>QCWG01000001.1:0-1261 GCA_003149575.1 Altererythrobacter sp. XM-24bin4
TTCATCGAACTCAGTCGCCCTATTCAGACTCGCTTTCGCTACGCCTACACCTAACGGCTTAAGCTTGCTCGATAAATTAAGTCACTGACCCATTATGCAAGAGGTACGCTGTCACCCCCTATGGGGCTCCAACTGCTTGTAAGCATCCGGTTTCAGGTACTGTTTCACTCCCCTAATCGGGGTGCTTTTCACCTTTCCCTCACGGTACTGTGTTCGCTATCGGTCATGTGCGAGTATTTAGGCTTGGAGGGTGGTCCCCCCATGTTCAGACAGGATTTCACGTGTCCCGCCCTACTCGAGTCCTTCATCATCACTTTCGCATACGGGGCTGTCACCCACTATGGCCACTCTTTCCAAAGTGTTTTGCTAGTTGAAATGAAGGCACTGGCCTGGTCCCGGTTCGCTCGCCACTACTACGGGAATCTCTGTTGATGTCTTTTCCTCCGGGTACTGAGATGTTTCAGTTCCCCGGGTTCGCTTCACCAAACCTATATATTCAGTCTGGTAATACCCTATCCACCTCTTTCCGATCCACCCGAAGGTCGATCGAAAGGAAATGGTGAGGGTGGGTTTCCCCATTCGGAAATCGCCGGATCAAAGTTTGCTCACAACTCCCCGACGCTTATCGCAGCGTGCCACGTCCTTCATCGCCTGCACATGCCAAGGCATCCACCAAATGCTCTTACCTCACGCTTGAGAATCCACACCATCAACGACAGACCTGCATAAAAGTCCGAAGTCTCACGATAGTGCGGAGGAATATCTCAGCCAGATAATCAATTCGATTGATCTTGTTTGTGATGCATACGTCCAATCACCACCAGCCAGAGCCGGTTAGTTGATCAAACCCATGCGCCACGGCATCGATTTAAAAACCCATTCACAATGTCAAAGATCGCAAGGCGCAAATCGCCTCGCTACCGACCGAAGCCGGATAGCTTTTCGTTTCATCTCTGGAGGTTGGCTGGTGGAGCCTATCGGGATCGAACCGATGACCCCCTGCTTGCAAAGCAGGTGCTCTCCCAGCTGAGCTAAGGCCCCGCACCAATTCCAAAACTTGGTAGGTCCGAGTGGATTTGAACCACCGACCTCACCCTTATCAGGGGTGCGCTCTAACCAACTGAGCTACGGACCTACACCACCGTCGACGGCAATAAAGCCGCGAGGGGCGTGAGCCGGCTCAGGCGTCATGCCGCAAGACATACAGCCTTGAGGCAATCTCCAGTGATGAAAGGACATGAGGACGACGGCAATGTTCCAT
>QCWG01000001.1:1286-3104 GCA_003149575.1 Altererythrobacter sp. XM-24bin4
TCCAACATACTCAGTCGCCCTATTCAGACTCGCTTTCGCTTCGCCTACACCTAACGGCTTAAGCTTGCATGCTAGATTAAGTCACTGACCCATTATGCAAGAGGTACGCTGTCACCCCCTATGGGGCTCCAACTGCTTGTAAGCATCCGGTTTCAGGTACTGTTTCACTCCCCTAATCGGGGTGCTTTTCACCTTTCCCTCACGGTACTGTGTTCGCTATCGGTCATGTACGAGTATTTAGGCTTGGAGGGTGGTCCCCCCACGTTCAGACAGGATTTCACGTGTCCCGCCCTACTCAAGTCCTTGTCGATCATTTTCGCATACGGGACTGTCACCCACTATGGTCAAACTTTCCAGAATGTTCTGCTAATTTACGACAAGGCACTGGCCTGGTCCCGGTTCGCTCGCCACTACTACGGGAATCTCGGTTGATTTCTTTTCCTCCGGGTACTGAGATGTTTCAGTTCCCCGGGTTCGCTTCACCAAAGCTATATATTCACTAAGGTGATACCTTATCCACCTCTCTCGCCATCCCCGAAAGGATGATGAAAGAAATGGTGAAGGTGGGTTTCCCCATTCGGACATCGTGGGATCAAAGTTTGCTCACAACTCCCCCACGCTTATCGCAGCGTGCCACGTCCTTCTTCGCCTGTACATGCCAAGGCATCCACCAAATGCTCTTACCTCACGCTTGAGAATCCACACCATCAACGACAAGCCTGCATAAAGACCCGTTCGTCTTAACGATAATGCGGAGGAATTATCTCAGCCAGATAATCATTTTGATTGATTTGTGATGATATCAGCCGCGTATGGAACTCTGACCCGAAGGTCGTCATCCTTTGCGACGATACCGCCACGGCATCGATTTATAAAACCCATTCACAATGTCAAAGTTCGGCGACAATTTCGCCTGACCCGCCGAAGCGGGATCTCGTTTATTTTCATCCTGGAGTAAACTGTTTGGCGTCTGGTGGAGCCTATCGGGATCGAACCGATGACCCCCTGCTTGCAAAGCAGGTGCTCTCCCAGCTGAGCTAAGGCCCCGTAAGCCAGACGCGAGACGACCACGAATGATCGATGGCCGCAAGGCCAATGGTAGGTCCGAGTGGATTTGAACCACCGACCTCACCCTTATCAGGGGTGCGCTCTAACCAACTGAGCTACGGACCTACACCGCCATGCACGGCCTTTAGACCGCGAGGGGCGTGAGCCGGCTCAGGCATTTGCACTACACGCAGCTATACAGCTGCCCGTAGGCAATCTCCAGTGATGAAAGGACATGAGGACGACGGCAATGTTCTTTGGAAAACCGCGAAGCACTTCCGAGGGCAAGCCCCGGCGCTTTCGCGAATATCCTTAGAAAGGAGGTGATCCAGCCGCAGGTTCCCCTACGGCTACCTTGTTACGACTTCACCCCAGTCGCTGATCCCACCGTGGCTCGCTGCCTCCTAAAAGGTTAGCGCACGATCTTCGGGTGAAACCAACTCCCATGGTGTGACGGGCGGTGTGTACAAGGCCTGGGAACGTATTCACCGCGGCATGCTGATCCGCGATTACTAGCGATTCCGCCTTCATGCCCTCGAGTTGCAGAGGACAATCCGAACTGAGACGACTTTTGGAGATTAGCTCACCCTTGCGGGGTCGCTGCCCACTGTCATCGCCATTGTAGCACGTGTGTAGCCCAGCCTGTAAGGGCCATGAGGACTTGACGTCATCCCCACCTTCCTCCGGCTTATCACCGGCAGTTTCCTTAAAGTGCCCAACTAAATGGTAGCAACTAAGGACGAGGGTTGCGCTCGTTGCGGGACTTAACCC
>QCWG01000001.1:3942-28136 GCA_003149575.1 Altererythrobacter sp. XM-24bin4
AGGCCCCCGTCAATTCCTTTGAGTTTTAATCTTGCGACCGTACTCCCCAGGCGGATAACTTAATGCGTTAGCTGCGCCACCCAAGCTCTTTGAGCCCGGACAGCTAGTTATCATCGTTTACGGCGTGGACTACCAGGGTATCTAATCCTGTTTGCTCCCCACGCTTTCGCACCTCAGCGTCAATAATTGTCCAGTAAGTCGCCTTCGCCACTGGTGTTCTTCCGAATATCTACGAATTTCACCTCTACACTCGGAATTCCACTTACCTCTCCAATATTCTAGCTTCCCAGTTTCAAGGGCAGTTCCGGAGTTGAGCTCCGGGATTTCACCCCTGACTTAAAAAGCCGCCTACGCGCGCTTTACGCCCAGTAATTCCGAACAACGCTAGCTCCCTCCGTATTACCGCGGCTGCTGGCACGGAGTTAGCCGGAGCTTATTCTCCAGGTACTGTCATTATCATCCCTGGTAAAAGAGCTTTACAACCCTAAGGCCTTCATCACTCACGCGGCATTGCTGGATCAGGCTTTCGCCCATTGTCCAATATTCCCCACTGCTGCCTCCCGTAGGAGTCTGGGCCGTGTCTCAGTCCCAGTGTGGCTGATCATCCTCTCAGACCAGCTATAGATCGTCGACTTGGTAGGCCATTACCCCACCAACTATCTAATCTAACGCGGGCCCATCTAAAGGCGATAAATCTTTGGTCCGAAGACATCATCCGGTATTAGCTCAAATTTCTCTGAGTTATTCCGAACCTAAAGGCAGGTTCCCACGCGTTACGCACCCGTGCGCCACTAACCCCGAAGGGTTCGTTCGACTTGCATGTGTTAGGCATGCCGCCAGCGTTCGTTCTGAGCCAGGATCAAACTCTCAAGTTTGTGAAACTAACTTATCAAGCACAGGGCAAGCCCTGTCAGCCCAACAAGCCAGAGTATCAAGGAGCCGATACCTGCACTGTCAAACGTAATGGATACGAATGAACATGCATCATCGCAACCAGACTGTGGAGCCTGGAAGGATGTGGCAATCGGCTTAAATTAACCGGTATCCGGAGCCTTGAGGTCCCCGGACCGGGCGCCGTCGCCCACATGTCCCTTCATCAAAAACTAACGATGTCAAAGAGCCAACCAGACAACAAAAGGCGGACAGCAATGGGGCCCCGATTCTTCCACCGGGGGACCGGCTATCCGTCTGTGTCTGGCGACCAACTTGGTGGGCGGTGAAACCGTCAGCGCCGCGTCGGTGAGAGGCCATATATGGGGGGCATTGAGTCGGGTCAACGCCTTTTTGCAATTTTATTTCACACTAGCGAAATAACCGCAGATTTCCGCCATTTTTACGGCCATTTTTCCTACACCTAAGTGGGGTCGTGACGCACAATTGCAAGGTTAGATCCGGTTGCAGTCCGGATTCCCGACGATTCATCGCCGCCTGTTACACTGAATCCAGTGACTCTGGCTGGGAATCGCTTTGCGAATCCAAGTTGATGCGCAGTTGATCGACTCGATTCCCCCCCTCACTCGTTCAGAACTTGGGCCCGGGACCTTTGTCTGGTAGATGTGCTTTCTGGGATAAAGACATGTCGCATATTATCTGGACCGCATTTGCAACCGCGGGACTTGCCGCAGCCGCATTACCGCTGACGCAAGTCGCAGACGATGCGCAAAAGCGAACGCCCATTGCGACGACTCCCCTTCTGCCAGATCTGACTGATCCGCGCACCGCGATCCTCCCGCTCGATGAAGACAGCAACTTGCGCTATACGATACCTGTGAAGATTGACGGGGCTGGCCCATACAACTTCATAATCGACACCGGGGCGCAGGCCACCGCAGTGACAGACCGCGTTATGCGCGGCGTCATTCTTCCCCCTGCCGGCGAAGCAATGGTGGTTGGCATGGCAAGCCGACGGATAGTTGATCTTGTCGAACTCGACCGGTTCGAAGTGGCCGATCGTACTTTGCACAATATTGCCGCACCAGTGCTCCAACATCGCCATGTCGGCGCAGATGGTATTATTGGGCTGGATGCCTTGCAGGACTTTCGCGTCCTGATCGATTTTCGCGAAGAAACGATCGCAATGGCTGACGCTGACGAGGATCTCGGTCGTCGAGGTTTCGAGATCGTCGTCCGTGCGCGTAGCAAGCTGGGGCAGCTTCTGATTACAGACGCATTGATAGAAGGGGTGCGTGCAACAGTGATCGTCGACACTGGGGCTCAGGCCAGCATGGGCAACCTTGCTCTGCAACGCCGGATCAGCGCCAAGCGCGCGCAGGAAGTCAAGACGACCGACGTCAATGGCGCCTCTATCTTAAGCGACCTTTCGTATGCCCGCAGCATCGAGTTTCAGGGTCTAGAAGTATCGAACGTGCCAATCACATTCGCCGATACGCCCGCGTTCGAGGCGCTTGGCTTGCAAGACAAGCCGGTCTTGTCATTGGGCATGCAGCATTTGCGTCTGTTTGACCGTGTCGCGATTGATTTTGCCAAGCGGCAGATCCTGTTCGACCTGCCGCGCAGAGCCCGCACACGTTACGAAGGCAATCACGCCACCCGCCTAGACCAGTAGAGACCCGCTGCAAGCTTGCGCTACCGCGCGCACTCCCCCACATGGGTCAGGCAATGCCGCCAGATACCGCAGACAATCGCCCGCTCGAAGCTGATGGCTGGCTCACGCTAAGACGCTTCCTTCCTTACCTTTGGCCGCGCGATAATCCATCGCTTCGGGGACGCATTATCGCTGCGATGGGATTTGTGCTTACGGCGAAAGCGGTCGTACTATCCCTGCCGTTTGCATATAAATATGCAGTCGATGCGATGACTGTGCCGAGCAATGAGGCGGCGATGGTCGCTCTCGCGCTGGTCCTTGCCTACGGGCTGGGTCGCTTCACAAGCGTCGCATTCGATAACCTGCGCAATATAGCGTTCGAGCGGGTCGGCCAGGTCGCCACCTTCAATCTAGCGCAGGATGTATTCCGGCGTTTGCACCGCCTGAGCCTACGATTCCATCTGGGTCGGCGCACGGGCGAAGTCACCAAGACGATCGAACGCGGCACGAAGAGCATAGACACGATGCTTTACTTCCTGCTCTTCAATATCGCCCCTACTGCCATCGAACTGATCGCGGTTGGCATTGTCTTCTATATCAATTTCGGGTGGGAGTTGGTCGCGGCAACCAGCATTACGGTTGTCGCTTATATCTCAGTGACACGTTGGATCACCGAGTGGCGCACAAAACTGCGCCGCGAGATGAATGACCTTGATGGCAAAGCGCTTGATCGCGCGGTGGATTCGCTGCTCAATTACGAAACGGTCAAGTACTTCGGCGCGGAAACCCGTGAAGAGGAACGCTACAGCGCGGCAGCCGGCGCCTATGCCGAAGCGGCGATCAAGAGCGAGAATTCGCTAGCCATCCTGAACATCAGCCAGTCGCTCATAACCAATACCCTGATGGCGGGCGCAATGGCGCTGACTGTTTGGGGCTGGAGCCAAGGCCGCCTCACAGTTGGCGATCTGGTGCTGGTGAACACTTATCTGCTTCAGCTCTTCCGCCCGCTCGACCTGCTCGGGTTCGTGTATCGCTCTATCCGCCAGGGCTTGGTTGACATGGGTGAGATGTTCAAACTGATGGACACCAATGTGGAAGTGCAGGACAAGCCAGGTGCGCCCGCCCTTCTCATCAATCGCCCGCACATAACATTCGATCACGTCAGCTTTGGCTATGAGCCTGAGCGGCAGATCCTCAACAATCTGAGTTTTGAAGTTCCGGCGGGTTCGACCGTCGCGATTGTCGGCCCTTCAGGTGCAGGCAAAAGCACGATCGCACGCCTTCTGTTCCGCTTTTATGATACCCAGGCCGGACGCATCCTTATTGATGGTCAGGATATCGCCGGGGTCACGCAGGAAAGCTTGCGCGCCGCAATCGGCATCGTTCCGCAAGACAGCGTGCTGTTCAACGACACGATCGGCTACAACATAGCATATGGCAGCGGCGGCGCGCGCGACGAAGATGTGGTTGCCGCTGCGCGCGATGCCTCTATCCTGCCGTTTGTCGAGCAATTGCCCGATGGCTTTGGCACCGAAGTGGGCGAGCGCGGCCTCAAGCTTTCCGGCGGTGAAAAACAGCGCGTTACGATTGCGCGTACGCTGGTAAAGAACCCTCCGATCCTGCTGCTGGACGAAGCGACCAGCGCGCTCGACAGCCGGACCGAGCAAGACATCCTGTCAACGCTCAAGCGCGTTGCCAAAGGCCGCACCACGATCGCTATCGCACACCGCCTTTCGACCATTGCCGATGCTGACCGTATCCTGGTGCTGGATCAGGGCAAACTCGCAGAGGCTGGCCGCCATCGCGATTTGCTCGCCGCGGACGGCTTATATGCCGATATGTGGACGCGCCAGTTGGCCGAGCGCGAACAAGAGAGCCAGGCGGCAGAGTAAAGCCTACTCTGCCTCAGTACTCGCTTCGTCTGCTACCTTCCGCAAGGAAGCCAGAGACAGATCCACGTCATCTGCCGCAATCACTTCCACATCGGGGAGGATCTCTTTCAGATCGTCCAGGAATTGCGATGCATCACCTACGATAACCAAGGTCGCCTTGGCCGGATCGACATAGGTGCGGGCCGCAAGGGTCGCCGCTTCGCTATCGACCGCATCCAGCCGCTCTGCAAATTTGAGCGCTTCGGCAGGTTCAAGCCCCTGCTGCTGCAGCGTTGAAACGATAGAGTTGAACCCGCCGCTCGATTCGAGCGCCCGGGCGAAGTTGCCTGACATGTAAAGCCGACGTTTGTTCAGCAAGTCATCGCTCAATGGTTCACTGCCCAGCCGTTCAAATTCATCAAAGAATATCTGCGCCACTTCATCGGCGGTTTCATTTTTGGTCTGCGCACTCGCGGTTAGAATTGATTCGTCCGCGCGATCGGCAAAGCCCGAATATGCGCCGTAGCTAAGTGAGCGCTTGGTGCGAATCTCTTCAAATAAGCGCGCGCTCGACCCGCCCCCAAGCACGCTGTTCGCCAATTCTAGCGGGAAAAAATCCTCGCTCTGGCGTGCGGGAGCCCGCACTGCTGCAACCACCGCAGCTTGGCCTGCGTCAGGCATATCAATCACAATCGTTCGGACCGGCTGGTCTTCACCCGCTGCCTCGTGCGGAACTGAACCCGGCGGGGTTGCGACAACCCAGTCGCCGAACATTTGCTCAGTCACAGAAATAGCCTGCTCGGGATTGATCCCACCGCTGACCACGATTTGCATGGCATCGGGATGGAAATAGGAGGCGCGGTGCGCGATCAGATCATAACGGGTAATCGCTGCCAGGCTCTCAGTAGTACCGCCCGGCTGTGAGCCGTAGGGCGCATCGCCATACATCGCGATCCGCACGACGTAGCGCGACAGGCTGCCCGGGTCTTTCAGCGAAACCTGCAAACCATCCGCCGCGCGTTTGCGTTCGCGCTGGAAGGCGTCTTCGGGATAGGTTGCCCCGCGAATGATCTGCGCAGCTAGTGCTCCGGCGTCGGCAAGCGTTGCAACCGGCGCTGTCAGGCTGAAGCTGGTACCGTCGCTGCCTGCGCCGCCGCTGAAACTCGCACCCAGACTTTCAAACCGGGCAGCGATGGCAACTTCGTCCATCCCTTCGATGCCTTTGTCCGCCAGCCCGGCTGCCATCTGCGCGACACCTGCCTTGGCGCGCGGATCAGTCTTACTGCCGCCGGGCACCAACATGGTAACGGTAGCGATAGGTACGTCTCCGGTTTGTACAGCGACCACCTTAATGCCATTCGATAGCGTGCCCTCGACGATCTCAGGCGCAGCAACAACTGGCACATCGCCCGGTCCGGGAGGCGCCATGCGTTGATCCTCTGGCAGGACTTGGCGAATCTCACCTGCCGCTGCGGGCAATGTCCGATATTCGGGCATTGGTACCGGGTTGGCATAGGTCGATGGATCATCATCTCCCGCGGTATAGGTGAACGCCACGCGTTTTTGTGGATCGAGGTATTTCGCCGCCACCCGCATGACATCATCCGCGGTCACTTCCAGCAGTTGATTGAGGCGCGTATCGGCAAAGTCGGGATCACCACTTGAAACCAATGCTTCGCCTAGCTCGAACGCCCGTCCGCGCGCAGTTTCCCGGCGGCGCAGAGTGCTGGCAATGATTTCATTGCGCGCTTCGGCCAGTTCGGCCTCGCTCACCGGCTGAGTGCGGATGCGCTCCAACCCAGCGTCCAAAGTGGCGCTCGCCTGATCCATAGCTTCCGGATTGGAAACCACCGCATAGGCCGAAATTTGTCCCGCCTCACGGAACAGTTGGACATTGGCCGCGGCCTGGACCGCCTGCCCGCTGCGGACGAGCGCGCTATCCAAACGGTTATTGTCGCCGCGCACCAGAATCGCTTCGAGCATTTCCAGCGCCGCAGCGTCTGGATCCGTTGTTGGCGGGCCTTTCCAAACCGCACCTACGACCGGAAGCGGCACATTGGGCGCGGTTGCATTGACCACACGCGGTTGCGTGCGTTCAGGTTCGCGCTGGGTAATGGCAAGATCAACCGGGTTCGCGCGCGGGGGAATGTCAGCGAAGTATTGGTCTACCAGGCTGCGAAGCCGAGCGAGTTCGAAATTGCCCGCTACAATCAGCGTTGCCGTGTCGGGCCCGTAGTAAGCCTCGTAGAATGCGCGTGCGTCATCCAGCGTGGCGCCGTCCAGATCCTCGATACTGCCAATGCCGGGGCGGCGATGCGGCATGATATCGAACGCGTTTTCTGCCAGGACAAAACGCTGCAGGCGGCCATAGGGCGGCGCGAGCACTCGCTGGCGCAGTTCTTCCTTCACAACCCCGCGTTCGGTTTCAAACACTTCGTCATCAACCACAACCTTCGCCATGCGTTCACGGTGGGTCCACAGCATGGTTTCCAAATACTGGGCAGGGACAATCTCGTAATAATTGGTGCGATCGACCCAATTCGACGCGTTACGTGTGCCGCCGATATCCGCAGTCAGCCCGTAGATCATGTTGTAAGGCATGTTCTCGGTCTTGCGGCTGAGGATATGCTCGAACAGATGCGCAAAACCGCTGCGCCCTTCGGGATCAAGCTTCGAGCCAATGTCGTACCACAGCGATGTCGTGACCGTGCTCGTCCCCGAATCCGGCAGGGCGATAACGTCCAGTCCATTATCGAGCGTCCACATGGTGTATTCGATTTCGGGAGCAGACAGCTGCGCCTGCATTGTTTCGCTATGCGCGTGCCCGTCAGCCAATGCCGGAGTCGTAGCAGCGATTGCAGCTGCTGCCGCGCCAAGAAGCAATGCTTTTCTGATCATATGTCGGCCCCTGAGTTTCGATATTAGTACCCATAATCCTTTGAACAGCCAGCAGGTTCCAGATCAACCGTAGAACCGTGTTTGTCCTGCGAACAGCCCATCAATATCGATGTGCGGCTTTAATTTGTGCCACGGCGTGCATACCAATTTTGGCTCCCACGGGGTTGTGCTGCACTGCACAATAGGCCAAAGGCGGGCATTCAAGATAAGCGCCGCGAATTGCCGGCGCCTTCCAAAAAATCCGAATTCGGGAATTTTCTATGTTTGATGCCGCCGCGATCCGCCGCGACTCGTTCTCCAATGTGCGCGCCGATATCCTCGCCGGGATTGTTGTCGCTTTGGCCCTTATCCCGGAAGCGATCGGCTTTTCAATTATCGCCGGCGTTGACCCGCGTGTCGGCCTTTACGCCTCTGTCACGATTGCAATCGTCATTGCATTCACCGGCGGGCGTCCGGGCATGATTTCCGCAGCGACCGCAGCCGTCGCTGTAGTTGTCGTTCCACTGGTGCGCGACCACGGCGTGGAATACCTCTTCGCCGCGACCATTTTGATGGGTGTCTTTCAGGGCGTCGCCGCGCTGTTGCGGCTCAATCTGCTGATGCAATTCGTCAGCCGTTCTGTGATCACGGGCTTCGTAAACGCGCTCGCAATCCTGATATTCATGGCGCAATTGCCGCAGCTGATCGGCGTGAGCTGGGAGACCTATGCAATGGTC
Organism: Altererythrobacter sp. XM-24bin4; assembly: GCA_003149575.1. Taxonomy (GTDB): domain Bacteria; phylum Pseudomonadota; class Alphaproteobacteria; order Sphingomonadales; family Sphingomonadaceae; genus Erythrobacter; species Erythrobacter rubellus. The sequence continues at coordinate 11,973 of QCWG01000001.1, forward strand.
ATCGTAGGCCTTGCCATGATCTACCTCATCCCCAAGGTCACAACAGCCATTCCGAGCCCGCTGATCGCGATCATCGTTTTGAGCGCGTTGTCGATCTGGCTCGATGCGCCGGTCAACACGGTCAGCGACATGGGCGAATTGCCCGAAGGGCTACCGTTCTTTGCGCTTCCCGATGTTCCGCTGACATGGGATACACTGCGCATCATCGCCCCTTATGCCGCAACCATGGCAGCGGTTGGCTTGCTTGAAAGCCTGCTCACCGCTCAGATCGTGGATGACATGACGCACACCGGCAGCGACAAGCGCCGCGAAAGCGCAGGACAAGGTATTGCCAACGTCGTCACCGGATTCTTCGGCGGCATGGGCGGTTGTGCGATGATCGGCCAATCTGTCATCAACGTCACCAGCGGCGGGCGCGGCAGGCTTTCGTCACTGACGGCTGGTGTTACACTGCTGGTGCTACTGGCAGCGCTTGGGTCGTGGGTGGGACAAGTTCCGATGCCTGCACTGGTGGCGATCATGATCATGGTCTCGATCGGCACGTTCTCATGGAACTCAATTCCCAACCTGGGCAAGCACCCATGGCAGTCCTCTGTCGTGATGCTGGCAACGGTTGTGACAGTTGTGACCACGCATAACCTAGCGCTCGGCGTGCTCGGAGGTGTCATCCTTTCAGGCGTCTTCTTCACTCACAAAGTGATGACCATGTTCGAGGTGGTTCGCGAACGCGATGGAGACACCGCGATCTACCGCGCCAAGGGCCAGATCTTCTTCGCCAGCGTCGATCGGTTCGAAGCGGCGCTCGGCCCGGAAAGCACCCAGTCTGATCCGGCTGACCATGTCATCATCGATGTCCGGAAGGCACATTTCTGGGACATCTCGGCCATCGGTGCGCTGGACAAGGTTGTAGAGCGTATGCGGCGAAACGGTCGAAGCGTGCAAGTGCGTGGGCTTAACCGGGCAAGCACTGACCTGTTCGACAAGTTCGCGCTGACAGATAAGACCGGCGTGGAAATTGGACTCGCTCCGCATCCTTGAAGAAGCACTTGATCGAAACAAAAAGGGCGGCTCTCGAGCCGCCCTTTTCATTCCGTAAAGCGAACAGTTACCCTTCAGATTCAGCCTCAGCTGCGATCGGCGTAACCGTTACCGTTTCGCCTTCGTCACTAGTCGAAGTGAAGCTTCCATCTTCGCCGGGTGCCTCATTAAGCCAACAGCGCGCTACATCGTCGCCAGCCGTGGTGAAACAAATCTTCTCGTCGACAATTTCAGAGGTGCCTTCATTGGGATTGCCCTCATCATCGACACCGTTCCAATTTCCATCCGCATCGATCGAAAATGGTGATGTACCTTCACCATCGTCGACGGAATAGTCTCCGGGAGCCACGCTGCCGTCGTAAGCGGCAACTTCATCAACCGGCACTTCGGCTTCGGTGTCGGCGGCAGGCGAGCAGGCTGCGAAAGCGAGTGCCGCGCTTAGTGCGAGATATGCTTTCATGTATATTCCCCCTCTTTCAAGGGCCCTCGGTTAGCATTGGTATGGCTGGTGGGCAACTTAACCGGTCTAATGCGCCAGCGAACGAATCAATCCGGACGTCTTTCAGCTTGCAGATTCTTGAGAGTATAGAGCGCTTCCTCAGCCCGCTCAGCCGGAACAAAAACATGATCATGATGGAATGCTGCGACCATGTTGCACGCGATCCCCGCGTCAGCGAGCGCGCCGGAAACGGCTGCTGTCAGCCCTACCCCCTCGAGCGCGGAATGCACCCGCAGCGTAATCCGCGCGAAGGCTGAACTTTCGTCGCCCAGTTCGCGCGCCACGCCTTCGGGTACGATAGCCGTCACGCCTTCGTCCTCGCGAAATGTCCCGATCGCTGAACCGAGCGCAGTTGGCGCCATTTCCGGCGAGATGAACAGAAAGCAGTAGGCTTGATCGTCGAGCAGCGGCGCCATTTGCGCAACCATCTCATCCCGGTCAGATACCGGTTCTCTCATCACAGGATGTATTTGCTGAGATCGCTATCGCCAGCGAGATCCGCAAGTCGATCTCGCACATAGGCAGCGTCGATCTTTATGGTCTCGTCAGCGTGATCTTCGGCTTCGAAGCTGATTTCTTCGAGCAACCGTTCCATCACCGTCTGCAAGCGCCGCGCGCCAATATTCTCGACGCTTTCGTTCACTTGTGCAGCAATCTTGGCGACTTCGCTGATTGCATCCTCGGTGAAATCGAGCGTGACTTTCTCTGTGCCCAACAGAGCCCGATATTGCTCGACCAGATTGGCGCGGGTCTCTGAGAGGATCCGCACGAAATCCTCTTCAGTCAGCGCGCGCAGCTCAACCCGAATCGGTAAGCGGCCTTGCAATTCGGGCAGCATGTCAGACGGTTTGGCCACGTGAAACGCGCCCGATGCGATAAACAGCACATGGTCCGTCTTCATCGGGCCGTATTTCGTGCTGACCGTTGTACCTTCGATCAGCGGAAGCAGATCGCGTTGAACGCCTTCGCGGCTGACCGAGCCGCCGCGCACATCACTCACCGCAATCTTGTCAATCTCGTCGAGGAATACGATCCCGTTGGTTTCGGCATTGGCAATTGCGGCCTGGTTCACGTCATCTTGGTCAAGTCGCTTGTCCGCTTCCTCGTCCACCAGCCGGTCCCAGGCATCAGGCACCTTCAATTTGCGGCGCTTTGTCGGCTTCTTGCCCATCGCCTTGCCGAACATGTCAGACAGATCAATCATTCCGACATTGCCGCCCATATTGCCCATGTCGAACGGCATTTGTGGCGCTTCGGAGATGTCGATCTCGACTTCGACATCGTTCATAGCGTCTTGCACGACGCGCTCACGGAATGCTTCGCGGGTCGCTTCAGATGCGTTTTCTCCGCAAAGCGCGTTGAGCAAGCGTTCCATCGCCGCTTCACTGGCGGCTTCGCGCACTGCATCGCGGCGGCGTTCTTTCTCAAGCCGGATCGCTTCTTCGACCAGGTCGCGAGCGATCTGTTCAACGTCGCGACCGACATACCCGACTTCGGTGAACTTGGTCGCTTCGATCTTGATAAAGGGCGCTTGCGCAAGCTTGGCTAGACGGCGGCTTATTTCTGTCTTGCCGCAGCCGGTCGGGCCGATCATCAGGATGTTCTTTGGCGTCACTTCATCGCGGAGTTCGCGATTGAGTTTTTGCCGGCGCCAACGATTGCGCAGCGCCACAGCGACCGCGCGCTTGGCGTCTTTCTGGCCGATAATATGCTCGTCGAGCGCGGCGACAATCGCCTTCGGAGTGAGTGATTCAATCATTTCAGTCAGATCTTCTCGACAGTCACATTGCCATTCGTGAACACACAGATATCTGCCGCGACTTGCATCGCCTTGCGTGCAATCACTTCGGCATCTTCTTCATAGTCAGCGAGCGCGCGCGCCGCCGCCAGCGCATAATTGCCCCCTGAACCGATGGCTGTGATCCCGCCTTCCGGCTCCAACACGTCGCCATTGCCAGTCAGCACCAGCAGCACATCCTTGTCAGCAACGATCATCAGCGCTTCCAGATTGCGCAAATATTTATCGGTGCGCCAATCCTTTGCCAGCTCGACCGCTGCGCGCAGCAATTGGCCAGAATGTGCTTCCAGCTTCTTTTCAAGCCGCTCGAACAGAGTGAAGGCATCCGCCGTTGCACCTGCAAAGCCGGCAATCACCTTGCCGCCTTCACCAATGCGGCGAACCTTGCGCGCATTGGGCTTCATCACCGTGTTGCCCATGGAAACCTGACCATCGCCCGCGATCACAGTTTGATCGCCGCGTTTCACGCCGACAATGGTGGTGCCGTGCCACTGGATCAGGCCGTGGCTCGCCGCTTTATCGTTCATGCAGCGAGATATGGGGGTGAAGTGCCGCCGGTCAAGCGGGCCGGGCCCGCAAACGCTTTATTGCGGGGCGCCACCAGCGCCAGGTGCGCCGACTGTGCCGATATTGCCGAACAGGTCTTCCAGGAAGCCGCGCTCGCGGCCCAATGTTGGCGTTTCATCACCGTCAGGCAAAAGGAACGCCACGCTGTCAATTCCGCTTCGATCGGTGCTGACAACCTTGCCAGCGTCATCGAACTGTATCGCAAGCACGCTATGCGAGCGGATTTTGGGACTGCTCATGGCGCGTTGCCCGGTGACACTGGAAATATAATACCAGGTCGGCGCGCCATACTGGCTGGAGAAGCTTGGGCGGCCCATTGTCATTTCCACCGAACGCTGGTTGTCGATGCCAGGCTGAATTGCATCGACCAGCAAAGCGTCAACCACATAGCCGCGCGATTGACGGATGGAAGTACACCCCGCCATCGCAAGCGCCAGAGTTGCAATCAGACCAATTTTGAAAGCTTTCGCGTGGATCATTCGAACCGCAAACCTTATCTGCATTCGCTTGCTACGCATTGTCCGCGCGGCGAGCATCACTATATCTCGGCCAAGAGCCTTACGGCGATGGCGCGCGGCTTGCAACGCCGCGTTTCAACGCCTCTGGGCATAGCGAATTGAATTCTGGCTGAACGCCAAACTTACGGAGCGCCCAAAACCCATGTCATTCCTTTCCAAGCTGCTCGGCACGCAGAAAGATCCGCGGGACGTGGTTCGCCCGCTTTGGCACAAGGTTGTCGAGCTGACGCGTGACCCAAGCTGGTATGCGGATTGCAAAGTGGCTGACACTGTCGCCGGGCGGTTTGACATGATCACCGCTGTGCTAAGCGTAGTGGTTGTGCGTATGGAGGCCGCAGACAGTCACCAGCAAAGCGCGCTTCTGTGCGAACTGTTTGTCGAAGATATGGACGGGCAATTGCGCGAATTCGGAATCAATGATGTTGTCGTCGGCAAGCATGTCGGCAAGCTGATGAGTTCGCTTGGCGGGCGGCTGGGCGCATATCGCCCTGCCCTGACCGAAGGGGATGCCGCAAGGCTGGAGGCAGCTGTCACCCGCAATGTGACTTTCACTGAAGATGGCTCGCCGGCCTGCGTCGCAGGCAAGCTGCAAAACCTGCACGATCATCTTGCCAGGATGGATGCAGACGCGCTGATTGTCGCGGATTTCGGACTAGGCGAATCGGCATGAGCGAAAGCGAACTTTCCCGTCCGATCAAAGTCCGCGCACTACCCGCCGATCCGGTTGTCATCGAAGCGAGCGAGGCGGAGCGAGCCGCGCTGGCTGAGCGCTTCTCGCTCACCAGCGTCGATGATCTTCATGCAACGATAGAGCTGGAACAGCGCGCGAAGACGATCCGCGCGACCGGCACGCTCAAGGCGCGGATCACGCAAGTATGCGCGATCTCGCACGAGGACTTTGTGACCAAGATTGAGGAGCCACTTGCATTCAGCTTTGTCGAGGAATTCGAGCCAGAGCCCAATGACGCAGATGAAATCGAGATCGAATTGGCTGCCGATGATCTCGACGAAATCGAATATTCAGGCGTAACCTTTGATCTGGGCGAGGCTGTTGCCCAATCACTTGGCCTTGCGATTGATCCCTATGCCGAGGGACCGAATGCCGATGCTGCACGCAAGGCAGCAGGTATCAGCAGCGATGATGAACCTTCCGGCCCGTTGGCTGAAGCATTGAAGGCGTTGAAGAAGGACTGAATTCGCTACCGCATTTGCATCTGATACTGCTCCCCATTACACCCGCCATGGGTCGACATTGTTGGGGGTATCAATGACGGCAAATCCGCGCGCAGAGCGATTCTTTTTCAACATCACCGTGGTGATGATCGTTTTCATATTTGTGGGTTTCGGCGCTTCCGCCATGTACCTGCCTGAATTTCCATTTCCACCTTCGCCTTTGGTAGCATTCCATGGCATCACAATGCTCGGCTGGCACTTGCTGACCGCCTCGCAAGCCCGATTGATCTACACTTCGAAAAAATGATCTGCACAAGAGAATGGGGCAGATGAGTGTGGCACTGGTCCTGCTGATGGTCGTGACCGGTTACCTTGTAGTTCGAGGCGCATTTGCTAACCCGACAAGTTCGATCGGCGGCATGACGCCAGCTGGATCTACGATCTTCCCGAGCATGGATCTTCTCGGATTTTTAGTCTTCTATGTGCTGGCTTTATTGAACCGCAAGAACGGTGCAGCACACAAACGGTTGATGGTGCTTGCCGGTTTGATGATGCTGCCGCCAGCCACTGCGAGACGGGGCCTGGCGATAGGATTTGAGCCGCTGCCGGGAGTTGCCGCGCTAGCAATTGCAGGGACGTTCCTGATATACGATTGGCGCGCACGCGGGAAACCTCATTGGGCCAGCATGCTCGGCCTCGTGGTCGCCGCTGGCGGCGCACCGCTGAGTTTCATCGTCGGTCGGTCAGAAGGTTGGGCACGATTTGCCGAGGCGATCTATGGCTAGGCCGAAGGCCCGTAATCAATCAAAACGGGATATCGTCGTCCAAATCGTCATAGTTGGAACCACCGCCAGCGCCCTGAACGCCTGAGCCGCCGCCCTGGTTGCCGCCGCCGAAGCCGCCGCCGCTCTGGCCTCCGCCGCTCTGGCCTCCGCCATAGCCACCACCGCTTGAGCGATTGCCGCCACCGCCGCCGCCAGCACCGTCGAGCATGGTCAGGGTACCATTGTATCCGCGCAGCACCACTTCAGTGCTGTAGCGGTCATTGCCCTGCTGATCCTGCCACTTCCGGGTCTGAAGCTGGCCTTCGACATAGACCTTGCTGCCCTTCTTGAGGTAATTCTCCACCACATTGATGAGGCCTTCGGAGAAAATCGCGACAGTGTGCCACTCGGTACGTTCCTGCCGTTCGCCAGTGCTGCGATCTTTCCACGTCTCGCTAGTGGCGATGCGCAGATTGGCGACCTTTCCGCCATTCTGGAAGCTGCGAATTTCCGGATCAGCCCCGAGATTTCCGATCAGCATTACCTTGTTGAGCGAGCCCGCCATTGTGCATTTCCTTCGTAAGATTCGATTCGATCTATCGGTAGGATATGCGCGGAATGGCGGCTAGCGCCAACTACAGGTTTTTTGTGAACGAAGCGAAATTACCGCGACGGGTAGCGCAGTCGCCCCAGAAAACGCGTGACGCTGAAAGTCTCGCGATCGCTGTTCAGGAATTTCGCCTTCACTTTCTCGAATTTCATCACACCTTCAATCCGGCGCTCGAGGAATGCCTTGGTCGCTTGTTTGTCTTCGCTTTCATCATCGATGAATACCGCCAGCGTCGCGCTGTAAATCCCGGCCAAGATCGCCCGCTTGGTGTAGTGATTGTAATCAGTCGCAGTATCGCCTGCGAGCCGCCACATGATGTCCGCACTGCGCCACCCTATCTTGAGCCCGTGCGGCGCATTTTGCGGCTGTGCCATCACTGCCATCGCGCGGCGCACAGCCTCTTCCAGGCCTTGCGCTGCGTCCAGACGGAACTGCACCAATACACGAATCCGTTCGCGGATCTTCATCGCGCCAAGTTTTTCAGGCGTCAGCTCCTCAGCCATCGCCAGATCGACCGTGTCTATCCACGCCTCGATCATGTCCATCACTCCGCCGGGATAGGCCAGTTGGGCAACATCCAGATCAGCGCCGGCCATCTCCGCCACATTTTCCAGCGCCGCCTGCGTCCAGCCATCGAAGATGGCGGATTCGGCAATACTGGGCGCGAGCGCGAGCCGCAGCTCATCCAGCGTCATATCGGCGTAGTCAGTCATGATCAGAAGCACATATTTAAAAGCTGGGTCCGTAATTCTCTTGCGAGCCAGAACTCTCTCTCGCTGCATCAGCCCGTTCGAATTCCGTTAGTACAGCGGTGTTGGCCGTCATTAGTTCCGCATAATCGCGCGCAGTCCGGCCCGAATTGTCCGCCCGATCCGGGTTTGCCTTGTTGGCAAGCAGCAGGCGGATCATCGGAATGTCACGGCGATGTACGGCAACAATCAGCGGCGTTTCGCCGGCGCTATCAGCCACTTCGATATCAGCGCCCGCTTTGATCAAGCGCTCCACACCTTCGATGAAACCCATTGTCACCGCAATCTGGATCGGTGTGACACCTTTCTTGTCGCGCACATTGGGGTTTGCACCGCGCTGAGTCAGGAAACGGATCCACAATTCATCGCGCCGCTTGGTAACGATATGGAGACCAGTCTCGCCACTGGTGAGATCACGGGTATTGATGATGGTTGTGCCCGGCTCGTCGAGCATCGCCGTAACAGCATCGCCGTCACGGTCGTCGACCGCTTTCAAGAATTCATACCCATCAGAGAACATCTGCGCGGCAACCGGGGCAGCGGCGAATACGCCAAGCAAAGCCGCCAAAGTTACAATCTTGCGCATAACGACACGCGTCACGCTGTCATCCTTTCAATTTTCCTGTCAGAACCTACATCCATGGCTCTTCACAATGGCCGGTTAGCAGACGATGAACCAACTCACCATGCTTCACAATAAATTCTCCCGCAAATGGCTGTCACTGGCTGCAGCTTCCCTAGCGCTAACCGCTTGCGATCCCGCGCCTGTCGACACAATTGACCCGCCCTTGGCGGGCGCAACAATCGGCGGCGACTTTGCATTGACCGGATCAGATGGTGCAACCGTCAACTGGGCCGACTTTGCCGGCCAATATCGGATCGTCTATTTCGGCTTCACCTATTGCCCAGACATTTGCCCGACGGACGTCCAGCGTTTCTCTCAAGGTCTGGCAAAGTTTGAACAGGCAGCGCCCGAGCTGGGAACAAAGATCACCCCAATATTCATCTCTGTTGATCCAGAGCGTGATACCCCTGAAATCGTTGGCCAATTTATCGCAAACTTCCATCCGCGATTGGTCGGGCTGACCGGAACGCCGGAGCAGATCGAGGACGCAGCACGCAAATTCGCTGTGTTTTACTCGCGCGGCGATGATACGCCCGGAGGCGGTTATCTGGTTGATCATTCAGCTGTGGTCTATCTGTTCGGGCCCGATGGGGAACCGATCGCGATACTGCCCACAGATCAAGGGGCTGACGCTGTCGCAGCAGAATTAGCGCAATGGGTGAGCTGAGAGATCAATTCTGGGAGCGGCCGCTGTCAGAGCTCTCTCGGGCAGAATGGGAAGCCCTGTGCGATGGCTGCGGGCGGTGCTGCCTGCACAAGATCGAAGATTCAGACACTGGCGAGATTTCGGACACTAATGTCGCGTGCAAACTTCTCGATACCGGAACCGCGCAATGCACCGATTACCGCAATCGCAAAGCCTTTGTCCCTGATTGTCTGCGGCTAACGCTCAAGATCGTGAATGATGTCGCCTGGCTACCCAGCACATGCGCTTATCGCTTGCGAGCCGATGATCAGCAGCTGCCGGACTGGCACTATCTGATCTCGGGCGACCGTGATGCCGTGAAGCACGCAGGGGTTTCTGTCGCAGGCCGCGTAGTGAGCGAATATGATGCCGGTCCACTGGAGCATCATATCGTTGAATGGAATGCGCGATGATCGATTGGCTACGCAAGGAGATGACCGAGCCGGAGATCGAACTTGATGGCCGAACCATACCCATTGTGCTGAAACGCCATCCCCGCGCGCGGCGGCTGACCTTGCGCCTTGCCGCTGATGGCAGCGCGGTCAACATCACTTTGCCGCAATGGGCGCGGGGCAAGGAGGCAATCGCCTTTGCCCATGCGCGGCAAGCCTGGCTCGCTTCCCAGCTGGCCAAAGTACCGCAGCGGTCTGCACCCAAGCCGGGCGGTATTATTCAGTATCGCGGCAAGGAACTCACTATCGACTGGAGCGAAGACGCCCCAAGGCGGCCGAGCCGCGCGGATGACGCGATTGTTCTGGGCGGTCCGCGCCATGCTCTGGAACGCAGATTGGCGCGTTGGCTTGAGCGCGAAGCATTGGTAATATTCGAACAGGATACACAGACCTATTGCGAAGCGGCTCAGCTAGAGCCGGTGCCAGTCGCATTGTCTCGCGCGCAGCGACGCTGGGGCAGCTGCTCTGATAGAAAGCGCATCCGGCTAAATTGGCGGCTGATTCAAGCGCCGGACTTTGTCCGCCGATCCGTGGTCGCGCATGAGGTGACACATCTGGTGCATTTCGATCATAGCCTTGCCTTTCATGCGATGCTGGGCGATCTCTATGAAGGCGATATCTCAGCAGCAGATGCCTGGCTAAAACAACACGGACGCACGCTCTACGCTCAATTCGGCTGAAACCTGCCACTGGCATCGCCGCACGTCTGGCACTATGTAAAGCGGCATGAGCATTCTCAAACGCTTCAATCCTGCCCCTGGCACGGCTGACCTGTGGGAGTATATCAAACAACCGCAGGAGTATCGCTGGCTGATCGTGGCTGTGTCTTGTTTGCCGGTTATCGTGATCCTGTTGTGGGCAAGCAGCGAAAGCAGAATCGCGCCGCTCGATCGCCCGAACGTGACTTACATCACCACGCTGGATGAAAACCGTTCGGATGAGGAAATTCTCGCCTCCAATATCGAGAACCAGCGTGTTCAGGATGAACGCCGCGCGCAAATCGAGGCCATCGAAGAGCGCAAACGCGAGATGTATCGCGCGTTGGGCGCCGCAAGCGGCATGAACGTCGAAGCGATGGAAGAACAAGCCGCGGCCGAGCGTGCCCGCGAAGAAGCGGCCCGTGAAGCGCTGCGCCGCGAAGTCCTGGAAAACCGTGTTGTGCCGGGCGCAGCCGATGCCGCCGTGCGCGGCGGAGACCAATAAGAATTGCGCTCACATGGCGAATGGATGGCTGGCGCTGCGCGATTGGCCGCGCGTGCCCGTCCGCTCAGCCGTCCCAACCCCGCAGTCGCATGCATCATTGTTAAAGACGGAACCGTGCAGGCGCGCGGTTGGACACAGGCTGGCGGCAGGCCGCATGCCGAAGCTGCAGCGCTTGCACAAATGCCCGAAGGCGGTGCAGCAGGCGCGACGATCTATGTAACGCTGGAGCCCTGCGCGCATCAGTCCGAACGCGGGCCATCCTGCTCCGATCTGATTGTTGCAGCCCAGCCAGAAAATGTGGTGATCGGCGTAACCGATCCCGATCCGCGCACATCGGGCAATGGAATTGCGCGATTACGCGAGGCCGGGATCGCAGTCGATGTGCTCGACCATCCTGATGCAAAGGCGAGCCTTGCGGGTTTCTTGACCCGCGAAACACAAGGTCGCCCCTTCTTAACGCTCAAGCTGGCCATGTCCGAAGACGGTTTCATCGCGCGCGAGCCGGGGCAAGACCAATGGATCACCGGCGAAGTTGCCCGCGCGCATGTGCATGGTCAGCGTGCCCGTCAGGATGCGATTCTGGTGGGCCGAGGCACATGGGAAGCAGACGGGCCCAGACTCGATGTACGGCTTCCGGGGATCGAGGACCGCAGCCCGCAGCGTTACGTGCTGACCCGCGGCGCAGCGCCAGATGGCGTAGGCGCCCTCGCCTCACCAGACGCGATCAGCGAACTCAGCGAAATCCAGTATCTCTATATCGAGGGCGGAGCAGGCGTCGCGCAGGCATTTATGGACGCGGGACTGGTCGATAAGCTCCATATCTATACCGCGCCGATCACGATTGGCTCTGGCACGAAAGCACCCGCGCAATTGCTCCCTCAGGCGCTGTGTCAATCAAGCGAATGGTACGCCACCGAAAAACGCCAGCTTGGCAGCGACACCTTCACCGCTTACAGCCGCGCGTAAGAAGGGAAATCAAACCATGTTCACCGGTATCGTAACCGCCATTGGCACGATCACGCAGGCAGAACAGCGCGGCGATCTGCGCTTGCGCATTGCTGCTCCGCTTGACCCCGCGCGGATAGATATCGGCGCGTCGATTGCATGTTCGGGCGTGTGCCTGACTGTGGTCGATCGCGGCGGAGCTAAAGGCGACGCATGGTTTGATGTCGATGTCTCTGGCGAGACCACCAGTTGCACAGTCGCCGCCATGTGGAATGAAGGCGCGAAGCTCAATATCGAGCCCTCCTTACGCATGGGCGATGAGTTGGGCGGACATATTGTCACCGGCCATGTCGATGCGGTGGGTGAAGTGACCCGCGCCGAGGAAGAAGGCGACAGCTGGCGGGTCGATGTGCTTGCCCCCAAGGAACTCGCGCCATTTATCGCACCCAAGGGCTCGATCACCGTTCAGGGCGTGTCGCTGACGGTCAACGAAATCCGCGACGAGGATGATGGCAGCTGCACATTCATGCTCAACATCATCCCACATACTGGCGAAGTGACGACGCTTGGGGCATTGAAGGCGGGCGATCAGGTCAATCTCGAGATTGACGTACTGGCGCGCTATCTGAAGCGGATGCAGGCGCTGGCGGGTTAAAGTCCGCTAACGACCCACAAGCGGTCATCCCCCGTTTTGAAAGTCACACATCGCAGTAGTTTGGAACGCCGGATTTCCTCGGCAAACCGCGAAAAGTCACAGTTTTCAAAAGTGCCTTCTGGGCTCGGGCGCAGCAGGCCGAAATCAGGCAGCGCTCAGCAAGTCACCGCCGCTACGGCGTTCACGAACTTCTCGATATTGCCCATGTGCAGCCCGGCAATGTTCACCCGGCCCGAACCCGCCATGTAAATGCCATGCTCTTCGCGCAGCTGCTTCACCTGATCCGGCGTTACTGGCAACACAGAAAACAGCCCGTTCTGCTTGGAAATCGGTACGAAATCTACATGGCCCGCCATCCCCGCATCGCCCAGCGAGGCGCGCACTTGCCGCATACGGTCCCGCATTTGTGTCAGCTCGTCGAGCCAGACAGCAGTCATATCGGGATCGCGCAGGATCAGGCGAATTGTCGCACCGCCATGGTCAGGCGGCATAGACCAGGCCGCGCGCGCCAGCGCATTGGCGTTGGAAAATACAGTCTCCAGCGAAACCGCATCGCGCGTCATCGCATAGAACGCGCCCACGCGATCGCGATACACGCCGAAGTTCTTGTCACAGCTATAGGCGATGAAAGCCTCTGGCACAGCGTTCAGAACCTTGCGCAAGCCGTAAGCATCCTCTTCCATACCATGGCCCAGCCCCTGATAGGCCAGATCAATGATCGGGAAAGTGCCGCTAGTCGCAAATGCCTCGGCAATAGCGTCCCATTCCTCGTTCGAATAGTCGATGCCAGTCGGGTTATGGCACGCGCCGTGGAGCAGCACGGCGTCATTCGGGCCTGTGTTGTTGATCGTATCGAGAACCGCCTCGAGGTTGGCGCTGCCATCTGCGCGGGCATGCTCGAACCATTGCGCCTCAAGCGAGATGTCGTTGAAGATCTGCACGTGGTTGGGCCAGCTGGGCTTGCCGATGTGCAACCGATCCACGCCAGCCTTCTGCGCGAGCGCGACCGCAAGCCTGACAGCGCCTGTGCCGCCCGGCGTTTGCATACCGGTGATACGGCCGCCCATCGTCGCATCGCCACCGAAGATGTAGGGCATCAAACCATTGACGAAGCCCATGTCGCCTTCTGGTCCAAGGTAAGACTTGCTGTCCTGCGTTTCGACCAGTTTGCGCTCGGCCTGTTTGATTGCAGCGAAAACGGGCGTGTCGCCCTGCCCCGTGCGGTAAACACCAACGCCAAGGTCGATCTTGTCATGCCGCTCATCAGCAGCGTACATTTTTATCAGGGCGAGCAGCGCATCGGACGCTTGCGGGGAAAGGTTCTCAAGCATGGAATGCGTCATGCAACGAGTTACGAAAGGCCGCAACAGCGAAATCCCTATTGCGGCCCTCATGCATACATATTTGCGATCTGCTCTTTTGAGCTGAGACTTAGAATGGCAGCCAGCGCTGCTTCTTAGAAAATTTCATGTAGCCCGCGTTCACCCCTAGGCGCAGGCCCGCACCCACGCGGATCGGAATCAGCACGACATCGCCTTTGCGCATATAGCTCGCGTGCATCCCGCCTACGAAATAGGCTTGGCCTTCGCCTGCGGGGAAGCGCTCGTACAGATCTTCAGTGTCATAGAGATTGTAGACCAACACAAATGTATTGCCCGCGTTCGCGCCCGCATCGAATCCAATCGACGGTCCGGTCCAATAGACGGGCCTGTTGCCCTCGATCTTGTGATGAAGTGTGCCAGAGCCATAGCGAACACCGACCACCAATGCGCCGCCGCCTTCGCGCCCGACGATATAACCATTGGGTTCGCCCTGTTTGCGCAGCAGGTCTTCGATCATTCCTGCCAGGCCTTCTGCGCCTTTGCCGAATACGCCTTCGGCCGCTCCGATCAGATCGTCCTCGCCGTATGTCGTCTCGCTGCCTTCAAATGTCGGCGCTGCCTCTTCGGCCGCACTCGCGCTGGCAGCATCGGTTGTTTGCGCGGCGTCGGTGCTCACTTCCTCTTGCGCGCCAGGATCAGACCCGAATGCGACCAGGTCGTTGCCGGTCGTACTGTCTACAGGCGCAGCCGCAACTCGTGGTGCGGCGGCTTCGGCCAGATCACCGTCGATCGCGCCTGCGGTGGCGGCAGGAGAAGTATACTCGCTGTCCGGATCGATTGCTTCCAATTCTTGCGCCGCAATCGGGTTCGCCGCGAGCGCGAAGCTGGCCAGTATCGCAGCTCCAGCAACTTTGGATCGTTGAATGATTGTGCGTGTCATTGTCCATCTCCAGCCGTCAAATGCTCGGAAAACCGATTGCAGGCGCGGCCCCTTGGTAGTTGCATCAGAATCCCATGCTGGAGACTTCTCAATTGCGCGGCGGTGAACCGAATCGAAAATGCGGTGAATCGAGTCTGCAACGCGATCACACGTTTGAATGCGCTTTTTTGAAACTACGGGTTGAAGCGGCCAATTTGCACCTTTATAGCGCGCCCTTCTCATGCCGTAGACAGCCTGGCATGTGGCTGCGGAGACGTGGGTGAGTGGCTGAAACCAGTTCCCTGCTAAGGAACCATACCTACTACGGGTATCGAGGGTTCGAATCCCTCCGTCTCCGCCACTACATCAATAAAAACAATTACTTATTGGGATAAATTGATCCTACCCACCTTTCTACCCACCTTTAAAACAAGGCTTAAAAAAAATTTTCCCGGGGGGCACCCTGTGGCTCTTTATAGCCCCCCCCTTAAAGATCTGGCAGGGTGACAATTGAAAGGGGGTACCCCCCGAATCTCAGAAATGGGACCCACGCTTCCTCTTACATACAATTCTGCGCGTTCGATTTCGGGTGAAAGCGTTCCTTGAGAGCGGGCAAGCGGGATTATTATTCTTTCTTATAAGTCAAATCGATTCCCTCTCTGTCCGTCAGACGGAAGCCATCGCTGGTCAAGGTAATTGTCAGATCTTCCCGAGTACGCCGTTCTGGATCTGCTAGCTTTTCATCTGTCAAGTCAGCTAGAGAAGATCCGCATTTAACGCCCTGTATGCTGTTTACATCTGTTATTTTACAAAAACGATCGGCAATCTGCAGAATATCTGACCCATCAATATTGATTATACCCCAAGTAGCTCTTTTCTTTTCGACACGGCGCATGGCTCTCAGTCTGTCATCGGGGTCAACTATCTCTTCAATCACTTTGGCCTGTCCAATAAAAACAGGCGAATTTTCTTCATCTAAAATATATGAGCCTTGGAGGCTTCCAGGTGAGCCGCTCGGGGCACCGCCACATGAAGCTAGTATCAATGAAGCCGCAGGGACTATTAAAAAAAGTTTTTTCATTCGGGATTATTATTCCTTTTCATAGACCCAAATGCCTTCTCTGTCCGTCAGACGGAAGCCATCGCTGGTTGAGTTAATTGTCAGATCATTCCAAGCACGTCGTTCTGGGTCTGCCAGTTTTTCATCTGTCAAGTCAGCTAGAGAAGATCCGCATTTAACACCCTCTATGCTGTTTACATCTGTTATTTTACAAACATCGTTGCGATACTGAAAAATGCCAGAAGCGTCGATCTGTAAAAGCCTACGGCTATTTATCTCTACTGTGGCTACTGTAGACATCATCGCTGCCTTATCCGGATCCGACACCTTAAGCATCTCAAGCATAGCAGCCACGTTCTGTAATGCAGGCGAATCTTCTTCATCTAGAGTATAGGAGCCTTGGAGGCCTTCAGGTGTGTCGCTTGGGGCCCCGCCACATGAAGCTAGTATCAATGAAGCCGCAGGGACTATTAAAAAATAGCTTTTCATTTTGATCATTTTTGTCCTCTCCTTGTATTAAAAAAGATGTTTTAGTCAGAAGATTTTTCCGAAAAGTCAAACTCTTGGTTTTCTCCCTCTCGT
>QCWG01000001.1:29182-1424656 GCA_003149575.1 Altererythrobacter sp. XM-24bin4
GGCGTGTATCTCTTCCGTGCCATTCATCAGCTCCTTCCAAGCCGTAAATAGCCGAAATCCTAACTCTCAAAACGGACCACTTCTCGGGGGGAAGTTCAAAGACACATTGGCATAAATTAGCTTTCAGGTTGGCTCTGGAGGAAGCCTAACACCGCAGAAAAATTGCCATTCCAGCCCCGGACTTCCCCAAGCGGGCAACAGGGAATTTTCTCAGGGTTAGCAGGGAATAAATCCTAAAATAATCATATTAAATCAAGTGTATAGACCTTTTTACACTCTTCACTAAATTTGCAATCCCTTATCGAATCTGTTATAAATTAGGCGTCCGCCAAAGGGCGGATGGTCCCTTTCAGGCAGTGCCTGGTCTGGATCGAGGTAGTGCCTCCATCGGGTACCGCTCCGACGAACACAGGAAGGTCGTGCCTTCCGATGAGAGGCAGTGCCTCGACCGACATGTGTGGCATTGGCAGCCTGACATAATCGGGCGAGTCTAGCGGACCCAATCGCACAGTCTGGATCCTTCCATACTATGTTCGAAAGGGCTGCCCAGTGTGTCGAACCGCGCCACGGCAGCTTAGGCTCAGCTTAGTTGCTTTAGAACGCCGCCGTCGCCCCAACGAGTATCACGTTCGTTGCAGCTTCCCGATCTGACCATGTACTACCATCTGGAAAGTTGCCTCCAGACACGAAATTCAAAGGAGCAAATCCGTCGACGTGGATAAATTCACTGAAGATATTAACATGCGCAAATGGAAAATATGAAAAACCCAGAACGGCTTGATTTTGCCTTTCCCAAGGAGAATCTTCGGCACCAGCAATAAACTTTGAAAATTCGCCGGAAAATGCAAATTTTCTATGCTGCTCTACATCCACCGTCTCGCCAAAAGAATATCGCCCTCCAATGGTGAACGCCTTGGTCTTGACTGCAGGAAAGACACTCAGTGGATTATTCGGGATGGGGACGTTTGATCCAGGCCACGCTTTTGTCGTCTGTGCGTATTCACCCAATAGCTTAAGCTGCCCAAAATTTACGACACCATAGGCGGCAATTCCTGGATTCCTCTCTTCACATGGATTGAAATGGAAAACGGGGTAACCTTGGCAATAACTAGTAGCGTGCTGATAACTTGCACCAATACGAACGTTATCAGCACCCATACCCAGCGGTATTTGATAATTGCCGTCAAAAACAAAATTGTTCAGACGAGAAGGCACGGCAGTGCCTCGCACTGGAGCGTTAGCAGACCTGAATTGTGCGCCGCCCTGCACGGCCATCGCGCGAACACTAAGACCACTCGCATAAAATCCCAATTGTGCGCCGTAAGCCAAAGGCGCAAATGCGTGCCAGTTGGTCGAATTTGTGAAAGGGCTAACCGAATCGTTCAGACCAAATGGGACATCCATCTTACCAATCAAACCATATATTGGGCTCTTATCGAGGTTGCCCCACATGATCCAACCGCGGCGCAATTGAATCTGGTTGCGATCCCTTGATGTAATTGTCCCAGGGCCAAAATTTTGCTCTGGATTATACAAGAGTTCAGCATACCCTAAAAGATCATCCGACAGTCTTGCCGTCATGGCTAGATTAGCACTGTGTAGAACAGCCTCAGAAACCTTATCGCCAATCTGGTTGGCGCTAGTTGGGTTTCTCATAAGATAACCAAACTTATCGTCGCGATTTGACCATTGGTAATTCGCGATTGCTGTAATCTGTCCAGATAGCGTAATCCTGTCGTTTAACTGCTCGTCACGCAGCGCCTTCAACTGCACAATTGGTTTGGTGTTTACGTCTACCGACTGATCGAGAACCCGGAATGCGTAAGCCGAATTAGTCCCTATGCTATCGTTGAAGTTTTCCCTTTTTTGCACCAGTCCACCAGGCTCCTCAGCGGCAGCGGTCTGCTCCACACCCACGAGAGCCTCAGCTTTGATAAGCTCTAATTCTGCCCTCAAGTCCGCGTTTTCATTGGCCAGAGCTTCAATCCTCTCCTCCAACGCCAACAGACGATCAGATAACTCAATGTCCTGTGCGGCCACAGGCGAGGTAAAAGCTGTAGTGGCCAAAAAAAACGGGCCCAGATTTCTTATTTTTTTCATACATACCCTCTCACAAGAATTGTACGACAAGACAACTGTTGAGCTTCAATTATTAGTCTAATTCTGAGGCTAAACGGCATTTTTAGCGGCGTAATAAGTCCCCTTGAGCAGTGCATCTGCAACTGGTGGCTCGATTTTCGGGGGTTAGAGAACCACTCGGAGATTTGCGCAGTCACCCAGTGTATCGACGGCTATCGGCCGACCAAGCTCGAAATGCGTTTCAACAAACGCTCCCGAAATGCCGGAGCCGCATCAGCAGCTAGACTCAAGAACACCCCAGTCAACGCCTGAGTTCGAAATCCCTCTAGATCGAAATAGCCATTTGCCCAATCCTGCCGAGCAAGCCGGTAGCTATCATAGACCTGCCGACCGAGCTGCTCTGCTGAGATTGCACCTTGTAGCAGTCCTGCAGCCTGCGCAGATCTGCATGCCTCAACCGGTTGTTGCAGCGACCTGGCAAAAATGCCGTGGTCGGACCGCTGCTCAAACAGTCCGCTCCGGTCGCCAGCGACGAATGCTGCGCGGTAAAAGTCCTCGTCTTGCGCGAAAAGATCAGCGAGCCGCGTGATCTGCTGTTCAAAGCCGGCCTCTATGTCGTCATCGCCAGTCTGGCTCTGGACCTCATGCAGCCGCTCGACCAAGGCTTCGATGATGCGGGCCAGAATCTCGCTTTTGCCTCCGATGAGATTGTATATGGTGGGCACGGTTAGTTCGGCGCGTGCAGCGAGCTCCCGAATCTTGAGTGCATCAAAGCCTTCTTCGGCAATCATCGCTCGGGCGTGATCGAGGATACGCTCTGCCCGCTGAGACTTCTTGTCTTCGCGAGTGAGTTTGGGAGCAATTGAAACGGTTTGAGCCATGCGCGCACCATAGATCGCGCGGCCGCTTGACTCAAGAATTAAACAAAGTTAAAAGTTTTAACAGAGTTTAAATTGTGAGATTGCCGACGGAGAGTGACATGGCAAAGTTCGATTTCTCAAAGTCAATTGAGGCCTGCGCTGCACGCTATGGTGAAGAAGCGGATGCGGTTCGTACCTATATGAATGAAGGTCTGGAGGCAGCGCTTGCCCTGCCCAATCGCGGGCCAATCAAGTTCAATGAGGACGGCACGCTCGATCAATCGATTCTCGACGCCTACTCGAAATATGGCTTCTACATCTTTGAAGGCGTTATCGGCTCTGCCGAGCTTGCCGATATTGAGGAAGATCTTGAGGATCTGCGAGGCCGTTTTCCGACCCATCCCGGTTCCGAAGTCGATATGCATGGTCGCCCTGCGCTGGGACACGATTGCCAGGGGCCGGGCCTTACTTGGGGAAAGCCGCTCAGTGATCCGCTCGGCGGAACTGAAATCGCCAATGGGCGCCATCAGGTGAAGCTGAAGGAGCTCGACGCGGGCGAAGATGCGCCTGAGGCAACGCCGTTCATTCTGCTAGGCTCGCTCCAATTCTCAGATGCGGCGATGCGAACCTATGGCCACCCAGAATTGCTCAAAGTCGCCGCCTGTATCAATGGCGAGGACTTCGCTCCTTTCACGGAAGTGCTGTTCATCAAAGACCCCGGCTATGGGGCAGCGGTCTCTTGGCACCAGGATGGCGACACCCATTGGGACAATCCCGATTTCGACGAAGACATCCATGGCTTCAACTTCATGGCGCAAGCCTATGGCAGTTCGCCCGTCAACGGTGTGTGGGTTGTTCCCGGCACGCACAAGCTTGGGAAAATGGACATTCCCACGATGGTCGAAGAGAGCGGCAGCGAGCGTCTAAAAGACGCCGTTCCGATTGTGTGCGAAGCTGGCGATGTGGTGATTTGCAATCGCCAACTGGTTCATGGTTCGTTTGCCAACAGCGGGTTTGAACCGCGCCTGACGATCAATTTTGGGTTCCATAAACGCTCCTCGGTGCTTGATGTCGAGGGTGCAGGCATCCATTGCCCGGTCGAAACCTATAGCGCCGACGTGATCCGCGAACGCTCCAAAGTGATCGGCTATGCGATTGATGCGAGACGCCAGAAATACCCGAGTGAAAAGCCATACGCCTATGCACCTTTTGCCGCGGCCAAGGATGACTTCTCGTGGACGCCAGCGGCGAAGGCAAGCATCAAGGATTATAACCTAATTGACCTCAGCATTTAAGCGGGATCCAAGTCCAGAACGAGATCGCCCTGAATCAAGATGAGGCAGGTTCGGCATCTGGCACGGGGTTTCTGATTGAGCAAGAAGTGCGCGCCAACCGGTGAGCAGGGGTTAATCGCCCTCCAACATGGCTTCATGCTCTTTCCTTATCTGCAGTCAAAACGCTGCCAAATTCTAATTCAGCCAAACGGGCCAGCGGGAAAATTCAGCTAACGTATTGAAAAGGTGGTGCCGCTTACGTGACTCGAACACGTGACCCCATCATTACGAATGATGTGCTCTACCAACTGAGCTAAAGCGGCATTCGCGAGCGCGAGCTTCGCCTTCGCGACATGGAGGCCCGAGCCGGAATCGAACCGGCGTGCAAGGATTTGCAGTCCTCTGCGTAACCACTCCGCCATCGGGCCTCACGCCTTACCCTTGCGGGTACGGAAGCGGCCAGTTAGCGATTCGTGGCAATAATGGCAATCATATAGATAGGTGCCGTTAGGTCAGTCTGGACGAATGCAGCCAAAGCCGGCAGGAAGCCCTCTATGACCATTCAACGTTTGCTAGCCCCGATCACCGGCAAGTCAGCAGCAGTATCTCTTCCTGACGCCGAGAAATGGATGCAGGGCCGCACACTGTATGGCGGTGCCTCAGCCCTATTGGCTTACACTCAGGCAACCCGCGCATTCCCAGATTTGCCGCCATTACGCGCGGCCCAGATCGGCTTCGTTGCGCCAATTGGAGGCGATATCGAACTGCGTGCAGAGGTTGCTCGGCAAGGGCGCAGCGTCACGCAGATACGCAGCGAGATCCACCAGGACGGAAAACTCGCTCTGACAGCGTTCTTTCTATTCGCCGAGCAGCGCGAGCCGAATGCCGTGTTCACGGCCGAGAAGCCAGCGGATTTCCCGACGCGTCCTTCGGAAAATGATGATGCGATCTCCGACAAGGGGCCAATATTCTTGCGCAACAACTTTGAAATCCGGCGCGCTCAAGACGCCCGTGGGCCTGGTGCACCAGTGGTGCGGCGTTGGGCTCGATTAAAAGATCGCGGCAATCTCGATCCGATCAGTGAATTGGTGCTGCTCGGCGATGTTTTGCCACCAGGTGCGATGCGAGCTATGCAGCGGCAGGGGCCGATCAGTTCGATCAATTGGTCGTTCAATCTGCTTAACACCAATCCGCAAACCGAATGCGGTTGGTGGGTTTCGGAAAACGCCAGCCAGCACGCGGATGCTGGCTATTCATCCGAACGCCTGCGCCTTTGGAACAGCTCGGGTGAGCAGGTAATCGACGGATTGCAATCGGTTGCTGTGTTTGGCTGACTCTCTTTTCGGCTGTGTTCCTCCATCCGAAAGCTCAAACATCCTCAAAATTCGCTAGGCGCTTCTCCATGCCTGCCATGACAGCTTCGACCTGATTTTTGGACCGCATGATCGCGTGTTGCTCAATACTTTCCTCAAGCAGGATAGCGTCTGTGTTGCACTCAATCATCGCCGCATGAAGCCGCTTGGCCGCACGGATTGCATGCGGATTACGATTCGCGATTTCAGTCGCGATTGCCGTGGCCTTTGCGTGAGGGTCGGTATCGACATGTGTCGCCAGGCCGAAACCTAGCGCATCTGCGCCGGTAAATTCACGATTGGTGTAGACCAATTCCCTAAGCACATCGTCTCGCACCAGGCTTCGCCAAAGGGCATACCCACCCATATCCGGTATGAGGCCCCATTTCAGCTCCATAATGGCCATTCTCGTATCGGGATGAACGACACGGATATCTGCTCCACTGGCGATTTGAAGCCCGCCACCGAAGCATACCCCGTGAACAGCTGTGATCACCGGAACCGGCAACTTACGCCATTGCATGGCAACCTGCTGCGGTCGGTTTGCATTACCATGGGTTCGAGCTGTCAATTCCGGATCGTCTGGCGATGGCGTTCTGGTGAAATTTGTAAGATCCAGACCAGCGCAGAAGGCGCGTCCTTGACCCGATAGGACCACCACGCGAAGGCCTTTCATCTTGTGCAAGGCGCTACCCGCTTCGATAATTGCTTCGAACATATCGTGGTCGAGGGCATTCATCTTGTCAGCGCGAGTTAGGTGGACCTGTGCCACCCCATTATCACCTAGATCGATCGAAACCCGGTCTCTGAACTGCATCAAATTCCTCACTCACAAACAGGCCATCGAGACTGGCGGATGCGTTGCAAAGTGTCCAGCGCCCAAAATTCTACCTATCTAATTTACAGCTTCAAAACAAATACACGAGGGCTCGGGCGGTGCCTTCAACGAGTATCCACCATCCGGTTGAGTCGTAAACAATTGCAGCAGGCCGAAACGATGGAGCTTGCTGGAAGTCCGCGCGGCATGCACTGCCAAGATATTTCTGCCTGGCGGCACCTTTCTATGCCACCCATTCATAATCAGGCGCTATAGCGTGAATTGCTGCTCCAGATTTTCGACCAATTGGCAACTGTGCGTGGTTGAAAATTAGCTACGCCGCCGAGCTCTTGATGTCCAAGGAGTTGAAATATTTTTTTATATTTCGAGCTGCCTGTCGAAGTCTTTGTTCGTTTTCAACCATAGCAATTCTGACAAAACCCTCGCCTTTTTCGCCATACCCAACACCTGCAGCAACTGCGACCTTTGCTTCGGTCAGTAATCGCTTCGAAAAATCGAGACTCCCCATATGAGCGAGCGCGGGCGGCAACGGAGCCCAAGCGAACATCGATGCAGCAGGAGAAGGGATTTCCCACCCAGCGCGCGCAAACGCGTCTACCATGACATCGCGGCGCTTGTGATAGAGCTGACGATTGGTTTCGACGATATCTTGCGGTCCGTTAAGTGCGGCACAGGCTGCTGCCTGGATCGGCGTGAAAGCGCCATAGTCAAGATAGCTCTTCACCCGTGTCATCGCCGCAATCAGCTGCTGATTTCCGACTGCAAAGCCCATCCGCCAACCAGCCATAGAATACGTCTTTGACATGCTGGTGAATTCGATCGCGACATCCTTCGCGCCCTTCACCTGCATGATCGACGGCGTCGGTTTGCCGTCATAATACAACTCGGAATAGGCCAAATCGGACAATATCCAGACTTCATTGTCGCGCGCCCAATCAACCAGTCTCTCATAAAAAGCGAGATCCACAACTTCGGCAGTCGGGTTGGATGGATAGTTCACCACCAACACACTGGGACGCGGTACTGTATAATTCATCGCGCTTTCCAGCGCGGCCCAGTATTGCTCATCGGGCGTGGTCGGCACGCTTCTAATTGTCGCTCCGGCAATGATAAAGCCGAAGGTGTGGATCGGATATGATGGGTTTGGCGCGAGGACCACGTCACCAGGCGCCGTGATCGCATTGGCCAAACTAGCAAGACCTTCCTTTGATCCCATTGTGACGACAACTTCACGCTCGGGATCGAGCTCCACCCCGAACCGACGCCCGTAGTAATTGGCCTGTGCCTTGCGCAGCCCAGGAATACCCTTTGACTGTGAGTATCCGTGGGCGTCCGGTTTCTTAGCCACTTCGCACAGCTTCTCGATCACATGTGCAGGCGGCGGCTGGTCAGGATTACCCATGCCCAGATCAATGATGTCCTCACCACCCTGACGCGCCGCATGCCGCATCGCATTCACTTCTGCGATGACGTAAGGTGGCAAGCGCTTCATGCGGTAGAAGTCAGTGTCCATCTGGTGCCTTTCTTTAGACCCGGACCAACCTTGGGCGGATCGATGCATACGAAACTACGGTAATAGTAGTCGAACTGAAAAAGCAATCCAGCTATACCGTACCGCAACAAGACTTTTGAAAGATATCATTGATGGCAAACGACCCGAAAGACTTTCTTAAGGACAGCGGCGAACCCTTTCGCGCCTTTTTTGATATGCAGGGCGAAGCGATGCGCGAGATGATGGGCGAGTTCGGCATGCCAGGCATGGAGAATAGCGCTAAGCTAACAGGTGATGCGGGAGAATTCGCTCAAGTTGCTCGCGAGATTCAATCGATGTGGTTTGAATTCATGGCGGATCGCACGCAAGGCGCGGGCTCTGGGTCCAATCCGTTCGATCCAGTACAATGGCTAACGCTGGCGCAAGGCATGGCAAAACAGATGCCGACGGACCCGATTGAGACCGCTCAGAAGATGGCGAAGGATTCCATGGAGATCTGGCAGGGTGTGCTGGGCAGTTTCATTGGCGGGGTCACTGGAGAGAACAAGCCTGAAGTTGACCCTCTGCCGCGCAAGGACAGGCGCTTTGCCGCAGAAGAATGGCGCACGCATCCAGCGTTTGCCTTGCTTCACCAGACCTATCTGATGATGGCCGAATACTTCGTCGGCGCTGCCAAGCAGGTCGAAGGTATTGCTCCGGAAAAGCGCAAGCAGCTCGAGTTCGCAACCACGGCACTGGTGGACGCGATGAGCCCGGACAACTTTATCCTGACCAATCCGGTCGTGCTCAAGCGCACCATCGAGACCAAGGGTCAAAATCTGCTGAAGGGCATGCGCCACCTTATCAATGATCTTAAAAAGGGGCAGCTAACTCACACCGATGCCGAAGCCTTCGAGTTGGGCGTCAATCTGGCAGCGACGCCGGGAAAGGTAGTGCACGAAACGCCGCTCTACCAGCTTGTCCAGTATAGTCCGTCTACGGATGAGGTTTTCGCCACCCCTTTGATCATCTTCCCTCCGTGGATCAATCGTTTCTACATCCTCGATCTGACAGCCAAGAAGAGCTTCATCAAATGGGCTGTGGATCAAGGCATCACAGTGTTCGTAGTGAGCTGGAAGTCAGCCGATGCGTCAATGAAAGATGTCGTGTGGGATGACTACATCCGCGCGCAGATCGATGCGATTGATACCGCGCGAGAGCGGTTGAAGGCACCAAGCGTTCACACCATTGGCTACTGCGTTGCAGGGACGACCCTCGCAGCGACTTTGGCTGTGCTGGCGAAACGCGGCGAGGCTGACAAGGTCAAGAGCGCAACCTTCTTCACCGCTCAGGTGGATTTCGAAAAGGCTGGCGAACTTAAGCATTTCATCAATGACAACCAGCTGGACATGATCTCGAGCCTGTCCAGCGATGGGTATCTTGATGGACGCTATCTGGCGGCAACCTTCAATTCGCTGCGCGGCAAGGACCTGATCTGGAATTATGTTGTCAACAACTACCTGTTGGGTGAGGATTACCCGGCCTTCGACCTGCTGCACTGGAACGGGGATGTAACTAACCTACCAAGCAAATGGCATGCGGATTATCTGCGTGACCTCTATCGCGACAACAAGCTGGTCGTGCCAGAGGCATTGAGCGCTGATGGAACACCGATTGACCTGACCGAGGTTAAAACGCCAAGCTACATCCAGGCTGGTCGGGAAGATCACATTGCTCCAGCAAAGAGCGTTTGGAAGGCGACTGAGCATTTCAAAGGACCAGTTACCTTTCTGCTAGCAGGGTCCGGCCATATTGCCGGTGTCGTCAATCCCCCGACCGCTAGCAAATACCAATACTGGACCGGCGACAGCCGGGCCGGTTCGCTTGAAGACTTTATAGATGGCGCAACCGAGCACCCTGGCAGTTGGTGGCCACATTGGTTCGAGTGGCTGCAAGAGCAAGACAACAGAAAAGTGCCCGCAAAGGGCAAGCGAATACCTGGCGCCAAAGGTGATAAAGTTATCGAGGACGCGCCTGGCCGCTATGTAAAGACGCGCTAACTAGCTGTTTTGAAACACCGTTTCGATTTATTGTGCAGTGCACCAAAAACGCTTGACTTCGCAGTTGCGATACCTATTTTGTGCGGCGCAACATAAAACGAGGTTACCATGGCCAACGAAGCCAAAGCAAAAATCGATGCAGCCGCTGAAAAGGCCTATGCCGAAGCAGCTGCCAAAGAAGGTGTAAGCACGAAAGCGGTCGAGAAAGCCGTTGAAGCTGACGCACCAAAAGCAAAAGCAAAGCCTACTGCGATCAAGAAAGTAGTAAAGGCTCCGGCTAAGAAGAAGCCGGTAAAGAAGGCTGCCGCCAAAAAGGCTGCGCCAAAGAAAGTTAAAGCTGCTGCCAAAAAGGCCGCAAAGCCAACCAACGCAATCGCACAAGCAAAGGACACCATCATGGCGACTGCTAAAAAAGCACAGAACACCGATTTCACCAAGACTGCCAAAGAAGCATTGGCTGACGTACAGACACGCGCAAAGACTGTTTTCGCGAAGACTGGCGAGCTAGCTTCAGAAGTGACCGAATTCAACAAGGGCAACGTTGAAGCTGTTGTTGAGTCAGGCAAGATCTTCTTCGCTGGCATGCAGGACATGGGCCGCCAGCAGGTTGCTGCAACAAAGTCTGTGGTCAAAACCGTTCAAGGCGACTTCAAGAAGGTTGCTGCTGTCAAGTCACCGACCGAGCTGGTCCAACTTCAAGGCGAACTCGCACGTCGTAACTTCGACGCTGCTGTGTCTTTCGGTTCAAAGAACACCGAAGCACTCGTCAAGCTGTACAATGACGCTTTCGCGCCGCTTTCGAGCCGCATGAGCGTTGCTGCCGAGAAGCTCAAGAAGGCCGCTTAAGTCTTTTACGCTTCCAGGTTTTCTAGCCGGGGTCTCTCTCCTCTCCCAAATCCCGGCGGAAACAATGAAGAGCCGGTCAGACCATCTGCGTCTGGCCGGTTCTTTTCGTTTCGGGCAACAGCTTCATAGGCTGGAGATATCCCACAAGCGTCCGTAGCAATGCGATGCCACCCATATTCATAACTTGCGAATTCCCATTCGCTTACGATATTGGCCGCTCGATGAACCATGCAATATCCCGATCCCTGCCGTTGAGTGGCTCCTCCATGAGCGGAAACATGCGCCCGTTCTTGATAGCGAGCGACATGGCCGGGGCCGGCGATGACGATGCCGATTCTGACATTGACGTCGGCATCGCGACCAAGACCAAGGCAAAGCCCAAGAAGCCCAGCCAATACAAAGTTCTGCTGCTCAATGATGACTACACACCGATGGAGTTTGTGGTCATGGTGCTGAAGCGTTTCTTTGGCATGGACCTGGAACAGGCCACTCGCGTGATGCTGCACGTCCATCAAAAGGGCGTGGGTGTCTGCGGCGTTTTTCCCTACGAGGTTGCGGAAACCAAAGTGAACCAGGTCATGGACTTCGCGCGGCAGAACCAGCACCCGCTTCAATGTACGCTGGAGAAAGACTGAATCTCTTTTGCCCGCCCCTGAGCTTTGAGGCATGACCGCGCTCGAATTTGTCGCTAGAGGTTAAGTATCAGGCAATCGGACAAGCGACACAGAAGCAAACGTGCTCAAATTTCTGCCCAGCATTGATCGATATATTCTTCGGCTAGTGGTTTTCCCGATGCTGGGTGTTTTTGCGCTAGCAGCATCGCTGCTACTACTCGACAAAATGTTGCGATTGTTCGATTTTGTCGCGGTCGAAGGCGGGCCAATCTATGTCGTTTTCAAAATGCTGGGCGCACTGATCCCGGAATACGCCAGCCTCGCAATTCCTCTTGGATGCCTTCTGGGAATCCTCCTCGCCTTCCGGAAGCTTGCGGTTTCAAGCGAACTCGACGTTCTGCGCGCCGTCGGCATGGGTTACGGGCGTCTATTGCGGGTACCCTATTTTATCACCCTCGTATTGGTGGCCGTAAACGTCGCTTTGGTATTCTATATTCAACCGATCAGCCGATATTACTACGAGCAGATGGAGTATGAGCTGCGCTCTGGCGCACTCGGCGCGTCAATCAAGGTTGGCGAATTTACAACTTTGCAAGACCGCATGGCATTGCGGATCGAGGAAAGCGAAGACGAAGGCAGGCGCTTGAAAGGCATATTTGCCCGCGTCGCAAACGAGAAGGGCCAGGTGCTGTCCATCTCCGCACGTGAAGGTGCGTTCATGGCAACTAGCGACAGCCCGGACACAATCATCCTGCGGTTGACCGATGGGACAATTGTACAAGACACGGGCAGCCGCACACCACGAGTTCTCAGCTTTACCAGACATGACCTGCCAATCGACTTGCCTCGGATCGAGGAATTCCGCGAACGCGGAGATGCCGAGCGCGAGTATATTCTACCCGAATTGTTGAGCATCGGCTGGAGCGACACCGAACCGATCGAGGCCCGGGCAGCAAGTCAGGCAAGTTTCAACTTCCGCCTGGTCGAGATCGTAATGATGCTGCTTATGCCACTTCTGGCGGTTGCACTCGCCATACCCCCTAAACGTTCGACAAGCGCGCTTGGAGTATTTTTGTCGATCATCATGGTCGTCTCCTATCACAAGGTGAACCAGTACGGAGAGGACATCGCTTCGCTTGGGCGGGTCGATCCAATCTTGGCGCTATGGGGACCATTTGTGGCCTTTGCCGCGCTTATCCTTTGGATGTACTGGCGGGTGGCCTATGTCCCCGGTGGTCAAGCCATCGGTGCCCTTGAAACAGCGACAACAAAAGCAGGCAAAGCGATCAAGAAACTTTTCAAACGGCGACACTCCCGGCAAATCATTGCTGCCGAAGCAGCCCCGGCGGAATAGAACACAGCCACGATGCAACTCGATTTTTTCCCTTCCCGGACACTAACGATCTACCTCGCAAAGATGTTCATCGTACGCATCATCGCTGTGCTGGTGATGCTTGTGCTTGTTTTGATGATGCTTGATCTCCTCTCGACCAGCGGAGACATCCTTGCGGTCGAAGGCAACGGCCAGGCTCAACTGCTCACCTATGCCAGTTTGCGGATACCGCAGCTTGTTTCGCGATTCCTGCCTTATTCAGTCTTGCTGGCGACGCTGATCACTCTGGTGACTTTGAACCAAAACAGCGAAGTGATTTCGATGAAAGCAGCAGGGCTTTCCGCGCATCAAGTGCTTGCACCGCTTCTGCTCACCGCTGCACTCGTCTCTGTAGTCAGCTTCGTATTCAACGAGCGCGTTGTGACCCGCTCGACAGCTACGCTCAAAACTTGGGATGCCGCCGAATATGGTGCGATCCCCGAAGATTCCGGTGTTCGTGCGAACGTCTACCTTACCGATGGCGACAGCGTGCTATCCGCAGCCAGCCTCACGGGCTCTCGCGACACCATTCGCATGCGTGATGTAACTTGGTACGAGCGCAGCGAAACGGGCATGATCCTGACACAGGTTCGAGCGCCCATCGCAACCTACGCGGCACCCGGTTGGAAACTCGAACAAGCGGTACAGTTCGATGTCGGCACAGCCCAATCAAGCGAGCCCTCTGACATGACAGTGGGCCAAAGCCTTACCCCGGATGATATCGAGCTCGACATTGTTGATCCCGACACAAAGCCATTCTGGGAGCTTTCTGGGTCAATCGAAGCATATGAAGCGGTCGGACGTCGCACTGCCGAGCTGCGCGCAAAATGGTGGCACAAGCTGTCCGGCCCATTGTCTGCATTCCTGATGCCTTTACTGGGAGCGGTCGCAGCCTTTGGCTTGGCTCGTTCAGGCCAACTGTTTGTGCGCGCCATTATCGGAATGGCGCTCGGCTTCGCCTATTTCGTGATCGACAATGCGGCACTCGCGATGGGCAGCTTTGGCGGATATCCGCCATTCCTTGCCGCCTGGGCGCCATTCTTCCTATTCTTGCTGGTAGGTGAGACTGTCCTCATCAGAACCGAAGAATGACCGGCCGCGATTGGACGTTGCGTTTGGCACGGCCAGACGATGCGGAGTCTATGCCAGCGATTGAGCGTGCTGCGGCAGAAAAGTTTCGTGGAGTTCGCGACTTAATCAATGTTGATTTTGACGATGTTTGGGAACCAGACGAACTGCGACCACTGATCCGCAAGGGACACTGCCTGGTCGCGCATGTCGGCGAAGAAATGGCGGGTTTCCTCGTTAATCAACCCTTCAGCCGAGAGCTGCACATCTGGGAAATGGATGTGCATCCGGATTATCAGGGGGGCGGGATTGGCGCAGGCCTGATCCGTGCGTGCCAGATCGATGCACACAATGCAGGGTTCAAAGCGGTTACCCTGACCACGTTTCGCGATGTACCCTGGAACGGGCCATTCTATGCGCGGCTAGGGTTCGAAGAAGTCACTGCGCTTGATGCGCACCCGAGGCTAGCAAGCGAGCTTGCGCTGGAGGTCGACAACGGTCTGCCCGCTGATCGCCGCTGCGCCATGATCCATTTCCTTGGCTAACCGGCGATTAGGGAGCGCGGCCGACGCCCATTGTGCTTCGCGCGATACGGCCGACTAGCTCGATCATCCCGCTATGGTTCGCCCCGTCATAGGTCGAATTATCGCCCAGTTCCTTGCGCAAACGGCGGTGCGCCTCGGGCAGGTCGTGATACGGCATAGAGGGCATAAGATGATGCAAAGCGTGGTAGCGAAGGCCGACAGGTGCCCAAATCTCTGCTGCCAGGCCAGGTGGCGGAACGTTTACGCTGTCAAGAAACTGCGCAGTGACTGTCATCGGTTCGCCATCATTTTCCCAAAGATGCGCCACCAGAGTTCTCAGCTGGTTTATGACCGCGGTCAGCGACGCAACACAAAGTGCAATCAGCAATGGTTGCCAGCCGAGCACAGAAATGCTGCCGATCAACGTCCATGCCCACACAAATCCGCCTATCTCTTGCCAGCGCACGCGCTTCGCCAAATTGCCTTCGGCTGGCTTGCGGCGAAACTCAGGGTTGATCATCAGCGCCGAAGCCTGCTCCCACACCATCTTTCGCAACGGCCGGATGACAACGCCGAGCGGAAGTAAGGCCGCAAAGCGCAATAGCAAGCCAATAGGCGCCAACAATGCAACCAGAACGAAAGCAGGCAAGCTCCAAGGCTTCATCAAGGCTAGTGGGAGATACTCCGGATCCTCGACCGTGCCATATTGCGTACGCTTGTGATGAAGTGTGTGCACACCTTCGTACATGAAGCTTGGCACCAGCATGGGGATGCCAACCATCAGGTTCCATGCAACACGGAAACCCGGCAATGCATCGCGGTGAATGTGCGTCAACTCATGGATAAACATCAGCGCGCGATAAAGCGCGAGCGCCGAGATAATACCGAATGCAATCGCGGTGGCAACTGAATCGGCGAGGATCGCAGCCGCCAAGGTTCCGTATCCGATGCCGGCCGACAGGGTCATGTCGGGCCAATAGATGCCCGGTTTCGCTTCGCCTAAATCCTTTGTGAGGTTGCGTGCAGCGCGCAGCATATCCTTGTCATCGCTTTCGATGAATTGCGCGCGCGTCGCCCTAGCTCTTTCAGCTCGCGGGGCGGTGGAAGGGTTGAGGGCTTTTTCCATCAAAATCTCATTTCGATTGGCCTTTACCCTATAACTGGGCCTGAGGACAAACTGGATGTGTTGGCAAGAGTGATCGAATGACTTGCTTAAGCGGCGTTCTCTGACCACACATTGCCGAAAGCCAATCAATACGGGGCAAGGGCGTGACACACAGCGATATAGTGATCGAGCATGTGCGGGACAAGAAAGGCCGCGCTGCCTTTGTTGATGTAGGCAATGCCTTCTCCGCACGTGTTCCCAATTCTGTTCCGCAATTGCGTGGCGAGCAAATCGAACTGATTACCCGAGGCAAGAACCCCTTTTTCGGCCACGCTCGGGCACAGCTCTTCATCGCCAAAGTGAATGGAAAACCTGTTGGGCGTATCTCCGCTCATATCGATGAACTGGCGCTTCAAGTTCCCAAGGAACAAGGCTTTGGTCCGGGCACGGGCATGTTCGGCTACTTTGACGCAGACAGCGAGGCGGTGGCTCATGCGCTTCTCGCTGAAGCTGAAAAATGGCTTCTTAGCGAAGAAATGACGAGGGTTCTTGGTCCAATCTCCATGTCGATATGGGAAGAACCAGGCTTGCTGGTTCGCGGGCAGGATCATCCACCCATGATCATGATGGGGCATCATCCGGCCCATTATCGTGGCTGGATTGAAAGCTACGGTTTCACGACAGCAAAGACCTTGCTGACCTATGACCTTCCGGTTGACCGCGAGTTTCCGCCATTGATCCAGCGCATAGTGAAATCGGGCGAGCGCAATAGCCGCATCACTGTCCGTCAGGTGGTGAAGAAGCGCTGGGATTCAGAAGCGGCAATCATCCTGTCGATCCTGAACGACGCATGGTCCGGCAATTGGGGATTTGTCCCGTTCACAGCCGATGAGATTGCTTACGCAGGCAAGAAGCTGCGCCCGATCATCTTTGAACCGCTCAACATGATCGCAGAGCTGGATGGCGAACCGGTTGCATTCTTGCTGACATTTCCAGACATCAATCAGGTGCTCGCCAAGATCAACGGCAAGCTATTCCCGTTTGGCTGGTTCCATATGCTTCGCTGGTTGCATTTCCCCAAAGGCTCCGGAATGCGCGTTCCCTTGATGGGCGTGAAGAAGGAGCTCCACAATTCACGCATGGCAAGCCAGCTGGCCTTTATGATGATCGATCAGATCCGCAGAACAGCGGATGAATTGTATGAATCGAAGCGCGGAGAAGTTGGCTGGATTCTGGATGACAACAAAGGGATGGTAGCCATTGCAGATGCGATCAATAGCAAGATCAACCGTGAGTACATCGTCTTCGGCAAAGACCTGATATGAAAAAAGGCCTCCGTCTGGGATGACGGAGGCCCTTGGAACGTATCACCAGCCGTTTGGACGGGAGGGGGGTCTCGGCGGTGACAACGTAGAAATGACCAATCTCGGATGCGGTTCCCCCCAGACACGAAAAATTTCAAAATTTTTTCCATGAGCTCAAATCGCGTCCGAAGAAACGCCATTGAGCGCCATAATGGACAAAAATCACTGCTCTGCTATCGCGCTGCATTCTGCGCGGAGTTGACCGCTTAGAAATTGATTTCCAAAGGGAAGTTTCAACATGTCGATTAGCGCTCAAATCGCCACCAATTTGCCCTACCTGAGACGCTATGCTCGCGCGCTGACCGGATCCCAGGAAAGCGGCGACAAGTTCGTTCGCGCAACCTTGGAGGCTGCCCTAGCTGACGAAGCGTTAAAGGCCAGCATGGCTGAAGGCCGTGTACCCTTGTACCGGGCTTTCACCACCCTTTGGCGGAGCGCGACCTCCGGAACAAGCGACACGAACAGAGCTTCTGGACTGCATGAGGGCAACGCGCAGGCGCGGCTCAGTTCGATTACGCCGCTCAACCGACAGGCACTGCTGCTGACAACACTGGAAGAGTTTCAGCCGCATCAAGTCGGCGAAATTCTCGGTGTTTCGGGAGAAGAGGTGAGCACTCTGGTCGAAGAAGCCATAACAGAGATTGACCGCGAAGCATCGACCAGTGTGCTGATCATCGAAGACGAACCTTTGATTTCCATGCAGCTAGAGGACTTGGTGAAGTCCTTGGGACACGAGGTATTCGCCACCGCGGCGACACGCACCCAAGCACAGGAAGCCGTATCCAATGGCAAGCCGGGACTGGTTCTGGCCGACATACAGCTGGCCGACGGATCTTCAGGTCTCGATGCTGTCGATGACATTCTTGAACTGGGCGATGTGCCAGTGGTGTTTATCACCGCCTATCCAGAAAGGCTGCTTACAGGAGACAGGCCTGAGCCGACCTACCTGGTGACAAAGCCATTCCGCGAGCAGACCGTGCGCTCGACAATGAGTCAGGCGTTATTCTTCAACTCGAGCAAGCCAATCAGCTAGTCAGTCCGAAAGGCGCGCTAACCTCTCTCTGATCTGAAATTCGCGGCGAACCCGCAACGGTACGCGCAGGGTGCAGCTCACGCCTTCAGGATCGAAGCGAATTGCGACAGGTTGGCGCAGCTCATGCGCTACGATTTTCTGGATCAGATCCGTACCGAACCCCGGCGTACGCTCAGCGGCCACCTCCGGTCCACCTCGTTCTACCCAGTCAACAACGACCAGTTCTTCTCCCTCGCTCCTCCAATTGATGGAAACCCTGCCGCCTTGCTGACTTAGCGCACCGTATTTTGCGGCATTAGTGGCCAGCTCATGAATTGCCAGTCCCAGGGAAAGCGCATCGTTCGGAGCAAGCTCAATATCAGGGCCGTCCATCACAACCTCATTGCCGCCGCCGCTATATGGGGCAAGCTCAGCCTTGACGACTGAACGAAGCGGAGTGGTGCCCCATTCCGATTGCGTCAAGAGATCATGCGTTGCGGAAAGCGCGCGAACGCGGCCCTCAAGGCTGTCGGCGAAATCATTAAGGCTGGTGGTCCTCCGACGAGTGAGCGAAATGATTGAAATGATACTGGCCAATGTATTTTTGACACGATGATTAAGCTCACGGGTCAAAGAATTGCGGATTGAATTCTGTTCCTCGAAGAATGTCAGCGCCACCTCGTCTTCGATCACTTGCCGCGTAACCAGACGCGCGAGCAAAAGCAGTAAGCTCGCCAATGCCAAACCAAACAGCAATGTTGCCATGGAAAGTGGAGACAAGCTGCCTGCTCGCGCAGATTGAATCTCAACCACAAAGGGCCTGCTTCCAACTTCAACCTGTTCGGCGATCGTCACTCCAGACGAAAAAGCGGGAGCATTCTGCGCCAACAGATTGGCGCTCTCCGGTGGGCCGTCGAACAAGCGCGCACCCATTTGGCGGTGCACCGAATGTTCCATCGCCGTGCCCAAGAAATACTGCGCGTCAAACGGACTAAAGATGAAACCCTTCAACCGTCGCGCTTCGATCGGGCCATCAAAGACGGGCATGAACAACAGAAAGCCAATTCTTGTTGTCTCTTCGTATTGGTTCAACACCACTCTTGCGGTCGCAGTTGGCCGAACCATTCGGGCCGCTTCGTCCATCGCCGCACGCCTGACGGGATCAGAATAGAGATCATAACCCAGCTGCGCCCGAGTCTCCTCACTATCGGGTTTCAAAAACGTGACCGGTACCAATCTTGTTTCATTCGCGCCAGATTCGCGGATAACTTTGTAATCGAACCCTTTTTCCGCACTGATCGCATTTTCGAATGCCTCTACCTGACCTACAGTGATGACTTCGGCCCAGCCAATCCCTTCAGAACCTCTTGCGTTGGAATCGAGCCGCAATTGGCTCGAAAACGTCCGGAACATTGGCAAGCGCACGTCGTCTGCCGCAGCAAACAGAGCGGATCCCGCCCGAAGATACGCTTCAGTCGTGCTGCTTCTGCGGTCCAGCTCCGCAACGAGTGTCTGCGCAACCTCACGCATGATCACACGCTCACGCTGATCTTCGCTTGATTCGATCGCAACTACTGCCACGCTTGTAATCACGGCAACGATCAAGAAAATCAGAAGCGGTACGGCTCGAGGATAGCGCACAAGCCATTGGCTAACGCGGTTCACCCGCGGCTTGTTTCGCAAATTCTCCGCCGTATCGTGCATCACTGGCAATGGTCCTAACCTATTCCTCGGGGAACAAAAGAGCTAAGGCATCGTTCCCAAGCTTGAGTGGTGGTGATACGCTAGCCGCGCTACACCTTTGGGGATCTGCGGAAGGACGCCAATTCGGCATGGGATCGGACAAACCACAATCTGGCGACAAAACAGTGCCTAAGCCTGATTGGGCGGACGGCCTGAAGGATCTCTATGACACCGTTGTCGAAGAGCCGCTTCCGGACAGCTTTAAAGATTTGCTCGCAAAACTGGATAACCCATCTTCAGATGGAAACAGCTAATGGCTGAGACTAAGCGCACTGCTGCTCAGAAGCTGGAATTCAAGCGCGAGTTGGAAGCGGTGATACCGCATCTTCGCGCCTTCGCACGTGGCCTATGCGGACGGCCTGACATGGCCGATGACCTCGTGCAAGAAGCTCTGCTGAAGGCCTGGGCCGCGCAAGAACGTTTTGAACCTGGCACATCCATGCGGGCATGGACATTTGTTATCCTGCGCAATGCGTATCTTACGGATATGCGCCGCAACCGCTTCCGCGGCGAATATGACGAGAGCGTAGCAGAGAGAATCCTGACAGCGCCTGCCAGTCAGGAAGAACCCATCCATCTTTCAGACCTGCACCGCGCGTTGTTAACGCTGCCTCCTGAGCGGCGCGAAGCGCTTTTGCTGGTAGGCGCAGGCGGCTTTTCCTACGAGGAAGCAGCCAACATCTGCGGCTGCGCGATTGGCACGATCAAGAGCCGCGTCGGGCGGGCACGCGTCGCGCTTACTTCTATGATGGAAGAAGGCTCCATCCCGCAACGTTCGCTTGACGACGCAGGTGCGCATCCCGCGATACTGCAGGAACTCAAGTCCGTCGCGAATAAAAGTGAAGAGATCGCCGAAAGCTAGCCATAGCCAGCTCTCGGCGAAGCTGCTCAATTAATCAGTTGGGATAGACCCACGCAGTTCCCCGCGCGAAATTATCAGAAGCGAAGCCCCAGTTAAGCTTTCCTTCAACAACCGCATCAAGATAGACCGGACGCTTGTTCTGATGGTCAAGATAATATGCGTGTTCCCATACATCGATAGTCAGCAGCGGGTTGAAAGCGCTATCCGCCAAAGTGTCGCTATCGTGCGTTTCTTCGATCGAAAGAACACCATTTTTCTCAGCCAGCCACACCCAGCCGCTTGCGAAATGGCCTGCGCCGCGTGACTTGAGTTGCTCCTTCAAAGCATCAAGCGAACCGAACGCTTCATCAATCTTCGCAGCCAGTTCGCCTGATGGTGCGCCGCCATCCGGGCTAAGTGAATGCCAATAGAAAGCGTGAGTCCAACTTTGCGCGGCATTGTTGAACAGGCCCTGATTGCTGCCACGTGCTGCGGCAATTACATCGGACATCGGCTTGCCATCAAGCTCGGTGCCGTCAATTGCGGCGTTCATTTTGTCGACATAGGCTTGATGGTGCTTGGCATGATGAAAGCTCAACGTATGCGCCGAGATAGCTGGTTCAAGCGCGGTATCAGCGTATGGAAGGGGGGGTAAGGGCGAATGCCATAATAGCTCCGTTTCATTCAAAATTCTGTTTGGTTACAAGTGAATAACGCACGAAACCGATATGGGTTGCACAACTCGGCTTGCAAGGAATGCAAACGGTCGCAGTGAGCTTCGGGCTAGTCTTCCTGAATGCGATCGACCGCGCTGGTGACCGCCACATTCATCGTCACATTGCCTAGTGTACGCATGATATCCGGCAGCATTTCAACTGCAACCAGCAACGCCAGTGGCTCCACCGGCACACCCATCGCAATGGCGATTGGTCCGATGGAAACAACAAAGCTGATCGATCCGGGCAGGCTGACCGAGCCAATGCTGATAATGATCGCCACTCCAATTCCCGCCGCCAAGAGCGTTGGAGAAATCTCGACCCCAGAAAGATGCGCGACGTAAATCGCAACCGCCAGATTCATCGCAGGGCTCGTGGCACGGAAGATCGCAACAGCCAGCGGCAATACAAACTCTGAAGTGCTTTGGCGCAGACCCAGTCTGCCAGAGCTGTCGAGCATGGCCGGCAGGCTGGCGAGCGAGCTTTGCGTCGAAACAGCTACCGCCTGTGCCGGAAGTACGGCGTTCGCAAATCGCCATGGCGAAACTCCGCCCAGCACACACGCAAGAATGTATGCGCCGATCAGCACGAAGCCGCCCATTGCGCTTACAACAAGGATGTAGTGACCCAGTGCAGCGAATGCCCCTCCGCCAGCGCGTGCCGCTACGCCTAAAGCCAAGGCAAACACGCCAATAGGGGCCAGCCACAAGACCCAACCAATTATCTGGAGCATCGCATTGGCAAGCGCATGAAAGAAATTAAGCAGCGTCTCGCTCTGCTTCTCAGGCAACTGGGTGATCGCAACCGCGAACAGCGCAAAGAATATCGTCAGAGGAAGCATCGCTGTTTCCGCAGCGGCGGCAACGATATTCGGTGCAACGAGTGATGCTAGAAAATCCGATAGCTCAGGTACCTGCTGCGCTTCCTGGGGCGTCTCGGCAAGGAATGCCGATGCGGATTCGGGAACAGGGACCATTGTGAGAAGCCACGGCAATAGGGCCGCCGTTATTACGCCGCCTGCAACCAACACCCCAAATACTAACAGCAACATTCGTCGAGCCGCCGCACTCGCCTTCGCAGCCGAAGCCAGCTGCACAATCCCCAGCACCAGCAAGGCAGCCACCAAGGGAATAATCGTCATTTGAAGTGCGCGCAGCCACAGCGTGCCTACCGGCCGCGTCCATTCGACAACATTGTCAATAAACGTGGTCCCTGAAAGAAACATGCCGGCAAGTAGACCGCCGACCAGCCCAGCAAATGTCCATGCCACAGGCAGTTTGATTGTCGACAATTCGAAGCGAGTTTGCGTGCCGTCCGTCAAATTATGTCATCCCTGCTCTTCCCTTCGCGCGATAACCACGCCAAAGGCGAGTGGCAAATATTGCTACACGGATAACAGGCAAACAAGGCGGAGATGCACAACAGATGGGACGAAAGTTCTTCGGCACAGACGGCATTAGGGGACGAACGAACCAGGGGGCGATGACCGCGGCGATGGTCATGCGCGTCGCACAGGCCGCAGGCGCCCACTTCGCCCGCGGAGAACACCGACATCGCGTCGTCATCGGAAAAGACACTCGCCTGTCCGGATATATGATGGAAAACGCGCTGGTCGCCGGATTCACGAGTGTTGGCGTCGATGTCATTATGACCGGCCCCTTGCCCACGCCGGCGATCGCGCTTCTTACTCGCGAAATGCGGGCGGATATGGGCGTCATGATCTCTGCCAGCCACAACCGCTATGAAGACAATGGCATTAAGCTGTTCGGCCCCGACGGCTTCAAATTGTCGGATGAAGATGAAATCGCCATTGAAGCGCTGCTCGAGGGTGAACCGCAGCTGGTTCCGCCAGCCGAAATCGGTCGTGCCCGCCGTATCGATGATGCTGCCGGCCGCTACATTCATGCGGTTAAACAGTCGATTGCCGCGGATATCCGGTTCGATGGCCTTAAAGTCGTAATCGATTGCGCGCATGGCGCGGCCTACAAGGTCGCACCGACCGCGATCTGGGAATTGGGTGCTGATGTCATCACGCTAGGTGTGAAGCCCGACGGGCTCAACATCAATGACGGAGTAGGATCGACAGCGGTCGGCGTGCTCAAGGCAAAGGTCGTCGCGGAAGGCGCTGATATCGGGATTGCGCTCGACGGCGATGCAGACAGATTGATCGTTGTCGACGAAAAAGGTCAAACGGTCGATGGCGACCAGTTGATGGCGTTGATCGCGACGCGGATGCAAGAGAAGGGCAACCTGCGTGGTGGTGGGGTGGTATCCACTGTGATGTCGAACCTCGGGTTAGAGCGCTATTTGCAAGGCATAGGTCTATCGCTGGAACGCACCAAAGTCGGTGACCGCTATGTTCTGGAGCGTATGAAGGAAGGCGGCTTCAATCTAGGCGGCGAGCAGTCGGGACATATGATATTGCTCGACCATGCAACAACCGGAGATGGAACTATCGCTGCGTTGCGGGTTCTCGCCGGTCTCGTGCGGACAGGCAAACCTGCCAGCGAGCTGTTTCATCTCTTCGATCCTGTGCCGCAATTGCTCCAGAATGTCCTGTACGAAGGCACGTCTCCACTGGCCAATGCCAACGTCCAATCGGTTATCGCAGACGCCGAAGCGGAACTCGCCGGCAAAGGACGCGTAGTGATCCGTCCTTCCGGAACAGAGCCGGTTATCCGGGTGATGGCCGAGGGCGATGACGCAGCGCAGGTAGAAGCGGTGGTCGACCGTATCTGTGACGCTGTGAGGAATGCAATCTGATGCTGGAAATGCGGCCTGATTGCGAACACTGCGGTACGGATTTGCTTGCAGAGGCGCCTGGCGCGTTCATTTGCAGCTTTGAATGCACCTTTTGTGCAGAATGCGCGGAACACCTGGATGATGTCTGTCCAAATTGCGGCGGAGAGCTGATGGATCGGCCAACCCGCACCAAGAAACTGCAAGAGAAATTCCCCCCTTCAAGCGAGCGGAAATTCGCCGGATGAGCACGGCCAGCCCTCCTCGCATCCTCAGCATAGCTGGATCGGATTCCTCCGGCGGCGCAGGGATCCAGGCGGATATCAAGACAATCACCATGCTCGGCGGCTATGCGATGACGGCTGTTACAGCCGCGACTGCGCAAAACACCATTGGTGTTCAGGCTATTGCCCCTATGGGCGGTGCCTTTGTCGGCCAGCAGATCGCGAGCTGCGTAGAGGATATCGGCGTCGACGCAGTCAAGATCGGCATGCTTCATGACCGCGATATCATCGAGCATGTTGCCAAAGAGCTCGATAGGCTTCCCCAAGGCACACCGATCGTGCTCGACCCGGTGATGATCGCGACATCGGGTTCACCATTGATCGCGCCGGATGCTATGGCAGCGATTGAAGATCTGCTCTTCTCCCGCGCCACTCTGCTCACTCCGAACCTGCCCGAGCTAGAGCATATGGCTGAACGCGAATTGCGCGATACCGGCCTGATGGAAAGCGCTGCGGCTGAGCTTGCGCGCAGCTATGACACCTATGTTCTTGCAAAGGGCGGACATTCGAGCGCAAACCAGGTCATCGATCTGCTTGTGGCTCCTGATGGCAGAGCACTGCAATACAGCCACACACGTATCGACACGCCTCATACTCATGGCACAGGGTGCACACTGTCGGCAGCAATCGCGACATTGCTGGGGCATGGCCAACCGCTTGATCATGCGATCACGCTTGCGCGCAATTTCGTCTACCGGGCGATAGAAGCTGCACCCGGGTTTGGATCCGGCAGTGGTCCGCTTGGCCACCAATTGGCCACCAAGCAGTCAGAAGCTTAAGCTAGCGAGCACCCCTACCGGGTAAGCTCGTAAAACTCTGCGATGTGGTTCCACGCATCCTCATAGTCCTCGCACCATTTGAAGAGCTCGAGGTCCTTTTTGGCGATCGTACCTTCTTCCGCAATCGCTTCGAAATTGACAACCCGCTGCCAGAAATCCTTGCCAAACAGCAGGATCGGGATCGGTTTCATCTTGCCGGTCTGGATGAGTGTAAGCAGTTCGAAGAATTCGTCGAATGTGCCAAAGCCGCCCGGGAAGACCGCCACGGCACGCGCCCGAAGCAGGAAGTGCATCTTGCGCAAAGCAAAATAATGGAAGTTCAGCGACAGGTATGGCGTCACGTAAGAGTTCGGCGCTTGCTCATGCGGTAGCACGATATTGAGCCCGATCGATTCAGCGCCAGCATCGCTCGCGCCGCGATTGGCCGCCTCCATGATCGATGGGCCACCACCCGAACATACGACGAATTGCCGCAACCCGTCTTCAATGATGGCTTTTTCCGAAGCCAATCGTGCAAGCTTATAGGCCTGATCGTAATACATTGCCTTCTCGGCAAGGCGCTTCGCGACCAATTGCTCATACTCAGTGCCGTTGGCGGCGGCATCAACCTTTGCCTGCGCAGTTTCAGGCGAAGGAATACGCGCTGAACCATACATCACCAGTGTGGAGCCAACACGCGCTTCATCAAGCAGCATTTCCGGCTTTTGCAATTCCAGCTGAAATCGCACAGGGCGCAATTCATCGCGCAGCAGGAAGTCTGTGTCGCGAAAGGCCAGCTTGTAAGCGGGATGCTCGGTTTGCGGGGTTTGGTCAGGGCAGTTCTCAGTGAACAGCGCTTCTTCATTGGCAGGATAGAATTTGCGTCCCGCCAGCTCATGGTCATTCTGTCCATCTGTCATTGCCATGCGAATAGGCTTGGCGGGAATACGGAGCAAGGAACTTTGTGTTCCATGCACAATTGCAGCCGGGCAATATGCCGCATATGCTGGCTGAGAGGGGAGAAGGATACATGGCGGCATTCCCGTCACATCCCGACGACATAACGCCGGAATGGCTGACTGATCGCTTGCACAAAGCTGGGTTGCTGCAACGCGGCAATGTCATCGGCTTTCGCTGGGAGCCGATCGGAACAGGGCAGGTCGGCGATAGCGCCAGGATTAGCTTGAACTATGATCAGGCCGGCGCAGGCCCAGCGACGGTCGCCGGCAAGTTTCCGGCCGCAAATCCAACCAGCCGCGGCACGGCCGCGATGATGGGCCTCTACACCAAGGAAGTCCGGTTTTACCGCGACCTGGCTCAGCAACTCGATGTGCGGGTTCCCGCCACCTACGCTGCTGAAGTCAATGATGATGGAAGCAGCTTTGTGCTTCTTTTCGAAGACCTAGAGCCTGAAAAAGGAGGCAATCAGCTCGATAGCTGCTCTTTCGACCAAGCGTGTCATGCAATCCGTCAAGCCGCCGCTTTGCACGCCCCTTCGTGGAAGAATGCCGCCATCCTGTCTCTCGATTGGCTCCAACCGCAAGAGGCCGTAACTTCGCAAATCCGCGCTCTCTATCCGCAAGCGCAGGCGGTATTCGCCGAACGTTATGCCGATGCGCTTGAACCGGAATTCATGGCGGTCTGCTCAGATCTTGCGGCAAGCGATACATGGCTGTTGCGCAATCACCCGAAAGTCAGCCTGGTGCATGGCGATTTCAGACTCGATAACATGCTGTTCGGTATTGGCAGCGGCGCGGAGCCGATTGCGATTCTCGACTGGCAAACTTTGTCGCTTGGCCATCCCATGACCGATATCGGCTACTTCATGGGCTGCGGGATCGGGAACAAACTGCGACAAAGATATGAAGCTGAACTGCTCGACCTGTACTGCTCTGAAATGACCGCGCGCGGCGTTCCGCTCAGGCACGATGACATTTGGCGCGACTATGTGATCGGCGCATTGCACGGCGTGTCGACAGCAGTGTTCAGCGCCGCCTTTGTTGAGCGCACGGAACGCGGAGACGCCAATTTCCTGTCCATGGTACGCGGAGCCTGCGCGCTCGCGCTTGAGCATGGTAGTCTCAAAATGTTGAAGGAGAATTGATCGATGGCACTTAGCAAGGGCGATGAATTTCCCATCCACCAAACGCCGGAACCTGTCGCATATGCCGGCACCGACCGTAATTTCTACGATCGTTACTTCTTTAACGGTTATGCCTCTGACGGGAGCGGATTCTTTGCGCTCGCTTTCGGTGTCTACCCTCATCTCGACGTAGCGGACGCGCATTTCAGCTTTATCCGGGGTAGCACACAATACTGCCTCCATGCGAGCTGTGAGCTGGGCATGGAACGGATGGCGATGAAAGTCGGCCCGATTTCAATCGAAGTGGTCGAACCCTTGCATCAGCTCAAAGTCACGATTGAGGAAACCGACGGCATTGCGGGAGAATTCACCTTCACCGGGCTCTCCTTCCCGATCGAGGAGCCGCGCTTTACGCACCGGATCGGACCGCGCGCTTTCATGGACTACACCCGAATGACGCAAAACGGACACTACGAAGGGTGGATATCGCTGGATGGTGTTCGCGAAGAAATGGCCGAAGGGACTTGCGGCACGCGTGACCGGAGCTGGGGTGTAAGGCCCGTTGGCGCGCGCGACATGCAGCCTATGCCGGGCGCACCCACGCCAGCATTCTTCTGGCAATGGACACCAATCAATTTTGCGGACGGCAGTCTGTTTTTCCACGTCAACAATGATGAACATGGCGAAGCGTGGAACACACGCGCGGCATGGGCGCCTGACCGGGCCGATGCCGCTGATATCGCCGAAGGTGACGGATCGATGCGCACCCGTTTGGAAGCTGGCACGCGCTGGCCGAATGGAGG
Organism: Altererythrobacter sp. XM-24bin4; assembly: GCA_003149575.1. Taxonomy (GTDB): domain Bacteria; phylum Pseudomonadota; class Alphaproteobacteria; order Sphingomonadales; family Sphingomonadaceae; genus Erythrobacter; species Erythrobacter rubellus. Next base: position 56,989 of record QCWG01000001.1, read on the forward strand.
CACGCTTTCATTGGCTGTGCCAGGCGCACCCGAACAATTGACCTTTGAGCCGATCGGCAGGTTCCAGATGAAAGGGCTGGGCTACACTCACCCGGAATGGAACCACGGTCTGCACCACGGGATGCTCAAGGTTGCGCGAGAAGATATCGACCTGGCCAATATCGATCCGCTTCAGCCCGAGAACCTGCATGTACAAGTGATCGTGCAAGCAATTACGCCCGAGAAGAATGGCATCGGCATCTTCGAACAGCTGATCATTGGCCCGTTCAGCCCGCTTGGGCTGACCGGCCTGCTGGATCCGGCATCAGGCTGACATGAAGAAAATTGGATGCCCCGTGAGGATTCGAACCTCAATTGACGGAGTCAGAGTCCGTAGTCTTACCATTAGACGACGGGGCATCATCAGCGGCAGCAGAAAAACGTTATGCACCGCGAAGCGCCCGCGCATCTAGTTTCGCACCTGCCTTAGGTCAAGGCCAATAGAGCGCGGTTTGCATGCTCAATGCTTGCCCGACGCCACCTCAATCGCTAGCTAAGGGGCAGGTCCCCGTGCGCGAAACGCGGCGGGAGGAAAGAAAGTATTGATTATGGCGGATTTCTCTCCGCCGGACGAACAAAATGGGGCAAGCCATCGCAAGGGCGGCAAGTCCGGCAAAGTAGCCGATTTTCGCTACAAACGCCCAGGTAAGCCCAAAAAAGACCGCGCTTTGCGCAAAGGTAATGCGCGTGCCGGCGCTGCATCGCGCAGCCAGACGCAACCGCGCGGCAAGAACCCGCCCAAGCAGCACAAAGGTCCGCCAAGGCCCTTCGTCTCGTCCGGCCCGCGCCCCGGGCAAGCCTATGCTGCTATCGATCTGGGCACGAATAATTGCCGGCTTCTGATCGCAAGACCCTCTGGTGAGGGGTTCACTGTCATCGACGCTTTCAGCCGTGTGGTTCGCCTTGGCGAAAATCTGGCAATGTCTGGCAAGCTGAGTGACGATGCGATGGATCGCACCGTCGCAGCGTTATACGTATGCGCGGACAAGCTGCGCCGCCGCAATGTCTATCTGGCGCGCTCGGTCGCAACGGAAGCTTGCAGACGTGCCTCCAACGGCGAAGCGTTTATTGAGCGAGTGCGCGAAGAAACCGGCATCGCGCTGGATATCATAAGCGCAGAGGAAGAGGCTCGCTTGGCAGTTCTAGGCTGTCAGATTCTGCTCGAGCAAGGACAAGGCCCGGCGATCATATTCGATATTGGTGGCGGCTCGACCGAATTGGTTTTGCTCGAACCCGGCAGCGGTGTGCTACAAATGGTCGATTGGCTCAGCGTGCCCTGGGGTGTCGTTTCGCTGACTGACACAGTCGGCAAAGTTGAAGGCGACGCGGAGCAACGTGCGGCTGTCTACGCAAAGATGCGCAGGGTTGTGCGTGAAAGTTTCTCTCATTTCGCCAAGCGGATCGGCCCTGCGGCAGAGCAAGGCGACCTGCGACTTCTCGGCACAAGTGGCACTGTGACAACGCTTGCCAGCCTGCACCTCAAGCTACCGCAGTATGACCGCAACGCCGTCGATGGCCTGATTGTGCCAGCGCAATCCATGCGCGGCATCACACAGATGCTGGCCAGCAAATCACCCGAAGATCGTGCGCAAGTGCCTTGCATCGGCAAGGACCGCTCAGAGCTTGTGGTGGCTGGCTGCGCTATCCTCGAAACGATCTTGGATATTTGGCCGGCAACACGGCTGGGCGTGGCAGACCGCGGAATTCGCGAGGGCATTTTGCGCAGTCTGATGGCGAACGAGCTGGCTCACCCTCACCCAATACATGAAGATCAGCCCAGTTGGCCCGCACGCGATCCAAACATGGGATATGACGCATGAGCCGCTCCGGGAAAGATCCTATCAAACGCGTTCGCAAAGCGAAGAAACGCACCGCGTCTTCGACCCGTTGGCTCGAGCGACAACTCAATGACCCTTACGTCAGGCAAGCCAAGGCGGACGGCTATCGCAGCCGCGCGGCATACAAGCTGATCGAGCTGGATGACAGGTTCGGATTGATCCGAGGCTCAACCCGTGTGGTAGACCTAGGCATCACGCCCGGTGGATGGAGCCAGGTGGTGCGCAAGCTTGCCCCCAAAGCAACAGTTGTCGGCATCGATCTGCTTGAGACTGAGCCGATCGAAGGCGTGACCATATTCCAGATGGATTTCATGGATGATGCCGCGCCCACCGCGCTGGAAGAGGCGCTGGGAGGGCCAGCTGATCTGGTGATGTCAGATATGGCTGCGAACACAGTCGGTCACAAACAGACCGATCACCTACGCACGATGGGCTTGGTTGAAGCGGCGGCATGGTTCGCGGTCGAGAACCTGACCGAAGGCGGGGCGTTTGTAGCAAAGGTTCTGGCAGGCGGTACAGATGATGACCTCCTCAAACTGTTGAAGAAGCACTTCAAATCGGTCAAGCATGCGAAACCGCCAGCAAGCCGCAAAGGATCATCCGAATGGTATGTGGTGGCGCAAAAGTTCAAGGGCCGCAGCGACTAACTCGCCACGGCCCCTAGAAATCTCTTTGAGTTTAAAGAGAGTTTTACTCGGCTGCGACGGCTTCGCCTTCAGCGGTTTCCTCAGCAGCAACTTCGCCGGCTGGATCTTCGCCTTCGCCACCATCTTCAGCGAGCACTTCCACATACTCAGGAACTGGCAGATTCGAGCCCATCGAGTTCATATACATGGCAACAGCCGCGCGATCTTCGATCTTGGGAAGCCCTGCAAAACTCATCTTCGTGCCATCGGCAAAACCGCGCGGATTCTTCAGCCACGCATCCATGGTTTCCCAGTTCCACGTACCGCCAACGCCGGCCAGCGCGTCACTATACGCATAGCCTGGTACATGATTACCGATCCCTGCGCCCATGACCGCATAAAGATTTGGGCCGATGCCGTTTGCGCCGCCCTGCTCAACAGTGTGGCAAGCCGCACATTTCGCAAAAACGCGTTCGCCAGCCGCAATCTGATCGTCGGTTGACATCATACTAAGCGCCTGAGCCATTGTCATCTCAGCCGCTGCACCTGCACCTTCGACCTCTACGCCTTCAATCACATAACCCAGTGTCTCAGGGCGCTCGCCCTTGAAATACTTGTAGCTCAGAGTTGAAGCGCCCAGCGCGATAATGCCTGCGAAGAGAACCCAGCCAGCGATTGTATTGAAACGATCATCCATGATGCGATGTAACCTGAAATTTGCTCTGCAATAAACGGTGGCCGCATTAGTCTCGCGCGCGCCGCTTAGCAAGACCGATCAAAACACTATCTGTTGCAGCGTGTGCAATAGGCTTGCGGCGCGCGAGCCAGCGCGATAGGCGCAAGCGCGATGCAAAGCTTTCCTGCCCCTGCCATGGCGATGGTCGAGACCATGCAAGCCGCCGCGCAAGCAGAGCCAGAACGCGCCATCGCGTTTCAGGGCTCTCCAGGCGCCAATTCTCACCGTGCCGCGATGGAGGCATGCCCGGATCACTTGCCGCTGCCGTGCTTCAGCTTTGCTGATGCGCTGGAAACAGTAAAGGCAGGCAAAGCCGCATGCGCAATCATTCCGATCGAGAATTCTCAGCATGGACGCGTGGCTGACATTCACTTTCTTCTGCCCGAGTCCGGCCTGAAGATCGTCGGCGAATATTTTATGCCGATCCACCATGCGCTGATGGGAATCACCAAGGGCCCCTACACCGCCGCTTACAGCCACCCACAAGCACTGGGCCAATCGCGCCATTTCCTGCGCGAGCGCGGGATCGTACCATTGAGCCATGCCGATACGGCAGGTGCCGCAGCATTCGTCGCGGAGAAACAAGACCCCGACCTTTGCGCCATCGCGCCAGCGATCGCAGCGGAACTGTATGGTCTGGAGATTGCCGAGCACAATGTGGAAGATGCCGCCGATAACATGACACGCTTCGTCATTTGCGCGCGCGAAGCCGTCGACCCGGTCACGCTTGCCGACCAGGATGCAATCACAACCTTCGTTTTCGAAGTGAAGAACATCCCTGCCGCGCTTTACAAAGCGCTTGGAGGCTTCGCGACCAATGGCGTCAACATGACCAAGCTGGAAAGCTATCAAAAGGGCACGAGCTTTTCCGCAACAATGTTCTACGCTGACATTATAGGTGCGCCGGGTGATCCGGCGGTCGACCGTGCGCTGGAAGAATTGGCTTTCCATTGCAAGGAATTGGCAATCCTTGGCAGCTACCGCCAAGCCCGCGCCCGCGGATAGAACGCCCCTACCGAAAAAAGCACTAGGAAAGGCAGCTAGTGGCGGTTGCCTAGCGTTGCGCAGCGTGTCACCAAATTCCATGACCCACCTGCTTTTTCTTGTCGTGGGCGCCGCATCATCCGGACGCTGAGTGAGAAAGATACCGCAACACGCGCAGCTGGAAGAGTTTGGTAGGCAATATCGGGTCGATGTGCATGCAGTATCACATCTTCTACCACCTGCACCCTTATATCCCTCTGGTGCGAACGCAGGCCGCTTACCGCGAAATCCGGCCCAAAGTGGAAGCGCGCGGCTGCGACTTGGACGAAAACTAGCGCTTAGTGATCGGGCGTGGCGGGGGGTACGTCGCTTACCTCACCGCCGAATATCGCCACTTCGTTCACGCCCTCACTGTTGGCGCGGCCGCGATACATGCCCGCCGTGTTGAAGCTGTAAAGAGCATAGCCTTCTGGTGTGACGAGTATGATACCGCCATCACCGCCAAGCTCCTTGACTTCAGCCATAACGTCATCAGCCGTCGCCTTGGCGCGTTGTTCTCGCGCGGCACCGGTATCAACCTGCTTGCGACCAATGAACCGGCGAAGCGTAGTCAGAAGCTCTCGCTCTTCCTGCTCATTGGCAATCCGCAGCCGCGTGCAAATCTCCTGCGCCACCCCAACGCGGATAAAATATTCACCCCAGCCGGTGGCAGAGACGGCGCAGCTGCGATTGTCGGCATAGGTCCCTGCCCCGATCACTGCCGCGTCTCCTATCCGGCCCCAGCGCTTGCCAGTCATGCCGCCGGTCGATGTGCCAGCTGCCATATTGCCGTCCTGATCCAGTGCAACCGCACCCACAGTACCGAATTTCAGATCGACATCCAGTGCCGATAGCTCGCGGGCCTTCATCCGCTCAAGCGATTGCTTGCGAGCCTCGGTTTCAAACCAGCTCGGATGGACACTTTCGACACCACGTTCCGCAGCAAACTGCTCCGCGCCTTCACCCATCAGGAAGACGTGCGGGCTATCCGTGCGCACCTTGTCCGCCAACATGATCGGATTCTTGATCGTTTTCACGCCAGTTATCGCGCCCGCGCTGCGATCACGCCCGTCCATAATCGACGCATCAAACTCGTTCTCGCCCTCCCACGTGTAGACCGCGCCCTTGCCCGCATTGAACAACGGATTGTCTTCCATCAGCACAATCGCCGCCTGAATGGCATCCATGGCGCTACCCTCTTCGGCCAAGATTGCAGCGCCCGCATCCAACGCTTCCTGCAATGCCGCCTCGTATTCGGCTTCCTTTTCTGGGGGAACGCTATCCGGCTTTATCGTGCCTGCCCCACCATGGATCGCAATCGACCATTTTGGACTGTCCTGTGCCAAAGCGGGTCCTCCGACGATTGCTGAAACCAAGGCGAGCAGCGCAAGCAGTTTTTTCATGGCTCGCACTATTCGTCAGTGCATGGAAGATGGCAACCGACTTTTGCGTTTGGCGATGGCCGGCTTGGGGGGTAAGTTGCTGGATGAAAATCTAGCTTGGGAGAGTGATCATGGCATTTGGTGCACAATCGACTGCGGATGAGGTGCTTGGCGGGCACGATCTGTCCGGCAAGACTGTGCTCGTCACGGGCGGCAATTCAGGCCTGGGCCGGGAAACTGCGCGCGCCATGGCTGCAAAGGGCGCAAATGTGGTGATCGCCGGGCGCGATCAGGCAAAGCTGGACGAAGCCAAGGCCGCGATCGAAGCCGATGTTCCAAGCGCAAGGGTTGAAACGATTGTAGGCGATCTGGGATCGCTGGAAAGCATTCGTGCCTGCGGCGCAGAGGCAAACGAGCGCTTCGACAAGATCGATATTCTGATCAATAACGCGGGCGTAATGGCTTGCCCCCAAGCGCAGACATCCGACGGGTTCGAAATGCAGTTTGGCACCAACCATCTGGGCCATTTCGCACTGACAAAGCATTTGATACCGCTGATCGAGAAGGGGCAGAACAAACGCATCGTCAATCTATCCAGCCGCGGGCATCACTTTGCCCCGGTTGATCTGGATGACCCCAATTTCGAACACCGCGAATACGAGAAATGGGCGAGCTATGGTCAAGCCAAGACCGCCAATATTCTGTTCAGCGTAGGACTTGAGCAACGTTTCGCAGACAAGGGCATTCATGTCTATGCTGTGCACCCAGGCGGCATCCAGACCAATCTTGGGCGGCATTTGACGGAGCAGGACATCGAAGCGCTATTGGCACGTGTCACCACCAGTGACAGCGCGTTTGAATGGAAGACCATTCCACAAGGTGCAGCAACAACCTGCTGGGCGGCGATCTCTCCCGAACTGGAGGGCAAAGGCGGCGTATATTGCGAAGATTGCCATGTGGCCGAAAATGACGATGAGTCGTCTGCCGGCGGCGTGCGCAGCTACGCCATCGATCCAGACATCGCCGATCAGCTGTGGTCAATCAGCGAACAGATGACCGGCGAAAGCTTTTCCGCCTAAATCAGGCGCAGACGAATTCGCCAACAAGCTTCAAGCAATCCTTGGACTCGCGTGTCGGCAGGATTGCCATGAAGACATGCGGCGCACCGGCGTATTCATAAAGCTGCACGTCACCACCAGCAGCGGATAGCTTGGTCGTAAAGGTGCGGCTGTCGATCACAAACAGATCGTGCCGTCCGACATAGATCCGTGTCGGCGGAAGCTTGGAAAGCTCGGCATCGCTGGCATAAAGCGGGCTGCAGCTAGCACCAGCTGGGTCTTCATCGCCAGCCCAGATTGCACCGAGTTCTCTAAGCGCATCGACCTTCAGCATCACGTCATGTGGCTCAACCTCGCGCATGGCCTCGTCAGCCATCGTGACGTCCAGCCATGGAGCGAACAGCACCAGTTTGCCCGGCTTTGCACCACCATTGCGGATCGCCCTAAAAGCAAGAGCCAGCGCCATATGACCGCCTGCGCTATCGCCCGACAAGATGATGTTGGGTGCCTCCCACTGCTCCAGCAGCTTAGAATAGGCTGCATCCGCAACTTCGTCTTGAACTTGCTTCGAACTTTCAGGGGCAACGGGATATAGCGGCACAGTCACACTCGCACCTGTGCGCTCGACCATGTCCGCCACCAGCGGCCAATGCACACCAAACATCGGCAGCACAAATCCGCCGCCATGAAAGTAAAGAATGTGAGTTGCGCCCTTCCCCGACTTTGGGTGCAGCGTAACGCAATCATGGCCAGCCGCTGTCCAATTCTCGACAGTGAACCTGGAATTGAAGCTGTCGGGAATCAGCGCGTCAGGTGGCAATTTGCGCCCATCAAGGAACGGAGCGACTTCGCCAGCGGTTTTTGGAAATACGCTTGGCCGCTTCGAAACCAGCCAAGTTAGCAGCCGCATGAGCAAGCTCGGCTTTGGACTGCGCAGTTCACCGATGGACATCTTCACCTAGTCCCCCTGTTCTCGTTGCCTGCATGGTCGGGGGATCAGGTGAGATAAGTCAAGCCTCTATAAAGGCAATCAGCCCCTCGTTGAGCCATCGCCCTAGCAAAGCGCCTGCCCGCATCGCCGCATCATGCATTTGCTCTTCGGACGAATCTTTACCCGCCAGCAACATGCAAATTTTGCCGTAAGGGGTGTCCGATTGCGCCGCTTGTCATTGCCCCTTCATCATAGGCTGACTATATGGCCTTGCATGTCATCAGTCAGACCTTGGCGCGACATTGAACGTCGCAAGAGCCGCCAGATCATGGTGGGCAATGTTCCGGTGGGCGGCGATGCGCCAATCACGGTTCAAACCATGACGAACACGCCAACTGAGGACGCCGTTGCAACGATCGACCAGATCCGGCGCTGCGAAGAGGTTGGCGCAGATATTATCCGCGTATCGGTGCCAACGGTTGAAGCGAGCGCTGCATTCGGCAAGATCACAAAAGCTGCGCGTGTTCCAATCGTTGCTGACATCCACTTTCACTACAAACGCGCATTGGAAGCGGCAGACGCGGGCGCATCCTGCTTGCGCATCAATCCTGGTAATATCGGATCATCGCAGCGAGTTGCCGAAGTCGTCCGCGCGGCGAAGGCCAATGGCTGCGCGATCCGGATCGGCGTGAATGCCGGTTCGCTAGAGAAAGACCTGCTGGAAAAATACGGCGAACCTTGCCCGGAAGCGCTGATCGAAAGCGCGCTTGATCATATCAAACTGCTGCAGGATCACGATTTTCATGAGTACAAGGTCGCGGTCAAAGCCAGCGATGTATTTCTGGCGGTCGCAGCCTATCACGGCCTAGCCGAAACGGTCGATTGCCCGCTCCACCTTGGCATCACAGAGGCAGGCGGGCTGATCGGAGGCACAGTCAAATCGAGCATCGGCATCGGGTCGCTGCTTTGGGCCGGCATTGGCGACACGATCCGCGTGTCGCTCTCTGCTGAGCCAGAGCAGGAAATCAAAGTCGGCTTTGAAATGCTGAAGGCGCTCGGCCTGCGAACCCGTGGGGTCCGCGTGGTGTCATGCCCCAGCTGTTCACGTCAGGGCTTTGACGTCATCCGCACGGTAGAGAGGCTCGAAAAGCGGCTAGAGCATATCAAAACGCCGATGAGCCTTTCCGTATTGGGCTGTGTGGTCAATGGACCGGGCGAAGCGCGTGAGACCGATATCGGCCTGACCGGTGGCGGATCGGGCAAGCATATGGTCTATCTCTCAGGCGTAAAGGATCACCATATCGAAAGCGACGATATGCTGGATCACATCGTGAAGCTGGTCGAAGACAAGGCTACGGCAATCGAAGCAGGCGAGGCCGAAGCATTCGATCCGCACAAGGTGGCAGCGGAATAGATGAAAAAGGCTTCAACATCCTCAGCGGATCAGACGCAGATTGAAGAGGTGAACGAACCTGCTTCGCTGCCAGCAGTTGTTGACGAAACGGCGACACCCGCAAAGGCATCTGATATTGTCCGATGAGCGCAACGGTGAAGGCTCCGCCAGACTTTCCGGCTTTGCCCTATGGGCTGCCCCGATTGCCACGAGTGTTGATGCATTTGCGGCCGGTATAACTCTTCCGACATTGGATCTCCCGCCGCTGGCAACCTGCGCAACAATTGCCGTAGTGACTGCGGTTCTCTCCGCCATCGCAATTGAATTCGGGCAGCGCGCCGGCGACAGGTGCGGTCGCCATGCAGAGATTGCCGGTGGCGTGATGCTGATCTTATTGGGCGTCAATATCGTATTCGATCACACAATAGCCGCTTGATATGCTCCATGTTGTTCATCACGCTGACTATATGGCGCCGCGCCCAGAGCGCGGCACTTTCAAGTTCGACAAATACTACCTCGTGATAGAAGCGCTTCGTCGAAGCGGAGCGGCCATGACCGAACATGCACCTGAGCCGATGCCGCGCGAATGGCTGGAAGCAGTGCATTGCCCCAACTATGTCGACGAAGTGCTTCGCGCCGCCGTCCCTCGCGAGAAGGAACGCCGGATTGGTTTTCCAGTTACACCGCAAATTTCAAGCCGCGTGCGTCACACCAATGGTGGGACCTGGCTAGCGGCTAAACTAGCAATGGATCACGGCTATGCCGCCAATTCCGCCGCGGGCAGCCATCATGCGCTGCATGATACCGGCGCGGGTTACTGCGTCTTCAACGATCTGGCGGTCACTTCAAACCGTTTGATTGCAGAAGGCGATGCTAGTCGCATCCTGATCGTCGATCTTGACGTGCATCAGGGTGATGGCACCGCGAGCCTGCTCGCAGGCCGCGAGACTGTGTTCACTTTCTCCATGCATGCGGAAAAGAATTTCCCCGTGCGGAAAGCCCGCTCAAGTTTGGATGTGGATTTGCCCGATGGTTTGGACGACGATGGATATATGGAGACGCTGGAGAAGCATCTGCCAAACCTGTTGGCAGATTTCGCGCCCGACCTCGTGCTGTATCAGGCTGGGGTCGATCCGCACGCGAATGACAGGCTCGGCCGGCTTGCGCTTAGCGACGCCGGTCTGGAGACCCGCGACCGTTTCGTGATCCGTCAGTCACGCCAGCGCAGTCTACCGATCGCCTCCTCCCTGGGTGGGGGGTATGGCGACGACCAAGGCGAAGTCGCCGAGCGGCACGCGCGATCGATGCTGGCCATGGCGGACGAAAATTCACAAGTGCAATCCACAGGGGTTTAAGCTAGGCAGAGGGCGGTCGCAGCGCAGAAGAAACAGGAGCGCCTCGAATGGCCGATCTCGAAACAGACTATCTTATCGTTGGTGCAGGCGCAGTAGGCCTTGCCTTCGCTGATACGCTGATCGACGAAGATCCCGATTGCCATATCACCTTTGTTGACAAGCACGCCAAGCCCGGCGGGCACTGGAATGATGCCTATGGTTTCGTTGCCTTGCATCAGCCCAGCGGAACATATGGCGTCAACTCGATGGCATTCCCCAGCGAACAGATTGACACTCACGGCCCGAACAAAGGGCTCTTCGCACTTGCCAGCGGACAGGAAGTGCTCGCCTATTTCGAACGACTGATGAACATGCGTTTGTTGCCGACGGGGCGCGTCGCCTACCATCGTTTGAGTGAGTATCTTGGCCGTGATGACAATGGCGTCGCCACCATCCGATCGATCCTGAACGGCGGCGAGACGACAATCGCGATCCGCCGCAAGCTGGTGGATGCGACATTCTATCAAACCAGCGTTCCTTCTACCCACACCCCGAACTTCGAAGTGGCCGCGGGCGTCGATCTAGCCGTCCCGGGTGATCTGCCCGCTCTCTGGATGGAGCCAGACACGCTTCCTGAACGATATGTTGTTCTGGGCGCGGGCAAGACCGCAATGGATAACGTTGTATGGCTGATCCAGGCTGGGGTCGATCCGGACAGCATCAGCTGGGTCCGCCCGCGCGAAAGCTGGCTGTGGAACCGAGATTACACACAACCCGGCAAGCAGTTCTTCGAGCAGGTCATGAGCATGCAATTGGCTCTGCTTCGCACCGCGGGCGAGGCACAGGACGGTGCGGAATGGCTGCGCAAGCTGGGTGAGCAAGGCTATTACCTGCGTATCGACGAGAGCGTAGAGCCGGAAATGTTCCACTACGCCACAATCAGCCAGGGCGAAATCGATATTCTGCGTCAGGTAAAGGACGTGATCCGAATGGGGCGCGTATCCGCACTGCAGCCAGGCAAGATGGTGTTTGCAGACAGTGAAGTCAGCATGCCGGCGAGTTCGCTGTTCATCGATTGCACCGCCTCTGCCGTACCGTTCGAAGCGCGGCAGCGCTCCGGGCCGCTGTTCCGCGAAGACGAGATCGTTCTGCAGCCGCTGCACGTGCCTGTAGTCACTTTCAGCGCAGCCATGGCCGCCTTTATCGAAGCCCATTTCGAGGATGATAACGAGAAGAATCTGATCGCGAGCCCGGGGCCACTTACCGATACCCCGGCTACATTCCCTTATGCGCAGATGATCAGCATGATGAATCGGGGCGCATGGTCGCAAAAGCCGGAGATCATGGCGTTTCTCGCACGTTCAAGGCTCGACAATGGCGGGCCTGTGATCGCAGAGTTGATGGCGGAGAATAGCCCTCGTCTTTCCATCCTGGAGGAGTTTCGCGAAGCAGCCCAGCAGCATATGCCCGACTTGATCCGGCTGGGGATGCAAGCAAAGGCTATCCACGAAGCAGACTAAATGGCTTCACCTTTGGTACGCTTTTGCGGTATACTGCCACAACGATGAAACGGCGTGATCTTTTGATTGGCGGATTGGCAAGCAGCGCGGCATTGGCCGCGCCCGCGCGCGTTTTTGCGCAGGTGCAGAAAGGCTCTGTGCGTAACAGAGCTCTGATCGAACTGGCCAGAGCTGAACTTGACCGTGCCGGCGAGGCGATCTGGAAACGCGACATAGTGGGCATCGCGGACTTTGGCCTGCACTCGGCCAAGCGCCGCTTCCACTTCGTCAATCTGGAACGCGAAGAAGTGCAAAGCTTTCACGTCAGCCACGGTACCGGCTCCGATCCGGAACATGACGGCTGGCTCAACAACTATTCCAATGTCGAAGGTTCCAACGCGACCAGCCGCGGCGCTTATGTGACGTGGGAATGGTATCAGGGACGCTTCGGCACATCGGTGCGGTTGGGCGGCCTCGATCCGACCAATGATGCCGCGCTCAGCCGCTATATCGTGATGCACCGCGCCAAATATGCCGAGCCGTCGCATATCGAGCAGTGGGGCCGTCTGGGGCGCTCAAATGGTTGTTTTGCCTTGGGTGAAGAACAATTCCGGATCGCGCTCACCAACTTGTCAGGCGGCAGATTGCTCTTCGCGGACAGCCTAGGTCTGGAAGACGATGGCACACGCCATCCAGTCAACATCGAGCCCTTGCGGCCGGACAGACCAACCCTGGTGCAGCGATATGCGACGGGAACGTTCTAGAACTTAGGGCGCGTCCTGCAGGTCATCCTCGATTACAATCACCTCTTCATCGGTGTGGCGCGCACGATCAGCTCTGCGCGGCATCTCTAGGCTCGCGAGAACAGGTCCGTCACGATCATAAATGTCCTCAAAGGTTTCCAGCTCGCCATTAATATCCGTGGCCATGGTGAAATAGGTGATGTAGACAGGTAGTCGGCGCTCGATCGGCACTAACGTATACTTGCCCGAAGTAGCAATTTCGACCGCCTCTTCTTTTGTTACACCACGCCCCAAAATCGCCATTGTGATGGCCAGTTCCAGCGCGCGCTCAGTGCGGATACACCCATGACTTAGGGCCCGCATATCGTTTGCGAACAGATGGCGCGACGGTGTGTCATGCAGAAAAATCGCATGCTCATTGGGCATGTGCAGCTTCATCCGTCCCAGCGAATTCGTCGGTCCTGGCTGCTGGACCACGCTGACCCAGCCATCGTATTGCGCACGTGTGTAGCCTTGCGAACGAGCCCACGCAGGATTGTTGAGAACTTTGTCGCCTAGTCCTTCACCCACAACAATCGATTGTGGAACCGTCCAGGTCGGGTTGAAGACGACACCTTCAACAGTCTCCGCAAGTTGCGGTGTGGCGGTGCGTCCGGGTTTGCCGACAATGGTTCGATAACTGCTTATGGTCTTGTCACGCACTGTCAGCCGAAGTTGATACTCAGGCACATTGGTTATCAGATATTGATTGCCCAAGTCGCGCCCGAGCCAGCGCCAGCGATCCATATTGGCGCGGATCAATTTGCGGGTTTGCGCATCCTCTTCCGGAGTGTTCGCCAAGGCATCTCGCAACCGTGTGTAGTCCGGGTGCGTTGGTTTGATCTGTTCAAACGCACCGGCAATATCGCTGCTTTCCAGCGCCGTCCGCATCAATTCTCCGCTGCGATACACGTCGCGATCAGGGTCAATCACGAACCATTGCTTGCGCGCCTCCATTGGTGTGCGCCCATCACGTAGGTCTTCAACCAACCAGACGAAGGCTTCGCTTGCAATTTCGCTAAGCCGGTCTGACGCGCCGCGGCCGATCTCGGTCATAAGTTCTATAAGACGGTAATCGGCCGGGTCGAGACCTTCTCTGCCGATATCACGAATGACAAGAGCGAGCGCTGATGCCTGCGCAGGCGTCCATTCCTGCGTGAGTGGGACAACTTCACCGCCGTATTCGCCCTGCACGATCGGGTCAGAGAACATCCGCGGGAATGCCTCTTCCATATTGCGCGGTGCGGGTTCACGTTCCGCTTCGGCTTCAGGAAGCGTTTCAGCCTGCGTCAGTGGGTCATCCAGTTCGGCGTCCTGCGCAAGCGCTGGCGCATGCACCGCGAGCGCGACCATAGCCGCGCTGACCAACCATTTACCTGATTTAGCTCGCATTCTTTGTTCAGTCCCGTGTAACAGCTTCGCGCCACGCAATGCCTTGGATCCAATATAATTCACTTGTCTCTCACTATCAATTGCGCCTTTCGCATGGCTGAATTGATTAATTGAGATGACGCGCTAGCGGGTCGCCGCTATGCCCGCCGAATGGGCGGACGGCACAGCATCTTGCTTCCAATTGCGGCTGCATTGCTAGGGGTCGGGCTTCTCGCCTTGATGGACGCCTTCATGAAAGTGGCGGCCCTTGCCGCAGGCGCCTATAGCGCGTCAGTTCTTCGCTCGGCCATGGGTACGGCGATTATCGCGCCGATCTGGCTCGGTTCCGGAGGGCGTTGGCCTTCGCAGCCTGTTCTAAAACTGCATTTTCTGCGGGGCACAGTGTCCGGCTTTATGGCGCTAAGCTTCTTCTATGCGATAACCAAATTGCCGCTTGCAGAAGCCATTGCCATTTCATTCGTCGCGCCTTTGATAGCGCTTTATCTTGCCGCTGTCTGGCTCGGCGAAGTGATACGCAAGGAATCGATCCTTGCGTCGATTCTTGGCCTGGCCGGGACAGTTGTGATTGTCAGCGGGCGATTGGGAGAAGCGGAATACCAGACTGAAACGCTGCTCGGTCTTGGGGCGATATTCTTTTCTGCCATGCTCTATGCAGTGAACTTCATCATCATTCGCAAACAAGCGCTGGTCTCAAGCCCGGCAGAGGCCACCACCTTTCATAGCGGCGTGGCCTGCCTTGTCCTGCTGGTATTCGCGCCGTGGTTTTTTACGCTGCCAGAACCAGCCGCACTGCGCGACATTGCAATCTCGGCTGGGTTGACCGTAGCAGGCGCATTTGCGCTGACCTGGGCCTATGCGCGCGCCGAAGCCCAGGTATTGATGCCGATGGAATATTCGGGATTCTTGTGGGCAGCACTGTTCGGATGGGTCTTCTTTGCTGAACGGGTAACTGCCACTACTGTTGCGGGCGCTATTCTGATCGTTGCGGGGTGCCTGTTAGTGGCTAGGCGCAAAAAACAGCTGCTACCGCCCGAACAGGCGGCGATCTGACTCTCACCCTCTTGACCTCGCGCGCGTGAGGGAGCAGGTGCCGCAGCAAATGCGGTGCCCCGCATACCCTTGCTGGTGGCACGCGAAATCACGAAAGGACACACTTCTCCAATGACCCAGGTCGGCAAGGACACCCTCGGAACCCGCTCAACACTCAATGTCGGCGGTAAGGAATATGCCTATTACTCGTTTACCAAGGCATCACAGACGATTGGCGATGTCTCGAAACTGCCGATTTCGATGAAAGTGCTGCTTGAGAACATGCTGCGCTTTGAAGATGGTGGCTTCACTGTTGGCACGGACGATATTCAGGCGATCGCTGACTGGCAGAAGAACCCGGTTACCGGCAGTGAGATCCAGTATCGCCCTGCGCGCGTGCTGTTGCAGGACTTTACCGGCGTTCCATGCGTGGTTGACCTGGCAGCAATGCGTGACGCGATTGCCAAGCTTGGCGGTGATACTGCCAAGATCAACCCGCAGGTTCCCGTGAATCTCGTAATCGACCACTCGGTCATGGTGGACGAATTTGGCCACCCCAAGGCTTTCGAGAAGAACGTCGAGCTTGAGTATCAGCGCAATGCAGAGCGCTATGACTTTCTGAAATGGGGCTCAAAAAGCTTCCAGAACTTCAGTGCGGTTCCTCCCGGAACGGGCATTTGCCACCAGGTGAATCTGGAACACATCGGCAAGGGCGTGTGGTCAAGCCAGGATCAGGACGGCGCAACTATCGCATACCCTGACACCTGTGTCGGCACTGACAGCCACACCACCATGATCAACGGCCTTGGCGTGCTGGGCTGGGGTGTGGGCGGCATCGAAGCCGAAGCAGCCATGCTGGGTCAGCCGGTTTCCATGCTGATCCCGGAAGTTGTCGGCTTCAAGCTCACCGGCGCGATGGCTGAAGGCATTACTGCAACCGATCTGGTGCTGACCTGTGTGCAGATGCTGCGCGAAGTTGGCGTGGTAGGGCGTTTCGTAGAATTCTACGGCCCGGGCGTTTCGAACCTTTCGCTCGCAGACCGTGCAACCATCGCAAACATGGCGCCTGAATATGGCGCGACCTGCGGCTTTTTTGGCGTCGATGACAAAACGCTCGAATATCTGCGTCTGACAGGGCGCAGCGAAGAACAGATTGCGCTAGTCGAAGCCTATTCGAAGGAACAAGGCATGTGGTTCGAGCCGGACAATGTGCCGGTATTCTCGAACACGCTAGAGCTCGACATGTCATCGGTCGTCCCGTCGCTGGCAGGGCCGAAGCGTCCACAGGACAAGGTCATCCTTTCCGAAGTGGACGAGTTGTTCAATGGCGACTTGCAGAAGGTTTACAGCAAGTCTGCGCCTGCGCGTGTCGCGGTAGAGGGGAAAGATCACGATATCGGCGACGGCGATGTTGTGATCGCGGCAATCACCAGCTGCACCAACACGTCCAACCCGGACGTGCTGATCGCCGCCGGTCTGGTCGCCAAGAAGGCGGTCGAAAAGGGTTTGAAGCCAAAGCCTTGGGTCAAGACTTCGCTTGCACCAGGGTCGCAGGTCGTGACGGATTATCTCGTGAAGTCGGGCCTGCAGGCTGATCTCGATGCGATCGGTTTCGATCTGGTGGGCTATGGCTGCACCACCTGCATCGGCAACTCTGGCCCGCTCGCACCGCCAATCAGCAAGGCAATCAACGGCAATGACATCGTTGCGGCTTCAGTCCTGTCGGGCAACCGCAACTTCGAAGGCCGCGTGTCACCTGATGTGCGCGCCAACTTCCTCGCATCGCCGCCGCTGGTTGTGGCCTACGCGCTGAAGGGCACTGTAACGGAAGACATCACCACTACCCCGATCGGTCAGGATCAGGACGGCAATGACGTAATGCTCGCTGACTTGTGGCCGTCCAACAAGGAAGTCTACGAGCACCGCGTGGCAAATATTGACCGTGGTATGTTCGAGCGCCGCTATGCCGACGTCTACAAGGGCGATGAGCATTGGCAGGCAATCCAGGTGGAAGCTTCCGACACTTACCAGTGGCGTCCGGGCAGCACTTATGTTGCGAACCCGCCTTACTTTGAAAGCATGGAGATGACGCCTGCCCCGATCACAGACATCACTGACGCAAAACCGCTCGCGATCCTGGGTGACTCGGTGACCACCGACCACATTTCGCCCGCTGGCTCGATCAAACAGGACAGCCCGGCAGGCGAATATCTGATGAGCAATCAGGTCGCGAAGGCGGACTTCAACTCCTACGGCTCGCGCCGCGGCAACCATGAAGTGATGATGCGCGGCACCTTCGCCAATATCCGCATCAAGAACGAAATGGTTCCGAGTGTTGAAGGTGGCTACACTACTTACAACGGCGAACAGATGGCGATCTATGACGCCGCAATGAAGCACAAGGCCGACGGCACACCGCTGGTTGTGATTGGCGGCAAGGAATACGGCACAGGCTCTTCGCGCGACTGGGCGGCAAAGGGCACCATCCTGCTGGGTGTCCGCGCAGTGATCGTCGAAAGCTTTGAGCGTATTCACCGCTCGAACCTGGTAGGCATGGGTGTGCTGCCGCTGCAGTTCAAGGATGGCGATACCCGCGAGACGCTGGGCCTGACGGCGGATGACACATTCAGCATCAAGGGCCTTGCTGGGCTTGCCCCGCAGCAGGACGTCGAAGTTGAAGTAACCCGCGCAGATGGCACCAGCTTCAGCTTCACCGCCCGCAGCCGCATCGATACGGCGAACGAATTGGAATACTACCTGAACGGCGGTATCCTCCATTATGTTCTGCGCAAGCTGGCGTCCTAAGATGCGGTTCACACCTCTTGGGCTAGTGGCCACCGCCATGCTGCCTCTTTCAGGCTGCATGATCGTCGACAATAGCGGTGATCGCATAGTGGCCGGCGCGCCAAGGCGATCAGTTGCACAAGTCGAAACTCTGCCAGCGTCCGAGCTCGCAGCTTTGATTGCCAGCGGCCAAGTGGTGCTGATCGATGTTCGTACACCTGATGAATACGAAGGTGGCCGGATTGCGAGCGCACTTAATGCGCCAGTGCAAACCTTTGATGCCGCTGCCATTCCGCGGGACGCAACGCGTGAGACGATCCTCTATTGCCGCTCTAGCGGCCGGTCAAAGCGGGCTGCAGACATGCTCGCCGCTAAATGGGGAACAAAGGTCCGTCACCTGAAAGGCGGCGTACTTGCTTGGCAGGATGCCGGGCTCGAATTGGAAATACCAACAGGCGATTAGGCTTCTGTCGGCCACAAAAAGAGGGGTAGCGCCCCGGTTGCAAGCGCTACCCCTTTACATTTGAAGTTCACTCTTTCGATGCACGGCAGGAGACTAAGTCGCCAATCGCATCCGGAACTGCCACTTGCACGGGTCCCAATACTTGCAGCAGCACCAATCGGGTACTGGTGGCTACGGCTCAGCCCCCAAAACCAAGAGCCGTAGCCACCGTGACGATAAGACCAGGCGCCTCATCGCTTGAGAACCTTGTGGCCCCGTTTTGTGATTCGAAACAATCTGATTAACCAGTCTTGGAAAGGACTTGCGGCGAAAAACTTGTCAATTCGCTGCTGGATGCAATACGCTGTCCCACGGCGGGACTCGTGTCGCCCGATCGTTAACGAAAGCGACATGTCGGCCAGCGATGCAGTTCGTAGATTGGTCCTGTCGCAACATTTCATGATAAGCTAGCCGACCTCGCTGTAAACAAATCAACTGGAGTATTTCTTGTGCTTACATCTCTTCTAGCTTCCGCAGCCCTCTTGTTTTCTTTGCAAGCTCAGGCAGCAAGCGAACCCGAACAAGAAACTGAGGTAACGCAGATTGAAGAGGCTGCACCGGAGCCCGAAGCTGAACCCGCTACAGAGGAGAACACGGTCATCTGCCGACGGACACAGCTCATTGGTTCGAAGTTTACCAAACGCATCTGTGGAACGCAGGCAGAATGGGACGAGCTTGCACGCAAGGGTCGGGTTTCGACTGCTGAATTCCAGGCCAAAGGCGCTGGTATCCGGCAGGCTGGTAACTAAGCTGGCCTAACCCTCTTCAAAAAATTCTGGCTGCCCGCCGCCCCCGGTGGCTGGCGGTTCCATTTCCAGATGCTGCCACCCGGCATCATTGAGTGCGCGGCCACGCTCCGTGCGCGCGAGCAGACCCAGCTGGATCAGATAGGGCTCGATCACATCCTCTACGGTATCGCGCGGCTCGCCCAGCCCCGCTGACAGCGCGCCCACCCCTACTGGGCCGCCCTTATAGGTGGTCGCGATCATGGCGAGATATTTGCGGTCCATCGCATCGAGGCCAAGGCGATCAATCTCCAGCCGGGTCAGCGCATCGTCGGCAATCGGCTTCGTAACAGTCCCCTGCCCCGCAACATGGGCAAAGTCCCGTACCCGGCGGAGCAAGCGCCCGGCCACACGAGGCGTGCCGCGCGAACGGCGCGCAATCTCGCGCGCGCCTTGCGGATCGATATCAAGCCCAAGCAGGCGCGCGGCACGGCTTACTACAAGGTCCAGCTCATCATGCGTGTAGAAGTTCAGCCGCACCGGAATGCCGAAGCGGTCACGCAAAGGCGTGGTCAGTAGGCCCTGCCGCGTAGTTGCGCCGATCAGCGTGAACGGCGGCAGATCGATCCGCACGCTCCTGGCAGCCGGCCCTTCACCAATGATGAGGTCAAGCGCGCGGTCCTCCATCGCAGGATAGAGCACTTCTTCAACAACTGGATTAAGCCGATGGATTTCGTCGATGAAAAGCACGTCATGCGGCTCAAGATTGGTGAGCAGCGCGGCGAGATCGCCCGCCTTGGCGATTACCGGGCCTGACGTGGCGCGGAAACCCACGCCCAGTTCATTTGCGACGATTTGCGCCAAAGTGGTCTTGCCCAGCCCGGGCGGGCCGAAGAACAGCGTGTGGTCCATCGCTTCGCCGCGCGATTTCGCGGACTCTATGAAGACTTTCAGATTCTCGCGTGCTCCTTCCTGCCCGATGAATTCGCGCAAACTCTTAGGACGCAGCGCCGCATCGGGATCGTCAACTTGCCGCTCGGGCGTGTGAAGAGGGACAGGATCAGTCATCTCAGAACGGGTTCATCGTGTAACCATCTTGCTGGAGCAACGCATGCGCAGTCATGGCCGACAGCGCCATTTCCACGCCTGGCGCGAGCATGTCGTTCGAAATGCCGTAGGCTGCAGCGGACTGCCCGCACAGGATTACGCGCATGCCAGTGTCAGTCAGCGCCTTGATCAGCGCGACATTGGCATTTTCCGCACCTTCGCGGCGATTGGCGTATTCTTCTGCGCCGAGCAGGTTTTCCGACGCTTTACCATGCACGACAACCGCAACCTCGATGTTCTCTAGCGGCACGCCCGCGCGGACATGCATATTGATGAAGCGCGCGGCGCTCTCCAGCGTACGGTTGAGTTTGCCCGTCTCCGCCCTCGCGGCAACATCGAACGCTACCTTGAACTCTGCGCCTTCAGGGATATCGAAATCCGCATCGACCTGCGCATTGGGGCCGTATTCCTCAAACACCGGTCCGGTGGTGAATGCGGACAGGTCTTGGGCTGACAGTGGCGATGTCATCAGCGCCAAACTAACCAGAATTCCTGTTCTCAAAGTCATACGCTCTCCTATCCCGCCGCCCGTTTTAGCGCCACGCGGATCAGATCGGATTCCGGTGCATCTTCGCCTAATTCGGCTTGCGCGCGGGCGACAGCCTGCGCGGCTATCGCGGGTTTGAAGCCAAGGTTCTCGAGCGCGGAAACCGCGTCAGCGCTCGCGCCGCCCATGGGCACGGCAACACCAGCCACACCAGCCATGCCTCCGCCCGGAAGCGCGCCAGCCTTGTCCTTCAGCTCGTTGACGATGCGGCCGGCCAGTTTCGGCCCCACACCATTCGCGCGCGCCACCATCGCAGCGTCACCGCCCGCGCAGGCATCACGCACTTCACCGGTCGACAGCGCAGAAAGGATTGCGAGCGCCACCTTGCTTCCCACGCCCTGAACCTGAGTAAGCAGCCTAAACCAATCGCGCTCTGCACTTTCGGCAAAGCCGAGCAGGCGCATATCATTCTCGCTAACCTGCAGATCGGTGTGGACGGTGCATGCTTCACCCACTTCACCCAGCGCGGCAAGCGTCTTGGTACTGCAATGGACCAGATAGCCGACGCCTTGGACATCGACGATCGCCCAATCATCGCCTATTTCGTCCAGCCTGCCTGACAGTTTCGCGATCATGCGTTTCCTTCTGCGCTACCGCTTTGCTGTTTGTCGCCTTTTGTTCTTGCCCGCAAACAAATGCTTGGTCCAGAGATTATGGACACTTGCCCACTCTTGCGACATTAGGAACCCCATGAGCTGGAACACATTCGGACGCGTTTTGCGCTTTACCACCTGGGGTGAGAGCCATGGGCCTGCATTGGGCGCGGTACTGGACGGCTGCCCGCCGCGCATCACGCTGTCTGAAGAAGATGTCCAGCCGTTCATGGATGCGAGGAAGCCGGGGCAAAACCGCTTTACCACGCAACGCAAGGAAGCGGATCTTGTCCGCATCCTGTCCGGCGTATTCGAAGGCCAGACCACCGGCACACCAATTTCGCTGATGATCGAAAACACCGATCAACGCAGCAAGGACTATTCAGAAATCGCCAAGAGTTACCGTCCGGGTCATGCGGATTACAGCTATGACGCGAAGTACGGCATTCGCGACTATCGCGGCGGCGGTCGATCCAGCGCGCGCGAAACTGCGGCGCGGGTAGCGGCAGGCGCAGTCGCGCGTCTGATCATTCCGGAAGTCAAGATCACAGGCTTTGTGTGCGAGCTCGGCGGCGACAAAATCGACCGCGACAACATCGACTTTGCCGAAATCGGCAACAACCCGTTTTTCTGCCCCGATGCAGAGGCCGCAAAACGCTGGGAAGAGAAAATCGACGCCGCGCGCAAGGCGGGTTCGTCACTTGGCGCGGTGGTCGAATGCGTGGCCGAAGGTGTGCCCGCCGGATGGGGTGCGCCTGTCTATGCCAAACTCGACAGCGATCTGGCAGCGGCGATGATGACGATCAACGCCACCAAAGGAGTAGAGATCGGCGACGGCTTCGATTCTGCTCGACTAACCGGCGAGGAAAATGCCGATGCGATGCGGCCTGGCGAGAATGGCCCTGAATTTGCCGCCAACCACTCAGGCGGTACGGCAGGCGGTATCTCGACCGGACAACCGGTTGTATGCCGCGTCGCATTCAAGCCAACCAGCTCGATCCTAACCCCGGTCGATACGATTACATCGGATGGCGAAGCAACGCAGATCCGAACCAAGGGACGGCATGACCCCTGCGTGGGCATCCGCGGGACACCCGTAGTGGAAGCGATGATGGCGCTGGTGCTGGCCGATCACAAACTGCTGCATAATGCGCAATGCGGTTAGGTTATTGAGGTTTACGCCTGCTCAACCAGAACGAGCACATCTTCGTCCGCATCTTCATCATCGTGATGATTCACCGCATATTGCAGCAGCTCTACTTCGCGCTTGGCGACAGTATATGCATAGATGAGCAGTATATGCATAGATCAGCCCGACCAGCAGGATCACCCCGCTGCCGCCGCGCATAAACGGCACGTCAAACACAACAGCCAGCACAACAAGCGCGACTGCGGCCAGCAAAGTGCCCAAACTAACTTTCGACATCGAAAACCCCAATGGCTTGTTGATCAATACGGCATGAAACGTAGCCGAAGTGTTGTAACGGGTGGTTGCTCGTCATTCTTAAGATGGGGTTGCCATGGGCTCCCGCGTAATCGATTCAGTCAATCAAACCGCTATTGATTGATTTATTCACTCAAACTTATCGGATCATCTCGCTTCGCCGGGATCGATCCGTTTGCTATACACGCTGTGTAAGCAGTGGCTGCGATGCGAGTCGCGCCAGCGCAGGAATTCAGACACCCCTATAGGAGAGCACATTATGGACGCGAAGACCGGTGAATTGAACGGTTGCCCCTTCCACGCAGAGCAAGGCACACGCCCTCTGCTGGGCCGTACCAACAAGGATTGGTGGCCAGAGACAGCCAACACGGAAATTCTGACGCAGGGTGGCCGCAATGCGGACCCGATGGGCGAGGATTTCGACTATTGCGAAGCGTTCAATGCGATCGATTATGATGCGCTGAAAGCTGACCTTACAGCCTTGATGACAGACAGCAAGGATTGGTGGCCCGCCGATTATGGTCACTATGGCCCGTTTTTCATTCGCATGACCTGGCATGCCGCCGGCACTTATCGCACCGGTGATGGCCGCGGTGGCGGTGGCAGCGGGCAGCAGCGCTTTGCACCGCTCAACAGCTGGCCAGATAATGGTAACCTCGACAAGGCACGCCGCCTGCTTTGGCCGATCAAGCAAAAATACGGCAAGAACATCAGCTGGGCTGACCTGTTCATCCTTGCCGGCAATGTCGCAATTGAAAGCATGGGTGGCCCTGTGTTCGGCTTCGGCGGCGGACGTAAGGACGTATTCGAGCCGGAAACAGTCTATTGGGGCACAGAGGAACTGTGGGTCGATACCGGTGCTGAAACCCGTATCACTCCTGACGATGGCCGCGCGTTGGAGAACCCGCTGGCTGCCATCCAGATGGGCCTGATTTACGTCAATCCCGAAGGGCCCGGTGGCAACCCGCACGACGATGCAGGTGCCGCGCGTGACCTGCGCGAGACCTTTGCTCGGATGGCCATGAACGACGAGGAAACGGTCGCCCTGACCGCTGGCGGACACGCCTTTGGCAAGGCGCATGGTGCCAAGCCCTCTGACACTTTCAGCGGTGCACCCGAAGGTGAATCGCTTGAGAAACAGGCATTCGGTTGGTTGACCGATCAGGCAGAAATCGATGCGGGCAGTATCACTACGTCGGGCATCGAAGGCGCATGGTCCAACAATCCGACCAAATGGAGCCACGATTATCTGCGCCTGCTGTTCAAGTATGACTACGAGCTAACGCAGAGCCCGGCTGGTGCCAACCAGTGGACGCCGATCAATCCTGATCCGGAAGACATGGCACCCGATGCTCGCGATCCTTCGAAGAAGGTTCCGACCATCATGACAACAGCTGACATGCAGCTGAAGCGCGATCCTGAGTATGCCAAGATTGCCAAGCGTTTCCTTGAGCATCCCGAACAGCTCGATGATGCATTCGCGCGGGCATGGTTCAAGCTGTGCCACCGCGACATGGGTCCAAAGTTTCGTTACCTCGGCCCTGAAGTGCCGTCGGAGGAGCTTATCTGGCAGGATCCGGTTCCGGCTGGCACCACGCCTTCAGACGCTGATGTTGCGGCGTTTAAGTCGGCTGTTCTGGATAGCGGTCTGACCGTCAGCGAGCTGGTCAAGGCGGCATGGGCTTCGGCCTCGACCTATCGCAATTCGGACCACCGCGGCGGCGCCAATGGCGCGCGTGTACGCCTTGCTCCGCAGGCAGGCTGGGCAGCAAATGACCCGGATGAACTCGGCAAGGTTCTGTCCAAGCTGGAAGAGCTGCGCGGCAATCTTTCGATGGCGGATGCTATCGTGCTGGCCGGTGCAGCAGCGGTCGAGAAAGCAGCCAAGGATGGCGGCCACGATGTTTCGGTCGATGTCACGACCGGTCGTGGCGATGCTACGGCCGAACAAACCGACGCTGAAAGCTTCGCCCCGCTGGAGCCGTTTGCAGACGGGTTCCGCAACTATCTGCGCAACAAGGCCAGCGTGAAGACCGAAGACCTGTTGATCGACAAGGCTCACCTTCTGGGGCTTTCGATCCCGGAAATGACCGCTCTGGTTGGTGGCTTGCGTGCGCTGGGCGCCGTTAGCGGCAACACCGGACATGGTGTCCTGACAGACCGTGCAGGAACGCTATCGAATGATTTCTTCGTCAATCTGTATGACATGTCGACCAAGTGGGCGGCTGCCGATACTGACGAGGAACTTTACATCGGTAGTGACCGTGCAACCGGCAATGAGAAGTTCCGCGCCACCCGCGCAGACCTGATCTTCGGTTCAAACTCACAGCTTCGCGCCGTGGGCGAGACCTATGCCGAAGCCGGTGGTGAAGAACGCCTGGTGCGTGACTTCGTAGCAGCCTGGACGAAGGTCATGGATGCCGATCGCTTCGACATCAGCCATGCAAAGTACCATGCATAAGCGCGGATAGAACCAACTCTGGAGAGCCCAAGCTTTCAGGGTCGCAGTTAACCCCCGGTCGTTTCGGCCGGGGGTTTTCTTTTGGGTGCCTTGCAAGGCCGAGACTTGCCGCTAAAGCGCACCAATGGACCAAAAGCTCTCTTCGATCTCGCGGATTTGTGCGGGCATCATCGGCATCGGCGCACTTGCCACCATCACGTTGCAAACCACCATCAACACCGAGCCGGGTACCTCCCCCTTGGAGAACTTTGCGCTGCTGTTCCGTTTCTTCACCATATGGAGCAATTTCGCGGGCGGCGTGGTGATGTTGTGGATTGCCGCAGGCAGGCCGATCAGTCAGCGTGTTACCTTAGCACTGGCAACTGCGCTCACGATCGTCGCGCTGGTGTATCACGTACTTCTCGCCGCAGACCATCATCCGGTTGAGCTTGATTGGTGGACCAACCTAAACTTTCACACGATCATTCCCGCTGCATTTATTCTTTGGTGGACGGTGTTTTCAGATCGCGCGCACCTGACCTGGCGATCATTGCCATGGGTGATGGTGTTCCCGATCCTCTATTCCGCTTTCGCTCTGATCTACGGCGCAAACACCGGATTCTACGCCTATTTCTTCCTCGACCTCCCATCGCTTGGATGGGGGCAGATGCTGATCAATATGACTGGCTTAAGCGCATTTTTTGTCTTGATGGGCGCAGTACTTCTGGGGCTGCGCAACATTATCCCTAACGCCCACGTCTGAGTACGAGATAGATTGCACCCGCTCCACCGTGGCGGATATGCGCTTTGCGGACCGCCGCAATGGCATCGCCATGCTCGCTCGCCGCGAGCCAATCGAGCAGCTTCGCCCTGATCGCGCCTCTGCGGTGCTGGCGATCAGCCGGATCAACCGGGCGCGCACGCCCCGCGATTAGAAGCACGACTCTCGCCCCCATTGCTCTTGCTTGCGCCATCCCGTCCATCAGCCGCGCATGCGCGCTGTCGAGATTGTGGCCATGTAGATCGAGAGTGAAATCTGGCGCAATCTCTCCAGCCTTCAGCTTGCGGTCCCAATGCCCATCGAGCCCGCCTTGATCGTGCGCTCGCACAGGACGGGAACTATTGCTAGCCGGTATTGCGGGGCGCCGCGAAGGAAGCGGTATAGGCTTTCGCTGCGCCACGGTTTGTGCCGCTTTGTGCGAAGTGCCTGGTTGAACTTGCGGCAATTTGCGCCCCTCCAGGGGTGTGACGCTGGACGCCAGTTTAGCCCATGCGGCCGCTTCCTCGGCACTTAGACCGCGCGGAATGCTCATTCTGCGTTCGCTAGATTTAGCCGTTCGGCCGAAGCTTTCGGCACCAGTACCAAGGCTTGGCCACGCCCGCTCATTCCACCAGCGATTTCGCCGGCGTCTTCGCCCGCGCCCCAAAATGTGTCGAACCGGTTGGCGCCCTTGATCGCGCCGCCTGTGTCCTGCGCGATCCACAGCCCGTCTGCCTCATTACGGTCCAGATCGAGCCAGACAGGCGCGCCAAGCGGCACAAACCGGGGATCAACCGCCACCGAGCTTTCGCGGCGCACCGGCACCTCCAACGCACCCAAAGGGCCCTCGCCGATCAATTCGCGAGAGAACACCCAGCTCTTGTTGAGCCGCATCAACGCGGCGCCATCTTCCAGATTTTCGCGCAGATATTGGACGATCCCTTGCATCGAAGGCGCATATTTCCCGGGTTCATCTCCGAAAAGCTCACGCTCGCGCATCACGCCACCGATGCTGACATATTCGCGCCCGTTCTGCCCCGCATAACCGATGCGGATAGTCTCTCCATCTGGCGCGATAATTTTACCGGAGCCCTGGATTTGCAGGAAAAACAGCTCGATAGGGTCGGACGCATAGGCGATTTCCAACCCTCGCCCTACCAATGCCCCCGCTTCGATTTCTGCCCGTTCGTAATAGGGTACAAATCTGCCATCGGCTGCGATTCTGCCAAGTGGCGGCTGCCCCTCGCGCTCGGATTCGGGCACCTCATCCGGCCAGGCACGAACCAAATCCGGAGGCATTGCGTAAACCGGTGTCTCGCACCCAGATTGGCGCACCCGGCATCCTGCGATTGCCGGTTCGAAATAGCCGGTGGCGAAGGCTGCACTATCACCGACACGGACTGGCGTGAGATATGAGTAGAAAAAGCCAAGCGGGTCTGTTGCGGACCATGCGGGCGCGGCATCGCAGGCATCTTGCCAGTCGGCGCGCTGTGTCAGCCCGCTCTGGTCATCACGCGCGAGAAGTTTAGGGCACGATTCGATAAAACTGGCGAGAGCTGCCGAGGCATCTTCCTGCGCAATTCGCAACTCCGCAAGGGCAGGGCCGATTGCCACGCCGAGTGCGGCAGCATTTTCGATTGGTGGCTGCGGTGCAGGCATTATCCGTGCACAGCTCGCCAGCGCGAGCACACACAATATCGCTGACGCGGATTGCCATCGGCGCGGCTCAGCCTTCGTCGGTCTCATCCAGCAACCAGTCCGGTCCGCTCGAGGAAATATTGCGCGAGAATGTCCAGACGTCACGGCTTTCGACGGCATCATCAAGCGAGCCAGAGATAACATTGCCGTCTTTGTCACGCGTGACAGCCGCGATATCCGCCACAAATAGTACTGCGACACGTGCCATGCTTCCATCAAGCGTTGCCGAATGGATCTTGTCCTCTTCGATCCGGATCAGCTTGTTGTCGAGCGTGTGACCAGCTGCTTCGCGCGCATCAATCGCAGCGGCGAACCCGGCGTACACGTCATCATCACACAGCTCTTTCAGTGTTGCGAGATCACCCTTCCAGAATGCGTCAAGCACCATCCGGTAAGCGCCTTTGGCACCTTCCAGAAACATGGTGATGTCAAAGCTTGGGTCAGCTGCGGAAATATCGCGTATGCCACGTTCAACCGCGGGAATCATGCCATTCAGACGTGGTTGAGGGCGAATCGGCGCAACCGGCTGAGATCCGGACTTGGGGGCAACCTGTGACGGGCGATCATCGTCATTCGCATCAAAGCGATGCGGCACTGATTCTTCCTCGTGTTCGGCGCGCTCGCCCAACACAGAATAGAGCCGCAGCCCCAAGAAGGCGGCAATCATGGCAAGAATGACAATTTCGACAATCACTTGATCTATCCAGTCTTTTGGCAAGCGAATAACTCGACCTTATACGCCCCTCACCCGTTAGATAGGGCTTTCCATTGAAATTCACAACGCTGGAAGCATGCAGAACGTTCCTTTTTGGCGCGGCATTGCATGCATGTATCGATAGTCAGGCCGGTTGCGGGCCAGCAATTGGAGTGCTAGGCGGCGCGCAAGGCCGCTGAAAGCGCGGCAAATACGACCCAATTCTTGAAAAATTTGACGCGAAAGAGCATTCAACATGGCCGACGAAGGCGACATCCTGACAGACCTCGACAACCCCAATCCAGCTGCTGGCGGTAATGGCGCAGACAACCTGCCGACCGCCGGGATCATCACGCAATATGTGAAGGATCTGTCTGTCGAGAACCCGAACGCACCTGCATCTTTCCAATGGACCGAAAAGCCGCAGATCGATCTGCAGTTCAACATTGGTGCCAACAAGGTCAGCGACGAAGTGACCGAAGTTGAGCTCAAAGTGAACGTCACAGCCAAGACATCACAGGGCAATTCGTACCTTGTCGAGCTGGTTTATTGCGGCCTGGTTGGCATTCGCAATGTGCCCGAGGAACAGGCACACGCTTTCATGTTTGCGGAAGCTCCGCGGCTGTTGTTCCCGTTTGCGCGCGCAGTGATTGCAGATGCGGTTCGCGAAGCCGGCTTCCAACCGTTGATGATGGATCCGATCGATTTCAACGGCCTCTATGTCCAGCAGCTGCAAGCCAAGCGTGCTCAGGAAGGGGCAGCGGGCGATGCAACTCCTGCCGCGCCTGAAGGCAACGCGTAAGCACGCGGCGCGCACTATTGCTTCTGGTCAGCCGCTTCGACAAAAGGGCGGCTGACGGGAAGGATGCTTTAGCGCAATGAGCTTGCTCAAAAATGTTGGGACGATCGGCGGGCTAACAGCGGTTAGCCGCGTGTTCGGCTTTGTGCGTGATATCCTGATCGCGCGCGTTCTGGGTGCGACAGCGATGGGCGACGCCTGGCAGCTGGCATTCATGCTGCCCAATATCTTCCGGCGATTGTTTGCAGAAGGCGCATTCGCGAGCGCTTTCGTGCCGCTGTTCAACCGCCGCATGAAAGATGACGAGGACATCAGCGAGGCCCGGGCCTTTGCGGAGAGCGTGCTCGCTGTGCTTCTGCCGATCCTGATCGTTTTCGGCGCAATTGCGCTGATCGTGATGCCGTGGGTTGTCGAATACTTCGTCACTGATGGGCTAACCGAACAGGAAGGCAATCTCGAGATCGCTGTCCTGATGGCGCGCGTCACATTCCCGTATCTGTTGCTCATGAGCATTGCGACTTTGATCGCGGCTATCCTGAATTCCTTGTCCCGTTTTGCGGCCGCTGCCGCTGCGCCGATCTTGCTCAATATCTGCCTGATAGCCGCCCTGACCTATGGCCTGACATTGGGCGAAGGCCTGGAGGCACGCCGCGAAACCGCGCAATGGATGGCAATCGCGGTCTCGCTTTCCGGTCTGTTGCAAGTTGTCTGGCTGTGGGCATTCATGTGCCGCGCCGGCTTCAGGCTGTCTTTGGTTGCGCCGAGGCTGACATCCGGCGTGAAGGAGCTAGGCATTCTGGCGCTGCCCGCGATCTTTGGGGCAGGCGTATATCAGATCAGCCGCGTAATCGATCTGTTCTTCCTCTCCAGCCTGCCGGTCGGCAGCTACACCCATCTGCAAATGGCGGACCGCTGGAACCAGTTGCCGCTTGGCATTATCGGCATAGCACTGGGCACAGCCATCTTGCCCGCGCTTTCCCGCTTTCTGGGTCGCGAGCAGGATGAGGATGCTGCGCGGTTACAGTCCAATGCGATCGAGCTATCCATGCTACTGACGCTTCCTTGCGCAGTTGCCCTGTTCTTTAACGGCACTGCCTTTGTACGCGTATTCATGGCTGGTCAGGCGTTTACTCAGGAAGACGCCGGTATCACCGGCATGGTTGTATCCGGACTTGTGATCGGTCTTCCCGCCTATGTGCTGGTCAAAGTGCTCACGCCAAATTTCTTTGCCCGCAAGGATACCCGCACCCCGGTTTTCACCGCTGCGATCAGCCTGGCTGTCACCGCGGCGTTGAATTACTACTTTATCTTCGTGATCGGCCTCGGCGTGGTCGGACTGGCGATAGCTGGAGCTGTGGGCGCATGGACCAACATTGCGCTACTGGCCGGAATTTTGCACGTTCGCGGTTTCTACCGTATGCCGCGCCGGATCTTTGGCCGCATTCTGCGCATTGCCATCGCGGCCGGAGCAATGGGCGCGGCGCTGCGGTGGCTGATGACGCAGATCGAGCCATGGTTTGTCGGCACTTTCAGCCAGCAAGCAACTGGACTTGTCGCAATTATTGGCACAGGCATGTTCACCTATGCGATTGCAGCGATCATGCTCGGCGTACTCGACAAGGCAACCCTCCAGCGCCTAATGCGCCGCCAAACCTAATTACACGATAGAGAATCTCAAATGCGCGTCGTTTCCGGCATTCAACCCACAGGCAAGCCTCACCTAGGCAATTACCTTGGCGCCATCCGCAATTATGTGAAGTTTCAGGATGACGCGCTTGCAGCTGGCGGCGAATGCCTGATCTTTATTGCTGATCTTCATGCTCTGTCGATGCCGCATAACCCTGCAGAGCTGCATGCATCGACTCTGGAACTAGTGGCAACACTGGTCGCTTGCGGCGTAGATCCTGACAAGGCGATCCTGTTCAATCAAGCACAGGTACCCGCACACGCAGAGCTGCAATGGCTGCTCAACGGCACTGCTCGCATGGGCTGGCTAAACCGCATGACGCAATTCAAGGATAAATCGGGCAAGAACCGCGAAGGCGCATCGATTGCGCTGTTTACTTACCCCGTTCTGCAGGCGGCTGACGTACTACTATACCAAGCGACGCATGTACCGGTGGGCGAAGACCAAAAGCAGCATCTGGAGTTGGCGCGCGACATCGCACAAAAGTTCAACAATGATTTCGCTTCGGAAGACGCGCCCGTGTTTACTCTGCCAGATCCGATCATTCCGCCCGAAGCCGCGCGGATCATGAGCCTGCGCGATGGCGGGGCAAAAATGAGCAAGTCTGACCCGTCTGAGATGAGCCGGATCAATCTGGCCGACGATGCTGACGAGATCATGAAGAAGATCAAGAAAGCGAAGACCGATCCCGAGCCCTTGCCAAGTGAGGCCAAAGGGCTGGAAGAACGCGCCGAGGCATCGAATCTCGTCGGTATCTACGGGGCACTGGCGGGCAAGAGCACGGATGGCGTGTTGGCAGAATTCGGCGGGCAGGGTTTTGGCGTATTCAAGCCAGCTCTGGGCGAATTGTTGGTCGAAACGCTCCGTCCAATTTCGGCGCGATTTGTTGAACTGAAGGACGATCGTGAAGCCTTGGATGCGATTCTCGCACGGGGTGCGGCCCGCGCTCGCGCACTGGGAGCGCCAACATTGGATGCAACCTACAAAGCTCTGGGCCTAGTAAGGGGCTGATTCTCAGGCTTAGTTAAAGCTGGCGATCGTTAAATCCTCGTTCAGCCCGTCTCCTTTACAAAACACGCTATCGATGACAGCCTGCTTTTTTAGCGACCGTGCCGGCTCCCGCGTGTTTTGGGCGCATGAATAATTTGGAGTTGCAACCATGACCGCATTCAAATCAGTTCGCTCGCGGACTTTCAAACTCGCTGCTATACCCTTGCTGCTGGCAGGCCTCGCGGCGTGTGCATCGCCGGGCTTCAAGGCCGATGTGTCGCGCTTCCAGTCCAAATTGCCAGCACCCCAGGGTGAAACCTTCGCCGTTGTGGCCGACGATCCGGCGCTGGCGGGCGGACTTGAATTCGCGCTCTATGCCGACCTCGTCGAGGCACAGATGGAGCGTCTTGGCTATGCGCAAGCCGAACCAGACAACGCCAGCTTGCTGGTGCGGTTCGACTACGGCGTCGATAATGGCCGCGAAAAAGTGCGGACTACCGACACTGGGTTCCCCGATCCGTTTTGGGACCCGTGGTATCGGGGTTATTATGGTTCGCGCTACTATCGCAGTCGATTCCGCGGCGCGTGGGGTTATGGCTTTTACGATCCATGGTTCGGTGGACCGGAAGTACGCAGCTACACCGTTTACACCAGCGGTATCGACATGAAGATTGACCGGGCTGAAACTGACGAGCGTCTGTTCGAAGGCAAGGCGCAGGCCGTTTCTACATCGAACCGCTTGCAGCATCTGGTGCCCAATCTGATTGAGGCAATGTTCACTAACTTCCCCGGAAATTCAGGCGAAACCTTGCGCATCACGATCAAGCCGGAAGAAACCAAGGTTCGTCAGGTCAATAACTAGATTACCCTTGCACGGAGTTTGATTGGGGCGGTGCCGAAAGGCGCCGCCCTTTTAATTTCACTAGAGTTTGGCAGCGCCGCCGGTTGAGCCAAAGCCGCCCGCACCCCGCGCCGTATCGTCAAGCTCGGCAACTTCATCCCACCCGGCTTGAGTCACCGGTGCAAGAACCAGCTGCGCAATCCGGTCACCACGCTCGATCGGAAACGGCTCAGTGCCGTGATTGATCATGATAACTTTCAGCTCGCCGCGATAATCGCTGTCGATCGTGCCCGGAGTATTGGGAACGGTTATCCCGTGTTTGAGCGCCAACCCTGACCGTGGACGGACCTGAATTTCAAACCCTTGCGGGATGGCCAGCGCAAGGCCTGTCGCGACAGCATGCCGTGCACCGGGCTGCAATGTTACAGTCTCTGCCGAAACTACATCCATACCCGCCGCGCCTTCGGTGGCGTAGCGCGGCAAGTCCAAGCCATTGCCATGCGGCAAACGTTTCACCTGGACGTTGACGGGATCAGGCATCTTCTTTTTCACCCTGTAGCGTTTCGGCCATTTTCTCGACCAGAGCCATCGCAATGTCCATCTTGGGCATTTCTTCCAGCGTATCGACGCCGTCTTCGCTGATGATCTGGACGCGGTTCATGTCACCACCCATCACATCGCCTGAAACGTCGTTAGCGACAATCCAGTCAGCAGCCTTGCGCTTGCGCTTGCGCTTCGCATTGTCGAGAACATCTTCGGTCTCGGCAGCAAAGCCAACCACCAGTTTCGGCCGGTTTTCGCCTGCCGCGACATTGGTCAGAATATCTGGGTTCTCTTCGAGGACGAGAGCTGGCGGTGCAGAGCCGCGCTTCTTCATCTTCTCACCGCGATATTCTTTGGGACGCCAGTCTGCGACAGCGGCCACCATAACAGCGATGTCCGCGGGCAGCGCATTCTTTACGGCATCTGACATCTGGACTGCGCTTTCGACATCCACACGATCAACACCGTCAGGCGTTCGTAGAGAGACCGGGCCGGCAACCAACGTTACCTTCGCGCCCAGCGCCGCTGCGGCAGCCGCGATGGCAAAGCCTTGTTTGCCCGAAGAACGGTTCGCGATGTAGCGCACCGGATCGATCGCCTCCCAAGTCGGGCCGGCCGTGATCAGCATATGCTTGCCCTTGAGCGGCTGATGCCCCTTCTTGACCTTGAAGGCACCGCCGCCGAGCGCATCTTCTTCAGCCACTTCGATATCTGCCGGCATGGCCGGTACGCCGTCAAACTCGTCGCCATCGATGGATTCGGGTTCGGCATCGCCGGCACCGGTCTTGACGGTATGATTGATTGCAGCCGGATCGGTTGGCGGGGCGGAGCTGGCCGCACCCTTTGACGCTAGCAATGGTCCAGCGTCAGCGACGGGATCAGCCGGAACCTCTTGCTCAGCTTCACATTCGCCGACGGCTTCCTCTTCGGCAGAAGCGGCAGCAGCAGCTTCCTGCTCTTCCAGATATTCAACTTCGATCTGGTCGGCGGTGCGTTTTGCGGTGGAGCGCGGGATAATCGACGCCAGCAGTCCGCCCAATCCGCCGCCTCTCGGGGCAACTTCAGGCTCGATTGCTTCGACCTCGGCTTCCGCCTCTTCCTCGAGAATCTCTTCTTCAACCGCAGCTTCGAGAGCCACTGGTTCGGCTTTCTCTGGCACTTCGACTTCAATACCGAAGTGGCCGGCGATCTCGCTCCAGATAACTTCCGGCTCGGGCAAACGGCCATAGCCAAATTCGCCGCAAGCCATTGCACCTTCATCCGGGTGCAGCACTTTGACGCCCGCCTGCTGCAACCATTGCAGATTGCGCTGGGTCGCTTCGTGTTCCCACATGCGGACATTCATCGCAGGTGCGATCATCACCGGCTTGTCAGTCGCAAGGATCAGCGTTGTCGCCAGATCATCCGCGATCCCTGCGGCCATTTTCGCCATCAGATCGGCCGTCGCGGGGCAAACCACAACCAGATCAGCTTCGCGGCTGAGCTGGATATGCCCCATCTCGGCTTCGTTCTTGAGGTCCCAAAGCGTGGTGTGGACTTCGTTCTCGCTCAATGCAGCCAGCGCCATAGGCGTCACGAATTGCTGTCCGCCTTGCGTCAAAACGCAAGTGACATCGCCCCCGCCCTTGCGGATCAGACGAACAAGCTCGCATGACTTGTAGGCAGCGATACCGCCGCCCACCACGAGCAAAATCTTCGGTCCAGTGCCGCTCAAGAGTTCCCCCTGATTGCAGTCAGCAGCGAAAGACGCATAGTGACCAAAAGCTCCCTGTTTCGCATAAGCCGTTTCGAGCCTAGCCGCGCAGCAAAGCCCAGCCAACCCTTGCAGCAGAGTGATTAAGTTTTGCCTAGCGCTTTCCTAACAACCAGCTAACTAAAGCCAAACAGTTTCTGGGGAGAGACGACATGGCGTTGGTTTTACGGGCTTTGCTGTTTGTTGGTGGATTGTTCTTCGTGCTGATGGGGATCGGATTTCTGCTCGACCCGGTTGGCTCAGGCGCGGATTTCGGAATTGCGCCAAAAGGCGTGCTGGGATTCGCTTCCGTTCGTGCGGATATGACCGCGTTCTTCGTTGTGGCTGGCGGGTGCCTGATCTGGGGCGCATGGGCCCGCAAAGGCGATCCATTGCTGGTATCGGCTGCTCTTATGGGCATCGCCATCTTCGGGCGGCTCTACACTTTGACAGTCGATGGCCCGCATGATGGCTGGTTTCTGCCCATCATCGTTGAATCGGTAACTGTGATCCTGGCCCTGTTGGGTAGCCGGATGCTGCCGCACACCGCTCTGGTACCTGACGAGGACGCTTAAGCAATCCAGCCAAGCATCGTCGCGCCGTAAAAAACGCCTGCTCCGGCGGCAGCTGCGGCGACATAGCCCAGCCAGCCGCGCCGCTTGGGCGCAGTCGGCCCGACGATCAGCTCGATTTCCGGGAGCGGGGGCGCTTCTGGCGCACCGCCCTTGGCGGGGAATTTCTCATCCACCCGGCGCAGCAAATCAGGCAGCTTGAGCAAGGTCGAGAAATTCTCTTTCACGGCGTCGGCCAGGGCCGCTTCCGGCCCTAGCTCATCGCGCACCCAATTGCGTACATAAGGCGCTGAAGTGTCCCACATGTTGATTTCGGGATTGAGCTGAGTCGCAATCCCCTCAACCATCACCATGGTCTTTTGCAGCAGCAGCAGATGCGGCTGGGTCTGCATGTCAAAGTCGCGGGTGATCGCAAACAAGCCATCGAGCATTTGCCCGACGCTCAGTTCCTTCACTGGCTTGCCGCGCATCGGCTCACCCACCGCGCGCAGCGCGGTCGCGAATTCGTCAACCGAGTGATAGCTCGGCACATATTGCGCTTCGAAATGGATTTCCGCCACGCGGCGATAATTGCCCGTGGTCAGCCCGTACAGGATCTCCGCCAGCCACATCCGCGCACGCCGATCGATCCTTCCCATGATGCCAAAGTCAATCGCGGCAATCGTGCCGTCATCTTCGACGAACAGATTGCCCTGATGCATGTCTGCATGGAAATAGCCGCCGCTGATCGCCTGGGTAAGGAACGCCAGAACCAGCCGGTTCGCCAGCTCGTCCATGTCATGGCCCTTGGCCTTCAGTTCCTCGACTTTGCTGATCTTTGTGCCGTCGATCCATTCGACTGTCATCACCCGGCCATTGGTGCGATCCCAGTCGATTTCCGGGACACGGTAGCCCGCAAAGCCTTTCATATTCTCCGCAAGCTCGGAAGCGGACGCAGCTTCACGCCGCAGATCAAGCTCGCGATTGGTCCAGCGTTTGAAATTGGCGATGGTAAGCTGCGGACGCAGCCGGCGGGCTTCGTCGCTGCCCAACGCTTCCAAATGCGCTGCGGCCCATTCATAGGTCTCTATATCCCGCGCGAACTGTTCGCGAATGCCGGGGCGCAACACCTTCAATGCAACCTTGCGGCCGTCGCTTGTCACTGCGCGGTGAACCTGCGCGATGGACGCGGCACCGACGGGCTTGGGGTCGATTTCCTGAAACAGCTCGCTCAGCGGCTTTTCAAAAGTTGCCGCGATCGACGCTTCAATCTCGCTGAAAACTACCGGCGGCAAATCGTCCTGCAATCCGAGTAGATTGTGTGCGGCTTCTTCGCCCACCAGATCGGGCCGTGTCGCCAGTGTTTGCCCCAGCTTGATCGCCGCAGGCCCGATAGCCTTGAACGCGGTTGCATAGTCAGGCGTCGCAGGCTGGAATGTGCCAAGACGCGCAAGCCGAACCAATCGCTTGACCTGCACGGGCGCGTTCGGATCGGATTCGATCCCGCGCAAAGCGCCATGCTTTGCCAGCTTGCGCCCCCACTTGAGTATGCGCCAGATGTGGGTTGAGGGTCTTGTCACCCTTACACTTTCCAGCCCGAATGGTTGTTCACAGCGCCCCCGAGTATTTTTTCGACCCGCGTGTTGCGGAAACCTGCATCCTTGATCATCGCTTCGAACTCATGCGCGAGCGGGAAACGGCGAATTGACTCGGCCAGATAGCGATAGCTGTCTTCATCATTCGCAATCGCTTTGCCCAGCTTGGGCATAATCTGGTGCGAATACAAATCATAGATCTCTTTGAAGCCCGGCCAATCAGTCGTGCCGAATTCCATGCAGTAAAAACGGCCGCCGGGCCGCAGCACGCGGTGCGCCTCAGCCAGAGCCTTATCTATGTGAGTCACATTCCGGATACCGAAAACGATTGTGTAAGCATCGAACTGGCCCGATGGATAGCTGAGCGTCTCTGCATTCTGGCACGACCATGACAGGCCATCGATTCCGCGTTCCATCGCGCGTTCGATACCAACGTCGAGCATGTCCTGATTGATATCAGCCACCACAACCTCGGCACCGCGTGCCGCCATGCGAAAGGCGATGTCGCCAGTGCCGCCGGCCATGTCCAAAATGGCTTCGCCCGGCTGCGGTTTTACCCGGCGAACGAACCTGTCTTTCCAGACCCGGTGCATGCCGCCCGACATGGCATCATTCATTATGTCATATTTACGCGCGACATTGGAAAAGACCGCGCCAACACGCTGCGTCTTCTCTTGCGGATCGACATCTTCGTAGCCGAAAGAAACCTTATCAGTCATAGCGGGGCGCCTTAGGATGAATTGCGAGCATGGCAAAGGGTGTTATGGGGCATTTCTGATTTGAGAGCCTGATCTCTTTAGGCACATAGGTTACACAAACAAACATGCCTGAACTTCCAGAAGTAGAGACAACGGTTCGCGGGCTTGCCCGGTTCCTAGATGGTGCAAGGATTGATCGCCTGGTACTCAATCGGCCAAACTTGCGTCGACCATTTCCGGACTCGCTGGTTCAGGTCATGACGGGCGCAACCGTAACCGGCCTGTCACGCCGAGCGAAATATGGCCTGATCCATACAGACCGTGACCAGACGATGGTATTCCATCTTGGCATGAGTGGCCGGTGGCGGATTGATCCGGCAGAGCCCGACAAGCATGACCACCTGATCATGGAATCAGGCGGCCATCATTTCGCACTGTGCGATCCGCGCCGTTTTGGTTCGGTTGATCTGATCGCGACCAATGCGCTGAGCGAATGGGCGCCGTTTGCCGCCCTGGGGCCAGAACCGCTGGGCGAGGATCTTGATCCTGCATACCTCAAGAACGCACTCAAGGACCGCAAGCAAGCCATCAAGCTTTGCCTGCTAGATCAACGGATCGTTGCGGGGCTCGGCAATATATATGTGTGCGAAGCGCTGTGGCGCGCTGGCATCCATCCGCGCAAAGCTGGTGGCAAAGTGACCAGGCCCCAGCTTGACCGGCTTGTACCGCATATCAAGGAAGTGCTCACGCAATCGATCCGGGATGGCGGCTCAACCCTTCGCGATTATGCCGCGCCTGACGGAGAGCTGGGCTATTTTGCGACCCGCTTTGATGTTTATGGACGCGATGGCGACCCTTGCCGCCGCCAGGATGGCGGCATCATCCGCCGCTTTGCTCAAGGCGGACGCAGCACATGGTTCTGCGCCAAGTGCCAAAAGTAAGCTATCACTCCCCCAGAATAGGTTGACGATTCGCAAGGGCAGGACTATGTGCGCGCCTTTCCGGCAGTGAATCGCCGTTTTCGAACACTATAGATAATTCAGATCCGATCACGTTGGGTGATCGAGAAGCAAGGACAAACATGGCCAATTCGCCACAAGCAAAGAAGCGCATTCGTCGCAATAACCGCCGCGCCGACGTAAACACTGCGCGCGTCAGCCGTATCCGTGGTTTCGTCAAGAAGGTCGAAACAGCATGTGAAGCAGGCGACAAGGCAGCGGCAGCCGAAGCTTTGAAAGCTGCTCAGCCGGAAATGGCGCGCGGCGTTGCTCGCGGCGTGATGCACAAGAACACGGTTGCTCGCAAGATGTCGCGCCTCTCGAAGCGAGTCGCTGCACTCTGATCCGGCGTCGAGGCGTCAATCGGCGCTTCGAATTTGCTTGAGACATTCACAAGGGCCGGCCCGAAACGGGTTCGGCCCTTTTGTTTTGCGCGGCATTTGACAATTCCGAGACCGCTAACCCTAGGAGTTTCCACGATTCGCATCGCTCAAATCTCGAAAATCTCATTATATCAATAACATCAACGCAAGCCTGCGGGTTAGAGCTGAGTCAACCGAAATATTTCGTTTTTTTTACGAAAACGTCCTTGCGCTTAAGCGCTAGGGCTTCATAAAACATAGCTGTCTGAGGCGGGACATCTCGGACATTTACATTTTTGGGCACATGGGCAAGGCGCAGAGGAAGTGACTCTGCCCAATTGCGAAGCTTGTCCAAGTTTGGGGCATGAATGCAACCTCGGATCGCTTCCGGGGGTTAAAAGGGTATTAGGTTGGGGAATGGCGCAAAATAATAACAATGGCAGTTCAACAAAGCGCAAGATCGATGAAGACTTGATGGAAGATGCGGAAGCGGTGAATTTGGCTGCAGACTGGGCTGACATCAGCCAAGGTCTGCGCAAGGATTTGGGCCACCAACTGCACAGTCAATGGATCAAACCGATCCAGCTGGGCAGTGTATGCAAGGAGTCGGGCACACTCGATCTTTTCCTCCCGACCGAATTCAGCGCCAACTGGGTCAACGATCGTTTTCATGAACGTTTGCAGCTGGCCTGGAAGATTGTGCGCAGCGAAGTTCGCAAGGTACGCATCTCTGTCCACCCGGGCCGTCGCCAACTGCCCGGGCTTATGCTCAACAATGGCCGTCGTCTCGCAAATGATGCAGACACCAGTGCCATCGCAGTTGCAGCCGGCACCATTGGCGAGGCTGGCTTTACCAGTTCCGTAGGCCTTGACCCATCACTGACCTTTGCCGCCTTTGTGACCGGCGAAACCAACATTCTGGGCAAGAATGCCGCAGAGCGCATGGCCGCAACCGAACAGCCACAATTTTCGCCGCTTTATCTCAAGGGTGCGACCGGCCAGGGCAAAACACACCTGCTGCACGCAATCGGCCACGCCTATCTTCAGGCGCATCCGCGTGCGCGCATTTTTTACTGCAGCGCAGAACGATTCATGGTCGAATTCGTGCAAGCACTCAAAGCCAACCAGATGATCGAATTCAAGGCGCGCCTGCGCAGTTTTGATCTTCTGTTGGTGGACGACATTCAGTTCATCATCGGTAAGGCCAGCGCTCAGGA
Organism: Altererythrobacter sp. XM-24bin4; assembly: GCA_003149575.1. GTDB lineage: Bacteria > Pseudomonadota > Alphaproteobacteria > Sphingomonadales > Sphingomonadaceae > Erythrobacter > Erythrobacter rubellus. The sequence goes on from QCWG01000001.1 coordinate 97,358, forward strand.
AGAGCTGCTCTACACGATCGATGCACTACTTGCCGAGGGCAAGCGTTTGGTGTTCGCCGCTGACCGCGCTCCGCAGGCGCTAGACGGGGTTGAGCCGCGTCTCTTGAGCCGCCTGTCGATGGGTTTGGTAGCAGATATCCAGCCCGCCGATATCGAACTGCGTCGCAAGATCCTCGTCTCCAAACTGTCGCGTTTCGCGCCGCTGAACGTGCCGGATGATGTGGTCGATTTTCTCGCTCGCACGATTACGCGCAATGTGCGCGAGCTGGTGGGCGGCCTCAACAAGTTGATCGCTTATGCGCAGCTGACGGGACAGGAAGTCTCGCTCAATCTGGCGGAAGAACAGCTGACCGATATCCTGTCGGCCAATCGCCGCCGGATCACGATCGATGAAATCCAGCGCACGGTTTGTCAGTTCTATCGGATCGACCGCAGCGAGATGTCATCCAAGCGACGCGCGCGTGCCGTGGTTCGCCCGCGTCAGGTGGCGATGTATCTTTCGAAAGTTCTCACGCCGCGCAGCTATCCTGAAATCGGCCGCAAGTTTGGCGGTCGCGATCACTCGACGGTTATCCACGCGGTGCGCCTGATCGAAGATCTGCGCAAGCGCGATGCGGATATGGACGGCGACGTACGCAGCCTTTTGCGCCAGCTAGAGAGTTAATTCGCACACAATTTCAACATAAAATGCCCAGACTGATCGACAGCTCTATGCACAGGGCAGTCGACAGGCTGTGCACAGGCTGTAAACAGCTTGTCCCATGACTTCTGCACCGCTTTCTCCTCAGCGTTTGGACCGCTTCGCGCGGCATATCGTGTTGCCGGAAATCGGCGGCGCTGGGCAGGTCGCACTGACGCAGAAACATGTTGTGATTGTTGGCCTTGGCGGCATTGGCTCCCCTGCCCTGCAATATCTGGCTGCAGCTGGTATCGGGCACTTCACCCTGATCGACGATGACGTGGTCGATACCAGCAATCTGCAGCGCCAGACGATCTTCACCAGCCGCGATGTCGGCCATGGCAAAGCCACCAGCGCGCGCCGCTGGCTCGCCAACTTTGACGAGACCTTGCAGGTAGAGATCAGCGACACCCGGATTGGTTCGGACAACGCTGGAGCTCTGATTGGCAGCGCCGATCTGGTGTTGGACGGGACTGACAATTTCGCCACGCGGCTTGCTGTGTCCGACGCGTGCGTTTCAACGACGGTTCTGCTCCTCAGCGCAGCAGTGGGTCGCTTTCAGGGTCAAGTCGGTGCCTTTGCGGGCCACTTGCCTGGCCAGCCCTGCTATCGCTGTTTCGTAGGTGACGCATTCGACGCTGAAGACTGCGACACCTGCGCTGAAGACGGTATGCTGGGCGCAATGGCCGGTTGGGCCGGAACTTTCGGCGCGATGCAGGGTGTGCGCGCGCTGCTCCAAGGGGTCAGCGCCTTTGGCGATCCGCAATTCGGCAAACTGCACATTCTGGACGGGATGAAGCCCGGCATGCGCACTCTGACTATCGCTAAGGATTCAGCATGCAAGGGATGCGGCGCAATAACGGCTGACCCATCACAGTAAATGCCCGCATGGGTTCAACCCGGAAGGCTCGATCGGAAGCGTAGCGCGAAATAGCTCGCTTCAGCTCTCGCCCAATCCCGGGACCTTTCCCGGTATCCAGTCCTCGCCTGCGAATCGGACGGAAGGCGCAACGTGATGTCCACCGCCTGCTGCTTGGATCCAGAGCGCCCGTTCAGCGATATGCGGCTCGTCCAGAGCTTCGCGGAAATCCAGTACCGGTGCGAACGCTACATCCTTGTCTGCGAACCAGGCAACCCATTCGTCCCGGGTCTTAGTAGCGAATGTTTCGCGCAAAAAGGCGATCAGTTCATCTTGTTCGCCGGCCGGTGCTTCTGCCACCGGCAACAAATCTTCCCGATCAAGCGCAGTCAAAAGATTGCGCGCAAATTTGATCTCTCTACCTCCCAGCACGACATGCATGCCATCACTAGTCTTGTAGACCTGATAGAAACCCGCACCACCAAGCGAACGCTGTCGCCGGCTGACAGGGCTCGTACCGCCTGCAATAGCGCTCCCAGCTGTGTGAACGCACCACGGCAGCAAGCTATCGAACATAGCGCAATCAATATAGGCGCCCTCGCCGGTCCGATCACGTCCTAGCAGCGCCATCAGCACAGCCGACAATGCGGTGAGACCAGCCGCGAGATCAGCGCTGGCTGCGCCAGGAACCACCGGTGTGCCATCAGGACCGTCATTGACAGCCAGAAAACCTGCACGCGCCTGAACTGCCATGTCATGAGCGGGGTGATGCGCCAACGGACCCTGCTGCCCAAACGCCGAAATCGAACAATAGACGATGTCAGGCTTTAGCGCTTTGACGCTCTCATAATCAAAGCCCAGCCGATGCATTACCCCTGGTCGAAAACCTTCAACAAATACGTCAGCGCTTCTGATAAGCTCGCGCAGAGCGGATTGACCAGCCTGACCCTTCAAATCGAGAGCCACGCTTCTCTTTCCTCGGTTGAGGTTTGCGAACCAGACCGATTGCTCCGTATCGTCATAAGTATCGAATGGCTCCTGCAAACGCGCAGGATCCCCGCACGGCGGCTCGACCTTGATAACGTCCGCACCTTGATCCGCCATCATGACCGTCATCATCGGTCCTGGCAGGAACTGCGTCAGATCGATAACTGTAATGCCGGAAAGCTTACCCATAGCGGCATGTCCTTGTTTTCTTTGCCAGCCGTTAGAGCACAGCCAATTCTCGTCATACGGCTATTAGCCGGATTCTTTACAGAAAAGTATCGCAATACGCCTGCGAATCTACAAGTTCCAGACAGGGACTCGTCCTAATGCTGCCAAGTTCTGGGCCAAAAACAAGCACAAGGTTTGTCGACTTACTGTTAGCGAAACCCACCTGCCAATCGCAGGTTAGGGCATAGGCAAGAGTCTGAGGGATCAGCATGATGGTGACGATCACGGCCGCCATCAGATCGTTAGTCAAAACTGAACGATTATCGGTCCGCGCCCATTCTAGGATCGGGAGATAACGGGCTAGCATACTTTCAGTCTTCGCTTACTGCGCGTTAGACAGCGTTGACTGGGATCTTGATGTAACTGACACCGTTGTCCTCGGGCTCAGGGAGGCGCCCACCCCGCATATTCACCTGGACAGAGGGGATAATGAGGTTAGGCATCGCGAGGGTCGCGTCTCGGATCGTCCGCATTGCGACAAACTCGTCTTCGCTGACACCGTCTTTTACATGGACGTTTTCCCGGCGCTGCTGACCAACGGTCGTTTCCCATGCAAATTCGTCACGCCCCGGAGCCTTATAGTCGTGACAAAGAAACAGCCGGGTTTCGTCAGGCAATGACAGCAACCGTCGAATAGACTGGAATAGTTGACGGGCATCCCCACCCGGAAAATCCGCCCTCGCCGTGCCGAAGTCTGGCATAAAAATGGTGTCGCCAACAAAAGCGGCATCGCCAATTATAAAAGCCATGTCGGCGGGCGTGTGACCGGGAACATGAAGCGCAATTCCCTCTATCTTCCCTATGCAGAACGTATCGCCACCGCTGAACAGTTGGTCAAACTGTGAGCCGTCGCGCTCGAAGTCCGTACCAGCATTGAACAGCTTGCCGAACACTTCCTGGACGCGGACGATTTCTGCACCGATCGCTAGCTTACCCCCCAGCTTCTCCTGCAAATAGGGCGCGGCCGAGATATGATCGGCATGCACATGCGTCTCGATCAGCCACGTCACTTTAAGACTATTCGAATTCACGTATTCGATTATGCGATCTGCCGAGGCACAAGACGTCCGACCAGCTGCGGCTTCATAGTCGAGGACCGAATCGATGATGGCGGCCTCCAGCGTATCCGGGTCGTGGACTACATAACTTACAGTAAATGTTCCCTCATCGAAGAAGCCCGCGATCGAAGGGCGAAGCGTCTTCTCAGATCGCGCGTGGTTAATCTGAGCAGCTGCTGCCTGAAGGGTCACATCTGCGCTAGACACGTTTTACTCCTTTATTTTCGTAAAGCATCCGGAAGATCAGAACCGGTAGGTGGCTGAAGCGCGGAAAACGCGGGCCTCGGCACTGTCGCGGCCTATGCTGGTTTCGAAGCCAAGGCCCATCTGGAAGGGGCCGTTACCGACATTGGCCGACATGCCCATTTCTACCCAAGTGTGATCCGCAGTGTCGAGCACGAAATTGGCGTTGGGACCAATGCCCGACGCGAAGTTTGCCGCCAGCAGTTGCGGGCCGTCCTGAAATTCCCACACCAGTTGGGTTTTGGCGTTGATCTGCACCATTTTCGAATGCTTTGAATAGTCGAAGCCGAAGCGCGCCTGAGCGCTGGTGAAGCTGTCACGCTCGATTGCCAGAGCGGTGATGCCGCCGTCCTCTCGCACTTCGCCCAGATCGACGCTGGCATAGCGCCCTTCGATGCCCGGAGAGATCGTGCCGATCCCGGTTTCGAGATCATGGGACAAGCCTAACATTCCAGAGACCAGCAGATCGTCGGTGGACGAGGTCAGGGTCTGCGAGGTGCCGAGTAACTGCACCGTGCGAGTGGTGTCGAAGCCCATGCTGCCCATGCTGAACTGCCCGTCGACCACCGGACCATCGGTGAACTTGTGGCGCACATAGAGCGAGAAGGCGTAGGTTTCGCTGTCGACCTGCTGGCCAAGGGGGGTGTCGGCATCTAGCGAATTGAAGTAGCCGGCGAGACCAAGCATGGTTTCTTCACGCGGGTAGAATTCGACTCCACCCGACACGAACAGGCCTTCGATTTGGGTTTCCTGCGCGAAGCCGGGGAGCGAATCGACATCGCCGCGCACGAAACCGCCGGACAGGAAGATCGCGACATCTTCGGGCAGCGTAGCATCGCTCATCTCCGTCTCTTCGGCACCGCTTTGAAACGCCATCGCGTCCATGCCGATCGGCTGACCGAAGGAAGAAAGCCCGGCCTGCACCACGTTGAGCGGCGTGCCGGTGACCGCAATCTTGCCGCCGGCCCTGCTGCGATCTGCCTCGCGCATGCGCGCATCATTGAAGTTCTGCAGCAGGTTGAGGGTCTGCCCCGCGATCGAGCGAACCGCCTGTTCGTTCACCGGTGCAAGCGAGGTAAAGGTGCTGCGGATGGTCTCCACGCTGGCAAAGTCGAGCCCGTAGAGGCCCGCCAGGACGCTGTTAGGCCGGTTCTGGTCGAACAACTGGGCATAGGCCTCCTGCACCGGATCATTCAGATCGATGACCGAAGCGTAGCTTGCGGCTTCAATTTCCATCAGTACGGCGTTTTCCTGATAGATGAACGACTGGCTGAGTATTGCCGACAGGCTGGTTTCGGTGAAAGCACCCGTCACTCCGCCATCGGCGGTGAGGATGGTGTACTGCAGGCCATTGCCGTTGACCTGCTGGGTTAGCCCGGTAGTACCTAGGCCGACGACCCCACCGGTATTGGCGATGCCGGTCACCGCGATGAGGTCCGACGCGCCGCTGCCGGTGATATCGGCAAGGAAAGTGCTGCCCGATGACATCACTACATTACCGTCGATCGTCAACGTCCCGGTGGTTCCCATCGTGCCAGGCGAGAAAATGCCGGTTATGCTGGTCAGGAACGGCGCGGTCACCGTTCCCGTGCCGCCGAGCATGCCCGCTAACAACGTGTAGTCGCCGACCGAGGTCAGCGCGCCATTGACCGTGGTAATCCCGCCGAACTGGTTGATGTCGATCAGCGAAGTAAGATCGCCATCGGCGCCAATCGTCAGGCCCGCATTGCCGCGGATCGTCAGTTTGTCGATCGTCACCGAGCTGGAAAGCGTGGTAGTCCCGTTCTGATCGAGGGTCACGTCGAAATAGCGTGGCAGGACATTAACGTCCGGATCCGCGCTTACGACCGGATCGATATTGTTCGGCACGAAGCCGGTCGCACCTGGCAGGCCGTTGGAAAGCGTCGGCGCGGGCAGGGTGGCGACGCCGTTCTGCGCCTGCTCCTGCGAGGTTTCGAGCAACGCCGATGAGGAACTGCCCGCAGCGCTTAGGATCGAAAGATCGAAGCTAGCCGGCGTAGCAATATTCTCGCCCCCATCGAGCATTTTCAGGTCAAGCTCGGCCGGGTTGTTATGCAAATCCGCCTTAAGAGCGCCTTCTCCTCCGGTGCTGACAGTCGGAGGGGCAAAGGTGCTTTCGGCAATTCCGGTGGCGACGTCGGTGCAAAAGTCGCCCGGGCTTTCGAACTCGACGCAAACCGCGCCGAAATCGAATTCGGTGCCATTCAAGCCCAGTTCCGGCGTGGTTGGCAGCCCATTCACTATCTGGCCATCGGCGTTGATCACACGGTACATCGGGTCGAGGAGCGTTTCCCAGTGGTCCGGGTCTTCCCAGTTGCCGTCACCGGCTCTCGCGCCGACATAGCGGTAGGGGTTGGTTTCGACGATATACTGCCAGTAGAGCGATAACGGCTGGTAGAAGCTAGTGGTGCCGATCGAGCTGAACGGCACGTTGAAAACGCGCGATCCGCCCGATAGGACGCCGATGATCAGATCTTCATTGGTGATCGCGTTATTTGCCGCGTCAAGTATCAGCGGGCCACCCGAATCCCCGCCGGCAGTAGTGCCCTCATTGGGCAGCGCATCGTCGCGTAAAATGTTGATGTCTTGGACGACATCGCGTTCCTGGGAATCGAAGTCGAGCTGATAAAGGTTCTGGGGGAAAAACGGTGCCGCCGGGCCAAACAGCACCGCGTCACGATCGTCGAGCGACATGAAACCACCGAGCATGTTTTCGGCTGCACGGCGGCGGAAATCGATCCCCTCGACCGCGCCCTCAATGGCATTGCCGGTGCCGCCATAGCCGGCGATGTTAACGTGATAGCCGGTGCCGGTGACCGCATCGATGGCTTCCGGAGCGGGCAGGGTGCTGAACAGGATCGCCCATATCGGAATGCCCGCTGTCGGAGTGTCGAGGCTGGCCAACGCGATATCGGCCTCAATGAAGCCCCGTGCCCCTAGGTTCTGCAGCGAGCGCTCATCGTAGAAGATGCGGTTGATGTTGAAGACCTTGAGCAACGGATTACTCTGGCTGGCGCCGAACCAGTTAAGGAGACCTGGGAAGGCATCGACGTTGAAACCGACCGCGGCACGGACGTTCTCGCCGTCGTAATCGGTATCAGGAATACCATTAACACAGTGCGCGGCAAACAGCACGGTGCGCGGGTTGATCAGCGTGCCGGTGCAGATGCCGACGCTTCCGGTCCCGACGCGGTTAGTGACGATCATGCCGACACCGTCAAACACACCTTCGTCATCGACGATCTCTTCGGAATCGGTCCTTTCGCCGGGGACGACGGCATGGGCCGGGGTAGCTGCTGCGGCAAGTGCCAGCGCCATAATGGCCGACCCAGTAAGCAGGCTGCGACGGCAGTTCAGGGAAATCTTCATCGCAACCCTTTGCTCCGCTTTGATCGCAAGGATGCGATCGGATGACGTTCCATATAATATCTATAGCATACCGCTCCGAGCAGGCAGGGCAATTAATAAAAGCCTCAATCTATCCGATGCTTGCTTACCTTGGTGCTGTCAGTCTAACTTTAATCCGTCTCCACTAGGCAGAGCTTGTCCTTCGCGCTTATTGGTTCATGCAAGGCGGTTCAGCTGCTCGACCAAAGCAGCTGAGCGTCGGGTCTTGTGGGCTCCTCTCTCGAAGAGATGACGTTCGGCGTCGAAGTGATTATCGAAATTAGCGTTAACATCGGCACAATCCGGAGATCGATTGCCATAATATGACCAGCTTTGTCGCCAAGGATCAGCTGAGAACCAGTTCCTCATACCCATTGGCGGAGGCAGCACTATCAATTGCGATAGATGGAGGTCGGGTATAAGCTGAAAGCCGGCCCTTCGTATCAGATCCGAGGGCCATTAGAATGGAGGCCATGGCAAAGGACATTAGATGACAGCTCTCCAGACGGCATATCCAGCGATCCTACTAATGTCCGCCATCCTCGCCGGTTGCGGCGGAGGCTCTGGGACGTCGAGCAATTCTGGCAACCCAACGTCATCACCAACCCCCTCGCCCACTCCTTCGCCTTTCGTTGAACTAAGGTTCGATTATGAGGCCCACCGCTTTGCCACAAGCGATAGGGTCCCAGAGTACACTTACGCAGGCGTCACCTACCCCGCAGCTGTCGCAGACATCTTCCCGCAAGGAAGTCTGTCAGCCGACTTTCAAAAGGATGGCTACCCAGAGTTAGTCATTCCCCTCAACAAAGCATATGGAACTCCGGCTTACGCAGCGCTGCCTTATGTTCTCCTGTCAAACTCCAACGGACGCCTGAGCTATAGCGCGCCGCTCAACGCTCAATTGCCTTCTGTTTTCGGAGCACGCAGATCGGCAATCCTATCGGTCGCCGGACAACCTTCAGCTTTCTTCGTCGCCCACAATGTTTCAGGCGTTTACAACGAGCCGGAAGCTCACGGAACAGCCGTGCTGTTGGGGCAGAGAGATAACGTGATTGGCCGCATCTCAACTGCCATCCCGCGTATCACGACTAATCCAGACCGCCCTGATGACGCCACAGATGCCCACTCAATGGCGACAGGCGACATCAATGGGGATGGCCTAGACGATATCGCGATCGGAAACTGGAACCCTTTTGGTGGTTTTGCTCCGCTGTTCCTTATCCAGCAGGAGGGTGGGAATTTCAGGGTCTCGAGCGACACATTTCTGGAACGCCTACTTCAACTCCCGATGGTGAATTCTGGGTCGACCGGCAATGAGGGATTTAACCTCCTGCTCGATCTCCACTTGGCGGACGTTAACGCAGACGGCTTTTCTGACCTTATCGCTGGTTTTGGGCATGGATCAGCCTACAGCCTGCTGTTCATGAACAACAATGGCACATTCGATTTTGCCCAGCAGGTTCGCTTGCCACCCACCGTCTACGGGGTGGATGCGAACATGCATTTGGAAACGAGAAGCGTTGATCTGGACAACGATGGCGACCTTGATTTGGTGCTCCTCCACTCAAGGATCTCACCCTACTACGCGGGGACCTACCTACAGGTATTGAGGAATGATGCGGGGCAATTCGCCGATGTGACGCCTAGCGCTATGGTCCAAGAGGATAGATATGTCCGCGCTAACCGCCTCGAATGGACATCTGACCTCTTCCTTCGCGATATCGATCGAGACGGTAAGGTCGATATCATTCACGGGCTGTACGATGGGCAACTTGCTGTATTCTTCAACCAAGGTTCGATGAAGTTTGGTAAGCTGACCGCGTCGCTACCAAACAACGAGAACGGTCGCCTCCTTGCGGTGGATGATTTTGATAAGGACGGTGGTTACGAGCTCGCCTATTATCAATACGGAGGTTCGGCATCGGAAAAGGCATATTTCGTCAATGTCTATAATGTCGCCTTTTCAAAGCCATGACATCACTTAGAACGCTGCGATATGGCTCTCATGGTTGTCAATCAAAGCAACCAGCAGTCAGGCAAATTGACCTTTGATCCTTCCTTTTATTCTAGCAGCGCAAGTGGCGATCGTACCAGCAGGTGAGGAGTTCATTTGTACGCCCATCCGGGTTTGGGATGGTGACGGCCCGATATGGTGCGAGGAAGGCCCTCGTATACGGCTTGCCGGCATCGCAGCGCGCGAGATGGATGGTACATGCCGTACGAACCAACCTTGCCCTGATGCAGGCGCAATAGAAGCCCGTGACGCCCTTGTGGCCCTCGTCGGCCAATCTATCGGTCGCAGCCCTGAGGGTCACGTTCTCGTGAAAGGTCCCGCCATGCGCTGCAGATCAGATGGTGATGGCGTTGGAAGTCGCACGGCAGCGTGGTGCATTTCTCCGCGGGGTGGAGACCTCTCCTGCTCCATGGTTGCAGGCGGATGGGCGTTGCGTTGGGAGCGGTTCTGGAAAGATCACCGCTGCGACTAGGGGGGTGCGTGGTGTAAAGACACCGGCCTCAATTTTGCGGTACCATCCGCTTTGTGTAGCGGTTTGGGTATTATAAATTCTAGATCAATGGTGCTGCCTTACTCCACATATACATTGATTATTTCGTCCCTATTCAAATCGTATATGCAGTGGGCTTCTGATCGAACCATTGAACCAAAGGGTGCTGTCGGTCGGACGCTAACCGTTCTCCACCTGGCAAAGAGGCCCCTACCCCGTTGGCGCTTCAGGCCATGAGGTTTTGCCACTCAGCCAAGGCGGCTGAGCGGGCGGCTTTGTAAGTCTGGCGATCTACGAGATGGCGTTCGGAGTTGAAGTGGTTGTGGACATTGGCGTGGACTGAGGCGAACTTCTGTAATGACTTCATTTGTCGAAATCTGAGCATCACGCGCTCCCTTCGTCGGAACGGCAGATGTGAATTCTCACTTCAGTTGTTCATCCAACGCCCTATTTCACGACGCTCTTCAACGCCCAGGTCCTTCATCGCCGCAGGGTAGGATTTCAGCCCATCTGTGACGATAGTCGCTGGGCTACCGTGCCGTTTCAGCGCCTTCTTGAAGAACTGCAAAGCTGCAGATTTGTCCCGCTTTTTGGTGACGTAGCTCTCCAGGACCTCGCCCTCGTGATCGAAAGCGCGCCACAGGTAATGGCGCTCGCCGTTGATCTTCACGAACACCTCATCAAAGTGCCAGCGCCAGTGACGGAAACCACGCATCCGGCTCACTCGTTGCCTTCGGATGTCAGCTGCGAACAACGGCCCAAAGCGGTTCCACCAAAGCCGCACGGTTTCGTGACAGATGTCGATACCGCGTTCGAACAGCAGGTCTTCCACGTTCCGCAAGCTCAACGGGAAGCGGACGTACATCGTCACGACCAGGCGGATGACCTCAGGTGATGAGTTGAAGTAGCGGAAGGGGTTGTCGAACTTGCTCATCCAGAACGGCTAACATCGTCCCGCCCGCTCAGCCAGTTTGCTTTGACAATGCCGGATCAACGCAGCGCTACAAGCACTCCACGAAATGCTCAACCGTCTGCTCGCGACTGGCGTCGTAAAGGACCGCTGCACCGATGGTGAAACGGAAGCCGCCAGGATGGGGCTGGCCTTCAATCGTGCCCTCAGCGATCGCATTGCGCGCTGCGGTTTCGGGAAGGGTAGTGAGAATGTCGGATTGCTTGGCAAGTTCGATGCACGCAGCCTGGCTCAGCAATCGGTAGTGCGGGGCGCCGTGATCAAGCAGTAGTTGACGGAGATCTTCGGGCAATGAGCGTTCGAAGAGCTGGTCGAAGCCGGCGATTGCCCACTGGTATCGCAGGACGTCCCCTAGGTCGGCGCGGTACTGGCCTACCGGGTGGCCCTTGCGGTAGATCATCCAATAGGGCTCATCGATGACTTCAGTCACACGCATGCGCTGCTTGTGCGGTAGGCCGGAAAGGCTTGCCTGATGGTAGATCAGCAGGTGGATGCGGCGCTGAATTAGCTCTTCGGCTGCGAGATGCGGCGGCATGGTCGACACATTGATACGGGTCTTAGGAAAGGTGCGCGCGAACTTGATGATCGCTGGGTGGATCATGCCCTCAATCACGCCTGGCCCGCTCACGATATTGAGTTCATGCCCTCCCGATGTGGTCGTTTCGCGAACATTGGCAGCAAAAGCCAGCAACTCCAACGCTTGGGGATACAGCTTCTTACCTGCTTCGGTTGCGACGACAGTGCGCGTCGTACGATGGAACAACTGCGTGGCCCAGTCCGCCTCAAGCGTCTTAATACTTTTTGTTATGGCCGAATGGGTCAGTCCCAGCTCTTCGGCTGCCGCTGAGAAACTGAGGTGGCGGTAGACAGCCTCGAAGTGGCGCATGAAGCGAAGATCGTACATATGTTCTTAATTGTATCAAATATTGTAAAACTATTCAATTTTTTTCAGGTAAAGGTTTGGATAGCTTTTGACGCGATAAAGTCCGGGAGGTAACTGCCATGACACTCGAAGCCATCGTCCAGTCGAACATCGGGCTGATCGTAGTGCCTCTCTACCTCGGCAGCATCGTTTTTGAATCGCTGTTCAACCACTTCCACCATGAGAACCGAAGCGGTGACTGGAAGGACAATTTGGTCTCGATCGGGATGGGCTTGGTCAGCGCGGTGACCAATGGCGCGACCGCCTTCCTTACCGTGCTGGTGCTGTTCTGGGCGGTGAATTACCAGCTGTTTTCGATACCGCTTTCGATCGCCTCGCTGATCGCCTGCTTCATCCTCGACGACCTGCGGTTTTACCTGCATCACCGAGTTGTACACCGCGTGCGCTGGGGCTGGGCGATGCACGTCACCCACCATTCGAGCAAGCAGTTCAATTTCTCAGTGGCGTTGCGGCAAGGCTGGACCAAGCATTTCACAGGCACGATGATGTTCAAGGTGCCGCTGGTACTGCTCGGTTTTGATCCGGTGGTCGTGCTGTTCTGCGGCGTGCTTAATGCGACCTACCAGTTCTTCCTGCACACAGAGTTAGTGGACAAGCTGCCACGCTGGATTGAATTCGTCTTCAATACGCCCTCCCATCACCGGGTGCACCATGGCCGCAATCCGCAATATCTTGATGCCAATTACGCCGGTACGCTAATCATCTGGGATCGTATGTTTGGCACTTTCACGCCCGAAAAGGAAAAGGTCGATTTTGGTCTCGTGAAGAACCTTGAAACACTCAATCCGTTCGTGATCATTTTCCATGAATACTGGGCGATCGTGAAAGATCAGATGCAGCGCGGTCTCAGCCTATGGCAGCGACTGTGTTATCTTTTTGCCCCTCCAGGCTGGAGCCATGACGGATCGCGCATGTCTTCGGAACAGATCAAGGCAAAGCATTCTTCAGAGCAAGCGGAATCGACGGGAACGAAACCGAGATATTCGCCTCAGACGCCTCCTACGTAGACTCTAACTACGCTCCTTTTAGGGAAAGGTTTTAGTAACAAGCCCTGTTCGGGAAACCTTATATTTTATTTACATATATAAATGGCGGTGGAGCCATTCGAGCGCCAACTCGTCTTCGTACGCTGCCTAAAATTCGATTGCTCCTTGGCGCGCTAACATTTTATACGCCAGAGCATGCCCAGCAATATGAACTGGGAGTTGAACTTTGCCTGACTGGACGCATTGCTCTTCGATCATTTTCTTGTGACCAGCAAGAATGACCCGAGGCTCGCCGGGTTTTTCGACGCGTGATAGGTTTTCCGCGCATTCCAGATCCCGAAGTACCGATAGAAAGGCACCGTCGGATAAAGATGGTTGTCTAAATCGCTTTCAAAAAAAGCTACTGGTCTATTGCGGTTCGTCTGTCGTGGCCGACTGCATCATAAAGCCACCATCGTCATAGATCTGAAACTTCACGTATTTCCCGTCTTCGATTGTGGCAACATGAATCGAATCACTCTCCGCCCCTCCGGCAAAAATCTTGGTAGTGATAAAAACAGTATTCCCACTCGATTTGTAGTCTACGTCCGTGACTCGAAAATCAGGCCATAACTGCAGGATTGGAGCGAAGACATTATCCATCACTTCCTGCGGGCCGTAATAAGTCCCCGCATAGGGAAGGCTTTTCGGAGCAATCCACTCCACATCGCTTGATTGCGTTTCAGCCCATGCCTCCATGTCTCCCTGCTGGAATGCGGCATATCCAGCGCGCGCAGCTTCTATGATCTCGGCATCATCAGTAGTCTGCTGACATGCAGTGATACTTAATGTGACTAAGCCAAGCGCGACGACTTTCAGTTTCTTAAGCATTATTATCCCCTGACTAACTGAATTTTTTGAAGGACTTACCATCGTAATCGCAATTTACCCATCAGTAGATGTAGCAAGCTATTGATTGGATAGTTATGATTATTTTGAGTTTTTTTAACCTCAACATTGTCTTTTTCACGATCACGGAACCCTAGCAACGGCTGCTACCAGCCTCCTCCCTCCCAAGATAGAGAACTAGCCGTCTGGAGTGATCTCATTTAAGAGAGATCGGATCAACCATAGGCTAGAGAGGTCGCTATGTCTTCAACTCAAATTAACGTTTTCTACGAGCTTCAAGTGGCAGACGGAAAATCAGAAGAATTGCGGGACATTGCAAAGCAGATGGTGGACCGTAACCAGAAGGAAGAGCCGCAGACTCTCGTATACAACATTTACCTTAGCGAAGATGAAAAGCTGCTGACCTACTGGGAAACCCACGCCGATAGCAAAGCGATGCTTTTTCATGCCGATCGCTTTGCGACTGGAGAATTCATCTCTGAGGTGGTGAGCCGAACAAAGGGAGCTCGCCTATGTTTATACGGAGATGCTTCACCAGAACTGCGTCAATGGGCAACGGATAATGGATTCGAGGTTGAGTATTCGGATTACCTAGCTGGCTTCGTTCGATAGAAAGAGTTTCAAGACCGAGACGAGGGGAGAGTTGGAGAGGACCCATAGCCACCAGAGGACAGGCCCTAAATGGGTGGGGTCTTGATGTGCGAAGTAGATGGTAGTTGTTCGGCTCGCTACCCACGCTTCTTTTAGGGAACGGTTTTGGTAACAATCCCTCGCCAGCACCTTTTATCGTTTATTTACAGATAAAATGGCGGAGACGGTGGGATTCGAACCCACGATACGGGGTTACCGTATACACACTTTCCAGGCGTGCGCCTTCGACCACTCGGCCACGTCTCCGCGTTCCCATTTGCGCTACCACTTGGTTACTTGAGTGCGAGGGTCGCCTTGCGGTGACCTCGGGCTCAAGTACCGCAAAGCGCGGCAGGCCCAACAAGAAGCGCGCGCTCTAGCTTTGAAACGATTGCTTCGCAAGGCGCGAGATGGCAGGTCTGAAAACATGAAGAAAATCATGAATTGCCCGGTGGCCGCATTTATCGCCACGTTCACCCTTTCCGCGATTGTTCTTGCAGAGGAGGAGCCGAAGGAGGCTCTGTCGCCCAATCAGATCGTCGAAGAAGCTTCGGTGGAGGAGTGGGTGGCCATCCCGACAGAAGATCTGCTGGTCATGCGACTAGCGCCCGATGCCGAGGGCAATCCGCGCGAAGTCATTATCCAGCTGATGCCCGCACCATTCAGCCAGGGCTGGGTGCACAATATCAAGCTGCTTGCGCGGGAGGGGTGGTACGACGGGATCAGCGTCAACCGTGTGCAGGACAATTACGTCGTGCAATGGGGCGATCCCAATTACGACAATCCAGAAAGCGACGGAGAGAAAAAAACACTGCCCGATGGGCTGAAGGTGATGGGGGAGGATGAGTATACCAACGATGAGCCACTCAAAAACCTGTTAACTACAACTTTAACGATCGACCAAGAGTGGTGGCATAAAGACTCATACGGCAAATCTTCCGGACACTTCAGAGGTTGGCAGCTCGGGTATTCGGACACGCAATGGTGGCCCGTCCATTGCTACGGCATGGTCGGCGTGGGGCGTAACCTATCGCCGGACACCGGCAGCGGCGCAGAACTCTACACCGTGATCGGCCATGCTCCGCGGCACCTTGATCGCAATATCGCACTGGTCGGCCGGGTGATCGAAGGGATAGAGTATCTGTCCAGCCTGCCCCGCGGCAAGGGTGAGCTGGGCTTCTATGCTGAGGACGAGTTCGACAAGCGCACCCCGATCCTGTCGATCGATGTGGCGGCGGATCTTCTCGAATCTGAAACCGCACCCGCAGGACTGACGTACGACTACGAATACCTCTCCACCGAGAGCGAGACCTTCGCCAAATATGCCGAAGCACGTGCCAACCGCCGCGATCCGTTCTTCATTTTACCGGCAGGCGGCGCGGATATCTGCAACATCCCGGTTCCTGTTCGCCCAGCGCCCAATGGCTGAAACGATGAAAGTGAACGCGTCCCTGAAATGCTGGCGCGGCGAAAAGGCAGTCTATCATCTCGTCTCGATCACGGGCGATCAGGCGGAGCACATTGCTGGGCACGCTTTGATGCAACGGCTGGAGTACGGCACGCGGCGCGGGTTCGGCTCTGTTAAAGTCATGGCGCGGATCGGTGATACGGTTTGGAAGAGCTCGGTTTTTCCGCAAGAGAAGTCCACCGAGTGGATTTTGCTGGTCAGCAAGAAAGTGATGCGCGCTGAAGACCTGGCCGAGGGCGATGCGATCGAGCTGAAATTGGAGCTGCTCTAGATCCGCTCCGCCTGCGCGACCGAATCGCTCGCGCGCAAAGCACTGAGAATACGCGTCAAATGCGCCAGATCCTGCACCTCGCTGTCGATCTCATACGTGGTGAACGGGTGGTCGGTCTCAACCTGCTCCAGCATTTTCACATTCACGTGGTTCTGCGCAAATATGCCCGCCATCTCCGCCAGCGTGCCCGGCCTGTCATACAGCGTTACGCGCAAGCGGCCCACGGCGCCTTGCGAACGCGACCCCCAGGATAGGTCGAGCCAGTTGGAATCCTCGCCGTTCGCCAATTCAAAGCAGCCAATGGCGTGCACTTCCACCGCTTCGCCTTTCTTGCGCAAGCCCACGATCCTGTCCCCCGGCACAGGGTGGCAGCAATCGGCCAATTGGAACCCCACACCAGGCGTAAGGCCGCGAATGGAGATCGCGTGCTCGCGGCGGGTCCAGTCGTCATCTTCGTCGATATCCGCCGTGCATCCGGGAACCAGCGCTTCCATCACTTCGCGATCGGACAGCTTGGCCGCGCCGATGGCGAACATCATGTCCTCCTCATCCATCAGTTCGAGCCGTTCGACCGCCAGTTTTCGCGCCTTCTTGCCGATACGCGCGGGCACTTTCGTTGCGATCTCGTCGAACAGTTTCGCGCCAATCTCTGCGATCTCGGCGCGCTCTTTCAGTCGCAAGGCGCGGCGAATGGCGGCGCGTGCCTTGCCGGTGACGACAAAGCCCAGCCAGGACAATTGCGGCTCGGCTTCCTTGCCTTTGATGATCTCAACCACGTCGCCGTTTTGCAGCTGTGTGCGCAGCGGCATATGGCGGCCGTTGATCTTTGCGCCAACCGCTTGCGCACCCAGATCGGTATGCACGGCAAAGGCGAAATCGATTGGCGAGGCACCCTTGGGTAGCTGGAACAGCCCGCCCTTGGGTGTGAAGGCAAAGATGCGGTCCTGATAGATCGCCATGCGCGTATGCTCGAGCAGCTCGTCCGCATCGTGGCTCGCATCGACGATTTCGATCAGGTCGCGCAGCCAGCTAACCTGTCCGTCGGCCTTGTCGTGTTGCTTGTATGCCCAATGCGCGGCCAGCCCGAACTCGTTGCGGCTGTGCATCTCGCGCGTGCGGATCTGCACCTCTACGCGCATCGAGTTTTCATACATCAACGAGCTGTGCAGCGACATGTAGCTGTTTGATTTGGGCGTCGAGATGTAATCCTTGAACTTGCCGGGCAGAAATTGCCACGTGGTGTGCAGCGCACCCAAAGCGGCGTAGCAATCGGCTTCATTGTTGCAGATGACACGGAAGGCCATGATGTCTGTGACCTGTTCGAACGACACATGCCGCTCGGCCATCTTTTTCCAGATCGAATAGGGATGCTTTTCCCGGCCCGATATTTCGACAGCAAGCCCGGCTTCGGCCAGCCTTTGCTTGATCTTGAGCGCAATCGCATCGACCTGTCCGCCATCCTTGCTGCGCAATTCTGCAAGCTTGTCTGTGATGGTCTTGTAAGCTTCAGGCTCGAGCTGCTCGAAGGCAAGCAGCTGCATCTCGCGCATATATTCATACATGCCCACACGCTCTGCCAACGGGGCGTAGATATCCATCGTCTCACGCGCGATCCGTTGGCGTTTTTCAGAGCTTTTGATGAAATGCAGCGTGCGCATGTTGTGCAATCGGTCTGCCAGCTTGACGAGCAGGACGCGGATGTCCTCTGACATGGCGAGCAGGAACTTGCGTAGGTTTTCTGCCGCAAGCTCATTCTCCGGCATCTGCTCGATCTTGGACAGCTTGGTCACACCATCGACTAGCCGCGCTACGTCAGTCCCGAAATTGGCTTCGATGTCATCAATTGTGGCGAGCGTGTCTTCAACTGTGTCATGCAGCAGCGCGGTGATGATGGTCTGCTGATCAAGTTTCAGGTCAGTCATCAAGCCAGCGACTTCGACCGGATGGCTGAAATAGGGATCACCGCTGGCGCGCTTTTGGCTGCCATGCTTCTGCACGGTGTAGACATACGCGCGGTTGAGCGCCGCTTCATCGGCGTCAGGGTCATAATCCAGGACCCGTTCAACAAGTTCGTACTGGCGTAGCATTGCGCCCATAGATTTGCGGTGCAGCGCGACTTATTGCAATGCAAAATATCGCTGGCGCTAAAACGAAAACTCAATCTGGACTTTTACAGTCATGAAGATAATGTGAGCGTTAACAACTTGTGGAAAGGGCCACATATGCCGCTAAAATCAGGATTGATCGCTGCAACCTTGGGTGGCGCACTGGCTATGGGAACTATTACCAGCTCGCTGTCCGCTCAGGACGAAGCCGCGGGTACCGCGCAATCTCAGCGAACTCTTCTAATGTCTGATGAATTCAACGGCGAAGTGCTCGACCGAGAATTGTGGACTGTGGTCGGCCCTGAAATCTGGTTCAACAACGAGCAGCAAGTTTACATCGATGACCCTGCAGTATTGAGTATTGTTACTGGCGTTGCAGGGGCAGACGACGGCGCCTTGATGCTACGCCCGCTGTTTCAACCAGGCATCGATCCCAACACAGAACGCAAAGCGGACTTCGTTTCCGCGCGGATCCACAGCAAGGGCAAGTTCGACTTCACCCATGGTCGCGCAGAAGCGCGCATCAAACTACCGGACGCCGAAGGTGTTTGGCCGGCATGGTGGCTGCTGGGTAATGGCCAATGGCCCACGACCGGTGAGATCGACATCATGGAATATGTCGGGGAGAAGGACTGGATTGGCGTAGCCATGCACGGGACTAATTACTCTGGTGATACGCCGTTTGTGAACAAGTCCTATTTTCCTGAGGGAACCGATGCGACCGACTGGCACACTTATGCCGTCGAATGGACAGACGACGTGATTACTTTCGAAGTTGATGGAAAGCTGATCTATCGGGCCACGCGTTCTATGGTCGCTCACTATGGCAAATGGCGCTTCGACACGCCGCAGCACTTGATTCTGAACTTTGCGGTTGGCGGTATTTACCCGTTCAAAACCAACGGATTGACCGAGCCATATGTGGGCGTGCCAGCAGAAACGGTCGATAAGATCAAGACGGGCGAGATCGCTATGCTGGTCGACTGGGTCCGCGTCTATGCGCCCGAAGGAACCGCTGAAGCGGAGAAGTAGTCAACTCCACACCGCTTCGGGTGGCAAGCTCATCAGGATCGCATCGATATTGCCGCCGGTTTTCAGACCAAACAGTGTGCCCCGGTCATAGACCAGGTTAAACTCGGCATAGCGACCGCGCCATGCAAGCTGCGTCTGCTTGTCATCCGAAGTAAAACCGCTGCCCATCCGGCGGCGAACCAGCTGCGGAAAGATATCGAGAAACGTTTTGCCGACGTCCTGCGTAAATGCCAAATGGCGTGCAAAACCCGCATCGTCCTCGCACTCAAGATGATCGTAAAAGATGCCTCCTACCCCGCGATGCACGCCGCGATGCGGGATATAGAAATACTCGTCCGCCCATTTCTTGAACCGCTCGTAATAGGTCGGGTTATGCGCCATGCAGGCCGCGCGGAAACGCGCGTGAAAGTCTGACGTATCTTCCTCATAAGGGATCGGCGGGTTCAAATCCGCTCCACCACCGAACCAGGCCGACTGGGTCGTCAGGAAGCGCGTGTTCATATGTACCGCTGGCACATGCGGGTTCGCCATATGCGCAACCAGGCTGATCCCTGTTGCGGTAAAGCCGGGGTTTTCCGCCGATGCCCCGTTCATCGTTGCGGCGAATTCAGGTGCGAAACTGCCTTTGACGGTCGAGACATTAACCCCGACCTTCTCGAACACTTTGCCCTTCATCAAGCCCTGAACACCGCCGCCAGGATCCGGATTGCCTTCCTCTTCGCGCTGCCATGGCGTGTATTCAAAGCTGGCATCTGAGCCTGCTTCGCGCTCAATGGCCTCAAATTCTGCGCAGATTTGATCTCGCAAGCTTTCGAACCATTGTTTCGCTTGCGCGGTTTGTGCAGTCCAATCGGTCATGAAATTCCCTCGGTTTGGTTCGCCGCCCCTATCCTGCACGGTACGGCTTGGTCTTTGATCAACATCAACCAACTGCGCACTTGCCAAACCATGGAAGGCACGGCAAGTCAAAGTAATGGTTCCCGTTTCGTTCGCACATCAGGAAATGCTGCTGGTCGATGGCCGCGCGCTCTACTGGCCGCGCGAACAAGCTTTGCTGGTGGCCGACCTGCATCTGGAAAAGGCGAGCTGGTATGCGGGCCATGGTCAGATGCTGCCGCCCTATGACAGCCGCGAAACGCTGGAGCGGTTGGCCGACGCGGTCAAGCAAACCGGTGCGCGGCGCGTGATCACGCTGGGTGACAATTTCCACGATGGCGAAGGCACTTCGCGACTGGATCCTTTTGCGGCAGGCATGCTGGAGGGGCTGACCCGCGCGCTCGACTGGGTCTGGATCACCGGTAATCATGACGAGCACATGCATCGTTCTTTCGGCGGCGAGCTTGCAGACGAGGTTGAAATCAGCGGGATAGTGCTGCGCCACATCGCCAAGGCAGGAGAGATCCGGCCTGAGCTGTCTGGGCACTTCCACCCCAAGGTGCGCGTCAAAGTGCGCGATCGCCATATCAGCCGGGTTTGCGGCGTGTTGAGCCGCAATGCGAATAGCGGCGACCGGATGATCTTGCCCGCGTTTGGCGCGCTGACCGGCGGAATGGATGCCGGCGCTCCCGAAATTCGCGCCGCGCTGAGCCCCGCGAGCAGCATCGACGCCGTGCTCGCAGCCAAGGGCAGACTGGTGCAACTGCCGCTGTGGCGCGAAGCTGCGTAACCCCTAGCCTTCGCCGCACATTACCCCTACATAGCCAGCCAACAACAGAATCAGGCTGTAACAGGAGAACACACATAGCCCGTCCACCTCGGCGTTCGATGGCCCCGCCCGTTAAAAGCGGCCCTCGCTTCGATACTTTCATCCAGTCCGAAAAAGTGCGCGTGATCGACCATGAGGGGGAGAACCTCGGCGTCATGTACACGCGCGAAGCCATGGAGCAAGCCAACGGGCTTGGGCTCAACCTGGTAGAGGTTTCTCCGAATGCGGACCCGCCGGTGGCAAAGTTCCTCGACGTTGGCAAATACCGCTACGAAGCGCAGAAGAAAGCTAACGCAGCCCGCAAAACGCAAAAGACGCAGGACATCAAAGAGATCAAGATGCGTCCCAACATCGACACGCATGATTATGACGTGAAGATGCGCAGTGTGAACAAGTTCATCGAACAGGGTGACAAGGTGAAAGTTACCTTGCGTTTCCGTGGCCGCGAAATGGCGCACCAGGAATTGGGCATGGACCTGCTCAAGCGCGTGCAGGACGACGTGGCAGAAATTGCCAAGATCGAAGCCTTTCCGCGCCTTGAAGGCCGGCAGATGCTTATGGTGCTCGCGCCGAAGTAGACCATAAACCGTACACATGATTGCGAAGGGCGTGCTGATCCAGTGCGCCCTTTTCATTTGCCGAGACCTACTTTTGCCCCCGCTGTATTACTTCGACAAAGCACGTGTCCTTCTCGACGAGCGTCATTGATCGTTCAGACAGTTAGGATATTGTCTAAACAGCAGATTTCTTATCCCCCGGCGGGCACCATGGGTCACTTCGTGCGTTGCATGCCAAGAAATATTCGATCGGAGCCCCTGATGTTCAAATCCCTGATTACCAGCGCGAGTGTGGTAGCACTTGGGTTTTCGGCCGCCTCAGCGCTAGCAGATTCGACAGAATTCTCAGCCGTTTCGACATCGGTTTCGGTTGCTCCGGTGAACCCCCAGTTTGACATTTTCGCTCCGCAAGAACGCCAAAGCGCTGACCGGATCGACTACACCGCCTGGAGCGAGGCGATGAATTATCTCGTCTATACGATGGGCCCTTCGATCCGCGAAGCACCTTCACGCGCAGAGGCAACCCTGGGTTCGAGACGAATCTATGGCCATCAGTCCCGCTACCGACTGGAAGGCAACCGTGTCATGTTCTCATTCTTCAACGATGAACTACGCAATATGGTGGCAGACTACCGCCTGGAGTTGGAGCAGCTAGGCAACCAGATCGACATCACAACTCTACCGCGTAACGAGCAGCTGGCCTACTGGCTGAACCTGCACAATGTAGCGGTAATGGAAAAAATCGCGCAAGAATGGCCCATCCGCCAGCCGCGCGAAATCGAAATCGATGGTATTCCGTTCGACCAGGCCAAATTCATCACCGTGCGCGGTGTGACAATGAGCCCGCACGACATTCGCCACCAGATTGTTTTTCGCAATTGGGAAAATCCCAAGGTAATCTATGGTTTCTGGCGCGGTGAGATAGGTGGACCTTCGCTCCCCAGTGATGCCTTCACGGGGCTAAACGTCTCGCAAGTGCTCGAACGCAACGCCCGCGAATTTGTGAACTCTTTGCGCGGAACGCAGAACCGCGGCGAGCGACTGCAGATCAGCACGATCTATGACGAAGCGCGACCTTACTTCTTCGTCAATTGGCCCAACGACATCCGATCGCATCTCATTGGTTACGCCAATGAAGAGGTCAGTGCGCTCATTGCCAAGACTACTGAAACAGAAGCTGTCGTCTATGAAGCTGATATCGCCGATCTGGCCGGCGGCGTTCGCGAGCCTTCCTATGTTGAAGTAAGCTCTGACGGCGTCGCAAACAGCTTTCGCATTCCCCGTGGCACAGCACGCTTGTTGCGCGAACAGGCGCAACGCGCGGAAAATGCCCGCGAGCAGAGAGGCCCGCGTACGGGTACTGTGATCTTCAATCCGATCAGCCTTCCCGGGCAAGAAAACAATGGCGAGGTCGACTAAGACCCCCGCCTGAACCGAAATAGGCTTTCATTGGGCGTGGTCAGCGATGGCCGCGCCCATTTCATTTGTGGGCAAAGCTCAAACATGTCGCTGCAATACAGGACATGGCAATGCTGCCTCACTAGACATTGGTGGGCGTAGGCAGTTTTCTTCTTGCTCACGTTTCTTGACGCAGGGCCTGTCAGTGCACTCGCATTGGCAGGCCCAATTCGCTAGAGCAGGCGCAAGGGGAGGCTGCGCCGCATGACAGCATCAGCGATTGGCCGGATTTTGGGTCCGTTTGCCTTTGCAATCACTGTTTTCATTACACCGCCTGCAGGCATGCCTGCAGAGGCGTGGCTCGTGGCCGGGCTGGTTGTCTGGATGGCCGCCTGGTGGATGACCGAAGCTGTACCGCTTACAGTCACGGCCCTGCTGCCATTTGTCATCTTGCCCTTCGGCTCTGTTTCGAGCGCGCGCGATGTCGCCAGCACATACTATTCGCCGATCCTATTTCTGCTGCTGGGCGGTGCCTTTCTTGCACTCGCGATTGAACGCACCGGCCTTCACAAACGTCTCAGCCTCGCAATCCTGCGCGCAGTCGGCAGTGGCGGCGGGCAAACCCAATTGCTGCTCGCTTTCATGATTTCCGCGGCGCTATTGTCCATGCTGATATCGAACACGTCCACCACGCTGATCATGATGCCGATGGCGCTGGCGGTTTTGTCAGGAGGCATGGTCGCCCGCGCGCCCACGCAGCCCACCTCACGAGATGCCGCGGCAGTGGTCGACAAAGAGGGTCTATCCGGAGCGCTGCCGATGGGCATTGCCTTTGCTGCCAGCATTGGCGGGCTTGGTACATTGGTCGGCTCCCCCACCAACGCTATCGCCGTCGGCCTGCTGGACAGCATGATCGGGGTCCAGATCACCTTTATCGAATGGACGCTGTTCGGCCTGCCAATCGTACTAGTAGGCGTGCCGCTGGCCACTTTTATCATCGCCAGATTTCAGCGCGTGGCCGAGCACCCTTTCGACGTGGCGGCAGCGAGCCAAGCGATAGACACACATGCAGCCTGGACCAGCGCGGAAAAACGCCTGATCCCTATCGTAGCGCTTGCCTTCTTGGCGTGGATGACGGTTCCCTGGGTTGGACCGCTGTTGCCAGATGGCTCTTGGACCAACGGCACCATTGCGATCATCGCCAGTTTTGCGCTCTTCCTGGTGCCCGATGGGACAGGGCGGCCGCTGTTGATCTGGAAAGAAGCCGACCGCGCGCCCTGGGCGGTCATCATGATGTTTGGTGGTGGATTAGCGCTTGCTGCGGGCATGCAGGTATCCGGCCTCGCTACCTGGCTCGCTGAAGCCTTGTTGCCCCTCGAAACCTTGTCGCTAATTGTCGTCGCACTCGCAGTGGTCGCCATGATCGTGGTGATCACCGAGTTCGCGAGCAATGTTGCGACCGCAACCGGGATCATCCCGGTTGTAGCTTCTCTTGTTGTCGCCTTGGGAGCAGACCCGTTGCTGCTCGCCATGCCAGCCGCGCTCGCCGCCAGCTGGGGCTTTATGCTGCCAGCCGGGACCGGGCCGAACGCAATTGCCTGGTCGACCGGGCGGATCAAGATTGAACGGATGGTCGGCGCAGGCCTGGTTCTGGATGTCCTCGGCGTATTCCTGATTGTCGGAGTGGTGTGGGGTGTTGCCGCGCTGATCTAGTCTCCAGCCGTGAACTGGCTGTCCTACAGGCTGTGCGAACTTTTAGAATCGCTGCATGTTCGTTCGATGCACAGGATCGATTCACGCGGTAGTCTGTGCGCGTTTAGTCCATCGGTTTTCTTGCCTCTGGACAGTGTTCCAAGTGTTCCATGCTGTAGGAATTGCACGGTTGAAATCGCGCCTCAAATGGTTGCAAGTGATACCATCTCGCGATAGTTGACACTGCATAGAGGCTGGCGGCGGTGAAGCGTTCCTGCGGAGGTTAGGAGCGGGGGCCACGCGCGGCGAACAATTGGCTCCTGCCTTCCTGGGAGCGTTGTTTAGGGAGGAACCCGCATATGTCTGACGCGATTGATCCGGTTGACCAACCCACCCCGCGCCGCAAGCCCAGAGACCCTGTGACCACAATTAACGGTCGTCCGATGAAACCATCTACGCTGATGATGGGCTATGGCTATGACCCGGTGCTGTCCGAAGGTTCGCTGAAAGCACCGATCTTCCTCACCAGCACATTCGCGTTTGAGAACGCAGCCGCGGGTAAGCGGCATTTTGAAGGCATCACTGGAAAGCGTGAAGGCGGCGCAGAAGGTCTGGTCTATTCACGCTTCAACGCACCCAATCAGGAAATCCTCGAGGATCGTCTGGCGATCTGCGACGGCGCAGAAGATGCGCTGAGCTTCTCCAGCGGAATGACCGCCATCGCGATCCTGATGCTGGCCGCGTGCAAGGCCGGCGATGTGATCGTGCATTCCGGCCCGCTCTATGCAGCAAGCGAGGGCTTTGTCGCCAAAATCATGGCCAAGTACGGCGTGACCTATGTCGACTTCCCGGCTGGCGCGACCGCTGAAGAGCTGGACGCTGTGATGGCCAAAGCAAAGGCTCAGGCCGAAGCGCAAGGCGGCGAAGTGCCGCTGATCTATCTCGAAAGCCCGGCCAACCCCACCAACGCTCTGGTCGATGTCGAAGCAGTCAAAGCCGCGCGCGACATGCACTTCGATGCTGACCGCTGCCCGATTGCCATCGACAACACATTCCTTGGCCCCCTTTGGTCGCGTCCGCTGGAGCATGGTGCGGATCTGGTGGTGTACTCTCTGACCAAATATGTCGGCGGCCATTCAGACCTCGTCGCAGGCAGCGTTTCCGGCAAGAAGCACTTCATCGATGCGATCCGTGCGCTGCGCAACACCATGGGCGGTATCGCGGATCCGAACACTGCATGGATGCTGCTCCGCTCGCTCGAAACGGTCGAACTGCGCATGGAACGCGCCGGCAAGAACGCCGAGAAGGTGTGCGAATTCCTGAAAAGCCATCCCAAGGTGGAAGGGTTGGGCTATCTCGGCATGATCGAAGACGCGCGCCAACAGGACATTTACGATCGCCATTGCCTCGGCGCGGGTTCCACTTTCAGCGTCTTCATCAAAGGAGGCGAAGCGGAATGCTTCCGCTTCCTTGACGCACTGAAAGTGGCCAAGCTTGCGGTTAGCCTTGGTGGCACGGAGACGCTCGCCAGCCACCCTGCATCAATGACGCACCTATCCGTGCCGGACGAACGCAAGGCCGCGCTTGGCATCACAGAGAACCTTGTTCGCATCAGTATCGGGATCGAAGACCCGGATGATCTGATCGCTGACTTCGAACAAGCACTGGCGAAGGTCTGATTGCTGTCCTACTCTCTCCCCAGGCATTAGGGAGAGAGCTATGGCTGAAACGAAACCGGTATTCCTTGTCATCGGCGCGGGCGCCGGTATCGGCGGACACGCTGCTAAGCGCTTTGCGGCGGGCGGCTATCACGCGGTCCTCGCGCGGCGCAGCGATGAAGATGGGCTTGCGCGGCTCGTCGGCGAAATAGAGAACGCTGGCGGCAGCGCGTCAGGTGTGTTGCTCAACGCATCGGAGGATGGTGCGATAGAGGACCTGGTCGCGCGGATCGAAAGCGATATTGGCCCGATTGACAGCGCGCTCTATAATCTAGGCGCGCAAATCGGGAACCGCACGCTGCATGATACGCCGCACAAGACTTTTGAACTGGGATGGCGGCTCGGCTGCTATGGTGTGTTCCGGCTTGCGCACGCAATGTTTCCGGCCATGGTCGAGCGGGGGAAAGGCTCCTTGCTTGTCACATCAGCCACCGCAGCGGTTCGCGGTAACGCCGGGCAACACAGCCATGCGGCAGCAATGGGCGGGCGGCGCATGCTGTGCCAGACGCTGAACGCCGAATTCGGCCCGCAAGGCGTCCACGTTGCGCATGTCGTGGTCGATGGCCCGGTTCGTTCGCCTGACACGCTGGTCAAACTGCTCGGCGACAAATGGGATGCATTCGAAGCGGCCAAAGGCGAAGAAGGGATCATCGACCCCGCCGTACTGGCGGAAACGTACTGGCACCTGGCGCAGCAACCACGCAATTGCTGGTCGCATGAGCTGGATGTGCGACCGTTCAACGATGTGCCGTGGTGGAATGACAATCCCGATCCGACGATCAATTCGCGGGCCGGAAAGCCGGGATTTGCTGGGCCGGGGGAGTAGACTTAGCTAATGTCTGGTTTTGGGGTGGGAAGTGGACCTTGGATTAAGTCGTCACCCCGGCGAAGGCCGGGGTCCAGCTATGGTCGAAGAAATACCCCGAAATCGACTGGCTTCCGGCCTTCGCCGGAATGGCGACCTTTGGGTCGTTAGCGGACATTTGAACATTCAGCCCCGCCATTCGCGCCGTTCTTCGCCGACTTTCAGAACTTCGTACGCGATCTGAAGTTTCTGGAACTCGGTGGCAGCCTCCTTGTCACCCGGCTTCACATCGGGATGCACGAGTTTCGCCTTCTCGCGGTAAGCCTTCTTGATCGCGGCGAAATCGGCATCCGCTTCCAGTTCCAGCAGTTCCAATGCGCGCATTTCATCCGCGCTGCGCGAGCCATCGCCAGCCCCGCCCCAGCCATAGTGGGAGGCTTCGGCATAGCCTTCGCTCTGCTGCCGCTCGGCCTTGGCACGTTCGGCCTTCTGCTCTTTGTCGAGGCCTTCGAAATAATCCCAGCCCTTGTTGTATTCCGCAGCATGCGCCTGACAGAAATACCACCGGTCGGGGCTATTCGGAGACTTCGGCGCCGGGCAATCGCCACGCTCCTCACACCCATGGCGATCGCACAGGCGTACCGTTGTCGCCTCGCGCGAGTCATTATATCCGCGCCAGCGCGGAAAACCCCAGTCGTTGGATCGGCGCGGCTTAGGCATCCGCGTACGCGCAGTTTGCAGTTTGTCGGGCTGGCATGGACTCTAGTCTAGGGATGGTTGCTGCCAATGGAAAGGTGTGGGAACCAATTTCAAATTGAAATGTTGCATTGCAATAGATCGTTCACAATTTGCAGCTATCCGGCTGCGCGAAGATATGAGAACCATGAGCAAACAACTCGCCATTTCCAGCACGTTTTCAACGTTCGCGCTTGCCGCGATGGCTTTGCTTTGGTCACCGGACCAGGTTGGGCCCCATTGGGCTGAAACGCAAGTGCCCGTGCAGGCCGAGACGTTAACGCTCGACCTGCCGGTGCCGTCGCTATTCCGCGACTAATCTAATTGATCACTACGCTGACCGCGCGGCGGTTTTGCGCCCATGCTTCTGGCGTTGAAGCCAGGGCAACGGGGCGTTCCTTGCCGTAGCTGACCGTTGAGATACGGTCTGCGTTTACACCAATGCTAACGAGGTAATTCTTCGCTGAATTGGCGCGGCGTTCACCCAAAGCCAGGTTATATTCGCGCGTGCCGCGCTCGTCAGCATGACCTTCTACGGTGATGCGGATCTGGGGATAGCGGCTAAGATACTGAGCTTGTGCTTGCAAAGCTGCAGCATCCACGCTGTCAATATTGAAGCGATCAGTATCGAAGAAAATGACATTCTGGCCGTTCACCGCGTCTTCGAAATGCGCTTGGCTGCCCACCGTAGGCCCGGTTGGAGCTGGTGCCGTAGCCGGACCTGTTGCCGGCGCAGTTGTGCTTAGCGGCGGCGGCGGAAGCTCCTCCGGCGCCTTTTTCGCGCAAGCAGCCAAAGTGGTAGCTGATGCCAGCAGAATCACAGTTGCAAAACGTTTGTTCATTGTTGTTTCCTCTCAGGAAATTGGGGAGTCTTGCCTACCTATAATAACACAAAAGAAGAGTATCAGGGGAGAATTGGTCCCCAGGCTGGATCTGACGCATCCACCGGTGTCGGAAGCCTCCTTTCATTGCGACCTGTCAGGTCGACTTGCCACAGGCCTGACCGGCCAGAATTCCGCTCCGTTCTGAAGAACTGAATGATGCGACCATTGGGTGCCCAGGTCGGCCCTTCGTCCTGCCAACCACTGGTCAAAACGCGCAGATTGCGGCCATTTGGGCTCATGATCGCGATATTGAAGTCGCCCGCGATCCGCGTAAACGCGATCTGGTCACCGCGCGGGCTCCATTCGGGGTTAGCGCAACGTCCGCCAGAGAATGTGATGCGGCGCTGGTTGGTGCCATCCGCATTCATCACATAGCATTGCTGGCTGCCCGATCGATCGCTCTCGAACACGATCTGGCGGCCATCGGGCGAATAGGAACCGCCAATATCAATCCCCGGCGTATCGGTCAGCCGCGTACTGCGGCCACCGCTGGCCGGCACGCTGTAAATGTCGGTATTGCCAGCAACCGCCATCGAATAAAGGATAGTGCGCCCGTCCGGGCTCCAGCGCGGCGCGAAGGTCGGGTTGCTGCTTTGCGTGACCAGCGTCTGCCGCCCTGTGCCGATGTCATAGACATAAAGCCGCGGATTGCCGTCGACATAGGACAGATAGAGCAGCTGCGAGTAGTCGGGCGAATAACGAGGTGTGAGCGCGGTCGCGCTGCCCAATGTCAGAAAGCGATGGTTCGCTCCGTCGCTGTCCATGATTGCAAGACGTTTGACGCGGCGATCCTTTGGTCCGGTTTCGGCGATATATGCAATACGGCTGTCGAAGAAGGGGCTCTCTCCTGTCAGGCGCGCATAGATAATGTCGGAGCATTTGTGTGCGGCACGCCGCCAGTCGGAGGGTGGGACAACCCAACCTTCGCGAACCAGTTCATCCTGCAGAGCAACATCATAGAGGTAGCACCCGACCACCAATCGCCCGTCAGCACGGGCGCGGACATAGCCATGTACCAGCATTTCCGCGCCGCGCCCGCGCCAATTGCCCCACGCGGGGTCTGTGATCTGCGCGAAGGCGGGCTGAGGCAAGCGCGCCGGGCCGATGGGTTGGAACAGGCCGTTGTTCTGCAGGTTCGCAGTGATCACATTTGCGATCTCTACGCCAAGTGCAGCGGTGCCGCGCGAATTGGCAGGCGTCGCCACATCGCGATCTGCCGCAAACCCCGGGATGGCAATCGACAGATCCGCCCAATCGCTTTCGTCGGTGACAGTAAAGACCAGGCCGCCCTCGGCATCCTCGCCCGAGGCTTCTGTACCGGTGGTTTCCACCTGACCACCCTCTGGCGCTGGTTGGCCAAGGTCCTGATCCTGCGCCGCCAGCGGCGCTGCCAGGAATGCGAGAACGAAAATCCATTTCTTCATCGGGATAGGTTCCTATCGAAACGCGCGCCCCGGATCGACTTCCAGGCGTTGTAATACTCGGCGGGCAGGTCAAACGGCGCGGCGAGCTGCACCGCGCGGATTGCCCGTTCTGCATGTAGTCCGGCTTGCGGGCGATTGGAGGCATTGATGCCGGACTGGCGCAGTACACGCGGACGCCCCGCCAAAGTGCCGTCTTCATTGAGGTTGAAAGCCAATTCCGTCACCAGCAGCTCTGTATCGACGCCGGACGGCGCATTCCAATGCGGCTTGATCTGGCGTGACAATGCCTGAATCAGGCTCGCTTGCGCGATTCGGCCGATTTGGTCAGCAGGAATGCGATTATCATCCGACGAGCTGTCAGAGCCTGCACCTTCAAGAAAATTCTCGCCAACTTGGGTGCCGGTTGCCTGGCGCGGGGGTGTTTCTGCGGCTTGCCTCGGTTGCTGTGTGACGGCTGCTCGTGAATTGTTGGTCGGTGGCGGCTCACGGGTTGGCTTCGTGGATGCCTCGCCATCCGATTGCTCAACTGGCGCTTGCACTTCATCTGACACAGTCGGCGCCATCGTGGCGCGGCTATCGGGCGCGATTTCTGGTGCGGTTGAGCTCAAGGAAACATCGGTGGCCAGACTGACAGTCATCCGCTCCGGAATTTCGAAGGGATCGCTGGGGCCGGGCTGGAACAACAGCACGGCAGCAAGCGCAAGGTGCAAGCCGACAGCGACGCCAAGGCCCCATTTCTCGTCTTGTCGAAGTGCTCTGGTTTCCATGACAATCGGGTAAACTATGGCGCTGATTGTGAACTGTTAGTGACCAGCGAGATCGAGTTGAACCCGGCCCGGTTCAACTCACCCATCACCGCCATCACCCGGGCGTATTGCAATGTCCTGTCACCGCGGAGCACGATCACTGGCTCATTCCCTGCCTGACCGCGATCAATCGCTGCCAGCGCATCGGGCAACCCGCCGGTCTCCACCCGCTCGTTCCCGATAAAGATCGTGCCCGTCGGATCGATGCTGATCGTCACCTGATCGGGTTGCTGGTCGATCGGGTTCGCCCGGCTATCGGGCAGATCCACGGGAACACCCGAGGCAAGTAGCGGCGCTGTGACCATAAAGATGATCAGCAACACCAGCATCACATCCACGAAAGGTGTGACGTTGATCTCTGCCATAAGCGCGCGGCGAGAACGCCGCCCTGACCTGCCGGAAGAGGAAACCGACATACCCACTATGCTTTGTCCAGCTCGTGACTAAGGCTGGCATGGAACTTGTCAGCAAAGCGGTGCAGCTTGGCCTCGTAGCGGTTCACGCGGTCGCTCAAGCGGTTGTATGCGATCACAGCGGGGATCGCAGCGAACAGGCCGATAGCGGTCGCAAACAGCGCCTCGGCAATGCCCGGCGCCACCACGGCCAACGAAGAACTTTCCTGCATGCCGATCTGGAAGAAGCTGTTCATGATGCCCCAAACGGTACCGAACAAGCCGACAAAGGGCGCAACGGAACCAGTGGTGGCCAGAAAACCCAAGCGGGTGGAGAGATCATCCGCCTCTTGCGCAACCTGGCTTTCCATCATTCCGGCTAGCCTGCTGCGGGTACCTTCCCGGTCCACCGGCGGATGTTGTGTCGAACGCTTCCATTCATTGATCCCGGCAGCGGCGACACGCGCTGGCGGCAAATCCTTGCGCGCCCGGCCAGAAGTCAGGCTGTCGAATTCCTCGGCCTGCCAAAAATCGGCTTCGAAGTCGCTGCTGCGACGCTCCAGCTTACCCATGCGCAGGCTGAAGGAAACGATAATCGTCCAAACCCAGATGCTGGCCAAGATCAGTCCAATCATCACGGCTTGCACCACAATGTCGGCTTGCAAGAACAGTTCGAGCGGGTTGAGCCGGGCAGGCGCTGCAGCCAACAGGTTGAGCGAAAGTGTCATGCGAGATTATCTTCCATGAAATTGACAAAGGCGGTACGCCATTCAGCCGGTTGGCGGCGCGGCCTTCCGTCAAGAGAGATGAAGCCAACGCGCAAGCTGGCTTCGCAAAGCAATTCATCGCCGCGCATCGCGCGCTGATGCATGCGGCAACTCGCTGCGCCCAATTCTGTGCACGTCGTTTCGATCACCACGTCGTCACCAAGTTTGGCCGGGCGCAGATATTTGAGGTTGATTTCAGAGACCGCATAAGCGCCGCCATCTTCCCCTCTTGCCCCTGCTTCGATTACTTCGCGCTGATCAATCTTTAGCATGCGCAAAAGGTCGCTGCGGGCACGTTCGAACCAACGCAAATAGTTCGCGTGATAGGTGATCCCCGACAGGTCTGTGTCTTCGTAATAGACACGCACCGCATAAAGATGCTGCGCACCGTCAAAAACGCCGCCAGGGAAAACAGGTTTAACCATCAAGGAAGCCACCTAAAGCAAAGGGGATTCACTGCAAAGTGCCCATTTGCTCTGCACGCCTGAACGACGGCAAACCGAGTCTGACATACGATCAATAGTGATCAGCGCGCCAGCATGGGCCCTAACGGGTGCCCACCAAAGATGTGAACATGCAGATGCGGGACTTCCTGATGGCCATGCCCGCCAATATTAGCGAGCAGGCGATACCCCGGCTCCACCAGCCCTTTTGCGCGGGCAACTTCGCCCACCGCACGCACGAAGCCTGCGATCTCTTCCGCAGGCGCATTGGCGGAGAAATCATCCCAACTGACATACCGCCCCTTGGGAATGACCAGTGTGTGAATGTCCGCCTGCGGGTTGATGTCTTCAAATGCATAGGCCCATTCGTCTTCATAGACTTTTTTGGACGGAATCTCACCGCGCAGGATCTTCGCGAAGATGTTTGTGTCATCATAAGGCTGCGTTGCATCGATGGGCATTGCTACTCGCTCCTGCTCGCTTTCTCTTCGATTCCGGAGGTGCCTTCGCGCCGGTCAAGCTCGGCCATCACTTCCCCCAGCGTAATACGTCGGGCTTGCAACAGCACCAGCAAGTGGAAGATCAGGTCCGCTGCCTCTCCCACCACTTCTTCGCGACTGCCCGAAAGGGCGGCGATCACAGTTTCAACGGCTTCTTCACCCAGCTTTTGCGCGATCTTCTCAATCCCGGCAGCGTTGAGTTTCGCGACATAGCTGGCGTCTGGTGAAGCGGCTTTGCGCTCTGCAATCACTTGCTCAAGACGTGTCAAAGTTTCCATGCCATTGTTCTCGCTTAAACGCCGCGCGCGGGCAAGCCTGCTGCGCGTAAGGCAGCATGTGCTTCTGATATCGAATAGGTTCCGAAGTGGAAAATGCTGGCGGCCAGCACTGCGCTGGCGTGCCCCAATGTTACACCCTCAACCAGGTGATCCAGCGTGCCCACACCGCCGCTGGCGACCACAGGAACATTGACGCAATCGGCAATCTCGCGGATCAGCGCCAGATCGTAGCCCGCTTGAGTGCCGTCACCATCCATCGATGTTACCAGCAGCTCTCCCGCGCCCAATTCGGCGAGTTTCTGAGCATGCTCAACCGCATCAATGCCGGTCGGCTTGCGCCCACCATGCGTGTAAATCTGCCATCCGGCACCTGTGCGCCGTGCATCCACGCTGGCGACCATGCACTGGCTGCCGAATTTCTCTGCAATATCGGCGACCAGTTCAGGCCGCGAAACCGCCGCGCTATTCACAGCCACCTTGTCTGCACCCGCAAGCAGCAGCGCGCGCGCATCCTCAACCGTGCGCACCCCGCCGCCCACGGTCAGCGGCATGAAGCACACTTCGGCTGTGCGCCGGACAATGTCGAGCAGCGTCCCGCGCCCTTCGTGGCTGGCTGAAATATCCAGGAAACATAGCTCGTCTGCGCCCGCTTCGTCATAGGCTTTGGCCTGCTCGACCGGATCGCCAGCATCCTTCAGATCGACAAAGTTGACGCCTTTGACCACGCGCCCATCGGCAACGTCCAAACATGGGATGACGCGGATACGGACGGTCATTCACGCCCCGCCATTGCAATCGCTGCAGCCAAATCAAGCCAGCCTTCATACAATGCCCTGCCCGTGATTACGCCTTCGATCCCTTCATGCGCGTTGAGCGAGAGCACGTGAATGTCATCCAGCCCCTTTACCCCGCCGCTCGCAATTACGGGAATGTCCACGCGCCGCGCCAGATCGAGCGTCGCGTCGATATTGCAGCCTTTCAGCATTCCATCGCGGCCAATGTCCGTGAACAACAGACTCGCAACGCCTGCGTCCTCAAACCTGCGGGCGAGATCGACAACGGGCACGTCCGAAACCTCGGCCCAGCCCTCGGTTGCGACCATACCATCCTTGGCATCCACCGCAACAACGATGCCGCCTTCCCATTCCTTCGCCATTTCCTTGACGAATTCGGGATCTTTCAGCGCGGCTGAGCCCATAACTACGCGCGCAACGCCAAGATAGAACCAGGCTTCGACCGCTTCGGGGCTGCGGATACCGCCGCCCAGCTGCACATAGCCGGGGAATGCCTCGACGATGGCTTTAACCGCTTCAACATTGCGCCCCTCGCCCGCAAAGCTGCCGTCAAGATCGACCACATGCAGGTGCTGCGCGCCAGCTTCAGCAAAGATCATGGCCTGCGCCGCCGGATTATCTCCGTACACGGTTGCGCGATCCATATCGCCTTCGGCCAGCCTCACGACCTCGCCAGCCTTCAGATCGATGGCGGGAAATACGATCATGGAGTTGTCTCCGATAGCCTGGCCACCCGCGCCCTCCACCCTTCCACCCGGATGGTATCCCGGTAGGCTCCGGGCGGAAGGGTGGAGGGTGCGGACGGCATGGGTTGCGAGAACATCACGGTCTCCACTCCAAAAATCTCTCGAGCATCGCCAGCCCATATGCTTGGCTCTTTTCAGGGTGAAACTGCACACCCAGAATATTGTCACGCGCAACCGCCGCGACCAGACCTTCGCCGTGGTCCGTCATCGCGGCAACATCCGATCCATTGGCTGCGGCAAAGTGGTAGGAATGAAGGAAATAGGCCTCGCCATCTTCCAGCACAGGATGGTTCTTCGCATGCGGCATCAAAGCTACATCGTTCCAGCCCATATGTGGCACTTTGATGGACGGGTCGGTTGGTTCGATCAGCCGCACATCCCCTTCGATCCAACCAAGACCGCGCGTTGTGCCATGCTCCAGCCCACGTGTCGCAAGCAATTGCATGCCCACGCAAATGCCAAGGAACGGCATGCCTTTTTCAAGCACACGTTCTTCCAGCGCTTCGACCATACCGGGGATGGAACGAAGCCCCTTTGCGCAGGCCTTGAAGCTGCCAACACCGGGCAGCACAATCCGCCGCGCTCCACGCACCAAATCAGGGTCGGCGGTGACCGCAATATGCTCCGCCCCTGCCGCCTTCAGCGCGTTGTGAACCGAATGCAGATTGCCAGCGCCATAGTCGATCAGCGCGAGCGCTTCAGCCACCGAGCTGCCCCTTGGTTGAAGGAATGGCCCCTCCTTTACGCGGGTCTTGCTCGACCGCGATTCGCATCGCACGGGCAAAACCCTTGTACAGCGCCTCGCAAATATGGTGGTTATTGGTGCCGTAGAGCAGTTCCATGTGGAGCGTGATGCCCGCCGTCTGCGACACAGAATGGAACCAGTGCTCAATCAGTTCGGTATCCCACTCACCCAGCTTTTCCTGCGTGAAACCGGCCTTCCATACAAAGTAGGGGCGGCCCGAGATATCCAGCGCGACGCGCGCCAAAGTCTCATCCATCGGGGAATAGGCGCTGCCGTAGCGGCCAATACCAGCCTTGTCGCCCAGCGCCGCCGAGATCGCCTGACCCAATGCAATCGCGCTGTCTTCGGTAGTGTGGTGTTGATCGACATGCAGATCGCCGTCGACCTTCATGGTCACATCGATCAGCGAATGCTTCGAGAACTGCTCAACCATGTGGTCGAGAAATCCGATTCCTGTCGACACATCATAGCTACCGGTCCCATCGAGATTGACCTCGATCAGAATGCCGGTTTCAGCCGTCTTTCGCTCAATTCGCCCGGTGCGCATAACTCAACCTGTGATCTGTGCAGGCGGCTATAAGGGCTTGGCGCAAATGCACAAGTATTGCTGCGGCGCGGTATAACCGCGCGATTGATGTCGATTGCGGCTTGACCACAGCCGCGCACAGCGGCACGATTTATCTGCAATGAGTGATGACACGCCCGATAGCCTGATCCCGTATGACGAGATCGTTCAAGAAGCGCTGCGCGCCGTGGTTGGCCGCGTGCTCGGCGAGATTGTGGCTGGCGGTAGCGAACTTCCCGGGGAGCATCATTTCTACATTACCTTCAAAACCGGCGCGCCGGGCGTTTCCATTCCAAAGCATCTGTGCGAGCGCTTCCCGGACGAGATGACGATCGTTCTGCAGAACAAGTTCTGGGAACTGAACGTGACTGATCATGGCTTTTCCGTCGGCCTGAGCTTCAATCAAATTCCGGCGAAGCTGGAAATTCCCTTCAGCGCGATCACCGCATTCGTTGATCCAGCGGTCGATTTTGGCCTGCAATTTCAGGCGACTGGCGACGACATGCCGCCCGAAGAGCATGAGAGTGCGCAGAATGATGGATCGGGAAGCGATGGCTCTAGCGAAGCACACGGCGCGCCTGATGATGGCTCGAACGTCGTGACCGTGGACTTCGGCCGCAAAAAATAGGCGGGTTTCGCCCCACCAACTCTTGATTTTGAAGGCTGCCTTGCGCCAACAGCGCACATGGACGCAGAAAAGCAACAAAACGACAAACTCCATCGCCGCGGGTTGATGTTCATCCTGTCCTCGCCATCGGGGGCAGGCAAAACGACCATGTCGCATAAGCTGCTGATGGCTGATGAAGAGATCAAGCTGTCGGTTTCAGCGACCACCCGCCCCAAGCGCCCGGGTGAGGTGGACGGCATAGATTACCACTTCGTGAGCGATGCCGAGTTCGACCGGATGGTCGAGAAAGACGAGTTCTACGAATGGGCCAATGTCTTTGATTATCGCTATGGCACGCCCAAAGCCTATATTCGCAAAGGCTTGAAAGAGGGCGAAGATTTTCTGTTCGACATCGATTGGCAGGGTACGCAGCAGCTCTACCAGCAAGACCAGCAGGACGTGGTCAGCGTATTTATCCTCCCGCCTAGTCTAACCGAATTGCGCCGCCGGTTGGAAAGCCGTGCGCAAGACAGTGCTCAAGTCATTGATGGCCGGATGGAGCGGGCGCGCAGCGAAATCAGCCACTGGGCCGAGTATGACTATGTGGTGATCAATGACGATGTCGATGAATGCTTCGTCAAAGTGCGCGAGATCCTGCATGCAGAGCGCATGCGCCGCACGCGCCAGACCGGGCTGATCCCGTTCGTACGCGAATTGACCGCATAGGGCTCTCGAAGGAAAAAGGCCGGAAGATCGCTCCTCCGGCCCCAAAAGAATCTCTCACTTAAGATGCTTCAGCCCGCTGGATCGTTGAAGGTGCTGGGCAACCAAGCATTCACGACGCCGCCGTCTACGATCACGGTTTCGCCGACGACATAGTCGCCCGCACGGCTGCACAGGTAAATCGCAGCGGCGGCCATATCTTCAGCCGTGCCGATCCGCCTGGCCGGAATGCCTGCAGCCGATGCATCGGGCGCGTTCTTGGCCGCTTTGTTCATCTCGCTAGGGAATGCACCCGGCGCGATGGAGCTGACCACGATGTTGTCCTTGATCAGGCGCGCCGCCACTCGGCGGGTCAGCTGAACCACGCCTGCTTTCGATGCTTGGTAGGCATAGGTTTCCCACGGGTTAATGCGGAAACCGTCAATCGATGAGACGTTGATCACCTTGGCAGGGCGGCCTTCACTTGCAGCAGCTACCAGCAGGTTATGCAGCTTTTGCGTCAGGAAGAACGGCGTCTTGACGTTCAGATCCATGGTGCGATGCCAGCCCGCTTCGCTGAATTCGAGATAATCCTGTCCCCATGCCGCACCGGCGTTGTTGATCAGGATATCAAGCTTGTCTTCCTTGGCAGCAATCGCATCGGCCAATTGCTGCATACCATCCATTTGCGACAGATCGGCTTGCACGGGAATGACCTTGTCAGCGCCGAATTCCTCGACGGCTTCCTGCATCTGCTCGATCTTGCGCGCTGAGATATACACCCGTGCGCAGCCCGCGGCGAGCAGACCTTCAACGAACATCTTGCCGATCCCGCGTGATCCGCCTGTTACCAGCGCAACACGTCCGTCAAGGCCGAAAAGTGATTGAATATCCATGAACTGGTCCCCTTAATATCCGCTCAGCTCGGCCACACGATTGGTATGGTAATAGGCGTCACCCAGGAATTCCTGCAGAGCGCGATCACGCTTCATATAGAGCCCGATGTCATATTCGTCGGTCATGCCGATACCGCCATGCATCTGCACGCCTTCGCGCACAGCAAGGCCGGCAGTCTTTGCGACCTTGGCCTTTGCGACCGACACCATCAGGTCCGCCTTTTCGCTGCCGCCGTCCAGCAGCTGCTGCGCCTTGATAACCGCCGCTCGTGCAATCTCGACTTCGGAGTAAAGATGCGCAGCTCGGTGCTGCAGCGCCTGGAATTCGCCGATCAGCTTGCCGAACTGTTTGCGCTGCTTGAGGTAATCGACGGTCATATCCATCGCTCCGCGTGCAACACCGACACCTTCAGCCGCAGAGCCAACGCGGCCCGCATTCAGGATCTTGTTTAGCACCTCGCGCCCGCCATCAACTTCACCGATCACCGCGCCGCCATCCAGTTCGACATTGTCGAATGTGGTGTGCGTCGCCATCGAGCTGTCGACCAGGCGAACCGCGTCGTGGCTCATGCCAGCCGCATCCTTGGGCACAGCAAACAGCGTGATGCCATCTTCATCGGCATCGCTGCCTGACGTGCGCGCAGCGACAATGATCATGTCAGAGCTTGCGCCCTGAACAACAAAGTCCTTCTTGCCCGAGAGCTTGAAGCCATTGCCTGACTTTTCCGCCTTGCAAGCAATCCGTTCTGGCCGGTGCTTCGCGCCTTCGTCGATCGCAACCGCGAATACGCTGTCGCCTGCAACCAAGCCTGGCAGATAGCGGCCGCGCAGCTCTTCGCTGGCTTCGCCGAGCGCGGTTACTGCCAGCACAGAGCTGGTCAGGAAAGGTGACGGCGTCAAGTTGCGGCCAATCTCTTCCAGCACGATGCCCGCTTCGACATGGCCCATGCCAAGCCCGCCGTCTTCTTCGGAAACGAGGATGCCGGTAAAGCCCAACTCTGCCATTTCCTTCCACAGCGCGTGGCCGAATCCGTCCTTGCAATTGCGGTCGCGCCAATGGCGCAGCTGTTTCGCAATGGCACCTTCTTCGGCCATAAACTGGCTCGCGGTTTCCGCGAGCATGGCCTGATCTTCATTATGATAAAGGGGCATCGATCAAGCTCCCGGCAGATCAAGAATACGTTTGGAAATGACGTTCAGCATCACTTCGGATGTGCCGCCTTCGATCGAGTTCGCCTTGGTGCGCAGCCAGTTACGCGATGGCTTGCCGCCGCCTGTCTCTTCGCTGTCCCATTCCAGGCTGCGCGATCCGCCCGCGCTCATCATCAGCTCATGGCGGCGCTTGTTCAGTTCGGTGCCGGCATATTTCATCATATTGGGCTGCGCCGGATGCGCTTTGCCCACCTTGATCTCGTCGAGGAACTTCTCACCCATGCAGCCATAGGCGAGCGCATCGACGTCAAAGTCAGCAAGGTCTGCACGCAGTATCGGATCAAGCTCACCGCCATCCTTGTTGGCATGGCGTGACATCGCAGCACCAAGAGTGCCTGTATTGCCGCCGTCCGCGCCAGAGATCATCTCGCGCTCATGGCCGAGCAGATATTTCGCCACATCCCAGCCGCGATTGATCTCACCCACATAGCCCGGGCAGTCCTCGCCATAGCTCTTGGGCACTTTGACATCGTCAAAGAAGGTTTCGCAGAACGGGCTGCTGCCGCTGATCAGCTTGATCGGCTTGGTGGACACGCCTTCGCCCGCCATGTCGAACAGCATGAAGGTGATGCCCTGATATTTGTTTTCCTTGTCGGTTCGGACAAGGCAGAAAATCCAGTCGGCGTGATCTGCGTATGAGGTCCAGATCTTCTGGCCATTGACCACCCAATGGTCACCTTTGTCTTCGCCAAAGGTTTGCATCGAGACGAGGTCAGAGCCGCTGCCCGGCTCTGAATATCCCTGACACCAACGGATTTCACCGCGGGCGATTTCATTGAGGAACCGCTGCTTCTGACCTTCGGTACCAAAGTGCAGCAATGCCGGGCCAAGCATCCAGATGCCGAACGAGCTAAGCGGCGAGCGCGCGCCGATGGCCGCCATTTCCTGACGCAACACTTTGGCTTCTGCCGGGCTCAGGCCAGCCCCGCCATATTCCTTGGGCCATGCAGGCACGGTATAGCCCTTGGCCACACAAGCCTCAAACCAGGCCTTCTGCGCGTCATTCTTGAAAGTAGCGCTGCGGCCACCCCAATAGACATCGTCTTCATCGCGCACTGGCTGGCGCATTTCGGGGGGGCAATTTGATTGAAGCCAAGCGCGGGTTTCTTCGCGGAAGCTCTCCAGATCGGACATGTCCGACTCTCCTCTATTGGTCTCTCACTTGACGCTTACGTTAGGGTGATTTGCACCCTTCCCGCAAGCACAGTCGTGACAGGCCCGTATGCCGTAGCGTCAGGACAGATTGCGTTGACGTAAGCGGAGGTTCGCTTACGCTAACGGCAATGCATGGGGAGAGCTGCATGTCCAGATTCGCGCTGATTCGCCGCATCAAACGGGTGCGCGCATGACGGATATTGTTCAGCGCCTGCCGCTTCGAACCAAGCTGACCTACGGTTTCGGATCTGTTGCCTACGGCATCAAGGACAATGGCTTCGCCACATTCCTGCTGTTCTATTACAATCAGGTCGTTGGCATGCGGGCCGATCTTGTCAGCCTCGCTATTGCTCTGGCGCTGATTGCTGACGCTTTCATTGACCCCATGGTCGGCCATTGGAGCGACAAGACACGCACGAGGATCGGCCGCCGTCACCCCTGGCTCTATGCATCGGTTATCCCGATCGCGATCACTTGGATCCTATTGTGGCATCCGCCCGCGATGAGCGAATGGGAGACCTTCGGATATCTCTTCCTGACAGCCATGTTCGTGCGAATCGCGTTCTCCGCTTACGAAGTGCCCTCGCTGGCACTGCTGCCGGAGCTAAGCCGGGACTACCACGATCGCACCG
This sequence comes from Altererythrobacter sp. XM-24bin4, assembly GCA_003149575.1. GTDB lineage: Bacteria > Pseudomonadota > Alphaproteobacteria > Sphingomonadales > Sphingomonadaceae > Erythrobacter > Erythrobacter rubellus. Next base: position 138,775 of record QCWG01000001.1, read on the forward strand.
CCATCATGCGTTACCGATTCCTGTTCGGATGGGGCGGCGGCCTCGCCATCATGTTCCTGGCCTACGCCGTATTCCTGGCACCGACGGAGGAATTTGCCAACGGCCAGCTCAATCCGGCGGGCTATTCGCAATATGCGATCCTGGGCGCTTGCGTGATGGTCATTGCAGCACTGACCGCCGCAATCGCAACCCAAAAGCAGATCGTGAAGCAGTATCAAGGCAACACCAAATTGGCCGATACTGCGCATGGAATGTCCGAGTTTCTTGGCGCATTCCGATACAAACCATTCCTGCTGTTGATGTTTGCGGGCGTGTTTGCCTTCACCAACCAATGGCTGATCTTCGCGCTTTCGATCTATCTCTTCACGCATGTGTGGGAATTCACACAAGGCCAGTTCACAGTCTATTCGGCGATGCTTTTCATTGCCGCATTTGTGGCCTTTGTCGCGGTGACGCCGGTCTCAATAAGGCTTGGCAAAGCGAGAGCGGCCGCGCTGTTGACGGTCATCTCGCTTACTCTGGGCACGCTGCCTTATTGGCTACGGTTTGCCGACCTGTTCCCCGTTGCAGGTACTCCGATCATGTTCCCGGTCTTGCTGACATTCCTTGTCGCCTCAACCGCCGCGGGAATTTCCGCGATGATACTGACACTGTCGATGATTGCCGACGTGTCCGATCACTATGAGTTCGAAACCGGCAAGAAGACCGAAGGGCTGTTTTCGTCTGGCATGTTCTTCATGCAAAAGATCGTGAATGGGATCGGCATCCTGCTGTCTGGCCTCATAATCGCTCTGGTGGGATTGCCGTCCGGAGCGGGTGCAGGGACGGTGGATGGCGCGATAGTAGACAATCTCGCGCTTTCGTATCTGGCGATTGCCACCGTAATCAGCCTGATCGGGGCATGGGCTTACACCTTGTTCCCGCTGGGCGAGAATGAACACGCGGTTCGTGAAGCACATCGTGGCGGAGGCGCTGCGAGTTAAACTATCAAATCAATGCTTGGCGCATACCATCGGCTCTGCCACGGTCGCGCCAAATCGACGGACAAAATTGACAGGAGAACCCCATGGATTTCGAACCGACAGAACGCCAGCAATACTGGGTCGGCCGCGTGCGCGACTTCATCGAAGCCAATGTACGCCCGGCTGTAGCGACTTATAAGGCGCAAGACGCCGAAGGTGACCGCTGGAAAGTGATCCAGGTGGTTGAAGATCTAAAGGCCAAGGCCAAGGGCGAAGGCATCTGGAACCTGTTCATGCCGCCGCGCAATGACAGCCACCACCATGTTGACGAGACCTTCGAATTTGAAGGTCCCGGCCTGACCAACCTTGAGTACGCGCTATGCGCGGAAGAGATGGGCCGCATCGGTTTCGCTTCGGAAGTTTTCAACTGCTCCGCGCCGGATACCGGCAATATGGAAGTCTTTTTCCGCTATGGCACGCGCGAGCAAAAGGATCGCTGGCTGACCCCGCTGATGAATGGCGAGATCCGTTCTGCCTTTTTGATGACGGAGCCTTACACAGCCAGCTCTGACGCGACCAATATCGAAACCCGGATCGAGCGTGATGGCGATGAATATGTCATCAATGGCCGCAAATGGTGGTCATCCGGGCTGGGTGATCCGCGCTGTAAAGTCGCGATCGTGATGGGCAAGACCAATTTCGAGGCCAAGCGTCACGCGCAGCAATCGCAGGTTATTGTCCCGATGGATACGCCGGGCGTTAACATCCTGCGCCATTTGCCGGTGTTCGGCTATGACGATGCACCGCATGGCCATATGGAAGTCGAACTGACGGACGTGCGCGTACCAGTCGAGAATGTTCTTCTGGGTGAAGGACGCGGTTTCGAGATTGCGCAAGGTCGCTTGGGCCCGGGCCGCATCCACCACTGCATGCGCACCATCGGTGTTGCCGAGGAAGCGCTGCACAAGATGTGCAAGCGTCTGCAGGAACGCGAAGCTTTCGGCAAACCGATCTACAAGCATTCGGTTTGGGAGGAGCGCGTGGCACGTGCCCGGATCGATATCGACATGACCCGTCTGCTTTGCCTCAAGGCTGCTGACATGATGGACAAGGTCGGCAACAAGACGGCGAAACAGGAGATCGCGATGATCAAGGTACAGGCACCGAATATGGCGCTGCGGATCATTGACGATGCAATCCAGGCGCATGGCGGCGGCGGCGTGTCAGATGACTATGGCTTGGCCAATGCCTATGCGCATCAACGCACGCTGCGACTGGCCGATGGGCCGGATGAAGTCCATGCGCGTTCGATCGCTCGCATGGAATTCGCCAAGCATATGCCGCAGGCTGGCCCAACCGCAAACGCGCTGCGCGATGGCAATGCGCCGACGATGGGCGATGACAGCTTCAGCTCTGGTGATATGGGCGTGGCGCGCTAAACGGGGGCATAGGAGAGAAACATGGCTAAGGCAGCAATACTGGAAACGCCCGGTCAAGGCCTCGTGATCGGGGGCATCAAGCTCGCCGATCCTGCGCCACACGAAGTGCTGATCGACACCAAAGCCTGCGGGCTTTGTCATTCGGATCTGCACTTCATCGACGGGGCATATCCGCACCCGCTGCCTGCCATTCCCGGCCATGAGGCGGCCGGTGTTGTTCGCGCTGTGGGCAGCGAAGTACGCAGCGTGAAGCCGGGCGATCATGTGGTCTCATGTCTCAGCGCGTTTTGCGGCCAATGCGAGTTCTGTGTGACCGGACGCATGGCGTTGTGCCTTGGTGCCAATACCCGACGCGGGCCTGATAGCGCGCCGCGTATTAGCCGGGCAGACGGTTCACCCGTGAACCAGATGCTCAATCTCTCTGCGTTCAGCGAGCAAATGCTGATCCATGAAAATGCCTGTGTTTCCATCGACAAGGATATGCCGCTGGATCGTGCCGCTGTGATCGGTTGCGCTGTCACGACCGGCGCAGGCACAATCTTCAACGCGGCCAATGTGACCCCGGGCGAGACTGTGCTGGTGGTCGGTTGCGGCGGGGTTGGCCTTGCCGCCATCAACGCCGCCAAGATAGCTGGCGCAGGTAAAGTGATCGCGGCTGATCCTTTGCCCAAAAAGCGGGAGCTGGCGAAGGTGCTGGGCGCAACACACACGGTCGACGCATTGGCTGACGATGTTGTGAAGCAGATCATGGATATCTCTGGTGGCGGCGTGCACTACGGTATCGAAGCCGTCGGGCGGCAGGCTTCAGCTGATCTGGCGGTCGCTTCGCTGCGGCGCGGCGGCACAGCGATCATCCTCGGCATGATGCCGTTGGACTGCAAAGTCGGTTTGGGCGCGATGGATTTGCTCAGCGGCAAGAAGCTGCAAGGCGCGATCATGGGCGAAAACCACTTCCCCGTGGACCTGCCGCGTCTGGTGGATTTCTACATGCGCGGGCTGCTCGATCTCGACACCATCATTGCCGAACGCATTCCGCTGGAGGATATCAACAAGGGCTTCGACAAGATGCGCGAGGGGCATTCAGCACGCAGCGTGGTGGTGTTTGACTGATGGCTGACAATAAGGGCGGAATGCCGGATATAGATTTCGACAAGGAAATGGTCGGCACGATTGAAGTGCCCGAAGCTGATCAGCTTGATCTTGAGAAACTGACTCAATGGTTCGAAGCCAATGTGGAAGGCTATGCCGGCCCGATCAGCTACACCAAGTTCAAAGGCGGGCAGTCGAACCCGACTTATCGGATCGATACGCCGGGTGCGTCCTATGTGCTGCGTCGCCAACCCTTCGGAAAGCTACTTCCCAGCGCGCATGCGGTTGACCGCGAATACAAGGCGATGACAGGGCTTTATCCAACAGGATTTCCTGTGCCGCGCACTTACGGCTTGTGCGAAGACACAGACGTTATCGGCTCCAAATTCTTCGTCATGAGCATGGCGGATGGGCGTTCGCTGTGGAATGGTGCCCTACCCGGCTGTTCGAAAGATGATCGCCGCGAAATCTATCACTCACTGATCGATACGATGGCGGATTTGCACACCAAGGTTCCGGACGAAATCGGCCTGGGTGACTATGGCAAGCCGACCGACTATTGCGCACGCCAGATCAGCCGTTGGACCAAGCAGTACAAGCTGTCCGAAACCGAGCATCAGCCCAAGATGGAGCGGCTGATCGAATGGCTGCCTGAAACCATCCCGCCGCAGCACAATTCCAGCGTGGTTCATGGCGACTACCGGCTCGACAATGTGATTTTCCACAAGACCGAGAACCGCATCATCGCGGTTCTGGATTGGGAGCTGTCGACGCTGGGCGATCCAATCGCGGATTTCAGCTATCTGATGCTCAACTGGTACAATCCGGCTGATGGCCGTGCCGGGCTGGAAGGGCTCGATCTGGAAGAGCTTGGCATACCTTCGGTACAGGAAGCGGTTGACCGCTATGTCGAACGCACCGGCTATCCGGTACCGCCGATGGACTGGTATTTCGGATACAATCTGTTTCGCCTTGCCGGCATCATGCAGGGCATCAAGAAGCGCGTGATCGATGGGACGGCCTCGTCAGCTCATGCCAAGTCCATGAGCGAACGGGTTGCTCCGCTGATCGAGCGTGCGTATGACTTCGCGCGCGCCGCCGGAATGCCTGAATAGGGCGGCTTAGAAGTCGGCAGAGAAGCTGATCATCGCGCCAATATCGCTTTGGCTGTTGGCATAGTGACCCGGCTCGTGGCGATAGAAAACGCTGGCTCCGCCCACGCCCAACAGCAGGGGCAATTGCCAGGACATCTCGCCAACTAGTTCGCGCCCATTGGGAGCCAGCGACAAAGGCTGGATCGAATATCCTGCCGTCTCGGTCGAATAGTTAAAACTTGATGGCAGATTTAGCCGTAATCCGCCAACTTCCACACGCAATGGCTGGCTGATGCGCAGCCCCAAAGAATCGCCATGCATCAGAGCCGACGCAAGCGACACATCCAGAGCCCAGGCATTGCTGATAAACTGTGATCCATCCGTAATCACATCGCCGCGTGCAGCACGAGTCACACCGACACGGGCTTCACCACCAATTTCCCAACCGCTACCAAGGTCCCACCGCAAACTGCCATCGGCAAACAACGTATCCGCTCCATTGCGGCCAATCGCAGGGTGGAGCTGCGCGCCAAGAATACTGTGCTCCTCATGCATCCAGCTCATCCCGAGTGTGCCGGCAAGAGCGCCGAAGCGGCGATCTGCAGAGATGCCCAACGTCCGCACCCGAAAACGGTCCTTATCGCCATAAAAAAGCTCATCGAAGCGTTGTGTATAGCTAAGCCGTGCATCGCTCTCTTCGGCATGGAATGTCACGCCCCAGCTGCCCAGATCCTGGCGCAATGCAAGCGAGCCACCGACAACAGCAAAAAATCCGGAGTCGCCGCTCGTGCCCGGCGCAATCCGAAACGCTGGCTTCGAATGCCCCTGCAGTTGTGCAACCAAACCCTCAGCGTTCTGTGCAAAAGCGAGGCCCAGTTGCAGGTCGGGCGAAATCCTTGTCGCGACGCGCGCAGCCAGAACGCGCGCGCGTTCGGCATCATCCGAGCTCAATCGCAGCGAGCCGCTCCAGCCAAGACTTCCTGCACGCGCGCCGTCGCTGACATGGAATGCCAGACTTGCGTTGGTCAGGCTGAGGGAGAGTTGCCGCCCGTTCTGCTCAACCGCACCGCGCAAACGCGGCATCACACTTGACCCGTCAAAGCCAGAGCTGAGCTCGTATCTATAAGCTCTGTTGTATTTGTCCGTGACAATTGTTTGCAGGCCTTGTGATCCCAAGGCGTCACCCATCGCAGGTGACGTCACTGCAATCCGGTCCGACAGCGGCAGTCGAGCTGTATCTCCCGCCAGAGTCGTCGTACCCGCCGGCTCAAATGCGGCTGCAATATCAAGGATGCCGCGTCCAAAGATTAAGTCAGTCCCGGTGGCGCCTGCATCTGCGGCGCTCTCGAGCAAGATTTCGACAATCTCTTGCCCAGTCAGATTGGGAAAAGCTTGGGCCAACAGCGCGACAGCGCCGGCCACCTGAGGGGCCGAGAAGCTGGTGCCGGAAAAGACCGTGACGAATTCCTGCCCGTTGATCGTCTCGACGAACAGTTCACCCTCATCATAGACGCAGCAGACCTGCTCTCCCCTTGCGGTCAGGTAGAACTGGCTTTCATTGCCTGCCTGATTGCTGAACCCAGAGAAATTGCCATCTGCATCGACAGATCCGACAATGATCACATTGTCTCCGCCTGCCTGCCTGATGCTGATGGCGAACGGATCAGGTTGATCGGCCGGGATATTAGGATCGCTTCCGTCGCCCGAGTTGCCCGCGGCTACCACGACAACTACTCCAGCTGCTGATGCCCGCGCAACTGCATCCAGCAGCACTTGCGATGCACCGCCTCCACCAAGGCTTAGATTGACAACCTCGGCACCTGAATTGACCGCCAGATCAACGCCTGCTGCAATTGCTGTGTCTGCAAACAAGCAACTGAGCGATGCATCTTGCGGGGTGTCAGTGCCGCAAGAACCAGGTTCATCGGCGCGAATAGCTAGCACTTGGGCATCAAAGGCAATCCCCAACACGCCAGTGTCATCACGGGCTGCAGCCGCGACCATTGCCACATTGGTGCCGTGATCATCCTCTCCATCAATCCCGCGATTGCCCGCAACATCGGCAGAATCTGGATGAATTCGCCCGGCAAATTCAGGGCTGTCACTGTCGATGCCTGTGTCGACAATCGCGATGATCGAATCATCGCCTGTGAAACCGTCCTCCCATGCGGCAATTGCACCGTGTTGTTCCGGCCCAGTCGAAAAACGAAACTCTTCAGTATCGAAATTGGTTGGCGGCGGGGTGGGCGTGGGTGTTGGAGTGGGTGTCGGGCGTGGTGTGCTAACCGGGCTTGCTCCATTTCCGCCACCACAGGCTGTCAATAAAGCCAGCAACGAGGCTGCAACACCTATCCGACAGCGAGCAGATGGATTGATGGAAGCTCTTGCCATTACTTTCCCTACTTAATCTGCGTCCCACTAAGCCCAAACTAAGAAACTTTGTATTATCCGGCCTGCTAGTTCGGTCCGCAATCCCCCCCTTGCAGCAACAAGACGGCGCGGCTAGCAGCGCTGCAGGACTATTCACTGGAGCCTCTTTATGAGCCATGAACTTTCTACCGCAATCGAAGATGCTTGGGAACGGCGCAGCGACATAACGCCCGCCGATCAGGATGTACGCGGGATCGTCGACCAAGCGATCTCGTTGCTCGATAGCGGCGAAGCGCGCGTGGCAGAGCCAGATGGGGCCGGCAAATGGACCGTCAATCAATGGCTGAAGAAGGCGGTGTTGCTGTCATTTCGCGTGCACAACAACAGCGTTATCGAGCATGGTTCAGCCGGTGCCTCAGCGTATGACAAGGTGCCCAGCAAATTTGCCGGCTGGGGTGACAACCGCTTCAGCGAAGCCGGCTTTCGCGTTGTGCCGGGCGCAATTGTCCGCCGCGGCAGCCACATCGGCAAGGGCGTGGTTCTGATGCCCAGCTTCGTGAATATCGGCGCTTTCGTGGATGAAGGTGCAATGATCGATACATGGGCCACCGTCGGCTCATGCGCACAAATAGGCAAGAACGTGCATATTTCTGGCGGAGCCGGAATTGGCGGCGTGCTTGAGCCTTTGCAGGCAGAGCCGGTCATCATCGGTGACGGGGCATTCATCGGCGCAAGGGCCGAAGTGGCAGAGGGCGTTCGCGTCGGCGAAGGCGCTGTCTTGTCGATGGGCGTCTATCTCGGTGCATCGACCAAGATTGTTGACCGCGCCACCGGCGAAATTCACATGGGCGAAGTTCCGCCATATGCCGTTGTTGTGCCGGGTTCGATGCCCGGCAAGCCGCTACCCGATGGGAGCCCGGGGCCTTCGCTCTATTGCGCGGTGATCGTTAAGACAGTCGATGCGAAAACCCGCTCCAAGACGGGCATCAATGATCTTTTGCGCGATTGATCTTCCCAGCCGAGCCGCGCACTCAGGAGCAATGCGACGCCTCATCGATTGATGATATGTATGGCATCAGTGCGGAAAGGCAAGCACATGGAAGATCAAAACGACCAAGCCATTCACATCGAGGACGATGATGCGACAGGAGCCGTAAGGACCGGCGCGATGCGATGGGTTCTGGCCACCGGATTGCTGCTTGCGATTGTGGTGATGAGCCTCGTCTGGATTGTCCCGGCGCTGACTCCCTAAGCGCTACTCGGCACGCTCGATCAGCGTTTCGATCGGCGGTTCGCCCACCTGGCTGACCGCAAACGCCTCGGCAGCTCGCAGCGCCCGCATGGCGTTGCGCATAGAGATCTTTTCAAGATCTTCCTGACTGTATCCGCGCTTCGCGAGTTCTGTGAACAGCGCGGGATAGCCCGTCACATCTTCCAGTCCCGGTGGCGCAAACGGGATGCCATCATAGTCGCCGCCAATTCCGATCGAATCGATGCCAGATACAGCACGGACGTGATCGATGTGGTCCGCCACTTCGCGGATCGAGGATTGAGGCAGGGGATTTGTATCATCCCACAACCGCAATGCCTGCGTGACCTTTTCAGGTTGGCCTTGCCATAACGCTTTCAGCCGGGCCTCTTCGGCTTCGCGATTGGCGTTCCATTGACGCGCAGGCTCGCTGAGAAAACCGGGTACGAAAGTGATCATCACTACGCCTCCATTAGCCGGGAGGCGCTGCAGCACACTGTCCGGCACATTTCGCGCATGACCATTCATCGAGCGCGCGCTGGAATGGCTGAAAATCACCGGGGCTTGCGCGATATCCAGCACGTTGTGCATCACTTTCTCGCTGACGTGGCTCAGATCAACCTGCATGCCGATCCGGTTCATTTCGCGGATCACGTCGCGGCCGAAATCGGTCAGACCATCGTGCTCTGGTGTATCAGTCGCGCTATCCGCCCATGGCACATTGCGCGAGTGTGTAAGCGTCATGTAGCGGGCGCCAAGATCGTACATCTGGCGCAGGACAGCCAGGCTCGAACCGATCGAGTGGCCACCCTCCATCCCCATAAGAGAAGCGATCTTGCCATCTGCCAGTGCAGCCTCGATTTCGTCTGCGGTCAGGGCTAGCTGCAGATCGTCCGGATTGGCGGCGATCAAGCGTTTGGTCACATCAATCTGTTCAATCGTCATTTGCACCGCTTCAGGCTCATCGAGCGATGCTGGAACATAGACTGACCAGTATTGTGTGCCGACCTTGCCCTGCCGAAGTCGCACGATATCAGTGTGCATGGCGTTGCGGGCCGGCTGTTCCTGCGCGGTGCCGGTCGTATCCGAAAAGTCGAAATCGTTGATTTGATTGCCGAAACGCGAGCGCAGCTGGATCGGCACATCATTGTGGCCATCCATGACCGGTGCAGCTTCGAGCGCCGCCGCCGCAATCTCTTCAGCTGATTGCGCCATTGCTACGCCCGGCAGGCTCAACAAAGTCACAGCAGCGATCATGCATACAGATCTCATCGAATTATCTCCGGTATTGGCTGGATTATCTGCTCGCAGTCTTAAGACAGAGATGCCCATGATGACTAGCAATTATGTTCCAGATGTCAGCTAGGCACAAAAAAGGCGACGCAGCCCAAATCCGGGCCACGCCGCCTGATCCGTTTTCAATAATTTAGCTGAGGTGCTTGGACACAGCAGCAGTCATTTTGAACATAGAGATCTGCGCATTGCCGATCACAGCACCAAGCTTGGCGTCTGGATTGATCTGGCGCTTGTCTTTGCTGTCCTGCAGACCGTTTGCCTTGATGTATTCCCAAACCTTCGATGTCACTTGAGCACGGGACATCGGACCTTTGCCGATAACATTCTCAAGATCGCCCGAAAGTGTGACGGGTTTTTGAAGCGCGTTTCCAGCCATAATTAATTCCTTTCCAATGGGTGGCCGTTACAAATCAATTTCGTCATCGCCCCAGTCCTCCTCGTCCTCCTGCGACCGGGTATATTGGGCAACCAGCGCAGTGCTGGCGACGACTTGCCCATCCATTGCAGCGAGCAGGTCCTCCCGCGTAGCCCCTGGCATCAGGGTCAGCGGTAGTTCGAGCGCAAACAACTGGAATACGAAATGATGGGTTTCACCAACCGGAAGGTCAGGCAAAAGCCATTCTGAGTTGCCAAGCGAATTCTTGCCGGTACGCGGCGGAACTTCGCCCTCAAGGATCATGCCTTTTTGGCCCGGGATGCCCCATATCAGCCAGTGGCAGCGAGGCGCAGCGCTAGCGTCGTTCGCATCTTCTACGATGACGACCATTTCCATCGCACCCGGCGGGGGTGCTGTCCATTCGAGCGGCGGGGCGACTGCGTCTTCCTCGTCGGCTGTAAAGCATGGGTCCAGTTCACCGCCCGATTGAAACGCCGGGCTAATCAGCTTGAATCCGCCACGCCCGAAATTGCGCTCACTGCCATGCTTCGCAATCGCCAGTCCCGCATGACGGGCTGCGGGAGGCAAAACGGTGTTTAACCAGGCAGGAACTTCAGACACGAACTCGGGACCCCTCTCTCATTTGCCAGGCACAAAACTAGGGCTTTCCCGAGGGCATGACGAGGCGGCAGGCACGAAAATAAGCCCATTTTGCCCCGTAATCTGTGGGTAATTCGTGTTTGACAAAGGATTTTGCGTCTCTTGAAGAGAATTTCATTGCGTTAAACTTTGCCAAACTTAGAGTTTGCCCGTGGTGAACAAGGGCGTCATTCTGTTTGTTCACCTCCTACACAGAGTTGGTTTCATATAGCTTCGCTGTTTGCAAAACGAGAATTCAAAAGGAATGAACATGGGACTTGGCCGCGTAGCCCTGGCATCAACATTGGCTCTGGCATTGGCTGCATGCGGCGGCGGCGATAGCCAATCTGGGACCGGACCAATCGCCGGCGGCGGCGTATCCCCGACCCCGACACAATGTTCTGTTCGCGATCGGCAGGATTGGTCGCTTGCCGTACTCAATGAATGGTACCTTTTCCCCGACCTGATCGACACGTCAGTCAGGCCAGGCAGCTTCGCCACCGTTCAGGACTATCTCGATGCACTAGTGGCCCCTGCTCGTGCCGAGGACAAGGACCGGAGTTTCACGTACATTACTTCGATTGAAGAAGAAAATGCACTGATCAATTCCGGTTCCAGCGCGGGTTTCGGCATCCGCTTGGGCTATGACACAGTCAACAACCGCGTGTTTGTGATCGAAGCCTTCGAGGGAGCACCGGGCCTGGCCGCAGGGCTCGATCGCGGGACCGAGTTGCTAGAAATCGGCACCAGCAGCACAAATACACAAAGCGTGTCTTCATTGATGGCATCTGGCGGCCCCGGCGCTGTTATTGATGCGCTTGGCCCGTCGGATCCCGGCGTCACTCGCTATATTGGTTATCGCACTGCGACCGGCGCGAGCGGCGCTGAAAACATCGTAAAGGCTGACTATGCGCTAGATCCCGTCTCTGACCGCTATGGTGTTCGTATCATAGATGATCTCGGTAAAAAGGTCGGCTATCTCAACTTGCGAACTTTCATTGTTGGCAGCGCGGATGCAGATCTGCGTGACGCATTCCAGACGTTCAAAGATCAAGGCGTGACAGAGCTGATCATCGATTTCCGCTACAACGGCGGCGGTCTTATCCGCATTGCTGATTTAATGGGGGACCTGATGGGAGCGGGCAATGTCGGCCAAGTCTGGTCAAAAACCGTGCTGCGCGACTCCAAATCGAGCGAGAACTCTACAACCAACATCCGAACCGCTTCGCAAGCGATTGCACCAACCAAGGTTGCCTTTATCGGCCGCGGCGGAACAGCATCTGCCAGCGAGCTCGTGATCAATTCCATGCTCCCCTATCTGGGCAACAATGTCGCACTGATCGGGACCAATACATTTGGCAAACCGGTTGGCCAGTTCGGCTTCGACCGCACTGAGTGTGACGATCGCTTGCGAGCTGTCGCCTTCAAGACCACCAACGCTAATGATGAAGGTGAATACTTCAGCGGTCTTGCCGGCGTCGTGCCCAACACCTGCCAGGCGAATGACGACATATTCAGGCAGCTGGGTGATCCGGCAGAGGCATCAATCGCGACTGCGCTTGATTTTCTGGCTGGGGGCAGCTGCACCGCGATTTCGGGTGGTGACCTTCGTTCAGCGCAAAGCACTGGTGGGCGCGAACTGTTGCAACCTGTGCGGCCAAATGCAGCTCAGTATCAAATCCCTGGATTGTTTTAGAAAATGACCAAAACCTATACTACTTTCGCTGAATTCTGGCCGTTCTATCTGCGTGAGCACAGCAAACCAGCTACACGAGCCTTGCACTATGTCGGCACGTCGCTGGTCGTCGCTTTGGCTGGCTATGCGCTGTTGATGGGTGAGTGGCTGTGGCTAATCGCGCTGCCGTTGGCGGGTTACTTCTTCGCTTGGCTGGCGCATTTCACAATCGAGAAGAATAGACCCGCAACCTTCACCTATCCGCTTTGGTCTCTTTTCGCCGACTTCCGCATGTGGTGGCTGTGGCTGAGCGGCGGCCTCAAGGCAGAGCTGGAGCGTGCGGGCGTCGCAGATTAAAGCGCGTCTGGAACTGTCTCAAACCCTTGGATATCACCGAGCTCGACCCAGTCTTGCGCGCTTTTCGTGTAGCAATGGAAAGCTGGCTTCAGACCGCTGGTATCATCCAGCGTTCCCGCTTTAATGAACATCACGCCTGGCGGGTGTTCGACCAGCGTGAAGACAGGCGAACCGCAATCGCCGCAAAACTGTCGCCGCACAGTTGCGCCGCTGTCACCCTTGTCATTGTAGGTTTTGACTTCGCCGACGACGTTTACCGACCCTTCCGGCACGCCAACGATGATCGAAAGCGCGCTGCCCGCCTGACGTTGGCAGTTCTTGCAATGACAGGTCACGCACATCAGCGGATCGGTCGTCAATTCATAGCGCACTTTACCGCACAGGCATCCGCCGGTCAGTCCCATCGTCTTCTCCTAATCTGTACCGCCACTTTTACCGTAGCTGACGCTCGTTTCACCCCTTGTCAGAAGGAAGATTAGGAACCCTGTGGCAAACAGCACGTCGATCGCCAAGACTGCGGTAGGAGCGTCGCCACCCGATTGGTTCATTTCTGCTGTAACCAACAAGGCAACAACGGCGACTTTGCCGAACACACCGGCCCAAATCACATCAGCGTAGCGATCAGGGTCCCGAGCGACGACGGCATATACAAGCCCGAATGCGAAAACCAATATGCCAACCAGGCGCGTATCAATCGGCGCGGATGGCCCGAGAATCACAGCAATGCCGACGAGAAAGTTGAAGATTGCTGCGATCCAGAAGAACCACGTCCAACCCCGTCTAGCGCCCGTTTCGTTCGACATATTCAATTCGCTCCTTCGCCAGTGAACATCTGGATATCGGTATAGGCACAGCCATTGCGCAGCTCGTCGCCAATGGTCAATGTGGCGGTAAAGGGATAGCTGCGATCACTCATCGTGTCCAAGCATTCGCCTGGAGTGACCGCCAGGTTGAACGGCTCACCGTTCAGCTCTCCCGAGAAACCCAACCCTCCGTTTCCTGCAAATCGGGTCACTGCAATCACCTGCCCGGCGATGTTTTCAGGAGTTGAATAGGTAAGCGTATCCGCTTCGATTTCTGCATTCCAGAATGGCTCATTGCCGAGCGCAGTGATAACTTCACTTTCCGAAACTTCATCGAAGGTGGGCACTTCTCCCGGAGCCTCTTCCGAACCTCCAAAGCATGCATAGAGCCCGAGCGAACCGACCACAGCAACCAACAAGCGCTTGCCAAATTCATTGCGTATCATCGGTTATCTCCCCCTTCCGACGCGCAATGATAGTCAGAGGGAACAGCCATGTCACGCCTGCCTTTCGCTTTCCCACATGGCTTGGGCACCTTAACGGAACCACACTCGCACCGGCCCGTTGCTTTTGATATGGAATGGAACCCTCAGAGAGACGCCGCATTGTCGCAATTGGCAAGGTTCACACCGAACATGGGGCGGCGCTATGCCAATCGGCGCAACCATGATGAAGGCAAAGCTGGTGGCAATGTGTCGCGGCTTTCCCCCTGGTTGCATGCTGGCGTTGTGAGCGAAGCTGAGGTGCTGCAGTCCGCACTTGGCCAGCATAGCCCAGAGGCCGCTGAGAAGTTCATAGCGGAAGTGTTCTGGCGGATCTATTTCAAAGGATATCTTGAGCAGCGGCCAAGCATTTGGCGCGCCTTTTGTGATCAGCGCGATGCGGCCCTCAGTTGCTTTGAATCGGATCCGGTCACGCATGGTTTGTTTGAGCAAGCAACAAGCGGCCAGACCGGCATACAAGCCTTTGACAATTGGGCACGCGAGCTCGGCGAGACAGGGTATCTGCATAACCATGCGCGTATGTGGTTCGCCAGCATCTGGATATTCACACTGAAGCTCGACTGGACTTTGGGTGCGGACTTCTTCCTGCGCCATTTGATCGATGGTGATGCGGCTTCAAATACGCTGAGCTGGCGCTGGATCGCGGGATTGCACACCAAAGGAAAGACGTATCTCGCTAGGCCGGATAATATCGCGCAGTACACGCAGAGCCATCCCGACGGGCCGCTATTGGCCCGCGGCCTTGCTCAAGACGCGCCGCCACTCACCGAACCTGAAAAGCACGCGCGCAGGCCTCTCGCGCTTCCTCCGGGCGCGAATACGATTCCGCAAACCTATGCGCTGTTGCTGCACGATGAAGCCGCTAGCCATGTGCCCTTCGATCTTCCGCATCCACCCGCACTAGTCATCTCCGCGGCTAGGCCTGATGACCGTTCTCCAAGACAGATCGGCGGGCTGGTTCGAGACTTTGCGATGCAATCCGTTCAGCATGGTGGTGAAGCCGCGGCAGAAACATTTGGCTGCCCACATGTCGGCTGGCAGTCCGGCAATTCACTCGCAAACATACTGGCCGATACAAAGCTCAACCACATCGTCACATCCTATCTCCCGATGGGATGGACACGCGACGCACTCTGGCCAGAACTCGCTCCACTCGCCGACAAAGGGAGTCTCATCCAGCTTACCTCCGCGCTTGAACGGGCGACCTGGCCACACGCCAAAGCCGGGTTTTTTGGCGTGAAGAAGATCATGTACAAAGCGATGCGCGAGGCGGGTGTGGCTGCGCGGCAATTGGAACTTTTCGAAGCTTGATCAATGGACTATCCTTTCGTTGAACAGAAAGGAACAAAGGCAATGTCAGGCACTCACGAACAAATCACAGGCCACTGTCTTTGCGGCGCAGTTACAGTCACCGCCACGCCCGCCAAGCCGCATCTGGAGGCATGCCATTGCGAAATGTGCCGTCGCTGGTGCGGCAGCGCCTATCTGGCCGTACAAAGCGACACCGCGCCGCGCTTCTCAGGCGAGGAGCATATTACCCGCTTCAAATCGTCAAACTGGGCAGAGCGCGGTTTCTGCAGCAAGTGCGGCAGCAACCTGTTCTACTGCTTTACCCCAACGGGCAGCTATTCCTTCCTGGCCGGTTTATTTGACGATCTTGGCGACATGACGCTGGGTGCAGAGATCTTTGTCGACGAACAGCCCGACTATTATTCCTTCGCGCAAGAGACGACCCGCAGGACCGGGCCAGAGCTGATTGCTGAAGCGAAAGAGGCCGGTTTTACCTTCGACTGATCGTTATATCACCTTGTCTGGGCGCTGATCATGCTTGTGGCGTTCTTCCCGGCCCAGCACACGTTCCAGCCGCTGTGCCATCGTATTGGCCGCCTTGCGCGCAGCCGTATCCACATCGGCCGCATGCTCGGTGACACCAATTGGCCGGTCACCGCGCGGACGCACTTTGATCGTGCATGTCTTGTCATCTGCGCCGCCTTTTCGGCCGTTTTCATCCGACACATGCACCTCGACCCGGGTTAACCGTTCTTCAAACCGCGCGAGTTTGGCACGTACCTGATTTTCGATCCGCTCTGCGACGTTGTCTGTACCCATTACGGAACTGTCCGAATTGAACTAAAATTGCATTATCTTGCGTTCCTCTCTCTAACTGCCCCTATCCTATAGATATGGGTATGAAGCGCGCCGGTTTCCAGCGATTTCGGCGGCGCGGACCCAATCCCCAATCCAACAACATGGAACACTTGGAACACTGTCCAGAGCGCAGAAAGCTCTCCGCCCGCACGAGAGGGAACGGTCCGCCACAGCAAGCCTATTGCAAGCGGTTCGCAAAGAAATGACGTAGCAAGAGTCACGCCCGCATATGGGCAAATTTCGCGCGAGTAGGAAAGCCGGCGCATCCCCGGAGACGCCGCTCCATTGCGTGATTGCGGGCCAATGGCTAACGCTGGTCGCAAGCTGATAGGGGAGCTTAAACAGTGATCACCAATTTACCTGATACCTTGCTGCGTTACCGCATAGTTCTGGGTATACTTGCCTTGATCGTTTGCGCTGCCACATGGGCACTTGACCTCACTGAATTGGTCTATGAATGCCCGTTTTGCCGCGCGCAGCGCACCGTCATCGGCCTGTTAGGGCTAATCATCCTGTTGCCATGGTATCGCCATTGGCTGAGCCGCTACCTCGCCGCGATCTTCGCGGTGTTCGGCCTTGTGGTGGGATCGACGCAGCACTTTCGCGGCTGGGCACGAATTTCTGCAGGCGAATTCGATTGGGGTGAGCAGTGGTACATCAACCCATGGCTGCTGTCTGGCTGCGCGATTTTCATCATCATGGCCCTGCTTCTGTTGATCTGGCGGGACAGCCCGGCCGCTGAATAAGCCGGATTTGATGCTAGCGCGCGCCATGAACCTTCCAATCCCCGGGCCGATCACCATCCTCGTCGATGCCGATGCCTGCCCGGTGAAAGAGGAGGTTTACCGCGTGGCCGACCGGTTCAAAGCCGAGGTGCGCGTGGTCAGCAACTCCCCCTTCCGCGTGCCGGTGAGCGATCGGGTGAAGCGGGTGGTCGTGAGCGATGGCTTCGACGCAGCGGATGACTGGATTGCGGAAAATGCGAACGCGCGGAGCGTGGTTGTCACCGCCGACATATTGCTGGCCGAGCGCTGCCTGAAGGCAGGCGCGAGCGTGCTCAAGCACAATGGCCAGCGGTTTGACGCCAGCTCCATCGGCAGCGCAATTGCGACCCGCGCGATCATGGAGGATTTGCGCGCCGGGATGGCCGGAATGGATGGAAGCATCGGAGGCGGCCCGCCACCCTTCAACAAGGCAGACCGCAGCCGTTTCCTGCAAGAATTGGACAATGTGCTGGTGAAACTCGCGCGGAACTAGCGCCGCCCTCACGGATTATAAAGGCATGGATCACCGGACATCACGTCAAGCCCTATTCGGCGGCGCATTCGCCGCTGCATCCTTGTTGCTGTCAGCCTGCGTCGGCTCGCCCGGTCCGGTTGGCAATGCCAGCGTGCCCGAACCGGCCAAGCCCGTCAGCCTGAGCGAATATCTCGGCAAATGGTACGAATACGGGCGCTATGAAGCACCGTTTCAAGAGGGCTGCGAAGCCGTGACGGCGGAATATTCGCTGCGCGATGATGAGAAGATCAAAGTGGTCAATTCGTGCCGCAAAGGCGCGCTTGATGGCGAGTTTGATCAGTCGACCGGCAAGGCCAAGGTGGTCGAAGGCTCGGACGGCGCGAAGCTCAAAGTGAGCTTCTTCGGCCCATTCTACGGCGATTACTGGGTGCTGGATCGCGGGGAGCCAGGCGCAGACGGGCTGTATGACTGGTCCATCGTGGGCGAGCCTAGCGGGCGGTATTTGTGGATGCTGACACGAGAGCCACAACCCGATGCAGAGCTGCGCGCGCTGCTGGAAGCGCGGGTCAAGGAATTGGGGTATGACTGGAGTCTCGTGCGCCTGACACAGCAACCGGCGTGCTGATCTTCCGCGCGCAGGCAGAACAGTTTGCCGAATTCATGCGAGTTATCTGGAAAACAGGCGTAGGACGGGTGCGGGGCATTCCGCCCTTATTGGAAATGACATGGCCAAAGGCCAGTGCCAGCCTGCGCATCAGGCTTCGCCCTCCGGCAAATACAGCTTCTGGCCCATGTCTTTATACTTGGCGCTCATCTCCGCCATGCCTTTGAGCGCAGCCTGCTTGCTCGCCTCTGCCGCTTCCGCGCCGGATTGCCCGCTTTCAAGGAAGCTGTCCGCGCCCTGATTCTGCCGCCCTGCGAACTCGCGCACTTCCTGGCTGATCTTCATCGAGCAGAATTTCGGCCCGCACATGGAGCAAAAATGGGCGGTCTTCGCGCCCTCTGCCGGTAGGGTCTGATCGTGATATTGCTCGGCCGTTTCGGGATCGAGCGACAGGTTGAACTGGTCACGCCAGCGGAACTCGAACCGCGCCTTGCTCAATGCATCATCGCGCACCTTTGCCGCCGGATGCCCCTTCGCCAAATCTGCCGCGTGCGCGGCGAGCTTGTAAGTGATCACGCCGACCTTCACATCGTCCCGATCGGGCAGGCCAAGGTGTTCCTTCGGCGTGACGTAGCAAAGCATCGCTGTGCCGTACCAGCCGATTTGCGCTGCGCCGATGCCGCTGGTGATGTGGTCATACCCCGGCGCAATATCGGTGACGAGCGGCCCGAGCGTGTAGAAGGGTGCTTCGCCGCACACCTCCAGCTGCTTGTCCATATTCTCCTTGATCTTGTTCATGGGCACATGGCCCGGCCCTTCGATCATGACCTGCACGTCTTCCTTCCACGCGCGGTGGGTCAGCTCGCCCAGAGTGTAGAGTTCTGCGAATTGCGCTTCGTCATTGGCGTCCGCGATGGAGCCGGGGCGCAGGCCGTCGCCCAGTGAATAGGCGATGTCATAGGCCTTCATGATCTCTGTGATTTCGTCGAAATGCTCGTAAAGGAAGCTCTCCTTGTGGTGCGCAAGGCACCATTTCGCCATGATTGATCCGCCGCGGCTGACGATGCCGGTCACGCGGTTTGCGGCGAGCGGGACATAGGGCAGGCGCACACCCGCATGGATGGTGAAATAGTCGACACCTTGCTCTGCCTGTTCGATCAGCGTGTCTCGGAAGATTTCCCAGGTCAGTTCCTCGGCAATGCCGCCGACTTTCTCCAGCGCCTGATAAATCGGGACAGTGCCGATGGGCACGGGGCTGTTGCGGATGATCCATTCGCGCGTGTCGTGAATGTTGCGGCCCGTTGACAGGTCCATCACCGTGTCCGCGCCCCAACGGATTGACCAGACCATCTTGTCGACTTCGTTCGCGACGTCTGACGCGACGGCGGAGTTGCCGATATTGGCGTTGATCTTTACCAAAAAATTGCGCCCGATCGCCATCGGTTCGGTTTCGGGGTGGTTGATGTTGTTGGGGATGATCGCGCGGCCGCGCGCCACTTCATCGCGCACGAATTCCGGCGTGATCAGTTCCGGAATGCTCGCACCCCAGCTCTGCGCGCCAGCGCGGTTGGCGGCAATCAGCTCTGCGGCCATTTCGCGGCCCAGACTCTCCCGCTCGGCGACATATTCCATTTCGGGCGTGATAATGCCGCGGCGGGCATAGTGCATCTGGCTGACGTTCATACCGGCCTTAGCGCGCAGCGGGCGCTTAACCACATTTGGGAAGGCTGGCACACCGCCGCTGCGATCAGGGCCGAGCTGCCCATTATCTTCCGGCCTTACTTCGCGGCCGTCATATTCCTCCACATCACCGCGTGCCATGATCCAGTCACGTCTCAGCCCAGGCAGGCCAGCCTGAATGTCAATATTGGCTTCCTGGTCTGTGTATGGGCCGGAGGTATCGTACACCCGCAAGCTAGGTTCGCCGCCCTCAAGGTCAATCTGGCGCATCGCAACGCGGATGCCGGAGCCGGTGCGCGCGCCCACGTGGATTTTACGGCTGCCCCGAATTGGCCCTGTCGTTACGCCTATTTCCAGCTTACTGTTGATATCGGCCATGCGAAGTCTCTCCTACTGACGGAGTGGGGACTTCAGGCGGGTTGCCCTCCGCTCCCTCCGCCGATGCTAATCGGTTCAGGTTCAACGAGTCGTGTGGAGCATACCCACACCTCTCAGCCATTTGTGCTGGCTCCCCGGGGATGAATTGAGTTTATACCTCTGCAAGCTCGCAGTAAAGCGTGGCCTGGGAGAGACTCTGAAAAATAGCGACAACGGCAAAGGCGGATAACCGCCCAATCGCTCCGATCGATCTAAGCTAGAATGCTCTCTATATTAATAACCGCTGGCACGCCCCCTTTGCCGAGCTACGCCGTATCGCGCCGCTCAGCTACATGCCGGAAAGCCCCTTTGGCGCTTATTGGTCTGCCGCCACGCATGACCTTATCCAGCAAATCGAACTGGATCATGAGGCTTGGTCTTCATCCTGGCAGAAGGGCAATATCACGATCGCAGATGGTGTAGGCGATATCGATTTCCCCAATTTCATCGCGCAGCATCCGCCGATCGATACTGCGCAGCGCAAGGTAATCGCTCCCGGCTAAACGACCCGGCCGGGGGAATTTCAGTCACCGGGCGACGTTGACTACTAATCGATGCAGCTGTGTGTCGACGGGCTGACTGGCGGGTGATCACGCTGGTCCGCCCGCTTTTTTTTGCGCGCACACAACCCTCTCAAATGCGCGACTCGGCAACCTTGAATTCGCGCGCTAGTGCTATGATCCAAGGGAGAGATAAATGCCGTTTCGCATGTCAGATATGGTGGGATGTGAATTCCCGCTGTTTGCATTCTCGCATTGCCGCGACGTTGTCGCAGCGGTCAGCCGGGCCGGCGGCTTCGGCGTGCTGGGCGCGGTCAGCTTCACACCCGAACAGCTGGAGACAGAGCTTAAGTGGATCGACGACAATATCGACGGCATGCCATACGGCGTGGATGTGCTGATCCCGGAAGTGCAAGCGGTCGATCACTCAGTCACGGCTGACGAAGTTGTCGCCGCAATCCCGCAGCAATATCGCGACTTCACGCGCCAAATCCTGCGCGAGGCGGGGC
Source organism: Altererythrobacter sp. XM-24bin4 (assembly GCA_003149575.1). Taxonomy (GTDB): domain Bacteria; phylum Pseudomonadota; class Alphaproteobacteria; order Sphingomonadales; family Sphingomonadaceae; genus Erythrobacter; species Erythrobacter rubellus. Next base: position 159,724 of record QCWG01000001.1, read on the forward strand.
TCGATGAGGGCGGCGCAGCGCCGCTAGGCGGCGCGCAACAGCCGAATACCTCTCTAGGGCAGGAACTGCTTGAGGTCAGCTTCAACCACCCTGTGCAGCTTATCGCCAATGCGCTGGGCACGGCACCGCCGCAGATGATCGAGGCAGGAAAGAAGCACGGCATTCCTGTCGCAGCGCTGGTGGGAGCCAAAGAACACGCCATGAAGCAGATCGACGCGGGCGTAGATATCATCGTCGCGCAGGGCGGCGAAGGCGGCGGACATTGCGGCGAAGTCAGCACAATAGTGCTGATCCCTGAAGTTTTGCAGGCGATCGAGGATGCAGGTGCGGATATTCCGGTGCTTGCGGCAGGCGGCATCATGAACGGGCGGCAAATGGCGGGCATGATGGCGATGGGCGCGGCGGGTGCATGGTGCGGCAGTGTGTGGCTCGCCACCACCGAAGCCGAAACGCACGAGATCTTCCGCGAGAAGATGGTTCAGGCGACCAGTCGCGACACGATCCGTTCAAAGCATCGCACCGGCAAATATTCGCGGCAATTGCGCAGCGGCTGGCACGCCATGTGGGAAGAGGCAGGCTTACCCGCACTGCCGATGCCGTTGATGATGTTGCTGTCAGAACCCGCACTTCGCACCATCGACAAGGCCGCGGTGAGTGGCAATCCGAAGGCGCAAGAGCTGTGCTCTTACTTTGTCGGGCAAGGCGTGGGGCTGGTTCGCGAAGTCACCTCCGCCGGACAGGTTGTGCAGGATTTCAAACAGGATTTCGTTGCGGGTTACGAGAACCTGGCGGGAGCGCTGGAATGAACGGTTCGCCCAAGGTCTGCATAATCGGTGCGGGTTGCAGCGGTTTCACGACTGCCAAACGGCTGAAAGATTTCGGCATACCCTTCGATGTATTCGAAGCCTCTGACGATATCGGCGGAACCTGGTATTACGACAACCCCAACGGCATGTCGGCCTGCTACAAAAGCTTGCACATCGACACGTCGAAATGGCGGCTGGCATTTGAAGATTTTCCTGTGCCCGATGATTGGCCGGACTATCCGCATCACGCGCAGCTGCTGAAGTACTTTCACGACTACGTCGATCATTTTGGCTTGCGCGAACACATCGCATTCAACACGCGAGTCGAGAAGGCGCAGCGGCGCGAGGGTGGCGGCTGGGATATCACGCTCTCGAACGGTGAGACGCGGCAGTATGACGCCTTGGCGGTTGCAAACGGCCACCACTGGGCTGCGCGGATTTCAGACTATCCGGGCGAGTTTACTGGCGAGCAATTCCATTCACACAGCTATCGCAGCCCGTTCGAACCCGCTGATTGTGTTGGCAAACGCGTGCTGGTGGTGGGCATGGGCAATTCCGCGATGGACATCGCTAGCGAGCTGTCGCAGCGCCCGATTGCTGAGCGGCTGTTTGTATCCGCGCGGCGCGGTGTGTGGGTGCTGCCCAAATATTACAACGGCCAGCCGCTCGACAAGAATCCGGCGCCTGCCTGGATGCCGAAATCGCTGCGCCAATGGCTCGGCACGCGGTTCATCAAGAAGCTGGTAGGCAAGATGAGCGATTATGGCTTGCCAGACCCCGAAATCGGCCCGTTTGAGAGCCACGCGACGGTATCGGGCGAATTCCTGCTGCGCGCGGGCTCAGGTGACATCGCGATGAAACCGGGGATCGAGCGGCTGGACGGCGATAGCGTAGTTTTCACTGATGGCTCGCGCGAACAGGTGGATGTGATCATCTGGGCGACGGGTTATGACATCAAATTCCCGTTCTTCGACGATCCCCAATTCACTGCTGACAGCGACAATCGCCCGCCGCCGCTGTTCAAGCGGATCATGAAACCCGATGCGCCAGACCTTTTTTATATGGGTCTCGCTCAGCCACTTCCGACATTGGTCAACTTTGCCGAGCAACAGTCAAAGCTGGTCGCAGCCTATCTGGCGGGCGAATATGCGCCCCCTTCCTCAGCGGAAATGTATGACATTATCGCAGCGGACGAAGCCTATCACACAGGGCAATATTACGCCGCGCGGCGGCACACGATCCAGCTCGACTTTGACCACTACGTGCGCGACTTGCTCAAAGAAATCGAGCGCGGCAAGAAGCGCGCTGAAGGCGCAGGCAAACACCGATCGCTGGAATCTGCCTAACCGGCTTAGCCGCCCACCCAAATCGGAGAGCTCCACGCGCGTTCTTGGATCGTCAGCTCCAGGCCATCACGCACAGGCAGCCCTAGCCGGTTTGCTTCCCAAGTTGACCAGCGACAAGTCGGCCGTTCGATCGCACGCAGATAGTAGAATGCGCGGCGATCAGGATTGTAATCCGGCTCTTGCCATCGCGCGGTCAATTGCGCCGCGCCATAGCTCGATGGGGTCGTGCAAGTATTGGTATCAACGCCAGAGCGCATTGCAGGGCAGCGATGCGTGCGCCTGTCCGGCGTGCCAACAGCGCAAGCAATGTCATAGACTTGTTCTTGCAGGTCGCCATCGTCATCGACCCATCCGCGAATAAGCTGCAAACGCTCCAGGCCTGCACCGTCAGGGTCTTTCATCGCTTCAGCAAGGAAGGTTGGCGCACCCTCCCCATGACTGCCCAGATCACCTCCCATGGGGACACCGCCCGCATAGGCGAGACGGGCAAAATCATCGCGATCAAAAATATCAGCAGGATAGCCATGGCCTGCAAACAACCGCGCTTTGATCCGCGGGCCGGATGTCGCGAACGTCTCTTTGCGGCGGAACGCGTCGTAGATGTCTTCGCGGTTGTTCTGCTCCGCCCAAACGCCCGCAAGCCCCGCTGCGCTCCATTTATAAAACGGCGTGGCGGCTGCACCTTCGAGCCCAAGGTCCGCATCCGATGCCACCACGCGGCGGCCCGCGGGCGTCCCGTCAAGCGCGCCGGTTTTGCCAAAGAATCGATCTTCATCGACAGGACCACCGCCATTGTGCGTGTCGGAGGAACCGATCAGTCCGAACTCGTATGGGTTTACCCCCAATTGCCGCTCTAGCGTGAGGCCCCGTTGTAATGCTTGGCGAATATAGCTGCCAGACGTCCGGCCCTTGATATCGGTTCCGATCAGCGTCTCGTAGACTTCGAAATTGGCCCATTCGTCATTGGGCGAAAGCAAGGGGTGCGTGTCAGATGTGCCTTTAACCTGGCTCATCTCGACAATCGGTTCGTTGCGCATCCGCTGCCGCGCATATTCGGCCGTGATCGGGCCACCATCATAGGTCGTCATCTCGAACATCTTGCCGTTCGAGACATTGGAATTGTGCGGGATGGCGAGCCCTTCGATCCCTTTGCCACGTAAGGCATCGAGCCAGCTCCACAGACCTTCCGGATTTTGCGAATCGAAACTGTTGAACGGGAGATTGGGCCGATTCACACCACGAAACAGCACGATCCGGTGCAAATTCTGGCTGCTGGGAGCACTGGTGAACTCGTAGCCGTGAAAGGTCGTGAACTCGCCTGGCTTATAATATCGCTCTGTCGCGGCGTTGATCTCCGCCCATGTCGAACGCATCACGTCAACATCGTAAGCTTCCTCAAGCTTTTCGCCCGAACGCAGCGTACCCGCAATCTTTCCGAAAGCCTCCGAAATCTTCTCGCGAACGCTAGAGAACATGTCTGCGGCGTATTCCAGCAGCGAAAGCGGGTGGTTTTCATCATCCATCGCAGGGAGAACGCCAAGATACTCGGCGTGGTCGGTCACAGCGTAGAAATCGAGCGCGCCGCCTTTCAGCGCAATGTCGTAACCAGCCATGTGCCGGATCGTTTCCCCGCGCGCATAGCGATAGGCATCATCGGGCGTGGCACGAATGCCGAAGATGTAGGCGTCAAACGAATTGCGCGAATGAACATGCACATCGCCAAACAGTGCCTGCCTTCGTTCAGGTATATCAGCTTGCGCTGGAACGAGCGGCGTGACCATCGCAGCCCCTGCAAACAATGCTCCCGCGAAACGCATCCGGTGCGCCATTGACCCTCTCCCTTCTTCTCCCCGGAGAGAGAGTGCACTTCGCAAGAAAGATTGTCCAGCCTTTGGCTTGGCCCGGGATCAGGTGATCATTCGACCACGCGCCCTCGCACCATCACCCAATCGACATTCTCCAGCACGCTCACATCTTCAAGCGGATTGCCTTTCACTGCGATGATATCGGCTGAGAAACCCGGCGCGATGCGACCGATCTCGTCTTCCATGCCGAGCACTTCAGCGGCACCTGTGGTCGCGCTGGCAAGCACTTCCCTATCCGACATGCCACCATTGCGCATCAAGGCCAGTTCGCCTGCATTCAAGCCGTGCGAGAATACACCAGCGTCCGTGCCAAACGCCACTTTCACATCATACATGATTGCGCGCTCGATGATGCTTTCAGCAAAGGCGGCAACCTGCTGTACCTTGTCTTCTACCACTGGCGTATAAATGCCCTTGCCAAGCCTTTGCTTGATGCCCTGGAACGCCATTAACGTAGGGATCAGTACAGTCCCGTTCTCGCGCATCGCCTTGCCTGCCGCTTCATCAATATAGGTGCCATGCTCGATAGTCTGCACGCCGGCCTTTGCCGCCGCTTCGATCCCGCGTGCGCCGTGTGCGTGGGCCGCAACCTCCAGTCCCAATGAATTGGCCGCCTTTACAATCGCGCGCATCTCTGCGTCGGTAAAATGCGCTTCCAGCCCGCGGCCTTGCTGCGACAATACACCGCCGGTCGCGGTGATCTTGATCAGGTCAGCGCCATATTTCGATGCCAGCCTCACTTTCTCTGAACACTCAATCGGGCCAGTGCAGGAAAAGTCATTGTCCAGCGCATCATTCACATGCTCATTGAAGCCGTTGGTGTCTCCGTGGCCGCCAACAATTGCGATCGTACGCGTAGAGGCAATAATGCGCGGACCAGGCACAAAACCTTCAGCGGTTGCACGGCGCAAAGACTGCATCACCTGATCGCTGCGTGCACCCAGATCGCGAATGGTGGTAAATCCGGCAAGCGCTGTGATGCGCGCATTCTTGGCCGCAACAAATGAATACCATTCCGCCGGATTGACAGCGGCGTCGCGAAAATCACCACCCGGATCGCCGGATAGATGCGTATGCAGGTCGATCAGACCGGGCATGACAGTGTGTTCATCAAGATGCACCATAGTGGCGCCTTCTGGCGTTGGCGAAAAGCCATCCACAATGCTGACGATTTTTCCGTCAGTCACCGTGATCGTGGCCGGCCCGCTTGGCCGGCTATCCGCATCGGTTAGCACCGCCCCTGCATGGATAATTGTAGTGTCGGCCAGCGCCGGGCTGCTCATTAAAGCCACTGCTGCCGCCATCAGTCCCGAGAAAACACGCATATTTATCTCCCTTTCGGGACCTGTGTTGCGCGTTCTGCATTAAGGATACAAGGGGTGGATTTGCCCGTTCCGTCATTTGAATTTCCCCGCATTGCCGCTATCAGGCGCGCAACAGTCAATCACGAGAGGACAATTTTCTTATGAATCGCATAGCTTTGAGTGCTGCGACTCTGCTCGCATCTGTCTCTATTGCGGCGACCGCTTCAGCCCGCCCGATGACGCCGGAAGATGTCGCCAAGATCGAAAGCATCGGCGCTATCGCTGTGTCGCCTGATGGAACACGCATCGCTTACACTACCGCCAGCCTACCTGATGTAAGCGAAGGCGAAGACAATGGCGGCTTCGAGCAAGTCCTGAAAGTTGCAACCGACCCGAACACGTCAACAGTATATCTGCGGGAAGATGTCAGCCCGAGTGGCGTTCAATTCAGCCCCGATGGCAGCATGGTCAGCTTCACCTGGAGCGCTGAAGGTGAAGATAACGCCGTATGGGGCGTGCCAGTAGCCGGCGGTACCTATCGCAAACTTGCGGAAATCGCTGATAGCGATGTCCTGTCTTATGTGTGGGGCCCGAATGGCAACAGCATCTTCATGCTGGCCACCGCGGAAGAAGACAAACAGCGCACCGAGCAACGTAAAGCTGGTTTCAATTCTGTCGTCTATGAAGAAGAGGCACGCCTGCGCCGCCTGTTCGAAGCCAAGGTTGGCGAAGAAGTGGACGCGGAACCACGCCAGATTCCTGTCCCTGCCTACGTGACCGGTTTCGACATCACACCCGATGGCAAGACAGGCATCGTGCAGAGCAAGCCGACCCCGCAGATCGACGACACTTACACATCATTGCGCGTCCACATCATCGACCTGGCCGATGGCAATGTGAAGGCTATCGTACCGACGCCGGGCAAGCTGGGCGACGTGGAAGTCTCACCTGACGGCACGCAACTCTCCATGATTGCTGGCGTCGACAAACACGATCCGGCGGAAACCACGCTGCATCTGGTCGATGTCGCAACCGGCAATTACCGCGCGCTCAACGAAGGCGCTGCTGAAGCAACAGTTGATGCAGAATGGATGGCCAATGGCCGCCTCGCAACCATCGTGCATGTCGGCGCGCAAAGCGTTCTGCGCATCTACAACGCCGATGGCAGCGTGCACCGAGAAGTCGATCCGGGTTCGCTGATACTGACCAGCGTCGAATCCGCCGGCGGCAAGGTTGCGGTTTCCGCCAACTCCCCCAAGCACCCTACCGAGTTGTTCGTATGGAACCCGCGCTTGCGCGCAAACGCATTCGAGCGGTGGACGTCACACAACCCGTGGCTGAGCGAGATCACCTTCGGGGAGCAGCGTATCTACACCTATACCGCGCGCGACGGACAACAGGTTCAAGGCGTACTGGTGCTGCCAGTCGGCGGTATTCCCGAGGGCGGTGCACCCACCATCATGAATGTCCATGGCGGTCCTGAGGCGCACGAATCGAACGGCTGGATTACAGCCTATTCGAAGCCGGGGCAGGTTGCCGCTGGCCAAGGCTATGCCGTGTTCCTGCCCAACTATCGCGGCTCAACCGGTTACGGCACCGCATTCTCTAAACAGCATCAGGGCAATTACACCGATCCTGAATTTGCCGACATCGTAGATGCGAAGCGGGCGCTAGTCGCCGAAGGCATTACCGATTCTGACCGCACCGGCATTACCGGCGGATCCTATGGTGGTTATGCATCGGCATGGGGCGCGACTTATCATTCTGCTGAATACGCGGCGTCTGTGATGTTCGTTGGCATTTCCAATCAGGTCAGCAAGTTCGGCACCGGCGACATCCCTTACGAGATGTACAATGTTCATAGCCGCGCTTGGCCGTGGGATGACTGGATGAAGATGCTCGAAGTGTCACCTGTCTATCACGTCGACAAGGCCAACACGCCAACACTGATCATGCATGGCGAGGAAGATACGCGCGTCGATCCGGGCCAAAGCCTGGAGCTTTATCGCGCGCTGAAGGTTCGCAAGCCTGACGTACCGGTGCGCTTGGTTTTCTATCCGGGCGAAGGTCACGGCAATCGCATGGCTGGCAGCCGCTATGACTACAATCTGCGTATGATGGAATGGTTCGAAACCTATCTCAAAACCGGCGACCGCAAGGCCGAAATGCCCGGCCCGCGCCCGCAGTTAGCGGATGGTGCCAAAGGCGCCGCAGCAGACGGTGGCGAATAGAGCGTCTCTGCACGACTAAAATCGAGGAAGGGGCGCTATCGGGCGGCCCTTTCTTTTTGGAGAACCACTAAGCTATCCAGAAAACACAGGCCACGCCGAATATGGCAGTAAACTGATCAGCTTCGCCGCGCCGCGAAGTGAAAGGCGCGTCCGTAGGTCGACGGACGGTCCATATCTAGCAAGATGAACACCGCTAAGATTGAGATCGCGGCGGAGGCAAGAATCGCCTTGCGGCTGTGGATCAGTTTTCTATGTTCCAAGTAAGAGGCATGGCTGCAGCGCATGCAAGGAAACCGCAGACAGTCTCTAGGGATTGCGCGCCAAGCCATTGCCGCCGCATCGATGCTAGGGTAGGGGTTCTGCCACAATGAATGGGCGCGAAACCGATGTAGCAATTGTGGGCGGCGGACTCGCTGGCGGGCTGATCGCGCTGGCGCTGCATCGCGCACATCCCGAAATTCGATTCCAGCTGATAGAGGCGGGCAAGGCGCTTGGCGGGCATCACCGCTGGAGCTGGTTTGGCAGCGATCTTTCTGACGAAGGGAACTCGCTGCTGGATGGCTTTACCAAAACCGAATGGAATAATGGCTATGAAGTCGCTTTCCCTGATTATCATCGGTCAATGGAGGCAGGATACCGCTCGCTTTCCTCGGTTGACTTCGACGCTGCTTTGCGCGATCTCTTGCCTAATCAGTCCCTGCGCATTGACTGCAAAGTTAATCAGCTCGAAGCGACCGGTGTTACGCTAGAAAACGGCGAACGCGTTGCTGCCCGCGCAGTTATTGATTCTCGCAGTGTTCCGCCTTCAAAACATTTGCTGGGCGGCTGGCAGATCTTCACCGGACGTCATTTCAAATATGATCAGCCCCATGGGCTGTCGCAGCCGGTGATAATGGATGCGAGTGTCGATCAGCATACGCCAGCAGGCAATCATAGCGCCTATCGTTTTATGTATGTGCTGCCGCTGGCCAAGGATGAGCTGTTCTTGGAAGACACCTACTATGACGAGACCCGGGTACTTGACGAGGATTTGCTAAGTCGTCGGATCGATGAATATGCAGCAGAAAAGGGTTTCCGCAATGGGGTCGAGATAGGCCGTGAGAAAGGCATTTTGCCCGTCATCACTGGCGGCAATTTCGACGCCTATCGGGCCAGCATCGACATCCCGGGGGTTGCCATGGCGGGTGCGCGTGGCGGGTTCAGCCACCCGCTAACCAGCTACACTATGCCGATCGCTGTCGAGAACGCATTGGCGATCGCCTCTCATGCCCACTTGTCCGGCCCGCTGCTGGCGCATTTCGTCCGTGAACGTGCCAATAAACATTGGCGTAAGACGTCGATTTACCGCGCGCTGGGCCGAATGCTTTTCAAAGCTGCGGAACCAGAACGCCGTGTGGACATTTTTCAAAAGTTCTATCGGCTCCCACAAGATCTGATTGAGCGATTCTATGCGTGCCACACGACCTTGCCTGACAAGTTCCGCATCTTCACTGGCAAGCCGCCTGTACCTATTTCGCGTGCAATCCGCGCGCTTGCGAGCAAGGGGAATCCCTTGATCATGGAGAAAACCGAATGAACGCCGCCTCCACGCCAGTTACACCGCTGGTCCGCGCACCGCAAATAGCCGATCCTGCCAAATATGAAGGGAAGACGGCCTGCGTGATCGGATCCGGATTTGGCGGGATGGCACTTGCGATCCGGCTGCAATCAGCTGGCATCGCAACGACCGTTATTGAATCCCGCGATAAACCCGGCGGGCGGGCCTATTTCTGGGAAAAGGACGGCTTTATTTTCGATGGTGGGCCAACAGTTGTCACTGACCCCCCTTGCCTGAAAGAGCTTTGGGAAATCACCGGCCACGACATGGCCGAAGATGTTGAGCTGATGAAGGTAATGCCGTTCTACCGGCTCAACTGGCCCGACGGCACGAACTTCGATTATTCGAATGACGAAGAGAGCCTGAATGCAGAAATCGCAAAGCTCGACCCTGCCGATATCGCAGGCTATGCGGAATTCTTGGAATATGCCGCCGGCGTATACGAGGAAGGTTATCTGAAACTCGGCACCGTGCCCTTCCTCGATTTCAAAAGCATGCTGAAAGCCGCGCCCGCGCTGATCAAGAAACAGGCCTGGCGCAGCGTTTATTCCATGGTTTCAAGCTATGTAAAAAGTGAGAAGCTACGCGAAGCGCTGTCGTTCCACACGCTGCTGGTTGGCGGCAATCCGATGAACACCAGTGCGATTTACGCGCTGATTCACAAGCTGGAAAAAGATGGCGGCGTGTGGTGGACACGCGGCGGCACCAACCGCTTGATCGCCGGAATGGTGCGCCACTTCGAGCGACTAGGCGGTACGATGCGCGTGGGCGATGCCGTGACGCAGGTTCACACCATCGGCAACAAGGCGAGCGAAGTCGAAACCGCCAGCGGGTGGAAACAACGTTTTGACGCGGTCGCTTCGAATGCGGACATTATGCATTCCTATCGTGACCTGCTGAAAGGCACCAAGCGCGGCAAGGATTATGCGAAGTCTTTATCGCGCAAAAGCTTCAGCCCCGGACTGTTTGTGGTGCATTTCGGGCTTGAAGGCACATGGCCTGGCATCCCCCATCACATGATCCTGTTCGGACCGCGCTACAAAGGCCTGCTGGATGATATTTACAAGCAAGGTGTGCTGCCGCAGGATTTTAGCATCTATCTGCACCATCCCACGGTGACTGATCCCAGCATGGCGCCCAAGGGCAAGAGCACCTTCTACGCGCTGGTCCCGGTCGCTCATATGGGCAAACTGGCGGTGGATTGGGACGAAGTCGGCCCCATGCTTGAAAAGCGCATTCTGGATGAAATCGGGCGTCGTCTGATCCCTGACATCCATGACCGGATCGTGACCAAGTTCAGCTATGCACCAAAGGATTTTGCGCATGACCTGAACGCCCATCTGGGCAGCGCTTTCAGCCTTGAGCCGGTGCTGTGGCAGAGCGCTTATCTGCGTGGTCACAACCGCGACGATTTGATCGACAATTTCTATCTTGTGGGCGCAGGCACGCATCCGGGTGCAGGCATTCCCGGCGTTGTCGGCAGCGCAAAAGCAACTGCGGGCTTGATGCTGGAAGACTTGGGCGTAAAGCCGCCTGCGTGACTCAAAAACTGAACCGCCTAGCTGTTTATTGCGGCTCCGCCACGCCGGATGATGCACGCTATATCGAACTAGCCACTGAGGTTGGCCGCTCGCTGGCCTTGCGCGAGATTGGCGTCGTTTATGGCGGCGGGCGGCTGGGCCTGATGGGCGCGGTTGCTCGCGGTGCGCTCGATGCAGGAGGCACAGTGATAGGCGTGATCCCCGAAGCGCTGTTTAATTCAGAGGTCGCCAATCACGATTGCACAGAGCTCTACACTGTTTCCGGCATGCATGAGCGCAAACAGCGCTTCGCCGATCTGTCGGACGGTTTCGTCACGATACCCGGCGGGGTCGGCACCATGGACGAGCTTTGGGAAGCGATGAGCTGGGCGCAGCTTGGATATCACTCCAAGCCTGTAGGCCTGCTCAACACGATGGCGTTTTTCGATCATCTGATCGCCTTCAATGAAAAGATGGCGGAAGTCGGCTTTGTTCGCCCGGCGCATCAGAACATCCTGATCCACGATACGACTATAGGCGGCCTGATTAACAAGATGACCGCGTATGAACCCCACACGCCTATCTTTGGCATGAAAGCCGAGGATCTGTGAAAAGGCGTTCTTTTTTGATGTCCGCGCCGCCTGCACCCTCCACCCTTCCACCCGGAGCCGACCGGGATACCATCCGGGTGGAAGGGTGGAGGGTGCGGGCTGGCCAGGCAGCGGGTCAACCATGACCCGTCCCGAACTAGTCGAAGCAAGCCGCCTTGCAATCAAGCGAGGTTCGAAGAGCTTCTCCGCTGCCAGCCGCTTGTTCGACCGTACCACGCGAGAGCGAGTTTGGATGCTCTACGCATGGTGCCGCCGCTGCGATGACTTGACCGATGCGCAGGATATGGGCGGTGAACTGGGTGACCAATCCGATATCGCGGGCAAGGTCGAGCTTATATGCTCATTGACCGCCAAAGCCCTTGCAGGTGAGGAAACCGGCGACATTGCGTTCGACGCTTTCGGACAGGTTGCCAACGAGGTCGGGCTGACAATTGACGATGCCGAAGCCGTAATCGCAGGTTTCCAGCTTGATGCGGAAGACTGGCGCCCACGCACCGAAGCCGATCTAATGCGCTATTGCTGGCATGTCGCGGGCGCGGTTGGCGTGATGATGGCGCTAGTAATGGGCGTGAAGCGCGAAGATGCGGACACGCTGGATCGCGCTTGTGATCTGGGCCTCGCGTTTCAGCTGGCGAATATTGCACGTGATGTCGTGGAAGATGACGCCGCGGGGCGTTGCTATCTACCGGCAATCTGGCTGGTCGAGGAAGATATCGAGCCCGGTCAGCACACCAAGCCGCACTATCGGCAGGAGCTTGCCGATATGGCGGCGCGGCTTGTCCGGCGGATGCAGGTACATGCGACCTCTTCACGGATCGGTGCGGCAAGATTGCCGTTCCGCTGCCGTTGGGCAATACTTTCCGCGGCGCGCATCTACACTGCGATTGGCCGCGAAGTGCTGGCCAAAGGCCCCGCTGCATGGGACCACAGGGTCTACACATCCAAAGTACAAAAGATCGGGCACGCGCTCGCCGCGTTCGCCGAAGCATTGGTCAACCGTCCGCCGCAGCTTGACGACGAGCCACGGTGGCGGCGTTCCGATCTTGCTGAGAATGCCGCCAGCGCGTAGCGTTGAGCACATGTTTTCAAAGCTTCTTATTGCCAATCGTGGCGAGATCGCATGCCGCATCATCCGCACCGCACGCGCGATGGGGATCGCGACGGTTGCAGTTTATTCCGACGCCGATGCCAAAGCGCTGCATGTGCGGCAAGCGGACGAGGCGGTGCACATTGGCCCCTCGCCAACAGCGGAAAGCTATCTCGTGGGCGAGAAGATCATCGCGGCGGCGAAAGAGACCGGCGCTGAGGCGATCCACCCGGGCTATGGATTCCTGTCTGAGAATGCGGGCTTTGCTCAGGCTGTGATCGACGCCGGGCTGATCTGGGTTGGGCCGAAGCCTGCCAGCATCGAGGCGATGGGTCTGAAAGATGCGGCGAAAGAGCGCATGATCGCCGCCGGTGTCCCTGTGACGCCGGGTTATCTGGGCGAAGACCAGTCGGTCGAGCGCCTAAAGAGAGAGGCCGATGCCATTGGCTATCCGATGTTGATAAAGGCGGTCGCAGGCGGCGGCGGCAAGGGGATGCGCAAGGTCGATGCCCCGGCCGACTTCGAAGCCGCGCTGGAGAGTTGCAAGCGCGAGGCCAAGGCGAGCTTCGGCAATGACGAAGTATTACTGGAAAAATGGATCACCTCGCCGCGCCATATAGAGGTGCAGGTGTTCGGAGATAGCCACGGCAATGTCGTCCACCTGTTCGAACGCGACTGCTCGCTCCAGCGCCGCCACCAAAAGGTGATCGAGGAAGCCCCCGCCCCCGGCATGGACGAGGCGACCCGCGAGGACATCTGCGCCGCCGCTGTGCGCGCTGCCAAGGCGGTCGATTACGAAGGCGCGGGCACGATCGAGTTTATTGCCGATGCCAGCGAAGGCCTGCGCGCCGACCGCATCTTCTTCATGGAAATGAACACGCGACTTCAGGTAGAGCATCCGGTGACCGAGGAGATCACCGGTGTCGATCTGGTGGAGTGGCAGCTGCGCGTGGCGAGCGGGGAGCCAATCCCGCTAAGCCAAGAAGAGCTGAGCATCAACGGCCACGCCATCGAAGCGCGGCTTTATGCGGAGGACCCGGCGAAAGGGTTTTTGCCGAGCATGGGGCGGCTCAATCACTTCTACCTTCGCGACTACGGTGCATCAGACCGCATCGAAACAGGCGTGGAAGAAGGCGATGAAATCAGCCCGAATTACGACCCTATGATCGCCAAACTTATAAGCCGCAGTGAAGATCGCGAAGGGGCTATTGACTCACTCCTTCACATCGTCGGACGCAGCTCAGTTTGGCCGGTCGTATCCAATGCTGCATTCCTCTTCGAATGTTTGTCGCACCCAGAATTTCGCGCGGCGAATGTCTCGACAGGCTTCATCGAAGAGCACGCCGACGATCTCACAATTTTAGACGAGCCTTCGACGGATGCGCTAGAAGACGCGATCGCGCACCTCGTCTCCGATTTTCATTCAGGGTCATACGGCGAAACCAAAGCGGAAATAGAGTTCTGGCCCTTGGGCTTTCGGCTTAACCAGCCCTCAAATGCAAAAGCCGCGGTGATGGTTGGCGGATCGACCAAAAGCGTCGTCGTCCATCCTATGTCGATTGATAACCCGCATGGCTCGAACTCTCCTTCCGTGATCCGCGAGGTTGAAGCTATCGATGCTGATCATGCTGTTGTGGTCGAACGCGGTCGCACCTTCATGCTCTCTTTGCGCTCGGATGGTGACGGCCATGCCTCAGCTGCCGACGGCGCGATCCTCGCGCCGATGCCGGGCAAGGTCATTGCCGTCAATGTAGCCGAGGGCGATGCGGTGACCGCTGGGCAGCGCCTGATGGTGCTCGAAGCGATGAAGATGGAGCACGCGCTCACCGCCCCGTTCGACGGGACCGTGACCGAACTTTCCGCCAGCGAGGGCGGGCAGGTGCAGGTCGAGGCGGTGCTGTGCGTGGTGGAGCCGTCCGAAGAGTGAGTTGGGAGCGCGAACTCGAGGAACTGCGCAAGCGCGAAGAGCTCGCCGAGCAAATGGGCGGGCCGGAAAAGGTCGCGCGGCAGCATGGTCGCGGCAAGATGGATGCCCGCGCGCGGCTGAACGCGATCTGCGACGAAGGCTCCTTCCGCGAAATTGGCAAGGTCGCCGGGAATGCGACCTATGACGAGAACGGCGATCTGGTCAGCGTGCTTCCCGCACCCTTCCTTTTCGGCAAGGCAACCGTGCATGGTCGCCCGGTGGTGGCAACCGCCGACGATTTCACCATTCGCGGCGGCGCGGCAGACGCAGGCATCAAGCGCAAGATGGTACAGGCCGAGCAGATGGCGCATGAGCTGAAGCTGCCGATCATCAAGATGATCGATGGCACGGGCGGCGGCGGATCGGTCAAAACGCTGGAAATGATCGGCGCGACCTATATTCCCGCGGTTCCCGGGTGGGGCGATACAGTCAAAAACTTAGACACTGTGCCGGTTGTCGCGTTGGCGCTGGGGCCGACAGCGGGTCTCGGCGCCGCGCGGGTCGCCGCCAGCCACTATTCAATCATGGTACGCGGCCTAAGCCAGATTTTCGCCGCTGGCCCCGCCGTGGTCGATGGATTGGGCGAAAGCTACAAGGGTTCTGACGATCACGCCCGCGCCAAGGAAGAACTGGGCGGCAGCGACATCCACACGCGCAATGGCGTGGTCGATGATGAAGTCGCATCCGAAGCTGAAGCCTTTGCCCGCGCGCGACACTTCCTCGCCTTCATGCCCGAACATGTCGGACAACTGGCGCGCCGTTCCAACTGCACCGATCCGGTTTACCGCCGCGAAGAAGCCTTGCTCTCCCTCGTCCCCCGCGAAGACAAGCAAGTCTATTCGATGCGCCGCTGCATGGACATGGTGTTCGACCAAGGCACTGTGTTCGAAATCGGCAAGATGTGGGGCCGCGCCGCGATCACGGCGCTGGCAAGGCTAGACGGATGGCCGGTCGCCGTGGTGGCCAGCGATCCCAGCTTCCTTGGCGGGTCGTGGGATGCGAAGACCAGCGAGAAGGTAGAGCGCTTTGTCAAACTCGCGGACCAGTTCCGCCTGCCAATCGTCCATCTGGTCGACAATCCCGGCTTCATGATCGGCCGCGAAGCCGAAATGGCAGGCACAATCCGCTATGGCGTGCAGGCCATGAACGCGATCTACAAAGCGACTGTGCCACTAGCGAGCATCGTATTGCGGCGCGCCTATGGCATTGCCGGCAGCGCGATGAGCAATGCAGACCTCTACCAATACCGATTCTGCTGGCCGTCAGGCGATTGGGGAAGTCTGCCAATCGCTGGCGGGCTGGAAGTGGCTTACAAGTCAGAGCTGGTAGCAGCCGATGATCCAGAGGCGCTGCTTGAAGAGATCAAGGAACGGCTAAACAAGGTAACGTCACCGTTCCGAAGCGCTGAACGCTTCAATGTCGAGGATATCATCGACCCGCGCGATACGCGGCCATTGCTGTGCGAATTTGCAGATCTGGCTTGGCGGAAACTGAATTCTGATTAAGCCTGGCCACCCGGATTGCCACTCCTGAGTAGGATCCGAGTGGAAGGGTGTAGGGAGCGGGTGGCTC
The DNA here is from genome assembly GCA_003149575.1 of Altererythrobacter sp. XM-24bin4. Lineage (GTDB taxonomy): Bacteria > Pseudomonadota > Alphaproteobacteria > Sphingomonadales > Sphingomonadaceae > Erythrobacter > Erythrobacter rubellus. The sequence goes on from QCWG01000001.1 coordinate 175,629, forward strand.
GGTAAAGGTCAGGACGGATGTTCTGACGGCACGCAACAAAACGCCTCAATAATTCTTATGCATCTGCATATAACGCCGCGCCTCTCCGGGTGCGCGGAACAGCTTTCCGCGCTCACTATAGAGGATGCAGGCCAAGCCAAGGCAGGAACAGATCACCATCGCTGTCGCCAATGGCCCCGCAGTGCCATCATAAGCCTGGCCGATCAGAGCCCCCATCACCGCGCCGGTGGTCATGCGAATGCTGGTCTGGATCGATGATGCAGCGCCTGCGATATGCTGGAAAGGTTGCATCGCGATTGCGCCAAAGTTCGCGCCGACAAAGCCAAGGCACGCCATCGACATGCTGAGTAGCGGGACAAATTCCCAAAGCGTCTGTTCGTCGCTTCTCGCCGACCACAATTGAACCACACTGACCAGCAGAAAGCCGATCAGCGCCGCATGCCCCACGCGCCGCGCGCCATATTTCTCGACAATCCGTGAATTGAGGAAGTTTGCCAGCACCATGCCGATGATCGAAGCACCAAAGATCAGCGCGAAATAGTCGCCCGCGCCAAAGCTCTCTGCGATCAATTGTTGCGAGGAATTGAGGAATCCGAACAACGATCCGAACACCAGCGCGCTGCCGATGACATAGCCAACCGATTCTCGCTTCGCGAGCGCCTCTTTCATATTGCGCAGGATCGTGATCGGTTGGATGTCTTGCTCGTTCGCTTCGGTCAGCGTTTCGGGCAGGCGCAGCCACACCCACAGCGCGACACCCAACCCCATTACGGCCATCGCAACGAATATCACACGCCAATCTGCCACCATGAGGATCAACTGCCCGATCGCAGGTGCGACGATAGGCACGACCAAGAATACCATCATGATCAGGCTCATCAACCGTGCCATCCGGTCTCCGCCTACATGATCGCGCACGATCGCAGCGGGCACAACGCTAAGGCCCGCGCATGAGATTCCCTGGATAAGCCGCAAGCCGATCAGCCACCAAAAATCGGTCACAATCGCGCAGGCGAGCGACAAGAATATGTAAGAGGCAAGTCCCACAAACAGCACAGGACGCCTTCCAAACTTGTCTGCAAACGCACCAGGGAAGAATGCACCCAGGCCTGCACCAAGGAAGTAGCTGCTGATAACATATTGCCGGTCATTCCCGGCTGCGCCCAGTTCCTCTGCCATCACGCCAAGCGCGGGCAGCATGGAATCGATCCCGAACGCCTGCAAGCTCATCAATAGTGCCATCAGTGTGACAAGTTCACGTTCACCCAATTTGGATGATGCAGAGGCGGCTGTCATCTTCATGGCCATGTTCTTGGCCGGATAGATGCGTGAAAGAAAGCAGCAATTTGGCCAGTGATGCATTTTCGCCTGTGCGTGCTTTCGCTGCACCGCCGCTGGGCGTAAGGCTAGCGATATGGCGGAATCACCTGACAGTGATGAGAGCGAGAGCGGCGGGGATTCGCTTGGCCTGCGCAAGATCATCCATGTCGATATGGATGCCTTTTTTGCCAGCGTTGAACAGCGCGACAACCCCGATCTGCGCGGCAAGCCGGTTGCAGTGGGCGGTGCGGGCGGGCGAGGCGTGGTGGCCGCTGCAAGTTATGAAGCCCGCAAATTCGGCGTGCGCAGCGCGATGCCATCCGTCACCGCCAAGCGGCTCTGCCCCGACCTGATTTTCGTGCGCCATCGCTTCGATGCGTATAAAGAAGCCAGCCAGACGATCCGAAAGATATTTGAGCATTATACGCCGCATGTCGAACCGCTGAGCCTGGACGAAGCCTATCTGGATGTGACCAATGATTTGCTGGGCATCGGCTCTGCCACGCGCATTGCCGAACTGATCAGGCAGGAAATCAAAGCGAAGACGCGGCTGACGGCCAGCGCCGGGGTTTCCTACAACAAGTTCCTCGCCAAGATCGCCAGCGACCAGAACAAGCCCGACGGCATATGCGTGATCCGACCTGGCGAAGGCGCGGATTTTGTCGCAGGCCTTCCGGTGCGCCGTTTTCATGGCGTTGGGCCAAAGGGAGCGGAGAAGATGGCGAAGCTTGGGATAGCAACCGGAGCCGATCTTGCGGCGAAAGACATTGAGTTCCTGCAGGCCAATTTCGGGAGCATGGGCGACTATCTCTATCGAGCCGCCCGCGGCATTGATCTGCGCAGGGTCAGTGCACACAGGGTTCGCAAGTCTGTCGGGGGCGAGCGTACCTTCAGCGAGGATATCTCCTCTGGGCCAGCGCTACGCGAAACACTCGACAATATCATCGACATTGTGTGGGACAGTATCGAGCGATCAGAGGCCAAGGGGCGCACGGTAACGCTCAAGATGAAATACAGCGATTTTCAAAATGTCACCCGCGCCCAAACAGTCGATCATCCGGTCGCGGACAAGCAGGAATTCGCGCGGATTTCGCGCGCACTGCTCGATGAATTGCTGCCGTTGCCTTTACCGATCAGGCTTATGGGGTTGACGCTTTCGAAACTGGAAGGCGAAAGCGGTGCCAAGCAAGCCGCGCCGCGCGACGATGCGCAGTTATCACTGCTCTAAGTAGGCCCGCGCCCTTCCTTCCAATGCGAAAGTGCACGCCTTGTCGAAACACCAAGAGGTTGAGGCAGCGAATGCGTCGGGAAAAATCGCGCTTCTGTGACCTCGCGATTATCTGGTCGAGGCTGTTTGTCGATCACGGCAGCAAAGAGATACATGGTATGTGGTGAGCCCGAAATTTCACCTTCAAGCTCCCCGATCGGCGTCAGCTTCTTAGTCTCGAGGCCCAATTCTTACTTCAGTTCTCGGCTTGCGGCATCTGCTGGGTGTTCGCCACGATCAACACCTCCACCGGGCAAGAGCCAGTCCTGCGGCCCGTAACTGTGCTTGAGCAGCAAGAGGTCACCCTGGAAATCGGTCAAAATGATGTTGCAACCGACAATCGGCACTTTGCGCCATCTTCGCCATTGATTTCGCAGCGGAAAAATGATCCTCAGCGCGAGCCGATGCAAAGGTGCAGGCAGCATCCGCTCGATCAAGCGAAGCATGTGACCGGTTGGGTAGCAGCGCTGAGAAGCCGAGCGATTGGGAGGTCATGATCGGCGCGGATGGCGGCATCGAATACCTGCCGTTTGTCCGGGTTTCCGCCTAGCGTAAAGAGGAGCGCATCTGACTTGAGCAATGCCGGGATGGTCAGTGTAATCCTGTCAAAGGGCGCATGCGGCGGAAGCGGATCCGGCGTCAACCTGCGAACCAGCTGAGGATCGTCAACTTGCGGATCGGTGTTAGGAAACAGCGACGCAATGTGGCCATCGTCTCCCATGCCCAGCCATGCCATCGCGAAATGTGGCGGCGGAACATGCTGGTCCAATGCCTGAACCTTTGCACCCACAGGCTCGAACAGTGCGCGAACTTTGCCTGTATTCGAAGATTCGTGATCTTCGGGCACAATACGGTCATCGCCCGGCCAGACTTCCAGGCGCGACCAATCCAGATCACTCATCACCAATTGCTGCATGATCGGAAAAGGCGTCGATCCACCGGGCACTGTAATGGCGACCAGACCTTCGTTGGCTTCCAGCGCGCTAGAGATGCACGCATCAAGCCAATCGGCAATCACGCCGGCGCCCACACTTTCTATCACATCAACCGCTTTCATGATCCAACCATAGCCATAGCACCGGCCACTAAATAGCGAAAAGCGCGTGCTAAAATGTAAAACTTAGTATGCATAGCCCAATGGCTAACGACCAGCCGCTATGCCAACCCACAAAACGAACGCGGCAACAGCCAATGCCAACATTGCCAGCACGATCCTGAGTATGCACAATTTGGAGGTGTGTCGGCCCATTTCTGGAGCGATCCATGCACTCAACAACGCCGCAGCAGAGCCGAAAGTTACGCCGAGAGCAATGCCAAGCGGCTCAGTGATGGCAGCCCCTGCCGCGAAAGCCAGCCAGCGCGGCGCGTCCAAAGCCTGCTTGCCTGAAAGCGCCATGAAGATTGCCCCTATAGAACGGGTTGGTTCGCGGATGGGCACGAATGGCTCACTCCGAAACAGAGTGATCGCAGCAAGCAGCAACCCACCCGCCACAAGCAGTGCGCATGGTAACCCGATGAAATGTGCAGACAGCCAGAAACCGAGATAGGCCATGGTAAACGCTGTCAAAACGCTCGTCAAAACCACCAGGCTTGGGAGGATCGGGGAATTGGGCAATGTGCCAGCCAAGCCACTAACAATCTGCTGCGCACCGCCGCCCATTGTTGCCAAGAAGCAAGCGAGCATGATGATCAGCGGCAAGTCCATTGCGCAGCCATGCACCATTTGGGGAGGGGAATTAAGCCATCATTTAAGCCAGAAGAGATCTCAATGAACAATTCAGCGGGAGCAGGACATGAAACTCGAAAGCGGAATGGCGGCAGTGGTAACCGGCGGCGCATCGGGACTGGGGCGTGCAAGCGCGCAGGCGCTGGCCGATCAAGGGCTGAAAGTCGCGATCTTCGATATCAATGACGAAGACGGCAAAGCGCATGCCAAGGCGATTGGCGGCACTTTCCACCGTGTCGACATCATGGATGAGCAGTCGGTTGAAGACGGCTTCGCCGCAGCGCGCGAAGCAAACGGCCAGGAACGCGTGACCGTGCATTGCGCCATGGCCAGCAGGCGCGGCAAGACGCTGGGCTGGGACAAGGAAAACGGCCGGTACAAGCGCTTGCCGACAGAGGATTACGCCTTTGGCGCAGAAGGTATCCTGATCGCAAGCTATCGCATCGCCAGTATCTCCGCCCTGGGCATGGCCAACAGCGAACCGCTAAATGAAGATGGTGAGCGCGGTTGCATCACACTGACCGCCAGTGTCGCGGCACAAGACGGGCAGATCGGACAAGTCATCTACGGCAGTTGCAAGTCAGGCGTGAACGGTCTGGTGCTACCGATGGCGCGCGACTTGATGGACATCGGCATCCGTGTGAATTCTGTAATGCCGGGCATTTTTGCGACCCCGTTGATGCTGGGGATGAAAGATCGCAATCCGGCCATGTGGGCGCAACTAAACGCCAGCGTACCTTTCCCCAAGCGGCTCGGCCATCCAGAGGAATTCGCATCGCTGATCTGCGAGATCGCCCGTAACAGCTACATAAACGGGCACCAGTTCCGCCTCGATGGCGCGATCAGAATGCCGCCCAAATAGGAGAGACAACATGGCAACAGCCACCAATGAATATCCGACCAAGGCCTATGGCACTTCCGCTCCGGATTCTCCTGTCGGGCCGATGGACATCACGCGCCGCGGCCTTCGCGAAGATGATGTTCTGATCGACATCACTCATTGCGGCATCTGCCATTCGGACCTGCACACGGCGCGTAACGATTGGGGCCGCACGACTTATCCTGTCGTGCCTGGGCACGAGATTGTCGGCACGATTGCGGCCATTGGCGAGAACGTGACCCGGCACGAGGTAGGTGATCGCGTTGCCATCGGCTGCATGGTCGATAGCTGCATGGAATGCCGGCACTGTGATCAGGATCTGGAACAATACTGCGTCAACGGGATGGTCGGCACCTATAACGGCAAGGATTTGCGAGACGGCACGCCCACCTTTGGCGGCTATTCCGAGCGGATCGTTTGCCGCGAAGAGTTTGTGCTCAAAGTTCCGGACGCGATGTCGATGGCTGAGGCTGCGCCGCTTTTGTGCGCGGGCATCACCACATACTCGCCATTGCGCACCTGGAAGATCGGCCCGGGCAGCAAGGTCGCCGTCGCGGGGTTGGGCGGGCTCGGCCATATGGGTGTGAAGCTGGCTGCCGCGATGGGCGCGGAAGTTACCGTGCTGAGCCGCAGTGAAAGCAAGCGTGAGGATGCCGAAAAGCTAGGCGCGCACGCATTTCTCAACACGTCAGACAAGGACGCGATGAAAGCCAAGGCCGGCTACTTTGACATGGTCCTGAACACTATCCCGGTGCGCCATGACATTACCCCATACCTGCACCTGCTGAAGATCGATGGCGTGCAAGTTCTGGTAGGCGTGATCGATATGTTGCCGGAAATGCATTCCGGTATTCTACTGGGCCGCAAGGTGTTGACCGGCAGCGGGATTGGCGGATTGGCAGAGACGCAGGAAATGCTCGATTTCTGCGCAGAGCATGATGTGCTGCCAGAGATCGAGATCATCCGCATGCAGGAAGTGAACGATGCCTATGACCGGATGGAAAAAAGTGACGTGAAATATCGCTTCGTCATCGATATGGGCAGCCTCAAAGAAACTTGAGGACCCCCCTTTATGACTGACCATATCCGCATCGAGCAAAGCGACCGCCTGATCACGGTTGCGTTCAACCGCCCAGACAAGCGCAACGCAATCACTCAAGACATGTATCAAGCGATGACCGATGCGGTGAATGCTTATGCCGTGGATGATGAAAACCGCGCGCTTATGATTACAGCGGACGGTGCCGGTGACGGGGCATATTTCACCGCTGGCAATGATTTGCAGGATTTTGCCATGGGTCCGCGCGGTGAGAACAATCCGCCGGTCATCCAGTTTCTCCACGCGATCAAGGATTGCCCCAAACCTTTGATCGCTGCGGTGAATGGGCCAGCTATTGGTGTGGGCCTTACGCTGACACTGCATTGCGATCTGGTTTATGCCGCACAATCGGCGACGTTCAGCGCGCCTTTTGTGAAGTTGGGATTGGTGCCAGAAGCAGCCTCTTCTCTGCTGCTGCCAGAAGCTATCGGCATGGCCGCGGCGATGGACGTGTTCATGACCGGGCGCACGCTGACTTCGGAAGAGGCGCTGCGCATGGGGCTGATCTCCCGCATGTTTGATGACGCTGAATTTGACGCCCGCGCGCGCGAACTTGCCATGGTTGTCGCGAATGCCGCGCCCAATGCGATGCGCCATGCAAAGGCGCTGGTCCGAAACCGCAATGCCGAGATCACAGATCGCATGATGGCCGAAAGCGTGCATTTCGCAAACCAGCTGCAATCGCCCGAATTCGGTGAAAGCGTTGCGGCAATGATGGCGAAGCGCCCGGCGTTCTATCCCTAATCTGGAGCGGGTGAAGGGAATCGAACCCTCGTCGTCAGCTTGGGAAGCTGCTGCTCTACCATTGAGCTACACCCGCACCCCGATCCGGGCTCGCGCATTGCCGCAAAGGCCAAAGATGGTCAATCAGATAGGTGAAGCGGACATGCGCGGCTAGTATCACACACATGAACGCGGCTTGGCTTGGATTCGCAACTGCGAAGAGGTAGAGCGCGCGAAAGATTCGAAGGTTCGAGAGGAATAATGATGCGGCAAGTTGATCATTTTCTAGCCGGAGGGGAGAGCGTTCCCTCTACACGCAAGCACCAGGTGTGGAACCCCTCGACCGGCGAAGTGCAAGCTGAAGTTGCCCTGGGCGATGCGGCTCTGCTCGATAAAGCGGTGGCGACAGCAAAGGCGGTCCAGCCCGGCTGGGCGGCGACCAATCCGCAAAAGCGCGCACGTGTGATGTTCAAGTTCAAGGAATTGATCGAACATAACATGCAGGAGCTTGCCGAACTGCTTAGCTCCGAGCACGGCAAGGTGATCGACGATGCGAAAGGCGACGTTCAACGCGGGCTGGAAGTGATCGAATATGCTTGCGGTATCCCGCAGGCTCTCAAGGGCGAGTACACCCAAGGCGCCGGGCCGGGTATCGATGTCTATTCCATGCGTCAGCCGCTCGGCATCGGTGCAGGCATCACACCGTTCAACTTCCCAGCGATGATCCCGATGTGGATGTTCGGTATGGCATGTGCGGCCGGAAATGCCTTTATTCTGAAGCCGTCAGAGCGCGATCCCTCAGTCCCCGTCCGCCTCGCTGAGCTGTTTCTGGAAGCAGGTGCGCCAGACGGTTTGCTGCAAGTGGTTCACGGCGACAAGGAAATGGTCGACGCGATCCTTGACCATCCGGATATCCCCGCGATCAGCTTTGTCGGCAGCTCTGACATCGCGCAATATATCTACTCACGCGGCAGTGCGAATGCAAAGCGCATACAGGCATTCGGCGGCGCGAAAAACCACGGCATTGTGATGCCTGACGCGGATCTGGATCAAGTGGTCAATGATCTGGCAGGCGCGGCATTTGGCAGCGCAGGCGAGCGGTGCATGGCATTGCCTGTCGTCGTACCGGTTGGCGAAGACACCGCCAATCGTTTGCGCGAAAAGCTGATCCCGGCAATCAACGCATTGCGCATTGGTGTGTCGAACGATCCGGACGCGCATTACGGCCCGGTTGTAACGCCCGAGCACAAAGCGCGGGTCGAAGGCTGGATCGATACGGCTGAAGCCGAAGGTGCAGAAATCGTGATCGATGGCCGCGGGTTCACACTGCAAGGGCATGAGAACGGCTTCTTCGTCGGTCCGACCCTGATCGACCGCGTTACGCCGCGGATGGAAAGCTACAAGGAAGAGATTTTCGGCCCTGTGCTGCAGATCGTGCGCGCCAACGACTTCGAAGACGCGGTTCGACTGCCAAGCGAGCATCAGTACGGCAATGGCGTTGCGATCTTTACGCGCAACGGACACGCCGCGCGCGAATTCGCCAGCCGGGTGAACGTGGGCATGGTCGGCGTGAACGTGCCGATCCCTGTACCGGTCAGCTATCACAGCTTCGGCGGGTGGAAACGCTCCGGCTTTGGCGACATCGATCAGTACGGCATGGAAGGCCTGAAGTTCTGGACCAAGAACAAGAAGATTACTCAGCGCTGGCCCGATGGCGGGGGCGATGGATCGAATGCCTTTGTCATTCCAACGATGGGGTGAAGTAAGGGATGAAACTATGAGACTGATTGCGACTCCACTATTCGCTCTGCCGTTGGTTGCCTGTGCTGGATATGCTGACCCGGAACCAGCGCCTCCCGCGCCAGCGGTTACCACAGCGCCAGCAGAATATGTCTGCGATGTAGCGCCTGCGGAGTATCACGTTGGCCACGATGCGACTGCGGAAATGGGCGCGGCCATTCTGCGCGAAAGCGGGTCACGCACACTGCGATGGGGTCTCCCGCGTACCACATGGACGATGGATTATCGCCAGGATCGCGTGAATGTGCGCTATGACGACAACATGAAGATAACCCAAGTCAGCTGCGGGTAAGCAGCGTTATGAAGCCAAGCGATCGAGAGGGGCTATTGCGCACGCCATGACAGGACAATTTGCATTAACTGACGACCAACTCGCCATTCAGGAAATGGCGCAGCGTTTCACTGCAGACAATATCACACCCTTCGCGGGCGAATGGGACGAGAAGAGCCACTTTCCGCGCGATGTAATCCAGCAGACGGGCGAACTGGGCTTTGGCGCGATCTACGTTTCCGAGGAATCGGGCGGGATTAACCTTGGCCGGCTTGAAGCCGCACTGATCATGGAAGCCATGGCCTATGGCTGCCCCACGACCAGCGCCTATATCTCGATCCACAATATGGCCGCATGGATGATCGACCGCTTCGGCGGAGACGAACTGAAAGCACGCTACCTGCCCAAGCTGGTGACGATGGAACACATCGCCAGCTATGCGCTGACGGAACCCGGCTCAGGCTCGGACGCAGCGGGTCTTAAGACCAGCGCCGTGCTGGACGGCGACCACTATGTCCTAAATGGCACCAAGCAATTTATCTCGGGTAGCGGCTTCAACGACATCTATGTCGTCATGGTCCGCACCGGAGAGCACAAGTCAAAGGGCATCACCTGCCTTGTGATCGAGAAAGACACGCCGGGCCTCAGCTTCGGCAAGCCTGAAAAGAAGCTTGGCTGGAATGCTTCGCCCACAGCGCAGCTGATATTCGAGGATTGCCGCGTTCCGGTTGCCAACCGCGTTGGCGCAGAGGGCGAAGGCTTCCGCTTTGCCATGGCCGGATTGGATGGCGGGCGCATCAATATCGGCGCATGTTCGCTGGGCGGCGCGCAACGCTGCCTGGACGAAGCGGTGAAATACACCAAGGAACGCAAGCAGTTCGATACGCCTGTGGCCGATTTCCAGAACACACAATTCATGCTGGCCGACATGGCGACCGAGCTGGAGGCGGCGCGCGCGCTGCTCTATCTCGCGGCGGCGAAAGTGACCGAGAATGCGCCGGACAAGACGCGCTTTTCCGCCATGGCCAAGCGGCTCGCGACTGATAGCGGCAGCAACGTGGCCAACAACGCGCTGCAACTGTTCGGCGGTTATGGCTATCTGAAGGAATATCCGATCGAACGCTTCTGGCGCGATTTGCGCGTGCATTCGATTCTGGAGGGCACCAATCAGGTCATGCGGATGATCGTAGGACGGGATCTGACACACCAATGACTCAAGAATTGCTGACATCTATTGAAGGGGCGGCAGGAAAACTGTCCCTCAATCGCCCCAAGGCGCTGCATTCGCTCACTCTGGATATGTGCCATGCGATGAACTCGGCGCTAACCGCGTGGGCGAGCGACGACGCGGTGAAAGCTGTGATCCTCGACCATGCCGAGGGGCGCGGGTTTTGCGCGGGTGGCGATATCAACCTGCTGCGCGAAAGCGCTTTGAATGATGGTGGAGTTTCGGGCCGCAAGTTCTTCCATGACGAGTATCAATTGAACCATCAGATGTTCACCTATGAAAAGCCGATCGTGGCGTTCATGGACGGCATCACCATGGGCGGCGGTGTTGGCATTTCACAGCCCTGCAAATTCCGTGTCGCGACGGAGAACACGCGTTTCGCCATGCCGGAAACGGGCATCGGCCTGTTCCCCGACGTTGGCGGCGGCTGGTATCTCTCGCGACTGGGGGGGCGTTTGGGACAGTTCCTGGCGATCACCGGTGCACGGCTGGATGGGGCAGAATGCCTTTGGACCGGCCTCGCGACCCATTACCTGCCAAGCGAAAAGCTGGAAGAAGCCAAGGCCCGGATCGCAGAACATCCCGAACGCATCGCCAGGATACTCGGCGAGTTATCCGCACCAACACCGGACGCACGTATCGCTGGCAATGCGGACAAGATCGCCAAACATTTCGCGTCGGACCGCTATGAAGACATACTTGCTTCGCTAGACGCCGATGAAAGCGATTGGGCGGCGAAGGAACGCGGCACGCTGGGCACTAAAAGCCCGCAAACCTGCAAGGTCGCACTGCGCCAATTGGCTGAAAGCGAAAAGCTGGATGATTTCGCGGACAATATGGCGATGGAATATCGTATCGCTTCGCGCGTGCTGACCCGCCCCGATTTTGCTGAAGGCGTGCGCGCGGTAATTGTTGAGAAAACGCACGATCCCAAATGGGATCCCGCTACTCCTGAAGGCGTGAGTGACGAGCTGATCGATCAGATTTTCGCGCCCTTGCCTGCCGATAAGGAATGGAAACCCCTATGACCTACGAAACTATCACCGCCGAAAAAGATGCCCACGGCACCAAAGGTGTCACGCTGTTGACGATCAACCGTCCGCAGGCACTGAACGCGCTCAATTCCAAGGTACTGGAAGAGCTGATCGAAGCATTCGCCGATTATCAGGCAGACGACAGCCAGCTTTGCGCCATCCTGACAGGCTCCGGCGAGAAAGCCTTCGCGGCAGGCGCGGACATCAAGGAAATGAGCGAGAAAGCGGCGGCCGATTTCTATCTCGACGATTTCTTTTCGCTCTGGACCAGCGAGATCGTGAAGAAGACCCGCAAGCCGTGGATTGCTGCGGTCAATGGCTTTGCACTGGGCGGCGGGTGCGAGCTGGCGATGATGGCAGACTTCATCATCGCATCGGACAATGCCAAATTCGGCCAGCCTGAAATCAAACTGGGCGTAGCCCCGGGCATGGGCGGTTCGCAGCGCCTGACCCGCGCCATCGGCAAGTCAAAGAGCATGGAAATGTGTCTGACCGGCCGGATGATGAGCGCCGAGGAAGCCGAGCGGTCGAACCTGATCGTGCGTGTTGTGCCTCAGGCGGATTTGATCGCAGACGTGCTCAAGACCGCCGCGACCATTGCCAGCATGCCGCCAATGGCAACCATCGCGAACAAGGAAATGGTCAATTCGGCCTTCGAAATGACGCTGGATCAGGGGCTGATTGTTGAGCGCCGTATCTTCCAGATCCTGACCGCGAGCGAAGACAAGGCCGAAGGCATGGCCGCCTTTATCGAGAAGCGCGAAGGCCAGTGGAAGGGGCGCTAGTCTTGGATTGAACCAAGCCCCCAAAGGAGAGACACATGAAAATCGCATTTATTGGCCTCGGCAATATGGGCGGCGGGATGGCCGCAAATCTTGTGAAAGCCGGGCACCACGTCCGCGCGTTCGATCTGTCCGAGGATGCGCTGGCCCGCGCCAAGGAAGCTGGCTGCGAAACCTTCACCAATGTCCGCGATGCTGTGAAAGACGCCGAAGCGGTTGTCTCCATGCTGCCCAACGGGGCCATCGTAAAATCGGTCTACACCAGCGACGTTATCGGCCACACGCCGCATGCCGCAACGCTGATCGATTGTTCGACCATCGATGTCGCCACCGCGCGCGAAGTTGCCGATGCGGCACACGCAGAAGGCTATAAGATTGTCGATGCACCCGTTTCTGGCGGCATCGCGGCGGCGAATGCCGGCACGCTGACCTTCATGGTCGGCGGAGAAATCCACGCCTTTGAGGCAGCCAAGCCGGTGCTCGAAGCAATGGGTAAGGCCGTGATCCATGCTGGCGGTATCGGCAATGGTCAGGCTGCGAAAATCTGCAACAACATGCTGCTCGCGATCCATATGATCGGCACGTGTGAAGCCTTCGCCATGGCGGAGAAACTGGGCCTTGACGCACAGACTTTCTATGACATTTCCAGCGTATCTTCGGGCCAGAACTGGTCAATGACCAGCTATTGCCCGGTACCCGGCGTCGGCCCGCAGAGCCCGAGCGACAATGACTATCAGGGCGGGTTTGCTACCGCGCTGATGCTGAAAGACCTGAAGCTGGCGATGGAAGCGGCGGAAAGCGCAGGTGCAACCACCGCGCTGGGCCGCCATGCCCAGGAAATCTACGAAGCCTTTGCTGAGCAGAACGGTTCGGTTGATTTCTCCGGCGTCATCAAGACGCTCTAGTCAGTTCCTTCGGATTTCGTCCAGAATTCGCGCGAGCCATTCGCGCGGTGCAGATCTGCGCCCGATATCGGCAACGAATTCCTGACCGCGCGCGACACTGCGCAACTTGCCGCCGCGCAGCCAGCGATCGGGCCTGTCGTGGTAACTTAGCCCGCCGCGCTTGAGCCATTCGGGCCTGTCCCACAGCGTCACCGGACCGCCGGGAACGGTTAGCTGCAAGGCATCGCATGCGCGCGATGCCTGCACACCCGGCCCGCGATAGATCACATCATTCTTGTGATGCATCGCCAGCGCGTGGGGATGCGCCAGATCAGCGAGCTTTTGCGGTGGGCCGTCGGCAAGCGGGATTACCTCTTCGACTTCAAGACAGGCAAAGATGCGGTGATGCGGCTTGCCGCCATGATCCCAGTCTCGGAATAGCCCGAAAAACAGGAACACATCGCCTAAACCCACGCCTTGGCGTTCCAGATGCGTTTGCGCCGCACCGCATTGCCCGAACAGGCACTCTCCTGCGTCAGTGAACATCGGATCGTGATGACATGGGTCATCCGCACCAAGCTTCCCCCGACTTGAGCGAGCGGCATGTTCGCCCAAGCCTAGATCCCCGTAAGTAGTACGCGAAGCAGCCCCCGCGGGAATCGGCAATGTCACAGGCCGACCGGCCACAATCGGCGACGGGCCACCTCCCGAGCCGCTATCAAAACCCTTGCGAGACAAGATAATGCGCATCGCTGCACCTGCTGCACGGCTCATCTTCGCATGACAAGAGTTTGCGTTCTGGCAATTCGGGACTATTTGCCTGCCCATGGACGGAAAAATCACAGCACTTATCATGGCCGGCAAGCGTTCCGGCATTATGGACCCCTTGGCGACCCGGGCCGGCGTATTGCAAAAGTGTGTCGCGCCTGTGCTGGGCGTACCCATGGTCGAGCGCGTGCTGAAAGAGGTTGCCGGATGTGACCGGATCGGCGCGATCCATATCGTTGCGCACGAAGCAGACGAGATCAAAGCTTTGCCCACCGCGCAAATGCTGACCGCGGAAGGCAGGCTGCACTTCAAAGAAGGCAAGTTCAACATCGTCGACAGCGTGTTCTCAGGGGCGGAAGGCGCCAGCTTCCCGCTGATGATTACAACCGCGGACAATTGCCTGGTTACGTCAGACGGCTATGCAGAGTTCATCGACAAGGCGTTGGCGGCGGATGCGGGTGCAGCAGCTGCGCTTGCGCGCAAGCAGGATGTGCAAGCGGCCGATCCCGAAGGCCAGAAGAAATTCTACGAATTCACTGACGGCGGCTATTCCAACTGCAACACCTATTGGATGGGCAGCGAGGAGGCGCTTAGCGCAGCAGAGATCATGCGCGAAGGCGGACAGTTCGTAAAGTTCCCTAAACGCATCGCCAAGGCGTTCGGCCTGATGAACCTGATCCGGTTTTACTTCGGTTGGGGCAGCAAAGAGAAGATTTTCGAGCAGGTCTCCAACCGTTTTGGCTTCAAGCTGGTGCCGATTGTCATGTCCAACGGCGAATTCGCGATCGATGTCGACAATGAGCGTACATTCGAAGTGACCGAACGGCTGCTGAAAAAACGCGAAGGCGCCGCGGGTTAGGCCCGGCGCGCATTATGAAACGTCTCTGGCAGAATATTGGCTGGTTACTGGGCGGGCGCGGCTTCAACGCCGTGATGAGCCTTGTCTATCTCGCGATAGCCACACGCACACTTGGACTAGAGGGCTTTGGCTACTTCGCGATTATCATCGCATTGGGACAGACAGTCACAGGTCTCGCCAATTTCCAGACCTGGCAATTTGTTGTCAGGTGGGGAGCGAATGGCAGCGGGCCTGCAGATGCAACCGGGTTTGCCATCGCGCTTGATCTGATGTCCGTCGTGATGGGTACTGTGGCGGCCGCGATACTGGTCTGGACGGCGCAGTTGTGGCTGCCCCTGCCCGATGAACTGCTGTGGCTAACTTTCGGCTATTGTGTCATCTCGCTCCTTTCTATCCGCACGACGCCCACCGGGTTGCTGCGCCTAAGGTTCAAATTTGCCAAAGCGACCGCAGCCGAAGCAGTGCAGCCAGCAATCCGGGCGGCCGGCGCGATCCTGGCTTTGTTCTTCATGCCGAATGTAACAGGGTTTGTGCTCGCCTGGGCTGCATCCGAAGTGGCAGTTGCGCTGGCACTCTGGATAATTGCTGCACGCGACGAGAGGATCGACCTGTCGCGCGTTAGCCTTAGACGCATTCCTTCCGCGCATCCCGATGCATGGCGCTTTGTCTGGTCGACCAATATGTCCGGCTCTCTGTCCATCGCCGGAAAGCAAGTCATGATCCTGATGGTTGGCTCCATAGGCGGCGAGGCACTTGCTGGTGGCTTCCGCGTCGCAAGCCAGTTGGGCCAGGCTTTGGTTGTGCTTGCGCAAACTGTATCCAAAGCGATCTATCCCGAGCTGGTACATGCAAAGGACGAAGCCCTGCAGATGGCCCGCCGAATGGCGAACATCGCACTGATCGGCGGGTTTCTTGCCGTGATGGTGGCGCTGTTCGCTGGTCGTTGGGGCCTTACGGCAATAGCGGGGGCTGAGTTCGCGGGCTTTTATTGGGCGATGGTAATCCTCGCGATCGCAGGTGCGGTTGAACTGGTCGGCGCGAGCCTGGAATCGCTGCTGGTCAGCGCTGGCAAGGCGCATACCGCCTTTCTCGTGCGGGCAGTGCCGACGGTGTTGGCGCTGGTTCTGCTTGATGCAGCGATCGACTGGAATGGCGCGAAGGGTGCCGCCATGGCAGTGCTGGGGTCTAGCTCGCTTGCTGTGATCGGCTTCTACGTTACGATCCTCAACCTTCAGCAGATCCGCATCCGGATTGATCCGCACCCGGAGGAAACTGTGCCGCCGCCAGAGGCCGCGACAAGCACTCCCGCTGTGCTACGCGACTGATCAATCGTCTTCAGGTTCTGCCCACGCCAAATTGGGTTTGCGCGCAGCCTGCGTTTCATCAAGCCTGCGGCGCGGCGCATAGTAAGGCGCTTGCTTCATTGCCTCGTCGCCCGCGTTCGCGCGTTCGACCAGCGAACGGAAGGCCGCGATGAACTGATCCAGCGTTGCCTTGCTTTCAGTCTCGGTTGGTTCGACCAGCATGGCGCCGTGCAATACAAGCGGGAAATACACCGTCATCGGGTGATACCCTTCATCGATCATGGATTTCGCGAGATCAAGCGTTGATAGATCGCCGCCAAAATCTCTGTCTCCGAACAATGCTTCATGCATGCAGGGCCCACTTGCCGCGTAAGGCGCATGGAGGATGTCTTCCATGCTGCGCAGAATGTAGTTGGCGTTGAGCACGGCGTCTTCTGCCACCTGCCGCAAACCGTCTGCACCGTGGCTGAGCATATAGGTCAGCGCGCGCGTGAACATGCCCATCTGGCCGTGAAACGCAGTCATCCGGCCAAAGCTTTGCATCACCCCGCCGAAATGTTCTTTGGAAAACGCGTCTGCGCTTTCTTCCTCGACCAGATGCACCACGCCGTCTGCGGTGCGCGCTGTGTAAGGGAGCGGGCCGAAGGGGCTGAGCGCCTCTGACAAGACCACCGGGCCTGAGCCTGGTCCGCCGCCGCCATGCGGGGTGGAGAATGTCTTGTGCAGATTGATGTGCATCGCATCGACGCCAAGATCGCCCGGGCGCACCTTCCCAACGATCGCATTGAAGTTTGCACCGTCGCAATAAACGAAGCCGCCCGCTTCATGGACTGCGTCAGAAATCTTCTTCATGTCGCGTTCGAACAAGCCGCAAGTATTCGGATTGGTGATCATCACCGCGGCCACATCAGGGCCAAGCCGCGCCTTGAGCGCCTCCAGATCCACCCGGCCTTCATCCGTCGCGGGGATATTCTCTACCCGGTACCCGGCAAAGGCAGCTGTCGCCGGATTGGTGCCATGCGCGCTTTCCGGCACCAGCACCACTTCACGCGCATCGCCACGCGCTTCCAGCGCGGCACGGATACACAGGATGCCACACAATTCGCCATGCGCGCCTGCCTTTGGGCTCATCGCCACGCCATGCATACCCGTGAGCGTGATCAGCCAATGTGCCAACTCGTTGATGACTTCGAACGCACCTTGCACCGTTTCGCGCGGTTGCAACGGATGGACATCCGCAAAGCCGGGCATCCGCGCCACTTTCTCATTCAGCCGCGGGTTGTGCTTCATCGTGCAGCTGCCAAGCGGGAAGAAGCCCAGATCGATGCCGTAATTCTGGCGGCTGAGGCGCGTGTAATGTCGCACGGTTTCCGGTTCTGTCAGACCGGGCAGACCAATCGGTTCTGCACGCTCCAGACCGCCCAAACGGTTTGGCGCATCCGTGTTCACTTCCGGCAGATCAACGCCGGTCACATTGGTGCGGCCGATTTCAAACAGCAGCGGTTCTTCCAGCATCAAGGCGCGATTTCCGGTAGCCGTTGCTGGGCCCCAATAACCTTTGGCGTGCAGCCCGTCTTCGCTCGCTGGCGTCATTTCAGGCTTCCAGCCCGATGCATTGGGGGTTTTGGTGGTCGCGTTCATGACAACACCTCCTCAAGAGCATTGGTCAGGGCCTCGATATCCTCCTCGCTCGTGGTCTCCGTCACTGCCACCAGCAGGCCTTCGGACAAGCGATCTACGCCCGGATAAAGCCGCCCAAGCGACACGCCGCCCAGCACACCCTTGGCTGCCAGCTTGTGCACCACTTCACGCGCATCCTGCCCCACCATCAGCGTGAATTCGTTGAAGTAATTGTCGTTGAGCACGGACACGCCGGGAACCTTGGCCAAGCGGTCAGCCGCCTGGCAGGCAAGCCGGTGATTTTCCGCAGCCAGTTGGCGCAGGCCCTTCTCACCCAGCAACGTCATATGAACATTGAATGCCAGCGCGCACAGGCCAGAGTTAGTGCAAATGTTGGACGTCGCTTTCTCGCGCCGGATGTGCTGCTCACGCGTCGAGAGCGTCAGCACGAACCCGCGCTTGCCCTCTGCATCAACGGTTTCACCGCACAGGCGCCCCGGCATCTGGCGAACATGTTTGGGATCGCGCACGGCGAAGAGGCCCAGATAGGGCCCGCCGAACTGTAACCCTACGCCCAGCGCCTGACCTTCACCGACAACGATGTCTGCGCCCATCTCTCCAGGTGACTTGATCGCACCCAGAGCAACCGGTTCTGTATTCACAACCACCAGCAAAGCGCCCTTCGCGTGCGCGGCTTCGGCTACTTCAGACAAATCCGTGATGCGGCCCAGAATATCGGGATATTGCACCACCACGCAGCTGGTCTGATCATCAATGCGCGATATCAGCCCCGCGTTGTCCGGAGTGGACTGGATCGCAGGCTCTGCTCCGGCGATCTCGTCACTTGTGAACTTCGCCATCGTCTTGACGACTTCGGCGTAATGCGGGTGCAGCGCGCCTGACAGGACCACATGGTCGCGGCGAGTGATGCGGCTCGCCATCGCAACCGCTTCCCAGCATGCCGTCGATCCATCATAAAGTGACGCATTGGCCACTGCACAGCCATACAGCCGCGCTACCTGCGTTTGAAATTCAAACAGCATCTGCAGCGTGCCTTGCGCGATTTCCGGCTGGTAAGGTGTATAGGCCGTCAGGAATTCGCCGCGCTGGATGATTTGATCGACGCTGGATGGCACGTGGTGGCGATAGGCCCCTGCCCCGAGGAAGAATGGCGCGTCCGCTGCCGCCAGGTTCTTCTTCGACAATTTGCGCATATGCTTTTCGACCGCCATTTCGCTGGCATGCATCGGCAAGCCGCGAATAGGGCCATCGAGCCGCGCTTCTTCTGGCACATCGACAAACAGATCATCGATGGTGCCAGCGCCGATTTTGGCAAGCATTTCGCCGCGATCGGCGTCGGTCAGGGGTAGGTAACGCATCTATTCAATTCCCGTTTGGGGTTTAGAGGCCGTCGACAAACGCCTTATAGCCCTTGTCATCCATCAGCCCTTCAAGCTCGGACTTGTCGCCAATGGTCATGCGGAAGAACCAGCCGTCTTCCTCTGGCGAGGTATTGACCAGCGCAGGATCATCTTCCAGCGCGCCATTGGTTTCTGTCACTTCGCCGGTGATCGGAGCGTAGACATCGCTTGCCGCTTTCACACTTTCGACCACGGCTGCATCGCCCGCCTTGTCCAGCATCGCGCCCACATCGGGCAGTTCGACGAAAACAATGTCACCCAACTGTTCCTGAGCATAATCAGTAATGCCGACGGTGGCGGTGTCGCCTTCGATGTCGATCCATTCGTGTTCATCAGTGAAATAACGCGGCATCTATCAGCTCCCTCGGTAGTAATTATGCGGCACAAAAGGCATGGGTGAAACGGTCGCGGGCAAACGCTTGCCCCGCACTTCGATTTCGAGCACGGTGCCTTCAGCAGCCTGCGCGATATCGACATAAGCCATCGCAATCGGTTGCCCCAGCGTGGGCGAAAAACCGCCGCTGGTGACTGTGCCGACTTTGGTTTCGCCGGAATAAACTTCCGCGCCTTCGCGCGCGGGCATGCGGCCATCAAGCTTCAGCCCGACGCGCTTGGTTGCCGGGCCATCGTCGAGTACCGGCACAAGCGCTTCGTGCCCCATCCAGCCGCCGGCCTCGCGACGCTTCTTGGTCAACGCAAAGATCAGATCGGCACTGACCGGATCAGTTTGAGTGGTCAGATCATGCCCGTAAAGCGGCAGGCCCGCCTCCAGCCGTAAAGAATCCCGCGCGCCCAGCCCTGCCGGCTTAACGCGTTCATCCGCAACAAGGGCATCTGCAAGCTGCTCGACATGTGTCGCAGGCACGGAAATTTCGAAGCCATCCTCGCCAGTATAGCCCGCGCGGCTAACCCAGAGGTAGGTACCTTCCCATTCGAACAGTCCGGCCGTCATGAAGGTGAGCGCACCTGTGCCGGGCAGCAGCGCTTCAAGAACTTCGCCAGCCTTGGGTCCCTGTAAAGCCAGCAAACCATAATCATCGTGATGGGTCAGCGTGATCTCATCAGGCAGATACTCGCGCAGATGCGCGATATCATCCCATTTGCACGCGCCATTCACCACCAGCGCAAAATGCGGGCCGGTATTCGTGACCATCAGATCGTCAATGATCCCGCCATCCTCATTCAACAGCAGAGAATACCGCATACGCCCGGCTTTCAGGCTGGTGATCGCGCCGGGCAGCAGCTTTTCCAGCTCTTCACCGGCATTTTCGCCACTGACGGTCAGCTGGCCCATATGGAAGACATCGAACAGACTGGCGCTTTCCCGCGTCCAATTATGTTCCGCAACGATGCCCCCGAACGGGCCGGTGTACTGGATCGGCATTTCATAGCCAGCGAACGGCACCATGCGCACGCCCTGCGCACGATGCCAGGCGTCGAGCGGCAGCTTTTCCAAAGGCAATTCTTCGAATGTTTCGTCTTCGCTCAAAATCAGTCCCCGCACAGAAGGTGCAACGCTCCGAGACGAAGCGATGTTCCACACCCCCTCTGTCGGGTGACCTGAGAGCTTAGCTCGGCTGTTGCCGAGCCTTCCCCTTCGGTGGTTTCCGCAACTCGCAGAAACGCTTTCCAGAGTGCCGATCACACTGCGGTCCGTGGGCCTGAGAGTTTCCGGGGTGGTTGCTCCTTCGGCGCCGATTGGCCCTGAGGGGCTTCACGAACTCTCCCGCTGGTGTGTCTACAGAATCGCTTCTGCAGCAGCACGATTGGTCTGCGCGATTCCTTTGGGAGCGTCAATCGCACAATTGTGCGGTGCAGCGTTTTTCACCGGCCAGCTTCAATCAGCTCTTGCGCTTTGGCCATCAGCTCGATTTCGCGGGGGTCGAACCCGCCTTCATCCTCGGCCGACTGGCGCGGGGGAACGGCAGTGGTGAAATAGGCAAAGCCTTTGTTGGTAGCCCGCGAATACCACAGTCCGGATCGCAACCCATAAGCTTCGCCGGCATGACCAATGCGTGCAAGTCCATCGCTGAATAGCCTGTCCTGACACTCTACGTCCGACAACTCAATCTGGTGCATTGCAAGGCCGTATTCGCAAAAAAATTCCTGTCTCACTGGAGCATTGAAAACAATGTGCATGGCGATCTCATGCTGCGCCGATTCCGAGAGAAATTCCGAGTTGAGTGGCAGAAAGGCCTGCCCAATCTTCGCCAGGTCCATCATCCCGATCCGAACTCCGCCTTGCGGCGAGAAGATCGAGCCATTGGTACCTGGCACGTAATTGTCGAGACTGCATTTCACGCCCTCCGCCACCGGGATCGTACAATTGGGCGGCAGGTCGGCCGCATCATCGCGCGCGACTTCGCCGGTGTCGCGATAAAGCACGACGGCTCGCGCGATTTGCTCTTCGCTGCATCCGATCCAGTTAAGGCAAGCCTCGACCTCCAACGGGGCGAAGATCGTGCGCTCCATGATATGATCAAAGCGTTCGCCTGTCGCCGCTTCGAGCACTGTTGCCACCACTGGCGAGCCGAGATTGGCATATTCGAACGGCGCTTCGCCGGGTGGCGCGTCGGCGTACCAAGCCTTGGGATCGCTCAGCTTTGCCTGCAGGCTCTCTCCCAGCGGAATCACATAGCCTGCATTGTCACGCAGGCCGGAGCGGTGG
Organism: Altererythrobacter sp. XM-24bin4; assembly: GCA_003149575.1. Lineage (GTDB taxonomy): Bacteria > Pseudomonadota > Alphaproteobacteria > Sphingomonadales > Sphingomonadaceae > Erythrobacter > Erythrobacter rubellus. The sequence continues at coordinate 197,283 of QCWG01000001.1, forward strand.
CTCAGCAATTGGGCAAGCGTGACCTTGGCATCGGGGAAATTTGGAGAGCGTAGGTGCCATCCCAAATAGTCCGAGACGTCCGCGTTCAGATCGACCTTGCCCTCGTCGACCAGCCGCAATGTCGCCAACGCCATGATCAGTTTGGAAATGCTGGCGATCCGCACCGGATCATTCGCTTCGACCGCGCGACCTGTCTCGCGATCCACCTCGCCTTCGACGATGAGCGGACGGATGCTGTCGCGGTCAAAGGCGACAACCACAGTGGCTGGTGCTGGCGGAAGAGCTTCTTGAGCGCTGGCACAAGTTGCCAGTGCGACAAGCGGAGTTGCGAGGATTTTCCTGAACATGGTCAGTCCCTTACCAATTCGGCCAGAGCAGATATAGTGCTGACCCGACGATCCAGATTGCGCCTAAGGTCTTCAGCTTGCGGGGGCCCAGCCACAGCGCAATTGGCCGCGCGAGGAAGGCGCCAAACATCGCGCCCGGTGCGGCGAGCAGTACGACTTCCCATTGGACAGTGCCCGCATCGACATGCCAAATAAGACCTGCCGCGACGCTGATTGCAGAGATCACACAGGCCGTGCCGACGCTTAGCAGAATGGGGTAGTGGCGCAGGAAAAGGTAGAACGCCACCAGCTCGCCTATGCCGACCGAGAACAGCGCAGTTATCGCGCCGCCAGGGATCGAGATCAGCGCAAGCATCGCGATATCGACGGGCTCTAACCGGGTGCGCTCTGGGATGTCGCGATTAAATGTCCACGTCGCGATCAGGAGCGCGACCCCCAGCACGATCGAGAAGCTCTTGTAGCCCAGCAAAACCGCTTGCCCGTCGAATGAAAACAGGCGCTGCGTAGCGAGCAGAGCGGGGACAGACAGGAGCAGAACAAGTCCACATACGAGCCAGTAATCGCGCATGCGGGTTTGAGCTTCTAGATCGGAGGGAGGCTTCTGGTGATAGAGGCGGTCGGTCCAGCGAAGCGCGCCCACGCTCATCCCGAATGCCTGAATGCCCATCGAGACCGCTGTGACTCGCAAAGGATCGAGATCCATTGCGCCCAGATCGCGCATCGCGTTGAATACAGGGACGAACACTACCCCGCCGCCTGTCCCGCTGGCATTGGCGATGATTGCGCCCACCACCCCGACACCCGGCAGGAACCACAGCTGTGTTAGGAGCGCTGGGTTGGTCTCAACCAGCAACCAGACCAGCACATATAACGCTGCCAGCAATGTGCCGCCGACAATCGCCAGCCGCGAACTGTGCGCCAGCGTTGGCTGGACAGTATTTAATCGAGGTTCGGGCGTAGCCATCGTTCGGCTGTCGCCATATCGACCCCGCTCCGCTTCGCATAGTCCTCCAACTGATCGCGACCGATCCGCGCGACCCCGAAATACTCGGCTTCGGGGTGGCCAAAGTAGAAGCCGCTTACCGCCGCAGTCGGATACATGGCGAAGTTTTCCGTCAGCGTCAGGCCGACATTTTTCTCTGCATCAAGCAGTTCGAACAGAATCGGCTTCAAAGAGTGATCCGGACACGCCGGATACCCCGGCGCCGGGCGAATGCCGCGATATTGTTCCTTGATCAATGCCTCATTGCCAAGCTGCTCATCCGGTGCATAGCCCCACAAATCGGTGCGAGTGTGCTTATGCAGCCGCTCGGCAAAGGCTTCTGCAAAACGGTCTGCCAAAGCCTTCAGCAGTATATCCGAATAATCGTCCTTGTCGGCAAGGAAGCGCTGCGAATGCGGCTCGATCCCGTGAATGCCAACCGCAAAGCCGCCAATCCAGTCGCCCGCCGGATCGATAAAGTCTGCCAGGCACATGTTCGCCCGGTCACGGCTCTTCTTCACTTGCTGGCGCAGGAAAGGCAGCACGACATGCTCTTCACGGTTGACCAGGTGGATCGTAACGTCGTCACCATCCCTTGCGCAGGGCCAGAATCCTGCAACGCCGCGCGCGATCAGCCATTTCTCAGCCACGATCTTGTCGAGCATGGCATCCGCATCGGCCTTTAGTTGTCGCGCGGTCTCGCCCACCACATCATCGTCGAGGATGGCAGGATAATTGCCATGCAATTCCCATGCGCGAAAGAACGGCGTCCAGTCGATATACTCGCGCAGATCCGCCAGGTCCCAATCGTCGAAAACATGTACGCCCGGCTGCAGTGGGGGCGCTGGCTTATCGCTCAAATAGGCATCGTAATAATTCGCGCGCGCCTCCTCCAGACTCAGCAGAACACTGGGCGTTTTGCCGGCGCGCGCATCGCGCACCCTGGTGTATTCTTTCGCGGTTTCATCAACGAATTCATCGCGCTGCGTGTCGGACAGCAGCTTTGATGCCACGCCCACCGCGCGGCTCGCGTCGAGCACGTGGATGACCGGGCCCGGATAGGCTGGATCAATCCGCAGCGCGGTATGCACCTTGCTGGTGGTCGCACCGCCGATCAGAAGCGGCATGGTGAACTCGCTACGGCTCATCTCTTCCGCAACTGTCACCATTTCATCAAGCGAAGGCGTGATCAGGCCCGACAGACCGATCATATCAGCCTTGTTGTCATTGGCCGATTTCAGAATGTCTTGCCATGGCACCATCACGCCAAGATCAATCACGTCATAGCCATTGCACTGCAATACCACGCCGACGATGTTCTTGCCGATATCGTGAACGTCGCCCTTTACCGTCGCCATCACGATCTTGCCCTTGGCCTTGCGTTCCTCCTCGGGCAGCAAATCCTTCTCCGCCTCGATAAAGGGGATGAGATGCGCGACCGCTTTCTTCATCACGCGGGCTGATTTGACCACCTGCGGCAGGAACATCTTGCCGCTGCCGAACAGGTCACCGACGACATTCATTCCGTCCATCAGCGGGCCTTCGATCACTTCGATCGGGCGGCCACCATTGGCCGCTAGCGCGGCGCGCGCTTCCTCGGTGTCGTCGACGACATGAGCATCAATGCCCTTGACCAGCGCATGCTCAAGCCGCCTCTCGACCGCCCAACCGCGCCATTCTTCTGCCGCCTTTTCATCGGCGACAGACTTGCCCTTGTAGCTCTCCGCAAGGTCGATCAACCGCTCGGTTGCGTCCGGCCTGCGCATCAGGGTCACGTCTTCGCATGCCTCGCGCAGTTCCGCGTCGATATCATCATAGATATCGAGCTGGCCCGCATTGACGATCGCCATGTCGAGCCCGGCGGGGATCGCGTGATAAAGGAAGACCGAATGCATCGCGCGGCGCACAGTCTCATTGCCACGGAAGCTGAACGACAGGTTCGATAGCCCGCCAGACGTCTTCGCATGTGGGCAATTGGCCTTGATTTCCTGCACAGCTTCAATGAAATCGAGGCCGTAGCGGTCATGCTCCTCAATGCCCGTTGCGACCGCGAAGATATTCGGGTCAAAGATGATATCTTCCGGCGGAAAACCTATCCCGGTCAACAGTTTATAGGCACGCGAGCAAATCTCGACCTTGCGATCCTTGGTATCGGCCTGCCCCGTTTCGTCGAAGGCCATCACAACCGCCGCGGCACCATATGCCATGCACAACCGTGCATGTTTGAGAAATTCCTCCTCGCCTTCCTTCATCGAAATCGAGTTGACGATCGGCTTGCCTGACACGCATTTGAGGCCCGCCTCGATCACTTCCCATTTGGAACTGTCGACCATGACCGGCACCCGCGCGATATCCGGTTCGGCAGAGATCAACTTGAGGAAAGTTGTCATGGCGAGGGTCGCGTCGAGCAGGCCTTCGTCCATGTTAACGTCGATCACCTGCGCGCCGTTCTCCACCTGCTGGCGCGCCACCTCCACGGCGGAGGTGTAATCGCCCGCCATGATCAGCTTCTTGAACCGGGCAGAGCCGGTCACATTGGTGCGTTCGCCGATATTGACGAAACGGGCGGTTGTGATTTCAGTCATCAGGCAGCAATCGTAAAAGGTTCAAGGCCGGCAAGGCGCATTTCGGACTTAAGCTTAGGCACTTCGCGCGGGGCCAGCCCTTCAACCGCCTTCGCCATGGCGCCGATATGTTGAGGCGTATTCCCGCAACAACCGCCAAGAATGTTGACCTGGCCGCTGTCGGCCCATTGGCGAACGAGGCTGGCGGTTGTGTCAGGAAGCTCGTCATATTCGCCCAGCTCATTAGGCAAGCCCGCATTGGGATAAGCCATCAGAAGCGTATCTGCGATGCCGGACAATAGCTTCACATGCGGGCGCAACTGTTCAGCGCCGAAGCTGCAATTGAGGCCAATTGTCACAGGCTTTGCGTGCCGCACCGCATACCAGAATGCCTCTACCGTGTGCCCCGACAGGTTGCGTCCGGACAGGTCTGTCAGCGTGAGCGAAATCATCAGCGGTATGTCTTCGCCGCGCTCTGCCTCCAGCTCTTTCACCGCCATGATCGCGGCTTTGCAGTTGAGCGTGTCGAAAACCGTCTCAATCAGGATAAAGTCCGCGCCACCTTCGATCAGTGCAGCGGCCTGTTCACGGTAGACGTCCTTCACTTCGTCAAAGGTGACTTCGCGAAAGCCCGGGTCTTCGACATTGGGCGAGAGCGACAGGGTCTTGTTGGTCGGCCCCATTGCGCCGCACACAAAGCGTGGCTTGCCGTCCTTTGCCGTCGCCTCATCACAGGTTTCGCGGATGATCCTTGCGGCAGAGATATTGATCTCGCGAACTAGGCCTTCCGCGCCATAGTCCGCCTGGCTGATGCGATTGGCGTTGAATGTATTCGTCGCGAGCACGGTTGCACCAGAAGCGGTATACTGATCACAGATCGAACGAATCACTTGCGGCTGTGTCAGGTTCACAAGGTCATTATTGCCCTTCTGGTCCTGCGTCAGTCCGGTGTTGCCTGCGTATTTTTCTGCCGTGAGCTTCGCGTTCTGGATCGCCGTGCCATAGGGGCCATCCTTGATCAGGATGCTTTCCGCCGCAGCTGTCTGCAACTTCTCGCGCGCGCTGGCCATCATGAACCGCCTTTAGGGCGCATGCCCAGCATGTGGCAGATCGCATAGCTTAGCTCTGCCCGGTTCAATGTGTAGAAATGGAACTGGCGCACGCCACCCGCATAAAGCCGGCGGCACAGTTCAGCGGCGATGGTTGCGCTCACCAGCTGGCGCGCTTCGGGCCGGTCATCCAGCCCTTCGAAAAGTCCCTCCATCCAATGCGGGATCTCGGTGCCGCAAAGGCCACTCATCCGCTGGACAGCGGCAAAGCTGATTACGGGCATGATGCCGGGCACGATTTCGCCATTGATGCCAGCAGCAGCTGCCTTGTCACGAAATTCGAAGAAACAGCGCGTGTTGAAGAAGAACTGCGTGATCGCGCGGGTCGCACCTGCATCAAACTTGGCCTTCAGGTTGTCAAGGTCGCTTTGCGCATCGGGGCTGTCCGGGTGAACTTCGGGGTAAGCCGCTACCGAAATCTCGAAATCGGCCACTTCCTTCAGACCTGCGATCAGTTCCACTGCATTGGCATAGCCGCCAGGATGCGGGGTATAATGTCCGCCACCCTCGGGCGAATCGCCGCGTAGCGCGACGATATGGCGGATACCGCTCTCCCAATAATGGCGTGCGACTTCGTTGACCTCTTCCTTGGTCGCGGCGACGCAAGTGAGGTGCGCAGCAGCCGGAATGCCTGCTTCGTTCTGAATTCGTACGACTTGCTCATGCGTGCGGGTGCGGGTCGACCCGCCTGCGCCATAAGTGACCGACGCGAACCGCGGACCAAGCGGCTTCAGCGTTTCAACACTCTGCCATAGCGTTTCGCCCATCTTCTCCGTCTTGGGCGGAAAGAATTCGAACGACACTTCGATATCGCCTGGCAACCCTTTGAACAGCGGGCTGTCGAGCGCGGTGCGCGCTTCGTGCATTTGATCGAGCGTCGGGCTCATGCCAGAGATTCCTTCGTTTTCGATTGGCCTGCCGGCGCGCCTTTGCGCTCACCAATCCAGATTTTGACAACCAGTTCCCCGCCTTCAAGCGCCACCGGCGGCTTTGCTGTGTAGCCCGCATCGCGAAGCATCTGCCTGAGCTGGCCATCTGCAAAGCCAAGCCGCGCGTGGGCATGTCGGGTGCGCAGTTCTTCGCGGCTGTGCGCAGCAAAGTCGACAATCGCGATCCGTCCGCCGGGACGCGTGACCCGCGCGGCCTCCTGCAACACAAGCTCCGGCTCTTGCGCGAAATGCAGCACTTGATGCAGCAATACCGTGTCAAACTGCGCTTCGCCGAACGGCAAGTCAGTGAAGTCCCCTTGAACCAGCTCGATCTTGTCTGTCGGCAAATGCTGCAGCTTTGCGCGTGCCAGCTTGAGCATCTCCAGACTCTTGTCGAGGGCCACCACACGCGATGCGTGATCGGCAAGCAGTTCGGCAACCCGGCCGGTCCCCGTCCCGATATCGAGCAGGTCACCCACCGGCGCATCGCCTAACGCTGTCGCAAGCGCTTGCTCCACTTGCTTGTCCGGGCTATGCAATTGGCGAAGCTCGTCCCATTCACCGGCGTGCCGTTTGAAGTAAGCCTGCGCTGCGTCTTCGCGGGCAGAGCGGATCGCGGAGAGCTTGCGACGATCATCGAGGCATTGACGCGCAAATACCGGATCTTCCCGCTCGGCTGTTTCAAGCAGCCCGATGATAGCGCGCGTCAGCGGCGCATGCTCACCCGAGGTGCTTAGCGCATGCAGGAATACCCAGCTGCCTTCACGCCGACGCTCAGCCAAACCTGCATCGTACAAAATGCCGACGTGGCGCGAGACGCGCGGCTGGCTCTGCTGGAGCACTTGCGCCAGCTCACCAACCGCCAGCTCCATCGCGGCGAGCAAGCGCATGATGCGCAGCCGCGTAGGGTCCGCCAGCGCCTTTATGATGGTTTCGGTCTGCATCGAAACCATGGATATAAAGATTCTTTTATATCTGTAAATAGAGTCCAGCTAGCAGCTGCCCAAGCAGCGCTTGCCGCCCTGCCCACATAGTCAACTGAAACCGAGGCTTTCTGCCACTGCCTCGTTCACGATCCGTCCGCCGTGCACATTCAGGCCCGGCTTGAGATGCGGATCTGCGTCACACGCCGCAATACCCTTGTTTGCGAGCGCAAGGCCAAAAGGCAAAGTCGCGTTGTTGAGCGCATAGCTGGACGTATGCGGCACCGCGCCTGGCATATTTGCCACGCAATAGTGGATGATGTCATCAACCAGATAGGTCGGGTCTTCGTGCGTGGTCGGCTTCGAAGTTTCGAAGCAGCCACCCTGATCGATTGCTACATCGATCAACACGGCGCGATGCTGCATCAGGCCAAGCATGTCGCGAGTCACCAGCTTCGGTGCGCTTGCACCGGGGATCAGCACAGCGCCCACAACTACGTCTGCGTCGGTGATCGCGTTCTCGATTGTGCCGGCGTTGGAATAGCGTGTTGTGACGCGGCCCTGGAACATATCGTCAAGCTCGCGAATGCGCGGTAGCGAGCGGTCGAGAATCTCGACATTCGCACCGAGCCCCGCCGCCATGCGCGCGGCTTGCGTTCCAACAACACCGCCGCCGATCACAACAACCTTTGCTGGAAGCACGCCCGGCACGCCGCCCATCAGGATACCGCGCCCGCCATTGACCTTGTGGCTCGCCTGCGCACTCGCTTCGATCGAGAGTCGCCCGGCGACTTCGCTCATCGGCGCGAGCAGCGGCAAGCCGCCGTCACGATCGGTCACGGTTTCATATGCGACCGCTGAAACGCCACTTTCCATCAGCCCTTTGGCTTGCTCCGGATCGGGCGCAAGATGCAGATAGGTGAACAGGATCTGGCCTTCGCGCAGTTGCACCCACTCGTTCGGTTGCGGTTCCTTGACCTTCACCACCATCTCTGCGCGCGCGAATATTTCTTCCGCCGTATCGACAATTTCGGCCCCGATGGCGCGATAGTCATCGTCGGTCTTGGTGATGCCCAGCCCCGCACCGCTTTCGACGATGACCGAGTGACCGCACACGATGTACTCTCGCGCAGCTTCCGGCGTCAGACCGACGCGGTATTCGTGGTTCTTGATTTCCTTAGGGACACCGACGAGCATGGGGGAACCTCTCAAACAGACTCGGATGACGTTGGAGGAACGTCATATAGCACAGGCAAGAAAGTTACAAAGGAAACTAATTTTGTTTTGTGGCGGGAGCGTCTTCACTCCCACCAGTATTTCCGTCGCTCGATATTCCCCGTCTCGACCTCTTTCATCGTCGCTGCATCATACAGCCGCCCGCCGAGCATCACCTGGTCGATCTTGTCCGAATTGGCGATGTCCTCGCTGGGATCGGCACTCAGCACCACCAGATCCGCCAGCTTGCCTGCTTCGATTGAGCCGATGTCATCGGCCATGCCCAGCGAATGCGCCGGCTCGATCGTGCCGGCCCGCAAGGCCTCAACCGCGGTCATTCCGCCGCGGGCAAAGCTCCATAGTTCCCAATGAGCCGCGATCCCGGCCTGCTGACCATGCGCACCGATGCTTACCCGCACACCGCGCTTTGCCAGCTTGGCTGCTTCACGCGCGGCATCATCATCAACAAAGGCCCAGTCGGGCGCCTTGGTCCGGCGCGCAGTTGCTGCCAGCAATTGCTTGGGCGGAGTGTGCACCATCAGCGGATTGGCAAACACATCTGTCGCCTGTCGCCAATAGGGATCGCCTGCCAGACCGCCATAGGTCACGCCTAGCGTAGGAGTGTAGTTTGACTGTGACTGGCCAAAGAACTGCAGCACATCTTCGTAGAAAAACTCGCCCGGCACATTGTGTTCGACGGTCGAGTTGCCGTCCGCCACAAGGTTCATATCCATGCCGAACAGCGAACCGCCTTCGGCCACCACCAGCATGCCTTCTTCTGCCGCGGCGCGCGCCACCATCTGGCGCTGCTCGCGGCGTGGCTGGTTGTAGTTCTTCACTGAAATGCCGCCTTGCGCCTTGATCCGGCGAACATGGGCCAGCGCGTCATCATAGGTATCAATCCGGGCGAAGAAGCCAGGGGCCTTTGCGCCATAGATCACTTCGCCGGTCGAGAAGATGCGCGGAGCCGTAATCAGGCCCGCCTGCTGGCGCTCTGCCGCGGCGAAGACCATGCTGGCGCTGGAGGATGGGTTGTGGATCGTAGTGACCCCCATCGCCAGATCCTGAAGCAAGGTCCAGTTCTGCTGCGGGATCAGATCGCCCGTGCCATAGGGACCGTGCGCATGCGCATCGACGAGGCCGGGCATGATCACCTTGCCCGTCACATCGACCACTGTCGCGCCATCCGGAATCGCGGTTTCTCCAGCCGGGCCAACCGCGCGGATCCGGTCACCGCTGATGACAATCGTGGCGTTATCGATCGCACCTACGCCATCGCCGGCCATAGTGAGAACACGAGCACCGGTAAGCGCCACGGTACCGCTCGGCTTGGCGGCATCAACTGTCAGGGCGAGCGAGACACCGATCTCTGGCGGCGTGAAGCCTTCGCTATCGTCCTCTTCCCCCTTGGGCGCGTTGGGGAACAGGTCTGCCACTTGCGCGGTCTTGAGCATTGGACCGATGGACCAGTTGATCATCGCGCCATCGCGTGACCAGCCGATGTAGTCTGCACCGCCTTCGCTGACCTTGGTAACCGGGACAAAGCCGCCCTTTTCGCTGACGCTGACGGGCTTACCACCCGGCATCAGCGGCATGGCGAAGACTTCGTAGTTCTGGCGAAATGCTACAGTCTGCCCGTCGGGCGATACGCGAAATTCACTGGCCAGATCGCCCTCGGCATGGGTGCGCTCGTCCTCACCATCAAGATCCATCGAGACGAGCGACAGCTTGTCACCGCCAAAGCGGGTGACGAACAACCGGTCACTGGAATCGCCGAATTGCGGATCAGACCCGCTGCGGGTGACCAGTGTTGGCGTGCCGCCGCTGGCGCTGACCACATAAATGCCGGGGTTTTCCGAATATTCGGGTGCCGTCAAATAGCCGCCGCTGCGCTTCTCAAACGCAATGGTGCGTCCATCGCGGCTGAAGCGCGGCACGGCATAGTGGCCTGGCTGGCTTGTGATCACGCGCGGGTTACGGCCATTGGCCTCCGCGACCACAATCTCGCCCAGCCCTTCATCGCTCCAGCGGACATAGGCAAGCTTGCTGCCATCGCGGCTATAAGCAGGCCATAACTCAAGCTTGTCACCGCTCTCGCCGGTTAATCGGGTGGGGTAATCGCGCCCGCGGAAGCTCTTGGTGTAGAGTTTGCCCAGGCTTTCGAAGACCACACGGCCGCCGTCAGGGCTGATCGTGGCAAAACGCGGCATAGTGGTGGCGAACCGGTCTGGAGAAACTTCGATCGCGGGATGCGGCGCATCGGCTATGCCGCGCGTATCATTGATCGCGAAAGGGATCACCGCAGCGCCGCTGCCGTCTGCATTGACCCGGCGGATCTTGCCGCCAGCCCAGAATACAATGGAATTGCCGTCCGGTGTCCAGTCCATGTTCGGATAGACTCCCGTCACCGCCCAGGTTTCCTGCATGTCCATGTCCAGCTCGCCATAGATCATGCGTTCTTCGCCGCTGGCGATGTTCTTGACCCATAGCTGGCTCTTATCCTTGTCGCGCCGGACAAAGGCGATTTCCTTGCCGTCGGGCGAAGGTGCCGGGCGCACCGCGCCGCCATAACCATCGACCGCTGTGGTCACTTCGCCTGTCGCAATATCATAGCGCTCAATGGCAAAGATGCCGCTGTTCGAATCCTGCGCGTAGATGAAGGTGTTCCCTGGCGTGGTGTTGCGCGTGTAGTAGATCGCGCTGCCATCAGGCGCGTAGATCGGCTCGCCCAATTCCTTCTGCAACGCTTCGCTGGCACGCTTGACCAATTGCACACCGCCGCCACCAGAGACGTGGTACATCCAGATCTCGCCCGTGCCGAGCGAGCGTCCGGTTGTGAAGTGCTTCTTCGCGACGATGAACTTTCCGTCCGGCGACCATGTCGGCTGGTTGAGCAGGCGGAAGTCTTCTTTCGTCACCTGGCGCTTGTCCGAGCCATCGGCATTCATCACCCAGATATTGTCTGCGCCCCCACGGTCAGACGTGAAGGCGATGCGGCTGCCATCGGGTGAGAAGCGCGGGTGCACTTCCCACGCCATACCTTCGGAAATCCGCGTCGGGGTGCCGCCTGATATCGGCATGGTGTAAATGTCACCCAGCAGCGTGAAAGCGATGGTGCTGCCATCGGGCGAGAGATCGACATCCATCCATGTGCCTTCGTCCGTCTGGATCGCTACCCGCTGGATCGTCGCTCCCTTGGGCGCTTCGATATCCCATTTCCCGTCATCACCACCAGCTTCGGCATCGTCCTGCGCGGTCAGCGGGCTGGCAATCATCGCGGCTCCGGCGAGCAGCGCGGCGGCAAGAGTGCGGGTCGTGGTGGTGTGATGGCGCATTGAAGGGTCCCCTGTTGAATTGCACGCGACATTAGCAAGGCGGGTCAATTATGCTAGCGCTGGTATACCAAGCACTTGATTGACTCGGCGAATGTTCCTGTCACTTTGCGCGCCAAGGGGAAGTTGACAGCATGACAATGACTTTGGGGGTGACACCGCCGCGCGCCATTAGCCTTGGCGGAGCAGTGCTGATCAATGTAAACGCCGCGATTGGTGCAGGGATATTCGCCCTTCCCGCGCTGTTATATGCCGGTGCGGGCAATTTTGCCCCGCTCGCGATTATGGGCTTTGCATTCGCTTACGCCTGTCTTGCCGGGGTCTTTGCCAAGCTTTCGACCATGTTCGAACAGTCTGGCGGGCCGCAGCTCTATGCAGAGCATGTGTTCGGGCGCTTTGCCGGCTTTCAGGTCGGATGGTTTGTGGTCTGTGCGAATTTCGCTGGCCGGGCAGCCAATTTCCACGTGCTGGTTGCCTACCTCGCAGCGCTTTTCCCGGTCTTTGGTGGCGATGTAGCCCGGCTGGTAACTGTCATTGCCCTGATCGCGCTAGCCACATTTATCTCTGTCATCGGAACGTGCCGAGCGATTGGCGCGATGTGGGTGGGGACAGCACTCAAGCTTGCGCCCATCTTGCTGCTGGCAGGTTATGGCCTCATTGCCAACGGTTTGCCGGGAGCAGTTGCCCTGCCTGACTTCAGCGAGGGGGAGTCGGTGATCTTGCTGATCGCTTACGCCTTCTCCGGCGTAGGTGTGGCGATGATCTCTGCCGGTGAAACCAAGGCGCCGACCACCACGATCTACCGCTCGATCTTCCTCAGCCTCGGCTTTGTTACGGCACTCTACGTGCTGATCCAATTGGCCTACAGCGTGACCGTGATCGAGCAGGACAATCCCGATGTGCCGCTGGCGGCGATGGGCGAGGCCTTGTTGGGCCAGACGGGCGTGACCATGATCAGCCTGGCGGCGATATTCTCAATCGCGACCAACCAACTGGCGGGCTTCGTGGTGATCCCGCGCATCCTGTTCGGCATGGGACGGCGCGGGCTATTGCCGCCGGTTTTCGCGCATGTTTCGTCGCGCTTCCAAACGCCGTCCGTGGCAATCACTTTCTTCGGCGCAGTGGTGGCGCTGCTTGCCGCGTCGGGCACATTCGCCAGACTTGCGACGATGCTGGTTGCGGCAGAGCAGATTTTTATCGCCGCATGCATTCTCGCGCTCATCATATTGTGGCGGCGCGGCGAAGGGCGCGTAGCGCAGACGATGGGGCCGCGCTGGCTCGCGATCATCGGTATGGCAATTGTGCTGACGATCTGGCTGACCTCGCAAGTGCCGATCAACGCCGCACTGTCGACCGGGCTTCTGGCGGGCGTGGGAACGCTGCTCTATTTCCTCGCAGGGGCCAATACACGCGAAGGCGAGGCAACGCGTTTTGTGGGTTAGCTCCTAACCGAACTGGCCGCGTTTCGGGCCCAGATAGCCGAACAAATACGCCGCGACCTTGCGCATCTGGATTTCCTCTGCGCCTTCGGTGATGCGATAGCGACGGTGGTGGCGATAAATATGCTCGAACGGCTTATGCCGCGAATAACCGATCCCGCCATGCACCTGCATCGCGCGGTCCGCCGCCTGGCACACCAGCCGGTTCGCCCAGTAATTGCACATCGAAACCTTGTCAGAGATCGTCTTCTCGATCTCCTCATGCGGCATATTGTCCATTTCCCACGCGGTCTTGTAGATCAGCAGGCGCAACATTTCGCATTGCGTCGCAAGCTCTACAAGCGGGAACTGGATCGCCTGATTCTTCGCCAGCTCCTCCCCGAACGGCTTGCGCTGGCGCGCATACTTGACGCTTTCATTGACGCAGAATTGCGCCGCACCAAGCGAGCTTGCCGCCTGCCGGATGCGGTTCTGGTGGACGAAGCTCTGCGCCAGCGACAGCCCGCGCCCTTCGACGCCCAGCATCGCACCTTCAGGCACCCACACGTTGTTCACTGAAAGGCGCGGGTGATCGGTGGGCATGTTGAAGGTCCACATCCACTCTTCGATCTCCAGCCCTTCGGTCGGGTTGGGCACGAGCAGACAGGTGATCCCGCTGGCATCGCCATCTTCGCCACTGGTGCGGCAGAACATCGCGCAATGGGTGGCCACATGCATGCCGGTGATCCACATCTTATCGCCATTGATGAGCCAGCCGTCGACCCCGTCGCGCGTTTCGCGCACCGCGCGAGTTTCCATATGCGTCGCGTCAGAGCCGTGGTCAGGTTCGGTGAGGCCAAAGGCAACGCGGCGCGTACCTTCGAACCCGCCCAGGATGAATTCCTGTTTCTGTTCCTCTGTCCCCCACTGTTCGAACATTTCGACGAAGGGGAAATTTCCGACAATGCTGTGCTCGTTCTGCAGATCGTTGTGCAGCCCCAGTCCGCGCTGCGCAAACCGATCACGGATCACTGCCATCCAGAGGTTGCTGCCATCCTTGCCGCCATATTTCTTCGGCGCGGTGAAGCGCCAATGCCCCGCCTTGTCCGCGCGTTTTTTCGCTTCCCACAGTAACTCTTCCCATTCTTCACGCGGCAAGCCGCCCGCCTCGAAATCGGTGCGCGCATATTCGCGCCGGTGGTCGAAGAAGCGGATATTGTCATCCTGCTGTTCAAGCGGAGTGATCTCATCCGCGATGAATTTCTCTAACTGGGCGTAGTAGTCTTCGAGCCCCTGCGGGATGGTGAAATCCATTTCCTATTCCTCTCCGGTCCATTTTTTTCGAGCGACAGCGAGTGCGGCGTATTTGGGAACGTCTGCCGAAACCTTCTCTAGCGCGGCTTCCTTCATTTCGCGCAGCAGGCCGGGACTGGCGAGTGTCTCCGCACCATCCAGTATCGCTTGCGCCAGGTCAGGCTCTGTTACACGCGGCGCAATATCGTCTTCCCGCGTGATCATGCCTAGCGCATTGCGCGCAACCGCCAGCTGGAAGCGGTTGTGTCCTTGCATGAGCGGCTTGAGGGTTTCGAGCCATTCGGAAACCGCAGCGGCAATCTCTCCGTTTGTTGCTTCACCGTGGTTTTCATCAGGCTCGATCAGTGGTTCCGCTGGCAGTGCCCGCTCTTCTTCGGGCGCATCCTTCTCCAGCAGCATCAGCAGGTCCAATTCCTGCTCGCTGGTACGGCGCGAGATCACCACGCGCTCGAGCATCCGGTCCGATCCATCGCGCCACACCTTCGCGCATTTGAGGCAACCCATCGCCCACCACACCGTGCGGTGGATCAGCCAGTAACGGAAACGCTCGCGATCAACTGTGCGGCCTGATTCCGCCTCATACGCGGCGAAATAATCCTCCAGCGAGCCCAGCCCCAGCGCGGGCCGGTCATATCGCGCAAAGCGCCACACCGCCATGCAACCGAACGCCAGGTCTTCGTGCGGGTCGCCGAAATGCGCCAACTCCCAGTCGAGCACGCCCGTTAGATGCCCGTCTGCGGCGAGCACATTACCCATGCGATAATCGCCATGATTGAGCACTGGCGCGCAAGGATCGGGGCAATTGTCCTCCATCCATTTGAGGCCGAGCGCGATGATCGGGCGATCGCCGCCTGCTTCCTCAAACTGCGCGCGCAAGTCCGCAATTGCCGCGCGATAGTCCATCACCGGCACATCTCTGGGCAAGTCTTCGCGCTTGAGCAAATGGATGCGGGCAAGATCGCGCGCGGCCTCGCGCAGGATCGTGTCCGCGCCCTCCATCGCGAGGATTTCCCTCGGGTTCGGCGTTCCGGGCAGCGCGCGCATGATGAAGCCGCTTCCGATACCGTCATCGGGCTCAAGCACGGTCAGCACTTCCGGCGCGGTAACCCCAGCCTTGCGCGCGGATTCGATGATTGCGGCCTCGGTCGCATGACCGAACGGGCGACCTTCCATAAAGGCGAGGCTAGGTGCGCGGCGCAGCACGAAGCCGTCTCCGCCACTGGAAAACCGCCAGCTTTCCATCGTCGCGCCGCCGGTGAGCCGCGTCAGGCCTTCAGGTACAGAAAGGCCAACCCGCGCACATGCACGGGCCAGCCCTTCATTCAGTTCTTCTGCAGTAACGTCACCCACAGATCAGGCCCAAAGATCAAGCCACGACGGCGTCTTTCTTGACCGTGATAACCTGCGGATAGGTGAACTCTTTCAAGCCCTCCTGCCCGTATTCCGCGCCAAAGCCCGATTGCTTGTGTCCGCCGAACGGCGCGAAGGGCGAGAGGTGCAGATATTCGTTGATCCAAACTATGCCGGTCTCGAGCTGCTCTGCGATCTCGACACCCTTTTCAGGGTTGCCGGTCCACACAGCGCCGGCAAGGCCATATTCGGAATTGTTGGCACGCGCGATCACCTCTTCCTCGGAAGAGAATTTCATCAGCGGCATAACCGGCCCGAACTGTTCCTCTGCAACGATCCGCGCATCTTCCGGCGGATTGTCCATGATCGTGATCGGCACGTAGTAGCCTGTGCCCGATGGATCGGCATCACCGCCAATCAGGAAGTTATAGCCATTATCCTTGGCGTCCTGGATCAGCTCGAGCACACGCTCATACTGCTTCTTGTTCTGGATCGGGCCGACACCGGTACCTTGCTGCGCGCCATCGCCCACAACCACGGTCTTGGCATATTCGACCAGCGCGGCGGCCAGTTCATCATAGATATCCTCGTGGATATAGATGCGCTTTGCGGCAACGCAGATCTGGCCTGCGTTGGAGAAGCTGGACCAGAACAATTGCTCCGCCACCTTCTTCGGATCGGCATCAGGCAGGACGATTGACGCGTCATTACCGCCCAGTTCCAGCGTGATGCGCTTCAGATCTTTCGACGCGCCCTCCATGATCTTCTTGCCGGTCGCGGTCGAGCCGGTGAAGGTGATCTTGTCAATATCAGGATGCGATGTAATCAACGGGCCAAGCGAATCTTCGCCAGTGATAATGTTGACCACGCCAGCAGGAACCACGTCCTTGATCAGCTCTGCCAGACGCAGCGTGGTGAGCGGCGTGAACGGCGAAGGCTTGAGCACAATGGTGCAACCAGACAGCATTGCCGGCGCGATTTTCTGCATCGCCATCATGACCGGGAAATTCCACGGCACAATGCCGCCGACCACGCCCACGGGGACGCGGCGCGTGCGGCTGAGGCGCTGATCGGAATCTTCGTTGATCACATCGTCCAGCTGAAGCGTAGCCTGGCTGCCAGCCATATAGGCCGCGCCCATGATCTCGCCCTTGGCTTGCTCATGCGGCTTGCCCTGCTCAGCGGTAAGCAAACGGTAGAGCTCTTCGTGATTTTCCTGGATGACTTTCGCCACGGCCTGAATCGTCGCGCGGCGCTCTTCTATCGGGGTCTTGGACCAGGTCTTGAATGCTGCGCGCGCTGCCGCGACTGCTTGGTCCAGCTCGGCCGCACCGCAAGATGGCACCTGACCGATCACTTCTTCCGTCGCGGGATTGACGACGTCGCACCATTCGCCAGTGTCGATCGTCTGTCCGTTGATCAGGTTTTTATATTGGGTCGCCATGATAGGCCTCTCTCCAGTCTGATTTGAAAACTCTCGAGCCGCCAAGATGGGGCGCAACGGTCCCAAGGGCAATCGAATTCTGCGAGAATATAGAACGAGAGTTGGCGTCGCGCGCCTATCGATTGCGCTATGCAACTGAATGTCGCAGAGAAGCTATCACACAGTGGAGCAAGAGAGGAATTTTTCGATGGCCGATCTCGTCCTTTACGGCAGCCCCGTTTCACCCTTTGTCCGCAAGGCCGCAGCGTTTTGCATAGAGAAGGGCGTCGATTTCGAACTCGAATCGGTGAATGTGTTCGATCCGCCGGACTGGTTCCACGAGATTTCGCCTATGAAGCGCATCCCGGTGCTGCGCGACCGCTCTATCGCTGAAGAGGGCATCCCTGGCACGATCGCCGATAGCTCCGCAATCTGCGGCTATATCGAGAAAAAGCATCCGGACGTTCCGATGTACCCGGCTGAGCCTTATGCCTATGGCCGCGCACTATGGATAGAAGAGTATGCCGACAGCCATTTGGCTGCAACCGGTGGATTGGGCATTTTTCGCGCGATTGCCTTTGCCGCAATGAACGGGAAAGAGCCTGACCTCGACACAGCGCGCGCAACCTGGGCGGAAAAGATGCCGCCCATCCTGGCCTATCTTGACGGCGCATTGGGCGATGGTGAGTTCCATGCCGGAGACGCACTATCGATCGCGGACATCACAGTTACGACCTGTTTGATGCAGATCGACCTTGCTGCCAATGCCCCGCTCGATAGCTATCCCGCGCTGGCAGCGCATCAGAAGCGCATGCGCGCGCGCGAGTCGATTGCCCGTCCTTTCGCAAAGGCTGAAGCTTTCATCCGGAAAGCGGTGCCTAAACCCTTTGATATCGCCTGAGAGGCGTTTGCTAACTTTATCTTTGCCTTCGCGCGGCATAGCGCCTTAAACCATATGCCAAGGCGTGCAGGGGGAGACTAAATGACCAGCCCGTGGACAATCGGGATCATCGGCGGATCGGGGCTTTATGCCATCGAAGGGCTTGAAGACGCGCAGTGGATCGCGATCGAAAGCCCGTGGGGCAAGCCGTCTGACGAAGTGCTATGCGGGCGCATCGGGGATGTGCGCGTGCGGTTCCTTCCGCGCCACGGCCGTGGCCATCCGATCGGCCCGGACGAGCTCAATTCGCGCGCCAATATTGACGTGTTGAAGCGTGCTGGCTGCACCGATATTCTCGCGATTTCAGCGGTAGGGTCACTGCGCGAGGAAATCGAACCCGGCCGCTTTGCGATTGTCGAACAATTCATTGACCGCTCCAACCGCAAGCCGAACAGCTTTTTCGGTAGCGGTCTGGTGGCGCATGTCTCGATGGCCGATCCGGTCTGTCCGCGCTTGTCCGAAATGGCAGCAGCAGCCGTAAATGGGGCCAAGGGCAAACTTGCGACCGGTGCGACCTATCTGGCAATGGAAGGACCGCAATTCTCCACCCGAGCGGAAAGCCGGATGTACCGCGAATGGGGTGCTGATGTGATCGGCATGACCGCCATGCCTGAGGCCAAGCTCGCGCGTGAAGCCGAACTGCCTTACGCGTTGATCGGCATGGTGACAGACTATGATTGCTGGCGCGACGGCGAAGCAGTGGATGTTGGTCAGGTTGTCGCGCAAATGCAGATCAACAGCCAGATCGCGCGTGATGCAGTTGTGCGTTTCATCAATGCATTGCCAGAGGGCCGTCAGTCATCTCCGATCGATTATGCATTGGAAGATGCCGTGATTACTGCCCCCGACCAACATGATGCGAACCTGATCGCAAAGCTGGATGCGGTAGCCGGTCGTTTGCTTAGCCAGAGCTGAACTTCGACAGCGTAACACCTCATTGCAATAGCCAGTGGTCATCACCAAGCGGGTAGCGCATAGGTGCTGGGCACCTGACCTGGATTGAGAGACACCAAATGAATTTTATCAGCGCACGGATCACACAGCTGGGCGGTCCCGAAGCGATCGAATGGGTCGAGGGCGACGTGCCTTCTCCTGGCCCCGGTGAAGTCCTGATCGAACATACAGCGATAGGTCTCAATTTCATTGATACCTATCATCGCGGCGGGCTGTATCCGATTGAACTGCCCAGCGGTCTGGGGCTTGAAGCGGCCGGACGCAT
The DNA here is from genome assembly GCA_003149575.1 of Altererythrobacter sp. XM-24bin4. GTDB lineage: Bacteria > Pseudomonadota > Alphaproteobacteria > Sphingomonadales > Sphingomonadaceae > Erythrobacter > Erythrobacter rubellus. The sequence goes on from QCWG01000001.1 coordinate 216,348, forward strand.
CATCGCGATCGGCGAAGGCGTGAGCGGCTATCACGAGGGAGATCGCGTTGCCTATATGGGGCCGGGGCTTGGTGCTTATGCCACGCACCGCGTGATGCCCGCCGATGCGATGTTCAAACTTCCTGATGACGTATCTGACGACATCGCCGCAGCAGTCATCCTGAAAGCCGCGACCACAGAGGGGCTTGTCGAGCGATGTGCCGATGTAAAGCCGGGTGACACAATACTTGTGCATGCAGCGGCGGGCGGTGTGGGCCTGATCATGGTGCAATGGCTCAAGGCCAAGGGGGTGCGCGTAATCGGCACAGTGTCTTCGGACACCAAAGAGAAGCTTGCCCGCAATGCCGGCTGTGACCTTGTGATCCGCTATGACCAGGTGGAAATCGCTCCGCTGGTGCGCGAATTCACCCATGGTGCAGGCGTGCCTGTGGTATTTGACGGAGTGGGCAAAGATACCTTTGAAGCCTCGCTCGATAGCATGAGCCCGCGCGGCTTGCTTGTCAGCTTTGGCAACGCTTCTGGCCCGGTAGACGGAGTGAACCTTGGCATATTGGCGCAGAAGGGGTCATTGTTCGTCACGCGCCCGACTTTGATGCATTACTACATGACGCCGGAAGATCGAAGCGCGGGAATCGCGCGCGTTTGGGACATGTTGGGCAGCGGGAAGGTCAAAGTCACAATAGGCCAGACTTACGCGCTGAGGGATGCGGCCCAAGCGCATATCGATCTGGAAGCGCGCCGAACCACAGGCTCGACCATTCTCAAGCCTTAATCGCTCAGATGTTTTGACCAGTCACCGAAGCGTGGTTGGAACTCGTCGGCGCGGATCGATTGCCAAACGCCAATCTCGAAATAGGGGATCGCTTCCAGTTTCTCTCGCGCCGCGGCTTCGTCCCCGGCTTTGATGACGAGCAGCGAACCAACGATTTTCTCGCCTGATACCATCGGCCCCGCAACCGCAAAATCATCGCCATGCTTGTCGAAATGGTCGAGCAAAGCCTCATAGCCATGCTCGCGGAACATTGCACTGTGTTCACCATCCCGGCAGTAAAATGCAAATAGCTTCATTCAGCCATTGTAGCGGGTTTGCAGCGCAGTGGGAGAGTTTCTTTGATCTTCCGACCTTGGATCAGATCACGAAATCGATTGGCGCGGGTAGCTTGCTGCGATTGACGACCATTTTGCCATGCAGCGTTTCGATCTGCTTGCTACCGGTTTTCACGAACAGGAACGGCAGTAAACCGTGTAGCACGCAGGCAAGCCCGCCCAGCACCATCCTGACCCCGAAGCCGGAAGCGTGAACGAGATGTTCGAAATAGGTCTCACCGACACTTTGCGGGTGATCTGTGAAAGCTTTGTGCAACGATTTGCGCATGGATGTGGTCTTTTCCTTGGAATTCGAGCGCAAACTATCACGCAATCGCGCGATTGACATCCCAAAGTCATGTGGATTTATACAGTGAATTGGGATAATTTACTGGCTATGGACAAAACTGTAGAAATTGACACTAAAGACTGGGCGATCCTTGCATTGCTTCAGCAAGACGCATCACTTTCGGTGCAAGCAATTGCTGACAAGGTCGGCCTCTCGACGAATCCCTGCTGGCGGCGCATCAAATTGCTGGAAGAGGCCGGGGTGATCACTCAGCGGGTGGCGCTGCTCAATGCGGCGAAACTAGGGTTCACCACAAGCGTATTCGTTGCCATCCGCACCCGTCGGCATGATCCCGAATGGTTGTCCGCGTTCGACATAGCAATTGCCGGGATCGATGAGATAGCCGAGTGTCACCGGATGGCAGGCGACATTGATTATATCCTGAAACTGAGGGTGCGCGATATCGCGGATTATGACCGGATCTATCAGCGTTTGATCAAACGCATTCCGGATCTGGCCGATGTCACCGCGAGCTTTTCCATGGAAGAAATGAAAAGCACGACCGCACTGCCCCGGCCAGCCTAGGCAGGCCCTTGCTAGATCAGCATAGTAGCGACGAATAGCGCCATTGCGAAGGATGCCAGCGTTGCTGTGATAACAGGCGCCATCGGCCTCCAGCCTGCTTCCAGCAAGAGCGAGAGGCGCGAACGCATTGCGGTTGCGGTCACAGCCAGCAGTAACAGGAATTTGGAAACGGCCAGCCCGTTCTCCGCAACGCCGCCCGGCATGCTGACGAAACTGTTGACGAGCACCAGTGAGAGGAAGGCGATAATAAACCACGGCATGGAGACGCGTCGCCACATCGGCTTGCGAGACTCGCCAGACGCGCCCGCTTCGCCGAGCCACAACGCCACCAGTGCAACTACCGGCGCCAGCAACGCTACCCGTGCGAGCTTGATGATCGTCGCTTGCGCACCTGCCGCGTCGGAAATCGCATAGCCACCGCCGATGGCCTGCGCGACATCATGGATCGAAGCGCCCACCAGATAGCCCGCCGCGACCTCATCCAGCCCAAGCGTCTCCGCGATCAGTGGGTAGGCCGAAAGCGCCAGGGCACTGGCAAGAGCCACCCCCACCAATGTGATCGTGAAGCGAGCCTGATCGAGCCTATCGCGCCCGATCACACTGTATAGCGCCAAGGCCGCCGACGCACCGCAGATAGCGGTGGCTCCACCCGCCAGAATCCCAGCATAGCGGCCTTGCCCCGACAGTTTCGCGCCGAGCATTCCCGCACCGAATGCGGCCGCCATGATTGCCAAAAGGCCCGCAAATGGCAGCCAGCCTATCGCACCAATCTGCATCAGCGTGACTTGCAATCCCAACAGCACGATCCCGATACGCAGGAAATGCCGCGCGGCGAAATCCAGTCCAGCGCCCAATGCAGGATGCTCTGACAGAAAATGCAGCGCCAGCCCGATCAACAGGCCCAGCAAGATCGCGGGAAAACCATAATGCTCTGCCAGCCACATCGCCGCAAGCGACGCGATCAGGCATGTCACCAATCCAGGCAATAGCACGCCCAGCGTTACGCGCGGTGGCTTCGTAACCAATTCGGCCTGATAGACTTCGCCGAACAGATCGCCTGCGAAAAGTCCTGGATCGGGTGTCTTTGAACTCATGGTTTGCGACTAGCGGTTATGCGCCCAGAACTGCAAGCTTGCAGCGCACTCGGGCGTGTTCACAAAACTTGATTACATATGAAACCGGGTCCAAGGGCGATCTCCCTAACGCCAATTTCGCAGGAGTCGCGCTGCCGTGTCCTCGCACGATCTGATTGACCGTTCTGCTATTCGTCGCGCCTATCGTGAAACGGAAGAGGTCTGTGTCAACGAACGACTCAAACAAGCTCAACCTGCCTCTGCGTTGCATGCTGAGGCAGGAGAGCTGGCCGCCAAGCTGATTACGGATGCGCGCAAGACCAAGGCGAGCGGCATCGATGCGTTCCTGCATCAATATGGGCTGGACACTGAAGAAGGCATCGCTCTGATGTGCCTTGCAGAGGCATTGCTACGCGTGCCCGATGCAGAGACTGCAGACCTCCTGATCCGCGACAAGCTGAGCGAGATAGACTGGGGTGAACATCTAGGCGAAAGCTCATCCACCTTCGTCAACGCCGCGACATTCTCGCTTATGCTAACCGGCGAAGTGCTCGATCCCCCTGAAGCGAAGCAACGCGGCATGGGCGCGACGTTGAAGCGCACGATGAACCGTCTGGGCGAGCCAGTTGTGCGCAAGGCAACGCTTCAGGCGATGAAGATCCTGGGCGGGCAATTCGTGTTTGGTCGCACCATCGACGAAGCGCTCGACCGTGCGAAGCCTGAACGCAAGATGGGGCTTACGCACAGCTTCGATATGCTGGGCGAAGCCGCCATGACCTATGCCGATGCAGGCCGCTATGCGCAGGCCTATCATCGAGCGCTTGATCGCCTCTCTAGCGAGGCTGCGGGCGGCGTTGCCAATTCGCCAGGAATTTCAGTGAAGCTCTCTGCGCTGCACCCGAAGTACAATTTCCTGCATGCAGACCAGGCGCGGACTGAACTGGTGCCGATCGTCCGCGATCTTGCGATCAAAGCGCGCGATGCCGACATTCATTTCACGATTGATGCCGAAGAAGCCGAACGGCTTGAGCTGTCGATGGATATCATCGAAGAGCTGGCATCGGACGACGCCCTTTTCCTCCGGCCCGATGGATCGCAATGGCAAGGGTTCGGCCTGGCCATCCAAGCCTATCAGAAACGCGGCGTGCCATTGTGCGATTGGGCCGCAAAGCTTGCCCGGCGCAACAACCGCCGCTTCTTTGTGCGGTTGGTCAAAGGCGCATATTGGGACACGGAAATCAAGCTGAGCCAGGTTGGCGGATATGATGATTTCCCGGTGTTCACCCGCAAGGTGGCCACCGATGTGTCCTATCTTGCCTGTGCCGCCCGCCTGTTTGAACACAGCGATGTCATCTTGCCCGCCTTTGCCACGCATAACGCGCTGACCATCGGGTCGATCAAAGCGCTGGCGGCTGGGCGTGCTTTCGAATTTCAGCGCCTGCATGGCATGGGTGAGGAAGTCTATGACGCGCTCGCAAAGGCGGAAGGCAATGATCGCACCAATGTTCGGATTTACGCGCCCGTAGGCGGGCACAAGGAACTGCTCGCATATCTGGTCCGCCGGCTTCTGGAGAACGGCGCGAACACCAGCTTCGTCAACCGCATGGCCGATGCGGACATTCCGGTCGAAGAGATGACCGGCGATCCCGTGACCGAACTTGTGGCGCTGGATCCCAAGCGCAATCCGGCGATCCCGCTGCCGGCTAACATTTTCAGCAGCCGCATTAATAGCGCGGGCGTGGATCTTGCCGATCCGCTTGTACTTGCGCCTTTGCAGGATCAGCTTGCCGCGATTGGGACAAAGCACTGGTATGCCGCGCCAACATTTGCAGGCGAAGAAGCGGGCAAAGAGGCTCCGATCAATGCACCGCAAGATTTAACGCATGAGGTCGGCACACGCCGCGATTCCACCGAGCAAGAGGTTGCCGATGCGATCACCCGTGCGCTCGATATTCAACCCGGTTGGGATGCATTGGGCGGACAGAAACGCGCGGTAATACTGGAAGCCGCGGCTGAGCTGTTCGAAGACCATACAGTAGAGTTTTTGTCGCTGTGCCAGCGTGAAGCTGGCAAGACGCTGGTCGATGCTGTGCTGGAATTGCGCGAGGCCGTTGATTTCCTGCGCTATTACGCGGTTGAAGCGCGGCGCCAGTTTTCCGGCCCGATCACTTTACCGGGGCCGACCGGAGAGGAAAACCTATTGCAGATGCATGGACGCGGCGTCTTTGCCACGATCAGCCCATGGAACTTCCCACTCGCCATCTTTATCGGTCCGGCAGCCGCCGCGCTTGCAGCAGGAAATACGGTTGTTGCCAAGCCGGCTGAACAAACCCCGTTGATCGCTGCACTTGCAGTCAGGCTCTGCCACGAGGCGGGCATGCCCGAAGAAGCATTCCAATTGCTACCCGGCGCAGGCGATGTTGGGCAAATGATCACTAGCGACCCGCGCATAGCCGGCGTTGCCTTCACCGGCTCAACCGAGACCGCCCAGGCCATCAACCGCTCGCTGGCCGCACGAGAAGGCCCGATCGCGACCTTTATCGCGGAGACCGGCGGCCAGAATGCGATGATTGTCGACAGCTCGGCCTTGCCCGAGCAAGTGGTGCGTGACGTTCTGGCCAGCGCTTTCCAGAGTGCGGGCCAACGCTGTTCGGCGCAGCGCATGCTGTACATTCAGGATGACGTGTACGACGAAATGCTGGAAATGATCCGCGGAGCATTTGATGCGCTGAATGTCGGTGATCCGGTCTTGATGCACACCGATGTCGGCCCGGTGATCGATCCCGATGCCAAAGCCGCGCTGGAACGCCACGTTGCGCGCCGCAAGAAAAGCGGTGCGAATGTGTGGCGGCACAAACTGCCGCGCGGCACCAGCAAGGGTTGTTTCGTCGCGCCAGCGATCATCGAGGTCAATTCAATCCTCGATCTCAAGCGCGAGAACTTCGGCCCAATCCTGCATGTTGCAAGGTTTGCGTCCGAAGATCTTGGCAAGGTTATCGGCGATATCAATGCGACCGGGTTTGGCCTGACACTTGGCCTGCACAGCCGCATTGCGGCAACCAAGCGTTTTATTGAACAGCGCGCGCGTGTGGGGAATTTCTACGTTAATCGCAACCAGATTGGCGCGGTGGTGGAGAGCCAGCCATTCGGCGGCGAAGGCCTGTCGGGCACGGGCCCCAAGGCAGGTGGGCCGCATTATGTGGCGCGCTTTGCCACAGAACGGGTCACTTGCGTCGACACGACCGCGGCGGGCGGCAATGCGAGCCTGCTGGCAGGCTAAACCGCCTTGCTCCTCCGCAAAGCCACGCTAAAACAGCGCGCTATGGGGCGCTACCTCTCGATCTTGCTCGCATTGCTCACATTCGGCTGGGCATCACCAGCGCTGGCTGATGTCCAGCTCAGCTTTCACAGTTTCAACGGCTCGGTGCTGTTCGGGCGGTACCCGCATGCATTCATTGTGCTGGAGGGCGAGCTTGAGAGTTCAGGCGAAGTCATCAACGAGAATTACGGGTTTACCGCCAAAACGGTCAGCACCCGGATTCTGAACGGGCCGGTGGAGCACGATATCTCTATCGAAGAGCCAAAGTACATCAGGAAGACCAACCGGCACTTCACAATCACCATAACGGACGCGCAATATCGCGAAGTCATCGCTCTCATGCGCGCCTGGCGCGATGCGCCTGGCAAATATTACGATCTCGACAAGCGCAATTGCATCCATTTCGTTGGTGAGATCGCCAAGATAATCGGCCTGAGGGTTGAGTATCCTGAAAATATGCTGCGTCGCCCGAAGAAATGGCTCAATCACGTTACCAGCCTCAATCCGCAATTGGGCGCGGAGGTAATCAATTGAGTCAACCAGCAGGTAATGGGAAGACGCCAGCGAAGCACCGACGGCCGTATTCCGGATCGGAAGCTGACACTTAAGATTGTCAGTTGCTGTCACAAATATCGCAGATTGGATGATCTTCTCTCACATAACCTTCGCCGAAGCCAACGGTCCGTTTTCAGCGCGATACGAAAGACTCCCCCAGATAAATTCGCGGCCCTGCTTGCCCCGCGCGCGGCCTTCGGGAATCACTCGGTTATGGCGATTCTTTCAGATAAATGGATTCGGGAACAGGCCCAGACAAATGGCATGATTGAGCCATTTGTAGAGGCGCAACGCCGCGAAGGCTGCATTTCCTATGGCCTTAGCTCTTTCGGCTATGACGCGCGGGTTGCACCCGAGTTCAAGATCTTCACTAACGTCAATTCGGCGACTGTTGATCCGAAGAAGTTCGATGCGGAAAGCCTGGTGGATCGCGAAACCGACGTTTGCATCATCCCGCCCAATAGTTTCGCGCTCGCGCGCACGGTCGAATACTTCCGCATTCCTGAAGATGTGCTGGTAATCTGCCTTGGAAAGAGCACCTATGCCCGCTGCGGCATCATCGTGAATGTCACGCCGCTGGAGCCCGGCTGGGAAGGTCATGTGACGCTGGAATTTTCCAACACCACGCCGCTGCCGGCCAAGATCTACGCCAACGAAGGCGCATGCCAGTTTCTATTCCTCAAAGGCAATGAACGGCCCGAAGTCACCTATGCCGATCGCGCGGGCAAATACATGGGGCAGCGCGGCGTGACCTTACCCCGCCTTTAAAATCGCGATTCCGCGGAACCGCTGTTCCGTAACGGCTTTGACTCTCTGAAGCATGGCGCGCATCAAGCCAGCTTAAAGGAGAGCAAATATGTCCAAGGACAATCGCGAATTCGATATCATCGTCTATGGAGCAACCGGTTATACTGGCCGTCTGGTCGCCGAATATCTCGATCAGCACTACGGCAACCGCGAAGATTGCCCCAGCTGGGCGATGGCCGGTCGCAGTCTGGACAAGCTGGAGGCTGTGCGCGACGAGATTGGCGCACCGGACACAACCCCGCTGGTGGTTGCCGATGCGAACGATCCGGCTAGCCTTGAGACCATGTGCAATCGCACCCGCGTGGTGCTGACAACAGTCGGCCCGTATCAGCTCTATGGCGATGCGCTGGTCGAAGCCTGTGTGAAGACCGGCACTGACTATGCGGATCTGTGCGGAGAACCAGGTTGGATGCGCGAGATGATCGACGAGCATCACGAAGCCGCCAAGGCATCTGGCGCGCGGATCTGTTTCTCAAGCGGGTTCGATTCTATCCCGTTCGACCTCGGCGTGATGATGACTCAGAAAGAAGTCGAGAAGCGTACCGGGAAACCGTCGCCGCGTATTCGCGGGCGTGTCCGCGCGATGCAGGGCACTTTCTCAGGCGGGACAGCGGCCAGCCTGACTGAGACAATGAAGGCGGTTGCGCGCAAGCCCACACTGCTTGCCGTGTTGCGTTCTTCATTCGGCCTTACTCCGGGCTTTGAAGGGCCCGAGCAGCCATCGGGCATGATTCCGCACTATGAAAAGGATTTGGACAAATGGGCCGCGCCATTCGTGATGGCACCGATCAATACCAAGAATGTCCACCGCACCAATTTTCTGGCCGGTTTCCCCTATGGTGAGGACTTCGTTTATGACGAAATGATGCTGACCAGTCCGGGCGAGGCAGGCAAGGCCGCAGCAAATGCGGTGGCGGAAATGATGAAGAACCCCTTCGGCGCAAAGCCGCCGAAGCCGGGCGAGGGGCCCAGCAAGGAAGAACGCGAGAACGGCTTCTATGATGTGCTGTTCGTGGCCGATCTGCCCGATGGCGAGACCCTGCATTTCGGCGTCAAAGGCAAGTATGATCCGGGCTATGGCTCGACCAGCCGTATGCTGACCGAAACCGGCATTGCGCTGTTATCCTGCGACAAGTCAGGTGGCGTTGGCACGCCGGGCTCATTCCTGGGCGAGGCCCTGGTTGACCGTTTACAGGAACACGCCGATCTGACGTTCGCAGTCGAGAGCTAAGCCGCAAAAGGGGGGAACGGCACGGCGCCATTCCCCCTGTTCGGATCGTTCCGTTAAAGCGTTAGAAACTGAAGCGGACGCTAGCTTTGATGTTGCGGCCAGCCAGCGGTAAGAATTCCTTCGTAAAGCTGGAATGGCGGCGGCCCGTCGTATCGAAAAGGTTTTCACCGGCAAGCTGTACCACGACATTCTGATTGTCAGAAAGCGGGCGCCAGGAGAGGAACAGATTTACAAAGGCAAAGTCGTCTGTCGGAGTTTCAAATTCGGCAACATTGTTTTGCTCACCAAACCACTGCACCTCGCTGCGAACAGTGAAAGCAGAAAAATCCGATTCAAGTGCAGCAAGCACACTTACCGGGGGGATGCGGGGTACATTACCTCCATTGTCAAGGTCTGCAGAGACATAGGATGCTCGCAAATCTGCAGTCAGATTGTAGGAGTCGTTGTCAATCAGCGGGACAACAAGATCGGCTTCGAAGCCAAAGAAGTCCGCGTCATCCTGCAGGAACTCAAACACCGGCAACTCATCTTCTTCTTCTCCTGTCGGAGAGAGATAGATGAAGTCATCGAATGATTGGTAGTAAACCGAAGCACCGAACTGCGCTGCGCCGATTCCGGCACGCGCGAACAGTTCGACACCAAGTGCACTTTCCTTGTCCAGGTTCGGATCGCCAATTTCAAAGGCTTGCGTCGCGATATGCGGACCGTCCGCGAAGAGTTCTTCGCCAGCCGGTGCGCGCTCTGCCCGAGACCCTGTGATCCCGAAGCGTGCTCCGCCTTCAGTCTCACGGACCAGCGACAACGCACCCGAGAACAGGCTGAAATCACGCTCAAGTCCGAGCGGCCCTGACTCGACATCGACTTGCTCGAAGCGGCCAGCAGCTTCGATCTGGAATCCGTCCAAATCGAATTCCTGTACAGTGAAGAGTGCAAACTGCGTTGTCTCGTTGGGCGGTACAAATGCTTCTTCTCCGACGGCAGAGAAGTCACGCGATGTGAATTGCGCTCCGATGACACCGCCAGTGGTTTGAACCAGCTCTGCACGCGCTTCGATCGTTTCTGTATCGAAGACTGTTCCGACTTCTGTGCCTTCGAACTCTATATGGGTGTAGTCAGAATAGCCACCGCGCAGCTTCAGGCGAGAGAAGAGGCCATCGCCGAGCGTGATATCGCCGCGCAAATCGACGCGAAGCTGTTCAAGGCCGATGGAGACAGTTTCTTCCTCTTCACCCTCTTCCTCTTCCACTTCGCCTTCTTCGCCGTGGTGGTGGCCGCCTTCGGGATTACCGACCAGACCATAGCTGGTGTCGTAGTAACCTACCGACGCGCCGAAAGTTGATTCGCCCACAATGAGGCCAATCCCGCCGTTTACGGTCCACGTTTCTGTCGCGCTGTTAGGTACAAAGCCGCGCTGTTCAGCAGCTTCGCGAAGCTCTTCAGCTTCTTCGAGCTCCCCTTCGTCTTCCTCTTCATCCGCATCTGCCAAAAGGTCCAAACGCAGGTCTTCGGAAAGCTGGAAACCTGGAATCTCAAGATCGTCAGTCTCACGGTATGAGCCGTCAAAGTGCACGACGAGGTTTTCGCCAATTCCGGCATCAACAGAAAGCCCGCCGCTGCGCAGCTCACTAGCTGTGTCAAACGCTGTCAGGCCTTCAATGTGCAAGCCATGCTCTGGCATAGCGACTGGCATGCGGCGATCGATCACGTTCACCACACCACCGATGGCCTGGCTGCCGTAAAGCAGCGCAGCCGGGCCGCGCAGCACTTCGACGCGCTCAACGGTCAGCGGATCAATCGACGTCGCGTGGTCGGCAGAGGTGTTGCCAACGTCAGCTGTGCCCAATCCGTCGATGAGAACGCGGACGCGTTCACCATCCAGACCGCGCAGGATCGGGCGCGATGAACCAGGGGAAAAACTGGTTGCCGAAACACCAGGCACTTTGACGAGAAGATCACCCAATTGACCCGTCAAGTCGCGCTGGATCTCCTCAACTTCGATCACGTCCTGACCAGCAATGAAGTCCAGTTCGCTTAACGCGTCGGCAGAAACGATAATGGTTCCGCGGTCATGCGGATCGGTCTCTGTGCCTTCACCAGATGCATTGTCCTGCGCATATGCCGGGGCAGACACAGCCGTCAAAGCCAGTGCAGTTGCAATTGCGCTTTGCGAAACAAGGTTCGCTTCATTGATTTTCATGGGTTTTTCCCTCGTTAGCTCTAATTGCCCAAGGTGATCCCCACCTTGTATGTAATGATGTAACATTGCGTTTAGCAAATTGTTGTCGTGGCGCAAGCAAAGAATTTGCGTTAGGCAGGCTATTCGAGTTAACTGTGTGTTCTTTTTGAACGCACCTGACTGTAGAGTGAAAAATGAAACTTCGCCAAATTACCTTTTCTGCGGGTATTATAGCCTTAATTCTATCGGGTGCGACCTCAGCACAAGAGGTCACTCAGAATCCCAGTTTTGGATCGACTAGTTTAGATGCTGGGTTCAGACCTGACCCCTACACAGTAAACTTAAGATCGGGCGGCAACATCGATGCAAAAGACTTGGGCGGAGATTGCGCCGGCTGGATTGCAGATGCCCCAGATTATCGCCTCATTTATAAAGCTGGTGCTTTGCCGTTGATCATTACCGTGGAATCCGATGTAGACACCACACTTATCATCAATACTCCGAATGGAAATTGGCTTTGCGATGATGACGGCGGTGGCGACCTTGACCCTGAGGTCAAGCTATCAAAACCTCAAAGCGGACAGTATGATATTTGGGTTGGGACGTACAACAACAGCAGCGTTGAACCTGCGATCTTGAAGTTCTCTGAGGTTGAATAGCAAGGAAGCGAAAGCTTTAACGGCTAGCCCTAGGTATATTAAAACCAAAGATTATCACACGACTTGTTTGCCCGGTCGCTCGGGCTCGTTTTCATATTCATTCCAGCATCACTGCTTATTGAACTATAAACATGTTCGTGGTGAGATCTTCAACAGAACCGCAAACCTCTGCCATTTCCTTAAAAAGAGATTGCCAACGCTCGTCAGAATTTTGCCAAGTAATGGCCTGTTCCATTGAATTTTTTGAGGTATGAACATCAATAGAAACCAATGCCCCATCCTGGTGTATCGCCGGTGCAGCTGAGTATGGATGAGGAGATGCATCTCGCTCATAAGATATCATTGTTTTAAGAAGAGAAAGTCCAATTTCCGTATTGGCGCAGGGCCAGTGGTATACGATTACGATTTGGCCGGATAAAGCTGCTGGCGCCACCCGATTAGCCGTTTCATTATGACCGGAATGTGCGTGATCTTCAGCATTCGCGACGACTGACATGCTCATACTTGCCGCTATGGCAGCTACCGCCGTGATTGCCATCTTCGGTGCTCGAACCATCTTAATTCCCTTCCAGTATTTCCGTAATCGATTAGCATGGGGTGGCCACAAATCAAAGCAAGAGATATCCCAATTTATCAAGATGAGTTGCATGTGCGGTCCTCTACACTGCCGAAGAAGCCGAGATCCTGTCTAAACCCTCAACAACTACGACACTACCTCGATGCGTACTAGCCGCCACCATGACAAAAGATTTTGCCTAGCCCTAATGTACCGCCTCACGCTAAACCCGAAGCCGGTCAACTATAGCCATTAGAACCCCAATTTGAGCCGTATCCTACCTTAATGGGGCACGTCATTTGTGAATAAAATGACGCCGCCCACTTGGACGGCGCCTTTGTATGCGACTTTGGCTTTGAGAGCTTAGCGGTTTGGACCTCTTGCCAAGGTAGCGTTGTATACACGCTCGCTGTTACATTCCATGATAGGATTAAACGTTTGGAACGCACGCATCCATCCACCTTCGTTAGCTATTATGTCCTCGAAGCGGCCCTTCTCTTGCATGTCAGGAAACCATGTGGAGATTTTAACACCGTATTCATTATCAGGGTCTTCCCCGGCCCCTGGCAGATGGTAAGCAACGGTCGCCTTTACCTCGTTCTCGTCGAGATATTCAAACCACGATTTCTGTACGGCGAATAAATCAAGCACAGATTTTCCATCCTTGAAGGTGCAATCAGTAAAGTCCACGACCGCCGTGCTGCTTGGCGTAGGAGGCTGTGGCCGCACAATCATGCTGGTGCTGAGTGATTGGGAGCCGCAGGTCCAAACCTCATTGAATTCAGATAGAACTTCTCCGCCATTGGCGACCCAGTCGTCCTTGGCTTGACCCATTGCTTCAGCACTGGGGGATGCACCAAACCAAAACGCGGTCCTCCCGCCATTTAACTCGGAGTGATAATGAGGCGTTAGGACCCAAGCAAAATAATTGTTGAGGTCTTGTTCATTTGACCAGCTGTTCCATTTGGAAACCACATCCATCAGGTCCACAAGAGATTTGCCGTCATTATACTGGCAGGCAATAGTCTCGACTTTGCCCCAACTAGGTGCGGACATGTGGTCGTCTGCAGACACTGGTGCTGCTAACATTGTTGCAGCCATAGCCGAAGCCGCCAAAAGATTTATTTTAAGTTTCATGTAAGTATGCCTCCCAACACTTCGCAAAATTCAAATTAATTTTGAAAATCGTAGTACCCTTCCAAAGGGATCATCAAATGATCAAAGCCGGTGCCCTTAAACATCAAATAGGGCGCGCCGCTGGTAAAATCAGTAGTGGTATTCGCGATAGTAGAAACGTCTGCAGGCATCATCATAAGATGGGGACCGCTAACGATCCAATGCTCCGGATTAGCTTCTTCGATAGACATAGCAGTGTGGTCGAAGTTGTCTGCACCCATGTCGCCATGGAGCATCCACATCCAGCCATCTGTCTCTAAAGCAGGTTGTTCGCCTGCCATATAGGCCTTCATCCAAGCTTGAGCCGCTTCATCCGAGCAAGCCGGGACGGCCTCCCGAACAGTTGCATACCCAGTGTCAGGCATTGGCATTGGACTAGCTGACTGGCATGTCCATCCGTTGGTACCTTCTTGCAAAACCGTTCCATCAGGTGCGATAACAGTTGCGTTGTCTCCGATGAATGAAGGAGCCGCTGTAGTAAGCGCCCACAAAATCCATTCACTTTCATTGTGCGCCACAGCAGGCTCCCCCGTACCCCCCGGAGCTTCTGCATTGTTAGCAGAGCACGCGGCAAGCAGGGTCGCAACAAACGCAAGGATCATCTTTTTCATGTGAGATCTCTCTGACTTTCTCTATCCCAATATTTGCTACGGAATGAAAATTATTTGGAAAACGGGTCGGGTGAAAATGAGCTGATCTACTTAGAGCTTTAGTTCGGAGACATCGAATCTCGCTGTCTTGTTGACGAAATCAATTTCACCAATAGCAAAATTAAGTTTACCATTTGATACCGCATCGAAAGTATAAAGCTTAAATACCTTTCCAGCTTTCACCCAAACACCTTGAAGGGTACCCGTTACGATCTCTTCTCCATTTTGCGTCCAAGCGAACCCTGTGAATTCGCCCATGGTGTCTAAATTCTGTTTGTTCGTAAAATCATATGACAAATAAACGCGGCCATAAGGACCTGCCTCTCCAGACAGCGAGGCTTTGAATGTTTCCGCATCGACATCCACAGCATCAATTTCGAATTCAGCCACGAATTGCTCATTAACATCAAAAGATTGCGCCAGGGCCGCGGAGCCCGGCATTACAGTTAAAAGCAAAGTTCCAAATATAAATGATAGAAAACGCATTTGACGCTCCTTTATTCAAGATCTTGAAATTTGTGAATGTATCCAGTTTTATTTCTAATCGATTCGAGAGGCTAAGATCTAAATATTTCATGTCAATGAAAATTTTCATGTTCAATTTTTGATTATCAAGGCAATCAAAAAATTCTTGATAGTGATTCCTTATCTGTATATATTGATGCAATATAGAGAAAAAATGATATTTTACAAGGATTTAACTATGAAAAAATTCTTTTTGGCCAGTTTATTCATTTTGGCAGCGCCTGCGGCAGCTAGCGGTCATAGCGAACTTGGTTTGGAAAAGCGGCAACCAGACACAGCTATGAACGTAACGTCAGTTGTTTTGGGTCAAGAGGTGACATCGATCAGTGCCGAAGGTGACATGGAGGGGTATGGGAAAGTTTATGCCACTTACCACCTTACATACGATCCTCAGAGGACCAGTGGTACTGTGGACGGTCAAGGACGAGGGTTCACCGCTGATGGATTTGCATCCGGAAGATTTCAGGGGTTCTGGCAACTAGTTGACGGTGTGGTTGTAATGCGGAATGTCGTGAAAATTACCGATGATACGATGAATTTAGACGTAATCAGATTTAATCCGCTCTCAAGAGATTTAATCGTTCAGGCGTACATCTTAAAGTAAATCGAAAAGGCCTGCTCTAGCAGGGGCCTTTTGCGCTGCCGGAGGCGAGCCCATCGCCGGTAACTGCGCCGTGTGAAACACAACGGTAGCGAGTGGGTCTCCAAATACGAGTATTGCGACCGAGCGATTTACAAGAACAGATCTGGGAAATGGGTCGAGCGGCCGACTTAGTTCACAACTGCTTCGCTGACTAAATCGAGGAATTTGCGAAAGTCGTACTCTGCATAATATTCAGCTCCCGAACCCCGCGGCAAACTAGCAAGCCAGTTACTTTGTTGCGTTGCGTCGAGATCCAAGAGCATCGAACGCTCGCCCGTAGCATTTAGGATCGGCTCATATAAGCTTGATCGAACGACGACAATTTGACGCTCGACATCAACTGCTATCATCTGACCGTCAAAGCCAAGTGCTACGATAAAACGTCGACCACTTTGGGTGTCAGTGAACCAAAATTGGGAAAAATAGAATGCCTGCGGTTGTTTAGCGGCCTCGACGATAGAGTCGATATAGCTTCGCGAAATCACTTGTTTACCGCCGTATGAGCCCCGATTGAGAATTAACTGCCCCAAGCGCGCAAAGTCCCTCGGCTTCGCATCAAGGCAGCAGTAGCTGAGGATGTTCCCTGCTCTCTCTTGGGAATTATCTGTCCACCATTCCGCGTCCATTCCAATTAGTGAGAATAGGTTACGCTCAGCCCATTCAGAAAGGTGATCGCTTTGCCCGCGAGAGAGAACCTCTCCTAATATCATGGTGTCACAATTAGAATAAACCCATGCTCGATCTGGATAGGGAGCTGTGCCGTTTTGCCACCATGGGTACTGGTTTCCAGGCTGTGCCAAACCTCTGGTAAGGCATGGTGTCATTTGATCATCAACCCATATTAGGTTGCCGCCATTTGCATACTCTGAACCGCACTCGTTCGCCTGCCTGCTCGTAGGATCAGAGCAAATCGGAACCAGTCCAGAGCGCATATCAAGAACATCTCTCAGAGTTATGCTTGATCTTGCATCCGTTGCTAGTTCATTCAGATATAGCCCAGCGGTGTCTTGGGTAGATCGGACAATCCCCTTATCAATGCCAATTCCCAAAAGTATCGAGGTGAAGGATTTTGCTACCGACCAAGATGTTGCAGGGCTATCTTTGTCGCGATCCCCATACCTACTCACCAAATCAGCAGCAGAGAGTTCCACGATCCTAGAAGCTGCAAAGTCTGCTTCCTGCTGTGAGATGCCGCGATATTTTTCGAACGCAATTTTGCTGTTTTTTACTACGATAAAGGCTTGTCCATAGGTTCCGTCTCGAAGCGCGAGACTTGCTGCCTCCTCTAATTTTTCTGAGGAAAGACCAACCTCTTCCGGGGTCACCTCTTGCCACGCCAGTGGGTCTGGAGACGTTGATGCGATTGGCGCTGGCTGTGGGCTTTCGGAGTTATCTTCTCCACCACAAGCAGACAGAGACAGGAATGCAAGCGCTGAAAAAAAGAGATTTCGACACCCCCGATTCTTTAACATCACCTAACCTCCTGATCGCACAAAGCTAACTTGAAATTTAAACTTTCGATAATCCCCCAGGGCAGCGGTTTCCATCTTGAAGCGATGTTATCCGGATATCCGTATATGATCCGTATATTGTTTATTTTGGGATTTTTGGAGATAGGGTTCGTCTAAACCCTTGAAATTATGGAGCGGGCGAGGCGATTCGAACGCCCGACCCCAACCTTGGCAAGTGACGGGGCTACCGAAAAACAAAGGATTTCATAACTTAAAAGGCGCTTAGAAATTCCGTTTATGATCCGTTTATCGCAAATCCGTTTAAGCCAGTGCATTGAGCTAGCCAGAAACCTGCATCACTTTGAGGGCGATTGCGCCGATGCCAGGAGAGGCTGAAGGCGAAGCTTTACCGGGTAAAGTGCAGCCGATTGAGGGGGCAGATTGCTAGGTTTTTTTACCCCAAGACCATATGACGTACCCGATGCCCCCTAGCAGAATTGGCACCATGGTTAGACCGAACTGTGAGTCTGAAAGCAGCGTTAGAATGCCCCAGCTTGACGACCCTTCGCCATCAACACGACCGAAAGGTTCTGCGAACCCCAACCAGACCCAAAGTATGCCGCAGAGCGCCATCCAAATCATGCCAAAGATTCGCGCTATTGCTCTCATACTTCCCCCGGACTCAGAAACTAATTAAAATTTCGGAAATTGAACACCTTTTAATTCGCAAGCACAAAGCGTTAAGAAGCAAGTTAGCCAGGCAATCAATACTCTTTGATCGCGAATGGCGGGCACTTTACATAGGTCGCACTTCCCTCTCGTCCATCCTCGCTAATTCGGACTGATCTTCCATCCTCCGCCAACGTCGCCGTCCAGATCACATCCCAAAAACCACCCTCTCCTTCAAATGCCAATTTCATTCTTATCGATCTCGTTTGACCCGCTTGGGTCACCCGGTCCAATCGCCCACCACTCTCGTAAAAATCGATTCCCTGGGCATAAATGAACATGTTCTCAACCCCGTCGGGGTCACTGCAGTTCGCAGAATTAGGCGCCCATTTGCCCCTGAATCCCGACGGCATGACTTCCTCTTCGGTCACACTTGAAGATCCGGGAAACCAATCCGAGTGCGAGACTTCTTGGGCGGATAGGGCAGTTGATGCGAAAGCGCCAATCAGTATGGCGAACAACGGTGCCGACTTCTGATTCACGGTCAACTCTCCCTCATCGAAATTTCAATTAAGCCCAATTCGCCAAAGTTTTCGATCGATCACGTAGCCCCCAGGTTCAATTACGGGCGGCATAGTCGCCTATTTAGCCCCTCGCTCTGCCTTGGCTTTCAGCTTTCTAACGTCAGCATCCCGATCCAAGAGGTGTACCCGTCGATGGCAGTTCGGACATAGCGCTACCGTGTTTTCGATGCGGTCTTTCCCGCCTCTTGCTAGCCATTCGATGTGGTGGGTTTCGAGATAAGGTTTCCCGTTTTTATCCTCAAATGGAGCAGGCTTCTCACATAATTCGCAGACACCCTTAGCCCTACGCTTCGCCTCCTCAGCGACATAGGGATTCCTCTTATGCTGAGTAACCGTAGCCGACTGCACCCCCACTTCGTCACGCTGGGTTTGACGCGCACGACGAGCCACCTCCTCATCGGATAGCTTGCGAGCCTGTTTTGCCTTGCGCTCTTCAAGGTCTCGATAAACTTCAACAGGGATGGCAGGCACAGCGCCCGTCTTCGGCGTTACCGGGAAAACCCAAACCTTTCGGCTTGCCCCCTCAGCGTCTGCCTGGGTTTCTTGGTAGGGCTGCTGTGCAAGCGCGACTTCACCCACATAGGTGTAGACGTGTGGCTTGTGGACTTCGAAAAGGTGCACTGCGACACCGTTCGTGCCGCTTTGAGCCAGCGTCTTATTCTGCATGAAGTCGAGGGATTGATCGCCGATCTGACCCATGCCTGTGTAATGCATGACGCCTTCTAACCAGCGGTCTTCATATAGCGCCTTGGTATGGTCGGAGACGATAACCAGGGAATTCGTCTTCTTCGATCGACGCATACCGCCACTGTTGCCGCAGCCGAATACCTGACAAAGCTCATCGTTAGAAAGCTCAGTTCCAGGCTTGAGATCTTCGATGCTATCCATGACGGCGAATTACCTCCTCAGCTAGCGGAAGGTCCGCAGGCGCCAATTCAATTTCTCGAAGCGCCAAAGGCTCAACCCACTGGTAGGCATCATGGACGGTCAGCTCAAACTCACCACCAATAATCTCAACCTCGATGCCGATGAGATTTATCGCTCCGCCTGTGTAGTGATACGCGCTTTCTATCAGGACCTCGCCAGCTCGAACCTCGATCCCAAGTTCTTCAGCTAGCTCGCGCTCAATGCAGTCCTGGACGGTTTCCCCTAGCTCGACTTTCCCTCCTGGGAATTCCCATAGCCCTTCCAGATTTTGACCTGGTGCCCTTCGGGTAATCAGCACCCTTTTGTCACGCACGGCGATGGCTGCGGCTACATCCTTCATTGTCCCAGCTTAGCTTGGGCTATTTGCTTTCCGATAGGAAAAAATTCCCCTCTCAGCCGATCCTGAGCGTTGAACTTTTATAAATAGATTTGGCTGAAACCTTCATAGCGGTGGTTGCGGTCCAAACCTGTCGAGGCTGCACGTTGCGAGATGGCGGTCGGATTTCAGTTAGGGACGTAATTCAAAAACCAACGCATCAGCCATCCCAAGCCGGAAGAGCATTGTCATGCTCGGAAGGCACGATGGTAGCTCTGAGAAGAAGCAACTACCGCCACTCTGGAATTGTCGTTCCATAGCACCAGAGTGGATCCGCTGGATTGAAGCGGGACGTAAAAGGAGACCGGCTAGCCGCCCTTGCCTCTTGAGGTTGTCCTTATGGAATGCGTGACGGGACGATCACTTTGATATCGTCGACGAGCGCCTTTGCCTTGCGGAAGGTGAAGTGCGCTCGAAAACGACCCTTTGAGATTAGACTTTAAAAGAGCCCCTAACATTCATCAGGCTAGACGCCTGCTGAACCTTCGGAACCTTAGAAAATATGAAGCTTCGAACGAGCGAAGCGAGTGAGACTGCAGGAGCGAAGCGAATGCAGTCATCAAACCCAATCCAAACCCCAATCCAAGGAGGAATCCTATGACCGATAAACCGAGAATATTGAGCTTTAAGGAGTGGCTGAAGCTCGATCAGAAACCGTTCAAGTCCGTTAAAACGAAACAGGAGTCAGAAAATGGCGTTAGAAACACATCATCCAATCGCTAATGCCTTTGTGGCTTGTCGAGTTCCAGAACCCTTCAGAGCCCGAGTCCAGGCTTATGCAGAAGCAGAGGACCTATCCATCAGCCAAGTCATCCGGAAGGGCTTGAAGCTGGTTTTGGACAATCAACCCAAGCGTGAATGGATTGTTGGAAGATAGATCAAATTTCCCTCAAACCAGCACGATCAGGATGGCTATGATCAAGGCTCCAATCAGCAGCCAAGGTAGTGGATTGAAGCTGTTAGCTCGAGCTTCCAGCTGGATAATCATGGCTTGGATCTGACCTTGCTGCTGGTGGAGCTGCTTGATCGCTTCCTTCATCGTCTCGTTATCGACGTAAGAGGCACTATCATCGGCTAGCACCTCAGCGTCTTCCAGCAGCTTCAGAGCCTTCTTCAGCCTTGGCAGCGGATTGTCGTGCGGCGAGTGAAGCTCACCCATGGCTGCTTGATGAAGCCTTGTAGCTTCAGCCAGCATGTCTGATACATGCGCTTCGATTGGGTCTTGGGTCACTCGAAATCTAACCTCTAGACTGACGGCTGGTTTCGACAGTGTTTGCGGGGGAATAATTTGAACGGACTATTTATCAGTCTTGTGGTTGGCTCGCTATGCACAGGATTATTCCTGCAAGCTGTGCTCCGAGGCGAAAGCGTGAAAGAGCTCTTAGACTGGAGGGTCTTACGCACTGCGTTAATCATATTTGTCGCAAGCGGAGCGGTGACGCTCTTCATAATCAACAAGCATACTAACGATCGAAATAGACCCTCGTCAGGCGAGTATCGGGATGTAGATTATTGCGACGTGCACATTTGCAGGGGGCGGTAAATTATGCCCAAAGCGATTAGCCGAAACAAAACAGCCAGGGGAAATTCCGCGCAATTCTTCGTGGCTGGCGAGTTGTGCCGCCGAGGACATTCTGCGGTCGTCACTCTCGGAAACACCCCCAACACCGATATCCTTTGCAGCAACGAAGAAGGCACTCGCTTCGTCCACGTTCAGGTCAAAACTTATGTCCCTGGCAACAGGACAGTTACCGTGGGGATAAAAGCTGAGAAGGATTTCGGCAAAAACTTTATCTGGGTGCTCGCTGGCATACCGGCAGCCGATAGCAATCAGCCGTTCGAATATTACATCGTGCCATCGGCGCTAGTCGCCGAGAATGTGGCTGAGTCACATCGCCTCTGGTTGGCTGATGCCGAAAGGCTCCAAAAGTCCAGAAAAGATAGCACCGTTCGGGTCATCCATATACCGCCATCTACCTCATATAATGGCTGGAGCATTGATGCCTTCAAAAACCGCTGGGACTTGATTGATGCGCTGCTCGCAAACCCGGTCTGACTTGCACCACGACCGCACGCAGATGAAGATCGTCAGCCTAAACATCAGACATGGAGGCGGGAAAAGAATTCCCAGGATTCTTGAATGGCTGGCTCAGGAAGAAGCGGACTTTATCCTGCTTTGCGAATGGCGCCTCAATCCTGCCGGTTTGGCGCTTGAGCAAGCCTTGAAAATCAGAGGCTACCAGACATCGGGCTATGCGAGAAGCGAGGCTGAAAATGGAATTCTTATTGCATCGAAGAAGACCCATCACACATCTCGGCTAACGCCTTCCCACGCTGCCAAGGGCGAACTTATTAAAGTGACCTGCGATTCAGTGGTTCTGATCTGCGGCTACTTCCCCCAGAAAAACGACAAGAAGCCTTTTTTTGAGGTTGCCATCACAGAGCTATCGTTGGGCGAAAGTCCAAGCCTTTTGATCGGGGACCTCAATACGGGCAAAAACGACGTGGACCTTGAAGAAGGAGCAACTCCATTTTTCTGCGCAAACGAATTCAATGATCTAGAGGTAAATGCTGGAACTCAGGACCTTTGGCGCCTCTGTCACGGTAAGTCTGCAAAAGAATGGAGCTGGCGCTCTTCCAAGAACGGCTTCCGCATCGATCATGCCTTCGGAAACTCAGCACTCACTACCGCATTCCCAAAATTATTTTGCCGCTATGAACACTCGACCCGACTAGAAGGCATCAGCGATCACAGCGCGCTATTGGTTGAACTTTGAGCGTTGGTTCAGTCGTCTCCATCAGCCTCAAGCCGAATACGACGCTCTGCCAGCGTCTCCCCTTCATAAATCCAATATAGTGGACCCTGCGCTGCTCGGAGGGTCCAGCCAATCCGGTGCAATAGCTTTGTTGCAGCCGCACTGGTCGATGTTATCTCGCCTTCGAATTCGATGCGTTTGTCATCGACCACTCTAGCGGTGATCGTCTCATCTTTTGAAAAGGAGAGGATCGCACCCGGAGCAATATCCACCATCGAGAAGCGGAATTGCTCGCGCCTCGTTTGCTCCCTGTGAAGTGCGTCTAGCTCCGCTTGATCCTCAGCCACCTCATCAGTCGGCGTGACGTCCTTGATTGCGACAAGCTCAAGGATGGCAACCGCTCGATCAGGGTTCAGGCGGAAGAACTCTCTCTTCGGATTGATCCGATGGTCGCCAAAGGCATCGTGCAGTGCTTTTTCAACTTTGATCGAGTCCCCAACCTCACAGGCGTAGAAACATTCGAACGGCACAGGCACCCCAGAATGGGTAGACAGACTGCGAAGCCGAGATTCCAAATCAGTGGTCCTGCCGATTTTCACCAAGTCCGGCATTGTCGGGTTCGTCAGCAGATAAACGATGTCTGGCATTCAAAATCTCGTCATTCGGTTTCGGCTACACACCCTAAGCCAAGAGCGGCAATCGGCAACCTGCTTCGCTGCTATCATTATAAAATTAGGCTTTCATAATCACCCAAGCCGAACCCCTTGGGATCGTTAGGCTTTCGACCAACCAGCCGATTTGGCTTTATTTTTTTTCATTATCTTATTTATCGAAAGGGCTCCTTTCTAATGAAGCAGGAGCCCTTTCATGTCTCTGACCAAGCAAGCCAAGACCCTCACAGAAGCCCAGCAGCGCACCGTTCTTTCCTATGTGAAAGATACTCGGCACCCCTCCCGCAATGAGCTGATGTTCATGCTTTCCGTTGATGCAGGTCTACGTGCCAAGGAGATTGCATCGCTCGAATGGTCGATGGTGACCGATGCCTCTGGTGAACTGACCGATACCATCCGCCTTCAGGACAAAGCCTCAAAGGGCAGCTCTGGCGGTGTGGTCTATATGTCTGCTCGATTGGCAAAGGCGTTCGCTCGGTTTCAAGCAGACACCCGTCACACCAGCGGCATCGTGATCCGTTCACAGACCGGCAAGCCCATGTCAGCTCAGGTGGTGGTGAACTGGTTTTTTGATACTTATCGTGCCCTGGGCTTTGAGGGTTGCTCCTCGCACAGTGGCAGGCGCACTGCCATTACCCGTTGGGCACGTAAGATCAGTTCCGTAGGCGGATCGCTTAGAGACGTTCAAGCCCTAGCCAGACATTCCTCACTCGCCATGACCCAAAGGTATATCGAGGTGAGCGAGGATGCCTGTCGTAGGGTTGTCGAGCGCTAGTTTACCTCAAGCTCAAGGGCATTCGCGATAGACCGATAATCGGGGAAGTCTCTATCAACGATAGCTTCGAGCTTGGACTGCTGGAAGCTCAAGCCCAGCTCCTGCAATCGGACGCCAAGGCTTTCCTTGAGGCGAGATTTCAAAGCTTCAACCTCATCGCCAAGGTCATCAAAATCGATTTTGACAAACCGAGACTGGATAGCAGGGATAAGACGTTCAACCTCATTCGCGGTAAAGATAAACCGGACAAGGGCGGAATAGTCTTCCGTCACCGTACGCAACGCAGCCTGAACGTCCTTGGACAGATAATCAGCCTCTTCAATCACGCAGATCTTAGGCTCTCCCGTCACAGCGATAGAGCTACAGAACGCATCGAGCTTTTTCAGGACATCCTTGACGTCTTGCTTGTTCGACCCGTTCACTCTGATTGCGAAAGCGCCAAGCCGCTTCACGATGATCCGTGCCAAGGACGACTTACCCGTCCCAGGCGATCCAAAAAGTAGCAGGTTAGGAACCAAGCCGGCATTAAGCCACGCATCAACAGTGCTGAGCGTTGAGGCAGGCAGGATTACCTGATCAAGCTGGGTGGGACGAAGCCGCTCCGTAAGAAGCAAGCTGTAAGTTTCAATCTTCATGTCTATGACCTTTCTTAGGATTACGAACCAAGCACGAGCGTGATGCCGTCTCGGGGTGAGTAGGTGATGTTTTCGAGGTAACAGGAGTGCGGGTCTTGCCGCAGAAGCTCGCCACAGACGGCAAGCAGATCATCCAAGACAATACTGCGATTGCGGACCTCAACCCTAGGCTGAGTGTCAGCTAAGTTCGTGACAGGATAAACCCCATCAGGAGCTTCGACTGAGAACGAACCTATATCGAGGTAGAGACGATGCTCTGGTCCTTCCTGGTCGTAACAGCTGCCGCAAATTTCTGTAAACGTGAGATATTTATCGTATTTCATAATGTACTCCTCAAAATCAAGAAAGCGGAATTGCCTCTTGATGTTTCCCTTATGAAGGAGTTCTGATATTAACGGCATGGGCTGCTTAATGGATGTTTAGGTCGTTAGCATGAGGCGCGAGTTCGCACGCAATTTCGTCGGAAAGCATCCGCTATTCCGCAAGAGCCACTCCGAGAACGGCGTGCGCTGGCAGGACAATATCTATTACCTGTGGTGGGAGTACCTGAGGCGCCATGAGGGCTATAAAGCCTGCTGTGATCGCGGAGGCTCAGGACCCTACGCTCGGCTCTATGCGGACTTTGGAAACGTCCACTCCCAGGACTTCAAGACATGGTGGCGAGCTAATGGCGTCCACCTGTTTGCAGAGCCTCCTGCCCCTGTTGGGGTTTGGGCTTTATCTGATGATGAGGTGCTGGATCTGGTTCAGGCAGGTCGTGATGAGAACACTCTGATCGTTGCCATACCGCTCGACTTCAAACGCCGATCAATCACGGCAGGGATCAACAAAATCCTGAAAGAGAGCCAGACACGCCAGCGAGGCGAAAAACGCATCAAGACCAGCAAGGCACGCTACCCTCTGGCTCAGGCTTTTGATGTGATGGCGCTGAAGACGACGCTCGAGTGCTACGATCGTAAACAAGCCAACCCTTCAATGCCGCTATGGCAAATCGCACAGGAGGTTGGGGTATCAACGCGACTGACAGCGGAAGAGCTCAGAACCAACGATGCCGCAGCCAAGGACAAGAAGCTCTCCATGACCGCTGGTGTCAGCCGTAAGCTTAAGCAGGCTCAGCGGCTGATTGAGAACGTGGGAAGAGGAAAGTTTCCTATGGGAAACTAGCTCTGATTGAGCAGCTTCTCTCTATTCAACCAAGTCCAAAACTCAGCAGGCATTTCGCGTTCAACGGTCTCCAAAGACCGGACATCTACGGTTCCGTTGCAAGCCATTAGCGGCACCTCGATAAACTCTTCTGGAGTGCACCAATCGACGCGCAAATATGGCTTATTTGTCAGCTTGGAATCTACAATCTGGGTCACGGTACCATGGTGATAAACGCACATAGTTTCGCCAAATTTTTCGATCTTTTTGAGCACCACGGTGTCGCCGGGTAGGATCTCTCCAAACCGCTTAAGCTGATGCTCGCTCTCAACGAAATCGAACAGGCAGACACCATCTCTGACCCATATCTCATCCTGCCGATTCTCGAAGTTAGCGTCGGGACAGAACCCCATGAACACATAATGCGCTTGCAGTGGAGGCACCGTCGTCAGATTTATCTCGTCGATAATTAGACGCATCTCCTGATTACCGCGATCAAGCAGAGCCTTTGCGTTATCACGAATTTTTAGGAGCTCGGTGCGCGTCCGCTTCCCTGCCCGTATACCTTCAAGCGCCAATCGGATTTGCGGATTCATGTTTTCCCCACTGATCTTCTAGCCTTATGCTTTAGCGATGACCATGTGAGCTCGCCACATATCTATGGCATTGCCAAGCGGGATAGCTCTGCTCGCGTATTTGAGCTCTCGGCGATGGAAGTTCTGATCCCATCAGCCAAGGTTGAGCAACCCAGCAAATCAGCAAGTGCAAAGGGTGCGCACGATTTGGTGCATGACATGGTCAGTGCTGGCGATCGCTCGCAGTTACATCTCTTTGCCGATCAGGAACGAGAAGGCTGGACTGCCTGCGTGGGCACGGAAGACTCGCTGGCGGCACAATGATCAACTTTGTCGAGTGATGCTACTTCCCTAACGCTTGCTTCTGCGTTCACCCCGATCCTCAAACTGCTGAACGGCGGTCTATCGATGCGAAAGACGGCTGATCGACTGGGCGCTTTGACCTCCACTGTTCAGCGAGCACAGGCATTAGCAACACAGAAAATTATGCGGTGTCGAAGCGTTGATTGATGTAGGCGACCATCTCCTTGCCATCTAAACGATCTGTTGCTGGGTTTGTGCGAATATAAAACTCAGAAGCATTATTCCACTTCAACCAAATTGCTTGTGAGGATGATTTTACCAAAAAACGAACTATGCTTTTTCCGTCAATGTCGTGCATCTTCCAATCAACGAGATTCAAAACCTCCTTACCGATGTGATTGACAACGAGATTGCGAATCTTTTTTAGATACTCATCTTTACTTTTTTTATATAAAGACTTCATCTCCTGATTAATTCCGGTGATAAGCCCATCATCATTTACCCCTACAAGCAAAACACCGCCATCAGTATTCATAAAACCGCACAGAGTTTTCATTATTTCGTGTTCTATTACGGGTTTCTTTATCCCATCCCTTACGCAGAGAGAGATGGTTTGCTTGAATTCAAGGTGTTTCCCTTCTCCACTGCGAATTTCTGATTTGATCTTGTCGACTATGCTAAGACGGTCGATTGATTCGAGTAGTTTGGTTACATCATTCTGGATGCTGTCGACGTTTCTAGGATTATAAACCAATTCTTGGTAGAGTTTGTCCATCTGCTCAAACAGCATTTTTAGACTGCGGTTTGTATCGGAAATCTGAATTTGCATATCTTGAGGCGGACAGGGGATCTCGAGCGACAGAATGCTTTTTGTGCTAAGGTTCGGTAACGTGCTGCCTGTAGAGGCGGAAAGCAGGATTTTCTTACCTAGCTCCGTGTTGAAAAAGGACACGGCATAATCTCGGTCGATCTCTGATTTTAGGTCAACGCGAAAGTATCGATGTCTTGGATTTATGTCTTCTAGCGACCGGAAAGCGACATTCTTTTTCGATACCGTCGCCACTGTGTTGAGCAGCAAAGTGTTGTCGCCAATTGAGGTTTCAGACGGGTCGTATTTGCGGATGCCTTCCACGAGGTCCGACATCTTTTTCCGCTCAAAATTTCGATCATTCGAAAGTATCGAGGATATTTCCTGGCGGAGGTAAAAGTTTGCGAAACCAGAGAACTCCGCCTTTTTGCATGAATCAAGGGGCGCGTCAGGGTCTCCGCCAAGATGTCGAGTCAGGAAATTTGCAGCACTTCGCGCTTCAAATGTGCTAGAGAGATCGCTTAGCGAGTATAAGAAAGTATGCTCAAAACTTCCCCTCGAGATCACCGCAAACAAGAGATTAGACGAAACGCCATATACGCTGCGTGGTAACTCTAGGTACCCGCGGACATCGAAGCCCTTTTTGTTCAGAACGTCGATACATTTTTGACCATTTCGTGTTGACAGACCCAACGTGAAGGTAGGCAATAGCGCCACTCCCTCTGCCGCCAAATAATCTGCATATTCAATCGCATATGCGAATTCCGCATTGTTTTTTATACCGAAGTAAGACTCCCCGCCCGTATGAAGGTTCACACCGGTGTCCCAGATGATTAGTGAGGCGCCCTTATGACGTTCAAAGAAATGGGAGACTGTCTCGTTGGATCCTCCACAAACAGAAAAAACCACCGCGTTGGAGGGAGGGGCAACATCGCGGATCGGGATCGCGTGTTGATTGAAAAATATTACCGGTCCCTTCGAGGACATATTTTTCGACAATTCTTCCAGAAACACCTTGAATGGTTCTGGTGCTGAACTCAGCGTCGCCTCACTTTTCATATACCCTCGCCTCTTTCGTGCTAAGCGTAAACCTGATCCTCTGAGATCGCCTCTGCCTGTCGCAGCACCATATCAACGGCGTCGTTCTGTTGGTCAGGCGGGTAACGATATTTCCGAAGCAGTGTGCGGATCAGAATACGCAGTTTCGCGCGAACGCTATCCCGCACCGCCCAGTCGACAGTTAGGTTTTCGCGAAGTTTCTTTGCCACCTCCCGCGCCATCTCGACCAGCACCTCTTCGCCCATCAACTCCTGAGCGGAATTATTCTGGGCAAGGGCATCGTAGAATGCCTCTTCCTCGTCGGTAAGTTTATGACTTTCACGTCGAGCAAGGTCCGCTTGGAACTGTTTCGCCATGGCAATCAGTTCCTCGATGACCTGTGCTGCCTCAACCGCCCGATTGGCGTATTTGCCGAGCGATTTTTCGAGAAGGTCACTGAACTTTCGCTGCTTCACGACATTGGTCTTGAACTTGGATTTTACCTCGTCCTTGATCAGGCGCTGAAGCAGTTCGACCGCAAGGTTCTTATGCGGCATCTTCAGCACTTCCTTGAGGAAGTCATCCGACAAGATCGAGATGTCAGGCGTGTCCAATCCGGCAAGTTTGAAGATGTCAGAGACGCCCTCGCCGACAACTGCTTGAGACACCAACTGGCGTAGTTCGTAGTCAATATCCTTCCTAGGATGCGTATTGCCCGCACCATCCTTGATCAGCGGTGCTCGGACTGCCTGATGGAATGCAACCTCAGGGGACAGTTCCAACGCTTCATCAAGGGTGCCGCACAAAGCGAACGCCTTTGTCATTTGCAGAACCGTGTCTGCATAGCGACGCTTGCCGTCTTCCTGCTCTAGAACATGATCGAGGCATTCGGGAATGAGAAGGAGGGCATTCTTTCTGAAACCGCTCCAATCGACCGGATGCAGCAAGTCCCGTGCGACCTGAATCTTCTCTTTCAGGATGCGCAGCGCTTCACTAGAATCGATAGTCGGTCGACCTTTGCCTCGTGCAGCACTGTAGGTTGCCAGCGCCTCTTTGAGTTGAGGGGCAATGCCGATGTAGTCGACCACCAGACCGCCGGGTTTGTCCTTGAAGACGCGGTTCACCCGAGCGATCGCCTGAGCAAGATTCGCACCCTGCATCGGTTTATCGATATACATGGTCGCAAGGCATGGTGCGTCGAAACCCGTCAACCACATGTCACGCACGATCACGATTTTCAGAGGGTCTTCAGGGTTCTTGAACCGCTTTTCGAGATCCTTCTTCTGCGCCTTGTTCGTGTGATGCGGTTGCAGATACGCCTTGTCCGATGCGGAGGCAGTCATCACGACCTTGATTACGCCCTGCATATGATCGTCTGAATGCCATTCAGGGCGCAACTCGACGATCTTGTCATACAGTCGGACACAAATGTCCCGTGACATGGCGACAACCATCGCCTTGCCGGGTTGGGTCTGACTGCGCGTTTCGTAGTGCTTGATCAGGTCCTCTGCGACCACTTGCAACCGTGCATCCGTCCCGACGATTGCCTCAAGTGCCGACCACTGACTTTTCGCCCGTTCTTTCTCGCGCTCGTCCGCAGTCTCGCTTTCGAGAATGTCTTCTACTTCGTCATCGATGGTAGGCAGGGCAGTGTGGTCGAGATTGATCTTCGCAAGGCGTGACTCGTAGTAGATCGGCACCGTCGCGCCATCATCGACCGCCTGCTGGATGTCGTAGATCGAAACATATTCGCCGAAGACTGCCTGCGTGTCTCTATCATCCTGCGAGATTGGGGTTCCGGTGAAGGCGAGGAATGTTGCGTTAGGCAGAGCATCCCTTAGCGATTTCGCCAGACCATATTTGATTGCGCCACTCTCGCCGTCAATCTTCGCCTTGAACCCATATTGGGTGCGATGCGCTTCGTCCGCGATGACAACGATGTTGTGACGGTCGGTCAGGACGGGGAATTTGTCTTCGTCCGCCTCCAACCCGAACTTCTGAATGGTAGTGAAGATGATCCCGCCCGACGGTCGGTTCATCAGATGCTCGCGAAGTTCGGATCTCGAGTTTGCCTGCTTAGGCGTTTCACCCAGCAGTTCGCCCGCGTTGGCGAACACGCCGAACAACTGACCATCAAGGTCTTGTCGATCCGTGACCATCACGAGGGTTGGGTTTTCAAGGCGGGGTTCTGAGATCAAGCGACCTGCCAAACACGCCATCTCGATGCTCTTGCCGGCACCTTGCGTATGCCAGACAACGCCGCCCTTCTTGGTGCCGCCTTTTCCAGATGCGATGACGACGCTTTCGACCGCTGCCTGAACCGCGTGGAACTGGTGATACCCCGCGATCTTCTTGATGAGGGTTTTGTCATCCTCGAAAATGCAGAAATAGCGCAGATAGTTGAGGAACACCTGCTTACTGAACAGACCTTTGATCAGGGTTTCCAGTTCGCGGTGCTGCCCCAGCGGGTCAACATTTACCCCGTCAATCGTCCGCCAGCGCATAAACCGCTCTTCATTGGCAGACAGTGATCCCAAGCGGGCATAGATACCGTCGGAGATAACCAAGCATGTGTTGTAGTTAAACAGGTCAGGAATGTCGGTTTTGTAGGTCTGCAACTGGTTATATGCCGCCCATATGTCCGCCTTCGCGTCCGCCACATTCTTCAGTTCGATCACCGCCAGCGGTAATCCGTTGAGGAAAACTAGCACATCGGGGCGGCGGTTCTGCTTCACCCCGTGGATCGTGAACTGGTTGACCACCAACCAATCATTGTTCTCCGGGTTCTCAAAGTCGATGACCTTGAGTTGCTTGCCGACTTCCTGATTGCCCTCATGGTAGGTGACTTTCACCCCCTTTGTGATCCACGAATGCACCTGTCTATTGCATGACATCAGCGCGGGAATGTTGGGATTGATCAGTTGCGCGAACGCAGCGTCAATCGCCGACTGCGGGATTTCAGGGTTCAAGCGCTTCAGTGAGGAAAGCAGGCGATCCTTGAGTGTGACGGAGCGGTAGTCTGCTCGCTCCGGCGCCTCGCCATCAGGTGCGATGTCATACCCGACCAGGTACTGATAACCGAGTTCCCTGAACCACTCGATGGTTTGAAGTTCGACATGATCCTCGGTGACCAGCGCCATTAGATGCCCGCCTCTTCAAGGAACTTTTCGGCATCGGGAATGCGCAGTTCGCCGGAGATGAGTTTGGGGAGAAGCGTGTCGCGAAGTTCCCTCAGAACCCCATTTTCGGTCGCAATAAGAGTCCTTCTAGCGAGGATAGGCGTGACTATTTCTTCAAATTTTACTCGCGCAGACAGCGACGGGATTATCAATTGAAGAGCATCAAACGTGTCTTTGGGCAGCGCCAAAACGGTCGTACCCGTAGCGAAACCCGAGACCCTCTCTCTGAAACTGCTTTGAAGAAAGGTGAAATAGAGGAAGATGCTCGAGACACCACTTTTATCTCTCGGAGTAATTTTCGTGGTGTGATGAGTGTGCAGGTAAAATCTGTGCCCACTGGGAGCATTAGGAACCAAAATCGGAGACCCGATAATTAAGCGATCCTGCGTAAGATCGGTGTTTGCTAACAGAAGATCCCCTTCATTTATGCAATGTCGATCTTTAAAATCGCCACGATAAAATTTAAGTTTTTCTTCCCGATACCCACCGTTTCCGGCGAACGAACCTAAGTTTAGCATTGGTATGTCGACGGGACTATCTGATAAGAATTCTCCTTTGTAGGAGAGACCTTTTTGGTGTGAGTATATATCGCTTCCAGATCTGATTTCCCACCCTGCCGGAATCTCCCCAATCTCCGAGTCCTCAAACGCATCCGGGAACAAGTCGCTAATCTCGGCAGGCAGACCTGTAGGGCGACCTTCTGCCTTGGCGCGCACAGGATCAAAATCGACGAACCACGACTTGAAGATTGCCTTGGCAATATCCTCAAGGGTTTCGTTCATCTTCTGGTTGAGTTCGATCTTGTCGTCGAGCGCGCCGAGGATGTGAGCGATTGAATTCCGCTCACTTGCGTCTGAATGCCAGAAAATTTCTTTCTTATTCAGATGCCCCATAGTTATCTGTGGTTGCGCCGAACCTGTAGTCACATCGTCAAATTTCGAAGCGAACAGTGAATAGTAGAGATATTTTGAAGATGCCGGACACGCATCCTTCAGAACTATCGCCATCGCATTATTTGAAACGTGAGACCTGCCGCCTGACCATTGAACTAGACCGCACCCATTACCGCGACAGGTAACCAGAGGTTGCGCCTCTTCGTAGGTGGCGTTCTGCGTATACCCTAAGATGCCATTCGCCCCCCAAACTGGAACATTAGCATCACCGGTTGGTTTTTCAGACAACTCAGAGGGTGCAGTGTATCGCCCTTGCTTTACCCTAGCGATTTGCTCGATCTGCACCAACTCACTCATAACCCAACCTTTTCAGGTTATCAGTGACCGCCAAACTCAACGCCTCTCCTTCAGCGAGATGCTGTTTTAGTAAACCGCTCAGTCTAAGCATTTTATCATCGAAAGTTTCGTCGTCATCATCGGCGTCAGTCGCCCCGACATACCGCCCAGGTGTCAGCACAAACCCGTTCTTCTTGATCTCATCCAGCGACGCTGACTTACAGAATCCAGCGATATCTTCGTAACCCTTACCGGACTTCCATGCCTCCACGGTGTCAGCAATCTTCGCGATATCGTCGTCAGAGAAGACCTTGAGAACTCGGGTTTCCATCGAACCCAACTGACGCGCATCGATAAACAGGGTTTCACCGCGCCGATCGCGTCCGTTTGCCGTCTTATCGTTGGTTAAGAACCAAAGGCAGACCGGGATCGGCGTGTTGAGGAACAACTGACCGGGCAGCGAGATCATCACCTCGACCACATCGCCACGGACCATCGCCTCGCGAATTTGCCCTTCGCCGCTCTGGTTGGAACTCATCGAACCGTTGGCGAGAACAACGCCCGCCTGACCGCCCGGACGCAGTTTCCAGAGCATATGCTGCAACCATGCGTAGTTAGCGTTGCCGACTGGTGGACGACCGAACTTCCAACGCGGATCGCTCTCGTATTTCTCCCCACCCCAGTCCGAGATGTTGAACGGCGGGTTCGCCATGATGTAGTCGAACTTGAGATCAGGGAACTGATCGCGCGCGAAGGTATCTGCTGGTTCCTTGCCCAAATCAGCAGCGAACCCGCGAATGGCGAGGTTCATTGCCGCGAGACGCCAAGTGGTCGGATTGCTCTCTTGTCCGTAGATCGAGATGTCATCGACCCGCCCACCGTGCGACTTCACGAACTCTTCGCTCTGAACGAACATTCCCCCCGACCCGCAGCACGGATCATACACGCGCCCATTATGGGGAGAGAGAACGGCAACCAGCGTCTTTACAACGTGTGAAGGGGTATAGAACTGCCCACCCTTCTTGCCTTCTGCCGAGGCAAACTGCCCCAGAAAATACTCGTAGACCTCGCCCAGCACGTCGCTGGCACCGGATTTATCTGCAAACCCGATGGTCGAGATGAGATCGATCAGTTCGCCAAGCACTCCCTGACCTAACTGCGCGCGACCAAACCGCTTGTCCAACTTGCCGCGCAAGGAAGGGTTCTCGTTCTCGATGGCGGTCATCGCGCCGTCGACCAGTGATCCGATGTCGGGTTGCTTCGCCTTCGCCCGGAGCGACTCCCAGCGCGCTTCCTGAGGAACCCAGAACACGTTGTCTTGGGTGTAGTAGTCGCGCTCCTCGAGTTCTCCAGCGAACTCCAATGGGTCTTGGCTGATGAAGTAGTCCGACGAAGGGTCTGAAACCATCTCCCGCACCTTGTCCTGCTGCTTGGCAAAGGTGTCAGAGATGTATTTCAGGAAGATCAGAC
Organism: Altererythrobacter sp. XM-24bin4; assembly: GCA_003149575.1. Taxonomy (GTDB): domain Bacteria; phylum Pseudomonadota; class Alphaproteobacteria; order Sphingomonadales; family Sphingomonadaceae; genus Erythrobacter; species Erythrobacter rubellus. The sequence goes on from QCWG01000001.1 coordinate 250,267, forward strand.
CAAGGACAATATGCTTGTATTCTGCCGCATCCATCTGGGCACGGAGTTTGTCCGCTGCCTTCCAGAGAGTTTGTTTGAAATCAGTGCTGCTCATTGCCCCTCCGGTTCAATCTGTATTCGCGGGAATCAGTCGCGACACGATCCCTCCACGCCGACCTTATCCGCAAACTCGCATTTTGGGAGAAGAAAACTTATTCTCAATGGCGGAACTTTACCGCGTAAAGTAAGTCAGGTCGAGCAAGTCATTTAGCTAGAAGCCTTACGGCGCGTTGCCGCCTCGAAACCCAGTGTCTTTTCGCCCCAGAGAGTGGTGGGCAGATTTGCATAAGGTGCAAAAAAATTATCCCAGTAGAGTTTAAACTTCTGCGCCAGTCCCTCTACATCCGTCGTTGCCGCCGACCTCCCAGTCATCTGAAATATTCCCACGCCAGATGAAGACCAGTCAGCTGGGATCTCATCCGAGCCACCCCTATAGGCACCCCCAACTCTGCCCGCCGCTACAAGCTCGCACCCGGTTTCATTCAAGGCTGGCTGAATAGCATCCCACCAGTCGGCGTCCTCAAAAGTCTGAGTCGCGATGATAGCAGAGCCCCCCGAATCCAGCAGTTGCAGGATACTCTTCACTGCTGCGTATTGGTCCTTGTCATCAAGGTGATGCAGGACATCGAGGCAGATAGCCAAATCGAATTTTTCATTCAGCGTTAGTGGCAGCGAATTGGTCGCAAACGACACATTTTCGATACCTGCAAGCTGCTCCTTCGCCGCAGTGATAGCTTTGGAGGAGGGATCGATCCCGAAGAACTGGTTGGGAAATTTCTTAGCAACAAACTTCAGGAGAATGCCGTTCTGGCAACCAATATCGATTACCTTCCCTGAAATTGGCTTTCGCTGCATCCACTCGTAAGTGAGTGCTACGAGGTCTAGAACATAACTCCTGCGCCACTGAGAAACGTGCAAAGCGTGGATGTCGAAATTCGCCATGGCATCAGTGACAAGCTTCTCATTTTTCTTCTTGCAAAGCCTTTCGAAGTCGCCCCACCCCCTTCTCCCAACTCTCTGATATTTATCACTGAATTGGTCGTAAGAGAAAAAATACTCAATACCCCACTCAGAAACGAGGTATTGGTCTATCGCCTGCATGGTCTGATAATCTGGAAACCAGTTATCCAAATTGATGCTCTCGACCATCGGATCTGCCTCACCTCATCTTTGTCAGCTCACTGGCAGAAGCCAGATTGGTGGTATGCCCGTAAAAGCTCTCGAGCATCGCCACTGACGTCCCCATATTCCGTGCGAGAATATATTGGTTCACCCCATTCTCAAGGCGGAACGTGGCGTAGGTATGTCTCAGGCTATAAAGTGATCGCCTCTGCCCAAAGCTGTCATACTCAACCCCAGCATCGCGCAGCAGAGTGGCAAAGGACTTCTTAAACGAGTTGATGGGCAAGCCATCATTCCCACAAAACACATAGCCGTCCGCTGGTACGTCCTTCTTCCCATAGATGTCGGACTTGGGGTTGGTCAGATCCTCTCGCCTTAGCTCGCGCACAGCTTCAAGATAGATCCGCACGGCAGGGGTTCGTGCCACGACTTCCCTAATGCCGGTCTTACCCTTCACCGTCAGAACCACGTTATAGCTCTGACCTGAGTCGTTGATCGGCACGTAGCGCACATCACGCCACTTAAGCGTTTTAGCCTCACCCACTCGAATGCCGGTATTCGCCAAGACCAGCACATAGTTCGCCAGAAGGCTTCTATCGCGTCGAACCGATGGATGAGCCTTCTTGATATGTTCGCGCAGATATCGAACCAGCTTTCGCCAATCGCCAATATCAAAGTGTGGGCGTCTGGCTTGTTCGTTCGATACCTTCGGAAAGGCAGGAACCTTATCAAGGTAGCCCATCTCGACAGACCAATTCAGGAACTGCCGGATGTCAGCGTGAAGGCGTTTGATCGTGTTGGGTGAGAGCTGCTGTTTGGCTGATGCCTCGACGAGCTTCTTGGTGAGTTGAACGATAAAGGCAGTATCGACCTCTTCGTAGAGCTTGCCTTTCACAAGGGGCTTTAGCCTCTCTGCCAGCAGGATCTTGTAGTGGACTGACAGCCTATCGCGCTCGCTTTCCAGATCTTTCACATAGGCAATAAGCCCATCGCTGATCCGCTTGGAGGTCAGCTTACCTCCGCTCAGCACCTTCACCAGCGACTGGTGGTATAGTTCTTCGGCTATCCGATAAGCTTCAAACTGATCCGTGCTTCTGCTCGATCGCCAGACGTAGCCTTTGGCTCCTGGCACTTTAATCCGAATGAACCAGATCGGCTTTTTGTAATCGGCTCGGCGATAAAGATAGATCGCACCATCCTTGAAAGTCTTGCTTTCTAGGACCTTGGGCTCGGCACGTTTCCGCGCAGGTTTTTCAGCCATAAACGCAACCTCAAAAACGGCTAAATCCGTTTATGATCCGTTTATGGGGTTTTTTGGGAAAATAAATAAACCAGGTTTTTATAAAACACTGGAATATTTATGAAAAATGGAGCGGGCGAGGCGATTCGAACGCCCGACCCCAACCTTGGCAAGGTTGTGCTCTACCCCTGAGCTACGCCCGCTCACTGACGCTCCGCAGATTCGGCCGATTGGCATCTCTCTGCTGGGGAGGCGGCGCGATTAGCAGCGCTAGTGCGGCCCGGCAAGCGGAAAATGCTAAGCTTGCACACGCGGCCCATCGCCGCCAATGTCCCCCTTCACATTTGCGCAGCATTCCCCACATAAAGGCGGCGTAGGCGGAGCGGTAAATGCTCCGTACAAACCGTATCAGGAGCAGTTACCTTGGCAAGCATGAGCCTCAATCTTGAAGAACAGAAAGCTGTCGACCGCTTCAAGACCAATGTCGTCGAACCGTCGATGACCAAGCTGGTGATCGTCGATTTCTGGGCCGAATGGTGCGGGCCATGTAAGCAGCTGACCCCGGTGCTGGAGAAAGTTGCAGCAGAATACGCGGACAAGGGCGTTGTGCTAGTCAAGGTTAACGTCGATGAAGAGAAATTCATCGCATCACAGTTCCAGGTCAAATCGATCCCCACGGTTTACGCCATGTTTCAGGGACAACCGGTGGCCGATATGACGCCGGCACGCACCGAAGGCCAGATCAAGCAGATGCTCGACCAGATTCTGGCACAGGTTGCGGTGCAAGCCGGCGCTGATGGTGAACAGCCACAACAGGATGTCAGCCAATTCATAGATATGGCAGAGCAAGTGCTTGCCGACGGCGATGCTACGCGGGCTGTGACCATCTTTGCGCAAGTGGTCGAAATGGCACCCGACAGCGTCAACGCCCACGCCGGTTTGATTCGTGCATTGATTTCTGCAGGTGAAGCGCAACAGGCGCAGCAGATCTTTGATGCACTGATGCCAGAGATTCAGAATGATCCCGGCCTCACGCCGGCTAAAAATGCGCTGGAACTGTCCGCAAGCCAGGTCGATGACAGCGAGCTGGCTGCACTGCGCGATGCTGCCAGCTCTAACCCCGATGACATGGATGCTGGATTTGCATTCGCCGAAGCTGCTTTTGCTGCCGGCCAGCGTGACGAAGCCGCAGACACGTTGCTTTCCTTGATCGCCAAGGACATCGAATGGAATGAAGGCGCCGCCAAGGCGAAGCTGCTGCAGATATTCGAGGTGGTTGGCCTGGAAGATCCGTGGGTTGTCGCCAATCGCCGCAAGCTGTCACACATCCTGTTCGGCTGAACCTGAGTGAGCGTGCGGCTTTCTGTATTTCCCTTACCGGGCGTGATCCTTTTTCCGGGATTGCAATTGCCGCTGCATATATTCGAGCCGCGATATCGCGCGCTGGTGGGTGACGCGCTCGTTCGCAACCGTCAGATTGCCATTATCCAGCCGAAGAAGCCGGTGGATGGCGCACCGCTGTACGAGATCGGCTGCGTAGGCCGCATCGGCGACATCGAGGCCATAGACGACGGGCGATATAATCTCGTGCTAGAAGGGCAAGCGCGCTTCCGCGTCATTCGCGAGCTTGATGTTACAACCGCTTTCCGACAGGTCGAAGCCGAACTGATCGAAGAAGACGAAGACGCTATACTTTCTGCCGTCGAGCGAGCCGGTTTTGAACGCGAGGCACGACGCTTTGCCGATAATCAGGGGTACAGTGTAGACTGGAGCTCTATCGAGCGGCTCGACAATGAATCGTTGATCAATGGCGTGTCGCAGATCGCGCCATTTGATCCAGCGTCAAAGCAGGCGCTGCTCGAAGCGCCGGATATACCCGCAAGGTGCGAACTGCTGATCCAGCTCATGTACTTCTTCGGCCGCCGCGATGGTGACGATGACCGGGTTACATTGCAATAAACAACTGAACTGCAACCTCGAGTTGCGTTTCCAGGCTTTGCACCTGCAGCAAAACTAACTATTCGGTGAGTTATGAACTTCGTAGCTTTTCCTACCAAAGGCGAACGCAAAAGGCCGCGCATTGTCGCTAACGCGGCTGAGCTGCTCTGGGAACGTAGCTTTAACGGTGTATCAGTTGACGAAATCGGCAGCGCAGCCGGGATTAACAAAGCAACAGTGTATCGATACTTTGCTGACAAGGGCGAACTTGCTTTGGCATCCGCGCGCGACCATGACATCCGCACGCTTGAGGAAATGTTCGAACACAGCTTCAGGCAGCATTGAACGCCTGACCAACGCCTCGCAGCGATTTACAATTACGCCTATTTCGCAAATGTAGAGATGAATAAGGCCAAGGACGACGTTCTTGGCTACCCGATTATCGGTTTAGTCTTGGAGCTGAATTTTGAAATGCCTCAGATCCGCGATGAGGCCGCGAGCATCTTCCTGCAAATCGAAGGTTATATTGAAGAGATTGCACGCGACGCGATCACTGCAGGACGGGTGATCGGCTCTGCAAAGGTTATCATACGCTCTCTGATGCAGCTCCTCCAAGGCGCATTTTCGTCATCTCGGATAGCTTCTGAGCCTGAGCAGATTCTCGATGCCGGCCACACCTCGCTGGCCATCATCGGATACCCCGAAACCCGCGTCCAAGCATTGGATTACGGTTAACTACCACCCTAATCGTCGAGTCAGTCCGGGCAGCCTGTCGGGTCAAAAACTTTTGACAGGTGCGGATTTCGGGGACTTTTTGTCCCGACAATTGAAGTTTAAATGCCGAAGCTGCCCTTGAGGCCATCGATGACATATTGCGCGGCAAGTGCGGCGAGAAGCACGCCCAATAGCCGTGTGATTACCGCCTCTACCCGATCTCCCAACAAGCGGATCAGTGGCCCCGCAGCGACCAATGCCAGCGCGGCAATCAGCAGAACGGCGCCAAGCGCGGCCATCACCGCCAAAGTCTCTTCCGTGCTGTTCGCCTCATTTTGGAGCAGCATGATCGCGGCAATCGCGCCCGGCCCCGCCAGCATCGGCATGGCCATCGGGAAAACCGACACATCTTCAAATTCGGGCGTAGCTCTCACCTTCTCAGCCCGTTCCTCGCGGCGCTGCTGGCGTTTCTCGAACACCATTTCGAATGCAATCCAGAACAGCATCAAACCGCCCGCTATGCGAAAGCTATCAAGCTGGATGTGCAAAGCGCCGAGCAGTTCTTCACCAAATAGCGCGAAGAACAGCAGGATTATCGATGCAATTGCAGTGGCCCGCAACGCCATATTGCGCGCCATTATGGGCGGCGCGTTCTTCGTAAGACCCGCATAGATTGGCGCGCACCCGGGCGGGTCAATCACAACAAACAGCGTGATAAAGGCGGATATAAATAGCTCTGTCATCATTACTCAGCTGGCGATGTCAGCTCTTCTTCAATCGCGGTTTGCCACTCTCCCTGATAGAGATACTCGGCCATAATATGCTTGGTGCCATCAGCTTTGTGCTCCCAGCGCCAACGCAAGGTGCCATCGGGTGACATGCCGCCGCCTCCAGGGTTGTCTTCAGCCAGCAACACCGCTAGCGGGGCCGGAACAGCCTCACCGCGTTTCGGGCAATCAGCGATCATGCCTTGCACTGAATCGATAGCAGTCACGATGATCGCGCCTTTTTCCAGATCCTCGATTTCGCGATTGGCAGGCTGGGGAACATCCGGGCCATCCACACCGTAGATCCAGAGGTATTCGCGTTCTGGGCCACGCTCCCATACGGTCACATAGTTGCCAACGATACCCTGCGGTTCTTGATAGCGGCCTTGGCTGACCGCCAGTGTCGCATCGCAGCTGATTACAACCGCCTTCGGTCCCCAGGCTACGCTGGTTTCCGGATCACCGCCCAGGGTACCAAGCATTGCTGCGGCCGAAACCGGGCCATTGCGCCCGTGATAGACAGCGCCGGGCGCCGCAAACTGGCCCGCAGCTGTGTATTGGCCGAGTTCCTTGGCCGCGCGTGCATATTCGAGCTCTCTTGCAACGACCTTGCTCGGTTGCGCTTCGCCTGGCGCACCCCGCAAGGCGCGGTCAATCACGTCCGGGCGCGGTCCGCGCGGTTGGTTTCCAGCACAAGCACTCAATGTGAGTGCGAGCATCAGGGCTGCGGCAATTTTCATAGCGATTCCGGCACATCGAGGCCCGCGTTGCGGTAAGCCGCAACGAGCGTGTTCCTCAGCAACACAGCAATTGTCATTGGACCGACGCCGCCGGGTACCGGGGTGATCGCACTCGCAACTTCGCTCGCACCGCCAAAATCGACGTCCCCGACAAGCCTGCCCTTTTCCTTACCCGGTTCTGGTGGCAGTCGATTGATCCCGACATCGATCACCGTCGCACCGGGTTTGAGCCATTGGGCCTTGACCATTTCTGCTCTGCCTACCGCAGCCACAACGATATCTGCGCGGCGTACGACAGCGGGCAGATCCTTGGTCCGACTGTGCGCTATCGTCACTGTCGCATTAGCATCGAGCAACAGCTGCGCCATCGGCTTTCCGACAATGTTGGAGCGGCCAATGACAACCGCCTCAAGGCCTGACAGATCACCCAATCTGTCTGTCAGCAGCATGATACAGCCAAGCGGCGTGCAAGGGACAAACCCTTTCTGCCCGACCGACAATCGGCCTGCGTTGATCACATGGAAGCCATCGACATCTTTGTCAGGGCTGATTGCGGAGATGATGGCTTGCTCGTCCAGATGATCGGGCAGCGGCAATTGCACCAGAATGCCATCGACGGCCGGATCATTGTTGAGCTGTTCGACCAGCACGAGCAAGTCTGCCTCACTCGTGTCATCAGGCAGACGATGCTCGAAACTCGCCATATTGGAGGCGAGCGTAGCCTTGCCCTTGCTGCCAACATAAACCTGGCTTGCGGGGTCATCACCGACCAGCACAACTGCAAGTCCGGCCTTGTAGCCAGCCGCGGCTTCAAATTCGGCTGCCATCACCCCCACACGCTCCCGCAAGTTCGCAGCGAAGGCTTTTCCGTCAATCCTTGTCGCGCTCATAGAGTTGGCACCTAAACCGCGCTGCGCACGACCACCATCAGGATCTGCATCCCTATGATCAGAACCAGCGGAGAGAAATCAATCGCACCTGTTTGCGGCAAGACATTGCGGATCGGGCGCAGCACCGGATCCAGCAAGCGTTGGATCGAATTGTAGAATGCCATCAGAAAATCGTTCGACGCATTCACTACATTGAAGGCAAACAGCAACCCGATGATAAACTGTATGATGATCAGCATGATCAGTGCTGAAGTGAGGATCGAAAGTATCTCGTAAATGACAAGCATCTATCGTCTTTCCGTTGTTTGCGTCCCGCAATGCGTGTTACACAAGTAATACGCCTACGGCCAGTGTTTCCAGCCCATTATCCCGGTATCTTGCCCAGCTAGCCGATTGCTCAGGCGCGCACCAGTGTGCCCGCACCGCGCGCTGTGAAGAATTCGAGCAACATTGCATGCGGAACGCGTCCGTCGAGAACGACCGCCGCTTCACAACCAGCTTTTACCGCTGACACGCAGGTTTCCAGCTTCGGAATCATCCCGCCGAAGATTGTGCCGTCCTCCTTGAGGCTGGCGATGTCAGCCGGCGACAAATCGGTCAGCAAGGCGCCGCCTTTGTCGAGCACGCCCGCTACATCGGTCAGCAGCAACAACCGCGCTGCGCCCAGCGCCGATGCAATCGCGCCGGCCATGGTGTCCGCATTGATGTTATAGGTATTGCCTTCAGCATCGGCCGCGATAGGCGCGATCACCGGGATCATGCCCGATGCAACAGCGGTGTCGATAATTGAGGTATCGACATGCTCGGGCTCTCCGACAAAACCCAAATCCACCGCCCGCTCGATATTGCTATCGGGATCGCGGGTGGTCCGTTCCACCTTTTTCGCGCGAACAAGATTGCCGTCCTTGCCGGAAATTCCAATTGCTTTGCCGCCAGCGCTGGCCAGCCAGCCAACCAATTTTTTGTTGATCGCGCCGGACAAGACCATTTCAGCTACCTCGGCAGTCGCCTTGTCAGTGACCCTCAAGCCGTCGACGAATGTGGATTCAACGCCTAGCTTCGCGAGCATCGCGCCGATTTGGGGTCCGCCGCCGTGCACCACCACAGGATTGATGCCGACTGCCCTGAGCAAGACGATATCCTCTGCGAAATCACGCGCAGCCTCCGGATCGCCCATCGCGTGCCCGCCATACTTCACCACGAAGGTACGGCCGGCATAACGCTGAAAATAGGGCAGCGCTTCGATCAGCACTTCCGCCTTTGCCAGCATGTTGGAATCGCTACTCGCGCTCATCGCGCTTCTCCTACCCTGAAATTCGCTTGGGTGACCTAGCTTTGCGCTTAGCTGTTTGCAGAAAAAGTGCAAAGCATGATCATAGCCAGTAACTTTTCATAAGGGGCTGGCGAATTGCCAGATGTCTGTCCCGTTTCGGGATATCGTGACTTGAAGATCCAAAGGAATGATACCACGAAAACCCAACAGATCAAAGGTGGCTTTGCAGTCGCTATGGCCGCTGGTCTTGCTGCGGCACGTTCACCAGCAGCTAAAAATGCTGACACTAGCGCATACGCGACCATCGTGGCTGGAGAAGCAACCCAAGTCGCTGTTTCTGACGTCAGCTTTAAAAGCGATGGTAAGCCCGACAAATGCTAAGGCATCTCGCTAGCCCGCCAGATTGATTGCGACGCCAACCCCGGCACATGCTACGCTGGCACCAGCACTGTCGATCACCTTTCGGGCAGGCGAAAAGAGCAAACCGCCTTCAAACCATTCGGTTTCGCTTAGCTCTCTCGGATTCGATGTGTTCAGCTTATGCGGATCGCCCATGCGCCATAAGTAGTGCTAGAGCGTTCACGAACCGTATTTTCGATGCGCGCACGGTAGGTATTCACAGTTGTCGCTAGGTGGGTGTTAGATGAACCGAAATAGCCCCGCCCCTGACAAGACCGCGACACAATTTCCAACTGCACTGGCATTCGAATGTTCAACACATTTCTGTTCGGACTTTCGTGCCGCGCCCGGCCTTTCCTTCACTCCGCCGCTTGCATCCCTTCGGCACCTTCGAACATATCGGGGCCGTTATCGACTGACTCTTCGTCGTTCGTGGCTTTTGCCTTCTGGCGCTTGTCGAAGTTTGACCACACGTCCTGCCAATTGCCTTTCGTTGCACCCTTCGAATATTCGGTTGCGCGGGTTTCGAAGAAGTTTGCATGCTCCACGCCGTTGATCAGCGGGGCGAGCCACGGCAGCGGGTGATCCTCCACCATATAGATCGGCTGCAGGCCCAGCTGGCCCAGGCGCCAGTCCGCAATATAGCGGATGTACTTCTTGATTTCCTTCGCGGTCATCCCGCTAACCGGGCCCATTTCAAAGGCGAGATCGATGAAGTTGTCTTCTAGACGCACCGACTTCTGGCAGATGTCGATAATGTCTTCTTTCACCGCCTTGGTGTAGCAATCGCGTTCCTTCACGAATTCGTGGAACATGCGGATGATGCCTTCGCAATGCAGGCTTTCATCGCGGATCGACCAGCTGACGATCTGCCCCATGCCCTTCATCTTGTTGAAGCGCGGGAAGTTCATCAGCATGGCGAAGCTCGCGAATAGCTGCATGCCTTCAGTAAAGCCGCCAAACATCGCAAGCGTGCGGGCAATATCCTCGTCCGTGTCAACGCCGAATTGCTGCATGTAATTGTGCTTGTCAGCCATTTCCTCATACTCGAGGAAGGCGCTGTATTCGCTTTCAGGCATGCCGATCGTGTCGAGCAGATGCGAATAGGCCGCGATATGCACTGTTTCCATATTGGAGAACGCCGTCAGCATCATCTTGATTTCGGTCGGCTTGAACACGCGGCCGTATTTGTCGTGGTAGCAATCCTGCACCTCGACATCGGCCTGTGTGAAGAAGCGGAAGATCTGCGTGAGCAGATTGCGCTCATGCTCGGTGATCTTCTGCGCCCAGTCACGACAGTCTTCGCCCAGCGGTACTTCTTCCGGCATCCAGTGGATCTGTTGCTGGCGTTTCCAGAACTCGTAAGCCCATGGATATTCAAAGGGCTTGTAGGTCTTACGAGCTTCGAGCAACGACATGTGGTGTTCTCCGATGAAATAGTGCGAATGACCCGTATAGGGAATCATCTGCGCAAGTCGATAGCAAGAGGCACGTATCTGCTGGGGATAGAACGTGCTTTTTTTGAGTCGAAATGCGGCGAGTTGCAGGCTGTGCAATGGCGTGCGTTGCATCTGAAGCAAGGTGCGGTGCGAGCCGAGGTATCGGGCGAACGGAAACCGAAATGAGACACTGATTCGCAATCCTTATATTCGTGTTAACCACTACTCGCGGTTTGGAGCCTCATGCTAACCATAGAAAACTCCAGAAATCCTGCATTTTCGGGGCTTTAGGAGATGTTTAATGGGTCTGACGGTAAGAAATTGGCATCGCACGCAAAGCATCACCACACACCTTTGCATTGCGCGAAGAAATTGACACGGCTCTTAGAAGCAAGGTCGATTTCGATTCGTGGTCGGCGCAGCTGAAAGAAGCGCAAGCGTATCGCACTCGCAAAGACGAATTTACCCTACTGCGGTTCCAGTTGATCGTAGGTCTGGTAATCAGTGCACTCACACTGATGTGGGGCTGGTTTGCAGTGCCCGGCCAGTTCGACGATGATTTTCAGACTTACTGCAGGGGGAACGTCGCCGCGCCTGACCGTGTTACTCAGACGGCCAAGGCCAGTAAAATGGTTGCAAGAGTGGCGACGATCGGCACCACCACTGTCACCACGCCCACATCCTTGTAAGCCTGCTTGTGGGTCAATTGCGTGATGGTCAGCATCGCGATCACCGCACCGCAATGGGGCAGCGAGTCGAGCCCGCCGCTTGCCATTGCCGCCAGCCGGTGCAATTCTTCAGGCGCGATTCCGAGCGCTAGAAAATCATCAGCCAGTGTCGCCATGAAAATCTGCAATCCACCCGAAGATGAGCCGGTGATCCCAGACACGGTGCTGGCAGCGGCGAACATCGACATCATCGGCGGCAGATCGAGGCCGAGCACAGTTTCTGTAAAAAGCGCAAATCCGCCAGTTTGTGCCACGACGCCGCCGAAACCGATAACTGCGCTGGTCGCCATTAGCGGCATGATCGAATCTTGCGTGCCATCACCCAGCAGGCGCATGGGTGCACGCCGCGCCGCTGGAAACAGCACCAGCGCAACAAGGCTGGCCAGAACCAGTGCAAAGCTGGGCCAGATCACAGGCTGGGCATTAGCAAAGGCGATGACGGCGTTGTCGCTTTCAGCCCCGCCCAGCAGGCGCGGCGCAAGAATTGTCGCAATCACCAGCGACAGCGGGAAGATGGCCAGCGGCCAAGGAGGCATGTCATGGGCGATATCGTTCAGATCCGGAATGACATCTCGCGGACCGGCTTCAAACCCTTCGCCATTCGCGCGAGCCTTGACCCGCTCCCGCTCGAGATAGGCCATGCCCAGCAAGAACATGAGCGCGCCTCCGAAAATGCCCAGCAGCGGAGCTGCAAATAGATCGGTGCCCAGCTTCAATGTGGGGATCACATTGTGGATTGATGGCGTGCCGGGAAACGCGGTCAAGGTGAACGTGCCCGCACCCAGTGCGAGCGCACCGCAAAGCAATCGCTTGGGAATGTCCGCTTCTTTCATCAACCGGAGGCCAAGCGGATACATTGCAAAGATCACCACGAATACGACCACGCCGCCATAGGTCAGGAGGGCGCAAGCCAGCACTGCGATCCACAGCGCACGATGCGCACCCAGCGCACGCACCATCGCCATGGCGATCGATGTCGCCGCGTGACTTTCGCCCATGATCTTACCGAATACAGCGCCCGCAGCAAACAGCAGGAAGAACCGCCCGGCAAAGGTGAACGCGCCCAGATTTCCGGAGAGGTAGCCATCGGTTATGCTGTCCGCGACCGGGAGCGCATTAGTCACTATCACCACCAGTGCACAGAGTATCGAAGCAAAGATGATGTTCACATCGCGCAGCGCCAGCCAGATCAGCAGGCCAAGGCCCGCGATGAGTCCCAACAATCCGATCATCGCATTCCCCTCAGCGGCTATTGGCCGATATTATTTGGATCTCTTCTTCGAGCTAAACCAGCTGCCGCCACCCAGTACCGTTACGCCAATGAAAAAGCCAAAGTCGTACCAGCCGCCATTATTGGGCACGGCATAAACCGCGATATCGGGATCGAACAACGAACCGATCCAGGCAAACGGGAAAACAAAGCCGTGCCATAGTCCCCACAAGAAGCCTGGCGAACCGCCTTCGCGCATGACACCTTCGTCGATCTGGCTAGCACATGCAGACACCAGAAGAGCGATCATGCAGGCTGTGACAATTCTCGAGGTTTTGGTCATATCGATTGCTCTTATGCGGCGGGCATGAGCCGCAGGATGATGAACCAGATCACGCTAATCATCATGACGGCCATAATGGCGTACATCATCATCATGCCGCGGCCCTTTTGCTGCCCGCGTATGGTTTGCACGGCTTTTCCCATGATCACTAATGCGATGATTGTGCCGACAACGCCGATCCAGAACGGGTCCAACTGCTTCTCCCCTCAATACCGGGGCGCAGTCAGAACATCTGAACCGCGCCGGCACCCGGTACGATAACGGTCAGAATAATATAGGCAAGCGGGGGATGCGAAACTGACACCAGCGCGAGCAGATTGAACAGGCTTTCGCTGATCTCGCCGCGCGCCAGCCTCATGCGGAATGCCATCAGATCGATGATCGCGACTGCCGCGAGGATGAGGGGTAGGAAGAAGCCCCCGCAAGCATTGCTTGTGGGGGCTTGAATTCTGAACGGTCAAGAAAGAACTACTGACAGGCTAGGCATTCCTCGTAATCGGTCTGCTGCTCGCCAAGTTCAGCTTTCAGTTCGATCTTCTGCGCGTGCGAGGTGTTGTCCGCTTCCACGCCGCCAGCAAAGCCAGCGCGCTGAACCGACTTCGAACGGAGATAGTACAGCGACTTGATGCCCTTCTCCCACGCCTGGAAGTGCAGCTGCATCAGATCCCATTTCTCGACATCGGCCGGAATGAACAGGTTCAGCGACTGCGCCTGATCAACATAAGGCGCGCGATCGGCGGCGAATTCCAGCAGCCAGCGCTGATCGATTTCGAAGCTGGTCCTGAAGGTCGCCTTTTCTTCCACGCTGAGGAAATCGAGATGCTGAACGCTGCCGCCCTTCTCAAGAATCGAGTTCCATACGGCGACCGAATCCTTGCTCTTCTCGCGCAGGACTTTCTCGAGATAGGGGTTCTTCACGATGAAGCTGCCCGACAGGGTTTTGTGCGTATAGATATTCGCCGGGATCGGCTCGATACATGCGCTGGTGCCGCCGCAGATGATGCTGATAGACGCGGTCGGTGCGATCGCCATCTTGCAGCTGAAACGCTCCATCGCGCCCATTTCTTCCGCATCCGGACACGCGCCGCGTTCCTGCGCCAGCAGCATGCTGGCTTCTGATGCCTTGCCCTGAATATGCTTGAACATCTTCAGGTTCCACACTTTCGCCATCGGGCTTTCGAAACCGATGTTCTTGGACTGGAGGAAAGAGTGGAAGCCCATCACGCCAAGGCCAACCGAACGTTCCCGCTCGGCCGAATATTTCGCGCGCGCCATCTCGTCAGGGGCGCGGTCGATATAGTCCTGCAGGACATTGTCGAGAAAACGCATTACGTCCTCGATGAAGGTCTTGTTGCCTTCCCACTCTTCCCACTTTTCAAGGTTGAGTGACGAAAGGCAGCATACCGCCGTGCGGTCATTGCCCAAGTGATCGATACCGGTTGGCAGCGTGATTTCCGAACACAGGTTCGACGTTGAAACCTTGAGGCCCAATTCGCGATGATGCTTGGGCATCATGCGGTTCACTGTGTCAGAGAACACGATGTAAGGCTCGCCAGTTGCAAGACGTGTCTCGACCAGCTTCTGGAACAACGAGCGCGCATCGACTGTGGCGCGAACGCTGCCATCGCGCGGTGACTTCAGATCGAACTCTGCGCCATCGCGCACAGCTACCATGAATTCATCGGTCAGCAGCACGCCGTGGTGCAGGTTCAGCGCTTTGCGGTTGAAGTCACCGGAGGGTTTACGGATCTCGAGAAATTCTTCGATCTCCGGATGCGATACATCCAGATAGCAAGCGGCCGAGCCGCGCCGTAGCGAGCCTTGCGAAATCGCAAGGGTCAGCGAATCCATCACACGCACGAAAGGAATGATGCCGCTGGTCTTGCCGTTGAGGCCAACCGGCTCACCAATGCCGCGCACGTGGCCCCAATAGGTGCCGATGCCGCCGCCCTTGGACGCGAGCCATACATTCTCGTTCCAGGTGCCAACGATGCCATCCAGACTGTCGCTGACAGAGTTCAGATAACAGCTGATCGGCAGACCGCGTGTGGTGCCGCCATTCGACAGCACTGGCGTCGCCGGCATGAACCACAAATTCGAAATATAGTCATAGAGACGCTGAGCGTGCTCCTGATCATCGGCGTAAGCATCTGCAACGCGCGCAAACAGATCCTGATAGCTTTCTCCGGGCAGGAGGTAGCGATCGGTCAAAGTCTCCTTGCCGAATTCGGTCAGGTTCGCGTCGCGTGCATCGTCTGTGACGATTGTGAAGCGGCGATCATTGACCTTCTTGCTGTCAATATCGCCTGCCGCATTGCTCGCCACAGCTGCCATGGCGCCAGCCAGCACTTCGCCCGCCTTCTCCGCGACCAGCGCGTCTGTACCCTTGTCTTCGCTTTCAATTGCCACTGCCTTTTTGGCCTTATCTGCCTTGCCGGAGGTCGAGGCCTTTGCCTTGCTCTTGGTTTCTGTATCCACGGCGTTGTCCGCGTCCTGATCCAGTCCCATTGCTGCCTCGTCGCCAGTCCGAAAATCCATTCTCTGCCCCGCCCCTAATCGCGTTGTTTTACCCTCATGCGGTTCCCGCTCACTACGTTGAGCGATGTTCCGCTTGTGTTCGATTCGGCGGGAAGCATCCCACCTACCAATTTCGCAGGGCTTTGG
This sequence comes from Altererythrobacter sp. XM-24bin4, assembly GCA_003149575.1. Lineage (GTDB taxonomy): Bacteria > Pseudomonadota > Alphaproteobacteria > Sphingomonadales > Sphingomonadaceae > Erythrobacter > Erythrobacter rubellus. The sequence goes on from QCWG01000001.1 coordinate 265,773, forward strand.
GGGATTTAGTTTTCCCCTTTTTCCCCACAGTTCCTCTCGATTGCACGACCCGAAAGACCCGAATCCCCCCCCGCCTTCGGAAATAGTGTTTCCGGAGCGAATAACTAGCTCTTGTAGGTGTCCCCAGGTTTGGAACCACTAGATACTGAATCAGAGCGCGGTTTCACGCAAGAGGGTAAATGCGGATTTAACATGCAAACTGACTGGATTTATCCAGTGTGTTACCCGCGCGTGACACCGCGACGCGCGGGAAATCCTAGGGTCTTTGAACGCGCAACCCCTAAAATGAATCTGGGAAAAAATTTTTGCGGGCAAAACGGGTATAGGGGACTTGTGAATCATTCGAATCGGGATGCGCAATTTTTGAATCAAGCGAAGCCATTGGAACGCGATAAATGCACTGCCCCGATCTGGCTTCACACAAACAGCTTGTCGCCCTTGAGCGATTTGGTCAGCGCATCGATAAATGCACGCGCGCGCGCATTGGGCGTGCGGCTTTCAGGATAGGCGAGATGGATCGGCAGAACGCCGCCAGTCCATTGTGGCAGCAGCCGCCACAACTTTCCCTGCTTGATCGCGTCCTGCACCAGCCATAGTGGCACCAGGCCAATCCCGGCACTTTCCACCAAAGCGGCAAGCACCGCCTCCGAGCTATCGCTGCGCAGCCGGGCGTCCGGCACGATCTCGCGGATCTCTGCCCCCCGTTCCAGCCGCCAATTATCATGCACCATGTCCGGCCCGATAAAGACCACCGCTGGCAAGTTTGAGATCTGGTCAATGCGGCGCGGTGTGCCGTGGTCTCGGATCAGCTCGGGCGAGCCGCATAACACCAACGGGACATCGCCAAGCTTGCGCGCACGATCGCTGCGGCGGCGCGGGAACCCGACGGATAGCGCGACATCGATCCCGCTTTCAACCAGATCAACCGGCTGGTCAGACAAAAGAAGATCGGCCTCGATATCGGGATGCTTTTCAAGAAAGCGGCACAACAGCGGTGCCAGCACGACCCGGCCCAATGATACAGGCGCGAAGATTCGCAATCGGCCCGAGAGCGCTTGGGCGCGCGCGCCCACCGATTGTTCGGCATCATCGACCAGCCGTAAAATCTCACGCGCCTTGGCCAGAAATTCCTGCCCCTCATCCGTCAGCGAAAGCGAGCGCGTGGTTCGGCTGATCAGCTTGGAGCCGAGGTAATCCTCCAGCTCTGCCAAGCGCCGGCTGACAGTTGGCTGGCTCTGCTGAAGCTCGCGCGCGACCGCGCTGAAGCTGCCCCGCTCGGCCAGCCGGACAAAAATGCGATAAGCGGCGATGACGTCCATATGACGGCCAATTTATCCAATTTATGGATAAAAGCCACATGAATCATGCAGATTGGGCGAAGGCCCGAAATAACCTACTCAAATCCTAACGGATTCCCGGAGCAATTTGGCAAGCTTTTGGTAAGGTTTCAGGCGGCCGCCATCACGCTCTTTTGGTATGTTCTGCGACATCATCCGCTATCGTTTCGACCAGCTCTTGCGGCAGATCATGGCCCCACCCGGGGTAGGTCTTAATCCTGGCGCCCGGGATCGCATCGGCTGTCGCTCGGCCACCCTCGACCTTGACAAGCGGATCATCTTCGCCATGCAAAACCAGCGTTGGCGTGGTCACTGATTTCAGGCGCTGGGTCCGGTCACCATCATTGATGATGGCGGCCATCTGGCGGTGCAGGCCAGCCGGATAGACCGACCGGCGAACGCTTTCGATCACGCGCTGGCGCTGAGATTCCGGGTCAGGGCGATAGCCCGGGCTGCCGATGGCGTTAGAGATTTTGATGCCGTGTTCGACCAGCACATGCTCATCCATCGATTCTGGCGGATTGGCGAGCGGCTCGATCGCGGCCTTGTCTGCCTGAGGTAGTTTCGGATTGCCTGTGGTTGAGAAGATCGACGTAAAGCTAAGCAAACGGTGGCCGTGTTCGACCGCCATCAGCTGGCCGATCATTCCGCCCATAGACGCGCCGACCACATGGGCTTTATCGATGCCGAGCGCGTCCAGTACGCCCACTCCATCCGCCGCCATATCTGAAAGTGTGTAAGGGACTCTGGGCGGAAAACCGAAACGGGTGCGGATCACATGCCACATCACACCGGGCACTTTCTCGCCTTCGAATTTCTGGCTTAGGCCAATGTCGCGATTGTCATAGCGGATCACGTAAAATCCGCGGTCCGCCAGCGCCTGAACCAACTCGATAGGCCACAATGTCATCTGCGCGCCCAAACCCATCACCAACAGCATCGGCGGATTGTCGGGATCGCCATGCGTATCGTATTCGAGGGTGATGCCGTTGGCGGTGACTTGAGGCATTAGTGGGGCTCCCTGATTGTTTGATCGTGCTTGTGTCGCAGCGCGGCGACCTGCGCAAGTGTTCAAACAATCATCCACGCAAACCAAAGCGGCAGACCCGTGAAGGCCTGCCGCTCGCGTCAAGGAACCCGTGGGCCCCTAAATTTCGGGTCCGAAGCAGAACCCGATTAAAGCCCGAAGCTGATGACCCCGCGTTCGCTGTCAGCCTAAGCCATGCGGACTTTTTCCGATTTCGCCAGGGCCTTGGCGAGCTTGCTGTAAGTCACCTCATCGTCAGCAAAGATGATGTTCGCCTGGAACGTTTGCGACGAGGCATCGGCGACCGGCGCTTCGGTCAGTTGCGACAGGCCGCTTACGGCGCGCTTGGCAACCAGATCCGTGCAAATGTCACCGGAACCGTTTAGTACTTCAATGTCATGAGCCTTGCCCGATGCATCCAAAGTGAAACGAAGCTGCACAATGCTGCTCACCGGATCGGTGCGTGTTTGCTTGGTCGCGGTGGCCAGGCGGCGATCGAGCGATCTGCCGACATCTTGTTGCCATTCCTGCATCGCGCTTTCGGATTCGACGACAATGGTGCCTTGCTCGCTAGCAATTGCGGGGGAGAATGCCGCGATACTCAACGCGGCAGCGAGTGTGGTTGTCGTAAGAGTTTTCATTAGATCATCCTCAATAAAATTCGCATGGATGATCGGCCGTTTGACCAAGGCCAGCGAGCACAGTCCCAACACTCGTGCCGCGGTTGAATTGGTCGATCAGGAAGCAAGGCCGCTCGGGATATTGCGGGGGTTTGCGAACCTCGCTTCCTGTTTATGAAAATGACGTCTGCAGCCGAATTCTCAATCGATGTTCGGCGAGCGACTGCGCATTTCAGATCGATAGCAAGACCATCCGATGAACGGCATATCGGCTTCGATCAGCGGGAAAATGCTCAGGGCACCAGCACTGTATCGCGCGCTTCGTCGAGCGTCGCGGGATAGTCGAGCGTGTAGTGGAGGCCGCGGCTCTCATGCCGCCGCAACGCGCTGGTGACAATAAGTTCAGCCGCTTTCAACAGGTTACGCAGTTCGATCAGATCGGTCGTCACGACAAAGCTGCCGTAATAATCCTCAACCTCGTCCTGCAGCATCCGGATCCGGTTGGCCGCACGCTCCAGCCGCTTTGTGGTGCGGACAATACCGACATAGTTCCACATGAAGCGGCGGATCTCAGTCCAGTTCTGCTTGATAACAACCTGCTCGTCCGAATCCGAAACACGGGTCGCGTCCCATTCCTTGATCGCAGGCGGAGTATCGAGAGCATCCCAGTTTCCCAGTATATCCTTCGCTGCGGCTTCGCCGAAAACGAAGCACTCGAGCAAAGAGTTGGATGCAAGACGGTTCGCGCCGTGCAAGCCGCTTTCCGTGCATTCGCCAGCCGCCCACAGGCCCGGCAAATCGGTACGCGCATCCAGCCCAACCAGCACACCGCCACAAGTATAGTGCTGCGCCGGCACAACCGGGATAGGCTGCTTGGTCATATCGATGCCAAGGCCCATCAGCTTGTCATAGATTGTCGGGAAATGCTCACGCACGAATTCGGGCGGCTGGTGGCTGATATCCAGATGGACATAGTCGAGGCCATCGCGCTTGATCTGGTCATCGATCGCACGCGCCACCACATCGCGCGGGGCCAACTCCATCCGCTCCGGATCGTAATCCGCCATGAAGCGATGTCCTGTTTCCGGGTGCAACAAATGCCCACCCTCTCCGCGCACCGCCTCTGTGATGAGGAAATTCTTGACCTCGAGGTTGTACAGGCACGTCGGGTGAAACTGCATCATCTCCATATTGGAAACACGGCATCCAGCACGCCAAGCCATTGCGATCCCGTCCCCCGTGGCACCGCGCGGAGCGGTAGAGAACAGGTAACAGCGCCCAGCGCCACCCGCCGCTAGCACGGTTGCCTTGGCGACATGTTTCTCGACCTCGCCGGTCGCTTCATTCAGCGCATAGGCGCCCCACACCCGGCCGCCGCCAGAGAATCGCTCTGCATTGCGCCCTGTAATCAGGTCGATACAGCTGCGCCCGGGCAGCATGGTGATATTGGGGTTGGCCTCTGCTGCCTTGAGCAAAGCGGATTGAACGGCCCAGCCTGTAGCATCATTGACATGTACAATCCGGCGATGACTGTGCCCGCCTTCGCGCGTCAGGTGCAGATCTTCGCCTTCGCTGTTAAAAGGCACGCCCAGCTCGACCAGCCTTTGAATCGATTGCGGCGCATTCTCGATCACGAACTCGACCGTTTCGCGGCGGTTGAGGCCGGCGCCCGCCACCATAGTGTCACGGATGTGGTTTTCGAACGTGTCTCCTGCATCGAGAACGGCCGCGATGCCACCCTGCGCCCAGGCCGTGCTGCCCCCGGTGAGCGAACCCTTGGCTAGCACCAGCACTTTTTTTGTTTCAGCCAGCGCCAATGCGGCAGTGAGCCCGGCGGCGCCGGAACCGATAATCAGGACATCGTGCTTGACCGCATTCATGTGTCAGAACTCGTCAATTGGACAAACACATCCTCAAGGTCCGGCTCGCGCGTTGTCACGTCTTCGATTGTGTAGCCGTGCTCCTGTATCTTCAGGAGAACTTGCCCGGCGCTGGCCTGATCACGGTCATATGTGATCTCAAGCACACGCGGATCGATCAGCTCTGCCTTTGTGAAGCCCGGCTCCATGATCGGGCCGGCCAGATCACGGTCAACAGTGACCTTTACAATCTTCTCGCGCGCCATCTCGATCAATTCGCGCGTCGGCTTCTTCGCGATCAGCTCGCCATGATTAATGATCGCGATCTGGTCACACAGCTCTTCAGCCTCTTCGAGGTAGTGTGTCGTCAGGACGATCGTCACGCCGTCATTGTTCAACTGCGTGACAAGATCCCACAGCTGCTTGCGCAACTCGACATCGACGCCCGCGGTCGGCTCATCGAGTACCAAGATCGGCGGCGAATGCACCATCGCTTTAGCCACCATCAACCGCCGCTTCATCCCGCCAGAGAGCGTGCGCGCATAGGCGTCGCGCTTGTCCGAAAGGCGTACCGCTTCGAGCAATTCCTCGCTGCGGCGCAGTGCCTTCGTGATACCATAGAAACCGCCCTGGTTTTCCAGCACTTCAAACGGCGTAAAGAAAGGATCGAACACGATTTCCTGCGGGACGATCCCGATCGAACGGCTGGCATTGCGGCGCTGTTCGTCAATATCAAAGCCCCAGATCTCCGCGCTGCCACTGGTCTTGTTGACCAGGCCCGCCAGAATGTTGATCAGGGTCGACTTGCCCGCACCATTGGGGCCCAGCAGGCCGAAAATCTCGCCTTCGGGTACATCAAAGCTCACGCCTTTCAATGCTTCCTTGCCAGGTTGGCCTTTGGCCCCGGCATAGGTTTTCTTGATATCGCGGATCGAAATGGCTGGTGGTATAGTCATCGGATAAGCGCCCTAAGACCTTATGCCGAGTCTGCAAAGGGGTGAGGTGCACCGTTGCGAATCTGACAGTTCCACATTATCGGCAAGGACCATGAACATAGACACACCAGAAGTGATCACTGTCGAGACCAAGCGCGTCAGCTGTGACGGAGCAAGCGCCATTCGCGGAGGCGCCAACTATCGCCCTGCTGCACTCGGCCATCCGAAGATTTATCTCGAGATTGACGAGCATGGATATGTCGATTGCGGCTATTGTGACAGGCAGTTTGTTTTGAAGGGCGGACCGGCCGATGGTGCTGACCATTCGCAGCTACCCGACATCTCGGAGGGGGCAAGTCCCCAATAGTCTTGCGCTTCGCGCGACTCATCGCGGGTTCATCAGGGGCTGATAGCTTACAAAGTCCTGATGGGAGACTCGCGCCTTAGGAGAGAAGCCATGACTAAACTGTTCCGACCTGCATTGCTTTACGCTGCTTCGCTTGCCTTGCTCGCTGCGCCGACATTGGCGCAAGACGGGGAACGGGCTGATGAAGAGCAAACCGAGCAAACCAAAGGCGAGAAGGAGCTGGCAAAACTTCTCGAAGGCCGTGTAGCGGGCGAACCGGCATCATGCATCCGAACGCCCCCGAATGACCGAGTGCGGGTCATTGATGACACCGCGATTGTGTATGGTGGAGGAAAGACGATCTACGTCAATCGCACCTCTCGTCCCTCAGACATCGATGATCGCGACACTATGGTCATACGCCGCTTCAGCGGTTCGCAACTGTGCAAGACCGACACTGTCACAACGATTGATCGCGGCAGCCAGATGTTCTCCGGTGTGATTTTCCTCAGCGAATTTGTGCCCTACACCAGGGTGGAAACAAACGCTGCTGCGGAAGGCAGCTGACTGATCGCGCTTCGTCCTGCTCTCTGCCGGGTCCAGCGAATATGCGTGGAAGCCCGTCAGCCTGCAGCCGCGTAGCCATTCATCCGCGCTAGGATATCCTCCGCCTGCTGCATGATCCCGTCGATCAATTCCTTGCAGGTAGGGATATCATTGATGAGGCCCGCGACCATGCCGCAAGACCATGCGCCTGCGTCCATATCGCCTTCCATCATGATGCGCGGATATACGCCAGCGACTTGTTCGATGATGTCTTCGAACTTGAGATCGGCGCCCTTTTCCTTCTCGATCCGCAGCAGTTCTTCCACCGCATCATTAGTCATTACGCGTTCGGTATTGCGAAGCGGGCGCATGACCAACCGCGTGTCTAGCTCAGACGCTGCGACGATCGCCGCTTTCACATTCTCATGCACCGGCGCTTCCTTGGTCGCGATAAAGCGCGTGCCCATATTCATGCCCTGCGCACCCAATGCGAGCGATGCAACAAGGCTGCGCCCGTCTGCCATACCGCCCGAGGAAACGAACGGAATTTCCAGCTCGTCCGCTGCGCGTGGCAACAGGATGAAGTTCGGGATATCGTCTTCACCCGGGTGGCCGCCGCATTCGAACCCGTCGACAGAGACTGCGTCGCAGCCGATGCTTTGCGCTTTCAAGGCGTGCCGCACCGCAGTGCATTTGTGGATCACTTTGATCCCGGCATCTTTTAGATAGGGCAGCACTTGCACTGGATTGTTACCTGCGGTCTCCACCACGGTAACGCCGCCTTCAATAATCGCCTTGATAATCGCCGGGTAATCGGGCGCATTCACGGTCGGCAGGAACGTCACATTCACGCCAATAGGCTTGTCGGTCATATCCTTGCACCGCGCGATCTCATTCGTGAGATCAGCCGGGGTCTTTTGCGTCAGCGCGGTGATGATGCCAAGCCCACCAGCATTGGAAACTGCCGCCGCCATTTCGGCAAAACCGACATAGTGCATGCCGCCCTGGATAATCGGATGCTCAATGCCGAACATTTCTGTGATGGCGGTTTTCATGGCGAATCTCCCTGCTGATCGCATCTGGTTTTGAACTTACCTTGCGGAGAAATACCCGCTGTGCAAGCGTCGCTTTTGCGAGCAGGCATGCCGCAGCGTCAGCGGAAAGCCTGACCAGTCTTGCAGTATGTACAGGCAAAGCAGCTCGCACAATCGGGAGCGCGCGGGCGGCAATAGGTCTGCCCCAACTTCTTCAGCAACAGATGATGCTCGTCCATATCCTCAGCTGACCACTCTTCGGGCAGGATCGGCATCAGCGCATCATAGGTTTTCGCTGTATCCGCCTTGGCCGGTACAATTCCCATGCGCTGCATGATGCGGCGGTGATGCCCGTCTATCACCATGGCTTTGCGATTGAAGGTGGAGGCATTCATCACCCCGGCAGAGTTCTTGCGCGCAACGCCGGGCAATCGCTCCAGCCAGACAAGCGCATCTTCCAACGGCAAATTGCCCAGGTGGCGCAAGTCCACCGCGCCGCGCTCAGCGATAATCGCGTCCAGACAAGCCTTGAGCCGCTTTGCCGCAACGGATGGAAAGGTCTGGCGCTTCAGCCGTGCTTCCAATTCCTCGACCGGGACACCCGCAACTGCTTCCCAGCTGCCATATTCAGCTAGCAAGCGGTCGGTGGAGTCATTGCTAGCTGCCGTCTTTGTCTGCGCGCCGATCACGCCATGCACCAACACCCACTCAGGGCTGCGGCGCTTTTCCGGTGGGCGAATGATCCGCCCGAACGCAGCGATCATGCTGGCCTGTAAGCGGCACAGAATTTCGGTGCGGGGATCAGTCCCGAAGGGTAGTTGCACGACGGGCCATCCATCCGACAAGCGCAATTCCAAGGCAAGGTAGCCAAATCCCCTTGAGCTCTGAAATGAACGTCTCGAGGCCGCGCATTGAGAAGAATCCGGCTCCGATTGGTGAAACCCTGATTGGAGTCTCGGGCGCAAATATGCGTGCATTATCGAACGGCCACCATATTGCCGCGCCCAATCCGCCATCGGTCAACGTATCGAGCAACCCGTGGCTCGCCATTGCAAGGGTCAGGAATGCAAATCCGGCGAGACTTCGCGCTTCCCTCCAGGTCAACGAAATGAACCCTGCAAATAGAGCTGCGAAAACCAATGAATGCGTTGCGCCGCGATGCCCCCACCCGTCGGCATATTCAATACCGAACCGGAACCCGATCACATCAGCGTCAGGAATGACGGTCAAGACAGCCCCCGCAATGGCAAGCTTCGGCGAAATGACTCCGCGCCCCGCTGCCGCAGCGAATGCAAGTGGAACGATTGCGTGTGTGAAGACGGTGGGCATTCAGGACACCAGCCCTACCATCACTCCCATTCGATCGTGCCCGGTGGCTTTGACGTGTAGTCGTAGACCACGCGGTTGATGCCCTGCACTTCGTTGACGATGCGCGTTGCGCACTGGGTCAGGAAGCTCGCGTCGAAGGGATAGACATCCGCCGTCATGCCGTCGGTGCTGGTTACCGCGCGCAGGCCGCACACGCTGTCATAGGTGCGCCCGTCGCCCATCACGCCGACGGTCTTGACCGGCAGCAGCACCGCAAACGCCTGCCAGATCGCATCATAGAGACCCGCATTGCGGATTTCATCGAGATAGATCGCGTCCGCCTTGCGCAGGATGTCACAACGCTCCTTACTCACTTCACCGGGGATTCGGATCGCGAGGCCCGGCCCGGGGAAGGGATGCCGACCGACGAATTGCTCATTGAGGCCAAGCTCCCGCCCTAGTTCGCGCACTTCATCCTTGAACAATTCGCGCAGCGGCTCGACCAGTTCCATGTTCATGCGTTCAGGCAGGCCGCCAACATTGTGGTGGCTCTTGATTGTGACCGATGGCCCGCCAGTGAAGCTGACGCTCTCGATCACGTCGGGGTACAGCGTGCCTTGCGCGAGGAAGTCTGCGCCACCCAGCTTGTTCGCCTCTTCCTCGAACACCGCGATGAACTCTGCGCCGATGAATTTGCGCTTCTTCTCTGGATCGGTGACGCCCGCGAGCCCCGCCATGAAGCGTTCCTCTGCATCCACCACTACCAGCGGAATATTGTAGTGATCGCGGAACAGGCTTTCGACCTGCTCGCGCTCATTAAGCCGCAGCAGGCCATGATCGACGAACACGCAAGTCAGTTGATCGCCAATCGCTTCGTGGATCAGGATCGCTGCAACCGAGCTGTCGACCCCGCCGGACAATCCGCAGATCACACGGCCATCACCAACCTGTTCACGGATCTCGGCAACCTTGGTGTCGCGATAGGCGGCCATGGTCCAGTCGCCCGTCAGCCCGCACACCTTGTGGACGAAATTGGCGAGCAGTTTGGCGCCGTCTAGTGTGTGGACCACTTCAGGGTGGAACTGCGTGCCGTAATATTGACGTTCTTCGTCAGCGATAACCGCAAAAGGTGCCCCGTCGCTGGTGGCGACAATTTCGAAGCCCGGCGCAAACTTGGTGACCTTGTCGCCATGGCTCATCCAGACCTGATGACGTTCGCCTTCGTTCCATAGGCCATCGAACAAGGCGCAGGACTTCGTGACAGTCAGGTAAGCGCGGCCAAACTCACCACCATCTCCAGTCTCGTGACCGGGTCGAACTTCACCGCCCAATTGCTGGCTCATAACCTGTTGGCCATAACAGATGCCAAGGATCGGCAGACCGCTGTCGAATAACACCTGTGGTGCGCGCGGGCTGTCGTCATCGCAAACACTGGCTGGCGAACCGGACAGGATGATGCCCTTGGGCTTCATCCGGTGGAATGCCTTTTCCGCTTCACTAAACGGCGCGATTTCGGAATAGACGCCGGCTTCGCGCACGCGGCGCGCAATCAGCTGCGTCACCTGGCTGCCGAAATCGACGATCAGAACTGAGTCTGGGAGGATGGAATCGGGAATGTGCTGTGGGTCCATGTGCGCCGATTAAGGATGCATGCCCGCGCTGGCAAGCGGGCAAGGGCCGACTATTCACGGACGCGGGCAGAAGTGGCTAGCCGCAGCCAAGGCAAGCAATGATGCATTGCACGCAACCATCGTGCGATTCTTCGCAACTGCAGCATTGGGAACGTTGCACTGCACCATGGGTAGTAGATTGCAACCCGTTTTTGTTTGCAAACGGATTACTGTTTCAAGGAGAATAATCATGCGTACTATCCTCGCTTCTGCCGCCGCTGTTCTGGCAATCGTAGCAAGTCCCGCTGTTGCCAACACCGAAACCGTTGAAATTCGTGTGTCAGTTGCCGACCTCGACCTCAACACAGCGGCTGGTCGTACCGCGCTTGAAGAGCGTGTAGCGCGCGAAGCCCGCAAGGCCTGCAAAATCGAAGCTGCAGTCGACCGCGCACCTGAGAAAACCGACTGGGACTGCGTAGAAGCCGCCAAGATCGCCGCTTTAGCCAAGGTAGATCGTGATCAGAACACAGACGTAGCGATGGCGGCTGAGTAAGCCGACTCGCTTTCAAATGAAGACTTTCAGGCCGGCCCCTGCTCGCATGAGCGGGGGCCGGTTTTGCATTTGCGAATAGGCGGGAATGGGCTCGCCCTATGGGTTGCATTTCACGCAACACATCTCCGTGTTTTCTCATTTGTGTTTAATTTTGAGCAACATTATCTCACTGGCATCGCGGCGGTCCGGAACTCTCTCCCTCCCCCCAATCCGGTCGCATGCCAGCCCAAGGTCTTCCGGATCCTCTCCCCCGGAATTCCGCAAGCGCCCCGGCTGGATGACAGGCTCCCGGAGCCGCCCAGCCTTAGGGCAGCGAGCGAGACGCGGTCACCAGTTCCCAATACCTTAAAGTGACCGCGTCTCCATCGCACACTTGTCAGCTCGTATGAATTTTTCGCTGACTGCGTAACCAAACAGCATTGGCCAGCGAACTTCCATTTGACACTGCAACTGCCTGAGCGCCCCCTCAGGCATGCGAGGCGCGGCTAGCGTGCGATATTGACCCCTCCCCCCCCTGAACGGACGGTGGTCGCGCCTCCAGTCTGCTGCAGAATGTGTGAGTCAGAAAGTCTTGCCGCTCGCAGCGGCCCGGTCTCGCAGTTCGGTCTTCAACAGCTTGCCAATATGGCTGCGTGGCATCTCGGTGATGGCTTCAAGTTTCGAAAGCCTTTGCGTCTTTCCAAGCCGCGCGTTGACCGTGCCCAGAATGTCCTCGACTTCTTGTGCTGCAACTCCAGGCATCAGCCGCACGAAGCCGTAGGGCGTTTCGCCCCAGCGTTCGGATGGTACTCCGATCACTGCAGCTTCGGCCACGCGCGGGTCCTTCTCCAGCTCGACTTCAAGATCGCTCGGGTAGATGTTGAACCCACCAGAGATGATCATGTCCTTGGCGCGGCCAACAAGCTCGACAAAGCCATCCTTATCGACCCGGCCGATATCGCCCATGCGCTGCCACACTTCGCCTGTCTCGGGATCGGTCCAGTACCCTTCGCGCGTCTTGCCCGGCTGGTTCTTGTAACCGCTCATCATGGTCTGGCTGCGCCCGATCAGATTGCCCGGTGTGCCCGGCGCTACAGGCTTATCGTCATCGTCTAGAACCTTCAGCTCGCTGCCCGGTGCCGGCCGCCCCACAGTGTGCAGCTTATCCGGGAATTCATGCGCTGCAAGCAAGCACACCACACCGCCTTCGGTCATGGAATATATCTCAATCAACCCACCGGGCATTCGCTTCAGAACTTCGGCTTTCAGTTCGGCTGAGAACGGGGCGCTGGTGCAATATTTTAGCACAAGTGATGACAGATCGAATTCATCAAAACGCGGCTCCGCCATCAGTCGCTGATATTGCACCGGCACCAGCATCGTTATCGACACACCGAACCGTTGCGCGGTCATGAGCCAGCCGATTGTGTTGAATTTCCCCATGACATTGACCGTTCCGCCAGCAAGCAAGACAGGCAAGAACGCGACCATAGTGGTGTTTGAATATAGCGGCGTCGAAGCGAGCGAGACAACGGGGATGCCAGCCTCCAGATAACTTGATGCAGTGCTCGCAAACTGCCGCCAACGCATCAGATGGGAATGCACAATCCCCTTGGGTATGCCGGTGGTGCCGGAAGAATAGATAATGTTGAACGGGGCTTCTGGAGCCGGCTGCACATCGGGCGCGCGCGTGCCGTCCGGTGCCATCCAGTTGTCGATTTCTTCCAGAGCAATGTGATCAAGTTCCGGCAGGAAATCTTCAGTGAGCTCCGCCGATTTCACGCCGTCGATAAACAGATGCATCGCGCCGCTGTCGCGCGCCATGCCGATCAGCTGATCTTTCGAAGCACTGGTGGTCAGCGGCGCAGCAACTCCCCCCGCACGCACCGCCGCCAGAAAAACCAGTGCATAGTTGATGCAGCTTGTGCCGAGAATCGCGACTGATTGCCCCTGCTGCAAACCGGTTTCGATGAGCCGTGCGGCCAGCCGCTCAACCTTGTCATGAAGTTCAGCCCAGCTGAGCTCCGACTGTTCGTCGCGCAGCGCGATCTTGTCCGGCTGCTGCTTGGCCCATTGCGCCAGAATATCCGAATAGCTGGCGAATTCCGCCTTCAGTTTTTCCAGCACGCAATCACTCTCCTCAATGCAAATCCCATGGCTCCATCTCTTTGTTTGCCTAAGGGCTAAATCAGGCCATGTCGAGCAAACGCGCAAGCGGTGGAAAAGCCCCGCCCATAGCGCAGCAGAGCTTGGGTTTTGCCCCTTCAACGCCTATATGATGGCTATGTCAAAAACACCCGAAAATACCCCAGAAAAAACCGTCCAGATGGGCGAGTATGGTGCCGATTCTATCAAGGTACTCAAAGGCCTGGATGCCGTGCGCAAGCGCCCAGGCATGTATATCGGCGATACAGATGACGGCTCCGGCTTGCATCATATGGTGTTCGAGGTCTCCGACAATGCCATTGACGAGGCGCTGGCGGGCCATTGCGACCTGGTTCTGATCGAACTCAACTCTGATGGCAGCGTCTCAGTCGAAGACAATGGGCGCGGCATCCCTGTGGGCATGCACAAGGAAGAGGGCGTGTCCGCAGCCGAAGTCATCATGACCCAGCTGCACGCGGGCGGTAAGTTTGAAAACACGTCGGACGACAATGCCTATAAGGTCTCAGGCGGCCTGCACGGCGTAGGTGTCTCTGTTGTAAACGCGCTCAGCGAATGGCTGGAGCTGGTGATCTGGCGCGAAGGCAAAGAACATTGGATGCGCTTTGAGCACGGCGATGCTGTGAATTCACTGGAGGTGAGAGGTGACGCGCCTCCGGTTGATTCCAACGGAGATAGCAACGGCCTCAAGAAGGGCACGCGGGTCACATTCATGGCGAGCCATGACACCTTTAAGAATGTGACGGAGTTCGATTTTGACAAGCTTGAACACCGCTATCGCGAACTCGCTTTCCTGAATTCCGGCGTGCGCATTCTGTTGCGCGACAATCGCCACGAAGAGCCGCTTGAGCATGATCTGTTTTACGAAGGCGGTATCGGCGCATTCGTGAAATATCTCGACCGCAACAAGCAACCGCTGGTGGCCGAGCCGATTTCGGTGAGCGCGGAAAAAGATGGCATCGGCATCGATGTCGCGCTGCAGTGGAATGACAGCTATTACGAGAACGTCCTTACCTTCACCAACAACATCCCGCAGCGCGATGGCGGCACGCATTTGGCGGCGTTCCGCGCCGCGCTGACCCGCACGCTTAACAATTACGCGTCGAGTTCCGGCCTGTTGAAGAAGGAAAAGGTCAGCCTGTCGGGCGAAGATATGCGCGAAGGGCTGACCGCAATTGTCAGCGTCAAGCTGCCCGACCCCAAGTTCGGCAGCCAGACCAAGGACAAACTGGTTTCGTCCGAGGTTCGCCAGCCGCTGGAATCGCTGATGGGCGAGAAGATGAGCGAATGGCTCGAAGAGAATCCGAACGATGCCAAGGCGATCATCCAGAAGATCATTGATGCGGCCGCTGCGCGCGAAGCAGCACGCCGGGCTCGCGAAATGAGCCGCAAAGGTGCGATGAGCGTCGCATCGCTACCTGGCAAGCTGGCTGACTGTCAGGAGCGTGACGCGACCAAGGCTGAGCTGTTCCTCGTGGAGGGCGACTCCGCGGGCGGCTCAGCCAAACAGGGGCGCGACCGCAAAACGCAGGCCATTCTGCCGCTCAAAGGCAAGATCCTGAACGTCGAGCGCGCCCGGTTTGACCGGATCATCAGTTCTAAAGAAGTCGGAACCCTGATCCAGGCGATGGGCACCGGTATCCGCGACGAGTTCAATCTTGAAAAGCTGCGTTATCACAAGATCGTGATCATGACGGACGCCGATGTCGACGGCGCGCACATCCGGACCTTGCTGCTGACATTCTTCCATCGCCAGATGCCGGAGATTGTAAAGGCAGGGCACCTCTTCATCGCGCAGCCGCCGCTTTACAAGGTGAGCAAGGGCCGCAGCGAAGTCTATCTGAAGGATAATGCCGCGCTCGATCGTTATCTGGTCGACGCAGGTCTGTCCGGTCGCGTGCTCGAGACAGCCGGCGGTTCGCGATCAGGCGAAGATTTGCGCGGCCTCGTTGAGCATGCGCTGCGTTTTCGCAACCTGCTCGCCTTTGTGCCGCGCCGCTATGACATTGCGATTATCGAGCAGATGGCGCTGTCGGGCGCGCTTGACCCGTCGCTTGATCGCGAGACGCGGATCAAAGCGCTGGAGTTTACCGCGCGGCGGATTGGTCTGGGCGACAAGGAGGCCAAATGGTCTGCTTACATTGGCGAAGACGGCAATGTTCGTTTCGAAAGACTGTGGCGCGGTGTAACCGACGTACACGAAATCGAGGCCAAGTTCCTTGTCAGCGCGGAGGCGCACAAGCTGCACGCCCTCGCCGGAAGCGAGGCGGAAACCTACGCGCAGCCCGCATTCCTTGTGAAGACGTCGGTTGAAGCGGACACAGTGCCTGACGACGGCACGCAGGAGGACGAGGCACCCGTTGTCAGCAGCGAAGACGGCATCATGCGCCCAACGCAATTGCTTGATGCCGTGCTTGCAGTGGGCCGTAAGGGCCTTTCGATTGCGCGCTACAAGGGCTTGGGAGAAATGAATGCCGAACAGCTTTGGGAAACCACGCTCGATCCAGAAGCGCGCATATTGCTGCAAGTGAAAGTCGAAGACGCCGATGTGACCGACGAGATATTTACCCGCTTGATGGGCGACGTGGTTGAGCCGCGGCGCGAATTCATCCAGGATAATGCACTGAACGTCGCCAACCTCGACGTTTGATCAAGGAGCACACATCCCGCATGCCGCAAGACCCCGAAGCTGACAGCTACGAACATCTTGGCTTCCTGCTGCTGCTGGGCTTGCTGACGGTTGGCGTCGTCTTTGTGGTCTGGCCATTTGCGACACCGCTGCTGTGGGCAGCGTTGGCGGCGATCATGTTCCAGCCGCTGTTCCAATGGTTTCTCGTCCGGCTCGCTAATGGTCCCAATAAAGCTGCGATTGCAACGCTGTTGTTCATCACTTTTGTCGTTCTTTTGCCCGGGTTCTTCATTGGCAGCATGATTGTCGAACAGGCAGCAGGCGTCGTGCGCGCGTTCCAGCAAGGCGATTTGGACGTTGCCTCTTGGGGCGACCAGATTCTTGGCGCGTTGCCAGCTGTCATTCGCGAACAAATGGACGCATACGGACTGGCTGATTTACAGGACGTGCAAGCGCGCGCGCAGGAGCTTTTAACCGAAAGCGCCGGTTTGATCGCGCAACAAGCCATTGCCATTGGTGGCGGAGTGTTCAGTTTTGTCCTGTCCTTCCTGATGGGGCTTTACGTCGCTTACTTCCTGCTGCGCGATGGCAAGAAGATCGGCGAAGCGATCCAGTGCGGGCTCCCACTGGATAATTCGATTGCCGCAAAGCTGGCTGAGCGGTTCCTGCTGATTGTGCGCGCAACGATCAAGGGATCGGTGGTGGTAGGCTTGGTTCAAGGCGGATTGGGTGCAATAACATTCTGGATCGTCGGGATCGAGGCAGCCTTGCTGCTCGGCTTGCTGATGGCGATATTTTCGCTTCTGCCAGCAGTCGGAACGGGCATCGTCTGGCTTCCGATGTCGATCTATCTGCTCGCGTCAGGCTATATTTGGGAAGGCGTGTTTGTGATTGTCTCAGGCGTGGCCGTGATAGGCATGGCGGACAATGTTCTGCGCCCGATTCTGGTAGGCCGGGATACCGGAATCCCTGACTGGATCATCCTGGTCACGACACTGGGTGGCATCGCGACTATGGGCCTGTCCGGCGTGGTGCTTGGCCCGCTGCTCGCCGGGCTCTTCCTGGCCGGGTGGGGCATCGCGCAGGAATATTTGCTGCACCACAATTCACCACCAGTAGAAAGCTGAGCGCAGCGCGATGCACCGCGTAGCGCCGGGGTCGCAAGCTGAACAAGTCGGACGCTTGCTGATTGCCGCAGTGCTGGTGGTGTTCGCCCCGCTACTTCCCTTTGGCAATTATCTGATCTATCCGTTCATGATACTGGGCACGTGGTTTCACGAAATGGGTCATGGGCTCACCGCAATTATATTCGGCTATGACTTCGAGCGGCTGATCATCTATTCAACCGGATCGGGTGTCGCAGAAAGCAGCATGCCTGCAGACGCCTCGCGCTTCTCGCGCGCAATGATCGCAGCAGGCGGGCCCTTGGGGCCCAGTTTCATTGGATCGGCGCTCATCCTGGCCAGCGCGAAAACCCGATTGTGGCGCCCCGCACTAATCACGCTCTCATTGATCATCACAATCTCGACAGTGATTTGGGTGCGTTCGAGCACTGGCTGGATCGTGTTGCCCGCAATCGCGGTCGGGTTGGCCTTGCTCGCATGGAAAGCAAGCGCTGGCTGGGTGCGGTTTACGCTGCAATTCCTCGGCATGCTGGCAGCGCTGAGCATGTTTATGAGCTGGGACTATCTGTTCATGGAGCAAGCCAACATAGGCGGGCAGTTAATCCTGTCAGACACAGGTGCGATCGAGGCAAATCTGTTGCTGCCGCACTGGTTCTGGGCGCTGGCACTGATTGCCGCAGCCACGCTGATGATCGGCACAAGCCTTAGGTACGCATTGCGCGAAGACGGCAGCGGTATCGGCTGGAGATAACCCTCGGCCAGAGCCGAAATCTCAGGTCGCGATACGCAGTGTGTTCACACCACGCGCTCCGCCGTCTTCGGATGACAGACCGATAAAGATCGTATCGATAATGCGCGCCAGCTTGTCTTCGTTCAGCCGTTCTTCGATGTAAATGAGCCCGTCCGGGATGGTGTAGCTGCTCACCATCTGGTTGATCAGCGAAAGACACTGGTCGATTTCCAGTCCGGCGAAATAACCATCGTGCTGCGCCTGAGCGATCAGTTCCGAAAGATAGTGATCGGCCAGGTCGACAAAGCCGCGCGCACGCTCGAAGCGGGCTGCGCCTGCCTCACACATGCGAGCAAATGCGATCGGGTCAGCCCGATAGCGCTCTCTATTGACTGCGAAACGACGGGCAAAGAACTCGTACATCTTGCGGTTCGAGGGAAGATCGCTGCTGGCCACTTCTTCCATGATCGCGACATGCGGCTCAAACCACAGTTCCACGGTCGCTTCGAACAAATCATCGTCGCTTTCAAAAAGTTCGTCCAGCTTGCGCCGCGAAATGCGCCCGGTGGCCGCTACATCGGTCAGCCGGATTTCTTAGCCACGCTCTTCGAACAGCTCACGCGCAACCAAGGCGGCGTTCCGGCGCGCAACAGGGATTTCTTCAGCAGTCATTGGTGGGGAGGCTCCTCTGCTGCCGTGTTATCTAGACACTGCAGAGCGCCGCTTAAACCCGTTTCATTCGAATTCTTTGCAAAACAGCGCGCAAAAACCACACAAGAACTTCGATTGAACGCACAATCATCAAGCTTTGCGGTCTTCCGCGATAATCGCGCGAGCTTGCGCTTCGAGCACTTTGAAGCGTTCATTGTTGGGCAGTTTGACCCGGAACCATGCACACAATTGCAGCAAGTCTTCCCCATAATTTCCGGTTGGATAGAATGGCTCGCCAAAGCCGATGACCATGTGTTCATTGTCAGCGATTGCCGGGACAATGGGCACATCGGCTGCCTGTGCGATACGATAGAAACCCGACTTCCAGCTACCGTCGGTTGAGCGCGTGCCCTCAACCGCGATCACCAATGCCAATTCGCTGCGTCTTTCGAATTCAGCCTGCATCTGTTCGATGACGCCGCCCGGCGCGCTGCGATCGACCGGTATACCGCCCATATCGAGCATGAAATTGCGCATGATCCCTTCAAACAGCGTGTGCTTTCCCATGAAATTGGGCTGCACTTGCTCATGCTTGGTGGCGCCGGCAAAAAACACGAAGTCCCAGTTGGATGTATGCGGCGCGCCAGCGATCACATATTTTTTGATGTCTTTGGGCAGATGCCCTTCGATCTTCCAGCCCTTCCACTTGTAAAGGAACAGGATGATCCGGTTCACCAGCCGCGAAAGCAGCGTGACGTTACGGGTTTCATTATGTCGCAATGTTTGGTCTCTCCCCTGCGTGTTTCTCTGCCCTCAATCAGGTGACTTACGCAAGCGAAAGGGTGAATGGCTCGTCCATCACATCCTGAACACGCCGAACGCGGGCCGCTCTGCAATCGGCGCTTCAAGCGTTGCGGCGAAGGCCAGCCCCAGCACATCGCGGGTCTGGACCGGATCGATCACGCCATCGTCCCACATCCGCGCGGTGGCGTAATAGGGATTGCCTTCATCCTCGTATTTCTGGCGGATCGGTGCCTTGAAGGCCTCTGCCTCATCGGGGGTCCAGCTGTCGGCATCGCGATGCACTGTTGCGAGGACGCTGGCCGCCTGTTCGCCGCCCATCACGCTGATGCGCGCATTTGGCCAGGTGAACAGGAAGCGCGGGGAATAGGCGCGCCCGCACATGCCGTAATTGCCCGCGCCAAAGCTGCCGCCGATCACCACGGTGACCTTGGGCACGGTGGCGGTCGCAACGGCAGTAACCAGCTTCGCGCCATGCTTGGCAATGCCCTCGGCTTCGTATTTTCCGCCGACCATGAAGCCGGAGATATTTTGTAGGAACAACAGCGGGATACGGCGCTGACACGCCAGTTCGATAAAGTGTGCGCCCTTTTGCGCGCTCTCGGAAAACAGCACGCCATTATTGGCGAGGATCGCGACCGGCATCCCCCAGATATGCGCAAAACCGCACACTAGCGTCGAACCGTAATGCGCCTTGAACTCATGGAACTCGCTGCCGTCGACCAGCCGCGCGATCACTTCCTTCACGTCATAAGGCGCACGCACATCCTTGGGCACCAGAGCATACAGATCGTCCGCATCGAATTTGGGTGGGCGCGGATCTCTCAGCGCGACATCCTTTGCCGCAGCCGTGTTCGCGCCTAGCTGGCTCACGATATCGCGCACGATGGTGAGCGCGTGCTCGTCGTTCTCCGCCAAGTGATCGACCACGCCCGATTTCTTGGCGTGGAGATCGCCACCGCCCAGATCCTCTGCGCTGATCTCCTCGCCCGTCGCGGCCTTTACCAGTGGAGGCCCGGCAAGGAAGATCGTGCCCTGATTGCGCACGATCACCGTCTCGTCGCTCATGGCGGGAACGTAAGCCCCACCTGCGGTGCAGCTGCCCATCACGCAGGCGATCTGCGGAATACCGAGCGCGCTCATATTCGCCTGATTGAAGAAAATCCGCCCGAAGTGTTCGCGATCAGGGAAGACCTCGGACTGATAGGGCAGGTTCGCCCCGCCGCTATCGACGAGATAGATGCACGGCAGGCGGTTCTCCTGCGCGATCTCCTGTGCGCGCAAGTGCTTCTTGACCGTCATCGGGTAGTAGCTGCCGCCCTTCACGGTCGGATCGTTGCAGACGATCATCACCTGCCTACCACTGACGCGGCCAATGCCGCAGATCATGCTCGCGCCAGAGACATCGCCTTCATACATTCCATTCGCAGCGAGTTGGCCGACTTCGAGGAAGGGCGAACCCGGATCGAGCAGGCGTTCGACGCGTTCTCTCGGGAGAATCTTGCCGCGCGACACATGCCGTTCTCGATGCTTCTCCGGCCCACCCAATGCGGCCTCGGCGACGCTTGCGCGCAAACCATCGGCCAGCGCCTTGTTATGATCAAACCGCGCCTTCGCGTCTGGCGCTTCGCGATCGAGCTTCGTGGTGAGAACAGGTGCGGTCATCCCGCAGCCCCGATCAGTTCGCGCCCGATCAGCATTCGGCGGATTTCATTCGTGCCCGCGCCGATATCGAGCAGCTTGGCATCGCGCATATAGCGCTCCACCGGCCAATCGAGCGTGTAACCTGCGCCTCCCAGCGCCTGAACACTTTCGGCGGCTGCGCGGAAGGCGTTCTCGCTCGACAGCAAGATCGCGCCCGCCGCATCGAAGCGGGTGGTCTGGCCAGCATCACACGCCTTTGCCACCGCATAGGTGTAGGCACGCGTCGATTGCAGCGCGACATACATGTCCGCTACCTTGGCCTGCATCAGCTGGAAGCTGCCGATGGGTTTGCCGAATTGCTTGCGTTCGCGCAGATAGGGGATGACCGTGTCGAGACAGGCCTGCATAATGCCGAGCTGAATGCCCGACAGCACCACACGCTCATAATCCAGCCCGCTCATCAACACGCCCACGCCGCCATTCAGCGGCCCCATGATGCGTTCTTCGGGTATGTGGCAATCGTCGAACACCAGCTCTGCCGTGGGTGAGCCTTTCATGCCGACCTTCTCGATTTTCTGGCCGATGGAGAAGCCTGCATCGCCCTTCTCGATCAGGAAGGTCGTGATCCCGCGCGAACCCGCAGTGCCATCGGTCTTGGCATAGACTACCAGAGTGTCTGCCTCCGGTGCATTGGTGATCCAGAACTTTGTGCCATTGAGCACATAGCCGCCCTGCACGGCCTCGGCCTTGAGTTTCATCGAGACAACGTCAGAGCCCGCACCCGCTTCGGACATGGCGAGCGAACCGACATGCTCGCCAGAGATCAGCCCGGGCAGATATTTGGCCTTCTGCTCTTCATTGCCCCAGCGGCGAATCTGATTGACGCAGAGGTTCGAATGCGCGCCGTAAGAAAGTCCCAGCGAGGCGCTAGCGCGGCTGACTTCCTCAACGGCGATGACATGCTCGAGATAGCCGAGGCCCAGCCCGCCATCTTCCTCATCAACGGTCAGACCATGCAGGCCAAGCTCGCCCATTTGCTGCCACAGCTCTGCGCGCGGGAAATAGTCTTCGCGGTCAATCTTGTCCGCCAACGGGGCGATTTGCTCGTCGGCAAACCGGCCCACGCTGTCGCGGATCATTTCTGCCGCTTCGCCCAGCTGGAAATCGAAATCGGGTGTGGCACGCATTGTCTGAACTTCTCCTCTTCAATTCCCATAACAGCGCACGGGGTTTGCGCAAACCGGTTGCAGCTGAAATCATCTGGCAATTGCACGTCGTCTCTTGGCCTTGCCGCTGGCTTTCCCTAGAGTTGTGTCAATCGAGCGGGGCGAAATCATTTCCGACACATTGCCAGATAGCGTGATCCATTTCCGTGCAGTGGCGCGGCATTTCGACGATGTCATCGCGGTTGGCGGCGTGGATTTGAGCGTCGCGGCCGGATGCTTCGTTGCGCTGGTCGGCGCGTCGGGCTCCGGCAAGTCAACGCTGATGAAAATGGTCAACGGGTTGGAACAACCGACCACTGGCCAGGTCATCTTTGCCGGTGAGGATGTGTCTACTCAGCCACCAGCAAAGCTGCGCCGGCGCATTGGCTATGTGTTCCAGTCAATCGGCCTGTTCCCGCATATGAATGTGGCCGAGAATATCGGGATCGGCCCACGCCTGTCAGGGCAAAGGCTTGGCGATGGGCGAATTCGCGCATTGCTCGAGCTGGTGGAGCTTGAGGCGGATATGACAAGCCGCATGCCAGACGAGCTTTCAGGCGGCCAGCGCCAGCGTGTCGGCGTGGCTCGCGCGCTGGCGAACGAGCCAGAGCTGCTGCTGATGGACGAGCCGTTCGGCGCGCTTGATCCGATCACGCGTGATGCTTTGGGCGAGCGCGTGCGCGCGCTGCATGATGCCTTGGGCCTCACCAGCATCATGGTAACACACGACATGGCCGAAGCTTTGCTGCTGGCTGACCGCGTTCTGGTGATGGATGCAGGCCTGATCGTCGCGGACGAAACACCCGCCGCATTGCTAGCCGGCAAAGGCGGAGAGATCGCGCAAGGGTTAGTAGCCGTGCCACGCGCGCAGGCTGAAAAGCTTGCAGCCATGGAACGCGAAGGCAGCAGATCGTGAACGGGTTCCGGGATGCCTTGCTGGGCCTGGGCCCGCAACTTTCTGCGCATATCCTGTTGTCCGCGTCCGCCATCGTATTGGGTATTCTCGTAGCGCTGCCGCTTGCCGTGTGGGCCAGCCGTTCACCACCGGTGGCGCGTGTCGCCTTGGGTTTTGCAAGTCTTGTTCAAACCATCCCGGCGCTGGCACTGCTGGCATTGTTCTTCCCGATCCTGCTGAGTCTGCGCGTCATCTTTGGTGAAGGCTTGCCAACCTTGGGCTTTCTGCCCGCGCTGCTTGCGCTGGCACTGTATGCCTTGCTGCCGATCCTGCGCAATGCCGTGACTGCGCAGGCCAATCTCGATCCCGGCGTATTGGAAGCGGCAGACGGCGTAGGCATGACCAAATGGCAAAAGCTCAAGCTGGTCGAAGCGCCGCTGTCTGCCCCCTTCATCATGGCGGGTATTCGCACCGCAAGCGTGTGGACCATCGGGGCGGCAACGCTCGCCACCACGATCGGCCAGCCGAGCCTGGGCGATCCGATCTTCGCCGGATTGCAAACGCAGAACTGGGTGCTGGTGCTGGCGGGCTGTTTCGCATCGGCAGGCCTGGCGCTGATTGCAGATGCTCTGCTGGGCCTGATCGAGCGCGGGATGGCCACACGCCAGCGGGGGCTGGCACTTGGCGGCCTGGTAATGGTCATTCTGGGCATCGCTGCGGCGGCGTTTGCGCAATTCGGTGGCGGCGAGCGCGAACGCATCCTGATCGGAGCAAAGGGTTTTTCGGAGCAATATGTGCTCGCGCGGCTGATCGGACAGCGGCTGGAAGCCGAGGGATATGCTGTCGAATATCGTGACGGGCTGGGTTCAGCCGTGGCGCATAGCGCGGTTTCCAGCGCCGATATCGATCTGCTGGTGGACTACACTGGCACAATCTGGGCCAATCAGATGAAGCGCACCGACAACCCGGCGCACGAACAGATGTATAATCAGATCTCGGATTGGGAGCGGGAAACAAGCGGCACCGTGGTGCTTGGCCGCATAGGCTTCGAGAATGCCTATGGCCTCGCAGTGCGGCAAGATGTCGCCGAAAGTCGCAACCTGACCTCGATCGCTGATCTGGCCAGTATCGCCCCCCAACTCACAATCGGTGGAGATCCCGAGTTTTTCGAGCGACCCGAATGGATCGCGGTACGCGATGCCTATGGCCTGCGCTTTGGCCAGACCAGAAACTTTGCGCCGACATTCATGTATAACGCGCTCAAATCGGGAGAAGCGGATGTGATCAGCGCCTATACTTCGGACGGGCGCATCGCTGCAGACAATCTGGTGCTGCTGGACGACCCGGCCGGGGCATTTCCGAACTATGACGCGATCCTGCTGGTCAGCCCGGATCGGGCAACGGATGCCGCGCTACTCTCAGCGCTCACACCCGTGATTAATGCGATCGACGTTGATGCGATGCGCGAAGCCAATTACGCGGTCGACCGCGACACGGACAAGCTTACGCCAGACGAAGCCGCGCGGATGCTGGCAGCGCGCGTCGGACTTTAGCCAAGGAACCCTGGTGCATCGCCGGGCCAGCCTTTGCCGGCAACGCCCAGCACTTTGAACAACAGCCCCATCTGGTCATCCGCCATCAAGCGATGCCGCTGGCGATCCAGCACCTCAATGTTTCGCGGTGACTTCTTCTTGAGCCCTTCAAAGCGCATCTCTGCCCCCAGTTCAGTGAGCCATTCACCCTGAGTCGAGATGCCAAGCGCGCGGCACCCCTGCCGCTCTGCAACATCGCGCAAAGTGCCAAAATCGACATGCGCGGTAATGTCCATGTCGCCCGGATGCGCAAACACATCGACTTTTCGATGCGCTTTGATTGCTTGCAATGTCGAGCCGGCGCCCAGCTCTTTCGCGCCATAGTCAAAGATCAACGCTGCTCCGCCTTGTGCAGCCAACCGATCTGACAGTTCAGACATGATCGCAGAAGACGCGGCACTGGTTTCCAGCAACGTGCCCTGATTGGCATGTTTCCAGCGCTCCGGCACCGCGGCGTCCATTGGCTTGTCGCCAAAGACAAACGACAGCTTGCCGTCTTCCAATCCAACCATCCGTTCGCGCCAACCCTCTGCCGCGCGCAACAATTGGCGGATCGGCAGCGCGTCGAAGAACTCATTGGCTACAATCAACAGGGGGCCATCCTCTGGCAGGCTGGTCACATCACTATGATGCTGCACCCCGGGCACCGTACCGCGTTGAATCAGCTGCAAGGCTTCGGAGCCCTCAACAAAGTGGACCTTGGGGTTGAGCCCATACCGCCCGGCGGCGCGCAAAGCATCCGACGCGAGCGTTCCGCGACCGGGCCCCAGCTCGACATAGTGTACGTTATCAGGCCGCCCGGCACGAACCCAGATATCCGCCAGCCACAGCCCGATCAGCTCGCCAAAAACCTGGCTGATTTCCGGCGCAGTGATGAAATCCGCGTCTTCGCCCAAAGGGTCGCGGCTGGTGTAATAGCGCGCATTGCTCTCACCCATATATTGAGCAAGGCTGATCGGCCCGTTTTCACGGATCAATCGGCAGAAGGCATCTGCCAGATCGCCTTGCGGCTTGTCATTCATGCCTGCGCCGGACTGCTCCCGCCCGAACCCAGCGGGCTGCGCCGAATTGCGGAGAGAATGACAATCAACCCAAGCAGGATCAGCGGTATTGTGAGCCATTGGCCCTGACTAAGCCCCGTTTCGACAACTCGATCTGCCAAATGTTCATCAGGTTCTCGGAAGAATTCGTTAACAAAGCGCGCCGCACTGATCCCGGTAACGAAGATCCCGGTCAGCAAGCCCGGGCGGAAACGCGCACCGGTTTTCCAGAACAGCAATGTCATGACGATCAACAGCAGCAAACCTTCAAGCCCCGCCTGATAGAGCTGGCTTGGGTGGCGCACCACGTCTCCGCCGCCGGGAAAAATCATGCCCCACGAAACGTCTGTTGCGCGGCCCCACAATTCGCCATTGGTGAAATTGGCCAAACGACCCAACAGCATGCCCATCGGTACGCCCACAGACACGTAGTCGGTTACGCGCAGGAAAGAGAGCTTGCCACGCCAGCTGACCCACATCATCGCCGCCATCACGCCCAACAGCCCGCCGTGAAAGCTCATACCGCCATCCCAAAGGCGAAGCAGATCCCAGCTGACAAAGCCTTCGCCATTGAAGCTGGTGAACAATTCCGGGCGATAAAACGCGGCATAGCCCAACCGTCCGCCCAGAATCACACCCAATGTGCAGTAGAAGAAGAGATCATCGACATGCCGCTGCGCCATTGGTGCGCCGGGTTGTTTGATCATCTTGGTCACATGCCAGTAAGCAAACAGCACGCCCAGAAGGTAAGCGAGCGAGTAGTATCGCAGAGTAAAAAACCCCAGATCGATACCCTCCGTTAAGCCCAGATTGGCCCAGTAAATTGGGTCGGTAGCAGCGCCAGCGGCAGCGAGTAGTGACAGCACGAAGTGAACCTCTATATAGGTGACACGTCATCCGGACATGCCTGTTTGGATGCTGCTATTGGCACAGCCAGAGAATTGGGGAAACCCCGAAGGCTTTGAGCGTTAGCTTGAAGAACGGGGCTTCGCGGCCGCGGCCCGGATTGAAAAGTGGAGAGAGTACAGAGATGCCTTCAGAGTTGGATATTGCGCTTGAAAACATCATCGGCGAACTGATCCAGGAAGGTCAGCCGTTCGAAACTGTACCCTTTGAACGCAATGGTGTGACCATGCCTGCGTTCAAGAACGCGCCGCCAAGTCTGGCCCATTATTTCGCGCATTTCTGCAATGAGCACAAAGATTTGACATTCTTGGTCGATGGCGACGTTCGGCTGACCTTTGG
Source organism: Altererythrobacter sp. XM-24bin4 (assembly GCA_003149575.1). Taxonomy (GTDB): domain Bacteria; phylum Pseudomonadota; class Alphaproteobacteria; order Sphingomonadales; family Sphingomonadaceae; genus Erythrobacter; species Erythrobacter rubellus. Next base: position 292,646 of record QCWG01000001.1, read on the forward strand.
TCAGGCATGGGCCGCTGCAAGCTGTGTCGCGCATGGGCTGGCAACGCAGCACGGCGTGAAGAAGGGTGATCGCGTAGGCATCGCCGCTCGCAACTCGGCCAACTGGATTATTGCCTATATGGGCATCGTTATGGCGGGTGGCTGCGCCACATTGCTCAACGGTTTCTGGTCTGGAGACGAGTTGGCCTATGGCATCCGCCTGGCCGAATGCGATGTAGTGCTGGCAGATGCGGGCCGCGCCAAGCGACTCGAAGGCACAGACCATTCCGCAAAGCTGGTCTTGATCGATCATGACAGTGCGCCGGCTGAAGGTCTCGCCAATATCTGGGCTGAAGGTGACACAGCGATGGCTATGCTGGCGCAGATCGGCCCCGATGATCACGCCACCATCCTCTACACCTCTGGTTCGACCGGCCAGTCCAAGGGCGCCTATTCAGACCATCGCGGCGTTGTCAGCGGCGTGTTCAGCTATGTCGCGCAAAGTGCGATGGCCAAGGTACTGCTCGAATCGCGCGGCGAAGATGTGAGCACGCAGCCATGCGCTTTGATCGCGGTCCCGCTGTTCCACGTAACAGGCGAAGTGCCGCTGTTCCTGCAAAGCTTTGGCATTGCGCGCAAGCTGGTGCTGATGCCCAAATGGGATGCACGCGAGGCGCTACGGCTGATGGAAGCAGAGAAAGTCACTTACTTCGTCGGCGTTCCGCTGATGAGCTATGAAATTGCAACGCACCCAGAGCGTGAACAATTTGATGTATCAAGCTGCAAGAGCTTTGCCGCTGGCGGCGCACCGCGCCCGGTCGATCACGTCAACAAGATCAAGGAGGCTTTCCCCGGCGGGTTCCCGCTGCTCGGTTATGGCCTTACAGAAACCAATGCAGTTGGCTGCGGCAATTTCAACGAAAACTACATGGCGAAACCCGGCTCTACCGGCAAAGCCAGCGTGCCATTGGTTGACCTCGCCATTCTCGACAATGATGGCAATCCACGCCCGCAAGGCGAAGTGGACGAGGTTTGCATCCGTTCGGTGGCAAACTTCCTGGGCTATTGGAACAATGAGGAAGCGACCAAGGCCGCTTTCACTGATGACCAGTACTTCCGCACGGGCGATTTGGGCTATCTCGACGAAGACGGATATCTCTTCATCGTCGATCGCAAGAAGGACATCATCATTCGCGGCGGCGAGAATATCTCCTGCATCGAAGTGGAAGAGGCGATCTACGGCCACGATGCGATCGCGGAATGCTCTGTATTCGGCGTTCCCGACGATCGGATGGGCGAAGTGCCAGCGGCCGTATTCTACCAGAAGGGCGGCAGCACGCCTGTAAGCAAGGAAGAGCTGCGCGAATATCTGCTTTCGCGCATCGCACCGTTCAAGGTTCCATTGCCCGAGCATATTTGGGTGTCTGACAAGGCGCTGCCACGCCTGGGCACACAAAAGATCGACAAACGCACGGTTCGCACCATGTTCGCCGGCGAGCTCGTGGACAGCTAAGGACAGCGCTTGAATTCCGTCAAGATACCTCGCCAGCGCGCGATTATCGATCGGCGCAAGACCGCTGAGGCGATCAATGCATTGGTAGCCGAAAAGGGGGATGCGGCACGCAATGAAATTGTGTCGCTGCTGAAGGATGTGCTCCGTAATGGCCGGGCAGAGATCGCCAAGCGGCTGGCGGAGAATCCTTCTGCCGGGCACGAATGCGTGGCTGCACAGGCCCTGCTGATCGATCAGATGCTGCGGCTGGTGCACGACCATGTGATCGAGCATGTTTATCCGGTGGGCAATCGCAGCAGCGCTGAGCGGATCGCGATTCTGGCAGTCGGCGGGTACGGCCGGGCCGAGATGGCGCCACATTCCGACGTCGACATCGCCTTTATCACGCCGATGAAACGCGCTGCGTGGTGCGAGCAGGTGATAGAAGCCATGCTCTATTTCCTGTGGGATCTCGGGCTGAAAGTGGGTCAATCGAGCCGCACCGTCGATGAAACCATCCGCATGGCGAAAGAGGATCTGACGATCCGCACCGCGCTTCTGGAAAGCCGCTTCATCTGGGGCGACCGCGCCCTTTACGCAGAAACCGGTCGGCGCTTCTGGGCCGAAGTTGCCAAAGGCAGTGAGCGCCAATTCCTGACGCAGAAACTGGAAGAGCGCGATGCGCGCCACAAGCGGATGGGTGACAGCCGTTATGTGGTCGAGCCCAATATCAAGGAGGGCAAAGGCGGCTTGCGCGATCTGCAAACGCTTTATTGGATCGGCAAGTATGTCCACCGCGTCCGCAGCGCAGCGGAACTGGTTGATGTCGGCTTGCTGACCAAGGCCGAGTACAGCAGTTTTCGCAGAGCCGAGGGCTTCCTGCTGGCGGTGCGCAGCCATATGCACATGATCACTGGTCGGGCTGAAGACCGATTGACCTTCGATCTTCAGCGCGAGGTCGCAGCGCGCATGAACTTCGCTGATCGCCCCGGAAAAAGCGCGGTTGAGCGCTTCATGCAATTCTATTTCATTCAGGCGAGGCGCGTAGGAAGCTTGACCGGCGTGTTCCTGGCCCATCTGGACGATGAGTTCGCCAAGAAGCGCGCCCGCAAGGGTTTCTTCGCAGGATGGAACCAAAAGGCGCGGACGCTGAAAGGCTATCGTGTTTTTGGTGGCCGGATTGCTGCCCCGTCAGACGATTGGTTCAAAAAGTACCCGGTGCGTCTGATCGAGGTTTTCCAGCTGGCCGAAGCCAACAGTCTGGAGATACACCCTGACACGATGCGTCAGGCTGATCGTGACAGCACGCTGATCAAGGCGAATATCCGCGAGGATAAGTGTGCCAATGCTCTGTTCGTTGAGTTGCTGGCTGGACGCAACGATCCGGAAACGGTGCTGCGCTGGATGAATGAGGCGGGCGTGTTTGGCCGCTTCGTACCTGACTTTGGCAAGGTCAATGCACAGATGCAGTTCGACATGTATCACCACTATACTGTTGATGAGCACACTATCCGCGCGATCGGATTGCTCTCCAGAATCGAGAAAGGTGAACTTTCAGCGGATCACCCGCGCTCGACCCGGCTGATCCACCGCGTTAACTCAAGGCGTGCGATTTATGTCGCTGTGTTGCTTCACGATATTGCCAAGGGGCGCGGCGGAGACCATTCAGTGCTTGGCGCCGAGGTTGCCGAGGAGCTGTGCCCTCGCTTTGGCCTGTCCGAAAACGAGACCGAACTGGTTGCCTGGCTGGTACGCTATCACCTTCTGATGAGTGCGACCGCGTTCAAACGCGATCTCACCGACCCCAAGACCATCGAGAATTTCGTAGGCGAAGTGCAAAGCCTTGAGCGACTTCGGAATCTAATGATCCTTACCGCTGTCGACATTCGCGCGGTCGGGCCGGGCACGTGGAACAGCTGGAAGGGTCAGCTGCTCGGCGATCTATACGATGCCGCGCAAGAGCGCTTGCGTCTTGGCCACATGAAACATGGTCGCCAACAGCGTATCGCCGCCAAGCAGGAAGCGGTTGTCGCTCTGTTGGGCGACAAGGCCCATCTGAAAGAAGACGTCGGATCGTTGCTCGACGATTCCTATTGGATTGCCGAGCATGAAGACATGATTACCAGCAATCTGATACAGTATGAGATCGCACGTAAAAACGAAGAGCAACTCTCAATCCATTGCGAGTTTGACGCAACGCGCGGTGCGACCTTGGTCAGTGTCATCGCGGCAGACCATCCCGGTCTGTTTTTCCGGATTGCAGGCGGTATCGCACTTGCAGGAGCGAACATCATCGATGCGCGCATTCACACCACGCGCACCGGCTACGCCGTCGATAATTTCCTGGTACAGGATCCGCATGGGCAGCCCTTTGCAGAGGGCCAACAGTTGGAGCGGCTCAAGCGTTCGATCCGCGATGCACTCGCGAACCGGGTCGACCTGGTGCCCAAGCTCGCGGCACGCCCATTGCCAATTACCCGCTCGAGCGCATTCCGAATTGCTCCACGCGTTACCTTTGACAACAATGCATCGGGGCGCTTCACTGTGATCGAAGTCAATGCGCGCGACAGGCCCGCGCTGCTCAATCGCCTCGCCCGGGCGCTGTTCGAAAGCAAACTGGTGATCCAGTCCGCGCATGTGACAGCCTATGGCGAGCGTGCGGCTGACACTTTCTATGTGACCGACCTGCTCGGCGCGAAAATCACCGCTGATGATCGCCTTAAGGAAATATCGGACCGACTGCTGCACGCAGCAAGTGATGCACGTCAGAAACAGCTCGAAGAAGCCTGATACACATTCGTCCGCAATTAGTTGCTTTTCAAGACTATCGCGCCAATGGGCGCCCAGAGGACTAAAAGGAGAGCCCCCCATGAATACCAGATTTGCTTCATTGAAGACGCTTGCCTTGCTTGGAGCAGGCATGGCGATGATTCCCGCTACAGCTTTCGCGCAAGATGCTGTGGAGGAAGAAGAGCAACAGACGGGCCGTACGAGCATCGCTGATGCGACCAACGTCATTGTTGTGACCGGCACAAAGACGCAGAATGCAGAAAATGTTCAGGACGTGCCGTTGGCGGTGACAGCGTTCAATGCAGAAAGCCTCGATGCGCTCAAGGTGCGTGACGTTCAAGGACTGACATATTCGGCACCCAACGTGTCGCTTGACCAGATCGGCACCAGCCGTGGAACCGCAAACTTCTCGATCCGCGGTCTGGGCATCAACAGCTCGATTCCCTCGATCGACCCAACTGTCGGCGTATTCGTCGATGGCGTTTACCTCGGCTTCAGCGGCGGCGTCGTGTTCGACCTGTTCGACCTTGAAAGTGTAGAAATTCTGCGCGGCCCTCAGGGTATCCTGTTCGGACGCAACACCACCGGCGGCGCGGTGTTGATCAACACCGGCAACCCGACCGACTATTTGACCGGAAAATTCCGCGCGGCGGTTGATGGACCGCTTGTAGATGGCGGTCGCGGCGGTGCAAACTATACCGTCAGCGGCGTAATTTCAGGCCCGATCGTTGAAGACACGCTGCTGTTCAAGCTGGGCGCATATTACAACAAGAATGAAGGTTACTTCACCAACCTGTTCGATGGCTCAAACCACGGCAAGGCTGAAACCAAAATCCTGCGCGGCGCGCTGGAAGGCCGCTTTGGCGACCTGACACTGACCGGCAAGCTGGACTATTTCACCAGCGATGGCGACGGCCCTTCAGGACAGAACCGCGGTGTGTTCGAGCGTGACACTTTCGATCTGTCGATCGACGAGCGCGGTAACTACGATAACGAGATCTGGACCGGATCGCTCACCGCAGAGGTTGATATCGGCCCGGGTACACTGACCAATATCTTCGGTTATCGGGATTATTCGGCAACAACACTGGGAGATATCGACAGTCTTCCGATCTTCGGTTTCCATTCAAGCACAGAAACCGAGCACGATCAGATTTCGAACGAGATCCGCTACGCGATTTCGACTGACAACTTCGACCTGACGATCGGCGGTTTCTATTTCGACCAGTCGATTGCCTACACAGAAACTCGTGATCTGCCGCCGCTCAGCCCGCTGACATTCTATGGCGGTGGTTCGCAGGACCACGAAGTATTGGGCGCGTTTGCGGCAAGTCAGTATTATCTGACGTCGGACTTTTCTGTCATCGCCGGCATCCGCTGGAGCCGCGAAGAAAAGTACGCTGGCGTGACATATGTACGTCCGCGTCCAGAATGTTCGGTAGTTGGCGGCACATGCCCAACCAGCGGCACAAACCCGTTCATCCCAACCGAGAATAACGGTTTCGAAGATGGCCGCAGCTGGACCAACTGGTCGCCAAAGTTCGGCTTCCAGTATGAATTCGACGACAGCCAGATCTATGCTCACTGGACCCGCGGATATCGCAGCGGCGGCTACAACTTCCGTATCACCAACGCGACCGTGTTCGAGACTGTCGTTGTACCGGCAACCGGCGGCAATTTCGGCTTCGATGAAGAGCGCGTCGACAATTACGAGATTGGCGGCAAGTTCCAGACCAGCGATGGTGCATTGACCGTCAACGCTGCAGTCTATCTGACCGAGATCGACGACATGCAGCGCGAAGTGAATCAGAGCTCGCCAACTGCCGGCGTGTCACAGTTCATCCTGAACACGGCGGATGCCGAAATTCTTGGCTTCGAAGTTGAAGGGCGGGCGCGGGTTACCGACAACCTGATCTTCACGGCGAACCTCGGCATCATCGACGATGACTACAAGAGCGTAGCTTTCGATATCTCGAGCGACGGCGCAATCGACGATGCAGACACCGCTCTGCGTCTGCCACGTGTGCCGGAAGTAACCTGGGGCGTTGGCATGCTCCATGAGTTGATCTTGCCGAATGGCGCGATCGTCAGCCGGGTGAACTATCAGTTCCGTGACGAGTTTGCCTATACGGACAACAACTTAGGCTGGATCCAGGCTGCCGACAACCTTGATGCCAACATCACATGGGAAACCCCGATGGATGGCCTGTCTGTATCGATCTACGGCAAGAACCTGCTCGATCAGGTTCAGGCTGGTGGTGACACCCAGCTGCCGTTCGGTGGTCCGCTTAGCAATGGCGTGAACCGTCCGTTCGATGCCTATCCGGCTGGCGGTACACTGTCGCCGCTGTCGAAGGGTCGCCAGATTGGTGCGGAAATGACTTTCGAGTTCTAATTCGCACAAGATCACAGAATATCGGAAAGGGCGTCTCTTGCGAGGCGCCCTTTTCTTTTTGCGACCTAACCTTGTTCGGTGCCTTGTTCGGCAATCAGGATCAGCGCGATCTGCCTGTCGTCGAAGCAGACAAATCCCCATTCCACGCTCGTGCGCGAAATCGGATTCCACAAGCCGTCATAACGGTTGGATACAACCGTCAGCGAAGTTCTGTCGAATGCGGCCAACAGGTCTTGCGCGCAGCGAGACGCGGCGGTGGAACCAAGCCATTCCTTTGACGGGTTGGAGATATCGTTGGCGATCGCCTTTGTCAGTTCGCCAACCGCTGAACGCGGACTATCCGCATCGCCATGCGCATCAAGCAGTTCCCAATTGAAGCCAATTGGTGTGAAACCGAGTTCACTGACGAAAGTGTCGGCAACCGCGGAATGCAGCCCGGTATCAGGCGGCGTCAGGCCATGGTGAAACGAAGTGCGAGCGCCCGTATTCAGCCGGGGCAGCCATTCGGCTTCAAACCGCTCCAGCGCCTCGCTCACTGCCCCTGCTTCCGGCGCTCACCAAACAGTGCGGTCCCTACACGCACATGGGTCGAGCCCAGCATCACAGCGGTTTCATAATCGCCGCTCATGCCCATGCTAAGCTGATCCAGGCCATTGTCGGCCGCCAGCTTGAACAAATATGCAAAGAATGGCGCAGGTTCGATGTCGAATGGCGGAATACACATCAGGCCAAGGATCGGGATCTCCGCCGCCTTCGCTTGCTCTATCAACGCAGGCAAATCAGCGATTGCGCAGCCCCCCTTCTGCTCTTCCTCACCAATATTGACCTGAATGAAACACGGCACACGTTTGCCCGCTTTGTCCATCGCTTTGGCAAGTGCTTTCAGCAGGCTGGGGCGGTCCAGACCGTGAATACAATCAAAAAGCGCGACTGCTTCGTCCGCCTTGTTGGATTGCAATTGCCCGATCAGATGCAGCTCAACATCGGGATAGGCTTCGCGCAGCGCAGGCCATTTCTCCTGCGCTTCCTGAACGCGGTTCTCTCCGAAGACGCGATGCCCGGCCTCCAGAAGTGGCGTGATCTTCTCCGCAGGATGGGTCTTGCTGACCGCAATCAATGTAACGTCATCGGTCTCGCGGCGCGAAGGCTTGCACGCCTTCGCGATATTGGCGCGGACTTCATCGAGGCGATATGCTGCTTCATTTGCCATGACAGCGCGCTATAGCGTGGCAATGGCGCAGTTCCAGCATCTTCCTGACCTTTGGTTGCTTTCAGACGAACGCAATGACGGCACGCTGGAGGAATCCCTGGCTCGGTTGCCGCGCGCATCAGGCTTTGTTTATCGCCATTATCATTTGGATGACCCGCAGCGTTGGGCCAGGTTTCAGCTATTGAAGCGTGTGTGCCGCGCGCTTGAACATGTGGTCATTCTGGCTGACAGCACACTAACCGCGCGCGAATGGGGCGCTGACGGTATCTATGGTGCACCGCGATCCCTCTATCCAACGCGTACCGATATGCTGACAATCGCAACGGCGCATGATCTCGAAGAGATTGGGCAAGCGAACCGCGCAAGGGCCGACGCGGTGATGGTTTCACCCGCGTTTGCAACCAATTCACACCCTGAGACCCCATTTCTTGGACCAAATCGGTTCAGAATGCTCGCGCAGCATGCCGATATGCCTGTCATCGCGCTGGGCGGTATGAACCAGCGTACGGCGGATCGGCTGAAGTGGCCGCGCTGGGCGGCGATAGATGGGTTGAGCTAGCTTGTTGCGCTGAAGTCCCAGCCACCCGCGCCTTCCACCCTTCCACCCTTCCACCCGGATTGTATCCCGGTAGGCTCCGGGTGGAAGGGTGGAAGGCGCGGCTGGCAATGGCACGCTACAAAGACACCGACGCTTGAGGCTCTAAAAACGTTGACCGCGAGTCCTCGAAGATTCATGGTGTGTTCTTGTAGGAGAGATTGCCCCGATGGCTACACGGTCAATGCGCAAAAAGGGACAGGCAGACTGGCGCGCGGCATTCCGTCGCTCGATGCGCCGCGCCGGTCAGATGGCGGGGGCGGGCGGGCTCCTGATCCTGTTGGTTTTTCTGACCCTGGCGCTGGCAAGCTATACCCAGACTGACCCGTCCGGTTCCACGGCCGCATCGGGCAATGACATTCGCAACTGGATGGGTGCAAGCGGGGCTTGGGCCGCAGACAAGGTGCTGGGCACATTTGGCATAACTTCGGTGCTGCTGCTGCCGCTCATCTACATCGGCGCGCGCGGGCTTTGGCGCGAGGTCGAGCACGAAGATGAAGATAAAGGCACCCGGTGGTGGCTGCCGCTCGGCATGCTGCTCGTCGCAATGGTGTTGCTCTCAACCTTCCTGTCCTTGATGTTCGAAGGGCCGGACAGCACGCTGCCTGCGCAGATGGGCGGCATTTCTGGCCTATTGGGCGCTAGCGCGGTCAACGCCGTGGCGGACCGTTTCGGTGAAGGCACGTCTGGCTGGGTTACAGGCGGGCTGGTGTTCGCCAGCCTGGCCGGCGGCATTGCACTTACCACGCGCGTATTCGCGATCGACTGGCGCAGCCTGCTGACCTTGCCGGACTTCGTACGCAATCTTCTGCCAGTGCGCAGCACTCGCGAGATCACCGATGAGACAAGCACGCCCAGATTGAAGCGCGCAAAACCGAATCGGGACCGAGGCGATGCGGAGGTTCTGGCAGATCCTGCACCGCGCCGTACACCGACGATCACTGATCCTACCAAACCGCCCAAGAAAGCCGCACTCGCGAATGCCAAGCAACGCGATATGTTCGCAAGCTTCGACTTGCCGAGCCTCGATCTGCTCGAGGACATGCCCGAGGACAAAGGCGTCAAGCTGGACAAGATGGCGCTCGAGCGAAACGCGCGTCTGCTTGAGAATGTGCTCGACGATTTCAACGTCAAAGGTGAGATCACCGCAGTGCGTACTGGCCCGGTTGTGACGATGTACGAGCTGGAACCAGCACCGGGCATCAAGGCCAGCCGCGTTATCGGCCTGGCCGAAGATATTGCCCGTAATATGAGCGCGATCTCCGCCCGCGTTGCACCGATCCCGGGAAAGACGGTGATGGGCATCGAGCTTCCCAATGCCGAACGGCAAATGGTGAGCTTCAAAGAGCTTGCCGCTTGCGCAGCCTTTGCGGAAAACAAGGGCACGCTGCCGATTATCCTGGGCAAGGATATCGCAGGCGAGCCTATAGTGGCGGACCTTGCTGCCATGCCGCACTTATTGGTCGCTGGCACGACCGGTTCGGGTAAGTCGGTGGGCCTCAACGCGATCCTGTTGTCACTGCTATATCGTTTCACACCGGCTGAGTGCCGCTTGATCCTGATTGACCCCAAGGTGCTCGAGCTCAAGAGTTATGATGATATCCCGCATCTGCTCAGCCAGGTTGTGACGGAACCGCACAAGTCCGTGCGCGCGCTTAAATGGGCGGTCGAGGAGATGGAGCGCCGCTATCGCATGATGAGCAGCGTGAACTCGCGCAATATCAGCGGTTTCAACGAGAAGGTTCGCGCCGCCGCCGCCAAGGGCAAGCCGCTGGGCCGGCGCGTGCAGACCGGCTTCGATCCCGAAACGGGTGAGGAGCTGTTCGAGGAAGAACAGCTCGATTACGAACCATTGTCGATGATCGTCCTGATCGTGGACGAGCTGGCTGATCTGATGGTGACGGTCGGCAAGGAAATCGAAGTCCTGATCCAGCGCCTCAGCCAGAAATCACGCGCGGCGGGCATTCACCTGATCATGGCAACGCAGCGCCCATCAGTCGATGTCATCACCGGCGTGATCAAAGCGAACCTGCCGACACGGATCAGCTTCAAGGTAACCAGCCGGATCGACAGCCGCACCATTCTGGGCGAGCAAGGCGCCGAGCAGCTGCTTGGCCGCGGTGATATGCTGTACAAGCCCAACACCGGCGCGCTGACCCGCGTCCACGGGCCGTTCGTGAGCGATGATGAAGTCGAAAGAGTGGCGAACTATTGGCGCAGCCAGGGCAAGCCTGAATATGTCGACGCGGTTACCGAGGAGCCGGAAGATGGCGGCGGGCTGAGCTTTGAAGACGAATTCACCGCCAGCGACAATCCCGAAGAGCGCAAGTACCGCCAGGCCTGCCAGATCGTGATCGAAAACCAGAAAGCCTCTGGCTCATGGCTCCAACGCCAGATGGGCGTGGGCTACAACACCGCCGCCAAATGGATCGAGCGGATGGAAAGCGAAGGGCTGGTCGGCCCGGCGAACCATGTCGGCCGCCGCGAAATCTTCCGCGATCAGGATGGCAATCCGATCTGAGATCAAGAAGGATCGTCATCTTGGGTTAGCTGGGAGTCTTGCCATTGCTTGTGTGTTTGCCCGTTGGCTTGCATGACCTGCGCTAGCGTGACGGCTTCGGAGAGCGGGGCGAGCCCTGGCTCAAGCGGTGCATCTTCAAAACTGGCCGGGTTGAATTTTGGATCTGGCGACGTCAGCCATATCAAGAATAGCACGATGACAATCAACCCGATCATCGCGCCGAGTGCCTCCGCTGTGCATCGCCCAGCCATATAGCACAAAGCGCCTTAATACGAAAAACGCCGCACTGCCAGATTGGCAGAGCGGCGCTTCGATCAGAAGTAACCGGAAGGGAGAGGATTACTTGCTGAGGTCGTCAGCTGTGATTGTGACATAGTTCTTTGCAGCGAGCTCGTTCTTCGCGCGCTCGGCTTCTGGTGAAGGCACCAAGCCGATCTTGGTCAGAGCACCATCCGGCCCCCAGCTACTGACCCACTCTTGCAAATACTCGTCAAGGCCGCGGATCGCGCTGCGGTGCGCAGCCTTCACATAAACGAAAAGCGGGCGAGCACCGGGATAAGAGAAGTTGGAGATGTTCGCATAGGTTGGGTCCACGCCGTTCATCGGCAAGCCCTGCACCTTGTCGGCATTCTCTTCGAGATAGCTGAAGCCGAACACACCGATCGAGCGCGGGTTGCTCTCGATCTTCTGCACGATCAGATTGTCCTGCTCACCCTGGTCGACATATTTGCCGTCAGCGCGCACTTCAGTGCAAACCTGATCATAGCGATCTTCATCGCTTTCTTTCAGAGCTTTCATGTCTTCATTGGTCTTGCAGCCAACTTCAAGGACGAGCTCTTTCAGAGCATCGCGAGTGCCCGAGGTGGACGGCGGGCCATAGACAAAGATCGGCTCATTCGGGAGCGAAGGATCAACATCGGACCATGTTTCATTGGTCTGCTCGCCGCCATACGGATTGGCTGCCAGCGCTTCATAAACGATCTTGGGGGAAAGGTTCATCATCAACCCGCCTTGCGCGGATGCAAATGCGATTCCGTCAAGACCGACCTGCAACTCGACGATTTCCGTCACACCGTTTTCCTGGCAGGTTTCAAACTCAGACATCTTCATGCGGCGCGATGCATTGACCATGTCAGGGGTGCTTGCGCCAACGCCAGCGCAGAACAGGTTCATACCGCCGCCAGTGCCGGTCGATTCGATCAGCGGAGAATTGAATTCGGGGTTAGCGCGAGAGAAGTTTTCCGCCACTTGCTTGGCAAACGGGAAAACCGTTGAAGAGCCAACCGCGCGAATTGAGTCGCGGGTGCCGCCGCCGGCACCTTCACCGCAAGCGGCAAGGGCGAGGCTCGAAATTGCCAGAAGGCAGGTTGTTTTTACAAAACGCATGGAAAAATCCTTCAATTGACCCCTAGATATGAGATGCGCTTAGGGGAGATGCGTGACAGTAATGTGACAATTGTTAGTCAGCCCGGAGCGTGTCTTCCAGGCCGACCTAGAGGATCAGAAATCGATCTGAGCGCGAACGCCGATTACATCTGCGCTGTAATCCGTATCGCCGGTTGCGGTCGGGTGAACAGCATTCGAATAGTCGAGCTTACCATAATTCGCGAGCAGCATGGTGTAGTCGGTTGGCTTCCACACCAGCGACAGGAAATAGCCGTCCTGTGTCCCGCCTACGATACCGGCATCGCTGAGGTCGAGGCGATCATAGCGTGCGTTGAGCTGGATCGAACCGATGCCGCCTTCGCCGACAGGATTGGCTGGTTTGGTGCGGTCAAACTTGCCGCCCTTGTAGCCGCGCGTGTCGCCGCTTGTCAGGAAGTAACCGATTTCGGCATAGCCGCCGAAGAAGGTCGGATCATCAGCGCCCATTGGCAGGTTGACGCTCTGCCAATAGCCTTCAGCCGCGCTGTGGAACGGGCCAGCGATGAACGCGCCTTCAAGACCAAATCCAAATTCGCTGGTTGCGCCCAGATTGCCAGTGTTGATGAAACGCTCTGACGTGAAGTGGACCAATGGACGCTGGCGATAGCGAACGGTCTCGCCGGTTTCGAGGTCGGAATAGTGAACCGAGCCGCCGAAATGCAGTTGAGTGTCGCCGGCCTTCGGATTGAAGACCACGCGGCCATCCGCGCTCCAGTTCTTATTGGAAAGATCTTCCAAATTGTCAGTGAAGAGACCTGTCTGGATCAGAAGATCGCCGCTGCTGAAGGTGGCGGCCGCACCGACCCGGCGTTCGAAACCGAAAGCGTCGGTGAAGGCCGCGCGCTCGATAAAGCTGGTATGGAGCGAACTGGTCAGTTCTTCCAGTGACTGGAAGGTATTCATCTGGCCAACGCTGATTTCTGCATCACCAGCTTCGTATGAGATGATCGCATCGGTGACGGCCACATCGTTGCCCGCGAAGTCGACTTCGAACTTGTAGGCAAAACCGCCGGGCATATCGCCAGAGACGCCCAGGCGTGCGCGACGCGCTTCGCTACCGAAACCGTCGCTGCGGCCAGTCGATGAAGGTACTGATGTAATGCCTGCGTCATATTGCAAGCGACCGCGTGGCTTGAAACTCCAGCCGCCATCGGCCTTGATTTCAGGCGCGCCTTTGAAGGCAATGCTTGCGCCCGCGTTCGCCGCTTCAGCTGCTGCGACCGCCGCACTTGCCGTCTCGCTTGCGGCAGATGCAGCTTGCGACGCTGCTGCGGCCTGCGTCGCTGCGACGTCTGCCTTGGATTCCGCTTCAGCAAGTTCCGCTTCAAGCGTGTCAATCCTGGCTGCCATCGCAGCCATTGCCGCACGCATTTCAGCGAGCTCTGCAGAAAGCTCGGAATTGTCCTGCGCGATGGCGGGTGAAGTAAAACAAAGGGCGCCAGCCGCTGCTGACAAAAGCAATGCACGTTTCATTGTGTGTGTTCCCTATGACCGTTTTGCTGCGGCACTATGACGGGAAAATTACATTTTTGAGACATGCCGCGCTGGCGCGCACACAGTCGGAGCAACCAACTGAAATCAAACAGGATTACTTATGCACAGAAGATTGGTCAGTTCGCCCGCCACTTGCGGTAGCCCTTGGCGCGCTTTGCCGCGCGATATTGATCGGCCACTAGCGCGATAACAGCTGAACCGCCATCACCCGGCGGCTTGTTTTTGGCCATTTTCTCAAGCTGTTGCTTGGTCAGCGCCATAGTCGCGAGGCCATTGAGGGTGGCATCCTTGAAGCCGGCTTGCGGAAGCGAAACGTTGGCATTCGTTCCTTCACGCCAATGCTTTGGCAGATCCGGATCGCTGGCCAGCGCACGCGCAATGCCCAGCAATTGTACGCCAAAGCCCGTTTCATCCTTCGCCAGCGCGGCTTCAGCAACTTCCATCTTCGTGATGCCGCCTGTCACCATGATCGGCATATCGGCAACTTTCGCGATCTGACGGGCGAAATCGATAAAGTAGGTCTCGCGCGCGGCCGTTGAAGAACTTGGGGTTGAGCCTTCCTGCGGATTGCCTTGCATCGCGGGGCTCTCATAGCTGCCGCCTGAAAGCTCGACAAAATCGAGCCCGTGACCATTAAGCCATTCCAACACTTGCCTTGCGTCTTCGAATTCGAAGCCACCGCGCTGAAAGTCAGCCGAGTTAAGCTTGAGGCCCACACCGAAGCTGAGCTTCACACGCTGACGCACCGCTTCAACAATCCGCAACAGGAAGCGCGCGCGATTTTCAAGGCTGCCACCCCATTCATCATCGCGCTTATTGGTGAGCGGCGAGAGGAACTGGCTGATAAGATAGCCATGCGCACCGTGGATCTGGACACCATCAAAGCCTGCTTGTTCGGCCAACTCCGCAGTGTCTGCAAAACGCGTGATGATCGCTTCGATCTCGCCCACTTCGAGCCTGCGGACGGGTGCGAAGAGTGATGAGAACTTGCCAAGGTTGAGCTCCACACCAGAGGGCGAAACGGCAGTCTCTCCCAAGCTCTTGTAAAGCTGGCGTCCCGGATGACTGATCTGGAGCCAGAATTGCCCACCAAAGGATTGGCCGATCTCTGCCCATTTCTTGAACGGCGCCAACTCAGTGCCTTTCTGCAGCACCACACCGCCTGGACCGGTCAGCGCGCTAGGGTCAACCATAACATTGCCGGACAGGAGCAAGCCTGTGCCGCCCTTCGCCCATTGGCGGTAAAGCGCGAACAGCTTCTCCCCCGGGTATTGCCCCGGCTGCACGGCCATATTTTCTTCCATCGCAGCCTTGCAGATGCGGTTGGGTAGCGTGCTGCCATTGGGCAACGTCAATGGTGCAAACAATGGGCTCTTGGTCATGCGGCTTATTCCCCCGATAGCTGAAAGGGCGCTATCACTTCAGGGCGAACGCGCACAAGCCGCTGTGTTTTGCGGTCGAGCATGGCCCAGGTGGTGCGCGCAGAGACGATCACCTTGCCCGCCGCGTTGCGGAAGTCGACCCGGCGATCAGATTTCGCGCCTTTGGCAGGCCCGTCGATCCACGTATCTCCGGTCACACTTTCGCCCGCTGCGATATTGCCGCGGTAATCGATCTCGTGCCGGATCACGACCCAGAAGAATTGCGCATTGTCTTCCGGCCGCGCGGCTGCATCCCAATGCGCGGTGGCGATATCCTGAACCCAGCCGACCCAGACGGTATTGTTGACATGCCCGAGCTCGTCAATGTGCTCGGGCAACGCCGTGAACTTTCTGGTGAAGCTAGTGGTCAATCTGCCCCCTCGGCTTCGGTCATGCCCATCTGCCACAGGATAAAGGCGTATTCTTCCGCGACCTCATAGACCGAATTCCAACGGCCCGACTTACCGCCATGCCCAGCGCCCATATTAGTCTTCATGAGCAGCTCTTTGTTGTCAGTCTTTACATCGCGCAATTTGGCGACCCATTTGGCTGGCTCCCAATAGGTCACACGTGGATCGTTAAGACCGGCGGTAACGAGCAGCGGCGGATAGTCTTGCGCGCTCACCTGATCATAGGGCGAGTAGCTGAGGATGTAAGCGAAGGCCTCTTTGCTGGTCAGAGGATTGCCCCATTCCTGCCATTCGCCCGGTGTCAGCGGCAGGCTTTCATCAAGCATGGTGTTGAGCACGTCGACAAACGGCACATGGCTGACCACTGCGCCATATTGCGACGGGTCTTGGTTGATGACCGCCCCCATCAGCTCGCCGCCGGCTGAACCGCCTGATGCGGTGACTTTACCTTCGCTCGTATAGCCCAGCTCAATCAGCCCGCGCCCCGCATCGACAAAGTCGTTGAAGGTGTTGCGCCGCTCGAACATCTTGCCTTGCAGATACCAGCGGCGGCCCAGATCATCGCCGCCGCGAATATGCGCGATGGCATAGGCAAAACCGCGGTCGACCAGGCTCAGGCGCGTGGTAGAGAAACCCGGCGGTACCGCGTAGCCATAGGCGCCATAGGCATAGAGGTGCAGCGGTCCGGCTTTTTCTTCCAAAATCTCTTCGCGATCCTTACGCATCACGATGCTGACCGGAACCTTTGTACCGTCACGTGCAGTGATTTCGACCCGCTCGGTCGTATAGAGCGAGGCATCGTAGCCCGACGGGATTTCCTGCTGCTTCAACAGCTCCAGCTCGCCCGATGCTAGATGATAGTCATAGACCGAACCCGGGGTGATCATGCTTTCGTAAGAAAGGCGCAACTTGCTGACATCGTATTCGGGATTATTCGAAAGGCCGGTGTCGTAGCTGGCTTCAGGAAAATCGATCGATTTCATGTCGGACGCGTCGGCATAACTGCGGATCTGCACCTGATCGAGCCCGTTCAGGCGCCCTTCGGTAACGTAGAAATCCTTGAACAGCTCGAAACCGGTCAGGTAAAACTCGTCCGAGCCTGCAATCACCGTTTCCCATTCACCGGGGGTCTTCAGCGAGGCCTTGGCCAGGCGGAAGTTGATGTGATTATCATTCGTCCAGATGAAGATCTCTCCATCCCGCACATCGATAGAATATTCGACGCCTTTCTGGCGTGGCTTGATCAGAATCTGCTCGCCGGTAGGGTCGTCAGCACGCACCAGCCGTACTTCGCTCGTCTCATTGTCGCCCGTGGCAATGATCAGCCAGTCATCCTGCGCGGTAAGACCAGCCCCCACACCGAAGCTCTGGTCGTCCTCTTTGTAAAGCGTCACATCGCTTTCCACCGGCGTGCCGATCACATGCAGCTTGGCCTCCAGCGTGCGCCATTCCTCGGTCGATGGTCCGTAAACCAGCGCCGTGTCATTCGCGACCCAGGTCAGCCCGCCACGCAGATTGGTGAGCTCGTCATCCAGCAGCTCACCCGTCTGCAAATCCTTGATCCGTGCAGTGTAGCGTTCCGATCCATTGGTGTCGGTCGAATAGGCAAGGAAACGCCCGTTCTTGCTGACCGATGCAGCGCCAAGGCGGAAATACTCATGCCCCTCTGCAAGCTCATTTTCATCAATGATAAGCACCGGATCACCGCCAGCAGCGGGTTTGCGATAGTGCTTGCGATATTGCGCGCCTTCTTCAAACTCGGACCAATAGATCCAGTCCCCATCCTTTTGCGGGACAGTGCTGTCGTCTTCCTTGATCCGCGCCTTCATCTCTTCGAACAGCGTGTCGGTCAGCGCCTTCTGCGGCGCCATACGCGTTTCGAACCAGGCGTTTTCAGCCTTCACATAATCGAGCACGTCTTCGTCATCGATCGTGGGGTATGATTGGTCTTTCAGCCAGTGATACGGATCGCTGACGGTAATTCCGTGGTGGGTAAAGCTATGCTCGCGCTTTTCGGCGATCGGGGGGGAGGTTGGTGCCTCACTTGTCACGTTAGTTGATTCCTCTTGATTGGCAGCATGGGCAGCGGCGAGCGGCGAAATCGCCAGACAAGCTGCGAGCGCGCCATGTGCAATGCGCGTTAAACTCATTGGGCATCCTTCTGTGCGAACCCAGCGCGGGTGGAATACCGCGCGCTGAAAGACTATGTGGTGAGTCGTTTAGAGATTAGCGCTCATGCCGCAAGCCTGAAGCGCTCAACACGCAGGATCGATCATATGTTGATGCAAACCCACGAAGCGCGTCTCGACGCGTTGAAGCAGGAATTGAAACGTCGCGAACTGGACGGGTTCATCATACCCATTTCGGATGAGCATATGAGCGAATATGTCGGTGCCTATGCACAGCGGCTTGAATGGCTGACCGGATTTGGCGGCAGCGCAGGCAGCGCTGCGGTGCTGCTAAACACAGCCGCGATCTTTGTTGACGGCCGCTATACCGTGCAAGTGCGCGATCAAGTGGACGAAAAACTGTTTGAATACCGCTCTGTGCCCAAGGATACGATTGGCGGATGGATCGCCGACCATGCCGGCCAAGGCGCGAAGATCGGTTACGATGCATGGCTGCATAGCAGGGCGTGGGTAAATACGGTTTCAGCGCAAGCGGCCAAAGTGGGCGCAGAACTGGTACCTGTCGACGGCAACCCGCTTGACGCCGTGTGGCAGGACCAGCCCGAGCCATCCGATGCGGTGGCAATGATCCAGACAGACGAGCACACTGGGCGCTCCTCGGCTGAAAAGCGCGCGGAGATCGCAGATTGGCTCAAGGCCGAAGGTCACGATGCAGCGGTCATCTCCGCGCTCGATTCGGTGGCGTGGCTGTTGAATATCCGCGGCTCAGACATCGCGCATACGCCAGTCGCGCTAAGCTATGTCGTTGCACATGCCGATGGGACTGCAGAATTGTTCATCGGTTCCGAGAAAGTCACGCCGGAGCTGTCACAGCACTTGGGCAATGCGGTGACGATCCGTGAACGCGGCACCTTTGCAGACGCGCTTGGAACAATGGCAGGGAAGAAGGTCGCGGTTGATCCCAATTATGCCGTGGCCGGGATTGCTCAGGCGCTGGAGGCAGGTGGCGCAACCGTGAGCTTTGAGCGCGACCCCACCATTCTGCCGCGCGCGATCAAAAATCCGGTCGAACAACAAGGTCACCGCGACGCGCAGGCCCGCGACGGCGTCGCTGTAAGCCGTTTCCTGCGCTGGATCGAGGAAACTGCGCCGTCGGGCGAAGTCGACGAGCTGGCCGCCGCGGCAAAACTGCTCGAATTCCGCCGCGAGCTGGGCAACCTCAAAGACATCAGCTTCGACACCATCTCTGCCGCTGCCGGTCACGCCGCGCTGCCGCATTACAAGGTCGATGAAGACAGCAATATTCCGATCCCGCCCAGCTCAATCTTCCTGTGCGATTCAGGTGGGCAATATCCGGCGGGCACAACCGATATCACGCGCACTGTTTGGGTTGGCCCGGGTGAACCAACAACAGAGATGAAAGACCGCTTCACGCGCGTTCTCAAGGGCCACATCCAGATTGATCGCGCCATTTTCCCGCAAGGCACCTGCGGGGGTCAGCTGGATGCCTTTGCCCGGCAATATCTCTGGGAGGCAGGCGTCGATTACGCGCATGGTACTGGCCATGGCGTAGGTAGTTTCCTGTCAGTCCATGAAGGGCCACAGCGCATCGCCAAGCTTGGCGGCGGTCAACCCGGAGCGGACGAGGAACTGTTCGCAGGCATGATCCTGTCGAACGAACCTGGCTATTACAAAGTGGGCGAATTTGGCATCCGGATCGAGAATCTGATCCTGACCGTACAACAGGATATCGAAGGCGCAGAGGGCGAGTATCTGGGGTTCGAATGCCTGACCTTTGTGCCGATCGACCGTACACTGGTTGAAGAGACCCTCCTGACCGCTGACGAGATCAATTGGTGCAATGATTATCATGCCAAGGTCTGGGATATCTTGAGCCCGCAGATGGATGGCGAGGACTTGGCCTGGCTGGAAAAGCATTGCGCTCCGCTTTGATAGGCGGAAATCCTTAGGTCGGCTTGTGGAACTGCAAATGTTCTTGTAATGTTCTTACATTGCGGGTCGCGAAATTTGTGACTCATGACGGGAGAGTATGTGATGATCGGTTATGTAACGCTGGGCACGAACGATCTGCCGCGCGCCGCCAAATTCTATGACGCTATCGCCGCTGAAATGGGCGTCGGACGGATGATGGACTTCGATACTTTTATTGCCTGGGGCGCATGGGATGGCGGTGCAGGCATAGCCGCGACCAAACCGTTCGATGGCAAGGAAGCGACCGTCGGCAACGGCACGATGGTGGCCATCGAAGCCAAGGACAAGGATCAGGTCCATCGACTGTATGACATTGCAATGGTACACGGTGGAACCGATGAAGGCGCGCCGGGCCCACGCGGTGAACCGGATGAGAACGGCAAGGTGTTCTATGCCGGATATTTCCGTGACCCAGACGGCAACAAGCTCAACGCTTTCCTTATGGCAGACGCCTGAGGCATATTTCGCGCAAATGAACAGAGGTCTGAAGGTGATACAATCTGCGACAATTTGCCTCTAAACTGGCATACTCCTGCGACACAGCGCCGCGAGATAAGTGTTCAAGAGTTGCAGAAAGCGGACCGTTTGCATTCCCCTGTGCAAGCAAGGCCCCCTCCCTCTCAAAATGTGGTTAGGTTCGTTTTCTGCAGCTCGCACGACACATTCATAGGAGCAAACACAATGCGTAAACTCACACTCACCCTTTCAGCCGCCGCTCTTGCCATTGGCGCTTCTGGCGCGGCCTTCGCTGACCATCATGGCGGCAAGCGCGGACCCGATGCCAATGGCGATGGCAATGTGACACTTGAAGAAGCGCGCACTCACAGCGCGAAGATGTTCGAACGCGCCGATGCCGATGGCAATGGCGTGATTGATCGGGCAGACCGCGCTGCAAAGCAGGCAGAGCGCTTTGCCAAAATGGATGCAAACGGCGACGGCGAAGTCACGCAGGCTGAAATGCAGGTCGCGCGCGAAGCACGACAGAGCCGACGCCAGGAACGCCGTGGTGATCGCGCAGAACGCATGTTCGCCCGCGCAGACACCGATGGCAGCGGCGGTCTTAGCCAGGAAGAGATGTCTGCAGCCCGCGAAGCGATGCGCGCTCGGGCAGGAGAACGCGGTGGTCGCGAAGCGCGACAAGGCCGCGGTGGTCCTTCGCGGATGATGGCTATGCTACGCCGCGCAGATACCAATGGCGACGAAGCTGTGACGCGCGAGGAATTCGATGCGGCTATAGAGACGCGTTTTAACAGTGCAGATAAAGATGGCTCTGGCACGATTTCATCTGCAGAGCGCAAGGCAGCGCGCGAAGCGATGCGCGAGCAGCGCAGCGGACCCTAGGCGGTCAAGTACTCGACTTGTGCACGCGATTGGCTAAGGCTGCACTGGCAATGGGACAGCGCACACCCTTTATCCTGCTTGATGACGCGCGCCGGGACGGCGCAGCATCTGCGCATCTGTTTACCGATCCACGCCAGATTTTCATTGCGATGCGCGGCGAAGAGGTGGCGGATGTGTTGACCGCAGCCGATACCGCACGACTAGCCAGCGGCGGAACATTGGCGGGCTATATCGCTTACGAAGCGGGCCTGGCGATGGAGCCCAAACTTTCGCCCTTGGTGGATGCACGCAGCGGTGCGGCAGGCCCGCTAGTCTGGCTCGGCCTGTTTGACAGCGAGCAAGAAATTGCCGCGCAAGACGTTCCACAATGGCTCGCTTCGCAGTCTGAAGGCACAGGGACGCTGGGGCCGATGGAACCGCAGCTTTCGACCGGCGGCTATGCGGCAGCATTCGCCCGGCTTCAGGACGCGATCCACGCAGGTGACATTTACCAGGTCAACCTGACCTATCAGCTCGCCGGATCCTATCGCGGCGATCCGGTTGCGCTCTATTCACAGCTGCGCCCGGCTGCCGAGGCCGGCTATGGCGGATTGCTGTTCGATGGCTCGCACTGGCTGCTCAGCCTCTCACCCGAATTGTTCGCTTCGCTCAAGGGCAATGCGGCAAAAGTCAAGCCGATGAAGGGCACGCGCCCTCGTGACGACACGGCCGAAGCCGATCAAGCATTGGCGGACGAATTGGCTAAGTCAGTCAAGGACAAGGCCGAGAACCTCATGATCGTTGACTTGATGCGCAATGATCTTAGCCGTGTGGCCGAAGCTGGCAGCGTGCGCGTTGAGGCGCCGTTCACCGTCGAGAGCTATCCAACGGTGCATCAAATGGTTTCCAGCGTGCATGCCAAACTGCAAGAAGGCAAAACTGCAGTCGATCTGGTCCGCGCCATCTTTCCCTGCGGTTCCATCACCGGCGCGCCCAAGATTCGCGCGATGGAGCTGATCAATGAGAGAGAGCGCGATGCGCGCGGACCCTATTGCGGGGCGATCGGACGGATCGGGCCTGATGGCGATACCGCATTCAATGTCGCGATTCGCACGCTCCGCTTGACGCCGGAAGAGAACAATCGAGGGCGCGCGGTCATGGGCGTAGGCTCTGCGATTGTTGCAGACAGCGAAGCCATGGCTGAACGGCGCGAATGCGAAGTGAAGGCAGGCTTTGCGCGCCGCCTGAGCGATTGCGATTTGATCGAGACAATGCTGTTCGATCCGGAAAGCGGTATCGGCTTGCTCGAACTGCATCTGGAACGGATCAAGGCTTCAGCGCAGGCTTTGGGCTTTTCTTTCGACCGGCATGCCGCGCGCAACCAGATTCAGGCGCTGTGCTTTGATCTGGAAACGCGCAGCAAGGTGCGGCTGCTGGCATCGCGGCGCGGAGAGTTGGCGCTGGAGGCGGGGCCTGTACCAAGCGCCAGTGATACACCGCTGCGATGTATCGCGCTGCCTCTGCCGGTGGATCCCAGCGATTGGCGCTTGCGGCACAAGACAACCGATCGCGGGTTCTACGAGGAGGCGCTGGCCGCCGCAAAGGCCGCAGGCGCGAAGGAAGCGCTGCTCGTTCATCCCGAAGGCTTCGTTACCGAAGGCAGCTTCACCAATATCTTTGTTGAGCGCGACGGAGTATGGCTCACTCCCCCGGATTCGCTTGGCCTGCTGCCCGGCGTATTGCGCCGCTCGCTGATTGACAGCGGCAAGGCGCGCGAAGAACATCTGATCTTGGAAGATCTCGAAAATGGCTTTTTGCTCGGCAACGCCGTGCGCGGGCTGATGAAAGCTGAATTGATATGAATATCGAAATACTCTTCGAAGACGGCGAAGCGCTGGTGATCAACAAACCTGCGGGTTTGCCAGTGGACCGCCCCAAGCGCGGCGGCCCCGCTTTGTGGGACCATATCGAGCAGTTGAAGCTGGGATTTCAGCGCCCGCCAGTTGCCGTTCACCGGCTCGATACCGATACCAGCGGCTGCCTGATTCTTGCGCGCAATCCGAAGGCGCTGAAGCGCTTTAACAGGGCGTTCGAGGACCGTCTTGTTGGCAAAACATATCTGGCAGTGATGGATTTTGAACCGTCCGAACAATCCGGCACGATCGAACTTAACCTCTCCAAGATCAGCTCGGCTGAGAAGGGCTGGCGGATGATTGCCGCGAAGAAAGGCAAACCGGCGATCTCGCATTGGGAATTGCTCCAGACTATCGGTGAAGAAGACCGAAAGCGGTCGTTGATCCGCTTCCGCCCCGAGACCGGGCGCACGCACCAATTGCGGGTTCACGCCTTGCAAGGGCTGGGCGTTCCACTGCTGGGCGATCCCGTTTACGGGCCCGTGCGCGGGCAAAACGAAGGCGCGCCCCGCACCATGCTGCACGCAGAGGCGATCCATATGACACGCCCAGGCAAGGATCCGATTACCGCCTACGCTCCATTTCCGGAAGACTTCGTTCGGGCGGGTCTCACCGCCCCTGAGCCTCCGCCTCCGCCAGAACGCACGCACGTGTCAGATGATGGATGATGATCTTCTCGCCCGCGCGCATGCTCTGGCAGAGGAAAGTTTCCTCGCTGGCAGCGGGCCGGGAGGGCAGAACGCCAATAAGGTAGCGACCGAGGTCCAGCTGCGGGTGAATATCTACAAATTGGGTCTGCCGCCGGCTGTTTTTGCGCGGTTGAAAGAAATCGCCAAAAGCAAGCTCATCGCGTCAGGCGACCTTTTGATTACAGCACGCGAACATCGTACCCAGGAAGCAAATCGCACCGCGGCGCGCGAGAAGCTCGAGCAATTGCTCACCAAAGCGCATGAGCGCCCCAAGCCGCGCGCCAAAAGCCGCGTCAATCGCGTGGGCAAGGTCCAGCGGCTGAAAGCCAAGAAAGCCCGTGGCGATGTGAAGGCGAAAAGAGGTAAAGTCAGTCGCTCTGATTGGTGAGTCGTGCTTGACTTTTGCCCCAGAATCACCCAATGGCGCGCCTCTGGATGGCGGTGCTGCTCGCGCCGCCTGTATTTTTTCGGCTGAACATCAGCCCTTTTGCAAGTTTTAGGATACCGTCATGGCGAAGCCAGCAACCGTCAAGATCAAGCTCGTCTCGACTGCAGACACGGGCTTCTATTACGTGACGAAAAAGAACCCGCGTAACATCACTGAAAAGATGACTTTCCGTAAATATGACCCGGTTGTGCGCAAGCATGTCGAGTTCAAGGAAGCCAAGATCAAGTGATCTTGCTGAACGGCTGAACGCAATCAAGTTCAGTGACAGTTAAACGCCGCGTGATTAGAAAGCGCAGCATGAGCATCTTTGCATTTCTTTCCAAACGCCCGCTGCACGTTGCGCTGGCGAGTGCTGCCTTATGCGCAATCCCCGCATCTATCGCGACGACCGCGCCCGCCATCGCGCAATCCGAAGCGGGCGATCTGAACCGCGCTGTCAGCGCGCTTCGCCAAATCGCCACACTAAAGGCAGACTTCTCACAAACTGACCGAATGGGGCAGACTGCCGACGGTGTTCTGACACTAAAGCGTGGCGGAAAGATCCGGTTCGACTATGGCGAAGATCAGGATTTGCTGGTCATATCCAACGGTCGGTCGCTCTACCTCGTCGATTATGAAGTGAATCAGGTTCAGCGCTGGCCGATCCGCAATTCGCCGCTGGGTGCCATGCTTGATCCGGAGCGGGATATCTCCCGTTATGGCAAGCTGGTTCAGACCGGGAATCCTGACGTGATCAGCATTGAGGTGCGCGACCCCAAACGCCCCGAATTCGGCATGATCAATATGATCTTTGTGCGCGATGTGACCGCGCCGGGCGGGCTGGAGCTCAACACCTGGGTTGCGCTCGATGCGCAGAACAATCGCACGACGGTTCGGCTAAGGAATCACCGCTATGGCGTGTCTGTTCCCGACAGTACGTTCCAGTTCCGCGATCCGCGTAGCTCGTCTCGTCGCCCACGATAAACGCTTCGCCGTTGCAAGGTTGTAAGAACACGACAGAGCGCTGTGCGTCATTCATTTAGCCGAAAGCTGAGAAAGGGTAGTTTCTTCTTGTGAACCGGTCGAAGGCGGGTTTCCCCCCCTGTTGCCTCAACCTTCATCGAAGTGCGGTTCATCCAAGCGTGACGAACGCTAACTAGGAACCCTCGTGCCAATGCCCCCGGCGCGAGGGTTTTTGTTTGGCATCCTGTTTTTTCCGCACTCGCCTCGGCGTACGCAATTTCCTCCCGGCCTTGCGGGCTACCTGCGGGTAGCCCAATCCAGCTCGTGCAAGATCACCTTGATCTCTTAGTCATCCCAGCCAAGCGCCTTGACGATGATGTTATAGATCGCATTCTGCTCGATCACGCCGCGAACACGATCAGCGCCAGGACCATTGCCATAGAGCGCCACATCTTCGCCGCCATGGGTTTCACTGCTGGTCGGGATCGCGGCCTGTTGGTGCGCATGAACGCCGGTTTCAGGCATCGGACGCTCTGCCATATTGGCAATTGCACCGGGACCATTCTGGTAACCCAGCGTGGTGTATGGCTTACCATCGGTCGCGGTGGTCGCCTCTGCCAGTTCGGCACTCCCTTCAGGAGCGACAACCAACCCCAGAATGTCATTTCCACGGCGCGGATAGCCCGACATTGTGAAGACGTGGCTGTGATCTGCGGTTACCAGAATCAATGTTTCAGCAGGATCGGTGTTTTCGATTGCGTATTGGATTGCGTTAGCGAACTCGACTGCTTCTTCCAATGCATAGCCAGCTTGCCCGGCATGGTGACCGTGATCGATCCGGCCCGATTCGACCATCAGATAAAAGCCTTCGGGATCATCTTGAAGCCGCGTGATCGCCTGCTGCGTCATCTTGGTTAGTGTCGGTTCAGTCGAATCGTCGGTGCGGTCGACCGTGTAAGTCATGTGACTGGGCGAAAAGAGCCCTAACACAGGCTTGTCTGCTGGTGCAGCAGCCAGTTCAGCTGCTGTAGAAACAAAGGTGCCGCCTGTACGTGCCGTCCAATCTGCAGGCAGGTTCGCATCCGCATTTAGCCGCCTCCCGCCGGAGTCTGCGCCAAAGAATGCCGCCGTCCCGCCGCCCAGGGCGACGTCGAATGTGCTGTTCACAAGCTGCAACGCGATATCATCGCAGCCCTTGCCGCGTTGATCCTCGGGTATCCACGCATCTGCCTCCCAGCCGCGATCCGGGGTGCGCGAATAAACGCTGGCTGGGGTCGCATGGGTAATGCGCGCGGTGGAAACGATCCCCAGGGCCAGCCCGCGCGCTGTTGCTTGCTCTCCTAGAATTGGGAGCGAGTTGGCCAGCCCGCTTTCGCAATCGCCAGCGGTGACATCGGGGCCAACCCCCAGAACACCGATCTTGGTCTTGACGCCAGTGTGCATCGCGCTTGCCGTGCCGGCACTATCGGGCACCTGCGCGTTGCTGTTATAGGTTTTTACGAGCGCAACATTCTCGAAAATCTCGAACGGCAGGACATATTCCTCGCCGCTCTGCCCGTTCTTCTGGCCGGCATAGATCCGCGCGGCTGTGACCGTCGAAACTCCCATACCGTCACCGATGAACAGGATGACGTTCTTGGCCTTGGGCTCGGTCGCCGCGGCTGGCATTGCCGATGCGCTGGCAATCTCGCTCTGCCCATATCCAGCAGGTGAGCATGCAGCCAACGGAAAGGCCATTGCAGCTGCAAGTGAAAGCGCGCTGCGCGAAGTCGTCATAGGGTATCTCCTTCTCTCGGGACCACCGCTATCGCTATTCTTTGTGACGGGAAAGCTAAAGGTGTGCTGGACCCAAAAGAATACGCACCCTAAGTGCTGTCCCCATGGTTTCTATCGCGACTTGGAATATCAATTCGGTGCGGCTGCGGCTGCCGATTGTCGAACGGTTTCTGAAAGAGGAAGCACCCGATGTGCTGTGCTTGCAGGAAATCAAATGTCAGGAGCACCAGTTTCCTGCGCAAGCGCTGGCTGATGCGGGCTACAAATATCAGGCGATCCATGGCCAGAAGGGATATCATGGTGTCGCAACGATCAGCCGCATTCCATTAAAGGAATTCAGCCGCCATGACTGGCAGGCCAATGGCGAAGCTCGGCATGTCGGGGTCGAATTGCTCGGCCCGGGCAAGGGCATGGTGCTTGAAAACGTCTATGTCCCGGCCGGCGGAGACGAGCCGGACCGCGAAAAGAACGCCAAATTTGGGCAGAAGCTCGACTTTCTGGGCCGCATGATCGGCTGGGCGGACAAGATCGATCGCCCAACCATGATCGTGGGCGATTTCAACATTGCGCCACTCGAAAGCGATGTTTGGAATCACAAGCAGTTGCTCAAGGTTGTCAGCCATACTCCTGTTGAAGTCGACACGCTCGAGCAGTTCAAACAAGCCCATGGCTGGGTCGATCTGGGACGTGAGTTTATCCGCGATCCTGAACGCTATTTCAGCTGGTGGAGCTATCGTTCCAAGGATTGGAAAGTGAATGATCGCGGGCGGCGGCTCGATCACATGTGGGCGAGCCCCGAACTTGCCGCGCAAGCCATTGGCCACCGTCTACGCGAAGACGCGCGCGACTGGGAGAAGCCAAGCGATCATATCCCGCTGATCACGGAGTTTGCGCTCTGAGTGTAGGTTCTCCCTCGCCCTCTCGCCGCGTGGCGCAAGCGGTGGACGCGCTGCGCCATGGCTGGCCGATTGCGTTTGATAGGGGGCCTGTTTTCTTGCCAGCCGAGACTGCGATTACGACCGGCGCGACGTCGGAGAAGATGCTGATTTCTGCGGCCCGCGCGCTCACCTTAAAACTTGCGAACCAGCGCGAGGCGGCAGTTCCTAACGCACCCGTTCTGATCCGCAGCGGTGAGCCGTTTGCCTTGAGCGAAGCACGCGCAGTGGCAGACCCGGCGCTTGACCTGAAGCACCCGTTCAAAGGGCCCTACAAAGCCGAGGCGTTGGAGTGGCGCGAGGTTGCCGAGGTGGCGCTGGAGCTTGCCCGGATTGCAGGAATCCTGCCTGCCTTTCTGGTCGATCCGACCGATCCGGGCGAAACAGTGCCGGTTGCAGCGAGTGATTTGTCGGAATGGAGCGAGGGCAGGCAATTGAACATCGCGACCCGCGCCAGATTGCCGGTCGCGGCTTGCGACACAGCTGAGATTGTGGCCTTTCGAAGTGCAGACGATACCCGCGAGCATGTCGCACTGATCATCGGGGATCAGCGCGGAGACAAGGCTCCGCTCATCCGCCTACATTCGGAGTGCCTGACCGGCGATATATTGGGCAGCCTGAAGTGCGATTGCGGCCCGCAATTGGACGCAGCGCTAGCGGCCATGGCTGATGTCGCCATCGAAGGCGGTTGGGGCGCTTTGCTATATATGCGTCAGGAGGGGCGCGGTATCGGCCTGATCAACAAACTGCGCGCTTACCGCTTGCAGGATCAAGGGTTCGACACTGTCGAAGCCAACGAGCGGCTTGGCTTGCCCGATGAATCGCGCGATTTCGCTACCGCTGCGCGCATGCTCGATCTACTCGGCGCGCGGAGGATCCGGCTGATGACGAACAATCCCAAGAAAGTCGCCGCGCTTGAGGCGGCAGGCATCACAGTGAACGAACGGGTACCGCATCAACTGCCTGATAATCCGTACAATGCGCGCTATCTCGCCACAAAGCGCGACAAGTCAGGGCATCTCCTCGAATGAGCATCGCCTGCCGCCCGGAAGAGCTGGACGACCGGCGCCCGATCTTCAAGCTCACCAAAGCCGCATTCAAAGACATGCCCTTCAGTGATGGTGACGAGCAAGAGCTGGTGGACCGGCTGCGCAAAGACGGCGACCTGGCGTTATCTTTAGTCGCAGAAACGCCTGAAGGCATTATCGGCCATATCGCGTTTTCCCCTGTTACGATCAGCGATGGCACTAAAAACTGGTACGGCTTGGGGCCAGTCTCTGTTTGGCCCGAGTTGCAGGGCAAGGGTGTCGGCAGCGCACTGATTAATCACGGGATTACGCAGATGCGCGCAATGTGCGCGAAAGGGATCGTGCTATTGGGAAGCCCTGAATACTATTCACGCTTTGGCTTCAAATCAGACCCGTCGCTTGCCTATCCCGGTCCACCGGCGGAGTATTTTCAATATCTTACCCTCGTCGGTGTACGACCAACGGGTACAGTCAAATTCGCCCCCGGATTTGAATGATCAATCGCTCCACTCGTCGCAGTTCTTGAAAGATTTTACACATTGCGCCCTTGGCGCTTGTATCTAGACCGCGCTAAGAAGCGGTTAAATTCAGGAGAAAGTACCAATGAAGAAGTTTGCATACACCCTACTGGCCGGCGCTGGAGCGTTGACATTGGCAGCTTGCGGGGGCGCAGACGATGCGTCGATCGAAGCAGAAGCCGACACGGTCGAAATGCCGGCAGACGCCGCGCTTGAAGGCGTGGAAGAACAGGCTGTTGAAGATACAGGTGCGGCAGACGAACCCGCTGCGGTCACCGAGGAAACTGCAACCGAAGCGGCTGATGCAGCCGCGGATGTCGCAGCAGCAGCCGAAGCGGCCGCAGCTGAGCTAGGCGTCGAAGAGTAACAGGCCAAGCGCGGCTTTTTGCCAGATTGCAAAGCGGACGGGTTGCCATCGGGCGATTCGTCCGCTTTTGCTTTTAGGCGAGAGAAAGCCTGCCACATTGAGCAGGCGACATGGGGCTCGCTGAAACCGATTGAACGAGCTGCAAAGAGAGGACGCTAGAACCGATGTCGCAATCCGGAATGGACCCAGAAACCTTCGAACAGTTCATCGAGCAGCTGGACCGCTATGTGCGGGAGCGGCTGATCCCGGCGGAAAGGGACGTGATCGAGAACGATCGCCTGCCCAATGATATCGTTGAAGAGATGAAGGAGATGGGTCTGTTCGGGCTGACAGTGCCGGAAGAATATGGCGGCGCAGGCCTGAATACCACGCAATATGCGCGTACGGTGCGATCGATGAGCTATGCCGCGCCTGCGTTCCGCTCAATCTTCTCGATCAACGTCGGCATGTTCAATTCCGCGATCAAGAATGGCGCGACCGAAGAGCAGAAAGCCGAATGGTGGCCGCGCGTCGCCGCGGGTGAAATCGCCTGTTTCGGCCTAACGGAACCAGGCTCCGGCAGCGACAGTGCGGCAATGCAGACTTTCGCCAAACCCGACCCAAGCGGCAATGGCTGGGTGCTCAATGGCACCAAGCGATACATCACCAACGCCCCGCATGCGAATGTCGCGCTGATCATGGCGCGCACCGAGAAAGAGGCATTGCCCAAGAACGCGCATGTCAGCGCTTTCATCGTGCCGATGGATACGCCGGGCATATCCACCGGCAGCCCTGACAAGAAGATGGGCCAGTCAGGCGCGCATATCTCCGATGTCATCCTGGATGATGTGCATGTGCCGGGCGAAGCGCTGCTTGGCGGAGAGACCGGCAAGGGTTTTCGCTTTGCCATGATGAGCCTCGACAATGGCCGTATTTCGGTAGGCGCGGCCAGCACCGGCTATGCCCGTCGTGCGCTCGACAGTGCGCTGCGCTATGCCAATGAGCGCAAGGCCTTTGGTGAGCCGATCGCAAACTTCCAGCTGATCCAGCAGATGCTCGCCGAAAGCGAGACTGAAATCTACGCCGCGGAGGCCATGATGGAAGATGTCACCGCGCGCGCTGACCGTGGAGAGAACATTCTCGTCAAGGCTGCCGCGTTCAAGGTATTCGCATCCGAGACGTGCGGCCGCGTGGTTGACCGCGTTGTGCAGATCTACGGCGGCGCAGGTTATTTGGCCGAATACGATGCAGAGCGTTTCTTCCGCGACGCGCGCATCTACCGCATTTACGAAGGTACCACACAAATCCTGCAGCTCCAGATCGCCAAGCACATGCTCAGGGATTGGGCGGCGGTACACGGCTGATGTACAACCTTTTAGACGACCTCTCCCTCATCGAAGTCTCAAGCTTCGTCGCGTCACCCACCATCGGGCTCTATTGCGCGCAAATGGGCGCCGAGGTGATCCGGGTTGACCACAAGGCAGGCGGGCTCGACTACGATCGATACATGCTAACAAAGGAAGGCCGCAGCTTAAGCTGGGAGAATCTCAACCGCGCCAAGAAATCGGTCGCGCTGGATTTGCGCAGTGGCGAAGGACGCGAGCTTTGCGTCGAGCTGGCACGCAAAACCGGGCAATGCGTTACCAATCTGCCCGAGAAGAGCTTCCTTAGCCATGCGGCTTTGTCCGAAGGGGGGGGCGATATGGTCAGCGTGCGCATCATGGGCTGGCACGACGGGCGGCAGGCGATGGACTTCACAGTCAACGCTGCAAGCGGATACCCGCTGATGTGCGGACCGGAAGATTGGGACATGGCCACAGCGCCCCCGGTCAACCAGGTTCTGCCCGCGTGGGATTTCATCACCGGGGCCTATGGCGCCTTTGCCCTGCTCGCCGCATTGCGCCACCGCGACGCGAGCGGCGAAGGCAGCGAAGTGCGTATCCCGCTGGGAGATGTCGCTATCGGCACCATGGCAAACAGCGGATCGATGGCAGAAATGCTTTATCGCGGGGCGGATCGCGAGAGACTCGGCAATGCGATCTGGGGTGCGTTCGGGCGCGATTTCAGGAGCCTGGACAACCAACGCTTCATGGTCGCGGCGCTCACGCCCAAGCAGTGGCACGGGCTGGTAGCCGCCTTTGGCCTCACCGAAGAGATCGCTGCACTAGAAGCAGAATTGGGCGTCCGCTTCGCCGACGGAGACCGCCCCCGCTTCGAACACCGCCACCGGCTGTTCGACCTGTTCCAGCAGGCGGCAGGGCAGCACGATTACAATGATCTTGCCGCACGGATGAGCGAACATGGCTGCACATTCGAGCGTTACCGTACCATGCACGAAGCCGCGAACGACCCGCAGTTGGTGGCCAAAAACCCGCTGTTCGGACCGTCGCCCGCAAACCCGTCAGGCTTCAAATATCCCGCCACGCGCAGCTTTGCGAACATGCCTGAGAAACAGGTCGGCGACCCTGCACCTGCACCATATCTCGGCCAACACAGTGAAGAGGTTTTGGCCGAGCGACTTGGCCTATCCTCTGGAGCGATTGGCAAGCTGATCGATGCAGGCACGGTAGCTCTTTCAGACAAGGAAACACGATGACCAAGAGACGCGCCGCTATTGTTTCACCTTTGCGCACGCCGGTAGGCAAATTCCTCGGCAAGCTCGCCCCATTGGACGCCGGCAAGCTGGGTGCGGTTATCCTGAAGGCGTTGATCGAACGCAGCGGCATTGATCCGGCGCGGGTCGACGATGTTGTCTTCAGTCAGGGCTATGGCAATGCCGAAGCGCCCGCGATTGGCCACTGGAGCTGGCTGGCCGCGGGACTGCCGATCGAAGTTCCCGGTTTCCAGCTGGACCGCCGCTGCGGCTCTGGCGTGCAAGCGGTCGCGACCGCAGCGATGATGGTGGAAACAGGCATGGCCGATGTCGTCGTCGCAGGCGGCTGTGAAAGCATGTCAAACGTCGAACATTACACGACTGACCTTCGTGGCGGCGTGCGGATGGGTGATATGACACTGCATGACCGGCTGAGCCGTGGGCGTTTGATGAGCCAGCCGATCGAGCGGTTCGGGATCATCACTGGGATGATCGAAACGGCAGAGAATCTGGCCAAAGACTACAAGATCACCCGCGAAGAAGCGGACGCCTTTGCTGTCCGCTCTCACCAGAACGCCACCAAGGCGTGGGAAGAGGGCAAATTTACCGATCATCTCGTGCCGGTTGAAGTGCCACAGCAGCGCAAGGATCCTTTCGTCTTCGATCACGATGAAGGCTATCGCGCCGACGCGAGCATGGAAACGCTTGGATCATTGCGCGCGATTGATCTGAAGCGAGATCCTGAAGCCATCGTCACAGCAGGCAATGCCAGCCAGCAAAACGATGCAGCGGCTGCTTGTCTTGTTGTGGCGGAAGACAAGCTTGAGGAAATGGGGCTCACCCCTTCGCTGTGGTTCCATGGCTGGGCGGCGGCAGGCTGTGACCCTTCGCGCATGGGTATCGGCCCTGTCCCTGCGGTCGAGCGGTTATTCGCGCGCGCCGGCATGGGCTGGGATGACATCGGCCTGGTCGAGCTTAACGAGGCCTTCGCACCGCAAGTGCTGGCCGTGCTGAAAGGCTGGGGCTGGTCGGATGATGACAGCCGCCGAGACATCCTGAATGTAAATGGTTCGGGGATTTCGCTGGGCCACCCGATTGGCGCAACCGGCGGGCGTATTCTGGCTGACATGGCAGCGGAGATGCATCGACGCGAAGTTCGCTTCGGGCTGGAAACAATGTGCATCGGCGGCGGTCAAGGAATCGCGGCGATATTCGAACGCGCGGCGTGATCGTGATAGGATGCACGCATGACTGAGTGGGACAATTGGATCGGACGCGAGCAGGTCCAGCGTGATACGCTCGACAATGCGCTCGCCAATCGGTGGTTCGCGACCTTTAACCTTGATGCATCTCCAATTGGCATGATGCCGCAGGGCATTCATCTGTGCCTTTGCACGCCCGAGGCGCCCCAAACTGCGCTGGGCAAAGATGGCCATCCAAAGCGCGACGAAAGCGACCAGAGCTTTTTCCCGCCGATCCCGCTGCCGCGCCGGATGTGGGCTGCGAGCGAAATCGAGTTTCTAGAACCAATTCCCATTGGCGCGGACATCGAGCGGACCAGTCGAATTGCTTCGATTGCCGAGAAAGAAGGTAAAAGCGGCAAATTGGGGTTCGTAGACGTCGAGCATGTTACCAAGGCCAATGGCGTCATTGCGGTGCGCGATAAGCAGACACTGGTCTACCGCGATGCGGTGGCGGGGGATGCTCCGCTTAGCCCGCCCGAGCCGTCGAGTGCTGCATTCGATGCCGCCTCATGGGATCAGCATCAGCAGATCACACCCGATCCGCGGTTATTGTTCCGTTTCTCTGCGCTGACATTCAACACGCATCGGATTCACTATGATCTGCCTTATGCGCGCGATGTTGAGCGCTACCGCGGTTTGGTAGTGCACGGGCCGCTGATGGCAAGTCTGCTGCTGCAAATGGCCGTGAAAGTGCTGGGCGAGAACAAGCTCAAGACCTTCAATTTCCGCGCCGTCAGCCCGGCAATTGCGGACGAGCCGCTGCATATGGCGATACGCAAGTCAGGTGACGGCTACGAGCTCGGCACTTTTGCGAGCGACGGCAGGCAATGCGTAAAAGCGTCGGCTACCGCCTAATCTTCTATATCCACCGGATAGTCGGCGATGGGATCTAGCATTGAATAGCTTTCCCGCTGCGGTTCACGGCCCAGCTCGGGAAACTCCAATGGCGGCGGGTCTATATGCGTATCTGGCAAGCGGTTCAGTAAGTCGCGCACCAATGTCAGCCGCCCAAGCTTCTGGTCATTGAAATCCACCAGCGTCCAGGGCGCCCACTCAGTGTGCGTTGCTTGCAGCATCGCTTCGCGCGCTTGCGTGTATGCGTCGTATTTGTCGCGCGCCGCGAGATCGATGGGCGAGAGTTTCCAGCGCTTGAGCGGATCCTCCAGCCGTTCGCGCAGCCGCTCTTCCTGATTCACTTGATCAGTCGTCAGCCAGTATTTGAACAGTAAGATACCATCATCCTCTAATGGCTCAAGCAGCTCTTCATATTGCTTGCGTTTAAGCCTCTCCAAGCGCACCTCCTGTTTGCACAGCCCGCTTGGGCGTGGTATAGTTACAACTGAAACTATGCCTACACTCGCAGAACCACAGCAGGATTATTCGACCCTGCCCGATTTGCCGGCGGATGTCTTTACCGCGCCGCTGAAAAAGCCCTCGCATGTGGGCGATGACTGGTTGGAGCCAGCGCAGACGGAATATACCTCAGAAGATCACCAGGTTTGGGATGACCTCTTTGCGCGCCAAATGGATGTATTGCCCGGCAGAGCGGCAACGGCGTTCATGGCGGGCCTTGAGAAGCTGGACCTCGGCCGCGGCGGCGTGCCGGAATTCGGCAAAATGTCAGAAGAGTTGAACGCGCTCACAGGCTGGAGCGTTGTGCCTGTACCGATGCTGATCCCTGATCACGTGTTCTTCTGGCATCTGGCCAATCGCCGTTTCCCGGCTGGCAATTTCATCCGCACACGCGAGACATTCGACTACATTCAGGAACCTGACGTATTCCACGATGTCTTCGGGCATGTGCCCATGCTGACCGACCCGGTTTTCGCGGATTATATGCAGGAATATGGCCGCGCCGGGTGGAAGGCGATGCGCTACAATCACCTCAAGGCGCTGGGCGCGCTCTATTGGTACTCGGTCGAGTTCGGCCTGATCGAAGAAGCGCCCGATGACATCCGCGCCTATGGAGCCGGCATCCTGTCAGGCCCGACGGAAGCCGTTTTCTCTGTCGAAGCGGAAAGCCCCAACCGGATCATGCTGAATGTCGATCGCGTCATGCGGACTGACTATGTGATCAGCGATCTTCAGCCGACGTACTTCGTGATCGAAAGCTTTGAAGATCTCTATCGCCAGACTGTCGAGCGTGATTTTGACCGGCTCTATCGCAGCCTCGGGCCCAGCTTCACTTATGCCAATACTGCGGTGATCGATGTCGACAATGTGGTGCATCGCGGCAGTCAGGAATATTTGCTGCGCGGTGGGCGCGGTTCAGGCGCCAAACCAGTTTGATGTGAAGAATCAGCCTCTCAGGCGGAGGTTCGGTCGAGCATGAGCTTGCTGATCGCGACCAGCACAACTGCCCCAACTATCGATGCGCCCAACGCTGTCCAGCTGAGGCCGCCGAGAAACGCCCAATTGTTCGCGAACAGGCCGGAAATCAGCGCGCCAACCAGTCCGAAGCCGATGTCGCGCCGGATACCCGGCACGTTTTCGGTGCGCGTCAGGATCGCGGCAAGCCAGCCGATAAGCGATCCGATAAAGATGAAGCACAATAGGGACATAGGTTCCAAGCGTGTCTAAAATCTGAGTTCCTCTACTCCTGTAACATCGCGGAGGGATAAAGGTTCCAAGATCAGAAAATCGCCAGCAACGCCGCACCAAGCAAGACGCGGTACACCACAAAGACCATCATCGAGGCTTTCTTGAGGAAATTCATCAGAAAAGCCATTGTTGCGAAAGCCGCAATAAAGGTGAAAATTCCGGCCCAGAGCGCGTCCCAGGCAAGATTCGCCCCTGCTTCGAAAATCTCCGGCACGATCAAAACCCCGGCGCCTGCGACTGCCGGGATCGACAGCAAGAACGAGAACCGCGCAGCCTCGACACGCTGATATCCAAGGAACCGGGCCGCGGTCATGGTTACGCCTGAGCGGCTTGTGCCGGGAATGATCGCCAGTGCCTGTGCGAGGCCGACGATCAAGCCATCGCGCCAGCTCATATCTTCGAAAACTTTGACTTCCTTGCCGACCTTGTCCGCAATGCCAAGCAGCACCCCGTAAAGGATAAGGTTCACCGCGATCAGATCGACAAAGCGGATCGAATTCATCAGATCGCCATCGACAATCTCGATACCGAACACGTTTTCCGCAATCCCGTTGAACGCGCCCATCTTGATCGAAAGCCCGAATAGAACCGCGGGGATCGTGCCAACCACGATCCACCAGAACAGGCGCCGCTCTGCCGGCGCATTGGCCGCGGAGGAGCCAAAACCGACACTGGCGAAACCGCCGCGCGCCAAAACCACTACGTCTTTGAAAAAATAGACGATGATCGCCAGCAAAGAGCCAACATGCACCGCGACATCGATCAGCGGGCCTTGGTCGGGCAAATCCGTAAGATATGGGATCAGGATCAAATGCCCTGACGATGAAATCGGCAGGAACTCAGTAACCCCCTGAACGATCGCAATTAGAAGCTGCTGAAACAGTGTCATGCCTTGCGCCTAAGAGCCAAAGGGCAGAACAAGTCAAGCGACCTGCCCTGCCCATTTGCGATTTTGCGTTTGCGGTGCCTGCTTACCAGATGCGGATGCGTTCTTCCGGCGGCAGGTAGAGATCATGCTCTTCCGTCACGTTGAACGCTTCGTACCAGGCATCCAGGTGACGCACAGCGTTGTTCAAGCGGAACGTACCGGGAGGGTGGTTCGCTGTCATCACGCGGTTGCGCAGGCTTTCCTCGCGCTCCATCCCGCGCCAGATTTGGGCAAAGCCCAGGAAGAACCGCTGATCGCCGGTCAATCCGTCAATCACAGGAGCTTCCTCGCCGCCCAGCGAAATGCGGTAGGCGCGATAGGCCATTTGCAATCCAACCACATCGCCTAGCGTCTCTCCCATGGATTGTGGGCCGCGCAGGCAGACTGGACCTTCGGGGCTATCAACCGGGCAATAGGCTTCGATGAATTCTGCCATGCGGGCCGTGAATTGCTCGAAACCTTCGCGATCTACGTCCTGCCACCAGTTCCGCAGCTTGCCTTTTGCATCATATTGAGAGCCCTGGTCGTCATAACCATGACCAATCTCGTGGCCGATAACAGCGCCGATGCCGCCGTAATTGACCGCCGGATCGGCATTGCCACCAAAGAATGGCGGCTGCAGGATCGCGGCAGGGAACACGATACGGTTGGTGAGCGGCGAATAATACGCATTCACCGTTTGCGGCAGCATGCCCCATTCGGTCGGGTCAACCGGCTTGTCCAAATCCTTCAGCGAGTCTGCGCGCGCCCATGCGATGGTGTTTATCCGGTTGGCGAGCGGGTCGTCCGCTGTGATGTCCAAACCTTCGTAGGTTTCGAATTCATCAGGATAGCCAACCATCGGCACGAAGCCTTTGAGCTTCTCGGTGGCCTGCTCGATCGTTGCTTCGGTCATCCACTCGTTTTCTTCGAGCGCCTTGCCCATCGCCAGCTTGAGATTGCCAACCAGTGTTTCCATCCGCGCCTTGCTTTCAGGCGGGAAGAAGCGCGCCACATACAGCGTGCCTAGCTGCTCACCCAGCTGCCCCTCAACTGCATCAATCGCGCGTTTCCAACGTGGGCGCTGCTCAGTGCGTCCACCAATTGTCTTGCCGAAGAATTCGAAATTGGCATTGTCGAGTTCGCTCGAGAGAACCGACGCATTTCCTGACAGGAACTGCGCCGCCATATAGGCTTTGATTGTGGCCAGCGGCGTCTCTGTCAGCAGTTGCATCATCGCGGGCAAACCGCCGCCAATCATCCCCAGCTGCTCGCTGGTCAGGCTGTATTCCGCGATTTCATCTTCGGTCGGCGGGATTTGCGGCACTAGATAACGCGCCTTTCCGTCAAACTTGCCAGCAGAAATCACGGTCTCGATCGGAAATCCACCAGAGAGCGCCTTCAACTCATCAAGGGTCAGCTCGTTATAGGTAAGGTTGGGCATGCGGAAAATTTGCCGCGCCCACTCCAGCTTTGCGACCTTGTGCTCAAAAGCATAGACCGCTTCGGCCGCAGCGGCCGGGTCCTGATAGCCAGCAGCATCAAGCAGCTTGGTCAGATACCCCTTATAGGCGCCGCGGATTTCGAGATTGCTCTCTGAATCGACCAGATAATAGTCGCGGTCGGGCAGTCCCATGCCGTCAAAACCGATTGAGACCGCGTGATCGGTCGGGTTGCGCGAGTCGACGGTTACGCCTGCACTCACCAGCGCCGGATAGCCGGGTGTCTCAAACAGCTCCGCTAGGCGGGCTAGGTCAGGTGCTGTGAAAATCTCGTTGAGATAAGGTTGTGCCGGGGCAAGGCCGCTTGCATCAATTGCGTCCATTTCGAGATAGGCATTGTAGGCATCGACGATCCGGCGCGCAGTCGTACCAGGCTCAGGTTTCGATGCGACAAGATCCGCAATCAGCGTCTCGACATCGGCAACCGACTTCTCACGCAGCATGTCAAACGCGCCATAGCGCTGGCGGTCGCCCGGGATCTCGTTATTCGCAACCCACAGTCCGTTCACATAAGCGTCGAAGTCATCGCCCGGTGCGCGCGTCTGATCAATCGTGTCCAGTCCAACACCCCAGGTGCCGAAATCCATGGTCGGCGAAGACGGCACTTCTGCAGTAGTTTCTGTTTCGGTTGTAGTCTCGTCAGCCAGCGCCGGTGCGGCGATGACAAGCGCGATTGCGCTGGTGCCTGTGGCAAGCAATTGCCTAATCATAAATGCGTCCCCAAGATTGACGTTTCTCGGCGTGATCTCGCCGAATTCCATTGCAACGCCTTAAACGGAATTTCGCTCCCGCGCCGTCGTTTGTCGGAAATGTGTGCAGTTGGTCGAGAATTGCGGGCTTCAAGCGGCCTCGTGCGAAGCAAATTGCAGCTTTGCCAAACGCGCGTAAAGCCCGCCTGCACTGGACAGTTGCTCATGCGTCCCTTGCTCGGCAATCCGGCCTTCATCGAGCACGATGATGCGGTTCGCTGCACGAACGGTCGCCAAGCGGTGCGCTATGACCAGCGTCGTGCGATCTTTCATCAGTTCATCGAGCGCTTGCTGAACCAATTGTTCGCTTTCGGCGTCCAGCGCGCTGGTCGCTTCATCAAGCAACAGAATCGGCGCATCGCGCAGCAATGCTCGCGCAATGGCGATGCGTTGCTGCTGCCCGCCTGAAAGGCGCGTGCCGCTTTCACCCAGATAGGTATCAAGCCCATCTGGCAAGTCGCGCAGGAAAGCCTCCGCATTGGCCGCGCGCGCCGCTTCCCAGATCTCTTCCTCGCTCGCGCCCCATTTGCCGTAGCGCAGGTTGTCGCGTGCGGTTGCGCTGAACAGCACGCCGTCTTGCGGAACAAAGGCGATGCGTTCGCGCACATCGGCTGGGTCGGCTCTGGTCAGCGGAATGCCATCCAAGCGAATGGTGCCGGCTTGCGGATCGTAAAACCGCTCTGCCAGCTGGAAAATGGTCGACTTGCCCGCACCTGATGGCCCGACAATGGCAACCGTTTCGCCCGGTTCGATTTCCAATGTGAAATCCCGTAGCGCGGCGGTTTCTGGACGCGTGGGATAGCGGAATGTGACATTACGGAATGACAATCCGCCGCGCGCCGGCATTGGCAAGGCTTGCGGCTTGTCCGGCGCGGCGATGGTCGGTTTGGCATTCAATAGCTCGTTCAGCCGGCTGGCCGCACCGGCCCCGCGCAAAAGATCGCCATAGACTTCGGTCAATGAACCGAATGAGCCGGCAACAATCCCGCCGGTCAGCACGAATGCAAAGATTGTCCCGCCGGAAATGGTCCCTTCAGAGACCGCGATGGCTCCGCGCCACATCATCAAGGTCACGCCGCCGAAAATCAGCACGATCACGATAGATGTCATCGCGGCGCGCAAAGCGATGCGCCGTTTTGCCGTCTGGAATGTACGTTCGACAGCACCGCCGAACCGCTCCGCTTCGCGCGTTTCCTGTCCAAACGCTTGCACAATCTTCATCGAAGAAAGCACTTCAGTCACCATTGCACCCACATCCGCGACACGATCCTGGCTCGAACGCGCGACAGAACGGATTCTGCGCCCGAACAGCATGATCGGTATGATGACGAGCGGTATGCCCATTAGTAGCCCCAGCGTGAGGTTAGGCACCAGGAACAGGAGCAATATCGTGCCGCCAATCGCGGTCAGCGTATTGCGCAAGGCGATAGAGACCGTCGTTCCGACAACCTGTTCGATAACCGCGGTGTCGCTGGTCATCCGGCTGGAGATTTCCTTGGGACTGTTCTCTTCGTAAAAGCTGGGCGACAAGCGCAGCAGATTGCGTTGCACCTGCAACCGGATATCGGCAACAACCCGTTCACCGATCCAGCTGACGAAGTAAAACCTCAGCGCCGTGCCGATTCCCAATACGAACACAATCATCAGCAGATATTGGAAAGCTTCGGTAATTTGCGCTGATCCTGCGGTGCCGCCAAAGGCTTCATCAATAATGACTTTGAATCGCCAGGGAATTGCCAGCGTAGCCGCCGCCGTGACGAGCAAAGCAACAAACGCCAGCAGAATCTGGCGAGGATATTTCGCCGCTGCCGCATAGACCATTTTCAGCGGCCCAAGCGATTTGGCCTTGGGCGGCTCGCTCGCCGCACCCTCAGCCTCGGCCTTGTTCCGGCGAAATAGTCCCTTGCGCGGCGGCTGGTTCTCGATTGTTTCGTTTTGCCCGTCCATTGCTTGTCACAGGTAGTCATACAAGCCGCAAATTTCACGTGATAATTCTGCATGCTTGCCATGCTATTCCGAGAACTGCGGAAAATTGTGCATTGCACAATGTCCTTGAAGGGTTCAAGAACCCTCTCCCAACCGCTCGGCAAGAGGCGGGATGCCTAACAACACACAGGGGAACGCCTTGCTTTACCACGCCTACGAGTTGCAAAGATCATGGCTCAACAGCGCGAGCGCAGTTGCTTCGATCGGCGCGGAATTTCTGACTAACCCGGCGAACCCGCTTTCCTATATGAGCGTGGGACCAATGGCAGCTTCGGCACTGGAT
Source organism: Altererythrobacter sp. XM-24bin4 (assembly GCA_003149575.1). Taxonomy (GTDB): domain Bacteria; phylum Pseudomonadota; class Alphaproteobacteria; order Sphingomonadales; family Sphingomonadaceae; genus Erythrobacter; species Erythrobacter rubellus. The sequence goes on from QCWG01000001.1 coordinate 334,279, forward strand.
GTTTTCGCTCATGCAACCGCGTCATACAGCAAGCCTGCCTTTGGCATCGAGTATGTCGAGGTCGATGGCGAACGCCATCCCGTGGAAGAGGCGACCGTCATCAATCGCCCTTTCGGTGATCTCAAGCGGTTTCGCCACACCGGTCTGCCCGAAAGTTCGCCGCGCCTGCTGATTGTCGCACCCATGAGCGGGCACTACGCCACGCTATTGCGTGGTACAGTCCAGCGCATGCTAGAAAGCTGTATTGTCTACATAACCGACTGGGCCGATGCGAAACTGGTGCCGATGCATGAAGGCACTTTCGATCTGGACGACTACATCGATTATCTTATCGCATTTCTCGAGCAGATCCGCGTCGAGGGCCAGGGCGACCGCCCGCATATGATGGCAGTTTGCCAGCCATCGGTCCCCGCTTTCGCCACTACCGCGCTGATGAACCTGCATAAGGACCCGGCGACGCCCAAGACCCTTACCATGATGGGCGGACCGATTGACACGCGCGAAAGCCCGACAACGGTGAACAATCTGGCCATGGAGCGCCCGATTGAATGGTTCCGGAATTCAGTGATTGCCACTGTTCCGATGAATTATCGCGGGTCAGGTCGCAAGGTTTATCCGGGCTTTATGCAGCTCGCGAGCTTCATGAGCATGAATCTGGGTAGCCACATGATGAGCCACTATGAGATGTTCAAGCATCTGACAGCGGGCGACGATGACAGCGCGCAGGCGACCAAGGATTTTTACGACGAGTATCGCAGCGTGTGCGACATGACTGCGGAATTCTATCTCCAGACTGTCGAGGAAGTGTTCCAGAAGCACTCGATCCCTAATGGCGAATTCCGCCACAAGGGCGAGATTGTCGATCTCGGCAAGATCACTGACACTGCGCTGCTCGCAATCGAAGGCGAGCGTGACGATATCTCTGGGCTGGGCCAGACAAAGGCCGCGCTGGATCTTGCGACGGGCCTGTCGGCCAAGAAAAAGCAATACTACATGGCCGAAGGCGCGGGGCATTACGGGATTTTCAACGGCAGCAAATGGCGCGATAAAGTCGCGCCGGTTGTCGAGGATTTCGTCGCCACCCACGGGTGACGATTGTTCCATCAGGAACGCAGGTCAGGATCGGCCTCGTCTTCGTCCTCCAGCTGTATGCCAAGAGTGTTCAGGAACATTGAAACCTGCGTGTATTGGCCAACCGTGAAGGCCAAATCCATTCGGCCTTTGGTCCCCAACTCTTCGAGCGATACCCATGTCGCGTCAGACACGTGATGGTCCGAGACCAGCTCATCAGCCGCTCTCAGCATCGCCGCCTCGATGGGTGTCCAGCCTTCGGCGTCGGGTCCTTGCTTGATCCGAGCAATGTCCTCGTCAGTCAGACCACACATCTTGCCGATGCGAGTATGTTGCGCGAACTCATAACCTGACTTGCACAGCCAGCCGACCCGCAAGATCACAATCTCGCGCTCGCGTGGTTGCAGGCTGTTCCTTCTAGAAAGGATGTAATTGCCCCAGGCGAGAAACGCTGAGAGCGCGTCCGGCGCATGCGCCAGTGTACGAAAGATATTGAGCACGCGCCCGCCGCCAACCTTGTTGTCAGGGTTGGCGAAGGGAGCGAGTGCCTTCGCCTGCTCCTCGTCGAGCTGCTCGAGATCGAGCGGCAAGACACGAGGAGAGCGCAGACGCATTAATAAACCTCGAACATCCCGGCTGCGCCCATGCCGCCGCCGACACACATAGTCACGACGACATATTTCGCGCCGCGACGCTTGCCTTCGATCAGCGCGTGACCAACGCAGCGCGCGCCGGTCATGCCATAGGGGTGCCCGATCGAGATCGAGCCGCCATTGACGTTGAGAATGTCGTTGTCGATGCCCAGCTTGTCACGGCAATAGAGCACTTGCACAGCGAAAGCTTCGTTGAGTTCCCACAGGCCAACCTCGTCCATCTTGATACCGGTTTGCTTGAGCAGCTTCGGGATCGCGAAGACCGGGCCAATGCCCATTTCGTCAGGCTCCGTGCCGGCAACCGCCATGCCGACATAGCGGCCAAGCGGCTGCAAGCCCTTCTGCTCAGCGACCTTGGCTTCCATCAGAACGCTGGCCGACGAACCATCGGACAGCTGCGATGCGTTGCCTGCAGTGATGCACATGCCCGGGCCCATGACCGGCTGAAGCGATTGAAGGCCTTCCAGCGTGGTTGAAGGGCGGTTGCCCTCATCCTTGGTGATCGTGGTTTCGACCATCGAGACTTCGCCGGTCTCCTTGTCCTTGACCCCCATCGTGGTGGTGACAGGCACGATCTCGTCATCGAATTTGCCAGCTTCCTGACCAGCGGCCGTACGCATCTGCGATTGCAGCGCGTATTCGTCCTGCGCTTCGCGGCTGATATTGTAACGCTTGGCGACGGTTTCTGCCGTGCCGAGCATCGGCATATAGACGTCCTTGTGCATCGCGATCAGCGACTTGTCAGGGGCAACGCGCATTTCCGGGGTCTGGACCAAGGAAATCGAATCCTGACCGCCGCCAACAACGATATCCATATTGTCGACGATGATTTGCTTGGCGGCAGTGCTGATCGCCATCAGGCCCGAAGAGCACTGACGGTCAATCGTTTGCGCAGCCACGGATACTGGCGCACCGCCGCGCAGCGCGACCTGGCGGCCGATATTGCCCGCTTGTGTGCCTTGCGTCAGGACCACGCCCCAGACCACATCGTCGATTTCACCGGCATCAATGCCTGAACGCTCGACAGCGGCTGCGAATGAGAACGAGCCGAGCGTTGCGCCCGGAGTTGCATTGAAACCGCCTTTGTAAGCGCGCCCAATTGGCGTGCGGGCGGTAGATACGATGACTGCATCACGTGACATAATGGGGGGTCCTTTCGAAAGGTAATACGATCCAGCCCCGCTGTCTGCGGAGCTTGATTTCGACTAAGATCCGGTCAGATCAGACGAAGAATTGCGTGATCCACTCGCACATCAGCGCGGGCTTATCCTCACCTTCGATCTCGATTGTGATTTCGGCTGTCTGCTGCCATTGCCCGGGGCGCTTTTCGATCATTTCGACCAGCTTCCAATGGCCGCGGATGCGCTTGCCGACGCGCACAGGTGCGATGAAGCGGGTTTTGTTGCCGCCATAGTTCACACCCATTTTCACGTTATCGATCTTGGGAATGTCGCTGTTTGCAGACAGATAGGGAATCATGGAGAGGGTCATGAAGCCGTGCACGATCGTGCCGCCGAACGGTGTCAGCTTGGCCTTCTCTTCATCAATATGGATGAATTGGTGGTCGCCTGTTGCGTCAGCGAACATGTTCACCTTGTCCTGAGTCATCTCGACCCATTCACTGGTGCCAATGTTTTCGCCGACCTTTGCTGCCAAATCCTGTGGGGTCATGGGACTCTCCTCCTCAATTCGTATGTAGCGGGCAAGACTCGCCCGCATGTTGCAATCTACATGGCGCATCAGCGCCAAGAGCGCAATGAGCTTTCCGTAAACGTCAACCTGCCGTTACGGAATCGCGCCTCAAAACACCGGTTTCCAGCCCTGCAAGCGCCAATCGAGACGCCATTGGCGGCGTTAGCGGGCTATTTACCCTGATCCGCTAGGCTCCCGACCTATGGGCTATTCAGATATCTCGACACGCAAAGCGCCTCTCAGCCGCCATCCGGCTTTCATGCCGTTGATCGCTGCATGGCTCGCGGCTCTGCTGGGCGGAAGTATGGCAGTGCTGCCGGCTGGCATGATCAATGCTGGATTGGCGCAAGCACCGTTCGCCCTGCCGGCCTTCGCAGCAAGCCAGATCGCGATAGCAGGACTTGCAGCGATTCTAGGTGCCGGCCTGGGTTGGGCCGCAGCGCGTGCGGTCTATGCCGTGCAGCACCGCCCTGAAAAGTCCGCCTCTGCCATCGAGCATGCCGTTAGCGACACCGAGGAATCTGAGGTCGTTGAAGCAAAGCAGATCGAACCCCTGCGCATCTTCCAGTTGGAAGAATGCGCACAGCCTGTGGTTGAGCAGGAGGTCGTCGAAGCCGAGGTGATCGAAGCGGAGGTTTTTGAAGACCATGTTACCGTTCAAGAACAGGTAGCTGATGACATAGCGCCAGTGCCTCAACCCTATGACGACGCGCCTTTCTATGCCGACGTCGGCCTGAGCGAATTGCTGGGTGCGCCGCGGGTCGAAGATGCCGAACAGAATGAGACAGCAATTTTATCAGGCATGGCAACGGGACAGATCGCGGTCATGGAGCCTGAGCAAGAGACCAAGCCAGAAACCACGCCGCCGCCTGTTTCCACTCAGCCGCAGGCAAAACTTCCGCAGCACGGCAAGGCAGTGAACCTGTTGCGTGCACACGACACCCGGAAACTGGCCATGCCGCAACTGATTGAGCGCTTCGCGGTTGCTCTGGATGACCAACGCCGGCTCGCAGAGAACGCCGCGCATAGCTATTCTCCGCCACTGCCGCCGGCAAGCCTTACACAGCGTTTGCGGGCGTTGGTCGGGGATGCACAGCCCGCCGAGTAGCCCTTTGCCGGCGGATCGAGCCCGGGACCCGTTCCCTGCTAGCTAAAGCTCAACCATAGTCGGCTGAAATATTGCTAGCCTCTTCGCAGTTGCAAAAATCATTTCATGTCGCCATGAGGGCATTGAGCGATGGAAAAGCTGCGCCAAGCAGCATCCGGGATTTCGCTTAATTGCCGGACAGCGTCTACGTGCGCGGTCGCACCCCGGCATCTGACATGATGGAGTTTGAATGGGATACCCAGCGCCCCAGGGCTTGTATGACTCGCGCAACGAACACGACGCCTGTGGTGTCGGATTTGTCGCGCATATCAAAGGCGTGGCTTCGCACGATATCGTCACGCAAGCGTTGGAAATTCTCAAGAATATCGATCACCGCGGTGCTGTCGGCGCCGATCCGCTGCTGGGTGATGGTGCGGGAATCCTGCTGCAAATCCCCGATCCGCTGATCCGCAAATGGGCGGATTCGCAAGGCCATGATCTGCCTGCTCCCGGCGATTACGCAGTGGCGATGTGCTTCATGCCACAGGACGAAGCGGCGCGCGCTTTTGTAACCGAACAGTTCGAGCGGTTTACTGCAAAAGAGGGCCAGACACTGATCGGCTGGCGCGATGTGCCGGTAAATCTGGATGGCTTGGGCAAAGCTGTGGTCGATTCGATGCCGGTGATCCAGCAAGCGATCATCGCCCGCGGAGACAATTGCGCGGATCAAGACGCGTTCGAGCGCAAAGTAATCGTGATCCGCAAGCAGACACTCAATCCGCTGAACGCGCAGGCGGAAAAACACGATCTGCCGAGCCTGACTGATACCTATATCCCGAGCTTCTCAAGCCGGACGATTGTTTACAAGGGCCTGTTGCTCGCCAATCAGGTGGGCAGTTTCTTCGATGATCTGCGCGATCCCGATTGCGTGAGCGCGCTGGGCCTGGTGCATCAGCGGTTCAGTACCAATACCTTCCCCAGCTGGCGCCTGGCGCACCCCTATCGCATGATTGCGCACAATGGCGAGATCAACACGGTTCGCGGCAATGTGAACTGGATGAATGCGCGCCGCCGTACGATGGAATCGCATCTGCTCGGCGCGGATCTCGACAAGATGTGGCCGCTGATCCCACACGGTCAGTCTGACACCGCATGCCTCGACAATGCGCTCGAACTGCTGCTCGCAGGCGGGTACAGCCTGGCGCATGCAATGATGATGCTTATGCCCGAAGCCTGGGCCAAGAATGATTTGATGGATGCCAAACGCCGGGCGTTCTACGAATATCACGCCGCGTTGATGGAGCCATGGGATGGCCCGGCCGCAGTGGCATTCACCGATGGCCGGCAGATCGGCGCGACACTGGATCGCAATGGTCTGCGCCCCGCGCGCTTCTGCGTAACAAAGGACGATATCGTCTGTCTCGCGTCGGAAAGCGGCGTGCTGCCGTTTGCCGAGGATGACATCATCCGCAAATGGCGCTTGCAGCCGGGCAAGATGCTGTTGATCGATTTCGAGCAGGGTCGCATCATCGAAGATGCCGAGCTAAAGGCCGATCTTGCCAGCGCACAGCCTTACGAAAAGTGGCTGAGCCAAGCGCAATACAAGCTCGACGATCTGGATGTGGTCGACCCCGAGTTCGCCCAGCTTCCGCAAGACGAGAATCAGGATACGCCGACACTGCTGCAAGCGCAGCAGGCGTTCGGCTACACGCAGGAAGACATCGCCAAATTCCTGGAGCCGATGGCGGTGCGCGGGGAAGACCCGATTGGTTCGATGGGCACGGACACGCCGATTGCGGTGCTCTCTAACCGCAGCCGCCTGCTATATGATTATTTCAAACAGAACTTCGCGCAGGTCACAAACCCGCCGATTGACCCGATCCGCGAAGAGCTGGTGATGAGCCTGCTGTCGATGATCGGTCCGCGACCGAACCTGCTCGGTATGGACGCCGGCACGCACAAACGTTTGGAAATCAGCCAACCGATCCTCACCAACGAAGATCTCGCCAAGATCCGCTCTGTTGAGGTCGCATTGGATGGCGCGTTCCGAACCGAAACCATCGATATGACCTGGCGCGCCAGCAAGGGGCCCAAGGGCCTCAAAATGGCGCTGAAGGAAATGTGCTGGGCCGCGACCGAGGCTGTGCTGCAGGACAAGAACATTCTTGTGCTGTCAGACCGCAAGCAAGGGCCCGACCGGATTCCGATGCCTGCACTTCTCGCAACCGCCGCTGTGCACCACCATCTGGTGCGTCAGGGTCTGCGTATGCAAACCGGGCTTGTGGTCGAAACAGGCGAAGCCCGCGAGGTGCATCATTATTGCGTGCTGGCCGGCTACGGCGCGGAGGCGATCAATCCCTATATCGCGTTTGAGACACTGGAAGATTTGCGCGCCAGAAAGCACAGCGATCTTTCCCCCGCCGACGTGCAGAAGAACTATATCAAGGCTGTCGGCAAAGGCATTCTGAAGGTCATGTCCAAGATGGGCATTTCGACCTACCAGTCATACTGCGGTGCGCAGATCTTCGATGCGGTCGGCCTGTCCAGCGAATTCATCGATAGCTATTTCACAGGTACGGCAACCACAATCGAGGGCGTAGGCTTGAAGGAAGTGGCCGAGGAAACCGTGCGTCGCCATGCGCAGGCCTATGGCAACAATCCTTTGTACAAGAACATGCTCGATGTGGGCGGTATCTACCAGTATCGCTTGCGCGGTGAAGAACACGCATGGACGCCGGAGAACGTCGCGTTTCTGCAGCACGCGGTGCGCGGCGACAGGCCGAAGGATTACGAGGCTTTTGCCAAGTCGATCAACGAGCAGTCGGAGCGGCTGCTGACAATCCGCGGGTTGATGGAATTCAAGAAGGCAGACGAGGCAATCCCGCTTGACGAGGTCGAGCCTGCTAGCGAAATCGTGAAGCGTTTCAGCACCGGCGCGATGAGTTTCGGCTCGATCAGCCATGAAGCGCACTCGACCCTTGCCATCGCGATGAACCGCATTGGCGGTCGTTCGAACACCGGTGAAGGCGGCGAAGAGCCAGAGCGGTTCAAGCCGATCGAAAATGGCGATTCGATGCGCAGCCGGATCAAGCAGGTGGCCAGTGGCCGATTTGGCGTGACTACCGAATATCTCGTCAATTCCGACGATATCCAGATCAAGATGGCGCAAGGCGCGAAGCCCGGTGAAGGCGGCCAATTACCCGGCCACAAGGTCGATAAGCGGATTGGCGCAGTGCGCCATTCAACCCCGGGCGTGGGCCTGATCAGTCCGCCACCGCACCACGACATCTATTCGATCGAAGATCTGGCGCAGCTGATCCACGATCTCAAGAACACCAACCCGGTCGCGCGCATTTCGGTAAAGCTCGTTTCCGAAGTGGGCGTGGGCACTGTTGCTGCCGGCGTTTCGAAGGCGCGTGCAGACCATGTGACAATTGCGGGCTATGATGGCGGTACAGGTGCGTCACCTTTGACCAGTCTGACTCATGCCGGATCGCCATGGGAAATCGGCCTGGCCGAGACGCAGCAGACTTTGCTGCTCAATGATTTGCGCAGCCGCATTGCCGTACAAGTCGATGGCGGCCTGCGCACCGGGCGTGATGTTGCCATCGGCGCGCTGCTGGGTGCTGACGAATTCGGCTTTGCCACAGCCCCGTTAATCGCGGCGGGCTGTATTATGATGCGCAAGTGCCATCTGAATACCTGCCCCGTGGGCGTGGCGACGCAAGACCCCGTGCTGCGCGCGCGCTTTACCGGCCAGCCGGAACATGTGGTCAATTACATGTTCTTCGTTGCGGAGGAATTGCGCCAGATCATGGCGGAGTTGGGCTTCCGCACTGTCGAGGAAATGATCGGCCGGGTCGACAAGCTCGATATGCGGCGGGTGGATCGCCACTGGAAAGCGGCAGGGGTCAATCTCACGCGCTTGCTGACCAAGGTCGATCTTCCTGAAGGCGCGCCGCTGTACAACACGGAAACGCAGGATCACGGCCTTTCAGGCGCGATGGACAACGAGCTGATTGAAGCATGCAAGGACGCGATCAGCGAAGGCAAGCCGGTGCAGTTGACCCGCGAAATTCGCAATGTGAACCGCACTGTCGGCACAATGTTGTCAGGCGAAATTGCAAAGGCCTATGGCCACTCAGGCCTGCCCGCTGACACGATCCGCATCAATCTGACCGGTGTAGCGGGCCAAAGCTTCGCCGCATGGCTCGCGCATGGTGTAACGCTCGATCTGTCGGGTGATGCCAATGACTATGTTGGCAAGGGGTTATCAGGCGGGCGTGTTATCGTGAAGCAGCCGGAAGGGATTGAGCGCGATCCGGCGGACAACATCATTGTTGGCAATACCGTGCTTTACGGCGCGATAGCGGGTGAAGCCTATTTCGAAGGCGTTGCGGGCGAACGTTTCGCGGTGCGCAATTCCGGCGCAATCGCTGTCGTCGAAGGGGCAGGCGATCACGCGTGCGAATATATGACTGGCGGCGTTGTAGTCGTGCTGGGCAAGACAGGTCGCAATTTTGCCGCAGGGATGAGCGGCGGCGTTGCCTATGTCTACGACCCTGAAGGCAGGTTCGCATCGCTCGTCAATCCGGCGCAAGTCGATCTGATACCGATGACCGCCGCGCAGGACGAAGAAGACGGCACAGGTCGGCCTTCTCAGCGTCCGCAATCAGTCAATGATTTCGGGATGGGCGACATGCTGCGCCACGATGCAGAACGACTGAAGATTCTGGTCGAGCGGCACAAGCTTCATACCGGCAGCAAGAAGGCCGCCGCGATCCTCGACAATTGGGATCAAGAGGTCTCCAAATTCGTCAAGGTGATGCCACGCGACTACGAACGCGCGCTGCGCCAACTCGAAGCCGAGCGTGAAGAAGCCGCTTCGGTTGCAGCAGAATAAGAATACGGGACGCTAGAACATGGGCAAGGATACAGGCTTCCTCGAACTCGACCGGCGCGAGCGCGATTATCTCGATCCGAAGGAGCGCTTGAACAATTACCGCGAATTTGTCTTGCAGCCAGATGATGCAACCCTGCAAGCGCAGGCGAGCCGCTGCATGGATTGCGGCATTCCCTATTGTCACAACGGTTGCCCGGTTAACAACATCATCCCGGACTGGAACCATCTGGTATATGAAGGCGATTGGAAGAACGCCTTGGCCTTGCTCCATTCGACCAACAATTTCCCCGAGTTCACCGGCCGCATTTGCCCCGCGCCATGCGAGGCAAGCTGCACACTCAATATCACCGATCAGCCGGTGACGATCAAATCGATTGAATGTACGATTGTCGATCGCGGCTGGGAAGAAGGCTGGATCACGCCGCAAGTGCCGGAGAGGAAAACCGGCAAATCGGTTGCGGTCATCGGCTCCGGCCCGGCGGGTATGGCGTGCGCGCAACAATTGGCACGTGCGGGTCACACCGTCACGCTGTTTGAAAAGAATGACCGGATCGGCGGATTGCTGCGCTACGGCATTCCTGACTTCAAGATGGAAAAGCATCTGATCAACCGCCGCGCGGTGCAAATGGAAGCCGAAGGCGTCGAGTTCAAAACCAGCAAAGAGGTAGGCGTCGATGTGTCATTCAAGAGCCTGCAGGAAAACTACGACGCCGTAGTGCTTGCAGGCGGAGCAGAAGATGCCCGGCCACTGCAGATTCCCGGCGCAGAAATGACAGGCGTGCGCCTGGCGATGGAATTTCTGACCCAGCAGAATAAGCGCAATGCGGGCGACGATGAGCTACGCGCGGCACCGCGAGGTAGCTTGCTAGCCACCGGCAAGAAGGTGGTCGTAATCGGCGGCGGCGATACGGGCAGCGACTGTGTTGGCACATCCAACCGTCAGGGCGCGGAAAGCGTCGTGCAACTGGAGATCATGCCAAAGCCTCCTGAAAAGGAAGACAAGGCAATGACGTGGCCTGATTGGCCGCTCAAGCTGCGCACCTCGTCCAGTCATGAGGAAGGTGTTGAGCGAGACTGGGCCGTGCTGGCCAAGCGTGTTGTGGGTGATGGCGAAACCGTGACCGGACTGGAATGCGTGCGTGTCGAATGGAAAGACGGCCGTATGCAGGAGATCGAAGGCAGCGACTTCACTATCGAAGCCGATCTGATCCTGCTCGCCATGGGCTTTGTGGGGCCGAAGAAAGCGGGCCTACTTGATCAAACGGGTGTCGAGCTGACAGATCGCGGAAACGTTGCCGCGGACACAGAAAGCTACAAGACCAGCGTCGAGAATGTCTTCGCATGCGGCGATATGCGGCGGGGGCAGTCGCTGGTCGTCTGGGCCATCCGTGAAGGGCGCCAGGCTGCTCGCGCAGTAGACCAGGCACTGATGGGTGTATCTGAACTGCCACGCTAAGAACTTGTCCGTATTTCTCAAACCAGATGTCGGCCTCATACAATGCAAATGGTGAAAAATACTTCAGCCCTGTAAGTGGTTGAGAGAAAACGGACTTAGGGGAATGCAATGCGGGTCGCACTGCGTGCGCGGATTTCGCGCACTTTATTGGCATCGAAGCCAACGCTTGGCGCAACGCTGCTGGCGGTTCTTATGGCAGCTCCAGCCCATGCCGGCGAAGAGACGAATAGCCCTGAAGTGACCGGCCCCGAACTGGATACTTCTGGGGTGGCGGCGCGAGACCCTTCAACCGCGGCCGTCGCGCCGGCTGCATCCACTCCTCCAGCGCCACCGCAAACCGACCCGGTCATGTTCAAGATCGTGGCCTCCCAATTTGTTGATACGCCGGTGCAAGGCGATGCGCCGAAGACCGTGCGCTATTCCGGCCGCGTCGACGGCTATATCGATATAAGCGGCGGCGTGTTCAGCGGCGATGATAGCCTGACATTGACGGTCCGGCCCGAATACACATGGGGCAAGGATTCTAACGGTGAGATTGGCCTGATCCCGAACAACACCGCGCTGTTTCGCGGCGAAGGAAAGGGTCATTTCGATCTATCCGTGAGCGTGTCCAAGCGCTGGAACTCCGGCGCAAAACTGACCGTGGGGAAAGTCAATGTGCTGGATCTGGGTGCAAAGCTGCCAGTGGTTGGCAGCGACGGGCACTACGGATTTCAGAACCTGTCGATGGCGCTTCCGCCTTCGGCGATCATTGCGAACACGCTGACCGGTGCTTTCCTGGAAGTGCCGACAGAGAAAGTGCTGTACCGCCTCTGGGTCTTCGACCCGGATTCGCAATATCAGCGCAGCGGGTTCGAGACCGCATTCGAAAGCGGCGTCGGTTTCCTCGGTTCGGTCACCTTTCCGGTCAAGGTCGGCGGAAAGCCGGGATATTACGCGCTCAAGCTATCCGGTTCGACCCGCGACGACATCAATGCCGATTCGCTGCCCGCGGCGCTGATCCCTTCGCCGGGATCGGGCTTCGGCAACAAGAGCGGCGAGTTTGCAGCCGTGCTTGCGGGATATCAGTATCTCGGCGTCTATCCGGAGGCGCCCGGCAAAGGCTGGGGCATTTTCGGGCAAGTCTATATCTCCAATGGCGATCCGACTTTCCTTGATCGCAGCGCGATGCTGGGCATTTCAGGCAATCCGCGTTTCCGCCCGCAAGACCACTTTGGCGCGGCCTGGTTCCGCTATTCGATCACCAATGGCCTCGTCCGCGCGCTCGACCAACGCCTCGCGCTGCAAGACGAAGAGGGCGTCGAGTCTTTCTACACACTTGGCCTTAGCGACAATTTTGAAATCACTGCCAATGTGCAGGTGATCGACAGCGCGGTGAGCGCGCGCGACACCGGCATCATGGCGGGGCTTAGGCTGACGGCGAGTTTCTAACCCCGCTCGGTTTAGCCCTGCTTCCTCGCCCGCTCTTGCACGGCGGCGCGGCGAGCCTCTACTGCCTCAGGCGTAACAGCTGAATTTGCAGCGGATGACAGTTGCGCCTCCAGCGCCATACCGTTTGCAAAGCTTTGCGCATAGCCATCGTCGATCAGCCGCTTGTATTGCGCCAGAAAGGTCGGATCGATGCTCGCCATATCGGCGGCCAGTTTTCTGGCGAGCGGCAGCAATTCTTCCGGCTCGACTACGTGGTTCACCAATCCCCATTCCTTCGCTGTATGTGCATCCAGGAAATTGCCCGTAAAGCTTAGCTCTTTCGCGCGGCTGATCCCGATCATCCGCGAGAGTTTTTGCGACAGGCCCCAGCCAGGAACGATCCCGACGCGGGCATGCGTATCTGCAAAGCGGGCATTGCTGGCCGCGATCAGGACATCGCAGGCAATGGCGACTTCGAACCCGCCCGTGATCGCCACGCCATTAATCGCCCCGATCACAGGTTTGCGGCACAGCTCGATCGCTTTGACCGGATTTTCATCCGCGCCCTTGGCATTGGCTGCGCCCAGCGCCCCCTCTTGCGATCCCAATTCCTTCAGATCGAGCCCGGCAGTGAACGCCCGCTCCCCCGCGCCGGTCAGGATCACCACGCGCACGCTGTCATCCTCATCAACCTGCTTCATGACATGGTAGAGCCGCGAGCGTAGCGCTTTGGACAGCGCATTCATCGCTTCAGGGCGGTTGAGAGTGACCGTGGCCACATTGTCGCTGATCTCCAGCAGGACTGTATCTTCGCTCATTGCTCGCTCCTACTCCGTGCCACTCGCACACCCTACACAATTGGCCACGCTGGGATCATGCCTAAGGCGTTTGTCGGCGATTTCCTCCCCGCACTTTAGGCAATACCCCCATTCGCCATCTTCAATCCGTTCCAGCGCAGCCGATATCCGCAACCGTTCGGCCGCGCGACGGCGTTCGGTCGCTTGCGCCATGGCCTGTTGCTGCATCGCGTCCATCCGGCTCAATCGTCCGACGCTGTCTTGCTGCAATTCCACTGTATCGCGCGAGTCCGCGTTGGATGCATCTTCACGGTCCAGCTCTTCGCGGCGGGCGATCAAGGCTTTGCGGGCTTCTTGTTCATTCATCTAAGCCATGCTTACCATTCGATGGCCCCGCGTCCATGCCGCTCAAGAAACGCGTTTGCCTGGCTGAATGGCTTTGAGCCAAAGAACCCGCGATGTGCCGAGAGCGGGCTTGGGTGTGGGCTCTTGATGACCAAATGATGATCTGCGCTGCCCAGGCCGCGAACACGGCTCGCCTTCTTTTGTGCATGGCTGCCCCACAAAATGAACACCGTTGGCAGACCCTGCCCCACCACCGCCGCGACGCAGGCATCGGTTATAGCATCCCAGCCGCGCCCGGCATGGCTGCCCGCCTGTCCCGATTCGACAGTCAGCGTGTTGTTGAGGAGCAGCACACCCTGTTTGGCCCAGCGTGTCAGGTCACCACTCGCAGGCGGTGCTACACCCAGATCAGCCTCAATCTCCTGATAGATATTGCGCAGGCTTGGCGGCAGTTTCACGCCTTCGCGGACAGAGAAAGACAGACCATGCGCCTGGCCCGGCCCGTGGTAAGGGTCTTGCCCCAGGATCACGACCCGCACCCGGTCAAGCGGCGTCATCGCGAGCGCCGCCAGACGTTCACCGCGCGGCGGGAAGATCGCCTTGCCCGCACCTTCCTGCGCGCGCAGCCAGCCGCCCAGTTTGCGCGCTTCAGGGGTTTGCAGGGCTGGCTCCAATGCGCCACGCCAACTGTCCGGGATCGTATCGGTCATGACGCAAGAATAGGCCTCTGTGATGCGTTACGTCACCACCCCTTTCCCTCTTTCCCCAATCGGCGTAAGGCGAATGGCCTATGACAGTACATTTTCACAAAGAAGACCTGCCCGCTGGCGTGCTCGCCGGAGACGCGCCTTTGGCCGTCGACACAGAGACCATGGGCCTGATCACGCACCGCGATCGGTTGTGCGTGGTGCAGATCAGTGATGGCAGCGGCGATGAACACCTTGTGCGCTTTGGCCCGGACAGTTCGTATGATGCGCCCAATCTCAAGGCCCTGCTCGCCGATGAAAGCCGCCTGAAACTGTATCACTTTGCGCGTTTTGATCTGGCCGCGATCGAGCACTATCTGGGCGTTGTGGCAGCACCGGTGTTCTGCACCAAGATCGCCAGCAAGCTCGTGCGGACATACACGGACCGGCACGGCCTGAAGAATCTGGTCGACGAAGTTTTGCATGAAAACCTGTCCAAGCAGCAGCAATCGTCTGATTGGGGCGGGCCGGACTTGAACGATGCCCAGCGTGAATATGCGGCGTCTGATGTGCGCTATCTGCACCGTTTGCGTGAAGAGCTGGTCAGGCGTCTCGAGCGCGAAGGTCGTTTGGACATTGCGCAGGCATGCTTTGACTTCCTGCCAACGCGTGCGCGGCTCGATATCGCTGGCTGGCCAGATCACGACATATTCAGCCACAGTTGATCTGTAAGAAGTATATCCCGCCAACATGGTCACTCACCGCCGTCTAGAAACCAATGAAGCCAAGCAGCTGCGCAACCAGCGACAGCATTTTGCTGCGCCCGGCGGTTCGCATGATCGCTTGGTGACATTTCTTGGCAAGGCTCTGCCCATGGGAGTGGGCATTGTCGCCGCGCTAATGATCATCACACCGCTATCACCGGGTACCGAAGTCAGCTTCCTGCTCGATCGCGACAAGGTGGCGATGATCGATGAGCGGCTGTCGGTTTCCAACGCTATGTATCGCGGGCAGGATGATGGTGGGCGGCCATTCTCTTTGACGGCGGGCGAAGCCGTTCAACGTTCAAGCCGCGAGGGCATCGTCCGGATGGAAGATATGATGGCGCAGATCCTGCTGCGCGACGGCCCTGCACGGATCAGCGCAGAAGGCGGCGCCTATGACATTGATGCGGAAGTGATGACGGTCGACGGGCCGCTGCGGCTTTCAGCTGCTGATGGATACACGATGACCGCGCGCGGGGTGTCGGTTGATTTACAATCGCGTGTGATGGTGGGCGATGGCCGGGTTGAAGGCGCAGTCCCTGCCGGCACCTTTGAGGCCGACCGTATCGAAGTTGACATTGACGAGCGCAAGATTTCCTTGCGCGGGAATGCCCGTTTGACCATGCGTCCGGGTGAATTGAGGGTACCGTAATGGCGAAGAATCTGGTCACTACATCTGCACGTTCAGCTGCAATCGGCTTTGTCGCCACGCTGGCCCTGTTCAGCGGGATCCAGCTCAATGCGCAAGCATTCTCTGGCCACGACTCGAACGCACCGGTGCAGATTGATGCGGGCGATATCGACGTGGACGACCGCGTGAATCGCGTGGTTATTGTGGGCGGTGTCGTTGCAAGACAAACCGGGTTAACGGTCCGCTCACAACGCATGCTGCTAAACTATGAAGATGAGGACAGCCTGTCGATTTCCCGTATCACCGCAACCGGCGGTGTGAATGTGCAACGTGGCGATGAGCGCGCGAGCGGCGATATCGCGGTCTATGATCTGCAGCGCCGTATCATCACAATGGCAGGCAATGTGACGCTTAGCCGCGGGGGCGACAATCTGCGTGGCGGGCGCCTGACGATCGATCTCAATTCAGGCCGGGCAAGCGTTGACGGACAAGCGGCAACAAATGGGGAAAGCTCAAGCGGGCGGGTAACCGGGACATTTACCGTCGCGGGAAGTGACGAAAACTAAAGGTTAGCGCCGGGCAGCAAACCGAGCGATTTCTGTCAGGCCTTGCGCCAGAAGCAGTTCGGCGGACTGACTGTTGCCAAGCAAATCCTTGTGCAATTGCATCAGCTTGGGGCCGAGCCGGTCAAGCTTTCGCCGGTGCCAGCTTCTCAATTGTTCCTGAATCTCGCGCTCTTCCTTCCAGAAGATGCCAAGCCTGGCCTTTGCACCGCGATCGAGCCCATCAAGCGATCCGCGCGGACCAAGTTGCGAAGTGATCTGCGCAAGCTGAGCCGAGCGCCGCTCTACCGCCAGCAAGACGCCAACCGGGTTCATGCCGTGCTCGCGCATCCGCTTTAGCTCTCCATCAAGCTTGCCCGTCTCGCCTTTGAGCACAGTATTGACCAGCGGCATGAAGCTGTCCTCTTCAGTCGCAGCGCCAACCGCTTCCAAGTCCTCTGCCGTTAGTGCAAACGGTGATTGTGGAGACGCATCGCAATAGGTCGCAAGCTTGATGATCTCTGATTGGGCGAGCCGCACATCTAGGCCAGCTGCGCGTGCAATGCGCTCAGCCAGATCGCCGCTCAGCCTCAGGCCAGCCGCATCAGCCATCTGCCGCACAGATCCGGCCACAGAGCCAAGGTCGGGCGGCCAGAACATTGCGACAAGTGCATCTTTACGCTTTTCCAGCAACTTGGCTGTGCGCGATTTGTCAGTCGCAGCCGTTGCAACCACCAGAACCGGTGCGGCCTCTCCGGCGCCCGCATCGCTTGTTTCGATCAGTGTTTTGAGCGCTTCATGCGCTTCGTCACCGTTGGCGCGAACATAGATGTGCCGCTTGCCACCGAAGAGCGAGCCTGAGCGGGCTTCATCTCCCAACAACGCCGGGTCTTTCTTCAGATCTCCGCCGCTTATTTCGATCCGCTCTCCCGCATCGGCAAGCAATTCAGTGACCGATTGCGCAGCAGCAGAGGCGCCCGCCTCATCAGGTCCGCAGAAGAAAAAGATACCGCATTGATCAACGGCGCGGCGTGCGGTGGAAGCAAAATCGCGCTGCGTTGCCTTCATTCGGCTCGCTCGACCTCACGCAAGGTCAGCGCAACCTGCCTCACCATTCGCTCGGCAACTTCACGGGCCAGATTCTCCAGCGCGGTTTGTTCAGCTGCGATGGTTGCATATTCGGAGGAAACGACATCGACACCCGCGTCCGATCCCGATGTCGCATCGAGCAAGATTGTGCCGCTGGTCAGATCGATCAGCTGATAGCGGGCACGCAATATGCGCCGTTCGCGGCTGATCGTATCATCGTTCAACACGCCCAAAGCTTCGAGCGAATCGTCTAACTGCACATCAAGACGATAGCGCGGTGCAATCTCAGTTCCGCTAAGCTGTAGCCGGTCATTCAGCGCATTGCGCACCAGCCACCCGTCGCGCCCTTGAATCGGAGCAACATCCACCGCGGCCAGTCCTTGCGCCACGGCATCGCCGGAACCGCCCGAATAGAGCGGCTGCAGCCCGCAAGCGGACAGCAGGAACAAGGCGAAAGAGGCGAAGGCAGCGCGTGTCATCAGGTGACAATATTGACCAAGCGGTCCGGGACTACAATCACCTTGCGGATTTCTGCCCCGTCTATCGAACGCTGCACCTTCTCACTGGCTAGCGCGAGCGCTTCCAAATCCTCTTTCGGCGCGCCTTTGGGCGCCGTCAGCGTATCGCGCAATTTGCCCATATGCTGGACAGCAATTGTAACCTCGTCCTCAACCAACATGGCCGGATCGACTTGGGGCCAGTCCGCCTCAGCGATAAGACCCTCGCCACCAAGCTTCGCCCAAGCTTCTTCTGCCAGATGCGGCATCATCGGCGAGACGAGCAGCAATATGGTGCGGATAGCAAAATTTCGATCTGCGCTTGGCGCAGCTTTCTCCGCCGCACCGGTCAGTTCGTAAATGCGCGCCACCGCCTTGTTGAAGCTCAATGCCTCGATATCGTCCGCGACCGCTGCAATGGATTGGTGCGCCTTGCGCGCCAGAGACTTGTCGTCACCGCTTGCCGCCGCGTCATATTGGCCGAACAACCTCCACAGACGCTGCACGAAACGGCCACAGCCCTCGATCCCGGCTTCGGACCATGGCAGGTCACGCTCTGGCGGGCTGTCTGACAGCATGAACCAGCGCGCCGCATCTGCGCCGTAAGTATCGATGATATTGTCCGGGTCGACCGTGTTCTTCTTCGACTTCGACATCTTTATGACGCGGCCGATATCAACCGGTTCCCCATCATCCTTCAGCAACGCCGCTTCACCCGTCCGAGTAACCTCGGCCGGTGTATAATAGACCGCACGCCCTCCGACTTGGCGCGAGTATGTCTCATGCGTAACCATTCCCTGCGTAAACAGGCTGGCGAAAGGCTCGGCGAAATTCAGCTTACCCAAGCGCTGCAAGGCCCGGGTCCAGAACCGTGCATAGAGCAGGTGCAGGATCGCGTGCTCGATCCCGCCAATATATTGCTCAACCGGCAGCCATTTGGCGACTTCTTCCGCGTCAAACGGCTTGTCCGCTGGCTGACTGGCAAAACGCAGGAAGTACCAGCTGGAGTTGGTGAAAGTGTCGAGCGTGTCGGTCTCGCGCTCCGCCTTGCCGCCGCATTTGGGGCAGTTTGTGTGCTTCCATGTGGGATGGCGCAGCAATGGATTGCCCGGTGTCGAGAAATCGACATCCTCGGGCAATTCAACCGGCAGCTGATCCTTCGGCACAGGCACCACGCCGCACGTCTCGCAATGAATGAACGGGATTGGCGTGCCCCAATAGCGCTGGCGGCTGACGCCCCAATCGCGCAGGCGCCACACAGTTGTGCCTTTGCCCCAGCCTTCGCTTTCGGCGCGCGCGTTTACCGCGGCCTTGGCCTCTTCAACGCTCATCCCGTCCAGGAAATCGGAGTTCACGCAAACACCATCGCTGGTGTCAGCTTCGGCCAAAGGATCGCCAGCATTGTCTGATGACGCGGCAATCACTCGGGTGATCGGCAATTCGTATTTGGTCGCAAATTCAAAGTCGCGCTGATCATGCCCCGGCACGCCCATGACCGCGCCGGTGCCGTAATCCATCAACACGAAGTTGGCGATGAAGACTGGCAGGGCTTCGCCGGTGAAGGGATGGCGCGCGGTGATGCTGGTTACAAAGCCGCGCTTCTCCATGGTTTCCAGTTCGGCAGCAGTCGTGCCGCCCTTCTTGCATTCTTCGATGAAACTCGCCGCATCGGGATTGTCCGCTGCCACTCGTTGCGCAATCGGATGATCGGCAGCGACTGCAACAAAGCTCGCGCCAAAGATCGTGTCGGGCCGCGTCGAATAAACCGGCAGCTTTTCACCGTTTGAAAGATCGAAGCTGAACTCCAGACCCGATGATTTGCCGATCCAGTTTTCCTGCATCAGCTTGACCTTGTCGGGCCAATTGTCGAGCGTGCCCAATCCGTCAAGTAGATCCTCGGCGAAATCGGTGATCTTGAGAAACCATTGGTCAAGCTTGCGCTTTTCGACTTCCGCACCCGAGCGCCAACCTTTGCCGTCGATTACCTGCTCATTCGCGAGCACAGTCATGTCAACCGGATCCCAGTTCACTTCGCTCTGGCGGCGATAGACCATGCCCGCTTCGTACATGTCGATGAACAGCGCCTGTTCGTGGCCGTAATATTCCGGATCGCAGGTCGCGAATTCGCGTGACCAGTCGAGCGCAAAACCGATGCGCTTCAACTGGCCTTTCATGTTTTCGATATTCTCGCGGGTCCAACCGCCCGGATGAACGCCTTTCTCCATCGCGGCATTTTCTGCCGGCATACCGAACGCGTCCCATCCCATCGGGTGGAGCACTTCGTGCCCGCGCATTTTCTTATAACGTGCCAGCACGTCGCCCATCGTGTAGTTGCGGACGTGCCCCATGTGGATGCGCCCCGAGGGGTAGGGGAACATCTCCAGCACATAGCTCTTCGGCTTCGCGCTATTGGAATCAGCGTGGAAAGTGCCCGCCTCTTCCCAGGCACGCTGCCAGCGGCCGTCGGCCTGGGACGGATCAAAACGCGTATCGGTCATGACAAAACCGTTAAGGGGAAAAAGATCAGGAAGACAATGTCTGTCGGCGCAATTCACGCGCCCGCGTAAGGATGATGTCTTCAAGCTTCTGGACAGTTGCGGCCTGAACCGGCGCATCGACCCAGTTTCCGCTTTGCGTGACCTGGCGGCTTGCAGCAACACGCAACGCGTCCGCACGAAGGTCCTGATCGAGGATGGTCACCGTTACCTTGACCCGCTCAGCCGGATTCTGCGGATTTGCATACCAGTCTGTGATGATCACGCCGCCCATTGCATCTGCCTGAAGCAGAGGCGCAAAGCTGACTGTCTCCAAAGCCGAGCGCCATAGGTACGAGTTCACACCGATCGTGTTTACCTGTGATGCCGCAAGGTCAGCCTGTGGACGTTCACGGCTACCACATGCCGCAAGCGAAGCTAGTGCTGCGCAAGCAAGTGCCATGCGAACGGGACGGCGGGTGGCTGACTGGATCAAACTCATTGTCGCAAAATTCCTCACGCGAAAGGGCCCTTTGATGTGTCGCCGGACCGGTATCTGCCTTTGCTCTATAACTTCCACGGCGCGCGGGACAAGGCAGCAATGCCTGAACGCGCACCAAGATGCCCGCATTTCTGTGACGGTTCGCGCTTTACCCGCCATGAACACAAGGCAGCCTGCGCGAATCGAACCTTGCGATTCGCCGTCTGTGGAGACTCTGCAACAGGTTGGTGACGCTAGGGCAGACTAATCATTGCGAGCATTGCTTCAGCGACGGAAAGCGCTTTATTGACTTGCGAAATGAGAAACGACTCGGGAACGAATCGAGTCGTGGTCAGGTTGGGTTCAGCCGGGTTTGGCTTTAAGTTAAGGCCAGAATTGAGCAGCAGTCCGCCTGAAACATGTGGGTAGAACGTCTAGAGATGGCACGAAAGCAAACAGCATCTGCGGCGCGCAAGCTGCCCTTGCTGCTGGCCGCTGCCGGTTTGGCGTTTGGCGTACCTTCGGCTGGCTTAGCGGTTGTTGCCTTCGGCGATGACACGATGACCAGCGAGCTTCCCTCTTTCGCAATGTTTACACCGGCGTCTGCAGATCCCGCGTTGGCCAAGCGCGTAGCTGAACAGGCCCGTCGCAATGGCATGCGCTTCACGCCTGCTGGCAGTACGATCAAGCGTGACCGCACCATCACAGTGGCG
The DNA here is from genome assembly GCA_003149575.1 of Altererythrobacter sp. XM-24bin4. Classification (GTDB taxonomy): domain Bacteria; phylum Pseudomonadota; class Alphaproteobacteria; order Sphingomonadales; family Sphingomonadaceae; genus Erythrobacter; species Erythrobacter rubellus. The sequence continues at coordinate 355,570 of QCWG01000001.1, forward strand.
GTTCGCGTAGATCAGGAAACGGCTCGCGCGATTTCTGTCCGTCAGGCGCTGGATGTTGCGCCTGGTGCGACCAACGCGCTGAATTCGCAGGTTGTGACCAGATACGATCTGGGCACTGCGCGGGGCTACCAGAGTTTCAAACGTCAGCAACCAGCGGTGTCACTGTCAGGCTCTGTGCGCAATATCACCATGCCGGACCTTTCGACCTTTGAGCCTGCTGGCCCGACCGCGCAAGACAAGCCAAGCCGCTTCTCGACACGGATCGCGCTGGAAGGCGAGCAGGCTGCAGGGCGTTCGCCGAACACGCTTGATGCACTGAGCGCGCAAACGGTTGATGTAGGCGGCGCTTACAGCATTACGCGCAATCTGGATGTGACAGCCGGTGTACGTTTGTCGCAAGAACGAGATCGCCTGACGCCAATCACAGATTCCAAGCAGGACAGCCAATCGGTTTATGTCGGAACGCAATTCCGCTTCTAACCCTGACAATCTGTATGAATTCGTATGAGAGACCCTGCTTCGGCGGGGTTTTTGATTCCCATGACGCTACGGCATCGCTACCTCGGATACTTGAATTGTATTTGGAGATCCGAGAATGGCACGCGTTGCAATCGTTACTGGCGGAACAAGAGGCATTGGCCGCGCTATCTGTGAGAAGCTGCAAGACGCGGGCTTCACCGTCATCGCCAATTACGCGGGCAACGATGCCGCCGCCGAACAGCTCAAGGCCGACACCGGGATCCAATCGTACAAATGGGACGTGGGCGACCATGAGGCGTGCCTGGACGGCTGCGCCCGGGTGGCCGCCGAGGTAGGACCGATCGATGTGGTCGTGAACAATGCCGGCATCACCCGCGACGGCACACTTCACAAGATGAGCTATGATGATTGGCACGAGGTCATGCGTATCAATCTGGGTGGCTGCTTCAACATGGCGAAAGCCTGCTTCCCGGGAATGCGCGAGCGGGGCTGGGGCCGGATCGTCAATATCGGCTCGATCAATGGTCAGGCAGGCCAATATGGCCAAGTCAACTATGCTGCTGCGAAGTCAGGCATTCACGGCTTCACCAAAGCTCTGGCTCAGGAAGGGGCGAAATTCGGTGTGACTGTCAACGCGATTGCACCGGGTTATATCGACACCGACATGGTCGCAGCTGTGCCCGAGCCCGTACTGGAGAAGATCGTCGCCAAGATTCCAGTGGGCCGCCTGGGACAGGCAAATGAAATCGCGCGTGGCGTGGCATTCCTGTGCAGCGAGAATGCCGGCTTCTTAACGGGCTCCACCATGAGCATCAACGGCGGCCAGCATATGTATTGAAGCGGCAGGCCGTCCGCGTGGACAGCCTGCCGGATGGCTAGCCCAATGGCGATGCGTCACAATTCCCTTTGATCGCATCACCTGCAAAGACAGCTTGCACGAACGTGAGTGATTCTCCGGTCGATCCCGGCACAACCTGCTTGTGATCGAGTTCGGTGTAGAGGTGCGCCTCGACCACCGTTCCCGCCGCACACGCGTCGCGCATGAAAGCCGCCTGCATGTGCTGAGGCGTATCGCGATCACGCGCGCCCGTTCCCAGAAAGATTGGCGCAGCGATGCTCATATCAGGAAAGCCCATCTGCGCAAAGACCCGGCCCAGCACATCCGATGGTGTTTGCTTGAACGCCCGATTGTAACTTAGCCCTGCTGTCTCAGTGCGTGCTCGCATCTCTTTGTGACAAGCATTGGTGACCATGCTGACGATCGGCCAAGCCTCATCAGATACATACTCTCGCATCAAGAATCCGGGCTCGATCTGCTCTGCCAATGTCATTGCGAGAAAATTATAGGCTAGCATCGGATCTGGTTGATCAGGTGGCCTGCTTTCATTCAAGGCAACAAGTGCGGCAGGCGAGAAGTATGGCACACCGGTTGCGACCACTCCTCTGATATCGACATCAGGCGCGTAGTCCGGTGCGTAGCTTGCCGTTGCGACCGCCGCGCCCGCGCCTTGCGATTGCCCGATCACCACGACGCCTGATGAAACGGGATAGCCCGCACCCTGAACTGCTCGAATAATGTCGAGATTGCTATATGCTGCGGGACGCGTTGCGAGATAGGGGTGCGTGCCGGGTGTTCCGAGCCCCTGATAATCCGAAGCTACAACCGCAACCCCCTGACCAAGCCAGAAGTTGAGATAGTCCATATCCTGCTGCTGCCGCCCATCCCATGATGGCGCGCAGATATCTGCGATACCGACTGTCCCATGGGTCCAGGCCATCAACGGCCACCCACCTTCGGGTGCATCACCCCTGGGCAAATACAATACACCGGACACAGCGGTTATGGCCGAGCCGCCTAATCCCTCCGTAGAAGTATATAGCAACCGGACATTATCTGCAGCGCCTCTCAAAGCCTGTCGTTCATCCAGCGGCTCGCTGCGTAGAATGGTGCCCGGCGTTTCGGGAAGCTCGCCTTCGAATGCATAGAATTCTGATACACCCCCGTCGCCGAGCGTTGCGCTATTCCATGCAGATGCGCCTTTCGTGGCGGTCGCGTTCACACATCCGCCCACAAACAATATCGACAAACCTGAAAGCGCCCCCAGCAACCATCTATGCATCCAGTGATCCCCTCTCTGTGTCATACTGCCGCCTGGCAGAGCACCAAGCAAGCTCTGTGCACTCTCTGCGAACATTGCTTCGCAACCGACGAGCGCGCGTGACAATCCATGGGAAGCTGGCTAGGCGTTTGTCTCGTGACAACTCTCATTGATACCAGCCCGAACCAGACCCGCCGTGAAGAGCCGAGCTCCGCCGGTCTTGAAGCCCGTCAATTGATGCGTGAACTATCCGCTTTCAAGACGCCCCGGATCAGCCGGAGCAGCTGGGAATTGGCCTCCACGCTTTTGCCATTCGTGACCTTGTTTGCGGTGATGCTGTTCGCAGTTGAAGCGGGCTATTACTGGGCGCTGGCGTTGGCCCCGGTGACCGGTCTGCTACTGCTGCGCCTGTTCATCATTCAACATGACTGCGGCCATGGCGCCTTTCTGCCGGGGCGCAAAGGCAATGACTGGGTGGGGCGCGCGATGGGCGTGCTGACCCTGACCCCATATGATTGCTGGGCCCGCTCGCACGCGATCCATCACGCTTCGACAGGCAATCTCGATGCGCGGGGTTATGGCGACGTCGACACTCTGACGGTTCAGGAATATGCGGACAGCCCGCGTTTGAAACGCTGGTTCTATCGCTTCTATCGTAGCCCCGCGGTCCTGCTCGGCCTTGGCCCTGCCTATCTGTTTCTGTTGCGGCACCGCTTGCCAATCGGGCTGATGAAAGCGGGCTGGATTTATTGGATCGCGGCAATGGGGACCAATCTGGTTACCGCCATTATCCTCGGCTCACTGGTCTATGCCTTCTCTTTCGCGACAGTCGCGGTGATTTTTCTGCCCATTCTACTGATCGCTGCCTCGACCGGGGTCTGGCTGTTCTATGTACAGCACCAGTTCGAGCACGGACATTGGGACAAGGATGCTGAGTGGTCATTCCACGACGCGGCACTGATGGGTAGCTCACACCTTGAGCTTCCAGCGGTCTTGCGCTGGTTCACCGGAAATATCGGAATTCACCACGTGCACCATTTGGCCAGTCGGGTGCCGTTTTATCGACTGCCAGAAGTGCTTCGGACATTCCCCGAGCTGCACGATCTCAATCGTTTCACCATGCGGGATACGTTCTCGATGATGCGGCTGGCCTTGTGGGACGAGGGCCAGCGACGATTGGTGAGCTTCCGCGAAGCAAAGCAGCTCGCGCGCGCAAGCGCATGAGCGCGACTCCGCCCTATCATCCTCCGGTTAAGCGATCGGTGCAGATTGAAGGGCACAAGACCTCCATCAGCCTGGAGCCGATATTCTGGGATATGCTGCGCACGGCCGCTGCGCGGGAAGGCGTCGCGATCAATGCACTCGTCGCGCGGATCGACGAAGAACGTATCAAGTCGAAAACCCCGCCGGGGCTCGCCAGCGCCATCCGGGTCTGGTTGGTTAGCCGGGTCTAGTCGTCGCCGACCCGCTCGATATCCGCACCCACCAACTTAAGCTTCTCTTCCAGACGTTCATATCCTCGGTCCAGATGATAGAGCCGCCGGACGGTTGTTTCACCTTCAGCAACTAGCCCTGCCAGCACCAGGCTGAACGAGGCGCGCAAGTCGGTGGCCATCACCTCTGCGCCCGTCAATGTCTCCACACCTTTGACGATTGCCGTGCGGCCCTCTGTCTCAATATCTGCGCCCATGCGCGCAAGTTCCGGTACGTGCATGTAACGGTTCTCGAATATGGTCTCTTTCAGCACACTCGTGCCTTCTGCCTTGCATAGCAGCGCCATGAGTTGCGCCTGCATGTCAGTCGCGAGGCCGGGGTATGGAGCGGTCGTGAGATTGGTCGCCTTGAGCGGGCCATTGGCCTTGACGCGGATTGCCTTCGCTTCTTCCTCAACCTCAACGCCGATATTACGCAGTGCATGAATTGTGGCCGCCATTTCATCGGGTTTTGCGCCTTCAAGTCGAACGTCACCGCCCGTTATTGCAGCCGCGCATGCGTAAGAACCAGCCTCGATTCGGTCGGGCATCACGCGGTAGGTGGCGCCATGCAGCCGCTTTACACCGTGGATTGTCAGGTCGGACGAACCGATCCCTTCGATCTCAGCCCCCATCGCCACCAGAAGATTGCATAAATCAACGATTTCCGGCTCGCGCGCAGCATTGAACAAACGGCTCGTACCATTCGCCAGCACCGCCGCCATCAGTGCGTTTTCCGTAGCGCCGACCGAAACCACCGGAAAATCAAACTCACCGCCGGGCAATCCGCCATCGGGCGCCATCGCTTTGACGTAACCCTGTGCAAGTTCGATCTCGGCGCCGAAAGCTTCCAGTGCCTTCAAGTGCAGATCGATCGGGCGGTTACCGATTGCACAGCCACCCGGCATGGACACTGTCGCTTCGCCCATCCGGGCAAGCATCGGGCCTAGCACGAGGATCGATGCGCGCATCTTGCGCACCAAATCATAGGGCGCAACGGTGGAGGTAATACGTGGGGCTTCTAGGCTCATCACCCGGCCGAAATCTTCGGGCCGCGTGCCTTGGACCACTGTGGTGATCCCGAACTGATTCATCAGGTGCTGGAACCCGTCAATGTCCGCCAGCCGCGGCAAATTGCGCAGCGTAAGAGGCTCTTCAGTCAGAAGTGCACAGGGAATCAGCGTGAGCACCGCATTCTTCGCGCCTGAGATGGGAATTGTTCCCTCTAGGCGGTTGCCGCCTTTGATAACCAGTTTGTCCATAGAATGCCCTTAGCCAATCCTTGCGTTCACGCAAATGAACAAGATGATACAGCGTGAGTGTCTGCTTGCGAGAGACAGGATTGCGGCCTATTCGCTGGCCCATGACAACACATAAGCCGATCAAGAAGGCCGTCTTTCCCGTCGCGGGCCTGGGTACGCGTTTTCTGCCTGCCACCAAAGCGATTCCGAAGGAGTTGCTGCCGATCGTGGACTGTCCGCTAATCCAATATGCGGTGGACGAAGCGCGCGAGGCGGGGATCGAGCAGATGATCTTTGTGACGGGGCGCGGAAAGACCGCGATTGTCGAACATTTCGACATGGCGTTCGAGCTGGAAAAGACCATGAACGAGCGCGGCAAGAATATGAGCGTGCTTGAGCCGACCCGCGCAACACCGGGCGATATCATCACCGTGCGTCAGCAAGTCCCGCTTGGCTTGGGCCACGCGATCTGGTGCGCGCGTGCGATAGTAGGCGATGAACCTTTTGCAATTTTTCTCCCCGACGAGCTGATGATTGGCAACAAGGGTGGAACCGGTTGCATGAAGCAAATGGTAGACGCCTATCATCGCACAGGCGGGAATATCATCAGCGTGCTGGAAGTGCCGCATGAAGAGGTCTCCAGCTATGGTGTGATCGATCCCGGTGCGGAAAATGGTGCGCTGACTGAAGTCAAAGGGCTGGTTGAGAAACCACCCGTGGCTGAGGCTCCATCGAACAAGATCATTTCCGGCCGCTATATCTTGCAGCCAGAAGTCATGCGCGTGCTTGAAGCCCAAGAAAAGGGCGCAGGCGGAGAGATCCAGCTGACTGATGCAATGGCCAAGATGATCGGCCAGCAGCCGTTCCATGCGGTCACCTTTGACGGAAAACGCTATGATTGCGGCAATAAGCTCGGCTTTGTCGAAGCGACATTGGCGCTAGCGCTGGAACGCGAGGACATGGGCGCAGACGTGCGCGCAATGGCGGAGCGATTGCTCGCTAGCCAGCTCTAAAGCGCAGCGGCAATGTCTTCAGCCCGCCAACAAATGTAGAAGTCGCCCGTTTGGGCTCGCCAGCCAGTTCAATACTTTCCACCCGGTCAAGTATTGTCTCGAAGAGTATTTTCATCTCCATTCGCGCCAAGTGAAGGCCAAGGCATTGGTGCGCGCCAGCACCAAAGGCAGCATGGCGATTGGGCGAACGAGAGGCGTCAAATTTACGCGGGTTCTCAAACTGCGCCGGATCATGGTTGGCGGCAACATAATTGATCATCAGCCAGTCACCTGCCTTGATCTGCTGGCCGCCTATCTCGACATCTTCCGCCGCAGTACGCATGAAATGCTGTACCGGCGTGGTCCATCGGATCGCCTCTTCGACAATGCCCGGCAGCAATGAACGGTCCGCCTTGACCCGCGCCCATTGCTCCGGGTCTTGCGCCAACGCTTGCATCGCGCCTGCGGTCGAAGCCGAGGTGGTATCATGGCCAGCGGTCGCGACGATGATGTAGTATCCCGCCATGTCACGCTCGGGTAGCGGCTCTCCATCGACCGTGGCATTCGCAATGACACTCGCAACATCCTCAGTAGGATTGGCGCGGCGTTCAGCTGCAATCCCGGCGAAGTATTCTTCAAACGTTTTCACCGCACCTGCAACCAGCTGGACGACTTGCTCTGCCGTCATGTTCTCCATGCCCGTGCCCGAGAGGTCCGCATCCTGCCCACCGAACAGCTGCTGCGTCAGCATCTGCATCCGCGGCTCGTCTTCTTCAGGCACGCCAAGAATCTGCATTACGACATGCAGCGGGTAAGGGCCGGAAACCAGCTTCACAAAATCAGCTTGAGGGCCTGCTGCGATCAAACCGTCCACAGTGCGGTTCGCAATCGCGCGGATTTCACCTTCCATCCTCGCCAGATTGCGCGGCATGAACCAGTCTTGCGTCAGCCGGCGATATTTCGGATGGGTCGGGGCGTCGAACACCACCAGTGAATCGACCAGCATGTTCGAACCGGTCGCAGCGCGACTGAATTCAATCGCTTCACGAAAACTGAAAACGACAGGGCGCGGATTGTTGAGGAATGTCGCATTATCTTTCGAGATCCTCATCACGTCTTCATATCGCGTGATCAGCCAAAAGGGATCGAACAGCTCGCCGTCTTCCGGCTCTACCCGCGAAACCGGTGCCTCTTTACGCAGGCGATCAAACGTATCGAGAAGCCCGTCCCATTCAGCATAGGCATGCGGGTTGATGACCATTCGGGCGACATCGCTAGGCAGCGCGCTCAAGAAACGGCTGCCTTGGCCAGATACTCATCACGCAGTTCGCGCTTGTAGAGCTTGCCATTGGCCTCGCGCGGCAGATCCGGGCGAAAGTCGAACAACTTGGGCATCTTGATACGTGCCAGTTGTGGCTCGAGGAAATCGCGCAGCTCTTGCTCAAGCGCTTCGCCCGCATCGCTCATATCGATCGGCTGTACCACGGCGACGACCCTCTCGCCGAGATCAGGGTCAGGCGCTCCGATCACTGCGGCATCCATGATCTTGTCATGCGTGACAAGCAGGTTCTCGATTTCCTGCGGGTAGATGTTGACCCCGCCCGATATGATCATGTGGCTTTTGCGGTCGGTCAGAAACAGAAAGCCCTCTTCATTGACGTGCCCGATATCGCCCAAGGTCATCCACCCCTTGGGATGCATCGCTTCCTTCGTTTTCTCGGGATCATTGTGATAAGTCGGCAGAATGTCGTTTTCGTAGAAGATGAGGCCATCTTCGCCCGGGCCAAGCTCTTCATTGTCAGGGCCGCAAACATGCACAGTTCCGTGGATCGCCTTGCCTACAGTACCAGGATACTTGAGCCAGTCGGCTGAGTGCACCATGGTCATGCCGATGCTTTCCGAGCCGGCATAGTACTCGTTCACAATTGGGCCCCACCAATCGATCATCTCCCGCTTGATCTCGACCGGGCAAGGTGCAGCGGCGTGCAGCGCGCGTTTGTGCGAAGACAAATCATACTTGGTACGAATGTCTTTCGGCAATTTAAGCATGCGAACGAAATGGGTGGGCACCCATTGGCTGTCTGTAACCTTGTATTTCTCGATCGCCGCAAGTGCGGTCTCCGGATCGAATTTCTCCATCATCACGACCGTTCCGCCAAGCCGATGGACGGTCGAGCTCCAGCCGATCGGCGCAGCATGATAAAGCGGAGCGGGCGAGAGATAGACCATAGTTCCATCTGCCGGCATTCCGGCGCCCATTACAGCGAGCCCGATAAAGGGATTCACCGCTTGTGGATCCGGATCAGCCGGGGGCGCCGGGCGAATACCCTTCGGCCTGCCTGTGGTTCCCGACGAATAGAGCATGACAAGTCCGGCCTGTTGATCGGGGAACGGTTCGCTTGGCTGGCTTGCCAATGCGGTTGCGAAGTCCTCTTCACCGCTGCCGTCCATGATCAATACGGGCAAATCAGGATGTGCGGCGCGAATGCCGGGCAGGACACCATTGAACGCCTCAGAAGTGATCAGCAGCTTGGCTTCGCTGTCCTTCAGAATGTACGCTATTTCCGGCGCTGTCAGACGGGTGGAGATCGGGACCAGCATTGTGCCTGCGCGCTGCGATCCCCAAATCAGCGTGTAGAACTCTATCCGGTTCTCCAGCAGCACGGCAAAGGCATCATCCGGAGCAAATCCGTTTGCGCACAGCAAATGCGCAAACCGATTGGCTTGCTCATCCATCTCGCCAAAGCTCATCGTCTTGCCGCTGCCGGCCATAATGACAGCCGGATGATCGGGGCGCGCCTGTGCGTGCTGAATCGGGTGCATGTGGTTCTTTCTCCTTAACAAGGAGATTACCTAGCCGAACCATTTGGACAAGAAAAAAGGCGGCGGGAAAACCCGCCGCCATTGATCGGACATCCTCTCCTCTGTCCGAAATCCGCTTCCAGGCGGAAAACCTTTGTCGCGACCGGCTACTCGCCTCCTTGGCCGCCTTCAACTTCCGAAGCCTCTTCCAACTCCGCCAGCTGCTGAATAACTGGAGCTTCTACCATATACGGAATTGGATTGACTGAAACACCCGATACGCGAACTTCGTAATGAAGATGGGGACCGGTTGAGCGACCCGTTGATCCGACATAGCCGATCAAGTCGCCCTTCTTGACACGCTGGCCCGCGGAAACCGCGAGACGCGACATGTGTGCATAGCGCGTTTCCAATTCCGCGCCGTGTTCAATCTCAATGAACAGGCCGTAGCTCGAAAACCTCTCCGCGCGATCCACGATACCGTCAGCAGTCGCATAGATCGGCGTGCCGGTGGGGGCGGCCAGATCGATTCCCTTATGGCTACGGCGACCACCAAGAACGGGGTGTGTGCGCATTCCGAAACCGCTTGTCAGCCTGGCATCCTGCAGAGGCATGATCGACGGAACCGATATGCTGGCGCTGACTGTGGTCGCATCCTGGCCGCGCTCTTCCAGTGCTTCCCAGCTTGCAAACAATTGCTGATAGCGGGCGTCGCCCTGCAGCATCGATTCGTCTTGTGCATCACGAACAGTGTCACGGATATCAACCGAAGCCGCATTGGAATTAGCTAACGCAGGAGTCGCTGTACTCATCAAGCCAGCCACGGCCATGGCGATTGCGCCATTGATAGCCTTCAGGATTTGCGGTCCGATCAAAACTTGTTCCTCAACACGAACCCTGGTTCGGACCCGCTTCGTTTCTGTGCGACCCAAAGGGGGGCCAACCAATCGCGCCCCTTCGAAGCTGGCGTCTCTTTATTGAAGCCTTTGTACAATTCTGGGTTAACGGCCAAAACGGTTTACGAAGCAATAGCGTTGTAGAAGTCCCGCGATAAACCGGCTGCAAGACGCGCCGAGTCGTTAAACGGCGGTTTAACGCTCCCGCGAAAGTACTTCGATACAAGCCCTTGCCAGCTTTGCTGCGGTGATTCGCCCGCTTTTTCCGCAAGGGCGACAAAATGCTTGGTGCCAAAACCGACATGCCGGATTTCGTCGTCAAGGATTCGTTCGAGAATCCGGGCGCCATTTTCATCCCCGGCAGAACGGACGCGCTGCAACGTGGCGGGTGTGACGTCCAACCCGCGCGCTTCAAGCACCATCGGTACTATCGCCAGCCGGGCTCGCACATCATGGCGTGTTTCAAACGCTGCTTGCCACAAGCCACCATGCGCAGGCAGCGCGCCATAGTGACTACCCAGATTTTCCAGTTTCCTGGCAAGCAATGCGAAATGCATCGCTTCGTCTGCTGCAACTGACAGGAAGTCATCGACAAACTCTGCCCCCATGATTTCGCCAAAGCGCCCTACTATATCGAGCGCCAGATCGATCGCGACAAATTCGATGTGAGCAAGGCTGTGCCACATTGCAATACGCCCGCGCTCCGATCCGCCCTTGCTGCGTCTCGGCATCTGTTGCGGGGGCAGCAATTCGGGGTGTGCCGGGCGTGCTGGCTCGTCTGGCATTTGTGCGTCGAATACAAACTCAAGTCGGCCCTGCCGCCAATTTCGCGCCACATCGCGCGTCACCATCACCTTGGCACGCGGATCCGCCGTCAGCAGCGCCGCTCGGATAGCTGATGCAAGCGTAGTCATCGAATTACAGTCATAACGCCTTTGCAGCGGCAAGGACTTCTTCCGCGTGGCCTTTGACTTTCACCTTGTTCCAGACCTGCGCGATCTTGCCATCTGTGCCGATCAGATAGGTCGTGCGGACCATGCCCATATAGGTCTTTCCGTACATCTGCTTTTCAGTCCAGATGCCGAGCGCGTCAGACAGGCCGCGCTCCTCCGCATCAGTCGCCAGCGGGGTCTTCAGACCGTGCTTGGCGATGAAGTTTTGATGCTTCTTGGCCGAGTCCTTGCTCACACCCAATAATGCTACGCCAGCCTTGTCAAAGTCACTTTTGAGCGCAGTGAAATCCTTCGCTTCGGTCGTGCAACCCGGTGTGTTGTCTTTCGGGTAGAAGAACACAACCAGCTTCTGCCCAACAAAATCACTCGCCTTCACGCTGCCACCTTCGGGTGTTTCCATCGCGATATCAGGCATTGCATCGCCGACGCCAGGGGAAGTGCTCATGTTTCAATCTCCAATTTCAATTCAAATGTCTGTCGCCAGATCGCAGCCACAATTTGCCGCGCCTCGCCAAGTCTGCGCAAGAGCGCGCTATAGGTTTCGCATTGGCAAGCTTTGGCGAGCGCTGATGCTGCAGATTTTGGTGGTTCTTCACTGAGGTAGGGAGCAAACAATCGCCCCGCAACCAAAGCCCGTGTCATCAGATCGTGTGCTTCGCGCGTCTCGCTGGGCAGATGGCCTGCCGCGACAAGCTCATCGACAGCTTTGCTCAGATCAGGTTGCAGCGCGATCCCTTCGCGCAGTTGAAGGAAGTGCACTGCAAACTCCAGATCGACTAGCCCGCCACGCATCAGCTTGACGTCCAGCAAGCCTTTCGCGGGCTTATGCTTCGCCATCTCGCTGCGCATCTCCAGTATGGCCTCACGAAGGTTAGCGGGGTCACGCGTTTGAGTGAGCACATCTGCGATGATTGTGTCGAGCCGGGTTCGAGCGCTGTCCGATCCGACGAGTACCCGGGCTCTCGTGAGCGCCATGTGCTCCCACGTCCATGCAGCCTCATACTGGTATTTAGCGAAGGCATCCAGCGTCACCGCCAAGGGGCCCTGCGCCCCTTGTGGCCGCAAGCGTGTGTCGATTTCATATAGCGCGCCCTGCGCGGTGGGCACAGAAAGTGCAGCGCTAACCCGCTGTGCCAGCCGGTTATAGTATTGCGTTCCGCCAAGCGGGCGCTCGCCATCAGACTCTGCGCTGGTATCGCCGGTGAACAGATAGATTATGTCGAGATCGGAGGCATGGGTCAGCGCGCCACCGCCCAAGCGGCCCAAGCCCAGAACCATCAACTCGCTGCCCTCTATGGTGCCATGTTTGCGTGCAAACTCTTTACAGGCCGCCCGGTGCGCGACCTGCAATCCCGCTTCTGCTGTACGCGAAAGCGCCGCCGCTATGTCCAGCGGGTCATGCACGCCTTGTACAAGCTGCAAGCCCAAAGCAAAGCGAAGTTCGCCGGTAACAATGCGGATTCGATCGAGCTGACGTTCGTAATCGCGCGCGGCATCGCCCGCTTCCATCCGTGCGGCAATCGCATCGACATCTCCGGGAAGATCCAGCGCGCTTGCGTCGATCAGCGTATCCAGCAGCCCCGGGCGGCGCCCCAAATCCTCTGCCAATGTCGGCGCCAGCGTCAACACGGCCATCAATTGCTCGAACAGCCCGGGGCGCGCTTCAAGCAAGCGAAACAGATTGACTGCAGAAGATGCGTTGGAGAGTACGCTTTCCCAGCGCAGGATTGCGCGTTCCGGATCATCTGCATTGGCAAGCGCTTCAAGCAGGTCAGGCAACATCGCATCGAAGGCACTCAGTGCTGCGCTGGATTTGAGCGCCTGATAGCGGCCATCGCGCCAGTTCGTGATGCGCTCAGCCAGCCGATCAGGTTCGGCCATGCCAAGCGCATGCAAACGGTCAGACAGGCTCGTAGTTGCGGGCGTTACCGGCTCGGCATCGCTGCCCACGTCAAGCAATCGATCATACTCAACAGCGACGCGATCAGTAACCTCACGCAAGTTCTCGATCAGCTGCGCAGCATCACGCAACCCATCCAGCCGGGCAACGGATTCCAATGCATCGCCAGCAGGTAGCGCATGTGTCTGCTGGTCATTGACCATTTGCAGCCGGTGTTCGACCACGCGCAGCCGATCATAAGCTTCACCCAGTGCGGTCGCTTGATCCGTGTCGATCCTGCCCGCTGCCGCAAGTGCATCAAGCGCAGCGCGCGTTCCGCGCAGCCGCAAAGATGGATCGCGCCCTCCATGGATCAACTGATGCGTTTGCGCGAAAAACTCGACCTCGCGAATTCCGCCGCGCCCGTGTTTCAAGTTGAACCCGGGGCCGACTTCGTTCGGGCCCTTGTAGTTTGATCGGATGCGTTCAGTCAGCCGGCGGATCTCGTCGATTGCGCCAAAATCAAGGCTTGAACGCCATACAAACGGCTTGATTGCATCCAGGAAGGCTTCGCCCGCTGCAACATCGCCGGAGCAGGCACGCGCCCGAATAAAGGCCGCTCTCTCCCAAGCAAGTGCCGAGCTTTCATAGTGAGATAGCGCGGCATTGGTCGAAATGGCCAACGGGCTGACTTCGCTCGCCGGGCGCAATCGCAAATCGACCCGGAAAACATATCCTTCAGCCGTATTCTCTGACAAGGTCCGCACAATCTCGCGCGCATATCGCTGTGCCGCCTCGCCCGGTTCATCTCGCTCGCGTCTGGGAAGCGTCTCGGGATCATAAAGCAGGATTGGATCAATGTCCGAGCTGTAGTTGAGCTCATGTGCGCCATGTTTCCCAAGCGCCAGCGCAATCATGCCGCGCAAGTCAGCCCCCTCTACCCGGCGAAGGATAGCGTCATTGATAGCTAGATCTAGCGCCCGATCAGCCAGATCGGACAGTTCGACCATCACAAAGTCGACATTGAAAACTCCGGCAAGGTCTCCGATCGCCAGCGCGGTTGAATAGGCCAGCCGTTCGCGCCGCAAAGCAACGCCCGTTGATGACGCACCTTGGCCAGCTTTGCGCGCCCATTCCAAAGCAGCTTCATGATCGCCAGATTCCAGCAATGCAGTAAGATCAGGCTGCCGGTCCAATGCGCGCGCCAGAAACGGCGCCTCCGCCTTTGCCCGAGCCAATGCCTGCTGCCAATCGCCATTCATCCGCTCTCCCTGCCCGCGCGCGTGAGACAGTGCAAGCACCGCAAGCGCTTGCCCCGCGCTGCTCGCTTATGCAAAGGGTGCACCATAGATTTAGAGTAGATTAGAGTAGAGAGGATACATCCCCAATGATGAAGCCCCGCATTACAGCTGGCCTCGCCATGCTTTGTGCATTGTCGCTCACCGCATGCGACATGATGACCAAAAGCGAACCCGAACTCGATATCCTGGAAGTTGCGGATGGCGACATTTCCCAGGCGACCATGGTCGACATCACGCGTGAGCTGTCGAGTGACAAATTCGACGGCCGTATGCCGGGAACTGAAGGCGAAGAACTGACTGTTGCGCTTTTGACCGAGCGTTTTGAAGCAGCTGGGCTTGAGCCTGGCAACAATGGTTCTTGGGTTCAGGATGTGCCGCTGGTTGAAATCACCGGCAAGAATTTCGCGCCGCTTACGATCACTAATGGCGAAACAGACATGGTGTTCGATTTCGGCAGCGAATGGGTGGGTGTAACTTACCGCGAAGACGCGCAGACCCAGCTTGCCAACAGCGAGCTGGTGTTTGTCGGCTATGGCATCAACGCGCCGGAACGTGGCTGGAATGACTATGATGGTGTCGATGTAACCGGCAAAACCGTGGTTATCCTTGTCAATGATCCAGACTGGCAAACGCCCGGCCTTGAAGGAACCTTCAATGGCCGCGCCATGACCTATTACGGGCGCTGGACTTACAAATATGAAGAGGCCGCAAGGCAAGGCGCAGCAGGTGCTTTGATCATTCATGACACGGAACCTGCCAGCTATGGCTGGAACGTTGTCGAGAGCAGCTGGTCCGGCCCGCAGGCCTATGCCCAGCGGGGCGAGAACGCGCCGCCGCTCACAACCATGAATGGCTGGGTGCAGAAGGAAGTCGCCCGTGAAATCCTGAGCGCTGCCGGACAGGATCTGGACGCACTTTCGGAAGCCGCGAAGTCGGAGGATTTCACACCTGTCGAACTGGGCTTCTTGGCATCGACCAGCTTCGCCAATGACATTCGCACCTTTGCATCGAAGAATGTGATTGGCGTGCTTCCAGGTGCAACCCGCCCAGACGAATATGTCATCCACACCGCGCATTGGGACCATCTGGGTCGCTGTACACCGGCGCCCGATGGCGATGATATCTGCAATGGAGCGGTCGACAACGCCACAGGCACAGCTGCTTTGGTGGCTTTGGCAGAAGCACATGGCAAGGCCGGTGCGCCCGATCGCAGCCTGGTCTTCCTGGCCGTGACCGCTGAGGAATCGGGTCTGCTGGGTGCGCATTACTATGCCGAAAACCCTGTCTTCCCGCTCGCGCAGACGGTTGGCGGCATCAATATGGACGCTTTCCTGATTGCTGGCCCGTCCAAGGACGTAACCGTTGTTGGCCCGGGCAAATCGCAGCTCGACCAGTTCCTTGAAGCAGCGCTGGTCGCTGATGGCCGCGTTTCAACGCCCAACCCCAATCCGGAAGCGGGATACTATTATCGCAGCGATCACTTTGCCTTCGCCAAGCGCGGTGTGCCGATGCTCTATGTCGATGGCGGCGAAGACCTGGTTGAGGGAGGACGCGAAGCGGGCGCAGCGTTGCAACAGGATTATCGCGACAATCGCTATCACGGCCCCAAAGACGAGTTCAACGAGGAGTGGGACTGGTCAGGCGTGATGGCTGACCTGCAGCTGTTTTACCGCCTTGGCCGGATGATGGCGATAAGCACAAGCTGGCCAAACTGGAATGAAGGTGACGAGTTCAAAGCTACGCGTGACGAAGATTGCGCGAGCAGCGATACTGGCTGCTGACTTCCGACGCATGCTGGATAAGAGAACCGGTCTATGGCCAACATCCTGATGCCGCCTGAATGGGCACCGCAGGATTGGCTGTGGATCGGTTTTCCGCATCTCGCTGAGGAGTGGCCCGGCTTTCTCGATCCAGCACAGGCTCAGATTGCAGCCTTCGCAAATGCCGTTGCTGAAAGCGGGCAAGAAGTTCGCCTGCTTGTTCGGGATGAAGCGAATGAAGCGCGCGCACGCACGCTGGTTTCAGGTAAAGTAACGCTCGAGCGTCGTGCCTATGGCGATATCTGGCTGCGTGACACCGGCCCGCTGGTGCGCGGTGACGGGTCTGCGCTGCGCTGCGGCTTCAACGGATGGGGCGGCAAATATCTGATGGACGGCGATCAGCAGATCGGCGCCGAACTCGCTTTTGACGCCGGGCTTCCTGTCATCGACGGCGACTGGATTCTGGAGGGCGGCGCAATTGATGGTGACGGCACCGGCATTGTGCTGACCACCGAACAATGCCTGCTCAACCCCAACCGCAATCCGCATCTCTCACGCGGAGATATTGAGGCAAGACTTGCGCGCGATCTGGGTTTCACGCGAATTGTGTGGCTCGGCGACGGTCTGATCAATGATCACACCGATGGTCATGTTGATAATCTTGCACGCTTTGTAGCGCCGGGCGAGGTGGTGCTTCCACGCGCGACCGACGGCGATGACCCCAACGAGTCAATCTATGCCGATGCCAAGGCACGGATTCTTGATGCAGGACTGACACTGCATCAAATCCCATCGCCCAGCCTGATCGAGCGAGACGGCCAGATCGAACCGGCCAGCTACGTGAACTTCGCGATCACCACGCATCTGGTGGTTGTGCCGACCTTTGGCTCTCCGCATGACGAAGAAGGAGTGGCGGCCATTGCCGCGCTGTTCCCGGATCGCGAAACAGTGGGGTTACCGGGTGACGCAGTCCTTGCAGGCGGGGGCGGGTTTCACTGCGCCAGCCAGCAAATGCCTAGCCTTTAAACGCGCATTAACGGGTCGTTAGGAATTGAGGCGGATAATTCCGCCTATGTCCAAGGTCATTTCTCTTACGCGCGCGGTCCGTCTGTCGGATAAAGTCGCAGAGGCACGGCTCGAAGTGATCCGCGTTACGCTGGTCACGACTTGCGCCGTCGCACTCATCGCAGCCGACCGCGCGCTTCCTTTTTGAACCTCAGGCTTAGCCACGCAAATCTGGCGCGGTTGCTTCTTCCTTCAACATCACAATCGCCTCATCAAGGCTCATCACGCGTTGATGTTTCTCGCCCAGCGTACGGATGGCAACTGTGCCCTCCTCAGCTTCACGCATGCCGACGACAAGCAGATGCGGAACCTTCGCGAGCGAATGTTCGCGCACCTTGTAGTTGATCTTCTCATTGCGGAAATCGCTTCCCACGCGAATGCCAGCGGCTTCAAGCTTGGCGACGGCCTGCTTGCCATAATCGTCAGCGTCGGACGTGATCGTCGCGACCACAGCTTGCACCGGTGCAAGCCACACTGGCATGCGCCCGGCATAATGTTCGATCAGAATGCCGATGAAGCGCTCATATGACCCGAAAATCGCGCGGTGCAGCATGACCGGGCGATGTTTGGCACCATCCTCGCCGATATAGGTTGCATCAAGGCGCTCTGGCAGAACGCGGTCAGACTGGATCGTGCCCACCTGCCATGTGCGACCGATTGCATCGGTCAGATGCCATTCGAGCTTGGGCGCGTAGAAAGCGCCTTCGCCCGGCAATTCCTCCCAGCCATATTCTTCGGTTGCCATGCCCGCTTCGACCACGGCATCGCGCAGCTCTTGCTCCGCCTTGTCCCAATCCTCATCCGAACCAAAACGTTGTTCAGGCCGCAGCGCGAGCTTGATGTGATAGGTGAAGCCGAAATCCTTGTAGACACCGTCAGCTAGCTCGCAGAAGGCGCGGACTTCATCGACAATCTGGCTTTCCGTGCAGAAGATATGCGCGTCATCCTGCGTGAACTGGCGCACGCGCATCAAGCCGTGCAGCGCGCCATGGGGTTCGTTGCGGTGACAGCAACCCATTTCACCCAAGCGGATCGGTAGTTCTTTATAGCTCGTGATACCTTGCTTGAAGACCAGCACATGCGCGGGGCAGTTCATCGGCTTCAGCGCCATCCAGTCAGCATCGCCGCTGATGATTTCGCCTTCATCCTCAGTGTTCGGAACCTCGTCAGGGATGACGAACATGTTCTCGCGATACTTGCCCCAGTGGCCCGACTGCTCCCACTGGCGTGCGTCCATAACCTGCGGCGTCTTGATCTCCTGATAGCCGGCTCCGTCCATCTTGCGGCGCATATAGGCCTCAAGCTCGCGCCAGATCTTGTAGCCATTGGGATGCCAGAAGACGCTCCCGTGGGCCTCTTCCTGCAAGTGGAACAAGTCCATCTCGCGGCCCAGCTTGCGATGATCGCGCAAGGCGGCTTCTTCCAGCCGATGAAGGTGCGCGTTCAATTGCTTTTTGTTGAGCCAGCCAGTGCCATAGATGCGCGTCAGCTGCGCATTGCTTTGATCGCCGCGCCAATAGGCGCCGGCAACACGCATCAGCTTGAAAGCATCGGGATCGAGCTTGCCAGTGCTGGCCAAGTGCGGGCCGCGGCACATGTCCAGCCAGGCCCCGTCGCTGCCCGGTTCGCCTGACCAATAGACAGTCAGCTCTTCATTTTCGGGCAGTTCCTTTGCCCACTCCGCCTTGAATGTCTCGCCTTCGGATACCCATTTGGCGATCAAATCTGCACGCGACCAGACTTCGCGCACCAGCGGCTTGTCCGCCTTGATGATATCGCGCATTCTTTCTTCAATCGCAGGGAGGTCTTCGCTGCTGAACGGCTCGCGAGAGGCAGGCGCCATTACATCGTAATAGAACCCGTCGTCCGTCGCAGGGCCAAAGGTAATCTGCGTGCCCGGCCACAATGCCTGCACCGCTTCGGCGAGCACGTGCGCGTAATCATGCCGCGCCAGCTCAAGAGCATCAGCTTCATCTTTTGATGTAATTAGCGCGAGCTCTGCATCACCGTCAAACGGGCGATTGAGATCACGCACCTCGCCGTCAACGCGGGCCGCCAATGCAGCTTTGGCAAGGCCGGGGCCAATCGCCGCGGCAAGGTCTGCCGGGGTCGAGCCCGGCTCGACTTCGCGCACTGATCCATCGGGCAGGCTGATCTTCAGAAGTTCGGTCATCAAATTCGTCCGTCTCGTCTAGGCGGTGTTTGCAAGCGCCACTGCCACAAGCAAAGGCACACCGAAAGGGCGGTGTCACGTGATTAAGCAAATTTTCGGGAGGCTGACACCCAAGCCACCCGAATTCGGGTGGCGGGCCTCGCGACTAAACCGCGACCAACCGCCCCCGGATATCCGAGGTGGTAGTTGTGGTGGTGGTAGTCATCAGCTTGGCCATGACAAGGCATATAGGCACGGGTGGTTGCGATGTCACTACCATCGCTTGCACCACGCAGCTTCGGAAAGCATCCGCTCCATTTTGGAAAGTGAGCTTGCCAAATTTCCGAATCGATGTAAACCAACCTTTCCATAAAAGAAAGGATGCTTGACTGATGAAAAATATCTACAAAGGGCTGGCAGGCGCTGCTCTGATCCTCATCGTTGCGGCAGTCACAAAAAGCATGGGCGTTAGCTCGAACATATCGTTCAGCATCGTCACCGCCATTTCAGGCTTTGCCGCGCTGTGGATCTCTCACGGCGCGAAGGGAAGAGGCAATCGGTGCGCGCAATGACTTCAGATTCGCCTTCCTCTACTACCAAACTGTGTCTTGGCGCTGCCGCATCGTCTGTAATTGGCGCGCTCGCGCTGATGTTTGTGTGGAAGTCTGACGCGATCAACACGACGACAGCATATGTGCTCGCCACAATCCCGGTCAGCCTGATGGTGTTTGCCTTTGTCAAAGGTCTGTCGCTTTCGAAAGATAACAGCCTTGCCACGCATCGTTATCTGCTGCGTATGGCGCTGACCATGGCGTTCTATCTGATCACGCTAATGCTGGCGGAACACTTTATTGACGGGCGCGGCCTGACCGGACCGGTGGCAGCGCTCCTCGCGTTCCTTCCGGGCCTCTCCTTTGCCGGCGTTGTCTGGGTCTTTGGCGGGCTCATCATGGAGGAGAAAGACGAGTTCTTCCGCATGCTTTATGTGCGGCAGGGTCTGATCGCGACGGGTATTTCCTTCACGCTCGCGGCGATCTGGGGTTTCCTGGAAACCTACCGTATCGTTGAACCCGTGGCCGCATTCTGGTGGCCCACGATCTGGTGCCTTGGACTCGGTGTTGGCGCGATCTTCAACAAGATCAAATACGGCACCTACGGAGAGATCCGGTGAACAATCGCCTCAAGGTCCTCCGAGCAGAACGTGACTGGAGCCAGCAGGATCTGGCCGACCGGCTGGAAGTCAGCCGCCAGTCAGTCAATGCGATCGAAAAGGGGCGCTATGATCCGTCATTGCCACTCGCCTTCAAGATCGCCGATGTCTTCGATCTCGCGATCGAGGAAATCTTCAACCGCGACTAGCTCCTACCCACAAGGCAGACGAAGCTAGATCGTGAGTTCGCGGGAGCCGGCGGAAGCGACAATCCGCTTGGTTCCCGCGATACGCCTGGAACGCTGGCGAATGCCCGCCATGAAACGAAATTCTGCGCTTGCGCTTTCCGGCGTCAACTCGACCACCATATAGCCGCGCTGCGATGTATCAGCGTATTTAAGCGCAGGATTGTGGTTGACGATTGCGCGGGACAGATCCTGTGGCGGGATCGCTCCCAGATAGCTTTCGAGCCCCGGGGACGTAACGCCGGGCGTGGCAAATTCCACCCCGACTTTCTGGCCTGAATGCGCCAGATCAAAGCCCCACGCATTATGTGTATCACCGGCAAGCGAGATCAGATTTGCATCTGCTGCAAGCGAGGCTTCAAACACCCGTGCCCGCGCCGCGGGATAGCCATCCCACGCATCCATATTGGCGGGCAGGCCCGCATTCCCGGCCAAAGTGCTGGCTTGCACGCGCCGGCGGATGAATTCGGGCGCATTGGGCGGAACCGCTTCGGCCAATCGCGGAGCGGTGAAGAGCTCACCCATCAACACCTGCTGTACCAGCACTTGCCATTGCGTGCCGCCCGTGCGGGACGACTTCAATCGATCTGCCAGCCAGGCCTGCTGCGCCGCGCCAAGAAGTTCGCGTGACTCCTCACGATAAGCCCCTTCGCGGAACGCTGTCAGCGCCGCGCCGATCTCCTCAGGTGTGCGTTTGCCCTGGATAACATCGCCGATATTGAATTGTTCCTCGCGCCCTTCCAGCCGCGTATCGAGTCTTAGCAAAGTCGCCAGATCGCCCACCTGATATTCAGCATAGGGATCATCCGAGACCGGCAACCATTCACGATAGGCGCGCTTGGCGGCGGCCTTGCGCACATCCCAGCTGCCTTCTGTTTCAGGCTGATGGTTCTGCGCCCCATTTTTCCAGCTGTCATTCGCCGACTCGTGATCGTCCCATACCGCAATCATTGGCAGCAGCTGGTGGATACGGCGCAAATCGGGATCGCTGCGATAGGTCGCATAACGCAGGCGATAGTATGCCAGAGCAACGATCTCTTCGCTTGGGAACAACACGCGCTCGACAACCGCTTCGCGCTCTGACGGATAGGATCCGGCATTATATTCGTAAATATAGTCACCCAGATGAAGCGCGATGTCGACATCATTGGCTTCGGCGGCATGGGCATAGGCGTTGAAATAGCCGAAACCGTAGTTGGAGCAGCTGAATACCGCCATGCGAAAGCGCGGCACGGCGCCCTCAGGCAAACTGCGCGTGCGGCCCACTTCAGATTGCGATCCATCTGGTGCGGTAAAGCGATAATAGTACCATTGGCCCGGCGTCAGGCCATTGGCCCATGTCTTCACACACCAGTCTCGCGATGGAGTGGCGATCACGCTGCCGGCAGATACAATCTGCGCGAAATCCAGACTCTGGCTGACTTCCCATTCAAGTGTGGTGTCTTGTTTAGCCACAAATCGGCTCCACAGCATGACACGGGTCTGGCCCGGTTCTCCGCTTGCCACGCCATGGGTGAACCCAGTGCCAAAGCCACGCGCAATCGCAGGCGTGCTAACACTGGCGGCGGCAAGTCCGCCAAGCTTGAACAGGTTGCGGCGGGACAGTGCGACGGGCCCAGCGGGCGCGGGCGCGGTGCCAGCGAGTGGGTCGTTCTTGAACATGGTCATGGCCTAAGCTGCGCTTGTCTCAGCAAAATGACAAGATGATTGATGTGGGCAGACACTTGCACTGGTGATGCTTGCGCGGGCATGAAGCAGCGCCATGAGCGATGTGCAATTTCATGAAATGGCGGACGGACAGCGAATCGCCTATCGTTACGCTGAAGGCAAAGGGCCGGCGCTGGTCTTTCTGCCCGGCTATATGTCCGACATGGATGGCGGCAAGGCGACCTCGATCTTTGCCGCCGCACAAGAAGAGCGGCGCGCCTGCCTGCTGCTCGATTATTCGGGCTGCGGGCAATCATCGGGGGAATTCGCTGACGGATCGCTCAGCATATGGCGCGATGATGTTCTCGCATTGATCGATGCCTGCATTGACGGTCAAGTTGTCATCATTGGCTCGTCGATGGGCGGTTGGCTGATGTTGCTGGTGGCAGAAGCGCTGGGGAATCGACTGGCCGGAGTGGTCGGCATTGCCGCTGCACCGGACTTTGCCGATTGGGGCTATTCAGACGACCAGAAGTCGCAGCTCGCGTCTGGCGTGACGATCTATGAAGACAATCTTTACGGCCCGGAACCAACGCCAACCCATGCGAAGTTCTGGCAGGATGCAATGACGCATATCCGCTTGACCGGACCGATCGACATCGCCGCGCCCGTGCGCCTGCTTCATGGCCAATGCGATGCAGACGTGCCGTGGCAAGTAAGTATGCAGCTGGCTGAAAGACTTCGTTCGGACGATATACAGATTGCCTTGGTCAAAGACGGCGATCACCGCCTGTCGCGAGAGCAGGATATTGCCTTGCTGCACCGCCAGGTGTGGAGCCTTCTGGATTAGGGACGCCAAATGTTTTTGACTGCCACTTTGCTACCTTTGATGCTTCAGGCCGGGCTCGATCCAACCCGAGGCGGTGTGCCTGACTACTCGGCCGACATACAGGACCGCCCTCCGCGCGAACTTTCGATCATCGACGCGCCGCAACCCACGAGCTGGCTGGCCCAGTGTCTCGATCAACTGGAAGATGAGCCCACGCGTGCGCACGTACAGGCGCAGATCCGCCGCGATACAACCAATGGGGAAGACCGCGTATTAGCTAACCACTGTCTTGGTCTGGCTTCCACCGAACTGGGCCGTTGGGAAGAAGCCCGTGCAGCCTTTACCGCCGCGCGGCAAGAAACACCTGCGGAGGAAACCCGCTTGCGCGCGCGTTTTGGTGCTATGGCTGGAAATGCCGCGCTTGTGACCGGTGATCTGCCCGGCGCATTGGCGCTGCTCGATGCGGCCCGGGCGGATGCCCTGGCGGCGCAGGCTGGCGGGATGCCGGGCTTGATCGCGCTCGACAGCGCCCGTGTGCTGGTAGGGCTCGAACAATTGGACGCAGCCGAAGCAGCCTTGGCTGAAGCGCGCATGTTTCAACCAGATGATGCCGAGACGCGTCTGCTTTCAGCCACACTGCTTCGGCGAATGGGGAAGCTCGCCGATGCACAAGAGCAAGTCGAAGAGGCAGCGCGGCTCGATCCGACAGCGCCTGCGATCGGGCTGGAGGCTGGAGTTATTGCAATTCTGGATGGCCGCGAAGAGGCCGCGCGAAGCAGTTGGCAATCGGTCATTGATTTGTCGCCGGGAACCGAGTTCGCAACAAGCGCGCAGAGCTATCTCGATCAACTGGGGCCGACCGAACAATGACTAGACTTTCTGTTCTGGACCTTGTGCCGGTGCGCGAAGGCGGAAACGTAAGCGAAGCGCTGAACGATGCGACCGAGCTGGCCAGGTCTGCCGAACAATATGGCTATGACCGTTTCTGGGTCGCTGAACATCACGCGATGGAAGGGATTGCTGGCGGGGCCACATCAGTGGTGCTGGCGCATATCGGCAATGCCACCAGTCATATCCGTATCGGTTCGGGCGGAATCATGCTGCCAAATCACACGCCATTTCAGATCGCTGAGCAATTCGGCACGCTGGACGCGCTGTTTCCCGGACGCATTGATTTGGGGCTAGGGCGCGCGCCCGGTGCCGGACCAGAATTGCAACGCGCACTGCGCAAAAACCTGCATCAGGCAGCCGAAATGTTTCCGCAAGACGTGATGGAGTTGCGGGCGCTGATCACGGGCGATGTCGAGTTGCCGATCCATGCAACGCCCGGACGCGGAGCACAGATCGAATTCTGGATGCTCGGATCAAGCCTGTTCGGGGCGCAGCTCGCCGCGCAATTGGGCATGCCCTATGCCTTTGCAGCGCATTTCGCGCCAGACCATCTGGATGCAGCGTTGGCGCTTTATCGCCGCGACTTTCAGCCATCCGAGCAGTTCGCCCAGCCGCATGTCATGGTCGCGATGAATGTGTTTGCGGCCGACACCGAAGACGAAGCACAGCTGCTCGCCTCTAGCCAGCAACAAAGTTTCGTCCGTCTGCGCAGTGGCAACCCAGGCAAGTTGCCGCCACCAATTGCGGATTACAGCAGCACTCTGCCCGCGCCTGCACAGGCGATGCTGGCGCATCTGAGCCAGGCAGCCGCCGTAGGGACTCCGGCCCAAATCAAAGATAGTATCTCGGCCTTTGTCGACCGGACGCAAGCCGATGAAATCATCGTATGCGGTGCGACATATGATCCCGAGGCTCGCGTGCGGTCGCTTGATCTCACCATGCAGGCCGTGAACGGATAAGCCTCGCGCATAATTCCGTAGCGGAAAAACTGTGCGTGGCGCAAAATTCTAATGTAAAGCCGTGTCTGCACTTGCGGCTTTGAAATGTGAACGTTTCTTCGCTTGCGGGGGCGCAGTGACAAGCCTAACGGCGCATCATTGATAAACGCGAACAATAGAAAATAGCGCGTGCAGGGAAAGCAGGACTATGGCGGCCAAGACGAGTTACGGCTCGGGCAGTGAATCTGCAGCTGACGACATGGTAAAAGAAATCGCGCGCCGCATGCGCGATTCGATCCTTCCCGGCGATACGCCGTTCAAGCCCTCCTCGCTGAAGAAGGCCGCTCAATTCGTGTTCGACACGGCGCGTGAGCGTGAAGAGAAGCACAGCGCGCTCGGAATGGTGTCCATCTCGGGCGAGCGCCGCTTCTTGCGTATAGCAATCATCAATGATGACATGCCGTTCCTAGTCGATTCGATCGCAGCCACGATCTCCGACCAAGGCTTGTCTATTGATCGGCTGGTCCACCCGATTATTCCGGTGAAGCGCAACAAATCTGGTATTCTAACTGGATTGCCGCGCGGAAAGGAAGATGACAACTCGACGCGCGAATCGATGATCTACATCGAGACAGAGCGCGTCGATGCGCGGCAACGCCGCGAGCTGGAACGCAGATTGCGCACCACGCTGGGCGATGTCCGTGCCGCGGTGGAAGATTGGCCAAAGCTTCAAGCGGCCATGGCAGAAGATGCGAAGCGCTTGGGCGACAATGAAAATGTCGCGCTGCTTGAGTGGTTCAACTCGGGCATGCTGACACAGTTGGGGCATATCACGCGCAAACGCGATGGAAGCCACTCCAACATACTTGGCATTTGTCGCAAAAGTGCGCGCCAGCTGCTTGCAGAGGGTTCATATGAGCGCGCCTTCAAATGGTTCGAGAACGAAGGCCATGCTGGCCGGTCATGCGACATCCTGATCGTAAAGGCCAACCGCGTCGCCAACGTGCATCGCCGCGTGCCACTTGATCTGTTCATGGTGCCCGTGCGCGAGAACGGTAAACTGACCGCAATATCCATCCATGCAGGCGTATGGACCAGCGCTGCGCTAGCCAGCCCGCCGCAAAAAGTGCCACGCCTGCGCCAGGCAATGAGCGAAATGTCCAAGCGACTGGGCTTCCACCCGGGCGGTCATGCGGACAAGGCCCTGATCCACGCCTTCACCGCCCTGCCCCACGATCTGCTGGTCGGCTTCGAACTTGCGGATTCAGAACGGGTTGTCACTACCATGATGAGCTTGGTGGACCGACCGCGACCACGCCTCGCATTGGTGCAGGCTCCGCTTGAACGCCACGTATTCGCCTTCGTATGGTTTCCGCGCGACCTGCACTCGACGAAGGTACGCGAACAAATTCAGGCCATGCTGACCGAGATCGACGGCACCGAAATGCTTGACTGGAGCCTAGAGGTCGAAGGCGGCAACCTCGCCATGCTGCGCTTCGTGCTGGATATCCGCAGTGCGAAACAGCCAATGGATCAGGCTGCGCTCGAATCGCGTTTGGAGGACATGCTGCGCGGCTGGGGCGAAGCAGTTGAGCGCAATCTGGCTGAGAGCGAAGACCCATCGCGTGCCGCAGCTATTGCGAGCCGCTATGCCCCCGCATTCCCGGTGGGTTACCGCAACCACTACGGGGCTCTTGAAGCATCAATCGATATTCAACGGCTGCGCAAGCTCGGCGCCAATGATGCGCGCGCGCGTGATGCGCGGCTCTGCCGATTGCCAGGCGACGAAAGCGACAGGTTGAGGCTGAAAGTCTATCAGGAAGTGGGCGCCTTGCCGCTGTCCGATGCCGTGCCTGCACTGGAGAACTTCGGCTTTCGCGTACTGACCGAAATGCCGACTCCGTTGGAAGACGGAGAGCTTGGCACGATCCACGATTTCACGCTGGCGCTGAAAGATGGTGGCGAAACCGGGTTTTTGCTCGATCGCGCCGATATCATCGAGGATGCGATCGCAACGGTTCTGAGTGGGCAGAATGAAGACGATCCGTTCAACCGGCTGGTTATCAGGACCGGACTGTTCGCCAATGAAGTCGACTGGCTGCGCGCATTTTACCGTTATCTGCGACAGGCGGGTATGAGCTTTACGATCTATACGGTGGTCGATGCTCTGGATCGCGCCGCACAAGTGACCCGCCAACTGATTACTCTGTTCCGCGCACAACATGATCCCAACTTCGGAAATCAAAGGGACTATTCAGCGAGGCAGGCGCGTGATGCGATCCGCAAAGGTCTCTCTAAAGTCGCAGCGATCAACGATGACCGCTTGCTGCGCCTGTATCACGCCTTGGTCGAAGCAATCCTGCGCACCAATGCGTTTGCGCCCGCAAGCGAAGAAGCGCTTGCGTTCAAGATCGATTCTTCTCTGATCCCGAATTTGCCCAAGCCGGTGCCATGGCGCGAGATTTTCGTATATTCGCGTCGGGTCGAAGGCATTCACTTGCGCGCTGGCCCGATTGCACGCGGCGGTCTGCGCTGGTCCGATCGGCGCGATGACTTCCGCACTGAGATCCTTGGCCTGATGAAAGCACAGAAGGTGAAGAATGCGGTAATCGTACCTTCTGGCGCGAAGGGCGGATTCTATCCCAAGCAACTGCCGTCTCCGCAAAAGGATCACGAAGGCTGGGCAGGCGAGGGGCAGGCGAGCTATGAGGTATTCATCCGCACGCTCCTGTCGATCTCGGACAACCTCAAGAATAACAAAGTCGTCCATCCCGAAAGCGTGCGCATTCTCGACGGCGAAGACCCGTATTTCGTAGTCGCAGCTGACAAGGGCACCGCGCGCTTCTCCGACATTGCAAACGGCATAGCGGAAGCGCGCGATTTCTGGCTCGGCGATGCATTCGCCAGCGGCGGATCGAATGGCTATGATCACAAGGCGATGGGCATTACCGCCAAGGGCGCATGGGTTTCCGTTCAGCGTCACTTCCTTGAAATGGGCGTGGATGTTCAGAAGGATCCGGTTCGCGTGGTCGGATGCGGCGATATGTCCGGCGATGTGTTCGGTAATGGCATGCTGCTGTCGAAAGCAATCAAGCTGATTGCGGCATTCGATCACCGCCATATCTTCATCGATCCTGACCCAGACTCAGGTGCGAGCTGGAAAGAGCGCAAGCGGATCTACGATCTGCCAAGCTCTAGCTGGGAAGACTATAGTGCGGACCTGATTTCCAAGGGTGGCGGCGTTTTCCCGCGAAGCGCCAAAACCATCAAGCTGTCGAAGCAGGCGCGCGAAGTACTGGGCATTGAAGAAAACGAACTCGATCCAGAGGCATTGATAAGTGCGATCTTGAAGAGCCCGGCTGATCTAATCTGGTTCGGCGGTATAGGGACTTACATCAAGGCCGAATCTGAGAATAACGTGCAGGTCGGTGATCCGGCCAATGATGCGCTGCGTGTGAATGCCGCCGAGGTGCGCGCCAAAGTGATCGGAGAAGGCGCAAACCTTGGCACGACACAAGCTGGCCGTATCGCATTTGCTTTGAACGGCGGGCGCATCAACACAGACTTCATCGACAATTCGGCCGGGGTCGATTGCTCCGACAATGAAGTGAATATCAAGATCGCGCTTGCGGCCGCTCAGCAGAGCGGCAGATTGACTCCGAAGAAACGCAACAATCTGCTCGAGCGAATGACCGACGAAGTGTCTGGGATTGTTCTCGAAGACAACCGCTTGCAGGCGCTGGCACTATCGATTGCAGAGATGGGCGGAGTCAAAGCCACGGCTTCGCATGTGCGGCTGATCGAAAAGCTTGAAGAAATGGACGCACTGGATCGCAAGACCGAAAGATTGGCCGACCAAGAGACCTATTCGCGCCGCGCCAGCGAGGGCAAAGGCCTGACCCGGCCAGAGCTGGCGGTGCTGCTGTCTTCGGCCAAGCTGGTTCTGCAAGACGCGATTGAGGCAGCCGACTGGATCAGCGACAAGGCGCTGGAACCAATGTTAATAGAAGCCTTCCCGGTGGCTCTACAAAAGGATTTCCACAAGCAGATCCTGACCCACCAATTACGCAATGAACTCATCGCGACCAAACTTGCCAACCGCATGATCAATCGCCTCGGCTTGATCCATCCGTTCGAACTGGCCGAGGAGGAAGGCGTGAACCTGGCCCAAATCGCCGCAAGCTTCGTTGTCATCGAAGAATTGCTGGAGATGGACCAGGTTTGGCAGGCGATCGAGAGCGGCGATATGCCGGAGACCGCGCGCCTCAAGCTGCTAGAGCGTACTGCGGCAGCAATGAGTTCGCACATGGCAGACCTCTTGCGCCACGGCGGCACCGGTTTCGCTCCGAGTGAGGTTATCAAGTCCCTGACGAGAGTAATCGGTCAGCTTGAAAAGCATTCGGGCGATCTGCTTACGGAAACGGCGCGCGAACGCTCGGCCGAACTTTGCCAGCAATTTGTCGAACTGGGTGCGCCGAAGGCCGCCGCCGGTAAAGTCGTGCATCTGTTTGAAGTTGATGGCTCAATCGGGCTTGCAGGGCTGGCCCGCGACAGCGGGATTTCACCGGAAGTCCTGACCGAAGCATTTAATCAGCTTGGTTCCAAGCTGGGCTTGGACTGGGCGCAGCAAACCGCAGAGGACATGGCGCCATCCGACCCGTGGGAACGCTTGCTGGTCAATGGGCTGGCGCGCGATTTCCAGCATATGCGGCTCGATTTCCTGCGTCGCCGCGCCAATCGCAAGGCAGACCCGGTAGCGGCGGTGGAGCATTGGCTCAGCTCACGCGAAGCTTCAGTCTCGCAATTTCGTTCGATGATCGGGCGGGCGCAATTGCACACGCCGGTTGCCCCGGCCGTGCTCGCCCAAATCGCCATTCAGGCGCGTAATCTGCTCGAACGGTAGGCGGCACACCGAATTGCGGGTCTTGACCTAGCGGCAATTTGCGGCAAGCCCTGCACCCCATGGATAGTGCAGACATTGTCATTGTGGGGACGGGTCACGGTGGGGCACAGGCGGCAATCGCCTTGCGCCAGCAGGGGCACGAAGATTCGATCCTGATGCTGGGGCGCGATGCGTACCCACCCTATGAACGCCCGCCGCTATCGAAAGAGTATCTCGCAGGCGACAAACCGTTTGAACGGATCATGATCCGTCCGGAAAAATTCTGGTCTGACAAGAATATCGACATCAAGCTTGGCGCGATGGTCAGTGAGGTCGACTGGATGGACCACCAGGTCGTTCTGGGTGACGGCACACGTATCGCCTATCGCAAGCTGATCTGGGCAGGCGGAGGCGATCCGCGCAGGTTGTCCTGTCCAGGTGCGAGGCTGAAAGCTGTGCATGCCGTGCGCGACCGGCGCGATGTCGACGCGATAATGGCGCAGCTACAAAACGGCGCGAAACGCTTTGTCGTCATCGGTGGGGGCTACATCGGGTTGGAAGCCGCCGCTGTGCTGCGCAAGCTCGATTGCGAAGTGACGCTGCTGGAAGCTTTGCCGCGCGTGCTTGCGCGAGTGGCTGGCGAGGAATTGTCACGCTTTATCGAAGCCGAACACCGTGCGCACGGCGTGGATGTACGACTGGAAACCGCAGTCGAAGCCATTGAAGGTGAAGACGGGCATGTGACGGGTGTCAGATTGGCAGATGGCGAAGTGATCCCGTGCGACGCGGTGATTGTGGGCATCGGCATTGTACCGGCGGTCGGCCCGCTGATCACAGCCGGGGCGGCTGTGTCAAACGGGGTTGATGTTGACGAGTTTTGCCGCACCACATTGGATGACATCTACGCAATCGGTGATTGCGCCGCGCATGCGAATCCCTTCGCTGATCAGGCCATCATCCGGCTCGAATCCGTGCAGAATGCCAATGATATGGCGAACACGGCTGCCCGCGCAATAATGGGCGATAAACAGCCCTATCACGCGCTGCCATGGTTCTGGTCCAACCAGTATGACTTGAAGCTCCAGACCGCTGGCCTGTCAATCGACTACGATCAGACATTGGTGCGCGGTGATCCGGAAAGCCGCAAATTCAGCGTGGTCTATCTGAAAGAGGGCAAACCGATCGCAATTGATTGCGTCAATAACACCAAGGACTACGTCCAGGGACGCAAGCTGATCGAGAGTGACATCGATGATGTCGACCTGGAGCTGCTGGCTGATCCTGAAACCCCGCTCAAAGAGCTGTTGTAAGCTTCTCTGTAGCCCAATCGGCAGCCTCTGCCACCGCTGGATCGGGATCGTTTCGCAGCGAACCAATGCGGGCTATCAATGACGCATCACCGCTATTCCCCGCAGCATAAAGGCAGTTTCTGACAAACCGGTCCCGCCCGATACGTTTGATCGGTGATCCTGCAAACAACCGGCAAAATCCCGCGTCATCAAGCGCGAGCAATTCGGCGAGACGGGGGGCAACCAGCTCCGCGCGCGGCAGAAAATCCCGGTGCGTAGCGGCGGTTTCAGCAAACTTGTTCCATGGGCACACTGCCAGGCAATCGTCGCAGCCATAGATGCGATTGCCCAAAGCTTCGCGAAACTCCTCTGCAATCGGCCCTTTGTGCTCGATTGTGAGATAGGAAATGCAGCGACGCGCATCGAGTGTGTAAGGCGCAGGAAACGCATCGGTCGGACAAGCAGTCTGACACGCATTGCAAGAGCCGCAGCGATTTTCATGCGGCGCGTCGGGCTCCAGCTCCAAAGTCGTGTAGATCGCGCCGAGGAACAGCCAATTGCCATGGTCACGGCTCACCAGATTGGTGTGCTTGCCCTGCCAGCCAATCCCCGCAGCTTCGCCTAACGGCTTTTCCATCACCGGCGCGGTGTCGACAAAGACCTTAAGCTCGCTTTCCGGCTCTTGCTCCACCATCCAGCGCGCCAGCGCTTTAAGCCGCTTCTTGACCGTGTCGTGATAATCCTTGCCCCGCGCATATACAGAAATCCGCGCTTTCTCGGGATGCGCCTCTAACGCTAACGGATCATCAGCAGGTACGTAGCTCATGCCTAGCGCGATCACGCTCTTCGCCTCTGGCCACAGCGATTGCGGGCCGCGCCGCACATCGCTGCGTGCTTCCATCCATTCCATCGAGCCGTGATGGCCTTCCCCCAGCCATTGCTCCAGCCGGTCCGCCCGGATCGGGTCATCTTGAGCAGTCGTTACACCGAACGCAGCAAAGCCCAAACTCTTCGCTTGCTCCGCGATGCGCGCTTTCAGCCTTAAATTTGCAGCGGTGTTAACCACGCTTGGGGTTGCTCCCGTTTGGCCCTGACAGTTAACAGGGCTTCCATGGAAATGTCGGTAAGCGATCACGCCCCTGCGGGCAATGCAGCGATAGCAGAAGTCAGCGGCGTACCGCTGGCCATAGAAGCTCGAGGTCTCGTCAAGCGATTTGACGGCACACTGGCGGTGGACGGGGTCTATATCTCCGCACCGCAAGGAGCGATCTACGGCATTCTAGGGCCCAATGGTGCGGACTAGACTACCACTTTGCGCATGCTGCTTGGCATTATTGATCCCGATGAAGGCTTGCGCCGCGTATTCGGGCATGACAGACGGTATGATGTCGGGCTTTGGTGGTGCGAATAAGATCAGCTTGAACCAACGGTTCAAAGCCCGTTTCGCAAAGGCCGGCTGATCATTTAAAGATGCACGATAGGTCGCAATTCGCAACTGACTATTGACATTGCTGTCAATAAGGCCAGGATGAAACATGCAATGACAGGCGGCCAAACGAGTCGCTTGCGATGGAGAGAATTATGGCCACGATCGCCCCGAAGCGCCCAGAGGTGCGCAGTTCGCCAACAGCCTATGAGGCGCTGAAAAAGCACCTTGCCGAGCATCCGGAAGACGCGCTGGAGCATACCCACAAATGGGATGTGAGCCGCAGCGATATCTACGTCGAGAATAGGTGGCAGCCGATTTTCAAGGAAATGCGTGATGCAGGCCCGCTGCATTACATTCCTGAAAGCCGGTTCGGCCCCTATTGGGCGGTGGTCGGCCACAAGGCGATCCAGCACATCGAAGCACTGCCGGAAACATTCTCTTCAAGCTGGGAGCATGGCGGGATCACGATCCTCGAACGGTTGAGTGATGAAGAAATGGCCGCGCGTGGCATCGAAGAACGCCGCGAGCTGCCGATGTTTATAGCGATGGACAGGCCTCAGCACACCGGCCAACGCCGCACAGTAGCGCCCAAGTTCACTCCCAGCGGTATGGCCGAGATGGAGGGCGAAATCCGTCAGCGCACTGGGGAGTTGCTTGACACCCTCCCGCGCGGCGAGGTGTTCGATTGGGTCGACAAGGTCTCGATTGAGCTCACGACAGGCATGCTTGCAATTCTGTTTGGTTTCCCTTGGAAAGATCGCCGACTGTTGACCTACTGGTCCGATTGGTCTGGTGATACGGAACTGGCCACGGTTCGTGAGCTTGACGAACTGCGCTGGAGCATCCTTCAAGAGATGGGCGCCTATTTTCAGTCGCTATGGATCGAGCGCACGCATGATAAGGAACCCGGCAACGATCTGATCTCAATGATGATCCATTCCGAAGCGATGAACCAGATGAGCCCGGAGGAATTCATGGGCAATCTGGTGTTGCTGATCGTTGGCGGCAATGACACGACCCGCAATTCAATGAGCGGGATCATTTATCAGCTCGACAAGAATCCTGACCAGCGTAAACTTTTCGAGCAGAAGCCGGAATTGATCCCCAACGCAGTGCAGGAAATCCTGCGGATGCAGACCCCACTCGCACACATGCGCCGCACCTGCACCGAAGACACAGAAGTGTTCGGACAGCAGATCAAGAAAGGCGACAAGGTCGTGCTTTGGTATCTTTCTGCCAATCGCGACGAGGAAGTTTTCGAGAATTCTGACAAGCTCGACATCGAGCGGGAGAATGCGCGGCGCCATATCTCCTTCGGCTATGGCATCCATCGTTGCGTCGGCGCGAGGTTGGCAGAACTGCAATTGCGTGTGTTGTTGGAGGAACTGCACAAGCGCCGGATGCGCGTGCGTGTTGCGGGTGATATCGAGCGAGTCCGCGCGAATTTCGTGCATGGCTTCCGCAAGCTCGAAGTCGAAATCACCGAGTTTTGACAATTCTTCGGCCATGAGCTGAAACCAATCGGCCGTTTCTCCGGTATACATGGGTGTAGAAGCAAAAGATGGGACAGAATTTATGGCCGGATTTATGACAAACCGCCGCAAAGTTCTCGCAGGCTTGGGTGCCAGTGTGACCATGCCGATTCTGACGGGTTGCGGGTCATCGCCCGCCCAGGCGAAAGATTTTCCAATCAAACTCAGCGAAGCCGAGTGGCGGCGGAAGCTATCTAGTCAGGAATTCTACATCCTGCGCGAAGCAGGCACGGAGCGCAGCTTTACCTCACCGCTCAATGACGAGAAGCGCGAAGGGACATATCACTGTGCCGGATGCGGCAATCTGATCTATTCTTCCGAAACAAAGTATGAAAGCGGCACCGGCTGGCCCGCATTCTGGCGTGCCGAAGCAAGCGCTGTCGGTACATCGGTTGATTACAAAATTGGCATTCCGCGCACCGAAGTGCATTGCGCCGATTGCGGCGGTCACCTTGGGCATATCTTCGATGACGGGCCCCGACCGACCGGCAAGCGACATTGCATCAATGGTGTCGCGATGGACTTTAAGCCGGCCTGAGCTGGCCTCGTTCTAATCGCGGATTACGCGCCAAACACTAAACTCGTCTGGACCACCCAGATTAACCCGCTCAAGCCATTGCGGCGGATCGTCGCCTCCGCAGCGGGCTGAAGTTGCGCAGCTCGAGCAGGTCGCTGCTCAGAGCCGATCTGCCGTTGGACTGGTCGGATCAGAAGGCGGTCTTGGGCGTCTGGCACTCACGGTAAGTGAGGTCTATAAAACGGCCTCCTGAGACTGTGGCCAGAAATCCCGCATGAACGACCTGGTCCGCCAGTCTCCCGACCTCACTCAAAACGATGCACTCGCAAAAGCGCGCGGAAATGCTGGCTACGCAGGCGCCAGCGCGCGAACCCGCTCAATGTCTGGCGATTTTGAGAGTAGGTGGTGCGGGTGACTGGACTCGAACCAGCACGACCAAAGGTCAGGGGATTTTAAGTCCCCGGCGTCTACCATTCCGCCACACCCGCATTCCTGCTCGCCAACGCGAACAATGCGAGCAGCGCATAGCGAGCGCGCCAACGCGCGGCAATGGATTTGAACCGAATTTGTAAAGGCGGGTTTTGTTAGGGCCTATTCGTCGTTTAGGCGACGGCGCATTTTCTTGCCTGGCTTGAAATAGGGTACGCGCTTGGCTGGAACGTCCACTGCTTCACCGGTACGCGGATTGCGCCCGGTTCGCGCTTCGCGCTCCCGCGTTGAAAAAGCGCCAAAGCCGCGCAGTTCAACCCGGCCGCCTTCAGCCAGCTGCTCCGATATTTCATCGAAGAAAATATCGACCACTTGTTCGATTTCGACCGAACGCAATTCAGGGTTGTCTTGATGAAGTGCTTGCAGCAATTCGGATCTGATCATTTTTTTCTCCCGACCGCTTTTTTTGGCGCAATCGAAGGCCAAGGGGACCACGCCCATCAAAGTGACCACGTCGACCCGGGAGGCAATCCATTTCCCGTGACATAGAAGTTACAGAAAAACGCGGAATTCGCAAGCTAGCATACTGTGTTTTGCCACCACTTGCACCACGCTAGCCCAGTTTTTAAAAAATCACGCTTCTTCAACGAGTTCCGACAGGTCAATACCTAGTCGATTCATACGCTGACGAATTTCTGGCCATTCATCTTGCAAGAAATTTTGTCGTTCCCGGCTCCGCAATTGATCGGCAGCGCCTTCAACCACATACATGCCCACGCCGCGCTGTACCTCCACCAGACCATCATTCTGGAATTGCTGATAGGCCTTAGCCACTGTCAGCGGGTTCGCGCCTTCTTCTGCCGCCAATGCACGTACAGACGGGAGCATATCACCTTCGGCATAGCGGCCTTCGATGATGGCTGCTGCGATCTGGTCACGCAGCTTTAGATAGACTGGTCGGTTTTGGCTCATGTTTTCCCTCGCGAATAGTGCGTCGCTGCCATAACACAGTCATGCGCGTCAAGTTCCCGGCCCGCGGAGCAATAAAAGCAGTATCGTTTGAAACAAATGCTTCACTTGCCTGATTAACGCGTTAGTGTGCGCTGCTTTTCGTCCGTAGGCATCGCGGATCAGATAATGGAATACACGGGGAGGGTCGTTCGTGACACTTGAAGAAATCATCGTTGCCATCGCTGCAACGTTTCTGGTTCTGCTGCTGATAGGCGGTGCAACCATCGTAACTTCGAAGAATGACGAATTTGCGGGACACCCCAAAGGGCTGTTTGTTCTGTTCTTCGCCGAGATGTGGGAGCGCTTCTCCTACTACGGCATGCGCGCACTGCTCATTTTCTATCTTACCCAACACTGGCTTTATAATGACGAGAAGGCCTCGGTTATCTACGGCGCTTATACCGCGCTTGTGTATATCGCACCGGTCCTGGGCGGCTATCTGGCCGATAAGTATCTCGGTCAGCGCAAGGCGGTGTTGTTCGGCGCTGTCCTGTTGACCATCGGTCACTTCCTAATGGCATTCGAAGGCCAGGAAGCAGTCGGACACGAAGCCAACCCGATGATTGATGTCTTCTGGGCGGCATTAGCCTTCATTATTGTCGGCTCCGGCTTCCTGAAGGCCAACATATCCGTGATTGTGGGGCAGCTCTATCCGCGTACGGACATCCGCCGCGATGGTGCTTACACCATCTTCTATATGGGCATTAACGTAGGCGCGGCTGTCGGCACGATTATCGCCGGTTATCTCGGTCAGACCTATGGCTGGGCCTACGGCTTCGGCGCCGCCGGCATTGGTATGCTGCTTGGCCTTATCGTCTTCATCGTGTTTAAGCCGCTGCTGCTAGGCAAAGGCGAAAGCACAGTTCCAGAGAAACTCGAAGCGCCAATCATGGGCATCAAGTTCGAGTGGTTACTTTACATCGTCGGCTTTGCGGCTGTCGCTGTAACATGGTGGCTGGTGCAAAATCAGGCAGTCGTAGGATCCATCCTGGGCGTATTTGGCTTGGCGCTTGTGGCCTTTGTCGTGTGGGAAGCCATCAAGATCGGCGGTGAAGACCGAGACCGCATCTTTGCAGCAATGTTCCTGATTATCGGTTCGGTCTTGTTCTGGGCGTTGTTCGAACAGGCTGGTTCATCGCTGAACCTGTTTACCGATCGCTATGTCGACAGGCAGGGTGTTTCAGCATCGATCTTCCAATCGATCAATCCGATCTACATCATCATGCTCGCACCGCTTTTTGCAGGGCTATGGACTTGGCTCGCAAAGAAAGGGGTTGAACCTTCAACACCGGCCAAATTCGGCCTCGCGCTGATCCAGTTGGGTGCTGGTTTCCTTGTGCTGGTGTTCGGTGCGAGCGTGGTAGGGATGGAGAATATGACACCGGTCATCTTTATCTTCCTCATCTATCTGCTGCACACCACGGGTGAGCTCTGCCTTAGCCCGGTTGGCCTGTCGGCCATGAACCGGCTTGCGCCTGCGCATATGGCGTCGCTCATCATGGGTACTTGGTTCTTTGCCTCGGCCACCGGTAACTTTGTTGCCGGGCTCATCTCGGCCGCGACCGGCTCGGAAGCTGCATCCGGGGAAGGTGCGGCCAAGGAAACCGTGCTTGCGGTCTATAGCCAGATCGGCGGGATCACAGTTGGCGTTGGTGTCGCGGTTATTGTGATCAGCCCGCTGATCAAGAAGCTGATGCATCTCGACACCCTGAAGGATGACGACTAACTGCTCGGCGGTGCCGAACTGGGCAAACCACAGGTTGGTGGCGTCTATCCGGCTTCGAACTAAACAAATTTAGCAAATCAGGGCCTCGGCACACGCTGGGACCCCGAAAATAAGGGGATACGCATGGCTAGCGTAATGCGCGTAATCGTGGGAATGGGAAGCGCCATGGCGCTGGCCGCCTGCGCAACCACTGACAGCCGGGAGGCTTTGGCCGATAATGGTGACAGCAGCAGCACAGCGGTTGAGACTTCTCCCGCATTCAACAAAGACCCTTACCCCAGCACCTATCAACCCTACCCGGGAATACCCACCGCCTTGGTTGGTGCGAAAGTTTTTGACGGCACAGGCCGCGAATTCGCTGACACCACCGTATTGTTCCGCGATGGCAAAGTTGAAGCGGTCGGAAGCGGACTCGACACGACCGGCTACACCGTGATTGATGGCTCAGGCAAATATGTGACGCCGGGCATCATCGATATTCACAGCCATTTGGGGGACTACCCATCTCCGTCGGTCCCCGCGCATTCGGACGGCAACGAAGCAACTTCGCCTACTACGCCTGATGTCTGGGCCGAGCATTCGGTCTGGCCACAGGACCCGGGTTTCAGTCGCGCACTTGCCAATGGTGGTGTTACATCGCTGCAAATCCTGCCGGGATCAGCCAATCTGGTCGGCGGGCGCAGTGTCACATTGAAGAATGTGTATTCGCGCACCGTTCAGGGCATGAAGTTTCCCGGCGCGCCTTACGGCATGAAGATGGCTTGTGGAGAGAACCCCAAGCGGGTCTATGGCGGTCGCAACCGCCAGCCTTCCACCCGCATGGGCAATTTCGCGGTCAATCGCCAGACCTGGCTTGATGTGATTGCCTGGGCGGACAAGGATGATCGCAAGCGTGATCTGGGCAAGGAAACCATGGCCGGCGTGCTTGATGGGGAAATTCTGGTTCACAATCACTGCTACCGCGCCGATGAAATGGCGCTGGTGATGAGCATGGCGAAGGAAATGGGATACCGCGTTTCCGCTTTTCACCACGCGGTCGAAAGCTACAAGATCGGCGATCTGCTGCGCGAGAACGGTGTGTGTAGTGCAATCTGGGCCGATTGGTACGGCTTCAAGATGGAAAGTTATGACGCGATCCCTGAAAACGGCGCATTGCTGTATCAAGCGGGCGCATGCGTGGTGATCCATTCTGACAGCGATCAGGATATCCAGCGTTTGAACCAGGAAGCCGCCAAGGCGCAGGCGGCTGGCGCGCGCATTGGGATTGAAATTCCCGATGGTGAAGTGATCCGCTGGATCACTCTGAATGCCGCCACCGCGATGGGCATTGAGGAAATGACCGGCAGCCTGGAACCGGGCAAGATGGCTGATGTCGTGCTATGGAATGGTGACCCGCTGAGCGTCTATTCACGGCCAGAAAAGGTCTGGATCGATGGCGCCTTGCTGTTCGATGCAAACGACCGCAAGCGTCGGCCGGTTAGCGATTTCGAGCTTGGTCAACCCGGCGAAGGAGATGTGAAATGATGATCCGAGCATCACTTCTTGGCGCGGTTGCCGCGCTGGTCTTTGCCGCTCCAGCCGCAGCGCAGGATTTCATCATCGTCAATGCCACGCTGGTATTAGGCGATAGCAGCGAACCCTTCGAAGACGGTGTCGTCGTGGTCGAACGCGGCCGCGTCACCTATGCCGGGCCTGCAGCCGGACAATCTTACGCAACCGGTCAGATCATAGATGTGAACGAGGCTTGGGTGACACCTGGCCTGGTCGCAGCCGTGACTGACCTTGGCCTGGTTGACGTCAGCGGCGTGCAGTCGAGCAATGATGTGAGCGCCGGCAGTTCGCGTTTCAACGCTGCGCTCGATGTAACCCCTGCGATCAATCCGACCTCTCAGCACATTCTGGTCGCGCGCACCAATGGTATTACCCGCGCGTTTGTTGCCCCTGATCCATCCAATTCGATCTTTGCCGGGCAGGGCGCGGTGATCGATACGTCTGGCAACAGCGATGTTGTGATGAAGCCGCGTGCATTCCAGATGGTGACTCTGGGCGAGGACGGTGCACGCCGTGCCGGGGGCAGCCGCACCGCTAGCCATGTCGAATTGCGCAACGCTTTGCGGGAAGCCCGCGATTTCGCGGCAGGGCGATGGAGCGGTGACGACAATCTGCTGACACGCGCCGATGCAGAGGCTCTGGGTTCGGTTATTTCGGGTCGCCAACCGCTGCTTGTCGCTGCTGATCGGGCTTCGGACATTCGAGCTGTGATCGCGCTTTCGAAAGAATTTCCGCGACTTGACCTTGTGCTTGTCAGCGCAACCGAGGGTTGGACCGTGGCATCCGAGATCGCAGCAGCGGGCATTCCAGTGATTGCTGAAAGCTTGCAGGATTTGCCAGAACGCTTCGAACAATTGGCTTCCACCCAAAGCAACATCGGCCGCATGCATGCCGCTGGCGTTGCGGTGGCGTTCAATGCGTCTTCTGCACGCTTCACCCACATGTACACGCAGTATGCCGGCAATTTGGTCGCGCTATCGCGCATGCCAGGAGCAAGCGGGTTGACCTGGGGCGAGGCGTTCGCTTCGATCAGCTCAGCTCCTGCGGAAGCGATGGGCATGGGCGGCCAGATGGGTGTGCTGAAGCCGGGTGCTGTGGGCGATGTCGTGGTGTGGGATGGTGATCCGCTGGAAGTTTCCAGCGCAGCCATTCGCGTATTCATCGATGGCGTCGAAGCTCCGCTTGAAAGCCATCAGACCCGCTTGCGCGAACGCTATCGCAATCTGGATGAAAGCGATTTACCCAAGGCCTACGACTGGTAGTTTTTCCCCGCGCCCGCTTGCCAATTCTGTCTTGTTGTGGCCAATTCCGTCACAGACGGTGGGGAGATAGGGCATGAGTGACGCACTGGTTCAATTGGTCGCGGCGAATATCGCATTTGTTGGCACGCATTTCGCGATGTCGCATCCGTTGCGCGGACCGCTTGTCGGGGTGCTCAAGGAAGGCGGCTTCAGCGCAGTCTATTCGCTAGTAAGCGTCGCCACCTTGTTCTGGGTCTACCTAGCCTACAAAGCCGCGCCGTCGGACGACCTTCCCGGATCGGGCGAAATCGGATGGATTGTCGCATCGGCCCTCGCCCTAATTGCATTGGTCTTTTGGGCGGGCTCATTCGCTGGAAACCCAGCCATGCCGACTCCCAAGGCCGCCGAACAGGCGCGCGCTAAGCCGAAGGGCATGTTCCGCGTTACCCGCCATCCAATGATGTGGGGCTTTGCCCTCTGGGCGCTCTCGCACATTATCCTTTGGGCGAACCTCCGAAGCGTCATCATTGCATTCGCAATTGGCATTCTCGCGCTGGTCGGCGCTAAACTACAGGACCGCAAGAAAGCAGCGCTGATGGGTGATGTCTGGGCCGAATGGTCCAGCCGAACAAGCTATTGGCCGTGCTGGGGCAATATCTTTTCCGTAGGTCTGATCTATTGGGCGATCGGGCTGGCGGCCTGGCTTGCGCTCAGTTGGGCACATATGCCCTTAGGCGGGATACCTGCAGGCATCTGGCGCTGGTTCTAGATCGGATCGTCGACACAAAGTCGCAATTGGTCCATTGCCGGTAAGCTTTTGTTTGTCTTGAAGCTTCACTTTGTGCCACAACACGGCCGCGGGGTAAGAAAGGTAAAGCATGGCGATATCGCTGGCATCTTCTGTATTCCTCGTTTCAAGCTCCCCAATTGCCGTAATGATGCAGCCGCAAGCAGTTGTTTTGGTACAAAGCTCGGCACCGCAAGAGACGCAGGTGTTGGAACAGGCCGAGGAAGCACCACCGACGGACAATCGCAACGTTATTGTCGTGACCGGAGAGGGTGCCGATCCGTTGAAGGACCCGCTCGAGAACGTCAATATTCAGGCTTATAAGCTGACACGCGATATCGACAGGGCTTTCGTCGAACCGATTGCGGATGTTTATGGAGAGGATTTGCCGAGCCCGATCCGCAAGGGCCTGAGAAATTTTCTGCGCAATCTGATGGAGCCGGTGAACGCGCTCAACTACTTGCTGCAACTGAAACCAGACAAGGCGCTGGAAACGGTCGGACGCTTCGCGATCAACACGACCGTGGGCGTGGCTGGGCTGTTCGACGTTGCCAAGAAGGAACCAATCAACCTGCCCTACCGTCGCAATGGTTTTGCCAACACTCTGGGTTATTACGGGGTTGGCCCGGGGCCGTTTCTGGTGCTGCCGCTGGTGGGCTCAACAACGCTGCGCGATCTGCTTGGCAGCGGGATCGACCAGTCAATCCTGCCGTTCGCGGTCGGCAAGCCGCTCAATACACCCTATTACGCAATCCCCGCGTATACAGTGAATTCGCTGGAATTCCGGATCGAGTTTGACGAGCGGATCGGCCAGATCAAAGATAGTGATGACCCTTACTATGCGCTGCGCGAAAGCTATCTGTGCAACCGGGAGGCGGATATTGCCACACTTAAGAATCAGCCCCCACCTCGCAATTGCAGCATCGAAGCGATCATGCGCGGCCCGGAACATGCGCAATCTCTGATACCGCAGGACACGCTTGAGGATGCATCGACTGGCGAGGCGATGGCGGTCGAACCGGAGCTCGAACGTCCTGCGATCATTTATGTCAGCGAGGAAGTGGTCCAGCCGCTGCCTGCCGACTACCGCTAGCGCTATTCGCCTTTGAAATTCGGCGCCCGCTTTTCGATCAAGGCATTAACACCTTCTATGTGATCTTGCGTCAAATGGACCATAGCCTGCGTATTCGCTGCCAATTCCAGCGCGGTGTCGTATGACACATCGCGACCTTGCCGCATCAGGTTCTTGGCATGGCGCAAGGCATGTGGCGGCATGGCGGCGATTTTGTCGGCAAGCGCATTTGCTTCATCGAGCAGAGCCTCGTGAGTCACTACGCGGCTGACCAAGCCCCATTCCCGCGCGGTTACCGCGTCGATCACGTCTCCGGTGTAGAACAACTCGGCCGCACGCGCTTCGCCGATGATGCGCGGCAGGATCCAAGTGCCACCGTCGCCCGGAATGATCCCGAGCTTCAGGAAAGTCACACCGAACTTCGCTTTCTCCGACGCGATACGGATATCGCCGAGGCACGCGACGTCACAACCCAAGCCAATCGCAGGGCCGTTGACGGCAGAGATCACCGGCACGCGCAAGCCATAGAGTGCGCGCAGCATGCGGTGGATATTGTCACGGTACCCGTCAGAAATAGCCGGCGCGCTACCGCCGAAGGTGCCACTGCGTGACTTCATCGCCTTGATATTGCCGCCAGCGCTAAACGCCCGGCCCGCGCCCGTCAGGATGACGCAGCGCACGTTCATATCGCGGTTGATGTCATCGCAAGCCTTGGCAAAGATGTCTCCATCACCCGGCGCCCCCAACGGGTTCATTGTCTCTGCGCGATCAATGGTGAGCGTCGCGATGTGATCGGTATTGTCAATTATCAGCATCAAGCGCCTCCAGAA
The DNA here is from genome assembly GCA_003149575.1 of Altererythrobacter sp. XM-24bin4. Classification (GTDB taxonomy): domain Bacteria; phylum Pseudomonadota; class Alphaproteobacteria; order Sphingomonadales; family Sphingomonadaceae; genus Erythrobacter; species Erythrobacter rubellus. Next base: position 398,658 of record QCWG01000001.1, read on the forward strand.
ATTGAACAGCTATGCGCACCTGCTGTCTTCGCGCTTACACCCGCGCTTCTTCAACGCCTGCTGAATTGTGCCGAAAAGCGCGCAGCACAGTCGCGACAATGTCAGGCGCATTGAGGCCAGCTTCATCATACTGCTTGTGCGGATCGTCGTGGTCCTGAAAAACATCGGGCAAGCGCATGGTGCGCACTTTCAGACCATTATCTGTCAGGCCTTCATCGCTGGCAAAGGTCAACACATGCGCGCCGAGCCCACCAATCGCGCCTTCCTCAATTGTCACGACCACTTCATGAGCGCGCATCAGTTTCTCGATCATGTCCTTGTCGAGCGGTTTTGCAAAGCGTAGGTCCGCGACAGTGGTCGAGAGACCTTTAGCCTCCAAAGTTTCCGCCGCTTTCTTTGCCTCAGCGAGGCGTGCGCCCAGGGACAAGATCGCGACCTTACTACCTTCGCGAACGATCCGGCCTTTGCCAATTTCCAGCTTCTGCGGGACCTCGGGCAACTCAACCCCCACGCCGTTGCCACGCGGATAGCGGAAGGCAATCGGGCCTTCATCATATTCCGCCGCGGTATAGGTCATATGGACCAGTTCGGCCTCGTCAGCAGCCGCCATCACGACGAAGTTCGGCAGCGTCGCAAGATAAGTGATGTCGAATGATCCTGCATGAGTACAGCCATCCGCCCCCACAAGCCCTGCGCGGTCAATCGCGAAACGGACCGGCAGGTTCTGGATCGCCACATCGTGGACCACCTGATCATAGGCGCGCTGCAGGAATGTTGAATAAATCGCCGCGAACGGTCGCATGCCTTGCGCGGCAAGCCCGGCTGCAAAGGTCACGCCATGCTGTTCCGCGATGCCAACATCAAAGGCGCGTTCGGGATGCGCCTCAGCAAAACGGTCAACGCCCGTACCGGAAGGCATTGCGGCAGTGATCGCGCAAATGCGCTTGTCAGTCTCAGCCAGCTTGGCGAGTGTATCACCGAAGACGTTCTGATAGGCTGGCGGACCGGCAGCAGACTTGGCTTTCTCACCCGTTACCACATCGAACTTGGGCACCCCATGATACTTGTCAGCGCTGTTTTCAGCCGGCGCATAACCCTTGCCCTTTTGCGTCACGACATGGATCAACACTGGCCCTTGGTCGCTATCGCGAACATTCTCGAGCACAGGGATCAGGTGATCCAGATTATGGCCATCAATCGGTCCGACGTAATAGAAGCCCAGCTCTTCGAACAGCGTCCCGCCAGTTACCATGCCACGGGTGAATTCCTCAGCCTTGTCGAGTGCTTTGTGCACACGGCGAGAAAACTTGCGTGTCACTTTGGATGCAAGCGAACGTAAGCCGAGATATTCGGAGGAAGACACCATCCGCGCAAGGTAAGCGGACAGACCGCCCACGGGCGGTGCGATCGACATGTCATTGTCATTCAGGATCACAACCAGGCGATTGCCCGCCTGCTCGGCATTGTTCATCGCTTCATAAGCCATGCCCGCGCTCATTGAGCCGTCACCAATCACTGCGATGCCGCGCCCGGTCTTGTCATTAAGCTTGTTCGCCATAGCAAAGCCCAATGCCGCCGAGATAGAAGTCGAGCTGTGCGCGGCGCCGAACGGGTCATATTCACTTTCAGCACGCTTGGTGAAGCCGGAAAGCCCGCCGCCCTGCCGCAGGGTGCGGATCCGGTCACGACGGCCGGTGATGATCTTGTGCGGATAGCATTGGTGGCCAACGTCCCACACCAGCCTGTCTTCGGGCGTGTTGAAGACATAGTGTATCGCGGTGGTAAGCTCTACCACACCCAAGCCCGATCCGAGGTGCCCGCCAGACGTGCTGACAGCATCAATCATTTCGGCGCGAAGCTCGTCGGAAAACTGGCGCAGCTCCGACTTGTCGAGCTTGCGCAGATCAGCCGGAGATTGAACCCTATCCAGCAACGGTGTTTGCGGTGCGTGACTCATAAGCCAAACACTTACACTCGAAAATCAGAACTGTCGATGAACGCTTTATCGCTGAAAATGCACGGATTGCCTCTATTCTGCATTGATTCAGCCTTTGCAGGCTTTGCAAAGGCCGCGAAGCTCGATCACCGGCCGGCGCGCGCTGAAGCCGCATCCAGCGGCAAGATCGCGAATACGGCGGGATGTCTGATCGTCATCGATGTGAGTCGCCTCGCCACACTCATCGCAAACCATGAAGATGCAATCATGCTGGCAGCCAGGGTGGGTGTTAGCGAGAAACGCGTTGGCGCTTTCAACTCGCAATGCAAGGTTGTTCGCCACGAACAGATCTAGGATTCGGTAGATGCTATTCGGTGCGACACGCTTGCCGCGCGCGCGCGACAGGTTGTCCGCGATATCATAGGCGGAAACCGGCCGTTCATGCTTTGCGAGCTCGGCAAAAACAGCTTCGCGCATTCCGGTCCATTGTTCGCCGGATGCGATCAGAGAGTCGCGTGCGGCCTCTATCAGACCTGTGCCTGAGTGTTCTTTGTGTGCGTGTGAATGGCTAGCCATGCGCGCACATATAGTGCGCTCAGCGCCGTTACGCCAGATCAGCTTCCATCGCGCAGAAATGTGCTGGTGTAGTGCTCGGGATACATGTCTGCCAGCGCACGGACCTTTGGCGCGTCCCAGCGGACAATGTACCCGTGACGCGGGTTTTTCGCTATGAAGTCCTGATGGTATTGCTCGGCCTCGTAGAACTTCTTGTAGCGTTCGATCCTGGTCACCACCGGCGCGCCCCAAACCCCTGAATCATCAAGCTGGGCAAGATAGGCGCGAGCAACGCGAGCTTGCTCATTGTTCATCGGCACAATCGCGCTACGGTAATGCGAACCAACGTCCGGGCCTTGACGGTTGAGCAAGGTAGGGTCCGTCACAACAGAAAACAGGATCTGCAACAACTCGTCATAGCGCACGACCTTAGGGTCATAGACCACGCGCACCGCCTCGGCGTGGTCGGTCAGACCGGTCACTATCTGGCCATAGGTTGCAGTACTTTCGCTTCCGCCGTGAAAGCCGGAAACGGATGATTTCACGCCTCTAACGTGACTGAAGACGCCTTCAACGCCCCAGAAGCAGCCGCCAGCAAATATCGCAACTTGCAAGCCTTCAGGCTCTTCGGCCTGCAAAGCAGCCACCGGTGCTTCTACAAACCTTTCGGCTGCACTCGCCGCAACACCGCAACCGCTAAGCGCAAAAGCACCTACCGCCGCCAGCAAAGCGTTGCGCGCTTGCATTATCGAGTGATAGAGGCTTCGGCGTCCGCTGTCGTGGCCATTGCCGGGCTGGCAATTTGCGTATCCCATGTCTGAACCGACATCGCACCCACCATGAACGCGCCGACAATGAAGCCAATGCCAAAATTGCGGGAGATGTCCGACTTCAGAATGCCCATGCGCAGTGTTCTCGTTGTTAGGCTCAATGTTTGTGTTCATGGCCTCATTAACCTTGTTTGGTTTCCAGACGGTGAACGATGCTGTCATCGATTATCTATCCGCACAGCGGCATAAAAAAGTTACGGACGGAGTTCAATGCTGGATGCAATCATCATAGGCGGTGGTCATAACGGGCTAACTTGCGCCTTCTATCTGGCGCGCGCAGGTATGAATGTGACTGTATGCGAAGCGCGGCACGTGGTGGGAGGCGCCGCGGTGACCGAAGAGTTTGCCCCCAGCTTTCGTAATTCGACCGCAAGCTACACCGTGAGCCTGCTGCAACCCAAAGTAATCGCAGACATGGGGCTGGTCGCGCGCGGCTATCGCGTGATTGAGCGGCCGGTGTCGAACTACCTGCCACTCGAAAGTGACTTCATAATGATGGGCGGTGGGCTCGAAGCGAGCCAGGCACAGTCGGCACGGTTTTCCAAAACCGATGCAGAACGCTTGCCTGAGTATTTCGACATGCTGGAAGATGCCGCCGAGGTGTTGCGCGGATTGGCGTTGAAAGTTCCGCCGGATCCCAAAGGCGGATTGCGCTCGCTTGTTGATGTCGCAATGCAGGGTCGCGGCTTGTGCAAGCTTTCAACCGAGCGGCAGCGGCAGGTGCTGCAAATCTTCACGCGTTCCGCGCGCGAAGTGCTCGACGACTGGTTCGAAAGCGATCCAGTCAAGGCTGCGTTCGGTTTCGACGCCTGCGTCGGCCACTATGCGTCGCCCGATGAACCGGGCAGCGCCTATGTGTTGCTACACCATGTCTTTGGAGAAGTGAACGGCAACAAGGGCGCATGGGGTCATGTCATTGGCGGGATGGGTGCAATCACGCAAATGATGGCCGAGGCGTGCAGCGAGCAAGACGTCGAGATCCGTACCAATGCCCGCATCACGCGCGTCATAGTTGATGACGAGGTGGCAGTAGGCGTGGAACTGGCGGACGGAGAGGTCCTGCGCGCAAAGCGGGTCATCTCCAATCTGGGGCCAAAGCCACTGTTCGATCGCCTCGTCCCGCGCGAGGCTATCCCGGATGATTTTGCCCGCGCCATGGATGGCTATCGCGGCGGCTCTGGCAGCTTGCGCATGAATGTCGCGCTATCGGATCTGCCGAAATTCCGCCATGCGCCGGAAAGTGATGCGCATTTGCGCAGCGGGATCATTATGGCACCATCGCTCGATTATATGGACCAAGCCTATCACAGCGCGCGCGCGAACGGATTCAGCGCCCAGCCAATCGTAGAGATGCTGATCCCGAGCATGGTGGATGATAGCCTCGCCCCGAAAGGGCAGCATGTCGCCAGCCTGTTTTGCCAGCATGTTGACCCTGATCTTCCCGAGGATCGCGAAGACGAAGCGGTCAATGCTGTATTCGATGTAATCGAGCATCATGCACCGGGCTTCCGGGAACTGGTACTGCACCGCCAAGTGCACACACCCCGTGCTCTCGAAGCAAAATTCGGCCTGTGGCGCGGGGATATCTTCCACGGCCGTATGAGCCTGGACCAGTTATGGGCCGCCCGGCCTGTGCTGGGTGCAGGAAGCCACAAGATGCCAATCAAGGGGCTCTGGCTATGCGGCTCAGGCGCGCATCCTGGCGGCGGAGTGACCGGCGCACCGGGCCACAACTGTGCGCACGAGATTTTGAGGCACAGGCGGTGGTGGCGGATTTAATGCCGGAAATGCCGCATTCCGGTGAATACCATCGCGAGGCCTGCCTCATCCGCGGCTGAAATCACCTCATCATCGCGGATTGAACCGCCCGGCTGGATCACCGCAGTCGCCCCAGCTTCAGCTGCGGCCAGCAATCCATCCGCGAACGGGAAGAATGCATCAGAGGCAACGGCGCTGCCTGTGGTTCGCGGCGTATCCCAGCCATAGGTTTCTGCTGCTTCTGCCGCCTTCATCGCAGCAATGCGCGAGCTATCACGGCGGTTCATCTGGCCAGCGCCAATCCCGGCTGTCGCGCCATCCTTGGCATAAACAATCGCGTTCGATTTCACATGCCGGGCGACGGTCCATGCGAACATGCAATCCTTCAGCTCTTGGCTTGTCGGCTCGCGCTTGGTGACAACTTTCAGATCATTTTCTGAGATCGCGCCACCGTCTCGGCTCTGCACCAGCAAGCCGCCAGTGATCAGCTTGACCATCAGACCGCCACGGCGCGGATCAGGCAAATCGCCAACCGTGAGCAAACGCAGGTTCTTCTTCGTCGCGAAGATTTCGCGCGCTTCATCGCTAACGCTGGGCGCGATCACAACTTCGGTAAATATCTTCGCGATCTGCTCGGCTGTGGCACCGTCCAGCTCCTGGTTGACTGCAACGATCCCGCCAAACGCCGAAACGCTATCGCATTGCAGCGCCGCTTCCCATGCATCGACCAGGCTGCCCGCCTGCGCCACACCGCAAGGATTGGCGTGCTTGACGATGACAACTGCAGGATCCTGGCCACCGAATTCAGCGCATAATTCCAGCGCCGCATCGGCATCATTGTAGTTGTTGTAGGACAGCTCCTTGCCCTGCAGCTGTTCGGCCTGCGCAATGCCTGAGCCATGCGGACCCGAAGGGGTATAAAGTGCCGCCTGCTGATGCGGGTTTTCGCCGTAGCGCAGGACGGTCGGCGCCTTGCCATTGACCGCCAGGAAATCGGGGAACTGCTGCTGCTGGTCAGCAAAGGCGAACCATTGGCTAATCATGCTGTCATAGGCAGCGGTGGCGGCAAAGGCCTTGGCGGCACACCTCTTTCGAAATGCAAGCGAGGTTGCCCCGTTACTTTCATCCAGTTCGCCCAGCAATTCTTCATAGTCCGCTGAGTCTGTCACGATCGTCACAAAGGCATGATTTTTCGCCGAGCTACGAACCATTGACGGACCGCCAATGTCGATATTCTCGATGATCTCGTCACGTTCGGCGCCGCGCAGGACAGTCGCTTCGAAGGGGTAGAGATTGACCACGACAAGATCGATCGCATCAATTGCATGCTCTTCCATTGCGTCGGCATGCTCCGGATTGTCGCGCACTGCCAGCAAGCCGCCGTGCACCTTGGGGTGCAGCGTCTTGACCCGCCCATCCATCATTTCAGGAAAGCCGGTGAGTTCAGAGATGTCGCGAACTTCAAGCCCCGCATCGCGCAGCGCCTTTGCCGTTCCCCCAGTCGAAACCAGCTCCACACCGCGCGCAGCCAAGGCCTGGCCCAGTTCAGCCAATCCGGTTTTGTCGGACACTGACAGCAGTGCCCGCTTGATTGTCACATCCGTCACTTAGGAAATCACCCCATTTTCTTTAGCAGCCAGGAGAATTGCCCCCCGCCGCGCGATATCATTCCCTGCACCACCAATTGGTCAACGCCATGCGGATGCCCGTCGCCATCGACCCACATGCTTTCTTCGAGCGCCAAGTCCGCACCCGCATCATTCCCCCCAAGACGGAATTGCCACAAGCCGCCGTCGGGCAACAACAGACTGGCGCCTAGCCTGTCTTCGGAGAGGCGCGCCTCTACTCCCCGACCCAGGTGGAACCGGATTGCGAATTTGATCTTGCCGCGCTGCCCCTTGCGGGTGGATGGCGCCAGCACATCCTCGCCGCGCAACTCGCAACCATCGCTGCGCAGCAACAGGATACGGCGGTGGATCAGGCCGAACCGTGCGGCATAACCATCGTGGCTCGCTTCGATGCGCTGCGCACTGGCCGTTCCGCGTGCAATCTCACTACGCTCAATCTCGACCTTCTCGACCCCCTTGCCCAGCTTTCCGCCAAGCAGCACCGAGGTCGAGTTTACATCGTCAAGTATCAGCGTGGAATGTGCCGCGGTGGCTCGCAGCCCCTGCTCGATCCGCGCCGGAACAAGCCCACCGGCCAGCGCCGCGCCGCCGCAATTGACGATCAGGCGACTGAGTCCGTCGGACATTTCGAAGGCCAGCGTCGATGCACAGCCCGAACGCGAATGCTTCGAGCGGGGCGGCGGGGCTGCATCCATCTGGATAATGGTCTTCCCACCGGTCAGACGATGGAAGCCCCAGTGCTTCACATCCTTCAGCGGGCGTGTGCGCACGGTACTAGCATCGATCAGCGCAGCAAGCCGATCCGCCCGCATGGCCCCTATGCCTTGCCAATTGCCCAAGGCACCATCGCCATGTCGCAACGCCAGAATGGGCGGCACAAGCAGCTCGCGCATCAGGCACAACGCTTGCGGCAGATCGCGGTCAACCGCTCTATAGCAAGCCTCCAGATCCACCAGCATGGCGATCACATCCATCTGTGCGATCGCGCTGCGTGACAAAGCGCCACCATCTTCGCCGACAAAATCGCCCAATGCCGCGACCAGCCCGGCTTCGGCATAGAGCCGCCGCGGCTTACCTTGTGGAAGCAACAAGCCCGCAGCGATCAAGGCACCCCAACCCAGGACTGCACCGAGCGGATCTGGCGTACGGCGCACTTCACGATCGAGCCAGCGCGCCGTTTCATCAATCGTAGCCAGCATTTGCGGACGCAAGGCTTCATCCTTGCCTGACAGCAAAAGCGGCGCATGGACGAGCCACGCCATCAGTCGCATTGAAACATAGTCGACGTACCAAGCCGCACATTTGCCCGGCTTTGGATTGGCTTTAAGCCAAAGCCCTGCAATCCGCTCAGCCGTTTCGACGCATTGTTCGCGCTGGCCAGCTGCGCTGAGATCGCGTAGCCAAGCAAAACCATGGATCATCCGCTCGAACGGCGGCGTTGCGCGCGACGAACTTTGATATTCAACTTCGGAAATCGGCGCCTTCATGCCGTTGATCATGAAGTGGCCCGCTCGCAGCGCCATCCCTGCCACCCGGTCGCCTGCCAGCGCCGGTTTGACCGTTGCCAGCAAGCGCGGGCGCGCGGGCTTGCGGAAGGGCGCGGTCAGCGTTGCGCCACTGATCCCAAGACGATAGGCAACCCGCACCAGCTTTTCGGTCAAATCGGCTTTGGGCGGTACAAAGTCGCTCAACACAAGCGTGCGCGCTTCAGTCAGCGGAATTTCGCTTTCGCCGTCAATGACAGGCTGCACATCGCCCGCCGCCGCCAGAGGCAGCGCAGAGCGATCTTCCTCGATCTCGCCAAACAGATCTTCACTCTGTTTGGTGTCGCTCGAGCCGGACAGCAACGCTTCCATCAGACTTCGCCCTTCAGCGCGGCAATATTGGCGGCATATTGGGACGGGCCGCCCTTGAAGGTTGCAGAACCTGCAACCAGCACGTCCGCGCCGGCATCAACGCAAAGCTTCGCGGTTTCAGGATTGACGCCGCCATCGACCTCCAGGTGGATATCTCGCCCTGCCCTTTCAATCATCCCGCGGATCGCGCGCACTTTGTCGAGCTGCGAATGGATGAAGCTCTGCCCCCCAAAGCCCGGATTGACGCTCATCACCAGGATCAGGTCAACCAGGTCCATCAGATTGTCGAGCACTTCGACGGGCGTGCCTGGATTCAGTACCACCCCGGCCTTCTTGCCCAAGGCACGGATCGCTTGCAGCGTGCGGTGTACATGGGGGCCCGCCTCTGGATGGACGGTGATGATATCCGCGCCGGCCTCTGCAAAAGCTTCCAGATACGGATCGACCGGTGAAATCATCAGATGCACGTCAAAGGTCTTGTCCGAATGGGGTCTCAGCGCTTTGACCACGTCAGGCCCGATCGTGAGGTTAGGCACAAAATGCCCATCCATCACATCGATATGGATCCAGTCCGCACCTGCTTGATCCACCGCGCGCACTTCTTCGCCCAGCCGCGCAAAGTCAGCTGACAAAATGGAAGGTGAAATGAGCGGTGTGGCCATGGTGTGCTTTCGCAAAAGTCCGCGTTTCCTCGCAGTAACGCCGGGGAAGACTCGCCGACAAGCAGGCGCGTGGCCTTTTCCACACACAGTAGCGCGAAGATTAAGGATATCCGTTCGTCAAATTCAGCCGCAATTCAGCCACTTTGCAGCATAAGGTTTTCGAATTAGGGCGAAATGCCCTATCGCGCTGCTACGCTTGCCCCTTTGGCGCAGCAGCGTTTTAACGACTGAAGGACACGCGAGAAGATGCGATCAAGACTGATCACAGCCGGATTTGCACTGACCGCAGCGACGCTTGCTCCGGTGGCTGCAGCCGCTTGGGCGCAAGGCGCTCCCTCCGTGACCTATCGTCAGGAAATTTCCAACAATATGCGCCAATGCGCGCCCGGCGGCGGGCCTGCGGTGCGCGTGACCGTTGCCGGTATCAAATCATCCGGGGGTCGGATCCGCGTGCAAAGCTATCGCGGGGTCAAATCGGATTGGCTAGAACGGGGCAAATGGATCAACCGGATCGAAACCTCTGCCCGCGAAGGGACGATGGTGTTTTGCATGCCGGTTCCGCGCGCGGGCACTTATGGCATCGCTGTTCGCCATGATGTTAACGGCAATGGACAAACCGAAGTCAGCGAGGATGGCGGCGCGATGTCCAACAATCCCTCGATCAATATTTTCAACCTCGGCAAGCCGAGCTACCGCAAGACAGCATTTGAAGTGGGCGAAGGTGTAACGTCGATCCGCATCAATATGCGCTACATGTAAGAGACAAGCAGGCTCAGCTCCGCTGCTTTTTCTGCTCTCGCCAGACTTTGAACAAGACACCCGGTGCCGCGAGCACAGGGTGTTTTTCGCGCCATGGCGTCACTTCAATCGGCACACCCGTGTGGCGCTGCACCTTCCACGCGGCATAGCGCGCCGCACCGTCAAACGTAGTGCTGGCTTTCAGCAGGCGGAGAATGTTGAGCGGCCTGCCTAGCCGTTGGCGGCGGCTCCACCACGATAGTGTTTCGCGTCGAGCATTGTCCGTCAGCTTGAGTGTCAGGCGACCGCCTGCTTCATCAAACGCAATGCCTTGTGCGTCGAGCGCCAGAGGCAATAGCCCGTCAAAATGCGCCACGTTGACTGACAAGATACTATCTTCCCTGCCTGCTTTCTCTACCCGAAACTCCGCCTTGTAGGTGGCGCGGAACAATGCGCGCCAATAGTCATCGGCGGTGCCGCTTGGCGGGCCGAGCGCCGCAGCCAGCCGCGCCGCAGTTTTTGCAGCATCACCAAGCGCATCAAGTGTCTGCGCCGTCGCATCGCCATCGCGGGCCCAAACCAAAGCAGACGGCTGCACGAACCGCGCCCAGATAGTGGTGTCGCGCGATTGGCCCGATGCGGCCTTGGCAAACTGCGCGAGCGACATAGTGGCGATCTTGGCGCGCAGCGTCTCGCCTTGATTGTCCCATTCGCGATAGCTGACACGCGGCCATATCTTCTCCTGCTCCTCGCCCGGAAGCAACACGTAATAGTCGAGCACGCCTTCAAGCAATCCGGTCCGCAGATTGGAGCCGTAGAATAGAACCGCCAGCGCCCCCGCTTCAATTGCAAGCCGCGCGGCAAATTCAGCAATGGCGGGATGCATTGCGACCGCAGATTTTGCTGAGATTCGTTCTGCCAAAGCGCTCATGGCGGCGTCATTCAGGGCGCAACGAAATCGATCTCGGGTCCGGTTTCGACCCTGTATCGGCCAGCAGGAAAAGCTTCGCCGTCGAGAATGAATTGGTCATCCAGCTCCATCTCGAAAGACTGCGCGACCAGTTGGTGAAAGCCGCGCTTACGCAAATTCTTGGGGCCAAATTCAAACAGGATCGCGGGCAGCATCAATGTCATCCAGCGGCTGATCTGATCAAGTGCAGCCAGCTTCAAACCCTTACCCAATGATCCGAAGGGCTTGATCCCCCCAGGAAAGCGCTCAAGCGTTGATGCCAGCAGGATAAGCCTGCGCTCTGGTTCGCCCAGCCCGCTATGCTCCAACGGCACTCCACTAGGCGCCAAACGCAAATCCATCTTTGCTCCGCGACGCCACGGATTGGCGCGCGTTCCGAAAACCGCCTGCAAAATGCCCCAGAAGGTCGTAACGCCTACTGCCAATGAGTTGAACGCACCGAGTTTGTGCGCGCTTTGGCCTGCCTTGGTGCCTAGCGTAAACGCGCCAGCACCCAGAATGAACCCCAGCACCCGCGCATCAGGCTGATCAAGCGGCGTAATCGCCATCGGGCTGCGCTTGACCCGCTTCCCATTTTCATACGCGTCAACCGCGCATTGCAATGTCCAGTCACTCGGGCCGCCAAGATCAACCGCCAGCGCATTGGTCTTGCCCTTGGGCAACACCGCCACAACAGGCCAGTCATCGCCAAAAATGGGCTCCCCACAAGTCAGCACATCGCGCACTGTACCGTCACCGCCATTGATGACCAACAAATCGATCCCGCGTTCGGCAAGGCGCGCGAGCGCCTCTGGCAATTGATCGCGGTTTCCCGGTTGCGCCACAAAGACATCCGGCGAAATTTTGCTGGTGAGGTCCTGCCCCCGATTGTGGTGGCTGCGCGGATTATAGATCAGTCCGACAATTGGAGGGTCACCCTCTGCACGCGCGTCGCGTCTCACACGCCAAGCCGATTTCACATTAGCTTTGGGTCGCGGCAAATGCGAAAATTCATGGATCGGGCCAGCCATAATCATCGTTCCTTAGTCGGAAACCATGTGCGTTCACTAGGTGATTTTGCAGTGCAACTCAAATTCGTGGCCAAACGTGGCTTGGTTACAATGCCGCTTCCTATGCGCAACATTTGCGCTAGATTGCATCCATGCTGACAGAAAACCTTATCGAATCCGCCCGCGAGCTGAGCGGGGATATCGTCTCTTTACGCCGCGCCATCCATGCCGAGCCAGAATTGGGGCTGCACACGCCCAAAACCATGGCCAAGGTGCGCGCAGCGCTCGCCGATCTACCGCTAACATGGCGCGAAGGCACCTCGACCACCGGCCAGGTGGCCACATTGGAAGGCGGCATACCGGCTAAAGGGCAAAGTCGGCGCGTGCTGCTGCGCGGCGATATGGACGCCTTGCCGATGGATGAGAAGACCGATCTGGAATTCGCCTCGACAGTTCCAGGCCGGATGCACGCATGCGGACATGACACGCATACTGCCATGCTGGCGGGCGCGGCGCGGCTGCTATGTGCCAAGCGCGAACAGATTGCCGGCACGATCGACTTCATGTTCCAGCCGGGCGAGGAAGGCTATCACGGCGCGCGTTTCATGCTGGAAGACCGCCTGATCGACCCACTGCCTGACGCCGCCTTCGCGCTGCATATCATGCCCAATGCGCCGTTTGGCGTGCTGGCGGGCAGACCCGGACCGCTGATGGCAGCTGCGGACGCATTTACAATCACCTTAACCGGGCAGGGCGGGCATGCCTCAATGCCGCATGATTGCGTCGATCCATTGCCCGGTACTGCTGCTCTGGTCAGCGCGATCCAGGCGATGGTGACGCGCCGCTTCAATGCCGCCAGCGCGGTGGTCGTGACAGTCACGCAGATCCACGCGGGAACTGCATTTAACGTCATACCCGATGAAGCCACAATCAACGGCACTATCCGGACGCTCAGCAAAGAGCATCGGCTGAAAGCGCGCGAATTGCTGACCGATATGGCCAGTCATGTCGCCGCAGCACATGGCCTGTCCGCCAATGTTGAGATCGTAGAGGGCTTTCCCGTCACGATTTGCGATCCGCGGGCGGTTGATCTGGGCCGGGCAGTTGCCACAGAGATTGGTGGTGCGGAGGGGTGGCGCGATCTCGCAGACCCGATCATGGGCGCCGAGGATTTTTCTTACCTGCTGGAAAAAGTGCCCGGTGCGATGTTTTTCCTGGGCGTGGCCAATGAAGGCGAGGACTGGCGCAGCTGCTGCGCGATCCACTCACCGCGCATGCATGTTGACGAGAACGCCTTGCCCAAAGGCACGGCGATGCTGGCTGGATGCGCGCTGAAGTTTCTGGCTGAGGGTTTCGCGGACCAATAAAAAACACCGGAGCCACCCCCCAGCGGCTCCGGTGTTAGATGGCTAGCGCTCCCCCCAGAGCGCCAGCTGGAAAATCCTTACCAGAGAATTACATAGAGTCCGATAAGAATTGCAACCGTCAACATTGCCAGCGTATTGAACAGCATGGTCGTGGCAAAGGCGATATCGCCCAGCTTGACGGTCTGCTCTTCTTCCGGCGGCGTTGTCATGCGTGAAACAACCGCGGCAGCGACAATCGAAAGCATGAACACGCCCCAGATGCGGATGATGAAGGGTACGTCAGGCATGCCGAACTTCAACATCACATTGACCGCCAACGAGCCGAGCAGCGCTGTGAATGCGCCCACCGCGTTCATCTTCTTGTCGAAGAAGCCGAGCAGGAAAACCACCACGATGCCCGGCGCGATGAAACCAGTGTATTCCTGAACCGTCTGGAAGCCGCTTTCAAAGCCGCCGATAAAAGGGCGCGCGAGGAAGAGCGCGACGATCATGGCGCTGAATGCTGAAACACGACCAACTGTCACATAGTGATGTTCGCCCATATCTGGCTTCCAGCTTCGATAAAGGTCCATCGTAAAGATGGTCGAGATCGAGTTCATCATGGATGCAAGCGAACTCACCACAGCGGCGATAAGCGCAGCAAACACCAGACCACGCAGACCAGCCGGGGCAAAGCTCATCAGTTCGCCATAGGTACGATCAGATTTTTCCGCCAATGCCGTGCCATCCAGCATGCCTTGCTGCGCCAGAATGACAGCGGCGATGCCGGGAATAACCACAATGAACGGTACGAGGATCTTGAGGAAAGCTGCAAAGGCCAAGCCCCTTTGCGCTTCGCCCAGATTCTCCGCACCGAGCGCACGCTGGATGATATACTGGTTGAAACCCCAATAGCTGAAGTGGAGTACCCACAAGCCGCCCAGCAGTGTCCAGATGCCCGGTAGGTCGGAATAGGCCGGATTGCTCTCATCAAGGATCATCTCGAAATGACCCGGCATTTCTTGCCAAAGCAGGCCAAGCCCGCCCAGCGCGCCTTTGGCTGGCAACGCGTCCAATGCGATCCAGGTGATCGCAAATCCGCCCAGGATCAGGATCACGACCTGAATAATGTCCGTCAGCGCAACCGCTTTCAGCCCGCCATAGAGCGAATAGAGCGCAGCAAAACCGGCCAGCGCCGCCATTGCTGTCATCACGCTCCAACCGGTGAGCGACGTGACCGCCAGACCGCCCAGCCACAGCACTGTGGTGAGGTTTACAGCCGTGTAGAGCGCAACCCAGAAGAAGCTCATCAGCGTCTTCACGCCATGTCCGTACCGCTGATCCAGAAACTGCGGCATGGTGTAGATCTTGCGCTTGAGGAAGATCGGCAGGAAGTATTTCGCCACGATGATCAGGACAATCGCAGCCTGCCATTCATAAGCCGCAATCGCGATGCCCACGGCATAGCCCTGGCCCGATTGGCCAATGATCTGTTCAGCTGAAATGTTCGACGCGATCAGCGAGGCACCGATGGCCCACCAGGGCAATGCACGCCCGGCGAGGAAGTAATCCTCTGTGTTTTTATCATGCCCCTTGGGTTCACGACTGACAAACAGCGCGATCCCCAGCAGTGCAATCGCATAGCCAGCGATAATAACGATATCGATCGTCTCTAACGTCACCGGATTTTCCTCCCCCTCGCGACCGGATTTTCCAGCCGCAGAACCCTTGTTTTTGCAGACTAGCGGCGCTTTATCGCCTGTCCAGCCGCATACGTTGTCATTCGCGCATTCCAATCAGAACGAGCATTCGGTTCCTTCCGCCACTTCCTCGCGTTTGACACTGGAAATGCGGAAAGTGACATCGCCATCGGATTCAAAAGCGATGCGTTTGCCAAGGCCCGCAAGGCAACTTTCAGTTACCACCATTTCGCGAAAACCCTTGGCCGTCGCGAGCTCAAATTGCGCGGTGACATCGAGCACCGCATTGCCTGAACGCAAGCGGATCGTACCCGCCGGGCGTGTAACCACTTCATAGGCGATGCGGTACACGCCGCCCGTATTGTTTGATTGTTCCAGGCCGAAATAGGACCCGGCACGCATTGTGATTTCGCGAGAATCCTCTTGTGCATCGCGGTCAAAACCGCGCACCAGCACGCCAGAGCCATTCATGTCTCCGCGCATTTGCGGCATCAGCTCTTCAAATCCAGCGCCGTCCAAACGACCGACGAATGCGCTGACCCCTGACCCTAACCGGCCCGAACCGAAGAGTTCTGACCCCTCGACCACTGACAGGGCGCCGCAGTCTTCGTTAAGCGTAGCAAGCGGTGAGTTGTCACTAAGTGTACGGCCATAGCCAAATGCAAAAAGGGCGCCTTCGGGCGAGTTGACCGGCTGCCCTTCGCAACTTGCAGGCCAAGAGAATGACAAGCGTCCGGTAGCCTCGCGCTTACCAGTTAGAACATCAGCGACGCCAGCGCCTTCACTACCTGGCAGCCATGATGCCACAAAAGCGTCAGCCGCGTTAATTTCACGGTTCATCCACATCGCGCGGCCTGAAAGGAACACGGCGACGGTCGGAATATCCTGCTCATCAAACTGGCGAAGCAGCGTCAACCCTTCTTCGTCACGGAAAACCAGATTGCGCTGATCGCCCGCGAATTCGGCATAGGGATGCTCGCCGAATACGACAATCGCAATGTCGGGGCGTGCCTCGAAGGATCCATCCTCTGACAACGTCGCGCTGCCACCTTCGGCGGTAACGTTCTCTTTGATGCCATCCCAGATTGAGGTTGCCTTGGGAAAGTAATCTCTGGGCAAGGTGTCCTTGCGGCCACCCTGCCATTCAAGGGTCCAACCGCCCGACTGTTGGCCCACATCATCGGCCGCAGAGCCAGCAACCAAGACATTTGCGCCTGCCTTCAGGGGGAGCACGCCGTCATTCTTGAGCAAGACTTGTGACTTCGCCACAGCTTCGCGCGCCAAAGCGCGATGCTCCGGCGATGCGAGAAGGTCATACTGCCCCGCGACACCGCGTTCAGATGGACGCTTGGCGTTTTCGCCTAGCAGCCCAGCGCGTTGCTTTACCCGAAGGACCCGTGTGACCGCTTCGTCCACCCGCGCCATGGGAATAGTTCCATCTTTGACCTGCGCGATGAGCGTTTCCATCAAAACCTTCCAGTCGTCAGGCACCATGTAGATATCGAGTCCCGCCATCAATGATTGCGGGCAATCTGTTACTGTGCAGCCCTTGATCTGGCCGTGGCCATTCCAGTCTCCGACTACGAGCCCATCAAAGCCCATTTGGCCGCGTAGGACATCGGTCAGTAGTTCTTTGTTGCCGTGCATCTTGCGGCCATTGATCGAGTTGAAGCTTGCCATCACGGCCTGTACGCCAGCGTCGATCGCCGCCGGATAAGGGCGGCCGTGCAGATCAAGCAGCGCGTTGATGTCGCCATTGACATCGCCTTGATCGACGCCTCGCTCGGTCCCGCCGTCGCCGAAGAAGTGCTTGGCCGTCACAAAAACACGGCCATCTCCCAGGAAGTCTTCGCTGCCGGGCGAGCCTTGCTGCCCGACAATCAATGCAGCACCCAGTTTCGCGACCAGATCAGGGTCTTCTGAATAACTCTCATACGTACGCCCCCAACGATCATCGCGCGCAACCGCAACCGTGGGCGAGAAGTTCCAGTCAATGCCCGTTACTTCGATTTCGATCGCCGTTGCGTGCCCGATCCTTTGCACAAGTTCGGCGTCTCCTGTCGCGCCAAGCGCGATATTGTGCGGGAATATGGTCGCACCAACTATGTTGGAATGCCCGTGTACCGCGTCGGTGCCCCACATAGTCGGTATTACCGGTTCGCCATCGGGAAGCGGTTTGACCGAGGCATCATACATTTCGTCCGCATAGCGCAGCCATTCGGAAGCCGGGGCAAATTCATCGCCATAAGGTCCGCCATTGCCGCCATTCAGGTAGCTGCCAAAACGATAACGCTCCATGTCTTCCGGTGTGAAGGAATTGATCTGCGGCTGAATCAGCTGTCCGATCTTGCGCTCCAACGACATGCGCGAAACAATATCCGCGATCTCGGCTTCGGCGAGATCTTCAGCTGAGGCAACAGGTGATGTCTGAGCAGGCACTGCTGACGGTACAGTTGCACACGCCGAAAGGCCCAAGCCGGTAGCTAGCGCAAGCGCAATATAACGCATCGGAATTCTTCTCCCCCGTCCAATGCGGAATTACGCGCATTGTGAACGTTCCCAATCTCAGAGGAGTGACATGTCCGACATCAAAAATCAAGCGCCTATCGGCGGTAACTCATCTGCGCAAGCAAGATAGCGGCGAGCGCAACCAAACCGGCCAGAACCAGGAACAGTCCGCTAAAACCAAATTTGGGGACCATCGCAAGGGTCATCCAAGGAATGATCAGTGATGGGACGGTGTTGGTGAGGTTGAAAAAGCCCATATCCCGGCCGCGATTTTGTGGCCTAGGCAGCACACGCAAGGCCTGCCCATTATGGAGCGACAGAAATGTCATCGAAGCCAATCCAAAGAAGGTATAGCCAGCAATCGCGGTCTGAACATTTTGCGCAAGCGACATAGTTATCAGGCCGAGTGCCGAAAGGCTGGCGCAGAGCGCCAACGGTAACATCGGCCGCCGTGCTTTGTCAGACCATCTTCCAGCAAATAACGCGATAGGCACAGCCACACATAGAACTAAGCTGAAAAGGTTTGCGACGCTGTTCTCGCCAATATCGGGTGAAAGTGTGCGGAGCCAGAATAACAGAAATGCGAACAATGCGGCTTCGGCAATTTGAACCAACAAGCGGGCACTCCACATTCGCACGATTGCGGGGCGTGACTTGAAGCTGCCAAGTTCGCTCGGGACCGGCCCTTCTACAGGCCGCATCAATTCTTCCATTTGTCGACCGCCGCCCAGAACCAGCGCCGGCGCAACCAGCAAGGCGACCAGGCCGGACACCAACCATAGTCGCTCTGCGCCGACCGCCAAACCGGGGAATGTCACCAAAGTGCCCGCCAGAGCGCCCAATGCGGGTGCCAAGGCAAACAAGCCGCCAAGCAGCCCTTTTTGCCTATCGGGCACACAATCGCCCGCCCATGCTATAAGCGGTGCCAGCATCATATTGAGAGCCAGCTGCCACGCGATTACCAGCACAATCAATCCGCTGACGCTGCGCGCCTCACCCATCACGATGAGAAGGAGGCACGAGAGCACCAGCCCCAGTGCGATCCAACTTCGCCGCCCGCCCCATCTGTCGCTCACCCAGCCGAAGCCGATGTTCGCCAGGCTAGCGAAAATCGCTCCGGCAAAAGTGATGTAAGATAGCGCTTCGATATTTTCAGATGCTGCCAGCTCATTGACCTTGAGCGGCAGCAGTACGGTTAGAAACGGGACGTATGCGACCGCGCCCCCAGCAGCGGCGAAGGCGAGCGCGACCAGAAACCAGAGCGGCTGTCGTTCCTCGCCTGATTCTTCAGAGATCATTGGCGCCGCGCGCCGGGCCGATCGAACCACGCATTTCCAATTTGCCTTCGATGTTGATCGGCTTGTTCGGCAACGGCACTTTGGCCGCATTAATCAGCAGCTCAACCGCACGCGAGATTGTTTGTGCAATTGGTTGGTCAACCGCGGTGAGCGGCGGGTTAGTGAAGCGAACAATGGGCGTGTTGTCGAAACTGATCACAGAAAGATCTTCCGGCACGGAGAGATTCATCTCCCGAGCCACCTCCAGTGTAGCCAGCGCCATCTGATCGCTAGAAGCGATGATTGCACTTGGCTGGTTAGGCAGCGACAGCAGCTTGTGCGCAGCTGCTTCTCCTGATTCATAACCGAAATCGCCTTGCTCACAGAGGCCTTCGGTCTGCAATCCGGCATTTGCCATAGCCGCTTGCCATCCGGCCACACGCCACCCGCTGAGGCTATATTCGCTCGAGCCTGCAATAAATCCGATCCGGCGATGGCCCAGCTCTATCAGTTTGTCGGTCGCCAGCCTGGCAGAACGTTCGTCATCCATTGTGAGGCAAATGCCCGGCCCTGGATCGCGTGATCCGATGCGTGCGAAGGGAATGTTATGCTGAGCCAACAAACCTGTGATAAGCGAATTTTCGGAATGGGGTGGTGTCAAGATCACGCCATCCGGTTGGAGAGCAGCGATCGCACCGCTCAGTTCGCGCTCAACGTGATCACTGCGCGTGTCCACTAGCTCAACCATCATTCGATAGCCGTGCTCCCCACATGTTAACATGCCGCCAAGGAGCATCTGATCAACCCAGTCTGTCCCCTGTCGCGATCGCCAGTCTTCAATCGTACGCTCACGGTCATTAAGTGCCAGGATTAGATATGAGCGCGAGCCGCTCATTTGCTGAGCTGCGATTGAGGGAACATATCCAAGTTTGTCTATTGACGCTTGGACCTTTTCTTTCATTTCTGGGCGTACGTTCGGCTGTTTGTTAATAACACGGCTTACGGTTTGCAGAGAAACTCCTGCGTCGTCCGCTACGTGACGAATTGTTACCGCTTGCCGCCGACGTCCCATCTTAATTCAGGTTCCGTATTTTGATAAAATTTCAATCAGTATCAAGAGCTCGGTCACTGACATTTTGATCTCGCCACGTCCATTTGGTTTTTATTTTTTAGGAGTAGCTGATGCCGAGAGCTAATCCAGCAGAAAGCGTAAGTTAGCTTCAATTCGTGGCGCCTGATCAAATGGAGGCCCTGGCCTACTGGCACAAAGGGCCCCTGCGCACGGAAAGCGCAGAGGCCCAATTGCAGCAGATCCCCAAGACTCTGACTAAAAGTCGAATCGCGCCATGAAGCTGAAGCGACGATCATTTCTGAACGCAGATCGAGTGATGCGATCACCCTCAAAGTTCACCACCTGCGATGTTTGAGTTACCTCGTCGAGTAGGTTCACTCCTTGAATACCGATTTTGATTTCATCGGTAACTGCATAGAAAATTGACGCATCAAGCTGCCCTGTCGATTCCTGCCAGATTGGCGAATAGGGCCATATGTCATCACGAGCGGTGATTAGGAAATCGTCTCTCCAGTTATAGGCTGCTCGCATTGCAAGTGGGCCTTTTTCATAAAAGACGGTTGCGTTGATGGTGTGCTCTGAAATGCCCGCCAAAGGCTGGAGAGCGGAGAAAATACCGTTGCTGCCGTTGATATCAGAGTTACCAAATGCTCCGCCATCCACATAGGTATAGGTAAACTGCGTACCAAGGCCGCTTAGAAGGCCAGGCAGAAAGTCATAAGTTTGCTGATAGGTGAGTTCGAAACCTTTCAGCGTTCCACTCGTGTTATCGTCAGGACCATTAACCTCAACCGGCGCTGTGATGCCAGTTGGGCTTGTATATTCAACGAGTTCGACGCCTGAATTTACAATTCCAGAGATATCTTTGACAAAAACGTTGCCCGTGAGCGACCCAACGTCAGCAAAGTACCATTCCAAGGAGAGATCGTAGTTCCAAGAGTCGATCGGGCGGAGGTTTCTATTTCCCGTAAAGAGCTGGAATAATGGCCCTGATCCGAGAGTGCCGCCCGCCAGCAGATCGGCTGTATTATCACCGATCGTGCCTCCAGCGCGATAAAGTGTGAGGTCTGGCCTAGAGATTCCCTTCGATACAGCCGCACGAAGAAGTAAGCCGTCACCGAAATCAAACTTCACGTTGAAACTTGGCAGTAAGTGATCGTACTTAATGTCCCGGTTGTCGACTAGAATTTCACCGGTGTGAGCGGCGACGAATTCCTGCTGACGAGCCGTGGACAAGTCACAGTAGCCCCGTACAACACCAGGCTGACCGGGCCCGACACATGCGGCCTGTAGTTCTGCGAGGGTCAGGACGCCATCTTGGTTGCCCTGCGGCCCCTGATCAATAAAATCAGGGCTCGGAAATGCGAGAAGTCCCTCTGTCTTTACAGTCGTGTGAATGTAGCGAAGGCCAAAGTTGCCCTCCATGATTGTGCCGCCGGGAAACTCGGTGCCAAAATCTACGCGGCCGTAGAGAGCCTTTGTTTCTTCGCCCACTGCATTGATTTCTGCGGGACAGAAGGGAGCGCACGCAACCGGGTCTGTTTGACCCAAGACTTGAGCTGTACGTCCGTTAACCCCGAAGAAAGGGTTTGGAGTTTGTGAGAAAGCGTTGATTTCAGCAGCTGCTTGCTCAGATATACCCGATAGATATTCACCAAGCAAATCATCGCTACCACCGAAGAAGTAGGCCGCGCCATCAGGGATTGGCTGGCCAACATTCCCACGCATGAAGCCATTTCCAAATATATCACGTTGGCGTGAATATTGCGGGAATTCGTCCGTAAATGCGCCACCGCCAGTCGCTTGGTCTTGACCCGGCAGGCCTGTGTAAAGACGCCCAGGTGTGAACCCAGCCCAATCTGGAACAAATGGGCCGTCGCCCGTGTAGCAACCTGGCTGCCCGCCCCATGGTGCGCAGCCCGCACGGCCCGCCCAAGGCGCCGACAAGTTGCCCCAAGTGCTAAAAGCAGTGTCGCGCGTTGTGCGATCACGATCCGACCAACGAGCACCGAAACGGGCCGACTTGAAGAAGCCATCGTCGCTGATGTCGTATTCGACATCAAAACGGGCGCTATCAAGCTCGCCATCGTTCTGCTCAGCACTATCGAGCAAGAACCAATAGTAGGTGTTCAAATCATAATAATTTGAAGGAGCGATTTCACCAGCGCGGGTGCCAGTCGCAGCACCGCCTGGAGCTAAGAATTGTACGCTCGGTACCTTGCCCGTAAGGTCGAGTGCCAAATCTGACCATGTGTTCATTGCCCCAATTACAGCATCGAGGCGCTTGTCAGATTTAATGTGCTGGTATTCAAAATTAAAGCGAAGACGGTCGGTCGCCGCGAAATCGATATCGATCGAAAAATCTTCCGTATCTGCTTCGGTATTGCGCTGAAAATTGAGCGTCTCTTGACGGAGACCGCCATATAAGCTCGCATAGCCACCAAAATTACTGAGAGTTAGAACGCCACTTTCAAAGACGCCATTCTCATCGAATGTCCAAGTAGACCCAGCCGCCGGCTCTGGGGTTTCCCCATCATTGTTCACCTGGGCGAGTAGAGCATATTCATCAGTGAAAAACTCTGTATCTGCTCGCAGATACTCGGCTGTAATCAATAGCCGCTCATCACTACTTTCGAACTGTGCGACAGCAGAAAACGCCTGACGCTCTCTATCGAGTGTAGTGGATCGGACTCCGGCGCCCTTTGGAATTAGGAGTGCGCCCTCGGGAGGAAAATTATCGGCGCTGAAGTTCGGCTCTCCATCAAAGCCGCCATCGATAACCGTCAGTGCGCGTAGGCACGCATCGTTTCCTGTTGTCCCCAACCGATAGCACGGATCCGTCACCTGAGACGCATCGGTTCGGCTTTTCAATTCGGAGTACGCATAGCCAAGCTGCAGACCGAATGTACCCGCACCAGTAACCCAAGAGTTGGAAATGAGGCCTGAAAACTCGGGCGTCCACTCCTCGCGAAGATCGCCATAGGTAGTGCCGACAGTGCCCGCTACTTTCAGGCCAACAGAATCGAGAGGTTTCCGCGTCACTAGGTTAACTGTACCAGCGACGCCGCCGTCAACCATGTCCGCGGTTACGTTCTTGAAAACCTCAACGCGACCGAGAAGCTCTGGCGATACATCGTTGAAACTGAGTACGCGCCCGCCAGTTGCTGAAAAAATATCTCTACCATTCAGCTCAGAACGCACGAAAGGCAGGCCGCGTACGATAACCCCAGTCCCCTCTACCGAAAACCGGTCGGGATCAGAAGGCTTCTCAAAACGCCCGATATTGACGCCAGGGACACGCTGAAGAGCCTCTGAAACGGATCGATCCGGCAGGGCACCGATATCCTCGGCAGTAATTGCATCGACAAATGTGTCCGCATCCCGCTTAATATTCTGCGCACTTTCTAGTGCTGCGCGAAAGCCAGTAACGACAATGGCGTTATCGGCTTCGACCACAGCCTCTTCATCATCCGATTCCACATCTTGCGCCATGGCGGGAGCCGCTATCATCGCTGATAGGGCGATGCTCGAAGCGGTGCTTAGAGCGAAAAAGCGCCTCGAAGAGACAGCGCGGACCTTTTTTTGTTGAGACAAGATTAATCTCCCCCGAAATTTATAAAATATACCCCATTTAACATCGAGCTTTTTAAACGAGTATGTGAGCGTTCACAAGGATTAAATGAACGTTCACATTTTACTCTTCCACTCATTGCCAAACCATGGCATTCTTGCAACAGCTGCTATAAGGCGGATGGCGCTAAATAAGGGAATTTAAAGCAGAATGAACTATGGCAATCCCATAAAGCACATCGTAATTGTTGGCGGCGGAACCGCTGGCTGGATGGCAGCGGCAGTCCTTTCCCGACTAAAAAAGGGGCGCACGCTGGACATTACGCTAATCGAATCGGAAGAGATAGGCACGGTCGGTGTGGGCGAAGCGACGATCCCTCCATTTGTTGAATTCAATCAGCTCTTGGAAATAGATGAGCGCGAGCTGCTTTCCGAAGTCCAAGGCAGCTTCAAGCTTGGCATTCAGTTCCAGAACTGGGGCCAATTAGGTGATAGTTATATACACCCGTTTGGCGCATATGGATATCACATGGGTGGAATTTCTTTTCATCAGATCTGGCGGCGAATGCAGCAGGCTGGCGATAAACGACCAATCCAAGCCTTCAACCTTGAGACCATGGCGGCATACTTTGGAAAGTTTGCCCGCACAGAAGATTATGCGCAAGAAGATTTACCTCCGGTCAATTATGCCTACCATTTAGATGCAGGCCGCTATGCTGCATTTTTGCGTAAATATGCCGAAGCTCGCGGGGTGATCCGACAGGAGGGCCGGATCAGTCATACAACACTTGCGGATGAAACCGGCTTCGTCGCTTCATTAAAACTAGAAAGCGGCAAGGCAATCTCGGGAGACCTCTTTGTCGACTGCTCTGGTTTTCGAGGCCTGCTGATAGAGCAGGCACTTGGCACAGGGTACGAAGACTGGACGCACTGGTTGCCCTGCAATCGCGCAGTCGCCTTGCCATGCGATCGTGATGACGGCAGTCCGCCACCGCCCTTCACGAAGGCCACCGCGCATTCAGCAGGATGGCAATGGCAAGTACCCCTGCAGCACCGCAACGGTAACGGGCACGTTTATTGCGACGCATATATGTCAGCCGACGAAGCACACGAAATCTTGGTCGACAATATTGCAGGAAAGCCAACCGCGGAACCGAACCATTTGCGCTTCGTGACCGGTCGCAGAAAGAAATTTTGGAACAAGAATGTGGTGGCACTAGGTTTGTCGGCAGGTTTTATGGAGCCGCTCGAATCAACCTCAATCCACTTGGTGAATACAGGCGTCAATAAACTTGTCGCACTGCTTACATTAGAGGGGATAAATCCTGCCCAAGTTGAGGCCTTCAATCGTCTGACCGCTAAGGAATACGCTCGGATCCGCGATTTTCTAATTCTGCATTACAACGCAACGGAGCGAACCGACTCAGACTTTTGGAATTATTGCCGAACAATGAGCGTTCCAGACACTCTCACCGAGAAAGTCGAGCTGTTCAAAACGAACGGACAAATATTCCGCGAGGAAGACGAACTGTTCACCGAAACAAGCTGGGCCGCTGTTATGATGGGGCAGCGAATTGTGATGGGCGGCCACAATCCGGTTGCAGACACTTTCGATCTGCCTGCAACCAAAAGCGAGATGGATGAGATGGAGAAATCAATCCGTTTCGTGGTTCAGCACATGCCGGGACATGAAGACTATCTGAAGCGCTACTGCCCGGCTCCCGCGATCTAGCCGCTGGCGCATGCAACAGTAGTTCCACCTACAAGCATCTTCAAAACATTGCGTTGGCAAACCTCACATTTAGCAACCCCAGTTTGCTCCCGGATGGCAAAAGTAATCACAAACCTTATGCCAGGCCCGCCGCTCGACGGCTAGAGGTGAGAAAATGCTGGCCGCCGGACTGGGGTGGCTAGACGCTCTGGCATTCAAGCAGCAACCAAATGCCAAAGGGGCCAGTCAAATTGGGAGGCCCTGTTCTCAAGGCAGAGGGGGCGACCAGCCGGGCAGGCGATAGCCTTTTATTTTTCGGCCAAAGTCTTGGGCGAGGCGCTACCACCATTTCTGATTTCTCTTGGTATAGCAAAGCTCTGGAGTGCAATTCAGCAATCTCCGGTTTCGCTCAGAAACGAATGCCTCCGATGACTTGGTCTATAGATCGTTTTCTTGGTACTGTTGGCGTTTAGCCTCTATGGAGCGGTGGTGCTGAGCGAGCCACAACCGACGCGGAATCGACCGTGGTTGACAGTGGATAGTCGGCCAGCGTTCCACCCTCCACGAATGGCCGTCGCCCAGAAAAAATTAAATGGCGCCCTCTTTCATAAAGCCGAGATCTGAAGAAGCAAAACGACCGATGTTGGGAGCTACTGATGTCATTTCGGATGACGAAACTCCAAACCAACGGGCAAGAGTGGCGGAGTACTGGTCTACTGATATGTCTGGTAGTAACCTTCCCTGACCCACCTGGTCATCGGTGTCGACCGAAATATGCGGCGCGCGCCCATAAAATCGTCCTCCATCAACATCGCCGCCCAAGATGAAATGATGGCTACCCCAACCGTGGTCTGAGCCATCGCCGTTAGAGGCAAGAGTTCGACCGAAATCGGAAGCTGTGAAAGTCGTTACTTTATCTGAGATCCCAATTTCCACCGTTGAGCGATAGAAGGCGTCCAATGCCTCATCAACTTGTTCGAGAAGTCCTTCGTGCTGCCCTATCAATCCGTCATGAGTGTCATAACCACCCATACCAACCATGAAGACCTGCCGCGTAACACCCAGCCGATTTCGTGCAGCTATAAGCCTTGCTACGACTTGCAGTTGTGCGGCCAGGAAATTGCCTTCGGGAAATTCAGTTCTTAAATTTGAGTTGTTCAGTGCGTTGTTTACGAAGTTGCCGTATTCAATAGAGCGAGCATTTACATGGGCGTAGTCAGCCTTGAAAAAATGTCCTGCTCCTGACCGCAATATCGTTTCGAGTGCTTGAACAGAGCTTTGAGGTAAAAACCCCGGATTGCCGCTAATCGGCTGAAAGAGAGTCGCTCCGTGAGGTGCGACTTGGTAGGGAACGGCATCTTGGCCACTTAAGAAAACTGAATTGCCAAAAGCATTGATCGCAGTGAACATCGAATTGGTGTTCGAAGAAAGTGCCAGATCGCTTATTCGCCCCCCCCAGCCGGTCGGAGCGCCCTCAGTTTGAGAGCTTTGCCAGACAGACTGCTGATCATTGTGCGAGAAGAGCTTAGGGGGCAATGGCACTGTCTCATTTTCGAACTGGGATAGGGTCGTTGGAGCAATTAATGGCCCCACATTGAGCAACGGTGCCAGTCTGCCCTCATCAAATCTCTGTTTGAGGCGGGGCATGGTTGGCGCCAAGGCCAAGGCTTGGTCGTCAGTTAGAACCTGGTCATCGCGGGGATTAAGCACAGTCTGCGCGAGAGAGGCACGGGGTAATGCTATACCTCCACCGCCTTCGCCATCACCACCTCGGATGGCAGAGTACCGAGCGTAATTTGTGGCATCAAAAGGGATTAATGTATTGCTATGGTCGTTGCCGCCATAAAGAAACAGGCAGACTAAAGCCTTGTAATCTCCGCTCGTTGAAAAGGCAGCAGCCTCTCCGATACTCGCCAAACCCAACGCATACGATGAGGCGGCGCCCATAACGGCTAATTGGCTCGAGCGACGAATAAAGGCACGCCGTGACAAATCTATGCTCTTACCGATGAACATTAGGCGCTCCTATCTCTGAACCAAGTAATCACTGGAAGTCATGATCAGCAATACCGCCGTTCTGACCTTAGTAATCCGCTGGTTCTGGCTACTTGTTGCTGAAATGGGCTGATCATCCAAGGCGCTAAGTATGGTGGCCCGAACGTCATCGGTCAGCTGGTTGGCCGTTAGCAACAATTCTAAGTGTGCCAGTAAACTGGCACTATCTTCTGCGAGAGCCATCTCAGTTGAGTAATCCAACTCCACGTCCTCGAAGGGCCAAAATTCTGCCTGAACTGCCGCATGCATGAAGTTAACATAGCCAGCCACCGAGGTTTCATTAACCAGCTGGAATTCAGGGGCGAGTAAATCTTGGTCGGCCGACTGCGAGCCAGCCCTAAAATATCCAGGGCGGAAAAAATTAAAAACTGAGGGCGCTCGCAGCGGCGACTGGGCTAACGCCCAAGATGGGTTTGATGCATCACCCAAGTCCCAATCTCCGCTAACCGACCGCATATTAAATGTACGGCCAAGCTGAACAAAACGAAGCATCGGTTCCCTCAACTTGCCAAAAGTAGGGTCCTCTAAGCTCTGAGATGATAGGGCCTCTTCATCTAGCAAAATTGCTTTGAAAACAGCCCGTAAATCACCCCTCACTCCTTCACCATTATTTTCAAAGACTTCAGCAACCCGCTGAACATAAGAAGGAGAGGGATTACTGGTGACTAAACGCTGGATCATTTGCTTACCAAAGAATGGCCCAACATTAGGGTGTGCAACCAGATGATCGAGGGCCATTGCCAGGCTATCTGCTGCATTAGTGCCCGCCGGAATTGTTAGACCCAAGAAACTCTTTTCTGTCTCAGAATGGAAAGCATCCCCAGTCGGATTCCAAGGCCAAGGCTTCCAACGCCAACGGGTCACATCCGAAGTCATGGGATTGCGGACCCAGTCCGGATCAGCAAGTTCAAAGTTTCCTTGGACTGTAGTGGTGCCGATATTAGTGAAATCGAACTCATAGCCAGTAAATACCTTAGCGATGCCGGTGACATCATCATTGGTGTAGGTTTCGATAGGCTCACCGCCAGAAAGTTTCAAAGAACCATCTATATTGAGCTCAAATAGACCTATAGACATGAGCTGCATAATCTCACGGCCATAGTTTTCATCGGGAACCCGGCCGCTATTGGGATCTGCCTTTTGGTTCCCCCTAGTGTTTAGGAAAACGCCCATGGCGGGGTTAAGGGTAATCTCCTCAATCAGCTCGCGGAAACTGCCAAAGGCGTTGCGATTGAGGATGTCCCAATATTCACCAATCGCGGGTCCGGGCCACTCAACCGCTAAATTGTTGATTGAGACAACGAAAAATTCTGAAAGGGCCAACGCCACCCTTT
This sequence comes from Altererythrobacter sp. XM-24bin4, assembly GCA_003149575.1. Lineage (GTDB taxonomy): Bacteria > Pseudomonadota > Alphaproteobacteria > Sphingomonadales > Sphingomonadaceae > Erythrobacter > Erythrobacter rubellus. The sequence continues at coordinate 427,153 of QCWG01000001.1, forward strand.
TGCGAACGCTACTCCCACCAGATAGGAGTTGAGACCAAATCATCTGATCGGCAATGCGATCGCTGTTAAAGTAGTCGTTTTCATCGACCCGATCGAAGCCACGATCCGCAAAAAAAGACTTTGCTGTCTGGCTGTTGGCCTGATCCATCTGACCGTCAAGCCAGGGCTCATAACCATCCCGTTTCAATTGCTCAATCGCACGCTGAGATGCTGCAAAGGAGGCTTGCAAAAGGAAACGTGCCGCTTCTGCATCGGAAGTAGGGGCCCTAACCTCAACGACCGGACCGGCACCAGGACCAGCGACCGCACTAGTAGAACTATCTCCGCCCCCGCAGGCAGCCGTGGCCAAGGCGAGAGCGCTCACCCCCGCAAAGTTGGTGAATTTAGTCTCTTCTATAGCGGGTTGAAGCAACGCCTCTGGATCATCGACTGGCTGACACAAAGGCTCCACCAAATCGGTATTTCTGATTGCGAGGTCTAGATCGGAGGCCACATTTTCATCCTTATAAATGCCAAACTTAAGCTAACCCGAAAAGTGAAACAGCACAAATCCCGACACATCAGAAATTATATCAAAATGGGAAGGGAGGGCCTGTCGATGATCCCGCTCAGGCTGTTGTGAGTCTGTTTCAACGCCGGTATCGAGATCTAGGCCTAATCGGTTGCTCATCGCTTCAGGCCGCCCAGCGGTACATCGAAGGCGGCAGCTAAGCGAGAAAGCGAGTTGTTGAGTTGGTTTGATTATTTCATGTTTCAAATTGTATTTACGGTCGTGCTCCAAAGGCTTGGTATCTGGAGCGACCCGAGGGGTTTTGTTTCACGCCAATCTCTTAGCGCACTGCCCAGCGCCTCTTGGCGCTTAGTATTTTGTTGCTAGATAAACGGCATGGAGGTATCCACAGAGTGATGCTTCGCTTAATCAATTTCATAACAAGCCTTAGACGTTTGCCGCCCTTGTCCGAGATATCCGGGGATGAAGAGCGCATGCTTTTTGAACTGCGGGCATTGTGGGAGGAGAAAGGCAGCTTGTCTGTAGCCGACGTCTATGATTTGGGCAGCAATCAATCTGCATCGACCTCATATCGCCAGCTTATTGCTTTGGGAGATAAGGGTCTTCTCGATGTGTCTGTTGCTGAAGGGGACAAGCGCCGACGTGACGTGAGCTTCACGAAGGTGTCGGAATCTCTTTTCGCAGCGATGCGTTGATTTATGGAAAAGTCTCTGCCGCACACTGCTTTAACCGGCGCAGCCCTCGTATTTCTCTACGTTGCTCTTTACGATCTGTCGGACTGGATCGTCGGCACCGAAGCATTCAGAGGCACGGCGGGCATAATTTTCTTGCCGGCGTTTATCCGATTACTGGGATTCTTGCTACTTGGATATTGGGTGATCCCCGCTTTGTTTGTGGCGGGCCTTTTTTGCGTTGATCTTGGGTTGGGTCTAGGCGGCAAAGTTGTAGTTTCTGCCTTCATTGCTGTTGGCGGTCCGCTGGGGGCCTTTATCGCCGCAAAACTGTCTGGTCTGCAGCCGTCTCTCTCCAATTTGACGCCTATGCGCCTTCTTTTGCTTTCTGCGTTCTGTTCAGCGGGCAATGCCGTCTTCTATCATCTGGGGCTTAATTATGCCGGAGTGGGTGGGCATTCGGACATCTTCATGCATCTGGTTGTTTTTGCTGGCGATATGGTCGGTACTTGGGCCGCCATTTATTTCATCAAGCTGTCACTAGAAATGTTTCTAAAGTAGCGTTCCAACTATTAAGGGCAAGGCCCTTGTAAAACTGCGCGCGATTGAGGCACTATCATTTGCATACGGGCTAATGCCAAAAGGAACTTCGCGCTGGCGGGGAAGGTCGCCGAAAAATCACTTTGAAACAAAGTCTAAGTGATTTCAGTAAGCGCAGATACGAATTTCTTCTCCTACCCAGCACGCCCGTTCATCAGCATCGCGCTCAACCGGCTCTACCGGTTCCTGTGTCCGTCCAGTCGGCGTCAACCAGCCGACACGCGCTCTACCAACCGCAAAAACGTCTACCACGATGTAAGGCGGGATCTCATAGTTGTCATAAGAATCGCTCGGCAGCGACAACTCGAAAGATCCACCTTCCCAGGACTCGAATTCGCAGGGACCTTGATATGAGGCGCCGAACCATGAAATGCTGCATTGAGCAGGCTTCGCTTGGGCCACAGCAGGGAATAATGAACTAGCCAGCGCGGCCATAATGATAGTAAAATTACGAACCACTTTTGGAATCCTCTAAAAATGAATTAACAGATTTCGATAAGGCCTGGGGGCGTCTTCTGGCACCAATCCATAAACCAAAGATCGGTGGCACCAACTCCCGCTTGGATAACTTGCCAGGAGCCCTGCGACCTTCGCAAGATCGCCTCAACATGGCAGCAATCAAACATTTCAATGGCCTCTTCACCTTCTCTTTGAACAAAGGGGGTCGAGTTGGGATCAATAGGACGTCCACCTGGACGTTGTGAATTTAAAGCTACGAAAGCCCAGTCTCCAGACACGTTAAATTCGGCAACCACAAATTCGACTGGCACGCCGAGATCTCTCTCGGCAATTGGCCTCACAGCATCTAAAATTGCTCTCCGCTCAGGATTACCTCTCTGGGGTGTGTACACCCCTGCCGGAGCTTGGGCCTGCGTGGCGGAAGTCGTTACTGTCATTGCCATTACGAATGATAGCACTAGACAAAAAGTGACAATAAATTTGATCCTAGAATTTTGTCCAAATTTGGTCACATTCCCACCCTACTATACTTGACAGAATAGTTCCTGCGTACAAAATAATCCGTTCTGGTCAAGATAGCTGCTAGACTGTGCTTGTGGATCGAAGCCAAAGACTTGCTCGCCGCTGCGAGATGATGATTTGATGATTACTAAAAATTTCTGAGAGTGTGGGGATTTCATAAGATGCAGAAAACAACTATTACGGCCATTCTATTCTTCCTAGTATTGGGTGTATCGTCACCCGCCCGAGCAGATATTTCGAAATCAATGTGTCAAGCGTATATGCCAGTGATTGAACAGGCTATTTCATTCAGAAACTCTGGGATCCCGCTTGAAAATGCAACAGACATGGCTGACTCAGCATTCGATACGAACCGGAGCCTATATCGCTTTTTAGTCAGCGCCATCCGCAGCGCGTATCGGGACCCCAAAAGCGCCCTAGAACAATTAAGATCTGGTCGAACTCAACAGCTCTGTGAACAAGCGGTAAGGGGATACTAGGGTTCACACCTTAGTACACTAGGCGGTGCTGTCAAAGCAAACGCACCTGATTGAAAACTAAGCTGGAGGGGGAGGGGCGAGTTCCGTCAATCGGAGACGAGTTCCTGCTAGACTGACAGCACCGTCGCAGAAGGTGCCTAATGCACGGATGGTGGTAACGGCAGTGCTGCTGTTGCTGGAGGAGAGCTAACGATCGCCGCGCCATTACCCCTTGATGACGATCATCTTCTCAATCGTCATTTCATGGCAAGTGTAGGGAATGCCGCCGGTTCCGTGCCCCGAAGTCTTAAGCCCGGTAAATGGCATCCAGTCGGTGCGGAAGGCGGTGTGGTCGTTTACCATGACAGCTGAGGCGTTGATGTTGCGATAGGTATGCATCGCGGCGTTCAGATCATTGGTGAAGACCGCCGCCTGAAACGATACGTCAAGCGAATTGGCACGAGCTATCGCATCATCAACATCATCATAGGAATAGACGCACACCACCGGTCCGAACACCTCTTTGCGCGAAATGGTGGCGTCAGCTGGCGGGTTCAGCAGCACTGTGGGCGCGTAAGTCGTCTCAGAGAGCCTTTCCCCACCGCACAGCACGGTTGCGCCGCCATCGCGCGCTTCTTCTACCCATTGAGCCACCCGGTCGACTTCAGCCGGCCGGATCAGCGGGCCGCATTCGACGTCTTCTTCAATCGCATTGCCGACTTTAAGGGCCTTGGCCGCATCGGCAAGCTTGCCCGCCAGTTCATCAACTATCGAGGAGTGCGCGAAAACTCTCTGAACCGACACACACACCTGGCCGGAATGATAAAATCCGCCTTTGGCCAGACTGGGTACAGCCGCTTCGAGATCGGCGGTTTGATCGACGATTACCGGAGCCACTCCGCCATGCTCCAAGGCGCAGCGCGTGCCGGGCGAAAGCTTGGACCGCAGCGACCACCCCACCCCGGCGGAACCAATAAAGGTGAAGAAAGCGACCCGCGGATCAGTCACCATCTTCTCAGACGCGTCGCGCGACGGAGCAACCGCCTTGGCCCATTCTTTCGGCAAGCCGGCCTCATGCAGAATGTCGATGAATTCAAAGCATGACAGCGGCGTATCGCTCGCCGGTTTGACAATCACCGGGCATCCTACGGCGACTGCTGGCGCAACCTGATGCACGATCAGGTTAAGCGGGTGGTTGAAGGCTGAGACCGCCACAACCGGTCCAATCGGCTCACGCGTGGTCCAGGCCAGCCGTCCGTCCCCTGCCGATGTCAGCCCCATGGGGATCTCAGTGCCTTTGAGCCCGCCGATCTCGTGGATGCACAGTTCCATCCCGTTGATCGCACGATCGGCTTCGACCCGCGCATCGATCAACGGTTTACCGCCTTCATTGGCAATCTGGAAGGCGAGGTGATCGCGCCGTTCCTTCATGATCTCCATTGCCCGGTGAAGGATTGCAGCGCGTTCATGCGCCTTCATCCAGGCCGAACGGTCCTCGGAAAGCTCATGCGCACGCGTCAGGAACGCATCGATCTCGTCCCATTCCGCGGTGGGCACGCTGCCGATTTCCGAAAGGTCGAACGGATTGACCACTGTCTTCATCGTCATTGTCCTTACCAGCTCAGCTACGATCAGAGTTCAGCGCTGAGCTTTTTGATGTCGATGTTCAGGATCTGGTCGTTCTCGCTGTAATCAACCGGGCAATCGATCAGGTGAACGCCCGGCGTGTCACGGCAGTGCGCGAGCAGCTCAGTCAGGTGTTCAGAGGATTCAACCCGGTGCCCGTGCGCGCCATAGCTTTCGGCGTATTTCACATAGTCCGGGTTGCCATAGGTCAGGCCAAAGTCCGCAAAGCCCATATTGGCCTGCTTCCAGCGGATCATGCCGTACGCATCATCGCGCAAGATCAGCACGGTGAGATTGAGGCCGAGGCGCACCGCGGTTTCCATCTCCTGGCTGTTCATCATGAACCCGCCATCGCCGCAGATCGCCATCACCTTGCGGTCAGGATATAGCATCGCGCTCATCATCGCCGATGGCAGCCCTGCACCCATCGTGGCGAGCGCATTGTCGAGCAGCACGGTGTTGGGCAGATAAGCGGTGTAGCCCCGCGCGAACCAGATCTTGTAAACCCCGTTATCCAGACAGATGATGCCATCGCGTGGCATGCATTCGCGCACTTGCTTCACCAGATGCGGCGGGAAGATCGGGAAACGTGCATCGTCTGCCAGCTTGCCCGTGTGTTCCAGTTCGGCCTGGTGATAGGCAAGGATATGGTCAAAGTTCCAGTCGCGGTTGGGCGAGAGGTCTTCCTTGATCTGCCAGATCGCATTGCCGATATCGCCGATCACTTCAATCTGCGGGAAATAGACCGGATCAACCTCAGCAGTCTTGGTAGAGACATGGATAACCGTGACGCCGTTATCCTGCATGAAGAAGGGCGGCTTTTCGATCACGTCATGACCCACATTGATAATGCAGTCGGACGCCTCAACCGCGCGGTGGACAAAGTCACCAGCGGACAGCGCCGCACAGCCTACGAACTTGGGGTGACGTTCATCGATAACGCCCTTGCCCATCTGCGTGGTGAGGAACGGGATACCGGTCTTTTCGACCAGTTGTTCAAGCATGCGACCAGCCATCTTGCGGTTTGCGCCCGCGCCGATGACGATGATCGGGCTCTTGGCTTTTTCGATTGCTTCGACCGCAGCGCGCACAGCTTTCGGCTCTGCCGACGGACGGCGTGCGACGCTTTTGGGTAGAGGCTTCCAATCGGTGGTCGGCTCTTCGGCGATATCTTCGGGCAATTCGATCAACGTTGCGCCGGGCTTCTCTTCCTCGGCCAGCCGATAGGCTTCGCGTACGCGGCTGGGGATGTTGTCACCCGCTGCAATCTGGATCGAATACTTCGTCACCGGCTCCATCAACGACACGATATCGACGATCTGAAAGCGGCCCTGCTTCGATTTCTTGATCGGTTTCTGGCCCGTGATCATCAGCATCGGCATTCCGCCAAGCTGTGCATAGGCTGCGGATGTAACGAAATTGGTCGCGCCCGGCCCAAGCGTTGCGACGCACACGCCAGTCTTGCCGGTATGGCGGCCATAGGTTGCCGCCATGAATCCCGCACCTTGTTCATGGCGGGTGAGGATCAGCTTGATCTTGTCCGACTTGCCAAGCGAATCGAGGAAATCCAGGTTTTCCTCTCCCGGTACGCCAAAGATGTACTCGCAGCCTTCAGCCTCAAGGCACTCGATAAAAACGTCCGACGCTTTTTTGGTATCGCTCACGTGAATTTCCCCCCTTGTTTGCACCCACCATGCAAGCCCGCCCCCAAGGGCGGTTGGCGCGGGTCTGTAGATGAACCGCTATTCGCAACTTCGCCGACAGACGTTACAGCCCCATTGCTTGAGCAGCGATGCCAGCCTTGCGGATGCGAGTATTGCAGGAATCCGTCAGAATCCAAGCGCGGAGCGCAATAGATCGAAATCAATAGCCCAGTTTCGGGTCGAAGATCGGAGCAACCGGCTCTCCGGCGCGATATCTGGCGAGATTTTCAAGGAACCGCGTCGCACTGCGGATGAACATCTTGTATTGTGCGCGGCCCGAAAGGTGCATGGTGATATGCGCGTTGTCGAGCGCCCAGCTCTCCTTGCTTTAGGCCGCCCGCTCCCGCCACACTTGCAAGCGTCGCTGATGGAAACCATCCGACCCAGCGTCATGCCGGCGCTGCGCGCATAGAATTCCGCCCAAAACACTATTTCATCTGAAAAACATAAACTTACTTCCCGAAATCGCGGGGTAGGGTGTGCTCGCCAGATTTCGAATTGCGCGTAGTTTGCCAATTGTCTGCAGATCCTTCGGTTGCGCCAATCTGGAAAACCTCAATGGTGAGGGAGCCGCGCGGCGATTGAGCGCGCAAATGTCCGTCTTGCGCCCCAATCCAAGACATAACCTTCCGAGATCTTAGGTCCCGAAAGCTGACATTCGACCCTAGAAGTTATAGCGGACGCTTACTCGCAGCTGGCGAGGCTCCACGGGGTGGATGTGCAAGTCCTCCATTCCTGCTGCCTCACCTGCAAGACGGGATTCGTAGAAATAAGTGATGTCGGCGTCTTTGGTGTCAAACACATTGAACAACTCCGCGCCCAAGGTCAGGGGGCCGATGTCCCAGTATCCGCCGAGGTTCACCAAAGTTGTTGCATTCGACGTGACCGATCCATCCTCGATCAGCGGAGCGCTGCAAGGCCAAATGCAAAGCGAGGGGTGGCCGATGCCGCAACCCAGCAGCCTACGGCATGACCGTGTGCAGGTACCACGGGGCTAGAAAGCCAGAGACGATCAGGAAGTGTGCAAGCCATCCGCAGTATAGACATGGACAAGAAACGCTCGAGGCCAAGGCTGAGCGGCACGCGATGTCTGTATTCTTCCATGAGGTGGAGGACCTGATGTTCGCACTGAATATGGTAGCGCCGGGATCCCCACGGACGAGGGGAAGAAAACCCAGAGTTTAATCTAAATTAAAGCTTATCTGACTGGAATAAGTGCCAGCTACTGGTTGACCTACAGAATCCTCAGCCGGGTAGAGTTCAGCTCGTCTCTTAAGCGCCTCACAAGTAGCTTCATCTAAAACATCACTTCCACTACTCGATGTTACGCGGCACCTAAATACCCGTCCTTGGCGGTCTATATCGAGTTGGAAGCCCACCGTACCTTCTGCACCGGCTCTACGAGCAGTCCTTGGATAGTCACGCGAGCGACAATCACGCAACGCAAAACAGGTCGCCCCGTTCAGTTTGAGATTGCAGCAGACGCGCGTGCAAGTCTTCTCGCCTGGCTGGAACTCAGAGGTGGTGACGTCGAGGACTTCGTTTTCCCAAGCCGTGTTGATCGCCATCGTCACTTGAGCACACGACAATACGCTCGGCTTGTTGATGAGTGGGTCGCGGCAATCGGTCTGCGACCGGAAGAATATGGGACACATTCGCTTCGACGGACGAAGGCCTCGATCATCTACAAAGCCACAGGCAACATCCGGGCAATCCAGATCCTACTTGGTCATACCAAGATCGAGAACACGGTGCGGTACCTCGGTGTGGACATAGAAGATGCTCTCACTCTTGCCGAGAAGACGGAGATCTGACTGCTGTGGGGCGCCAGCCACGAGATGGCCGGCGTCCGCTAGTGGGAATGAATACAGAAGTCGGCGATGTCTTTTTTCGCGCGGCAGACCTTCATCAATGATGTTGGATGCTGAAGGACGGACAACAGACTGACAGCTCAATTTTCGCATCTCGTTTGATGGGAGTTCCGTTGAGGGAAGACTACAGAGATCTCGCCGCGGTATGCCCTTCGAAGATCGCCTTTTGCAGATTACGCGGAGAGTTCGCATCCCCCACGATCGCAAGATGACCAACCTTACCGTTGAGCTCGTTGTAGAGCTCACGCAGCGGCTCGTTTGGAGTAACAAGTACGACCGTCTCACCAGCAATGGTCTGGTCCGGCCCAGCATAAGTTGGGCTGACCGTGACAGTGTCCTGATCGATCGACCGGATGCGATAGCGTGTCAGGTCAGAGAACTTGCCCTCGGCCGCAACAATCCTTTCAAGAGCGGGTTCCACCATCAGAGCGTTCTCGACCTTGAAGGCGGGCTGCTTGAAGGGGGTGACGAACGTCACATCGGCCCCGTCCTCGACAAGTTGCTCGGCAATACCAATTGCTTCGTAATGGCCATTGTCATCAAGCACCACTGCGCTTGTACCCCGCCAATTTCGGTTCTCGGCAAGGAAATCCTGGCTGGAAAGGACATGAGGCGCGTCGATGCCCGAGATCGGCTCGCCCGGATTGGAATTCTGAATTCCGTCCATTCGCGGCATTGAGCCCGTTGCGACGATCACCGCGTCCGGCTGCTCTGCCATCACGTCCTCCGCATCAACATAGGTTGAAAGCCGCACGTCTACACCGAGCCGGTAGATCTCTTGCTCTAACCAAGTCGCGATATCGGCAATCCCATAGCGCTTGGGCAATTTCGCCGCGAGATTGAGCGCACCACCGAGGTCTGGAGCTGCCTCAAACAAAACAACGGAATGTCCGCGCAAAGCTGCGACCCGAGCGGCTTCCATTCCAGCGAGACCGCCGCCGACCACAACCACCTTCCGAGCGGTATGGGCGGTACCAATCTGGTCCTGATCGAGATGCAGCTCGTTTCCGGTTTCGACGTTGACTGCGCACCCAAGCCGCTGATTGTCGAATAGGCCACCGACACAGCCCTGATTGCAAGCGATGCAGGGACGGATTTGCTCGATCTTGCCTGCTTTGGTCTTCCTGACGATGTCTGGGTCAGCAATATGCGCTCGGGTCATCCCGATCAGATCCGCTTCTCCATTTCGGATCGATTGGTCGACCTCCTCCAGAGTGCGGAACCGACCCGTGATGATGGTTGGGACCTTCACCCTTTCGGTAATCGGAACCGCAGTTGGTACTTCGTAGCCGACGGGTTCGTGCATCCCACCGATCATCTTGGGGAAGGAATTGTAGTTCCCGAGGCTAACATTGACGAAATCGACCAGACCCTGCGCTTCGAGTGCCTCCACGACTTTGATGTTGTCCTCGACTCCAACCCCACCCACCGTGAGATCGGGGGCCAAGCGAACACCCACTGCGAAGTCCTTGCTCGTTGCGTCTTGCGAAGCCTGCATGACTTCGATCAGGAATCTCATGCGGTTTTCAAAGCTGCCGCCGTATTCGTCTTCGCGCTTGTTGGTGTTGGGCGAGAGGAACTGTTGGATCAAATAGCCGTGTGCGCCGTGGATCTCGGCGCCATGCAGCCCAGCTTTTTCGCACCGCGCACAGGCTGCGGCATAGGCCTCAATGATCTCATCAATCATACCCTTGCTCATCGGCACTGGTACGTCAGCGCCGAGCGGATTGGGCACGGTGGAGGGCCCCCAGGGCGGACTGCCATCGAGCGTCCGGCCGTTGTGTCCCGCATGCCAGACCTGTTGGAAGACCGCCATTCCGTGCGGCTCAACCGCCTCCATTAGCTTGGCGTATCCTTCGTCGAGCGTCGGATCGATCATGTTGAGCGGCGCAAGGCTTGTTGCATGCACGCCGAGGATTTCCAGGATCGTCAGACCGCAGCCGCCTCGGGCACGGCGCTCGTGATAAGCGATCAGCTCATCATTCATAACTCCGCCGCCAATGCTGGTTGCATGCGCAGTTCGAACGACACGATTGGGAACAGTGCATCCCGCAATTTTGATCGGCTCGAAGACTTCTTTTAGGGCCATTTATCGTATCCATCCGTGCGAAAGGTCGTCCGAGCGGCGCGCGCCCCTCGGGTAGGCTGACAAATCCATACTCATGGTTGCAGGACTGTCGGAATCGATGATCACTTGGCGTTGATCGATCTTCCAATCACCATTCCGAAGCGCGAAACGATCAAGATAGCGGCCCGTGACAAACGCTCGGCCACCTTCATCCTGAGCATGAAATGCTATGAAGTAGCTTTCGACATGGGCCACATCGCCATCGCGATCGATCAGGATATTGGTGACGTGGTGGCCACTCGATTCCGGCGCAATGTCCATCAGCGGGACCAGATACTCCGCGAACTCCCGCCCGGTGCCTTTGAACGCGCCGTGGTTTTCGTCGGCATCATCGTGATAGGCGCTGGCGATCATATCGATATCGCCGCGATCGACCCCACGACAATAACGATAGATCGACCGACGTATCGATGACTCGGCAATCAAGTCGTCGAGCTCCATTGTCAAAGCCGAACCAGCATTTTGCCCGTGTTGGCGCCTGAAAGCATGTCGACGAAGCCTTGCGGCATCGCTTCGAGACCATCGATCACGGTTTCTTCGTAGATCAGCTTCCCAGTCGCCTCGAGCTCTGCATATTCGGCGATAATCTGCGGCGCCATCTCGTAATAGAACCCGGCGTTGAAGCCCGTGACGCTCACGTGCTTCTCGATAATGGCGAACAGATTGCGCGGGCCAGCGCGATAATTGTCCCCGTCATAAAGTGCGATAGCCCCACATAGTGCAGCTCGGCCTTTAGGCTTCATCGCATCAATCGCGATCTCGAACTGATCTCCGCCGACATTGTCGAAGAACAACTCGATCCCATCAGGCGCGACTTCAGCGAGACGCTCACGGACATCTTGGCTCTTGTAGTTGATGAAATGGTCTGCACCGAGAGTTTCGGTCAACCAATGCCCCTTCGTTTCTGATCCTGCGGAGGCGATGACCGTAGCGCCCGCATGCTTGGCCAGCTGCACAACCAGCGAACCCACGGCTCCTGCTGCTCCATTGACGTACAGAGTTTCGCCCGGCTTGGGCTTGAGCACCCCATTTATTCCACCCCAAGCGGTCACGCCTGTCAGGCCATAGAGTCCCAAGAACCGCTGTATGGGCCCAGCATCAGGGCTAATGGGCTGAACAGCCTCGGCCGGCGCAATGTAGTGATCACGCCAGCCATGTCCCATTGAGACAACCAGTGTCCCGACAGGAAGGCTCTCTGCATTGCTGGCAATTACCTCACCGACAGCGCCGCCCGGCATAGGGGCACCTACTGGGACAGATTCGTGCAGGCCATCCTGAGTGGTCATGAATAACCGCATATAGGGGTCGAGCGACAACCAGAGGTTGCGAACAAGCAGCTCGCCTTCGGAAGGCTCGCCGAGCGCAACCTCTTCAATGCGACAATCCGCAGCAACCGGCGCTCCTTCAGGCCGACGATCCATGACCACTTGGCGAGCAAGCACGCTCATGCGACGCCAGCCTTCTCGCGATTGGCGATGACAATGTGTTGCCCTGCCATGTTGTCATCGCGGACGATGGTAAGAACGGTTTCCGCGATCTCCTCTGGCGTCAGAACTTCGATGTTCTCGAGGATTGGGCCCAGCCAATCAGGCCTGACACCTCCTCCGGTCTTCTCCAAGATCGCGGTTTCGGTTACGCCAGGGCAAATCGAATTGACGCGTACGCCGTACTGTTCAGAGAAAGCCTCACAGCTCGAGCCAAAGTGCACCACGCCGGCTTTGGCGGCCGCATATTGTGCATCGCTTGGCAATGGATTGAGAGCACCTGTTGAGGCAGTGTTAATGATCACGCCACCGCCTCGTTCACGCATGTATCGAATGGCAAGCGCCGAAGACTGGATTACGGCGGTCAGATCAATATCGATGACCAGCTTGATCCGCGCGAGATCACTGTCGGGAAAGGGGGGTGGTCCTGATACAATCCCAGCGTTGTTGAAGACGATGTCAATCTGACCCCACTTCGCATCAACCTCGTCGTAGAGACGCTCAAGCTCGCTCGCCTCGGTAACATCGATCGAAAGAGAGAAGGCCCCAGCCCCTTCCATTTTGACCAGGTCAGCCGTTTCGCCGTTTCCGACCTCATCGATATCGATCAGAGCGACCCCTTTGGCACCTGCAGCAGCCAAAGCCACAGCCGTTGCGCGCCCAATACCTGCTGCCGATCCAGAAACGATCGCAACCTTACCTCGAATATCCATTGTCCTCTCCTTGTCCCTTCGATCTATGTCGCTTTCGGGATTAACTTCACTGGCAGTTTGTAAGGCCCATTGAGTGTTGGATAGGGGTAGGGTGTTTTCTCACCCGCTCGTTCCAAACCATCGAACCGCTTGAGAAATTCCTCGACCACGACCTTTGCTTCAAGCCTCGCAAGCGGGCCACCAATGCAAGTGTGCAATCCATGTCCGAAAGACAGGTGTTTCCTGAGTACCTTGGGCTCGCGTTCGATATTGAACGTAAGCGGGTCCTCGAAAACATCGGGGTCAAGGTTACCAGAAAACCACATCAGTCCGATCTTGGTGTCGCGCTCAAGGTCAAAACCTCCAAGCTCCATCTGATCATTGTTGGTCCGGAAAAGACCGTGGACCGGCGACTCAATCCTCAGCGTTTCTTCGAGTGCTTGATCCAGTAGAGCGGGATTGGCCTTCAACTTTGCCCACTGGTCAGGGTGATCCATCATCAGGTCGAAGAAGCTCCCGATAAAAACCGTGGTCGTTGCTGCGCCCGCGACCAGCAGAAACTGCGCGAAGCTGAGAATATGCATCGTGGGGATACGTTCGCCATCGATCCGGCCCTTCACCAGTAGCGAGACCATGTCATCGCCCAATTCTTCGCCCGCTTCGTCCTGCGCAATCTTGGCTTCGATCCGCGGAAGGAAATAGCCCATGATGAGCTGGATTTTCTCCATCCGCTCAGCTTCCATCGTTTGGGCTTTTTGGAGTGTCGAGCCAGCGAGGACGTCGACCCATCCTCGCAGCATCGGATAGTCTTCGAATGGTAAGTCCAGCAGTTCACAGATGACAAACATCGGCACCTGATCCGCCAGTTCTTCCATCATATCGAGATTGTCGAGCGTTGCCATTTCATCGAGGCGTCCGGCCACAAAGTCACGAATCGGACCATCCATCGCTGCGATAATCTTCGGGTTGAACGCAGGTGCGATGGCCTTCTTCTGCTTGGTATGAAGCGGTGGGTCGGCGGCCACGAGAACCGGCGCGGTATTCTCGTCCGCGTAGTTTGTTCCAGGTCCGGTGCGGACGGAGAACTGCTTGTTATCACGCACGATATCCATGATATCCGCGTGCTTAAAGACGGCATACCAACCCAGATCTGGCTCTTTATGGAAAGGACATTTGTCCTGCATCTCACGATACTTCTCGTGCGGAGCATTCTGGAAATCGTCCTCGTAAAAATCGAAATCGACCGTCACGTCGGTTCTCCTCTCATCCAATGAGCAAGCTGACAGAGAATCAATTTTACAACAAGTTCTATTTTTGATAGGCTAGAGACATGACAGCCCAACCCAAACGGATCGAGTATGCGAGTGAGCGCATGTCGGAACGCCATGAGACGATCCTGGCGACAGCTAGGCAGATGCTTAGTGAGGGCGGCGGAACTATCCGGATGCGCGAGCTGGCTGAGCGAAGCGGTGTTGCCCTGGGGACGCTCTATAATCGGTTCGGAGGGCAGGATGCCTTAGCAGCGGAGGCTGTTGCCGTTGTGTTTCGGGAGCGGTTGGTTGCGTGGGAAGAGACGAAGGGTAAATCCGTGCAGGATCGCCTCCATCATAGGCTTTCTTCAGTGGTAGAAGAGATTCTCCGGCTACCAGCCTTCGCGAAGAGCATGGTCGCGGTGATTTTCCGTCCAACTCCTCAGCGGGTCGACGGAATCGGACAGATACTACTCGATGAACCCCAACGGCAGTTTGCGAAGGCGCTGATTGAGCTCAAAAAGGGTGAGCAGTTAGCACCTGAGACCGACATAGAGCTGCTCGCAGAAGACATCGTATTAGCCCAGTATTCGATCGTGATGCGTTGGGCGCAGGGCGCTGTTGCGGATCATGACCTTCTCATGCGATTGACTCGATCGCTCGATGCCCACCTGGCTAGCGCTATTAAATGATATGCGGGACATCTGCCCCAATCCCGCGGAAACACTTTGCCTCACTCCTTCCTATCAGACATCAGCCTCCTCAGTTCACAGAACCGCAAGGGGGTCGGTGGGATGTCGGTTTCGGAAGCTGAGGAAACCAAACCGGACAGTCCGCAAACGGCCCAGTACTGGTCGTCCACATCGCATACGAGTTCAACCTGCAACTCAAATCCAGCTCATCGAACACGCAAAATAGTAAGTAAGAGGAAGCGTGGGTCCCATTTCTGAGATTCGGGGGGTACCCCCTTGCAATTAATACCCTGTCAGATCTTTAAGGGGGGTGGGGCTATAAAAAGCCACAGGGTGCCCCGGGGGTAAAAGGGGTGAGTTTACACCCCCAATAATTCATGGAAAGTTCATGGATTGAGAGAACTGTTTAGCTAAGTCATTGAAAACATGGCGCACCCGACAGGATTCGAACCTGTGACCTCTGCCTTCGGAGGGCAGCGCTCTATCCAGCTGAGCTACGGGTGCGTGGCGCTGTTCGCGACAGGCTAGCGCGCGCTTAGCAAAGCCACAAAGGCGTCGCCAGCGAAAATCGCCGCTAATCTTCAACCCCACAAGTCTGGGCTCAGGAGGTTAACGTTAGTGATTTGGCAAGGACCCGCTCTTAGCCTCGCGAATCATGGGGCTGATGACAACCACAAACCCAGAAGCACTTGGCAGTCCGGGCATTGAAGCCCGTTGGACTGCTATCAATGAGGCAGGTCAAGAGATCGGCCGGTTTGCAACGCTTGCCCCGGAAAAGCTTGATGGCAGTTTAATGGAGTTTCCGAACGCGATCGAGACAGCCGGGGGCACACGTCTCTTGCTGGCGCGCGAAACGATCGGCGACATTGATGCGATGCTGCAACCCGGCCTTGCCGCATTGCGCGCAATTGCAGCTCGCGGGCAGGACACAACTGCGCCCGCCATCGCCTTGTGGCGCGAGTTCCATGCTTCTCGCAATGCGTTGCTTGCGCTGGTGGGCAACACACAAACAGCATAGGTTGCTGTTCCAGCGTAACACCAACACGCGAATGCCCGCTTGACCTTGTTCGCATTATGTTCCAGCCAAGGGTCATGGCAACAGACGCAACCCAATCCACTGATTCGGCAAATGACGCGAGCTTAGAGGCAGCAAAGGTAAGTGCATCTGATGTCGCGCGCGGTGTCATGCGCCTGTTTGCCCGCAATGATATCTGGTGTCTGTCCGAAATGCCGCTGCGTAATAGCCGCCGTGCCGATCTGATGGGGGTTGATGCAAAGGGTCAGATCATCATCGTCGAGATCAAAGTGGCGCGCAGCGATCTGCTTGGTGATGGCAAATGGCCTGACTATCTGGATTTCTGCGACCGGTTCTATTGGGCTTTGGCGCCGGGGCTGGATCGCAGCCCGCTCGACAGCGCGGACTACCAACCCGAATGCTGCGGCGTTATTGTGGCGGACGGCTACGATGCAGAGATCGTGCGCCCCGCCCCACTACATCCGCTGGCCGCCCCGCGGCGCAAGAAAGAGATCGAGCGTCTCGCAAGAACCGCACTTCGCCGGCACACCGGGCTGATCGATCCGCGCTGCGCAGAGCTGTTCCCCGACCGCTAAACACCAGTTACCTGTCGCCAAGGGCTCTCTGCGCGGCTACGATGCCCGCATGCTTTGGGGTTTGCTGTTTGCCGCCACGTCGATGACATTGATCGTTGCGCTACGCAATCTGGCAAGCAGCGGTTTATTTGCATGGCTGACGCGCAGGCTTCGCCCCGGCCAGTATGACGGACTAGAGCCTCAGATCCTCCGCGAGATCAGATGGTCGCTGGCATCAGCTGCAATTTATGGAATACCAGCCGGGCTGGCCTTCTGGAGTTGGCGCCACTTGGGCTGGACGCAAATGTATCTCGATCCGCTCGAGTACCCCTTGTGGTATCTGCCCCTCTCGGCAATGATTTGTCTGTTTGTGCACGACACGTGGTTCTACTGGACGCATCGCGCAATGCATTGGCCGCCGCTGTTCCGACTGGCGCATTCTGTACATCATGACAGCCGGCCGCCAACCGCATGGACTGCCATGAGCTTCCACCCGATCGAAGCGGTCACTGGTGCCGTCGTTATTCCAACGCTGATCTTTCTGGTGCCTATCCACATGGGCATGCTTGGACTTGTTCTGGCGATCATGACAGTGATGGGTGTCACCAATCACATGGGGTGGGAAATGTTTCCGCGCTGGTTTGTTCACTCTAGGTTTGGCAATTGGGTGATAACTGCCAGTCATCACGAACGTCATCATGAAGAGTATCGATGCAATTACGGCCTTTATTTCCGGTTTTGGGACAAGTTGTGCGGCACAGACCGCGGACTGACTCAAAAGTTCGCATGAGCCGAGACGCTGCCCAGGCATTGCTTCTGGCCGCTAGCGCGATTGCGCTAAGCGGGATGAGTGCACCGCCCAAAGGCGACATAACCGTCAGCATCACCAATATGCGCTCATCCGAAGGCGTAGTGCGTGCATGCATCACAAAGGACCGCAACACCTTTCCCAACTGCCGCAAGGATCCGGCTGCGATGCGCAAGGTTGTCGATGCCGGTGAAAGTGTGCCCCTGACCTTTACCGGTGTAGAAGCCGGCGCATATGCGATCGCTCTGCTGCATGACGAGAACGACAACGGCAAAGCTGATCGTACACTGGGCATGATGCCGAAAGAAGGGTTCGGCTTCTCTCGCGATGCAAGGGTGCGCATGGGCCCACCCAGCTTTGACGATGCAGTGTTCGATTTTGACGGCACCGACGCTGCGCTAACAATTCGCATGCGCTACATGCTCTGACCCGATGTGGCGTCACTCCGCCATGATGGCCGCGGGCTAGCAAGGCCGGCAAAGATGTCGAGCCTTACATTGAATTTCGCAGTTCGCTGGCCAAGAAGCTGCGAAGCCTGGATCCGCAAGATCTGAGCGACATCGATAGCAATGTCGGCGAGTTCGGTTTGGTGATGATCCGCCGCACGGAAGATGGCGACGTCGTTGTGCTGGGCGAGATCGAGCAGGATATCCCGCTGATCGAACGCGCAGCGCGCAAACTGCTGGGCTAATCACAAGCCTGGATCGCGCCCGATCAGATCAAATCTCGCTGGCCTAACTAGGTAGAGCGCGTTAGAGCGCGCGCATGAACAATGATGTGCGCGTGCGAAGGCGGCCCAAATTGCTGACATTTCTTGGTGTTTCGATAGCGTTGCTGATTGCGGCAGGCTTGGCGCTGCAGATTGCGATATGGCGCAATGGCCCGGCCGTACTCGATGCGGTTGACCGGATTACCGGCGGCGCCCGCGGGGCGGTTCTGGCCGAGCGCGTGAGCTATGGACCAAGCGACAAACAGTATCTATCGGTTTACACGCCCAAGGATCCAGTGGCCGAGCCTTTGCCCGTCATCGTTTTCGTGCATGGAGGCAGCTGGAACAAAGGCGACCCTGAAAACTACGGCTTTATCGGGCGTGCATTCGCACCCGAAGGTTTTGTGGTTGTGCTGGCCGCCTATCGCCTGCATCCCGAAGCGGTCTATCCGGCTATGATCGAGGACACAGCGGCCGCGATTGCCTGGACACAGGCCAATATCGCCAAACACGGCGGTGACCCTTCACGCATTATCATCTCTGGTCATTCGGCGGGCGCGTATAACGTCGCCATGACAGCACTGGAGGCGCGCTGGCTGGCCGAGGCAGGCGGGAGCGCAGACCAGATCGCAGGGGTTGTAGGCCTTGCCGGCCCCTATGACTTCTATCCGTTCGATAGCGATTCCACCCGGGCATCATTCGGCCATGTCGCGCAAGGCGAAGTCACGCAGCCGGTCACGCATGTGCGCGATGACGCGCCACCAAAGCTGTTGGTCCACGGCGAGGCAGACACGCTCGTCAAACCGCGCAATTCGCGCGAACTGGCAAAGCGTTTGGAGAACGCAGGGGCCAAGGTCGAAACGCTCTACCTCAAAGATGCCGATCACAACCAGCCGCTATTGGCGCTGGCGAGCCCATGGAGGGGCAATTCCGAGGTTTTTCGCGCGTTTGTAGAATTTGCCCGCGATGCACACGCTTCAGTTCCAGTTCAGGACGAAATGCGTTAGCACGGCACGATGCGTTTATTCTGCCATTTTGCGGCCCTCATCGCCGCGCTTACCTGGGCAATCCAGCCGGTTTCGGCGCAATCCGTCCTGCGCGATGCCGAAACAGAGGCGTTGCTTAATGACATGGCTGCGCCGCTGGTTGACGCGGCCGGGCTTGCACCGGGCAATGTCGATATTGTCCTGATCAATGACCCGTCGATCAACGCTTTCGTAGCAGGCGGCCAAGCCGTCTACATACATACCGGGCTAATCAATGCGGCTGATACCGCCAATGAAGTGCAAGGCGTGATTGCGCACGAGCTGGGCCATATTACCGGCGGCCACATCAACCGTTTTGAAGAAGGCATGTCGGCGGCCGGGAATATCTCGATCCTGAGCCTGTTGCTGGGCGTTGGTGCGGCATTAGCGGGCGCCGGAGAAGCCGGCATCGGCATCATGCAAGCGGGTCAACGCGCGGCACTGGGCAAGTTTCTGGCCTTCAACCGTGTGCAAGAAGCATCCGCAGACGCTGCTGGTGCGCAATATCTGTCAGACGCAGGCCTTTCAGGGCGCGGGTCGCTCGCATTCTTTGGCAAGCTGCTTAATCAGGAATTTCGTTACTATCGACGTCAGGACGATGAGGCCGCTTTCACCCGCACTCACCCTTTGTCCGGCGATCGTATCGCTCGCCTGCGCGAGGTTTATCAGCGTGATCCGGCGTGGGACGCGCCCGACGACGAGGAAATTCAGCAGCGTTTCATGCGGGTCAAGGCAAAGCTATATGGCTATCTTTCGACGCCAGAGCGAACACTGCGATCGTTCCCCGAATACGATACCAGCGTGCCTGCGCGCTATGCTCGCGCCTATGCCTATCACAAGAGCGCGTTCGTCGACAAAGCGCTCGCGGAAACCAATGCTCTGCTGGAGAGTGATCCCCAGAACCCATATTTCTATGAACTGAAAGGGCAGGTCCTGCTTGAATCCGGCAAGCCAGATGAAGCGCTGACCTATCTGCGTAGCGCGACCAGTCTCAGCCGCAACGAGCCGCTCATTGCCTCGATATTCGGGCACGCGTTGATCGCGACCGAGAATCAGGAGAACTTCAACGAAGCCGAACGCGTGCTGCGCGCAGCCGTAGCGCGTGATCGGTTTAATCCATTCGCTTGGTATCAATTGGGCGTAGTTTATGCGGCGCGAGGAGATATGCCGCGCGCGCGCCTTGCAAGTGCAGAGCAACAAGTCATGCGCCGCAACTATCCGGAAGCGCTGCGAAGCGCGCAAGCAGCAGAAGCCGGGCTTGAGCCCGGAACGCCAGACTGGATTCGAGCGCAAGACATTTCGCTGCAAGCCAGGGCCGAGCTTGAGCGACTTCGGGATCGATAAGTCGCCAGGCCAAGGGCTCAATTTCGGGAAATGAAAATGGAATCGCGAACTTCCTCTTTTTTGATCACCGCGGCGATCGCATTGATATTCGGCTTTGCCGGATCGGCGGCCTTCAATGCCACTGGCCTGGGTGATGAGCGAACCAAGGAATACCTGCTTTCGAACCCGGAGATTCTCCCGCAGATGGCGGAGGCATATCAGCGGCAGGAGGCAGAGCGACGCTTGGCCGGCATCGCTGAACAGGTGATGGGCAACTTCCCCGGAGCGGTGCTTGGAAACCCGGAGGGGTCAAAGGTTCTGGTCAAATTCACAGACTACAATTGCGGGTTCTGCGGCGCCAGCCGGCCTGACATTGACCGACTGATTGCCGAAGATCCCGAGCTAAAAGTTGTCATCCGCGAATGGCCAATTTTCCGCGGCAGCGAGGTCGCTTCGCGAATGGGTCTGGCGGCAGCCAAGCAAGGCAAATTTGCAGAATTCCACGACGCCATGTTCGAGCTAGCGCCGGCGACACCGGAAAGCGTCGAACAAGCTGCCACCCAAGCCGGAATGGATATCGAGCGGGCGCGCGTGGACATGGCCGGCGAAGATATTTCAACCGAGATTGCCAAGAACAATGCGCTCGCTGCGCAGCTTGGCTTTGGCGGTACGCCCAGCTGGGTCACCAGCAACTCGGCTTTCGAAGGCGCAGTTGGCTATGCCGCGCTCAAAGATGCGGTCGATAACGCAGGTACATAAGCATTGGTTTCGCGCACTTGCCTTGGATTAACAGTCTTCGCCTGCGTATTTCTTCCGCAGCCCGCCATTGCCGATGATGCCGACGATGGCCCGCAAAGGCGCGCCGCCCAATCCGTTTTCCAGCAAAGGCTCGAGCAGGATCAAAAGCTGCAAGATATTGGCTGGAAGCTGGTTTCGGGTAATGCGAAATTTTGCGCCAATTCAATACCATCAATCGGCCTGCAGTTGCACGATATGGCCAGTTATGGACGGCCTGACGCAGTGCGGGAGCTGCTCGGCATCAGCGGCGATATCGCGGTTCTGACGGCAGCTGCAGGCTCGCCGTCTGCGCAAGCAGGTCTCACGGCCAATCAGCATGTCACAGCTATCGCCGGGGTTGATCCGCATACATGGCTAAGCGAGGCTAGAAGCGATTGGCAGCGGACCAAGCGGATGCACGATTGGATTGATCAGCGCGTTAAGGAAGATGGATCAGTCACTCTGACGCTTGCTGAGGGCAAAGATGTTACGCTTGAACCTGTGCTCGCCTGTGCGTCCCGGTTCGAGTTGAGCGGCGAAAACAAGGGCGCAATGGCCGAGGGAAGCCGCGTGATCCTGGGGTATCATTTCCCCGGCTTCGCCTATCCCGAAGAAGAGTTGGCAGCGGCCATAGCGCATGAATTGGCGCACAACGTTTTGCACCATCGCGATTGGCTGGACGCAAACGGCAGAAGCCGCAGCAATGTCCGGCTGACAGAACGCGAAGCTGACCGTTTGATGCCGTGGTTGCTAGCCAATGCAGGCTATGATCCCGCTGCTGCAACGCGTTTCATGAAGCGTTGGGGACCGATCCACGACGGCGGCATCTTCCGCAAACGCACGCATGATGGCTGGGATGAGCGGGTCGAGTTCATCGAAGCAGAACGCGCGCTAATTGAGGGGTTGCAGCAAGAAGAGGGTGTCGACTGGCGCAGGCATTTCACACGCGAGATCACGACGCTTTAACGAGCAGGACAAGCTCCTCGCTCAGCGCGCAATCCCGGCCAAACTGCACTCAATCGTCGATCACCTTGGCGTACATAGAGTTGATCGGCCTCTCCATGACCCGGCGGACCATTGGTTCAAAGAAGTCCAGCGGCGCGCTTTCATAATTCGCGTCAAACGCTGCCTGATCGTACTTCTCGCAAAACTCTGCGCATGCTTCAAAATGCGGATTCCCGCGATATTGCTCACGGATATTCTGATCCATGCCGACGTGGTGGAAATAGAAATAGCCCTGGAAGGCACCGTGCTTTTCGCAAATCCAGTGGTCCCGCTCGGAAACGAACGGTTTCAGAATCGCTGCGGCAACATCAGGATGGTTATAGGTGCCGAGTGTATCGCCAATGTCATGCAGCAATGCCATTACAACGTAGCGCTCATCCCGCCCGTCACGATGCGCGCGCGTCGCGGTCTGCAAGGAATGCTCCAGCCGGCAGATCGGAAATCCGCCAAAATCACCTTTGAGCAGTTTCAGATGATCGAGCACACGATCGGCCACGCCCTTCGCGAATTTGCGATACTCACCGCCGATAATCGCCCAGTCTTCAGTTGTACCTTGCTTCATCTCGCTGAATTTGGCGCGCTCGTGACTGGCTGCGTCCGGATGCTCAACAGTTGCCATGATTCCTCTCCTTGCCGTCCAGCAGTGTAGCGCGCGCGACGGCAAGCGGCAAAACAAATGGCACCTTGCCTATCAAATCGGCTAAGAGGGAGAGGTATGTCGGTGCTACCCTTCCAACCCACGCCGTTCTTTGCCAATAAGAACAAGGCGTTCTGGAACCTTCAGCTTGCAGGCTGGGGCGGCGCATTTTTGCTGCGCGCAGCCGCGGCAATTGCCAACGGCCAACCACTCGATCTTTTAGCCGTGATAATTGTGACCACGATCACCGGATTTTCGATCAGTCTGATCCTGTCCGTGGTCTACCGGCAATTGATCAGCAAGCAGCCCTTCGTCACATGGGGTTTGACGATGATCGCGCTGCTTTTGGGGGTTGCGCTTTACGCTTCGATGGAAACATGGGTGCACGGCATTTACAGTGCAGGCATTGTCGAAAGCACATTCGCGCAGCGGTTTATCGGCTTCGTCTACATTCCCGCAACGTTGCTGGGCGGTTGGACTGCGCTTTATTTCGCAATGAACTATTTTTTGACGGTCGAAGAACAAGCCGACCGTTTGGAGCGCCTGGAAGCGCAGGCCACCAGTGCGCAGCTAGCCATGCTGCGCTACCAGCTTAATCCGCACTTTCTGTTCAACACACTGAATTCGATCAGCACGCTGGTTCTTCTTAAACAAACCGAGCCTGCCAATGCGATGCTATCCCGCCTATCCGCATTTCTGCGGCACACGTTGATCATGGAACCGGGCAGCATTGTGACTCTGGCGCAAGAGATGGAAACCTTACAGCTCTACCTCGACATCGAACGCATGCGCTTCGAAGACAGGCTGCGTACGGAATTCACAATCGATGACGAAGCAAATGGCGCCCTTTTGCCTTCGATGTTGCTGCAGCCATTGGTAGAAAACGCCGTCAAATATGCCGTCTCTCCGCAAGAAGAAGGCGCGCGGATCGATCTGACTGCCAAGGTAAGTAACGGGCGGCTCAAGATCGAAGTCTCAGACACCGGGCCCGGCGTGAATGGGCCGCGCCAAGGCAGTCTGCTCGAGCTTGCAAAACAAAACGCCCAGCAAACCACGTCCACCGGGGTTGGGCTGGCGAACATCCGCAATCGCTTGATGCAGGCCTATGGCGACAATCACCAGTTCCGGACCAGCTCCGGTTCAGGTGGCGGATTTATTGTCACGATCGATATCCCGTTTGAAACCGCTGAAGAGGAGGCGGCCGAAACCGCTCAAGAATCAGCCCCCGCACAGCTGGCAAGTCCGGCACAGCAATCAACCACCGCGCCCTTTGCCCCCGGGCGCCCATTGGAATCCAACGCATGACTATTCGCACAATGCTTGTCGATGATGAGAAGCTTGCCATTCAAGGCCTCCGGCTGAGGCTGGAACCATTCGCGGACATCGAAGTGATCGCAACTTGCGCCAACGGGCGTGAAGCGATTCGCAGGATCAAGACCGAGAAGCCCGATCTTGTGTTTCTGGACATACAAATGCCCGGCTTTGACGGCTTCGGCGTGGTCAAGGGTGTGATGGAGATCGAGCCGCCATTGTTCGTGTTTGTCACAGCCTATGAAGAGCATGCTATTCGTGCATTCGAAGCCAATGCCGTCAACTATCTGATGAAGCCGGTCGATCCCGACAAGCTTGCGGACACGGTTGAGCGCGTGCGCCAGCGTTTAGCCGAGAAAAAATCTGCCGAGGAAGCTGACAAGCTCAAGAATGTCCTCGCACAGGTGGCTCCGGATCAGGCGCAAGCCATGGACGAAGGCGAGACTGAAACAAGCGACCGCTTCGAGAAGCTGATCAATGTGAAAGATCAGGGCCGCATTTTCCGCGTTGAAGTCGATACAATCGAGCGGATCGAGGCGGCTGGCGACTATATGGTGATCTATACCGCAGAGAATTCTCGGATCCTGCGCGAGACGATGAAGGATCTTGAGCGCCGGCTGGATCCCCGCACCTTCCAGCGCGTGCACCGCAGCTGGATCGTCAATCTCGATCAAGTGCGCCAGGTGAAGCCGCACACGAACGGTGAATGCTTCCTGGTGCTGGAATCCGGCGCCGAGGTGAAAGTCTCGCGTTCCTATCGCGACGTCGTGGCGCGTTTCGTTCACTGATGGCGTTTGAACTCGAGGGTTTTGATCTCGACGCATTCGTGCGCGAGACTTTGGCCGAAGACCTTGGCGAGGGCCTTCCTGACGGCGGGCGCGACGTCACTTCGGAAAGCGTGATCCCGGCAGACGCGCGCTTTTCCGGCGCGATGGATAGCCGCGATGCAATCATCGTTGCAGGCCTGCCGATTGCCGAGGCATTTTTCCTGGCACTGGATCCCGGGATGGAGATCGAGCTGTTGGTGCAGGATGGTGATGCGGTTGAACCCGGCACCGATCTGATGCGCCTTTCCGGTAATGCGCGTGCCATGCTGACTGCAGAGCGCAGCGCACTCAACACTGTGCAGCATTTGTCCGGCATCGCCACTATGGTGCACGAATATGTGGTCACAATGGACAACCCCGATTGCACTTTGCTGGATACTCGCAAGACAATCCCCGGCCTGCGTTACCTTGAGAAATACGCGGTGCGCATGGGTGGTGGCAGCAACCACCGCATGGGGCTGTGGGATGCAGCCATGATCAAGGACAACCATGTGCTGGTCGCTGGCAAGGTCGGCGAAGCGGTGCGCCGCGCAGTCGCAGCTGGCGTGAAAGAGATCATCTGCGAAGTTGATCGGATCGACCAGATCGAGCCCGCTTTGGAAGCTGGCGCCACCCGCCTTCTGCTCGACAATATGGAGCCATCTACACTACGCGAAGCAGTAGCGCTGGTTGCTGGCCGCGTTCCAACCGAGGCAAGCGGCGGGATTAATCTTGATACAATCAAGGCCAAGGCGGCAACGGGCGTGAACTATGTTTCTGTCGGCCGCCTAACCCAAAGTGCGCCTGCCGCCGATATCGGGCTCGATTTCACGCCGTTATGAAGAAGTGACTTTGGCCTGCCGTTGCATTGCTCGGCCTGCCCACACAAACAATCACTCAGGCCTATCAATGCCGCATGCCGCAATGGGTCAGCGTGCCTCAGATGCGCGCGGATGGGCCAACACGCACGGTCTCCGTCACTGGCTACACACTCGCGCTGAGCTGGAGCCCCGAGTTCTGCAAGGGGCGCAAGACGGATGCGCGCCAGCGCACGCAGTGTTCGGGTCGCAATGGCCGCTTTGGCCTTATCGTGCGCGGCTTGTGGCCCGATGGATGCAGCACCTGACCGCAGTGGTGCCCCACGCAGCGGGTCATCAGTCAGGCTGAGGCACGCAAGAATATGTGCATGACGCCCTCGGCCCAGCTGATCGCGCGGCAAGAGGGCTGACGATCACCGCCGCGCCTTGAAGAAATCGCGTAATATTTCAGCAGCTTCTGTTTCGCCCATACCCGAATAGACCTCTGGTCTATGTAGCGCTTGCGGATGTTCGAACACGCGCGCGCCGTGTTCCACGGCTCCACCTTTGGGATCGCTCGCAGCGTAGTAGAGCTTGCCAATGCGAGCATGGCTGATCGCACCCGCACACATCGCGCAAGGCTCCAGCGTGACATAAAGATCGCAGTCTGTCAGCCGTTCGCTGCCCAGCTTCACCGCGGCTTCGCGCAAGGCAACAATCTCTGCATGGCCAGTCGGGTCAGGCGGGGTGCGCGTGCGATTGGCAGCCACGCTGAGCACTTCATCGCCCTTCATAACTACCGCGCCAATAGGCACTTCGCCTTGCGCCCCGGCCGCACGCGCGGCATCCAGCGCGAGCTGCATTGGGTGAGGAATGGGCCACTTGGTCATATCAAGCGCGCTAGCCGTATGCGCGTCAGGCCGCAACTTTGCTTGACGATTCGGGAAGCCCCCGCTATGCGCCCGCCTTCGCGGGAAACCAGTGGTTTCAGACCGAATTTTTGATGGCCTGCCGATTCGCATCCAAGGCCAACCATAGAAAACGAACGAGAGATATCATGTCGCGCATTTGCGAACTGACCGGCAAAGGTCGCCAGGTAGGTAACAACGTTAGCCACGCTAACAACAAGACCAAGCGGGTGTTCCTGCCAAACCTGCAGAACGTTACGCTGCTGAGCGAGAAGCTGGGCCGCAGCTTCAAGTTCCGCGTATCAACCAACGGTCTGCGTTCGGTTGAGCACAATGGCGGTTTGGACAACTGGCTCTTGAAGACCAAGGACGAGAAGCTTTCTGCGCGCGCCGTCAAGGTGAAGCGCGAGCTCAAGAAGGCAGCTAAAGAAGCTGCATAATCCACTGGTCCCGCAAGGGGCGCAAGTTGGTCAAAGGGCGCGCAGAGAAATCTGCGCGCTTTTTTGTTGCCGGCTTTGGGCTATGCCTCGGGGGCTACAAACAGCAGTGGGTCTAGCCGCGCATCGTGCCATTTCAGGCTCCAATGCAGATGCGGGCCGGTTGCGCGACCTGACGCGCCGACATTTCCGATATGCTGGCCTTGTGTCACTTGGTCACCTTCGCGCACCATCAGGCGCGAGGCATGCAGAAACGCGCTGTTCAATCCGTGCCCGTGATCGATGATCAACAGATTGCCTTCCAGCGAGAAATTGTCCGCCGCCAGAACCACAACCCCATCAGCAGGTGCAACGAAGGGCGTGCCCGCGCCCGGGGCAATATCGAGGCCGGAATGATAGCTGCCCGGTTCGCCGCGATAGATGCGCTGCGAACCGAAACGCCCGGAGATACGGCCCTTGACCGGCCAGATAAAATCCTGCTGCCAGCCGGTTGCGCCGGTGACTTTCTCGCGCGCAACTTTGATTGCCAGCCATTCGGGCTCGCGCTTCTTCCACCACGCCTCGCTGCTGCCACCGCTGCGCTTGGCAACGTTGACATGCTCGATATTCCACGCCCGCGGAGCCACATCGATCTGGCGTTCGATCACGCGGCCGTCTTCAAGCGTGGCCCGAAGGATTGCCGGGCCGGTCGCATCGCGATCAAATGCTGCAAAGAAACGGCCATCCGTTTCAACGCTTAGCCGCGTATCGCCAAGCGTGGCCAATTCTGTCCCACGCGGCACCAGACCTTTGACCCAGCCGCCTTGAGTCAGTTCCCCGGCGAGTTCAATCGCGTCGCGGCCGGTCGAAATCTCGGCATTATCGTTGGGAACAGCCGATGCGACAGCCAAGGTCGGCAGCAGCGGATTCGGTGCATTGTCGCGCGGCGCATTCTCGCAGGCTGCAAGCGCCAGCAGTCCAACACCGGCGAGGGCAGACCTCATGGTTCGGCGGTCAACCGCTTGGTCGCGATTTCGCAGGTCGCATAGGCTTCCTGATACTCAGCGCTCCAATACCGCAGCTCTTCGAGCTGGATTGCTTCGCCGCTGACCGCGCAACGCACAAAATTGCCTCCGCGCACCACTCTAAAGGCGCTGGCACCGTAGTGAAGTTTGGCTTCGCCATTTCCGGAATTCATCAACATGACAGCTCCTTTAGCAAGCCAATGCCGAACCGACAATTAACCGAACAGGTCGTCTTGTTTCGGCGGCACTGATGGTTTCTTGCGTGCCGGCTTTGCCGGTCTCTTGAGCGACGAATCATCGCCTTGAGAGACTTCCAAACGGCCATCTGCGAACTGCAGCACCAACGCTGCCTCCTTGGCGGCCATCTCGCGCGAAGTCAGCGCTTTGTCCTTGCCATCGCGCACAATCGCATAACCGCGCTTCAACGGCTCTTCCGGGTGGAATTGCTGCGCCAGCCGCGCCAGCGCGATGAGCGCGTCCTGCTTTTGCATCATCGGACGCCGGACAAGATCGGGTGTCAAACGAACCCGTGCCAGCTGGCGACTTGCATCTTCCATGCTGCGTTTGAGCAGCGTCGGCGACAGCCGGGCTGAGGTGCCCGCCAGTCTCTCTCGCCCCTGCCCTGCCCGGTCACGCAATCCGCGCCGCAAACGTTCAGACAGCTCGTCCAGACGCTGGGCATGCGGCTGAAACAGCGCCTCCAGCTTAGGCATACGGCGCACCCGCGCCTCCAGCCGTTCACGCCCAAGTTCGACCGGGCGAAGCACTGCGCGGCGCTGACGATTGGCCAGATCGGCGACGGTCGCGATCAAGTCCGCGCGCACAGGAACCACCATCTCGGCTGCGGCAGTGGGCGTGGGTGCGCGGCGGTCCGCAGCATAGTCAGCCAGTGTTGTGTCGGTTTCATGGCCGACCGCAGAGATGACCGGGATCGGACAATCGGCGATGGCGCGCACCACCACTTCTTCGTTGAAGCTCCACAGGTCTTCGATCGAGCCACCCCCGCGCGCAACGATCACAACATCGGGGCGAGGAACCGGGCCATCCGCATCAAGCGCGGCGAATCCACGTATAGCGCCGGCAACTTGCTCGGCTGCGCCCTGCCCTTGCACCAATACCGGCCATACCAGCACCTGGCTGGGGAAGCGGTCCGCCAATCGGTGCAGGATATCGCGGATGACCGAACCCGTGGGCGACGTCACAACGCCAATCACTTTAGGCAGGAAGGGCAAAGCCTGCTTGCGTTCGCGCGCGAACAGCCCTTCGGCTTCTAGCTTCTGCCTGGTCTTCTCCAGCAGCGCGAGCAGTGCTCCCTCGCCTGCGATCTCCAGACTGTCGATCACGATCTGGTATTTGGAGCGCCCGGGATAAGTGGTAAGTTTTCCGCTGGCGGTCACTTCAATCCCGTCTTCCGGGACGAAAGCGAGACGCTGGGCATTGCCGCGCCACATCACGCCATCCAACACAGCATTCTCGTCTTTCAGCGCAAGGT
Organism: Altererythrobacter sp. XM-24bin4; assembly: GCA_003149575.1. Classification (GTDB taxonomy): domain Bacteria; phylum Pseudomonadota; class Alphaproteobacteria; order Sphingomonadales; family Sphingomonadaceae; genus Erythrobacter; species Erythrobacter rubellus. The sequence continues at coordinate 456,449 of QCWG01000001.1, forward strand.
AAAGGTGGCCAGACGCGGCGCGTTTCACGCCTGACAATTCCCCGCGCAAACGCACAAAACCGAAAAGATCCTCAACCGTTCGCTTGAGCGCAGCAGAAATCTCGGTGATCGAGAGAGGCTCGGCGTTGTCGCCTTGCCGCTCGCGCGCTACCAGCCCTTTATTGCCATCATCAGGGGACGAAGCGGCCATGAATATCCTTTTGCTCGGTTCAGGTGGGCGCGAACATGCGCTGGCGTGGAAGCTGGCGCAATCCCCCACATGCACCAAATTGTTCGCAGCACCTGGCAATCCCGGGATCGCCGAAGAGGCCGAGCTGGTTGGCCTCAACGCAAGCAGTCACGCCGCGGTCGTCGATTTTTGCGAAGCGCACAACGTCGGCCTGGTTGTGATCGGGCCGGAGGCACCACTGGTTGACGGTTTGGCAGACAGTCTGCGCGATTTCGACATTCCTGTATTCGGCCCCAGCAAAGCTGCCGCGCAGCTCGAAGGAAGCAAGGGCTTTACCAAGGATCTGTGCGAACGTGCCCGCATCCCTACCGCGGGATACGTGCGAACAACTTCATTGGATGACGCCAAGGCAGCGCTCGATCGTTTTGAACCGCCCTATGTCTTGAAGGCGGACGGGTTGGCCGCAGGCAAAGGCGTGGTCATCGCGGAGAACCGCTCGGACGCTGAAGCTGCGCTGGCTGACATGTTCGGCGGGCAGTTCGGTGAAGCAGGCGCAGGGGTGGTGATCGAAGAGTTCATGACCGGCGAGGAGGCAAGTTTCTTCGCACTCACTGATGGCACCGCGATCATCCCTTTCGGCACAGCGCAAGACCACAAGCGAGTGGGCGATGGCGATGTCGGCCCCAATACCGGCGGTATGGGCGCGTATTCGCCAGCGCCAGTTCTTACAGAGCAACTGCAAGCGCGCGTGATGGCTGAAATCATCGAGCCAACCGTGCGCACGATGCGTGAGGAAGGCATGCCCTATTCAGGGGTGCTCTATGCCGGGCTAATGTTGACAGAGGCTGGCCCCAAACTGATCGAATACAATTGCCGTTTCGGCGATCCGGAATGTCAGGTTTTGATGACGCGGCTCGAAAGCGATCTGGCGGCGATCATGCTTGCCTGTGCGAATGGCTCGCTGCAGGGCACGTCGGGCGAGTTCTCGTCGCAAACCGCGATGACCGTTGTGATGGCAGCGAGGGGCTATCCCGACACGCCGGCTAAGGGTGGCGCAATCAGCCTAGGTGATGCGGAGGCCAGCGGTGCGAAGGTGTTCCACGCGGGCACCGCAATGCGCGATGGTCAGCTGGTCGCAAATGGCGGGCGTGTGCTCAATGTGACAGCAACTGGCGCGAATGCAACCGAAGCGCAGGCAGCCGCCTATGCAGCGGTCGATGCAATCGATTTTCCCAGCGGGTTCTGCCGCCGCGACATTGGCTGGCGCGAAGTGGAGCGCGAGGCGCAAAATTGATCTAGATCATTGTGCGCGGGCGCTAGCCACGCTTTATTTAATACGTCTTGTTTGAAGGAAAGCGCTATGAAGAGATCCTGTTTCTCGATTGGCTTACCGATGCGCACAATTATCCTGAGATAATGGACTTCGATCTCGATCCACTACAAGTCGAGGATATCGCAGACTATATCCTCACACTGCGTAGTGACGATTATGCGGGGGCCATGGACTGGTAAGGCTTAGCCAAGTTGCTCAGCGATCAGGGCCTTCAGGTCCGCTTCGGGCCGCGGTCCATAGTGGCTGATAACCTCGGCAGCCGTGATTGCGCCGCGCTTGAGACATTTATCAAGTGGCTCGCCTTTGGCAAATCCTGAGAGGAATCCTGCCGCAAACTGGTCACCTGCCCCGGTTGTATCTATCACTTTGTCGACCGGTTCTGCCTTGACTTCAGCGCGTTCGCCGTGCGCGATGGCTATGGCGCCCTTCTCGCTGCGGGTTGCGACCAGAACCGGAACTTTAGCAGCAACCGCTGCCACTCCGGCTTCAAAGTCATTCAGACCAGTCAGCGTCGCGAGCTCATGCTCGTTTACGAACAGAATGTCGATCACGCCATCATCGAGCATCTGGCGGAAATCATCGCCGTGGCGTTCAATCACAAAGCTTTCGCTGGCAGTAAAGGCGACCTTGCGGCCTCCGCGTCGCGCAACTTCGATCGCGCGTCGCATAGCCTTGCGCGGTTCTTCCGGGTCCCACAGATAGCCTTCGAGATAGAGGATTGCGCTCGACGCGATCAAGTCTTCACTAAGCGATTCAGCTGGCAGGAATTGCCCGGCGCCAAGGAAGGTGTTCATCGTGCGCTCGCCATCAGGCGTCACGAAGATCAGACAACGCCCGGTTGCGGGTTCACCTTCGCGCATCGGCGTGTCGAAATCGATGCCAGTGGCGCGCATGTCATGCGCAAACACCTTGCCCAGCCGGTCATTGGCTACCTGGCCGATAAAGGCGCATTGCAAGCCAAGCGTCGAGAGACCGGCGAGCGTATTGGCCGCCGATCCGCCAGAGATTTCGCGTGCGGGCGGCATAGCCGCATACAATTCTTCTGCGCGCGCCTCATCAAGCAGCGTCATCCCACCACGATTGAGCTGGAGCTCATCGATCAGTTCTTCAGAGCACGATGCGATAATATCTACGATAGCATTGCCGATGGCGATCACGTCATAGCGGGGTTCAGTCACGGAAATTCCTAAAACTACAATGAGCAACTTACGACGCGCCGCCTAGCGTGCAAGTCAGCGCAGGCCAAGGACAGAATGGCTTGTCATTCTTCAGTCAGCGTTGACTTGGCGGCGCGAGCAATGGAAATGGCAGCAATGAGCGCTGTTGCAAAATCGATGGTCGTTGCGGTTGGAGAATTTTCGGATGGGGCGATCCTGAAGGTGCTCGCGAAAAGTCTCACAATCACGATTATAGTGCTCGTCGTTTTCGGATTTTCCTTGGCCGAAAGCCTGCCGCGGTTATTGAGTTATTATCTCGAGGCAGAGGGTGACACTTATGTCGTGCTGTCGTGGGTCATATCAGTAGCTGCCGTCTGGTTTCTTTTTCGCATAGTCGCACTGGCGGTGATACAGTTCTTTACTGGCGAAGTCGTTCTGGCGTTCGAGCAATGCCATTATCCCGAATGCGCTGCCACAGCGCTCGAGCTGCCGTTTCGTGAGGATTTGTCAAACAGCCTCCGCGGAGCCGGCCGCGCCCTGCTGTTCAACGCGCACGGGCTTCCTATCGCATTGATCCTGTTTTTCACGGCTATTGGGCCTGCGGTGGTGTTCTTGTTTATCAACGCTGTCCTGTTCGGCCGCGAGCTTAACGATATGAGGTGGTGGCTCGGGCACAAGCCAACACGGGATGCAGCCACGCCTGTTGGCAGCTTCGAGCACCTTCTGCTTCGGGGGCAATTGCCGGGCTGATGACTGTTTCGTTTGCAAATTTACTTGCCCCCGTAATCGACGCCGCGTCAGGAACCCATTTGGTGCAAAGTTTTATCAAAAGATTACCATAAAGGCTTTTCATGTCGCCAATTCGCACTTTTTTGACCTTCCTAGCTGCTGTGGCGCCGCTTTCAGCATGCGTCTCTACAGGAGGTGGCCCGATCATCGTGCACGATCGCACATCATCGCGGCCCGAACCTGCATCGCAAAGCCAGCGCAACCCGCCAGGCACGCCCGCTACCGAGGCCACAATTCCGAGTGCACCACAGGCCTTGAGTAGAGCGGGGCTGGAAGGTGTGATTGGCGCAGGCGCAGCGCAGTTGCAGCGTCAATTCGGCAACCCGCAGCTCGACGTGCGCGAAGGCGATTCGCGCAAGCTGCAGTTTGCTGGCGAAGCCTGTGTGCTCGACGTGTTTCTCTACCCTGACAGGCCTGGCGCCACGCCCACTGCGGCCCACGTGGAGGCGCGCCGCGCGAGTGATGGGCGCAATGTCGATCGTGCAGCCTGTGTACGTGCGCTGCGCAGACAATGAAGTGCGGGTCGGTCGTTTCATGGCAGAAATGGCCCGCGAAGCGCCGAACTTTCGCCGGAACCTCGTATTGGCGTTCGGCAAAAAACCCGCAGGCGTAGATTACACCGAAGCGGCCGCTGCGGGCAATCTAGTGGACGATTTCGAGCAGGTTTGGCTGGAAAAGATGGTCGATGCCGATGGCGAAGTCGATGATCTGGAACGTGCGCTGCTATCCCGGATCATCGAAGAGGGTTGAGGGACGCCATCTGGCGCAACTCAGACCATAAAACTTTCGCCGCAGCCGCATGCGCCCTTGGCATTGGGGTTTTCGAATACGAAGCCAGCGGTGAAATCGTCCTCGACCCAATCCATGATTGAGCCGACCAGATAGAGCACGCTTGCGCCATCGATGTAGAAAACGCCGCCGGGCGTTTCGATCTTCTCATCAAACCTGGCTTCTTCCGTGACGTAGTCGACGGAATAGGCGAGGCCAGAGCAGCCCCGCCGCGGGGTCGACAGCTTGACGCCAATGGCATCGTCAGGCGCCTTGCCCATCAGTTCGGCAATACGGGCCTCAGCGCCTTTTGTCAGGGTTACGGCGGCGGGGATCTGGCGTGTCTTAGTGTCTGTCATCTTACAGCATCCCCAGTTCAAGCCGCGCTTCGTCAGTCATCTTGTCCGGTCCCCACGGCGGGTCCCATACAAGCGACACTTCAGCGTCGCGTATGCCCGGCACACTGGCGGCGCGCAGCTCGACTTCACCTGGCATTGACTCAGCCACCGGACAATGCGGCGTGGTCAGCGTCATCGTAACCATCGCATCGGCATCTTCGGTGATCTCGACACCATAGATCAGGCCAAGATCATAAATGTTGACCGGGATTTCGGGATCGTAAATCTCTTTCAGCGCAGCGATCACCGCATCATGCAGTTCGCCGCCTGGCTCGGCAGGGGAAACATTCTCCGGCTTCTTCGCAAGGAACCCTTCGAGATAATCGCGCTTGCGCTCAAGCTTGTCGCTTGCGCTTTCAGAATCAGGGTCAACCGCATCCTCGACGCGCGCACGACGTGGCTTCACGACCTGCTCTGTCGGCGAAGGTGCCGCAATGAATTTCTTTTCCTCAGATGGCTTATTCATAGGCGCTTCCTAAGCGAAAATCTTTCTTGTTCTAACAATCCCGTCGAGCAGCGCTTCGACATCGCTTTCGTCCGAATACAATCCAAAGCTTGCGCGCGCAGTGGCAGGCACGCCGAGATAATCCATGAGTGGCTGTGCGCAATGATGCCCGGCACGGATCGCGACATTGGCTTCGTCCAATATAGTGCCCAGATCATGCGGATGAACCCCGTCGAGCATGAAACTGACGATGCCCGCGCTGTCTGCCGGGCCATAAATCGTCACATCGTTCATTGGGCTGAGCGCGTCGCGCAATTGGGCAACCAATGCAGTCTCACGTGCATGGATCACGTCCATGCCGATGGCATCGACATAGTCGATCGCTGCATGCAGCGCGACAGCTTCGGTAATCGCCGGCGTACCCGCTTCAAAGCGCTGCGGGGCAGGCGCGTAAGTGGTTTTGTCGAATGTGACGCGGTCGATCATCGCGCCGCCGCCTTGATATGGCGGCATTGCGTTCAGAATTTCGCTCCGCGCCCAAAGCGCGCCAATCGCGGTCGGGCCATAGAGTTTGTGCGCACTGAAGACGTAGAAATCGCAATCGAGCGGCGCGACATCAAGCTTCAGACGAGGTGCCGCCTGGCACCCATCGAGCAGCAGCTTTGCACCCACGCCATGCGCCAGGCCCGCCGCGCGTTTCGCATCGAGGACCGAGCCGAGTACATTCGAGACATGCGCGAGCGCGACAAGTTTGTGCCGCTCGGTCAGCATGACCTCGGCGGCATCCAGGTCGATCTGGTGATCACTGGTGAGCGGGCAGATATCGATATGCGCGCCAACCTTCTCTGCCAGCATCTGCCACGGCACAATATTTGAGTGATGCTCCAGCGCTGAAAGCAGAATGCGGTCGCCTTCGCCGATATTCGCTGCGCCCCATGTTGCCGCGACCAGATTGATCGCTTCGGTTGCGCCGCGTGCAAATACAATTTCTTCTTCCTTGCCGCCGATGAAGTCAGCTGTGCGGCGGCGCGCCGCTTCATAAGCAAGAGTCATCTCTGCCGAGCGCGAGTACACTCCGCGATGCACGGTGGCATAATCCTGGCCCAGCGCACGCGCCATCGCATCAATAACCGCCTGCGGCTTTTGCGCCGTCGCTGCGGTATCGAGATAGTGCCAGGCCTTCCCGTCAGCCGTCAGCAGGCCGGGAAAATCCGATTTGCTGTCGGCTAGACGGGCGGAGGCGAGCGTCAGGGACATACGCTCTTCGTCCATTGACCAGCGTCTTCGCCTCGCGCGCACTTGCGTCGCATGCCGGCTTCGACAGCTTGCCATTGCCCATTGGAAAACCTGACGCCAAGGCGCCATTGGACACCTGTAACGGAGTGGTTTTCCACCTCGTCGGCCGTCACAATCAGAATGCGCATCGAGCGATTGCCTGGATGGCGAACCTCGTGCACATCGGCATCGTTGCGATGGAGACCAAACTGTTCGAGATAGAATTCGGCAATGTCGCGCGGCTTGTCATAAGTGATGCCATAGCGCTCAATTGGCGTGAATGCGTCTTGAGGCGGGACCGCCCCCTCCTCTGGATTGCTGGCTGAAAGTGCAACTGCACCACCCACAAGAAACAAAGAGAACGCCAGCGCTGAAACTGACTTTGCTGAAATCTTCATAAATTCCCCTCCAGTTCATCAAGTGCTAGGGCGATCATACGCTCGGCTTCATCCTGGTTTCGCATTTCCACAAAAGCATCGCCAATAAACGCCTGCACTAACAGCTTGCGCGCTACATCCGGCGCGATGCCACGCGCCGCCATATAGTATCGCGCCATCTCGTCCATTTGGCCGATCGCAGCGCCATGCGCGCATTGAACATCGTCTGCGAAAATTTCGAGCTCCGGCTTGGTGTTGGCGGTGGCACCCTTTTCCAGCAACAAAGCGCGGAAATTCTGCGCCGCGTCGGTCTTTTGCGCACCCTTCACCACATCAATGCGGCCCAGGAAATTTCCGGTAGAACGGCCCCATTGCACAGCGCGCACAGTCTGGTTCGATGTGCCATTGGGCCTTGCGTGGATTGTGCGCGTGACAAATTCCTGGGTCGCATCGCCGCCGCCCACTGTCACGCCGCCGAACTCAAAATGCGCGCCGTCTTCCAGCGTCACTTCAAGCTCGAGCCGTGCGTAAGGACCCGCCGCGTTCAATGCGAACATCGCATAACGCGCGCCCTTGCCCAGATGCACACGCAAGCGTTCCACTCCAGCCGCGACAATGCGCGTGTCTTCGCGCTCTTCGCCCGCTGCGACGGTCAATTCCCGCCAGTCGGTCAGCGTGGATAGCTCTGCATCCCGAAGGTAACCCGCGTCGGCATAGCGCCATGCCTCTTGCGAGTTGGTAGGGCGTTCAAGGGTTGCCGCTTCAGGCATCGGCCATCACCACATCATAACCCTCTTCTTCAAGTCTGAGCGCCAGCTCAGGCCCGCCGGTCTGAACGATCCGGCCCTTGGCAAGAACAGACACCTTGTCCGGCTTCACAACGTCAAGCAGGCGTTGATAATGCGTTATCAGCAGCACGCCCTTGGCGGGATCGCGCATGATCGCGTTGATCCCTTCACCCACAACACGCAGTGCATCGATGTCCAAACCGCTGTCGGTTTCATCGAGCACCGCAAACTTGGGATCAAGGATGCCCATCTGCACCATTTCCGCGCGTTTCTTCTCTCCGCCGGAAAAGCCGACATTCACCTGCCGTTTCAGCATCTCCATATCCATGCGCAGCAGGCCTGCCTTCTCTTTGGCGAGCTTCAAGAATTCGCCGCCCGAGAGCGGTTCTTCGCCTCGCCCCTTGCGCTGCGAATTCAATGCCTCGCGCAGGAACTGGACATTAGATACGCCGGGTATCTCGACCGGATATTGGAAGCCCAGGAACATGCCGGCCGCCGCGCGCTCATGCGGTTCGAGCTCGAAGAGATCTTCCCCGTTGAAGGTGACGGACCCTTCGGTCACTTCATAGCCTGGCCGGCCGCCCAGCACATAGGCGAGCGTCGACTTGCCAGCGCCATTGGGCCCCATAATGGCGTGGATTTCACCGGCGGCAACTTCAAGCGTTAGCCCGTTCAATATCTGCGTGCCGTCAATCTCGGCGTGGAGGTTCTCAATTTTCAGCATTGGGTAACGAAACTTCCTGTTGAGCTTGCTGTTCAGGTTGATCAAGAGGCGCCTGGGATGGCGCATGGGTGGTGGTGTATCGTGCGAGCCTTTGTTCACGATGACGCAAACTGTCATCAACGAAGCGGCCGCGCTGCACGTGGATATAGCCAATCGTGTCGAATGCCCGGGTCACATCTTCGGGTGTGAACAGTTCTTCACGGCCACGACGCTCCATCATCCGGTTAGAGGCCTCGATCGATTCCTGGTAAACCTTCGTGCAACGCGGAAGATCGCTGCGGTGCTGCTGCTCGAAATCCGGGAGCCCGCGCGCAATACGATTGCCGTAGTTGAGGCAACGCCGATAGTCTTCGACAAATGGCGTGATCGCCACGTCATAGGCCAATTCCCAGGTCTCGCTGATCACCGCGTCCTGCGCTGGCACGGCGGTCGCCGCCTGCAATGACAGCGCAACAACGGCCGAAGACAAAAGCATCAGAAGACCTCCATGAACTGCGGAAAGAAATAGATCGAGATCGCTGCAAACAGCACCATCATGAACTTGCCCGGGATCGAAAATCCTCGTGTCAGATTCATCACCATCATCGAAAGTGCAGCCAATTCCGGGACCAGGAAGAACAAGATCTTCTGCATGTCCGGCGCAAACAGGTCATTAAGTCCAGGTATCATTCGTCGCCCCCATTTTGCTCGTTGGTGCGACCCGATGATTGCGTGTTCTCGTTGTGTCGATCTTGGCGCGGCGTAGAGCGCTCGAAATGTTCGCGGCGCGCATCACGCTTGTCCGCAATCCGCATGCGCATACCGGCGCTGATCCGCTCGAGCACAGCGTCCATATTCTCCAGGATATCCGAAGCCTTGATCCGCATCACGCGGATATTGACCACCTCCAGGCTTTTGTCGCGGCGCTTCGCGATGGCATCGTTCTGCCCCTCTTCGTCAATCGCGATCGCCATGCCGAGATTGTGGCAATTGAAATCGACAATCGCGCTGCCAACCACGGCAAAGCGTTTGAAGGTGTAGCGGCCAAGATCGGCCTTGGCGAAGCGCGCGGCGAGCGCCTTGTGCGCAGGCGAGGCAAACCGCTTCATCTCGCGCGCTTGATCGTGCAGCGCATCGAGACGCTTCTCCGAAATCTCCCAGCCGCGGCCCTTCTTCTTGAGATTGGGCGCGTCGGTGGCGGGTGCATCAGATAGCTTGAGGGTTCTTCGTTCAGTCACCCCACACTCCCCTCAAGCGAAATCGCAAGCAGCTTTTGCGCCTCGACGGCGAATTCCATCGGCAGCTCTTTCAGCACGTCCTTGGCAAAGCCGTTCACGATCAGTGCCACCGCCTCTTCTTCATCCAGCCCGCGCTGCATCGCGTAGAACAGCTGGTCGTCGCTGATCTTACTCGTAGTCGCCTCATGCTCGATCTGAGCTGAGGGGTTCTTCACTTCGATATAGGGCACGGTATGCGCGCCGCATTCCGATCCGAGCAGCAGGCTGTCGCATTGCGTGAAATTGCGCACCCCATCGGCATTGGGGCCAACCCGCACCGATCCGCGATAGGTGTTGTTAGACTTGCCCGCCGAGATGCCCTTCGAGATAATCGTCGAGCGCGATCCCGCGCCGTTATGTATCATCTTGGTGCCGGTATCGGCCTGCTGGTAATTGTTGGTCAACGCCACCGAGTAGAACTCGCCCACACTGTCTTTGCCATTCAATACGCAGGAAGGGTATTTCCACGTCACCGCGCTGCCGGTTTCAACCTGAGTCCAGCTGATCTTGGAACGATCGCCCTGGCACAGACCACGCTTGGTGACGAAATTATAGATGCCGCCCTTGCCCTCTGCATCGCCAGGATACCAGTTCTGGACGGTCGAATATTTGATCTCCGCATCTTCCATTGCGACCAGTTCTACGACGGCCGCGTGCAACTGGTTCTCATCGCGCATCGGCGCGGTGCAGCCTTCGAGATAGGACACGTAAGCGCCCTTCTCGGCGATGATCAGCGTACGCTCGAATTGGCCCGTGTTTTCGGCATTGATGCGAAAGTAAGTGGAGAGTTCCATCGGGCAGCGCACGCCCTCTGGAATGTAAACGAATGTGCCATCTGAAAAGACCGCGCAGTTCAATGTCGCGAAGAAATTATCGCGCTGCGGCACAACCTTGCCGAGCCACTTCTTCACCAGGTCTGGATATTCCTTGATCGCCTCGCTGATCGAAAGGAAGATTACGCCCGCCTTTTTCAGCTCTTCACGGAAAGTGGTCGCCACAGAGACACTGTCGAACACAGCATCAACCGCAACCTTCTTCGCACCCTTTACGCCGGCCAGAACCTCTTGTTCGCCGAGCGGGATACCAAGCTTGTCATAGACCGCCTTGATATCGGGATCGAGATCTTCGAGCGAATTCAGTTCCACCTTCTTGGTCGGTGCGGCGTAATAATAGGCGCCTTGATAATCGATCTTGGGATAGCCGACCTTGGCCCAATCGGGCTCTTCCATGGTCTGCCAGAGACGGAATGCCTTAAGGCGCCATTCGAGCATCCATTCAGGTTCACCCTTCTTGCCCGAGATAAACCGTACGGTATCTTCGGTCAGGCCTTTCTCGGCAAACTCGGTCTCGATGTCTGCCGACCAGCCGTGCTCATAGTCCGCCGCTTTCGCCGCAGCATCGCGAGCTTCGCGATCTTGAATGTCAAGTTCTTCGCTCATGCTATCTCTTCAATTCGGGTGAGGCTCGTCAGCGAAATGTCTGCCAGAGCGCCGCGCAAAGCATTGTTGATCTTCGGCCAATGGGGTTTGACCGAGCAATTGTGGTCCATCGCGCAATAGGGCCCTTCGATGCACGCGGTCAGCGCAATCGGGCCTTCGACCGCTTCGACTATGTCTGCCACACTGATCGCGGCGGCAGGGCGCGCCAACTGCAAACCGCCGCCGGCGCCGCGCACCGATCGCAGCAAGCTTGCGCCAGTCAGTTTACTGACGACTTTCTGCACTGTCGGCCCAGGGATTCCGGTTTCCGCAGCCAATTCTCCTGCGGACACGCGACCGCCGCCACAATGACGCGAAGCGGCGCACATGATGACCACGGCGTAATCAGCTAGATTGGACAGTCGCATACTAATCCTATGAAAATTGGACTGATTCGTTCCAATTTGGGAGATAGGGGAGGAATTCTGCAGATTCAACGCCAAAACCTTAGTTGCGAGTCATTAGCGCTTAGCGCTTGGCCTACAAGCGGGCTCTCGCAGCCAGACGACTAATGCTTCGGCCTCGACAGGCCTGACGCACCTTGTCATAGGCGCATCACCATGTTGTTTCGTCTTCTGCGCCCCGCCATTTTCGCTTTAGATTCCGAATCAGCTCATCGCATGGCAATCGAGGGGCTACGCCTGATGCCGCACCGCGCACCCGCAAGAGCCGGGCAACTGGCCGTGGAGCTTGCAGGGTTCGCCTTCCCTAACCCGGTGGGCGTCGCTGCAGGCTTCGATAAGGATGCCGAAGTCCCTGACGCGCTGTTGGGGCTGGGATTTGGCTTTGCAGAGGTTGGCTCCATCACGCCGCGGCCGCAGGCGGGTAATCCCAAACCGCGCCTGTTCAGACTGGTTGAAGACAGGGCTGTGATCAATCGGATGGGGTTTAACAATAGCGGTGCAGAAGCGGCACTGAAAAGGCTGAAAAGGCGCAGAGGGCGGTCGGGCGTTGTGGGAATCAACATCGGCGCGAACAAGGACTCTGATGATCGCATCGAAGATTATGCGATCATGACACGGATGATGACGCCGCACGCAAGCTATCTGGCGGTAAACATCTCCAGCCCCAACACGCCGGGACTGCGCGCGCTGCAGGATGAAGGCGCATTGACCGAATTGCTGGACGCCGTGATCGAAGCGCGCGGCGCGGTGTCTGAAGCGGAGCCGCCACCTATCTTTCTTAAAGTAGCGCCTGACCTGGAGCCGACCGATATTGACGCAATCGCGCGGATCGCTCTCGACAAGAAACTAAGCGCGCTGATCGTTTCGAACACGACGATATCGCGGCCAGAGCTGCGCTCGCACCACGCCGGCGAAGTCGGCGGGCTTTCTGGAGCACCTTTGAAACCGCTGGCGACTCAGCGCGTGCGCGATTTCCGTTCAGCGACCGGCGGCACGATTCCGCTGGTTGGCGTCGGCGGCATCGCCAGTGCAGAGGATGCGTGGGAGCGGATCAAAGCGGGCGCGAGCCTGGTCCAGCTGTATAGCGCCATGGTCTATGAAGGGCCGGGCCTGGGCGCGAAAATTGTTCGCGGGCTGGAGCGTCTGATGAAACGCGAAGGCTATTCCACCATTGCCGAAGCGGTCGGAAGCGAATAGCCAGCCCGTATGAGACCCAATCGACTGACAGCGCTGATCGCGCTTCCGCTAATGGCCTCTTGCACAGAGGCATACTCCTCGCCGCTGGAAATGACTTTCCACGCACCGGACGTGGCCGAACAAGGCGCTGTCAGTGCGGCTGATCCGCGCGCGCAAGCAGCAGGTGAAGAGATTCTCGCTAAGGGTGGAAGCGCGACCGATGCTGCAATCGCAGTGATGCTGGCACTTACAGTGGTTGAGCCGCAAAGCTCTGGAATAGGCGGTGGTGGATTTCTGCTGCGCGGAGCCCCTGATGGCAAGGTCATTTCCTACGACGGCCGCGAAACAGCTCCGGCGGGTGCATCGCCCGAATGGTTCTTGAACGAAGACGGTTCGCTGCCGGGATTTCGCGAGTCAGTTGAGAGTGGTTTGAGCGTCGGCGTGCCGGGCAATATCCGCATGGCCGCACTGGCGCATAACAATCATGGCAAGCTTTCTTGGGCTGAATTATTCGAGCCCGCGATAAAGCTGGCCCGCGACGGTTTCGGGATGAACGAGCGGATGTACAACTCGCTCAACCAGCGCCCTGAATTTGTAGCAGGAACGCAGGCGGGGCGGGACCTTTATTACGATTCCGATGGCAAAGTCTTGCCCGCAGGCTCCTGGATCAAGAATGAAGCGCTGGCGCAAGCTTTTGAACGGATTGCAAAGCAAGGCTTCCAGGCTTTCTACGGAGCTGAGCTTGGCGAAGAAATTGTGGCAACCGTCGCTTCCGCCACTCCGCGCGAAGGCGCAATGACAACCGAAGATCTGGCCGGTTACGAACCCAAAGTGCGCGATGCAGTATGTGGCAGCTATCGCCGCTACCGGGTGTGCAGCATGGGGCCGCCCAGTTCTGGCGGTGTCGCTGTGATCCAGATGCTGGGTCAGCTGGAGCGGTTTGATTTGGCCGCCTTGGGCGTTGAGAATCCTGTCACCTGGCACCTGTTCCTCGAATCCCAACGGCTCGCCTATGCCGACCGGGAAATCTATATGGCCGATTCCGACTTCGTGCCGGTGCCGGTCGCCGGGCTGATCGATCCAGCCTACATTGCGCAACGAAGCGCGCTGATCGATGCGTCAATGCGCGCCGAGAGCGTTAGCCCGGGCAAGCCCGAAGGCGCGGACATCGCCTGGGCGGATGGTGACGAACCTGAAGAGCGCGGCACATCTCACTTCTCCGTGGTTGATCGCGCCGGCCATATGGTCAGCTATACCTCAACCATTGAAAGCTCTTTCGGTTCGGGCCTGATTGCCCATGGCTTCTTCCTCAATAACGAGCTGACCGACTTCAGCCGCGCTCCAGAGGTGGACGGAAAGCCTGTCGCCAATCGGGTTGAAGGCGGCAAACGCCCGCGCAGTTCCATGTCGCCTACGATCGTTTGGGACCCGGATGGCGAACCTTTCATGATCGTTGGTGCAGCAGGCGGCCCAACAATGCCTGTGTCGACAACCCGGGCGATTATCGGCGCGATCGACTTTGGCCTGACAGCTGAGCAGGCGCTCGCCCTGCCCTTCACAATGGCCTTTGGCGACCGGATCATTTTTGAAAGCGGCACTTGGCTGGAAAATCAAGCCACGGCATTCGAAGCGCTTGGCCATAGCCAGTTGATCGCGCGACCCGCCCCGATCAAAGTCAACGCGATTCTGCGCGAGAATGGCAGTTGGGTTAGCGTGCGCGACCCCAGAATCGAAACCCTGTTGATCGTACCCTGATGCGGCTTGGACTTGCCGCTACATTTGCAGGACTTTAGAGCAGCAAAAACAGATATAACAAAACAACCTTCCCCTGGAGCAGGAGCAAATCAGTGGCGCTGGCCGAAATCGATAGTGCAAACACTCTGGTTGAACTCTTTCTGTCGCGAGCCGACGAGAAAGGCGATGCGCCGTTTCTGGCCGCGAAGAAAGATGGTGAATGGATAACCAGGAGCTGGCGCGAAACAGCTGAGCAAGTCTGCTTGATCGCCGAAGGCCTACGCAGGCTGGGCCTCAATGATGGTGACCGCGTCTGCATCGTCAGCGAGAACCGGCCGGAATGGTGCATAGCCGATCTGGCGATCATGGCTGCGGGCTGTGTGTCGGTTCCAACCTACATTACCAACACCCCGCGCGACCATGCGCATATCTTTGATAACTCGGGCGCGCGCGCTGTGTTTGTCTCGACCGAGAAGCTGCTCGCTCCGGTTCACAATGCAATCCAGTCCACCGGCCTGATCGAACATGTGATCGGGATTGAAGACCTTCGCCGCCATCAATCGGGGCCGTTCGACTATCACGGCTGGGACACATTGACTTCGGGCGATGCCGCTGAAGCGCGTGCCGTAGTGGATGCGCGCATGGCCGGTATCGGACGCGATACAACCGCGTGCATCATCTACACCAGCGGAACCGGCGGCGCACCGCGCGGTGTGTTGCAGCATCATGGCGCGATCCTGTGCAATGTGGCGGGCGCGGCTGAAATCCTGCTCGAAGATTTCGGAATCAAGGATGAGCGTTTCTTGAGCTTCCTTCCTGCAAGCCACGCCTACGAACACACAGGCGGCCAGTTCCTGCCGATCGGGGTGGGGGCGGAAATCTATTATTCCGAAGGGCTGGAGAAGCTCGCCAGCAATATCGAGGAAACCCGCCCCACGATAATGGTCGTGGTCCCGCGTCTGTTCGAGGTGCTGCGCACGCGCATCATGAAGACGGTCGAGAAGCAGGGCAAACTCGCAAATTACCTGATGGATAAGGCGCTGATGATCAGCGAGGGTGATCGCAAGCGCAAACGCGACAAGCCGATGGACTTCCTGATCGAGAAGACCCTGCGCCCCAAGATTCGCGCGCGGTTCGGCGGACGGATCAAGGCGATGGTGTCAGGTGGTGCGCCGCTGAACCCTGATGTCGGCAATTTCTTCGAAGCCATGGGGCTCACCATGCTTCAGGGCTATGGCCAGACCGAAGCCGGGCCGGTTATCAGCTGCAATCGCCCCAAGACAGGGCTCAAGATGGACACTGTCGGGCCGCCCATGCGCGGGGTCGAGGTGAAGATTGCCGATGATGGCGAGATCCTGGTGCGCGGTGAGCTGGTGATGCACGGTTACTGGCGCAATGAGGCCGAGACTGCCCGCACAATCGTGGATGGCTGGCTGCATACGGGCGACATCGGCCATTTGGACGAAGCTGGGCGGATCGTGATCACTGACCGCAAGAAGGACATGATCGTCAATGACAAGGGTGACAATGTCGCCCCGCAAAAGATTGAAGGCATGCTGACACTGCAGCCGGAGATCGCCCAAGCCATGGTGAACGGTGACAAGCGGCCCTATGTGGTTGGTCTGATTGTGCCGGATCCCGAATGGGCGGTCGAATGGTGCAAGGCAAATGATGAAAAGTTCGACATGGCCACGTTGCAAGACTTGCCCGCATTCAAGAACGCAGTCCGCGCCGCGGTTGATCGTGTAAACAAGGATCTGTCAGTCATCGAGAAGGTGCGGCAATTCGCGTTTGCGGATGAGGGCTTCACAATCGAAAACGAAGAAATGACGCCGAGCATGAAGATCCGCCGTCACAAGATCCGCGATCGCTATCAGGAGCGGATCGACGGGCTGTATCGGGGTTAGTCGCTAACGTCTGATATTGGGGTGAAAGGCGGACTTTTACCTTAAGCCGCCTCGGCTGCCTCGATATATTCGGGATAGAAAGCCGGTTCGCGGTCTGACCAGCCTGGCGCGGTGGCGGCCGCTTCGCTTAAGGACTGAAGCAATTGCTTGCGGCTCTCAGGTCTAATTTGCGGCAAAGCGGACGCGGCGCAGAATGCGCTCGGCAACCAAGGGCGCACATCTGCTCCTAGCAGACGTTCATATAGAAATCGGAATGCTGAGAAGCATGAGATCTTGTCTTGAGAAAGATCAAATACCGCCACACGCACCAACTTACCAATAAATGCTTCAATACCATGTATCGTCGCATCGTGCGGGATAATCTCCTGCAGTGTCTTCAATTCCTGATAAGCGATATACTGACTGCGGATCGCGGCGTTCTCGCCCTCGTTGCGCGCCCATAGCTTGAACGCATCTTGACGGCCAAGGCCTATATCAAGGCTACGCTTGATATAGCGTTGTTCCGCCGCAGAGAAGTTCGCGAATTCGCGCATCTCGTTGATGGTCATCGATGCAGTGCCAGTAACGGTCATGGGTCTTGCTCCTCAATTGCAAGGAGCAGTTTCGCCCAGTTTGGTTAATTATCGGTAACCATAGCCAGGCCGATTGTACGTAAGGCTAAATAAGCCCGGCGAGCGGGCTTGATGGATCGGCATACATGCGGCGGCCCATCCGGCCAGCCAAATAGGCTTCACGGCCAGCCTCCACTGAAAGTTTCATTGCGCGCGCCATACGGATCGGGTCTTTCGCCTCTGCGATCGCAGTATTCATCAGGATTCCCTCGCAGCCCAATTCCATACCAACCGCTGCGTCACTGGCGGTGCCAACCCCTGCATCGACCAGCACGGGCACACTCGCACCTTCGACAATCAGGCGGATTGTGACCTGGTTCTGAATGCCTAGCCCGGAGCCGATTGGCGCGCCTAAGGGCATCACTGCCACAGCGCCCGCGTCTTCCAACTGCTTCGCGGCGATCGGATCATCAACGCAGTAAACCATCGGCAGGAAACCCTCTTTGGCGAGCACCTCGGTCGCCTCTAGGGTTTCCTTCATATTGGGATAGAGCGTGCGCGCTTCGCCCAGAACTTCGAGTTTCACGAGATCCCAACCGCCCGCTTCGCGTGCCAGCCGCAAGGTGCGGATCGCATCATCTGCGGTAAAGCATCCGGCGGTGTTGGGCAGGTAAGTCACCTTCTTGGGGTCAATATAATCGGTCAGCATCGGCGCCTTCGGGTCGCTGACATTCACCCTGCGCACAGCCACGGTGACGATCTCTGCGCCCGCAGCTTCAACCGCTGCGGCGTTTTGTTCGAAATCCTTATACTTGCCAGTCCCAACGATCAGGCGAGACTTGAATGTGCGGCCCGCAACCGTCCATGTATCGTCCGCTGCCTGAGAGCCGCCACCCACGAAGTGGACGATCTCCAGCACATCTCCATCATTCAACGACGCCTGCTCCAGAGTTGATCGCGGCGCGATTTCGCGATTGCACTCGACCGCAACCTTGGCCGGCTCAAGTTCGAGCTCGCGCACGAGGTCCGCAATAGTGGCCGCTGTGGTCTGGCGTGGTTCGCCGTTCAAAGTGATTGTCTTCGTGTCGCTCATGTCTGCGCGACATAAGCGTCATTGCTGCGCTGGCAAGTGGCTTCGCATATTAAGAAAGTGGCCCGTGGCAACCAGGGCCACACCGATCATGGTGAAGATCACTTCACAGAAGCCGTGCGGCATCGCCAGGGCGCCGCCCATAAAGGTCAGGCCCACCATAGCCGTAACGAAGGGTGCAGCGCGGCGATGACGCAAGGCGCCCCAGCCAATCGCAACTGCCGCGATAATCAATGCAATCGCCAGACCTACGCGATGGATTTCCGGCGAAAGAAAGAAGTGGCTGCCGGCGCCCAACACCGAAACGACCAGAATCGTCAGCGCGCAATGAAGCAAGCACAGGCTGGA
Organism: Altererythrobacter sp. XM-24bin4; assembly: GCA_003149575.1. Lineage (GTDB taxonomy): Bacteria > Pseudomonadota > Alphaproteobacteria > Sphingomonadales > Sphingomonadaceae > Erythrobacter > Erythrobacter rubellus. Next base: position 474,616 of record QCWG01000001.1, read on the forward strand.
AAGCCAGATGCCAGCGCGGTCCATCCGCCGCCGAATCGAGATGCTGTACTCAGTCATACTGTGGAGTGCCTTCTATGTTATAGTGTATCATCTTTCAAGTCGCAGTTTTGGCAGGCATGCCGATTTCTCAATTGGTGTTGCATCGTTTGGACTTGCACTTTGATGCCGTGCTGCGCAGTTAGCGGGTATGGCGAACTCTGCTGCACCTGTTCCGGAAAGCGATTATTCTCGCGCCGTCAAAGGGCGGCCGCTGGTGCTGGCCAAATGGCTTTACGTAGTGGCCTTGATGGTCATCATCATTGTCATGGTAGGCGGGATCACGCGCCTCACGGAAAGCGGGCTATCCATCACGCATTGGAGCCTCGTCACGGGCATTTTGCCGCCGCTGACCGATCAAGCGTGGCAGGCAGAATTCGATCTCTACCGTCAAACCGGCGAGTATCGCTTCGAAAGCGGGCCTGCGGGAATGGATCTGGCTGCATTCAAGTTCATCTATTTCTGGGAATGGTTCCACCGCATTCTGGGGCGTCTGATCGGGCTCGCCTTTCTGCTGCCAATGGTGTGGTTCTGGATACGCCGGGCAATTCCTGCCGGTTACAAGGGGCGGCTGCTGGCATTGTTCGCGCTGATATGCGGACAGGGCGCGCTGGGTTGGTACATGGTTGCATCGGGCGTTGGCACTGATCTCACCGATGTCAGCCATTTCCGGCTATCGGCGCATCTGCTGACCGCGCTGTTCTTGTTGGGCGGTTTGGTCTGGACCGCGCGTGACTTGCAGATGCTCGGGCGCGATTCAACCGCGCAGCCTGCTGGTCTGACTGGTGCCTCGACGATCATAGCCGCCATACTGTTTATCCAGTTGCTGCTTGGCGCGTGGGTGGCGGGGCTCAATGCGGGACATGCCGCCTATGACTGGCCCCTGATGAACGGGCAGTTCCTGCCTCAGCCAGACCTGTCGCGCGGCTGGCTTTGGGCGCTGACACATGATCCATTCCTGCTGCATTTCCTCCATCGTTGGTGGGCCTGGGTGGCGGTGGCGGCGCTGGTGTGGCTCGCGCGGCGTATACGCAAGAGTGATCGCCCAGCTTCAATCGCGATCCACAGCGCATTCGGGACAATGTTCCTGCTCGGCATCGCAACCGTACTTACCGAAGTCTCTCTGTGGGTGGCAGTGTCGCACCAATTGGTCGGCGCCCTGGTGGTTGCGAGCGCTGCCTGGGGCATGCATTCGGACGGTCTGCGCAAAGCACACAAGGCATGAGCGCGCTTATTTACTGCCCCTTCCCTGATCGTATCAGCAGGTGAGGCTGAGTTAACATCCGACGTTGATCGCGCGATTGAAGTGGCGCAGCAGATGGCTGCAAGGAACGGCGCATCAACAACACAGCAACAGCAATTGCGCGCCGCGCTTGCACAAGTGCAGGCCGCCGGCAATTCCTTGCTTGATCGCCTGCCACGCGACCTTTTCTTTCCGCGCAACAACGGCTTTGCGGACAGGCGCCCGATCACTCTGCCTGACGGGCGCAGCGGAGTGTTCGAAGTAATCTATTCAGTCACGTCCCAGCCATTGAGTGGGCTGCTTGATCGGGCTGAAAGACAGGTTGTGACGCGGATTTGCGACACCGAACAAATCTCGTCCGAGCACTGGGAGTTGCGCGCAATCTGACACTTAGGGAGGTGGTGGTATTATTTTACCTCCCCCGAAAGGCGCGGTTTTGCTTGACTTGCGCGCCTTCACGCGACATTTGCGCCATGTTCTCGCAACCGCAGCATAAGTTGTCAGTGCGATTCGAAGCCGCGGCATTTGGTTGCGGCTTGTTTTATTTAGGAATGTGAACCCATGAAGGCGCTTAACAAGCAGACTCAGTCGGCAAAGCCGGCAGAGGTCGAAAAGAAATGGCACCTGATTGATGCAGACGGGCTGGTTGTTGGCCGCGTCGCTTCGATCATTGCCAATATCCTGCGCGGCAAACACAAGCCGAGCTACACTCCGCATGTTGATTGCGGTGACCATGTGATCGTCATCAATGCCGACAAGGTGAAATTCACCGGCAAGAAGATGTCTGATAAGGTCTATTACAAGCACACCGGCCACCCGGGCGGTATCAAGGAAACCACTCCGGCGAAGGTCCTGGAGGGCCGTTTCCCAGAGCGCGTGCTTGAAAAGGCTGTCGAACGCATGATTCCGCGCGGCCCGCTCGGCCGTCAGCAGATGCGTGCACTGCACCTCTACAATGGCACCGAGCACCCGCATGACGGGCAGCACCCTGAAGTGCTCGACGTTGCTTCCATGAACCGCAAGAACAAGGTCACCGCATAATGGCTGACGAAACCAAAAACGAAACCGTTTCGGATCTGTCGGATCTGAAGGAAATCGCTGGCGACGCACCAGCAGGTGATGCAGCCGAGATCGCAGCTGTTGCTGAGGTTCCATTGCGCGAGCAGGAACTCGATCAGTATGGCCGCGCATATGCAACTGGCCGTCGTAAGGATGCGGTTGCCCGCGTCTGGTTGAAGCCGGGCACTGGCAAGGTGACCGTCAACGGCCGCGATCAAGAAGTGTACTTTGCACGCCCTACGCTGCGCCTGATCATAAACCAGCCGTTCGCGATCACAGAGCGTGAAGGCCAGTACGACATCGTCGCTACCGTGCGTGGTGGCGGGCTTTCGGGCCAGGCCGGTGCGGTAAAGCACGGCATCAGCCAGGCTCTCGCCAAATATGAGCCTGCACTGCGTTCAACAGTGAAGGCCGCTGGCTTCCTGACCCGCGACAGCCGCGTGGTCGAGCGTAAGAAATTCGGCCGGGCGAAAGCACGCAAGAGCTTCCAGTTCTCGAAGCGCTGATTCCCAGCTCTTTGGCTCAAAGCAAGAGGGCGGCCTGTTCAGGTCGCCCTTTTTTGTTTCTGCGCTCAGAGAGCAAAATCGCGTTTTTCAACGTCGATCAAACCGGTCTGGTCGATCCGCAAGACATTGTAGGATGGCGGTGCGCCTTTGCGCAGACGCGTTGATAAGGTGCCAGCCCCGATCATCCGCATTGCGAAATTGTCACGCGAGCGGATCTGGTCAAACGGGAAATGAACGTGCCCCGTCAGCACAACCGTTGCGCCCGCTGCGGCCAGCTCCTTGAACGCCAGGTCTCCACGAATTGTCGGATTTTTCGCCCCGTCGCGCTCTGGCAAAAGCGGGTGATGGCACGCGATAATCTTGGGTCTGGGGTCATCGCGTAATTCTGCTAGCCGGTTGAGGGCTGCATCGAGTTTCTTGCGTGTGACAACCCCGTCGGACCATGGCCAGCGCATTTGTGCGGGCACATTGGTATCAAAAGGCACGATCAATGCGTGCTCAAGCTCTAGCTGGGCCCCTACCGCCTTGTCCAACGCGCCAAAGCGCGCAAATGGACTGCGGAAGCGCTCCCACAAATTGTAGTAGGGCATGTCATGGTTGCCCGGCTGCAGCATGATGGGGGTGTTGAGGCCAGCAAACCACTCAGCCGCCGCTGCATATTGCTGATGTGTGGCGCGCTGAGTGAGGTCACCGGTGCAAACAAGCGCGTCAGGTCGTTCTTCCCGCACTGCATTCTCGAACCAAGCCATAGCCGCGCGGTCCTCGACGCCGAAATGCGTGTCACTGACATGGAACAAAGTGGTGCTTGCGTGAATTGGCATAATCCCACGCCTAGCAGATCGGCGGCGCGGGTGAAGATGCTAAACGCGGTCCGTCAGGATCAGCCAGGCTGCAATCGCGTTGAGACCGGTATAGGCAAGATACGCCCAGGCGAGCCCAGGCCAGCCGTTCGCTGCGAGTAGCAAAGCTGCCAGCAGAACAAGGAATTCGGTCACCAAGGTTATCCGACCGCCGAGCTTGTGAACAATCCATGGCATTTGCCCAAGCAGTGGGTGGCCGCCCTCAAGCACCGCCTTATGCAACGCGAAATTGCCAATCCCCATTAGAAAGATGAACACTAAAGCCATTGTGACATTGTTACGTAATCACCCGTCGGTTGGAAATAGCTGTGCGTCGGTTGGTTTATGCAATCGGTCCGGCCACCCTCGCACCGATCGGACTGCTTGCTTCCATCGTCGAGCTTGCGCTGATGCCTCCTCAGCAGCTGGTATAACACAATCACACAGCGCGGGCTCACCCCCTTTTTATGCTCGGCTGTGAAAGGAGGATAGCATGAGACAAGGCATACTTGCAGCGGCAGGTGTTGGCGCGATGTTGATCGCAGCCCCTGCCTTGGCTGGCGCTGACAATCAGACCAGCCAGTCCAATGTCACCTACGAGGATTTGGATCTTTCGACCGAAGCTGGTCAGAAAGAGCTCGATCAACGGATCACAATCGCGGCACGCAAGACTTGCGGTTTGGGCAGACACACGACCGGAACCCGCACGGTATCGCGCGACCAACGCCGTTGCATCGCATCGGCCTAGCGCCAAGCGAAAAGCACCCTGGCGGCAGTAATTGAAGAACAAAGGCGGGGCGGCTGACCCTGCCAAACAGACCTGCACAATTCTGTGCAGACTAGCGGCCTGAACCCATACCAGTCCCAGGGTTCAGGCCGCTTCTTTTTTGAGGAACCGCAAGAAGAGCCTAGCGGCCGGCCATCGCCTTTACTTTCGGCAGATATGTTCGGCCGATCCGCAAGGCATCGCCGTTTTCCAGTTCAGCTGACCACACCCCCAAACCATCATGGCACAAGCCCCGAATACGGTCCTTGCGCAGAATCGTTGAACGGTGGATGCGGATGAATTCGGTTGGGTCGAGCCGTTGCTCCAACCCGGCGATAGTTTGCAGCAAGAGATAGCTGCGTTCGCCTACATGCAAGCGAACATAGTCTCGCTCGGCATCGATCCGGCTCACTTCGCTTACCGCGATACGCAACAATTCAGAGCGGTGCGGCACCCAAAGTTCTTCGAGCCATTCGCCCTTGCTTGCGCCGTTATTGCCACGACGCGAAGCCGCGCGTTCGATAGCCCGCGCAAGCCGATCCGATGCAACCGGTTTCAACACATAGTCGATTGCATCGAGATCGAACGCTTCGACGGCGAAGTGATCATGGGCGGTGACAAAGATTACTGCGGGGGGATTGCTGTATTTGGCAAGCTCCTTCGCTACTCCCAACCCGTCAAGTTCCGGCATGGTCATATCGAGCAAGACCAGATCGGGCGACAGCTTCTCGGCCAAGCGCAGCGCGGCGGCGCCATCGCTAGCGGTGCCAACAACATTGATAGTCTCGACCTCGGCGCAAATCACTTGGATGCGCTCCACCGCGAGTGGCTCGTCATCGACGATCAATGTGCGCAGCGGCGCTTCGGGGGGTTCAGTGTCTGCCATTGCGGGTCAACGGTATGCGCATTTCGGTGCGATAGCCGCCAGGAACAGGGCCGGATTCGAGCACAATGTCCGAACCAAAGCGAGCCTCCAGACGGTCACGGACATTGGCCAGACCAATACCGAAACCGTGTTTGGCGCTCTCGGGAACACCGGGCCCATCGTCGCGGACAACGATAACAAGCCGGTCAAATTCTTCGCGAGCTTCAACCGTGATCGTCACAGGGCGGTTCACTGGCGAGACCGCATATTTGACGGAATTCTCGATCAATGGCTGGAGGATCATGCCGGGCACTCGAGCGTCGGCAAGATCTGCCGGCAAATCGAAGATGCTCTTGAGGCGCTCGGGGAAGCGAACAGCCTCGATTTCAAGATAGAGCTGCTGCAAGTCGAACTCGTCATCGAGCGGAACGTCGCAGGTCGGATCGTCAGCCAGACTATGGCGATAGAAGCGCGACATGGTCTGGATCATTTGCTCGGCTGCTTGTGATTTGCCTGTCATCACCATGGATGACAGCGAGTTCAATGTATTGAACAGGAAGTGCGGGTTGACCTGATAGCGGAGTGATCGCAGCTCGGAAGCCTTCGCAACTTCGCGGAATTCGCTCGCGCGCCGTTCCGCCACGCGCACTTTCTCGCTGGTCAGCAGGGCCAGATATATCGAGCACCATGCCAGCATCAGAAAATAGCGGCTGAAGGCGATATCTGCGAGCGGTCCAATAAACGCGAACAACCCAAGAGACGCTTGCTGCCGCTCAAAATAGGCATCGCGTTCCTTGAGAAGGTTCGCTTCCACGTCAGCTCGTGCGATCGCCTCTGCTTCGCTTTCTTCGCTATATTCGCTTTCATCCAGCTCATCGTCGCCACCGATGATGTCGATGAACACTTCCTCCATCCGCTCATTCATGGTTGAGAAGACAAGATTGTTCATCTGCGCCAATACAAGCGCAGCAGGGAGCGAAAGAATCAGCGCCGCAGTCACTTTGGCCCAGAGCGGTTTCGCATCAAAGAAACGCAAGAACAGCCACAAAGCGATAGTTACAGCCACGCCGCCGATCACGACGATAGCGCGCAACACCATCATTTCGCCCGACATGCCGAAGCCAAGAATCTCCCAGCGAAGCGAAGCCAAGGCGTAATAAACCGCCCACAAGACGATGATGGAAATCAGGACCAGCTTGAATGTAACCCTCACGGGCTTGCTGTTTGCGACTTTACTCATTGGAATCGACATTACCCGCGCCCGTTCGGAAAGGCGAATCCGTCATCGGGCATGATATGCCGTTCATCGAAAGTTCATCGAGTCAGCAGGTTTTGCCGATCAGCTGTTTTCGAGCAATTTTCCCTTTGCGATCCGTGCCTTCCACTGCGCCGGTGCCAATTTGTGGACGTTAGTCCCATGACTATCGACAGCGACGGTCACAGGCATGTCTTTCACGGTGAACTCGTAAATCGCTTCCATGCCGAGGTCTTCAAATGCAACCACTTTGGCCTCTTTGATCGCGCGGCTGACGAGATAAGCCGCCCCACCAACCGCCATCAGATAGGACACTTTGTACCTGCTGATGACTTCAACCGCGTCATGTCCGCGCTCTGCCTTTCCGATCATGGCAAGCAGACCGAGATCGAGCATCATCTCGGTGAATTTGTCCATGCGGGTCGCGGTGGTCGGGCCAGCTGGGCCGACGACTTCGCCCATGACGGGGTCAACCGGGCCGACATAATAGATGGCGCGGCCCTTGAATTCGACCGGTAGCTCTTCGCCCTTGTCCAGCATGTCCTGAATGCGTTTGTGCGCCGCGTCGCGCCCGGTCAGCATCGCGCCGTTCAAGAGCAAGCGATCGCCGGCTTTCCAGCTCGCAACCTCTTCGGGGGTAAGATTATCGAGATCAACCCGTTTGGCTTCGCTATCAGGCGTCCATTCAACCTTGGGCCAAGCGTCCAGATCGGGTTGCGGCAGAAAGACCGGGCCAGAGCCATCCATAGTCACATGGGCATGGCGGGTGGCGGCGCAGTTCGGGATCATCGCCACAGGCTTGCCCGCTGCGTGACACGGCCAATCAAGAATCTTCACATCGAGAATAGTCGAAAGGCCGCCCAGGCCCTGTGCGCCCACGCCTTGCGCGTTGACCGCATCGAAGATGTCAATCCGCAGCTGTTCGATATCGTTCTGGGGCCCGCGCTGCTTCAGCTGCGCCATATCGATCGGGTCCATCAGGCTTTGTTTGGCCAGCTTGATGCAATGCTCTGCTGTGCCGCCGATCCCGATGCCCAGCATGCCCGGAGGACACCAGCCCGCGCCCATCGAGGGGATCTGTTCGACCACCCAATCGACGATATTGTCCGATGGGTTCATCATTTTGAACTTGGACTTGTTCTCGCTGCCGCCGCCCTTTGCAGCCACATCAATGCTGATAGTGCTGCCCGGGACCATCTCTACAGAGAGCACGCAGGGTGTGTTGTCGCGCGTATTGCGCCGCGTGAACGCCGGGTCAGCCAGAATCGAAGCGCGCAGCTTGTTTTCAGGGTGATTGTACGCGCGTTTTACGCCTTCATCGACGACATCCTGCAGGCTCTTGGCCGATTCGAGGCGGCAGTTCTGGCCCCATTTGATGAAAACATTGACGATGCCCGTATCCTGGCAAATCGGGCGATGCCCCTCTGCGCACATCCGGCTGTTCGTCAGAATTTGGGCGATCGCGTCTTTGGCGGCTCGCCCTTGTTCCACCTTGTAGGCTTCACCGAGCGCCTGAATGTAATCCATCGGATGATAGTAAGAGATATACTGCAGCGCGTCCGTGATCGTTTCAATCAGATCGTCTTCGCGGATAATTGTCATGTCGCTCATCGAAGCTGTGCTCCTGTCGGTCGATTCCCGTACCCTTTGGCTCCGTGGCACTTCTAAGTCCATCATCCAATTGCAAACAATAGCGCATGAGTTGCAAAGAACTTGGCTGACGAGCGCACAAAGGCTAGAGATGGTTGACGTAGTGTATTGTGTATGTAATACAGCCGGTGAATGCCATGACAAAGACTGATTCCTCCGCCGCCCGCAGGGCAATGATTGACAGCCAGCTGCGCACCAGCGGCGTGAACGAGCCATTCGTAATCGCGCGAATGGGCGGCGTTGCTCGCGAAGATTTCGTGCCAGCCGGCGCCAAGTCCATTGCCTATATGGACCGCGCGATTCCTCTGGGTGATGGCGCATTTCTCGCCGCACCTATAGTTCACGGCAAGATGCTGGCCGAAGCGCGTCCGGGCCTGGATGACAATGCGCTCGTGGTCACGAGTGGCTCGGCCTTTCTTGCTGAGTTGGTCAAGCCATTGGTCGGCAAGCTCGACACCAAATCGGTCAAAGAGATTGTCGACGGCAAGAAGGGTCGCAAGACCTATTCACTAATCCTGATCGATGGCGCGATCGAGGAACTGCCCGATACGCTGGCTAAGCGCCTCAAAGATAATGGCAGGATCGTAACCGGTGTGGTTGAGCGCGGCGTCACCCGCCTCGCAACAGGGCGCAAAGTGGCTGGAAACGTCGTGCTACAGCCGCTTGCCGATATCGGAATTCCCGTGCTGCACGCTTTCGACAAGCCCAAGGAATGGAGCTTCTAATCTGATGATGCGGAGCAAGACCTGCCGGCGCACAGCCGCGTTACTCGTTCTAAGCTCCGCAATGGTTCCGGCCACTGCGCAGGCTGATACGCTGCGCGAAGCATTGGCGGCAGCTTACGAAGCAAACCCTTCATTGGAAGCTGCGCGCGCGCAGCAGCGCGCAACCGATGAAGATGTCCCGATTCAAGCATCGCGGGGCGGCATTGATGTCAGCGCGGTCGCCAATCATATCGAGTTCACCAAGGTCTCGCCCAACAGCTTCACTGCGCCCGAGCGGCGTTTTTCGGCTGGATTGGATTTGACGGTCCCGATCTACTCTGGCGGCGCGGTCAATAATGGCATCAAAGCCGCCAAGGAACGCGTGGCTGCAGGTCAGGCTGATCTCCGTGGGACGGAAAGTTCGGTTTTCAGCCAGGTGGTCGCGGCCTATATGGATGTGCTGCGCACTGAAGCGCTGGCTATGCTTGCCGGCAACCAGGTCGAAGTGCTCACGATCAACCTTGAAGCGACCAATGACCGTTTCGAGATCGGCGAGCTTACGCGTACCGACATTGCGCAATCACAATCGCGGCTGGCCCTGGCGCAAAGCGATTTCCGCAATGCACAAGCAAATCTGATTTCTGCACGCGAGACATATATCCAGCTGATAGGTCGAGCGCCGCAGGATCTTCAGGCGCCGCCACCGCTGCCAGGCTTGCCCGATACTGTGGGTGAAGCTGTGGTCACCGCGCTCGACAACAACCCCGATCTGATCGCGGCAAAGGAACGTGCGGACGCGGCGGGCTATGATTCGGAAGTGGCGGGTGCTGGCCGCCTGCCGAAGATCGGCGGCTTTGTGAATTACGACTACACCGATTTCTATGGCACTTTGGGCGGCCCGATCTCAGCCAATTTTGCGCAGGATGAAACCACCGCCAACATCGGTGTTCAGGTGACTGTGCCAATTTTTCAGGGTGGTCGCCCCGCAGCTCAGCAACGTCAGGCCTTTGCACGCGAGACCGCTGCTCTTGAGAACGTGATCGCCACAGAGCGTAGCATCATCGCGCAAACTCGCGCCGCCTATGCCAGCTGGCAAGCGTCGCGGGCGGTGATCGAAAGTTCCGAGGCGGCGGTTTCCGCAGCCGAACTCAGTCTGGAAGGTGTGCGGGCCGAAAACTCGATAGGCAATCGTACGATTCTGGACGTTCTCAACGCCGAGCAGGAATTACTTTCTGCCCGCGCGCAATTGGTGACAGCCCGGCGCAATGCCTATGTCGCGGGATTCAGCGTGCTGGCGGCGATGGGCCGGGCTGAAGCACGCGACCTCAATCTCGATACTGGCGGCGTTCTCTATGATCCTCAGGTCAATTACGACCGGGTCAGGAGCAAGATCTTCGATTGGCAGCGCGACCCGGAGCCAGAGGCAAATTCAACCAGAACCGTTGACATCCCGGCTGCTGACGCGATGATTGGGCCGCCTGATGAATCGGGTGACGTGACAAATTATTGACGTCACAGAGACCTTGGGCCAACTCGGCAGTTGAAAAATCAGGGGTGTACGGCGCAATGGCGCACAGCAATAACGAAGCATCGGTCGAAGAAATTCTTGAATCAATCAAGAAGGTTATCGCGCGTGACAATCGCGAGATTCCACCTGCTGTGCGTATCCCGGAAGAAGGTGGCGCGATTGCGGACGAGGATGATGTCCTCGATCTGGGCGAAATGGAGTTCGCCGATGACGGCGAGATTGCTGACACTTCGCTGACGACGGACGCGGTCCAAAAATCGATGCGCGACAATTTCGAAGCGCTGGCGATGCTGGCAGAGCCCGGTGCAAGACCACAGATCGTCCGCTCGGGCGAAACATCGCTCGAAGGCATGGTCCGCGATATGCTGCGCCCGATGCTGGCCGAATGGCTCGACACAAACCTGCCTGGAATGGTCGAAAAGATGGTTCAGGCCGAAATCGCCCGGATTGCCGGCAAGCGCCGCTAGCCAATCCGGCAACGCATCAATGCCTGATCGCAGCCCTCTGGATGACGCCCGACTGGGCCTCGCAAAGCTAGGCGGCGAAACGATCGACCGTCATGTCTTTTTGTGTGCGATGAGCGAAAAGCAGAAATGTTGCGCGCGTGAAAAAGGTGTGGCCTCGTGGCAGTTTCTCAAGCGCCGATTGAACGAGCTGAAATTGGCCGGGCCCAAACGGATCAATCCCGAAGGCCGGCCTTGCGGTGGGGTTCAGCGCACCAAGGCAGATTGCCTGCAGGTTTGTGCCGCCGGGCCCATCGCTGTAGTCTATCCCGACCGCGTCTGGTACCACTCGGCAAGCCCTGACGTGCTGGAGCGCATTATCCAGGAACATCTGGTTGGCGGAACGCCAGTCGAAGAGTTCCGGCTTTCGAACGACTGACCGCAGTCGCCATCAACCTTCAACGTGGGCTAGTCTTCGTCATGTCTTGGCAGGTTGTTGTCGACCGATGCGTCATGCCCGGTGCCGTTTGACAGGAAAACCAACCCCATCAATGCACTGGTTAGCAGCATGGTGAAGCCGATCCCCAAAGCGACGGCGATGTAGAAATGGATCGAGACTGCACCGTTGAATTTGTAGAGTAGCGCGATTGCAATCAGCACCACACCCACGGTCAGCATGAACATGAATCGCATGATCCGGCGGTAGCGTGCCCAGGCGTATGCGGCGTTCTCGGGATCATCAAGCGGCGATTTACTGACCATGTGCTGCGACATGGGGCCTCGCAAGCCGCGATGCAATGTCCATTGTGAACCGATAGATTCGCCTTTTCGCAAAGAAGGTGGCATGTTTTGCAAGGAATCAGACAAGAGAGGAGAAAACCCATGACAATCGCGCGGATCATTGAGGGACGCCGCGGCGCCGAAGTCATCTCCTGCTACTCAAACGACACTATGCGAGAGGCCGTCGCCCTGCTCGCAAAAAAGCGGATTGGCGCTGTGCCTGTGATGCGCGGTGGTTCGGTTGTCGGGATATTTTCCGAACGTGATGTGATCTACAAGCTGGCGAACGAGGGTGAAGCCTGCCTCAATCGCCCACTCACAGATGTGATGACTGCGCCGCCCATCACCGTCGAAACAACAAGTCTGATCAACGAAGCATTGGCGCTGATGACAAGGCGCAGGATCCGTCACCTCCCCGTAATGGAGAACGGTGCCATGGTCGCGTTTATTTCGATCGGCGACCTAGTGAAATACCACACCGATGAGGTCGAGCACGAGGCAGAGGCCCTGCGCGAATATATCCAAACCGCCTGATCGGGCGCGCGGAGCTTGCTGTTTGGGCATTCGCACCCTAAATTTGCTCCATCATGGCTGAAACACTCACTCTGACACCGGCTGCGGCAAAGCGCGTATCCTGGATTGCCGAGAAGCAGTCCAAACCCGCAATCCTGCGCCTTTCAGTCGAGGGGGGTGGATGTTCAGGCTTTCAGTACAAATTCGATCTGGCTGATGCCGCCGAGGAAGACGATTCCATCAGCGAGACCGCTGGTGTGAAGTTAGTGGTTGATCCGATCAGTCTTGATCTGGTTTCCGGCAGTGTGGTCGACTTCGTAGAATCTCTCGGGGGTGCGGCCTTCAGAGTCGAAAACCCGCAAGCGGCGGCGGGTTGCGGCTGCGGGTCCAGCTTCGGGATATAGGGTTGGGGCCTTTGTGGTCAGCAGGATCACTCGCAATAAAGGTGTTTGATCGCGCGTGATCTTCGGGCACTAGTCGCCTCATGAAAATCGCGACCTACAATATTAATGGCATCAAAGCGCGGCTGCCGCGGTTGAAGGAATGGCTCACGGAAACCCGGCCAACCGTCGCATGCCTGCAGGAAATCAAAAGCATGGACGAGAATTTTCCGGCCCATGAATTTGAAGACGTTGGCTATCACGCAATCTGGCATGGTCAGAAGAGCTTCAACGGTGTCGCCATTCTGGTCGACAAAGAAGCTGGCCTTGGTCAACCCGCAGAGGTTCAGCGCGGCTTGAGGATCGACGGCCCGAACGATGGCGAGGGCGAACAGGCCCGCTATCTTGAGGTCGATGTTGGCGGTGTACGGATTGTTTGCATTTACCTGCCAAACGGCAATCCGCAGCCTGGGCCGAAATTTGACTATAAGATTGCCTGGATGGCGAAACTGCGCGAGCGCATGGCGCAAATCTGGGCTGAGGAGGTGCCAGCGGCTGTGCTGGGCGATTTCAACGTTATTCCGGAGGATAATGACGTCTGGGCAACCAAGGCGATGGCCGAAGATGCGCTGATGCAGCCGGAATCTCGTGGGGCCTATGCACGTCTACTAGCCGATGGCTGGACGGATGCGCTGCGCGCCCACAATCCGCGCGGTGGCGTTTGGACATATTGGGATTATCAAGCGGGCGCATGGCAGCGAGATCATGGATTCAGGATCGATCACATTCTGCTCAACCCGGAAACTGCAGACAGGTTGGAGGCTGTAGGAGTCGATAAGGACCATCGCGGGCGCGAAAAAGCCAGCGACCATGCACCTGTTTGGGCAGTGTTGCGGGACTAAAGCGCTCAAAAACCAAAAGGGCCCGCCTGTTCCCAGACGAGCCCTCTCAATATTATGAATGCGGGAATTCCTTACCGATAGAAGATATGCTGGTTGATTGTAGCGCGGGCCGTTTTCTTCCGGCTCCAGCTCGGACTCACATATTTCGCGTGGAAATAGAGCGCGTCTTCAGCCTCTGATTCCCACATACCTTCATGCGCGATGCGAGCGATTGCCTTCGCGCGTTTCCAAGCTTTCGAGCCTGTATTGATACGGGGCATAGCACCGCCACGAACGAATGAGAATTGGGCGCGCTGATAAACAACGCCGCAATAGCTTGATGGAAAGCGCGAACTGTCCGCGCGGTTGATCACAACTTGTGCCACAGCCAGCTGACCGGAAAGCGGCTCGCCGCGCGCTTCAAAGTAGATCGCGCCGGCGAGGCAGCGCATCTGCTCTGACAGTGTAAAATCGGTTTCAGTTTCGGAAACAAGTTCCCGCAGCGAAGTTGCGCGGGTTTCAGAGGAAACCTCTTCGCTCGGCTCGGCGAGTGGCTGAACCACTTCTTGTGCGACGAAAACAGGGAATGATGCCGGTTCGGCATCAGCAGCGACATCGATGGCCACCGCAGCCTCAGGATCCGTGTCCTGAGCTAAAGCGCTTGAAAGTTCAGCACTTGCGAATGTCAGGGCGAGAGCCACTGCCGCAGCAGCAATCCCGAGCCCATGGCTCCTTCGGGTCATATTGTCCGTTATTTTAAGCGGTGAGCTAGCTCCGTCGCAGGCTGGGACCGATACCTTTTGGTATTCAATAAGTGGTCCAATTTCATGGCCTGCCGGCCGCCCCCCGTCTGCGTGCTAGCGAGCTCGACCTCATTGCCGAGCATACGCCGCCTACGCGCCTAGAAGCTGGCGGGGCAAATAGGCGACTTTCCACGGAGGTCAAGTTAACGCGGCAAGGATGCGATGAACTGTGCGCCATCAGCGATATCTGCCTCCAAAACCCAGGTATCGGGGTCTTGTTGCTTGCGTCGCTCAATGTATTCGAAAATTTCTTCATGGTTTTTAGGGTTTTGCTGCTTTGCAGCAAGAAACGGTCGCGAACCATCCAATTGCGGCATCTTTTCGAAAAGAACTGCATTCTCACCGCGATAGAAAGTTAAGATAAGGATCGTTCCGGCATCTCTTTCGCCCTTGGCGGTAACCACTGCGAAACCTCCGGCGGCCTCGACCAGGCGAATAATGGCTGAAACTTCCAGATGTGCTGGTAGGCGCGCGTCCACAGTGCTTACTCCGCCCCTGCCGAATATCCTGGCAAGCCGGACAAGGCGATGCGTGATCGCATGAATGTGCCGGTTCCGCGGCCGATTTCCTCGCCCTCTGCATCGATCAACCGCGATTCAGCCACGAAAACGCGGCGTTTCCCACTGATCCAGAGCCCTTCGGCCACCACTTCGCCCGACCGCACAGGCTTGGTGAAGTGCAGGTTGAACGAGGTAGTCAGAAGAAAGCGATCAGTCGTGCGGGAATTGGCAGCGTAGAACGCCGCGTCATCGAGCATCTTGAAATAAATGGTGCCATGTGCAGCGCCAGCCGCATGAAAGACACTTTCGTCGATCTGGAATGTAATCCGTGAACGACCTTCACCGGGGATCTCGAGCCGAGAGTTGAATGTCTCGTTGATCGGTGCGGAAGCGTACAGGCGTTCCAATGCGCGATAATGCAAGTCGGCGCCTATGCCGACGCCCCCTGCTTTGGCGCGCCCCTCAGGCGGCATCACGCTCTAGATGGCTGGCCAGAAGCGCATACATGGCTTCCGTATTGGGCGCTTCGATCAAAGCCTCACGCGTATGTTCATCACGCGCCAGACGCGAAATCGCCGCCAATGCATGCAGGTGAGCAGCACCGGCATATTCTGGCGACAATAGTCCGAACACCAGCTCGACGGGCATGCCGTCTGCCGCTGCGAAATCAACAGGACTTTCCAAGCGCAACAAAACCGCCGCAGGGCGCTTCACCTTCAAAGAGCGAGCATGTGGAATCGCAACGCCATTGCCGAAACCGGTTGAGCCGAGTTTCTCGCGCTCTTCCAACCCTTCAAGCACATCGGATGCGTTCGCATTATAGCAAGCCGAAAAAAGCTCGCTCACGCGCTCAAGCACCAAATCTTTGGATTCCAGACAGGCAGCAGCAATCGCCTCTGGAAGTAATTGAAAATTCACATTCATTTTAAGCTGTTTTCAACCCGATATTCTATTTCAGCGACTTCAAAAGTCGGTACACATCCCATGCAGGATGAATATTTCCAAATGGTGTTCATCTTCTTCAGGCTGACCGCTGTAAACTAGCGGTTCACCCCTTAGCGCGGCTCAACCCACCCGATCGAACCGTCGGATCGGCGATAAACCATATTGTGACGCCCGGTTCCAGCATTTTTGAAGAATAGCGCGTTGGTGTCTCGCAAGTCGAGCATCATGACAGCATCAGCTGCACTGGCCTCGGGAATATCAACACTCGTCTCTGCAATGATCGGTGGAGCATGATGAAGGAGCTCCTCCTCACCCTCGTCACTGGCAAAGATGGTGTAGCCAGCCTCTTCGAACGTATAGGCTGCGGCTTCTTCGGCACGGGCGAAATCGGCTTGCTCATGGCGGTCATTCAAGCGCCTTTTGTAACGGCGCAATTGTTTGTCGATCTTGGCAGACGCCGCGTCCAGAGCCTGATGTGCATCAGCTGCATCGGCATGTGCTTTCAGAATCAGGCCCTGCATAACGTGCGTGACAATATCGCATGCGAACATGCCAGCAGGCGCTTTGCCAAAGGTGACATGCGAAGAGATAGCACGGTCAAAGTACTTCTCGACTATCCCGCCCAGCCGGCTATCCACATGCTCCCGCAAGGCATCGCCGGTTTCGATCTGATGGCCCGATACGCGAATATCCATGTGTGGGATCTCCTCAAGATTGGTAGGGGACATAACCCCCCGGTACTCAATTCAACCAGATCGGTTTTTCGATCCGTTCGAGAAACTTCTTGTGGCGTGCAACCTCGGCATCACTCGCCGCATGCGGCCTGGCCTCGCGCCGCGGTCCAGATGCTTTGGTCGGGTGGGTTGAATCTAGTGCGGCGACACGATCACACTGGCTATCAGCCGCCAGTTCCAAACCGATCTGGCGCCCACCCATCAGCTCTACGTAAACCTGAGCCAGCAATTCAGCGTCAAGCAGCGCGCCGTGCTTCACGCGGTGGCTGCGATCAACGCCATAACGCGTACACAGGGCATCAAGTGATACTTTTGCGCCCGGGTGGCGTTTGCGCGCGATGGCAACGGTGTCGACCATTCGGTCCATGTTGATAGGTTCGCGACCGATGAGCTTCAGCTCGTTATTAAGAAAGCCAAAATCAAAGCCCGCATTGTGCGCAACCAGCGGTGCATCCCCCAAAAACGCGATCAGTTCATCGATCTGCGCAGAGAAAAGCGGTTTTGTTTCGAGGAAGGAAATCGACAATCCGTGCACCGCTTCAGCGGCAGCAGGCATATCGCGTTCGGGATTGTAATAGGCGTGGTAGGTGGCCCCGGTCGGCACCCGGTTGATTATTTCTACACATCCCATTTCAACCATCCGGTCACCCGAATCAGGGTCCAGGCCGGTGGTCTCTGTGTCGAAAACGATTTCCCGCATTGGTGTTACTATCGGACTCGCATTCTGATTTGGCAAGCGATTCCGGAACACGGGCAGAGCTTTATCTCTCCGCACTCAATTGTGCGATCAGATCGGCAACCGCAGCTTCAGTTTCAGCCAGAGTAACGCCAGTATCGATCACATGGTCAGCGCGCTCGCGCTTCTCTATATCAGGGGTTTGCAGTGAAAGAATATGCGCGAACTTCTCAAGCGTCATCCCTTCACGGCCAAGCACTCGCTTTCGCTGGATTTCGGCCGGCGCCGACACAACAACAATCGTATCCACGCTTTCATGGCCGCCCTTTTCGAACAGCAAGGGAATGTCGAAGACCACCATCGGCGCACCGCCGTGTTCAATCATGAACTCTATGCGTTTGGCCGCGACAGCAGGATGGACGATCGCCTCCAGCCGGGAGAGGGCATCTGGGTCCCCAAAAACTAGCTGACCAAGGGTGTCACGCTTAACCCCCTTGGGACCGGTTGATCTGGGAAAAGCAGCTTCGATGGCCTCGAGCAACTCGCCATCCGGACCCTGCATGGAACGGACTTCTTTATCGGCGTCAAACACAGGCACACCGTGTCGCTCGAACATTTCTGCGACTGTCGATTTACCCATTCCGATCGAGCCGGTAAGACCTATGATGAGAGGCTTTGTCATCGCGTTAGAAGCTCCCGAAGCTGCGCATCGTGCTCGCGCGGCGCGGCTTGCCCGAAGAACTTCTCGAATGCAGCCGCTGCCTGCCCGATTAGCATATTGAGACCGTCCAATGTTTGATGTCCGGCGGCGCGGGCGTTCCTCAGGAGTGCAGTGTCGAGCGGATCGGTCACGATATCATAGGCAATCGCACCTGGTGGTGCGTGGCTCCAATCAAATGCGAGTTCGGATTGCCCGCGCATACCCAGTGCCGACGCGTTGACCACCAGATCCAGGCACCCATCACGATCATCGAAGGCAAAGTCGGTCGGCTCTGCAAAATGATCGAGATGTACTGCGTGATGCTGGCCCTTTGGAGCAACCTCTTCGAGAATAGACCTTGCCTTGTCGGGGTTGCGTCCTGCAAGAACTATCGTGAAGCCTTGTCCGGCAAGGCCGGCAACAATGGCCCGAGCCGCACCACCTGTGCCCAGAACACGAGCCATCCGAAAATAGTGTTCTTGCGATAATTCGCCACGGAGCGGTTCAAGGAATCCGACCGCATCGGTGTTGTAACCGATGAGCTGGTCACCTTCACGAACCAGAGTGTTGATTGCTCCGATTTGTGTAGCGACCGGGTCCAGCCGGTCAGCCAGATCAATCGCAGCCTGTTTATGTGGCATCGTAATGTTGCAACCCCGCCATTCAGGGTCACTGCGGCGCGATTTGATGTAATCGCCAAGTTTATCGCTCAACACATGCTGGGCACGATAGGTCGGTGCAGCCCCCAATTTTTCGAGCCAGAAATTGTGGATTGCAGGAGACTTTGAATGAGCGATTGGGTCGCCAATGACTTCAGCATAGGGCTTGATCATGAAACCAACCCACCCAGGTCGCGCAGTGCGCCAAGTACACCCAGCAGCGGCATTCCGAGTACCGTGAATTGATCACCGTCGATCCGTTCAAACAATTGCGGGCCCATGGCTTCAATCCGGAAAGCGCCTGCGCAATAGCCGATCTCTGGCCATTCAGCATCGAGATATTGCTCGATAAATTGCTCGCTTAATTCGCGCACATGAAGCTCGGCCAGAGATGTAGTGCTCCATTCACACGTATCATCGCGCACGATCGCAGCGCCGCTATGTAGCTCCATGACCTTACCTGAGAAGAAACGCAGATGCTCGGCTGCCTGTTCGCGACTTTGCGGCTTGTCGAAGCGCTGCCCGTCGCACACGACCAGGCTATCACTGCCCAACACCAGCCGTGCGGCATTGTCTGCCGCCACAGCTTGGGCCTTTGCAACACTAAGAGCCTCGGCAATCTCCTCCGGGGAACAGCCGGAAAGCGCCGCTTCGACGGCGCGCTCATCTATATGTGCCGGCATGGCTTCATACATGACCCCTGCTGCATCCAGCATCGCCCGCCGTGACGCACTTTTGGAGGCCAGGATGATCATATCGCGCCTTCACCACTTTCATCCGGCGCTACCGCTTTGTCTTTCCGCTCTTGCATGAACCGGATCACCGCCGCTGCTGTCTCCTCAATCGAACGCCGGGTTACATCAATCACGGGCCAACCATTGTCGGCAAACATCCGCCGCGCAAACTGCACCTCTTCGCGCACCCGCTCATCATCGACATAGGATGTCTCTGTTGCTTCGTTGAGTGACAAGAGCCGGTTGCGACGCACCTGGACCAGCCGTTCCGGAGCGGTCGTCAAACCCACCACCATGGGGTGACGAAGCCCGAACAAAACCTTTGGCGGCGGCGATTCAATTACCAAGGGGATGTTCGCAACCTTATACCCGCGATTGGCAAGGTAGATGCTTGTTGGCGTTTTCGAGCTGCGCGATACACCAGCCAGAACAATGTCCGCTTCTTCCCAATCTTCCCAGCCAATCCCGTCGTCATGGGCAATCGTATAGTGAATTGCATCGACACGGCCGAAATAAGCTTCGTCCATCAGGTGTTGGCGGCCAGGCCTGCCATGCGCCTCTTCACCCAGCTGCACTTCGAGTGCGGCGGTTACCGAATCCAACACGGGCACGGCGGGCAGACCGATCTGGCGACAGTGCTCCTCCAGACGCGCTCGTGTGTCTGGATTGACCAGGGTGAACAGGACTAGACCGGGGCTATCCACCAGCGAAGGCACAATCCGGTCCAGGTGCTGGCGCGAGCGCACCATCGGCCAGAAATGATGAACAACCTCGGGAGTGTCGAATTGCGCCAATGCCGCCTTGGCGATCATCTCCAGTGTTTCACCGGTCGAGTCAGAGACAAGATGTAGGTGCATGTTTGCTATTCCGGTTGAATACGATCTCTGTCGATTAGAGCTCTGTGGACGAGAACCGGCATAAACCACGGGAGAAGTCTGAGGACAAGTTCGTGGAGCCAATCCATGCCCGCCATCAAGTGTTTCACCAAGGGGTCTGTAAACATCTAGCTAGAGCTGTCCCCAGCCTGTTGATAGCAAGCAAAAGTTTGACTCGACTCCCGCAGAGCCGCGAGTCGAGGTCAATCACAACCTTTGCAATAACGGGAGAAATTGGGCAGGAGTCACTTGTTCCCGATATTCACAGGGCCAACAGATTCTACAATCTTTATATATAATATAATTATAGTTGATTGGACTTAGACCTATGCCTGGTTTGCTTCTCGATACTTTACGCGGTCATAAGGCTTCCCGACCACCTATGTGGCTGATGCGCCAGGCTGGGCGCTACCTTCCTGAGTATCGCGAATTGAGAGCGGAGAAGGGCGGTTTTCTCGATCTGGTGTATGACAGTGATGCGGCTGCGGAAATCACGATCCAACCATTGCGCCGGTTTGGGTTTGATGGTGCAATCCTGTTCTCCGATATCCTGATTGTGCCACATGCGATGGGCCAAGGGCTGGAGTTTCTGGCTGGCGAAGGACCCAAACTTTCGCCGCGCTTGCTTGATGCAAAGCTTGAGAGTTTCACGGCGCAACCCGAGCGTTTCGAGGCAATTTACGAGACGGTATGCAAGTGTCGCGCGATGATCGGTGATGATGTGACCATGCTGGGCTTCGCGGGAAGTCCGTGGACGGTCGCGACTTACATGGTGAATGGCGAAGGCAGCCGCGATCAGCACGCGACGCGCGAGCTGGCTTACACGGATCCGGCCCGTTTCCAGTCGATCATTGATGCGATAGTAGATGTCACCATCGGCTATCTGCGTGGTCAAATCGATGCAGGCGCTGAAGCAGTGCAATTGTTTGATAGCTGGGCTGGCAGTCTGGCGCCTGACCAGTTCGAACGCTGGGTAATTGCGCCCAATGCGACAATCACAGCAGCAATCAAACAATCGCATCCTGACGCGCCGATTATCGGTTTTCCAAAAGGCGCCGGTGCAAAGCTGGCGCAATATGCCAAGGAAACCGGTGTCGACGCGCTGGGTCTGGATGAAACGGTTGATCCGGTCTGGGCAAACAGGGAAGTTCCACAAGGCATGCCGGTGCAAGGCAATCTTGATCCCTTGATGCTGATGGCAGGCGGCAAAGCGATGACCGATCGGATCGAATTCATCATCGATACCTTTGCTGACCGCCCGCATATCTTCAATCTGGGTCATGGCATCGGCCAGTTTACACCGATCGAGCATGTTGAGCAGTTGGTTGCCGCGGTTCGCGGCGCTTGAACCAAATGCGGGGGTGACGGACCGATGAGGGATACCTACATATCCATGCGATGCAGGACATCATTGCTGTGACTTACCTTTGGCTCAAGGCCGGCCATATCATCTTCGTGGTGTTCTGGATGGCTGGCCTGTTCATGCTCCCGCGCCAGCTGATCTATGTGCATCCTTCAGCGCCGGGATCAGAGGAAGAAGCGCTATGGGTCAAACGCATGGACCTGCTACGCAAGATAATCCTGACGCCGAGTATGATCATTGTTTGGGCGTTTGGGTTGCTTATGAGCGTCCAGCTGGGCTTGTTTAACGGTTTACCCGGATTAGGGTGGTTACACGCCAAAATCCTCTTTGTTGTCCTTCTGACGGGCTTTCACGGGTATTTGATCGCGCAGACGAAGAAGGTTGCCAAGGGTCAGCGACCTTTGAGCGAAAAGCAGCTTCGCATGATTGGCGAGTTGCCAGGGCTGCTGCTGGTTATCATCGTAATTCTAGTGGTGGTTTTTCGTGCTATGTAAAATCGGTAACGATTCCTGATTGACGATAGCGTGGCGCAATTCTATCCCGAACTCATCTAACCGGCATCAAGGCATCGCGTTCAAGCGACGCCAAGGTCTGCTTTCTCCAAGCCCAAACGCCTCCGGACCCAAACGAGGCACTGACCTGTCGGCCAACATTTTCCAACACGGACAAGAATCGAAATGCATCTTAAAGACTTGAAAGAAAAAACCCCGGCCGAATTGGTCGCGATGGCGGAAGAATTGGGCGTTGAAAGCGCAAGCACTATGCGCCGTCAGGATCTGCTGTTCAGCATCCTGCGCGAGCTTGCTGAAGATGACGAATACGAAGAAAAAATCATGGGCATCGGCACGATCGAAGTGCTGCAAGATGGCTTTGGATTTTTGCGCTCGCCCGAGGCAAACTATCTAGCTGGGCCGGACGATATCTATGTCTCGCCTAACCAAATACGCAAATGGGGTTTGCGCACCGGGGACACTGTCGAAGGTGAAATTCGCGCACCCAGAGAAGGCGAACGCTATTTCGCGCTGACAAGTCTGACTACCGTCAACTTTGACACGCCGGACGCAGTGCGCATGCGCACCAATTTCGACAACCTTACTCCGCTCTATCCCGACAAGAAGCTCAACCTCGATCAGGTTGACCCGACAGTCAAAGACAAGTCTGCACGAGTGATCGATATTATCGCGCCCCAGGGCAAGGGCCAGCGTGCATTGATCGTGGCGCCGCCACGTACGGGTAAAACGGTGCTGCTGCAGAACATCGCAAAGGCGATCACGGACAACCACCCCGAGGTTTTCCTGCTGGTTTTGCTGGTTGATGAGCGACCCGAGGAAGTTACGGACATGCAGCGCAGCGTTAAGGGCGAGGTGATCTCCTCTACCTTTGACGAGCCTGCCAATCGCCACGTCCAGGTCGCTGAAATGGTGATCGAGAAGGCGAAACGGCTGGTTGAGCACAAGCACGATGTTGTCATCCTGCTCGATTCGATCACACGTCTGGGCCGTGCCTACAACACGGTGGTTCCAAGCTCAGGCAAGGTTCTGACTGGTGGTGTGGATGCTAACGCATTGCAGCGCCCGAAACGTTTCTTCGGCGCTGCGCGTAACATCGAAGAAGGTGGATCGCTGTCCATCATCGCAACCGCGCTGATCGATACCGGCAGCCGCATGGACGAAGTAATCTTCGAAGAATTCAAGGGCACCGGTAACTCGGAAATCGTGCTTGATCGCAAGGTTGCTGACAAGCGGATCTTTCCGGCGCTCGATGTCGGCAAGTCTGGCACCCGCAAGGAAGAGCTGCTGGTCGACAAGGACAACCTCTCGAAGATGTGGGTCCTGCGCCGTATTCTCATGCAGATGGGAACAGTCGACGCGATGGAATTCCTGCTCGACAAAATGAAGGATTCGAAGACCAACGAAGACTTCTTCGAAACCATGAACCAGTAATTTCTAGCAGATTCAGGGCGGGTTTTCAGCAGTGAGAGCTCGTTAACCCGCCTTCATAAGCTCCAACTGCGCGCCCATCATTTCCCAGACCTTGTTCACCGCTTTCAGTGGGCGCACCATCACCTTGAAATCGGTGATCAAACCCTCGTCGTCAAAGGTTATCATGTCGATGCCGTTGACCTGAATACCGTCCATCTCTGTCTGGAATTCGAGCACCGCGGTGTTCCCGTCCACAACTTCGCGCAGATATTGAAAACTGTCATTGCCGAGCGTTTGTCCGGCGGCGGTTAGATAGGCAACGACGATCGGGCGCCCTTTTTGCGGTGTGTGTACAACCGGAGAGTGAAACACAGCGTCTTCGCGCATGACGTTTGTTAGGGCGGCTGGTTCACTTCCACCTTCGATCACTTCATGCCAGCGTTTGAGGCCTTTGGCAGCCGGGCTCATGACAGATGCTCTGCAAAAAATGCTTTGGTGCGGCCATCAGCCAGCTGAGCGCCTAGTTCATCTCGCCGGTTTCCACTCTCGGTTGCGAAACCGTGGTCCAACCCTTCATAGTCGTACAAGGTCACGCGTGGATGGTCATCAAGACCTGCGTGCATTGCGGCCTGCGCTTCGGGGCCAACGAAATGGTCAGCGGTTGGAATGTGTAATAGCAATGGGTTGGCTATTGCGTGTTTTTCACCCAGCATCTGGTCGATCATCACACCGTAGTAGCCGACAGAAGCATCAATGTCCGTCCGTGCGGCGGTCATGTAGGCAAGCTTCCCTCCAAGGCAGTACCCCACACAACCAACCTTGTTCACGCCGGCATCTCTACGGATCCAATGTATTGTTGCCTCGATGTCCTTGACGCCATCGTCCGGATTATATTTTCCAAAATAATCAAGAGCTTCGTTAAACTCCGCCTCAACGTCAGGGTCGAGTTCGAGTCCGGGCTTCATACGAAAGAACAGATCAGGTGCAACCGCCAGGTATCCTTCCGCAGCCCAGCTATCGCATTTGCGACGAATGCCCTGGTTCACGCCAAAAATCTCCTGGATCACAATAACCGCAGCTTTAGCTGTGCCTTCAGGACGCGCGACATAGGCGTTGAAATCTGCATCGCCATCAAGGGTGGAAATTGTAGCCGTATCGGACATTTGGGCGCTGCTCCTTTGATTCTTGGTGAAAGCGGCTTATCGCTTGGCAAGCGGGTTTGCCAAACCCAAATTTGAGAGGATGCTCGCCTGATAAGCGCGAGGCAAAGGAGGAATCGCGATGAAGGTCAATATCGAGATCGACTGCACACCCGAGGAGGCGCGGGCATTCATGGGTCTGCCCGATGTGTCGGAGGCAAACAGCGTCTATGTCGACAGCCTGACGAAGGCGATGAAGGGTGTCTCGAGCCCGGACCAATTGCAGGATTTTGCCAAGCATCTTGCGCCGATGGGGCAGATGGGGATGCAGATGTTCCAGAATTTCATGAGCGGCGGAATGGGCTCTGCGGGTGACAGAAAGAAACCTAGCGACGACTAGGATCGGTGCAGCCGCAAATGACTGACACAATTTTTGCATTGTCTAGCGGTGCGCCGCCGGCCGCAATCGGCGTAATCCGCATCAGCGGCCCTGCAGCCGGAACCACCCTTGAATCGATGGTGGGTCGCGACATCCCGGCGCGCAAGGCAAGTTTGGCGAGGTTGCACGCTGTGGATGGCACTGTGTTGGATGAGGCCTTGGTATTGTGGTTTCCGGGTCCAAAAACAGCCACCGGCGAAGATCTGCTGGAATTGCATTGTCATGGCGGGCGCGCAGTAGTTGCTGCAATTGAGAGCGAGCTTTCCTCCTTCAAAGGTCTTCGTAAGGCTGAACCTGGAGAGTTCACTCGCCGCGCTTTTGCAAACGGACGGATAGATTTGGCCGAGGCGGAGGGCCTGGCTGATCTGCTAAGCGCGGAAACCGAGCTCCAGCGCAGCGCAGCTATGGCAATGGCAGGAGGAGGGTTGTCGCGGCAGGTTGAAGAATGGCGCGATGCGCTCCTGCGTTTGGCGGCTGAAGTCGAGGCTGCGCTCGATTTTTCCGACGAGGCTGATGTAGGCGGCCTTGCAGATGATTTTTCCGCGCGCGTACAGCTGCTTTCCGATCAATTGGATGATTTTCTGCAGCGTCCACGTTCTGAGCGGTTGAGTGAGGGGTTTCGTGTTGTGTTAGCGGGGCCGCCAAATACAGGGAAATCCACTCTTTTCAACGCGTTGGTTGAGAGTGAGGCCGCTATAACCTCGCCGATTGCGGGCACAACGCGTGATGTGATTGAACGGTCTGTGGCGATCAGCGGTGTACCCTTTACCTTTGTGGACACTGCGGGCCTTCATGATGGTGGTGACGATGCAATCGAAGCAATTGGCATCGACCGTGCGCGCAGCCAGCTGAAAAGTGCCGATTTGGTGTTGTGGTTGGGGCCTGATCACGATGAGCCGAATGGTGCGTGGGGGATTGAAGCCCAGGTGGATAATCCAACGCATTTGGTTAAATCGGCGCCCATGTTTCGGGTCTCTGCTCTCACAGGAGAGGGGGTGGGTGAACTCAAGTCAGGATTGCTCGAACTCGCTCGAAATACATTGCCCAAACCGGGAGAGGCGGCTCTCAACGCGCGTCAGCATAACCTTCTTCAAGATAGCCACGGGGCTCTGTTAGAAGCGCATGACTCCACAGATCCGCTGCTGATTGCCGAGAGTTTGCGCCGTGCACGCCTCGCTTTTGACCGTTTGATCGGGCGGGCTACAACAGAGGATATGCTCGACGCGCTGTTTGGGCGCTTCTGCATCGGAAAATAATCGAAGCAAAGCCCAGTTGTTTCACGTGGAACATGTCGTGCGACCATACCGAGGATGGCTAGGGCCGAAAGGGCTTTGACCCCGAGGTATACCCGGAGTATCGGGCGTCTCATGCGAAACTATGATGTACTCGTTGTCGGCGGCGGTCACGCCGGTGTCGAGGCGGCCTGCGCGGCGGCCCGTATGGGCGCGAGCGTTGGTCTGGTGAGTTTTGATTTGAACGCGATTGGGGCGATGAGCTGCAACCCTGCGATCGGAGGGTTGGGTAAAGGCCATTTGGTTCGCGAAGTTGACGCGCTCGATGGTGTGATTGGTCGCGCTGCTGATGCGGGCGCTATCCACTATCGCATGCTCAATCGATCGAAGGGTAGCGCGGTTTGGGGCCCTCGTGTGCAGGCCGATCGCAAATTGTTCAAAGCCGCAGTCCAACGCGCGGTGAAGGCGCAGGCCGGGCTTGAGTTGATCGAAGGCGAGGCTGCATCGCTTGTGCTGCAGGGTGGCCGGGTTGGTGGTCTCAATCTGAGCGATGGAACCGTGCTCACGGCTCCAACAGTCATTCTCTGCACCGGGACATTCCTTGGTGGTACGCTGTTTCGCGGGGAAGAGCGGTTTGAAGGAGGCCGCATAGGCGAGAACTCAGCTCAGGAGCTTGCCAGACAGTTGCGCGCCGCCGATTTGCCGATGGCTCGGCTGAAAACCGGAACACCTCCGCGTTTGGATGGACGCACCATCGATTGGGCACGCCTGGAAGAACAGCCGTCGGATGCAGATCATTGGACAATGTCGCCGCTCGTTGAACGCCGCGCCAACCCCCAGATTTTCTGCGCGATCACACGGACGACCGAGGTCGCGCATGATGCCATCCGGGCCAATTTGCACAGATCGCCCATGTTCACAGGTGCTATCGGCGCAGCGGGCCCACGCTATTGCCCGTCCATCGAGGACAAGATTCACCGGTTTGGCGACCGTGACGGCCATCAGGTTTTTCTGGAACCCGAGGGGATCGACACACATCTCGTTTATCCCAACGGGATAAGCACATCTCTGCCGGTTGATGTGCAACTCACGATGCTGCGCGCGATGCCAGGCCTGGAGAAGGTCGTTATGGAAGTTCCTGGTTATGCAGTGGAATATGACCACATTGATCCCCGGGCTTTAACAGCGGACTTGCAGCTTCGGGCCATTCCCGGACTCTACTGTGCAGGGCAGATCAACGGTACGACGGGCTATGAAGAAGCGGCCGCACAGGGGTTGGTTGCCGGACTGAATGCGGCGGGTAGTATGCTTGGCAAGGAGCCCCCGCAACTGGATCGCGCGAACAGCTATATTGCGGTGATGGTTGATGATCTGACACTGCATGGCGTCACAGAGCCCTACCGTATGCTGACCGCTCGTGCGGAGTACCGGTTACGGTTGCGCGCTAATAATGCGTCGACGCGATTGACGCCGCTGGGCATTACTGCGGGTTGTATTGGAGATACGCGGCGCAAGTGGTTTGAGGATCGCGAGGCGCGCAGAACCGATCTGGCGCCGTATTTTGACGTGATGATCCCAGCTAAAGCGCTGAGCGACGCTGGTCTCAATGTCCGCCGTGATGGAGGGGACAAGCCGGTTAGTGAGTGGTTGAGGCATGATGGTGTTGGGTTGGGTGATCTGAGCACCTGGTTGACCGCTGATCTGGATCCAGAGGATGCGCTGATCGCCGAGATGGCGGAGGATGCGACCTATGCACCCTATCTGGCGCGGCAAGAGGCGGAACTGCGGGATTTGCGCGCAAGCGAGGCTTTGACTCTCGGTGGCGACTTCCCATTCGGAGATGTGCCAGGCCTTTCTAACGAAATGGTTGAGCGGTTGATGGCTGCCAAACCGCCAAATCTGGCGGCTGCCGGGCGTGTGCCTGGGATAACCCCTGCGGCGCTCTCTGCATTGCTCGTCCACGCGCGGCGCAGGCAGGTGGCGGCCTGATGGAACAGGTTTTGCGAGACGAGACTTCTGCCCGAGCTTTCGTCGAAGGCTTAACCGATGCGGCAGGAATGTTGCGTCTGGAAGCGTTAAGCGCTGCACTTATCAAAGAGAATCAGCGTCAAAACCTCATTTCGAGGCCATCAGAGGCCCAAATGTGGGTCAGGCACATAGCAGACAGTGCCCAGCTCCTGCGTCTTGTTCCACGTGAAACACCCTCCAGGCCGTGGCTCGACCTGGGCACAGGAGCGGGTTTTCCTGGCCTGGTGATCGCAGCACTGCGGCCGGAGTGGAAGATTGTGCTCGTCGAATCCCGTGCGCGCCGCGTTGAATGGCTCGAACACATGGTGCGCGAGCTTGATTTGGGTAATTGCCGCGTTGAGGGTCGACGTTTGGAGCTTGTCGAGCCCTTCAAAGCATCGGTTATTTCGGCGCGTGCCTTTGCGCCATTGGAAAAACTCCTCAACTTGTCCGCACCCTTTTCCACAAAGGCAACCACCTATCTGTTGCCGAAGGGGCGTTCGGCGGCGCAAGAACTTCAAGCGATGCCTCGAAAGATTCGCGGGATGTTTCACGTGGAACAGTCCTTGACCGATGAGGAAGCGGGGATCATCGTAAGCAAATAACTGCAGAAAGGCAGGCGAGGCGGATGATCACAATTGCGATAGCCAATCAAAAGGGCGGTGTGGGCAAGACCACGACGGCGATCAATATCGCGACGGCTATGGCCGCAATCGGCTGGCGCACGCTGTTGATTGACCTTGATCCCCAAGGAAATGCCTCAACCGGGCTGGGTGTGGGTGTCGAGGCCCGCAAGGCATCGAGCTATGATGTTTTGGTGGAAGGTCTTCCCCTGGCAGAAGCTATGGTGCCAACCAGCATTCCCGGGCTCGACATTGTTCCGGCGACTGTCGATTTGAGTGGTGCGGAGGTTGAGCTCGTCTCCATGGACGAACGTACGTCCCGTCTCTCCGCTGCACTGGCCAATCACCGCGGGCATGACATCTGCTTTGTCGATTGCCCTCCGTCGCTTGGTCTTTTGACATTGAACGCGCTTTCAGCCGCCAACACGCTGATGGTCCCGCTTCAGTGTGAATTCTTTGCTTTAGAAGGGCTTAGTCAGCTTTTGCAGACCGTTGAGCAGGTTCAACAGCGGTTCAATCCTGGCCTCGGAATTGTCGGTGTGACACTGACGATGTTTGACCGCCGTAACCGTCTGACCGATCAGGTGGCGGAAGATGTGCGTGAATGCCTGGGCAAACTGGTGTTTGAAACGGTCATCCCTCGAAATGTGCGCCTTTCCGAGGCACCCAGCCACGGTCTGCCAGCCTTGGTCTATGACCATGCCTGTGCGGGCAGCCGCGCCTATATCGCTTTGGCGCGAGAATTGATCGGCCGCCTGCCCGAAGAAAGGAAAGCCGCGTGAGCGATTCCACCGATCCTATCCGTTTTTCGGTGCCGCAGCGCAGCGCTGCGGACCGCAGGAAGAAACTGGGGCGTGGGCTTGGTGCGTTGATGGGGGAAGCCCAGCGCGAGGAGCCTCTGGCACAGCCGGCAAACACTGAATCCTCCGAAAATCCATCTAATTCAGAAGGTTATGCGAAGAATGGATTGAGCTCTATCCCGATCTCTTCGATCGAACCTTTGCCTGGTCAGCCGCGGAAGCGCTTCGATGAGGGGGCACTTGAAGAGCTGGCGGCTTCGATTGCCGCGCGCGGTGTTATCCAACCGATTATCGTTACCGCCAAAGGTGGAGGGCGCTTCCAGCTCGTGGCGGGTGAGCGTCGCTGGAGAGCCGCTCAGAAGGCGCGCTTGCACGAGATTCCCGCCTTGGTCCGCGAGCTGGACGAACGTGAAGTCATGGCGTTGGCCTTGATCGAGAATATTCAGCGCGAAGATCTCAATCCGGTCGAGGAAGCACGCGCTTATCACCGGCTGAGTGATGAAGAAGGTCTGACACAGGCTGAGATCGCGCAAATGGTTGAAAAATCACGCAGCCATGTAGCAAATTTGCAGCGTTTGCTTGCCTTGCCAGAGGGCGTGCTGGGCCTGGTAGAGGCAGGTGAGCTCTCCATGGGGCATGCCCGTGCATTGATCGGCCATGATGACGCGGCGAGACTGGCTAAACAGGCGGTTCGCGACAAGCTGAGTGTGCGCGAAGTTGAAGACCTGGTGCGCGGCGACATAGCGCCCAAGGCACGCAAATCGACCAAACGCACTACGCGCGATCCCGTCAAGGACGCGGACATTGCAGCTGTACAGGCGCATCTGGAAGAGTTCTTGGGGCTGACTGTGCGGATCAAGACCGATGCGGACCCGCGCAAGGGCGCAGTCACAATCAAATACCGCACACTCGATCAACTCGATCTGATCTGTCAGCGGCTAACCGGCGGTGATATCTGAAGTAATCCAAGTCGCGCCGCGCAACTTTGCCACATTGGCTGACTGATCGAAAGTTGCGCCGCGCAACTTGAGTGCCAGAAAACCCTTAAATATGAGCTATTTAGCGATTCTCGTTAAATGCGGTTGGCAAGCAGCCGCGCCAGTTGCTCGATCCCTGCGGCATCCTCAGGCTTGAACCTGGCTGGTTCAGGGGAATCCAGATCGATAACCGCGACAACTTGACCATTCCGGACAACCGGCACCACCACTTCGGACAGGCTGGCAGAATCACACGCAATATGTCCGGGGAATGCGTGCACATCCTCGACAAGCTGAGTCGCGCCTGTTTTCGCGGCGGTCCCGCACACGCCGGCGCCCATCGGAATGCGGATACAGGCGGGGCGGCCAACAAACGGGCCGAGGACGAGCTCGCCTTCACCATCATCGTTCTCCAACACCCGATAGAACCCAGCCCAGTTCAGTCCGGGCACAAACTCCCATATGAGGGCGGCTATATTCGCCATATTGGCAATGGGGTCACTCTCGGTCGCGGTTAGCGCATCCGCAGCGTTACATAGCTGTCGGTACCGCTCGTTGGCATCGAGGTTCTCGTCGAGTTTGAAATCATACATCGTGGGAAGCGATCTAAGCGGAGCCGGTCAAATAGCAAGGCCCGCGGCTGATCCGGGTGCCATGTCTGTTGAATGTAGCCTATTGCCGCTCGCATGGACCGGGCTTATGCCTGACACCCATGAGCATTCTCAAAAAGATCCTGATCGCCCTCCTTGTCATTCTTGTGCTTCTCGGCGCGGCCCTCTGGTGGGTATCACGCGGAAGCCCCGCCGAGCTTTCGATTGAGGCGGTTGCGGGAACCGACCCGACCCTGGAGGAACCCAATCCCGAACCCGTCCCTACGGTGCAGATCGCCAAACCGGTGGGATGGGATGATGGCGACGCGCCGAACGCAGCAGAAGGTCTGGCGGTTGGACGCTTTGCCGAAGGGCTTGATCATCCGCGCGTGCTTCAGGCGCTGCCGAATGGAGACGTTCTCGTCACGCTTACGCGATCACCCAAAAGCGAGGAAGATGGCGGCATCATGGCCTTGATCGCCGATTGGTTGATGACCCGTGCAGGGGCTACCGGAGATTCTGCCAATGAAATTGTGCTGCTGCGTGATGGGGATAATGACGGTATCGCGGAGATACGGCGCACAATTGCTAATGAAAGTAATGGTTTGGACTCACCATCGGGCATGGGGTGGCATGATGGTAAGCTCTATGTCGCCAACCACAATGCTTTGCTGGCGTATGACTATGAATTGGGCGCAGATAGCGTAACCGGTGAGCCGACCAAGCTGATGGATCTGGCACCTGGTGGCGGCCACTGGATGCGCAACCTCGAGCTAAGCGAAGATGGCACGCGGATTTATGTCGCGGTTGGTTCGGTATCCAATATCGGCGAGCAAGGCATGGAGGTCGAAGAAGGCCGTGCCATGATTTGGGAGTATAATCTCGAAACCAATCGCCAGCGCCAGTTTGCCGGTGGATTGCGCAATCCCAACGGCCTAGCGTTCAGCCCCTGGTCGGGCGAACTCTGGACCACAGTGAATGAGCGCGACATGCTCGGCGGAGATCTGGTGCCAGACTATCTGACCAATGTGCCGATTGGCGCCCAGTACGGCTGGCCGTGGGTTTATTGGCGCACCAATATCGACGAGCGCGTCAAAGCTCCGCGTCCAGCATATCTTGCTGAATATGCGCGCAAGCCCGAATACGCGCTCGGCCCCCACGTGGCTGCGTTGGGTCTGGTGTTTACGCAAGAGGGGCACAGGATGGGCGAGACATTCGCAAGCGGGGCATTCATTGCGCGCCACGGCTCGTGGAACCGCAAACCACCATCGGGATACGATCTGGTCTATGTCGCCTTTGATGAACTCGGCAATCCAGAAGGTCTGCCGGTTCCCGTGTTGGACGGGTTTCTGAACGAGGACGGCACCACCAAAGGCAGACCGACCTGGGTCGAATGGGCGGGCGACGGATCACTGCTGATGACTGATGACACCGCCGGGATTATCTGGCGAGTTCACGCACCCGGAGCGGAGCCAGGAGCAGGTATTGCGCGACTTCAATCAGACTCACTACCGCCCCGCCGCCAGTTGACGGGTGATGCCCGGGCATCCTTCAATGAGGAGGATTACGCGCGCGAAGTTCCCGCTCAGTAAGAGAGCGGGCTAAAGCTTCTTCCCGGCTCGACCCGCCAGTTCGACGACGAATTGCCAAGCGGCACGGCCGGACCGCTGCCCGCTCTGCATTGCCCATTCAAGCGCCTCTTCTTCGCTGAACTTCAACTCCAGCGGACCGGCATAGGCGCTGACCATCTCGATATAGGCACCTTTGCTGCATGGATGGAAACCCACGGTCAGTCCAAAACGATCAGCCAAAGCAAGCTTGTCATCGGTTGTATCGCGGCGGTTGAGCGGGCTTTCGTCAGAGCCGGAGTTTTGCTCGCTTGCCTGACGCGCGAGAATGGCGCGGCGATTGGATGTGACGGCGAGCCGGCAATTGCTCGGCCTTGCCTCTACGCCGCCTTCAAGCCAGCTTCGCAAACGGCGCGGACCAACAGTGTCTTCCTCGGCAAAACCAAGATCATCTATAAAGATCAGGAACTGGCGCTTTTCGCCGCCAAGTCGACTGAACAGTTCGGGCAATGAATCAAGCGCATCAGGTGCGACTTGTACAAGCCCCAGGGCCATGGACGCACCATCCTGCACCCGACGTGCAGCGGATCGGACCAGCGCGGATTTTCCCATTCCGCGCGTGCCCCATAGCAGCATGTCATGCGACGCCTTGCGCCAAGCCAATCGGTCGATGTTCTCGAGCACCAGCTCTTTCTGGCGGTCAATTCCACGAAGATCATCGAGATCGGGCGCAGTGATCTTCTCGAGCTCGCGCGCGTTCTTTCCGTCCCAGACATAGGCTGGCATTGTGCGCCAATTGATAGCTGCCGGGGCAGGCGGAGCTATTCGCTCTAACGCATTTGCAATGCGAAGCAGCGCGTCATGATCGGGGGCTTGGTCGTTGTCCACGCACTAACACTTAAACGGCGAAGGCATCGGCTGAAAGGCTGTAAAGCAATTCAGCGCCGCCTGTAGCGGCGGCCCCCTGACCCATTGCCTCCGGAACGATGCGATCGAGGAAGAATCGGGCTGTGACGGGCTTTGTCTTGGCAAGCGCTGGCGCTGCGCCGCCTGCAACGGCTTTCGCTTGCTTTGCAAGCTGCCATCCGGCGACCGCAACAGAGAGCATGGTACAAAACGGCACGCTGCCAGCCAGGCGATCATCCAGACTTGCCTCTTCACTCATCCAGCTGGCGACAGAGGTGCAATCTTGCGCTAGCGCGCGCAATTGCGGCTCGTCAGCCGATTCCGCGAGGATGTCGGCGATAAGTGACTGCACGACGCCGCCCCCCTCGAGCCCCAGCTTGCGCGTGACCAGGTCGGCCGCCTGAATACCGTTGGTGCCTTCGTATATCGGGGCAATCTTGGAATCGCGCCAGTGTTGTGCCGCGCCGGTTTCCTCGATGAAGCCCATTCCCCCGTGCACCTGCACGCCCATTCCGGCGACCTCGATGCCGATATCGGTGCCCCATGCCTTGACCAAAGGAACAAGCACTTCCGCGCGCAGCTTGGCTGCGTTGTCGCCGATCCTCCCGCGATCGACCTGACCCGCACAGTAATAGAGGAGTGCGCGTGCCCCCTCGGTCAGCGCTTTCATACGCAGCAGCATGCGGCGTACATCTGGATGCTCGATAATCGCCACAGGAGTTTTGTCGGGTGATCCGGCGCGTGCCGACTGGACGCGATCCGCCGCGTATGCAATCGCTTGCTGGGTCGCGCGCTCACCGATCTGCACACCCTGATTGCCAACATTGATGCGCGCATTGTTCATCATTGTGAACATTGCCATCAGCCCGCGGTTTTCCGCGCCGACAAGTTCGCCGATACATTCACCATTGTCGCCATAGCTCATCACACAGGTGGGTGAGGCATTGATACCGAGCTTGTGCTCCAGGCTGACGCAGCGCAGATCGTTCTTCGGGCCGAGACTTCCATCATCCTTCACATGGTATTTGGGCACAAGGAACAGCGAGATACCGCGCGAACCCTCGGGTGCGTCAGGCAGCCGCGCGAGCACCAGATGGATAATGTTCTCTGCCAGTTCGTGCTCACCCCAGGTGATGTAGATCTTCTGGCCCTGGATCAGATACTTTCCGGCATGTTCGCCGCTTTCGATGGGGGTGGCGGTGCTACGCAGTGCGCCAACATCACTGCCTGCCTGCGGCTCGGTCAGGTTCATTGTACCCGACCACTTGCCGCTGACGAGATCGGGCATGTATTTCGCTCGTTGCGCGTCAGATCCGTGATGCTCGATCGCTTCGATTGCTCCCACACTCAACATGGGCAGCAGGTTGAATGCCATATTGGCGGAACCTAGATTTTCCAGCACATTGCACGCCAATGTGAAGGGCAGGCCCTGGCCCCCGAATTCCTCTGGCGATGCGATCGCGTTCCAGCCTTGCGCGACATATTCGTCATAGGCCTGCTTGAATCCGTCGGGCAACCGGACCACACCATTCTCAAGCTTCGCCCCTTCCAGATCTCCGATCCGGTTGAGCGGCGCGAACTCGCCCGCGGCGAATTGGCCAACACCTTCGACAATTGCTTCGACCAGATCGGCCTCGGCGGAGGTAAAGCGTTCAGTCTTGGCGAGCTCTTCGATCCCGGCATTAACGCGGATTGCGAGCAGCTGGTCCTGGGTGGCGGGCTTGTAAGGAGTCACGTTGATTGCTTCCTTTTGTTCGGGAATCTCTTGGCAATTTGCAGTACCCCCTATAGCGGGCAGGCATGGCCGGTAACAAGAACGCTACGGAAGTGCTGCGTGCCGATGCGCAAGGCATCGCGCGTGCGGCTGCGATTCTGGAACGTGGCGGGCTTGTAGCGGTTCCCACCGAGACGGTTTACGGGCTGGCGGCGCGAGCAGACAGCCCTGATGCTGTGGCTAAGATTTACCAAGCCAAGGGGCGGCCCGGCTTCAATCCGCTGATTGTCCACGTGACCGGCGCTGAGCAAGCGGGGCGTTACGCGGCGGTCAATCCGAAAGCGCGCGAGCTTATAGATGCATACTGGCCGGGCCCGCTGACTTTGGTGTTGCCAATTCGCGCGGACTGCGGACTTGCACCTGCTGTTAC
This sequence comes from Altererythrobacter sp. XM-24bin4, assembly GCA_003149575.1. Lineage (GTDB taxonomy): Bacteria > Pseudomonadota > Alphaproteobacteria > Sphingomonadales > Sphingomonadaceae > Erythrobacter > Erythrobacter rubellus. The sequence continues at coordinate 510,400 of QCWG01000001.1, forward strand.
GGCTGGACTGCCCACATTGGCGCTGCGCGCGCCAGCGCACCCCGTGATGTGTGAACTGCTGGGGGTGCTCGACTTTCCAATGGCAGCACCGTCAGCCAATCGCAGCGGATACATCAGCCCGACCAGCGCTCAACATGTGCTTGAAACGCTGGACGGGCGGATTGATGCGGTGATTGACGGGGGGGTATGCGAAGCAGGTTTGGAGTCGACAATTCTGGCGGTGCGAGCAGATGGTTCGCTAGACGAATTGCGTCCGGGCCCCATCCGGATCAATGGCCTGCATGGCACATTCAGTGAAAGGGCTGATGCGAGTATTGAGGCCCCGGGCCAACTCGCCAGCCACTATGCGCCGGGCAAGCCGCTGCGGTTGAACGCAGACGCCGCTGATGCAGGCGAATTCCTGATCGGGTTCGGCGGAATTTCGGGCGATTGCACGCTTTCGGCCTCGGGTGATCTCGATGAAGCCGCCACGCGGCTGTATGATTGCCTGCATCAGGCTGCAGCCAGCGAGCACCCCCGGATTGCCATAGTGCAAATACCCAATGAGGGCATTGGCGAAGCCATCAATGATCGATTGCGGCGCGCAGCCACCCCGGCCGGGTAGTCAATTTCCTACGGGCGTTGCAGCAGCTTCGCCCAGCGCCGGATTACTTTCCAGCAGCGCCTGAATTTCGGAATGGATGTCACGCGCTTCGCCACATGCGCGTTCGCTCCCGTCGCGGCAATCTTCCAATCGGTCTTCATAGCGCCGGTTAAGCTTGCCGAGCTCTTCTTCGGCCTTGCGAAGCTCGCGTCCGCGCTTTTCGTCGGCTTCGGATTGGCTGGTGGTCGCCAGATCGACGCCCTTGCTCGCGACACGCACAGGTGCCGTCACTACATCAGCCGCCGCTTTGACGAGGCATCCGCCAAGCAGAGATGAGGAAAGGGTTAGGGCCATAAGATAAAGACCACGCATGAGGGGGCGTCTCACACGCGCTCGATCGAATGTCTAGCAAAAGCTGGCCGCGCTTGCGGCTAAGCGCGCTGCATTCCGTATTACCGATGCAATACACGAAGGGACACAGTTCAACCGCACAACGGCAAAGGGCCACCCTTGCGAGCAGCCCTTTGTCGGTCCAGATATGCGATTGGTCGATGAACCTTGCGGATCAATCTTCCTCATCTGTCTCGTAATATTGCGGCGCATGGGTGCGTAGCACGTCGAGGATTTTCTCAAGCGCAGTCGGCTCGTCAGTTTCGTCCATCGCCGCCAGTTCGCGAGCGAGCCGGCTGGAGGCCGCTTCAAAGATCTGGCGCTCCGAATAACTTTGCTCGGGCTGATCTTCGGGGCGGAACAGATCGCGTGTTACCTCAGCGATCAATACGATCTCGCCGGAGTTGATCTTCGCTTCGTATTCCTGCGCGCGGCGTGACCACATTGTGCGCTTGACCTTGGGCTTGCCTTTCAGCGTTTCCATAGCCTCTTTCAAGGTCGTGTCAGACGACAGCTTGCGCATGCCGATTGATTCTACCTTGTTGGTAGGAACGCGCAGGGTCATGCGTTCCTTCTCGAAGCGCAGTACATAGAGTTCGAGCTGCATCCCGGCGATTTCTTCATTCTGAAGCTCGATAACACGGCCAACACCGTGCTTGGGATAAACAACATAGTCGCCTACACTAAAGGCGAGGGCCTCGTTTGCCATGCAAAATCCTTTCTACTGGCACGATCCAAACAGGCAGTCGAAGGAACCTGATCGGGCCTGCCGGGGCAGGCGCCGCGTTGGTGCCTATCGATGTTTGCTGTTGGCCGAGCCTTCCTATTTTCACCCGAGCGCCGGGACCAATCCGGCGTGGTTGATCAATTGTGTAACACAATTGGAACAAAATTACGAGTCGCAACCTATTCGGTGCGAAACACGCGCATATCTGGCCGGATTGTCAGGTTTTCAGCAGCCAGGGCACTGATCGCGAATCAGTCGCCCTCGCCGGGGGCTTCAGTGAAATATTTTTCAAACTTGCCCTCTTCACCCTTGTGATCATCGGCGTCAGCGGGCGGCTCTTTCTGACTGGTGATATTGGGCCATTCCGCAGAAAACTTGGTGTTGAGCTCGAGCCATTTTTCGAGGCCGTCTTCTGTGTCAGGCAGGATCGCTTCAGCGGGGCATTCCGGCTCACACACGCCGCAATCGATGCATTCGGAGGGATTGATGACGAGCATATTCTCGCCCTCATAGAAGCAATCGACAGGGCAAACTTCAACGCAATCGGTGTATTTGCATTTGATGCAGGCCTCGGTGACGACATAGGTCATGTGGCGGAATTCCCTTGCAGATTATGTTGCACTTTCGCTGCTAGTGGTTTTTCGCCGCTCCGGTCAAGCTCCCGATAATGAGAGCGGGCCTTTTCAGGCGAGCCGCGTTGTTCGGGCAGCTCGAGAACCTCGATTATCTTGACCTGAGTGCCAAGCATGAAGGTAAGCACGTCTCCGACGCGGATCTCCTCGCTGGTGCGGGTAATGTGCCGGCCATTGTGGCGCATGTGTCCGGCATCGACCATGACAGAGGCGCGGCTGCGTGTACGTGCAATGCGTAAATAGACCAGCAGGCGGTCGATTCGCATGCCTCTGCAGGCACCTTCGCCCATTAACCGAGCAAATCCCTCAGCGCATCGAACGCGCCGCTTGCCCGGGCAGGTTCATGAGCGGGCTTGCGCGGTGGTTGGGCGCTGCGGACTTGTGGCTTGCCCTGATTGCTGCTGCGCTTACCGCGCTTACCCTGCTCCCCGCGATTGTGCTGCGTCCGCCGTTGCGGATTTCCGCCCAGGCGTCTCGGGCGCCAATTCCAACTATCGGGCGTGGCCGGGCCTGATACCCCCTCGGCCAGCGCTGGTGCAGCAAAGCGCTTGAACCCTGCGCTTCCAAGCAAGCGCAGCACATTGTCTGCTTCAAGCCCGATCGAGATTGGCAATGCCGTGTCAAAGAAGAAACGCTTAGGCGGTTTGCCGCCTTCAGGCGTTGCCTTGGCGCGCGCATCGAACGCGGCGCGCACAATCTTCTCCGCCAGATCGACGCGGATCATCTGTGACCCGGCGGGGCGGTATCCGGCTGGTGCTTGTTTCACATCTTTGAGCACTGGCAACATCGCTTCGTTCAGCGGCTGCTTGTCTACCCCGAGCGCGTGCAGCAGCTGACGGGGTGCGGGTTTGAGCAAAGCATGTGCGAATATATCAAGCGCGCCGAATACCACACCCAGCTTGCGCAGAAAGGGGCGCATTTCCTTGGGCAGATGCTGCAAGCCCGCATCTTCGCGCGTCACCACCCCGTGGCCGGCAATAACGGTGTGCAATAAAGCGCGCGCCTCTGACCCGGCGGCCGGGTCCTGAGCGGCCGCAGCCAGCTTGCGCAAGGGCTCGAGTGGCTCAAGTCTTATGTCCAACCAGTTCTGCAAAGCCGCCTCAAAACTGAGCCGCGATGCCTCCGGCAGCGCGCTCAATTCGCGCACAAATGCAATTCGGGCGGTTCCGAAGTCGTCGCTCAGCTCGATAGTGGCCAGCTTGTGCTCGCCCCACAGAATCGCGCCATTGCCGATCGTCAACTCGCCTATGCCGTCACCGGCAAGCCATTGGGCACGCTGCGCCAACAGCGCCGGCAAAGCCTTTTCACCCGCAGCGAGCAACATCTTGCGATCGGCAACTGTCGCATCCGGTGCGACCGCAAACCGAAAGCCGTCCAGCCGACCAATCAGCTCACCGTCGACTGTAAGCGTGCCATCAGGGGCGAGTTCGACCGGCAATGCACTTCCATCCTGGCCCAGCGATTTCATCAAAAGCGACGTCCTTCGGTTTACAAATCTCTCTGTCAGCCGCGCATGCAGCGCATCCGACAGTTTGGCTTCGACTGCGCGCGCGCGAGCAAACATCTCGTCACGCGCCAATACCCAGTCCGGCCGCTGGCAGATATAGGCCCAAGTTCGGATCGCGGCTATCCTTCCTTGCAAAGTGTCGATGTCTCCCTGCATGCGATCAAGCTCTGCAATGCGTGCGGCGACAAAATCGGCGCCGAGATAGCCTTCGCGAAGATCCTGCCACAATCTTTTGACGAAACTGGCATGGACGCCCGCACCCACGGAGCGGAAATCGGGCAGCGAACAGGCTTCCCAGAACCGGCGGACAGATCCGGCACCCTTAACGCTGTCAGCAATCGGATCTTCAGACAGCCGTTTCAAGACGGCCAAGTCGATCGCTTCCGGTGCGGGCCGAAGCTCTGGCTCATCAGGCTTCATTTCCAGGTCGGCGATCAGGGTTGCGAGATTGTCGAATCGTGGCTCGGCCTCGCGCCAGAACAAATGCGTCAATGGCGCGAAGCGATGCTCTTCGATCGCATAGATCTCTTCATCGGTGAATTCGGCGGGCGTGCCCTTGCCATCGCGCATGCCCGAGAGCGCTCCGAAAGTGCCGTCGCGCTGATGCCGCCCGGCGCGGCCTGCAATTTGCCCCATTTCGGCAGGGGTCAGTCGGCGTTTGTGTTTGCCATCGAATTTTGAGAGGCCCGCAAAGGCAACATGGTGCAAATCGAGGTTCAATCCCATGCCGATTGCGTCGGTGGCGACGATGTAATCAACCTCACCATTCTGGAACAATTCAACCTGCTTGTTTCGGGTTTCCGGTGAAAGCGCTCCCATCACCACTGCGGCCCCGCCTCTGAACCTGCGCAAAGCCTCTGCCATGGCGTAAACCTGGTCGGTGCCGAATGCGACGACCGCGCTGCGTGGCGGTAGCCGCGACAATTTGCAGCTTCCGGCGTGGCTGAGCGTCGAAAAACGAGGTCGCTCGACCATTTCCGCGCGCGGAATAAGTTTTCTGACCAGGGGTTCGAGCGTTGTCGAGCCGAGAATCATGGTTTCCTCGCGGCCGCGCGCGTTGAGCAAGCGATCTGTAAAGATATGCCCGCGTTCCGGGTCAGCGCCGATCTGCGCTTCATCGAGTGCCACGAAGGCGTGCAGACCGTCTTTCCCCGCTCCCAGCCGATCCATGGCCTCCGCGGTGCAGCAGAAGTACCGCGCGTCGGGCGGTTCAATCCGTTCTTCACCGGTGATCAGGGCGACCGCCTTGTCACCTTTGATTGCACGAACCCGATCATAGACTTCGCGCGCCAGCAACCGCAGCGGAAATCCCATCATGCCCGAGGAATGTCCGCACATCCGTTCGATCGCCAAATGGGTTTTGCCGGTATTGGTGGGCCCGAGAACCGCCTTGATGGTGCTGTCGCTCACAATGCCTTTAGTGGCATCGCGCGCGGGCCGCGGCAACCGCCTGATGCCCACGCCGTGCCGCTTCTCAACACTTCGTCGCCTTGGGGACTCATCTGGTCGATGATTAAGGCGCAATTTACTTTGATCTGCGAGAAATCTTCGCCAATAAACCGAAAAGGGACGTTCGATTGGGATGTAGCGCTGTTTTGGCGCCAGCTGGGAGTTGAGATCAATTGGATCACATGCGCGACATGGGCAGCGGTGATGACAAGCCACTGGGCGATCCGTCCTTAGGCGCGTTCGATCCTGAAGAGCCGATGCTTGACTTCGGTGAAGCCGGTTCTGCTCGTGCGTCACGTAAGTCGTCAGACAATGCCAAAATCGTCTTGAAGCGTGTCAGTGGTTGGCGATCTCGCTATGAAGAATGGCGCGATGAAACTTCGCGCAAGCTAGAGCGGGTAGATCTTGCTCCCGACCTGGCGCAGAATATCGGAAGCGGAACCTGGTTTCGCGGTCTTGGCACGATGCTTGGCCTAGGCGCGGTCGCGCTATTGTTGTGGCCAGACTTCGCGCCGCTCGAGGCAAGGCCTGCCATGGAGCTGGACGAAGTGGCGCTGGACGAATTTCGCAGCCACATGATCATGCCGTTGGCGCTTGGCGCTGACAGCGGCCGCCAGATGGGCGCCGGGCCCAAGGTCCGCGCGCTTGAGGCCGCACCAGAACGCCCACAGATAGAGCTGGTCGCGACATTGGGCCGCGGAGACAGTTTTGACCGCATGCTTCAACGTGCCGGATTGAGCTCTGCCGATGCGTCACGCGTGCAGGAGCTGATCGGCGGCGCCATCGAGATGGAAGAGCTCACTGCCGGCACCCGCTTTGACATTGTGCTGGGTCGCCGCGTGGCAGAGGGCACACCTCGGCCACTCGATGAGTTGTCCTTTCGGGCCAAGTTCGATCTTGAGCTGCGGGTAGAGAACAACGATGGCCGGCTGTCTTTGCGTCGCAACACCATTCGAGTCGATGATACGCCGCTGCGCATTCGCGGCACTGTCGGGCAGAGCTTGTACCGTTCAGCGCGCGCCGCAGGCGCACCTGCTAGCGCGGTGCAGGATTTCATCAAGGCGCTGGATGGCCAGATTGACCTCAACCGCAGCGTCCGTTCGACCGACGAGTTCGACATGATTGTTGCTTACCGCCGCGCCGCAACGGGTGAGCGGCAGGCAGGCCAGGTGCTCTATGCCGGGATCGAGCGCGATGGTGAACCCAAGACGCAGCTGATGCGCTGGGGAGAGGATGGCATTTTTTATGAAGCATCCGGCGTTGGCGAGCAGCGAAACGGATTGATCGCGCCTGTACCGGGCGGGATCACATCCGGCTTCGGGATGCGTCGCCACCCGATACTGGGGTATCGCCGCATGCATTCGGGCATCGATTTCCGCGCCCGCCATGGCACGCCCATCGTTGCTGTCTCGGACGCGCGAGTGAGTGCGGCGGGGCGAATGGGTGGTTGCGGCAATGCGGTGCGGCTCGATCACGGCAATGGGCTGTCGACCCGCTACTGCCATATGAGCCGGATCGCCGCCAGCCGCGGGGAAAGTGTTCGCCGCGGTCAGGTTATCGGCTATGTCGGATCAACCGGCCTTTCGACCGGCCCGCATTTGCACTACGAGATGTATCGGGGGGGGCGCGCGATAGATCCGCGGGGAGTGCGTTTTGTCCGCCGCGCTCAGCTTGAGGGCCGTGAATTGGTCGATTTCCGGGCCGCCTTGGCGCGACTTAAAGAGGTTGAGCCGGGCGCCGCTCTGGCGGATCTTGAAATCCGCCCTGAAGAAGTGGCGGAACCGGAGCGTGAGATCGAAAAGCTCGATAATCCGCTTCAAGTCAGCTGAGGCAGGGCGTTGATAGATTGCTAAGCGATAGATAATGCGGCAACACTCTGGCCTATGAGTGGATCGTACCCGAATGTGCGCATGCGGCGCACCCGAGCCAGCGGCTGGGCCCGCAATATGTATCGCGAAACCGTGATGACACCTGCGGACCTGATCTGGCCGCTGTTCGTCACTGAAGGTAGCGGTGTGGAAGAGCCGATCGCAACGCTTCCCGGCGTATCGCGTTGGTCGATTGACGGTATCGCGGCCCGTGCGAGGGAGGCGGTCGAGCTGGGCATTCCGTGTGTTGCGCTGTTCCCTAACACGCCCGCGGACAAACGCAGCGATGATGGGGCAGAGGCGCTCAACCCGGACAATCTGATGTGCCGAGCGATCAAAGCAATCCGTGATGCTTGCGGCAGCGATATCGGCATCCTCACCGATGTCGCGCTCGATCCTTATACGGCGCACGGGCAAGACGGGCTAATCGATGCCGCAGGGTATGTCGTCAATGACGACACTGTAGCCGTGCTCGTCGATCAATCGCTCAATCAGGCAGAGGCAGGCGCGGACATCATCGCGCCATCAGACATGATGGATGGCCGGGTGCATGCGATTCGCTTGGCGCTGGAGATGAACGGGCACCCAAATGTCCAGATCATGAGCTATGCTGCCAAATACGCCAGCGCATTCTACGGCCCGTTTCGCGATGCGGTGGGTTCAAGTGGGCTGCTCAAAGGCGACAAGAAAACCTACCAGATGGATCCGGCCAATAGCGACGAAGCGCTGCGCGAAGTTGCGCTGGACATTGCGGAAGGCGCCGACAGTGTGATGGTGAAGCCCGGCCTTGCCTATCTGGATATTATCTACCGCGTGAAGCAGGAGTTTGGCATTCCCGTGTTCGCCTATCAGGTGAGCGGCGAATATGCGATGATCGAGGCCGCGCAGGCTGCCGGTATCGGGGACCGTGATGCGTTGCTGATGGAAAAACTGATCGCCTTCAAGCGCGCCGGTTGCAGCGGAGTGCTGACCTATCATGCGCCGGTGGCTGCGCGCATTCTCAATTGCTGACATGAACGAAGGATTCCAGCACGAAACCGAGCGGTTGATCCTACGCGATTGGCGCGAGGACGATTGGCTCCCGTTTTGGGAAGGCACCAATACGCCCAATGTGATGCGCTGGCTTGGCGGGGTGTGCGACGCGGAAAAGCGGCAGGCAGCGCAGGACCGGCTTTTGTCCTACACTCTGGACCACGGGCACACCTTCTGGTGTGTCGAGCGCAAGGATGACGGTGCCATTCTGGGTTTTTGCGGGCTCAAGCGCTGCAATCAGAATGGCGGCCCGATCGGTATGATGGAGGTCGGGTGGCGGTTGAGAGAAGACGCCTGGGGCAAAGGCTATGCCAAGGAAGCAGCGGTTGCGTCGCTTGATCTGGCTTTTGAACGTTTCGGCGCGGATGAAGTGATTGCGCTGACCGTTCAAGGTAATGCGCCAAGTTGGGGGCTGATGATCAAGCTCGGCATGGTGCGGCGCGAAGACCTTGATTTCGAGAACGCCGATTTCACGCCCGATACTCCCCTGATCATCGTCTACTCGATTGATCGTGCAAGCCGGGAAGCGCAGCATGCCTGATATCGTAATCGAAACCGAGCGGTTGATTCTGCGCAAGATCGAGGAAAGCGATGCGGCGCTTCAGTATGAATTGCTCAACACGCCAGCCGTGATGGAATGTTTGGGCGGCGTCAAAGAGCTCCACGAGATCGAAGCGAAGCACGCCAAATCAATGAGCTGGTTTGCACGTGAAGGCTTTGGTTTCATGATGTTGATCGAGAAGTCGACCGGAGAGCTGGTTGGCCATTGCGGGATGAAGCGGGTCGACAATCCGCTCGCGCCCAACGTGGGTGATCACGAGATCGGCTGGCTGGTGCGCGAGGACCGCTGGCGGCACGGTTATGCCAATGAATCCATGCGCGCGGTGATCAATTGGGCGTTTGACAGTATTGGCGTGCCATATCTCGTTGCGATCACGAGTGAGCGCAACGAGGCCAGCTGGCGTTTCATGGAGAAGCTGGGCATGGAGCGTCGCAAGGATCTCGACTTTGATGACCCTGCGTACGATCCGCGTGATAACCCGGCGATACAATATTCGCTTTCAAGAGAGCAGTGGGAGACAAAATAATGTTCCGGCCCGGCGTAAACATCATCCCGATCCACGGTAAAGTGCCGCATATTCATGACACCGCTTTTATCGCTCCAGGCTGCACCATCATCGGCGATGTCACGATCGGCGCGGAGAGCTCGATCTGGTACAATTGTGTGTTGCGCGCCGATGTCAGCCGGATCGAGATCGGGCAGCGGACCAATATCCAGGATGGCACGGTATGTCATTGCGACCCGCCGCGCCCTGGTGATGAAGAGGGCTCACCTCTGATCATAGGTGATGACGTACTGATCGGGCATATGGCGATGGTGCATGGGTGCACGATCAAAGACCGCGGCTTTGTGGGCCTTGGCGCAATCGCCATGAACAAGGCTGTGATCGGCCATGATGCCATGCTGGCGGCGGGCGCGATGCTGACCGAAGGCAAGGTGATGGAAGACCGTATGCTGTGGGCGGGGCGCCCGGCCAAGCCTATGAGAGAGCTATCCGATGCTGCGATTGCCGGCATGCGGATGGGCGTGGCGCACTATGCCGAGAATGCCAAGCACCACGCTATCGCGGTTTTTGAAGCCGGACTGAAATAGCCGCTTGGCTAGTCAGATTTTTCGTCTTTCCGGTACTTTTCAAACCATTTTATCACCGAATCGGTTTTCGTGGCCAGCTGGCTGGGTGACATTGTCAAATCGCCATGGCTCCCGCCCGGCGTCACCAGCAACGCAGTGTCGACGCCGAGAACTTGCAGCGCGCCGTAGAATTGTTCGGCTTCGCTGCGGGGGGTGCGGTAATCCTCTGCAGCAACCAGGACCAGTGTCGGCGTCTTGATGTTAGCGGCTGCGGCCAGTGGAGAACGGCGCCAATAGTCGTCAGCGCGTTCCCATGGCTGCCCCTTCATCCAGTACTTGCCGAAGAAGGCATAGCCATCGCTCATCAATGCCATGCTGGTCCAGTTGATAACCGGCTTGTTCGAAGCTGCCGCCGCAAAGCGATCGGTCTGGCCCACGATCCACGCGGTCAGGATGCCGCCGCCCGAACCGCCTGTAACAAACAGGTTCTCAGGATCGGCGTAACCCGCAGCGATTGCAGCATCGACTGCGGCCATCAGCTCATCATGGTTCGAGATTGGGTAATTACCTTCGATCCGGTCAGCGAAGGCGTGGCCGTATCCGGTCGAGCCACCGGGGTTGGTAAAGAGTGTTGCATACCCTGCGCTGCCATAAAGCTGATAGTCGGTGCTGAAATGCGCACCATATGCCGCGTAGGGACCACCATGAATTTCCAGCACCAGCGGCACGCGCGTGCCCGGCTCGTAATCGGGCGGCAGGGTGATCCAACTAGGGATTTTGGTTCCATCCGCGGCTGTGACATCCAACTCGATCGTCTGGCCCAGCGTCTTTCCTGAAAGCCAGGTTTCATTGAGCGCGGTCAGTTGGCGCGGATTGCGTCCGGCCAACACAGAGACATCGGTCGGCCGTGTCGCGCTGCCAGACGTAAAGGCCAGCGTGCCCCTGCTGGACACGCTCCATTCGCCGCCCACATAGGGCCGGGAATATCCCGGCGTTGCGACCCGTGCATTCAGGCGATCAACATTGCCTGTGAGCGATATCTTTGCGACGCGGTAAACACCCTCATCCTCGAAACCGGCGTAAAGCCCGCCATCGGTCCATTCCAGACTGTCAAACCCGCGATCAAAACCGGCCGCCACGCGACGCTTGCCGGAACCATCGCGGTTCATCACGTAAAGCTCGGCTTGCTGATACGCCATCGCGCGATCATCGAACCCTAGGTAAGCGATCTGGGTTCCGTCGGGGGAGATTTGCGGTGCGAAATCCGGACCATCGCGTGTGGTCAGGGCGTTGATATCGCCCGATGCCAGATCGATCGCGTAGATCTCGCTGTCGACCCCGGCCAACTCCCAATCGTCATCGCGATTTCCGCTGATCAGGATCGTCTTTCCATCTGGCGACCACTCCAAAGCACCCGAGTGGTGCCGGTCTCCACTTGTCAACTGGCGCGGTGCGCCGCCCTTTGCCGAAACAACGAAGATCTGCGTGAAGCCCGGTTTGAGATAGCCCCCGCCATCGATGCGGTACGTTACCGCGTCTGTGATGCTTGGTGGCGCCTTCCATTCCGCACCCTCGGGCTTGGCGGGTGCGCTGCCCAGGCTAAGCGGCTTTCCGGGCACGCGTGCGGTGTAAGCGATCTGGCTACCGTCGGGTGACCAACTGATGCCGCCGGGGCCCTCGGGCAAAGCCGTGATGTTCGCAGCAACACCGCTGTTCATCCACCGAACATGCAACTCGGGTCCGCCGCCGCTCTTGGTCGAGATATAGGCCAGGCGCAATCCGTCGGGTGACCAGCGCGGGCTGAAATGCGCGCCTGCGCCCGTTACCAATGGAGTCTCTGCGCCGCTTGCAAGTTCGATCAACCAGATCGAGCGCACAGCGCTGTCGGTCATAATATCATTCGCCATGCGGACATAGGCAATCTGGCGGCCATCAGGGCTGATCTGTGGGTCGGTTGCGATTGTCAGGTTGAACAGATCCGCACCGGTGAAGTGCGCAGGTGGTGCCTCGGCCTGATCGTCGGCTGCCAGCGTAATGGCGGGAATCGCCAGCAACGCTGCGGCAGCGAAAATTTTAAGTGAACGCATGATGAGGGGCCCCTTGGTCGCAAGAACTAAGGGGCGCACTCATGCACATCTGCGGACTTAATGCCAGCGAAGAAAGGTTACGATTTGTCGTCCTTGCCGCCGTCCGCGCCACTACCGGCATCGGCGTCAGGTTTCTTGCTTGGCGAAGCCTTCCTTGCAGCCGGCTTCTTCTTGGCAGCGGGCTTGCGCTTCGGCTTGGCTTTGGGCGGCGCGGGCGTCAGCTCGAAATTCGGTTTGCCGTCCTTTATCGTGACATGCACTTCGCCGCCTTCGACAAGTTTGCCGAACAACAGCTCTTCCGCCAGAGGTTGCTTGATCCGATCCTGCAACAAGCGGCCCATGGGGCGGGCGCCGTAGAGCTTGTCATAGCCCTTGTCGGCCAGCCAGCCGCGCGCATCTTTGTCAAACTGGATGTGCACGTTCTGCTCGGCAAGCTGCAATTCAAGCTGCAAGATGAACTTGTCGACCACGCGGGCGACCGTACTCTTGCCCAGATAGGCAAAGGGCACAATCGCATCGAGACGATTGCGGAATTCAGGGGTGAACATTTTCTTCACCGCTTCATCGCTCGCGTCTTCCTTCGACACATCGCCAAAGCCGATGCCCTGGGTTGCCATCATAGCTGCACCGGCATTGGTGGTCATGATCAGCACAACATTGCGGAAGTCGACAGTCTTGCCGTGGTGGTCGGTCAGACGGCCATTGTCCATCACCTGCAGCAGGATGTTGAACAGATCGGGGTGCGCCTTCTCGATCTCGTCGAGCAGCAGCACGCAATGCGGGTTCTGGTCGATCGCATCGGTCAGCAATCCGCCCTGATCGTATCCGACATAGCCCGGAGGCGCGCCGATCAAGCGCGAAACGCTGTGGCGCTCCATATATTCGGACATATCGAAGCGTTTCAGCTCGATGCCCATGATGCTGGCGAGCTGGCGCGCGACTTCGGTCTTGCCGACCCCGGTCGGGCCGGAGAACAGGAACGAACCAATCGGCTTGTCCGGATCGCGCAGGCCAGCGCGTGACAGCTTCATCGCAGTTGAAAGCCGATGGATCGCTTCATCCTGACCAAACACGACGTGCTTCAGATCACGCTCAAGGTTCTCGAGCGCTTTCTTGTCATCCTTGCTGACCGATTTCGGCGGGATGCGCGCCATTGTCGCAATGACGGACTCGATCTCTCGTGCGGTGATCTTCTTTTTGCGGCGGCTGGGAGGGACCAGCATCTGCATCGCGCCAACTTCATCGATCACATCGATCGCCTTGTCGGGCAATTTGCGATCGTTAATGTAGCGCGCCGACAGCTCGACCGCTGTCTTCAATGCGTCCGGTGTGTATTTGACCTTGTGGTGATCTTCGAATGCGGTCTTCAGACCTTTCAGGATCTTGATCGTCTCATCAATGGTCGGCTCGTTCACATCAATTTTCTGGAACCGACGCAGCAACGCGCGGTCCTTTTCAAAGTGATTGCGAAATTCCTTGTAGGTTGTGGAGCCCACGCAGCGGATCGCGCCTGAAGACAAAGCCGGCTTCAACAGGTTGGAAGCATCCATCGCACCGCCGCTGGTTGCACCAGCGCCGATGACCGTGTGGATTTCGTCAATGAACAGGATCGCGTCGGGCATCTGTTCAAGCTCTGCCACGACCTGCTTCAAGCGTTCTTCAAAATCACCGCGATAACGCGTGCCAGCGAGCAGCGCGCCCATATCGAGCGAGTAGATCACTGCATCCAGCAGCACTTCGGGAACGTCGCCTTCGACGATCTTGCGGGCCAGGCCTTCTGCAATCGCGGTTTTACCCACGCCCGGATCGCCGACGTAAAGCGGATTGTTCTTGCTGCGGCGGCACAGGATCTGGATCGTACGGTCCACTTCCGGTCCGCGACCGATCAGCGGATCTACCTTGCCGGCCTCAGCCTTGGCGTTAAGGTTAACGGTAAACTGGTCGAGCGCGGTTTCTTTCTTTGCACCGCCCTCTTTGGCTTCTGCTGCGCCATCCTGTTGTGGCTCTTCCGATCCAGCCACACCTTTGCTTTCAAGCTGCCGTCCGCCTTTGCCAATACCATGGCTGATATAGCTAACCGCATCCAGCCGGCTCATATCCTGCTGCTGCAGGAAGTAGACGGCGTAGGAATCGCGTTCACTGAACAGCGCCACCAGCACATTCGCGCCGGTTACAGTGTCTTTGCCAGATGATTGCACATGCAGGATCGCGCGCTGGATCACTCTCTGGAAACCCGCGGTTGGCTGTGGATCAGCGCCATCTTCGGTCTTCAGCGACTGGTATTCCTGGTCGAGATATTGCTTCACGACTTCGCCCAGCTCGGCCAGATCCACCCCGCAAGCGGCCATGACTTGCGCTGCATCTTCATCATCAATCAGCGCGAGCAGCAAATGCTCCAGCGTGGCATATTCATGCCGACGCTCGGATGCGTTTCCGAGGGCATTGTGCAGCGTTCTTTCGAGGTTCTGGGCAAAACTTGGCATGTGAGCACTCTATAGTGGGGGTGGGCACCTCTCCCTTGAAGGAGAGAGTGAATTGATGTGGTTAAGCAAACCTAGGCGATTGGCCGTAATATGGGCGCGATTTGCGAAATTGCGAATCCAGAACGCGCGCGACCGGCTCATGGGTCCGATTTCTTGAAAAGCGAGTCAGCCGCACTGCGGTGAGCTGCAGCCTTGCTGTGATGTTCGCGCACACGCACAATCTCCGCTTCGAGAATGGCGATCCGCTGTTCCAGCTCGTCTTGAGAATAAGGCGAGAGGTCTTCGCGCGCGAGCTTGCTCGCAGCATCGCCCTTGGGGCGCGGAAGATCATCCAAGTCCATCTAATGCTAACATCGCAATTTGACTGGCTTGCTGTCAATGGAGAGGGTCGCTACTTCCCGTCGCAAACAGGCGTTGCGTGGCGAAGTGTCGCTTTGCAGACACAGCGCCGGATGCGGCGCAAGACAAACAAGGGCTGATTGAGCGATGGCGGGTACCAAGGCGGGTGAGTTGCAGGTGACAATGCAAGCTGTCGGGTTCGATACGCCGGGCGGACCAGAGGTCTTGACGCCGCGTGAAATGCCTCTGCCTGACGTCAAGCCCACAGATGTGCTGATCCGCGTTGCCTATGCGGGGGTCAACCGGCCTGACTGCATACAACGCGCAGGCCACTATCCGGCACCTCCTGGCGCGTCGCCGCTGCCGGGGCTGGAAGTGGCTGGCGAAGTAGTGGCAATCGGCAGTGAAGTTCCTCAGGGAATGCTTGGCCAAACAGTCGCCGCACTGACACCAGGCGGCGGATATGCGGAATATTGTGCTGCGCCCTGGGGCCATTGTTTGCCGGTGCCGTACGGCATGCCACTTGTAGAGGCGGCCGTGCTGCCCGAAACTCTCTTCACCGTTTGGCATAATGTGTTCGAGCGCGGGTTTCTGCGCGATGGCGAGACGCTGCTGGTGCACGGCGGTACGTCGGGCATTGGCACGATGGCAATCATGCTGGCCAAAGCGTTCGATGCCAAAGTTGTCGTGACTTGCGGCGATGAGGCCAAATGTCAGGCGGCGCGAGAAATTGGAGCCGATTTGGCGATTAATTACCGCGAAACCGATTTTGTCGACGCCGTGAAAGAGTTCACAGGCGGCAAAGGCGTAAATGTCGTGCTCGACATGGTGTCAGGTGACTATGTGCCGCGCAATCTCAAATGCCTGGCCGAAGACGGCCGCCATGTAACCATTGCGGTTCTCGGTGGGCCCAAGGCAGAGCTCAACATGGCGTATGTGATGATGCGGCGCTTGACGCTGACGGGTTCGACATTGCGACCGCGCTCCGATGCATTCAAATCCGCGCTGTGTGACGAGATCGCGCAGACCGCGTGGCCGCTTTTCGCTTCGCGCGAGTTAAAGCCGGTGATGGATGAAGTTTTCCCGCTGTCTGACGCTGCTGCTGCGCATGCACGGATGGAAGCCGGCGAACACATCGGCAAGATCGTGCTAAAGGTAGCGCACGATCAATAAGCCGCCTTGAAATGGGTGAATATACCTGTCTTCCAGATGTCGCAGTTACCCCAAACAGTCATCAAAATGTGAATCGATTGTAACAATATACTGCCATAGCTCCTGAGCGAAAAGCCTTGTTTGGGCCAAGATCGAAGGAGTCCCCATGAACGATCTCGCATCCTCAGCATTCCCCTTGCCTTCAGTTGACAGCGACTTGGGCTCCATTGCCAAACTTCCCACGCGCCGACTGCAAACGCCCGAGCCGGAAGGGATCAAGCGGCGCAAGTATCGGGCCATCTGGATCAGCGATGTGCATCTTGGCACCAAAGGCTGCAATGCAGAGCTGCTGATCGACTTCCTCGACCATACTGACAGCGAAACGATGTACCTGGTCGGAGACATCATCGACGGCTGGCGATTGAAGAAAAAGTTCTATTGGCCAGCAGAACACAACGATATCTTCTGGCGCATCCTCAAGCGCGCGCGTCGCGGCACACGGATCGTCTATATTCCAGGCAATCATGACGAGATGTTCCGTCAGTTTACCGGACTGAACTTTGGTGGGGTCGAGATCCGCCGTGCGGCGTTCCACGATACTGCTGATGGCCGCCGCCTGATCGTGTTGCATGGTGACGAGTTCGATGCGGTAATGCTCGCACACCGTTGGCTCGCCTTTGTCGGGGACACGCTTTACCATGTGATGATGGGCCTGAACCATTGGGTCAACAAGGCGCGCCGCGCCTTGGGTTTGCCTTACTGGTCGCTCTCAAAAATGGCCAAGCACAAGGTCAAGAATGCGGTCGAGTTTATTGGCCGCTACGAAGAAGTGGTGGCCAAAGCTGCGGCTGAACGCGGCGTTGATGGCGTGATTTGCGGCCACATCCACACAGCCGAATTTCGTGAATTCACCCACAGTGGCAAGACTATCGAATACTGGAACGATGGCGACTGGGTCGAGGGCTGCAACGCCTTGGTCGAGCACTTCGACGGACGGATGGAGATTCTCAACTGGCCTCAAGAGATCGCGGCGCGCGACGGCCAGAGCGACCCCCGTGTTCACAGTGAGCAAACAGAGCTGGAGGCAGCATGAACGCATTTGGTGCCTTAACCGGAGACAGCTTTGTCGCCGCCTCCCACTCACCGCACACGATCACGATTGTCACTGACGCATGGCATCCGCAGACGAACGGTGTTGTTCGTACGCTTTCGACCACTTGTGACATCCTGCGCGGCTGGGGACATGATGTTACGGTAATCTCGCCTGACAATTATACTTCAGTACCATGCCCGACTTACCCTGAAATCCGCTTGGCAATCACCTTGCCGGGCGCAGTCGGACGCCGGTTGGCGTGGCTCAACCCCGACGCAGTGCACATTGCAACCGAAGGTCCACTTGGCCTTGCTGCGCGCAATTATTGTGTCAGGCGCGGTATTCCCTTCACCACCGCGTATCACACGCAGTTCCCCGAATATGTCGCTCGGCGCACGGGCATGGATCCTGATCGAATCTGGCCGTTCATCCGCTGGTTTCACAAGCCGGCGCAACGTGTGATGGTGGCGACCCGCAGTATACGCGCCCAGTTGCGAGAACGCGGGCTACACCAGCTGCATCACTGGAGCCGCGGCGTTGACCTGGAGTGTTTTACACCCGATGCGCCGCCACCGCCCGAGTTTCGCGATCTCGAGGGGCCGATCCTGCTCTACGTCGGGCGGGTAGCCGTAGAAAAGAATATAGAGGCATTCTTGTCTTGCGACTATCCGGGAAGCAAAGTTGTGGTCGGAGACGGCCCCGCGCGGGCTGAATTGGAAGCGAAGTTTCCGAAAGCGACATTCCTGGGAAAACGAACGGGGCGCGAATTGGCTGGATGCTATGCCGGTGCTGATGTGTTTGTCTTTCCCAGCAAGACAGACACATTTGGCCTGGTCATGATCGAAGCGCTGGCTTGCGGTACGCCGGTGGCAGCATTCCCCGTTGCCGGACCGGTTGACATTTTGACCGAAGAAGTTGGCGCGATGTGCAATGAACTCGCGCGAGCTATTGATGTTGCCCGATATTCTGACCGCGATGCCTGTGCGCGTCTTGGCGCCAGCTACAGCTGGGAAACCGCCGCGCACCAGTTCGTATCTGGCCTCGTGCCGTTGGAAGAGGAGGGATCGGCTAGCGCCGAAGTTCTGCTTGCCTGAAGGGCCCGCCTAATTGGCTTGCCGAATCCGCCGATTGCCCCTATCTACCCTCATGCAACGGCCGCTCCGAAAGGGGCGGCCCTTCTATTTTTACGCCCGATTTGTTCGGTGCGGGAATTCTTGAGGAACATTTATCATGGCCCAACCGAAACCGTTGATGCCGCATGCGACTGCCACTTGGCTGATTGACCACACCGGCCTGTCTTTTGAGCAAATCTCAGAGTTTTGCGGCCTTCATATCCTCGAAGTTCAGGCGATGGCCGATGATCTTGCGGGCAGCAAATACACTGGTCGCGATCCGGTCCACTCCGGCGAGCTGACCCATGAGGAAATCGCACTCGGCGAGAAAGATCCGACATACGAATTGCAGATGCAGAAAGCACCGGTAGAAGTGACCCGCACCAAGGGCCCGCGCTACACTCCAGTGTCGAAGCGTCAGGACAAGCCGGACGGTATCGCATGGATCCTGCGCAGCCACCCGGAAATGTCCGATGCACAGATTTCAAGGCTGATCGGCACCACGCGTAACACGATCAATGCGATCCGTGACCGTACCCACTGGAACATCCAGAACATTCAGCCGAAAGATCCCGTGACGCTCGGCCTATGTTCGCAGCGCGAGCTCGACGCAGTGGTTGCCAAGGCCGCTAAGCGCGCTGGGATCGAGGCGCCCGAAATCACCGAGGGCGACAATCGCAGCGACAAGGAAAAGCTGATCGAGGAATTGCGTGCTGAACGTGTGGCGTCTGAAAAAGCCGCCAACGAAGCTGCGCAGGAAGCCGAAGCTGAAGCATGGCTTGAAGCCAAACGCGCCGCTGAAGAAGGCGAAAACGCGGATGGCGCTGAATAAGGGCAATCCTGCCTGAAATCGGGGGCGATTTTCCTTGTGCCTTAGGGTGGCTTACATCATTCTATTGACATGAGTGTTAGTAACCCCGCGGCCTATAATCACCCTACGCCGTGGGACACTGTTTTTGAACCGGTAACTCTGCCGGCCATGTTTGTGCGCACGGCAAGGCAGCGCGGGGATGCGCCGTTTCTGCATTTCCTTGGCCGTACCTATTCCTACAAATCTGTTCTCGCCGAAGCGGATGTGTTCGCTTGCCGCCTGCGCGCGCTTGGGATCAAGAAGGGTGACCGTGTAGGGCTGTTTCTCCCCAATGTGCCGATCTATGCGAGCGCCTATTACGGAGCGATGATGGCCGGTACTGAGTTGATGTTCCTCGACAAAGAAGATTACACCAAGCTTGCCCCCGAGGGCGAACCAGGCGAGCTTGCAGTGCATGGGCCGCAAATCATGCGCGGTTACTGGAATCGCGAAGAAGCCTCGGCCGAAGTGTTGATTGAGCGCGAAGGCAAAGTCTGGTTGCGAACCGGCGATGTTGCGGTGATCGACCAGGATGGGTTCCTGCAAATCGTTGACCGCATCAAAGACATGATCGCAGTGGGCGGGTTCAAAGTGTTCCCGAGCCAGGTCGAACATGTAATCGTTCAAAACGAAGCGATCAAAGAAGCGCTCGTGATCGGTGTGCCGAATGATTACCTGGGCGAAATGCCGCGCGCGTTTGTGACGCTGAACAAGGGTGCGATGGCGACGGCAGAGGAGCTCGCCAGCTGGGTCAACGATCGCGTAGGCAAGCATGAGCGGGTCGATCTCGTGGTGATCCGGGACGAACTGCCCAAGACTCTGATCGGTAAGCTGGATCGCAAGGCCCTGCGCGCCGAAGTCCTCTGAGGCCGCCCACCCCCAACACACGCCGAAGTCCTTCAGGACTGCTTGAAATCAAGAATCAAATGAAAAGGGCGCCCGAAATGGACGCCCTCAATCTTTCCCAAACTTGGATGGCCTTAGTTGACCAGGCCGAGCTTTGGTTCGCCATCCTCAGCCTTGGGTTGGTCACCCGTAGGTTGGTGCGCCGGCTTTTGCGAAGCGGCAACCGCATCGTTCGCCTTTGTGCCATGTGCGAAACGGCCATCGACTTGCGCGCCCTGTTCAATGGTCAAGGCCTCATACTGCACATCACCGTGAATCTGCGCGCTACGGAGCACGACCAATTCGCGGGCGCGGATCGAGCCATTGACCTTGCCAGCCAGGCGCGCGGTTTCGGCCACGACTCCGCCGGTGATCTGGCTCGTTTCGCCCTGAACCAGCGAAGAGCATTTGATGTCGCCTTCGATCGAACCATCGACATGCAGGTCTGCCGATGCTTCGACATCACCTTTGATTCTGACGTCTGATCCGATCACGGAAAAGGTCGAACTGGAGCTGCTGCCGGCCATCGAACTACTCGTTGCTGCCGGCCGCGTCGGGTTCGCGGGCTTCTTTGAGAACATCTTGCGCGGTCTCCAGGAAGGGGCGCGGATTGACCGCGCGATCATTGATGCGCACCTCGAAATGCAAGTGCGGGCCGGTGGAACGGCCAGTTTTGCCGAGCTTGGCGATCGGATCGCCAGCCTTGACTTCATCGCCAACACGCGAAGTGAAAGCGGAAAGGTGGGCGTAGCGTGTCATAACGCCGTTACCGTGGCTGACTTCCACAACATTGCCATATCCCGACTTGCGACCGACGAAACTAACCCGTCCATCGGCTGCGGCATAGATTGGTGAGCCCCGCGGACCCTTGAAGTCCAGGCCGCGATGCATCGCGCCGCGACGAGTGAAGGGATCGCGGCGATAGCCAAAGCCAGACGACATACGGGTCTGGCTCATATTGGTTGGGCTGACTTGGGGGATAGCGTCCAAACTGGCCTCGAGCGCAGCCATCCGCGCAAGGCTCAGGCCCAAGCGTTCAAAACGCGGGTCAACTTCACCGCTGGCCGAAGTCGCGAGAATTTCAAGCGGACCACCCAATGCCTCGCGTTCCGCGCGGCGCAACGTTGCCTGTGGATCTAGGCCGAGCTTCTGCATTGCATTTGCGGTGCGTTCTGCACGGCGGTCAGCAAATCGGGTCAAGCGTTCAACAAAAGCGAGCTGGCGCGCTTCGATCTCTGCAAGGCCGCGCGCTTCCGGGATCAGGGCGCCAACTTTCTCGATAGTTTCAGCCGCCTCGCTTGAGGAATCGGATACGGTTTCGCCTTCGCGAATGTCTTCTGGCAGCATCGGCTCAATGGCTTCAAGGAACTCCTGCCGGGCCTTCAGATCTTCAACCACGCCTTCCAGATCACCGCCGTAGGCGGCCATTCGCTCTTCCTGTGTGGCGACATGCGCTTCGCGTGCGAGGAGCGATGCCCGATCCGCAGAGGCGCGATATTGTGTCCACGCCATGCTTGCCATCGAGATACCCCATCCGACCAGCAAGGCGAGCGCGACTGATGCTGCGGCCATCTGCACGCGCGATGATATCTTGATAAAGCGGACTTGACCCTCTGACCGCATGAAGAATTCACGGTCCGGAAACCATCGACGCAAGCGGTTGCCCCACCCGCTAGCGGATTGTTCGTGTTGCAATGCGACCCCTCTTCGTGGTGCTGCTTTAATTACCCTGTGCGATGCCTAAGGTCGCTAGACACAAAGGTCGAATCATTTCTTTACGTGCGGGTCGAGTCGAAATGAAGCTGCGATGAATCGACCCCATAAGGGGATTCCTTAAAATCCCTGCGTCGCAAGTTTACCAAAAAGCCGCAGAATTCTGTCTTTATAGCCCCCTAGGATTCGCTGACTGACAGCGTGGTGTCACGCTGCTATTGCAAGCAGGATGGCTACTAAGATTGACCCTGGAACGGCGGATTTTGCCAGCCTTGTCGAAGGCCTCGCGCTCAAAGGGCGCGCGGCCCAGCGCAAACTTGCGGCGCTTTCGAGTGCGGCAAAGGCTGACGCGCTGATGCAATCAGCCGCCGCCATTCGAGAAGACTCTGCTGCGATCCTCTCCGCCAATGCTCAGGACGTGGCTGATGGCGAGGCGCGAGGACTAACTGGTGCCATGCTGGACCGCCTCACCCTTGATCCAAATCGGTCAGAATCGATGGCCTCCGCCCTCGAGGCCGTGGCCAGCTTACCCGATCCGGTGGGCGATATTATCGACAGTTCAACTCGGCCGAATGGTCTCGAGATCAGCCGGGTTCGTGTTCCGATCGGGCTGATTGGCATCATTTATGAAAGCCGCCCGAATGTGACCGCTGACGCGGCTGCACTCTGCCTGCGATCCGGCAACGCAGCGTTGCTACGCGGAGGCAGCGAAGCGGCGCATTCGAACAGAGCCATTCACGCCGCCTTCGTCCGCGGGCTGACCGCATCGGGTCTGGCTCCGGAAATCGTGCAGCTGATGCCAACCCAGGATCGCGAAGCTGTTGGCGCGATGCTCAGGGCGGCTGGCCTGATTGACATGATTGTGCCCCGCGGGGGCAAAAGCCTTGTCGAGCGGGTACAGAACGATGCGCGGGTACCAGTGCTGGCGCATCTGGACGGCATTTGTCACACTTACGTTCACTCGGCAGCTGATCCGGCGATGGCGCGCGAGATCGTAGTCAATGCCAAGATGCGCCGAACGGGCATTTGCGGGGCGATGGAGACATTGTTGATTGATGTCAGATTCACAGCAGCGGCCGACCTCGTGCGGGCCTTGCTTGATGCGGGCTGCGAAGTCCGGGGTGACTTGCGTGCTCAGTCGCTGAATACTCAAGTTGTCTCGGCGAACGACAGTGACTGGGGCACGGAATATCTTGGCGCGGTTGTCTCGGTCGCAATTGTTGACGGGCTTGACGCTGCAATGGCGCATATCGCGCGTCACTCTTCCAACCACACCGAAGCGATCATCACAGATGACCCGGACGCGGCCGAACGCTTCCTCGCCGAAGTCGACAGTGCGATCGTAATGCACAATGCATCGACCCAATTCGCTGATGGCGGCGAATTCGGACTTGGCGCGGAGATCGGCATTGCCACCGGGCGTCTTCATGCGCGCGGTCCGGTCGCGCTAGAGGGCCTCACCACCTACAAATGGCAAGTCCGTGGTAGCGGACAGGCAAGGCCATAAGTCCTGCGCAGCATGACCCCCATCCGAACAGGCTTGCTGGGCGGCAGTTTCAATCCCGCACATGGCGGGCATCGCCGGATCACGCGCTATGCGATGGATGCGCTGGGGCTGGATGAAGTTTGGTGGCTGGTCTCGCCTGGCAATCCGCTCAAGCCGAAGAAAGGCATGGCGCCGCTTCCGGCACGGCTCAAATCGGCGGCGGATCAGGCGCGAGGCGTCCCTATTGTACCGACAGCGATCGAGCGGGATCTTGGAACACGATATACCGTCGATACACTCAGGGCGCTGACCCTGCGCTACCCCAAGCGGCAGTTCGTGTGGTTGATGGGATCAGACAATCTTGCGCAGTTTCACCTGTGGCGCAAATGGCGCACCATTGCCCGAACAATGCCGATTGCGGTCATCGCAAGGCCTGGCTATAACGGTGCTGCTTTGGCGAGCCCCGCCATGGCCTGGCTCAGGCGCTATCAGGTTCCGAACGCCAGCTTCTTCAACGGGGGCAATGGGAGCGCACCGGCACTGGTGTTATTGCGTTTTGATCCCGATCCACGTTCAGCCACGGCGATCCGCCGCGCTGATCCGGACTGGGCTTTGCGCTATGCCGGAGCTCCTCCTCGCGATCCACTGACTCATCGCCTGGTGCACGCCGGGCCAGAGGCTTGGGAAGAGGGGGGCTCATGATAGAGCGCATCAGCGTTCCATCTGATCCAGTGCGCATCTTCGCACCTGTTTCCATCAACCAATTGACATTGGGGAGTATCGCAAACGCCTATGAATCAGGCGCAAATATCCACGGCTTCTGCCGAAACCGCCAGCCAGGGATTGCAATCCATGGCTAAGTCCGATCTGTCTTCTGACGCACTGCACAAACTCGTGCTTGGCCAGCTTGATGATGACCAGGCACAGGAATTGGTCTCGATCCCGCTTGAGGGGAAGAGCTCGATAGCTGACCATATGGTGATCGCGTCGGGTCGCTCGACCCGTCAGGTCGCCGCGATGGCGCAAAAACTGGCAGAGAAAATCAAGCAGCAGGGCTTTGGCTCCGCGCGCGTTGAAGGGCTCCCGGCGGCTGACTGGGTGCTGATCGATGCGGGTGATGTGGTCGTGCATCTGTTCCGTCCGGAGGTCCGCAGCTTCTACAATCTGGAGCGCATGTGGGGCTTTGACGAAGCAAAACCGGCCGCAGGCAACGCCTAACGTTTGAACTGCGTGGGCGTGGGAAGTCATCCCGGCGCAGCGCATTCGCGAATTTCTGATCATGCTTCTTCACGTCATTGCACGCGGCAAAATTGCTCGGTCCCCGGAGGCAGAACTTGTGGCCCGATACGAGAAGCGATTGCAATGGCCGGTCAAGCTGACCGAACTGCCCGAAACTGGCGGGCGAATTCCTGAACCTCAAACACCCTGCAAAACCGTGCTGTTGGATGAGCGCGGCAAGAATCTGACGTCAGAAGAATTGGCGTCGATCATGGGTGGCTGGCGCGATGACGGCATGCGCGAAGCGCGCTTTGTCCTGGGCGCTGCCGATGGCCACAACAAGCAGGAGCGCACCGAGGCCGATCTGCTTCTCGCCTTTGGCAAGGCCACATGGCCGCACCTGATGGCGCGGGCAATGCTGATGGAGCAACTCTATCGCGCTACGACAATTCTTGCAGGGCACCCCTATCATCGGGCAGGGTGAGGGCATGCCTGCTGATAGCCCCAACCTTACGAAGCTGCTGCTCGTTGGAGCAGGCGCAATCACCATCGGCTGGGGCGCATTGGCGGCACAAGAATCGCTGAATATCAGCTCGGCCACGGCATCGGTCGCGGGATTCGGCAGTACAGAGGATGCGCGACAGGCACTTGAACGCGCTCAAGCCACCGCAGAGTTCGCTCAGCAACGGGCCGTGAAATTCAGTCAGGAAGCAAGCCTTGCGACCGCAGAAATTGACCGGCTGGCGAAGGAAAGCGCGGCGCTGGCTGCGCAGATACAGCAAAGTGAAGCGGATATTCTCGCAGCGTCTGCGCAACTTGCGATTCTCGCGGATCAGCGCGCTGTGCTCGATGCGCGGTTGGCCAAGCGGCAACAGCCGCTGGTTAGATTGACCGCAGCGATCCAGAACATGGCACGCAGGCCCATTGTGTTGTCGGCGCTGCAACCAGGGTCACTGCGCGACACAGTCTACGTACGCGCTGTTCTCGAGACAACCTTGCCACAGATCCGCGAGCAAACCGCCAGCCTACACAGTGAAGTGGAACAAGGCCGCGCTCTCGAGAGTGAAGCTGCTCGCTCGCTCGCCGAGCTTCAGGCAAGCGAGACCGATCTGCAGAACCGCCGCAACGAGCTCGCGGCACTAATGCGGCAACAGCAAGAGGCTTCGCGCAGCAACAGCGCGCTGGCGCGCCGAGAAGCGCAACGCGCCTTGGCTTTGGCAGAGCAAGCGCGAGACCTGGGTCAACTGGTCGGCGAGCTCGATCGCGCTGGATTGGTCAGAGAAGAACTCGCAACGCTTGCCGGGCCGATCATGCGGCCCGCACGTCCCGGGGCCTCTCGTGTGATGCCCACCACTAACGCGACGCCGCGCGCGCAGGAAACGTCACCACCTGCTCAATTCCAGCTTCCGGTTCACGGACGGACGATCACAGGCTTCGGTGAAGAAGGTGACGCGGGAATACGAAGCAATGGCATTACCATTGCGCCCGCAAGCGGCGCACAAATAGTTGCGCCGGCATTAGGGCGGGTGTCCTTTGCCGGCGTATATCGTGGATTCGGGCGAATCGTGATTATCGAGCACGAAAATGGCTGGACCAGCCTGATAACCGGACTGGCACAAACCAGTGTAAACACCGGTGTGCAGGTGATTGGCGGCGCGCCAATCGGCACTGCGGCACTTAGGCAGCCAGAGATTTCTTTTGAACTGCGCGAGCGCGGAGAGCCGATTAACCCTCTGAGTTTGCTATAAGAAATTCCTGGAGGACCGGCGTTGTACGCCCGCTTTCAGAATAGTTTTGGCCATTGGAACGAACCATTGCGGGACGGATCGATATCATCATCTGGCGTTCAGCTGCGCTGCGCGATAGAACAGAGCGATAATATTGGAGTCAATACCGATGAGAATTGCTGATCTGCTGCGCAGCGCCGCTCTGGTTACAGCTGTGGCATTGATCCCGGCTACCACTGCCGGAATGGCGCAGATTGACGGGCGTGCAGGCCCGCAGTTTGCCAAGCTTTTTGCAGCATATCAGCAGGTCAAAGCCAACTATGTCGAAGAAGTTGAGGATGACCAGCTTATCCGCGGCGCAATCAACGGCATGCTCGGTTCGCTTGATCCGCATTCGGCCTATGTCGATGGCAGCGCGCTGCAACGCCTGACAACCATGATCGACGGAAACTATTCGGGGCTTGGCCTTTCGGTCGTACTTGATGAAGGCGCGGTCAAAGTCGTTTCGCCGTTCAAGGGCAGCCCGGCTGACAAGGCGGGCATCAAGGCAGGTGACTTCATCACCCATCTCGATGGCGAGCTGATCTACGGCAATGATCTTGATACATCGGTTGCGCGGATGCGCGGCGCAGAGGGCACGTCGATTGAACTCACTATCTTCCGCCCAGGACGCGACGAGCCGATCGAGGTTTCCGTGACGCGCGGCGTTATCGAGTTGGAGCCTGTGACCTACGAGCTCCAGAGCGGCAATATCGGCGTGATATCTGTCAATGAATTCAGCACAAATGTGGGCCGTGATGTCTATGCCGCATGGGAAGCTTTGCAAAGCGAGGCCACGGGCAAGATGTCAGGTCTGATCCTTGACTTGCGCTCCAACCCCGGGGGGTCGCTTGATGAAGCCGTGGGATTGTCAGACCTGTTCCTGTCCGAAGGCCGGATCGTGTCCCAACGTGGTCGCGCTCGCGGTGAGAGCGTCCATTACGATGCGGACGAGCTGATCAACTATCGCCACCTGCCGCGCCGCGAAGCGCAGAAGTATATGGGCGAGATCGCTTCCGACATGCCCTTGATCGTACTGATCGATGCAGGTTCTGCATCAGCTTCAGAGATTGTAGCGGGCGCGCTGCAGGATCATCGCCGCGCTTTGGTGATGGGTGAGCGCAGTTTCGGCAAAGGCAGCGTGCAATCGCTTTTGCCGCTGGGTCGTGATTCCGCCATCAAGCTGACAACGGCGCGCTATTACACGCCGGCCGGAAAGTCGGTTCAGGAAGGCGGCATCACGCCTGACATCAAGGTTCCGCAACTGTCCGATCCGGATCTGGAAAAACGCAATAAATATCTCTTGCGCGAGAGCGATTTGCGCGGGCACCTCGTCAATGATCTGGGCGTTGAAGATGCCAAGGTTGAAGTCGATACAATCGATGATCCGCGTTTCCAGCTGACCGCAGCAGAGCTTGAAGAGCAAGGCGTGGAAGACTTCCAGCTGCATTATGCGCTGGAAACCTTGCGTCGCACGACGCGCGCGACGGTGGCTTTGCGCAACACTGTGGCGTTGCGCAATTAATTGAGCTAGCGCGCTCTTCATGAACCATCTGGAAGCGGAAAAGCCGGGCGAGATTTTTGCGCAGCACTTGGCGTTAAGTGTGCCTGCGCTTCTTTTGGGCGGTGCGTATCTGTCGCAATATGGATTCGGGCTTTATCCGTGCGAAATGTGCTGGTGGCAGCGCTATCCGCATTTTGTAGCACTGGGCCTTGCGTTTTTTTCATTCCTTGCGCCGCCGCGTCGGCTGTGGATCGCATTGGCGGGACTTGCGATTTTCGGTTCTGGCGCGATCGGGGGTTTCCATGCCGGAGTCGAGTATGGCTGGTGGGAAGGGTTGAGTGCTTGCTCGAGCGCAGTCCCGACCGATGTTGATCCGATGGAAGCGATCATGAATGCGCCCATCATCCGGTGTGATGCGGCGCCATGGGATCTGTTCGGCATCTCGCTTGCTGGCTGGAATTTTATCGTGTCGTGCGGAACCGCAGTGCTGATCTGGTCGCTTATGGCAAAGAGCAACAAGAAGGCCTAAATAGAGCGTATGACCAAGGATGAACTCAATCGCATGATCCGCGTTGACCAGGCCGGCGAGTTCGGCGCGACGCGGATCTATGAAGGGCAGCTGGCGGTAATGGGCGAGCGTGGGCCGCATGCTCAGGAAATCGTCCATATGGCCGAGCAGGAAAAAGTTCATCGCGAGAAGTTTGACGCGCTGATGGCAGAGCGAGGTGTCCGCCCGACTGCCTTGCAGCCGTTTTGGTCGGTGGCGGGCTATGCATTGGGCGCGGGCACGGCACTGCTCGGTCCCGAAGCGGCCATGGCCTGTACAGCTGCGGTCGAAGAAGAGATCGACAAGCATTATTCGGAACAGCTCGATCGGCTGGTGGAAAGCGGCAAAGATCCCGAGCTTGCGGAAATGATCCATCAGTTCCGCGAAGAAGAGCGCGAGCATCGCGACACCGCACTGAAATATGGCGCGGAGAAAGCACCGGCCTATCCATTGCTTTCCGGCGCAATAAGGCTGGGCTGCCGGGCTGCGATAAAGTTGGCTGAGCGTATTTGATCGTGATCAAGGCGCGCGCACGCGCTTCATATGCTATTCAACTGAACCGAGCTGTAACTCTCGGTACGAATACGATGAAGGACTGAGCGATATGAAACGTCTGGCTACTCTATGTAAAATCGGCTTTGCGGGCATGGCTTTCGCCACCAGCCCAGCTGCCGCGCAGGATGAAGCGGGCGACCGGGTTAATATGGTCATCGCTTATGACGAGAATGAATGCCCCGAGCCATCCAATGATGAAGAGATAGTCGTCTGCCAGATTTTGGTTGAGGCCGAGCGCTATCGTATCCCCTCCAATCTGCGCACCAGCTCCAGTCCCGAAAATACACCTTGGGCTGAACGTGTCGAACGGTTCAAGATGATCGGCGCCTTTGGCGCCATGTCTTGCAGCCCCGCCGGCGCGGGAGGGTTCACCGGGTGCACGCAGCAAATGATCGATGCAGCCTACGCCGATAAAGAGGCGAGCACGCGGGTGCGATTCAGCCAGCTGATTGAACAGGCGCGCCAGGACCGGCTCTCGAACATCGATGTTGACGCCGCCGCCGAGCAGGATCGCGTCGAGCAAATCGAGCGCGAATATCTTGAGCGGCTTGAGCATGAAAGGCAGCAGGCCCTACCAGGCGAAGAAAACGAGGCGCCTTTGCCAGGGTTAGTTCCTGAGAATTTAGAGGGCGCGCCTGAGGAGCCAAATAACGGCTGATCTCCTCTAAACAAAGCAAGGTTTCGCTGCCGCATAAAATTCTGGCCGTGCTTCAGCACGAAAAATTATAGCCCGGCCGATAGGGTGAATGGCCTAGGCGGCGGCTGATTATACACGCCATGTTTTTCTGCGAGATGGACAAGGGGGGCTCGGGAACCATCCGACGATCTTGTCATTTTGGATATAGACTTTTCTTTGACGGCCTTGGTAACCTTGAATTCTACCGCCAAGACGGCCGAGCCCAAAAGAAATTAAAAGGATGGAGGTAAGGGTGACAAAGGGTAACAAGGGACGCCTTTTCATTAGTTTAATCGGTCTTGGCGGTCTTGCTGCCTGCTCTGGCGGAGAGCCTGCCATCGACGGTCGATACGAGAATCGCGACGATTTGCCTTCAGTTTTGGTTCGCGACCTGGATGTCTACAAACTGGTTGGGGGTGAAGAATATGTTCGCGTCCCCGTGGCAGACTCCTCAAGCTGGGGCGAGACAGAAAAGATTTATCAAGGCTCGACTGATAAAATCGCATTCGACATTATCATCTACTACCGGGGTAATAATCTTTTTTATAAGGCTCTGGGCGCTCTGGCCCGCGATGAGGAAGGCAAATTGAAGCCCGCAGATTTCGACGTTCTAAAATCCGCGGTAGACAAGACTTCCAGCATCTTCTTTGAGTTTGGTTACTCTGGCGAGCTGGGTGGCGCAGAGCAATTCCTGCCGCTGCGCAATGTTTATGTAGAGCCCTCATCTTACTCTCGAATTCTGCGGGGTAAGGATAACCTAGGCAAGGATTTGGTCATATTCGAATATACTGGTGTCGTCGGCGAGGTCGTTCCAAGCGTCTTTGAGAAAATAGATACCGTCGACGTTAAGTGGAATGACGCAGATCCAGAGTATGGCTACAATTATTGAGGCGGAACGCTGATGCCGCAATCCAACACCTGGGCGAGCCCGATCAAAAAGCTACTGTTCGCGTGGAGACCTTTAGGCGCTGGTATTCTTCTTGGCGCCTCAATTTTTCTCGCCTCGTGTACTGAACAATCGGCCCAGGAACCCGCCACGAAGACATGTGGCTCCGAAGCGGGCCGCGATGCTTTTCGCGGCTTTGTAACTCAAACTGCGCTTGCGCGGGATACCACCCCTGATGGCGTTGCGCGCCTGATCGATATTACCCGCTATGCCTCCTCGATTGCAGATGAAGACCTTAGACCTCAGTTTAGTGATGCGCTTTCCGCGCTCACGAACTTGTCAGGCCGTGCAAACTTCTCTGACAACAACGTAGAGATAATTATCAAAGAGGTCACGGAGCGGGGCGTATCGGAAAATGGTGAAATCTTATGCTGGGCCTCAATTGACGTGCGGCCCGCGGGGCCTGGAACGGAGGCCCTTGAAAGTTTAGCGGATGCTTTGTCGCTAGAATATGATCTTTCACCTCCGGCTGTGTCCCAAATTACTTCACTGCCGGTTTTCTATACTATCTCTAACAGCGAACCAGTGCGGGTTATTGATGCCGATCTTTCTGCCCGGGATGCGGGGCGTATTGGGGGTTTGATTAGATTGGTTGAGGGTGCGCCAATTGTGCTCGCACCCGTTGAAGCTCAGAAGGCGCGGCGCGAGGCCTATGAGAAAGAGGTGCTCGACGCGCGCGGCGCTGTATTGAGTGCAACCTTGGCCGAGGAAAGGTATCGCTTGGCCGTTTCCAAGAATGCCTTGAACGACCTTTGGGCGGAATTGGATGAGGCTGCTCGCGATAAGTTATCGGCCCAACAAACCTTGTGGGTTAGGCAGCGCGATGCCCGGTGTGACTTGAGCTCGAAGGAGGCCGAGACCGATCCAAATCAGAGGGAGATGATCAAGGTGCGTTGCTTGGCTAATGAGAATGAGAGGCGGATTGGCGTCTTGCAGCGATATTCCAATTGGTGATCTATAAATCTGCTCGCTGTTAGGCTCTTTTGCCTCTGAGCTCTATTGCGGCCATATCCGTGCACTCCAAATAATATTTTCGTCCTATGCGCTTATCCTACGATCGCCCAAATAGTGTGCCGCGTGATACTGGCTGGCAGTGGTCTTTACCGGGTGACTACCTAGTCGTACCGACCCGAGCCTAGACTGAATAATACTCGCGATACCAATCGACAAACTTCTGTACGCCTTCTCGCACATCGGTTTGAGGGGCATAGCCGGTTAAGGTGCGAAGAAGCGAATTATCCGCCCAGGTCGCTGGTACGTCACCCTTTTGCATGGGCATGAAATTCTTGATGGCCGTGCGCCCACAAGCCGTCTCGATCGCTTCAATGAAATCGACCAGCCTGACTTTGTTGCCATTGCCGATATTTACCACACGGTGGGGCGCATTAGGGGATAGGCTGTCGCCTTCAATTGCTCGGCTGCGTGCGTCAGGGGCCTCGGGCGGCTGATCGATCAGCAATTCTATGCCGCGAACCAGATCGGTTACGTAAGTGAAGTCACGATACATATCGCCTTTGTTGTAGACTTCTATAGGTGCGCCCTCGAGAACCCCTTTGGTGAATTTGAATAAAGCCATATCTGGCCTGCCCCACGGCCCGTAGACTGTAAAGAAGCGAAACATTGTGGTCGGGATGCCATGCAAATGCGCGTAGCTATGTGCCATCGCTTCGTTTGCTTTCTTGGTCGCCGCATAAAGCGTCATCGGGGCATCTGCTTTGTCGGTTTCCGCGAAAGGGATTTTCTCGTTGGCGCCGTAGACCGAGCTGGTTGAGGCCATGAGCAGGTGTTTAACTTCCAGCTCTCGCGCCACCTCCATCACGTTGAATGCGCCGAGCAAATTAGCGTCCACATAGGCTCGCGGGTTCTCTAGACTATATCTGACCCCAGCTTGAGCAGCGAGGTGTACGATGACATCTGGCTTTTCCTCAAGCGCGATGGCACGTAAACGGTCATAGTCTTCGAGCATATTCTCTTCACGGCGAAAATGCTCGTGCTGCGATAGCAATTGGTGGCGGCGCTTTTTGAGCGCCACGTCGTAATACGACGTCATGCCGTCATATCCAACGACACGGTGGCCCGCCTGCAGCAGGGCCTCGCTCAGATGGAAGCCGATGAACCCAGCGGAGCCGGTGACTAAGATCCTCATAACCGTATCGTATAGGTAATCTGAGCGGGATGAAAGGCCGGCTAATTTCGTGTCACGGCTTGAAGTTGAGCCCGCCCAAAGGGCTTCAGTTTCTTAGCTAGGAGCTTGGTCCCACTTGCCTGTTCGCGCTGATTTAACGAGCTTGGCACCGCAGTCCTTGCACGGAGCAACCCAGGACAAACCATCATGCTTGGCCCTATTTCTATCCGGCCTGTGCCTCCCAGCCGGGCAATACAAAAGCTTTCTAAGCAGCATCCCCGCAACGTAAAAAAACCTTTTCAAATATGCAATGAAAATCATTCTACATTAAAAAAGATGAGGCCTGCATTCTTACAATTTGAGTGCGTTACCTTTGGCGCTTGTATGAGGCCCAGGTAAGCCCAATCTTAATGATATAAATCACAACCCAAGCCCCTAAAGTGTCGCCAACAATGGTGGCAAATAGGCTGGGAGCAAGATCTTGATTGGCGCCAGAGATTAAAAGCGCACTTCTTATGGCAAGCGCGTTAAAGAAGGCGGCGGCTAGAGAAAGCATCAAAAGGCGCGATCCGTTCAAATTTGCTAAATCACCGCTTAGCGAAACCGCGCGAGCCATAATAGAGACCCCCACCGGCGCGGCAATAGCTGTGAATGAAGCGAGCAGAAAGTGATCGATCCAGCCTAAATCGAATGGATTAATCACTATTTGCGCTAAAAAAATGAAGGGCACAGACCAAAAGCCCAATACCAAGAAGGCAGCCAGTCTTACGAACGCAGGAGGGTAAAAGAACCAGGTATTCCCACTAATCGCGAACTCGTAACTATCGATCGTCTTTAGCGAAACGACCATGGCTAGGTGCATCAGAAAAAACGCGAAACCGAATGAGACTATTTGCTTGTAGCTCAGGGGGTGATGGTCATTGGGAACCCAAAAAAAGCGCTTAACAAAATGCAAATTAGATCCTCTTCAATCACTAATGATCTGAGTAATCTACTTTGCCTATAGAGCCAAGTTCAATGAACGGTCATGGACTACCCAAGGCCCTGAAGACAGATTCTGCACTCGGAGTAAAGGAAAAGAATCGCTTGCGACCGTCGTTTGGATCACTCGAAATGGAGACTAGCCCTTTTTCCTTAAGGCTCGCTAGGATGCGATACGAAGTGGACCCAGACTTGTCTTCGAGCAAGTCGTAAACATGCGAGACAGTCAAAGTCTCTTCGCTATCCTCCAGCGCTTTTAGTTCAAAAAGCAGACGCTCCTCATCTCCGGTCAAA
Organism: Altererythrobacter sp. XM-24bin4; assembly: GCA_003149575.1. Taxonomy (GTDB): domain Bacteria; phylum Pseudomonadota; class Alphaproteobacteria; order Sphingomonadales; family Sphingomonadaceae; genus Erythrobacter; species Erythrobacter rubellus. The sequence goes on from QCWG01000001.1 coordinate 544,033, forward strand.
GTTCCTAAAGGCGGCAGGCGGCGTAACGCCACAAGTAAATTAACCAAATTCATAAAAACGCTCGCGGGACAAATCTTTGTGGAAGGCTAGCTTGCGAAGCTGATCTCGTCAAATTTGGCGTAAACATTCTGCTGCCCATCTGCGCCATTTCCCTCCAGGCTTATAGCTAGAATGCTACAATCTTCCGGTATGTTTAAGGATGACCGGTAAGTCGTCATCCGCGCAGCGGACGGCAGTGTTTGCTCCCACACCCTGCTTGATGCGGTGGTGGTTACACAATCCCCGCGCCAAGCAAGGCGTGCGCCGCTTGCGCCATCAAAATTCACCCGCTGCGTCAATGTATAGGTTTGACCGCCCTTCACTGGAATGTGCCGCCGTACGACTGTCCCGCGCGCCAGTGGACGAATTGTGACCTGTACGCCGCCGTTCATGTCGAGTGAGGCTTGTATGCCATTATCCTCAAACAACTCCCAGGCAAGAAGACCAAGCCGCTTGTCTAAGGTGGTCTTATTCGGCGCGCTTTCAGAAAAGGCGCCTGCGTCAAAGTCAGCCCACACTGCCTCGGCATAATCCATAGCCCCCTCCCAGTCTCCATCCTGAGCAGCACGGTATATGATGCGGGCAATGCTTTTTTCATATTCTTCGCCAGACAGCGCAACTGCGATTGGAGCCGTGAGGTCAATGACATCCTCCAGGGCCGCTTCGCGCGAGGCTAGATTGAGAAAGCCTGGCATCCAGCGCGCCTGGCGATTGACGTAACCCACCATGGCGTCTCGGACATCTTGATATTGTAAAGCATCAACCATTACCGGCTGTAGTACGGGGCCAAGCTCAGGCGTGACCGACATGGCTGCATCATAGTGACGAAGAATGGCTTCGAAATCATTGTCAGCCGCCGCGCGCTCTAGCAGCCAAACTTGAGCCGTTGTGTCGCGCCGCGACACCTTGCTAGCGAGCGACATCGCTGCAAATGCCTTCTGCGCATCACCCGCCGAACTCTCATTCATGCCGATGATCCTCAAGGAGGAGCGGCTTAAAGGGTTGCCGATCAGGCTTTGTATTGCGCGGCTCGTATCCGCTGCGTCAGAGACATACTCTTCAGCTTCCCGACTTTTATTTTTTACAACTTTTGCAAGAGCGATGGCGTCATCTGGATCGCGCTGAAGAGCTAACTCTGGATCAGACACCCTCAGGTTGGCTGAGAGTGCAAACTGGTAGGATTGCCACGCAGCAAAAAGCGAAATCAGCCCAAGTAGCTGAATTTTTGCTAGGCGAGACAGCCCCATCAGCACTATCCGCGCGCCTCTGCGTGCTCTTCACCGTAGCGCTTGCCATAGCCATAGCCATAGCCGTAGCCGTAGCCGTAGCCGTAGCCACTCGATCCACTGCCTACCTTGCTGAGGACAACGCCAAAGATATGTGCGTTGACCATTTTAATCCGCTTGACCGAAGCCCTGATGCCACGGACAGCAGCGCCCGCAGACTGGACGACATATACAACGCCCTCTACCGCGCTTGCGATGAGGGGAGCATCCGTCATGCCAAGAACGGGCGGACTATCGATTACGATATGATCAAACTGCGCGAGGCCTTCTGTAACAAATTGCGCTAGCCTGTCGCCGCTTAGTAATTCAGCTGCGCTTGGCGGCACGGGTCCCGCTGCGATGATAGATAGGTTAGGGCTGCTAGTTTCCTGCACCAGCGTCGACCAGTCCCCATCTCCTGCCAGATAATTGCTGAAGCCCTTCTCATTTGTCTTCTCAAAAAAGGCGTGAATGGACGGGGACCTCAAATCTGCATCTACCAGCAAAACCCGCTTGCCGGTGCGCCCCAGGACAGTCGCCAGGGCCATCGCGCTTGATGACTTGCCCTCACCCGGCCTCGTACTTGTCACCGCCAGCGATTTGGGGAAGCCGTGATTGGTTGAGAAAGCTAGGCTCGACCTAATTGAGAAATAGGCATCGTAGTAATTGGACTTGATGTCCTGCAGCTCCTCAAAGACGTCATCTTGTTCCACCTGGGGCGTGATACCAAGTAGCGGCAATTTAAGCAGGGCCTCAACTTGCCCCGGCTCTCGCACGCCTTCGTCAATCTGCTCCAGCGCGAAGGCTGTCGCGCCTGCAAGGCCAAAGCCAAGCAGTAAAGATATGGCGAGATTGATAATGAGGACAGGCGACGATGGCTTGTCAGGTGCAATTGCGGGCTCGACGACCGCGATATTATTAATACCAACCGTCCCCGCAACACCGATTTCCTTATAGCGCTGCAGCAGCGCGTCATAGAGCTCGCGGTTCGTATCCGCCTCACGCTGGAAGTTGGCGTACTGAATATTCGCTCTGTTTTGCGTATCTAGCTCTTGTTTTAGACCCGCGACTTCAGCCTTGAGTTTTTGCTCGCGCTCCAAGGCCTCTCGATACTGCTGCGTACGCGTTGAAGAAATGCGCGCCGTCTCTTCGGCAATCGCGCTATCGATTGCATCGACTTGCTCTTTGAGTTCGATGACTGCCGGAAATTCAGGTGCGAACTGGACGGAGAGACGCGCATATTCTGCCGCAGCCTGCGTGCGCTGCTGCTTGAGATTGGAGAGCGTCTGGCTGCCCACCGCCTCCGCAGTATTTTCGCCTGTAGAGTTAAGGCGAGACTGCGCCGCAATTCTTGCCGTTGTCGCCTCGTTAAGCTCGCGAGCCAACTGCTCAAGGCTCGCGCCTGTCAAAGTGCGATTGGCTATTGCTCTGCCATTAGGGTCGCGGATTTGGTCAAGCGTGACAATGCCTGTCTGAGACCCGTAGACAACCACTTGCTTCTCTGAATCTTCCAGGCGCTCCTTAAGCGTTGCTAGCCGTTCTTCAAGAAAATCGCGCGCGTCAGCTGTTGAGGCAAACTCTCTTTCCATGCTGAGATCAACAAAGGCCGAGGCCCATTTATTGGCTATCCGCGAGGATAGCTCAGGATCGCGGCTTGTGTAATTGATATCAACGAGCTTCGACATTCTAATGGGCGCGATCTCGATATTGTCGCGCAGGACTTCGACGACTAAGCGCCGGCGCTCCTCGTCCATTTGCGCTGCGCTTTTGCCTTCGTCTTCCTCTTCGAGAATGTCGGGATTAATGCCGTGCGCCTCAAGAAAGGCTGCATTGTCATATAAATTTAGCTCTGATGCGACGCGCTCGGCGAGCGGCCTTGCTTCTAGGAGCTCATATTGCGTCGCATAAAACTCCATGTCCTGGCCCGGCAATTCTGCCTCGAGCCCATCGACATTGGTGATCTGTTTTTGCTGCCTGTCTATCTGAAGCTGCGTTGAAGCAGTATAAAGTGGGGCCATCAGCAAGGTGACAGTCACGCCGAGAATGACGCAAGCCGCAACGATACCAGCCATCAGCCAGCGCCACCGCACAACCGTGTGCCAATACTGTATTAGTATCGGCGGAAGCTGGAAGCCCTCGTCTTCGTCATGCCCCTGCAAATCACTCCCGCGCGGGTCGCGGTAGCCGTCGCTTTCAAATTCATTCATTACCTGAGAAGCCATGTCTTTTGCCGCCTAACGGTTGCTGTCGAGGAGCAGAACGGCCGGCGCCAGGAGCGGCGTCGCTGCCAGGAAGTCACGGAAAATCCGCCTGCTGTTTGAATCGCCTACAATAACGATGTCACTCGCGAAAATTTCCGGGTCGCCATACTGGCCCTTCTCAATCGCGCGCACGTCGTAAAGTGCGGCATAGTCCTGGTCGCCCACTGTGCGTAAGACCACGACCTCACCCTTCTTGGAAAATTCTGTCCAGCCTTCCGCGGACGCAATCGCTGTCATAAGCGTCATCCGGCCAACGATTGGATAGACGCCCGCCTTCTTAACTTCCCCGCTGATGGTGACGGTCTGACTGAAAATCTCTTTCAGATTGACGGTTATTTGCGGGTCTTTGATGAACCGTCCGCGGAAGCGGTCAGCCATCATCTCGCCCACTTCGCCTGGCGTTTTGCCTGCCACCTCGAGTGTGCCAATAAGGGGGAAGGTAAGCCGCCCGCTTGCGTCAACCTGTATTTCCTTTTTGGAAAGTTCCTCGCTGCCAAAGACGTCGATATTAAGAATGTCAAAGGGTCCCACTCTATAGGCCCTCTCATTGGCAGAAAGATCCGCCACTGTGGGCTCAGGCAAGGCATTGCCTTCAACCACTTCCAGTCCCGGCGCGCCACCAATATCCGTAGACGTCGACGCGCAGCCGCTAAGGGCAATAGCAAGCGGCGCCAGCGCAAATTTGAGGAAAATAGTCAGCTTCATGAAGCTTCTGGCTTTCTTTTGTGAGTGTTGTCCGTTTCCGAGCTCCAAGCCCATACCGCAGCAATGGCGAATAGGGCTGAAAGGATTGGGGTGCGCAAGGGATAGTCGCTGAGACTGGCAAAGGCCAGCACAAGAATGACGATGATGCCGCACTTGCGCAAATGGCCTGCGACGCCGCGTGCCGCAAGGGCAGACTTGGCGCCAAGCGCGAACATAATGAGCGCAGCCAACGCCAGCACAGCGCCCGGTATGCCTGACGTCAGCGCAATATCTATCCAGTCATTATGCGCCTGATTGAAATAGCCTGGGATAAGAAGTGTGGGCGGCTCGTGTATTTGATAGATTGGCACAAAAGAGCCTATCCCCGAACCCCAGGGCATATATTGAGGGATAAATTCAAGCATACTCTCCCACACCGGCATGCGCAGCTCATTTTCGGTGCCCGCAGCCATCCTGTCTAAAGCCTTGTCGCGTGCCAAAAAGACCGATCCTGCCGCCATGCCAGCTGCAATAAGCGCGCCTGCGCCCGCCTGCATTGCGCCGCTAAGCGCAAAACCCTTGCCGCCTGCATCCCTCGAGAAACGCATAAAGATAAGGCAAGAGAACCCTATAAGGCCAACGACAAGGCCCATCCTTGAGCCTGTCACCATAATGAGCGGAACGAGCGCTATCATTCCTGTGGCCGCGACTAGGCGGACAGGCCTTGTATGCTTGGTATAAGCGCTGGCGCACAGCGCGAGAGCTGCGATCATAGGGAACATTGCCCCTAGCATCGCTGCCTGATGATTGCGATTGGCAAATAGCCCCGCCGAGACTGATGACACTCTATAAAAGCGCACATCTGTGCCTGCCGCCTGCAATACCCCAACCATACCGCTGACAAGGCAAAGCAAAATAACGAGCGCGAGAAGTCGCACCCGATCCTTCTCATTAAGCTGCGCGGCAAGAAGCAGTGCAGCTAATGGGACGCTCATCGCGTAAAGCGCATTCCATGTCCCCTCAGGAAACATGCTTAAGGGACGCCACTGGCCTTCAAGCCCCGCAACCTGATCTATCTCGGCGATAATCTCGCGGCCAGGAAGCGACTGCCAAACCCCAGGAGGCAGGGGCATAAGGTGAAGCGCTGTAAGTGCCAGCGAGGCGAGCGCTAAAAGCAGAAGGGGGCGATAGGCGCGCCAATGCTCTGAGGTAAAGTTTATTAGCGCAAAGCCCGCCGCCAGAATTGCGGCGGGGCGCAAAAGCATAATGTGCGGCGTGTCATAGCGAGACGTTCCGCCCGTAGCGAAAATGAGCACTAAGAGTACCGTGAGCACGCCAAGGGGGATGCTCCAATCTCTCAGATTGAGAAGCGAATAGGTGCGCCTGACACTACGAGATCCTGAGTTCGACACTTAAAATTTAGTCGCCCAATATATCAGCCCATAAATCATCTGAAAAACGCATTTCTAAGGGCATGTATCCCCTCTGCATGCTCGAGATTTTTTGGCAGCCGCGCCGGCGAAGGTCAACCTGCTCTGACGCGAATTTCTATCAGAGCTCCTCACCTTTAAGGCGTCGGTTCGAAGACTGGCTTCGAGGCGCGGGTTCAAAGAAAAGGGGCGACGCCTCGCAAGGCCCGCCCCTCTTTCTGCAAAGTCTGTAAGGCTTACGGACTTACTGGCTCATCATCATCTGTTACGGCAATGATGATGCCTGCAACAGCGGCTGCTCCCACGAGAATAAGGACCGTGGAGATGCCAGCCAGTTCGTTTTCATCTTCTGCAGGTGCTATCGTCCGAGCAGTAGAGATTTCTGCCATCGCTGGCGTAATAGCGAGCGAAAGAACCGCCGCTGCTGCAAAAAATTTCTTTACCATTTTCAAATCCCTCAAAAAGCGACTCGTTTCACAAATGAAACAGTACAGCCCTTTTGCTGCAATGCAAGCACATTCGGGGGCGGCACCCCCGTTAATGGCTTGCTGGCCGCAAAAAGTTTTACATCGTCAGTTGTCATAGACTTAGGTTATGACGATTTAATTAATAAACCGCTCAATCAGGCTAAAAAGGGGGCAGGCTAAAAAAGGGGGGCAGCCTTTAAGCCGGCCAGCCCCCTTGTTTTGCGATCAAGACCAAGAGCCTTAAGAGCTTACGGGGTCGTCATCGTCATCATAATCGTCGTCATCATCGTCATCGTCGCCATCAAGGGCGATAAAGATGGTGGCTGCTAGACCCACAGCGCCTGCAATGGGAAGCAGCAGGTCACGAAATCCGCTTTCGCCCTCCTCTTGCACAGCTGCCTCGGGTGCAGCTGGCTCATTAGCCACCTGCGCTAGAACCGGGCCCACCGCTAAAGAGAGGACTGCCGCTGTCGCAAAAAGGCGTGATATCATTAGGTAAACTCCAAAAATCTCGAAAAAAGAATGCGCTAGCTAAGTGCGTAAGCGCAATCAGTCAAGGACCACCCAAGCTCCCCCTCATATTAGCTGCGGCTTGAGGGCGAGGTTGTTTTTGCGCGAGCCGCTAGCAGGCACTCGTGCAAAAAATGTGCGCATGGGGTCTGGACCTGTGCCTCTTCCACTTCTAACTGCAGCCAAGCAAAAATGATCACCAACGCCCTATTTGAAGACATAGCTAACTGACGCGATGATAAACTTTCTTGTCAAAATTTGGGGCCTGATAGCGCTCTGCCCGAGGGGTATACACAAGCGCAGCGGCTCAAAAATTAGGAAGCATAAAGACACCTACACGTCTGCTTGCCGCTCCTGCGGCAGGCCCATGATCCGTGTCGCTAAACGCCGCTGGAAACTGATCGACGAGGCCTAAGTCGCGAGCGCCTTGAGAGCCAGGCGATTGCAGTGACTGCGCCTTGGCAAAAATTTGGCTTTCGTAAAATTAAAGGCTGCGCAGGGCCAGATTTAATGGCGCCTCACTTCGCCCCGATCCCGCCTAAAACCACTCTGATTGTCTTAAGCGCGATGAGCAGGTCCAGCCAAAGGGACAGGTTTTTGATATAATAGAAGTCAAACCGGAGCTTGGCGCGCACTTCATCGACATCAGCTACATGCCCCTGATTGACCTGTGCCCAGCCCGTAATTCCTGGGCGCACGATATGCCGATAGGCATAAAAGGGTATTTGATCTTCGTACCAATTCGCAAGCTCAGAGGCCTCAGGGCGCGGGCCAATCCAGCTCATCTCGCCCTTGAGGATATTCCACGCCTGCGGCAATTCATCGAGGCGGGTCTTTCTTAAAAAACGCCCCACGCGCGTGATCCTGTCATCACCATCGCGCGTCACTGCATCTAATCGGCGAGCGTCATCACTGTCTTCTACAGACCTCTCGTGCATGGTTCTGAACTTAACCATCTTAAAATATTCGCCGCGATGACCAAGCCGCTTCTGATAAAATAAAATTGGCCCCCGCCCGTCCAATTTAACCAGCAAGGCGATCAGGCTAAGGGCTGGCAATAAGAATGGCGCGAGCGCAATCACAGACGCGACATCGATGACCCTCTTTGCCATCCGGTAGGGTATGTTGGGTATGAGCGAGCCTAATTCATTTTCACGCAAATGACTGATCCGCACCTCTCCTGTAATTGCCTCTTCAATCAGGCGGTAGTGGTAGACGGGGACGCCTCTAAGGGCTGCCTTGGCGAGGAGGCGCGCCCACTCATCGCCTTGCTCGTGGTGCAGGTCTGCGACGATGGACCCGCTGATGAGTTTGCGCTCGATCAGATCGTCGAGTTCCCTGGGCGACCCCAAACTCAAAAAGCCGGCTTGCTTTAGGAGGCGGCCAACATTGCCTCCTGGCACGACAAAGTGCCTCATTTTTGGATTGGCGTGGCGTATTCTTGCTGTCACGAGATAGCTGATGGCCAGTGAGCTTGCCGCGCAAATAAGGAGCAGGCTCCAAGGAATACTTGTCCTCAAGAAGGCATTCGCGCTTATCACTGCGCCAAAGGCGATTGAGTTGACGGGCAAGACATAGGATAGAACTCGTGCGCGAGAATAGCTGCGCAATTTTGCGATCACGAACCAGGCCGCCAGATTGGCAAGTAGGATCTGGGAAAGCCACAGCAGGTTTGCCGAAGTATCAAGTGGTATGCCGCGAGTAGCAGACCACGACACTGCAGGTATCGCAACTCCTGCAGAGACGTAAAATGCCACCTGTTCTATATTGGATAAGGCAGGCCCAGTTTGGGCTGTTGCTAAATTGAGCGGGGTTCTCCTCATGAGCCCTTGGCCCTTCCAGACTTGAGCGACAATATCGCGTCAATTAAAATGACGCCTATCGTGGCCGCAATAACATCGACAGCCAAGTCCTGTAGGCTCGCATCGCGCCCAAGCAAGGGCCAGGCCTGCGCGCACTCGATGCCTGCGCCAAGTGCTACGAGGGCGAGGATAATTGTTGCGGCGCGCGCGTAGGGAAATGCCAGGCGCGAGGCTAAGGCAAGACTAATAAACGCCGCAGCATGGAGTAAGACGTCACTTGGATTTCCCGGCAGGAGAGGGGGCTTGGGCATAAGCGCCAGCGTCACGCAGACGCTTACCGCGCCAACAAGGGCAAGGCGCCACAGCAATGCCCCTGGGCGCAGTGGAGCAAGTCTGCTCATAGGCTGCTCGCCCGCCTCACGCCATCAAGCGGCATTTTGACGCGCGTTGCTTGCCCCATGATGTCAAGCAGAAGCCATGCCCTTTCATTGGGGGCCAGTCCCTCAAATCTTCCGATAAAGCCCGCAAAGGCGCCTTGTGCTACTCTTACAGCCTCGCCTACCTTATATGAGACGCTCGGCGATGTGACGACGCCCTCCACACAACTTGACTGTATCTCTTGAATTAAACGCGCATCGACCTGCTGAGGCGTACCCCCAAAGCTCACCAACTGCGCCACGCCATGCGTCGACCTAATCGCGCGCCAAGGGCTTGAGGATGCATCTGCGCCAACAAAGAAGTATCCCGCAAAATAGGGTCTGAGTGCCTCGACGAAGCGCCCGCCTCTTCTCTGCGTATATCGCTCCATCGGCATGAAGATATGAAAGCCCTGCGCCTGAAGATTGCGCGCCGCAATGCGCGCCGCATTGGGCTTTGCCTTTGCAGCAAACCAATTTGGGTGCCTTGGGCCTTCCATTGCCTAACCGTGTCCTTTAATTTCTCGCCATTAAGAGCCGGCCTAAACCTCAAAGAACTCTCGCCTGCAAGCACTATCATTTCATTTTTGAAAAAATTGTTGCAATTGCTCAGGCCGAGCTTATTGCTCAAAATTGAGCAATGCAAATGCGATTGCAAAAGTCCTACCAAAACCTGCGTCAGGGGCAATGCGCTTCTTATGCCGTGCGGCAGCCTGCCTTAATTGCGCGCCAAACCGATAAATTGAAGGGTATGATGCCGTGACAAACTCGCGGCAACTGATGCACGAGGACGCCAAAACGCGTGTCCTGCGCTTGCTTGCAGAAAATCCTGAGGTCACGCAGCGCGAGCTGTCGCAAGCTGTGGGGATTAGTACAGGCAGTGTGCACTACCTCCTTAATGCCCTATTGGAGATGGGTCTCATAAAATTCGGTAATTTTAGCGCCAGCAAAGACAAGCGGCGCTACGCCTATATTTTAACGCCTCAAGGCATGGCTCAAAAGGCCGAGCTTACGCGCCGCTTCTTAGCGCGCAAACTTGAAGAATACGAAGTCTTGTCCCAAGAAATAGCAGCCCTCGAAGACGAGCTCGCGGATAGCAGTGCAGGGCGCAAGGCTAAGGGCCTATCCAAGTGACTGAACTTATAACGCCTCTCATACTCTCTGGCGGTTCGGGCACGCGCCTGTGGCCCCTCTCAACGCCAGAGCGACCCAAGCAATTCCTCAATCTTTACGGCGAAGGCACAATGATCGCTCAGACGATCCAGCGCGTTAACGATGAGAACATGTTCACTTCGCCGATTGTGCTTGGCTCTGCCTCGCACGAGGGCCACTTGAGGACAGCCTTCTCTAAGGCTGGCGAAAAAACTGCCTCGATTATTTTAGAGCCCTGCGCGCGCAATACCGCGCCTGCCATTGCCTTAGGCGCTTTTTATGCAGGAGAAGATGCGCTTCTTCTCGTAATGCCAAGCGACCATGTCATCCGAGACAATGACGCCTTTCTTGCAGCCTTAAAGCGCGCGCTGCCAGCGGCGATGAGCGGGCACTTGGTCACCTTCGGCATTGAGCCAACAGGCCCTGACACAGGCTTTGGCTACATTCGCGCAGGCGAAGCATTAGGCAGCGCACCTGGCGCATTTGATGTAGAGGCCTTTATTGAAAAGCCCGACGAGGCGCGCGCCCGCGCTATGCTTAACGAGGGCGGGCATTGCTGGAATGCCGGCATCTTCCTTTTTAAGTCTGGCGTCTTTTTGGAGGAGCTTGAGCGGCATCAGCCGCAAGTTTTTGCCGCCGCAAAGGCCGCCATTGAGCGCGCCTCGTCTTGGCGCAACATTACCTCGCCTCAGGCTGAAAAATTCGAAACCTCACCCTCCATCTCCGTCGACTACGCCGTCATGGAATTATCAGAACAGGTTGCTGTCGTGCCGATGTCTTGCGGTTGGTCTGATCTTGGCAGCTGGGATGCCTTGGCTGAGATTGGCGAGAAGGACGAGGCCGGCAATGTTATTATTGGCGAAGTGCGCGTGAAGGATGGCTTTGGCAATCTCATTAAGACAACCGGTCCGCGCGTGAGCACCATTGGCATGCGCGATACGATTGTAGTTGTATCAGATGCGGAAGTTTTGATTATGCCTCGCGGCTCCTCGCAGCGCGTGAAGGATTTTGCCTCGTGATGCGCGCCTTCATCCCGGCTCAGATAACTGAGAGCAGTTGGCATTTGGTCATGATCAGTCTCGTGTTTCTGGCGCTATTGGCGAGGGCGCTTTGGTGAGACAATCCGCGCAGCTTTTAAGCGCCAAGCAGGTTATTAAGCCGTGGGGGCGCCGCGACCTGCCTGCGCCTTTTGAATTGAGCGGCGGGTCAAGCATTGGCGAGATTTGGTTTGAGCACGAGCGCGCGCCATTGGACTTGCTCGTCAAATATCTTTTTACTAGCGAAAAGCTCTCGATCCAGGTGCACCCCAGCGATGAGCTCGGCGCAGAAAAGGGGCTGCCTTCGGGCAAGGAGGAGTGCTGGCTGGTGCTCCATGCAGAGCCCGGCGCCGCCCTTGGGATTGGCACACGCGAGCCATTAACCTCTGACCAATTGCGCGCCGCCGCCCTCGATGGCTCGCTTGAGCAGCTGATGGACTGGAAGCCCGTATCTCGCGGCGATTTCTATTACATTCCGGCCGGCACGGTGCACGCGATCGGCGCAGGCGTGACACTGGTGGAGATCCAGCAGAACGCTGATATTACCTACCGCCTGTTTGATTATGGCCGTCCTCGCGAACTGCACCTTGACGAAGGGCTTGAGGCGGCGGCGGCCGGGCCATATCCAGATGATCTTGGAGGCAAGGTAAATTTCGCAGTCGACCAGCAGCTTGTGGCGGGGCCAAAGTTTGACCTGTGGCTGGGCTCCTCTTGGCCTGCTGAGGGTCTATCAAGCGAGCTTGCACATATTATTCCTCTGGTGGGCAGCGTTAGTGCCGAGGGCGTGAGCGCTAAGGCTGGCGAATGCCTGGTCTGTGCGCCGCGCGTACCTTTGGAAGTTGCGCCCGGCGCTCGTTTGCTTTTTGCGCAGGCGCGCAAATGATGGCGCGCGTCAAAGTCCCCAGAGTTTAAGTTATCGGGGTTTTGGTATCTAAAAGAGGGGTGCCGCTGAGTTCTTGTGTTAAAGGCAGTTTGAGCAGGCGCGTGCAATCAGAGGTTTTTCAGAAAGCTTTATTTTAGGCATTTTCATTAGAGATAAGAACATTAACATAATTGAGTCCAATCCATATGTGTGGAATATTTGTCAGTAACGATCCATTTTTGCCGAAAAACGCTAAGTCCATCCTTGAGAATCGGCTTAGGTTTCGCGGGCCCGACGGCACCAGCGGTCTTGTCGTAAGAAGTGAATGGTCAACCTACCATTCTCGGTTAGCCATCATTGAATTACACTCAGGCGCAAATCAGCCCTTCGTAAATGACGATGGAAGCCAACTTATTTATAATGGAGAAATAGTAAATTTTGAGCATTTAGGATTTCGTTATTTTGGAAAAAAATACACAAGTGACGTTGCGCTCCTTAATGACTTAATCGTCGGAGATAAGCTAAAAATATCTGAACTTGATGGCTTCTTCGCTTTTATATTTATAGATGGAAATGGAATTTTACGCCATGCGTGCCGGGACAGGTTCGGAGTAAAGCCTTTATTTTACTATGAAACACCGAGAGGACACTATTCTTTCAGCTCAGAGCCTAGCGCTCTTATTGAATTGTACGATCTCAGCGTCAACCAAGATGCGATTTCAGAGTATCGCGCCTTTCGATATCCTTTGTTCTCTAAATCATTCTACAGTGGTATATTAGAGGTAAAGCCAGGTACTTGCCTGGTGGCTGGCCGCTATTTCGATTTAGAAACCTCCCTAGCTAATTCATCACAGTCTGTCGACCAATCGGAATTAGCCCTTGCCTTACAGAGGGGAGTGGCAAGCCGTTGTGTGTCAGATGCTCCTGTTGGCCTTCTTCTGAGTAAAGGAATCGATAGCAACCTAATCAAACATCAACATAAGTTTGATCGATTCTATACCGTTGGGTTCCCGGGAGACGAGGACCTACAGTTCCTCCAAGGGTGCGGCATTAAGAACCTTACGACTAAGATCACATGTCCGGACGAATTTAGAGAGGCATTCTATCATTTGCTCAAACTGAAGAATGAGCCGATGTCAGTTCCAAACGAGGTGCTTCTCTACCTCGTTGGAAGGGAGGCCGCTGCAGATGGTGTTAAAGTGCTGCTTTCGGGCGAGGGGGCCGACGAATTTTTCGCAGGGTATGATAGAATTTTCAGCTGGGCAGCACAGGCTTCGAAATTCGATATTGACACATTCACGTCACTCTATTGTTATTCTGCGGTCGATCGCACCTCGGCCCTTTACTCCCGCCTCGAAAATGCATTTAATGAATTTGAAAGCGACAATGTTTTCCAGAAAGTCCGATGGTTCTTTATAAAATACCACCTGCCTGTTCTTTTTCGCAGGCTCGACTTCTCACTCATGGCCGCTGGAATTGAGGGGCGTGAACCTATCGCAAACAGCCATCTGTTCGACGTAGCGATAAAGCTTACTGCAGCCGATCTGATGAGGGATTCGCTAGGTAAATTGCCGCTTCGCCTTTTGGCTGAACAGGCAATGGGTAAAGAGTTCGCTTTCGCCAAGAAGGTTGGTTTTCCTGTTGACCTGACACAGATATTCCGAAACCCTAAGAACCTAAGTAGTTACGATTTGTGGTTCGAAAAAAACCTAGAGATATTATGATGATTGGTTACACTACTGGCGTTTTCGACCTATTTCATATCGGCCATGTAAACATGATCCGCAATGCGAAGGGCATGTGCGACAGGCTCATTGTGGGCGTTACGGTTGATGAGCTAGTCTCCTATAAGAATAAAAAAGCTGTCATCCCCTTCGAGGAACGCATTGAGATCGTCCGGGCCTGCAGATATGTAGATCTAGCTGTGCCACAGGAATCGATGGACAAGCTGGACGCGCTTAGGCGTTACAAGTTCGACATCATGTTCGTCGGAGATGACTGGTACAAGAGCGACCGGTGGGAAGATCTCGACCGCGATTTCTCCGCTCGAGGTGTCAAAATTCAGTATTTTCCCTATACGGTAACAACCTCATCAAGTTTAATAAATCAGACTTTGGAACAACTTCGTAAGTGATTCCTTTGAAAACATCCTGCTTGATAGATAGAGCGGGTCCGACCTCCTTATTGGTCGGGATTTTTGCGTCCTACAGTGAATAAACCAAAACTAGAACAGCGCGCATTCACACGACTATTCGCGGGCGTTTCTGCTCTCTATTTTGTCGGAATTCCGTTGACCATTATGGTCTCGATTGTTCTAGCCCGCACATTGAGTGTGGAAGAATTCGGTATGTTTGGCTTCATCATTTCGCTTGCCACAGTTTTAGCCATCCCAGTTACTGCAGGACTTCCAACTTTGTTGACACGCGAGGTTGCGGGCTACTCTTTGCGTAAAAATTGGGGATCATATCGCGGGTTATTTGTGTGGGCCCACGTTTGGGTTGTGACATTTTCAGCCGTTGTTGCTTTGGGAATTTTGGTATGGCTTCTGCTGGCGCGCGAGCCCAACAAGCTCGCGCTCATGGCGTGTGCTGCTATCATGCCATTTCTTGGTTTCACCGCGGTTCGGACAGGGATCCTCAAAGGCTTACAGCGCCCCATTCTCGCTGAGGCACCTTCTCAAATCATCCAGCCAGTTTTGCTCATAGCTGGTTACCTAGCGCTGGCATATTTCGGCCTGTCCTCAGTTGAGAGTGTGCTTGTTTGGTATGTTTCAACAGCCGTCATCGTCTTTTTGATTGCATTAACGCTGCTGCTGCGCGCTCGGCCCGCTGCCGTGGCGACAGCATCTGTATCGTACACAGAAATGCCACGATGGTTCCGGTCGCTACCGGCCTTTGCCATGATCGGTGCTGTTGTTGCTCTTAATGCGCAGATCGCCATATTATTGCTGGGTTCCGCCGGCTTGAACGAACAGGTTGCCTTCATGAGGGTTGCAGAAAGGGGCGCCCATCTTGTAGTATTTCCGCTCTATTTCGCTGGTGCTGTACTTGCCCCCTATTTGGTTGCAGCAATAAAAGCGGAAGACCGTGCAGAACTACAGAGAATCAACCGGTTTTCATCAAGACTCGCGTTCTCCCTTTCGCTCTCTATCACTGTATTGCTTGCCGGGTTTGGCACTGAGATCATTGCCTTAACTTTTGGTGCCACCTATTCCGACGCCGCTCTGGCACCCATGTTGATCCTTGTTGCTGCTCAGACAGTGGCAGCTGCGTTGGGTGCATCCAATCTTCTCCTCACCATGAGTGAAAACGAGAATTTGGCGCTTCTCAGCCAAGCGGCCGGCTTGCTCATAATCTTCATTGTGACGCTCATGCTAATCAGTCGTTTTGGAGCAGTTGGTGCCGCAACGGGTGCTGCATCTGGGATCATCGTAAATCGAGGAGTTGATTTCATAGCCGTGAGAGTAAGGCTTGGCTTTTGGCCTGGAATATTTTGATGCAGTGTAGCCCAATAACGTTTGTTCAACATCCGGCACTGACTGATCTAGCGCTGCGCCTCCCACGTAGGCGCTGGATCGTATTTGTCTTTTGGTAAACCCAAACTACCTGAAGAGTCTGATTTGTGAAGGAGAAGAGGTTCTCTTCGCTGGAGATCGACAATACACCTACATAGAACTTGGGCTTCGGATTGGCGCACTAACCCTTCTTGTAAATTATTGAACGAAAAATGCACCCAGCGCTGTGCTGCAAAGTGGTGCGCAAATTTTTGAAACTCCAAATGTCGTGCTGATTGACTACTTAGGGGATGGAGATGACAATGACCGATGATTACCAGGCTTCGAGAGCGGTTTCGAAATTACTACAAGTAGGAGCGCAAAGTCTTTGGGCGAATGCGGAGCCATATCCATTCATAATTGTGGATGATTGGTTGGACTCAAATTGGGCGGATGAGGTCCATAATGAGATTCTTCAGGCCCCGACCAACCTTCAATCTAACGATTTTGTTTTCGCTAAGGCAAAGTTTGAGAATCCCGATTTTGCTCTTTTTGGGCCGGGTTGCTCAGCTTTACACTCTCTCTTAATAGGAACTGCATTTTCCGATGCGCTGTCAAAAATTACTGGACAGGATCTTATTATCGACCCTACCTTTTTAGGGGGCGGTGTTCATAGGGGCGGGCGGGGCTCCTATCTCGATATGCACACAGACTTCTTGGAGCACCCAAATAAGCCTAATCTCCATAGAAGGCTCAATATTTTGCTTTACCTGAATAAGAACTGGGAAAAGGGATGGGGTGGCGACCTCCGCTTACGCCACATTGAGGAAGGGGAAACTTTTTCTATTCCACCGATATTTAATCGCTTGGTCATCATGGAATCATCTGAGGTAACACTGCATGGATACACTAAAATAAACATCCCTGAGGGGCGATTCCGGACATCTGTGGCTGCTTATGCGTATTCATCCGAGCTTTCGTCCGGAGGAAGGTCGTTTACGACCTGGTACCCCGAAAAATCTTCCATAAGAAGATTGATAGCGCAATTTTTACCAATGGCCATTAGCCTAAAGCGCAGGTTCTTCGGTAGTAGGACCGCTTCTAGATCGGCAGAAGAAAAACAAAAGATCGATGAGTGATAATACGGTACACATTTTTGTCGAAGGGCACGCCTTAGATGGGAGCAGTCAAGGCGTCACCACATATATTGCTAATCTGTACAAGAATTTTGAGGCACGGCAATTTAATATCTTCGTAGGATTGGAACCGGGAAGTGATTTATCCGAGTATGAATTGAACGGCGATAACATTCATCCAATTTACTACTCTACCCAAAATAAATTTTGGCGCTACACCTATGAGATACCCTTACTGATCAAACGGCACAGTATTTCCGTTGCTCATTTCCAATACATTACCCCTTTATGGAAGAATTGCAGTTGGATTACTACGATTCATGATATTCTTCCATTAGATTTTAGGAATCAATTTCCGTTATCCTTTCAAGTCACGCGCACTTTTTTCTACTGGGTGGCAGCGAAACGGTCAGATATTTGTTTGACAGTTTCCAACTATACAGCTGAAAGAATTCGGGCCCGTTTCGGAGCGGTGAAACATCTGGAGATCATAGAAAATGGCATTGATCAAAACGCGCTTGGATCTGACAGATTAGGTAGGCTATCCGGCGGGTCTAAAAAGCCCTATATATTATGCGTAAGCCGTTTCGAGAATAGAAAGCGACAACATTTACTGTTAGAGCTAATAGCACAGGGCATTATCGATACTTCTAAATTTGACATGATCTTTGTCGGCGCCGCCACACACGAGCGCACAGAGTTTGATACTCGACTGCCTGCTATGCCTTCTAGGGATAGGAAAGCTATTTTTCGGTTTGAGCACGTGTCTACTGCTGAATTAACCAGCCTATACGAAGACGCAGTTTTGACAATTTACCCCAGTTTAGCCGAGGGGTTTGGCCTGCCCGTCATTGAGTCGTTTGCAAATGGAACACCCTGTTTCTTTGCAAATAATACTGCCATGACTGATTTTCGTGATATCGCCCCCGAATTTGCTTTTGACAACCCGGATGATTTGAACCGAAAAATTGAACAATTTTTGCGCGAACCTAAATATTTTAGTCGCAGTTTAGAAAATGCCAAACAAAAACTTCTCGAGCGTTATGATTGGAGTAGGAGTGCAGTAAGGCTACAAAAACTTATCTTTGAACTCGATGGCGGACTGAATAAGTGATGCGCGACACATTGATGAAAATCTAGCTTATACCGCAGGATATAGAGCACTCTAAGGCTTGCGTGAAAACAAAATGATTCAAAATTCCCGTCTCTTTGCTCCCATTTTGGAATATGGGTTTCGCCTAGCCTACACCACACTGCACTTAATCTTATCTATTCTCCTCAAAAATGTATCCAGAAAAAAACCATGGGTTATATTTGGATCAGAATTCGGAGAAGAAAGTAGCCACATTAAAGGCGTGCTTCCCAAATTTATTGAGAGCTGTGATGCCGATGTCTTTTTTTACGACAAGAAGCTGAGGAGGCTCCGGCGCTTAGGAGCTCAAGAGCAGATTTACGGGCGTTTTGCTTCGTTGAGAATGCGTTTAGAAGCATCAGTTTATGTGGTTACGCACAATATTCGCGATATTTTCGTTATGAAGCCCCCGCACACTACTTTGATAAACCTTTGGCATGGCATCCCCATTAAACCGATAGGTTTCGACTCCCAAATCGAGAGGGCTATGCTTGCCAGGGTTAAGCGTAGGACTGGTTATTATCCTTATGAACAATGGGATCATTTGATCTGTTATTCTGAGCACCACAAAGCTTTGATGGTGTCGGCCACGAGGGGCATGTGTAAAAATTACTCTATTCTAGGTAATCCTATGGTCGCTGCGCCGCGGGTAAAAGCCAACAAAAAAAAGTATGTCGTATACTTGCCGACGTTTCGGAATAAACCCGTCAACGATTTTCTTCTTCTAAAAAATTATGCCGAACTATCACTCGAAATCACATCGGGGAAGGCGGCGGATTGTACTCAAATTCTTAAGAAACACCCCTCGAGCCCTTCAGAAGGCCTGCCAAGCGGCTTATCAAAAATAATTTCAAACGAAACAGTTAGTAGCCTCCTGAATAAGGCAAGTATTTTAGTAACTGATTATTCGAGCGTAATCTTCGAAGCGATAGCGCTTAAAATTCCCGTGATATTGTATCGGCCCGATGCCCGAGAGTACCTTGAAACCTACGGTGAACTTTATGATTTGCCATATAATCCAAACGTAAAAGAGACCACCGCTTGCAGAGAGGCTGCAGGCTTAATAAACCAACTTCTTATGAAAGATCAGGCTTTTGAAATAAGCGAGCTGACAACTGTAGAAACTTTTAGAGCCGATAAGTTCGTGGATTTGGTTAAAGATTGTTTATTGCAGCGTTGATATTCGAGTTCATGTTTAATCATACTGTACAGGTTATATATTAAGTCGATGCTCACCAGAGACCATTTTCATCAATGCCTTAAGTATTTGGCTTTGTTCGTGTCTGCGTTCGCAGTCGTATTTATTTTTTTACCCGCTACTTTTGATTTACATGGCATAAATTATCGTTTCGATTTTACGACTATTTTAGTGGGAAACTCGGTGCTGTTGGCAGTTCTCTGGTCTGCTTACGTGCTTTCTGCGTTAAACAAAAGCCAGCAGCGCGTAAGGGCTACGGTCATCCAAACAAATTCCACAATCAATGCTTACGAAATAAATGCAAAATTCGCTATATCTGCATTTTTGTCTTTAACTTCACTGTTCTTGTTTTATGCTATTTCTGGCGTTGCGATGCTTAATGCGGGGGCCGAGTTTGAAAGGGTGGCGCTAAAGGCAGGTAATGGTGAATATCTTATATTGGGCACAGCGTTTGCATATGTCACCATTGGGTACGTTGAAGAAAGCTATACTATCATTAAAAAGGCGGTTTCCCTCACCCTTTTAACCTTGTTGGCCTTCTCTGGTTTCAAGACACCCTTTCTTATTGGATTAATCATTTTGTTTGCCCCTCGCGAAATGCGCAATATTTTTGCTTGGCGATACTTATTTCTGACATCCGGGATATTCGTTTTAGTGGCGTTTTACGATTCTTGGCGGCTGGATTCTACTACTCTCAATTTAATCGATACTTGGATGTGGAAGCTCGCGATACCGCTATATAATTCGTCTTATGTTTTGGAATTTGTCGCAGCATATCAAAGCGGCATAGGCAGCTTAATTGCTCGCGATGTATCAGCCTTCGTTGGCGACGGCCCTTTTTCCGGGGCTTGGATCCACAGTCAAATGCCTGGCTTGGGGGCTGTAGAGAGCATTAGCGTCCCGATTGCAGCAGAAGGATTTGCTAACTTTCGTGCGCCGGGCTTCATCATCTATCCTATTTGTCTCATTATTGTTGCGGCGGCTCTCTCTTACCTTCCAGAGATCACGAAAGTAGACGGTCGGGCATGGGCTTTTCTAGTGAGCTTCATTTTGGCAAAATGTACTATTTCTGGGTTTTTCTTATCGATGATCTTCACCCTTGGCCCTGTTGTCTTGGCGTTATTAATAGTTAACGCAACTTGGACCCTCTTCAGCAGGTCTAAGTTCTTACACCGCGGTCATAGATAGGCGAATTATGTCAAAAATTGCAATAATTGGCTCTGTTGGAATCCCAGCGAGATACGGTGGATTTGAAACTCTTGTAGAAAATTTGGTCCAATCAAAAACTGCCGAGGGTTTGCCAATAACTGTCTATTGCTCCTCCAAAGCTTATCACGTTAAGCGTAAGTGTTACAAAGGAGTAAGGTTAAAATACATCAATTTTCATGCTAACGGTCTAGCATCTATTATTTACGACACCTTGAGCATTGTCGATGCCATTATGTGCCAGCATAGACGATTGCTAATTCTGGGGGTTTCCGGAGCTCCGGTCCTTCCGCTCGTTAGATTATTTTGCAAGACTCAAATTATCGTTAACTTAGATGGCGTAGAGTGGAAAAGACAGAAATGGTCTTTCCTAGCCAAACTTTATCTCCGCATTGCCGAATGGTTCGCAGTAAAGTTCTCACACGTGGTAATCGCTGACAATCGAGCCATCGCCGATTACCTCAGCGAAAGTTTCGGCTGTGACGCCAAGGTCATCCCATACGGAGGTGATCATGCAATCGAGGCGGTGCCGGATCCCGAAGCAGCGGCACATCTGCCAGAGGGCTATGCACTTGGGTTATGTCGCATTGAGCCGGAGAACAATATAGGTATGATCCTAGAAGCCTTTGATAGAATTAGTATGCCGCTTGTCTTCATTGGCAATTGGGACAAGAGCGCATATGGCCAGTCTCTTAAGGCGAAATATGCCAACCACCCGACCATTACCATCCACGGCCCGATTTATGATCCGCGGGGTCTGCGCGCCGTTCGCGACAGAGCTCAGCTTTACCTCCATGGTCATTCAGCGGGGGGGACCAACCCGGCGCTGGTCGAGATGATGCATTTTGGAATCCCGATTGCCGCTTACGACTGTAGCTTCAACCGTCATACGACTGAAAATAAGGCGCTATATTTTAAAACCGCGGACGAACTGCGCACTTTAGTCAGCTTGCTTGCACTCGAGAGCTCTGCAAGCGGTGCTCGTGAGATGGTTGAGATCGCGCAGCGTCGCTACACTTGGGACGTTATTGGCAAAGCCTATTTCGCGTTGCTGGAGGGCTGACTGCATGGACATTGCTCCCACGGCCATTCCCGATGTTCTGGTCATCACACCGCAACGTTTTGGAGACCCACGTGGTTGGTTCTCTGAAACCTGGAATGCCGCGCTCTTTCAGGCTGCTGGGATTGACCTCGAATTCGTACAAGACAACCACTCAGCCTCAGTCTACGCCGGCACGGTGCGCGGGATGCACTATCAGGCGCCGCCGCGAGCTCAGGATAAGCTGATTCGCTGCACTAAAGGCGCGATCCTTGATGTCGTGTTCGACGCGCGCAAAGGCTCGCCAACTTATGGTGAATGGCTTGCGGAGGAGCTAACGGCACAGAATGGCAGGCAATTGTTGGTGCCTAAGGGGTTCCTTCACGGATTCTTGACGTTGGCGCCTGAAAGCGAGGTCCAATACAAGGTTACCAATTTCTACGATGCTGAATGCGATGGCTCGGTCCGCTGGGACAGTCTTGGTGTTGACTG
Organism: Altererythrobacter sp. XM-24bin4; assembly: GCA_003149575.1. Classification (GTDB taxonomy): domain Bacteria; phylum Pseudomonadota; class Alphaproteobacteria; order Sphingomonadales; family Sphingomonadaceae; genus Erythrobacter; species Erythrobacter rubellus. The sequence continues at coordinate 565,654 of QCWG01000001.1, forward strand.
GGGCCTCAGCGGTTCACCGATCCTGTCCGACAAGGATATGAGCGCTCCGCTTTTCGCTGACTGGGTCTCACCTTTTACCTACGAGAGACCTTCATGAAAATTCTCGTGACCGGCGGCGCCGGCTTTATCGGTTCTGCGGTAATCCGCCTCGCGATTTCGCGTGGCCATAGCGTGATCAACCTCGATGCGCTGACCTATGCCGCCTGCCTTGAAAACCTCGCCGCGGTTGCGGATAATCCGACTTATGCATTTGAACACGCTGATATTCGCAACCGTCCCGAGATCGACCGCATATTTGGCAAGCACCAACCGGATATGGTGATGCACCTTGCCGCGGAAAGCCATGTTGACCGTTCGATCGACGGCCCGGGCACCTTTATGGAAACCAATATTCTGGGCACGTTCAACATGCTGGAGGCCGCGCGTAAATATTGGGCTGAGGGCGGAAAGCCTGACGGCTTCCGTTTTCACCATATCAGCACAGACGAAGTCTACGGATCGCTGCCGCCTGATCCGGAGGTGCAATTCACTGAAGACACACCTTATGATCCGCGCAGCCCCTATTCTGCATCAAAGGCCAGTTCTGACCATCTCGTTCGGGCCTGGGCCGAAACCTACGGTCTACCAGTGCTGGTCACCAATTGCTCGAACAACTACGGCCCCTACCACTTCCCGGAAAAGCTTATCCCTGTGGTCACGCTCAACGCGCTGCACGGAAAGCCGCTGCCGATCTATGGAGATGGCTCAAATGTGCGCGATTGGCTCTATGTCGAGGATCATGCCGAAGCGTTGCTGCTGGTGATCGAGCGCGGCGAGGTTGGGCGCACTTACAATATCGGCGGCGAAAACGAGCGCAGTAACCTGCAGTTGGTGGAGACGATCTGCGGCATCCTTGATCGGCTGCGGCCGCGCGGTGACGGATCATCCTATAGCGAGCTCATCACCTTCGTCGCCGATCGGCCCGGCCATGATGCGCGCTATGCTATCGATCCCAGCCGGATCCGCGAGGAGCTCGGATGGCGCCCCTCTGTTACGGTCGAAGAGGGGCTGGAGCGGACAGTGCGATGGTATCTCGACAATGAGGATTGGTGGCGTCCACTGTTGAGCCGACAGGGCGTCGGCCAGCGGCTCGGTACAGGACGGTAAGCAACGCGTGACAATTCTGGTCTTCGGGAAAACGGGGCAGGTGGCGCAGGAATTGCAGGTGCTTGCGCCGGCAATGGCGCCCTTGATCGCATTGGGCCGCGATGAGGCCGATCTTGCTGTGCCAGGAGCTTGCACCGCAGCAATCGAGGATTATGCGCCCACAGCCGTTATCAATGCCGCCGCTTACACGGCGGTTGATCGCGCCGAAGAGGAAGAAGAACTGGCGGCGCGCGTCAATGGCGCGGCGCCTGCTGAAATGGCGAGAGCCTGCGCTGCGCGCGATATTCCCTTCGTCCATCTCTCGACCGACTACGTCTTGGACGGCAGCGGGGACGCGCCATGGCGCCCTGACAGTCCAGTTGCGCCTATCTCTTCTTATGGCCGCAGCAAGCTAGTGGGCGAGCGGGGTGTGGTAGAGGCAGGCGGGTGCTATGCCATCCTGCGCACGTCATGGGTGTTCTCGGCCCATGGACAGAATTTCGTGAAGACTATGCTGCGCCTTGGGCCAGAGCGCGATCAGTTGCGCGTTGTGGCAGACCAGATCGGCGGCCCAACCCCGGCTGCAGCGATCACGCGGGCCTGTCTGTCAATCGCGGAGCAACTCGCCGATGATCCAGCCAAGCGCGGAACTTATCATTTCGCCGGAGCACCCGATACATCGTGGGCCGATTTCGCGCGCGCGATCTTTGTGCAGGCGGGGCTGGCATGCGAAGTGCAAGACATCGGCACATCGGATTATCCAACGCCAGCACGGCGTCCGGCTAATTCGCGGCTCGATTGCAGCGCAACCGAGGCCGTGTTTGGGATTAAAAGGCCAAATTGGCAGGATGGGCTGGCCGCGGTCCTGCAAGACCTAAAGCAGAAGGATACAGTGCAATAATGCAGCGCAAGGGCATCATCTTGGCCGGCGGTTCTGGCACGCGTCTCTACCCAGTGACGATCGGGCTCTCCAAGCAACTCCTGCCGATCTATGATAAACCGATGATTTATTATCCCCTCAGCGTGTTGATGTTGGCGGGAATTCGCGAGATCGCAGTGATCACCACACCAGAGGATCAGGCGCAGTTTATCCGTACGTTGGGTGATGGCAGCCAGTGGGGCATCAGCCTTACCTACATCGAGCAGCCCAGTCCGGATGGGCTGGCGCAAGCATACCTGTTGGCGGAGGAGTTCCTGGCTGGCGCCCCTTCAGCGATGGTGCTGGGCGACAATCTGTTTTTCGGCCACGGCCTACCCGACCTTCTGGTCGAAGCGGCGGCGCAAAACGATGGTGGTACCGTTTTCGGCTATCGCGTGGCCGATCCGGAACGCTACGGTGTCGTCGATTTTGCCGAAGACGGTTCGGTGCGTTCGATCGTCGAAAAGCCCGAAAAGCCAGCATCGAATTTTGCTGTGACTGGGCTCTATTTCCTTGACGGTTCGGCTCCGCAGCGCGCGGCGCAGGTCAAGCCATCGCCGCGCGGCGAATTGGAGATCACCACGCTGCTCGAAAGCTATCTGACGGATGGAACCCTGCAGGTCAGCCTGATGGGGCGCGGTTTTGCCTGGCTTGACACCGGCACGCATGCAAGCCTGCTCGACGCCGGCAATTTCGTCCGTACGCTTGAAGAGCGTCAAGGCTTGCAGACCGGCAGCCCCGATGAGATCGCCTATGCGCAGGGCTGGATTTCCAGCGAGCAATTGGCCGAGCGCGCGCGGGTGTTCGGCAAGAACGCCTACGGGCGTTATCTGGAGCAATTGCTTGAGCAGCGTTAAGCGGCACCATCACGCCCAAACGTTCTGCTCTGCCTTTTCGAGATAGCGCGCAAGCACATTCACAGACTTCCAGCCGCCAGCGCGCATAATCGCCGCTGTATCAAACCCCCGCTTCAACAAATCCTGTGCAGCGCCGACGCGCATTGAGTGCCCGCTGAAGGACGCAACTTGGTCTGCGCGTAGACCACAGCGTTGCGCTGCCTCCTTAATAACCCGCTTCACAGTGGTCGTCTCGAGGCAGCGGTCGATGACCTTGCCCTGATAGATTGGGCAGAACAGCCACTCGATGTCCTGCCCGCGGTAGTCAAGCCACTGCCGGACAAGCTCAGCCGTCCGCACTGACGTGAACGCGACCCGGCCGACACCAAAGGGGTCAGCCTTGCCCCTGCGGATAAGCACGCGCAATGTGCCATCATCGCGCAGAGTGATATCTGAGTTGCGCAGCGCGATGAGTTCCGAGCGCCGCGTCAGTAATTCGTAGCCAAGCGATAGCATGGCGCGATTGCGCAGGCCCCAAGGGCTGTTGGGCTCACTCTCCAAAAATCGGTCAAGATATGGACGCGTGAGGCCCTTGGCCTGGCGCGGCCTCACTGCGTTTGCGCGCCGTACGCGGCGGAAGGTCAGATTGATCTCTTCGTCATAAGTCGGGTCTGGCAGGCGCAACAGCCTGTGCACCTTGCGAATGGCGTAAAGGCGACGCTGGACAGTTGAGGGGGCCTTGCATGCGCCCTCATTTTCGAGAAACTGGCATACGGTTTCAACGCTGGCGGGGAAGGGCCGATCGATCCCTCGCGCAACACACCAATTCTCAAAAGCCTCGACATCTGCACGGTAACTGAGCATTGTTGCAGGAGCATAGGCGCCCTCAAGGCGCTTGAATTCGGAGCGCCAATCTATTTCGCGGTCTGCGAGTTGCATATGGATAATATGATACCAAAAGGATCATAAATCAAGTGTCGGATATCACTTCTGAGCAAATTAAGGCAGCGCGTGCCGCACTTGGTTGGACACTCATTGAGATTGCCGCGGCAACGGGAATTGGATCCGCTACCCTTAAGCGTTACGAGGCGACTTCAGGCGTACCTAAATCGCGCAAGGGCCATCTGGTAAGATTGCGTACGCACTTTGAATTGGCGGGCATCGAGTTTATCGGCACGCCAGACGACGCGCCAGGCATCCGCATCCATCAGCCCGCGCCAGAACGGGCGCGAGATCGCTGACGCAGCCTGCGTATCGCGTTGTCGCGCTCGGCCCTGAACCTGGCCGCGTAGTATGACAGCTTTTGGGCTTCCTGAAGGGGCGACATGCCAAGAGTATTTGACGCGCGGGCGCTAAACTCAGTGAGGCATACCCTTGCCGTAACCTTGCCGTACCCTCCCCGTAACCTCCCCGTCCTTCAAATGCTCGATAACGTGCATGATCGACCTTGGAATTCTAGCCGAGGCAATCCTTTCACATATGAAAATTTTTAGCTGGTAATTCTCGGCAGCTTGCAGATGACAGACACTATAATGCCAAAAATTGGCTCAATGAGATCCTCTAAATCAGCCGTTCAACGATTTGCGGGATAGCGCCCTGCCGGAGGAAGTTCATCGCCTTGCGCCCCAGACATAGAGGACTGCGGGCTTGGCGCTTCGTTTGCAACCGCCGCATTCTGGATCCGCCTAAAAGCAAATTCATACATTTGCCTGTCATTGACGATCAGTTCGGCTGTTGAAGAGCCAAAAGCACCTCTGCGAATAACCTGAACAATTTTAATCCCTAGCTCGCTACCATCTCTTCTGGGCACCACTAAAGCATAAAATTTTAGGTCTTTATCGGTGGTCGATCCTTTGTCACCGCTGGATCCTCGCCTACCACTAATTTGCCCTGTTGCTCTGTCAATTACGTCAAGTTTATAGCCCGCGTCTCTGAAGACAGAAACCGCTTGCTCGAATGTGGTTTCAATGGGCAGATCGTAAAACTGGCGCTGATAGTTGTTATCGAGACTGAATATTGAGCGGTCTGGCTGAAGGGCTGATCCGCTCGCGCAGGCAGCAAGTGTAAGGGATAAACAGGCACCCAGCAGTAAGTTTTTGCACTTGCTCATGGTCAGGAATCCTACAGTATCTTTCTACAGTCTGAGATTGGAGCACTCAATACATCAGGCCCAACATTCCACTGCTCAGCTAGAGAAAAATCTAGTCTAACGCAATATCAGGCGCATCTTCCTGCTTCATGCCGACGACATGGTAGCCGGCATCGACATGATGCGTCTCGCCGGTCACACCGGAGGACAGGTTAGACAGGAAGTAAAGCCCTGCGCCGCCCACATCATCGATCGTGACATTCCGCCGGAGCGGTGAATTAAGTTCGTTCCATTTGAGTATATAGCGGAAATCACCGATCCCGCTCGCGGCCAGAGTCTTGATCGGCCCCGCGCTGATCGCATTTACGCGAATGTTTCTGGGGCCAAGATCATTGGCAAGATATTTGACGCTTGTTTCAAGCGCCGCTTTGGCGACGCCCATCACATTGTAATGCGGCATGACCTTTTCGGCCCCGTAATAAGTCAGCGTTACAATCGATCCGCCTCCATTGCCCTCTTCATCGACCGGCGGCATCATTTCGGATGCACGCTGGGCAACTGCAACCAGCGAATAGGCCGAGATATTCATGGTCAAAAGGAAGTTGTCGAGCGAAGTGTCGAGATATTTCCCGCGCAGCTCGTTCTTGTCGGAATATCCGATGGCATGAACGACAAAGTCGATCGTATCCCAGCGGCTTTTCAGCGTATCAAACGCCGCATCCAGCGCCGCCATATCGGACACATCGCAATCGATCAGAAAATCGCTGCCAAGCTCATCAGCCAGTGGCGCCACGCGCTTCTTCAGCGCGTCGCCTTGGTAGGAGAACGCCAGTTCCGCGCCATGTTCGTGCAGCTTCTTGGCGATGCCCCATGCAAGCGATTTATTGTTCGCAAGCCCCATGATGAGACCGCGTTTACCCTGCATCAATCCGTCCATGATTGGTCCCTTCTGTCAGTCTTCCTGCGCTTCGTCTGCCGCCTCTTCCTCTTCGGGCGTCGCGACAAGCGCAGCATTGAACTCTGCGCCGATAACCATTCCCAGCCCGATGAGCCAGAAAAAGAACAAGGCAATCATAATCCCGGCAAGACTGCCATAAGTCAGGTTATAAGTGAAAACGCTGCTCAGGACGTGCAGCAAACCTCTCGTTATAATTAGCCATCACCCCGTAACAAAGGCAACGTTCGGCCATTTGGGATAGCGGCGGCTGCGATGGACCATCGGTATAAGAGTTTAGAACAGCAGATAGAGCGAACCGAACAGGCCTAGCGTGTTGACCGTGCGTGACAGACGCAATTCGGCCATTGATCAGGCCAGTTCGGGAAAGCGAACTTCAATGATGTGCTCTGCTGTACCGATGTCCACTTGCGCAAACAACGATAGGACCAGCAACACGACCGCACCAAGCGTAAATCCGGCAGAGATCAGGCGGTATTTCCAGAAGGTGCGCGTAGCTTGTGTCCCAGCCGCTCCATCACTGGTCCTCTCAGGGTCTGTGCTTCGCGTCGTCGGGTCTCCGGCGAAACGAGTGGATTTCGCGCTCTTTGGGATCGGGTAGATGACCCAGGCTCACCTGTTAAAGACCTAGTTTGGTGCGTGGATTGCTATCGTCTTTCCAGCCTTCGAGCCGCTTGGAAAGTTCGTCTGCATCGTCTGGCATTTGAATCTCCAGTGTGACCAGCTGATCTCCGCGCCCGCCGCTCTTGGTTGACCAGCCCTTGCCTTTCAGGCGCATTACCGTGCCGCCATTGGTGCGCGGTTTGATCGTCAGCATCACAGGGCCGTCTGCCGTAGGGCATTTGATCTTTGCGCCGTTCAGCGCCTCATCAAGCGTGATCGGTAAATCCATCCGGATGTGGTCGCCATCGCGGTGATAGAATGGATGCGAGCCGATTTCGACAATAACCAGCCCGTCTCCATTGCCGCCCGGACCGGGCTTGCCTTTGCCTTTCAGGCGCATCTGCGTGCCATCATCGACACCCGCTGGCAATTTCACACTAATTGTCTTGCCGTCTGCCAGAGTGATCCGTTGATCTTCAAGCGACGCGGCGCTGACGAACGGCACAGTCAGGCGATAATGCGCGTCCGGGCCCTTTTGCGGAGGCGGTCGCTGCTGGCTGCCGAATCCGCCGCCCAGTCCCGAACTGCGGCGCTGGCCCCCACCACCGAACAGTCCGTCAAACAGATCGCTCAGATCCACTCCTTCGGTGCCGAACCCTTCGAAATCCTTAGGCCGGAAGCCCTGTGCGCCACCGCCACCGCCACCGGGCCGTCCGCCGAATCCGCCTGCAAAAGGGTTTGTGGGATTGCCTTCTGCATCGATCTCACCGCGATCGAACCGCGCCCGCTTTTCCTTGTCGGACAACAGATCGTAAGCCTTTGTAACGTCCGAGAAGCGCTCGGATGCATCGGGCTTGCCCTTGTTGCGATCAGGGTGCAGTTCCTTGGCGAGCTTGCGGTACGCGCTCTTGATATCTGCTTCAGAGGCAGAGCGCGCCACGCCGAGGGTGGAGTAAGGATCAGACATAGCCATGGCGTGTTAGCTAGGTGCAACAGTGCTTGCGTGCAAGCGCGAAGCTTTCCTACCCAATCGCAATTTCCCAAACGGGCCAGGCCATGACTTCCGACAATCCATTGCGCGCCTTTCTTGATATGATGCGATCTCAAGGGGTGAACAGCCCGATTTTTCGGCTATAGGACTGCGTTCCAAGTGTTCCATGCTGTAGGAAATCATCGTGCCACAACCGACTGAAGAACAAATAGCGCGGCTTGCCTTGAGCGAGATCGCTGACAAGGATCCGATGGGTCTGTTCCAGGCCTGGTTCGAGGACGCGAAGGGGTCGGAACCTAACGATCCCAATGCGATGGCGCTGGCTACCGCCACGCCTGACGGTGCGCCTTCGGTGCGTATGGTGCTGTTGAAAGGACATGGCCCGGATGGTTTTACCTTCTACACTAATGCACACAGCCGCAAGGGCGGCGAAATCCGCTCCAACATGCAGGCCTCCCTGCTGTTTCACTGGAAAAGCCTGCGTCGCCAAATTCGCATCGAAGGCCCGTTGACCGAGGTCTCGCCCGAAATGGCGGACGCCTATTTCCACTCGCGCCCTTTCGTGAGCCAGGTTGGCTCTGCCGCCAGTGATCAATCGCGTCCGCTTGAAAGCCGAGCCACATATATCCGCCGGATCGAACAGCTCGAAGAGGCATGCAAGGAGGCCGACGAAGTTCCGCGCCCACCGCATTGGACCGGCTTTACGCTCGCGCCGCAGCGGATCGAATTCTGGCGCGATCGGGCGAATCGCTTGCATGATCGCCGCCAATTTGACCGTACAGTCGATGGCGGCTGGACCAACACGTTGCTGTATCCATGAGCCGTTCCTCGCTGACCCGCAGTGCGGCTTTCGCTTCGATCGGGACAGCTCTGTTTCTGGTCGGGTTGAAGCTTTGGGCGGCATGGAAAACCGATTCCACGGCAATGCTGGGCAGCCTCGCTGATACGGCGCTGGATCTTATTGCCAGCATTGCGACGCTTGTCGGTGTGTGGATTGCTTCCCAGCCCGCTGACCGGAACCACCGTTTTGGGCATGGCAAGGCAGAGGCGCTGGCTGCTGTCTTCCAAGTGATGCTGATCACTCTGTCTGCTGGCGGGATCGCCTTGCGTGCGATCACACGCTTGATCGAGGGCGGAGAGACCGCTGCGGCGGAGGAAGGGATTGCGGTATCTGTTATCGCAATCCTTGCGACCTTTGCCCTGCTGGCTTGGCAGCGGCATGTAATCCGCAAGACAGAATCGATCGCGATCCGGACTGACCATCTGCATTATCAGAGTGATCTGTTCCTCAACATGGCGGTTATCGTGGCGCTGGTGCTTGACCAATACCTCGGCCTAAGTCTGGCGGATCCGTTATTCGGGCTGGCTATAGCTGCATGGCTTGCTTGGGGGGCTTTTCGCGCAGGTGGCGAAGCAATTGACCATTTGATGGACCATGAATGGCCTGAAGAACGGCGCGACGAGTTTCTCGCGGTGCTTGCGCGGCATCCTGACATCCGCGGCGTGCATGACTTGCGCACGCGGACCAGCGGCGCAGATGACTTTGTCCAGTTTCACATGGCCGTGGATCCGCATCTCTCGATCGTTGAAGTGCATGACATGATGGATGAGGTCGAAGCGCGGATCGAAAAGGAATTTCCCGGTGTTGAAGTGTTGATTCACCCCGATCCGAACGGGCTGGTCAACGAACAGGGGCCCGCCGCAGAAGAGCTATTGCCCGAACGCAACTGACCATGCACCAAACGATTGTTTTCATCGATGCCTTCGCAGGCGAGGATGCGCGCGGAAATCTCGCCGCTGTCATAGAGCTGGACAGTTATCCCGACGACGCGGTGTTACAGGCCCAGGCGACTGAGATCGGCGCCCCTGCAACCGTATTTCTGCGCCCGCGGGATTCGCAAGACGCATTTGATGTGCGCTGGTTCAGTCCGGAACAGGAGATCGTTCTGTGCGGCCATGGTGCATTGGCCGCAGGGCATGCGGCGCTTTCGCAAACGCAGACCCACAGCGTGAACCTGCATACGGCAACCGGCAAAGTGCTGGGCATTACGAGCAATGGGCCTGACGCGTCTTATGAGCTGTCATTGCCTGCTCTGCCGACAATGCCGCACGAATGGCACCAACTGGTTGCGGCGTTGGGGGCAGAGCCGCGCGAGCTGCGCTGGAATCCCGCTGGCTATGCATTGGCGATTTACGACCGGCCTGAACAGGTTGCGGGGTTGAAGCCGGGCATGAGCGGCCTGGAAACACGCGGCAAAGTGCAGATTACGGCCAGCGCCGCGGGATCTCTTCCGGGCAGGAAATCCGACATTACCAGTCGCGTTTTTTCAAATGCCGGGCGCGAGGACGCGGCAACCGGGTCTGCCCATGCGGTGTTGACCCCATATTGGACTGAAAGATTTGGCAAGTCGCAACTGCATGCCTTTCAGGCGAGCGCGCGTGGCGGTGTGTTTGTTTGCCGGATGGATGCCGACCATGTGGTGCTGAGCGGCCGATGTATAGAGGTGCCTGACGCTATCTGACGGGGTAGAGCTTCATCACGTCAGCCACTTCCTGCAGCATGGCGATGCGTTCTTCGCGATTGGAGTGGCCCAATCTCACGACTGTCAGGTGCTGCTCGGGTGAGACAATCACATATTGGCCCATGTGGCCAATCAGTGAGAACATGGAGTGCGGAGCACGATCTGGGAATAGCGGGTGCTCCGCCTCCGGATCATCGAGAGGATGATTGAGCCAGGTCTGAAAGCCATAATGCGGGCTGCGCGGGCTTGATGTGATCATGGCATGCACCCAGCGGCTTGGGACCAATTGCTCTCCGCCGGGTGACGAGCCCTTGCGCCGCAGGAATTCGCCCAGCTTCGCCCAATCACGCGCATTGCCATGGATCAGCGATCCACCAATCAATGTGCCTGAGGCGTCAAATTCCGGCACCATGCTATCCATGCCCAGCGGGCCAAACAGCCGGGCTTCCAGGAAATCCGCAACAGCCTGCCGCCGCGCATCGGGATGCTCACTGGTCGTAAGTGCACGGGCAGCAATATCGGCCAGGATGACGCTGGTGTTGGACGAATATTCAAACTTTGCTCCGGGCTCTTCTTCAAGCGGTTGCTCCTTGGCCCAACGCGCCATGTCGTCCCGGCCATCCAGAAACAACATGCGCACCTCGCTCGACTGGTACGGGGGATCGCCCGCCTCGGTGTGGCGCAAGCCGCTGCGCATTTGCAGCAGCTGACGCAATGTGATCTCTCCGCGCGGATCGCCGGGTCGCTGCCACATCGCCACCCGCGCGCTTTCATCCAAGCTCAGACGGCCGTCTGCCACCAGCATGCCGATCATGATTGCAGAGACAGTCTTGGCCATCGACCAGCTGATCATGCGGGTGTCTGGGCCGTACCCCTCACCATATCGCTCAGCCGCGATCTCACCGTTTTGCATGACAATAAGAGCGCGGGTTTCGCCAAGCCCATCTCGAGAGAACAGATCGTCGACTTCGCGCGCAAGCTCTTGAGTGGGCGCGCCAGCGTTTTGCGTAACCGCTGCAAGCGCGGCTTCGTCGAGCGGGGCGGGTTTTTGTGGCACATCCGCGCACGAAGTGAGGGCTGGCAGCAAAGCGAGAGTGGCGATAGGGAGAAGCGACCGCTTGATATTCATCGCGCCTAATTCGCGCACCGCAATAGGATTGGCAATGGCAAAATCTTCCGCACGAACTGCCTCACGATCATCTGGCCGTGGTTGGATCGTATTGCTTCTGCTTGCGGCGGTATTAGCAGCCGCCGGATGGTATTTCCGCGAACCAGCGCAGGGTTATGCGCAAACAGCGACCGCCTATTCCGCGCGTGTGGCATGCTCGTGCAGATTTGTGGCCGGGCGCGATCTGGAAGATTGCGAGAAAGACAAGCTGGCCGGTATGGAGCTTGTTACGCTGACCGAAGATGTCGCTGCGCAATCGGTTACCGCGCGTTTCCCGCTGATTTCCCATGACACAGCCTCGTTCCGCGAAGGATATGGCTGTGTGCTGGAGAAATGGGAGAGCTAAGCGCGCCTACGCCGCGCTAGTTGTGCTTTCGATCCAGCCGCCGCCGACCACGCGCTCTCCGGCGTAGATCACCGCAGCTTGACCAGGCGCAACACCAAATTCGGGATTGGCAAAGCGGATCGTCGTGGTGGCGCCGTCTCCCAGTGGCCCGTCCAGAGTAATCGGCACAGGTTTGGCCAGACTGCGCACTTTAGCCGTCAGCGGCGCATCTGGCAGCGGCCCGATGCGATTTGTCTCGATCACTGTCGCCGAAGATACCGCCAGCATGATCTTAGGGCCGACTTTGACGGCACGATTGGCCGCATCAAGCCCTACCACATAAAGCGGTTCGGGCTGTCCGCCAATGTCCAGACCGCGGCGCTGGCCAACTGTGTAATGAACAATGCCCTTGTGTTCGCCCAGCGTCTCGCCGGTTTGCGCGTGGACGATCGGACCGGAAGCGCCGCCCTCTGGCCGCATCTTCTTCACGATCTTGGCATAGTCACCGTCCGGCACAAAACAGATGTCCTGGCTGTCTGGCTTGTTGGCATTGCGCAGCCCAGCCTGTTCAGCCAGTTCGCGGACCTGCGATTTAGGCAAGCCGCCCAATGGGAAGCGCAGATAGTCGAGCTGGTCTTCGGTCGTTGCGAACAAGAAGTATGACTGATCGCGCGCCGGATCGAGTGCGCGATGCAATTCCGGCCCTGCTGCACCGATATGTCGCCGCACGTAGTGGCCGGTGGCGAGGCAATCGGCCCCCAGCTCACGTGCCATCTTGAAAAGATCGGTGAACTTGGGCCCCATATTACAGCGTATGCACGGCACAGGGGTGCGCCCGGCAAGATATTCATCGGCAAACTGTTCGACCACGTCTTCGCGAAATGCGCTTTCGTGATCGAATACATAATGCGCAATGCCCAGACGATCAGCGACATTGCGCGCGTCGGAAATGTCATCGCCAGCACAGCAAGCGCCCTTGCGCCCGGTTGCCGCGCCATAATCATACAACTGCAATGTGATGCCGATGACTTCTGCACCGCTCGCAGCGCCAAGCGCGGCCACAACAGACGAATCAACACCGCCCGACATAGCAACAACTATGCGGCTTTCGCTCGCCGGTTTTGGCAAGTCGAACAAAGCTTCGGGCGTCAACCCTGCTGAAAGATCCATAGTGATGGTCATGATTGGCAGCGCCCCTACACGTGTTGGTGGCTCAATTCCAGTGATCTGACATTACACTGCCGGGCGCGGCCTAATCCTAAACACAGGGTAAACCGCGGCTTTACCTAATCTTGAGAAGCTTGGGTTTAAAGCGCTGATCATGATGTTCGATTCTCGAATCACACCCATTGCCACCAAAGGCGCATCGCAGAGCACAGCCCTGCGCGCATTCGGCTGGCACGAGCTGACTGCTCGGATCAATGCCGCGCGTGATCTGCGCCATGAACTGTCTGGCGAAGCAACCTTGATGACTTCCAGCTTTGCAGATGCCGCCGCCGGCTATTTTGCTTTCGGCAAGCAAGGCAAACGGGACGTTAGCGCTAATGCTTTAGAGGCGGGAAAAGCTTGTCATGGCAAAGACATCGTTGACGGTTGTGATGCGAGAACAAGCGAAGCAAGAGAGATAAATGATTGAGAACCAAGACATTCGCCCGGTTCAGGTGATTGGCCCCCTCGGGGAGCCGCTGACCACAGATGATCTGCCGTCGCCAGAGACCAAGCGATGGGTCGCTCGCCGCAAGGCGGAAGTGGTCGCGGCCGTCAACGGTGGCCTTCTGACAATCGATGAAGTTCTTGATCGCTATGATCTGACGCTGGAAGAGTTTGCTTCATGGCAACGTGCCGTAGACCGCTCTGGCATGCAGGGCCTCCGGGTGACTCGTGTCCAGCACTACCGCGCTCTGTACGAGCGTCAGCTCAAATACTGACCACGCAAATCACTGGAAATACGCACACGGCCTAAACAGCCTTCTCGCGCTGTTTGTGATTCTGTCGCTGATCAGCGAACCCACATAGCTCGCCTTGCTTGGACGAGCCTCTCCGGTCCATTGCTCGACATCTCCGAGAGCGTGCTGGAATTCTCGATTACTGGCCTTGTTGCGGCCCTGGCAGGCGCCGTCGTGCCAATGGGCATCATCAACCTGATTCAGTGTGCACGCTTGCGCTAAGCCGCATTCTAGCACTAAATTGTTGATTTTGATGAACGTGGCCGTTCAATTAGCCTAGCATTTTTCGTGTGCGCGGGAACGAATCTAGAAGCCCCTCGTCGTAACACTATGTCGCTTGTCGAGGGGCACATTGCGACACAGGATAGACACGTTTATTGGAAATTGCGCAGGGTGAGTTATACGTATAACACACTTTGCGCAAGGGAAGTGCCATGAATTATGAATCCAATTTCAAGTCTGAGACGATCGATTCTATCCAGTCAGACTATGATCTCTCTGGTCAAACCGAGCATCCCTCGCGTTTGAAGTGGATCATTGCGGCTACCGTATTGATCGTTGCGCTCTTGGCCGCGCTGTATGTTTTCCTGACAAGCGGAGATGCGGCTCGCGAAGGGGCGGGCGATGACAGATCGCAGGCCCCTAGTGTGACTGTAATCGCGCCGGGCCGCACAGAAATGACCGGCTCGCTTGTGGCAACGGGAACTCTGGCTGCACGCCGGGAAATGCCGGTTGGTGTGGTTGGCGAAGGCGGTCGCGTTGTCTCAGTTCCTGTCGAACAGGGCCAGTGGGTGAAGGCCGGTCAGGTGCTTGCTTCGATTGACCGTTCGGTTCAGTCTCAACAAGCGCGCAGCGCGGAGGCGCAAATCGAAGTTGCCACAGCTGATGCCGATCTGGCGCAGGCAAATCTCGATCGTTCGCTACAACTGGTCGAGCGCGGGTTTGTTTCGAAAGCTCAGGTAGACCAGCTGACCGCGACACGTGATGCAGCGCGGGCCCGCGTTGCGGTGACGCGCGCGCAGTACAATGAATTGCTTGCCCGAAATGCGCGGCTGAACATCATTGCGCCAGCCGCGGGCCTCTTGCTTGAGCGTAATGTCGAGCCTGGCCAGACTGTTAGTGCCGGTTCGGGCACACTGTTCCGTATCGCCAAGGGCGGCGAGCTGGAACTCAATGCCCAGGTTGGCGACAGCGAACTTGTGCGTCTCTCGGTTGGGCGCCCGGCTAAGGTTCAGCCCGTCGGTTCGGACGATGTATTCGAGGGCCAGATCTGGCAGATTGAGCCATTCATCGATGAGCGCACGCGTCAGGGGACCGTTCGTATCGCGCTGCCCTATTCGCCAGAATTACGTCCGGGTGGTTTCGCGACAGCTGAAATCAGCAGCGGTGTCGTAAATGCGCCGATGCTGCCGGAATCCGCAATACTCTCCGATCAGGAAGGCAGCTTTGTCTATATAGTGGACAAAGACAACAAGGCGCGTCGCCGCCGTGTCGAAACCGGTCTTGTAACAGACATTGGTATTGCGATAGCATCCGGGCTCGACGGCACCGAGCAGGTCGTTTTGCGGGCTGGCGGTTTCTTATCCGATGGTGAATCGGTCTCACCGCAATTGCAACAAAAATAAAGCGAAAGGCTCCTCGTGAATTTTCGCAACATCTCAGCATGGTCAATCCGTAACCCGACCATTCCTCTCGTCCTGTTTGCATCATTGCTACTGGCAGGAATGCTTAGCTTCTACCGCCTGGATATTGTGAACAATCCTGACGTCGAATTTCCCGGCGTCCGTGTAAACATCTCGCAGCCTGGTGCTGCGCCCACCGAAATTGAAAACCAGATTACCCAGCAGGTCGAATCAGCAGTTCGTTCGCTCAACGGCGTCCGCAATATCAGTTCGACCGCCAGCGAAGGAAACTCGAGCACATTTGTCGAGTTCGAAATCGGCGTAGACCCAAATGTCGCTGTGGCGGATGTGAAGAACGCGCTCGACACAATACGCGGCAGTTTGCCAGACGGCATTCTTGAACCGCGCGTCAGCCGTGTTGATATCGCTGGCGGCTTCTTGGGCATTTTTGCCGTTGAAGCCAATGACATGACGATCGAGCAGCTAAGCTGGTTTATCGATGATACTGTCGCCAAGCGTTTGCTCGCCATACCGGGCATGGCAGAGGTGGGCCGGTTTGGCGGCGTGAACCGCGAAATTGAAGTCACGCTCGACCTCCAAAAGATGCAATCCCTGGGCGTCACCGCAAGCCAGATCAACCAGGTACTTCGCGTTGACAATATCGACGCAGCGGGCGGCATGGCAGAGGTTGGCGGAACGCGGCAATCGGTTCGCGTCTTAGGCAATGACGCAACCGCATTCGAACTTTCGCAACGCCAGATCCGCCTAACAAGCGGTGTCACAGTCAAGCTATCTGAGGTAGCGCGTGTGCGCGACGGCTTCTCCGAGCGCACTTCGATCAGCAAGGTACGCGGTAAGGAAGTGGTGAATTTTTTCATGTCCCGCGCAAAGGGTGCTTCAGACGTCACCGTTTTCGATCAGGCCAAAGTTGTGATCGAGGAGGTTCAGGCCGAAAATCCGAATGTGAAGTTCATTCCGCTTTTCAACACGGTCAAATACACTGAAAGCCAATACGAGAGCTCGATTGCAGCGATGGTCGAAGGCGCGATCCTGGCCGTAATCGTAGTGTTCTTCTTCCTGCGCGATTGGCGCGCGACGATGATTTCCGCGGTTGCTATCCCGCTTTCGGCCATCCCGACATTCTGGTTCATGGATTTGATTGGGTTCAACCTCAATTTCCTCTCGCTGTTGGCGCTCGGCCTGGTCGCCGGCGTGCTGGTTGATGATGCGATTGTGGAGATTGAGAATATCGTGCGGCATATGCGGATGGGCAAGTCTGCTTATCAGGCTTCGATTGATGCGGCGGATGAAATCGGGCTGCCGGTTGTGGCCACCAGTTTCTGTATCGTGGCGGTGTTCCTGCCGGTTGGCCTTATGCCGGGCGTGACCGGACAGTTCTTCAAAAACTTCGGCCTGACGGTTGTGATCGCGGTGCTGATGAGCCTGGCCGTTGCGCGTATGATCACGCCGATGCTGGCGGCCTATTTCCTGGAGGCAAAGGGCCATGCCGCGCATGGTGAAGGCAAGTGGATGGACCGCTATATGCAGGTCCTGCGCTGGTCGCTGAACCGTGGTACGATGCATGCGCGGCGTGAGGGATTGCCAGGACCAAAGCGTCGTTGGCTCTATGTAATCGCGTTTCTTTTGCTGATTCCAGTTCTCTTGGTGACGTCGGGCATAGCGGTCTTTGCCTCGTTTGGTGCGATGGATGGTTTGCAAGTCGCCTCGACAATTGCCGGTGGACTTACCGGAGGCGAACATTCATTTTTCTACGGCTGGATCCAGCGACCAATTCTCATCCTACAACTTGCTATCGCGACCGCCGTTGGCTTCGTTGCGTTGCTCCTTATATTTGGTTTGCTTGGTGTTGCGACGCGCCTGTTCGGAACTCGCTTAGCTAAGACATGGCAATATCTTTACGCCCGCTTCTTCGATCACCGCGTCTGGATGTTGGGCCTCGGCTACTTCTCTTTCTTGCTTACCGTTTTGCTGTTTGGGCAGACACCTTTCCAACTTGAACCGGAAATTGATGACGAGAATGCGCAGATCGAAATCGAAATGGTGCCAGGCACCACTCTAGAGACCACCGAGCAAGTAGCCGAGCAAGTTGCTGATCTGCTTTACGAACAACAGGAAGTGCTTCGCGCTTTGGAGCGTGTGCAACAAGGCCAGGCGACGATCTACATCACTTTGAAGGATGACCGTGAGCGCAGTTCGATCGAGTTTGAGCGCGAAATGTCACCTATTTTAGCGCGCATTCCCGATGCGCGCGTTCGCTTCCAGAACCAGAATGGCCCCGGCCGCGGCAACGACAGCGGCCGTGCCTTGACCATCATGCTGGCCGGTTCGGATCCGGTCTTGCTGAACGAAACAGCTGCACGCTTGGTCGAGGAGATGAAGGGCCTTGACGAGATTGTTGCACCCCGGATCAGCGCGGATATTCCGCGCCCTGAAATAATCATTCGGCCACGAACCGAATTGCTATCCGAGCTCGGCATTTCGACAGTTGCGTTGAGCCAGACGATCCGGATCGCGACAATGGGAGAAATCGAGCAAAATTCTGCCAAATTTTCGCTATCTGATCGCCAGATTCCGATTCGCGTGCGTTTGCCCGAGGGGGACCGCCGTGACCTTACCACGCTGCAGAACATGCCAGTGCCCACCAATGCAGGTACGTCTGTACCGCTTGGGACAGTGGCCGACATCACTTTCGGCGCAGGACCAACCCGTATTCAACGTTACAACCAGAATCGCCGTGTTTTCGTTGGCGCCGATTTGGCGAGCGGCGTCCTCCGGGGCGATGCGATGCAACTGGTCAACGCGCTGCCAACATTGCAGGATTTGCCGCAAGGGGTGATCCGCGATGCTGTTGGCCAGGATGAGCTTCAAGCTGAGCTGCTCGAAAATTTCGCAGCTGCGCTTGTCGCAGGGATATTGCTGGTCTTCGGCGTCTTGGTGCTGCTTTATAAACGTTTGATGAGCCCGCTCGTCAACATGACCTCGCTGGCGCTGGCGCCGTTGGGCGGCATCTTCCTGGTGTGGCTGGTGGGACAACCGCTCTCCATGCCGGTGTTGATCGGCACCTTGCTGTTGCTCGGCATCGTCTCGAAGAACTCGATCCTGCTGATCGATTTCGCGATCGAAGAGATGGCGAATGGTACGCGTAAACTCGATGCAATCATGGAGGCTGGGCACAAGCGTGCGCAGCCGATTGTGATGACGACCGTCGCCATGACCGCTGGTATGGTGCCGACTGCCATCTCGCTTACAGGTGACGGCGCGTGGCGCGCACCGATGGGCACCGTGGTGATCGGCGGCCTGATCCTGTCGACGCTGCTGACCCTGCTGATTGTGCCTGCGGGTTTCAGTCTGGCGGATGGTTTGGAAAAACGGATCGGCCCGTGGATGCGCCAGCGGTTCCTGACCTATCGTCCGGACGAGCATGGCGAGGGTACCGGCGGCGACGCTGTTCCAGGGGTGCAACCTGCAGAGTAATTTGCGAATAGTTGTGCTAGGCGGCTGATCATGGCGACCAGCGCTCTACCTCACGCATACAAGTTCGGCGGCGAACCGCTGACGGCGGATCGCGCACGGCGCATGCGCTGGACGGCCACAGGCCTGCTCGGCGTTATGGCGGTGCTGTTCTTCACCACGCATGGTCTGGTGGGCGATCACTGGGCCTGGGGCTATGTCAATGCCTTTGCGGAAGCGGCCATGGTCGGCGGACTGGCAGACTGGTTCGCGGTGACCGCACTGTTCCGCCATCCGCTGGGCATTTCTATTCCGCACACTGCGATTATTCCGGAAAACAAAGACCGGATCGCGGACACCATGGCACAATTCCTGCGCGAGAACTTCCTCACGCCCGCCGTTGTTGCGCGGCGCATGGCGGGCATGAATATGGCCAAGGCGGTTGGCGAATACCTCACCAATCCCCCGTCAAGTCTTGAAGAGGGCGATGGCCCCTCACGACTGACGGGCGGCGTGTCTGAACTTCTCGCCGAAGTACTTGAATCGCTCGATCCGGATCGCTTGGGCAATCAGGTTCGCGCGGGGCTTGGCAATCAATTTGCTAAGATCGATGTATCACCGCTCGTCGGGCGCATGCTCGAGGGTGCGATTGCCGATGGGCGCCATATGCCGCTGATGGATGGTTTTATCCGCTGGGCAGGGCTGACGCTTGAAGACAATGAAGGCACGGTCCGTGATATCATCGAATCGCGCGCGAATGCCGTGATGCGCTGGACTGGGCTGGATGAGCGGATTTCCATCTCTGTTCTCGATGGGCTTTACAAACTGCTGGCCGAAGTTCTGGTCGATCCCGAGCATCCAATTCGCAGCAAGATTGAAGAGGGCTTGGAAAAACTCGCAAACGATCTTCAGCATGATCCCAAAACGCGCGAGCGGGTGGAATCGATGAAGCGTGACCTGATCGAGAATCCCGCGCTGGCCGATTGGTGGATGGGTGTTTGGGAGCGTATCCGGCAATCGCTGATCCGCGGCGCGCGTGATCCAAAAAATGTTTTGGGCGAGGAGATGCGCAAGCTGCTCGGCGAGATGGGCAGCGCGATGCAGCAGGACCTTCGTTTGCAGCTTCAGATCAACAGGCTTGCGCGCCGTACAATGGTCGGCGTTGCTACCCGATATGGCGGGCAAATCGTGCAGCTGGTGTCAGAAACGGTCAAGCGTTGGGACGCTGTTACCATTACCGGCCGTATCGAAAGCGCGGTCGGTCGCGATCTGCAGTTCATCCGCATAAACGGCACGATCGTAGGTGGCCTCGTGGGGATGACGCTGCACTTTATTATTGGGTGGATGTGAGCGGAGCTGCGCTTTAGCTAACGCGATAGATGATATTGGTCTGATAGAAAGATCGCATCGGATTGCCTCCCTTGTCCAAAGCTGGTTCAAACTCGGCGCGTCGCATTTCTCTACAAGCAGGGGGGTCAAGCGATTCCGCGATAGTTGCCTTGTTCAAGATACAATCCGAGATGGAGCCGTCTTCTTCCACTGTCACCCGGAGACGGATGATGCCGCCCTCACCGCGCCGTAGCGCTTGCGACGGGTAGGTTGCTTTAATGCGCCGCACAACGGCCTGCTCATTCGTCCATCTGGGCAATCGACTCATGGTTTCATGCGCCGCACGGTCAAGACCCCAAGCTTCGACGAAATTGAGTGCACATTCGTTCATAACCGTGACTGCTTCACCGAGGTCGCCGGTATTGAATACGACATTTCGCTTGCCATAGCTCACCGAAATCGAGTCGATCTGATTGGCTGCTTCGACATCAAGTCGGGGCAAGGGTGCCTTGCGCCGTTCTTCTTCCGCGTCGCCTTCGGTTTCGGGCCTGACCCTAAAGTTCATGTTGGAAAAGATCAGAGATGCACCCACACCCTCAGTGTTCCCAAGCATCGGCATTTGATCAGTCATTGGTTCGAATCCACCAAACTGGATTTCTATGCGATCCGGCCGCCTGAATCGTTCGAATGCCGGTCCAATCGCCATGAATCCAAAGCTCGATTTTGGGCCACCCTGTTCAATGAAAAGCAGATGTCTGTCTTCACCTTCGCCAAATGCCCTTGCCAGGCGACACTTCTCTTCGCCGAAATCCACACTCCAATAGCTGCTTGGTTCAAGGATCACCGTGTCGTCATCAGCCGTCGCAGGCGCAGCGATGCCGATTGATCCTGCTACCAAGACAAGTCCCAAAGCGCGCATAAAACAAAACCTCCGACGTGCTTCCTAGCCCGCCGAAGGTTCCATTCAACCCTAAGGTTTTCTGTAGTTCTAAAGTTTTTCAGTCAGTTCCGGCACAGCCATGAACAGGTCAGCGACAAGGCCGATGTCCGCCACCTGAAAGATCGGGGCGTCTTCATCCTTGTTGATGGCGATGATGGTCTTTGAATCCTTCATGCCAGCGAGGTGCTGAATCGCGCCGGAGATACCGATCGCGACGTAGACCTCCGGTGCCACGATCTTGCCGGTCTGGCCGACCTGGTAATCATTCGGGACATAACCTGCGTCCACCGCAGCGCGCGACGCGCCGATGCCAGCGCCCAGCTTGTCAGCAAGCGGCGTGATCGTTGCTTCGAAGGTTTCCGAGTCCTTGAGTGCGCGGCCGCCCGATACGATCACCTTTGCGCTGGTCAGTTCAGGACGCTCGCTCTTGGCGATCTCGGAGCTGACGAAGCTGGATGTGCCTGCATCGCCTGTGCTTCCAACCGCTTCGACATTGGCTGAGCCGCCTTCAGGCGCGGCCTTGTCAAACGCTGTGCCGCGAACCGTGATGACGAGCTTTGGATCGCTCGATTCCACAGTGGCAATCGCATTACCTGCGTAGATCGGACGGGTGAATGTCTTCTCGCCCTCGACCGACAGAATGTCCGAGATTTGCATCACGTCGAGCAATGCGGCGACCCGCGGCGCGATGTTCTTACCCGTCGTAGTTGCGGGCGCGAGGAACGCGTCATGGCTATCCATCAGGCCAGCGACCAATGGCGCAACATTCTCTGCCAGCGCGTGCTCGTAAGCTGCGTCGTCTGCCAGATGCACCGTGCCAACGCCTGCGATCTTGGCGGCTTCGTCTGCCACGCTTGCGCAGCCTGAACCCGCGACCAGCAGATGCACGTCGCCCAGCTTTGCCGCAGCGGTGACCACCGCCAGCGTTGCGTCCTTAACGCTTGAATTGTCGTGTTCGACCCAAACGAGAGTTTTCATGGTTCTTTCTACCTTTCCTGTCCGGGTTTCTTACGCGATGCCGAGCGCTTTGATTTTGGCGACCAGAGCATCAACATCTTCGACCTTTTCACCGGCCTGGCGAACCGGCGGCTCGGAGACATTGGTGGTGGTGAGGCGCGGGGTGATGTCCACGCCGTAGTCAGCCGGGCTCTTCGTATCGAGCGGCTTCTTCTTCGCCTTCATGATGTTCGGCAGCGAAGCATAGCGCGGCTCGTTGAGGCGCAAGTCAGTGGTAACAATCGCTGGCAGCGAGAGCTTTACGGTTTCCAGACCGCCGTCGATCTCGCGCTTCACAATCACGCTGTTGCCATCCACCTCAACGGTATTGGCGAAGGTGCCTTGCGGGCGGCCCATCAGGGCGGCGAGCATCTGACCGGTCTGGTTGCTGTCGTCAGAGATTGACTGCTTGCCGAGCATCACGATGCCTGGGCCTACTTCCTCAGCAATGGCTTTGAGGATTTTCGCAACCGCGAGCGGCTCTACATCAACGCCGTCTTCCACCTCGACCAGAATCGCGCGGTCTGCACCCATGGCGAGCGCGGTACGCAGCGTTTCCTGCGCCTTGGCCGGGCCGACAGAGACTGCAATGATCTCTTCTGCCTTGCCAGCTTCCTTGATACGAATCGCCTCTTCAACGGCGATTTCATCGAAGGGGTTCATGCTCATCTTGACGTTGGCCAGGTCTACGCCTGAACCATCCGCCTTGACGCGCGGCTTCACGTTGTAGTCGATCACCCGCTTGACGGGGACGAGGATTTTCATGGGATTTCCTTCCTCTTGAATAGCGCGGTGCTCACCTAGCTTGCGTTTACGTAAACGTCAAGTCAGGCAAGGCCTCGAGAATCTCTAAAAATGCGCGACTGTCACTCGCCGTCTCAGCGCTTCAGGTCAAGGATTCGTTCCGCCGAGCTGGACTAGCCATTTGGTCAGGGATAGCCTGCGGAATGATCGGGAGAAGGCGATGAAACTGAGCAAGCGTATGATGCTGGTTATGGCTGCGGCGCTTTCGGCCGCACCTGTAGCGAGCGAAGAACCGCAGATGGAAACGCGAATAGGCGAGAAGGATTTCGTTTCACCGCCTGCCACAATCGGCCAGCTGGACTGGCTCGTGGGTCAATGGGCAGGCGAAGGCATTCAAGGCGCGCCCGCTATGGAAAGCTGGCTACCGCCGATTGGCGGCACGATGGTGGGCACCTTTGTGCAGGAGACAACCGAAGGCGCGATCATGTTCTCTGAGCACATGTACATTCTGCCTCAGGACGGCAGCCTTGCGCTCAAGCTAAAGCACTTCAATGCCGACTTGACGGGCTGGGAAGAGAAGGATGATATGCTCACCTTTCGCCTCGTCGCTATCGAGCCTTGTGCAGCCTATTTCAACGCGCTGACACTGCGCTGTGCCGATCCGGATAATCCGGGCGAAGGGCTGGTGGCTGCTGTACGGATGCAATCCGGTGGGGAGCTGAGTTTTCGGTTTGACCGAATGGCGGGGCCGGGTGCGTCGTCCATTGAGCGCTGTCTCGATGCTGTTTCCACCGTAGAAATAAACGAATGCCTTGCGGCGACTCTAACGCGTGCAGACGGCCATCTCGCTCGTTACCTCGCCGCGGCGATTGAGCGGGCAAAAGACGAATCGGTTCTCGTGGCTAAGATCAAGGCAAGCGACGACACCTTTGTCGCGTATCGTGAAAGTGAATGCGATGCAGTTTATGAGAATTGGAAAGGTGGAACAATAAGGGGCGCGATGGCTCTTGATTGTAAGATCGCTATGACCGACCGGCGCACGTACACAATCTGGCAAAACTGGCTGACATACATGGACGGAGCTCCACCAATTTTGCCTGAACCCGGGCCGACGCGGTAGCGCCGCCCAAAAGAAAGGCCCCGCCAGCGAATGCCGGCAGGGCCTTTCAAATACTTCGCGAATTTGACGCTTAAGCCGCTTGCTTCACCTCAGCCACGATCTTCTTCGCGGCATCGCCCAGATCATCGGCCGGAACGATCGGCAGGCCGGAATTGGCGAGGATCTCCTTGCCTTGCTCGACATTGGTGCCCTCGAGGCGAACAACCAGAGGTACACTTAGGTCGACTTCCTTGGCCGCAATCACGATACCTTCCGCAATCGTGTCGCAGCGCATGATCCCGCCGAAGATATTGACCAGGATGCCTTCGACTGCCGGGTCTTTCAGGATGATCTTGAACGCCGCAGTGACCTTTTCGGTTGTCGCACCGCCGCCCACGTCAAGGAAGTTCGCCGGGAAGGCGCCGTTCAACTTGATGATGTCCATCGTCGCCATGGCAAGTCCTGCGCCATTGACCATGCAGCCGATGTTGCCGTCCAGCTTGATGTAAGCGAGGTCATACTCGCTCGCTTCGACTTCAGCGGGATCTTCCTCGGTTACGTCGCGCAGTTCTTCGACATCCTTGTGACGGAACAGCGCATTGCCATCGAAGCTCATCTTGGTGTCGAGCACCAGCAGCTGGCCATCCTCGGTCTCGACCAGCGGGTTGATCTCCAGCATTTCCATGTCGAGATCCATAAAGGCTGTGTAGAGCTGCTTGGTCAGCTTCTGGCACTGCTTGTTGAGATCGCCGGTCAGTTTGAGTGCGAAGGCAGCCGCGCGGCCATGATGCGGCATGAAGCCTTGGGCCGGGTCGATAGTGATCGTGGTGATCTTTTCCGGCGTATTGTGCGCTACATCTTCAATGTCCATCCCGCCTTCGGTCGAGACAATCATCGCAACGTGACCCGATGCTCGGTCGACCAGCATCGACAGGTAGTATTCCTTAGCAATATCAACACCATCGGTAACGTACAGGCGGTTGACCTGCTTGCCGGCGTCGCCCGTCTGGATGGTCACCAGCGTGTTGCCGAGCATTTCCTTGGCATGCGATTCGACTTCTTCAATGCTTTTTGCCAGACGAACACCGCCGCCTGCGTCCGGGCCCAACTCCGAAAACTTGCCCTTGCCGCGGCCACCCGCGTGGATTTGCGCCTTCACGACATAAAGCGGTCCGGGCAGTTTCTTTGCGCCTTCAACAGCTTCTTCAACTGTGAGCGCAGCGTGGCCGGCAGGGATGCCAATGCCATATTTCGCGAGAAGTTCTTTTGCCTGGTATTCGTGGATATTCATAGGGAGGCCGTTTCCTTTGCTTGAGGCTTTCCGCTGGAATGTTTCGCAAAGCGCCTAAGCATGGTTTCGCCGCCTTGAAAAGCAGACTTTGGACGTGCAGTGCCAAGACTGACAATTTAAGGGGTAATTCATAGTCTTGATCGATAGCGACCGCCTCGAAACCATTGTCCGTGAAGCTGGCCGGATCGCTTGTGATCTGTGGCCGGGTAATGGACATGCGCTGGACAGTTGGGAGAAGGAACCCGGATCGCCCGTTTGCGAGGCGGATCTGGCGGTTGATGCATTCCTGAAGCGCGAACTGGGCGCGTTGCTGCCTTCCGCCGGTTGGCTGTCGGAGGAGACCGGAGATGCGCCCGAGCGCCTGAATCGTGGCTTGATCTGGTTGGTTGATCCGATCGACGGCACGCGTGATTTTGTGCGCGGGCGCACCGGCTGGTGTGTGTCGGTAGCGTTGGTCAGCTCAGGCAAACCGCTTATCGGCATGTTGTGCGCACCTGCCCGCAAAGAAGAGTGGCTAAGCGTCGCAGGCAAAGGCGCGTGGTGCAACGGAGCGGCACTGCGCGCATCGCGGCGCGCCATTTTTTCGGGTGCGCGCGTTCCAATTGACCAATTGCCGCAAGCAGACAGCGATCTTGTTATGGTCGACAAGCCAAACTCGATTGCCTTGCGGATTGCGATGGTTGCGGCGGACGAGGCGGATCTGGTCGCAACGCTGCGCTGGGGCTATGAGTGGGACATTGCCGCGGCAACCTTGATCGCGCGTGAGGCCGGTGCAGAAGTCACAGACGCTTTCGGCGGGCCGCTCGCCTACAACAAACGCGATCCGCGCGCCTTTGGCGTTCTGGTTTGTGCCCCTGAGATTCATGGCGATGCAGTCGCGCGACTAGCGGATCGCGCAGCGGAACTGGCCCCAACAACAAAGGGCCAGCGCTAAGGCCGGCCCTTCGCTTGTTTCAAAAGCTGTAGGCTTAGTAACTCTGCTGGGGTTGCGCCTCCCGCACATCCTGTTCGTCGAACGGAATGATCTTGATCTCGACCCGGCGATTGCGCGCGCGGCCTTCTGCAGTGTCATTCGATGCGACCGGCAAAGTCTCGCCAAAGCCCTGCCAGCGGATTCGCGCTTGCGAGACGCCGCGCGACTGAAGGTAGTTGGCAACGGTTTGCGCGCGGCGCTCTGACAATGTCTGGTTGAATGCATCCGAACCGGTCGAGTCGGTGTGGCCATACACATCGATCAGACTGTTGGGATACTGCACCAGATTTTCCGCTACGCCGTCTAGCGTGCTACGGAAGCCGGGGTTCAGCGTCGCGCTGCCAACATCGAATGTCACATTGTCAGGCAGGTTGAGCAAGATCGCCTCGCCATTGTCGACTTCAGTGACTTCAACGCCAGAGCCTTCGGTCTCTTCTTTCAGCTCCTTGATCTGCTGATCCATTGTGTAGCCGGCGTAACCGCCCGCTGCGCCGCCAGCCACCGCGCCGACAATACGTCCGGTCTTGCCGCCAATTGCGCCGCCAAGCAGCCCGCCCAGAACTGCACCCCCGACACCGCCAATGGCTGTGCGTGAGACTTTGCGCTCGCCGGTGTTGGGGTCCGTGACACAGGCACTGGTGCCCAACAGCGATGCCGCCGCCAGGCTCGAAAGCATAATTCGTGATGTTTTCATCAAGATTCTCCTCTGCATCAAATCGGCGGATTGCCGAATCGGCCCCCAGCGACCGAACTTCCCCCAAAGCAGAGATCGCTAATGCCACAGTTTCTAGGCGCTTAAGGCTTGCTGCGCAATGAAGCTGGCAAGCGCGCTGATTTGTGCTAGCGGTTTATGCGTGACACCGTTTCCTTGGCCTGAAGCCCTCATTATTGCTTGCCTGATCGTGCTCAATGGCGTGTTTGCCATGTCCGAGCTGGCGATTGTATCGGCTAAGCCTGCGCGCCTGAAGGGCAAGCGAGACAAAGGCTCGGCCGGTGCGAAGGTTGCGCTGCAGTTGGCGGCTGATCCCGGCAAGTTTCTCTCGACCGTGCAGATCGGGATCACACTGGTGGGCATTATCGCCGGTGCCTATTCTGGGGCGAGTCTGGGCGGGCCAGTGGGCGAGCGGATGTTGGCCTTGGGCGTCCCGCCTGAATGGGCCGGTGATGCCGGGTTTGCGCTTGTGATCGCGCTGACGACATATTTCAGCCTCGTGGTAGGCGAGCTTGTGCCCAAGCAGCTGGCCTTGCGGCATGCCGTACCGATCGCGGTAGCAATGTCGCGCCCTATGGCGCTTGTGGCCAGAATTGCCGCGCCGCTCGTCTGGGTGTTGGATACATCGTCTGGTTTGCTGATTCGTTTGCTGGGCGTGCGTCCGGGTGGGCAGTCGTCTGTGACCGCTGAAGAACTGCATATGATCTTCGCTGATGCAACGCGTTCAGGCACGATCGAGGAAGATCAGCATCAGATCCTGACCGGTGTTGTGCGTTTGGCAGAACGGCCAGTACGCGAATTGATGACGCCGCGTACTGAGCTCGACTGGATCGATGTCAGCGCGGACGAAGCAGCGATCCGCCAGGCAATCGAAGACAGCCCGCATTCTTTGCTGCCAATCGCGGACGGATCGCCCGACAATGTTCTGGGCGTTGTGAAAGTGCGCGAAGTTCTTGGCGCGCTGGTGGCGGGAGAGAAGGTGTCCTTGAAGCGGCTGATGCGCAAAGCGGAAGTCGTCCCCGATCAGCTTGATGCCATGGACGCGCTGCGCGTGCTCCAACAATCTGAAGTCGCAATGGCGATGGTTCATGATGAATATGGCCATCTGGATGGTATCATCACACCGGTCGATCTGCTCACCGCAATGGCCGGCGAATTTGCCAGCGATCAGGATGAAGGTGATACGCCGCTGCTGGTCGAGCGCGAGGATGGATCGCTATTGGTGTCGGGATCGCTATCGGCCGATGCGCTCGCGGACCGTTTGGGCATCGAATATGACGTGAACCGGGAGTTCGGCACTGCGGCCGGTTACGTATTGTCAGTCCTGAAACAGCTACCTGTCGCAGGAGATCATTTCCACGATCAGGGCTGGCGCTTTGAGGTTGTCGATATGGACGGTCGCCGGATCGACAAACTCTTGATTAGCCAGGAATAACGGCAGTCGCTGATGCGCCTGCACCTGAAGGTGCAGCGATGATGTCGCGCGTAACAGAGCCCTTGGCGACCGTATTGGTCTGCGGGTCACCCACTGAAGAGCGGATGCCGGGCGCCGCTGTGCCCGCGCGGTCCAGCGCGCTGGTTTCTACCTGACTGCGCGGGGCAGGGCCACCAAACAGGGCTTCCAACGCCTGTTCTTGCGTCGAGCCATCGCCAGGGCGCGGTGCACCCGGAGCTGGCGGAACAAGATTGAAGTCTGGCGGAACCACCAAAGGTGCCTGACGTTGCACAGCAAACTCGTCTGGTCGTTCGCGGTTCAAAAAGCCGCCACCGCCGCATCCGGCCAGCATGGCGCTGGTCGCGATCAGGAGAATTGGTGTCTTTAGGCTAGGCATTGTGTTCACTCCACGGGCCGCGCACGCGGCCCTTCTTCAGCAATTTGTTCAGCTTGACGTTCCTTGTCGCTTACGAAGAAGCTTCGCACAAGGATTATCACTACGCCGATGGTGATAGCGGCATCAGCGACATTGAAAATGAGGAATGGGCGGAAATCCCCGATATGAAAATCGGCATAGTCGAGCACATAGCCGAACCGCGTGCGGTCCACGATATTGCCCAGCGCGCCGCCCAGGATCATGCCTAGGCCGATAATGTCACCCAGCAATCGTTCGCGGAACATCCATACAGCAACGACGATGGCGATCAGCGCAGTCACGCCCACAAGGATCCAGCGCATTTCTTCGCTGGTTGCTTCGAACAGGCCCAGCGAAACGCCGCGGTTATGAACCCGTGTGAGGTCAAAGAACGGCAGCAAATCCATCTTGTCGAGTTCGCGCGATAGGCCAAGCGGGCCATCTACCAGCCATTTGATGAACTGGTCGCTGACAAAGATCAGCGCGGCAATGCCAAGCCCGATCATGCGGTTGCGGGTGAGGAATTCGTTCATTCCGCTGCGTCCATTTGGCTGACAGCATCGTCGCACCGCCCGCATAGCTCGCCATCTTCCGAAACTTCGGGAAGCAAGCGCCAGCAACGGCCGCATTTGTGATGATTGGTCTTGGTGACAGTCACACTGTCGCTATCGCTGCACGTGACTGACGCTGTGATGAACAATTCGGCCAAATCTGCATCGCTGAAGCCTTCTGGCACCGCATTGGCAGGCACCCTCACTTCGGCCTCCAGACTGGAACGGATCACTTTCTCGCGGCGCAGTGGCTCGATCGCTTCGTTCACGCGCTCACGCAGATCGCGAAGCTTCTCCCAACGCTCACCATCAGCGGTCACGCCCGGCACCGCTGGCCATTCGAGCAAATGCACGCTGCCGCCATCGGGATAGCGCGTGCTCCAGACTTCCTCTGTGGTGTAAACCAGCACCGGCGCTGCATAGCGCACCAGCGCATGGAACAGCAGGTCCAGCACGGTGCGATAGGCATTGCGCGTCGTCGAGTCAGGCCCGTCGCAATAGAGCGTGTCTTTGCGGATATCGAAGAAGAACGCGCTCAAGTCTTCATTGCAGAAATCGACCAGCAGCCGCGTGTAGGCGTTGAAGTCGTAATCATCGACCGCCTTGCGCAGCTTGCCGTCGAGATCCGCCAGCAGCGCCAGCACATAGAGCTCCAGCTCCGGCACTTCTCCGGCATCGCCCATATCGCCAACAAAGCCGTCAAGCGCGCCGAGCAGATAGCGGAACGTATTGCGCAGCTTGCGGTACTGGTCGCCCACACCTTTCAGGATTTCATCGCCGATGCGGTGATCCTCGGTGAAATCGACCGACAGCGCCCACAGGCGAATGATATCCGCGCCATATTGCTCCATCACCTTTAGCGGGTCGATGGTGTTGCCGAGCGACTTCGACATCTTCTTGCCCTTGGCATCCATGGTGAAGCCGTGGGTAAGGATTTGGTCGTAAGGTGCACGGCCGCGGGTCGCGCAGCTTTCGAGTAGCGAAGACTGGAACCAGCCGCGGTGTTGGTCACTGCCTTCGAGATAGAGATTGGCGGGCCACTGCAGGTCGGGCCATTTGCCACTTTCCAGCACAAAGCTGTGCGTGCAGCCCGAGTCAAACCACACGTCCAAGATGTCGGTGACCATCTCGAAGTCGTCGGCGTTGTAATCGGCTCCGAGGAATTCCTGCGCGCGCGCCTCTTCCCACGCGTCGACGCCTTCCTTGTGCACGGCGGCGACGATGCGTGCATTCACGGCTTCATCGCGCAGGTAATCGCCGCTCTCGCGATTGACGAACAGCGTGATCGGGACACCCCAGGCACGCTGGCGAGACAGCACCCAGTCAGGGCGGCCCTCCACCATGCTGCCGATGCGGTTGCGGCCTTTCTCTGGAACGAAGCGGACGCGGGCGATTTCCTCCATCGCGCGTTCGCGCAATGTGGGGGCAGCACAGATTGTCTCTTCAGACGGATCGATGGCGCCGCCTTCGCCTTCCCAGCTCTTGTCTTCGGCGCTCTTGGGCTCGAGCCAAGGCAAGTCCTTGTCCATCGGCACGAACCACTGAGGCGTGCAGCGATAGATGACCTTGGCCTTGGAGCGCCAGGAATGCGGATAGCTGTGCGCGTAATCGGCGGAGGCGGAAAGCAGCGCGCCCACTTCGCGCAAATCGCTGCAGATCGGGCCTTCGGGCGAATTGAACGGCTTGTTGATCACGCTGCGGCGGCGATCATCATTGCCGCCCAGCCACAGCCAGTCATCGCGATAACGCCCGTCATTCATCACCGCGAACACGGGCTCGATGCCGTGCGCTTTGCACAGCGCGAAATCGTCCTCGCCATGGTCGGGCGACATATGGACAAGGCCTGTGCCGCTATCGGTGGTGACGAAATCTCCGGGCAGGAACGGGCGCGGCGTCGCGTAAAATCCGCCGAGTTTGTGCATCGGGTGGCGGGCTTTGGTTCCGGCTAGTTCTGAGCCTTTGATCCCGATTTCCTGATCAATATCGTAGCAGGATGTCGCGCCTGTATCATTCTGGAGACGACGAATTTCTTCGAGCTTTCGGTCCAAGAACTGCTGCTTTAGCGCACGAGCAACAAGGTAGAAGCGATAGCCGGAATCTTCATCATCTCGAGCCTGCTCTTCTGGCATAAAGCAGGCATTCAAGAGAACATACTCAACATCCGGCCCATAGGCCAAAGCCTGGTTGACCGGGATCGTCCAGGGCGTGGTCGTCCAGATCACCGCATGCGCGCCGATCAGTTCCTTGATCGGGCTCTCGATAATCTCGAACGCCACATCGATCTGCGGGCTGTCGGTCAGATCTTCATATTCAACTTCGGCTTCGGCCAACGCGGTCTCTTCCACCGGGCTCCACATCACCGGCTTTGACCCGCGATAGAGATTGCCGCTCTCCGCAAATTTCAGCAGCTCGGACACAATCGTGCCTTCGGCCGCGAAATCCATGGTGAGGTAGGGATTGTCCCAATCGCCCATGATACCCAGCCGCTTCAGCTGCTCACGCTGCGTATCGACCCAATGCTGCGCATAGGCGCGGCATTCCGCGCGGAATTCCTTGGGATCGACCGCGTTCTTGTCGAGCTTCTTCTTGCGGTATTGCTCTTCGATCTTCCATTCGATCGGCAAGCCGTGGCAATCCCAGCCCGGCACATAGGGCGCATCCTTGCCCGCCAAGTTCTGCGTGCGGCAGACCATGTCTTTGAGGATATGATTGAGCGCGTGGCCGATATGCATATCGCCGTTCGCGTAAGGCGGGCCATCGTGCAGGATGAACTTCTCACGACCCGCGCGGCTCTCGCGCATCTGATTGTACAGATCCTCTGAATGCCAGCGCGCCTGAATGCCCGGCTCCTTTTGAGGTAAGCCGGCTTTCATCGGGAAATCAGTCTTCGGCAGGAAGACAGTGTCTTTATAGTCGCGCTTTTCAGTCATCGTTGCGCGCGCTTAGAAGCCTCTTCGCCTCGGCGCAATCCTTCTCCATCTGCGCGGTCAATTCATCAAGGCTGTCGAACTTGGCCTCACCGCGCAGGAAGTGGTGAAATGCCACTTCGATCTTTTGCCCGTAGAGGTCTCCCGAGAAGTCAAAGAAATAGGGCTCGAGCAGCTCCTTGGGCGGCTCAAACTGCGGGCGAATGCCCACGCTTGCCGCGCCTTCGAGCATCTCCCCGGTGCTCAAAATACGACCGGTCACCGCATAGATGCCGTATTTTGGGCGCAGGTAATTGTCGATCACCAGATTGGCGGTCGGATAGCCCAGTTCGCGCCCGCGCTTGTCCCCGTGTTCCACGATGCCCCTGATTGCGAACGGGCGGGTGAGCAATTTGGCCGCCAGTTGCGGGTCACCATCGCGCAAAGCTTCGCGGATGCGGCTGGAAGAAACAGTTTCGCTGTCGTCCTCAACCACATCGACGACGCGGCTTTGCAGGCCGTTGGCGCCGCCAAAGCTGCGCAATAGCTCTACATTGCCCTTCGCACCCTGACCGAAAGTGAAATCGCCCCCGGTCACTACGCCATGCGCGCCGAACCGATCTATCAGGATCTCTGTTATGAAGTCTTCCGCGCTGGTGCCAGCCAGCTCGCTATCGAAATGGAACACCAGCATCGCGGTTGCGCCTGCGGCCAGATACAGTTCCTGCCTTTGTTCCAGCGTGGTTAGCCGGAAGGGCGGAACATCGGGCTTGAAGAAACGCACCGGGTGCGGGTCAAAGGTCGCGATGATCGAAGGACGGCCCTCTGCATGCGCCCAGCTGATCGCCTCTCCGGCAACAGCTTGGTGCCCCTTGTGAAAACCATCGAAATTGCCCAGCGCGATGATAGCGCCGCGCAGCGCATCCGGCACAGTCTCGCGGTGATCGAGCCAGCGCATCAACCCTCCTCCTCGCGGCGGTGGTAGGTCACGAATGAATAGGCTGGCAAATCGCCGTCAGCTGGAAAGTCTTCGCGTGCGACGACTTCCCATTCTGAGCCGATTGGTTTCATGAAGGTATCGCCTTGGAATTCGGCGTGAATCTGCGTCAGTTCGATCCGTTCGGCGATCGGACGGAACACGTCGTAGATCGCTGCGCCACCGACGACAGCAATCTCCCCGGTTTCGTTGTTCTCGCGCGCCATCGCCAACGCCTGCTCGACATTGCGCGCCACCTCAGCACTTTCGCTGCCCCACCGTTCGCGACGAGTCAGCACAATATGCCGGCGACCGGGAAGCAAGCCCGGCAAGCTTTCGAAGGTCTTGCGCCCCATGATCATCGGCTTGTTCATCGTGCGCGCTTTGAACCGTTTGAGGTCAGCTGGCAGGTGCCATGGCAGTGTATTGTCCTTGCCAATCGTGCCGTTTGCGGCGCGCGCATAGATCAGGAACAGCCCTTCTTCCACGGATCAGCCTCGCGAACCGCTCACGCGAGTCACATGGCCCATCTTGCGCCCTTCGCGTGCTTCGGCCTTGCCATAGAGATGCAGATGCGCCTCGGTATCCTCGCCAAGGATGTCGTAGGCGGTGAGCGCATCCTCGCCTACGATATTGCGCATCTCGATATTCGCGAAGCGTGTTTCGGTTGATCCCAAGGGCAAACCGCAAACCGCGCGGATATGGTTTTCAAACTGGCTGGTGGCCGCACCTTCGATCGTCCAATGGCCGGAATTGTGCACACGCGGGGCCATCTCGTTGAACACAGGGCCTGATTTCGTGGCGAAGAATTCCAGCGTCAATACGCCGACATAGTTCAACGCTTCGGCGGTCTGCCGGGCGATCTCGCGGGCTTGCTGGACCTGTGCTTCGACAGCTTCCCCTGCTGGCAGTGTCGAAGTTTCCAGCATGCCGCCAGAATGCACATTCGCGGTCGAATCCCAAAAGCGCACTTCGCCGTCAGCATCACGCACGAGAATCACGGAAAATTCCGCGTCGAACTCGACCATGCCTTCGTAAACGTATGGCTTGCCGGGAAAGCGGAAACTTTCCGCATCGCGCGCGGAGGCGATGCGCCACTGCCCTTTGCCATCATAGCCGTCACGTGCTGTCTTAAGGATCCCGGGCGCACCAATCCGCTCCACTGCCGCCGCCAGATCGCTTTCGGAATCGACCGGCGCATATGGTGCAGGCTTGCCGCCCAGCCCTTCGACAAAGCGTTTTTCCTTCAAGCGGTCTTGCGCGGTCTCTAGCGCGCGCGGATGCGGGACAAGCAGGTTATCCGGGATCGCGGCCACCGCGCTCAACGGCACATTCTCGAACTCCCAGGTCACGACATCGCATTTGGACGCAAATGCCGCGAGTGCTGCCTTGTCGCCCCACCCGTTCTCGAAGAAGTCATGGCACACCTCAGCGGCGACATTGTCCCCTGGTGGGGAATAGCCGATTACACGGCAGCCCAATTGTGCGGCTGACATGGCCATCATGCGGCCCAGCTGTCCGCCGCCCAAGATACCGATAGTGCCGCCGGGCCTGATCATTGTCGCACTTGGCATCAGTTCGTCGGACGTTCCGCCACCGCCGCGCTGCGCGCCGCGCGCCAATCCTGCAGGCGTTCGGACAAATCTTCATCCTGTAGTGCGAGGATCGCCGCCGCCATCAGCCCGGCATTGGTTGCGCCCGCTTCGCCAATCGCGAGCGTGCCGACGGGGATGCCGGCCGGCATTTGTACGATCGAAAGCAAGCTGTCTTGCCCGCTCAAAGCTTTGGATTGCACCGGCACACCCAACACCGGCAGATGCGTCATCGCCGCTACCATGCCAGGCAGATGTGCAGCGCCGCCTGCGCCCGCGATGATGACATCGAACCCTTCGCCCTCTGCGCCCTTGGCAAAGGCGCTCATCCGGTCGGGCGTGCGGTGTGCGGAAACAATGCGCGCCTCGTGCTCGACTTCAAGCTCTTCCAGTACCTCTGCAGCACGCTTCATCGTCGGCCAGTCTGACTGGCTGCCCATAATGATTGCGACCTTGCCCCCCATCATATGTCTCGCTTTTCTCAGCTGTCTTTCAGATAGTACCGCTCGCTCGGCACCATGTTGTCGTCAAAGTCATAGATGATCGGCTGGCCGGTGGGAATCTCCAGCCCGGTGATGTCCTCATCCGAGATTTGCGAGAGATGCTTTACCAATGCGCGCAAGCTGTTGCCATGTGCGGAAATGATCATAGTTTCACCACTCGCCAGCACCGGCAGAATATCGCTTTCCCAATAAGGCAATACACGTTCGATGGTGTGCTTCAGGCTTTCGGTGTAAGGTACATCGATGCCTTCGTAGCGCGGATCGGCACCGGGATCATACTTGCTGCCCGGCTCCATTGGCGGTGGCGGCACATCAAAGCTGCGGCGCCAGATATGCACTTGCTCATCGCCATGCTTCTCGCGCGTTTCCTGCTTGTTGAGACCTGTCAGCCCGCCATAGTGGCGCTCGTTCAGGCGCCAGTCCTTGGTCTCAGGGATCCATAACCGGTTGCACACGCCCAGCGCCAGATGCAGCGTCTTGATCGCGCGGGTCTGTAACGAGGTGAAGGCGCGTGTGGGCAATACGCCCTTGTCCTGCATCAACGCACCTGCCGCCATCGCCTCTTCAACGCCTTTGTCGGTCAGGTCGACGTCCCACCAACCGGTGAAACGATTTTCGAGGTTCCACTGGCTTTGGCCATGGCGAACAAGGATCAATTTTAGCATGATTGCTCCGCAAGGTCTCAGGAGCACGCCTCGTTAGCTTCCCTGTTCGCCTTTGGGAAGCGTTTCCCCGCGTGATTCGGTCATTTTGCGGGCCTGAGATTTCCTGCGGCGCAGGTTCTCGCGCAATTTTTCCGCCAATCGCTCCTCACGCGACATATTCTTGTCTGCATCTTCACTCATACGAAACGCATTGCATCTAAGTGATGCCCACATCAAGCATGGCTTGACAATGGGCGCGCACGAGACAATAGGCGCGCGTCTTGAACAGGCGCCGCGGTAGCTCAGTGGTAGAGCGCACCCTTGGTAAGGGTGAGGTCGAGAGTTCAATTCTCTCTCGTGGCACCATTCACCCCCCAATCACAGACATCGACCTAGGAAGCGAGTGCTATATGCCGCTTCATGTGATGGTCGATATTCCCGAATTCGGAATCGAAAATCGTAAGGCGCTTGAAATAGTGACCTATGGCGTATTCATCGGTCATACCATTACCACCGTGAATCTGGATCGCTTCCTGCCCGATATGATGCGCGGCCTGTCCGACGCGCACCTTGGCGGCGGATACAGTCCGTTTGCGTTCTTTTTCGGGCGCGTCGAGTTTGAGTGTTGCCAGATAGCTCATCGAAACTGACTGCTCATACTCCGTAAACATGTCCGCCATGCGGTGCTGAAGCACCTGGAACTTGCCGATGGGCACGCCGAATTGCTTGCGCTGCTTCGAATATTCCAGCGTCATGGCATTTGCGACTTTCATTGCGCCGCATGCCTCCGCGCATTGCGCGGCGATGGCTTCATCCGTGATCCGTTCAATCAGTGGCAAAGCGCCGCCCTCTTCGCCAATCAGCGCGTCAGCGGGCACGCTTGCATTTTCGAAATATACTTCCGACGCGCGGCGACCGTCGACAGTTTCGTAATCGCGAGTGACCACGCCATCGGTTGACTTGTCGAGCACGAATACAGAGATGCCGTCCTTGTCGCGGCGTTCCCCGCTGGTGCGCGCAGTGACAATCAGATGGCTCGCCCAAGGTGCCGCTATCACGACTGCTTTGTGCCCATTGAGGACATAGCCGTCGCTGTCTTTCTTCGCAGTCGTCTGCAGATCCGCCAGATCATAGCGCCCGCGCGGTTCAGCATAGGCGAAGGCGTAAATCCGTTCGCCAGAGACGATGGCACCGATATGTTCTTCCTTCTGCGCCGCTGTACCCGCATGTTTGAAGAATCCGCCAGCACACACAACAGTGGGCACGAATGGCTCGACCACCAGGCCTTTGCCGAACTCTTCCATCACGATCATCGAATCGATCGCGCCGCCGCCGAAGCCGCCATCTTCCTCTGAAAACGGCATGCCTAGGATACCCAACTCAGCAAGCTGCGCCCAGATTTCGGGGCGCCAGCCGGTTTCGCTTGCGATCACTTCGCGGCGCGTCTCTGCGCCATATTGTTCGCGCATCAGTCGCGACAATCCGTCGCGCACCATTTCCTGTTCTTCGGTGAAATTGAAATCCACGTGTTTCTCTCCGCGTATCGCTATGGTATTAAAGGCCGAGGATCATTTTCGTGATGATGTTGCGCTGAATCTCGTTTGATCCGCCGTAGATCGATGTCTTGCGCATGTTGAAATAGGTCGCGGCTGAATGCTGCGCATAGTCGGGCCCGATCGGATATTCATTCGATCCGGTATCGGCAATGCTGCCATACATCGGCGTGCCATAGCTGCCGACGGCTTCCAATGTCAGCTCGGTCAGGCGCTGCTGGATTTCTGTCCCCTTGATCTTGAGGATCGAGCTTTCCGGGCCAGGGCCCTTGCCCGCTTGTTCGCCGGCCAGCGTGCGCAGCTCTGTGATTTCCAGTGCGGCCAGATCGATCTCCAACTGGCTTACCTTGCGTGCAAAATTGAAATCGCTGATCAGCGGTTCGCCATCGATTGTTTCATTCGCTGCGATTTCGCGCAGCTTCTCAACCCCGCGCTTCGAACGCGCAACACCGGCGATACCGCTGCGTTCGTGCGCAAGCAGGAATTTGGCATAGGTCCAGCCCTTGTTCTCTACACCGACCAGATTCTCGACCGGCACACGCACATCGGTCAGCCAGGTTTCATTGACCTCATAGCCGCCATCGATCAGTTTGATCGGCTTGACTTCAACGCCCGGTGTTTTCATGTCGATCAGGATGAAGCTGATGCCTTCCTGCGGCTTGGTGGCATCCGGATCAGTGCGGCAAAGGAAAAAGCCCCAATCGGCATATTGCGCCAGCGTGGTCCACGTCTTCTGCCCGTTGATCACATAGTGATCGCCATCGCGCACCGCGGTTGTCTTGAGTGAAGCCAAGTCCGAACCAGCACCTGGCTCTGAATAGCCCTGGCACCACCATACATCGCCGCTGCGAATGCCGGGCAGATGACGCGCCTTCTGCTCTTCATTGCCAAAGGTGTAGATCACCGGACCGACCATTGAGACACCGAATGGCAGCGGCATCAAGGCGTTGACGCGCGCGTTCTCTTCTGACCAGATGTAGCGCTGCGTCGGGGTCCAGCCGGTGCCGCCATATTCCACCGGCCACGCTGGGACGGACCAGCCCTTTTCACCCAGAACCTTGTGCCAGGCGACGAAGTCTTCCGGCGCGAGATCTTCGCGCAATCCGGTATCACCCAGATGCTTGGGATAGTTCTCCGCGATAAAGCTACGCACTTCTTCGCGGAATGCGATTTCTTCTGCTGTGAATTCCAGATTCATCAGAACCCTCTCTCAAAACGAGTCGTTGTTGCACCTCAATTGTGGCACGTGAATGTGCATGCTTAAAGGCCAAATGGCAGTTATTTGATCCTGAGCACGCGCGATCTAGGATGCCCTAGCGGCAATTGTTGCGACATTGCGGCCCCGCCCCCAACACTTTTGACGATTACTGCGCTTGGCGGCCTTCGCTATCGCATTCTCAACAATCAATCAGTTGGGAGAATTAAGCGATGGATCTCGGACTAAAGGGCAAGAAAGTCATCATGAATGGCGGTGCACATGGGCTGGGCCTCGCATCGCTCAAATTGTTTGCTGCTGAAGGCGCGGACGTTGCTTTCATGAGCCGCAAGGAAGACAAGATTGAAGCTGCGACGAAAGAGATTGATGCGGCTGGCTCCGGCAAAGTGCATGGTTCAGTTGTCGATATGGCTGACGGCGCGGACAATTATAAGAAATGGGTTGCCGACGCGGCAGAGGCGCTGGGCGGCTGCGATATCTTCGTGCACATGGCCAGTTCTTCCGGAACAGGCGGCACCGGAGATTGGCAGAACGGCCTTGATATGGACATTCTGGGCGCGGTCCACGCCATCGAAGTGCTGACCCCACATCTGGCTGAATCAGACAGCGGCTCGATTGTTCTGATGTCATCGACCGCCGCGCTAGAGACTTTTGTCGCGCCACAAGCGTTCAACGCGCTGAAGGCCGCGCTGATCACACATGGATCTCAACTGTCACAAGCTCTCGCGCCGCAGGGCATCAGAGTAAACTGCGTCAGCCCGGGTGCGATATATTACCCCGGCGGCAATTGGGAAGTGATCGAAGGCGTGATGCCAGAGCTGTTCAATGCGACACTCGCCAAAATGCCAATGGGTCGGTTCGGCAATGACGAAGAAGTGGCCAAAGCGGTCGTCTTCGTTGCCAGCCCGGCGGTGCCGTACATGACCGGGGCAAACATCGTCGTCGATGGCGGCTTTACGCAGCGCGTCCAGTTTTAATCCAATCACCGCACAGGAAGGGCCAAATTATGGCTGAGATAGACCGCGACAAGCTGCTCGATGTTTACACCCGCACCATGAAGGTGAACCGCACGGATGAAAAATTCCGCCAGCTGCTGATGCAAGGCAAGGTTGCCGTGATGTATTACTGTGTGCGCGGGCAGGAACTTGTGTCCGCCGCCGCCATGGCTGCGCTGGAGAAAGACGATTACGTCGTCTGCACCTATCGCGGACAGGGCGAGCAGACCGCCAAAGGCATCCCGATCGAGAAATGGTGGGGAGAATGCCTTGGCAAGGCAACGGGCACTTGCAAAGGCAAGGGCGGCACCATGCATATCACCGATCCCGACACCGGGATCATGGTGACGACCGGTGTTGTCGGCTCCGGCCTGCCGATTGCCAATGGCCTTGCAATGGCGAGCCAGAATAATGGTGACGGGCGTGTAACTCTGGTCAGCTTCGGTGATGGCGCCGCCAATATCGGCGGCTTTCACGAGGCTATGAACATGGCGCAGCTCTACAAGCTGCCTGTCATCTTCCTGTGCCAGAACAACCGGTATGGCGAGCATACTGCCTATGCCGATCACACCGACAGCCCCGACATTTCCAGCCGCGCCGCCGGCTATGGCATGAAAGGGATCAAGGTTGACGGCAATGATGTGAACCAGATCTACCCTGCGATGGAAGAGGCGGTTGCGCATGCCCGCTCGGGCAAGGGGCCAGTGCTGGTGGAGGCCATGTGTTACCGCATGATGGGTCACTTCTTCGGCTCGGATTTTTCTTACATGCCGCCAGAGCATATCGAGGAAATGAAGCGCGAAGATCCGTTGCCCAAACTGCGTGCAGTCATGCTTGAGCGGCAGTTCACCGAGGAAGAGCTCGACAAGATCGTGGCTGATATCGATGCGGAAATTGACGCAGCGGTCCAGCACGCGCTTGATGCGCCGCTGCCGGACACTGATGAAATCTACAAAGACGTGCTTGAGGAGACGGCGTAATGGCTGAGATTACCATGACGCAGGCTCTGAACCTCGCGATTGACGAGGCGATGGCCGAAGATGACGGCGTGTTCTGCCTGGGTGAAGATGTGGCCGCCAAGCAAGGAGGCGGTGTGTTCAAGATCACCTCTGGCCTGACCGAAAAATACGGCGAGCACCGCATCCGTGCGACGCCGATTTCCGAAACCGCGATTATTGGCGCCGCGGTGGGTGCCGCTCTCGCCGGGCAACGCCCGATCGCAGAGATCATGCTGATGAACTTTGTCGGCGTGTGCATGGACCAGATCGTCAATCACGCCGCGAAATTGCGCTTCATGTCAGGCGGCCAGACGCCATGTCCGATTGTGATTCGCACTACCACTGGCGTGGGTGTGGGCTTTGGCGGACAGCACTCGGACATGCTTGAGGCATGGTTCGCCCATGTCGCCGGTATTCATGTGGTCACCCCGTCGAACGCAGCCGATGCACGCGGTCTGATGCGTTCGGCCATCGACGCCAATGACCCTGTGGTCTTTATCGAGAATATCCTTTGCTATGGCCTGACTTCGGAAGACCCTGGCCCCGGCTACCGTGTGCCTTTGGGCAAGGCGGCTGTGGCTAAGGAAGGCAGCGATATCAGCCTCATCACCTATGGCCGTACCGTGTTGGATGCGCTGGAAGTGGCTGGCGAGCTCGACAAAGAAGGCATCAGCGTAGAGGTCATCGATCTGCGCACTATCGCGCCCTATGATGAGGCCACGGTGCTTGCATCGGTTAACAAAACCGGCCGCGCGCTGATCCTGCACGAAGCGGTTCGCCCCTTCGGAACCGGCGCGGAAATCGCTGCGAACATCCAGGAAAAATGCTGGGACAAGCTAAAAGGTCCGGTGCGCCGGATCGGCGGGACGTTCTCTGCCGTGCCATTCGCATCGCATCTGGAGCAGGCCTGGATCCCGCAAAAGAGCGATATCGTGAACCAGATCAAAGTGAGCGTAGGGAAGGCGTAAATGGCTGAAGAAATTCGCATTCCCAAGCTAGGCATGAGCGCGACAGAAGTAATTCTGGCCGAATGGATGTTCGGTGATGGCGAAGCTGTGACCAAGGGGGACATCATCTACACTGCTGAAACCGACAAGACGACGGTCGAGATTGAAGCGCAAGCTACTGGCATTATCAGGCCAACCGGCGAAGAGGGTGTCAAATACAAGGTCGGCGAAGTTATTGGCACCATTGAGTAGCGCTGATGGCTAGTCCTCGCGAGATACAGGCCGCTGTTTACGCCGCTGCTGGCGCGCGTGACTGGGACAAGGTGGAGTCGCTGCTGCATCCCGACTTCGTGCTTTACGAGGCTGATTGCCTGCCCTTTGCCGGCGAATGGCGGGGGAAAGACGCGCTGCAACGCTGCGCGGCGGCCATGTATGGCACATGGGCAGAGGCCAAGGTCGACATTCACGACATCACCGGCGGCGATACTCATGCGGTAACGGTGCTGACCCTGACCATGACGCCCAAGGGCGGCGGCGAAACGTTTAGCCAGACCGTGTGCGAAATGGGTGAGTTTGAAGACGGGCTGATGAAGTCGCTACGCATCCATTATTTCGACGCAGACGAAGTCGCGCGGAAAGCTGCAAGCTGATGACAATTACAAGAGTGTGCGTGCTCGGCGCGCCGGCCGATCAGGGGCAGCCACTTGTCGCGGAACTGCTGGGCGCTGGGTTCGAAGTGACGGCGGGCGTTCGGCGTGCGGATGCGATGAAAGACACGCCATGGCCTGACTTGCCGACGGTACACGCCGACATCACTGATGCGGATGCGATGGCTAAGGCATTTGAAGGCCAGGATGCCGCCGCGTTCCACCTACCTTTCGAGTTTGACCGGGCCAAAGCTGCGCATTTCGGGAAATGCATTGCCGAAGGGGCAAAGCGCGCAGGGCTGAAGAAGATCGTCTTCAACACCGCCTGCTATGTTGCGGATCACGATCTTGACCTGTCGGCGCATGATGGCAGGCGCGATATAGAGCGCGCGCTGGAAGAAACCGGCATCACGTGTGTGTTCATTGAGCCGACCGTGTTCATGGACAATCAGTACCGCATCTGGACGCGGCCCTTGATCATGCGCGACGGGATCTTTGCCTATCCTGCCAAGCCTGACTTGCTGATCAACTGGGTGTGCCTGGAGGACGTGGCGCAGGCGATGCGCCGCGCGCTGCAAACCGATGCGGCGGACGGCCTGCATGTGCCGCTGGGCGGGCCGGAGGCGCTGACGGGCGACCAGGTTGCGGCCAATTTGACCGAGGCGATCGGGCGACCGGTGCGGTTTCAGAGCCTCGCGCCGGAAGAATTCGCCGCCCGTATGAGCGAGCTTGTCACCGGCTCGCGCGAAGTGCAGCCGCTATCGATCTATGACGGGATGGCGAAGTTCTATTCATTCTATAACACGCAGCCCACGTCGCCTCTGCTGGTCGATCCGCAAGGTGCGCGCGACTTGCTGGGAATGGAGCACACCTCGCATCTGGACTGGGCGAAGTCGAAGGACTGGACGGCCGGGCTGGGTTAGAACCCGTCTATCACCACCACTCAGTCTTTTTCTTTGAGCGTTTCGAGATAGGCGAGCAAATTGGCGATATCGCCGTCTTCGAATACGAAGGCTGGCATTTCCATCGAATGCCCGATTTGAACTCCACGCTCGAACGATGCCTCTATTGCCCAATCCGGCAATCTTTTGGCCGCTCGGCGAAGGCTGGGCGCATTCGGGTTTGGCGAAACTCCGTCTTCCAGCGCATGGCAGCTGGCGCAATTCGCCTGAGCAAAAGCCCGGCCATCAGCCGCACTTTCCGAAAGAGCGTTCGCATCGCGATCGGTCACGCACGACGCGATGAGCAGCATATGGCCCCCTTACCCGCAGGTTATCGCAGTGTTGCAACCAAACACAAGCGTCTCCTACCTTGGGCTTTATGACGATCGCGGGATTCCCAAGGCCTGAAGCCCTTTAGAGCGTTTGTCCGTCGTCAAGCACAAAATCTGTGCCGGTGATGTATTCGGCGGCGTCAGAGCACAGCATCAACAGAGCCGCGTCGAGCCCCTCTTCGCCCATCAAACGCTTGCGCGGGAAACGTGCCATCTGGCGTTTGCCCGGCTCAGTATCAAACCAATCAGCATTGATATCAGTCCGGATATAGCCCGGCGAAATCGTGTTTACAGAAATGCCTGTGCGCGCCCATTCGCGCGCCATGCTGCGCGCCGCCTGTATCACCCCGGCCTTGCTGGCGGAGTAAGCGACCAGGCCGGGCGAGGGCTCAAAAGCTGTGATCGAGGCGATCATCACAATCCGTCCGTTCGGCACCTTGTTTGCGATCATCCGCTTCGCGCCTTCGCGCGCAGTCAGGATCGCACCCTTCAGGTTCACGCTGAGAGTGCGC
The DNA here is from genome assembly GCA_003149575.1 of Altererythrobacter sp. XM-24bin4. Lineage (GTDB taxonomy): Bacteria > Pseudomonadota > Alphaproteobacteria > Sphingomonadales > Sphingomonadaceae > Erythrobacter > Erythrobacter rubellus. Next base: position 609,473 of record QCWG01000001.1, read on the forward strand.
TCGATCTCTTCCTCAGGCATTGATGTTGCCATGCCCGCACCGTCAATCCCGGCGTTGGCGACCACGGTATCGACCACGCCGCCGAAGGCTTCTTCTGCGGCATCGAAACCAGCTATAATGTCGGCCTCGCGCATGATATCCATCTGCACCGCGCGCGCGCGATCCCCGATTTCGTCGGCCAGTGATTGCAAACGATCTGCGCGCCTTGCTCCCAAAGCGACCTGCGCACCGGCCTCAGCGAGCAAGCGCCCGAAGCGCGCACCAAGGCCGGATGATGCGCCGGTGATCAGCGCGTTGCGCCCGCTCAGATCGAACGAGAAACCGCCCACTTAAGCAGGCAGTTCGCCGTTGATATACTTCATCAGCGTGGTCTGGAAATGGCGCACGCGGCTGTCCTGATAATGGCCCAACTCCATCATGCCGTCCTTCATCGCCTTCATCCCGGTCTGGACATGTGGCAGGTTCGCCATGTCCTGATCGAACACGCCGGCTAATGCTTCACCCATCGTGTCTTTCGCCCAGGCAAAGGGTTCGTCATCAGGGATGTAAAGACGCTCGACCGATTTAGGCCGTTTCTCGCCTTTGGGTGTCGGGAACAACAGCCGGATCTCCATGATGCACCAATCGGGTGTGTCGCCTGGCAGCCAGCGATAGCACAGCGTCGGCAAATAACCGATCCAGGGGCTGAAATTGGGGAAGATATTATACGTGAAATTGTCCAGAATCTCCGCGTCAGAAGCATCGGAATAGTCATAACCATACTGCTCGGCAAAGCCCTTACGCCCCGCATCGGCGAGCACTTTGCGCGCCATCAACGGATCGTTCTCGTCAAAATCACCGCCTTCCTCACTAGCTGCGAAACGGCGATTGGTATCGGCATCCGATCCGCCGGAGAACTGGTTCATCTTGTCGAGCACATAGCGCTGATCCTTGCCCGCGAGGTGCGGTGACAGAACCCCCGATGGCGTGATCGCGCGGTTGAAGTGATCGCCGATGTGGTCATAGCGGCTGTTCGCATCGCCGAGGAACGGCAGCAGCTGCGGGTGCGTGGTGACCGAATGCCAGGCTTCCATGAAAGCCTCGGCAGTCGCTTTCCAATTGGCGGGGATCTTCTTCGCCACCCACATTCCGGTGTAGCGGTTTTCCATGTCATAGCGATCATAATGCGCTGCCGCCGGGCCGAGCCAGGTCTTGAAGTCTGGCAGATCGTAATTCTCTGTGATCATCACAAAGCCTTGCCACAGTTCAACCCGGGCTTCAGGCAGGCTCATGTCCTTGTTCTTGAGGTGCTCGAAATCCCATTCACACGGGATTTCCTTCAAGCTGCCGTCGGTCTTCCATGTAAAGCCGTGGAACGGGCAGCGGAATTGTGTTGTTGTTCCGCTTTCGGTGCGCAGCTTGCGGCCGCGGTGCAGGCAAACGTTATACAGCGCTTTGACGCTGCCATCGCGTTGACGCGTGATCAGGAAGCTCTTCTGATTGATCTCGAAAACAACTGTATCGCCGGGTTCGGGCAATTCGTCTTCCCGCGCCGCAAACAGCCAGACGTTGGGCCATAGTTTCTCACGCTCAAGCCTGGCGAACTCCTCGCTGATATAGGGATCGACCGAAATCGGATCGTCCCCCATATCTGCCACGGTTTCCTCGAACAGATAGTCTGGCGGAGTGCGGGTATCCGCTTCGAGCATATTGGTATAGCTCATGCCCGGGCAGCGCGGTTCGTTAGCGATGTTCTTGATCTCGTTCATGGCGTTTTGACCCTCCTGCAGGCCATCTCCCTCGCAATTTACGCAGTGTTAGTTGGCATTTTTATCGCACAACCTGTGCTCAACGCATCCTATCGGATTGAAGAGGAGTACCAAGCCATGGCGCGCAGCGAAACGATTTCAGCCTTGGGCGATGTGATGCAGCTGGCCTTTGTGCCGGATGATTTCGACGCAGCGATAAAGCATTGGACCGAAACCATGGGGGTGGGGCCGTTCTACCTTATAGAAAACATCCATCTTGACGGGATGAAGTACAAGGGCGAGCCAACCGATGCGGTATTCACTTTGGCGCTTGCTTATTGGGGCGACATCCAGATCGAGTTGATCAAGCCGGAGAATGACGCGCCTTCAATCTATTCGGGTGAATATGCCGCAACCGAAGGGCTGCACCACGTTTGCATGCTGGTTGATGACATTGCCGAAGCGCGCCGCGTTTGCGCCCGGCAAGGCGCCGAAGTCGTGATCGAAGGCAAGTTTGGCACAAGCGAAGTGATCTATGTCGATCCCGGCAAAGGCACCGGCCATCTGGTCGAGATATTGCAGCAGGCGACCGACGGGCCCGATCTCTTTGGCATCATCAAGGCCGCCAGCGTCGACTGGGATGGCGGCGAGCCGGTGCGACGGTTCGGGTAACGTAGGCTATTCCGGCTTGCAACCAACCGGCGCGTAGCGCCGCAAGAGCGGAAGCGAAGTCGAAGACGCAGCTGACCGAAAGTCACCTGCAAGCCCGCCCGCAGCGACGGGGCCTCTAGGCCGTGTGAGCGAGGATGCCGCACGCCGGATGGCGTGCGGAATTCAAGATGAAGCGCCGAGATACCCCAGTTGGCCCGCCTTGAATATGGTCTGCGCGCGATTGACGCTGTCCAGTTTCTCGCCGGCGCGGTGGATGTGATAGCGGATCGTTGCGTGAGACCGCTCAAGGATCATGCTGATTTCCTTGTCAGTCTTGCCAATCGCTGCCCAGCGCAGGCATTCCACCTCGCGTTTCGACAGAACGCAGTCCGACGGGATCCGGCGTTTAGTTCGATGAGCTTGAACATAGCCGGCGATAAAGCGGCGCGTGATCTGTGAAAATAAAGAGCCGTGCAGCGCAAACTCTTCCGACAAATCGGTTTTCTCGCGATCAAGACTGATGAAGCTGTTCGCGGAGATTTGCCCAAAGGGGAGGTGGACCGGAATAACGATCGCAGCCTTGCACATGGAGCGCTTCTCAAAGTCCGAAAGGTCGATCTCTTCGAGGTAGGAATTCTTCCAGCGTGTGTGGAATCCTTGCTCGTTGACCCAGAAAGGCTCGCTTTCGTAGCGGCAGGCGCGGGGTAGCGGCGAGCTCAAAGCCAGACGGTGATCTTCCCACCATCGTTCCCCATTATCGACCCATCCGAACACGTCCGCATTCAGGATGGTGCCATCGGTATCAAGCATCGTCTCTTTCGATGAAATGTCATCGCACATGGAAACCTGCATGCCGTATTCTTCGGCAATCCTCGCAATGGCCAGCGCAGCGTCATGAATGTCTTCATCACAACGGATCGTAACCAGTTCGAGCAATTGATTGAGGCTTTCACGCCCTTGGGGCGTGCGCAATTCGACGATTTCTGCAGCCATGAGACTTGAGTCCTTTCATCTCCACGTCAGCCAACGCACCTTGGTGGTGCAGGTTGGCTTTATCCTCTTTTTGGGCAGGCACTCTTTGCGGTGCCACTTGTTAGGTAGGGGACGCTATCAAAGAGTCGGAGTAATGGCGAGTCATGGTTTGGCAGGGTGATAATTTTGGCATTGCTTTGAAAGCGTTAGCCCGGGCCATTGAACCGGATCGGCCAGCTTTGGTGCAGGGGGGGCGGATCGTTGGCTGGTCGCAGCTCGATTCGCTGACTGACCGGATCGCGGCTGGGCTAACTGCGCGCGGCTTGAAGCCGGGCGATGTGGCCGGGCAAATGCTGCGCAATACGCCCGATTACATCCTGGCCTATTTCGGATGCATCAAAGCCGGTGTCACTCCGGTCAATGTGAATTACCATTACAAGGACCGCGAACTGGCGGATATTTTCAGTCGTTTTGGATTGAAAGCCCTGTTTGTAGAGAGCGATTTTGCGAACAGCGCGGGCGCGGCCATGCCTGATGGTGCTTTGACTATTGATGTCGGAAGCACGGGTTGGGCGGACTTGCAGTCCAGCGTCGCTCCCCCCGATTTCGCGCCACACGATCACAAGCAAGCGCTGTTCTTCACCGCAACTGGCGGCACAACCGGCATGCCCAAAGCCGTGATGTGGCCATTCGAAGCGGCGTGGCAGGCCTTCGGCATTTCAGTGTGGCAGCGCGGAATGGGGGAGCCGCCTCTCGTGGCGACATCACTGGAAGAACAAGCCGCCGAAGCAGCAAAGATCGGCCCCGATCATCCCGCATCCACCTCGCCGCTCTTGCTGCTTAGCCCGCTAATGCACGGGGCGGGGCAGTTCTCGGCTGTGATCCATTTGCTGAAAGGTGGAACGCTGGCGATGCTGCCATCGGAGAAATTCGATGCCGATCTGACGATTGACGAGGTTAAACGTTTGGGCGCGCGAAACCTGTTCATGGTTGGCGATGCCTTCGCTCTGCCGCTGGCCGATGCGCTTGACGCGCGCGACGATGCTGTCGATGCGATGAAGAGCCTGCGTATGGTAACCTCGTCTGGCGCGGTGTTCTCCGAGAGCAATAAGATGCGGCTGATCAAACACAATCCGCAGCTGATGGTGTTTGATGCCTTGGGCTCTTCCGAAAGTTCGGGAACGGCGATTGTCATTACCACTGCCGCTGGTTCGAGCGGGGGCGGCAAGTTTCAGGCGCTGCCTGGCCGCTCAACCAAGCTTTTCGATGCGGATCTCAATGAAATCAAACCGGGCGAAGATGGCATTGGCATTGTCGCGCGCTCTGGCCCCTTGCCGCTCGGCTATCTCGGCGAAGACGAGAAAAACGCGAAGACTTTCCCGGAAATCGATGGCCAGCGCTATTTGATGACGGGCGATCAGGCGCGCTGGGGCGCGGACGGCACGATGGAATTCATCGGGCGGGACAATATGTGCATCAACACCGGCGGGGAGAAGGTCTTTCCGGAGGAAGTCGAGGCAGTGCTGCAAGAGCACGCCGGTGTGAAGGATGTGCGCATCGTGAGCCTGCCAGACCCGCGCTTTGGCCGGAAAGTTGTGGCGGTGGTGCAGCCAGACGGCGATGCGGATGGGCTGCAAGAGGCACTGGACACTGCCGCGCGTGAAGGGCTCGCCGGCTACAAAATACCGCGCACCTATTTCTTCACGGACACATCGCTGCGATTGAACAATGGCAAGCCTGATTACAAGGCCGCACAAGCCATCGCGAATGAGGGGTAAAACTTACCCCGTCGCCCGATCCGCTTTGTCCGCCGCGTTGGTGCCTTTGATCATCGCGCGCAGCTGTTCCCACTCGGCATCACCAAGCCCTTGCAGCGTGGACCAGAACGTGCCGCCGGTCGCCTGATAACCAGCCCCATCGATCGCGATGGTCTGCCCGTTCACATATTCCGCGCCCGGTCCCATCAGGAACACCGCGAGATTGGCCAGCTCGTGCATTTCGCCGTGGCGGCCCATCGGGTTGATCTCATTATTTGAATTGCCGCCGCGCCCGCCGGGGGAGAGCCGCGCGCTCATCCCCTTGGTCGGGAAGAGGCCCGGCGCGATGGCGTTGAAGCGCATGTTGTGACGGCCCCATTCGACTGCCAGACTTTGCGTCATGGTGTTGATCGCGCTTTTCGACATGGCAGACGGCACGACAAAGGCCGATCCGTTCCATACCCAAGTGGTCAGGATCGAAAGGACATTGCAGCGCCCCTTCTCGGCAATGATCCGCTTGCCGACATTGTGCGTGACATAGAACGTGCCGCGGAAAACGATGTCGGCAATAGCGTTGAAGCCATTGACTGACAGGTCTTCGGTGCGGCTGATGAAATTGCCTGCTGCATTGTTGACGAGGCCGGTCAGCGGCCCGTCCGCCCAGATCTGGTCGATCATCGCGTTGATCGCATCGGCATCGCGGATATCGCAAGCAATGCCCACGACTTTGCCGCCGTGTTCGGCCATCAATTCCTGCGCAGTCTCATCAAGCTTGTTCTGCCGCCGCCCGCAAATATAGACGGTCGCGCCCAACTTCAGGAACGCCTCGGTCATCTCGCGGCCCAATCCAGTACCGCCTCCGGTCACGAGAATTCGCTCGCTCTCCATCAGGCCGGGGCGAAACATCAACTGCGATACATCCATGAATGGGTCTTTCTATTGAGAAGGGGGCTCAGAGACCGAGAACGGTCTTTGCGATGATGTTCTTCTGCACTTCGTCCGATCCGCCAAAAATCGTAGATGCACGATTGTTCAGATACTTGCCCATCGCAATCTGCGCGACTTGGCTGCCAACCGGCTCCGGCACTTCATTGCCATAGAGCGGCCGATCAACCGGCAGTTGCAGCGCATCATAACCGAGCAGTTCCAGACGCATTGTGTCCACGGCCTGGCCGATGTTGGAGCCAAGTAATTTGACGAGCGAGGTTTGCGGCCCTGGCGCGCGGCCCTTGGCAAGGTCTGCCAGAATACGCAGCTCGGTGACTTCAAGCGCTTCGGCATCCAGCCTTGTCCGCGCGAGCTTGTCACGGAAGCGCGGATCATGCGCAACTGCGCCATTGACACCCGACGGCTGCGTCTTCGCCAATTCTTGCAAGCGATCAATGCTTTGCAGTAAGCGCGGGGCGTAGCACGATCCGCCGCGCTCGTTCTCCAGCAGGAATTTGGCAATTGTCCAGCCTGCGCCTTCTTCGCCGATGCGGTTCTCGACTGAAGTCACGGCATCGGTGAAAAAGACCTGATTGACTTCATGATCACCCGACATCGAATGGATCGGCGTCACTTCAACGCCCGGCTGATCCATCGGGATTAGCAAGAAAGTGATACCTTGCTGCTTCTTGCCGCTGTTGTCTGTCCTAACCAGCGCGAAAATCCAGTCCGCGTGATGGGCATGCGTCGTCCAGATTTTTGATCCGTTGACGACATATTGGTCACCCTCCAGCCGTGCTGCGGTTTTGAGCGAAGCCAGATCCGAGCCGGAGCCCGGTTCCGAGTACCCCTGGCACCAGTAATGCTCGCCTTTAAGCAGAGGCGGCAGGAACCGGTCCTTCTGTTCCTGTGTGCCGAATTCGCAAATCACCGGACCTACCAGGCGCAGACCCAGAATCGAGATCGCAGGTGCGCCGGCCAGCGCGCATTCCTTTTCAAAGATGAAGCGCTGCGTCGGGGTCCAACCGGTGCCGCCATCTGCCTCAGGCCAGTGATAGGCAAGCCACCCTTTCTCATTCAGGATGCGGTGCCATTCCATCCCGATGTCCGGCTCCACAAACACGCCTGGTGTGCGGCGCGCACCATCTTTGAGATGTTCGGGCAGGCTTTCCTTCAGGAACGCGCGCACTTCGTCGCGAAATGCCAGGTCTTCGGGTGAGAAATCCATGTCCATGGCTTATTCCCCTTCTCTCATGGCCCATGCGATTCCCCGTCGCAGCAGGTCATAATAAACGTCGTAGTTCCAGGCGCACATTTCCTTGTGCGGGTAAAAATCCGCCATTCCGGGCAGGTCATAATGCCCGCGGCAATGGCCCAGCGCATTGTAGACGATGCGTCCCTTGCCGATGTCGCGCGTGTACAGGATCGGAACGGTCGTCTTGTCCCAATGTTCCTTGGTGAAGCCGGTCGCTTCGCCTTCGAACGTGGTCTGCATCAGCGTGTCGATCGGCGCGGTGGTTTCTGACAGGTAAAGTTCGTCGACAATCTCGAAATCGTCGATCCCGCGGGTCAATTCATGGTCCTTGTTGACCACCTCCACGGGGAATGGGCCAATCGGCGGGTGCGCCTTGAACTGCGTGCCGAGCATTTCCATCAAGCCGGTTGTATCGTCGGGCGCATCGACCAGCCCGCTCTCGGTAAAGACCAGAATCGAATTGGTCCCATGCAGCGCCAGCCATTTGCCGCCCGCCTCCAACCAGCTACGCAATTGCTGCGCCTGTTCCTTGGTCGGGAGCAGGTCGCAAGTATAGGTGACGAGGAAACGGCATTGGTCGAGCCGCTCGAGTCCGGAATAGTCCGCCGCCACGGTGGTGCGGATATGCGGGTGCTCCATTAGCAGTTTGAGCACCTCCAGCCGCGCATAATCGATATCGTGATACTTGCCCGCGGCAATGAAATGCGCGTCGATCCGGGTTGCTGGTTTTTCTGCCATACTAGCTCCTGATGCTGCCTCCGCCATCGACCGTAATGTCGCAGCCGGTGGTGAAGCTGGCTTCGTCGCTGGCGAGCCAGACAACCGCGCGTGCGACTTCCTCGGGCTCGCCGATACGGTTCATGGGATGGGTCGCGGCGAAATCGCGTTCGATGTTTTCCGGCTCATCTGCGCCTGAATATTTGTAGCGATTGTACATCGGCGTGCGGATTGCACCGGGGTGTACCATGTTTGCACGGATCGGCACCCCGCGTTCAGCGCAATCAAGCGCGACCGAACGGGTCAGGCCAAGCAGGCCTGCTTTGGATGCGCTGTAGGCGGCGACAAAGGCGGCGGCACGAATTGCGATCATCGATCCGATATTCACGATAGCGCCCGGCTCGCCGCTTGCTTCCATCGCGGGCAGTGCCGCGCGCATGCCGTAATATGGTCCGTTGAGATTGATGTCGATTGTGCGTTCCCACGTGTCGAGCGTGCCGTCGACCACGTTCCCGGGTTCGGAGATTCCGGCGATATTGCACAGCACCGTCAGCTTGCCGAAGCGTTCTTGCGTCGCCTTTACTGCTTCATGCCACTGATCGAGATTTCGTACATCGAGTTCGAAGGCCTCGGTATTCTCGCCCAGTTCCTCGGCCAGCTCGCGCGCCTTGTCGATCTGGACATCGCACAGCATCACGCTGCCGCCTTCTTCCACGATCATCCGGCCAACCGTGGCGCCGATCCCTTCCGCGCCGCCGGTGACCAGCGCAACCTTTCCGCTCATGCGTCCCAAATGCGTGTCTCCCCTCAGCTTTGCAGAATTGCCACGGCGCTAAGCCCCGGCGCGCCATAAACATGGCTGTATCCGGTCTTCGCGCCTTCAACCTGTCGCTCGCCTGCGCGCCCACGCAATTGCTGGACGTTTTCATAGACTTGACGAAGGCCAGACGCGCCGATCGGCTCGCCGCAGGCCAGGCATCCACCATCGGTGTTCACCGGCAGCTTGCCGCCAATCTCGGACCAGCCATTGGCAAGCCATTCTTCCTGCTCGCCATCCTTGCAAAATCCGTTTTCGGCCATGTGCATGATTTCCGCGCCGCTTTCGGTGTCTTGCAATTGAGCAACGTCGATGTCTTCCGGGCCGATCCCTGCGCCTTCAAACGCAGCCTGACTGGCAAGCACTGTGGGCTTGCCGCCTTCCTTGATGCTGACGCCGGCCTGGAACACTTCGAAACTGTCCGGCGGGCGGGTCTTCACCGCGACCTTGGCTATTTTCACCCCGTGTGCGCCCAGTTCCTTCATCTTCTTTTCAGATGCCAGGATCAGCGCGACACCGCCTTCTGCCGGGGCGCAGAACATGTATTTGGTCAGCGGATCATTGATCATCGGCGCGTTCATGATCGTGTCGAGATCGATCGGGCTGCGCCGCCACGCATGCGGCGTGATGGTGCCGTTCTTGAACGCCTTTTCCGCCACCCGGCCCAGTGTCGTGCGGCTGATCCCGTGCAACTGCATATAACGCTGGATCTTCAATGCGAAGAATTGCGTGGTCAGCATCATGCCCGTTTGGCCGTACCATTCGGGCAGGCCATAATCGGATGGCTTAGCATTGAACGCACCGCGCGGGTGCTTATCGAAACCGACCGCCAGCGCGAGATCGTAAAACCCGCTGGCGATTGCCATTTGCGCTGAAACCAGCGCGCTGCCGCCGGTCGCGCAACCATTCGCGACATTGGTGAAGGGCAGGCTGGTCAGCCCCAGCTCGTTGACCATGATATCGGCGCTGCCTGCGGCGGCTGATCCGCCATAGGCGCATTCGATATCGGTCCACTCAAGGCCGGCATCTGCCATTGCTTCACGTACTGCAAAGACACCCTGTTCGCGGCCTGATCGACCGTCTGTGCGCCCGAAGGGATGGATGCCTGCGCCGATGATATATACGTCTTCACTCACGAGCTTTTCTCCGGCCGATAGGCAAAGGTGCAATGCGTGTCGCTGAACGGCGCGAGGCAGAATTCCATCGGCATGCCCAGCTCCAGCTTTTCAAGCGTGGCATCGACAATGCGGCTTTCGACGATCACTTCGCCCGGCAGTTCGATATAACCCAGGAGGAACGGCTTGAAGTCCGGCGGCCCCTCATTCTCACCGCTACCCCAGCCTTCGTATGGTTCCTTGGGCAGGAAGCCCTGACTGGTCCAGCTCCACAGCTTGCCATGGCGCGATAGCTTGACCGGTTCGACATCTTTCGCAGCGTCGCCTTGCGGCATGGGAAACACAATCTCGCCAGATGGCAAGCGGCCACCCATCAGGTGGGGTTCGCCATCATTGCTCCACAGATCGGGATCAACCGGTGCGAGCGCGCCCATCACGCGGCCTCCGCGTAGTGAACAAGATTGGTGTCCACATCGCCAAACAGTTTGGACAACAGCAGCACGCGTTTCATCGCGTGGCCGATCGCCAGTTCATCGGTAATGCCCATGCCGCCGTGCATCTGCACCGCTTCGCGCGCGATGTGATCGACGTTCTCTGTGATGTAAGCTTTTGCGCCCGCAGCCTGATGTTGCCAGGCTGCACTGTCGGACGTGTCCGTCAGCGCCGCGCGGTATAGCATTGATCGAGCTTGCTCGATCCGCGCATAGCAATCCACCAGGCGGTGCTGCAGCGCCTGGAAACTGCCGATTGGTACGCCGAATTGCTCGCGCTCCTTGACGTAAACGAGCGTATCCTCAAGCAATCTCTGGCCCAGACCGACCATTTCGGCGGCGGCCAGCAACCGTACTTCGGCGATCGCCTGATCAAGCAAGCCCGGGGCCAGATCAAGCTTCTCTCCCGTCACACGTGTAAAGCGTAATTCGCCAGCCATGCTGCCATCAGCCATGCGATATGCGCGGGTTTCGAGTCCCGGCGCATTGGCAGCCACGATAAAGAACTCAGTCGCGCCACCGTCTTGCGCAGACACGATAAACTGGTCTGCCAATGCAGCGCCTAAAACAAAGGTTTTCTCACCGGTAATTGTGCCGCTATCACTCTTGGTCTGTTTCGCTTCCAGACTGTAACGCTGATTGCGTTCAGCCCATGCAAGAGCGGTGAAGCTTTCGCCGGACAGCACGCCATCCAGGGCTGTCTCCGCACTTGCCGCTGCGAGCAGTTTTGCCGGAAGAACCCCGTTCTCCAGCCATGGGTCAGGGGAATTGGCCCTCCCGATCGCTTCACCGACCAGAGCCAGGTCAAGGATCGAACCTCCCATACCGCCCGCCTCTTCGCTTGCAGCCAGCGCTATCAGTCCCAACTCTGCCAACTCCTGCCAACGCGCAGGATCATACCCGCCATCATTCATGCGCAGCTTGCGCCGCGCCTCGACATCGATGGGGGCGGTGAAGCGCTCTACAGTCGCGCGAAACAGCTCCTGCTCTTCGGACAGATCGAAGTTCATTTGGCCACCTCATATGTGATCGGCAGCTTGGTTACCCCGCGCAGCATGATGTTGGGCAGGACTGTGATCCCGCCTTCATCTGCTAGCTGGAAATTGTCGAGCCGCTCCAGAAGCTCGTCAAAGGCGACGAACATTTCCTTGCGGCTCAGCATATTGCCCACACACATATGTGGGCCTTTCCCAAATGCCAGATGCGCGCGCGCGTTCTTGCGATCAATCAGGAATGCGTCCGGGTCTTCGAACTTGGCAGGATCGCGGTTTGCAGCGGCGTAGCGCACTTGCAGCATCGACCCGGCTGCGATCTTCTCGCCGCCCAGTTCAACGTCTTTCTTGACCACGCGCCAGATGCCCGCGCTGGGCGATTCATATCGCAGCATTTCTTCGACCATATTCTGGATCAGTTTGGGATCGCGCCCCCCGGCCGCAGCTTTTGCTTTGGCCATCTGGTCTGGATTGCGGATCAGCTGAAGCAATCCGCCCGCGATGGTAGATGTGGTGGTCTCGTTTCCGGCGACCATGAATTGCTGCATGATCGACATGATTTCCTCGTCGGTCAGCGGGGTCTCGCCTTCGACCCGTGCTTCAACGAGGTCGGTCAAAAGGTCATCACCGCCATTGGCACGGCGATCATCGATCAGCCCTTTCATGTAACGCTGGTAATCGACGAAGCTGCGCGCGCATTCCAACTCGCGCTCGCGGCTGATCAGTTGGCTGAAGCGGTCGACCGCTGCATCGGACCAGTCCTTCACTTGCTTGGGGTCGTTATCCAGCCCGATTTGCTGTGCGATCATGGCGACGGGCAAGGGAATCGCGAAGTCCTCCACAAAGTCACCGCTGCCCTTTTCCGCCATCTTGGCGATCAGTTCGATCGACTTCTTGCGCATGTCGGCTTCGATCGCGTTCACGCGCGGGGCAGAGAATGCGAGGTTCACCAGCTTGCGGTTGCGGGTATGGATCGGGTGATCGGCGGTCAGCAGCGTAGGCGGGTTGTCCCACCCTTCCGCAAGAATTGCATCAATCTCATCATCGGCGGCGCCCATCAACGACGCAAAATCATTGGAGTAGATTTCCGGTTTGGCGGTTACTTCCGACACCAGTTCATAGGAATAGACCACCCAGGCATTGGCTTCAGCCACAAACTCGAGCTTGACCCCGGCTTCGTGTGCCTCACGATAATAGTCGAACGGATCGACCAGTGTTTCCGGTGCGAACAGATTGCCGGCAGGCTTGTTCATTGTTGCTGCTCCATTGGTCCCAAACTCAGCTAAGCAAACTAGCCCTGCAGGCCGTATGGGCGCACTGCGTGAAAGTGTTAGGAACGGCGCGCTTCCAGGGTCGGGACCCTATCCAAATGAGCAGCTTTTCGGGTGTTTAACCGCCGCCAAACTCGCGCTGAAATGTTGCCATGTCGAAATAGTCGCGCCACTCGGCTATCTTGCCATCGCCATTGATCTCGAACGTGCCCATCACAGGCAGCGCGGCACGGCGTCCATCGCTCAGGATAAATGCGTCGGTACGCTCGGTAAGGACCGAGTTGCCGTTTGTGGCGATCGTATGGATTTCCCACTCGCAGCGATCAACCGGCCCCATAAAGCCGCTCACGGCATCGCGCACTGCGGAAACACCGGTTACCGGTTCCATCGGCATGTTGTGCCAGGTGATGTCATCTGCGCACATGTCATACATTGCTTCCATGTCACCGCTGTTCCAATGGTCGACAAAGGTTTGAACGGTCTCGCTTGGGGTCATAGTGTATCTCCTCCAGTAAAACGCAGCGCATTCACCAAGATACGCTGAACATGCGGATCGGCGTAAGTCTCAGGCCCGTCACCGAATTGGCAATAAACCAGCGGGGCATTGCCGATTTGCCGCCACCACGCGACAAGATCACTGCCATTGGGATGTTCCCAACCTTCATTGCTGAACATCTCGCCTTTGACCGCCAGCGCCGCGGAATAGAAGTTCTCGCGGGTGAAATCATGACGCGCGCGGATCAAGGGATGCACCGCGCTTTCGTCGATTTGGCAAAGATATAGTTCGTCGGTGAAAGGGAATGTGTCAGGCAGTGCGGCGGTCACCGCATGCTGGGCCACTACCTGGGCATCGTAAGCGACATCGTGGCGATAGCCAGAGTCGGGCACTGACTGCCCCTGCCATTGCCCCGGCTGGTACAGGAAACGCCCACCCAGCATTTCCGCCCATTCCGGCCAGTCAGCCCAGCCTGCCAGTGCATGGTGCATCGCGACTGCGCCTTTGCCGGATGCAAATCGGCGGGCGATTGCTTGCCTGAAGCCTTCGGACGGTGGGCGGCTCGTTACAACTCCGTCGCCAAATGTGTATCCGCCCATGTCGTAGAAAAGCAGCGCATCGGCCTCGTCCGCCGCGCCTTCAGCGACAGCTTGCTCCGCGTCCGGATGAACGAGGTGGGATACATCCCATTCGCCCAGTTCGCGGCCCAGTAGCTGGATCAGCGCGTCAAACGGCGCTTCCTCGTAAGGGTGCCCGCCAGACAGGACGAGCAACTTTCCCATCAGGCGATCTTCAGGATCATCTTGCCCTGGTTCGTCCCCGCGAACAGGCGCATGAAACTGTCGAATGTGTTTTCCAGCCCTTCGTCGATGTGCTCTTCAATGGCCAGCTTTCCCTCGGCCGCCCATTGACCCATTTGCGCTGCACCCTCGCCAAAGCGTTCGACATAGTCCGCCACCAGCAGGCCGCGGATTTGTGCACGCTTGACGATGAGCTGCCACAGATTGCGAATGCCACGGGGCTCGGTGTTGTATTCGCTGATGAGGCCGCACAGACCCACGCGAGCATAGAGGTTGAGGTTCATGAGCCCGGCATCAAGGATAATCCTGCCGACATTCTCGAAGATCACATCGACGCCATCGGGCGCGGCTTCGGCGATCGCTTTCGTCAGCGCAGCTTCGTCTTTGCCCTTGTAATCGATTGCAGCATCGAAGCCGTATTTTTCTGTCAGCTTGGCGCATTTCTCAGGCCCGCCCGCGATACCAATCGCTCGGCAGCCTTTGATCTTGGCAAGTTGTCCGACAAGCGAGCCGACGGCGCCAGCTGCGCCTGTTATCAGAACCGTTTCGCCTTCCTTCGGCTCGCAAACCTCCAGAAAACCGAAATAGGCGGTCATGCCCACTGCGCCGAAGATCGAGAGATAGTTCGTGACGCTAGGTACGAGTGTCGGGTCAATCGGCTGGGTAAAACCACCGACTTCGCCGACTGAATAATCTTCCAGCGCATTCAATCCCATCACCCATTGGCCGGGTGCAAACCCTTCCGCGCGGCTTTCCTCGACCACACCGATTGTGCTGGCGCGCATGGCCGTGCCCAGCGGAACCGGCGGCATGTAATTGCCGCCAGCGTCCATCCAGCCGCGCATGGCCGGATCGAGCGAGGCATAGTGATTGCGGATCAGGAACTGGCCTTCTGCCAATTCCGGCGTGGGCTCGGTGACAAGCTCGAAGTCTTCGCGCACCGGCTCGCCATCTGGCCGCCGCTGGAGGAGAAAGCGCCGGTTTTCAGGCATAGGTTTCCTTTTTCGTTTGCTCGGTCAGGCGGCTGCGATCCGCACGGGGATCGCGCTTTGCAGCGCTTGTCCGGTGATCGGATCATAGTCGACTTCATCACTGGTCAAGCGGTTGGTTGATCCGCCCATTTCGCGCACATTGTGCTTGCCCGCTTCGCTGTCGCCAAAAGCATGCGCCATCGAAATTAGCCCGCGCCGCACCCGATCACTGCTTTTAACAATGCCATGGATCGAAGCGTGCGGTGAACTGATTTCGATGACATCGCCATCTTTCAATCCGCGCTCTGCCAGATCATCCGGGTGTATATAGGCCGGGTTCGTGGTGATCTTGCGGCCAAGATTCTTAAGCGGCTGCCCAATCGAATTGAATCGCGCTTTCGAACGGCGTGAAATCAAGCGGAAATCGAAGCCCGCGGCGCGCGCATCCTCTGCGCCATATTTCTCCAGTTGTTTGGGCATATCGCCCGCCGCTAATTGGAAGCGGTGATGCTGGTCAGGATCAGCTGGTTCGATAACCGGATGGAGATCATCATATATCACCGCCGCACCGCCAGCCTTGCGCGCATCTTCGCGCACCTTGCTCGGCGGAACCAGGCATCCCGCCGCCATCAAATCCAGAAATTCCTGTTTGGTCGGGCATTCATCCATCGGCACATCGCCGCCTGGAAGCTTCATTTGCACGCCAAGGTTCTTTCCGATGGTCCAGAGCATTTCATACTCGTCAATCGTGTCTCCCGGCGCGTCAGCCAGCGCTTCGGTGTAGCGCGCATAGGCATTCTCGTGCCACCATTCAGACAGATTGGTTATGTCCTCGCGCTCAAGACATTGCTTGGGTGCAAGCACGACATCCGCACGCTTGGCGCTGGCGCTCATCCATGGGTCAATCTGAACGAACAGTTCCAGATCATCCAGTGCGCGGCGCATCTTGAGCTGGTTGGGGAAACCGACTTCGGGGTTGCCACCAACCGATACAAGCGCCCGGATCTGGCCTTCGCCCGGTGTCAGGATTTCATCCGCCATCACATTGCACGGCATTTCGAACAGCAATTGGCCAAGCCCGCGGAAGCGCGATTTGGCCATCCCTTCGACGCCGAACATCGGGGCTGGCGGCGCGACTTGAGCGCGCTTCTCACCCATCTGGATGGTAAAGACGCCGGGAACGCTGCACTTTTCGCCTTCTTGCTTGAAGCGCGCGCAAACGGTGTTGAGGCATGTCACCAGATACTCTGTCAGCGTGCCATTGCCCGCCATCTCAGGGCCGGTGCCAGTGACAGCGCAGCCTTTGGAGCCGTTTGCAAACATGCGAGCTGCGGCGACCAATTGATCGGTCTCAACCCCGGCCCGCTCTGCCGCCACTTCCGGCGTGAAGGCGGCAACTGCGTCTTTTAGTTCATCCAGTCCGTCGACATGCGCGGAGACGAAGTTGCGATCGTAAAGCTCTTCAGTGAAAATCACATTCAGCATGCCTGCCAGCAGTGCCGGGTCTTCGCCCGGCTTTACCGGCAGATAGATATCTGCCAGCTGGCCGACCTCGGCCAGACGCGGGTCCGCCACGATCAGCTTCATACCTTCTTTCTGGCGATCACGAATGCGTTTGGAAGGGCTGAACGGCGGCACCCCGCCAACAGGCGAGTAATGCGACACAATCGGATTATTTCCGATGAAGAACGCAACGTCAGCTTGAGAGAAGTTGTTCGCGCCGCCCATCCATTTGCCATAGCGTTCGGTCGTGAAGACCTTGGCTGGCTGGTCCAGAGTGACCGACGTAAAGAAGTGTTTAGTGCCGATGGCCTGCGCCAGGCTCATCGTAGCCATCATCGCAGAGCTGTTCTGGTAGCCGCCCGAACCCATGAAGAGTGCGATCGAGTCGGGGCCGTATTTGTCGATTATCCGGCGGAATTCATCGCTGACATGGGCCAGCGCATCCTGCATCGGGGTTTCCTGAAACTCGCCATTTTCATCGCGCACCAGCGAATGGTGCAGACGATCTTCCGAATTGTGCGAATCCGGCAGTTCGCGGCCTTTCTTGCAGGTATAGCCGCCATATTCGGGATCATCCGGATCGCCGCGGACGGCCTTAACTTTTCCATCTTCCACATCGACCAACATCGCGCAATTTGCGTGGCAAAAGCGGCAGAATGTCTTGTGCGTTTGAACGCCCATCACTCTCTCCTTTGACACGCAACATAACAGATGCCGTAGGGGCAGCGACTGACACTTTTGCGCGTGGTGAGTTGCGGCGTGGGCCACCATTAGGCTGAATCGACAGAAACAGCAGGAGAAACATCATGCCCACCACCGCTCGCCAATGGCTTTTGAACGGACATCCGCGTGGACGGGGGATCGAGGATGGTGATTTCAAGCTGTCCGAAACACAGCTGCCTGATCCAGCCGAAGGTGAGATGCTGCTCGCAACGCGCTATCTTGGCTTCGATCCGGCGCAAAAAGGCTGGATGGAGAATATTGCGGACTATGTCGCGCCCATGGCGATCGGCGATGTCATGCGCGGCAGCGGCATTTGCGAAGTGATCGAAAGCAATGGCGGGCGCTTCCAGAAGGGCGACTGGGTGTTCGGCACAATCGGCTGGACCGATCACCTTGTCACCGACGGCAAGGATCTGACCAAAGTAGAGACAGGGCTTTCACCAACCGCTGTTCTGTCAGTGCTCGGCACGACCGGGGTTACTGCCTATTGCGGGCTGTTCAAAGTGGGCAAGCCTGTGGCTGGCGACACGGTGCTGGTGTCGGGTGCAGCAGGCGCAACCGGATCTGTCGTTGGGCAATTAGCGAAGATTGCCGGATGCCGCGCAGTTGGAATTGCTGGCGGTCCGGAGAAATGCAAATGGCTGGTCGAAGAAGCCGGCTACGATGCGGCGATTGATTACAAGGCGGGCGATGTAAAGCGCCAGATCAGGGAACTTTGCCCTGGCGGTGTCGATGTGATCTTTGACAATGTCGGCGGCGCAATCCTTGATGACATGCTTGCCAATATCGCCACCGGAGCGCGTGTGGTGGTTTGTGGAGGTATCAGCCGGTATGAGTCTGGCGGAACACCCACTGGCCCGGGCAATTATTTCAATCTGATTTTCCGCCGCGCCAGTATGGCGGGCTTCATCGTGCTGGATTGGGCGGCGGAATTCCCCGGCATCCGCAAGCGTTTGGAAGGCTTCGTCAATGATGGCAGATTGCGCTATCAGGAAGACATCCAGGAAGGGTTTGAAAACGCGCCTGAAACGCTGAAGCGGCTGTTTGTGGGCAAGAACCGCGGCAAGCAGATGCTCAAGCTCTAGCTTTCAAGATCGCTTGGCCGGTTCACATTCATCAGCGGCGGATCGATAGCAATCTGCCGCGCGTTGACGCTCTCGGTAAAGCCATAAAGTGCGCGCCCCCCGTCGCGTATGAAGATATCAAGTCGCGGCGCTAGCGATGCAGGCCACAGCCCCACTATTGGCTGGTCTTGCACGATCGCGGGGCCTTCGCCGGCAAGCGCCTGAGCAAGATTGTCGGGCAGGTTGGGAGTGTCACAGCCGGAACTGAGAACCCGGTCAAAGCCATTGATTCGAGCAAAATGCAGAGCCGCGTTCAGCCCCCCGAGCGGACCAAGCCCGTCTTCCGGCAGGTCCGCAATGCAATCGAAGCCTTCCTCCGCCCGCCCGCATACAACCAACCCGCTGCATTGCGCGGCCAGCGCCGCCCCGACATGATCGATAAGGCGCCTTCCCTTGTGACGCGCATAGGCCTTGTCGCTGCCAAATCGCGTGGCTTTTCCACCCGCGACAATGGCGCCGAGCAGCTTCAGCCGAACTTCTCTGTCGGTACGCCTTCCTCGTTGTAAACCGGGCCTTCGGCGTCGACGCGGTACTTCCGGCTCACGGCGTTCTCGATCCCGAATGAACCCAGATGGCCCAGCATTCCGGCATAGTGTTTGTTCGCGAAATGGCTCGCGAGGGCTTCTTCGCTGGTCCATTCTTCGAAGACATTGATGCGGGTCGGATTATTCAGGTCCGCGCTCCAGTCATAATGCAGGCACCCCTCTTGAGAGAGTGCGCCATCGATAAACGGCTGTGCGGTTTTCAATGCTTCTTCGCGTTTGTCTGCCGGCAGGTCGATCTGTGCCGAGATAACGATTTTCGCCATGTCTTATCCTTCTTGCGGATTGTATTCTGCAACGATGCCGAACTTGCGATGGGTAAAGACCCATGCGCCGTCGATCTTCGCCAATTCGTCTTCGTAGAGCCCACCAACAACGCGGGTCTTGCCATCTTTCATATGCAGGATTTCTTGCGTCTGGACCCGGCTGGTGGCCGTATCTCTGGTGACATCGACCATGCAGGGGACACAGTGGAAGCTGACCGCTTCGATCCCGCTAATCGCCTGGCTCCAGAATCCGACGATGGCCTCTTTGCCTTCGAACAGATTGCCGAAGAAATCCCACGTGGCATTCTCGGCCCAAACGCTACCCCAAGTCGCGGGATCTTTGCGCACGACTCCATCGGCATAGGTGCCATTGAGTTCGGCAATCATCTGGCGATCTTCTGCGGGTCCTCGGAACACGGCGCTCTCCTTATCTCTCGGTGTGGCTATCGGCGTGCGCAGCCGATCCTTCAATGAGCACTTTTGGGAAGGGCGCTCAGCCGCTGGACCGCTTAGAGACGCGGGTGAGAACACATTTGGTTGGGAGCGAGACATGGGCCTTTTGGAAGGAAAGAAAGCCGTCATTCTGGGTGCGGCGAGCAAGGACAATATGGGCCAGGTGACTGCCCGGCTGTGCGCTGCCGAAGGGGCAGAGGTTCTGGTGGCTGGCCGCAAGGAAGGCCCGTTGTCGGAGCTCGCAAGCGAAATCGGCGGGCACTATGCCTTGTGCGACATTACAGACCACGCGCAAGTGCACGGCTTGGCCGCGACCGCGGCTGAAAAGATGGGCCGGGTCGACGCGGCAATTAATTGCACAGGCTGGGGGCTGCTCGCAAATATCCTAGAGACGACCGAGGAACAGCTCGACCAGATTTGCGCGCTGCAATTCAAGGGTGTGCATCATTTCCTGCAGGCCTTTGTTCAGCAGATGAAGGATCAGGACCCGCAAGGCGGATCGCTGATTTCTCTATCTTCTGCGACCACGAAGGCCCTGATCAACAATCACGCGGCCTACATCGGTACGAAGACTGCAGGTGAAGCGATGATCCGCTGCGTCGCCAATGACTTCGGGCAATACGGGATCAAGGCCAACACGGTCTCACCCGCGTTCACGGAAAGCCCGATGACTTCAGACAGTTTTCAAGTGCCGGGACTGGTGGATGCATTCATGCCCAAATATCCGCTGGGCCGCTTGAACACGAGCGAGGATGTGGCCGAGGCGTGCGCTTGGCTGTGCAGTGATCGTGCCTTTGTGACCGGCCAGAATATCCAGCCCAACGGCGGGCTGACCTTGCGCGGCAATCCGCAGGCGGTCGATATCGAAGCGGCTGTTGGCGCGGCGATGGCGAAGATGCAGCAGGACGGTTAGCCTGGCACCGCGCTAGTATTGCGCGGTCCCGCCATCGACGCTGATCGCTGCGCCTGTAATCCCGCCGCCTTCCTTGCTGGCGAGCAGCAGGGCGACCGCTGCAATTTCCTCGACTGTGTTGGGGCGTTTGATCGCGGCTTCGCTGGCGAACATGTTGATCATCTCGTCAAATTCCATGCCCATCGCTTTCGCAGTCGCGGGGCCATTGTTCTTGATGATGTCGGTCACAACCAGGCCGGGGCAGATGCAATTCGCGGTAATGCCCAGCTCGCCCACTTCGCGCGCAAGGCTCTTGGTCATGCCGGTTACCGCGTGCTTGGCCGCAGTGTAGGCGGTAAACACCGGCTTGCCGTGCTTGCCCTCCATTGAGGACATATTGATGATGCGCCCGGTCTTGTTCGGGATCATGGTCTTCAGCGCGCGGCGGCTGGCCCAAAAGGTGGAATAGACGTTCCATTTCATCGCCTCGTCAAAGGCTTCATCTGACAGATCAACCATCGGCTGCAGATCGCCCGCGCCGCCGGCATTGTTGACCAGAATGTCGATCGTGCCGAAGTTGGCGGCTGTGTGGTCGATGAAGCCTTCAACGTCGGACTGCTTCATTACATCGCCAGCGACAAAGATCGCCCTGTCACCGACGTTGAGTTCTTCCAGCACCTTCGCGCCCTTTTCCGGATTGCGCGCGAACAGCGCGACCTTCGCGCCCTCGGCCAGAAACGCTTCGGCAATCCCGCGCCCCAAACCCGCGGTTCCGCCTGTGATTGCTGCGACTTTGCCTTCCAGTTTCATGCGTTTCTCCTTGTCCCAAGCCATGCGACATTTGTGAGGGTTCCAACATTGGCATTTTCGCTGGGGTTTCCGCGCCGCCCGCACCCTCCACCCTACCACCCGGATAGTTTCCGGTAGGCTCCGGGTGGTAGGGTGGAGGGTGCGGGCTGGCTTGGCTCACAGATGCCTAAACCCACACCTTGCTAAAATGAGGAATTGCCGCGCGTGGCCCGAACGCGTCTTGTCGAGCCATGGAAAAAACAGATGTGATCATCCTGGGGTGCGGCGCGGCCGGAATGGCTGCGGCGCTGGCTGCCTACGAAGCGGGCGCGAAAGTTGCCCTGATTGAGCGGTTTGACCGGATCGGCGGGACAGCGGCGATTTCGGGCGGCGTCATCTGGGTGGCGGACAATCCGCGCCAGCGCGCCGCAGGTATGAGCGACAGCCGCGAAGAAGCGCTCGCCTATTTCAAGGCGCTCGACCACGGCGACCTGGTGGATGACACGCTTGAAGCGTTTGTGGATCGCGGGCCGGAAGCGCTGGAGTTCTTGGAAAACATTGGCGCGCTCAGCGTGTCGCTGCTTGATGGCTATCCGGACTATTATCTTGATCGTCCGGGAGCGAAGCCTGAAGGCGGCCGTGCACTGGATCATGATTTGTTTGCACTGGGTGAACTGGGCGAATGGGCAAGCCGTATCACTGCGATTGAAGAGATGAAGCCGATGATGCTGCGCGAAACGCCCTTGGGCGGCGGCACAGGAGTGGTCGAGCCTGAAGAAATGCAGCGCCGCGTCGGCAATAATGAGCGCGGCTTTGGACAGGCCATGGTCGGGCGGTTGCTCAAGGCGTGTTTGGAGCGCGGGATCGAGCCAATGCTGGGCGTGGAGACGCGCGAGCTTATCCGCGACGGCGATCGCATCACCGGAATCAAGGCGACGCGGGACGGAGCTGATTTCGAATTGCACACGAACCAAGGCGTAATCATCGCCACCGGCGGATTTGAGTGGGATGAAGACAAGCGTCAGGCCTTTCTGCGCGGTCCAATGGATGCGCCCGCCAGCCCTCCAACGGCACGCGGCGATGGCCTAAGTCTGGCGATGGCAAATGGTGCAAAGCTCGGCAATATGACGCAGGCGTGGTGGGCGCCAACGTTGGTCACGCCCGATATACCGTGGCCGGGCGGTGAGCAGCGCGCGCAGCCTGTGCTGATCGAACGGACTGTTCCGCATTCGATCATGGTCAATCGCAAGGGTGAACGTTTCTGCAATGAAGCGGCGAATTATTCCGCGCTGGCGGGCGCGTTCCACGCCTTCGACCCGCAGAGCTATGACTATCTCAACCTACCGGCCTGGCTGATCTTTGATGAGGATTATGTCGAGCGTTACCCGATTGGCCCGCGCTTGCCGGGGCAGCCGGTGCCCGAGTGGGTGATCCGTGCAGAATCACTGGAAGAACTGGCCTGCAAGATCGGGATCGAAGGGTCTGTGCTCGACGCCACGGTTGCTCGGTTCAACGGCTTTGCACGCGCCGGACACGATCCCGATTTTCAGCGCGGCACCTCTGCCTATGACCACTTCTATGGCGACCGCAGCCGCGAAGGAACCGCGGTGACGCTGGGCCCGATTGCCCGTGCACCCTTTTATGCGGTCGAGATTCGCATGGGCCTGCTCGGAACCAATGGCGGGCCGCGAACCGATGGTGCGGCGCGGATGTTGGGCCATGATGGTACGCCAATCGCCGGGCTGTATGGTGCTGGCAATGCCATCGCTTGCCCCACCGGCGGGATATATGCTGGTGCGGGCGGAACGCTCGGTCCGGCGCTGACCTTTGGCTATATTGCAGGGCGGAGTGCGGCCCAAGCCAACACTTAAGGCCGGACGCCTAGGCTTTCTTCGGTTCGAACTCGATGTGTAGCTCTTTCAAGCTGCGCAGCAGGAAGTGCGGGTGATAGGCGAAGTCGTTCTTGCCTTCTGCAAACCACATGTCTTCAAACCGGTCGACCACTGCTGTGAAACCCCACGTCAGCTCACGCCGGGCCAATGGCGCGCCAAGGCAATGATGCGTCCCTGAGCCAAAGCCCATGTGGCTGCCCGCCTTGGGCCGCTCCAAGTCAAGCTTTTCAGGGCATTCGAACGCCCGCTCGTCGCGATTGGCCGCGGCGAAGCGCACGTTGATCATTGCGCCGCCGGGAATGGTAACGCCTTCCAGCTCGGTATCATCGGCGACAAAGCGCATCAGGCTTTGCACCGGGCTTTCCAGCCGCACCACTTCCTCGACAAAGGTGCGCATGTATTTGTCGGGATCAGACTTCAGCTGATGCCATACATCCTTGTTTTCGATCAGCAGCTTCATACCGGCTGCCAGCGCATTGGTGGTGGTTTCGCTGCCGCCCACAAATGTATCCGCCATCATCTCGGCATGCAGCTCATTGTCGGTCAGGGTCCGACCCCAGTCTTCGATCACAGTGTTGACGAGCACGCTGATCAAGCTGTCATCAGGGTTTTCGCGCAGCCGTTCGAAAATCGGCTGGAAATAGTGCTGCGCTTCGATTTCCTTGTCGACCATCTCCATGTGGCGATCTTCAGGCAGCATGAAGGAAATGCGATGGAAGAATGCCTCGGTCCAGCTCTTGATGCGCCAGATGTCTTTCTTCTTCGCGCCCATCTGCTCGCCGATGATGTAGAGTGGCAACGGCACACAGAACTGACTGACCCACTCGCATTTGCCCTCTTCCAGAAAGCCGTCGATCAGCTCGTAGGCCAGCGTTTCGACCTTGCCATCGATTTCCTTGATACGGCTGGGCTTGAACGCTTCGTTGAACATCGCGCGCATCTGCTTGTGATTGGGATCATCGCGCCCGTTAAGTGTTGCGGCCGGAACCCAGCCCTTTTCCTCAAACCGTTTGGCGACCATTGCGCCACGTTCCATATCGGCCGCCGATGCGCGAAAGCGGCCTTGCGGTGCAGAGCTGGGAAAACGTTGCGGGTCCATCAGCACTTCGCGAACAGTGTCGTACCGTGTCACGACCCACATATCGGTGCCTGCAATATTGTAGACGGGCGCTTCGTCACGAAGCTGCTTATAGGCCGGATAGGGACACTTCTGTGTCTCCAGATCGAACAGATTGACTTGTGGTTCGCTTCCCAATGCGGCCTCCCGAAAATGCGGATGGAATTTTCGCCACAGTGAGCGGATAGTGCGGGCGCGGCAACTCGCGGAAATGGGGAGAGTGGCAATGGATCGCGCGCTACAGGAACTGATCGACAGGCAGGCGATTTGCGATGTGATCCAGCGATATTCTCGCACCCTCGACTGGCTTGATGATGCGGGGCAAGCGAGCTGTTACTGGCCCGATGCCGAGATCGACTATGGCTTCTTCAAGGGCTGCGCCGAAGAGTTCCTACCGATCGTTATGGATATCGAGCGTGGCTCTGACCGGCGCTGGCACATGCTGTCACAGCCGCTGATTGATTTCCACTCATCTTCCAATGCCAGCAGCGAGTGCTACGGCGTTTTCGCCGGTGCAAGCCGCCAGGATGACGGAACGCTGGCAGGCAATCTCTATGGCGGACGCTATCTTGATGAGTGGGAGAAACGAGAGGCAGGATCAGGGCAGGAATGGCGCATCTCCCAACGTCTCTACATTGTCGATTGGCAGAGCGACCTCGTGAACCAGCCAAGGTTTACGCCCAACCCTGACTTTCCGCTTCCTACGGCTCGGATCGATAAGAGCAATCACCCGCTTTATCGGGAACTGTAATCACCCCTCGGCCGGCGGGTCCATATAGTCGCGGTAATAGGTCAACTGCCCATTGGCGACTTTGTATATGCCCACGCCGCCGCGGGATCCCTCTGGTGAATGCATGGTCCAACGTGCCCAGACCGCGTGATCATCGCCGCAGATTTCATCCACTGTGAAGTTGATTTGGCGTGTCCCCATTTCCTTCACCATAGTGGTCATGAAACCAAGGATCGCGTCGCGTCCCTTGTGCGTGCCCCAAACCGGATCTTCCAGCAGAGCATCTTCCGAAAACAGCGGTGCAAGCTTGGTGTAGTCACCTTCATCCTGGATGCGCCAGAACTCCTCGATCACGCGTTGGGCTTCGCCGGGCATTGCCATTTCTCCTCAGTTCAATTTGCGGATCGGATCGCTGCCGTCCCAATCTTTGGCGGCATTGCGCACCATGTCGTAGAATCCGGTCAGCTGTTCGCTGGGCTCGTAGAGCTCAAGCATATGGCCGAGCGAAGCGGTCGCATCGACGAAGGCATAGCGCGTGCCGCTGGTTACCTCGGACAGCTGCGCGAGCGGCATGTCTTGCGCGCCGAAATCAGCAATCGCTGTGTCCAGATCGTCAACCCAGATTGCCATATGGTGCAGCCCTTGCGCGCTGCTGCCCGCAGGAAACATGTCATGAAACGCACTGGGGTTATCACCGTGCTGGGTGACGAATTCCACCATCACATCGCCCCATTGGCCATAAACGCTGGAATGATCGTGGGTCACGCGCTGGCCGCGGTGCTCGCTCCAATTGAGCGGCACGTGATGAAAGGTGAAGAAAGGGCCAGACCCAAAACTTGCACTATGCGCGCGCGCCGAGCTTTCAATGTCAGGCACGAACCAGGCGATCTGCCGAACGGGAAGGTCGCCAAAGCGCCTAGTTGACGGCACGATCCTTGCCTTCCCAATAGGGCGCGCGCAGATCCTTGCGCAGGATCTTGCCAGAGGGATTGCGTGGCAAGGCGTCGATGAAGTCGACCGACTTGGGGCATTTGTAGCCAGCGATATGTTCGCGGGCATGCGCGATGACTTCGGCTTCGGACAATTCCTCGCCATCCTTCACCACGACACAGGCTTTCACCGCTTCGCCCCACTTAGTGTCAGGCACGCCGATCACTGCCACGTCCGCAACTTTGGAGTGTGCGTAGATCGCATTTTCAACTTCCGCCGGATAGACATTCTCGCCGCCGGAAATAATCATGTCTTTCACCCGGTCCTGAATATAGAGATAGCCATCCTCATCGAGGTATCCGGCGTCACCTGTGCGCAGCCAGCCATCGGCATCAATCGTCTCTGCGGTGGCTTCGGGCCGGTTCCAGTAACCTTTCATGTTCTTCGGGCTGCGCGTTGCGATCTCGCCGATTGTATCGGCTGGCACCTCTGCTCCGTCATTGTCGATAATCTTGATTTCGACATCTTGTAGCGGTGTTCCGACGCTGCGCATGCGCGGGCTGCCTTCGGGCACATGATCTTCGGGGTTGAGCGTCACTATAGTGCCTGACGTTTCCGTCATGCCGTACATCTGCACAAAGCCGCACCCCATCACATCCATCGCCTGTTTCATCAATTCGAGCGGAATGGGCGAAGCGCCATAGGTGATGTACTTGAGATTGGAGAAGTCCACCTCGCTGATACGCGGATGGTTCAGCAGGATCTGGATCGCGGCGGGCACCATGAACATCTTGGAGATGTTGTAATTCTCGATCAGGTCGAGCGCCTGCGTCGGGTCATATTCAGGCAGCACGATCGCTTTGGAACCGTTGAACATTGTGCCAAGCCCGGTGCCGGTTCCGCTGATGTGGAAGCATGGCATGGCGAGCAGCGTGATCTCGCCCGGGACGGTTTTCTGCCAGTCCATTTTTTCGCTCTCGTCGACATCGTTCATGCGCGAGGAAAAGATCGAGCCGTGCGTCAAAATCGCACCCTTGGGATGACCGGTTGTGCCCGAAGTGTACAGCTGGATCGCGTCATCTTCTACGGTGCATTCGGTCATCGGGTCGATTTGGGGGAATGTCCCGCGCCATTCGGGATATCCGGGGTAAGGGCCTTCTGTGCCTTCGGAGCCGTAGATGCGCGTGACGTGTTCGAGCTGGCCTTCGATGTCGCGGACGAAGTCTGCAAATCCGGGCCCGACAAACAGGACCTTGGCCTGACAATCATTGACCACATAGGTGACTTCAGGGCGGGCCAACCGCCAATTGACCGGAGTCATCACCGCGCCCAGCTTGGCCGCGCCTGCCAATATCTCGAAATAGATATGCGAATTCTTGCCAAGGTAAGCGATGCGGTCACCCTTACCGACACCCAGCGAGGCCAGCGCATTGGCACAGCGATTACTGCGCCGGTCGAGCCGGCCGAATGTCATCTGATCGCCTGCGAATTCAAAAGCGACATCCTGTTCGTGCTCGCGGCCGTGATGCCGGATGATGTCACCAATCACTTGCGGGTTGTCGATGCTCGACATGATTTTCCCTTTCGCTCTCCGTGGTCCGGTCTAGTCGGAGCGCGCGCGCGGGCCATTGGCACAATTCATAGCGGCGCTGGCGCACGCATAGGCTAGGGTCGACAGAATGAATGATGCCAACCCGCCCGACGGCTTTGAACCTGCCAATTTCTCGCCCGGATTTCTTGATCATGGCGGGCCTTACTTCCTGCGCGCCAATGCGGACGGCCCCCGCATAGTCGGCCTGCGGATCATGCCGCATCACATCAATTATCAGGACGCTGCGCATGGCGGTGTGCTGACGACCCTAGCCGATGTGGCGCTGAGCCACGCGGTCTACGACAGCGAGCGACCGCATCCAGGCGTTGCGACGGTCTCGTTGACGACAAACTTTCTTAGCGGTGCAAAGCTGGGAGATTGGCTGGAGTGCGCTGTCAACATAGATCGGATGGGCGGCCGCACAGCCTATACCAGCGGTTATATCATGCGCGATGGACAGCCGATTGTATCGATGAGCGGCGTGTTCTCGGTAAAGCGTGCGCGCTAACCGCGCCAGCGCGCAACCGCCGGTGTCGACGGGTCACGGTCATCGTGAAAGCCAGCCATGCCTTCTGGCAGCTCGGAAAGGCCCACGCCTTCGACTTCGCGAAATTCGCGCCAGTCATAAAGGCCGGTGCGCTGTGCAATGCGCCATTGCCCCGAACGCTGCTCGAAACGATCGACATAGCGCCCTGCAATCACCGCTGAATACACTTTGCCCTTATCCGGAAATACATCCGGCACCGGATAGCCCGCTGGGATAGTGTGCATCGCGGTGAAGTAGGTTTCGGTGTGGCAGGTGTCGTCTTCAAAGCCGAATTGTATCTGGCCTAACTGGTGCTGAGTGGCGAGGCAGGGATCGATGATGGCTTGGGCTTGCCCGACAAATTCTTCCCAATTGCCTTGCACCGGGCCGAAACCGAATGTCGCATCTGCATGGAACAGTTGCGGCATCATGTCCCAGCGCCGTCGGTCAATCGCATGGGCATAGGCCCCGATCACATCGCGAATGGCTTCGCGGTCTTCCAGCCTGATACTCATGCATCCAACTCCACAATGACCTTGCCGATGTTGCCGCCTGTAAAGAGCTTCTGGTAGGCGGTTAGGGTATTCTCAAGTCCCTTTGTGACATCATAGGGCATTGTCAGTTCGCCCGTATCGACCCATTGTTTGAGCCGCGCCGTCAGACGTTCGCCCTGGCCCATGAAGTCAGGTGAAAAGAAGCCTTCGATTCGCAATCGCCGCATCAGGACTTGATCGAATTCCTGCGGGCTTGTGCGGGTGCCGGAAGAATAATCGGACACCAGCCCGCACACTGCGATCCGGCCATAATGGTTCATACGCGTCAGAACATGATCCAGTATAGGCCCGCCGACATTGTCAAAATAGACATCTACTCCGCCAATCGCGTCAAGCTGCGTGCCCAGGCCATCAGCCTTATAGTCTACCGCACCGTCGATCCCGATCGCGTCAGTCAGGAAGCGACATTTGTCAGCTCCCCCGGCGATACCCCAGGCTGTGCAGCCCAGCAGCTTGGCCATCTGGACAGCCAGAATGCCCGTCGCACCTGCTGCTGCTGATACCAGCACCTTCTCGCCAGCCTTCGCGGCGCCAGTCTGCTCAATCCCCCACAGTGCAGTCCACCCGTTCATGCCCAGCGGGCCGAACCATGCGCGCTTGTCTTTGACCGCTGGATCAAGCTTCACCGCGCCAGCCATGATGGGATCGACTACGCTGTAATCTGCCCATTGACCGAACGCGCGCACTAGTGTCCCTTCAGGGAACTCCGGCTGGCGCGAAGCGGTGATTTCACCGATCACCAGACCCGTCATCGGCGTGCCAGTTTCCAGCGGCGGTTGATATCCATCCGTGCGATCGGTCAGCCACATCCGCGTGCCCGCATCCATCGACAGCATGGCATTACGGATAACGATCTCGCCTTCGCTGGGTTCAGGCTCGGGCGCCTCCATCAGCCGCAAGGATTCGCTAAAATCCGTGCCCTGAGGCCGTACGTCGATGCGCCAAAAACGGTTTGTCATACCTGCCTTGTCCGCGCAGTCCAAAGCTACGGCAACGGATGCTTTTGCTAGTCAATTTAGGAGGGCTATCAAATTGGCGCGGTGCGCCGGTGCGGCGCAAATCCTAGTCTGCCTACATCAGATTGGGAGAGTGGAAATGGCATTGATCACGGTTATCGGCGCGTCAGGCCGGCAGGGAATGGCACAGGTCAAACAGGCATTGGCCGCTGGCTATGACGTCCGCGCAATTTCGCGCCAGCCAGAACCCTTTGCAGGCGCAAAGATCGAAGGGATCGAACATATCGAGGTCCGCCCGATGGACTTGTATGATACTGCAACTTTCAAGCCTGCGCTCGAAGGCTCGGACTACATCTTTTACACCCACCCGCTTCAAGCGCGCGCAGACCGTGCTGTTTTGATCGGGGATCTGGGCAAGGTGGCGGCTGAGCTTGATGTAAAGCGGGTGGTCTGGAACACCTCCAGCTGGATACCGGACAAGCCGGGCGATCCATTTACTTATGGTGAGAACACAAAGGGTATCAATGCGTTGTGGCGCTCTGGCGCACCGGGCACTGTATTCGGCTCGGTATTGTTCATGGACAATCTGCTGACCAATTGGGCGCGGCCATTTATCGTCAATGAAGGACGCTATGTGTATCCGCACGCGCCGCATCTGGAGGCGAATTGGATCAGCTTGGACGATGTGGCGAAGTTCATGCTCGCTAGCCTTGAGCGGCCTGACATGGAAGGCGCTTGGCTCAATATCGGCGGGCCCAAGAGAATGCGCGGACCCGAAGTCGCTGAAGTGCTTACCGACACTCTAGGCAAGC
The DNA here is from genome assembly GCA_003149575.1 of Altererythrobacter sp. XM-24bin4. GTDB lineage: Bacteria > Pseudomonadota > Alphaproteobacteria > Sphingomonadales > Sphingomonadaceae > Erythrobacter > Erythrobacter rubellus. The sequence continues at coordinate 639,832 of QCWG01000001.1, forward strand.
CGATAACATATGATCCATGTACCCCGCAGGAATTTGGCGATTATCTCGTACGTGCCGCCGGTGACAGCATGCCGGAGGAAATGCGCACCGAATTCGCCGCCGGTATCGCGGCATTCTATGAATACAACAACACCGCGCCTACAACGCCGTTTGCTGTCGATATGGACCATGTTTACGAGCGCTTCCCGGAGCTGGACGGAAAGCTGGAAGATATGGCAGAGTGGGCGCCGAAACAGGATTGGGGCGATTCCAATTTCCGGCCTGCGTTTGGCTGATATGTCTGAAAGACGCGTTGCAAACATTGCGCTGGCCGAAACATATTATCGTGCGCTCGAAGCTGGAGATTTCGAGGCGCTGGCTGATCTTCACGCGGACGATGTGATATTCAATCTGGTCGGTTCGACTCCGGTATCGGGGCGGTGGATCGGCAAAGCAGAGTGCTTCGGCCCCCTTGTTGAAGAGGGGGTGGTAGGACAGCTGGTTCCGGAAACAGTTCAGTTCTCACGCAAGTGGCGTATTATGTGTGCCGATGACGACCGTGTTGTTGGGCTAATGTACGGCGGAGGGGATACGAAGAACGGCGAGCAGTATCTTCAAACCTACTGCCAGATAATGACCATTCGCGATGGCAAGATCAGCGAACTGCACGAATTCTTCGACACTGCCCTTGTGGAATTAGCTCTCAATGACAATCCGACCCGCAAGGGCCCGACTGACATCGCGCGGCCTTTCGAGTTTTAGCCTACTCTGCTGCTTCGCGTTGCTCAGCGGCAAATATCTGCAGCAGCTCCGCATCGCTCGCATTAGTGAGCTTCTCCACCCATTGGTGGAAGACTTGTCCGCCGCGCTCGTTCTTGCCGAATAGCACTTCTTTCAAGAGCCCTGATTGCAGTGCTTCGTGCTGGCGCTTGCCAGTCTTGTAGTCTTCATCGCGCACCACGACCTCAAGGAAATCGAACTGCTCATGCGCTGACTTCACGTCGGCATCCGTCTCCGGCTTGTTCTCCATCACGTAGAACTGCGTTGTGTAGCTTTCACCTACGCCATTACCGGGGAATAGCTGGCTGATCATCGCGCCGCGCTGCCCGCCTCCATAAAAGCTGGCGATCGAGATATGTGGGAAGATCGTCCACACGCCTTGGACCAGCACTTCCTGCGGGATTTCGTCATCTGAGAGATGTTCCAGATCCAGTTTCTGATCGTCGTCACCTGACACTTTGATCGCGAATTTCGAGGGGGTCGACAGCCGCTGGTGTGGGCCGAAGGCGAAGTAGTTCGCGCGGTTGTAGAAATCTGCGCCGAACGTGTCTTTGTGCAGTACAGGCAAGTGGTAGAAATCGAGATAGCCGTCATAGGCCGTCTTCCAGTTAGGCCCCGGCAAGGTGCGCTGCGCGAACAAGGTCCAGCCATCGAATTCAAACGCCTTCAGCAGATCATCATAGCCGTTCAGATAATCTGCAATATCGAGCTTCGAAGCGGGGTCTAGCGTTGCCCAGATCAAACCGGCGTTTTCGTAGACCGGGAAGCGTGTGAGGCAGAATTCCGACTTGTCGATGGCGCCGAAATCCTGCGGACTGGCCACGCCCACCAAATCACCGTCGTTCTTGTATGTCCAGCCATGATAGCCGCACACCAAGCGCGTCGCGTTCCCGGTACCTTCCGCCAGGGGATTGCCGCGGTGTTTGCACATGTTGAGGAATGCACCAACGGTGCCGTCCTTCTTGCGCGTCAGCAACAGAGGTACACCGCAAATGTCCATTGCTTTGTAATCACCCGCATTCGGGATCTCACAGCTAGGCGCGACCATTAGTGGAAGACGGCGGAAGATGTGCCGCTTCTCGCGCTCGAACAACGCTTCATCGGTATAGGCCGATGCGGGCACACGCACGACATCGTCGGCGTATTCCATAGTGTCTGCCGCGCCATGCGCGATGAGATTGCGGGTCATTTCTATCAATTGCTCGCGCGACACTGCGTAATCCCTCCAGCTATATATGCATTTGATTGGCATTGTGTCGGGCGTAGCGCATTCAGGCAATTCGCGTTTTTGGATAGGGGTGGCACCTTGCGGTACTTGCAAATGGAAAGGGCGGACCAATCGGCCCGCCCCTCAATTTAAGACTATGGTACTTATTTAGAAGCGAATGCTGCCTTCGACAAAGATCTGGCGACCGCGGTTTTGCGTGACAACAAGATCGTCACCAACACCCGGCTCCAGGAATGGGCGCCCGCCGGATGTATTGACCCAGATCTCGTCGGCTAGGTTTGTGCCGATTAGCGACAGTTTCCATTTGCCATCCGCATCGCCGATCGAAATTTGCGCGTCGAAAGTGACATAGCTATCCTGACGCAAATCGGTCAGCGTGTCTTCATTGGTAAAATAGCTACCTGAATATATGGCATTACCCGACACGTTAAGCTCAAGCGAATTGCTAACCGGCGTTGACCAATCTACGGCAAAATTCCCTGACACTTCGGGCGCTCGAGCAACTTCACGGCCATCCAGATCTTGGCCTAAGCCAGCCACGAATGTGTCTGAGAATGCAGCGTCGAGATACGCAAGGTTAGAAGATATCGAAAGGCCCTCTACTGGTGTATTCCAGCGAAATTCGAGATCGAGACCTTTAGATGTCACTTCGCCCGCATTCAGAGTTTGGAACTGGATGTTAACGGCGTCGAAGTTTTGGACCTGAAGGTCATCGAAGACATAATAAAATGCGGTGGCGTTAAGTGTGACGCTACGATCGTTGAATTGCGATTTTACGCCAATTTCGCCGCCGATTGCTGTTTCTGAGTCATAGATTAAGGCGCTGAAATCTCCGCTCAGCACTGCTTGGCTCAAACTAGCCGAAGGCAGAGCTGAGTTGTCGATTCCGCCAGACTTGAAGCCAGTCTTGAACGAGGCAAAAACATTTACATCCTCAGACGCTCTATATTTAATCGTTGCCTCGGGAGACCAGTTGCTGTCCGAAAATTCGATGGGTCCCGAATTAAAGCCAGGACTTACAAAACCCGGCCCTTGCAAAAATGTGTGCAGGTAGGGAACGGTAATTGTCTGAGTTTTGCTTTCGTCCGTGTAACGGATACCGCCAGCAAGCTCTAAGTCATCGGTAAGATCAAAGATGGCGCTACCAAAGAATGACCAGGCTTCTGTCTTCGTTACGTGCCTTTTGTCCCAGTCGTAAGTAAACCCGGTAACTGGATCTGGTGCAACGAATGAGATGTTGACGGCTTGTTGAGCAGTGTCGAATACGAAAGTTCGGTCTTCATAGAAGGCGCCGAACATGAAATTCGCTCCACCATCAAAATCGGTTGTGACCCGAAGCTCTTGTGTGAACTGCTCCAGCTCATTGATCGGATCTGAAGCACCTGCACCGCCGGGGACCCCTGGTCCGAGAAGACCGACGTACGAATAGCTGTCAAAGTCGACAGAGGACATATCCACATAGCCGGTTGTGGAGGTCAGGGTTAGAGTATCGGACAATCGCAAATTGGATATTAACCGCGTAAACCAGATATCAGTTTCACTAAAAGGGACGCCATTTCGACCAGCAGCTTTCGATGGTGTTGGAACACCTCCTGCTAGAGGCGGGGCCGCGTCCGGTAGATAATATTTGCTATCGCTATCGTTGCAATCATTGCCTGCCGGAATGATTAAACCACCTGCAAGCAGGTAGACGCCGTCGGCTACGCCATTTGGACCGCAGTTTATGTCCGAATGCTGTACTGCGCCATCCCCTTCATTCTTGACATATTGAACCTTCAGATTGGCGTCAAAGGTATCGTCTGGTTCCCATGCAAGAGTAGCACGCCCAACAAAGTTTGTTTGCCCGCGAAATTGATTGACCGCGGGGGTCCCGGGCTGCAACTCTACATACTCGTCGATATCGTTGTATTGTGCAGCCAAACGAATACCAAGAGTATCACTTACAGGCCCTGATATGTAGCCGCCGATCACGTAGCCTTTTTCTTCGAATTCATACGACGCTTTGGCGCCTATTTCCCAAGTTGAAGTCGGTTGAGCTGACCTAATTGAAAATACGCCGGCTGACGCTGATTTCCCGAAGAAAAGTGATTGCGGACCCTTAAGGACGTCAATCTGAGCTGTGTCGAAGAAACCCGCCTGTACAAGACGCATCGTCGAGACCTGTACACCATCGAAGTCAAACGCCACGGCCGAATCGAATGCGGCTGAAATGTTGGATGATCCAACGCCGCGCAAACTGATTTGACCGCCTGAACCCGAGCCGCCGACCTGAACGTTCAGCGTTGGCACTCGCCCTACAACGTCCGCGATTTGATCGACCCCGTACTTTTCCAATACTTCTCCGCTAATAACCGAAACGGTAACCGGCACTTCTTGCAATGTTTCCGCCTGGCGACGTGCTCGCACGATGATAACATTGTCTTCCAAATCAGCTTCTTCGGCCGAAGTATCCGCCTCTTGAGCATGCGCAGCCGCAGGTAGTCCGGCAACTGCAAACACCGCCACTCCGCCCAGCAACGCCGCACGCATTGCTGACGGATTCCGATTCATAAGCTTGGTCATAATCGCTCTCTCCCATAATGGCCCGGCTCGATCTGCCGTTACCAATTGTCCCTGAATTCGAGGCTTTTCACCTTCGTATCCGATCAAGAAGTCTATGGCGCACCCCCCAGCGAAACACTTGGCAAAAGGAATAGGCGGAAATTGCTAGTGCGTCCTTTGCGTCACATTACAATTCCGTAACGTCACACGGATGTTGGGGTGCCCTCCGCTGCGTCGGCATCCAACTGCGCTCGACGTGGATCATTGGGCCAAATCCATTCTTCACCTATGACCTGTTCGACCCGCAAATCCTGCGGCACATTGTCGATCCCTATCATCCGGTCACAGGATTGGTGGAAGCTGTAAATTCGCGCCTCTTGATAAGACAGCGGGATACTTCGGAATGCGGCGCTCTGCATCGACTTTTGGATCGCTTCGCCGAACTGCGTGTCTTCGAGGATAATCGGCGACATATCGCGGCCATTGGGTTTGGTATCGTCCGGGACTGTCCAAAGATCGGGGGCGGGCTCATCACCCCAATCGAGCGCCATTGTGACCAGCTCCAGCCGGGTGGTGTTCAGCCCGGTGGGCCAGAATACGAGCGGCGGCACGAAATAGTTCGACAGCGGCGAAACCCAGTTGGGGAACAGAGTGTAGCTCTGCGTACATGTCCGCCCCAATTCGCCCACGCTTTCGATCTGTTTCCACCCCGGTGGGCTGTCGATTGCGCGCACATGCTCGCGGTCGGTTTGCTCAGGGGCAGGGGCCAGCATGCGTGCGTGACCGTTGGGGTAAATCGTGTTGTAATTGCGCTTGCTGTCGACCAGCGGAGCTACGGTTGTGGGGTGGATAAAGGGTACATGGTAAACTTCCATGTTGGCTTCCATCGCCACCTTCCAATTGCAATTAAGCTCGAAGCTGTGCCGCGCCGCCAATCTGATGCGGTCGAAAGCGAACTCGTCCCATTCGTTCATCAGTGGGCCAAGCCATTCGGTCAGCGGCATGGCGTTTTGATCGAAATTCACGAAGATCGCATTGCCCAGCATTTCGCAGCGAACCGGGATCAATCCGCGGCAGCTCATATCGAAATCGGCCGGAAAATCCTGTCTCTCAGGCACGCCCACCAGCGTGCCATCAGTCTTGTAGGTCCAATTGTGATAGCCGCACATGAGGCGCGATGATTTGCCGCGTTCTTCGGTTACGACCGGTGCGCCCCTGTGCCGGCACGTGTTGTAGAACGCGCGGACCACGCCATCCATGCCGTGCACGATCACAATCGGATCGCCCGCATTGTGCCAACGCATGTAACAACCGGGCTCCGGAATCTCGTCAATATGCCCGGCGAACAGCCAGCTCTTGCGGAAGATATGCTCTTGCTCGAGCGCGAAATACTCTGGCGAAGTGTAGCGAGCCGCCGGCATATCAGGCAGCCTGGGAAAACCGTCTGGCGGCGCGCTGCGCTGGCCTTCCCACTCCATCAACGCTTTCAGGCGCCGTACTTCCGCGTCGCTGATCATTCACGCTCTCCCTGAGAGGCAACTTAGCGTGTAGCGTCGGCCGGGCGACTGGCACTTTGATCGAAAACTAAGCGCTTCTGACAGTGGTGTGCGCAATCGCTGCCGATAGTTTGGCGTGCAGAAAACAGTGTTGGGAGAGCAGGATGGCAGGCAGAGTCGCAGGGAAGGTGGCGCTGGTAACCGGAGGCGCGATGGGGCTGGGCAAGGCTGATTGCATGCGGCTGGCCGAGGAAGGCGCGCATGTAATTGTGACTGATCGGGAGATCGATCTCGCGCACGAAGTGGCGCATGAAATCCATGGCGATGCCTATGAGTTAGACGTTACCGATCCTGATCAGTGGCAGCATATGATGGATGCAGTGGAACAACGTCACGGCGGGCTCGATATCCTGGTCAACAATGCCGGTAACGTGATCTTTGAGAGCATCGAGGAATGCTCGCTCGAACATTTCCGGCTGCATATGGCGATCCATGTTGAGGGTACATTTCTGGGCTGCAAGACCGCACTACCATTGATGAAGAACCGGCATGAAAAGAACGGCGGAGCCGGCGCTTCGATCATCAATATGGCGTCGACTGCTGCCTTGATGGGCTACGGCAATATTCCGGCTTACACCGCTGCGAAGGGGGCAATCCGCGCGATGACGCGGTCTATCGCGATGGATTGTCAGGACAAGGGGTATGGCATCCGCTGCAATGCGATCGCGCCTGGTGGGATCGAAACCCCGATGGTGCGCGATATTTCCGGCCGCGCAGGCGAGGAATTGATGCAGATCCCGGACGGGCCGCTGCCAGTTGATGGCTTGGGTGCGCCAAAGGATGTCGCGAATGCTGTGCTTTACCTTGCCAGTGACGATTCGCGCTTCGTAAACGGGATCGTACTTCCGGTGGACAATGGCCTCGACGCCCGACCCCATCACTGAGGATTCAAACCCGCAAGCTGAGCAAGACGCACCTGGCAAATATCGCTGGTACGTATTGTTCTTGCTGATCCTCACGCTGTTGTTCAGCGTGGCGGACCGGCTGGTGTTCTCGATCCTGCTGGAAGACATTAAAGCGGAGTTCGACTTCAGCGATACGCAGCTCGGCCTTCTGGGCGGCTTCGCTTTCACCGCGACCTATGTCATCATCGGGTTTCCGGCAGCGCGGCTGGCCGATCGTTCTGTGCGCAAGAACATCGTGGCTGGCGCGATCAGCTTCTGGAGCCTCATGACCGCGCTGTGCGGCATAGCGATCGGGTTCTGGTCACTGTTTTTCGCACGCACCGGAGTTGGCGTTGGCGAAGGATGTTCTGGCCCAGCCTCGCAATCGATGCTGGCAGACTATTTCCCGCGAAAAGAGCTGGCCCGAGCCATGGGTTTCCTGACGCTCGGCTCGACGCTGGGAACTGTAACCGGGCTGATGGCGGGCGGGTTGCTGGCGGAAGCGTTCGGTTGGCGCAACGCCTTCATCCTGATGGCAATCCCGGGCTTTGTCATCGGCGGATTCTTGTACTTTACCGTGCGCGAGCCGCAACGCGGGCGCTATGCGCCCAAGGGTGCGCGGATTGAGCAGCGGCCACTGGGCGAAACCATTCGCAGTTTGCTTGCTAACAAGGTTTTTCTGGGCCTCGCTTTAGGCTGGGCGGTCCAGATCATGATCGGATACGGCATGGCCTTCTGGCTTGCTCCGGCAATGATCCGCCTGTTCGAAGTGTCAGTGGGCGATGTCGCTATATATCTTGGCCTTGCCTTTCTGATCGGCGGCGTTCCCGGCCCGATAGTGGGGGGTTTTCTCACTGACTGGTTGGCGAAGCATGACGAGCGCTGGCGCGCCTGGCTGCCCGGGATTGTCAGCCTTGGAGCAGTTCTTCCCCTCTGGATTGCGTTTGAAAGCGGCAGTTTTGCTCTGTTTTTGGGCATCTTTGCACTGGCATACGGAATCTACGTTGCGAGCCAGGCGCCCATCATGTCCGGCATTCAATCGGCGGTGGAGCCATCGCAGCGCGGCTTCGCCGTTGCCATCGCACTCTTCTTCAACAATCTGATCGGGCAGGCATTCGGGTTAGGCGTGATCGGCTGGTTGAGCGATACGCTGGAGCCCACGCGCGGCAACGCGGCCTTGAGCGATGCGGTGCTCTTTGTGAGTTTTGCGGCGGGGTTAGTGGCGCTGGCGATCTTTGCCTGGACCGCGCGCCAGATGCGCGTGACCGGTTATCTTGAGCACGTAGCTAACACTTAGAATCCGGGGTGTATGCTCAGCGCGCCGCCATCAACCAGCATGTCTGCACCGGTCATAAAGGGGCATTCGTCACTGGCGAGAAAGGCAATCGCAGCCGCGGTTTCCGCCGGATAGGCCAGGCGGTTCATGGGCGATGTGGCGGCGACAGCTGCCTTCAGGCCCGGCGTTACTTCTTCAGCTGCATTGAGAATGCCAGTCTCGGTCGCGCCGGGGATCACTGCGTTACACCTGATCGCAAGCCCTTGCTTTGCACACCACGTTGCCACCGATTTTGTCAGCGCGCGGACACCGGCTTTGCTGGCAGAATAGCCGACGTCTGTTGGCAGCGGAGTGATCGCCGTCGTGGACGCAATATTGATGATCGAGCCGGTTGCGCCGGGATTGTTCTTCATCGCCGCAACTGCCGCTCGGCAACCCATCATGGTGCCTGTCAGATTGACCGCGATCACTTGATCCCATGCGGCGAACAGCTCTTCATCTGACCCATCGCCAATGCTTGCGCCGGACACATTGCCGGCATTGTTCACAAGGATATCTAGCCGCCCGAATTTTGTGACAGCAGCAACAATCACTTCGCTCCAGCGCGCGCGGTCAGATACATCCTGCGGCAGGAATGTCGCGCCAAGTTCGTCGCATAATGCCTGTCCGGCATCCGCATTGATATCAGTGCCCAGCACTTGCGCGCCATCAGATAAAAAGCGCCGGACAGTTGCTGCACCGATGCCGCTCGCGCAACCCGTGACGATTGCGATTTTGCCGGAAAGGTCGGGCACTATTCCGCCTGTTGCCAGATGGCGGCGCACTCACGTTGGTTGTGGGTCTCAACGAAGCGCGCGAGGTTGTCTGTTCCCTCGGGCAGCTTCCAACCGATGGTGAAGCCGAAATTGGCAAAGGAAAACATCAGTAGGTCAGCGAAGGTGAAGCGGCCCAACGCCAGATTGTTGCTGTTGCCCAACTTCGCATCGAACCAGCGCCATTTGGCATCGGACATTGCGGCGAGCTCGGCCCCGGCTTCAGGCGAGACAACCGGCATACGCGGTTCGAACATTGGTCTGCCGCCAGTCGCGCGGAAACCCATTGTCATCGGGACAACAACTTCCTGATCGAACAGTCGCGCCCATTTGCGCACCTCGGCGCGCTCAAGCGAAGTCTCGCCGAACAGATTAGGGGTTGGATGCTCCTCCTCGATGAATTCGCAGATAGGCCAGCTTTCGGTCAAGCATGTGCCATCGTCCAGTTCGAGCACAGGCAACGTTTGCAATTCGTTTTTGTCAGTCAGGCTGCCGCTTTGGCGGTTTTCGCCAGCGATTATGTCATAGTGAATTCGCTCGAAGTCCTCCCCCTCTTTCAGGCCCTTCTCGACCAGAAACATGCGCACCAGGCGGGGGTTAGGGCCGAGACTGGAATGAAGCTTGGTCATGGGAGTTCTCCTTCGCGAATGTCTGATTGAACTAATCCTATGCGAGCGGGCGAATTCTGCCACCCTCACAAATGCGCTAGGCAAACAGCCCTCAAGATGCGCTAGGGGTAGCGCGACAATCAAACGACAGGATCAGCACCAATGGATTTCCGCCTAACCGACGAACAGCGCGAATTGCAGGATGCGGCGCGAAAATTCGCTCGCGCCGAATTGCCAGACCTGGCGCGCGATATGGAAGAGAAAGACTATTCCGTCCCGCGCGACATGATGCGCAAATATGGCGAGTTGGGTTTTCTCGGCGTCAATCTGCCAACCGAATATGGCGGTCTTGGGCTGGGTCATGTCGAAGCGCTTCTGGTGCTCGAAGAATTTGCGCAAATTTCCAACGCAGTTGCTTTTCCCGTGTTCGAAGCTCTGGTCGGCCCGGTGCGCACGATCGAGCGTTTCGGATCGGACGAGATGAAAGCGCGCATCCTGCCGGAAGTGATACAGGGTGAAAAAGTTGTCGCGGTTTCGATGTCAGAGCCCGATGCAGGTACGGCTTTGACGGACCTCAAAACCCGCGCAGTGGCTGAGGGTGATGATTATGTGGTCAATGGTTACAAGCGCTGGACATCGGGCGGCGGGCACTCGGACTATTATGTCACCTATTGCCGATACAATGATGAGCCGGGCGCCAAGGGCATCGGCGCCATCCTGCTTGAGAAAGATGCGCCCGGAATGCAATTCGGAAAGCGTGAACAGCTGATGGGTTTTCGCGGGATCGACACGGCAGACTATGCGATTGAAGATGTACGCGTGCCGAAAGAGAATGTGATCGTGGGCGCAGGCGGTTTCGGAAAACTGATGAGCGCGTTCGGATTGGAGCGCTGCGGAAACGCCACGCAATCGCTGGGTCTTGCCGCCGCTGCGCTGGAGCAGGCAACCGCATATGTGCAGGAGCGGGAAGCCTTCGGCAAACCCATCGTCGAATTTCAGGCGGTGCAGCTGAAGCTTGCCGAGATGGCAATGAAGGTAGAGGCGTCGCGCTTATTGATCCATCGCGCGGCCGCCAACGCCGCACATCAGGCGGATGGCCTGCCGACGGTCTACGAAAGCTCGGTCGCTAAATGCTATGCCAACGAAATCGTGCGCGAAGTCACCGCGATGGGGCTGCAAGTGATGGGCGGATATGGCTATCACAAGGACTACGGTATGGAGCAGCGCGTTCGCGACGGCTTTGCCTGGGGGATCGCGGGCGGCACAACTGATGTTCAGAAGACCAATATCGCCGCAGCACTGATCGGGCGCAGGTTCAACCAGCGGCGCTAAAAGATTGACGCTGAACGCCGTATTGCCCATCTAAAGCACTATGGATCAAAACACTGACGCGGCGCCTCCTGTGGTCGCTCCTGAAACTGATCAGACACCCGTGGTCGAAGGCCATGGCGACGATCAGGCGCTAACCGAGCTTCACCCGAATTATAAATCGGCTTTGCGGGTTCAAGCCACCTTGACTTCAATCCCGTTCATAGTTGCTGCCTTCGTTCTGGAGGGCCAAGCCATCTTGCCGACCGCATCAATCATGATCCCCGTTGTGCTGATCGCATTAGCATTCATTATCCGCCTTCCGTCGCGGCGGTTTTACGCGCGCGGCTATGCGATGAGCACAGACCGCCTGCGGGTCGTGCGCGGGATTCTGTTCCGCCATGACACCGTGGTGCCATTCGGCCGGGTTCAGCATATCGATGTCAATCAAGGACCAATCGACCGCTTTTTCGGGATTGCGACGCTAACGCTTCACACTGCGGGCTCGCACAATGCCTCGGTGCTTTTGCCAGGTCTGGGCGAGCCTTTGGCACGCGATATGCGCGAGGAAATCCGTAGCCATATCAAGCGTGAGGCGCTTTGACGCAGATGTCTGACGAAGTTGCTAACCATTCCGCTGAGGAGGCGCAGCCGCAACGCACGGCCCCCATCGGCCTGCTGGTCAGCGCAATCACAACCATCCGCCAACTTGTCGTGCCGCTTGTCGTTGCCGGCGTTGCCTTGCGCGACAATCCGTTCGGCGTAGGCGGCCTGGCCTTAGCTATACTGGCGATATTAGTGGCCAATGTCGGTGCGGCATATCTGCGCTGGCTTCGCTTGACCTACACCACGGGGGCTGAAGACATCCGCGTTGAAAGCGGGATTATCAGCCGTGCGGCGCGCTCTGTTCCCTACGAACGCATTCAGGACGTAAGCCTGGAACAGAAACTGCTACCAAGGCTGTTCGGGCTGGTCGAAGCCAAGTTTGAAACCGGCGCCGGCGGGGGTGACGATCTCAAGCTTGCCTATCTGACTGAAGATCAGGGCGAGGCATTGCGCCGGTTGATCCGTGAACGCCGCGAGGAAGTAGCGGCGAGCATAGCCCAGGCAGATGGGGAAGCAGCAGCACACGAAGCCGTGGACGATGATGCGCAGACCATCTTTGCGATGGACACCAAACGCCTGACCACATTCGGCCTCTTCGAATTTTCGCTGGCGGTCTTCGCTGTGCTTGGCGGCCTCATGCAATATGCCGATACCTTTATCGGGATCGAGCTCTGGGATGTGTATCTGTGGCAAGGCTGGATCGAAAGCCAGAGTGGGCTACTGTCTAGCTTTGGCTTCATGGCGCAGATTGCGGGTTTTATTGCAGGGTTGATCGCCTTGATCGTGATTGGTTCAGCAACGGGCCTGGTTCGCACTTTTCTGCGTGATTGGGGCTTTGTGCTTGAGAAAACAGCACGCGGGTTCCGCCGCCGCCGCGGGCTGTTCACCAAGACCGATGTGGTCATGCCGGTTCACCGCGTGCAAGCGCTGGTTTTGGGCACTGGCTGGCTACGCTATCGCTTCGGCTGGCATGATCTTAAGTTTGTCAGCCTGGCGCAAGATGCAGGTTCATCCAGCCATGTGGTTGCACCCTTCGCGCAGATGGAAGAGCTTGAACCGATCATTCGCGCAGCCAAGTTTGAGCCGCCATCCGAGGATCTCGATTGGTATCATGCGAGCCGCAAGTACCGCGTTGACAGTGCCGCGATCGAAGGAGGGGTATTCGCGCTCATCGCAGTGATTTTGGCGGTTCTGATCGGCACGGGAGCGATTGGAACAGGGTTTGTTTACGCTCCTTTTGTGCCGCTTGTGCCGTTGGCGTTGTCCATCTTTTTCGTCGCTGCGAACCTCTATGCTTGGCAGTTCCATCGTCACGCCTTGAGTGCATCGCAAATCTTTGGGCGCAAGGGGCTGCTTTCGCCTGCTACGCGGATTGCATCGCGGGTGAAGCTGCATTCAGTGGAGATCGTGCAAGGCCCAATTGCGCAGCGGCGGGGCTATGCGACTTTGCATCTGGGCCTGGCCGGCGGAACGTTTTCGATTCCGGGCTTGCCGATCAAGCGATCTCGCGAGCTGAAGTCTGCAATATTGCACAGCATCGCGTCGCGCGATTTCTCCGCATTGGCTTGATCTCGCCGCCAGCCGCTTTACAGGCGATGGCGATGAGCACACGCAAACCCTTCCTGTCTGATAATGCAGCAACAGTGCATCCCAAGCTGTGGGAAGCGATGCGCGCAGCAGATGCACCCGACAATCCCTATGACAACGATGCACTAAGTCAGGCGCTTGATGATCGCTTCTCGGAAGTGTTCGGGCGCGAGTGCGCGGCGAGCTGGATTGCGACCGGGACGGCAGCGAATTGCCTTGCGCTAGCCACGCTGGTGCGACCACATGGCGGAGTTATTTGCCACGAGGAAGCGCATATCGAAGTCGATGAAGGCGGCGCACCGGGGTTCTACCTGCATGGTGCAAAGCTGATGCTGGCGCAGGGCGCAAGTGCCAAACTGACGCCGGCGGATATCGCTGCGGTGCTCGATCCGATCCGCGATGATGTGCATCAGGTCCAAGCGCATGCGATTTCGATCACGCAGGCTAGCGAATATGGCTGTTCCTATCAGCCCGATGAGTTGGTGGCGCTGGGCGAGTTTGCGCAGGCGCGCAAACTGGGCCTGCATATGGACGGTGCGCGCTTTGCCAATGCCGTGGCGTATCTGGGGAGATCGCCGGCCGATGCGGTCGGCCCGTGCGACACCTTGGCCTTCGGCTGCATCAAGAATGGCGGGATGAGCGCAGAAGCGCTGGTAATGTTTGACCCGGCACAAGCTGACTTGGTGAAATTTCGCCGCAAGCGCGCCGGACATTTGCAATGCAAGGGCCGTTATCAGGCGGCGCAGATCCTCGCGATGCTCGATGGCGATCTGTGGCTTGAAAATGCAAGAGCAGCGAATGCGGCGGCAGCCGAAATTGCCGGCGCTTGCAGCGATCGCTTGCTGCATCCGGTTGAAGCCAATGAGCTGTTCGTGCGCCTTTCTGCGGTCGAGCGCGAGGCGCTGCGCAAACAGGGATTCGACTTCTATGACTGGGGTCAAAATTTGGCCCGTTTCGTGACCGCTTGGAACACACCGCAAGAAGACGCGATGGCTCTGGCAAAAGCGATCGCATCTTTATGAGCGGGACTGAAGCGCAGAGCATGCTGCGCCCTGGTGTCATACTGCCATTCCTGATCACCGGCACTATCTGGGGCTCAACCTGGTTTGTGATCACGGGGCAGATCGACGGCGTGCCAGCGGCGTGGTCGGTTTTCTATCGCTTTGCGCTGGCGACACCGGCCCTGTTCCTGGTCGCGTTCCTGATGAAGCGCCGCCTCAAGCTGACGCGGCCTGAACATCTGCTTGCCGCGGCTGTCGGTATATTCCAGTTCAGCGGTAATTTTCTGTTCGTCTACCATTCAGAGCTTTACGTGACGTCCGGAATTGTGGCGATGATGTTCGCGCTGCTGATGGTGCCGAATGCGATGTTTGCGCGGATCTTTCTGGGGGAGCGCGTGCAAGGCGGGTTCATGCTGGGCAGCGCGGTCGCGATTATTGGCGTGTCGTTCTTGCTGGCACACGAATGGCTCGCGAATCCCGATGCGGGGGTTGTTGGCGGCAATGTGGGGCTCGGGATTGTGCTAGCGATGCTTGGCATTCTATCAGCCTCCGTCGCCAATGTCATTCAGGCGAACCCGACTGGCCGTGCAGTTCCAATGGTCAGCCTGCTGGCATGGGCCATGTTCTATGGCACAGTGTTCGACGGAATCTTTGCTCTGCTGACTGCTGGTGCGCCGCCGTTGCCGACCAGTATGGAATACTGGTCAGGCATCATCTATCTTGCGCTGATCGGCTCCGTCATAACATTTCCGCTACATTATAATCTGGTGCGAGAGATTGGCGCAGGGCGCACTGCCTATAATTCGATCGTTACAATCTGCGTTGCGATGCTGATTTCGACGCTGCTTGAGGGCTATCGCTGGACACCGCTGACAGCAGGCGGGATGGCGCTGGCAATACTGGGCATGGTGCTCGCGCTGAAGGCGCGCAAGCAGAATACCATCAAGGTGGGGCAGGCTACAGCCTTCCGGCATGATGTCGATTAGAGCAGGCCAAGCAGCCCTTCCTTGTAAGTCGGATACTGGGGCTCCCAACCGAGAACACGCTTGGCTTTGCCGTTCGCGACGCGGCGGTTCTCTGCGTAAAAACCGCGCGCCATTTCACTGAGGTTCGCTTCCTCCAGCGTCTGCAGCGGAGGCGGAGTGATACCCAGCAATCGGCAGGCTTCCTCGGTCACGGCGTTGCCGCTGGCCGGCAGATCGTCACCCAGATTGTACGCGCCTGCTGCGGCGCCGGTTTCAATGGCTGCGACCACGCCGGACACGATATCAACGACATGCACGCGGCTGAACACTTGCCCTGGAATGTCGATCCGGCGTGCCTTGCCCTCTCTTACGCGATCAAGCGCGCTGCGGTCCGGCCCATAAATACCGGGCAAGCGAAACACGCGCGCGCTCAGCTGCATCCACGCCGCATCTGCTTCGGCGCGGGCATTGCGCCTTCCCGCGCCGGTCTCAGCCACTGTTGGCGTGCTTTCATCGACCCATGCACCTTGCTGGTCGCCGTAGACACCCGTTGAGGAGAGATAGCCGATCCAATGGTTCGACAATGCTTGGCCGTAGCGGGCCAGAACGGGGTCTTCACCAGATTGTCGATCCGGCGGGACAGATGACAGAACATGACTGGCATCGTGCAAGGCGGCCCGTACTGCATTCTCGTTTTTGAAGTCGATATTGCCTGCGCTGCCGGTCGCATCGACGGCCCAGCCTTGCACTTTCAACGCATCAGCCAGTCGGCTTGCCGTGTATCCCAGGCCAAAGATCAGAATATGTTTGGTCATTGTCATATCTAAGCGTTGGACACCGGCGCAAAGCAACCTAAATCGGGCTGCGATGGATATCCAAAGTAACCCAGAGATGGCGGACGCCGCCCCGACACCACACGATCCCCCCGTTATCCGGCGAGAGGATTACAAGCCGTTTCCCTGGCTTGTTCCCGAAATCGAGATGCATTTCGATTTGGGGCTGGAGGCAACGCGCGTCACATCGAAACTGACCGTCGCGCGCAATGCAAAGGCTGATCCTGCGGGTTCGATCCGGCTGGATGGTGATCACCTTGAACTGCTCAGCGTCAAAGTTGATGGCGAAGTGCGTAATGACTTTTCGTGCGATGGCGGCGATCTGATCATCCCATTGAGCAGTGATGCGCATGAGATAGAGATTACGACATCGATTGCACCGGCGGCTAACACACGGCTTGAAGGGCTCTATGCCTCCAACGGCATGCTGTGCACGCAATGCGAAGCCGAGGGGTTCCGCAGCATCACCTTCTTCCCGGATCGCCCGGATGTGCTGAGCACATACCGCGTCAAAATGAGCGGCTCGAAGGAACAATTCCCGATCCTGCTGTGCAACGGCAATGTGGAAGCAGCGGGCGAAGGAGAAGACGGTACACATTGGGCCGAGTGGTTTGATCCGTGGCCCAAGCCGAGTTACCTATTTGCGCTGGTAGCAGGCGATCTGGTCGCCAATTCCAGTACCTTCACCACCATCAACGGCCGCGAAGTCGAACTGAATGTGTGGGTGCGCGAAGAGGATTTACCGCGCACAGACCATGCGGTGGAATCGCTCAAGAAATCGATGAAATGGGACGAGGAGACTTTCGGGCGCGAATATGATCTCGACCTCTACAACATTGTGGCGGTCAGCGATTTCAACATGGGAGCGATGGAGAACAAGGGGCTCAACGTTTTCAACACCAAGTATGTGCTGGCAGACACTGACACAGCGACTGATGCGGATTTTGACGGCGTGGAGGGGGTGATCGCGCATGAATATTTCCACAATTGGTCTGGCAATCGGATCACTTGCCGTGACTGGTTCCAGCTGTCGTTGAAGGAAGGCTTTACTGTCCTGCGCGATCAGCTGTTCAGCCAGGATATGCAGGGCGAAGCGGTCAAACGGATCGAAGATGTGCGCATCTTACGCGCTGCGCAGTTCCCGGAAGATTCAGGCCCCCTGGCGCATCCGATCCGGCCTGACAGCTATCGCGAAATCAGCAATTTCTACACCGCGACTGTCTACAACAAAGGCGCTGAAGTCATCCGCATGATGCGCACAATAGCCGGCCCCGAGCGGTTCCGCAAAGGTACAGATCTCTACTTTGATCGTCACGATGGCGAAGCCGCGACGTGCGAAGATTTCATTCGTGCGATCGAAGAGGGCGCTGAGCTGGACCTCGACCAGTTCCGCCTGTGGTATCGTCAGGCTGGCACGCCGCGGGTGAAGGTTGCCGTCAATCACGAGGGAGACATTGTGACGCTTTCGCTGGCGCAAACTGTGCCCGCAACGCCTGGCCAGCCGGATAAGCAGCCGATGGTGATACCCCTGCGCATTGCCATGCTTGATGCAGAGACGGGCCTGCACAAAGGCGAACAGCTGATCATCCTGGACGCAGCGGAAAAGAGCTTCACTTTCCAAGGCTTCGTAGTGCGACCTGCGCTGTCGATCAACCGTGGCTACACAGCGCCGGTGAAGATCGAACGCGAAGCTTCACTGCAGGAATTGATGCTGCTGGCGGCGCATGATGATGACAGCTTCGCACGCTATGAGGCGATGCAGGAATTGATGGTTGGCCATCTGGTCGCAGCCGCAAATGGCAATTTGTCCGAAGATGCGCGGGCAGCGGGCGCGAACGCCATTGCAACCGCGATGCGGGCAATCGTGACCGATGATCAGCTTGATGACTCAATGCGCGGCGAATTGATGGTTTTGCCAACGACAACCTATCTGTTCGAGCAATTCGACAAGGCTGATCCGGATGCAATCCATCGCGAGCGCGAAGGCTTGAAGGCGATGCTGGCGCGCACATTGGCGGGCGAACTTGCGGCGCTTTACGATCGCGCCGAGAAAGTACCGTTCGATGGGGACGACGCCCGCGGCGCGCGGAAGGTCAAGTCGCTTGCGCTTGGCTTTATAGCGGCCAGCAATCCTTCCAGGGCAGCCGAACTCGCCGCCGCGCAATATGATGCTGCGGACAATATGACTGATCGACAGGGGGCTCTCGGAGTGCTCGCAGGGCTGGAGAACCCCTTGCGCGAAGCGAAGCTGGCTGACTTCTACGAGCGCTACAAAGGCAACGCGCTGGTGATCGACAAATGGTTCACGCTGCAGGCATGGTCGTTGCACCCGCAAGTGCTTGAGCACGTGGAAGCATTGGCAGAGCATCCGGACTTCACGCTGCACAATCCGAATCGTGTGCGTTCGCTCTATATGGCTCTTGCGGGCAATCCTCCTGCGTTTCACGCGGCAAGTGGAAAGGGCTATCGGATGATTGCGGATCTTATCCTCGCGCTTGATCCGATCAATCCGCAAACTGCGGCACGATTTGTGCCAGCGCTTGGGCGATGGAGGCGGCTGGAAGATGGCCGTGCGGCGTTGATGCGGGCCGAGCTGGAGCGGATAAAAGCGGCGGCAAACCTCTCTCGCGATACTTTCGAACAGGTCACGCGCAGTCTGGATGGCTAACGCAGCCAACTTCGACATAGTCCGTTCGGAAGCGCTGGAAGGCGTTGCGCACGGCTTCTTTGGCCATAGCGGCTGCTTGCACCAGTTTGGCTATGGCGGCGAGGGTGATGAGCAAGTCATCCGCGATGCGCGCGCCTCGGCCGCTGATTCGGTGCTGCCAGGCGGAGTGCTGGTATCGCCACATCAGGTCCATTCGCCTGACGTGATTATGGTGACTGAAGCGTGGAACGATTCCGCAACCGGACGACCGGAAGGCGATGCGCTGGTCACAGCGGCCTCAGGCTTGGTGTTGGGCATCGTCACAGCGGACTGCGCGCCAGTGCTGTTTGCCGACGTAGAGGCGGGAGTCATCGGTGCAGCACATGCCGGATGGCGCGGGGCGCGTGGAAATGAGCAGGGCGGTGTTTTGGAGAATACTCTTGAAGCCATGGTTTCGCTGGGCGCTTCGCTCGATCGGATTGCAGCGGCTATCGGGCCGACTATCGCGCAAGCCAGCTACGAAGTGGACGATCCTTTTCGGCAGCAATTCGGTGCTGACGATGCGCCCTTCTTTGCATACGGTGAAGTGGGAAAATGGCAATTCGATCTACCCGCCTATATTTCCAAGCGTCTGATGCGGCATGGGGTCAGGCATGTCGAAGATCTGGTGTTCGACACTTATGCATCTGAAAAGTCGTATTATTCCTATCGCCGAGCGACACATAGGGGCGAGCCCAACTATGGCCGCCAGATAAGCATGATTGCTCTTTCCTAGCTGGCATCACGCTTGCTTGCACGAAACCGAACATTTGATGCCCAAAACACGGTTGGCATAGCCCGCCTTTGCGTCTATCAGCGCCGCCAAATAGGTGTATCCCGTCAACAGCGGGAATTCGCCAGGGGTTTTACGCGCACATCATGTGCGCTCGAGATAACAAGAGCAGGGTTAAGGCTAATGGCTGATACGACTGGCACCGCGACACCTGATGCCGCCACCATGGCGGGCGAAGACGGGGTTCGTCGGCGCGACTTTATTAACATCGCAGCGGTAAGCTTCGCCGGGGTTGGCGGCGCGTCTGTGCTGTATCCGCTGGTTAGCCAAATGGCTCCTTCTGCCGATGTTCTTGCTGCCAGCAGCACCGAGATTGATGTTTCGGCGATTGAGCCTGGCCAGGCGATCAAGGGCGAGTTTCGCAAGCAGCCGCTGTTCGTGCGCCGCTTGACGCAAGCCGAGATTGACGAAGCGAACGCTGTAGATGTGGCTTCTCTGCGCGATGCCGAAACGCTTGCGGATCGCACCAAGGCAGGCCGTGAAGACATGCTGGTCACCTTGGGCCTTTGCACGCACTTGGGCTGCGTTCCCTTGGGTGCTGCCGAAGGCGAAAACAAGGGTGAGTATGGCGGCTATTTCTGCCCGTGCCACGGTTCGCACTACGATACGGCCGGCCGTATCCGCAAAGGTCCGGCGCCGACGAACCTTGCCGTTCCCGATTATGAATTCACGTCCGACACTGTCATCCGCGTCGGTTAATTGTTGAGAGATTTGCGATGAGCTTTGCCTGGGCACGCCAGTACGAACCCAAGACGGGACTGACTAAATGGCTGGATGAGCGGCTACCGCTGCCACGCCTGGTCTACAATGCAGTCGGCGCCGGATATCCGGTTCCGCGCAACCTCAACTACATGTGGAATTTCGGCGTTCTGGCCGGTTTTTTCCTCGTGTTCCAGATTGTCACCGGTGTTGTGCTCGCGATGCACTACGCCGCGAACCAGCTGGTCGCGTTCGAGACGGTTGAGCACATTATGCGCAACGTCAACTGGGGCTGGCTGATGCGATACGCGCATGCCAACGGCGCCAGCTTCTTCTTTCTGGTGATCTATCTGCACATCTTCCGCGGCTTCTTCTACAGCTCGTATAAGGCTCCGCGAGAGATGATCTGGTTGCTTGGCGTGGTCATCTTCCTGCTGATGATGGCGACCGCGTTCATGGGCTATGTCCTGCCTTGGGGCCAAATGAGCTTCTGGGGCGCACAGGTAATTACCGGCCTGTTCGGAGCAATCCCGCTTGTGGGCGAATCAATCCAGGTGTGGATCTTGGGTGGTTACGCGCCGGATAACTCCGCGCTTAACCGCTTCTTTTCGCTCCACTTCCTGCTGCCGTTCGTGATTGCAGGCGTTGTGATCCTGCACATCTGGGCGCTGCACATTCCGGGTTCTTCGAACCCGACCGGGGTTGAAGTGAAAAGCGAAAGCGACACCGTGCCATTCCACCCGTACTATACGGCGAAGGACGGTTTCGGATTGGGCGCTATTCTGATCCTGTTCGCCATCGTGGTGTTCTACTTCCCGACCACGCTTGGTCACGCGGAAAACTACATCGAAGCGAACCCGCTTTCGACCCCGGCGCTGATCGTTCCGGAATGGTATTTCTATCCGTTCTACGCGATCTTGCGCGCCTTTACCTTTGACCTGACCATTCCGTTTACCGGAGTGGTTCTGATCCCGGCAAAGCTGCTGGGTGTGATGGCGATGTTCGGCTCGATCCTGATCTGGTTCTTCCTGCCTTGGCTGGACAAAGGACCGGTACGTTCAGGCCACTATCGCCCGACATTCCGCAAGTTCTTCTGGTTCGGCCTGATCCCTGCGATGGCACTGTTGTTCTATCTCGGTGGTCGCCCGGCTGAAGAACCCTACGTGATGCTAAGCCAGCTCGCGACGGCATATTACTTCCTGCACTTCCTGGTGATCCTGCCGCTGCTCAGTTCGATCGAGAAGACCGAGCCGCTGCCTTATTCGATCACGGAAGCGGTGCTGAGTGACAACAAACCTGCTGCAGCCACTGCAGCTGAGCCGGCCGAATAAGCCGCGACGACTGGATAGAGAGAGACACGAACCATGATCCGCATCGGCGCAATCCTGATCGGCCTGTTTTTCGCAGGGATCGCACTCTGGTCATTCGGCAAAGGGGCCTACAACCAAATCACCGAACCTGGCGAAAAGCCAGCCTACTATGCGTTCAAAGAGAAGCCGCATGGCCCGGACGGCGGTTTCAGCTTCGAAGGCCCGCTTGGCGCCTGGGACTATGCGCAGCTGCAGCGCGGCTACCAGGTTTACAAGGAAGTGTGCGCAGCTTGCCACTCGATCCAGTATGTCGCGTTCCGCAATCTGGCAGAGCTGGGTTACAACGAAGCCGAGGTGAAGCAGGAAGCATCGACCTATAACATCCCGGTCTATGATGCTTCTTTGGCTGAAGTGGAAACCCGCCCGGGTCTGCCAACCGATCACTTCCCGGCTGTACCTTACTTCGGTGCTGGCGAACCGCCTGATCTTTCGCTGATGACCAAGGCACGCGCCAATGGTGTGGACTATGTCTATTCGCTGCTGACCGGCTATGGCGAACCAGATCCGGAATTGCTTGCGGCAAATCCTGATTTCGAGGTGCCTGCGGGCCTCTATTTCAACCCCTATTTTGCCAATGTTAATCTGTCGATGGCACCGCCGCTGATGGCTGATGGGCAAGTAACATATAGTGACGGGACCGAAGCGACAGTTAGCCAGATGGCAAGGGACGTCACAGCGTTTCTGACTTGGACCGCTGAGCCGCGCCTGATTGATCGCAAGCAAACCGGTTTGCCGGTTCTGATCTTCCTGCTGATCGCAACCATTCTGGCATATCTTTCCAAGAAGCAGATCTGGGCTTCCGTGAAGCCGCGCAAAGACTGAATTTTGCGAGACACCGCATTTCAAGGCGCCCTGCCATCCTCGTGATGGCGGGGCGTTTTCATTTGAGGACCCCGAATGACACCTAACGAGCTCAAATCTCTGATCCGCACTGTGCCGGATTTCCCCGAAGCCGGGATCCAGTTCCGTGATATCACCACGCTGATCGGTCATCCCTTGGGTTTGGCGGCAACTGTCCGCCACTTGGCTGAACGGGCTAAGGCGTGCGGTGCAGAAGCGATTGCAGGAATGGAGGCACGCGGGTTTATCTTTGGCGCGGCGGTAGCTGTCGAGCTTGAGCTGGGTTTCATTCCGGTTCGCAAGCCGGGAAAGCTGCCGATTGAAATTATCGGGATCGATTACGCGCTTGAATACGGTACTGACCGGTTGGAGATTGACCCTGGCGCCATTCAGCATGGCCAGACTGTTGTTATCGTAGATGATCTGATCGCCACGGGCGGCACCGCTCTGGCAGCGGCGCAATTGCTGCGTCAGGCAGGGGCGACAATCGATGATGCGCTGTTTGTCATAGATCTGCCGGATCTTGGCGGGGCACAGAGGCTGCGCGATGCCAGCGTGGAAGTCAGCACCTTGATGGAATTTGAAGGCGACTGAACAGCTTTAGCTGAGCCTCGCGACTTCATTAAGTACCCGTTCCGCCCATTCGGGGCGGCAAATCAGCAAATCCGGCAGGTAAGTGTCCTCGCAGTTGTAGATCAGCGGTGTTCCATCGATCCGGCTGCAATGCAGCCCATGCGCTTTCGCCACGGCCACGGGCGCGCAGCTGTCCCATTCAAACTGTCCGCCGGAATGCAGGTAAATTTCGGCTTCTCCGCGCACCACAGCCATCGCCTTTGCCCCGGCGCTGCCCATGGGGACGAGTTGCCCGCCGATTGCCTTGCAGACCTCGACCGCTTCTTTTGCGGGGCGCGTGCGGCTGACCACCAGGCGGGGCACAGGCGCTGCTTCCGGCAAAGGCACGGGATGATCGGTTCGCAGCACGATGCCGCCATCGAGCCCCGGCAACGCAACCGCGCCAGTGTGGGCTTCACCATCGATCGACAGGCCGACGTGGACCGCCCAGTCGCTCCTCTGCTCACCATACTCGCGCGTTCCATCAACCGGATCGATGATCCACACGCGGCGCTTGCTGCACCGCGCCGTGTCGTCCTTTTCCTCTTCGGAGAGCAGGCCGTCGTCTGGTCGGGCCGCGCGCAGTGTGTGACACAAAAACTGATTGGCTGTGGCGTCTCCGGCATCGCCAAGAGCCTTGCCTTCCAGCATTCGCGTGTCACGAACTTCCAGCAGAATCTTCCCGGCCTCAATCGCCAGTTCCGCAGCGAGCTCTGCGTCGGTCATTCGCGCAATCTCACTCATTTCAACGGCATGATCTGTTCAATGATGTAATCAGCGGCTTCAGCAGGCGTGATGTCGACTGTGTTGACGCGGATTTCGGCATTCTCGGGCGCTTCATAGGGGCTGTCGATACCGGTAAAGTTCTTGAGCTGACCTTCGCGTGCCTTTTTGTAGAGACCCTTCACATCGCGCTGCTCTGCCACTTCCAACGGGGTGTCGACGAAGATCTCGATAAATTCACCTTCGGGCAGCATTTCGCGCACCATCCGCCGCTCGGCCCTGAAGGGGCTGATAAAGGCCGTCAGCACGATCAGACCGGCATCGGTCATCAACTTCGCGACTTCGCCAATACGGCGGATATTCTCGATCCGGTCGGTTTCGGTAAAGCCCAGATCCTTGTTCAGGCCGTGCCGCACATTGTCGCCATCAAGCAGGAAGGTGTGGCGGTTCATCAAATTGAGCCGCTTCTCGACCTCATTGGCAATGGTCGATTTGCCTGAACCGGAAAGCCCGGTGAACCAGAGCACGCGCGGCTTCTGATTCTTCAGCGCGGCGTGATGATCGCGGCCAATCTCCGTCGCTTGCCAGTGCACATTCTGTGCGCGGCGCAGGCTGAAATGAATCATCCCGGCGGCAACCGTCGCATTGGTGTATTTGTCGATCAGGATGAACCCGCCAAGCTGGCGGCTGTTGGCATAGGGTTCGAACGTGATCGGGCGATCGGTGCGCAGCTCGGCCACGCCAATCCCGTTCAACTTCAGCGTCTTGGCCGCCAGATGTTCGAATGTGTTGACGCAAATCTCGTATTTGGGTGCTTGCACATTAGCGGTAACTGTCTGGCTGCCAAGCTTCAGCCAATAACCGCGCCCGGGCTTCATCGCTTGCTCATCCATCCACACAATGGTGGCTTCGAATTGGTCAGATGCCTCGGGCGGATCATCTGCGGCCGCGATCACATCGCCACGGCTGCAATCAACTTCGTCCTTCAGCGTCAGCGTGACTGATTGTCCGGCGACGGCTTCGTCCTGATCGCCATCGAAACTGACAATGCGCTTTACCTTGCTGGTCTTGCCTGACGGGACGATTCGCACCGGATCGCCGGGCTTTACGCTTCCGCCGGATATCAGGCCGGCAAAGCCGCGAAAGTCGAGATTGGGCCGGTTGACCCATTGCACCGGCATACGAAAAGCGCGCTCTTGCGCGCGAGTGTTTGCAAGCTCGACCGTTTCCAGATGATCGATCAGGCTTGAACCTGCATACCAAGGCGTGTTGGCCGATGGCGCGGTTGTAATGTTGTCGCCCTTGAACCCCGAGATGGGAATGGGGGTGAATGCCTCAGCGCCAATCTCCTTGGCGAAGATCTGATAATCGGCAACGATGCGATCGAAGATTGCCTGATCGTAGCCGACCAGGTCCATCTTGTTCACCGCCAACACCAGATGCCTGATGCCAAGTAGATGGACGAGGAAACTGTGCCGCTTGGTCTGTTCGAGCACGCCCTTGCGTGCATCGACCAGGATCACGGCCAGATCAGCTGTCGAGGCGCCGGTCACCATATTGCGTGTATATTGTTCGTGGCCCGGTGTATCCGCGACGATGAACTTGCGTTTCTCGGTCGCGAAGAAGCGGTACGCGACATCAATGGTGATGCCTTGCTCGCGTTCCGCCGCCAGCCCGTCAACCAGCAAGGCAAAGTCGATCGCATCGCCTTGCGTGCCGTGCTTTGCGCTGTCGCCCTCCAATGCGGTGAGTTGATCTTCGAAGATCATCTTCGAATCGTACAGCAGCCGCCCGATCAGCGTGCTTTTGCCGTCATCGACCGATCCGCATGTGATGAACCGCAGCATCTCCTTGTGCTGCTGCGCATCGAGATAGGCGGCGATATCGTCCGCAATCAAAGCTTCAGGGGCGTATGCCTGGTTCTCTCCAGAATAGGGCATCAGAAATACCCCTCCTGCTTCTTGGCTTCCATCGAGGCGCTTTCACCTTTGTCGATCGCGCGTCCCTGTCGCTCGGAGCCGGTCGCGAGCAGCATTTCCTGTATGATATCGGTTAGCTCGATCGCATCGCTTTCGGTCGCGCCGGTCAGCGGATAGCAACCCAGGGTACGGAACCGGACAGAACGCTCGACAGGTACTTCACCATCCTCGAAGCGGAAGCGTTCGTCATCGACCACCAGCGTCAACCCGTCCCGCTCAACAGTGGGGCGTTTCGCCGAATAATAGAGCGGTACGATGTCGATCTTCTCGGCCAGAATATATTGCCAGATGTCGAGCTCGGTCCAGTTGGAGATAGGGAAGACACGAATGCTCTCGCCGTCCTTCTTGCGGGCATTGTACAGATTCCAAAGCTCCGGCCTCTGGTTCTTCGGGTCCCAGCGATGCGATGCATTGCGGAAGCTGAATACCCGTTCCTTCGCGCGGGCCTTTTCCTCGTCGCGTCGACCACCGCCGAACGCTGCGTCAAATCCGTGTTCGGTCAGCGCGCGTTTGAGCGGATCGGTTAGCTGAGCCTGCGAATAGAGCGCGCTACCCGTGTCGAACGGGTTGATGCCTTGCGTATCGGCATCCTCGTTCTGGGCAATGATCAGTTCAAGTCCGTATTCCTTCACGGTCTTGTCGCGATGGGCAATCAGGTCCTTAAAATCCCAGCCGCTGGCGACATGCAGCATCGGGAAGGGCGGCGGCGCTGGATAAAAGGCCTTTCGCGCCAAGTGCAGCATAACCGAAGAGTCCTTGCCGACCGAGTACAGCATGACCGGGTTTGTGGCTTCGGCCACAACCTCCCGCATGATGTGGATCGCTTCGGCTTCGAGCCGCTGAAGATGGGTCAGGCTTTGCATAACGGGTCAGTTAGTTGTTCGTGTGCCGGTGGTTAAGCCCCAAAATTGGCTGCGCAAGAATAGAATTGGTTTGCCGCTAACAAGCAGTTCGCAAACTCGTCAGTCTTTCATTGACGAACCAGACCATATCGTGGCAATTGCGCGCCGCGCTTCGTAAGAGCGTCACAACGGGCGGGTATAGCTTAGTGGTAAAGCCCTAGCCTTCCAAGCTAGTTATGCGGGTTCGATTCCCGCTACCCGCTCCAACTTCCCGTTCATCGCTGTTCATTCCTGTCTAGACGTCGGCTGTAAATCCCCGGTATTCTGGTGCTAACTGTCCGCACGCATTCACCCGAGTTCAATGCCATCCGCACTCTAGTGGGGGGTATGTTTAGGAGGTATGCAATGGCAGTCTGGTCGATACCCCCAATGATAGGGGTGTTTTGCAGGTTGAGCCTTTGCGCAACTGCGGCGTGTTGGAGAATAGCAACAACTGGGTGGCTGCTATTCTTACGAATTGGCAAACGCTGGCTAACGCAAGTACTTAGAAGGACGCGGTTCAAACAGCCGGTCGCACCGCCATATTGTCGATCAGCCGTGTTTTCCCGATCCGCGCCGCTACCAGAAGACGCGCCGGGGCATGGGGTGTGGAATGGAGCAATTCCAGAGAGCTTGCGTCTGCCAAGGCTGCGTAGTCGACCGAATCGAAGCCGCTTTCTATCAGCACTCTCTTCAAAGTATCGAGGGCGGCATCCGGGGCTTGGCCGGCTTCGATTTCCGCAATCGCGAGTTTCATGCCGTTAGGGAGTGCGGTTGCCGCTGCGCGATGTTCAGGCGACAAATAGCGATTGCGACTGCTCATCGCCAAGCCATCGGCTTCGCGCACCGTTGGCACGCCGACGATGTTATCGACATGCGGACGGGTCAGATCGAGATCGCGCGCCAGCGCACGAATCACAGCCAGCTGCTGGAAATCCTTTTCGCCAAAAAATGCCATATCCGGCATCACCTGATTGAGCAGCTTGCACACAACCGTTGCCACGCCATCGAAATGGCCGGGGCGTGAGGCATCGCAAAACCCCTCACTCACTGTGCTGACAGAAATGTTGGTGACGAAGCCTGGCGGGTACATCGCATCCACTGTCGGCGCCCATAACAAAGCGACGCCTTCGGCTTCCAGCATCGCTGAATCTTCAGCCAGCTGGCGCGGATACGCATCAAGATCTTCGTTGGGGCCGAACTGGGTCGGGTTGACGAAGATCGAAGCGACCACGTGATCACATTTGGCCTTGGCTTGGCGCATCAGGGTCAAATGCCCTTCATGCAGCGCGCCCATTGTCGGGACCAGCCCTATGCTGCCGCCGTCAGCACGAAGCTCTGCGAGCGATTTTCTCAACATGTCGAGTGATCTGACGGTTTGCACGGTGGTGCCCCCTCAAGTATGATTTAAACCGCTTCCCTAGCGCGCTCGATATGCGCGAGACAAGAAATTCGAGAAGGCCACTTACCCCTATGTCTGCACCCGCTCCGCACCGGATTGTCTTCGCCAATGAAAAAGGCGGGACGGGAAAGTCCACCACCGCGGTGCATATAGCGATTGCGCTGGCCTATCGCGGGGCGCGAGTGGTGGCGATAGATCTGGATCAGCGACAACGGACGATGGCGCGCTATCTGGAGAATCGGACTACCACCGCCGAACGACGCGGTATCAAACTGCCGACTGCGGAGTGCCGCGTATTCGAAGGTGATATCGAGGGGCTGGAGGCGCTCAGCCGAGAGCTTGGCGCGAATGCGGACTACATCGTCTATGATACACCAGGCCGCGATGACGAGCTTGCGCGGCATGCGGCAACCGAGGCAGACACGCTGGTTACACCCATGAATGACAGTTTTGTCGATTTCGATCTGATCGGCCAGGTCGAAGGCGAGACATTCAAGGTCAAGAAACTGTCATTCTATGCCGAGCTGATCTGGGAGGCGCGTATCAAGCGCAGCCGGGCGACGATTGACCAGCACCGCCGTGAAATGGACTGGGTAGTCGTGCGCAACCGCACAGGCCATGTCGAAGCCCGCAATATGGTGCGGATCGAACAGGCGCTGACAGAGCTGTCGAAGCGCGTTGGTTTTCGCGTGGCGCAGGGCCTTTCAGAGCGCGTGATCTATCGCGAGCTTTTCCCGTCGGGTCTGACACTGCTCGACAAGGGGCATTTAGGCGAGTTGGGCACCAGCCATCTGGTTGCCCGTCAAGAATTGCGCGAACTCGTGCGCTCGCTTGCCTTGCCCGAATTCATGCCGCCTCAGCCCAAGCTGGTGCTTGTCTGACCGATGATCCGCTTGCTGATCATCGCGCTGATCCTGTCGCTGGGCGTAAAGCTCGTTTTCGGGCGCTGGCCGTGGGAATATCTGCGTGGTCGAACAACCCGCCAGCAAGCTGTTTTTAAAGCGCGCAAACTGCTGGCGGTGCAATCGAACGCCAGCCACAAAGACATTATGGAGGCGCATAAGCGATTGATCGCTATGGTGCATCCGGACCGCGGCGGCACGAATGAACAAGTGCACGAAGCCAATGCGGCGCGCGATTTGTTGCTCGACGAGCTGTCTCAAGACGGATTGTCGCAAGAGTGACATCCGCACATCGCATCGACTACGGTGCGAGCGATAACATTACGAATACGGACCTTTTCCCATGAGCCATACTTTCGATTCCACTGTCCTGCGCGAATATGACATTCGCGGTATCATTGGGGAAACACTGGGCGCTGATGATGCGCGCGCGATCGGGCGCAGCTTTGGCAGCATGCTGCGTGAAGCAGGTGGGCGCAAAGTCGCAGTGGGGTATGACGGACGAGTCAGCTCGCCCATGCTCGAACATGCTTTGATCGAAGGATTGACAGCTAGCGGCTGTGACGTGGTCCGTATCGGCATGAGCGCAACCCCCATGCTCTATTACGCGGAGGCTTCACGCGAAGATGTGGACGGCGGCATTCAGATAACCGGCAGCCATAACCCCGCCAATTACAATGGCTTCAAGATGGTGTTTCAAGGTCGTCCATTTTTTGGCGCAGACATTCAGAAACTGGGTGACATCTCTGCCGAAGGCGCCTGGATCGATGGTACCGGCAGCGTTGAGGCGCATGATATCCTTGATGAGTATGTCAATCACATGCTTGAGGGGCTGGACGGCGTTGATGCCGCCACCCTTTCCGGCCTGAAGGTCGGATGGGATGCAGGGAACGGCGCAGCCGGCCCTGCGCTTGAGCTGCTCGCTGCGCGTCTGCCGGGAGAGCATCATCTGCTCTACACCGATGTCGACGGGAATTTTCCTAATCATCATCCTGACCCCACGGTTGAAGCCAATCTGGCTGACTTGAAGGCGCTCGTCGCTGAGAAGAAGCTCGAGTTTGGCATAGCTTTTGATGGCGACGGCGACCGGATCGGCGCGATTGACGGCCAAGGCCGAGTCATCTGGGGTGATCAGCTGCTGATGATTTATGCTGAAGATGTGCTCAAATCGCATCAAGGCGCGACTGTGATCGCTGATGTGAAGGCCAGCCGGGCACTGTTTGACCATGTTGAAAAATGCGGCGGCAAACCACTGATGTGGAAAACCGGCCACTCGCTGATTAAGTCCAAAATGAAAGAAACAGGCTCTCCGCTGGCTGGCGAAATGAGCGGACACGTATTTTTCGCGGACACCTATTACGGGTTTGATGACGCGCTTTACGCCGGGCTTCGCTTGATTGCGGCATCTGCGCGGCTGGGCAAATCGGTGACCGAGTTGCGCAGTGCAATGCCTGAAATGCTCAACACGCCGGAAATGCGTTTCCAGGTTGATGAAAGCCGCAAATTTGCTGCGATTGAGGAAGTCAGCGCCCGTTTGGCGGACAGCCCAGCGGAAGTGAACGCCACTGATGGTGTACGGGTCACGACGCAAGACGGTTGGTGGCTGCTACGTGCATCGAACACGCAGGATGTGCTGGTCGCGCGCGCGGAAAGCGATACTCAGGAAGGGCTTGAGCGTCTACTCGGACAGATTGATGAGCAACTGGCGCTATCTGGCCTTGAACGCGGGACAAGCGTGGGGCACTAAGACTATTGTGAGAGGTATCGCAGCTATGAAATTTTGGAAGAAAGCAATCTTGGCCTCCGCGCCCCTGGCACTGACGTTTGGCACGCCCGCCGCAGCGCAAGATGCCGAATCCGAAGAAGACGTCATGGCTATGATGGCTCAGATGTTTCCGGTTGAGCCGCTGACACCAGAGGAGGAAGCGCGACTGCCGATTAGCCAGGAAATCATCGACAAGATGATCCCGCCAGGCACTTTGGGCGAAATGATGGGCTCAATGTTCGACGGCATGATGGGGCCGATTATGGAGATGGCCTCGAAAGCCAGCTCTGGCGATGTGGCGAAATCGCTTGGCGTCAGTGCTTACGAATTGGACCTGAATGAAAAACAGCTGGCAGAAGTTGCGACGATCCTTGATCCGGTGCGGGAAGAGCGCAACGCGGCTATTGGCGCGGTAATGCCGGCAATCATGGGCCGCATGATGGATGCCATGGAACCAAGTATGCGCAAGGCCATGACGGAGGCCTATGCAATCACTTTTACCGATGCCGAACTCCAAGATATCAATGCCTTCTTCTCTACCGAGAGCGGCTTGAGCTACGCACGTAAGAGCTTCACTTTGGCAAGCGACCCGCGTGTTATCGGAGCGACGATGGAAGCCATGCCCGCGATGATGGAAGCGATGGCCAATATGGAAAGCGAAATGGAAGCAGCCACAGCTGACCTGCCACCTTTGCGAGCCTATGAAGAGCTTTCGCCGGGCGAGCTGTCGCGCATTTCCGAGCTGACGGGGCTTGGCCTTGAAGACATCAAGACGGGAATGATGGCGGCAAGTGAGGTTTCCGAATAGCCGCTATCCGCGCCATAGTGGGCAGATAATGTCCGCAAGCGATCCGCCCATTCAGGTTCCGCCTGAGATCACAGTCTGGTTCACCGGGCGCGGTTGGTGCGTGCGGCGGCATCAGGCGGAAATGCTCGCAGCTTCGGATGCGGGCAAGCACGCGCTGCTGGTGGCGGATACCGGTGCAGGCAAGACGCTGGCAGGGTTTCTGCCAACACTGGCGGATTTTGCGCCCTCCCGGTTTGCGGACAGCGCGCCGCATCAAGGCCTGCACACACTCTATGTCTCTCCGCTCAAGGCGCTGGCGCATGATGTCCAGCGCAATTTGCTGACACCAATTGAAGAAATCGGGCTGCCGATCCGGGTCGAGACGCGCAGCGGCGATACACCGTCTGATCGAAAGAAACGCCAGCGAGTGAAGCCGCCGCACGTACTGCTGACCACGCCCGAAAGCCTCTCGCTCTTGCTGTCCTATCCCGATAGTTTCGAGATGTTCGAAGGATTGAAGCGTGTAGTGGTGGACGAGGTCCACGCATTTGCGACCGGCAAGCGCGGCGATCTGCTCGTGCTCTCGCTAAGCCGGTTGCAGGCTATTGCACCCGATATGCAACGGGTTGCGTTGTCCGCGACAGTCGCTGACCCTGCTGGGATTTGCGGGTGGCTCGCTCCGTGGGGCGATGTTGACTCCATCCAGCTGGTCGAAGGCGAACAGGGCGCCGAACCCGAGGTCGATATCCTCTTGCCGTTCGAAGAGCGCGTGCCGTGGGGCGGGCATGCCGGGCGCTGGGCGATTCCTCAGCTCATGGAGGAGATTGGGCGCAACAAGACAACTCTCGTCTTCACCAATACGCGCTTTCTGGCCGAATTCATCTTCCAGTTGTTGTGGGATGTGAACGAAGACAATCTGCCGATCGGCATCCATCATGGCAGTCTTTCGGTCGAAGCGCGGCGCAAGGTCGAAGGCGCGATGGCGCGCGGCGAGCTGCGCGCGCTGGTGTGCACTGCCAGTCTCGATTTGGGTATCGACTGGGGGGATATCGACTGCGTAGTTCAGATGGGCGCGCCCAAGGGTTCCTCGCGACTGTTGCAGCGGATCGGCCGCGCCAATCACCGCTTGGACATGCCCAGCCGTGCGATCCTGGTGCCGGGCAACCGCTTCGAATTCCTCGAAGCAACCGCAGCGAAAGATGCGGTTGATGCGGGTCAACGCGATGGTGAGGAGTTCCGGCCCGGCGGGCTCGACGTGTTGGCGCAGCATGTGATGGCATGTGCCTGTGCGGGGGCTTTCCAAGAGGATGCGCTGCTTGGCGAAGTGCGCTCTACGCTCGCATACAGCTGGGTCACACCGGAAGATTGGCAGCGCGTACTCGGCTTTGTCGAGAATGGCGGCTACGCCTTGCGCGCTTATGACAAGTTCAAGCGGATCGTGCGCGACGAAACAGGCGTCTGGCGGCTGACCCATCCCGAGCATGCGCAGCGCCATCGCATGAATGCGGGCATCATTATCGACAGCGAGATGCTGACCGTGCGGTTCAAGAACGGGCGCAATCTAGGCCGCGTGGAGGAACGCTTTGCCGCCAAGCTATCTCCCGGTGACACTTTTTTCTTCGCTGGCCTCAGCCTGGAGGTCGAACAGCTCAAGGATATGGACGTGATCGTGCGCGCGGCGAAAAGAAGCGCGACGATCCCGAGCTATGGCGGGGCGCGTATGCCGCTAACCACGCATTTGTCGGCGCGCGTGCGGGAAATGCTGGTCGACCGCGCGGGCTGGGCGCGGTTCCCAGATGACGTGCGCGAATGGCTGGAAGTGCAGGACTGGCGCAGCGAGATGCCCGGGCCGGGCATGCTTTTGGTTGAAAGCTTCCCGCATCACAAGAAGCACTACAGCGTCTATTACACCTTCGAGGGCTGGAACGCGAACCAGAGCCTCGGCATGCTCATCACGCGGAGGATGGAGGATCGCGGGTTGCAACCGGGCGGCTTCGTCGCGAACGATTATTCGCTGGCGGTGTGGGGCCTTAAGCCAGTTGCCGATCCAGCACCGCTATTGTCGCCCGACATCCTCGAGCATGAATTTGTTGAATGGATTCAGGAATCGCATCTGCTGCGCCGCGCCTTTCGCGAGGTCGCGGTGATCAGTGGGCTGGTTGAGCGCCAGCATCCCGGAAAACGCAAGACCGGTAAACAAGTCACCTTCTCGACCGACCTGATCTATGACGTGCTGCGCAAGTATGAGCCTGACCATCTGCTGCTGGAAGCCGCGTGGGCCGATGCGCGCGAGCGGATGACCGATGTCGGGCGTCTGGGCGATCTGCTCGAACGGTCAGAGCGCGAATTGCGCCATGTCGAATTGGAGCGAGTGAGCCCGCTCGCAGTCCCGGTAATGACGATGATCGGCCGCGAAGCCGTGCCTCAAGGCGCGATCGACGAGGAACTTTTGCTGGAGGTGGAAACGCTGGCGGGAGAAGCTATGCGATTGGATGCCGATCGAGGTGAATAGCTGATAGGCTTGATCGGGCCCGGTCTATGCGGCCTTTTCGCGTACCAGAACGATATTGCCGTCTTCAATGAAGATCGACATTCTAGGCTCCACCCGTGCTTGCTCTGCGTCAAGGTGCAGTGAGATCGATTTCACGATCCGTCTCGTTAAGTGGATCAACTATGAGTGAATGAGAACGCGTTATCTTTGACCGAGAACAAATTTGGTGGAACGCATGCTGCCCTAGTTTAGACGCAGACTGGCATCAGGTGTCAACATCGTCTTGAGCCAACAAAAAAGGGGCGGATTGCTCCGCCCCTTGATAGTGTTTGGTTGTAGCTGACGTTTACTGTTGGCCGCCAGCGAAACTGCGATACTTCTCATTGCCGACGAAGCCGAACTTCGTCACGCCCGAGGCTTTGATGACGTTCAAAACGCGCGCTGAAAGCTCATAGCTTGCAAGCGCTTCGGGCTCGAACTGCAGTTCGGGTTCCGGATCGATCGTCAGCGATTGCTGAAGATTGGTTGCCAGCTCGCTCATGGTGATCGGCTGTGCATTCCACAAGATCTCGTTGGTCTGTGTGAGAACCAGCTTGTTCTTGATCGGATCAATCGGTGGTGGATTGTCATTCGGGCTCGGCTGCGGAAGGTCGATATCGACCGAGTGTGTAGCCACCGGAATGGTGATGATGAACATGATGAGAAGAACGAGCAAGACGTCGATCAACGGCGTCATGTTCATTTCCATCATTGGCGATCCATCGTCTTTACCGCCTGACATTGCCATAGGTGCGTACTCCTAAATTCTTGTTTCGGCGGATCAGATGCCCGGAGGAATCGGGTTCGAGATGAAGCCAACCGTTGGATAGCCCGAGGCCTGCACGTTGTAGATCGCGCCTGCGACACAACGCCATGGTGCGTTCACGTCACCACGGATGTGAACCTGCGGGATACGCTCTGGATCTTTCATGATCGCTTCGGGGCCGCCAGCAGCTGTCACAATCGCGTCAAGGCGAGCAAATGCCATGTCGTAAAGTTCTTCCGAACTCACCGGTGTGATGTTGTTGAAATACACCCGACATTTTCCGTTGCGCGATGCGCCTTCAAAGCCCGGTTCGCCTGCGCTTCGGCCGCCTGCATCGGTTGTGCTCACAGTCAGCAGCAGGTTCTCGACCTTATCCTTCGATTCGATCGATTCCAGAACCGGAATCTCGAGCTTCTCGATAGTCTGGATAGCCACCGGAACCGCGATGAGGAAGATGATCAGAAGCACCAGCATCACGTCCACCAATGGCGTGGTGTTGATGTCTGACATCGGGGTCTCTGCCCCACCGCTCATCGAAATAGCCATTGCTAATTCCTATTCGTAATTTTCGCCAAGGGTTGTTGTCGGCGGGAGCCAGCGGCCCCCGCCTAACATCAGGCGATTAGGCCTTCGGTGCAGTCTGTGCGCCACCAGCAGTTGTTGCTGGTTTCGCAGCAGCACGTGCCGGAGCCTTGACCGCAGGGCGAACCGCACCATTCGAGCTGATGTTAGCCAGTATGTCGGTCGAGAAGCTTGAGAGCGCTTCAGCGATGCGGCGGTTACGGCTCTGGAGCCAGTTGTATGCGAACACCGCAGGCACAGCCACGAACAGACCGATGGCGGTCATGATCAGCGCTTCACCAACCGGTCCAGCAACTTTGTCGATCGATGCCGAACCCGCGATACCGATGTTGATCAGCGCGCGGTAGATACCGATAACCGTACCGAGCAGGCCGACGAACGGTGCAGTCGCGCCAACCGTTGCGAGGAACGGAAGGCCGCCAGCCAGCTTTGCGTTGATGGCGTCTTCTGAACGCTGCAGCGAACCGTGCATCCAGTCATGTGCTTCAAGCTTGTCGGTCATCTTGCCGTGCTCGTCTTCTGCACGAAGAGCATCGTCGGCGACCTGGCGCCATGCGCTGTTCTTCTCAAGCTTGGTTGCGCCATCCTTGATCGAGCCGGCTTGCCAGAACTTGCCCTGCACGTCGCGCTTGTACTGCTTCATCACTTTGCTCTGCTCAAGCAACTTTGTGATGAGGATGTAGAATGAGCCAACGCTCATGATGATCATGATGGCAAGGATGAACCAGGCAACAGGGCCACCCTGTTCCATTGCTTCCATGAAACCGAAGCTGTTTTTGACGTCAGCTGCGTCTGCCGCTGCTAGAAGGTTGATAATCATAGCGAATAGTCCTTTTAATAATTGTCCCCGGAGGGCGCGGGCTCTCTCTGTTCTGCCCGACCCTTAGTTCAGTCGATAAACAATGCTGGTGTTGTACGATCCGGTCGTCGGATTGCCGGCTGCGTCAAGTGCGGGGTTAAAGCGCGCATAACGCTCCATTCCGCGACACGCCGCATCGTCGAGTACGCTAGAGCCGCTAGACCGCGACACACGACAGGATGCGACTCGCCCCTCCGGACTGACGACCACGCTTACGCCAACCGTACCTTCCACTTCCTCTCGCAAAGCGCGCGAGGGATAGTTTTCCTGGATGCGGGCAGCCCAACGCCCTTCACCGCGGGTGGTTGCTCCGCGAGCCTGTGAAGGCGGCGCGGGCGGTGCCGGTGGCGGTATGACCAATGCCGGCGGAGCAGGCGGCGGAATCGTCGGCTGGGTCCGGATTGGCGGCGGCGCCGGTGCGATATTGATCGGCGGTGGCGGAGCCACAGGCGGAGGTGGTGCCGTTTCTTGAGGTTCAGGCGGAGGCGGTTCATCCTCCGGCTCAGGCGGTGGCGGTTCCTCGATGTCGATGGTGGTCACTCGTTCGACCACATTCTTCACCGCTGAAACTGCCAAACCACTAATGAAAAGGTAACCGACGAAAACATGGA
Organism: Altererythrobacter sp. XM-24bin4; assembly: GCA_003149575.1. Lineage (GTDB taxonomy): Bacteria > Pseudomonadota > Alphaproteobacteria > Sphingomonadales > Sphingomonadaceae > Erythrobacter > Erythrobacter rubellus. Next base: position 676,583 of record QCWG01000001.1, read on the forward strand.
TCAGGGCAACAATTACTATTGCCGTGATTCGGTTACCGCTCGTTTGTTGGTCAGCGTAGGCCATCCAGTCGCTTCTCTCCATTCACTTTGCCGAGGTTGGGCTCGACAATTTTTGCCCCGCAAACCAAATTTGTTTGCGAAGCGAAAACTCCAATTTTCTCCCTGACCGGGCTGCGCGCCGGCGACCCGGAAGTTTGCAGGTAGTCCCGCAAGGGAGCCTGCAAAGGAACAAAGCTTAACAACTCCCCAACTTAGCCAAGTCCTTAGCTTTTCGCTTTAACGGCCAAGCTTGTGCCGCGCAAACGCTTTATCGGTTAATTGCCGATTCACACGTAATTGTCTGCTATCTATAGAATGTTTGCAAGGGTGCTGTTGTGAGCATTCGAATATTCCCACATTGCTCGAAGCAATCTGACTTGAGACTGAAATTATGCTACAAATCAAAAACTTGACTCTCTTGGTCGCTAGCGCTTCCGCTCTGGTGGCGGTGCCCATTTCCGCTCAAGAACAGGGTGCTTCTGCTCTTCCGACCTATGCGGAATTTGTCGATCTGGCGGACAACGCCGAGCTGGTAGTGCGGGCCAAGATTCGCCGCGCAATCGCGCTCGAGCCAGAGCGCGCGCCTGATGTCGCGCTCGGATTCGCGCGACTTTATGTAGAGGCCGAGACTATGGCGCTCTTGTCCGGTTCGGCACCGTTGGGAGAGAGTTTGCGCTATCTGGTCGATGTACCGCTCGATTCGCGTGGCAAGGTGCCCAATCTAAAGAAGCAAGAGGTGCTTCTTTTCGCGCGCAGTGTGCCGGGCCGCCCGTCCGAGCTGCAATTGTCCGGCGATTCGGCGCAGCAATTCTATTCTCCAGAATTTGAAGCGCGCCTGCGCCCGGTTTTGACTGATCTGGCCGCACCCGATTCGCCTCCGGTGATAGTCGGGGTGCGCGATGCCTTGTCCGTGCCCGGAAATCTGACGGGCGAATCGGAGACGCAAATATTCCTGGAAACGGAGAATGGCGCGCCGGTCTCTGTTGCGATCCTGCGTCGCCCGGGCCGGCCGCCAACCTGGGGTGTGTCCTGGGGAGAAATCATCGACCAGTCCGCGCGGCCGCCCGAGCCCGAATCGCTCGAATGGTACCGTCTTGCCTGCGCCTTGCCCGCGCGGCTACCCGCTGAAGCCAATCTATCGAATGACAGCGCCGCCCGAACGCAGGCAGAACGCGACTATCAGCTGATGATGGGCGCTCTGGGGCCTTGCACCCGCAGTTAGGGCGAGCATGGCAAAGCTGGCCTAATCCACTGCCAAGACAAAGTGATCGCGAACCCTCTTCCCTATGGGCGGCACCTCGCGCTAGGGGCTGAAAGTGATGAGCCAAACTTTCAAACACATTTTTCGCGTGCGCTATGCCGAGGTTGATCCGCAATCGGTGGTCTTCAATTCGCGTTACCTAGAATATGCAGACATTCTGGTGACAGAGTACTTTCGTGATGCGCGCACTCGCGGCATGCCAGATGAGCTGGAATTCCATGTACGCCGCGCCGAAGTGGATTATCTTGCACCAATGCGAGTGGATGAATTGATCGAAGGGCGCATGACTGTGCCGAAGATCGGCAATTCCAGCATGGAACAGTTAATCACTCTGCACGGTGCAAAGGACGGTTCACTGCGCGCGGAAATCCGGCTGGTTGCGGTGATGGTTGATCTGGCCAGCGGCAAACCGCTGCGTATTCCAGATACAGTTCGCCGCTCCTTTGGCCACCCGGTTCAGGAGAGCGTGGATGGCTGATACATTACGCATCGGCCTGGCCGGGCTGGGCACGGTTGGTGTTGGCGTAATTCGCCTTCTGGAAACCAATCGGGACCTTTTGACCGCCCGCGCGGGCACGCAGTTGAAAGTAACCGCTGTCAGCGCGCAAAGCCGGACCAAGGATCGCGGCGTGGATCTGTCACCCTTTGCGTGGGTAGATGATCCCGTGGCTCTTGCAACGCGCGACGACGTGGATGTTGTGGTGGAGCTGATTGGCGGGTCCGATGGACCTGCCTTGGAACTGGCCAAAGCCGCGCTCGCCAATGGCAAGGCAGTGATTACCGCCAACAAAGCGATGATCGCGCACCACGGGCTGTCGCTGGCAACCAGTGCAGAGGCAAAAGACGTCGCGCTGAAATTCGAGGCGGCGGTCGCAGGCGGAATTCCGGTGATCAAGGGGTTGCGGGAAGGCACATCGGCCAACCAGCTCACCAGCATTTACGGAATTCTCAACGGCACCTGCAATTACATCCTGTCGACGATGGAAGACACCGGCGCGGACTTCGCCGATGTTCTGGCTGAGGCACAAGACAAGGGCTATGCAGAGGCAGACCCGACCTTCGACATCGAAGGGGTAGATGCCGCGCACAAGCTGGCGATTCTGGCGGCGATCGGTTTTGGCGCAGAGCTGGATTTTGATGCTGTGCGCGTGACAGGCATCACCCGCGTTGGCGCGGCAGATATTGCGCAGGCTGACACTCTTGGCTTTGTGATTCGCTTGATTGCGCAGGCCGATGTCGAACACACGCCAGGTGGGGATCGCCTGTTGCAGCGCGTGCGGCCTTGTCTGGTCTCGAAAGCGCACCCTCTTAGCGGTGTTGACGGGCCGACAAACGCGGTTGTCGCGGAAGGCAATTTTTCCGGCCGCCTGTTGTTTCAAGGTGCCGGCGCAGGCGAAGGCCCGACAGCCAGCGCCGTGGTCGCGGATGTAATCGATATCGCGCGTGATGAAGTGGGCGCGCCGTTCTCCATTCCCGTCGCCAACCTGTCGCCAATGCTGCCCGCCGAATCTGGCGAACGGACCGAGCGTACATATTTGCGGTTTACCGTAACAGACCGCCCCGGCGTGCTGGCAGGAATTACTGCAGCGATGCGCGACGCGGGTGTTTCGATTGAAAGCCTGATCCAGAAAGGTAGGGCGGATGATGGCGGCGGTGATGTGCTGGTCGCCATGGTCACCCATGAAGGGCCGGAACGCTGCGTGCGCGGCGCGATTGACCTGTTGGAAGGGTCGGACAGCCTTACTGCCCCCCCGCTGGTTCTTCCGATTCTGCCGGACTAGTTTCGTCGCGTTTCGACTCAAGCTCGGTCGGGATCCGGTCGCCGGTGTCATTGCCAATCGGCGGTAGCCCACGCGCAATTCTGTCCGCGTCTGATCCTGCCGGCGCCTCTGGCAAGGCCTCTATATCAATGATCAGAGCCGGCGGTGGAGGGCATGGAGGGATGATGCAGCCAGTAATTGTCACACCTGCCCCCATTAGCGCTTTAGGCCCAGTGATGCCTTCGCCCGCAACATCGGGCGTAGGAATGGGGGTCAGCGTATTGCGTTTGCCGAGCATAGCGATCACGCGCATCCTCACGGCTACCGCTGTAGTAGTTGGAATTGTCTTCCACGATCTCGCGGCAAACCACGATAGTGCGCGAGATTGTCGAGGCATCCTGTTCCTCCTCGCATTGCTCTATACGGCGCTGATCTGCCGGGCCGTCAGGCATTTCGACCAGCAGGTCGACCGTGTCTGTCCGCTCGATCGGTTCGATATCCATTGGCTGGCGAAGGGGGGGAGGCGGAGGCGTGTATTCAGGCGCAACTTCTTGTGCGACTGCCGGAGTTACATAGGCCCAAACTAGCAGCAATGGGGCGCTTTTCCCGGTCCACCATACGGGTCTGCTCGACAAGCGCCGCTCCTTCTGTTTAGGGCAATTCACCAACACACTCGAGGGACTGAATTTCACATGAACACCGACCTCCTTGCTCAAAAATCCTCTGACGGAAACGCGCTCGACCGCGTTCTGGTTCTGGAGATGGTGCGCGTAACCGAGGCTGCGGCCGTCGCGGCATCGCAATTGATTGGGCGCGGGGACGAGAAAGCGGCCGACGCTGCGGCGGTCGAAGCGATGCGGCGGGCGTTCGATACGCTTTATATGGATGGCACGGTGGTGATTGGTGAAGGGGAGCGTGACGAAGCACCCATGCTCTATATTGGAGAGAAAGTGGGCGGCGCGCCGGGCAAGGGGCCGAAGATCGATATCGCGCTTGATCCGCTGGAAGGCACAACCATCACAGCCAAGGCAGGCCCCAATGCGCTGGCCGTGCTCGCCGCGGCTGAAGAAGGCAATCTGCTGAACGCACCTGACACCTATATGGATAAAATCGCGGTTGGCCCTGGCTATCCGCCAGATGTGATCGATCTCGCCAAATCAGCGACCGAAAATGTGCAGTCTGTAGCGGCTGCCAAAGGGGTCGAACCTCGTGAGATTATCGTGTGCGTGCTGGATCGGCCGCGCCATGCAGACCTGATTGCGGAATTGCGCGGCATCGGTTGCGGGGTAGTGTTGATCGGTGATGGCGATGTTGCTGGCGTGATTGCAGTAACGGACGAAGACACCACAATCGATATGTATATGGGGCAAGGCGGCGCGCCTGAAGGTGTTCTCGCAGCCGCTGCACTGCGCTGTGTCGGTGGGCAATTCAATGGCCGACTGGTGTTCCGCAATGAAGATGAAAAGGCCCGCGCCCGCAAATGGGGCATTGAAGATTTGGACCGGATCTACAAGCTGGAAGATCTGGCTAAAGGCGACTGTATTTTCGCCGCGACCGGTGTGACCTCAGGCTCGCTTCTCGAAGGCGTGAAACGCAAGCGCGGCGGATTGATGACAACGCATAGCGTAGTGATGCGCGCCAGCTCTGGCACTGTACGCTGGATCAAAGGCGAACATCGGATTAAGTAAACACCAGCGCTGGGTAAAACCCATCACTTCACTCTGTTGCGTTTCTATGACTCTCCGCTAGGCCGGAGAAATCAGCTGCTTTCGGGGATTCGCTACTCATGAAGATTATGTCCGGCAATTCGAACTTGCCGCTTGCCCGGGCGATCGCCGCCTATCTGGAATTGCCGCTTACAGACGCGAGTGTTCGCCGCTTTGCCGATGAAGAGGTCTTCATCGAAATCAACGAGAATGTGCGCGGCGAAGATGTGTTTATCGTTCAGTCGACCAGCTTTCCAGCCAATGACAATCTGATGGAATTGCTGATCGGGATCGATGCCCTGCGTCGTGCATCGGCACGCCGGATCACCGCTGTAATCCCCTATTTCGGCTATGCCCGTCAGGACCGGAAGCCCGGCCCGCGAACGCCAATCTCTGCCAAGCTTGTTGCCAATCTGATCACCGAAGCCGGCGCAGACCGCGTGCTGGCGGTGGACCTTCACGCCGGGCAGATCCAGGGCTTTTTCGATATTCCAACAGACAATCTTTATGCCGCGCCGACCATGGCGGCCGATATCCAGGCACGCTATGGCGACCAGGATCTAATGGTGGTCAGCCCCGATGTTGGCGGTGTGGTGCGCGCGCGCGCGCTGGCCAAGCGGCTCGACAACGCCCCGCTCGCGATCGTTGACAAACGCCGCGACCGTCCCGGCGAAAGTGAGGTCATGAACATCATCGGTGATGTGAAGGGGCGCCACTGCGTTTTGATCGATGACATCGTGGATTCGGGCGGCACGCTGTGCAATGCGGCACAGGCCTTGCTCGATCAGGGCGCAAACAGCGTGGCTGCCTATATCACGCATGGCGTGCTGTCGGGCGGAGCTGTTGCGCGCGTCAACGGCTCTGCGCTCAAAGAACTGGTCATCACGGACACAATCCGCCCAACCGAAGCGGCAGAGGCATCCGATCGCATTCGCGTGCTGACAATCGCGCCGCTGATTGGTGAGGCTGTGCGCCGGATCGCTGACGAAAGCTCCGTCAGCTCGTTGTTCGACTAAGCCGGATTTTGCTCCAGATCGGCCAGCCAGGGCCGGTGTTCACCGGGTCTCAACCGCTTGAGCTCTTCTAGCCGGCGGGCTTGGCGTTGCTCCAGAGTTATGGTCAGGAGCGGGCGTGGTTGCGCACGGAATTTATGCGGCGTCACGCCAAAGAATGACGTGAAGTCACGGATGAAGTGCGATTGGTCAAAGTAACGCAGCGCAATCTCTTCCGCTTCCGAAGAATCTGCCACGCCGATAAGATTTGCGGCAATGTCCAGAGCGCGCGCGCCGCAGAACTTGTTTGGGGGTTTGGCCATAGGCCTTCTTCACTAGCCGCTCGAGCCGTCGGCGCTCTACCGCATGATCGCTGGCGAAATCTGCAAGATTAAGATTGGGATCAGCGAACGCTGCCTTGTCGAAAGCTTCGATGATCGGATCAGGCATTTTGGCACCGGCCCTTTCGATCAGTTGTACCAGCAGCTTTTCCGCCACGCGCAACCGCCGTTCCGGCGCTCCATCAGGATCGAAACATTCATTTCATCAACTGTTCGCTGGTGCCCCACGTGTGATCTCCGAAGATATCATCGTAATAGATGATCCGGTCCAGCGTGTCGGCCACGTCAGGTCCTTTGAGCATGCTGACCGCGCCAGGCTTCAGAGCAACGCCTAAAGTCGCAAAGCCACCGCGAATCCGTAAGGGCATCAGTCTTGATTGTGGGCCAAAGAATGCCGCCGCGCGTTCATAGGCTCACACACCATGGCGTGTTTTTGCGGTCCATCTTCCGCGGAATAACATGCGCAGTATCGGTGTATCCGCGCATAGCCCGCAGTCGATCAAATGATCATCGGGCGCATCCACGTCGACAGCGAAGATCCGCGCCACCCATGGTGTCAGCTCGTCGCATGGCGCGCGATTTAGTGACAGCGGTTCCCCCACTTCCGTCATCCCAAATCGTGAACGCATTGCTGTATCATCGCTGCGGCGATTGTTATCAGCTGTCATTGCTTTAACGGTATCCCCGGTTTGGACTTTACTCCAATGTGCGACCCGGTTGCACGGTCTTCTATCGAGTTTTAAAGGGTTTGTCATGAAGTCGTCTGATATTGCGCTTGCTGCCCGTTTGGCTGATGCGGCTGGCGCAGCGATCCGTCCGCTTTTTCGCGGCGATTGGAATGAAGAAACGAAGGATGATCACACTGCCGTGACAGAGGCGGATCGGGCAGCCGAAGCGGCCATGCGCGCGATCATCGAAGCGGAACTGCCCGATGATGGGATCATTGGCGAAGAATACGGCACGCGCAATGAAGGTGCAGGCAGGCAATGGGTGCTTGACCCGATTGACGGCACGCAAAGCTTTGTCGCTGGTCGCCCGATCTTCGGTACGCTGATCGCGTTGATGCAGGACGGCTGGCCGGTTTTGGGGGTTATTGATCAGCCGATCCTTGGCGAACGCTGGGTCGGTGTGGTCGGTCAGGGCACTACTCTAAATGGCAAGCCTGCAACAACGCGCCGCTGCCGGTCATTGGAAGGGGCACGTGTCGCCACCACCAGCCCGCATGCCTTCGCGGAAGAAGAGGTCGATGCTTATCTGCGCGTCGTTGCCAAGGCATATCCTAAACACCCGTTCCCGGTTTATGGCGGTGATTGCTACAATTACGGCCTGCTCGCCTCGGGGCATTTGGATATCGTGATCGAAAGCGGGCTGAAGCTTCATGATTATGCCGCGCTGGTTCCCATCGTTGAGGGCGCAAGCGGACAGATGAGCGATTGGCAAGGCAATCCGCTTGATGCCGATAGTGACGGTTCAGTGCTGGCGCTGGGCGAACCCGCACGGCTGGAGGAAGTGCTGGAAGCGTTGGGCGGCGGGTAGCCTAATCGGTTGCACGCTGGCCACTATAGAATCACGTGCGCTCATGTGGGCGCTTTGCCTGCCAGACTCTCCTTGCATTACCTGCGAGAATCGCTATTGCGCTCGCCTTCACTGACACGTGAATCATCTGCCGGTCTGGCCGTTAGGGCTGCCAGGGCTGGTTGGACGTGTCCCGGAAACGATATCGAACGATATCTGATTAGGAGATAAAAATGCCCAAGCTGAAGACCAAAAGCGGTGTGAAGAAACGCTTCAAAATCACCGCCACTGGCAAGATCAAACACGGCGTCGCGGGTAAGCGCCACCGTCTGATCAGCCACAATGCGAAGTATATCCGCCAGAACCGCGGCACGTCTGTCCTGTCGGAAGCCGACACGAAGACAGTCAAGAAATGGGCCCCTTACGGGCTCGATTGAGCGCGCTGGTTTTAAGGAGAATTTGAAATGCCTCGCATTAAACGCGGCGTAACCACACGCCAGAAACACAAGCGCCTACTCGATCAAGCCAAGGGCTATCGCGGTCGTCGCAAGAACACCATCCGCATTGCACGCCAGGCCGTCGAAAAGGCTGGCCAATATGCATATCGCGACCGCAAGATCAAAAAGCGTAACTTCCGCGCTTTGTGGATCCAGCGCATCAACGCGGCTGTCCGCGCTGAAGGCCTCACATATTCGCAGTTCATGCACGGCGTTAAGCTGGCTGGCATCGAGCTGGACCGCAAGGCTATGGCGGATCTCGCTATGAACGAAGCAGCGGCGTTCAAAACTGTGATCGCTCAGGCGAAATCAGCGCTTCCTGCTTAAACAGCGGATAAGCTAGCTAATTTGAGGGCGCTGGAAGGTAACTTCCGGCGCCTTTCCATTTGTAAGTTTGCGACACTTGCGCCAAACAGCGACGCATGGTGGGGTCGCAAAAGAATCTAGGGCGCTCGCCCTAGCATGAGATGCCCGAATATAAAGTGCGAAGTCGATTCTTCGCGCCGCCGCCTGAATTCGACGGGTGCTTCACCAGCTTCTACCATCTGGACCTGACAGTCGAAGTCGGTGGCACAATCTGTGATCACTTGCAGCCCGAGTGGGCTGGCATCCGCTTCATGGCAGGTTCTCGGCCCTTGGCGCAACTAGGCGAGACATCTGTCGAACGCCCACGCTTTGCCGCGAGCGGCCCCAGTTCCTTGCCCACCTATTTCGAGATCGGCTCCACCCGGCTGTGGGGCGTTGGATTCATGCCGCTTGGCTGGTGCAGATTTATCGATGTCGAAGCGAAGATCCTTGCGAACCAAACATGTGACGGAGAACGGCACCCGGCCTTTGCGAAGTTTGCGCCGCTGGCGGATATCTTGTGTGATCCGGAGATAGACGATCAGGCGCAATTCGAAGCTATCTGTGACACTATGCGTGGATTGATGCAGCCAACCCGCAATGACGAGAAAATCAGGCGCGTACACCGCGCGTTGGTGGACGAAAATCTCAGCAGCGTGTCGGAGTTTGCGAAGGAAGCCGGGCTCAGCACCCGCAGCCTGGAGCGGATTTGCAGCCGCTATTTCGGCTTTGCACCCAAGCTGCTGATGCGGCGTCAGCGCTTTATGCGTAGCCTCACCACATTCATGCTGCGTGAGGGCAGCAAGTGGACGGATGCGATGGACGAGCACTACCACTATCAGGCACAATTAACGCGCGAGTTTCAGACCTTCATGGGTATGTCACCCAGCGCCTATGCTTCGAAGGAACACCCGATCCTGACCGCATTTGTCGAAGCGCGCGCGCGGATTTGGGGTCCGCCGGCGCAAACATTGGACAAACCCGCCTGATTGCGCTTTGCGTTGAAGCCCATTTCCCGCTAGCGGAGCGCCCTTCAACCGCGAAGAATTAGCAATGACAGATTTGACACAACAGAAAGAGGCAGCGCTGGCTGCCGTTTATGGGGCGGAAACGCTGGATGCGCTCGAAGAGCAACGCGTAGCTGCGCTCGGAAAGAAGGGCTGGGTTAGTGCAGCGTTGAAGACGCTCGGCCAGATGGCACCGGACAAGCGTTCCGCTGCCGCGCCAGCTATTCAGGCTGTGCGTGGCGAGATTGCCGACGCAATATCAGCGAAGAAGGACGCGCTCGAGAGCGCTGCGCTCGAAGCGCAGCTCGCCAGCGAGAAGCTCGACCTGACGCTACCTGCACCCGATGCACCGAATGGCTCGGTCCATCCGGTCAGCCAGGTGATGGACGAGCTGGCGGAGATTTTCGCGGACATGGGTTTTGCGGTGGCAACCGGGCCCGAGATCGAAGACGACTGGCACAATTTCACTGCGCTCAATATGGATGAAAGCCATCCTGCGCGCGCTATGCATGACACCTTCTATTTCCAGGACAAAGATGTGGAGGGCAATTCCATGCTGCTGCGCACGCATACTTCGCCTGTCCAAATTCGCAGTATGAAAGAACAAGGTGCGCCGATCCGCATCATCGCGCCGGGCCGTGTCTACCGCTCCGACAGCGATGCCACGCACACACCGATGTTTCACCAGGTCGAAGGTCTGGTGATCGATCGTGACATTCACTTGGGGCATCTCAAGTGGACGCTTGAAACCTTTTTAAAGGCATTTTTCGAACGCGACGACATCGTGTTGCGCCTGCGCCCCAGCTACTTCCCGTTCACTGAACCGAGCGTCGAGGTGGATGTTGGTTATTCGAAAGAGAGCGGCCGCTGGGTTGTCGGCGGCAATGGCGATAATGACGGGCATGACTGGATGGAGCTGCTGGGCAGCGGCATGGTCAACCGCCGCGTGATCGAGATGGCAGGGCTTGATGCGGACCAGTGGCAGGGCTTTGCCTTTGGCGTCGGGGTCGACCGTCTGGCTATGCTCAAATACGGCATGACCGATCTGCGCGCTTTCTTCGACGGCGATGTCCGCTGGTTGCAGCATTATGGGTTCAGCCCGTTTGACCAGCCGACGCTGTCGGCAGGTGTAGGAGCGAAAGCATGATGTTCTCGCTCACTTGGCTGAAAGATCACCTCAATACCGAAGCTTCGGTGAAGGAGATCGTCGATACGCTCAACGCCATCGGCTTGGAAGTGGAAGGGGTGGAAGATCCCGCCGTTCGGCTGGCAGGCTTCACTGTTGCCAAAGTGCTGACGGCTGAGAAGCATCCTGATGCCGACAAGCTTCAGGTGCTGACTGTCGACACTGGGTCGGGAGATCCGCTTCAGGTAGTGTGCGGTGCGCCGAATGCGCGTGCTGGCATGAAGGGCGTGCTGGGGCAGCCCGGTGCGATCGTCCCGTCAAACGGCATGGAATTGCGCAAGAGTGCGATCCGCGGTGTCGAATCAAACGGCATGATGTGCTCTGTGCGCGAGCTGGAGCTGGGCGACGAGCATGACGGTATCATCGAACTGCCTGAAAACGCGCCGGTGGGTCAGAGCTTTGCCGATTATCACGGCACCTCGCCAATCATTGACGTTGCCATCACGCCCAACCGCCCCGATTGCATGGGCGTTTACGGGATTGCGCGCGATCTGGCGGCGGCCGGGCTTGGGACGCTGAAGCCCATCGCAATGCCGGAGTTCGAAACGTCCGGTGCTTGCCCGGTTGAAATCCGCACCGACGACACTGAAGGTTGTCCGGCGTTTTATGGCCGCGTGATCACAGGCGTGAAAAACGGGCCTTCACCAGACTGGCTGCAGCAACGGCTGACTAGTGCGGGCCAACGTCCGATTTCGCTGCTGGTCGACCTGACCAACTATCTCATGCTGGCATATGGCCGTCCGGCGCACGCCTATGATCTGGCCAAGCTGACAGGCGCAGTAGTCGCACGCCGGGCAAAGAATGGCGAGCAAGTGCTGGCGCTCAATGAGAAGACCTACACGCTCGACGACAGCATGACCGTGATTGCTGACGATGCAGGTGTGCATGACGTCGCAGGCATCATGGGTGGCGAAGACTCTGGCTGCTCGGACCACACGACAGACGTGCTGCTGGAGATTGCCTATTTCGATCCGGCGCGCATCGGCGTGACGGGCCGCAAGCTTGGCTTGGCGTCTGATGCGCGCACGCGCTTCGAACGCGGTGTCGATCCGACGTTTCTTGATTACGGCCTGGACCTGCTGACCGGTTTGATCGTTGAATTGGCTGGCGGAACCGCGAGCGAGAAAGTGCACGCAGGCGTACCTCCAAGCGAGCCGAAAGTCATTGCGTTCGATACCGGCCTGACCGCGCGTCTGGGCGGCATTAACGTGCCGGTCGAAGAACAGAAGCGCATTCTGGAGAGCCTCGATTTCGCAATCGATGGAGACTGGAACGTGACCTGTCCGCTCCGCCGCCACGATATCGAAGGGCCGGCGGACTTGGTGGAAGAAGTTGTGCGTATCCACGGCCTCGACAAGGTAGAAAGCGTTGCTCTGCCGCGGGCAGATGGCGTTGCCAAACCTACCGCAACCGCAGTGCAGTTGACCGAACGCAGGCTACGCCGTGCCGCGGCTGCTAGCGGGCTCAACGAAGCGATCACATGGTCATTCATTTCGGAAGATCAGGCAGAAAGCGTTGGCGGCGGTAAATGGGTACTCGACAACCCGATCAGCGAAGACATGAAGGTCATGCGGCCGTCCTTGCTGCCTGGCTTGCTGTCAGCAGTTCAGCGCAATCTCGATCGCGGCGCTTCAAGCATACGCCTGTTCGAAATTGGGCGGCGCTATCTTGAGGATGGCGAACACCCGACACTGGTTTGCGTGCTGGCGGGTGACAAGGAGCGTCGCGGTTGGGCTTCAGGCAAGGCAACCACCTTTGATGCTTATGACGCGAAGGCTATCTGCCTCGAACTGCTTGAGGCGGCTGGCGCACCGGTCAGCAATCTGATGGTCATGGGTGAGGCAGGCGATGCTTATCATCCCGGTCAATCCGCCACCTTGCGTTTGGGGCCAAAGAACGTGATTGCAGGCTTCGGCATGATCCATCCGTCTATGCTCAAGGCCTATGACATTGACGTGCCCGTGGCAGCAATGGGTATCCATCTGGATGCTATCCCTGCGAAGAAGAATGCCAGCTTCGCTCGTTCGTCTTTTGCGCCACCTGCCTTGCAGGCTGTGACGCGTGACTTCGCATTCCTTGTTCCGACAGAGCTCGCCGCAAGTGATCTGGTGCGCGCGGTTAAAGGCGCGGACAAGATAAACATCGTCGATGCGCGTGTATTCGATGTTTTTGCTGGGCAAGGTGTGCCCGAAGGCAAGAAATCGGTCGCGGTTGAAGTTACACTTCAGCCGACCGAGAAAAGCTATAAGGACGCGGACCTCAAGGCGATTTCGGATGCAGTCGTGGCATCCGCCGCGAAGCAGGGAGCGGAGCTCCGCGGATAAGTCCCGCGCTGCCTATGACTATGTCCAATCGCCGCACATTCGCGATCATTTCGCACCCTGACGCCGGTAAGACCACGCTCACGGAAAAGCTGCTTTTACAAGGTGGTGCGATCCATCTGGCGGGCGAAGTCAAGGCGCGTGGACAGGCGCGGCGGGCTCGCTCAGACTGGATGAAGATCGAGCAGCAACGCGGCATTTCCGTCACTTCCTCGGTCATGACCTTCGAGAAGGAATTCGATGGTGAGACCATCACCTTCAACCTGCTTGATACACCGGGACACGAAGACTTCTCGGAAGATACCTATCGGACGCTGACCGCCGTCGATAGCGCAATCATGGTGATCGATGCCGCGAAGGGTATCGAGCCACAGACTCGAAAACTGTTCGAGGTCTGCCGCCTTCGGAGCGTTCCGATCATCACCTTCGTCAACAAGGTCGACCGTGAAGGCCGTCCGGTTTTCGAGCTGCTCGACGAAATCGCGGATATGCTTGCGCTTGATGTGTCACCGCAAATGTATCCGGTGGGAATGGGTGGCCAGTTCGAAGGCATCCTCGACTTCGCCACTGGTACAGTGGCGCGGCCCGAAGGCCCTTCCAAGGAATTTCACGGCAAGCGTGACGAGAATGCTCAGCTGCCCGAAGAGGTTGCAGAAAATGCCGAGCTCGCACAGATCGGTTATCCTGAATTTGATCTTGAGGCGTATCGCAATGGCGACCTAACCCCGGTCTACTTCGGATCGGCGCTGAAGAATTTTGGGGTCGAGGAGCTGATCGACGCGATTGCGAAGTTCGCGCCGCCCCCTCGCCCTCAGCCGGCTGGAGAAGAGCAGATTCCGCCATCGCGCGATGAAGTCACCGGCTTCATCTTCAAGGTCCAGGCGAATATGGACCCCAACCATCGTGACCGTATTGCCTTCATGCGGCAGGTTTCCGGCACGTTCAAACGTGGGATGAAGCTGACCCCCTCGGGACTGGGCAAGCCCATCGCTGTGCATTCGCCGATCCTTTTTTTCGCACAGGATCGCGAAATCGCCGACACGGCGGAAGCGGGTGACATTATTGGGATTCCCAACCACGGCACTTTGCGTGTCGGTGACACGTTGAGCGAGAAGAACACAATCCGCTTTACCGGACTGCCCAACTTTGCGCCGGAAATCCTGCGTCGGGTGCAATTGAAGGATCCGACTAAGACCAAACAGCTGCGCAAGGCGCTCGACGATCTTTCCGAGGAAGGGGTAATCCAGGTCTTTTACCCGGAGATCGGTGCGCAGCATATTGTCGGCGTGGTTGGTCAGCTGCAGCTCGAAGTGCTGGTTTCGCGGCTGTCGGCCGAATATAAAGTCGAAGCCGGGCTCGAAGCCTCACCCTTTGCCACTGCACGTTGGGTCAAGGGGCCAGCAGCCGCGATTAAGCAGTTTGAGGATTTCAATCGCGCCAATCTGGCAAAGGACCGCGATGGTGATCTGGTGTTCATGGCGAAAAGCCCGTGGGACGTGAACTACCAGGCAGAAAACAATCCCGAGCTGACCTTTTCGGCGACGAAGGAACGTTAGAGGCGAGGCTGGGCTTGCAAGCTGCGCAAGCATCGCTCAAAGCTTGAGCCATGAACGGCTCAGGACCTACATCCCAGACATTCATCTCGCAGCGGCTCCGCCTTAATTACGAGGATTGGGGCAATGAAGGCAAACCGCCCCTTGTTCTGGTTCACGGCGGGCGCGACCATGCACGTAGTTGGGATTGGACGGCGCAGGCCTTGCGCGATGACTACCATGTTGTGGCGATGGATCACCGCGGTCATGGCGATAGCGATTGGGTGTCGGATGGCAATTACCGGGCGAACGACATGGTCTATGACCTCGCGCAGTTGATCCATCAACTTGGTGCAGGTCCGGTGACTATCGTCAGCCATTCGATGGGCGGAAACGTTGCCCTTAGGTACGCCGGAGTGTTTCCTGACATGGTGAAGAAGATCGTTGCGATCGAAGGCCTCGGCCCTTCGCCAGAACGACAGGCAGAGATGCGCGCGACGCCATATCCTGAACGTTTTGCGGAATGGATTGGCAAGAAGCGCGCGGCATCGGGCCGCATCCCGCGCAACTATGAAAGTATAGAAGCGGCTTTTGCGCGGATGATTGAGGAAAACAGCTATCTAACCGAGGAACAGGCGCGGCACCTCACGATCCACGGGGTCAATCGCAATGAGGATGGCACGTACAGCTGGAAATTCGATCCGCATCTCAATGTCTGGGGCGTTGAGGACATTGCTGACGAATTCCTTCAGCAGATTTGGGGTGCGATTACTGCGCCTACGCTGCTGCTCTATGGCGCGGACAGCTGGGCTTCGAATCCGGAGAAGGATGGCCGGATCAAATATTTCAACAACGCCGAAGTGATTGAGTTCGAGCAAGCAGGGCACTGGCTGCACCATGACCAGTTCGACCGGTTCATGCAGGTACTTAAGGATTTTCTCTGATGGCAGATTTCACCGACAGTCTGCTCGACAAGCATATCGAAATGATCGGCAAACAGCCGGTCTTCTTTGTAGCGACTGCGGCAGAAGGCGCACGGATCAATTTAAGCCCCAAGGGCTATCACGCGTTTCGGGTGTTGTCGCCGACGCGCGTTGCCTATCTCGATCTTGGCGGATCAGGCAATGAGACGAATGCACATCTGGCCGCTGACGGTCGGATTACCGTGATGTTCTGCAATTTCCAGCAGCCGGCGCTCATCTTGCGAATCTACGGGCGCGGGCGAGCTGTATTACCACAGGACGATGAATGGAGCGGTCTTGCTGCGCATTTCACTTTGATGCCCGGCACGCGCCAGATTTTCGTGATTGACGTTGAAAGCGTCCAGACCAGCTGCGGCTGGGGCGTGCCGTTCATGGAGTTTCAGGATGAGCGACAAACGCTCAAGAAAGCTCATGCCCAGGCTGATCCAGATGAATGGGCGGCCAAGCATTCCTTGCGTATATCGAGTATTGACGGTCTGCCTACCCGTGCCACTGACCGCTACATTGCAGGTGAAACGTAATAGCGCACATGGGGAGTGGATCCCGCGTGGAACTGACATTCGCCAGCTACAACATCCACAAGGCGGTCGGGCTTGATGGACGCCGCGATCCTGACCGGATCATATCAGTCCTGCGCGAAGTCGATGCGGACATCATCGCTCTACAGGAGGCAGATCGACGCTTTGGTGCGCGCGCAAGTGTGTTGCCGCGTGCTCTGCTGGACGATACGCGCTGGCGGCCCTTGCCGGTGGCCAAACGACCGCGAAGCCTTGGATGGCATGGCAATGCTCTTTTGGTCAGGCGGGACATAAAGTGTCTTCATGCAGAACCGCTTGATCTTCCGACACTCGAGCCGCGCGGCGCCGTTCTGGCGGAACTAGACTTGCGGGGGGAGCACATCCGGGTGCTGGGCGCGCATCTGGATCTTTCCGGGCTGCGCAGGCGTGATCAGATCAAGGCAATCCTCAAGCAGTGCACACGTCGCGGGAAGATGCCAACTGTAATCATGGGCGACTTCAATCAATGGGGCCGGTTAACCGGTGCAATGCAGGCCTTCGGGATGGGATGGCAACAGATCACACCTGGTGCGAGCTACCCATCGGCGCGACCTATTGCGCGTTTTGACCGGATTATTGCTACCCCTGATTGGAGCTATGAGACCAGCGGGGTGCATCACAGCGCCACTTCGGCTGCCGCATCAGACCATTTGCCGGTCTGGGCCTCTCTACGAACCGCCTAACATTTCATCGTATGCCTAATAGATAGGCAACTTAAGTCGAGTGCCTAAGGGCATTGTGCCTTCGCATCGGGGCCAAACGGCTGAATCCATGGTTTTCCAGATTCTGGCACGAGAATTGCTGCGTCTGCGAAGTCGGGATGGGCCCGGCAAGCAGTAGGGGGCAAAGATGAAGTTCATCATCGCCGTAATAAAACCGTATAAGCTCGATGAAGTCCGCGAAGCGCTGGGCGCCATCGGGGTCGCTGGCATGACAGTGTCTGAAGTCAAAGGCTTCGGCAGACAAAAGGGCCAGACCGAGATTTATCGTGGAGCCGAGTATTCGACTAATATGCTTCCCAAGGTGAAGCTAGAGATTGCCGCGAGCGACGAAATCGCCGCTCAAGTGGTCGAGACTATTCAGCAAACAGCGAGCACAGATGCCATCGGAGATGGCAAGATCTTCGTGCTCGATCTCGCTTCCGCCACGCGCATCCGTACCGGTGAGACCGGTGACACTGCGCTGTGATCAAGGGGAAAAATAAGATGAATCGTAAAATCCTAACCCTTTCAACGCTTGGGCTTGGCGCACTTGCCATGGCACAGCCGGCTTTCGCCGCGCCTGCGGCTGAAGCAGTGGCGGCAGTTCCAAAGCCCGGCAACAATGCATGGATGATGACATCGACCGTCTTGGTCTTGCTCATGATCCTGCCCGGCCTCGCGCTGTTCTATGGCGGTCTGACGCGGTCAAAGAACATGCTGTCGACAATGACGCAGATCGGCGCGACCGCCGCCTTGGCTATGCTGGTCTGGGTGATGTGGGGCTTCTCGCTTGCATTCGGATCGACGCAAATCGAAGGCTGGCTCGGCAGCTTCTACAGCACGGGTAGCTACTTCCTTGCGGGAATGAGCGCGGAAACAACCGCAGCGACATTCACGGATGAAGTCATCTCTGAGTACGTCTTCGTGAGTTTTCAGATGACTTTTGCAGCCATCACAGCCGCGCTCATCCTGGGCGCCACCGCGGAGCGTATGAAATTCAACGCTGTCATGCTGTTCGTTCCGATCTGGCTGACAATTGTCTATTTCCCGATCGCGCACATGGTGTGGGCCGGTGACGGGCTCTTGTTCGAGAAAGGCGCGCTCGATTTCGCGGGCGGCACAGTGGTGCACATCAATGCCGGTGTCTCAGGTCTCGTTCTTGCTTACCTATTGGGCAAGCGTCGCGGCTACCCGTCAGAGCCAATGCCTCCACACAGCTTGACGCTGACCATGGTGGGCACAGGCCTGCTCTGGGTTGGTTGGTTCGGTTTCAATGCCGGTTCAGCACTCGAAGCTGATGGCTTCGCTGGTCTCGCGATGATCAACACCTTTGTGGCAACCGCAGCCGGTGCGCTAACCTGGATGGTGATCGAGCGCATGGCAGGCCACAAGGGCAGTGCCTTGGGCTTCTGCTCTGGCGTGATCGCTGGCCTGGTTGCTGTAACGCCTGCGGCTGGCAATAGCGGTCCGTTCGGCGCGATTCTGCTCGGCATCGCTTCCTCGGTTGTTTGTTACTTCTTTGTAGCCAAGGTGAAGGCCAAGTTCGGCTATGACGATAGCTTGGACGCATTCGGCATCCATGGCATCGGCGGTATTGTCGGCGCGATCGGGACAGGTCTGGTCTACCAGCCGTTCCTAGGCGGCCCTGGCGACGGCTCGACCGGCCTGGGTGCGCAGCTCTGGATCCAGACTGAGGGCGTTCTCATAACCGTCGCTTGGGCAGGTATCGGTACGCTGATTGCGGCCTATGCTGTCAAACTTCTGATCGGCCTGCGGGTTGATAAAGAAACCGAAGTCGATGGGCTCGATATCTCTGAGCACGGAGAACGTGCTTACAACTGATCAAAAAGTTTGGCGGGGCGGGGAAACCTCTCCTCTCCCTCCTCGACCCGCCTCACCTCGTTCCTCCTGCGAACGAACAAACTGATAAGGGCCGGAGCCAAGCGCTTCGGCCCTTTTTTTGTGTGTTGTATCCCCGCGACAGCGCGCGATTCGCGAGTTGCATCTGAAGCAATAAGCTTGCGCTGGCACGGGTATCTGCAACATCTTAAGAGTATAAAACAAATGGAGAGCTTGTCGGCTGCGGCGGCTGGCCCCGGCGCGCAACCCTCTATGGCGGCAACCATTCAGCTGGCCGCGATCCGCGCTTGCTCGATCCAGCCAGCGAACGTGCCCGGATCAGGGCGATGTACACCCATCCCGATCACACCAGAAAAGGCATAGGGAGGCTTATTCTCGACACAGCAGAAGCCGCCGCGCGGGCAGAAGGGTTCACAGCGATAGAGATGGCCGCCACCATGTCAGGCAAGCCGCTATACAGCGCGTGTGGTTATCAGGTCGAAAGCGAATGGCTTGACGAGAATGGCGCTGTGCCCGTGCCACTTGCGACGATGTGGAAATGCTTGGTCTAGGACGTCGCAGCCTTCACAAAGTCTGCGCACCGCTCGCCGATCATGATGCTTGGCGCATTGGTGTTGCCGCTGACGATCTTGGGCATGATTGAAGCGTCCGCAATCCATAGCCCTTCAACGCCGCGCGCTTTCAATGTTGACTCCACCACCGCGCCTTCGTCCGATCCCATGCGACACGTTCCCACGGGATGATAGACTGTGTCCGCACGGCTGCGGATTAGCTCATCCAGCTCAGCGTCATTGTTGAGGTCGATGGGGTAACGATCGGTTGGTTTGTAGTCGGCGAGCGGCGGCGCATCAACGATCCGGTGCGATAGGCGAACCCCTGCGCGCATCACCGCCATATCGCGTTCATCATCCAGGAAATTGGGATCAATCCGCGGCGCGTCTGCGGCGTTCGGAGAGTTCAGTCTCACCGTGCCGCGGCTCTCAGGCCGCAATACGCAGGCATGGAGCGAGAAACCGTGCCCGTTCACTTTCTCTCGCCCGTGGTCTTCCAGCACAGCAGGAACGAAATGCCATTGCACATCGGGGGCCGGGCTGTCTGGCATGACTTTCCAGAACCCGCCGCTTTCAGCATAGCATGTCGTCATGATCCCGGTGCGCTTGCGGCGATGCTCGATTATCGCTTTTGCCATACGCCATGTACCCGCAAGCGAATTGCCGATCGGATCAGTGGACTGGGTCGCCCAGCCGGATACGTAATCGATATGATCCTGAAGCTCGCTCCCAACTGCCGCTTTGTCGATCACAACATCGATACCATGCTGCTGCAAATGTTCGGCCGGCCCGATTCCAGAGAGCATCAGTATCTGAGGAGAATTGAATGCGCCAGCAGACAGGATCACTCCGCGCCTCGCCTTCACCAATTCGCGTTTACGCCCCCGCTTAATGGCAACACCGGTTACACGGCCGTCTTCGATCACCAGCTTCTCGACCAGTGTGCCGGTACGGATTTCGAGATTGGGCTTGCCGCGCAGTGGCTCAACATAGGCGCGCGCCGCAGACCAGCGTTCGCCGTCCTTTTGCGTGACTTGATAAAGGCCGAAACCTTCCTGGCTATCGTCGTTGAAGTCTGTATTGCGCGGCAATTGCAGCTGCGCCGCGCTCTCAACGAAAGCCGTGCTGGTTGGATTGGGCCATTTCTGGTCAGAAACGGAAAGTGGCCCATCGCCACCGTGATATTCATCACCGCCGCGAATATTGCCTTCGCTACGTTTGAAGTAGGGCAAGACATCCTGATAGGCCCATCCGGCACATCCCATGGCGGCCCAATTGTCATAGTCCCACGCATTGCCGCGGATATAGACCATGGCATTGATTGCTGATGACCCGCCGAGGCCCTTGCCGCGTGGTTGATACCCGATGCGGTCATTCAGGCCCTTTTGCGGCACGGTCTCGTAGCGGTAATTGGCGTTCTTCAAAAGGAAGGGCATCATGCCCGGCGTTTTGACCAGGAAGTTATCATTCTTGCCGCCCGCTTCGATTAGGCAGACGGTCTTGCTGTCGTCTTCGGCAAGCCTGCCGGTAACTGCGCTGCCGGCGCTACCGCCGCCAATTACGATGTAATCGAAGGTATCCATTCTCTCTCCTTTTGCGGGAGAGTGTTAGGCAGGCTCTTGCTCGCCTGCAATCGCGTTTTCAGATGCAACTGAAGTTTTTACGATTTGTCTTTCCTGCCAGCGCGCGCGAATTGTATCGGATGTGTCGCGGCTGCCATCGTGAGACCAGCCGGGCTCACGCAACAGGTATGATAGCTTATGCTTCCAGGGGCTGCGCCACATATCGCTCAGCATGCCGATCCATTCGTGGAACACTGCCCATAACAGATTGAAGCTGCCCAGCTGTTTGATGATCCCATAGCGGATCTTCTCGTCATCGCTTTCAGGCTCGAATGTTCCAAACATCTTGTCCCAGATGATGAAAACGCCGGCATAGTTCCGGTCCAGATAACGCGGATTGGTGGCATGATGGACGCGGTGATGGCTAGGGGTATTCATTACCCCCTCGAACCAGCGCGGCATCCTGTCGATCGCCTCAGTGTGGATCCAGAACTGGTAGATCAGATTGAAGCCGCCACAGATGGCGATCATCAGAGGGTGAAAGCCGAGCAGCACCAGCGGCAATGCGAACAGGAACCCGAAGGTAAACGGCCCGGTCCAAGTTTGCCTGAGCGCGGTCGAGAGATTGTAGTGCTGGCTTGAGTGGTGGTTCACATGTGCGGCCCACATCCAGCGAATGCGATGACCTGCGCGGTGCACCCAGTAATATTTGAGATCGTCGAGCACAAAACACAGCGGCCAGGCCCACCAAACCGCCCACCATTCAGGACCGAAATCAATGAGCCGGTACTCCCACACGCCAAGGAAAAGCAGGAAGAAAAACCCGCCAAACAGCAAGCCGGACACCGTGCTGCCGAGGCCGAATGCGAGGCTGGTCAGCGTGTCACGCGGTTCATAGGCATCCGGCCGGTTGCACCACGCCCAGATCATCTCGATCAGGATAAGCAACACAAAGCCGGGAACGGCATATTCGGTGGGCGAAAAATCAGGCATCGCGTTCGGACCTTACTCCATTGATGCGATCGGCCCAAGACTGCGCGTGATCGATGGTAAGAATTACAAGGCCAAATCGCCGCTCTCCTGAATCGACAACCAGTTGCCCTTTGTCGATCCGGCCTGTTGCGGAATGCGTCAGCAATCGTCCGGCAAGTTTGTTTCCATGCCGCTTGAGGAGCAGGAGGCAGCCGGAGCGGTCACGTAAAATGGCGCCATTTCCATTCGCATCGACAGCAGTCTCGACCGATTCAAAGCCATCAATGGCCTCACTTGCGGCCGCCTGTGCTTCTCTATCGCTTGAAAGCTGAGGAGTGCTGCCCAGTTTCAGCCACCAGGCAAGCCCCGCCACCGCGAGAATTGCGACAAGCGAACCAAGAAATTGCATGAGTTCAGGCGAAACTTTCATTGAATTTGCAATTGGCACGGAGACCGCTTTGCGGCAAGCAGGCAATCGAGAGAGGAAACATCCATGAAGCCATATCTAAGTCTGATTGCCTTTGCAGTTTTGAGCGCCGCTCCGTTGTCCGCACAGCAAGCGGATCCCATTGCGAATGTCGAAGCTGAAGCAGAGCGCACGCATCGTGTCGCGCAACAGCTGTGGGATTGGGCCGAGCTTGGCTATCTGGAAGAACGCTCCAGCGCGCTGATGGTTGAAGAGCTGACTGCAGAAGGCTTCACCATCGAAGGCGGCATTGCCGAAATCCCGACAGCCTTCGTTGCTGAATGGGGCGAAGGCGGCCCGGTGATCGCGATCCTTGCTGAAATGGACGCGCTGCCTGGCATCAATCAGTCGGCTAAGCCGACCCGCGATCCGATTGAAGGAAAGGGCGCAGGCCATGCTTGCGGGCACAATTTGTTCGGCGCTGGATCGCTGACTGCGGCCATAGCGGTAAAGAATTGGCTCGAGGCAACTGGAACTCCCGGCCGAATTCGCCTCTACGGAACCCCCGCGGAAGAGGGCGGATCGGGTAAGGTCTATATGACCCGCGCGGGCATGTTCGACGATGTCGATATCGCGATCCACTGGCATGCGGACGACGAAAACAGTGCTGCTGCCCGGACTAGCCTCGCTAACCGCTCCGCGAAGTTTCGCTTTACCGGTGTTTCTGCGCATGCGGCCGGTGCTCCGGAACGGGGGCGATCCGCGCTGGATGGTGTTGAAGCAATGAACATGATGGCGAACATGATGCACGAGCACATCCCGCAGGATGCTCGGATGCATTACGTTGTAACGGCAGGCGGCAATGCGCCAAACGTCGTCCCTGATTTTGCGGAGAACTTTTACTATGTTCGTCATCCTGAACCACATGGGGTTCAGGAAATCTGGACGCGCCTCGAGGATGCAGCGCGCGGCGCTGCACTAGGCACAGGCACGCAGGTCGAATGGGAGATCATTCACGGCAATAATCCGCTTCTGGTCAATGAAACGCTGGCGAAAGTTATGGACGCCAAGCTTCGCCAAGTCGGCGGGGTTGAGTATTCTGATGAAGAGCGCGCATGGGCTGAAGCGATTCAGGAATCGCTGGGTGACGCTGCCAAACCACTAGAGAGTGCCGCCGAAATAGGGGCCTACAACAAGAGTCTGGGCTATGGCTCTACCGATGTTGGCGACGTGTCCTGGGCCACGCCAACTGTGGGCATACGCACGGCCACTTGGGTGCCGGGAACAAGCGCGCATAGCTGGCAAGCGGTTGCCGCAAGCGGGCACTCGATCGGCTATAAGGGGACTATGGTGGCGGCCAAAGCCATGACGCTAATGGCGGTTGAGCTTTATACCAATTCCGACCTGCGGGCGGCCGCGAGAGCAGAATTCGATCGCTCACGTGGGCCGGACTATCAATACAAGTCCCTACTTGGAGATCGCGCACCGCCCTTGGACTATCGCAAGTAAGGGTAAAGACTGGGCCTCAGCTTTTGGACTGTGCGGACAGCGCGTCCATCGCCGCTCTAACCGGCGATACGTCATAACCTGCTTGGCGGGCAGTGGCCGCAATCGCGTCAATGTCCTCGCCCGCGCGCGCTTGTGCGAGCGACCAAAGCAAAGTCGAGCGAGTTCCGCTGCGGCAATAGGCAAGAACCTTTCCATTCGCATTGCCAATGGCCTGCTGCATAGCTTCGACTTGAGGCTCGCCAAAGCCGGCGCTGCCGATCGGAATCGCCAGATAGTCCAGCCCCGCCTTCCGTGCAGCCGCTTCAATCTCCGGGCCTTGCGGTTCACCGGGAGACTCGCCATCTGGCCGGTTGTTGATGATCAGTGACACGCCTTGACCGGCTGCTTCGACAACGTCGGCTGGCCCGATCTGCGGGCTGGCTAGCATGGTTGGCGACAAAACGCGGAAATCGCTCATGACTCTCTCTTCTTGAATTCTCATGTCGGCGCAGGATGGTTCCTCGCGCCATTTGCGGTACACCAGCAAGGAATTTTCGAACACGCTACAATGCGAAAATGTCACATTTGCGCGCCTATGCTGGTACTCGCACTAAAATATTCGCACAAATGATCTTTGTGCGCTATGTTTCATATCAGTGAGGTGGGGTTCAGCAAAATCGCTGTGCTGCCTACTGCGTCGACAAAGCTGTCCGTCCACAGCGTTTGCGCGAGGTTTTTCGGGCGGAGTTACAAGGTACGAAGTAGGTTATGGGTTACGATAGAGGGCGCCGCCGCGGACGGGACAAGCGCGACGGGTTCGGTGAAGATAGCTTCGATCCATTTGGCGGCGGCGGTGATTCTTTTCCCCCACGCGACAATTTTGGTCAGCAAGATCGGTTTGGCGGCGGTGGCCGCCGGTTTGGCGATGATCGCGGCTCTGGCGGCGGTGATCGATTCGGCGGCGGACGCGGCCCAGGCGGCGGCGGTGGCGGTGGCGGTTTCAGCCGTATGCCCGCCCAGGTTGTCGGCACCGGCAAGGGAACTGTGAAGTTCTTTAATAGTCAAAAAGGCTTTGGCTTCATTCAGCAGGAAACTGGCGGCGAAGATATCTTCGTGCATATCAGCGCTGTCGAGCGTGCTGGGCTAGAAGGTCTCGCGGAAGGTCAGGAGCTCGAATTCAATCTGGTCGATCGTGGCGGCAAGGTGTCCGCGCAAGATCTTCAGGTTGTTGGTGATGTGATTGCGGTTGAGCAGAAAACTGTGGCTCCGCAACGCGAACTAACTGGTGAGAAAGCTACTGGAACGGTCAAGTTTTTCAACTCGATGAAGGGCTTTGGCTTCCTGACTCGTGACGATGGTCAGCCAGATGCATTTGTACACATCAGTGCGGTAGAGCGTTCTGGCCTACAGGAAATCAATGAAGGTGAGCGTTTCGAGTTTGATCTCGAAGTTGATCGACGAGGCAAGCACTCTGCGGTCAATCTCGTTCCCGTCCAGGATTGATACGCGCTGACGGCGGCATGTTTGACCGCTGACCAGCACATGATTAGATGACGTGGAGATGGCGGTCCGATGGGCCGCCATTTCTCTTTCTAGAGCGCGCATATAAATTGAGGGTTTTGCGATGTCGATCACACCATTGATGCCTGTCTATCCCCGTTGCGGCGTACGTCCTGTACGCGGCGAGCATTGTCACCTCATCGATGAGGACGGCACTCGCTATCTCGATTTTGCCAGCGGGATTGCCGTGAACCTGCTTGGTCATTCACATGAGGGGCTGATCTCCGCTATTCAGAAACAGGCCGCCACATTAATGCATGTGTCGAACCTATATGGCAGCCCGCAAGGGGAGAAGCTGGCTCAACAGCTTGTCGACAAAACCTTCGCTGATACAGTTTTCTTCACTAATTCAGGCGCCGAGGCAGTTGAAACCGCAATCAAGACCGCGCGCGCCTATCATCAGCACGAGGACGATAGCACTCGCTTTGAGTTGATCACATTTGCCAACGCGTTTCATGGCCGCACGATGGCGACGATCAGCGCATCGAACCAGGAAAAGATGCACCACGGTTTCTCGCCGCTTCTTGCAGGCTTCAAATATGCCGAGTTTGATAATCTGGAGTCGGCCAAGGCGCTGATGGGACCAAACACAGCTGGTTTTCTGGTTGAACCTATTCAGGGCGAAGGCGGTATTCGCCCTGCATCCGACGAGTTCATGAAAGGCCTGCGTGCGCTCGCAGACGAGCATGATCTGATGCTGGTTCTGGACGAAGTGCAATGCGGCGTAGCGCGCACCGGTACTCTTTATGCCTATGAACAATACGGCATTGTGCCTGACATTGTGGCAACGGCGAAAGGTATAGGCGGCGGTTTCCCACTTGGCGCATGCTTGGCGACTGAGAAGGCTGCGCGCGGAATGACCTTCGGTACGCATGGCTCGACCTATGGTGGCAACGCTCTCGCGATGGCGGCTGGATCAGCCGTGATGGAGGCCGTAGCTAACGACGAATTTCTTGGCGAAGTGCGCGAGAAGGGTGAGCGCCTGCGCAGCCGGCTCGAACAGTTTATCGGCAACTATCCTGAGCTCTTCGAGCTCGTCCGTGGCAAGGGGCTGATGCTGGGCATGAAGATGAAGGTCGAAAGCCGTCCGTTCTTTGTGCATTTGCGTGACAATCATCAGCTTCTGACCGTTGCTGCGGGCGACAACACATTGCGTGTGTTGCCTCCCTTGGTCGTCGGCGACGCCGAGATCGAGGAGTTCTTCGAGAAGCTGTCGGCTGGCGCAGCCAGCTACGAAAATCCGTAGGGCTGCTGATGCCGGAACCACTCGATCTTGCGCCTGAGGTGCGCAGCTTTCTCGATCTGTCCGATGCTGGAGGCGATGCAATCGCGGCGATGATTGCAGATGCAATCGATCGCAAAGCAGCGCGTCTAGGCTGGCCGAAGGGTAGGCCTGACGAAGATCAACCATTGGCAGGTCATGTCCTGGGTATGGTTTTTGAAAAGAATTCGACACGCACGCGCGTCAGCTTTGACATCGCGATGCGGCAATTGGGGGGCTCGTCATTGATCCTCGATTCCGCTTCAAGTCAGCTTGGGCGCGGAGAATCGATTGCGGATACCGCGCGCGTGCTGAGCCGTATGGTTGACGTCATCATGATGCGGACAGACGATCATGCCAAGGTCGAAGAGATGGCACATTATGCGCATGTGCCGGTCATTAACGGTCTGACCGATCGCTCTCACCCCTGCCAGATCGTGGCCGACCTCCTTACGATAATCGAGCATGGCAAGACACTGCCCGGCCTTGAATTGGCGTGGTTTGGCGATGGCAACAATGTGCTTCATTCGATACTGGAAGCTGCCGGATTGATGAAGTTCAATGTGCGCGTGGCAACACCAGCCGGCTATCAGCCGGAAAGTGAGTTCGTGGACCTGGTAAAGGCAGGCGGTAGCAAGGTCATGCTAACTCAGGATGCCGCGCTTGCGGCAACTGGTGCTGACATCATTGTCACCGACACCTGGGTTTCGATGGGTCAGGATCACGCGCATAACAAGCTTGCCGCGATGGCGCCCTATCAGGTCAATGAGGCATTGATGGCAATGGCGAAGGACGATGCGAAATTCCTGCACTGTCTGCCGGCGCATGTCGATGAAGAGGTCAGCAAGGCTGTGTTCGAAAGCGATCAGTCAGTTGTATTCGATGAGGCTGAGAACCGAATCCATGCGCAGAAATCGATATTGCGCTGGTGCTTTGGTCAGCTTTAGGAATGCAGAGGAAGCGGGCTTTCAATTGATCCGATAGGCCCCATATTGTCGCCAATGACCAAGCACGTCGAAACCTATCAGGACCAATTGCTGAATTTTAGCATCCCTGCACGTGATGCGCGCGGGAGAATTGCGCGTCTGGATGATGTGGTTGCAGGAGTGCTAAGCGCGCACGACTATCCAGCTCCTGTGAAGCACTTGTTGGCTGAGGCGTTATTGCTGGGCGCATTGATGGGCGGGCTCCAGAAGGAAGAGGGCGCACAGCTCACCTTGCAGGCGCAGACTCAGACCGGCCCGGTTCGACTGCTTGTGGCTGACTTCAAGGAAGGTGCCCTTCGCGGTTATGCCGATTTTGATCGCGCTGCATTGGGCGACGTTGGCGCAAACCCCTCACTGATGCGCCTATTCCGCAGCGGCTATCTTGCGATCACTTTCGAAACGGGGAAGGGTCAGCGGTATCAGGGGATTGTCCCCCTCGAAGGCGCGTCGTTGGCAGAAGCCTGCGAGCACTACTTCTTGCAATCAGAGCAGATACCAACTCTTGTGCGGCTGGGCATTCGCTTTCACAAAGGGCAGTGCGTCGCTGGGGGAATGTTGCTCCAGCATTTGCCGCAAGGCGAAGTAGGGCGCCAACGGCTCGACGCGCAGGTTGACCACCCCGACTGGGAGCATATCGAAGCGCTGGGCGGCAGTCTTAGCCACGCAGAGTTGGTGGATCCAAAGCTTTCGATGGAAGCTCTGATTTGGCGGCTATTTCACGAAGAAGAGAAAATTCTCGTCGAAAAAGGCGCAGCTCTGTCAAAGGGCTGCCGTTGCACTGTCGAGCATTATGATGAGGTTGTGTCGCGTTTCCCCGAAGGTGAGCGGGATGCGATGCGAAACGGGCAAGGGCACATCGTGGTCGATTGTGCATTCTGCTCACGAGACTTCGTACTGAACCTATAATTTCAGTCTGTCGATGTTCAGCAACGGTTTATCGCATGCAAGCTACCCCTTTTTTGTGTAATTCCTGCCTGCAAGGCGATAAGGAAAAGATGAAGAAACTGACCAACGCATTGATAGTGACTGTTAGCAGCGCTGCCGGATTGTTTGCGCTCGCAATGGTGGTGCCTGGATCTGCGCAAACGTCAGCGCTCGCGATGATGTCTGGACTAAACAAGGGCGAATGGACAATAACGTTTCGGGATGGAACTCCTAGCCGCCAGATCTGCGTTCGGGATGGAACTGAGTTTATCCAGCTCCAGCATACGGTTCAAACCTGCAGCCGTTTTGTCATTGAGGACAATGCAACAGAAGTAACTGTGCAATACACGTGCCGTGGCAACGGATATGGGCGCACAACGATACGACGCGAGACCGGTGCCTTGGTTCAGATCGATACGCAAGGCATTGTGGATGGGCGTCCGTTTGATTTGAGTGCAGAGGCGCGTCGCACAGGTAGCTGCTGAGGCCAATTCTTTCGATAGGAATCCCGTTGCAAGCAGGGCTAAATCTTCTAAGTCGGCCGCATGGCAGATATCCAACAACCTAAACAATCACCTGCTGTCGTTCTGCTTTCCGGCGGACTGGATTCTATGGTCACTGCTGCCCTTGCTATTGAACAAGGTTTCACGGTGCACGCAGTTACGATCGATTACGGGCAGCGGCACAGGCGAGAGCTTGCAGCCGCCTCCGCCATTGCCGAGAAACTTGGCGTTGAACGCCACCTTCGACTTGAGCTCGACATGCGCTCTATCGGAGGCTCGGCTCTCACTGATGAAATCGATGTCCCGAAGTCTGGAGTGGGGGGCGCCATCCCTGTTACATATGTGCCCGCTCGCAACCTTGTGTTTCTATCACTCTGTGTCGCGGCAGCCGAAGCTGCTGGTTCGACCGACGTATTTATCGGCGTGAATGCGCTCGACTATTCGGGGTATCCCGATTGCCGACCAGAATTCATTGCAAGCTTTATGAAAACCGCTCAGCTTGGAACAAAGTCAGGTGTGGAGGGCGGGGCTTTCACTGTGCACGCGCCGCTGCAACACATGACCAAGGCAGATATCGCGCGCGAGTGTGATCGACTGGGTCTCGACCCGTCGATGAGTTGGTCTTGCTATGATCCTGGTGAAGCAGGCCAAGCGTGCGGACTTTGCGATTCTTGTCGCCTGCGAAAAAAGGGCTTTGCCGAGGCCAGACTAGTCGATAGCACCCCCTACGTGGCCTGATCCCTACTGGAAGAGAAGCAGACAATATGGGCGAACCCGCGGCGCAAGCCGAGAAGTCGATCGATACTGAGCAAGCCGTTCCTGCCTATAGCTGGTATGCGCTTAGCGTTTTGGTTCTACTCTATGTTCTGAACTTCATTGACCGGCAGATTCTTTCGATTCTTGCCAATGATATCAAGGCCGATCTGGGCGTCGACGACGCATATCTTGGATTTCTATACGGAACGGCTTTCGCGATCTTTTATGCGCTTTTCGGCATTCCACTGGGGAAGCTTGCCGATAGCTGGAAGCGTATTCGGCTCATTACGCTTGGACTGACATTATGGTCCGCAATGACAGCGGCATCCGGGTTTGCGCGTGATGCCGCACAGCTAACGGTTGCGCGTATTGGTGTTGGAGTGGGTGAAGCCACGGCCAGCCCTTCGGCTTATTCGCTCATCTCGGATTGGTTTCCGGCGAGGCTGCGGGCAACCGCGCTCGCAATTTATAGCTCTGGACTATATATTGGCGGCGGTGTCTCGCTGGCCATTGGCGGCGTCATTGTTGACCGCTGGAACGCGGCCTATCCCGGCGGAGATCCTTGGTTTGGCCTGGCTGGTTGGCAGGCCGCTTTCATAGCGGTCGGGGTACCCGGCCTGCTGCTGGCAGTCTGGGTGGCGACGCTGCGCGAACCTGTTCGCGGTGCGATCGACGGGCTGCCAACGCCCGAAGATCCCAAGCCGTTTCAGGGCTTCGTCCGTGAGCTTTACACCGTCATCCCGCCGTTTACTTTCGTAGGTGCGGCATCGCGGGGGGCTGCTGCCCTGGGACTGAATATTCTTGTGTTCGCCGCATCTTTTGTGATTGCACATCTCATCACAGTGGCATTGGCCTCTGGCAATGGCGTCATTGTTGAAGCGCTCGGAGGGCTCCTGGCGCTCAGTTTACCAGCGATCACCGATCAATGGTTTCTTTTGGCTATCGGATATTACTCAGTTTTCTGCTGGGCAACGGCGCTTAAGCACCGTGACTATCCCACGTTTGCGCTGACATGGGGATCACCAGCATTTCTATGTACCATTCTCGGGTACGGCACGGTGGCGTTCATGGCATACTCTGCATCCTATTGGGGAGCTCCCTATGCCGAGCGCGTATTCGATGTTTCCAAGGCCGAGCTTGGGTTCTGGCTAGGCGGTGGCGGCGCAGCTGGCGGTTTCTTGGGAGTGATCCTTGGCGGCCGGATGGCAGATTTTCTCTACACCCGCATGTCCTCGGGGCGTGTTTGGGTAATATTGTTCGGACTGCTTTCCCCGATCCCGTTTGCGATCATTCAGTATACGACAGATAGTTTTACGCTTTTCCTGATACTCAATGTTGTTGTCGGAGCGCTGGCAGCGTCAGCATTGGGAGCGGCTGCAGCTAGCAGCCAGGCTCTTGTCCTGCCGCGCATGCGAGGGACTGCTACAGCGACCTTCTTCCTCGCAACTACCTTGGTTGGGTTGGCGTTGGGGCCCTATATGGCTGGCTATGTCTCTGCGCAAAACGATGGGGACCTAAGCACAGGTGTGTTGTCGACCCTGTGGATTACACCTATCGGATTAGTGCTTCTGCTTTCGGCACTGAAGCTCGTTCCCAAGGCAAATGAAACTGTTCTCCAGCGTGCGATTGCGGCCGGTGAGCCAACCTCGGCTTAATTGGCTGGTTTGACTACTCCGCACGCGATCCTTGGACCGGCAGCGCCGGCTGGGTCGCTGATATAGTCGTCCGGACCAGCGTGGATCATCACTGCTGTTCCGTCCGCGTCAAATATTTCCTGGATGAGATGGTCAGGGTCGTCGGAGAATGTGAAGGTGAGTGTGGCTTGGCCATTATCGTCCGTGGTAATGTTGGGCATGTCCCCAAGGTGCTGACCATCCGGATTTAGGCTGCCGTGCGCCCGCTCGAAAGGATTCAAGTGGCCTCCAGCGCTTGTGAAGTCTGGTGCATCGCAGGCCCCAGTTGAATGTAGATGAAGCGCGCGCTCGCCGGCTTCAAACCCGTTGACCTTGACCGAAATCGAGATGGCGCCCTTCGCGCGGATGATCTCGGCTGTGCCGATCTCCGTCCCGCTCGCTGTAGCTATCAATGCAGAGCCAAT
Organism: Altererythrobacter sp. XM-24bin4; assembly: GCA_003149575.1. Classification (GTDB taxonomy): domain Bacteria; phylum Pseudomonadota; class Alphaproteobacteria; order Sphingomonadales; family Sphingomonadaceae; genus Erythrobacter; species Erythrobacter rubellus. Next base: position 708,253 of record QCWG01000001.1, read on the forward strand.
TACCGCGGGAGCCGATCCCATCTCGCCTTTGTCTTTCGAAGAGCAGGCGCAAAGCGCTGTGGGCAAGGTAGCAAGTGCAAGTATTATAGAGCGCAAAGCCAGTGTCTCCAGTAAAAACAAAAAGGGCCGGATTTCTCCGGCCCTTTTCTATCAATTCACCTGAAGAGGCAACTTACATACCGGAACCCGGGCCGTAGGTTACTTCAACACGGCGGTTCTGAAGCTCACGAACGCCATCTTCAGTGGCTACACGTGGCTGCGATTCGCCGAAGGCTTCACTGCCGATACGATCATCAGGAATTCCGCGACCATTCAGATAGTCACGAACTGATGAGTTACGACGTTCAGCAAGACCCATATTGTAGGTCGTCGTGCCTGAACGGTCGGTGTGACCTGCAAGCATTACGCTGGCCGTGCCGCAATCTGCGTACGCCGTTACCGCGTTGTCCAGCACTGTCGCAGCTTCTGGCGTAATATCCGACTCGTCCCAGTTAAAGAAGACGATGTACGGGCCAGTGTTGCACACCGGAGCCGGTGGAGGCGGCGGTGGAGGCGGTGGAGGCGGTGGCGGTGGTGGCGGTGGCGGTGGCGGTGGAGGCGGAGGTGGCGGTGGAGCCGGCTCTTCACCAAAATTGTAGGTCAATGTGCCAAGCAACGAGTGCGTTGACACATCGGTCTCAAGGCCGGTGCCATCACGTGCCACGATATTGATGCCAGGTGCGTTGAAATAGCGATATTTCAAACCAACGTCCCAACGATCAGTCAACGGTGCGCGCGCACCTGCAAGCAGCTGCCATGCAATGCCGGTGTCGGAATCATCGTAAAGCCCCGTAGCACCACCTTGAGCAATCAACCCGTTTTCAAGCTGGGAACGTGCGATACCGAAGCCGCCACCGAAGAAGCCTTGGAGGCCGTCATCTTTACCGAAATCGAAAAGGCCATTCAGCATAAAGCTCAAGAAATTGCCTTCGCCATTGGCGGCGACTTCTGTGATACCGAAATTGATCGCCTCAAGGTTAGCCTGCTTATATGCGACTTCAGTTTCGAGGCGGAAGGCCCCAAAATCGTGGCCAACTACAGCGCCAAAATCACTACCTTCATTGTGATCGACCGAAATATCGGCTCCGTCCACAGATGCACTATCAACAATCATCGCGCCAGCATCGACACCAATGTACCATTGGCCCTCTTTAGCTAGCGCAGGTGAGGCGAGAGCAGTTGATGCCAACGCCAATCCCATTGCGAGTTTACGCATAGGTATAGTCCCTTTCAGTTAACCGAATTAATTAATTGACTGGGTTTTTATCCGTTCGCGCGCCATGAAGCAAGCGGACATTGCCGCTTAACTGTTGCAATTTCGTCGCTACGTTGATCAACGCGTGCCTGGACGCCGGAGCGAAACTTCTCGACGTGCTGAATACACGAAGATAGACAATCTTCTCCCGTGCGAAGACCGCGCTCACTTGCTAATCGTGTATATTTGAGAGATTGCCCCGCTTCCTAACGTAAATTCTCAGTAGTCCCTTGAAGGTGTGGCTCCGAAATGATGCATTTGCTGCGCGGTCTTTATGACTGGACAATGGATAAGGCTGCTCATCCATATGCCGCATGGTGGCTGGCCTTTTTCTGTTTCATAGAATCGAGCTTTTTCCCGATACCGCCGCATCCATTGCTTGGCCTGATGTGCCTTGCCGAACCGAAAAAAGCGATTCGGCTGGCACTGGTTGCGACGCTCGCTTCGGTTGCGGGCGCGCTGCTCGGATATGCAATTGGCTGGGGTCTTTACGATACCGTTGGTGCCTGGCTCATCGGCGCGCTAGGCCTGACGGAAAGTTTCCCCGTCGCCGCTTGTTATCTGCGCGAATACGATTGGGAAGCCATAGTCATAGCAGGCGCGACCCCTATACCGTTCAAGCTCCTGACGATCACCGCTGGCTTCATCGGGATGAACCTGATCACATTTGTTCTGGCAAGCCTCGCGGCGCGCGCGCTCATCTTCATGACGGTCGGTTTCTTGTTCCGACTGTTTGGCGCTCCGATAAAGGCAATCATCGACAAATATCTCGGTACTGTCACAACGCTCTTCGTCGTTTTGGTGGTTGGCGGATTTTTGATCCTGACACAATTCTCAAGCAGTGATGAAGCCGTTGCGGATAAATGCGAGAACGCCACACTGGTTCAGGTGAACTGAAGCTAGGTCAGTGATGCGAGATCGAGCGTAGCTTTGTCCAGCACTTCGATCTGCCCATAGCGCCTGGCAATGGCGCCAGCTGCCTCCAGCTCCTTGAGCGCGGCGTTGATCGTAACGCGCGTCAGGCCAAGCAATTCGCCCAGCTCTTGCTGCGTCAGGCGGACTTTGGCAGGCAAAGGGGATGCTCCGGCCAGCGCATCCAGCAGCCCTGCAACGCGGGCGTGGGCTGTGCCCCGACGGATCCCCGCCATCACGTCAATCATGTCCTGAAACTGAACGGACATTGCGCCAAGCAGCATCCGCATTTCTTCCGCCCTGCCTGCAATTGCTGCCTCGAAATCTGCGCTACTAATGAAACGAACTTCGCAAGGGCCACGCGCGATTGCGTCGACAACACGTGGACGGTTCGCGAACATGGCCAGCTCACCCCAGGAATCCCCGGGGCCAAGTACCGCCACGGCACGAAATTCGCCCTTGGAGAGGAACTGCCCAATCGAAACTGAGCCACTTGCGATGAGGTAGAAGCCATGCGCTGTCTCACCGCGCTGCTGGATGATCTGGTCTTCCGAATATTGTTTTGCCAGCGCGCTGGAGATCAGCTGCCCACGCAGTTCTGCTGACAACGCAGAGAACAACATCGGCGCAACAAGAGAGCGCGCAGAAGAATGTAAAATATCTGACATTCTGGCAGTGGACTACGCTGTATAGGGTCGACTATCAAGCGGAGAGAATCATGCCAACATCAACGATTGCTGTCCTTGGAATCTTCCTCGGTTTCGCTGTGCTCGAACTATGGCGCACCAAGCTATTCGCTAAGGGCGGACAGACCCGCGATGACGGGATTGTTGAAGGCATCAGCATGACGATGCTGCTCGCGGTCACTCAGCCTGGCATCGTTTTCCTGTCAGCGGCGATCATGAGCGTAGTGGCGCCCAGTCTTGAGGGTGCGCTTTCAGACATCAACATCTTCGCGGCGACTGCCTTGTTCTTGGTGCTTGAAGACATGACGCAATACTGGTGGCACCGCGCCAGCCACACTTTTCCGTGGCTCTACAATCTGCACCGCGCGCACCACAATGCGAAGTATATGAGCGTGCGCCTCGTCTATCGGAACAACATCATATACTACATGTTGATGCCCGGTCTGTGGACCGCAGGCGCCTTGCTCTACATGGGGCTGGGATGGGTCTATGCCGGTTATCTGGTGGTCAAAATGGCTGTCATCATCGGTGCACACTCAGACGTCGCTTGGGACAAACCGCTGTACCAGATCAAATGGCTTTCACCGGTCATGTGGGTGGTAGAACGGACCATCTCAACGCCTTCTACGCACCATGCGCACCACGGCCGCCATGCGGATGATCCGGCGGTCAACTACAAAGGCAATTACGGCAATTTGCTGTTCTTCTGGGATGTCCTGTTCGGCACAGCCAAAATCACACGCTCGTATCCGGAAAGCTACGGCGTAGAGAACCTCGCGCCTGCGACGCTGGGCCAGCAGCTGCTGTGGCCAATCTTTCCGGAGAACAAGGAAGCTGATCCAGGGGTTAGGAAGAAGGTGGCGGCTAAAGTCACCTGAAAAAGGGCTGGCGGCCGGGAAGGAGAGGACCTAGCGGCCGCCTGATCTAACCCAAAGAGGTTAGATTATTCCTTTAGCCTTACCTGCGCGTTCGAACATTCCGAGTATCGTGGCGACTTCTTCTTCGCTGTGCTCCGCGCATAGCGAGCAGCGCAGCAAAGTCATGTTTGCGGGCGTCGCAGGTGGCCGCGCAAGGTTCACATAAAGCCCCTCTTTGAGCAAGGCTTCCCACATCATCGCGCCTTGTTGGAGATCGGGCATGATCACCGCAATGATTGCGCTTTGCGGCTCCTCCGTTCCAAGCTCAAAGCCTAGATCCTTCAGCCCGCGATGCAGTTTCTTGGAATTTTCCCAGAGATGCGCGCGCTTGTTCGAACCATGCATGAGCTTGCGGATAGACGTAGCCGCCGTGGCCACAACGCTGGGCGGCAGCGAAGCCGTGAACACGTAAGGACGGCATACGAGCCGCATTACTTCAAATTTGGGATGGTTGGAGACGCAGAACCCGCCGACTGTTCCGACGCTCTTAGAAAAGGTGCCGATGATGAAATCGACATCATCCATAATGCCTGCTTGCTCGGCCACGCCACGGCCATTCTCTCCGATGAAGCCCATGGAATGCGCTTCGTCGACTAGAACCATGGCGCCATATTTCTTGGCGATAGCGACCATCTCCTTAAGCGGCGCCACGTCGCCCAGCATCGAATAGACGCCCTCGAGAACCACCAGTTTGCCGGCATCCTCGGGAATACGGCGAAGGCGCTTTTCCATCGCTTCGATGTCGTTATGCCGGAATGGCACGATTTCCGCATTGCCCATGGCGCAGCCATCATAGATGCTGGCGTGGCTATCGATATCGAGCACTACATAATCGCCCTTGCCGGCAATCGTGGCGATGATGCCGAGGTTGGCCTGATACCCAGTTGAGAACACCATGGCATGATCCATGCCGTAGAATTCCTTCAGCGCGTCCTCGCATTCCTTATGGCCCTGATACGTGCCATTGAGAACTCGGCTGCCGGTAGTGCCGGTACCAAAATTTTCCAGTGCGTCCTTGCCGGCTTCAATCACATCGGGATCGAAAGTCATGCCCATGTAATTGTATGTGCCGAGAAGGATCGTGTCGCGTCCGTTGCAAATCGCGCGGGTCGGTGAGAGCACCTTTTCCATCACGAGATTGTAGGGATCCTCAACGCCGGTCGCGAGAAGCCCCTCGCGCATCGTGATAAGCTCGTCGAATTTGGAGAATAGGTCTTTGGGCGCAGTGTCGCTCATGGGTCCGCTCTTACAAGTCCTGAAGTTTGGTAACGGCATCAATCAACTGCCCGAAATTCTCGATTTCGGCCTGCTGGTTCATGCTGATGATGATATCGAAAGCGTCTTCGATCTCTGCCACGAAATCCATGACAGTCAGACTGTCAAACTCCAGATCATTGGCAAACGTCGTCTCGTCAGCAATCTCGACACCTTTCTTGTTGAAAGGTTCAATCAACGAGCGGATCTTCGTATCGACTTCAGCGCGGTCCATTAGGATAAATAACCTTCCTTCGATGCATTCTCGCGCAGAGTATTCCGTGCGAGGTGGGGAAAGTTCAGTCCTTACCCGCGATTTTCAACCATCGCCACTCCCTAAGGTAAAACCTTACTCAGGCAGGAGTTCCTTAACAGCTGCCATAAATGGACCAATCGATACGGGCTTGGACAGATAACCGGCCGCGCCGGCTGCACGGATGCGTTCTTCATCGCCTTTGGCAGCATAAGCGGTAACGGCAAGGATAGGGATCGCCTGAAGGTTCAAATCTTGCTTGGCTTGCTCGATCAAATCGACGCCGGATACCTCGGAAAGCTGGATATCCATCAGGATCAGATCAGGGGAAGTCTGACGCGCAGTATCGAGTGCAGCCGTGCCATCGGCAAGCGGTTCCACTTCAAAGCCATTGGCTTTGAGCACGTCGCAGAACAATTTCCGGTTTAGGTCGTTATCCTCGACAACAAGGATTCTCTTTGCCACTTGGCTCTGGCACTCCCATGTGTTGATCCCCAGATAGTCCAGCGGAAAGGCGGCTGACAATTCAAAATCACCTAACATCCCCCGATGAAGCAGGGATAGACCCGCAAACGCTCACACTTGCAGCGCTTGGCTGGATCCTGGAAGACGAAGCACGAGCACAACGGTTTCTGACTTTGACGGGCCTTGATCCGGACACGCTTCGTGCCGGCTTGACCAATCCTTCGGTGCTAGCCGCAGTGGTCGAATTCCTCGGAAATCACGAACCAGATCTCATTTGCGCATCAGAAGCATTGGCCGTTGCGCCAGATGAACTGGTCAGAGCAGGACAGGAGCTGGGCCGATGAGTCGTCCCTTGGTAATTAGCGATTGCGACGAGGTGCTGTTGCACATGGTTGCACCCTTCAAGCAATGGCTGGAAGAGAGCCAGGGGGTGCGGTTCGAGCTGAAGGGCAACAACTTCGCTACAGCCATGAAATGGGCAGATAGCGGGGAAACGCTGGCGCAAGAGGATATCTGGAAATTCCTTGGCGGGTTCTTCGATACGGAAATGCATCGTCAAATGCCGATTGACGGCGCGGTAAATGGCATCAACCGGGTGGCAGAAGCGGCCGATGTGGTCATTCTTACGAATCTCAACGATGACCGCCAAGCCAAACGCACCAGTCAGCTGGCCGAAGTTGGCATAAATGCGCGGGTGTTCACGAACCAGGGGCCCAAAGGGCCAGCGCTTCAGGCTATTCTTGATGAATTCCGGCCGAGCAAAGCGATCTTTATCGATGATTTGCCGCAGCATCATCATTCAGCATCAGAGACTGTGCCAGGCATCTCGCGCTTACATATGTGCGGCGAACCGATGATCGCAGATCATATCGATTGCGCGCACAAGGCCGGTCATGCACATGCGCGGATCGACCGCTGGGACGAGGCCTTGCCCTGGCTATTGGAAGAATTGGAAAGGGACCCGCGATGAGTATCGAAGCGCGTTTGCAGGAATTGGGAATTGTTCTGCCAGAAGCGGCAGCGCCGGTAGCAAGCTATGTACCTGTCGTGGTGCAAGGCGGATTTGCGCATGTCTCTGGCCAGCTACCATTTATCGATGGAGAGCTGGTGACCGGGCGGCTTGGCGAGGACATCTCGGTAGAGGCAGGCACGGCAGCAGCGCGTGCTTGCGGGCTCATGATCCTGGCACAATTGAAGGCCGCTGGGGTGCTTGAAAAGGTTGAGCGTGTGGTGAAATTGGGCGGATTTGTAAGCTCAACTGCAGAGTTCACCGACCAGCCAAAGGTTATCAATGGCGCCTCTGATCTGATGCTGGACGTATTCGGGGAAATCGGAAAGCACGCGCGCGCGGCTGTTGGCGTTCCTGCACTGCCTCTGGGTGCCGCCGTCGAAGTCGATGCGATCATCGCGCTTGCTGATTAAAGGCGCTGAATGAGGCGGCGCGCTGTACCTGACTGGTTGACGCGGTGGGAATATGCCCATCGCGGCCTGCACGGGAACGGCGTGCCAGAAAACTCGCTGATGGGTGCGTGGCTCGCGATTGACGCGGGGTTCGGCATCGAATGCGATATCCAACGCAGCGCAGATGGAACGGCGATGGTGTTCCATGATTGGACGTTGGATCGCTTGACCGAAGCGGAGGGGCAAACTGAAGCGCGCAGGTCGGATGAGCTTGAAGCGATCAGCTATCGCGAAAGTGACGAGCATATCGCAACGCTGGCCGATCTGCTCGCACTGGTCGCAGGTCGTGCCCCGATGCTGATCGAGATCAAATCGAAGACGGGCTACGACATAGAGAAATCTTGCGAGGCGGTCGTGGCCGCGTTGGCGAGCTACTCCGGCGAGCATGCCATCATGAGTTTTGATCCACGCGTCGCCCGTTGGTTCCGCAAGCATTCACCGCTTACATGCGTTGGACTTGTGATGCGTGAAGATGAGCACGGATACACGCAATCGGCGTGGCAACGGAGAATGGCTTATTGGATCGCGCTGCCAGACTTCATTGCCTACCACATTGCTGCCTTGCCCAGCCACTGGGTCGAGCGGTTGCGGAAAAAAGGCCTGCCAGTGCTAACCTGGACCGTCAATTCACCTGAGACGCGTCGGCGCGCGCTGAGCCGAGCGGATGCCTTGATCAGCGAAGGGGCAGGTTTGGCGTGAGTAATCGCGAACTGACTGTGCGAATGGTTCCGTCCGTTGGACATGTTTCCGCGGATCAATGGAATGCGCTGGGCGGGGATCGCAACCCGTTTGTCAGTCACGAGTTTCTGACTGCGTTGGAGGATTCAGGCAGTGTAGGCGAGGGGACTGGCTGGGAGCCAGCGCCGGTCATCATTACGGACGGCGCCGGTGATTTGTTGGGTGCACTGCCAAGCTATGCCAAGGGCCACAGTCAGGGCGAATATGTGTTCGACCACAGCTGGGCCGACGCTTTGGAGCGTGCCGGTGGACGCTATTATCCCAAGCTTCAGATCGCCGCACCATTCACCCCAGCAACAGGGCCGCGTTTGTTGATGAAGGACGCAAGCTTGGCCCCGCATCTCTTACGGGCAGCAGAAGCCGTTTGCTTGCAAAGCCAGCTATCTTCGGCCCACGCGACATTCATCGAGCCTGAGCAATTGCAGTACTTCGAAGATGCTGACTGGCTGCTGCGTAGCGACCTTCAGTTCCATTGGAAAAACCGCGAATACGCCAGTTTCGAAGAGTTCTTGGAGCAACTTGCTTCACGCAAACGCAGAGCGCTCAGAAAGGAACGCAAAGGTGCACAAGAGGGCTTGAAGATTGTCACTCTGACAGGCGATGACATCAAGCCGCAACATTGGGACATATTCTGGATTTTCTATCAGGATACCGGCGCGCGCAAATGGGGCACGCCATACCTCACGCGCGAAGCGTTTAATCTGCTGAGCGAGCGTATGGCCGATCGGATGGTGCTGGGCCTGGCCTATCAGGACGATACGCCAATCGCGGGCGCGCTGCATTTCATCGGGCAGGATACGCTGTACGGGCGCTATTGGGGGTGCACTCAGGAGAAGCGCTTCCTGCATTTCGAAATGTGCTATTATCAAGCGATCGATATCGCAATCGAGCGTGGTCTCAAGCGGGTTGAGGCTGGCGCGCAAGGCGGCCACAAACTGTCTCGCGGATATGAACCCGTCCAGACATGGTCCGCCCACTGGATCGCCGATCCTGGCTTTCGCGCCGCCGTCGCAGACTTTCTAGAGCGCGAGCGAAGGGGCGTTGCAACCGACCAGATGTTTCTGGATCAGCGGACGCCCTTCAAAAGAACTTAAGCTGCTTTCCGGCGCTCTGCAGGCAACCATTCACGAGCCAGACACTTCGCAATCATCATCTCGCCTTCACGAGAAATGACTGGCTTGGCTTCTACTCCATCAATTACTTTCAGTTCCATTATTCGGTCCCCCAGTTTGCCTGAGCGGGCATTTCCTCTTTTGGCATCACTGAATTCGCCAGAACAGTTTCATTAAATGGTTAACGCGACGGCAAACTTTATTCACCATAATCGGCAATCCCCTCGGAAACCGGTCACAATTCATTCATTCAAAAGCATTATTTCAACAGTCTGCGAAACGCCTTGTGCGGCAAACTTCACGAGCCTATAGGCCCGCTTACAAATGTCATTCTTTGTCACCGCAAAGCGGGACAGCAGGATAGGAACGGCTGGGCGGAAAATGACTGGGTTGAGAGGAATACATGGCCACTGCGGCGTCTGAAGAAATCGATGTTCTCGAAAAAGCCAAGCGTGTGATTGGCCCGGATTATGTTCCGAGCGAGGACGAACCCTACATGAACGAGAAGCAGCGGAACTATTTCCGCATGTTGTTGCTCGAATGGAAGCGCTCGATTCACGACGCTGCCGGTCAGACTCTGCAATCGCTGCAGGATGGCCCAATCCGCGAACCGGATCTGAACGACCGCGCATCCAGTGAAACTGATTGGGGCATTGAGCTGCGCACGCGCGATCGCCAGCGTAAACTCACCGGCAAGATCAATGCGGCGCTTCGCCGGATTGATGAAGGTGAGTATGGCTATTGCGAAGTGAGCGGCGAACCAATCGGCCTGAAACGTCTTATCGCACGGCCAGTTGCGACCATGACTGTCGAAGCACAAGAAGCGCACGAACGCCGCGAGAAGATATCCCGCGACGACTAAGCTTGGGCCGAAATACCCGCTTTAACTTTTCGTTAGCCGTACTGGCCTATTTTTTGCCCTTCGCCGCCGTAGAATCGGTGTGGACTAACGGGTGAAGCATGGCCGAACTAACGCAACGCAGAGCAGAAACGCGCGTGGACACAGTCCAGCACGCGCAATTGCGCGTAGGCCGCGAGCCGATGCCGCATCCGATAAAGGTCCGGAATCTTTCGCGCAATGGCATGATGGGTGAAGGCCCGTTCCCCCTCCGATCCGGGACCAGATTGACGATCAGTCTGCCCGAACAAGGCGACGTGGCCGGAACGGTGGTCTGGGTGCAGGAGCCACGCTTTGGCGTCGCTTTTGATAATGAGGTTGATCCGACCCTTGCTTGATTTCCGAGCACCAAATCGATTTATTCGCGCAAACTCAATTTTCTCCTGACCTCGATTGCCTGACCTGCTAGCTCAACCGCTTATGCGGATTGCGCTTGCTCTTCTCTCGGCCATGACAATGGTATCGTGTGGCCCTTCGACACCGGAGGGGCCGGTCAATGTTGCCATCATCGGAGACGCTGACAGCTTGATCTCAAGCGGGATGCGCTTGTCACCGGCTGGCCAGCACTATCGCGCCGCAACGGCCGAAGGCCTCGTGACCATCGACGAAGCCGGCAATGTGGTCCCGGCATTGGCCGAGCGCTGGATCGTGACCGACGATGGCCTGAGCTATATCTTTCGCCTGCGCAATTCCGATTGGCCAAACGGTGCCGAGATGACCGCTGACGATATCCGCACCGCGCTTCGACGAAACATGCGCGATTTGCGCGGCACGTCATTGGGGCTGGACCTGTCGAAAGTCGACGAGATCCGCGATATGACCGGGCGTGTCATCGAAATCACTTTGACGAGTCCGATGCCCGATTTTCTTCGCCTGCTTGCTCAACCGGAGATGGGTATTGTTCTAGAAGGCGGCGGCTCCGGACCTATGGTTCGATCTGACCAGACTGACCCCTTGCCGGTTGTGCTCGAACCCATCCCACCCGAAGCACGCGGCTTTCCGGCACGCGAGGAATGGCAATCCCGTACGCGACCAGTGGCGGTCTCCGTCATGTCAGCGAGAGAAGCGGTGGATGCATTCTCTGATGGCGAGATTGATCTTGTCCTGAACGGTACACTGGCGGATTTGCCACTCGCGGATACCGGCCCGTTGACGCGTGGTACAATCAGGCTTGATGCCGCGCTTGGTCTGTTCGGCCTGATCGTTCGGAGCGATAGCGGGTTCCTGGCAGATCCGGCGCGCAGGCAGGCCCTGAGTCTGGCGATTGATCGTGGAGGCCTGTTGCAGCCGTTCAATGTCGGCGGCTGGCAATCGACCAGTTGGATCATTCCGCAAGAGCTGGCAGTGGGTGTGGCTGCTCTTGGCGACCGTTGGGCCAATCTTTCGCTGCAACAAAGGCGAGAGATAGCGAGCCGACGGGTTGCCGCTTGGGAAGGGGCACAAGGGGAAGAGCTTGTGCTTCGTATCGGCCTACCAGAAGGGCCGGGCAGCGATACATTGTTCGAACAGCTGAGCAACGGTCTAGGGCAAATCGGTATCACCGCAGTCCGAACGGGCATGGGCGAAGGTGCAGAATTGGAATTGCACGATCGGCTGGCAAGATTCTACTCGCCGCGATGGTTCTTGAACCAGTTTCATTGCCGCCTTGAACTGGGCCTCTGTTCTGAAGAGGTGGATGATCTGGTCGAGCAATCAATTGTAGAAAGAGATGCAGCTGTGAAGGCGCAACTGCTCGCCGCCGCACACATGCAGCTTATTGGATCAGAAGTTTTTATCCCGCTGGGCGCGCCCGTACGTTGGTCACTTGTTCGCGGCAACATAACGGGTTTCGAAGAGAACCGTTGGGGGCTGCACCCCTCGTTCCCGCTTTCACAACCTCCCACATAAGCGAGGAAGGAGACGCATTTGAACAATCCGGACGAACCGCAAATCGTTGGTATATCGCTGCCAACCGGAACTGACGTTCAATCGATCAGCCAGCGTGTGGAAGCAATGGAGATGCTCCTCGAGCGCAGTTTCAAAGTCCCGGGTACCAACTTTCCGATTGGTCTGGATTCAATCATAGGCCTCATACCCGTGCTGGGCGATATCGTGACGACAGCGTTGGGTGCCTACATTGTCTGGGCAGCGCGCAACCTTCGCATCATCAAGAAGCATCTGGACAAGCATCATCCCGAGGCGCGGATTATAGAGGGATAGTTTCCATTGTGACTGTTGCGGGTTAAAGCGTTCGCCATGGCGAAAAGCGACGTAACTTACACCGGCTATCTCGATCTTGAGCGCATTATCGGCTTCAAGAAGGGGACCGGCGGCACACCCGGCGTGCCCTATCTGGCAGGCGTCCTGAAGCAGGCATTCTTCCCGGAACTGCTTAGCGTGCGGACCGCGATCTGATGTCGCCCAGAAAACGTCAACGCATCTGGGACATTTCCCAAAAGCTGCACGCCGATGTGCCGGTTTGGCCCGGCGATACCGCGTTCGGGCAAGTTGACACCTGGCAGATCGGGGATGGTTCGCCGGTCAATGTATCCGCTCTTACCATGTCGACCCATACCGGCGCGCACGCAGACGCGCCGCTGCACTATGATGCCGCGTCACCGGATATCGCATCGGTCGATCTGGACGCGTATCTGGGTGAGTGCCTGGTGGTCGATGCGCGCGATTGCGGGGCCGCGATCCAGCCTGAGATTTTGCCTGACTTGGGCGAAGCGCAGCGCATCTTGTTTCGGACCTATGACGCATTCCCGCATGATGCATGGCGCGAGGATTTTACCGCGATCGCGGCAGAGACAGTAACCGAGCTCGCATCGCGCGGCGTCAGATTGGTCGGGATCGACAGCCCTTCGATTGATCCGCAGAACTCCAAGACAATGGATGCGCACAAGGCTGTGCTCACAGCGGATATGCGCATCCTTGAAGGTTTGGTGCTCGATAGCGTGCCGGCCGGGCGTTACGAGCTGATCGCACTGCCTCTGCCCATCGCGGGCGGCGATGCGTCGCCGGTGCGGGCGATATTAAGGGAGCTGGCAGATGCTGGATAGGGCGCGTGAGCTAGATGGTGCCGACCCGCTTGACGGTTTCCGTGATCGCTTCACGCTGCCAGATGGGGTGATCTACCTTGATGGCAACTCGCTTGGGGCGCTCCCGAAGGCGGCCGTTGAGCGGGTTCATCAGGTCGTAACGGGTGAATGGGGCGAAGGCCTGATCCGAAGCTGGAACGCCTCTGATCTTGGGGTGGGCTGGATAAATCTGCCGCAGCGGATCGGGGCAAAGATCGCCCCGATGATCGGCGCGCGCGCGAGCGAAGTGATCGTAGCGGACAGCGTCTCCGCAAACCTGTTCAAGCTCATCAGCGCGGCGCTCACAATGCGTCCCGGCCGCAAGGTTATCCTGTCCGAACTGGGCAATTTCCCGACTGACCTCTACATGATCCAGGGTTTGCAGGAGCAGGGATTGGCCGAGCAACGGCTGGCCGCGCGCGAGCAGATCGCTGACGCATTTGACGATGATGTAGCGCTGCTTTTGCTGACTCATGTTCACTACAAGAGCGGCGCAATGCATGACATGGCGGCGCTGACCAATGCCGCGCACGAAGCTGGCGCGCTGGTGCTTTGGGATCTGTCGCACACAGGCGGCGCGATGCCGGTCGATCTTAATGCTGTCGGCGCGGATTTCGCGGTTGGCTGCGGGTACAAATATCTGTGCGGGGGGCCCGGCGCGCCCGCCTATGCTTTCGTTGCTGGGCGGCACCATGAAACGCTGAGCCAGCCTTTGTCCGGCTGGATGGGGCATGCGCGGCCCTTTGCATTTGACGATGCTTACATTCCTGCGCCCGGTGTCGACCGATTGCTTTGCGGCACGCCGCAAGTTCTCTCCATGTCCGCGCTGGAAGTGGGCGTCGATCTGATCGCGGAGATTGGCGTTGATCGGCTTTATGCCAAGTCTCAGGCGCTGTCCGAATTCTTTCTCGAATGCTTGTCAGACCGCGATATCGCGCTTGAGCTGGTTAGCCCATCAGACAGCATTAGGCGTGGCAGCCAGCTCAGTTTCCGGCATGAGAATGCCTACGCCATTTGTCAGGCACTGATCGCCCGCGGCGTGATCGGCGATTTCCGTGATCCGGATATTTTGCGGTTGGGCTTTGCGCCGGCATACTTGCGGTTCGAGGATATGGCCGAGGCCGTGCGTCATCTGGCCGAGGTGCTGCAAACCGGCGAATGGCAACGCGACGAATTCAATCAAAGAGCGGCGGTGACTTGAGTATTCGATCTCGAGGCGGAAAAGATGCATGCCAACTGTACGAGATTGGCGCTACGCGCGTCTTATTGGTAGATATCAATCACAGACCGCAGTTCTAGGGAGGATCGCATGGAAATCGTCATCGATGGGCTGCTATGGTTCACCGCCATTTCGGTGGGTATCATGGCGGGTGTTTACTTTACCTTCTCGGCATTTGTGATGCGATCGAGGCCCCGGCGGGGATGCTTGCCATGCAGTCGATCAATCGGATCATCCTCAAATCGGTATTCTTGCCGATCTTCTTTGGCAGCTCGCTCGCCGCAGCGGCCCTTGTGGTACTGATGCTGTTTGAGCCATCCTTGCCTGGCGCGCAGTGGGCGCTTGCGGGAAGCGGCCTATACTTCCTGGGCATGTTCGTTGTTACGGTGGTCGGGAATGTTCCGCTGAACAATCGCCTGGAATCGACCGATGCAAATGGATCTGGTGGCAGCGAGATGTGAGCTGTTTATCTCGCGAAATGGACCGTTTGGAACCATGTGCGCACCATCGCCTGCACCCTATCGCTCGCATTGCTGATCGCAGCGATTGCCGTTCGCATCTTGTACTGCTGGGGTGTTTGGCGATGTCCGCAACTGACTGATTGGCAGGCGCCACCAATCACTCTTCCAGTTCGATGTCCCAATAGAGGTAATCGCGCCAGGTCTCATGCAAATGGTTGGGCGGGAATAGCCGTCCGCGCTGCTGCAATTGCCAGCTGGTCGGGCGGATCGGCCGCTCGCGCAGATGCATATGCGCCTGTTGCGGTGTTCGCCCGCCCTTCTTCAAATTGCACGGCGCGCAGGCGCTGCTGATGTTTTCCCAAGTGGTCTTCCCGCCCAAGCGGCGCGGGATCACATGGTCAAAGGTCAGATTGTCGCCGCTGCCACAATATTGGCATTCAAAGCTGTCACGCAGAAACACGTTAAAACGTGTGAAGGCGGGGAATTCGTTTTGCCTGACATATTGTCGCAGGGCGATAACGCTTGGAATCTTCATGTCGAGCGAGGGCGAGTGCACTTCGCGTTCATAGCTGGCGACAATGTCTACCCGGTCAAGGAACACTGCTTTGATCGCGGTTTGCCAGGGCCACAGGCTAAGCGGGTAATAGGATAGCGGGGTGTAGTCCGCATTCAGCACCAGCGCGGGGCATGCCGACAGATTGCGTGTCGGATCCTCCTCCGCCCGTCGGAAGTGAGCCGCAGTTTCGATCAGTTCGGTTTTGAACACGGTTTGCGTGCCTCCCTGATTGATTGCAAAGAATCATTTGCTGACAAAAGCGTCAACCCCGTGACAAATGCGCTTTCCACAAGCATGATTTGACGCACACGCGGGCAGGCAGGGAATTTGAGTCAACAATGGTCGTCACCAGATTCGCTCCAAGCCCTAATGGCATGCTGCATCTGGGCCATGCATGGTCCGCGATTATTGCGCATGATCTGGCGAAGGAAAGAGGCGGCCGGTTTCTTCTGCGCATCGAGGATATCGACGGCGTGCGAAGCAAGCCCGAGCTGGCCGACGAATTTCGCCGTGATCTGGAATGGTTGGGGCTGGAGTGGGAAGAAGTCCCGGCGCAATCGACGCGGCTGGACAGCTATCAAGTAGCTGCAAAGCAATTGCAGGATGCGGGCCTGCTCTATCCCTGCGCCTGCACCCGGTCAGAGATTGCCGCTTTGCAGCCGCGCATTGGGCCAGAGGGCTTGGTGTATCCCGGAACTTGCAAGGGCAAGCGCGTAGATGAAGGTAAGCAAACGGTGTTGCGGCTCGATGTCGAAGAGGCGATGGCGCGCGTTGGAGAGATTGTCTGGGAAGACGAGATCGCTGGTATCGCAGTGGCTGACCCGCGCCCATTTGGCGATGTGGTGCTGGTGCGCAAGGAAGGCCCGGCAAGCTATCATCTGGCCGCGACGCTGGACGATGCGGCAGATAGTGTGACGCTGGTCACGCGCGGCGCGGATCTGTTCACTTCCACGCATATCCACCGCGTACTGCAAGAACTGCTACAGTTGCCCGTGCCCATTTGGCATCACCACCAGCTGTTGCTTGATGACACTGGAGAGAAACTTGCGAAACGCCGCGACAGCCGCTCTCTCGCGGACCTGCGCGGTGCCGGAGTAGATGGGCGTCAACTCGCAGATAATCTTCTTTGCGGGAACCTTCCTGCTGGCATTTCGCTGTCTGAGTAGTAGGTAGGTGATATGCACGTTATTCTGATTATTGCGCTTGTCATATTGATGGCATTGGTGGTGTTCTCGCTGGTTCGCGGCGTTGTGGCGTTTCTCAAGACGACCAAGATTGATCTGGAATCGGGCGAAGGCGAAACCGTCAAGGAAATGCAGTTGATGCAGAACAAGGCGATGTTCGCGCGTATAAAATATCAAGCGCTTGCTGTGGCATTGGTCGCCATTCTGCTAGCCGTTTCGCAATAGCGACAAAGTTCAGCGATCCGCATGGTCAAGCTCAACAAGATATACACACGAACTGGCGATGATGGCACGACCGGCCTGGTCGATGGGTCACGCGTTGCCAAAGCTTCCTCGCGGATCGAAGCGATCGGCAAAGTGGACGAGGCGAATAGCGCGATCGGCTTGGCTGCTGCCTCTCTAGAATCAGGCGCGCATGCTGATGCTTTGTTCCGGATCCAGAATGACATGTTCGATCTGGGTGCCGACCTTGCCACGCCGGCTCCTGATGCGGATTTTGCGCCATCGGAAATGGTCCTGCGCGTAACGCAGGAACAGGTCGATTGGATCGAGCAGGCAATTGACAGATTGAATGAATCTCTGGAACCGCTGTCGAGCTTTGTCTTGCCGGGCGGAAGCGAAGCGGCTGCGCGCACGCATGTGGCACGGGCTTCGGTTCGCGCCGGAGAGCGTGCTGTGACCGCCTTGGCGGCTGAGGAACCGATAAACCCGGCGGCCGTCGCCTACATCAACCGGCTGTCAGACTATCTTTTCGTGTTGGCGCGCGTGTTGAATGCCAATGGCGCGGATGACGTGAAATGGGTGCCAGGCGCGAACCGTTAGAATTTGTCCGCTGACATCTCGGCGCTAGCCAAGCCGGAAAACCGCCGCTAACAGCCTTCGCATAGCAAATGCTGCAGTTGCGAAGGGATTGATCATCATGCGGACAGTTGGCGTAATCGGCGCAGGCCAAATGGGCACCGGGATTGCCCAGACCGTGGCTCAGCACGGGATGCAAGTCATGCTGGCCGATGTTGATCTCGCACGGGCAGAAGCGGGCAAAGCGACAATCGAGAAGGCGCTGGGCAAGCTGGTTGGGCGCGGCAAGGTCGAGATCGACCAGGCAGAAGCCACTCTCGCCCGGATCACGCCTATTGCCGATTATGCACCAATGGCTGATGCCGGTTTGATCATTGAAGCCGCGACTGAGCGCGAAGAAATCAAGAAAGCTATCTTCGAATCTGCCGGTGTCGTTCTTGATCCGCAAGCGATCATGGCCAGCAACACCAGTTCGATTCCAATTACCCGTATGGCGAACTTCTTGCCCGACCCAGCTCGTTTTATCGGGTTGCACTTCTTCAATCCGGTGCCGGTGATGGGCCTAATCGAAGTCATTCCGGGCCTGGCAACGGCAGCGGAAACCACTGCGACAATCTCCGCCTTTGCAGAAGGGCTGGGCAAGCAAGTCGTCCTCAGTCAGGATGAACCAGGATTTGTTGTGAACCGCATCCTGCTGCCTATGATTAACGAAGCGGTGTTTGTTCTGGGCCAGTCAACTGCAAGCATTGCCGATATCGACAAAGGGTGTCGCTTGGGCCTGAATCACCCGATGGGGCCGCTGGAGCTCGCTGATTTTGTCGGGCTGGATACCTGCTTCGAGATTATCAAGGTGCTCTACGAAACGACCGGTGACAGCAAATATCGCCCGGCTCCCTTACTGGTGAAATATGTCGAGGCGGGCTGGCTGGGCCGCAAGACGGGCCGCGGTTTCTACGACTACACAGGCGAGGCGCCTGTTCCGACGCGCTAGCTAAAATTCATCTTCCAGATAATATTCGTCGCCATCAGCCGGATCAAATTCGTCCGGGGTCGGATCAAAACCGGATGTGTCGTCAATCAAGTCGGTATCCTCTGCCCAGCCATCAATTTCAATGACTTCGCTGGACCGTTGCACTTGCCGCATGGGCTGAGGGTTTGCATTGAACTCCTGTCGCGCCGATGCCTTGGCCGCGTTGTTCTCGACGCTCGCCGCCGCATGCACCAATGCGCCCTCCCGGTCTTCAGAACCGACCAGGATCACGGTACCAAACATGGTCGCGCCAACCATCATCAACGCCTTTTTCGGACTTTGAAAAATGCTCTTCGACATAATACGAAGACATAGCCGATTGGGCGTTAACTTTTCGTAGCCCTGGCTTCGGATGATAATTCATACAGAATATCAAGAGCTTCACGAGGGGAAAGCGAGTCGATGTCGATCTCTGCCAACCGGTCTACGAGCGTTTCCTGATGTTCCGGCTCACTCTCTTCCAGCGCGGCGAAAAGAGGCAACTCGCCTAATCCAGCCGCCGAACCGCCCGTTTCCGTCCGGTTTTTCTCCAACTGCTTGAGCACTTGCTTTGCGCGGCTGACGACTTGGTCAGGCACCCCGGCAAGCCGCGCGACAGCCAGGCCGTAGCTGCGGTCGGCCGGACCTTCGGACAACTCATGCAGCAGAACAAGGTCGCCCTTGTATTCGCGCGCGCGGACATGATGCAGCGAGAGTGCTTCACATCGTTCCGCCAGCCTTGCCAGCTCATGATAGTGTGTCGCGAACAGACAGCGGCATTTGATATTTGTGTGGACCGCTTCAACCACCGCCCACGCCAGTGCAAGGCCATCATAGGTAGAGGTTCCGCGCCCGACCTCGTCCAGAATAACGAAGCTGCGATCCGATGCTTGGCTCAATATAGCCGCAGTCTCGACCATTTCGACCATGAAGGTTGAGCGACCGCGCGCAAGATTATCCGACGCACCGACACGGCTGAACAATCGATCCACCAAGCCAATTCTTGCCGCGTTGGCTGGCACAAATCCACCCGCCTGCGCGAGTAGCACGATCAGTGCGTTCTGCCGCAGGAACGTCGATTTACCGCCCATGTTGGGGCCGCCGATCAGCCACAACCGGTCACTCGGCGCCAGCGCGCAATCATTGGCAACAAAGCGATCACCTGCCTTGGAGAGCGCGGCCTCCACTACCGGGTGTCGCCCGCCTTTGATATCAAGCACCGGATCCTCTTCGATGTCGGGCTTGCACCAACCGCCTTCGGCTGCGCGTTCAGCCTGGCTTGCGCTCACATCGATCCGCGCAAGGGCTGCGGCGGTTTGAGCGATCGCTTCTCGCGCCGCGTTCACTTCGCCGACCAAATCTTCGAAATGTGCCTCTTCAGCGGCCAAAGAATGGCCACCAGCCTCGGCAATGCGGCTCGCCTCTTCGTGCAGGTCGACTGAATTGAAACGGACGGCACCGGCCATGGTCTGGCGATGTGTAAAGCCGCTGTCTGGCGCCATCAAAGCGTCGCCGTGCTTGGCTGGCACTTCGATGAAATAGCCTAGCACACCGTTGTGCTTGATCTTGAGCGATGAAATGCCAGTGTCATCACGATAGCGCGCTTCCATCGCCGCGATGGCCTTGCGTGCATTACCTGATACCGCACGCAATTCATCGAGGGATGCGTCATAGCCTTCTGCGATGAAGCCGCCATTGCTGCGTTCGGTTGGCGGAGAATGCACGAGCGCGCGGGTCAGCAAATCCACCAGCGCGCCGTGGCCGCGCAATTGCGGCAGCAGGTTTGCCAGCAGCTTTGGAACATCTGGCTGGCTTCCCAGAAACAGTTCAATGCGCCGTGCATCGTTTAGCCCGTTACGGATCTGTCCCATATCACGCGGGCTGCCGCGACCTGCGACTATCCGGCCCAGCGCACGCCCCAGGTCTGGCAGATTACGCATCATCTCGCGAAGTTCTGCTCGATTGAGCGGATCAATATGGAGCCACTGCACCAGTGCCAGACGCGCTTCGATGGCACCGCGATCAAGCAATGGCGCTGCCAGATCTTCAGCTAGCAATCGCGCTCCGGCTCCAGTCACACAGCGATCTATCGCGCCAATCAAGCTTCCCTCGCGCTGCCCGGATTGGCTGGAGAGTATCTCGAGGCTTGAACGCGTGGCTTCGTCCATGGCCATGGTCTGTCCCGCATCGCGCTTTTGCGGGGGCAATAGCAGGGGCAGCGTGCCGCGCCCGACATGTTCGAGATATTCAATCAGTCCGCCTGCAGCTGCCAGCATGGCGCGAGAAAAATCACCGAAGCCATCAAGCGTCGCAACCGCGTGTACCCGCTGGAGGCTCGCTTTGCCGTTCTCACTTTCGAATTCGGATTTTGCGCGCGGGATGGCATCATTCGGACTGAATTCGGTGCCCTCAGGCACAACACATTCGCTGAAGGTTAGTCTTGCCAGCGCTGCATCCAGGGCTTCGAGCGGGCACTCATCCAGCACCATTTGCCCGGTCGAAATGTCGCAGCTTGCAATGCCAATGGTGCCGCGCACATCTGCCAAAGCGACCAGCAGGTTAGCCCGCCGCGGCTCAAGCAAAGCCTCTTCGGTCAGCGTCCCTGCCGTCACAAACCGTACGATGTCGCGCTTCACCAAAGCTTTGCTGACAGGCCTGCCTTCGGCCTTGGCGCGTGCCTTCGATTCTTCAGGCGTTTCTACTTGTTCTGCTATCGCGACGCGGCACCCGGCCTTGATCAACCGCGCAAGATATCCTTCTGCAGAATGCACAGGCACGCCGCACATCGGGATAGGATCGCCGCCATGTTCACCCCGGCTGGTGAGCGCGATATCAAGCACTTCTGCGGCAACCTTTGCATCTTCGAAGAACAGCTCGAAGAAATCCCCCATGCGGTAGAATAGCAGAGATCCACCTGCTTCGCGTTTTAGTGCAAGATATTGCTCCATCATGGGAGTAACCTTGCCCGATCCGGGAGAAGTGGTTCTGGTTGCGGCCATTGCCATGGCCTAACGCGGAGCCATCCGATTCGATACGGGTGATACGCAGCTTTCCCCTATCGCTCTTGATCTGGCTGGTTTACAGGACGCGGCAGATACGGAGGTTGGCCTTGGCCGATAAAGAAAAACTGAGTTTTACGACCCGCGAAGCGCTGTTCTATCACGAGACAATTCGTCCGGGGAAAATCGAAATCATCGCGTCCAAGCCGATGGCGACGCAGCGCGATCTCAGCCTGGCCTATTCACCCGGTGTGGCAGCACCAGTGGAAGCGATTGCTGCAGACCCCCGGCTGGCGGCCAAATACACTGCGCGTTCGAACCTTGTGGCGGTAATTTCAAACGGCACGGCGATCCTTGGTCTCGGCAATCTGGGCGCGCTCGCCTCCAAGCCGGTGATGGAAGGCAAGGCGGTGTTGTTCAAACGCTTTGCCGACGTCGATTCTATCGACATCGAACTCGACACCGAAGATCCGCAGAAATTCATCGAAGCGGTGGCTCTGATGGAGCCAAGCTTTGGCGGCATCAACCTGGAAGATATTGCCGCGCCCGAATGCTTCATTATCGAGCAAGCCTTGCGGGAACGGATGAATATTCCCGTCATGCATGATGACCAGCACGGAACGGCGATCATCTCAGCCGCCGGCCTTATCAATGCGTGCCATCTGACCGGTCGCGAACTGAAAGATGTGAAGATGGTTGTGAACGGGGCGGGAGCCTCGGCACTGGCGTGCACATCGCTCGCAAAATCTCTGGGAATCCGTCACGAAAATGTCATCGTGTGTGACCGTGCCGGACCGATTTATCCCGGGCGCGAAAATGTCGACCAATGGAAAAGTGCGCATGCGGTGGAAACCGAAGCGCGCAGCCTGGAAGAAGCTCTGGGCGGAGCGGACATCTTCCTTGGACTTTCCGCGGCGGGTGCTTTGAAGCCGGAATGGGTGAAGAAGATGGCGGACAGGCCAATCATCTTTGCCATGGCCAACCCGACGCCAGAGATCATGCCGGATGAGGCGAAGGCTGTCCGTCCTGATGCGATCATTGCCACTGGCCGATCGGATTTCCCGAACCAGGTCAACAATGTGCTGGGATTCCCGTTCATCTTCCGCGGCGCGCTCGATGTGCAAGCGACCACGATCAATGATGAGATGAAGATTGCCGCGGCGCGTGCCATTGCTCAGCTGGCGCGTGAAACTGTGCCGGAGGAAGTCGCTGCCGCCTATGGCGAAACGCATGCTTTTGGCGAGGACTACATTATTCCCGCGCCATTCGATCCGCGTTTGATGGAAGTTGTATCTTCGGCCGTTGCCAAGGCGGCAATGGATTCAGGCGTAGCACTCGCGCCGATTGAGGATCTTGACGCCTACCGTCATTCACTCAAAGCGCGCCTCAACCCCACGACCTCGGTTCTGACGCAGGTCTATGAAACCGCAAAAGCCAATCCGAAACGTGTGGTCTTCGCTGAAGCGGAAGAGGATGTGGTGCTGCGCGCCGCGATCCAGTTCCGCGATTTCGGTTATGGCACGCCAGTGCTGGTTGGCCGCACGGAAAAGGTCAAAGAAAAGCTGGCAGAGCTGGCGGTGGACGACATTGACAGTTTCGAAATCCAGAACTCGAAAACGTCAGAGCACGTACCGGCGATGAACGAGTATCTCTATGATCGCTTGATGCGCCGGGGCTATACAGAACGTGACGTGGGACGCTTGGTAAACCAGGAGCGCAATGTGTTCGCGGCACTGCTCGTAGCGCTGGGCCATGGCGATGCAATGATTTCGGGTCTTACGCGGACCTTTGCTCAGACGGCACGCGAAGTGAACCTGGTGCTTGATCCCAAGCCAGATGAGATCCCCTACGGCATTCATCTGATGATCGGCAAGAATTACACCGTATTCCTTGCTGATACCACGATCAACGAACGCCCGAGTGCAGAACAATTGGCCCATATCGCCAGGAAAACCGCAAAAGTGGCGCAACGGTTGGGGCATGAGCCACGCGTAGCATTCCTGAGCTATTCGACCTTTGGCAACCCCTCCGGCAAATGGCTCGACAGCATTCGCGGCGCGGTCTCAATTCTCGATGAAGAGAAGCCGAACTTCGAATATGAAGGCGAGATGGCGCCAGACGCCGCGCTCAATCCCAAGGTCATGGAGCTTTATCCGTTCAGCCGTTTGTCGGCGCCCGCCAATGTGTTGGTGATGCCGGGCCTTCAGTCGGCAAACCTTTCTGCAAAGCTGCTGCGTGAACTGGCGGGTGCCTCTACGATCGGGCCGATGCTGGTAGGCATGCAGAAACCGGTCCAGATCGCGCCGATGACTGCAATCGCCCCGGATGTGCTGACGCTGGCGGTGCTGGCTGCGGCTGGCGTAGTGGATTGAGCCAATAGCCGGCAACTTCACAAGATCCCGCGACAGGATCGTGCGAAAGCATCCAGCCGCATAGAGATTGCTACCGACCCGCGCCTATGCGAATTCGTCTTCGCTGACCGACTGGCTCAGGTCGACGTGACAGTGTTTGGGGTTCGAAGGATCGATCAGCACTGGGACTTCTTTATTCTCGAGAGTTGAGGTGAGGTTGATCCAGATCGGCGGGCTCTTGAAGCTTGTGATTTTACCTGTGGCAGGATGCGTTGCTTGTGCGAACACATGATACGGGCTGCGTCCGTTTATTTTAGTACGGTAGTCGCGCTCGCATTGTTGGAAGCTTGCTTGCAGCGGCACCCCTAACTGCTTCAGGCTGGCAATGATCCGCGTATGCGTGATGCGGAGATAGATTAGCCAGCCACCAATCGCGGCAAAAAGTGATCCAAAGCTCGCGATCACCAATGGAAACAGAAATCGGGTGGAAAAGCTGTCGATCATGGCATCAGATGGATCCCATGGGTCATAGATAACCTTGACCCGTTCGCCGCGAGAGAATGCGGCAGGATTGCTGCCGTGCTTGCTGACAAATTCGTATCGAACCCCGCTATTGTCGCGAAACTCGACGACGGGACGGTAGATGAACTTCCCGTCGTTGTTCCTCCTTCGCTCAATTTCCACGACCTGCCCTTGAGCTTGCTGGCCGTTCGCTGACAGTTGGGATGAATGCCAAAAATTCCACGCTCCGACACCGGCGAAAAGCAGACCGACCAGAAGAAATATGCTGCCGATCGAGCGGACAACCTTGGGCATAACGTGCACTCCAAAGAATTTGCCGGCTGCCGGGACAACAATGTCGCAGCCCTTCCGGTTCTCGGGTTAATTCCTAATAATTTACAGCCTGTTACCCGTTTGGCTTTGGGCGCGATTTTGCGACGACAGTTCGCAAACTAGGGCAGCCGACGATAGCGGAAGTACCAAACTTCGTGCCCGTAAACTGTACGCGCCTTGTGTTCATAGCGGGTCTCGCACCAGCCCGACGGGCGGTTTTCCCAGCTGTCACGCCCTTTGACCTGCCATTCGAATTTGTCGGTGTGGCGCTGCATCACCATCAGCGCGTGACGCAGATAGACATCGTGGTCTGTCCCGAAGCGGAATTCACCGCCGGGTTTCAGTTTGTCAGCAAACAGTTTCACCGGGCCGTCGTTCATCATCCGGCGCTTGGCATGCTTGTTCTTGGGCCAGGGGTCTGGATGCAACAGATAGATCATCGTCAGCGCACCGTCCGGAATGCGTTGCAGCACGTCCAGCGCATCGCCCCAATGCAAGCGCACGTTCGCAAGTGTTTGCTCTTCGACATGGGTCAATGCTTGCGCGACACCGTTCACAAACGGTTCTGCACCGATAAACCCGTGATCAGGCAACAGGTCAGCGCGATAGGCCAGATGTTCACCGCCGCCAAATCCGATTTCGAAATGTAGCGGCCGATCATGTCCGAACAGGATCTCGCTAGTCACAGGGCCTTCAGCTGGCACTGCGATCTGCGGCAGCAGGTTGTCGACCAACCCTTGCTGGCGCGCGCGCAGCGGCTTGCCCTGACTCCTTCCATAGAGCCGGTTAAGCGTCGTCGGATCACCTTCTTTGAATGCAGACACAGCGCAGCCGATTGGCGAAGCGCGAGCCAATTGTCCAGTCAGGCTTTGCGATCCGGGCGCTGGGCTAGGGGTTGAGGTGCCTTCGCAAGTCCCTATATCCGGCGCGTGTTCGAACAAATCACTACATATCTGTCGGGGCTCGCCCCATGGGCGCAGTCAGCGGTTGGTCTTGTAGCGCTCGCGCTGCTTTCATTGACCGTCAATTATATTCTCAAAGACGTGATCCTCAGAATCGCCGAGCCCTATCTCGACGGAAAAACCAAAACGATAGACAAAGCGGCGGCCTGGCTCGCAACAGTGGCGCCATTGCTGATCATATCGCGCGGCATTGCCTACGTGCCCAACTTGCCGGCCGAGATCTACGATGGCGTCAGGAATATCGCACAGGCGCTGATTGTGGTGTCTGTCGCTATGGCGATCGTTCTTGCTCTTGCTTACGCAAACGAGCTCTACGAGCGGCTTCCACGGTCCAAGAATCGCCCGATCAAAGGCTTTATCCAGGTCATAAAGATCCTTGTCCTGTGCGGCGCAGCGATCATCATGATCTCGGTACTGATCGATCAGTCGCCTTTGCTTTTGTTGTCCGGCCTTGGGGCTGTCACTGCCGTTCTGTTGTTAGTGTTCAAGGACACGATCCTCTCGCTCGTTGCATCGGTCCAACTCACGACTAATGACATGCTGCGCGTGGGCGACTGGATCGAAATGCCCAGCATGCAGGCTGATGGCGATGTGATCGATATCTCGCTCCACACAGTGAAGGTGCAGAACTTCGACAAGACCATCACGACTATACCAACGCACAGGCTGGTCTCTGATGCCTATCGCAATTGGCGCGGGATGAGCGATGCCGGGGGCCGCAGGATCAAGCGCGCGCTTACCATCGACCAGAATTCGGTGCGTTTCATGGACGATGACGAAGTGGCCGCGCTTAAGCGTTTCCGCGTGTTGCGCGACTATCTGGACAAGAAAAAGCAAGAGATCGCCGATTGGAACGAAAGCGAATTGGCGGGCGAGGACGCGGTAAATGCGCGTCGGATCACCAATATCGGGACTCTGCGCGCCTACATTATCGGCTATTTGAAAAGCCATCCCGAGATCAATGATGAAGGCTTCACTTTGCTTGTTCGGCAATTACCGCCAGGGCCGGAAGGGCTGCCGATCGAGATCTATTGCTTCACCTCGACTACGAATTGGGGCGAGTATGAAAGAATTCAGGCGGATATCTTCGATCACCTCTTGGCGATCCTGCCAGAGTTTGATCTGAAGATATTCCAGGAGCCGAGCGGCGCCGATTTCCAGCGCGTGCTCACTAACTAAGACCCGAATAGCAAACGGCCCGCTCTCCCTCAGGGACAGCGAGCCGCTCAAGTTCCGTCTTGTTGGAAACTTAGGCTGCTTCAGCAGCTTCTTCCGGGTCACGCAGCACATAGCCGCGGCCCCATACCGTTTCGATATAGTTCTCGCCGCCACCTGCCAGGCTGAGCTTCTTGCGGAGCTTGCAGATGAAGACGTCGATGATCTTCAATTCCGGCTCGTCCATTCCGCCATACAGGTGGTTGAGGAACATTTCCTTGGTCAGCGTAGTGCCCTTGCGCAGCGAAAGCAGCTCAAGCATCGCATATTCCTTGCCTGTCAGGTGAACGCGAGCGCCGTCGACTTCAACGGTCTTGGCATCGAGGTTCACTGCCAGCTTGCCAGTGCGGATGATCGATTGGCTGTGGCCCTTCGAACGACGCACAACAGCGTGGATGCGAGCGACCAGCTCTTCGCGATGGAACGGCTTGGTAACGTAATCGTCAGCGCCGAAGCCGAAGCTGTGGATCTTGCTGTCCATTTCCGCGATACCCGAAAGGATCAGAACCGGTGTCTGCACCTTGGCAACGCGCAGCTTCTTCAGCACGTCATAGCCGTGCATATCCGGCAGGTTCAGGTCGAGCAGAATGATATCGTAATCATACAGCTTGCCCAGATCCAAGCCTTCTTCGCCCAGATCAGTCGAGTAAACATTAAAACCTTCAGTCGTCAGCATCAGCTCAATAGCCTTTGCTGTTGTCGGTTCGTCCTCAATCAATAGCACGCGCATGGGTGGTTTCCCCCTTTGCCCCAGACTTGTGGCAACCCTTCCTAAAGAGTGGTTGCCGTGAATTAACCACACGAGGTCTCAACGAAAAAGGTTAATTTCCCGTAAAGCCCTTCAGCGAACGACTTCGCGCGAGTAGTGAGTCTTTTGAGTCACAGAGGGTGGTGAATGTGAAAATCACAAGTTTTCCAGCTTCTTCTGCCTTCTGCGCTGGACGGAAGAGCCAATCCCCATGGCTTCGCGATATTTGGCAACTGTTCGGCGCGCGAGTTCGAAGCCCTCGGCCTTAAGCATTGTTACCAGAGTGTCATCGCTTAAAATCTTTCTGGGATCTTCTGCATCGGTCAATGCCTTGATACGCGCCTTGACCGCTTCGGAGGATGCGCCTTCGCCGTCGCTGGAGCCCACACCGCTGGTGAAGAAATACTTCAGTTCAAACGTTCCGCGTTCACAGTTCAGGAACTTGTTGCTGGTCACACGGCTAACCGTGCTTTCGTGCATGTCGATCTCGTCGGCGACCATCTTCAGCGTAAGCGGCTTAAGCTCTGACACACCCCGCAAAAAGAAACCTTCCTGAC
The DNA here is from genome assembly GCA_003149575.1 of Altererythrobacter sp. XM-24bin4. Taxonomy (GTDB): domain Bacteria; phylum Pseudomonadota; class Alphaproteobacteria; order Sphingomonadales; family Sphingomonadaceae; genus Erythrobacter; species Erythrobacter rubellus. Next base: position 736,195 of record QCWG01000001.1, read on the forward strand.
GTTTCACGATCTCTGCGGCAGTCTTGAGGATCGTTTTCTGGCGCTGGTCCAGCGCCTTGATCAACCAGTTCGCATCCGCCAGCTTTTCGTCGAGCCAGCGGCTGGCTTCCTTGTTGGTCCCGCCGCCCTGCAGCTCAAGCATATATGCACGGTTGACGATCAAGCGCGGCAAAGTCTCCTCATTAAGCCTGATGTCCCAGCCTTCCCCTTCTTTGGAGCTGACCAGAACGTCAGGAATGATAGCTTCTGTTGCACTCGAACCATATGCAAGCCCGGGCTTGGGGTCGTAGTTTCGCAGTTCGGACAGCATGTCTGCAAAGTCTTCATCGTCGACATCACACATCCGCCTGAGGCGCGGGATTTCGCCGCGCGCAAGCAGATCGAGATTGTCGATCAAACGCTGCATACAGGGGTCGTACCGGTCTGCTTCTTGTGCTTGGATTGCCAGGCATTCGCTTAATGACCGTGCGCCAACGCCGCTCGGCTCCAGCTGCTGCACACGCGCAAGAGCCCGTTCAGTTTCCTGAATGGTGACGCCCAGATCGCCTGCGATTTCGCTCAACTCGAAAGACAAATAGCCAGCATCATCCAGCAACCCGATGATGTGACGGGCGATGAACTCGGTCTTGGGGTCATCGTAGTAAGCCCCGATCTGAAGCTGTAGATGCTCTTCCAGGCTGACATCGGCGGAGCTACACTCCTCAATGCTGGGCAGATCGGATTCGAGCCCCCCACTCACATGGGCCGCGCCCCATTCGGCATCTCCGGTATCATAGTCGCGATCAAGCGCGCTGGCATCAAGATCTGTCGGCGCCTCGGCTTCGCCTTGCCCTTGTGCAATCAGGACATCCGATGTGACCTCTTCGCGCGGAATATCATCTGGTTCAGGGTCGCCAACATCTTCGCTCGACACTTCTCCGGCTTTGAGGAGCGGGTTGTTTTCCAGCTCTTCTCCGATGAAAGCTTCGATTTCGAGGTTGGAGAGGGCCAGGAGCTTGATCGCCTGCTGCAATTGCGGCGTCATCACCAGCGATTGTGATTGCCTAAGGTCTAGGCGAGGACCCAAAGCCATCGGAGCTACAGCGTAAAGCCCTCACCGAGATACAGGCGACGCACATTCTCATCCGCGACCAGATCTTGCGGAGAGCCCGCGAAAAGCACCTGGCCGCCATAGATGATGCAGGCGCGGTCCACGATGTCGAGTGTTTCGCGCACATTGTGGTCCGTGATCAAAACGCCGATCCCGCGCTCTTTCAGATCTTTCACAAGATCGCGAATGTCGTTGATCGAAAGCGGGTCGATCCCTGCAAACGGTTCATCCAGCAGCATGATCGAGGGCTTGGCCGCTAGCGCTCGCGCAATCTCGCACCTCCGCCGCTCGCCGCCCGAAAGCGCCATAGCCGGGCTTTCGCGTAGTCGCGTCAGGCCGAATTCATCGAGCAGCCGCTCCAGCTCTGCGGCACGGGTATCCGCATCGGGCTCGACCATTTCGAGCACGCAATTGATGTTCTGCTCCACAGTCATGCCGCGAAAAATGCTGGTTTCCTGCGGTAGATACCCCAGGCCCAGGATTGCGCGGCGATACATCGGCAGATTGGTGACATCTTCGCCGTCCATCAGGATACGGCCGGAGTCAGGCCGGACCAGACCCATGATTGAATAGAAGCAGGTGGTTTTGCCTGCGCCGTTTGGTCCGAGCAGCCCCAGCACTTCACCCTTGGCGACATGCAACGAGATATCGGTCAGGACCGCGCGCTTGTCATAGCTTTTCGCGATGGAGATGACTTCGAGTCCGCCGTTGGGCATATCGACTCGTTCAATTGCACCCGCCGCATCGGCGTGACTGTCTGTGGCTAGAGTTTCCATATCGTCCATCACCAACAGCTTTAGCATCCCAGCATCTGCAGAAAACCCCCGTTTTCGCCAAATTGGCAAGATTTATGCATGGCAAAGCTTTGGGGCTAAATATCATTGCATGGTTAGCAGTCTTGCCTTGGGCGCGACTCTCTGTGATACTCTGCGCCGTGAGAGGAACTTTGGGGAGAGCCTTTCGATGAGCGACACGTTCTCGAATAACAATGCAGCGCCTGCGGGTGCACGCGAATACGCGCACGACTGGCGCAAGAAAATGAGCGATCATGTCGCCTATGCACTGTTGGTTTATACCGGCCTGCAGATCTTCGCGACGATGGGTGCGATGAAAGAAACGGGCATGAAGATGATGGCGTTGTTCGCTCTCGTCGTTCTCGTTGGCGCAATCATACCGGCCTGTCGAAAGTTTGAACGGCGCTGGCGCAACCTAACCGACGAGCAAGCATCGGATATGGCTTATGAAAGCGCGTTCAAGCGCGATCTGATTGGGCTTTGGTTGCTCGCGATCGGCTTGCCGTTTGTGCTGACCATGCTCTTCAAGGGCATTGCCGCAATAATGTAGAACCTGCCGCAATCAGCCTTGAGCTGATTTCGCGCGTTCAATCGCTTCCACGACTACTTGTCGGGCTTCGTTAGCGTCGCCCCAATTGCCAACGCGCACCCACTTTTCTGCCTCCAGATCCTTGTAATGTGTGAAGAAGTGCTCGATCTGCTGGAAGATGATTGAGGGCAAGTCTTTGGTTTCGCCAACATCCGAATAATACGGGAAAGTCGTGTCCACAGGCACGCAGATCAGCTTTTCATCGCCGCCATGCTCGTCCTCAAGGTTCAAGACACCGATCGGGCGCGAACGCACAACACAGCCTGGAATGAACGGGCTGCGGGCGATCACCAATGCATCCAGCGGATCGCCATCGGGCGACAGCGTATGCGGGATAAAGCCGTAGTTCGCCGGATAGCGCATCGGCGTGTGTAGGATACGATCAACGAATAGCGCACCCGATTCCTTGTCGAACTCGTACTTCACCGGTTCGCCGCCGGTCGGGACTTCGATGATGACATTGAGTTCTTCTGGCGGGTTCTTGCCGGCGGGGATCATATCAATACGCATTGTGGTCTCGTCTTTACAGCGCTGCCCCACTCCCCCGACGGAGCTGCGCTAGTTTTTATTTGACGCGGCCTTTAGCGATACATGCGCCATTGCGAAAGGCCTTCCTTGGTCCTAATCGCGCATCTCATGAGCAAGAACACGCCAAATGCCATTCGCGGCACTCAGGATATTTTCGGCGCCGATGCCGAAGCTTTCGCTTTCGTGGTCGAAACATTCGAGCGCGTGCGCAAACTCTATCTCTTTCGCCGCGTCGAGATGCCGGTCTTCGAAAAGACCGAAGTTTTCAGGCGCGCGATTGGCGAGACGACCGATGTCGTATCGAAGGAAATGTATTCGTTCGATGATCGCGGCGGAGAATCGCTCACGCTGCGGCCTGAATTCACTGCAGGGATCGCTCGCGCATACCTCACCAATGGCTGGCAGCAGCACGCGCCGCTGAAAGTCGCAACCCACGGCCCGCTGTTCCGTTACGAGCGTCCGCAAAAGGGGCGCTATCGCCAGTTTCACCAGATCGATGCAGAGATTATCGGTGCGGCGGAACCGCAGGCCGATGTCGAGCTGTTGGCGATGGCGGATCAGATCATTCGCGAGCTGGGCATTGAGGGCGTGACGCTGCACCTCAACACGCTGGGCGACGCGGAAAGCCGCGATGCCTGGCGCGCGGCGTTGGTCGAGTATTTCCGTGCGGTGAAGGATGAGCTCTCCGAAGATTCGCAGGAACGTCTGGAGAAGAATCCGCTGCGTATTCTCGATTCAAAGGACCCGCGCGACCGCAAGTTCGTGGCGGATGCGCCCAAGATCGATGCCTTCCTGTCAGACGAGGCGAAGGCGTTTTTCGAGGCGTTGACCAGCGGCTTGGATGCGGCTGGAGTCAAATGGACACGCGCGGAAAGCCTCGTGCGCGGTCTCGACTATTATCGTCACACGGCGTTTGAGTTCATTCCTGATGAAGGCAGCGAAGCGGCTGGCAAGCTTGGCAGCCAGAGTACGATCCTGGGCGGCGGGCGCTATGACGGGCTGATGGAAAGTCTCGGCGGCGCACCGACGCCTGCAGTGGGCTGGGCAGCCGGGATCGAGCGGCTGGCGATGCTGGTTGGGGAGAAGGGTGAACCCATTGCCGATGTAGCGCTTGTCGTTGAAGACAATGACCGGATCGCCGAAGCGATCAGTGCGGCTCGCCAGGCTCGTGAGGATGGGCTCGTGGTTGAGATATTCGCCAATGGGTCGCCACGCAAGCGCTATGACAAGGCCACAAAGAGTGGAGCGGCGGCAATCGTGTCACTGCAAAAGGACATGGGTCACAGCTTCACAAGTGCCGGAGAGCCCAACCCCCTGGTTTTGGAAAGCTTTAGGCCCTACGTCTAGCCATTCGTCATCCCCGCGAAGGCGGGGATCCAGAACGAAGCCACCGTTCGTGTCAAACCGGATTCCCGTGTTCAGCCTTCGGCTGTGTTTCACAACCACGGGAATGACGATAAGAGAAGTCCCACATGCAAATACCCGCTGAACGCCTTGACCAGATTACGCATCGCTTTGCCGAGCTTGAAGCGCGCATGGCTTCGGGCACGCTTGAGGGCGAAGCCTTTGTGCAGGCCAGCCGCGACTATGCCGAGCTGGAACCCGTCGCCAAGACCGCTGCCCAGGTGAAATCCATGCGCGAAGAGATTGCGGGACTCGAAGAAATGCTCGGCGATCCCGAAATGAAGGCTATGGCCGAGGAGGAGCTCAGCGAGATCCGCGAGAAGCTGCCTGAGGCCGAGCGGAAGCTCGCGATCGCCATGCTTCCCAAGGATAGCGCCGACAGCAAGCCTGCCATGCTGGAAATACGCGCGGGGACCGGCGGCGATGAAGCCGCGCTGTTCGCGGGCGATCTCTACCGCATGTACGAACGCTTTGCGGCGGAACAGGGCTGGAAGGTTGAGCCGGTCAGCATGAACGCATCCGAAGTTGGCGGCTTCAAGGAAATCGTTGCCAATGTCACCGGCACAGGCGTGTTCGCGAAGATGAAGTTCGAAAGCGGCGTTCATCGCGTTCAGCGCGTTCCCGTAACCGAAAGCGGCGGGCGCATTCACACTTCGGCGGCAACCGTAGCGGTGCTGCCCGAACCCGATGAGGTCGATGTCCAGATCGAAGACAAGGACCTCAAGATCGATATCTATCGCGCGTCGGGTGCGGGCGGTCAGCACGTCAATACGACTGACTCTGCGGTGCGGATCACGCACTTGCCAACCGGAATCGTTGTGCAGCAGCAAGACGAGCGCAGCCAGCACAAGAACAAGGCCAAGGCGATGCAGGTGCTGCGTACGCGGGTTTATGATCATCTGCGCGAGCAGACGCAGGGCGAAGAGGCGGCGGCGCGCAAGGCGATGGTCGGCAGTGGCGATCGTTCAGAACGCATCCGCACCTACAATTTCCCGCAAGGCCGCGTGACCGATCACCGGATCGGGCTGACGCTGCACAAGCTGGATGAAGTGCTGGCGGGCACTGGCCTCAGGGAATTGATCGATGCGCTGATTGCAGAGGACGAGGCCAAACGTCTCGCCGCGATGAACGAGTGACTGTTGCAGTCGCTCTGCGCGAAGCAACGGCACGGCTGACAGAAACCAGTGATACCGCGCGGCTAGATGCAGAGCTTTTGATGGCACATGCCTTAGGCGTAAGTCGTTCGGACATGCTCCTAAGACATATGTCAGATGATGCGCCTGCTGGTTTCGCATCGCTTGTTGATCGCCGTGTTCATCGGGAACCGATTGCTTACATCCTGGGTGATGCCGAGTTTTATGGCCGCCGATTCATTGTCACTCCCCATGTCCTGATCCCGCGCAGCGATAGCGAATGTGTTGTCGAAGCCGCGCTCGCGGTTGCACCGGACAGCGGGCGCGCACTCGATATGGGAACGGGATCAGGCGCACTGTTGATCACATTGCTGGCCGAGCGGCCTTCGCTAGTGGGTGTCGGGATTGATGCCTCGCTTTCTGCCCTGTCGGTTGCGGCAGCGAACGCAGCCAGGCTTGGCGTTGTCGAACGCACGCATATGTTGCGTGCCGACTGGCACGAGCATGGTTGGAGCGATGATGTGGGCCAATTCGATCTCATCATTGCCAACCCGCCCTATGTTGAAACCACGGCTCAGCTCGATCCGGACGTGCGCAACTTTGAGCCTGCCAGCGCCTTGTTCGCCGGCGAAGAAGGGCTTGACGACTACCGGGCGATTATCCCGCAGCTGCGTCAACTGTTGACAGAAGGAGGAGCGGCTGTGCTCGAAATCGGAGCCTCTCAGGCGGCGCAGGTAACGAATATTGCAGAGAAAAACGGGTTCTCGGCCGAATTGCGCTGTGACTTGTCCGGGCGCCCGCGCGCGCTGATTCTGCGATAAAGGCTTGGCAAACTCGATCTGCGAGTCTACCCACGAATCAGTTCCCGGATAGCATGAGTGCTCACCGAGGACCTAAGCTCCACATTTTCAAAGAGATAGGCAGAGCGAAAACGCTTTCTGGATCATGTGGATAGGACTGCTCCGTCCCATGGACAGGGCGCACATAAAGGGGTGAGATGACCCTGCGTTACATTTTTAGACGCGTAGGGGCCTCCAAACAGGATGGAATTCCTTGAATAACAACCGCAATAATCGACGTCGCGGCCGCGGCAGTAACCGTAACCAGGGCGGTAGCAATAGCGCCAATCGCATTGACAACCGGGCGCGTGGTAATGCGCCGCAGCTTCTCGACAAGTACAAGAAACTGGCACAGGACGCGCAGCATAATGGCGACCGCGTATTGATGGAGCAGTATCTTCAGTTCGCTGACCACTATTTCCGTGTGATAGCCGATAACAAGGCGCGTCAGGGCGAGGCCAAGGCGAAACGTCAGGATGAGCGCGGCCAGTCCGACGATGACAATGACGATGATGATGGCGACGATCATCGCCGTAACAACCGCCGCTCGCGTGGCAATCGCGATAGTCGCGACGACAGCACCAGCGAAGGCAGCCGGGGCTACGAAGGCGAACCCATCGATCAGTCAGGTGACGAGGACGAAAAGAAGCCGCGCCGCAAACCGCGCGAAGACACCAGTGGCAGCGCAGATGGCGAGATTGACGCAGCGGTTCTTCCGCCAGCGATTGTAGCCTTGGACGACGATAGCGAAGCCGCGCCCAAGCCACGCCGCCGCCGTAAACAGCCAAGCGAAGATAGCGAAGAAGCCGTAGGCTAAAACCGTTCAGGCTTTGGTTGAGGCGAAAGGGGCAGCATTCGGATCATGACCGAAAAAGTCCTCCGGATGTGGCAGGTGCTGCTTCAGTGGCCTCGCGTGTTCGCACTTGTTCTCGGCGCATTGTCTGCCACCGCATATCCCCCGCTGGGGCTATGGCCGGCTGGTCTGGTTGGTGTCGCTGCCTTTATCGCTCTGCTTCGGGCCGCTGAATCAGGGAAAGCAGCGGTATTATTGGGCTGGTGCTTTGGCTTTGGGCATCTAACCCTAGCCAACAACTGGATCGCTACGGCGTTCACATTCCAATCTGAAATGCCGGTGTTCCTTGGGTCGCTCGCAGTTCCGCTGCTCTGCATTTACCTTGCCATTTATCCCGCACTTGCGGCGCTGGCCGTACACGTCATCGCGCGTAGGGGCACGATGACGGTCTTCACTTGTGTGTTCGCGGGTACGTGGATTGTGGCTGAATGGCTGCGTAGCTGGGTTTTCACCGGATATCCCTGGCCCCCGTTGGGGTTGATGCTGTTGGGCGACTTTGACAGCCCGGGTATCGCCTTGCTGCTACCGTGGCTGGGCACCTACGCGCTCTCCGGCGCCGTCATTTTGATAGCAGGGCTGCCGATCGCTTTTTGGAGCATGGGTCGCGTACGCATGCTCTCGTTCGTCGTCGCGCTTAGCGTAGCGGCAGCAATGCTTTTCCCTGCCGCGCGATACGTCAACGATGAAGGCACGGTTCCATTCATGCTGGTCCAGCCGCTGATCCCGCAGGAGGAGCGTGACGACCCGACCAAATACGAGGAACAATTTGCAAGGCTGACTGAGAATACACTGCCTGGCCGCGATGAACCCCGCTTGGTACTTTGGCCTGAAGCTGCGATTCCGGACTATCTCGAAGATGGCTATCCTGATCGATACTATCGCGCGCGTACAGCCGGTCGTGATCCGCAGTTTGCGCGCCAACGGATTGCCGCAGTCATCGGTGAGAAGTCGATTCTTCTCTCTGGTCTCGTTCATTTGTCCATGGGGCAACCCGATGGGCGGTTGCGCGCGGTCAGCGCTCGCAATGCGGTGAGCGCAATTGATGGTCGCGGTGACATTTTTGCGAATTATTCCAAGGCGCATCTTGTGCCCTATGGCGAATATCTGCCGATGCGTTCCATCCTTGAACCGATCGGGCTTTCCAGACTTGTTGCCGGCTCTATTGACTACGAGCCGGGCGCTGGCCCTGCGACGTTGGAGCTGAGGCGTTTTGGCCGTGCAGGCATCCAGATATGCTACGAGATTGTGTTCTCTGGTCAGGTTGTCGATCGCGCAAACCGGCCGCAATTCATTTTCAACCCGTCCAATGATGGCTGGTTCGGGAGCTGGGGGCCGCCGCAGCATCTGGCGCATGCACGGCTGCGCGCGATCGAGGAAGGCCTGCCTGTACTGCGTTCAACCACCACGGGTATCAGCGCAGTAATCGATGCAAACGGAATCGTCCGGTCCTACATTCCCAGCGGTGTCGATGGCTGGCTCGATGGAGTGATCCCGCCTGCAAAAGGCGCAACGCTTTTCGCGAAACTAGGCAATAACCTGCCATTAGGGTGGGCTTTTCTCTTGATCACCGCTTCTCTGGTTGCCTTGCGATTGCGCAGGAGCTAGGGAACGCGCACACATAAAGAACTCTTTATATCAAGGTATCATGCGCAGCGATTTTCTCTTCACCTCCGAAAGCGTTTCAGAAGGTCATCCGGACAAAGTCTCTGACCAGATCTCCGATGCTATTGTTGATCTCATGCTCGCCAAAGATCCGGAAGCGCGTGTCGCCTGCGAGACGATGACCACGACGCAGCGCGTCATTCTGTCGGGCGAAATTCGCTGCGCACCAATGTATGACGAAAATAACGAGGAATGGGCGGTCAACGGCGGCTGGGCACCCGGTGCCAAGGAAGAGATCGAGCGGGCGGTCCGCAGCACCGTGCGTGATATCGGCTATGAGCAAGACGGCTTCCACTGGAAGACGCTGACGTTTGAAAACCATTTGCACGGCCAATCGGCTCACATCGCGCAAGGCGTCGACGCAGGTGCCGAAGGCTCGAACAAGAACGAGGGCGCCGGCGATCAGGGCATCATGTTCGGTTTTGCTTGCGATGAAACGCCTGACCTGATGCCTGCGACGCTCGATTACAGCCACAAGATCTTGGAGCGGCTCGCTGCTGATCGTCATTCTGGTGTGGCACCTTTCCTGGAGCCAGATGCCAAGAGCCAGGTCACGCTGCGCTACAAGGATGGAAAGCCGGTTGCTTGCACGGCCCTGGTGGTCAGCACTCAGCATGCGGAGGGCTATGACCAAGGTGCGAAAGAAGCCGAGCTCAAGTCCTATGTGAAGGGAGTAGTGGCGGATATCCTACCCGACGGCTTCCTGTCCGATGAGACACAATGGCACATCAATCCGACCGGTAGCTTTGTGATCGGCGGGCCTGATGGTGACGCTGGCCTGACGGGCCGCAAGATCATCGTCGACACCTATGGTGGTGCCGCGCCGCACGGTGGCGGTGCCTTCAGCGGCAAGGACCCGACCAAGGTGGACCGTTCGGCGGCCTATATCACGCGATACCTTGCAAAGAATGTTGTTGCGGCAGGCCTTGCCAAACGCTGCACGATCCAGATCGCCTATGCGATTGGCGTTTCGGAGCCGCTATCGCTCTATGTCGATACGCACGGTACTGGCACCGTTGATGATGCGAAGCTTGAAGCGGCGATCAATTCGATCGGCAAGCTGGGCGGGCTGACCCCGCTCGCGATCCGCACGCATCTGGGTCTTAATAAGCCGATCTATAGCAAGAGCGCGGCCTATGGCCACTTTGGCCGTACCCCTGAAGGCGATCTGTTTCCTTGGGAACGGACCGATTTGATCGATGATCTGAAAGCTGCGGTCGCTTAACTGTCCTCGCCCAATGTTGGCGAAGGCTTGTCCAGCGCCAACTCTGCGTCGGAGAATCTAAACGGGCTGCGCACGCCGGGCATTCCGTCTAGCTTCACCTGCATGCCGCGGGCTTGAATCTGGGGGTCTGCGAAGACTTCATCCAGATTGTTGATCGGGCCGGCAGGTACGCCAGCTTCTGCGCAGTGGCGCAGCAAAACATCGCGTTCCCAAAGAACGGTTTCTCGAGCGATCATGGTGTCGACTTCTTCGCGATTGGCGACACGGGCTTCGTTGGAAGAAAAGCGGGCGTCATCGAGCAGATCATCCCGGCCCAGCACGTTCAGCAGCTTGCGAAACAGATTGTCGTTTGCAGGTGCCAGCACGACCGGGCCGTCCTTGCTCGGGAATACGCCATAGGCGCTGACTTGCGCATGCGCATTGCCCATACGCGGCGGATTTGTGCCGGTCGCGAAATAGCTCGAAGCTTGGTTTGCGAGCAGTGAGACCGAGCAATCGAGCAAGCTCATATCGATCCATTGTCCCCTTCCGGTGCGCTCGCGCATCAGCAGCGCCGCCTGAATGGCATTGGCGGCATATAGGCCGCAGGAAAGGTCAGAAATCGAGACGCCGAACTTCATGGGATCGCCGCCGGGCTCACCGTTCAAAGACATGAATCCGCTCATGCCCTGGATCACGAAGTCGTAACCGGGTTCGTTGCGCCGTGGGCCATCCTGTCCGAAGCCTGTGACCGAGCAATAGATAAGCTGAGGGTTTGCCCTCGACAGCGTCGGATAATCCAGGCCGAATTTAACGAGCTTTCCCGGAAGGAAATTTTCGAGCACTACATCCGCCCCGGAAGCGAGCCCGATAACATTGGCGATATCTTCCTGCTGGCGGAAATCCGCTACGAACGAACGTTTTCCGCGATTGCAGGCGTGATAGTAGGCCGAGGTCTTTTCGCCATGATGCTCGACCCAGGGTGGCCCCCAGATACGCGTATTGTCCCCCTCCGGCGCTTCGACCTTGATCACATCCGCGCCCAGATCGGCGAGGATTTGCCCTGCCCATGGCCCAGCCAGCACTCGCGCCAGCTCAAGCACTTTGAGCCCGGCCAGCGGGGCGTTCGGGTTGCGAGGCTTTTCGAGCCACATGGGCTATGCGCTCAGCGCGACTTCATATTTCGCCGTTGTCTGGGCGGCGATATCATCTTCCGTCACACCCGGTGCCAGCTCGATCAGGCGGAACGGGCTTTCGTGATCCTTGCGGTGAAATACACCCAGATTGGTGATGATCATGTCGACCACATTGGTGCCTGTCAGCGGCAAGATGCATTCGGGAATGAACTTTGGCTCGCCCGCCTTGCTGGCGTGATCCATCACCACGATGATCTTCTTCACGCCAGCAACAAGGTCCATCGCGCCGCCCATGCCCTTGATCATCTTGCCCGGGATCATCCAGTTGGCGATGTCACCGTTTTCGGCAACTTCCATCGCGCCCAGCACAGTCAGGTCGATATGCCCGCCGCGGATCATGGCAAAGCTGGTTGCGCTGTCGAAATAAGCGCTGTGCGGCAGCTCGCTGATGGTTTGCTTGCCAGCGTTGATCAGATCCGGATCGACTTCGTCGTCATAGGGGAATGGGCCGATGCCCAGCATGCCGTTTTCGCTTTGCAGCGTGACATGCATGCCATCGGGAATATGGTTGGCAACCAGCGTCGGGATACCAATGCCAAGGTTGACGTAATAACCGTCTTCCAGCTCTTGCGCCGCACGCGCGGCCATCTGGTTGCGGTCCCAGCCTTTTGCTTCAGCGCTCATCATTCGGCCTCCGTCTCGGCAAGGTCAGCAGGAACCGGCAGCTTGTCATTAGCGGCCTGCCACAGGATCGAGAAAACCTTCCAGCCATTTTCGGTTTTTACCAGCTGGAAGCTGTTGATGCCGGTCACGAAGACAGGGCCATCCGCACTACTGGTGCGGCCTTCATAGGCGGACCAGACTTGGGCGAGATTGCCATAGACTTCCATCCGGTTGCCAGTTTCGATCTCGAAGAACCCTTGGCTCATCAGAAACTCCTCTGACCGCGCAACATAGCCATCCACGTCATACGAGCTGTGGCCGTCGGTCCCGATTGGCGTGAGACGCGCATCTTCGGTCATCAGAGCTCGCATCTTGTCCCAGTCGCGCGCCGCGCCGACCGGGCCTGAGATCACATCATAGACGCCATCAATAGTGGTTTGAATGGCGGCTTGTTCATTGACCACGAGCTCTACTCCTTCGGGATGACTTGCGAATGCCGGGTAGGCGGGTATGGCAGCGAGCGCGAGCGCAACTGCGAATGCGATCGGATTCATACGGCTTCTCTTTCGCGCACCGTACGGAACTCGATCTTCTTGTCGTATGGCGCGCCCACAATCATGCGGTTCACGAAGACACCGGGCAAATGGATGCAATCCGGGTCTAGCTCGCCGACGGGCACGATCTCCTCGACTTCGACGACGCAGACTTTGCCGCATGTCGCCGCGGGCTGATTGAAATTGCGTGCGGTCTTCCGGAACATCAGATTGCCGGTCTCATCCGCTTTCCACGCTTTGATGATCGACAAATCGGCAAAAATTCCGTGTTCCAAGACGTAGGTTTCGCCGTTGAAGTCTTTGTGTTCCTTGCCTTCGGCGACCTGTGTTCCAACCCCGGTCTTGGTGTAGAATCCGGGGATGCCTGCGCCGCCGGCGCGCATGCGTTCGGCCAGGGTACCTTGCGGGCAGAATTCAACCTCCAGTTCGCCGGACAGGAACTGGCGCTCGAACTCCTTGTTCTCGCCCACGTAGGAACTGATCATCTTCCTGACTTGCTTGGTGCGCAACAGCTTGCCGATCCCCTCGTTATCGATTCCGGCATTGTTGCTTGCAAAGGTCAGGCCCGAGACGCCACTGTCACGGATCGCGTCAAGAAACCGCTCTGGAATTCCACAAAGGCCAAAGCCTCCGGCGGCGATCAACATGTTATCTGATAGCAGCCCTTCCAGGGCGGCCGCGGCATCGGGAAAAATCTTTTGCATCAATGACTCGGAGGAGTTCGTATGAAGAGGGTTACGTAGCGGCAGCGCTTAGCGTCTTGAAAGCCGGCTGTCATCCGCTCTCTTGATCGAAAACCGTCGCGCCTTGGTCGGTGCGGGATTGCGAAATCGCTTGAATGGTACACTCCTGCGCTTGCAACCAAGGGGTAGTGAAATGCGAAGAAAATCAATGCTGGCTGCATTGGCCAGTGTCGTAATTGCTTGGGGCACGCCAGCATTGGCCGATCCGGCAAGCGATGCAGTGGCAGACCAAAGCCGAAGCGAAGCAGATCGGGCGCTGGATGAAGGGCGCAACCCGGTTGAAGTTTTGCGTTTCTCAGGACCAAAAGAAGGCGATGTTATTGCCGATTTCATGGCCGGAGATGGCTACTACAGTGCATTGCTAGCAGAAATTGTAGGCCCAAGGGGCGCTGTCTATGCGCTCAATCCTGCTGCATTCCACAACCCGGAAATCTGGGAAGCGAGAACTGATAAGCATAGCAATATCCGGCCAATCGGAACTCGCAATCGTGCCATGGTTTTGGCGCCCGATAGTGTCCACATGATCTTCACCAATCAGACCTTTCATGACATCTACTGGACATCCGAGCGCTTCCAGATGGAGCGGATCGACGAACGCGCGATGCTTGCCAACTGGTTTGCGGCGTTGAAGCCGGGAGGGCACGTAATTGTAATCGATCATGTCGGACAGTCCGGGGATACCCGGGAAGTGGTGGATGCGGTCCACCGGATTGATCCCGCCACAGTGCTCGCGGCAATGCAGGCGGCAGGGTTTGTGCTTGTCGGCCAGTCGGATATGTTGCGCCGCAGCGATGACGAGATGACGAAATCCATCTTCGATGAGAGTGTGCGCGGCAAAACCGACCGCTTTATGATGAAATTTCAGAAACCTACGGAGTGATAGCGCTAAGGTTGTTGCGCATTTTGCAACACAGGATGTTCTTTTCGCACTTGCGAAAAACAATGCTGCACTGCAAATAGTCGGTGCCTTTTAGGCATCCTCTCCCAAAGACTTTCAAGCCCGGTCATTATTGACCGGGCTTTTTTCTTGCCTGGCCTGCATTGCTTCGCGAAGGGAGTGAGGTGAAGGAAGTCGCGAATGTCGACTTTGACGAAACGCTGAAGGACTCACGCGCAACCGTCACGCCGCGGATGGAAGCCGAGTATCGCAAGATGAGCGGCGAGCTGAAGAAACGTGCGCACGAAGTTCAGCAGATCGGCTTTGTACACGAGGGGATGCTTGAATCGACCCGGGTCGCGAAGCATGGCAGCTCGCCTGAAGAGAGCGGGATCGAATAAGAACTCTTGCGTTTACGGCTCGCCCGCCTTCGGGTGGCCGTTGGGGACTTCGAGCCGGTGGCGGATCAGCGCATCGGGCTGGTTCTCGCGCAGCCATCTGAGCATGTGTTCGCGAAGGTCACAACGCAGCTGCCAAAGTTCGCCTATTGTGCTGGCGCTCACTGACAAACGCAGCTCGACACTTTCGGGATAAGCCTCAGTCATGAGAAGCGCCATATTGCGTCCGTCATAAAGCTCATGCGCCCGGACGAAGCGCTCAAACTCGGCGCGAATCGGCGTCACATCGGCGATTGGATCAAGGTGCAGCATGACAGGACCGGAAAGCTTTTCGTTCTCGCGCGACCAGTTTTCAAAACTTGCGTCCAGGAAGCGCGACGTGGGCACAATGATCACCCGCTCGTCCCATGTGCGGACAGTGATGAAGCTCATCCTGATCTCTTCGACGCGCCCTACTTCACCGTCGACTTTGACAAGATCGCCGAGCCTAAGTGGCTCGGTCAATGCGATCTGAAGGCCAGCGATCAGTGACTTGAGTGCGGGTTGAGCTGCTGCACCGATGGCCAGAGCAGCGAGACCTGCAGAAGCCAGCATTGTCGTGCCGATTGCTCGCACCGATGGGATAGTAAACAGCATCAGGCCAACGGTAATGACGATTATCCCGAACGTCAGAACGCGCGAAAGCACAGCTAGGCGGGTCCGCCGGCTGCGCATTGCAACAGGATCATCGCTGATCTCGATTCGCGCTTCGATGGCGGCGGTGAAGCCCTTCACTGCGTTATAGGCAATCCAGCCGAGCAGAGCGGGTCGAAGGAACTGAGCCAGCGGTTCCCACAGCAATCCCAGCGACGCATCATATTGCGCCGCGAGTGTGACGGCGATGGCGATAAAGGACCATTTGATCGGCGCACGGATGCGGCCGACTATCTCGTCATCGACATTTGTCTCCGAAACGCGGGTTACGCGGCTGACAAGGTGGAATGCTGCGCGGTAAATCAAATAGGCAATAACGACCGCGACCGCGACAATCAGCGCGGATACGGTGATGTCATAAGCCAGAGCATTCAAATCGATGCGCCAGCTAGCTGGATTGATTTGGTCAAACATTGCGAGCGGCGTATGTGCTGAATTGGCATTTTGCAACACATGCCGGAAATGGCTCAGTTGTGCCGGTCAATGTGCAGCATCCCAGCTGATGCCTGTTCCGATCTCAATGCCCAGCGGCACATCCAGTTCTACGGCAGGCCCAGCAGCTTCGGCCATGACCCGTTCGATAATGGGTGAGGCCGCAGCGACGTCGCCTTCGGGCAGTTCGAACACAAGCTCGTCATGCACTTGCAACAGCATGCGCACGTGGCCGAGACCGGCGTCTTCCAGCGCGGGCATCATGCGGACCATGGCACGCTTGATGATATCCGCGCTGGTCCCTTGAATCGGCGCATTGATCGCGGCGCGTTCGCTGCCCTGGCGTTCTGCAACGTTCTTGGAGTTGATCCTTGGGAACCAGGTTTTGCGACCGAACAGTGTTTCGGAATAGCCGCGCTCGCGAACCGTCTCCAGTGTCTCGTGAATGTATCGCTGGATGCCGGGAAACCGCTGGAAATAGGTGTCGATCATCGCTTGCGCCTCATCCGGCTCTACCTCCAGCCGCCCGGCCAGCCCCCAACGCGAAATGCCATAGAGTATGGCGAAATTGATCGTCTTGGCCTGCGCCCGCGTATCGCGGTTGACTTCACCGAACATCTCTTTGGCTGTTCGCGCGTGAATGTCTTCGCCTTGCGCGAAGGCCTCTTTCAACGTCGGGACGTCGGCCATATGCGCAGCTAACCGCAATTCGATCTGGCTATAGTCAGCGGCCAGCAAGACGTTGCCTTCATCTGGGACAAAGGCTTCTCGGATCTGGCGCCCGATTGGCGTCCGGATCGGGATGTTTTGCAGATTGGGGTCAGTTGATGACAGCCGGCCAGTTTGCGCGCCGACCAGCGAATAGCTGGTATGCACACGGCCCGTGTCGGGATTGATCGCTTCTTGCAGAGCGTCGGTGTAGGTCGATTTCAGCTTCGCAAGCTGACGCCATTCGAGGACTTTCTTCGCGATTTCCGCGCCTTCGCCGGCGAGTTTTTCCAGCACGCTGTGGTCGGTTGAATACTGCCCGCTCTTGCCTTTCTTGCCGCCTTTGAACCCGAGCTTGTCGAACAGAATGTCACCCAGTTGCTTGGGGCTTCCGACCGTGAATTCCTGTCCCGCTATGCCGTGAATTTCCCCTTCGAGCCGAGCTGTCTCCTTGGCGAATTCTTCTGAAAGTCTGGAAAGGCGTGCCCGGTCTACCTTGATGCCGTGACGCTCCATTTGGGCCACTACAGGAATGAGAGGGCGGTCGACCCGCTCATAGATGCGCGTGCCACTTTCATCAGCTAGCCTTGGTTTCATGTGACGATGCAAACGCCAGGTTACGTCGGCGTCCTCGGCGGCATATTCGGTAGCGCGATCGAGATCCACTTCCCCGAAAGGAATCGCTTTCTTTCCCGTCCCGCAGACTTCCTTGAAGGACAGCGGAGTGTGGCCCAGATGACGGTCAGACAATTCGTCCATGCCGTGCCCGCCCATGCCGACTTCACCGCGACCGGCATCAAGCGTGAAGCTGATGATCATTGTGTCATCAACAGGCGCCACATCGATGCCATACCGCGAAAGCACGTTGATATCGTATTTGATGTTTTGACCGATCTTGATGACCGAATCGTCTTCCAGCAGCGGCTTGAGAGCGGCCACCGCCTGGTCACGATCAATCTGCTCGGGCCTTTCGGCGAACATATCATTGCCGCCATGTGCAAGCGGTATGTAGCATGCGTTATTCGGGCCTAGCGCGAGGCTTACGCCGACCAGCTCTGCGCGCATTGCATCCAGGCTACTGGTCTCGGTGTCGACGGCAACGAGGCGTGCGGCGGTTGCGCGTGTGATCCACGCCTCAAGACGCTCCATGGTCTGGACTGTCTCGTAAGAGCCGCGATCCACAGCCGGCATCTCTGGCAGCGGTTGCCGGCTGCCCTGTGCCGAAGCAACGGCGCCTTCAGTTTCCTGTTTTGCAGGGTTCAGATTGTTGGGCCGCTCCGGGCTTCCCTTCCCAGAATCCAACCGCCGCAAAAGCGAACTGAACCCATGCTTTTCCAAGAACGCTGCCAATGGTTCGGGAGGCACGCCATCGAGTTTGAACTCATCGAGCGGTTGCGGAAGATCGCAATCCTCCTTGAGAGTGACCAAGACCCGGCTCATCTCCGCGTCTTGTCTGCTTTCCAGCAGCCGCTCTTTCAGTTTTGACTTCTTCATCTCCGGCGCAAAATCCAGCGCTGCGGTTAGCGAGCCGTGCTCTGCGATCAGCTTGCTTGCTGTCTTGGGACCAATTCCATAGATCCCGGGAATATTGTCGACACTGTCGCCCATCAGCGCCAGCACATCACCCACCAGCTCGGGTTTCACCCCAAACTTCGCCTCTACTTCTTCGATGTAGATCCGCTGGCTCTTCATCGTATCGAGCATATCGATGCGCGCCGGCCCATTCGGACCTTCTCTCTCGCCAACAAGCTGCATCAGATCTTTGTCTGAAGACACGATTGTAACGTCCCAGCCCTGCGCTTGCGCGGCACGGGCATAGGTTGCAATCAGATCATCTGCTTCCAGACCCTGCTCTTCGATGCAAGGGAGACTAAACGCGCGGGTCGCATCGCGGATCAGTGGAAATTGTGGCACCAAATCTTCCGGTGGAGGGGGGCGATTGGCCTTGTATTCGGGAAAAATATCGTTGCGGAAAGACTTCCCCGAAGCGTCGAGAATCACCGCAAGATGGGTTGGACCATCTGCTTCATCAAGGTCAGTGGCCAGCTTCCAGAGCATCGTGGTGTAGCCATAGACTGCGCCTACCGGTGTGCCTTCGGGATCGGTGAGCGGCGGAAGCCTATGATAGGCGCGAAAAATGTATGACGATCCGTCGACGAGATAAAGATGCTGATGCTCGGCCATATGTGCTTGCTAGCAGCGCTTTGCCCCGCGTGTAAGCCGTCATTCTGGCGATTTTCCCACACGTTGCGCGGGGAATGAGGTGAACGACCAACGGTGAAGAATAAGGCGGAAAAGAGGCGAGAACGTGTGGTTTCGCTTGCATTGCCACATTCCAGCCATTATTTAGCTAGTCGAAGCGATGCGAGAAGCTCGCTTTGGCAGACCCAGATCGGATCTGCCTTACACACTTGCTGATCGAGGATTTATATTATGCGTAAGATCGTACTTGCTGCTGCTGTTGCAGCTTCTGCTCTTGGCCTGGCTGCTTGCTCGGAAACTGCTGATTCGGCTGCTGAAACTGCAGACGCAATGGCTGCAGACGCTGAAGCAAACACCGACGCAATGGTTGAAGCTACAGACGAAGCTGCTGGTGAAGCTGCTGACGCAACTGCAGAAGCAGTAGACGGCGCTGTTGAAGCTGCTGAAGAAGCTGCTGCTGAAGTTGCTGAGTAATTTCAGCTCAAATCGATTTTTCGATTGAAATAGGGGCGGTGCCAGCGATGGTGCCGCCCTTTTTCTATGCTGCGGCTTAAGCACCGCGAAATAGGTAAGAGGAATCAGCCGCCGGGACGGGCCGTACTGGTCCAGACCCGAGGGCTCGCCACGCCGGCTTTCTCTGCGAAGCCATCATAAAGTGCACGCGCAATCGAAGCGATCCGGGCTTCGCGAGCGCCCCGCGCGCCTTGACCGGTCACATAAATCGCAACAGCAATCGCATGTCCGTTCGGGCCTTCAAGAATTCCGATATCGCTGGACGTGTTGTTGAGCGAACCGGTCTTGTGCATCACTTGGACATAGTCCGGCATTTCGGCCGGAATCCGGCGCGTTCCCGTGCGGGTTTTTGCCATAGCGTCAAGGATCACTTGCCGGCTTTGGGCGGACAGGAACTTACCCTGATAGAGGCCTTGTAAAAGCTCTACCATGGCCTTGGGCGTGGCGGCATCGCGTGTGTCGATGTGTGCGGATGGATCGTACTCTCCATCATCGCGCACTAGAGTTGCGATATCTCGATTAATACTGAATTCTTTTATGCCTTGGCGACGCATCCAGTCGTTCACGGCTGCGGGTCCGCCAACCACACGCAGGAGCGCGTCAGTCGCGGGATTGCTCGATCGAGATATCATGATCTCGATCAGCTCACTGGCCGGCATATAATTGCCTTCGCGAACCGGTGCGGCTCGCGAAGAAAACTTCGCTGAACGGACCGGGATCAACAGTGGAAACTCGCTTGTCAGCGAATACCGGCCTTGTTCAACCAGCTCCAGATAGGCAGCAGCCACGGCAATTTTACTGGTCGAAGCCAGCGGGAACAACTGATCGCCAAGTACCGCAATCTCTTCACCAGTGTTAAGATTTATGGCAGCAACACCGATGCGGCCGCGGCTGCCGTCTGCCAGTTGCGCGATCCGCCGCTCGAAAGATGTCTCGTAGACGGCTTCGAAGCTCTCTGGTGCCCTGACCTCTGTGCCAAAGGTACTGTCGAAAGCGGCTTCGAGGTCGTTTGACTGCGCCAGAACTGGGCTTGCGACAAACGCAATTGCGCCCAAGGCGGCGATCAGCGATTTTCCCAAAAACTGTTCCATACTCGGTGAACTATCCTGTTTTGTGTTGTTGGGAGATTAACAGACCGGGATTCGCCTAGGCAAGCATTGAAGCAATTCGGGGCGACCGGATGTTCCGGAGATGCGACCGGATTCCTGCAAAATGTAAGGAACCACTGGGCTATGCATGTCGTTTGCAGAGTGACGCCAATCGTTTGCATAGATATTGGCGCATTTGCGCAGGGCCGGGGTCTAGCGGGTTTGCGGGGTTGGCCATATTCTGGCTTTGAGTGCGGGCATGCTGTGGCGGCATGCTTGATATTTGAGAGAATTGGGGTTTTGCATGAATATTGATCGCGTCAGCCTGTCATCGGCAGGTATGAAGGCTGCTGTTGCCGCGCTGATGGTAAGCAGTTCCACCGCTGCATTTGCGCAAGGTGTTCCAATCGTGAAGCCGGGTGCGCCCGGTGAACGGAACACCGTTCTGACAGTCGAACAGGCAAGCCAGCTTGCCGGTGCGACCTATACGCCTGCCGATGTCGATTTCATGCAGGGCATGATCGTCCACCACCAGCAAGCTGTTGAGATGGCCGCGCTGGTTGATGGCCGTACCAATAATGAAGATATCGTCGCGCTCGCCGGCCGGATCAATGCGAGCCAGAAGGACGAGATTGATTTCATGGCCGGCTGGCTTACCGACCGCGGCGAGCCTGTGGCTATGCAGATGGCGCATCATGGTGGCGATCATTCAATGCATCATGGGCACCACGAGATGATGGGCATGGCAACGCCGGCTCAAATGGCAGAGCTCGCCGCGTCTAGCGGCACGGCTTTTGACCGCCTGTTTTTGCAACTCATGATCCGTCATCATGCTGGAGCAATTGATATGGTCGATGATCTGCACAGCCAGCCAGGTGCTGCTTATGAGCCTGTGATGTTTGAGTTCACAAACGATGTTGCGGGCGATCAGAAGACTGAAGTCGAACGGATGAACGAATTGCTTGCCGGGCTGTCAGATGATCCGCGTGCCACGCTGGCTGCAGGTTTCCGTGACGCAGGTGAAGCGATCAGCAATCTGCGCTTGGTCACTGCAATGCCGAAGCCAGCTGGATTCTTTGATCCTGCAAATCCGGCTGGTCTTCAGCCGCGCATCGAAGATGATGATGAAGAGGATGCAAACCAAGACAGTGCGGACGATGGTGAAGAGGCGGAACCCCGCTTCAGTAGTCGTTCTTCGCCACTGGATTTTGCAAACACCGATATCGCGTTTTCCGGTAATATGATGGTCGCGGGCAATTATCACGGCTTCAACGCTTATGAATTGGGCGAAGATGGCGTTCCAACGCTGGTCAGTTCGATTGTGTGCCCGGGCGGACAAGGTGACGTTTCCATCGTCGGCGACATTCTCGTGATGAGTGTCCAGGACAGCCGCGCACGGCTCGATTGCGGGCTCGAAGGGGTTCAGGGCGATGTCAATGAAGAACGCTTCCGTGGTGTTCGCGTTTTCGACATTTCCGATATTCGCAATCCTGTGCAAGTCGGGCAGGTGCAGACCTGCCGCGGCTCGCACACGCACTCGATTGTCGATGCCAATGATGAACGCATAGTGCTCTATAACTCGGGCACCTCTTATGTTCGCGACGATGAAGAGCTGGAGGGTTGCTTCAACAGTGCTGGCGATGAAACTGCGCTGTTCAGCATTGACGTGATCGAGATCCCGCTCGCTGATCCGTCTGCTGCTCGCATCACGTCAAGCCCTCGCGTATTTGCAAAGGGTGGTAATATTGCGGGCCTGTGGCGTGGCGGTGACCATGGCGATGGAACGCAGGAAACCAGTGATACGAACCAGTGCCATGACATCACTGTTTTCCCGTCGTTGAACCTCGCGGCTGGTGCGTGTTCAGGCAATGGGATCATCATGGATATATCCGATCCATACAATCCGCAGCGTTTCGACGATGTCACTGACACTGGCTTCGCCTATTGGCACTCGGCCACATTCAACAATGATGGTACCAAGGTGCTGTTCACGGATGAATGGGGTGGCGGTGGCCGCCCGCGCTGCCAGGCTGGTGACCCGATGAACTGGGGCGCCAACGCAATCTATGAAGTGGTAAATGGCAAGCTAGAGTTCCGCAGCAATTACAAGCTGCCTGCACCACAAAGCAGCAAGGAAAACTGCGTCGCTCATAACGGCTCGATTATCCCGGTGCCTGGGCGCGATATCTTCGTTCAGGCTTGGTATCAGGGCGGCATTTCAGTGATTGATTTCACGGACGCAAAGAACCCGAAAGAGATCGCCTTTTTTGATCGTGGACCAATCGACAACGACCAGTTGATAACGGGGGGCTATTGGTCGGCCTATTGGTACAATGGCCGTATCTATGCGACCGAGATTACTCGCGGACTTGACGTCTTTGCGCTTGAGCCGAGTGAATTCCTGACGGCAGAGGAAATTGCTGCAGCCGAAGCCGCACAATATCCGGGTGATGTGTTCAATCCGCAAACGCAGACGCAGGTAACCTGGTCTGACGAGGTGCTCGAAATGGTCGAGGCTAGCCGTAAGGGCGGTTGATCTGTTTGTTCAATGACTGGTTTGAGAAGGGCCGGGGCTTTCCGGCCCTTTTTCTTGCCCGCTGACAGGTCAGGCTGCGTCGATTGCGGCTTCGATCTTATCGATCGGCAGACCAGTCAATGTCTTGTCGATTTCGCCGGCAAGTTTGCTGCGAAGCTCTGTATGATAATGCTGGCGCATTTCACCAAGGGTCTTTGGGTCAGCAATTACCAGCACCTCTTCAATCTGCCCGCCGATGGCTTTCTGATTGAGCCATTCGGCAGCCGCGGCACCGTGAGCCAGTTCATCAAGCTGCGTTCGCCCTAACATCTACCCCAGTTGATCCTGATGCCGCACACCCGCGCTGAAATTGGTCGCCTTCAAATCGGGCGTTTCGACCAACGAAAAACCCCGCGGGACGAAAGTCCCACGGGGCTCTTCTTTTTCAGCTTTTGAAGCGTGTGGGTTGGCTTAGAAGCCGCCCATTCCGCCCATTCCGCCCATGCCGCCCATGCCGCCCATATCGGGCATGCCGCCGCCAGCCTTGTCTTCCGGAGCGTCAGTGATCGCCGCTTCGGTGGTGATCAACAGGCCAGCAACCGATGCCGCGTCCTGCAGCGCTGTGCGGACAACCTTGGTAGGGTCAATCACGCCAGCTTCCACCAGGTTTTCATAGGTGTCTGTCGCTGCGTTAAAGCCCTGCTTTTCGTCATCTTCGCGCAGCAGATTGCCAGAGATCACTGCGCCATCATGGCCAGCATTCTGAGCGATCTGGCGAACCGGAGCGAGGATAGCCTTGCGCACAATGTCTATACCGCGGGTCTGGTCATCATTCGCGCCCTTCAGCCCAGCAAGAGCCTTGGTTGCGTAAAGCAGAGCTGTACCGCCGCCAGGGACGATGCCTTCTTCAACCGCAGCACGGGTAGCGTGCAGCGCGTCATCAACGCGGTCCTTACGCTCCTTAACTTCGACTTCCGAAGCGCCGCCAACCTTGATCACAGCTACGCCGCCAGCAAGCTTTGCAAGACGCTCTTGCAGCTTCTCTTTGTCGTAATCGCTTGTGGTGGTTTCGATCTGCGCACGAATTTGTTCGACGCGAGACTTGATGTCAGCTTCGCTGCCGGCACCGTCAACAATCGTGGTGTTGTCCTTGTCGATAGTGACGCGCTTGGCTTCACCCAGCATGCCGAGCGTGACGTTCTCGAGCTTGATGCCGAGGTCTTCGCTGACCATTTCGCCCTTGGTGAGGATCGAAATGTCCTGCAGCATCGCCTTGCGGCGATCACCGAAGCCCGGTGCCTTGACCGCAGCCACTTTCAGGCCACCGCGCAGCTTGTTGACAACGAGTGTCGCCAGCGCTTCGCCCTCGATGTCTTCTGCGATAATCAGCAGCGGACGGCCAGACTGGACAGCCGCTTCGAGGATCGGAAGCATCGCCTGCAAGTTCGAAAGCTTCTTCTCGTGGATCAGGATGTATGGGTTGTCGAGTTCAACCGTCATTTTGTCCGGGTTAGTGATGAAGTACGGGCTGAGGTAGCCGCGGTCGAACTGCATGCCTTCAACAACATCGAGTTCAAACTCGAGGCCCTTGGCTTCTTCAACGGTGATGACGCCTTCTTTGCCGACCTTTTCCATCGCTTCAGCGATTTTCTCGCCAACTTCGCGGTCGCCATTGGCAGAGATAATGCCGACTTGAGCGATTTCAGATGAGCCAGCGACATCCTTTGAACGGCCGACGAGGTCTGCGACCACTTTCTCGACTGCGAGGTCGATGCCGCGCTTCAGATCCATCGGGTTCATACCCGCGGCGACGGCTGTCATGCCTTCGCGAATGATTGCCTGGCCCAGAACCGTTGCAGTCGTTGTGCCGTCACCAGCAAGATCGTTCGTCTTCGACGCAACTTCCTTGAGCATCTGAGCGCCCATGTTCTCGAACTTGTCTTTGAGTTCGATTTCCTTGGCGACAGTCACACCGTCCTTTGTGATGCGCGGTGCACCAAAGCTCTTGTCGATCACGACGTTGCGACCTTTCGGGCCAAGCGTGACTTTCACAGCGTTTGCGAGCGTATCTACGCCCTTGAGGATGCCTTCGCGGGCATCACGGCCGAACTTTACGTCCTTAGCAGCCATAGTTGTTTCTCCTGGTATTCAAATGAAAGAGGGAAAAGCGTGTGGGTGTCCGGCTGATCAGCCGATGATCCCCATAATGTCGCTTTCCTTCATGATCAGCAGGTCTTCACCGTCGAGTTTGACTTCGGTGCCGGACCATTTGCCGAACAGGATGCGGTCGCCAGCTTTGACGTCCAGTGCAACACGGTTACCTGAATCGTCACGGGTGCCTTCGCCAACGGAGACGATTTCGCCTTCGCTTGGCTTTTCCTGAGCGCTGTCTGGGATAATGATGCCGCCAGCGGTTTTCTGGTCGGCTTCGATGCGACGGACCAATACACGGTCGTGCAGCGGACGAAATGCCATGGTAATGACCTTTCTTGCTTGGGTTGATAATCACGAATTGGCACTCTCCTTGTGAGAGTGCCAGCGAGGGGGTAAATGGGTGCGCCAGCTGCATGAGTCAACAGCTTGCCCAACAAATTTTTTCAGAATTTTCGGTCGTTCAGGCCGATCGAAGCGTCAGCCTGATCCGTTCGCGCAACATCCAGCGCCAGGTAAGCAGGACCGCTGCGAACGCTAGGCCCGTTGCCAGCCCGATCCATAGGCCAACACCGGCAAGATTTGTGAAGGAACCAAGCACGAAGGCAAGGCCAAATCCAGGCACCCAATAGCTGAATATTGCAATCCACATCGGCACGCGAGTGTCCTGCAGGCCTCGCAATGCTCCAGCAGCAACCGCTTGCAGGCCATCGACCAATTGGAAAGCTGCTGCGAGCACCAAATACTGCAGCGCAAACCCGACCAGCGCTGCATTCTTGGGGTCATCTATGTCGACATAGATGCGCAGCAGCGGCTCGGGAATGAAAACCATTGCCAAAGCGGTGAACGCCATAAAGCCGGTTCCGATTGTCAACGCGACCCAGCCAGCCAGCTTGATCCCGTCCTTGTCTCTTGCGCCATAGGCATATCCCACCCGAATGGTTGCGGCCTGTCCCACGCCGAACGGAACCTGGAATGCCAGTGCGGCGATATTGAGCGCGACGATATGACCGGCCAGCTCGGCCGCACCAATTCGGCCCATCAAGAATGCGGCGGCACTGAAAACGCCTGCTTCCGCCGCAACGGTCAACGCAATCGGTGTGCCGATGCGCACGATCCGCCAGAAACGTTTCCAGTCGGGGCGCCAGAAGCGGTGGAAGATGCGATAGCGCGCCAGCTTAGGGAAGATGAGGATCACCAAGATGTACGCACCCAGGGTAATCAAGGTCGTGATGATCGTAGCGACCGCCGCACCGGTCAGCCCCATCTCTGGTGCACCGAGGTTGCCGAAAATGAAGGCGTAGTTGGCTATGGCGTTCACAGGAATACCAAGCGCAGTGATCGCCGTTGCAAACACAGGCCAGCCGAGCGCCGATACATAGTTGCGCAAGACTGACGCGAGCAGCATCGGCATAAGCGAGAATACGACCAAGGAGTTGTACTCAAGCGCGAGCGCGATGATACTTGGGTCTTGGCCGGTTACGCGCATGACGGGGCCAAGCAGCGACGCAAGGCCCATGCCTAATATCCCTGTGACGAGCGCTACCCAAAGGGCCATGCGAGTGGCGCGGCGTACTGGTCCTAGCGAACGGTCTTTCGCGCCAATAGCTTCGGCAATCAGTGGTGCAACCGCACCTGAAAGCGACGCCAAGGACCATACGATCAGCCCGAATAAGCCCGCAACAAGGCCAGATGCCGCAAGCGGTGCTTCACCTAGCCGCGCGATAAAAATGACATCCACCATGTAGATGCCCATTTGCATAAGATTGGCGAGCACCAGCGGCCATGCGAGCTTGAACGTCTCGCCGGTTTCCTTGCGCCATGAGGGCGTATCAAGATGCTCTGTCTCACGCATGAAGCCGGATCGGATATATGCGTGGGCGCGTCTGTCAAAGCTTGTTGTAGCAGCCGGCGAAACTTAGCGCGCGTGCTGCGGCATAGCGGTTACACCGCCATCAAAGATCAGGAAGTCCGCAGGCAGATCGAAATCGAACTAGCGGAAGATCATTTGGTTCGATGGCGCTTTCAATTTGCCTAGAATGCGAAGGCGCACTAGCCTGCCACTCACAAGGGTCGCGCTCTGAGAGGAATCCGTTTGATGACGAGCCTGCCGACACGTTCACGCATCTATTAAAATCATTATCTGGATTCGACGCGGTGGAATTGGTTCACTCCGCGTGATGACGATATCGTGGTCGCAACGTCGTATAAGGCCGGAACGACCTTGATGCAGACAATTGTCGGCAACCTCCTTTTTCCGGACGGTGATTTGCCCGGGCCCGCTTCGTTCATCTCCCCTTGGCTTGATTTCCGGCCTATTCCTCTGGAAATGGTGTTCGGTCAACTCGAAGCGCAAGAACACCGCCGCTATATCAAGACACACACTCCGCTAGACGGGCTTCCGTATTTCCCCGAAGCGAAGTACCTGTGCGTGAGCCGCGATCCCCGCGATGTATTCATGTCCCTGCTCAACCATTGGGGAAGCCATACTTAAGAGTTCTCTGCCGCTGCAAACGGTCTGCCGGGCCGCGTCGGAGACGAGTTTCCCAGGTTCACCGGTCAGACGAAGCAGATCTGGCGGGATTGGATCACGCAAAGCTGGTTTGATTGGGAAATTGGCGGTTACCCCTATTGGTCGCATCTCAGTTATGCGCAAACCTTCTGGAATTTCTGGCACTTGCCCAACATCAAGCTCGTCCATTTCAACGATCTTCTAAGCGATCTGGACGGCCAGATGCGGGATATCGCCGATTTCCTTAATATCGAGGTGCCCGATGAATTGTGGGCGGATGTCGTGAAGCGCTGCACATTTGCTGAGGTCAAGAAAGACCCGTCGAAAGTGGTCCGAGAGAACATCTGCTTTGCTTTTAAGGGCGGGGCAGACACGTTCATTCACAAAGGCAACAACGGGCGCTGGCAAGGCGTGCTGGATGAAGAAGATCTAGCTCTATACGAAGCGGCAATGCGCAAGCTTCCTGCAGATTATGCGCAGTGGCTGGAAAACGGCGGCCCTGTAAGAATGCAGGGATAGTCGCACTAAACCGAGTGTCGTCATCTGGGTCGCTAAGAGACACCGAGAAAAAGGGCGGCACCTTGCGGTACCGCCCCTCCATCTGCGGGCGCTTCAAGACACCCACAAAACTTAAGATCAAGATTGCTTGAGCGAGCCCAAGCAGTCCTGCAAACTCAATTACTTGAGTTCGACAGTACCGCCAGCTGCTTCGATCTTGCCTTTGATTTCTTCGGCTTCAGCCTTGTTGACGCCTTCTTTGAGAGGCTTAGGAGCGCCCTCAACGAGACCCTTGGCTTCGGTGAGGCCCAAGCCGGTGATGGCGCGGACTTCTTTGATGACCTGGATCTTCTTGCCACCGTCGCCGGTGAGAATGACGTCGAATTCGTCTTTTTCTTCAGCAGCAGCGCCGGCATCGCCGCCGCCAGCAGGTGCAGCAACAGCGACAGCAGCAGCGGCGCTAACGCCCCATGCTTCTTCAAGTGCAGTTGCGAGTTCTGCTGCCTCAAGGACAGTCAGCTTCGAAAGTTCTTCAACAAGCTTGGCAATATCAGCCATGATGTCTTACTCCAATTGTGCGGGGCGGCCTATCCAGGTCACACCCCCAAAACGTGGTTCAAAATCGCGTTTGCGAAAGCGTCTCTTAAGCAGCGTCCTTGGCGCCGTAGGCACCGAAGACACGAGCAAGCTTGGCAGCCGGTGCGTTAACGACCTGAGCAACCTTGGTTGCAGGTGCGTTGACGAGGCCAACAAGTTTGCCGCGCAGTTCGTCGAGGCTTGGCATCGAGGCGAGCGCCCTGACACCTGCTTCGTCGAGAACCTGCGTGCCCATCGATCCACCAACGATTTCCAGCTTGTCGTTCGACTTTGCGAAATCGACAACAGCCTTGGCGGCTGCGACCGGATCAGTTGACCAGGCCAGTGCAGTCGGTCCGGTGAGAAACTCATCGAGACCGGCGTAATCGGTGTCTTTCAGGGCGAGCTTGGCGAGACGGTTCTTCGCAACCTTAAAGGACGCACCAGCTTCACGCATCTTCCCGCGCAGTTCAGTGGACTGATCCACCGACAGGCCAAGATTGCGGGTGACAACCACCACGCCAACCTCGTTGAAGACCGAGTTAAGCTGAGCGACCGCGTCGGCTTTTTGCGAACGATCCATGCCATACTCCTTCACTATGATCGCCGTTGCACGAATGCTCCGGCGACCGGCTCAAATTAGCCCCGAGGCTCATGCCCCGAAGCGAGTCCGTTGATGGGGAAGGAGTGCCTGCGAAACAGGCGAAAGCAATGCACATTGCATCGCGAGAAATCTCGTTTCCCCGTCTAGGCTGGAAATTAAGAAGGCCCGATTGCCTTCACCAACTGTCTCGGACGGATGACCGCTCGAAAGCAGTCGGATAGCTCAATTAGCGGGATTGGGTTCAGAGTCAAGCCAAATGCCCCCATCGGGCTGGATTGGCGGGTCAACGAATGGCATCTCGTACTTGCGTCATTTGTCGTTTAGCACCTGCCTATGCCGCATCATCAAACCGCGCCTGTCCATCAAGCCGGTTCCTACCGGGCCTGGGACATGTCTGGCCCGGATCAGATTGCCGACCTTGCCTGGTATTGCCGGGTTGAGCATGGCCAGCCTGAAGTGCACCGGTTACTGCCCTTTTGTGAGCCATCGCTGGTCATTCGCCGCCGGTTTGATCGCGAGGGACGTGCGCTGGATTGCCGCTTGCTGATCAGCCCGGCAATCCCAGATGGCGGTCGAATCAAAGCTAAGACTGGTGGTAAATTGACCCGAAATCAGGGTTCCGGATGCGCCTGATAATTACCGCCGCAATATAGCCATTTGACAGGCGTGCACTCCATTCCTATGTAGCCATTTGACATCAGCTTCGAGCAAGTCCGTTTCATGCGCGGGATTCGGTCTTAAGGATGGAAGCGATGGGTTCCATATTCGCGACGAACGATTGTGCTGCAGCAGCGCGCCGGAGAAGGCGTGCCTTTCGCTGCGGCCTTTTCTTGTGTCGTGACCCGGAGTCAAATTTCGCGTGACCGTTTGAGTTCACGAATAGTTAGCCAGCACCTGGCTGATGCATAAATCAAGAGGCACACCTCTCCATGGCGACTAAGGCAAAGGCCCCAAAGGCGTCGGGTACAGCAAAGAAGCGTATCCGTAAGATTTTCGGCGACATCCATGAAGTAGTCGATATGCCGAACCTGATCGAGGTTCAGCGCGAAAGCTACGAACAGTTCCTTCGTTCGAACAAGGAAATCGACTATGTTTCCGGTCTGGAAAAGACGCTGCGCAGCGTTTTCCCGATCCGTGATTTTGCCGGCACGGCCGAGCTCGATTTCGTTCACTACGTGTTGGAAGAGCCAAAGCACGACACCACAGAGTGCAAGCAGCGCGGAATTACCTATGCTGCGCCGATGAAGGTGACGCTGCGCCTGATCGTGTTCGAAGTCGACCAGGAAACCGAAACCCGCTCCGTCCTCGATATCAAGGAACAGGATGTTTACATGGGCGATATGCCGCTCATGACCGGGAACGGCACATTCATCATCAATGGCACAGAACGTGTTATCGTGTCGCAGATGCACCGTTCGCCAGGTGTGCTGTTTGACCATGACCGCGGCAAAACTCACAGCTCGGGCAAGCTTCTGTTTGCAGCGCGCGTTATTCCATATCGCGGCAGCTGGCTGGATTTTGAATTCGACGCCAAGGACATCGTGAACGTCCGCATCGACCGCAAGCGCAAGCTGCCTGTAACGGCGCTGCTCTACGCGCTTGGCATGGATAGCGAAGAAATCCTCGACCACTTCTATGACAAGGTCACGTGGAAGCGTGCCTCTGGCAAGAAGGGCGAAGGCTGGACTATCCCGTTCGTAGCGGAGCAATGGCGCGGTCAAAAGCCCGCGTTTGCTCTGGTCGACGCCAAGACCGGCGAAGAAATCTTCCCGGCCGGCCATAAGATCAGCCCGCGCGCAGCGAACAAGGCGGAAAAAGACGGCTTGAAAGAGCTGCTGCTTCCAACCGAAGAGATCGTAAGCCGTTATGCATCGGTCGACATGATCGATGAGAAGACCGGCCGCATCTATGTCGAAGCGGGTGATGAACTCACGCTGGAGCATGTCGAAGCGCTCGATAACGCTGGCATCGACCAGATCAATCTGTTGGACATTGACGAGATCAATACCGGTCCGTGGATCCGCAACACGCTGAAAGTCGACAAGGCTGAAAACCGTGAAGAAGGCCTTGAGGCCATCTACAAGGTTATGCGTCCGGGCGAACCGCCTACACTCGAAACCGCTGAAGCCCTGTTCGAAGGCCTGTTCTTCGACAGCGAGCGCTACGACCTTTCTGCGGTTGGCCGTGTAAAGCTCAACATGCGTTTGGATCTCGATGCAGAAGACACAGTCACCACGCTGCGCAAGGAAGACATTCTTGCTGTGGTTAAGGAACTGGTCGGCCTGAAAGACGGCAAGGGCGATATCGATGACATCGATAACCTTGGCAACCGCCGTGTTCGCTCTGTGGGTGAGCTGCTGGAAAACCAGTACCGCGTCGGCCTGTTGCGCATGGAGCGCGCGGTCAAGGAACGTATGAGCAGCGTCGATGTGTCGACAGTGATGCCCAATGATCTGATCAACGCGAAGCCGGCTGTGGCCGCTGTGCGTGAATTCTTCGGGTCTTCGCAGCTCTCGCAGTTCATGGACCAGACCAACCCGCTGTCCGAAGTCACCCACAAGCGCCGCGTATCGGCGCTTGGCCCGGGCGGTCTGACACGCGAACGCGCAGGATTTGAAGTCCGCGACGTTCACCCGACCCACTATGGTCGTATCTGCCCGATTGAAACGCCTGAAGGCCCGAACATCGGTCTGATCAACTCGCTGGCATCCTTCAGCCGCGTGAACAAATACGGCTTTATCGAAACGCCATACCGGACTGTTGCTGATGGCAAGGTCACCAGCGAAGTGATCTATCTGTCCGCGATGGAAGAGCAGCGTCACACTGTTGCGCAGGCTTCGGCCGAGCTCAACGAAGACGGCAGCTTTGCGGAAGAATTCGTCTCTGCACGTCAGAATGGCGATTACTTCATGGCGCCGCGTGAGCAGATCACGTTGATGGACGTTTCGCCCAAGCAGCTCGTTTCGGTTGCAGCCTCGCTGATCCCGTTCCTAGAGAACGATGACGCGAACCGCGCCTTGATGGGATCAAACATGCAACGTCAGGCTGTGCCGCTGGTCAAGGCGGAAGCGCCTTGGGTTGGCACCGGCATGGAAGAGACCGTGGCGCGGGATTCGGGCGCTGCGATCACTGCCAGCCGCGGCGGTGTCGTTGACCAGGTTGATGCGACCCGTATCGTGATCCGCGCGATCGGCGATGTAGAGCCAGGCCAGTCAGGCGTGGACATCTATTCGCTTCAGAAGTTCCAGCGTTCGAACCAGAACACCTGCATCAACCAGCGTCCGCTGGTGAAGGTGGGCGACGTGATCGAGCAAGGTGACATCATCGCTGACGGTCCGTCGACCGATCTGGGCGAACTGGCACTGGGCAAGAACAGCCTGGTCGCCTTCATGCCGTGGAACGGATACAACTACGAAGACTCGATCCTGATCAGCGAGCGCATCGTGAAAGACGATGTGTTCACTTCGATCCATATCGATGAATTCGAAGTGATGGCACGTGACACCAAACTTGGTCCGGAAGACATCACACGCGATATTCCGAACGTCGGTGAAGAAGCTCTCCGCAATCTGGACGAAGCAGGTATCGTATATATCGGTGCGCAAGTGCATCCGGGCGATATTCTGGTCGGCAAGATTACTCCGAAGGGCGAAAGCCCGATGACGCCGGAAGAAAAGCTTCTGCGCGCTATCTTCGGAGAGAAAGCTTCGGATGTTCGCGATACGTCGCTGCGTCTGCCGCCGGGTGTTGCGGGCACGATCGTTGAAGTGCGTGTGTTCAACCGTCACGGTATCGAGATCGATGACCGTACACGGGCGATCCAGCATGAAGAGATCGAGCGCCTGCGCAAGGACAGCCAGGACGAGCGCGCGATCCTGAACCGTGCAACCTACAACCGCCTGAAGGACATGCTGATCGGTCAAACCGCTTCTGCAGCACCGAAGGCTGTGAAGAAGGGCGAGAAGATCACCGAAGAGATGCTGGAAGGTGTTGAACGTTTCGAGTGGTTCAAGTTCGCTGTTGCGAATGACAAGCGCCAGACGCAAATCGAAGCGGTGAAGAGCCAGTACGACGAAGCCGTCGCTGTGATCGATGCCAAATTCGAAGACCGTAAGGAAAAGCTGGAGCGCGGTGACGAGCTGGCACCAGGTGTTCTCAAGATGGTCAAGGTCTTCGTGGCTGTGAAGCGCAAGCTGCAGCCGGGCGACAAGATGGCCGGGCGTCATGGTAACAAGGGTGTGATTTCGCGCATTCTGCCGATCGAAGACATGCCGTTCCTTGAGGATGGTACTCCGGTCGACATCGTGCTTAACCCGCTGGGCGTGCCTTCGCGTATGAACGTAGGTCAGATCTTTGAAACGCACCTTGGCTTCGCAGCGCGCGGGCTGGGCATGCAGATCGCTGAAGATCTTGAACAGTGGAAGCTGGACAACCCGAACGCGGCGGAAGACTATAAGAAAGCCAAGCCGCCTACAGCGGTCATTGACCGTCTGAAGAATGTCTATGGTAAGCAGTATCACGATGAAATCGATGCCCGCAGCACCGAGGAAATCGTCGAGCTTGCCGGCAATCTGACTGCGGGTGTCCCGATGGGCACACCGGTGTTTGACGGCGCGCGTGAAGGCGATGTGACGACCGAGCTTGAGAAAGCCGGCATTCACAGCTCTGGCCAGTCGGTTCTCCATGATGGCCGCACAGGTGACGCATTTGACCGTAAGGTGACAGTGGGCATCATCTACATGCTCAAGCTGCACCACCTGGTTGATGACAAGATCCACGCACGTTCGATCGGTCCGTACTCGCTCGTCACGCAGCAGCCGCTGGGTGGTAAGGCGCAGTTCGGTGGCCAGCGCTTTGGTGAGATGGAAGTCTGGGCACTGCAGGCATATGGCGCTGCTTACACCCTGCAGGAAATGCTCACTGTCAAGTCTGACGACGTGGTTGGCCGTTCGAAGGTTTACGAGGCGATCGTCAAGGGTGACGATACCTTCGAAGCGGGCATTCCAGAGAGCTTCAACGTTCTCGTGAAGGAAATGCGCAGCCTTGGCCTCAATGTCGAACTGAAGTCGCTGAGCGATGGCGAAGACGAGGACGAATGGCCGGAGGCGGCGGAATAAGGGGGCGAGGCTTCTGGCCTCTCCCTTCAACCGCCCCGAAGAATCCACCCGTAAGGGAATGTGAAAAATGAACGAACTGAGCAAATTCACCAATCAACTGGCAAAGCCGGAAACATTCGACCAGATCCAGATCGGCATCGCTTCGCCAGAGCGTATCCGCAGCTGGTCTTTCGGCGAGATCAAGAAGCCGGAAACCATCAACTACCGTACGTTCAAGCCAGAACGTGACGGCCTGTTCTGTGCGCGTATCTTTGGCCCGGTAAAGGACTACGAATGCCTTTGCGGCAAGTACAAGCGCATGAAGTACAAAGGCGTCGTCTGCGAGAAGTGCGGCGTTGAAGTGACTGTGACCAAGGTGCGTCGTGAGCGCATGGGCCACATCGAACTGGCTGCGCCGGTTGCGCACATCTGGTTCCTGAAGTCGCTGCCTTCGCGCATCGGCCTGCTGCTCGACATGCAGCTCAAGCAGCTCGAGCGTGTGCTCTATTTCGAACATTATGTCGTGATCGAGCCGGGCCTCACGCCGCTGGAGAAATTCCAGCTGCTGACCGAAGACGAACTGCTCGAAGCGCAGGACGAGTATGGCGAAGACGCATTCAGCGCCGGCATCGGTGCGGAAGCGGTCAAGGCCATGCTGATGGATCTTGATCTTGAGCAAGAACGCGATGACCTGTTGGAAGAGCTTGCAACGACCAAGTCTACGCTGAAGCCGAAGAAGATCATCAAGCGGCTGAAGGTTGTCGAAAGCTTCATCGATTCGGGCAACCGCCCGGAATGGATGATCCTTGAAGTGATCCCGGTTATTCCGCCTGAGCTGCGCCCGCTGGTGCCGCTGGATGGTGGCCGTTTCGCGACGTCCGATCTCAACGATCTCTATCGCCGCGTGATCAACCGTAACAACCGACTGAAGCGCCTGATTGAACTGCGTGCGCCGGACATCATCGTCCGCAACGAGAAGCGCATGCTTCAGGAATCGGTCGACGCATTGTTCGACAATGGTCGCCGTGGCCGCGTAATCACCGGCGCGAACAAGCGCCCGCTGAAGTCGCTGTCCGACATGCTCAAGGGCAAGCAGGGCCGCTTCCGTCAGAACCTGCTCGGTAAGCGCGTCGACTATTCAGGCCGTTCGGTCATCGTGACCGGTCCGGAACTGAAACTGCACCAGTGCGGTCTGCCAAAGAAAATGGCTTTGGAGCTGTTCAAGCCGTTCATCTACGCACGTCTCGATGCGAAGGGTCTGTCGATGACCCTGAAGCAAGCGAAGAAGTGGGTCGAGAAAGAGCGCAAGGAAGTCTGGGACATCCTGGATGAAGTGATCCGTGAGCACCCGGTTCTGCTGAACCGCGCGCCTACGCTTCACCGTTTGGGCATCCAGGCGTTCGAGCCTGTGCTGATCGAAGGTAAGGCGATCCAGCTTCACCCGCTGGTTTGCGCCGCATTTAACGCTGACTTTGACGGTGACCAGATGGCTGTGCACGTTCCGCTGAGCCTGGAAGCTCAGCTGGAAGCGCGCGTCTTGATGATGTCTACCAACAACATCCTGTCGCCAGCCAACGGCAAGCCGATCATCGTGCCTTCGCAGGACATGGTTCTGGGTCTCTACTATCTCTCGATGGAACGTCAGGAGAAGACGCCTGAATTCATCGAAGAGAAGGACGGCACCAAGATCGAGAAGCTGCCACGCTTCTCTGACATGGCTGAAGTGCATCAGGCGCTGGAGGTCAAGTCGGTTACCCTGCACAGCAAGATCATCGCTCGCGTCCCGCAAGCCGATGAAAACGGCAATGTCTCGATGAAGCGCTTTATCACGACGCCGGGCCGCATGCTGATCGGTGAATGTCTGCCGAAGAACCACAAGGTTCCATTCGACATCATCAACCGCCTTCTGACGAAGAAAGATATCGGTGACGTGATCGACGAAGTGTACCGCCACACGGGCCAGAAGGACACCGTGCTGTTCGCTGACGCGATCATGGTGCTGGGCTTCCGTCACGCGTTCAAGGCCGGCATCTCTTTCGGCAAGGATGACATGATCATCCCGCATGAGAAAGATGATCTGGTTGACCAGACCAAGTCCCTGGTTGCTGACTATGAGCAGCAGTATCAGGATGGTCTGATCACTCAGCAAGAGAAGTACAACAAGGTGATCGACGCCTGGAGCCGTTGCGGTGACCAGGTGGCCGATGCGATGATGGCGAAGATTAAAGCGCAGCCAATCGGTGACGATGGCAAGGAAGCGCAGATCAACTCGATCTATATGATGAGCCACTCTGGTGCGCGTGGTTCGCCAGCGCAGATGAAGCAGCTTGCCGGTATGCGCGGCCTTATGGCCAAACCATCTGGCGAGATCATCGAAACGCCGATCATCTCGAACTTCAAGGAAGGTCTGACCGTTCTTGAATACTTCAACTCGACCCACGGCGCGCGTAAGGGCCTGGCTGATACAGCGCTCAAGACGGCGAACTCAGGTTACCTGACCCGCCGTCTGGTGGACGTGTCACAAGACTGCGTTATCGTGGAAGAAGACTGCAAGACTGAGAACGCGCTGGAAATGCGCGCGATCGTTCAGGGCGGTTCGGTTATCGCATCACTGGGTGAACGTATCCTGGGCCGTACGCTGGCCGAAGACGCGGTCAATGCCGCAACTGGCGAAGTGATCGCCAAGGCCGGCACGCTGCTCGACGAACCGATGGTGAAAGCGATCGAGGATGCGGAAGTTCAGTCGGCCAAGATCCGTTCACCGCTGGTTTGTGAAGCAGCGCAGGGCGTTTGCGGCACATGCTACGGCCGTGACCTGGCTCGCGGTACACCAGTGAACATCGGTGAAGCTGTCGGCGTTATCGCGGCACAGTCAATCGGTGAGCCTGGTACGCAGCTGACCATGCGTACGTTCCATATCGGTGGTGCGGCGCAGCTCAACGAAACCAGCCACCTTGAGGCTATCTCTGACGGTAAGGTCGAATATCGCGACATGCCGACGATCACGGATTCGAAGGGCCGTATCCTTTCGCTCGCCCGCAATGGTGAGATTGCCGTGATCGATAAGGAAGGCCGTGAGCGTGAAATTCACAAGGTACCTTATGGTACGGTTCTGATGAACAAAGATGGCGCGCAGGTGAAGGAAGGTGATCGTCTGGCGGAATGGGATCCGTTCACGCTGCCGATCATCACCGAGCAATCCGGTGTCGTGAAGTATCAGGATCTTGTCGAAGGCACGACTTTGGAAGAACGCACCGACGATGCCACCGGTATCGCTCAGCGTGTTGTGACAGAGAACCGTGCAACCGGCCGCAAGAAGAAGGAAGAT
This sequence comes from Altererythrobacter sp. XM-24bin4, assembly GCA_003149575.1. Lineage (GTDB taxonomy): Bacteria > Pseudomonadota > Alphaproteobacteria > Sphingomonadales > Sphingomonadaceae > Erythrobacter > Erythrobacter rubellus. The sequence continues at coordinate 773,578 of QCWG01000001.1, forward strand.
CTGCGTCCGCGTATGACACTTCTGGGCGAAGGTCAGACCGAAGAAGGCGAAACCGAAGCGCAGCGTTATATGCTGGCTCCGGGTACAACCCTTTCGGTGCAGGACGGTCAGACGGTTCAAGCCGGTGACATTCTGGCACGTGCATCGCGCGAAGCCGCGAAGACGCGTGACATCACCGGTGGTCTGCCACGTGTTGCCGAACTGTTCGAGGCGCGCTTGCCAAAGGACATGTCGGTTATCGCCAAGATTTCGGGCAAGATCGAATTCGTCCGTGAATACAAAGCGAAGCGCAAGATTGCGATCGTTCCCGAGGAGGGGGATCGCGTCGAGTACCTGATCCCGAAGACCAAGGTCATCGACGTTCAGGAAGGCGACTTCGTGAAGAAGGGCGATACGCTGATCTCTGGTTCGCCGAACCCGCATGACATTCTTGAAGTCATGGGCGTCGAAGCGCTGGCTGAATATCTCGTCAACGAAATTCAGGAAGTGTACCGACTTCAGGGCGTGAAGATCAACGACAAGCATATCGAGGTGATCGTTCGCCAGATGCTGCAGAAGGTCGAGATCACCGATGGCGGCGACACCACCTTGCTGCCGGGCGAGCAGGTCGATTACGAGGAAATGCTCCAGTACAACGCCAAGTTGACGAAGAACAAGAAGCCTGCCCAGGGTACGCCAATCTTGCTCGGCATCACCAAGGCGTCGCTACAAACACGCAGCTTCATCTCTGCTGCATCGTTCCAGGAAACCACCCGCGTGCTAACGCAGGCTTCGGTTGAAGGCAAGAAGGACACGCTGATCGGTCTCAAGGAGAACGTGATCGTGGGCCGCCTGATCCCGGCTGGTACGGGCGCTGGCATGAACCGCATGCGTGTAATGGCCTCCAGCCGTGACGCTGCGCTGCGTGCACAGTGGAAGAAGCAGCAGGAAACGCTGGCAGCGGCCAATGCGCCTGAACCAGAGCCGGTGGCTGATGCCATTCCGTCAGAAGACGCGATGAAGGCAGCTATGGGTGGCGGCGAAACTGCTGCTGAATAACTCTCGCTAGCTTTGCTGGCTTAACAGATAAAAGCCCCGCTGGAAGTACGCTTTCAGCGGGGTTTTCTTTGCCTCACCACCTCTATAAATGCTATTGCGAACCATTTGCAAATAATCTAGCCATGTCTCCATCAGATTGAGGATGGGCAGCGATGAAGGACAGACATGGCGGGGAGACCAGGGGTGCCGCGGGCTGGATTGCGAGGTTGCATGTGCCAGCCACGGTCAACGACCTTTCTCCGATTGCCCAGCGCTTCATCTTCAGACTGCGTGTGGTCGCAGTATATCGCAAGGCTGGCCGTGACCCGCTCGCTGAACTGACAAGCCGGGTGGGGAGTATCACTGTCGCTGTAAAATCGCTGCAGCTGTTTGAATCGATGGCGCACGTCTGGCCGGAGCCGGTGCATGTGCAGCGATGCTGCTGCCAGATTTTGAGCCATGACGAACTCACAATAGCCCGCGCCCTTGAGGCAATCGCTGAGAACAATGTTGACGGCTTCGATGCCCAACTTGCTGATCTAATGCCGTCCGACACTCGCAAGACCATTGCCAATGCGGCTGGTGAATTGATTGTGGCAGAATTCGGCTAGACATTCGCACTGACACGTCAGCAAACACTTCTCACTCCAGCGCAGGCCGCCTATAGGGGCGCGCATGACCACTACCCGTTTCGCACCTTCTCCGACCGGCCGCCTGCATGTCGGCAATATCCGCACCGCGCTGCATAATTGGATGCTCGCCAAGAAGAGCGGCGGTAAATTCGTATTGCGGATCGATGATACCGACGCTGCGCGTAGCAAAGAGGAATATGTCGATGCAATCCGCGCTGATCTGGTGTGGCTCGGGATCGAGGCGGACAGCGAAGAACGGCAATCGCAACGGCTGGATCGCTATGACGCTGCATTTGAAAAGCTGAAACAAGCGGGCCGCGTATATCCGGCTTACGAGACTGCGCAGGAGCTGGAGCTGAAGCGCAAGGTGCAGCTGGGGCGCGGGTTGCCGCCAATCTACGATCGCGGTGCATTGGAGCTCAAAGAAGAGGAGCGCGCGGCCAAGGAAGCCGAAGGCATTGCGCCGCATTGGCGATTCAAACTTGACCACGACGAAGCACTTGCATGGGATGACGGTGTTCGTGGCGCTTCCAAATTCGATCCCAAACTTCTGTCCGACCCGGTAATCCGCCGCGCGGACGGCAGCTGGCTGTATATGCTTCCAAGCACAGTTGACGATATCGACATGGGCATCACCCATGTGCTGCGCGGCGAAGATCATGTTTCGAACACGGCGGTCCAAATCCAGATGTTCACTGCCATGGGCGCCGCCGCTCCGGAATTCGCGCATGAGGCGCTGCTGGTGGGCAAAGAGGGTAAGCTCTCCAAACGTCTTGGTTCGCTTGGCTGCGATGCGTTCCGCGAACGCGGGATCGAACCGGAAGCATTGATTGCCATGCTGGCGCGGCTCGGAACTTCCCTGCCGGTTGAGCCGATCTCGGATCGATCAGCTCTGCTCAGCACTTTCCATCTATCTACCTTTGGCCGTGCGCCTGCGAAATTCGATGATGCCGAGCTGGATCGGATCAATACCGCGATCGTCCATGCGATGCCGTTCGAGGCGGTCCGGCACCGCCTGCCCGAAGGGATGGATCAAGCTGGCTGGCGCGCCGTACAACCAAACATTGGAACGATTGGCGAAGTTGCCGATTGGTGGCGTCTGGTCACCGGCCCCATTGACCGGATCGAATTCGGGGCGGAAGACCGCACCTATCTGGCGCAGGCTGCCGCAATGCTCGCTTGGTCAGATGACCCCTGGCATTGCCTGACCAACGCCTTGAAAGATGCCACGGGCCGCAAGGGTAAGGCGCTGTTCTTGCCGCTGCGCCAGGCGCTGACCGGCATGGATCACGGCCCTGATATGGGTGAGCTATTGCCGCTGATCGGTGAAGCTGAAGTGCGTGCGAGGCTGCAACGTGCCGCCTATTCGGGGTAGCTCTCAGGCCACGTCAACCCCGCCTTAACCAACCTGCTTTACCTGATATCCGCCATGGTTGGTGGCGGAAATGCAAGTCTGCTACCCCTCGCGCTTGTTCAGCTCGTCACCGGTAAGCGTCACGACATGCAGCAGGTTGGTCGCTCCGGGCGTGCCGAAGGGAACGCCGGCCAGCGCGATGAGCTTGCTGCCAGCCTTGCCGAAACCATGGCGCAGCGCCATGCGTTTACCCTTGGCGATCATCTCTTCAAAGCTGCCAATGTCTTTTGTCGCGACAGAATGCGCACCCCAAAGCAAAGCAACGCGCCGTGCGGTCTTGATCGATGGGGTCAGAACTAGCATCGGGGTGTCAGGGCGCTCGCGCGCCACGCGCCGGGCGGTCGAGCCGGACGATGTGAAGACATTGATCGCGCTGATCGCAACCGTGTCTGCTATGGTCATACAAGCATGGGCCAAGGCGTCCGAAGTAGTGGCATCGGGCGGCGTATCAAGAAAACGCACGCGGGCGCGATAATCTTCGCTGCGTTCGACTTGCTCGGCGATCTTGTCCATCATGGTGACCGCTTCTTCGGGCCATTCGCCCGCTGCGGTTTCAGCAGACAGCATTACGGCATCGGCACCGTCGTAAACCGCGTTGGCAACATCGGAAACTTCCGCGCGCGTCGGGGTTGAGCTCTCGATCATGCTTTCCAGCATTTGCGTCGCGACGATCACCGGCTTGCCCGCTGTGCGTGCAGCATTGACGATTTTCTTCTGCAGCGGCGGCACTTCCTGGGGTTCAAGCTCGACACCCAGATCGCCGCGCGCAACCATGATCCCGTCAGACATCTCTATGATTTCGCTCAAGCGGCGCACGGCCATCGGCTTTTCAATCTTGGCGCACAATGCACCATGTCCGCTCATTAGCTTGCGCGCTTCGGCCAGATCTTCGGGGCGTTGTACGAAGGAAAGGCCGATCCAATCTGCACCCTGTTCCATCGCAAAGGCCAGGTCTCTGCGGTCCTTCTCGGTCAAAGCCGGGATCGGAACTTCGGCGTCAGGAACATTCACGCCCTTGCGATCTGAAATCAAACCGCCGACCTCAGCGGAGCAGAGGATCTTGTCTTCACTGGCTTTGATGACCCGCAATCGGATTTTGCCGTCATTAATCAGCAGACGCTGACCCTTCTCGAGCACACAAAACAATTCGGGATGCGGCAAGCAAACGCGGGTCTCATCGCCCGGTTCGGGATTGCGATCGAGCGTGAAATGGCCTGAATGCCGGATAACAGCCTGGCCATCCTTGAATTGTCCCACCCGCAGTTTGGGCCCTTGCAAGTCCGCAAGGATCGCGATCGGGCGGTTGAATTCCTTTTCTAGCGCACGAATGCCCGCGATTGTGTCGGCATGGTCTTTGTGCTCGCCATGGCTCATGTTGACACGAAACGCATCTGCGCCCGCCTTTAGCAAACGGCGCAAGACGTCCGGCGATCGGCTCGCCGGACCGATGGTTGCCAAAATCTTGACTTTGCGGCCGCGTGGATCAAGCCGATTGAGTGCAGTACGTGACATGCGTTGATGCTATGACAAAGTTGTGTTGCAACTCAAGGAATAGTCACAAGGGATACTATGCGATGGATACGAATTCACTAGACGCGCTTGATCATTTGGACGACGCAATAGCGGCTGCGGCCTTTCGCCGGCTGGTGCGCCACCTTCAGCATCGCCATGACGCGCAGAATATCGAGCTGATGGGATTGGCGGGATTCTGCCGCAATTGCCTGGCCGACTGGATCCGCGATGCGGGCTTCGATGGTGACAAAGCAGCGGCGCGCGAACTGATCCACGGCATGCCACAAGATGAGTGGAAAGCGACCCGGCAAAAACCCGCTACCGAAGAACAACTGGCTGCGATGGAAGCCAGTGTCGCGAAAAATAGAGTGGATTGATCGCGTGCCCGGTTCACGCGGCTGACCTTGCTGGCTATCGCGTGTCCAAAGTGATTCTCATTCCAATGGAGACAAGTAAAGATGGCCGACGCCACCGATGATCGCCTGCGCCTTTTGATCGAGCGCATCGAACGCCTTGAAGAAGAGAAGAAAGGCATCGCTGATGATATTCGCGATGTTTATGCAGAAGCGAAGGCGGTCGGTTACGACCCCAAGATCATGCGTCAGGTCGTCCGCTTGCGCAAAATGAAGCCTGATGATCGCAATGAAATGGAAATGGTGCTCGACACCTATAAGACGGCGCTGGGGCTCGGTTGATTTTTCGCTTTCGCGTATTATCTAGGTAATACAGTAAGAAGGAGAAATTTATGGCCGGTCCTTGGAAAGATGCGCGCGAGATTATTGTAACCACAACGCCCACAATCGAAGGCAAGCTGATCCAGGAATATTGCGGGATCGTGGTTGGCGAAGTGATCGTCGGCGCGAACCTGTTCCGCGATCTGTTCGCCAATATCCGCGATATCGTAGGTGGGCGTTCGGGCAGTTATGAGCGTATTCTGGCGGACGCGCGCAATCAGGCGATTGAAGAGCTGCAAGCGGAATGCGCGACGCGCGGCGGCAATGCCGTGGTGGGCATCGATCTTGATTACGAAGTGATCGGCGATACCGGCTCGATGCTGATGGTATCGGCCAGTGGAACAGCGGTGAAGGTCTAAGATGCCCCTGCAGCTTTGCTGGCAGCCAACACAATAGTGATAATCAACCCGTTGTGGATCATATGGAGCGCGATCGCGGTCCACAGACCATAGTTGACGCGCAGATAGCCAAGCAGAGCACCAAGGATGAATTGTGGCAGGACCAATGGTAGCAAGGTCATCCAATTGCCTTCGCTGAAGTTCGCCAGGTGGATGCAGGCGAAGGCGATAGTGCTGAGCCAGAACATCGCCGGGAATAATGTGCGGAACCAGCGCATCGGTGGTCTCCGCCAAAGCACACCGAACATGATCAGGCTCAGCAACGCGCCGGCAATGATCGCGAGGCCAACCGACACTTCTGCGTTCTCGCCCGTGTTGTTTGCGGCCAGCATGACAGCGGTCAGTCCGGCGACCAATAGTATCGGAAACGCGATCAAATAGCGCGGCCGGCCCGACAGCCAGCTGCGGAACAGGATTTCCTCGCTGACCGGTGCGACAAGGATCACTGCAAAGATGATTCCCGGCGTGATCTCGATGCCCGCCAACGCTGTCTCGGGTATCTCTATCCCCGATGCCATTACCGCCCCGGCAATCGCCAGCAGCGTTCCCATTGCAATCAGATCGAGCGCTAATATGCGCGACACTGCGCGTGCGCCTTCGCGCAGATCACTCGCCTGATTATCTGGTAGAGAAGGTCGCTTGAGAAAGCCGAGAAAATGGCCCCATTCCGCGCGCATCGTAATGAGCGACGGAAGGCTTGTGGATTCACCTGTCATGCGGCTAATGCGACCCTCAGATTTGCAAACTTTCAAATGCGGAAGAATGACAACCCATGGCAGGCCATTCCAAATTCAAGAACATCATGCACCGCAAGGGTGCGCAGGACAAGAAGCGCTCTAACCTGTTTTCCAAACTGAGCCGCGAAATCACCGTGGCGGCGAAGATGGGCACGCCCGATCCGGATATGAATCCGCGCCTGCGGCTGGCGATCAATACGGCAAAAGCTCAGTCGATGCCGAAGGACAATATCCAGCGCGCGATTGATAAAGCCAGCGCGGGCGATGACGAGAATTACGAAGAAGTCCGCTACGAAGGCTATGGCCCCGGTGGCAGTGCAATCATCGTCGAAACACTGACCGACAACCGTAACCGTACTGCAACTGCGGTTCGCACAGCTTTCAGCAAGAATGGCGGTAATCTGGGCACTGAAGGCTCGGTGGCGCATGGTTTCGAACGTTTGGGCTTCATCGAGTATGGTCCGGAAGCTGGTGACGAAGAGAAAGTGCTCGAAGCCGCGATGGAAGCGGGCGCGGAAGACATTTCCTCATCAGAAGACGGCCACGAAATTTGGACAGCAGCAGAAGATCTGCATGAAGTTGCCGGCAGTCTGGAGAAGTCGCTTGGCGAAGCCAAGGAAGTCAAACTCGCCTGGAAGCCCAATCTGACTGTCGAGCTGGACGAGAAGAACGCAGAAACGCTGCTCAAGCTGATCGATGTGCTGGACGATGATGATGACGTTCAAACCGTTTGGGGCAATTACGAGATTTCTGACGAGGTCATGGCCAAGCTTGAGGGCTGAGCTTGCCGGTGACGCTAATCCTCGGCCTTGATCCGTCGCTCAGCTGCACCGGCTGGGGCGTGATCTGTGCCCAGGGATCGCGGCTTAGCCATGTCGCCAATGGCGAAGTTAAAACCAATGCCAGGGCGCCTATGGCAGAACGGCTGTATCAGCTGCACAGTGCTATCACGGCCGTGATCGCTGCCCACAATCCTGATCGCGTGGCGGCAGAGGAAGTGTTCGTCAACAAAAACGCCCAATCGACCTTGAAGTTGGCGCAAGCGCGCGGCGCAGTATTGGCGGCCTGCGGCGCGGCGAACTTGGTGGTGAATGAGCATGCCGCGCGGCTGGTCAAAAAGTCTGTTGTCGGCACAGGTGGTGCGGACAAGGTTCAGGTCCAGGCCATGCTCAAGGTACTGTTGCCAGGAGCGCAGATCGCAGGCGCCGATGCGGCTGATGCGCTCGCGGTGGCGATTGCCGATGCGCATCTTGCGTCGCGCTGATCTGTTCTACATGCAGTGGCTTATGTAAGGCGTGGGCATGGGCAATCATCCAATCCAGCAGCATCGGTTTCGAAGGGGAAATATGCGCTCATTTGCGAGTAAGGTTTCTCCCGCTAGGACAGTGTTTCATGTGTTCCAACCAGTAGGACTTAGCTTGTGATACACCTCTACGGCATCCCCAATTGCGACACCGTGAAGAAAGCGCGCAAGTGGCTCGATACGAAGGGTATCGAATACGCATTCCACGACTATAAGAAGGAAGGTGCCGATCTGGCCAAGTTGGCCGCCTGGATCGACGCGCATGGGGTGGACGTGGTGTTAAACCGGCGCGGCACGACCTTTCGCAAACTGTCCGATGCGGAGAAGGCCGATATTGATGCAGCCAAAGCTGTCATATTGCTGGAACAGCATCCGAGCATGATCAAGCGACCCGTTGTGGAGCACTCGGGCGGAATTTTGGTTGGCTTTAAGGAAGGCGAATGGGAATCGGCGCTGTGATCAGCCTGCAGTCAACCAGTGCGCCAGAAGGCATCAGAACCCCAATCGGCTTTCTCGTCGACTTTACGAGGAGACATCGCTTCGGCCTGTTTGTTGGCCGCGCCGATGATATCGTCTTTTGTACCCATGACATCGTAACCGGCCCCATAGAGGCCAATCACAATGATGAGCGACTCTAGGAGTAGCTTTTGAACATGACTTCGAAAAATACCTTAAAACTGCCTAACCAAGGGCTAATGCGGGTCTTGTTGTTGGCTGCCGGATTATTCTTCTCAATTACAATGCCTTACTCGCCAACAGCCGCGCAGGAGAATGACATGCTGATCATTGCCCATCGCGGGGCGAGTGCGGAGCGCCCTGAACACACGCTTGCGGCCTATGAGCTCGCGATTGATCAAGGCGCGGACTATATCGAGCCAGACCTGGTGGTGACCAAGGATCTCGAGCTGATTTCTCGCCACGAGAACGAGCTGTCTGGCACAACCGACGTCGCCAACCGGGAGGAGTTCGAGGATCGCCTGCGTGACAAGATGATCGACGGTCAGCTTGTGGCGGGATGGTTTGCCGAAGACTTCACGTTAGAGGAAATTCGCACCCTGCGCGCGAAGGAACGGGTTGCGCGTATTCGCCCGGCAAACGCGCGCTACAATGGGCTTTATCAAGTGCCGACCCTGGATGAGATTGTGAGGCTGGTCCGCGCCAAGGAAGTCGAAACCGGGCGCAAGATCGGGCTTTATCTCGAGCTCAAGCATCCGACCTTTCTGCTTGAGGAGGTGGGCATTGATATCGTGGATCTGGTGCTGAGGGAGTTTCGCGATCTGGGACTGGGGCCAGACGATCTTGTCATGATCCAGAGTTTCGAGGTTGGTACGTTGCAACGGCTCGACAAACGCAGCGAGTTCAGATTGATCCAGTTGGTGAAACCGGAAGACGGACCAGCTGACGAACCAAGCATGCGCTATACCGAGATGACGACGCCATCGGGGCTGGAAGAAATCGCCGACTATGCCGATGGTTTGGGCGCAAACATCGCCATGATCCTCAATCCGGACGGTTCACCCACCACTCTGGTCGCCGATGCCAGGGCGGCAGGTTTGCCGGTTCATGCGTGGACGCTGCGCCCGGAAAATGCGTTTCTGCCGCCAGCATTGCATGGCCAAGGTGGTGATTCTGGAAGAGGGGACCAATCGGCACTCTATCGAATGCTGGCTGGTGCGGGCGTCGCCGGTGTGTTCACGGATGATCCGAAGGGCGCTGTCAGCGCGCGTGACGGGCGGTGAAAGCGTAGTTTAGCGATAGGTCATCTGATAGATGCAACCCCTTGCTCGGTCGCCAAGCAATGCCGCGAGGATTGCCCATTTCCATACCTGCTTGCGCCAGCAAATCGCCAAGTTCTTCAGGTGTGATGAAGTCATTCCAGTCATGCGTGCCGCGCGGAACATATCCCACCCGCTCTGCCGCTTCGACAAGCAACAAACGGCTAGCCGCAGTGCGATTGGGTGTCGACATGACAAGCATGCCATCAGGCTTCAGGCTGGTAGCCAGTTGCTTGAGAAAGACCAATTTATCAGCCACGTGCTCAATAACTTCAAAGCTTGTGACCAGATGGAATGTGCCGAGAGTGAGGCTCGCGAGTTCTCCCGCCATATAACGGATGTCCAAGGCAGAGCTTTCCGCATGCGCGCTTGCTACGCCGATGTTTTCTGCAGAGGCATCAACACCGGTTACATCGGCACCCAGCCTGGCCATCGGCTCACACACTAGACCAGCACCACAGCCCACGTCCAACGCAGACCTGCCGCTCAACGGCCTTCTGGCTTGAACATCATCTCCCCAATACATGTCGATTGCCTCACGCAGGAAAGCAAGTCTCACCGGATTGACTTCATGCAGAGAAGCCATCGGTCCCTTCGCATTCCACCATTCGCGCGCCAGTGAGGAAAAATGTGCTTCTTCCTCTGGGCGGATAGTTACATTTGTGACATTTGCGTTTGTCATTCCGTACCCCTAACAGCGCTCGGGGATTCGAACCAGCAGGAGCTTTCAAGCCTTGGCACGTATCGTGATGAAATTCGGCGGCACCTCTATGGCCGGGACCGAGCGTATTCGTCGCGTGGCCAATATTGTGCGCAAGCAACAGGCGGCCGGGCATGAGGTTGCTGTGGTTGTTTCCGCAATGGCCGGCGAAACGGACCGACTCGTCAATTTCTGCCGCGAAGCAAATGCGCTTTATGACCCTGCCGAATATGACGTGGTTGTATCGAGCGGCGAACAGGTCACCAGCGGATTGCTGGCACTGACGCTGCAATCCATGGGTTGCAAAGCGCGTAGCTGGCTTGGCTGGCAGCTGCCAGTCCATACAATCGAAGCGCATTCGAAGGCGCGCGTCGAGGCGGTTGATGCCGACGCATTGATAGCATCGATGGTCGCTGGAGAAATCGCTGTGATCCCTGGCTTTCAAGGGCTCGGCGACAATAACCGGATTACAACGCTGGGGCGTGGCGGTTCGGATACGTCAGCTGTGGCTGTGGCTGCTGCGGTCAAGGCTGATCGCTGCGACATTTATACAGATGTCGATGGCGTCTATACCACGGACCCACGGATTGTGGCCAAAGCGCACAAGCTTAAAGCCGTAACCTATGAAGAAATGCTGGAACTGGCGTCTGTGGGCGCCAAGGTTCTGCAGACGCGTTCGGTCGGTTTAGCGATGAAGGCCGACGTGCGATTGCAGGTATTGTCCAGCTTTCTTGGCGAAGATGCGATCCCTGCAGACGAACTGCCCGGCACGATGATCGTGTCGGATGATGAGATGAACCAGCTAGTGGAGAGTGGCGAAATGGAACGCCAGCACGTTACCGGTATTGCGCATGACAAGAATGAAGCGAAGGTGATCTTGACGCGCGTACCAGACAAGCCCGGCGCCGTGGCGCATATCTTTGAACCGCTCGCCGATGCTTCAATCAACGTCGACATGATCATTCAGAACGTGGGCCGCGACAAGGGTGAGACGGACGTTACGTTCACTGTTCCGCAAACCGATCTGGCGCGCGCGCAAGCCTTGCTTGAAGACAAGCGCGAAGAAATCGGGTTCAATCGCATAATTACTGACAGCAAGATCGCGAAGGTCAGCGTTGTTGGTGTGGGAATGAAGAGCCATGCGGGTGTTGCTAGCACGATGTTCCGCGCGCTTTCTGATCGCGGCATAAACATTCAGGCGATTTCAACGTCAGAGATCAAGGTTTCTGTCTTGATCGATGAAGACGAGACCGAACTGGCGGTGCGCGTGTTGCATACGGCCTATGGCCTCGATGCAAGTGACGAAGCAGCTTAGCTAGTCGGCTGCGCTTTCGACCATCTAGAGTACATATTCATTGCTTGGGCGTTGGCGATAGTCAGCCGATACGAACTTGGCCTGGACAGTGCCGTCCGGTGAAAACATCAGCACGCTCGCGCGCGGCACACCATATGCAAAGTGATCTTCGGAATATTGCGGATCGCGCAGACCGACTGCATCGATGAAAACGCTCTCTGTGTCGCTGAGAATCAGATAGGACTGCTCCATATCTGCGGCAAACTCGGCCAGCTTTTTTGGTTGGTCGTAGGAAAGGCTTGCGAGAGTGTAGCCCCGTTGATCCAGATCGCCTGCAATCTCAGCATGATTGGCCAATTGCACTTTACAGAACGGGCACCAGTGCGCGGAGCGAACCAATACAAGAACAGTTCCGTTCGGACCCGCGATCTCTGCAAGAGAGGTGGGCTCGCCAGCTGCATTTCGTAGTGGCTGATCGAGCGGAACTTTCTCGCCAATGGCGACACCAACATCGATGTTTTTCGGAGGAAAGAGGGCAGGCCAAAGATGCGAAGCTGCCAATGCGGCCAGTGCGAGCAACGACAATCCAACGCCAGCGAAAATCTTGCGTTTAAGCGACATAATCATCAGTCCCATTTTCCAGTCGCACGGCGGATTACAGACAATCGATTGCACCGCAAGCCGCCACCTTTCTTTTTGTGGTGCGCTTGGATTGGACCTTAGCACGCGCTATGGTGATCCAATGCCTTTCACACAGAAAATCTTGCTGCTTGGTTCAGGCGAATTGGGCCGCGAGTTTGTCATCTCTGCCAAACGTTTGGGCGCTTACGTCATAGCTTGTGATGCCTACGAGAATGCCCCTGCAATGCAGGTCGCCGATGCGAGCGAAGTGTTCTCCATGCTTGATGGGAATGCGCTGCGAGCGACAATTGAGAAACACCAGCCCGACCTGATTGTCCCTGAAATTGAAGCGATCCGAACAGAGGTACTGGGCGAGCTAGAGGCGGAGGGCTTTAATGTCGTGCCGTCTGCGAAGGCAACGCAGTTGACCATGAATCGTGATGCGATCCGAGACATGGCCGCAGACGAGTTGGGGCTAACCACTTCGATCTATGGCTATGCAGAAAATTTCGAGGGTGTGTGCGCCGCGGCGCAAGAAACCGGCTTCCCTTGTTTGATCAAGCCGGTGATGTCGTCTTCAGGCAAGGGGCAGAGCAAAGTCGATCATGCAGCGGAACTCGAGGAGGCGTGGAATTATGCCGTTGCCAATATGCGTGGCGATCGCACCCGCGTCATTGTGGAGCAGTTTGTGGACTTCGACTATGAGATCACGCTTCTGACTGTGCGTCACAAAGCAGGGATCACTTTCTGCCCTGCTATCGGTCACAGACAGGAACGAGGCGACTATCAGGAGAGTTGGCAACCCACACCGATGAGCAGTGCGGCGATTGCGAAGGCACAAGAGATGGCTGCGAAGGTTGTCACCGCACTGCAAGGCAATGGCAAAGGCTGGGGTCTGTTCGGTGTGGAGTTCTTCATTAGAGGCGAAGAAGTAATCTTCTCTGAATTGTCACCGCGTCCGCACGACACCGGTATGGTCACGCTTGTGTCGCAGGACCTGACCGAATTCGATTTGCACGCCCGCGCCATCATGGGCTTGCCCGTTCCAGAGAAAGTTGCTGCGCGATCATCTGCCTCTGCGGTTATTTTGGCAGATCGCGACGGCGGGGATTTTTCCTTTGACGGATTGCATGACGCCCTGACGACAGGCGAGGGCAATTGCGATGTTCGGCTATTCGGAAAGCCAGTTACGCGGCTATACCGGCGAATGGGTGTCGCGCTGGCACGCGCGGAAACGCCCGACGATGCACGCAGTCTGGCAAGGCAGGCGGCCAAGGCGGTCCGGATAGTCTATCGCGACTAGAAATGTAGCGCTGGATTGATCTTCATCGTTGCAAAGACTAGTCGCTGAACCGATGAAGGCGCCTCTAGTCCTTACTTTATCTTGCCCGGACAGGACGGGTATCACCGCGAAGGTGACCGGTTTTCTGTTTGAGAACGGGGGAAATGTCCTCGAAGCACAGCAGTTCAATGATCGCGAGAGTGATCGTTTCTTCATGCGCGTCGAATTCGAAACTGTTTCCGCATCGCACGATGATTTACGCACTGCCTTTTCGGTTGTCGCCAGCGACTATGCAATGGAATGGAAACTCGCATTGCGGGACCGGCCACGTCGCGTCATGCTGATGGTGAGCGCGTTTGATCATTGTCTGGCAGACTTGCTATATCGCTGGCGTATTGGCGAACTGCCGATGGATCCTGTGGCGATCGTTTCAAACCATCCGCGCGAAACCTTCGAACATCTGGATTTCGCCGAAATCCCGTTCCATCACTTACCTATCCGCGCGGGCGAAAAAGCCGCGCAAGAATCTCAGGTTCGTGCGATCGCTCAGGAAAAACAAGCAGAGTTGGTAGTTCTGGCGCGCTACATGCAGATCTTGTCAGATGAGCAAGCGGCCCACTTCACGGGGCGGTGCATCAACATCCACCACAGCTTTCTGCCCGGCTTCAAAGGCGCAAAACCCTATCATCAGGCGCACGCTCGTGGTGTGAAAATGATCGGCGCCACGGCGCACTACGTCACAACTGACCTGGATGAAGGCCCGATAATTCATCAGGATGTCGAACCTATCACGCATGCAGACAGTCCCGATGAACTTGTCCGCAAAGGACGAGACATTGAACGCCGCGTTCTGGCTGAAGCTGTCCGGCTTCATTTGGAAGAGCGCGTGCTCCTCAATGGCAGCCGAACTGTGGTCTTCAAAGGTTAGTTCAACCCTCCAGCTTTGTCTTCATTCGCGCGGAAGATCACCCATTCGCGGATCGCGTTGGATTCCTCAGCGCTCAGGCTGTCGGCAAAATTTGCCATGCCGCGGCTCTGTAACATGCCTTCACGCACAACCGCTTGCCAGCTAGCCGGGTTCGACAGCGTACCCGAGCGCCTGAGGTCTGGCAGTACGGTCGATCCCACAGCGCCTGGTGCGTGGCAAACCGCGCAGTAGCGTGCGTATTTTTCCCCGCCCAAGGAAATGGTCGCTGAATTTGCTCGGCTGGGCGGTGGATCAAGCGGGAGATTCGCCAGCTCTAGTTCCGGTGGCAAGGCTCCATCCGCCCCGAGCTTGAATACAAGCAGGCGGCTGATGTTGCGTACAGGAGCAAGATCGCGGATTGCCTGTCCATCGACGGACAGTGCATAGGCACCGCCCCAGCCAGCCAACACAGCAACATATTGTTCGCCGTCAATAGTATAGGTGACCGGCGGCGCGACCACTCCGGTTTGTGCCGGGAAGCTCCATAGCTTCTCACCATTCGTGGCGTTGTAAGCGTTGAACTCGCTTCCTGCGGTACCCTGAAACACCAGTCCGCCTGCCGTGGCCAGCAACCCGCCGTTCCAGGGCCCCGGATGTTCAACGGTCCAGCGCGGCTCCTGCGCCACTGGATCCCAAGCTACCAGCATACCCTTCAGCGTACCTGTGATCTCCTTTCGGAATCCAAGATCGGGCGGCAGGTCGCCCGCGCTCAAATCAAAACCGACGTTGAACCCGCGGTCCCTGTCCGGTTTCCAGTCGGCTTCAGGCGAATAGACCATCCCCGCTTCAAATGCCGGAATGTAGACTAGGTTTTCGTCCGGATGGTAGGCCATCGGGTGCCAATTGTGTCCGCCCAAAGCGCCCGGCGTTACGATGGCTGCCTGGCCAGTCTTGTCGACGCGCGTTTCGGGATTCTCGATCGGGCGGCCGCTTTCGTCGATTCCGGTTGCCCAGTTCACTGTGACATATGGCTTGGCGCTAATGAATTCGCCTGTGGCCCGATCGAGCACGTAAAAGAATCCATTCTTCGGAGCCTGCATCAGTACCTGACGTTGGGCGCCGTCGATTTCCATGTCGGCGAGCATAATATGCTGCGTCGCGGTGTAATCCCATGTTTCGCCCGGTGTAGTCTGATAGTGCCAAACATATTCGCCTGTATCGGGCCGGATTGCGACAATGCTGGAAAGATAAAGATTATCCCCTTCACCGGTGCCATCTTCGCCTGGAGAGCGATAAGCCCGGTTCCAGGGTGAGCCGTTTCCGACACCGATATAGAGCAGATTCAGGTCGGGATCGTGTGCCATCGAATCCCAAACCGTTCCGCCGCCGCCGATCGCGTCTGAACCTGCAAGGACCTCTGTGTTCCAGGTTTCGGCGGCAGCCTGAAGGTACTCGGGCGAAGTTTCGTCCTCTGTACCCTCAGGAACGGTGTAGAAGCGCCATAGCTCCTGGCCTGAGCCAGCATCATAGGCCGCGATGTATCCGCGTACGCCGAACTCCGCGCCACCGTTACCGATCAAGACCTTGCCATCGATAATCCGAGGAGCGCCGGTGACAGTATAGCTTTGTTCCGGGTCGGTCGTTTGTTTGCTCCACGCGACTGCGCCCGTTTCGCGATCAAGCTTCACCAGGCGGCCATCCAAAGTGCCCAAAAATAGGCTGTCGCCCCAGGTCGCCAGTCCGCGGTTGACGACATCGCAGCAGGCTTTGACGGCGGTTTCGCCCGGGACTTCCGGATCATATTCCCACAGAAGAGCGCCGGTTACACCATCATATGCTTTGACCTTGCTCCATGCGGTTGTGAGATAAAGTTTGCCGTCAATGACCAGCGGCGTGGCTTCTTGTCCCCGCGCTGTGTCCATGTCTGCAAACCACGCCAAGCCCAACTCCTCGACGTTCGCAGTGTTGATTTGATCAAGCGGCGAGAAGCGTTGCTCGTCATAGGTCCGGCCGTAAGTGATCCAGTTCGCACCATCATCGCCGGCGTTGAGCAATGCTTCACCATCCACTCCGCTCTCGCTGCACGCGCTCAGCGTTAGTGCTGCCGCTAAGGCAATTCCGAACTTTCTCACTTTTGCGCTCTCCCCGGTGCCGGTTTATCTGCACTTGTCTCCAGACTGCCTTGCGCTGCTGCCTTTGTCCATCTCCACATTTGTGACAGGTTTCCGCTTTTGATTGGCGTCTGGCTGTTTGGTGGTTACGTTACCGTCTCTGGTCTTAGCGGAGTTTGACCCATGGAATTTGTGCTGATCGCGTTGCTGTTCTTGCTTATTGTCTTCCTGCTCATGGCAGTGCGCGTGGTTAAACAAGGTTATGTCTATACGATCGAACGGCTTGGCAGGTTTACCATCGCTGCCCAGCCTGGATTGCACCTGATTATCCCTTTCATCGACCGTGTTGGCCAGAAAGTGAATATGATGGAGCAAGTGCTTGATATTCCGGGTCAGGAAATCATCACTGCAGATAATGCTATGGTCGGCGTTGATGCCGTGGTGTTTTTTCAGGTGCTCGATGCAGGCAAAGCAGCATATGAAGTGACCCATCTTTACCAGGCGATCATGGCGCTAACGACTACAAACTTGCGCACCGTTATGGGCTCGATGGACCTGGACGAGACACTTTCAAAGCGTGACGAGATCAACGCTCGCCTGCTGTCGGTTGTTGATCACGCGACCTCGCCCTGGGGTGTCAAGATCACGCGCGTTGAAATCAAGGATATCCGGCCACCCCATGACATTTCTGAAGCTATGGCGCGCCAGATGAAGGCAGAGCGCTTGAAGCGTGCAGAAATCCTCGAGGCAGAGGGCGACAAGACCAGCGCAATCTTGCGTTCGGAAGGCTCTAAGCAATCGGCAATCCTCGAAGCGGAGGGAAAACGCGAAGCCGCATTCCGCGATGCCGAGGCGCGCGAACGCGCCGCAGAGGCCGAGGCTCGGGCAACCCAAATGGTGTCAGATGCGATTGCTTCTTCAGGCAATCAGGCGATAAACTATTTTATCGCGCAGGAGTATACCAAAGCTGTCGGTAAGTTTGCTGACAGCCCCAATGCCAAGACTATCCTCTTCCCTTTCGAAGCTACGCAGTTGATTGGGACGCTAGGCGGTATTGGTGAGCTGGTTCGCGATGCGATGGATCCGAACCAAGGTGATGTCACAACCGGATCCCGCACTGGTCAACCCCTGCCGAAAGATCGTGCACGAGCAAGCGTGCCGCGGACAGGCGGCACATGATGAACGGGCTCGAAGGATTTGATGCGCACTGGGTCTGGATCGCAATCGGTCTGATCCTGGCCGCTTTGGAGATGCTGGTTCCGGGCGTCTATCTGATCTGGCTTGCAATCGCGGCGATTATAACCGGCTTGCTTACTTTGGGCATCGACCTTGCGCTGCCGGCACAAGTCGTGGTGTTCGTTTCTTTGTCATTGATCGCAGCGTTCAGCGCAAAGCGTTTCCTGCGCGATTCCCCGATCGAAAGCTCGGACCCGCTGCTCAATCAGCGCGGCACACGTCTGATCGGTGAAAATGCCTTGGTCACTCAGGCAATCGTCGGTGGTTCAGGTCGCGTCAAATATGGAGATAGCGAGTGGATTGCGCGCGGACCGGATATTGGAGAGGGGGAGCGTGTTCGCATCACCGGAAGCGATGGCACTATTCTGATGGTGGAGCCGTTCAATCTGATCGCTGACAGCCCTGCCGGGGATACTGACGATGCTGGCGGCAAACAGGCCTAGCTAGCAAGCCCTTCGTTGAACCGGCCGTGCTTGCGATAACGGACCATCCATTTGTCTAGAAACAGACCGAGTGGGCGCGGTGTGACGCCAAGTTTCTTGAAACCGGGGTAGTCGCCAGACGCGCAATTGCCTTCTTTCAACATGACCCATTGATCACGATTCATCGGCGTCAAAGGCAATGCAGCGAACACGGCTGAGGCTGTGTCAGGCACAGGCAAGAATGTTCTCTTGCGGCCTTGCGAGTCAGCGATACGCTGATTCAATTCCATCATAGTGATCACTTCCGGACCACCGAGCTCGAAAGTTTTTCCGCCATGCTTGCCTGGATCTTCAAGGGCGTTCGCAATCGCCTCGGCTAAATCATCGACAAAGGCTGGCTGTAGACGTGAACTTGGCCCAAAAACCGGCAGTACAGGCATCATTTGGACCAATCCGGCGAACATGTTTACGAAATTGTCGTCTTCTCCAAACAGCGCCGATGGACGCAGGATCGACGCGTTGACGAAATTCTCACGCACCAATTCCTCGCCAAGCGCATTGGCTCTAGCATAGGTTGAAGCAGAATCCGCATCGGCGCCGATTGCGCTGATATGAACCAGCGCTTCTGCCCCTGAAGCCTTTGCTGCCGAAGCCACTTCTCCGGCGGAATTGCCCATAAGCTGCATCAAGTCGCCACCAAAGCTGCCCACCAGATTGACGACAGCATCTGCTCCGGAAACGGCCCCATGCACTTGGCGTGCATCATTGATGTTGCAGCGGGCAAATTGGATCTGCCCTAAATTGGCAAGCGGCTTTAGCCTGTGGCTCTTTTCCGGATTGCGGCTGGCGATGCGTAGCCGGGCTCCCCGTTCCAAAAGCGCCTGCGCCAGATATTGCCCAAGGAAACCGCTGCCCCCAAACAGAGTTACGAGTTTGTCCTTGAGCGAAGAGGGGCGGGTCATGTTGCTTTTCCGAAAGGTTGCCTGGTCGATTGGCAGCGCATTGCCCCAAGCAGCGCGCGGCCGCAAGTGTTTGGAGGTAGGCAAATGGCGGAAATGAGTCGTTGACAAGGGCCGCGTAGCGGGGCTAACCGCGCGCCTCGCTCGTTCTCGCGAAATATGTTTTGCGAAGAGCCTATGCCCAGATGGCGGAATTGGTAGACGCGCTAGCTTCAGGTGCTAGTATTCGCAAGGATGTGGAGGTTCGAGTCCTCTTCTGGGCACCATCAGATTAACGCATTGACATATAGAGAGAAAATGGCGAGTTCTGAAGACTCGCATTGGTTCTCCAAATCACTGTCCCTATTCGTCTTTTCTCTTCCCTCGCAGCACCTACCGGTCCCTGGCACTCGAATCTCGATTCCTCTCGAATCGTCCCAGCCTCAGATTTTTGCAAGCTTCTTCGGAAACTGAATTCACAGGCCCGCATCGGCATCCAGCAGTAGACCGTTCGAACGCCCCCGAAGCGATGCCGAAAATCTCATTCTATGAGAGAATGAGGGTGCGTCTGGGTTGCCCTGCAACCACGAACTCATCATAGATCAGGCGATGGAGGCATATTTAGCGGGGAGCCGGAAAGTTGCAGTCGGATCATTTTGCACTTGCTCGCTGCGCCGAGGGCAATGCGGCGATGTGCACGATAGTCAATATTGAAGGCTCTTTTTCACGCCGATTGGGCGCGCAGCTTGCCGTTGGCTGGCACGGTGACATGGTCGGATCGCTTGCGGATGGCTGTCTTGAGCAGCAGTTGCGGCGGGAGGCCGAACGGGCGCGCACCGGCCTTGGTGCGTTTGTAATGAGGTTTGGCAAGAACTCGCTGAACATAGATTTTCGGCTGCCGTGCGGAAGCGGCATTGACATCCTTATCGATACAGCACCGGATTTTGAAGCAGGCAGGCAAGTTCTACGCCAGTTAACGCAGAGAAGGCCTGCGACGCTCGATTTGAACCTGCAGTCCCACCCATCATTCCTGCAACGAAGAGCCTACATTCCGCAGCCTCGGCTGGTGGTTCTTGGAACGGGCCGCGAGGTCACGGCTTTGGTAGATTTCGCGCAGGGTTACGGAGTGGATGTCGAATGTCGCTTTCCAATTGGCGATGCAGGCCCGGGTATGGCGAGCTTGTCGCTCGGGCACGCCCCGGAAGATATTTCCATCGACCCGTGGACCGCGATCGTGATCCTGTTTCACGATCATGAGTGGGAGCGCATGCTCTTACCCTGGGCGCTGCGCACGGATGCTTTCTTTGTTGGGGTCCAGGGGGGGCAGGCTGTACGAGAAGAACGTGAGGCCATGCTCCAGGCAAATGGGCTTGGGTCCAGCGCAGATTCACGCTTTCATAGTCCTGTTGGATTGATTCCACGAACGCGCGAGCCGGATATGCTCGCGTTGTCGATATTTTCGCACGTCATGGCCGAGTATGACAGCCTTCACCCGCATCGGTAGGTCGCAAACGCTGGTGGCAGTCCTTGCCGCTGGTAAAGGACGGCGGTTTGGGGAGAACAAGCTGCTTGCGCCCTGTTGCGGGATGCCAGTGGTGGCGTGGGCATTGAAGGCAATCGACGCGGCGGGGTTCGAGCCCGGAGTTTTGGTCTGCCGACCGCTCTTCGCGGCCAAGCTGGGCGTAGCGACGGAGTGGTCCTTTCTCGAAGTGCAAGAGCGGCAGGCCACACCACTTTCACATTCGATCGGCTTGGCGGTAGGAGCTGCACAACATCTTGGAGCAGAGTCCCTCCTTGTTTGTCTGGCGGACATGCCTCTTGTAGAACCGGACCATCTGAAGAGGGTTGGGACCTGCGAAGGTGTTGCGGCCACAATCCATGAGGATGGCGGTCTCGGCGTTCCTGCCCGCTTTCCGGCGAGCTACTATCCTCGGTTGCTTGAGCTTCGCGGCGATCAGGGTGCAGGCAAACTGTTGCGCGGCCTTACCGACATCACCAGATGTGCTGCACCAACTAGCACGTTATTGGATGTCGACACGCCTGACGACATAAGGACAGCGGAAAACATACTGGCATGCCGGGGATCGGGAGACCGATCTCAATAACCCAATCTAGGGAAGATCAGATGTGTGCCGGCGCTGGCTCGTTTGTCATGGCCTGACGAGCCACTTGCCTCCGGTTCGAATACCCATGCATGCTTGCAGAGTGTCGGGCTGGAGCATTTGCTCAAGAGCAATCGTGCCCGCAAACTCGCTTGAGAAAATATCGTCAAGTCGGTCGACCACATAGCCCTTCATCGCTGCAACTTTTGCGGGGCTGAACTTCTTCAGCTCCGATTGGAGGAGCCATCCTCCGATATTCCATGCCATCCCGAAATTGCGCCAGAATGTCACGGGAGCTGGATCAAGCCCGCCAAAGAAGTATAGCTGCTTCCCGATTTTAGAACCGTATGGTCCCGAAATACCGGCACTGCGTGCAAGCGCGTCCTCCATCGCGTGCAAGATTTGGCCTGCCAGAGCTCCTCCGCCCATAGCATCAAAGGCGATGGTTGCCCCGGTTTCGACCAGCGCATTGATGAGATGATCACGGAAATTGGGGTCCGAGCTATTGCAGATGTGGTCGGCGCCCAATTCCAGAAGGGCATCGCGAGCTCTGTCCGATCGAACGATGTTGACGAGGGGTACGCCTTCCGCCTCGCACAGCCGATTGACCATCTTCCCGAGATTGGATGCCGCAGCAGTCAGCAAAAGGCCATTATGCCCTCCGTTGTGCATCGTTTCCAGCATTGCCAGTGCCGTCATTGGATTGACAAAGGCAGCCGCACAAAGTTCGACCGGACTGGAAGAAGACAGAACAAGGCAATCGTTACAGTCGACGATGCAATGGTCACTATACATACCCCTCGTGGCTGTAGAGACCCTCTTGCCTATGAGTTGCTGGGCACTGTCCGCTTCTCCTGCGGCTATAACAATCCCCGTGCCTTCGTTGCCGAGCGGCATATCTACACCAAGACGCCAACCGAATGCCTTGGCGAGTTCAGGGGGCAGGTTACCGCACAGTGCTTCGCCCGCTGCATCGTGGACCGCATAGAGGGCGTCCGGTTCGAGACTGCAAAGCATCGCTTTCAAATCGGCAGGATTAATCGGCGCTGCATCGACCTTCAGCAATAAGGCGTTTGCCGCGAGGGAACCGACCTCTTCGTTGCGCAATCGCAGTGTCAGCGAACCGTCCCGTTCCAAACGGGAGACGAGCCGGCGTGCAATCAATTCCTTTCACCTGAAAGATCCAGAGCAACATCGACGATCATGTCCTCCTGTCCGCCGACCATCTTGCGGCGGCCCACTTCGGCAAGGATGGTGCGTGTATCGAGACCGTGATCTTGCGCAGCCTTTTCCGCGTGGCGCAGGAAACTCGAATAGACCCCGGCATAGCCCAACGTCAGCGTTTCGCGGTCCACACGAACGGGTCGATCCTGCAGCGGGCGGACGAGGTCTTCTGCCGCATCCATCAGTGAATAGAGATCGCAGCCGTGGTTCCAGCCGTAGCTGTCAGCTGCGGCGATGAAGACTTCGAGCGGGGCATTGCCCGCACCTGCGCCCATCCCGGCGAGGCTGGCATCCACGCGGACGGCACCGTTCTGCACAGCCACGATTGAGTTGGCGACACCCAGGGATAGATTGTGATGAGCGTGGACACCACGCTGCGTCTCCGGCTTTAACACCCGGTCATAAGCCTGCAATCGGGCTGCATATTGTTCCATGTTCATCGCACCGCCGCTGTCGGTGACATAGACGCAGTGCGCACCATATTCTTCCATCAGCCGGGCTTGCTGTGCGAGCGGCTCGGGCTCCGACATGTGGCTCATCATCAGGAAGCCCGATACATCCATGCCCAGATTGCGCGCCGCTTCGATATGCTGCTTCGACACATCTGCCTCGGTGCAATGGGTCGCAATCCGTACCGAGCGCACGCCCATCTCATAGGCTCGATTGAGATCGTGCACAGTGCCGATTCCGGGTAAGAGCAAGGTGGTGAGCACCGAATGTTCGAGCACTTCGGCAACCGCGCCGATCCAGTCCCAGTCGGTATGAGCGCCAAAGCCGTAGTTGAAGCTGGAACCTTGCAATCCGTCTCCGTGGGCCACCTCGATAGCATCGACCTTGGCCGCATCGAGAGCCTTGGCGATCGCCTGGACATGCTCGATCCCGTACTGGTGGCGGATCGCATGCATGCCATCGCGCAAGGTAACATCCTGAATGTAGAGCTTAGCGCTGGTCGGATCGAAGTTCATGCGGTCACTCCTTGATGAATACGCGCGGCAATCTTTTCTGCCGTCTTCATGGCCGCCGAGGTCATTATGTCGAGATTGCCGGCATAGGCGGGCAGGTAGTGCGCGGCGCCTTCTACCTCGAGGAACACGCTGACCTTGATGCCGGTGAAATCTGTCTGTCCCGTTTTCGCCATCTCGGGGATGCGCAGCGGGCGGTTTGACCCGATATGTTCGAATTGCACAGCCTGCTTAAGGCGATAGCCAGGGACATAGGTCTGAACTTGGGCCACCATATCTTCTACACTGCAGCGGATCTCCTCCTGGTCAGCGTCCGCGCAAAGGCAATAGACCGTATCTCGCATGATCAAGGGAGGTTCGGCAGGATTGAGGATGATTATTGCCTTCCCGCGCGTCGCGCCGCCCACGTCCATGATCGCCTGGCTGGTAGTCTCTGTGAACTCGTCGATATTGGCGCGTGTGCCGGGACCGGCGCTTTTTGAGGCGATCGAGGCGACGATTTCTCCATAGTGGACCTTGGCCACGCGGTTTACGGCATGGACGATGGGGATGGTTGCCTGGCCGCCGCACGTGACCATGTTGACGTTCTTCGCATCGAGGTTGGTCTCGCCATTCACCGGCGGGATGGTGTACGGACCGATGGCGGCCGGGGTCAGATCCACCATGCGCTTGCCCGCGGCCAGGATAGCTTCGCTGTGACGCCTGTGTGCGCCGGCGCTCGTGGCATCGAAGACGATCTCGATATCGGCGAACTCGGGCATCGCCATCAGCCCGTCGATCCCCTCGGCAGTCGTGGCGACACCCATCCGCGTTGCCCGCTTGAGTCCGTCGCTGTCCGGGTCAATCCCGACAAGGACACTCATCTCGAGCACCTCCGAGAGACGCATGATCTTGATCATCAAATCCGTGCCGATATTGCCCGAACCTATGATCGCCACAGGGGTCTTACGGCTCATGCGTCATCCCCAAATGTGAAGTTGCACGAACCAATTCCGTCAACTGTCGCGATGATCTTGTCGCCCGGGGCAAGTGTGACCATCGGGCCGAGCGCTCCTGCCAAGAGGATATCGCCCGCGGTCAGGGGTTCACCCCTTTCAGCGAGGGTGCGCGCCAGCCAAGCCGCTGCATTGAGCGGATTGCCGAGTGCTGCGGCTCCAATACCTACCGAAGCCACCTCGCCATTTACGCTCATATTCATTTGCGCCCCCTCGAGATCGAGACCATCAATGGGCAATCCTTCGGTCGCCAGCACGAAGAAAGCCGAGGACCCATTGTCGGCTACCGTATCGGCAAAGGTAATCTTCCAATCGGCAATCCGGCTGTCGACGATCTCGATCGCCGCGTGTACCGTTGCTACTGACTGTGCGACCATTTCCGGAGACGTCTCGACCGAAGGCAAATCACCGCCCAGCACAAAGGCGATCTCGGCTTCCGCCTTTGGCTGGATCGTGCGTGCGGGATCGAGGTTCCCGCCATCGGGTATCTGCATGTCT
The DNA here is from genome assembly GCA_003149575.1 of Altererythrobacter sp. XM-24bin4. Classification (GTDB taxonomy): domain Bacteria; phylum Pseudomonadota; class Alphaproteobacteria; order Sphingomonadales; family Sphingomonadaceae; genus Erythrobacter; species Erythrobacter rubellus. The sequence continues at coordinate 798,392 of QCWG01000001.1, forward strand.
TCGAACAGGACGCCGAAATCGGGCTGGTCGACACCCAATTGCTTCTGCACAGCTTCAGCGGTCAGGCCCGCTTTGCGGCCCACGATCTTGCGGCCCTGCGCCTGCCAATAGCGCGTGTTAATCGTCTGCACCGCATAAGCGCCGTCGGAGTCAATCGGGTCGAGGGCATCGCGGAGCGGTTCTATGCATCCGAGTTCGTATGCGCCTCGTAGCCGGACGGCCAGTTCTTCGTAGGTAGGCATCTAGACTGGTCCTGTGCTGTTGATCATCTATCAATTGAGAACGCCAGACTATGATATTCGCGGGTTTGTTACCAGGCGTGGCCATGTTATAAATCTCACATGGCGAGATCAAAGACCCCCACTGTTGCGGCACTAGAGCGTGCCCTTGAGCTACTGGAAGCTATCATCGAGGATGGCGGGCAGGCCGCGCTCATCGAGAACGCCGCGAGGACTGGCATGCCACATGCCACAGCGCATCGAATGGTGTTGACCATGGTTGAGACGGGCTATCTACGAAAGCTCTCACGCGGCAGGTACATTGCTGGGCCGAGGTTGGAAGCGATCTCAGCCATAGTTACAGATGAGAACAAGACCGTCGCCTTGAGCCGGGCATCTCTGGCGAAAGCTGCCGCCCGCCACTCGTGTACCGCGCATCTGGGTGTCCTGCGGGATAACATGGTGACCTATTTGGCGAAGGAAGGTTCGGCGCGCGAGAGTTCCTTCACCAGAGAAGGCGGCCAGTTGGAGGCCTATTGCTCGGCTCTGGGCAAGATACTGCTGGCTCATGAGCGACCAGCAGAGCGCAATGCCTATTTCGATTCCGGACCATTCGTCAGAATAACGTCGGCAACCATCACAGATCCGGAGGTGTTGCGTGCCGAGTTGGATCAGATCGGCAAAGAGAGCGTTGCCTGGGATCGCGAAGAGATTGCAGAGAATCTTGTGTGCTGTGCTGCTCCCGTCGTCTGGCCTAATGGGGAGGTGAAAGCAGCGGTTTCGCTCTCTTTTGACAAGGCCAATCTCAAGGGGAAGAGGATGGGCGAGATCGCTCGATCCACTTCGGATCTGGCACGGGAGATTGGCCGCAAAATTGCAGCAGTCGATTAAGGCTGCACATCACACTCTCGCCTGCCCAGTGGTGTATATTGACATTCAATTGAACATCAATGTACATGCAACTTAGCGGCGTCGGACTGATGGCTCGCATCCCCCCTTCCTCAAGAGGGAACTCAGTTTCAGATTATGACAAACACATTCCGTATCGGACAGATCGTCCCAAGCTCGAATACAACGATGGAAACAGAAATTCCCGCCATGTTACGGGCGCGCGAAAGGAGTTGTCCGGAGCGATTTACCTTCCATTCAAGCCGGATGCGCATGATGCATGTCGTCAAGGAAGAACTGGCGGCCATGGATGCACAAAGCCTGCGGTGCGCCCTTGAACTGGCGGATGCAAGAGTGGATGTCATGGGTTACGCCTGCCTCGTGGCGATCATGGCGATGGGCCCTGGTTATCACCGCAAGAGCCAGGAGAAGCTTTCAGCAGCTGCGCGAGAGGCAGATTGTACCTCACCCGTTATTACCAGCGCGGGCGCCTTGATCACGACCCTGAAGGAACTCGGCCTGTCCAGGGTGGCTGTGCTTGCGCCCTATATGAAGCCTTTGACTCAAACTGTGATCGACTACATCGAGGCCGAGGATATCGAGGTTTGTGCTAGCCGCGCACTCGAGATATCCGACAACCTCGCCGTAGGCCGCCGGCTGCCGGAGCAGGCGTTGGAAGAGGCTTCGAGAATAGACTTGACTGAAGCACAGGCACTCGTCTTGTCCGCGTGCGTGCAGATGCCGGCCGCCGCGGCAATAGATGCCGCGGAACAGAAATTCGGATTGCCTGTTGTCACTGCCTCCAGTTGCACGGTTCGTCAGATGCTCAAATCACTGGACCTCACTCCGGTCGTAGCAGGATACGGCGCAGCCTTGTCATCTCACAATGCTTGAAGGATAAGCATGAGAAATTTGTAGCGGCACGAGTACGAGGTGAGAATGGAAGCCACATATTATCGCGACTGGCATTTGGCAAAAGACGACACCGAGTTTCGTATTACCGAGCTGGAATTTGCCATGTTGCGGGCACTTGAGGCTTTCGTACGCTGGGTTGCATCGGCTGACGAGATCGTCGGGCTCTCGGAACTCAAGCATTCGGAGCACTTGATCCTTCACGTAATTCGCATGCAGAATCGCCCAAAAAGTGGTGCAACGATCGCAAGACTTTTGAATCGCGATGATCTCCCCAACATTCAATATAGTCTCAGAAAACTAGAAAGTTCCGGGTATATTAAGAAGTTGAAAGAGGAAGGAACAAAAAATCATAACTACTCTGTTACACAAGTCGGAAAAAAACTAACTGATGACTATGCAGAACTCAGGCGCGAAATATTCATAAAGCAACTCAAGAACATTGCCGATTTCGACACGCGAGTTGAAGATGCGACAAACCTTCTATCCCTATTGACCGGGATTTACGAAGAGTGTTCCCGCACATCGAGCACTCTAAATAGGTTGAATCGATCCAATCGTCAGTCTTGATGATATGGCAGTAGTCCAAATAGCCGCCAGATCAACTCGCCCCCATGCCGCCGTCGACCGATAGGGCGGCCCCTGTTATGTAGGATGCCTCGTTGGACATTAGCCAAGATACAGCATCCGCAACCTCTGACGGTTGTCCCAGCCTGCCTCGCGGGATCATCTCGTCGAATGTGTGGCTGTCGCCGCCGGATACTCGGAGCAGGTTGGGCGTTTCGGTTGCACCAGGGCAGATCGCATTGATACGAATCCCGCTTCCTGCATAGTCGAGCGCAGCAGAGCGGGTCAGCCCGATCACTGCATGTTTGGCCGCGACGTAGTGAGCGATACCGGGGACACCCTTTAGGCCAAAAATCGATGCATTGTTGACGATCACGCCACTGGATTGTGCGTTCATCCATTTGAGCTGTTCGAGCATGCAATAGTAAACAGCTTTGAAATTCAGGTTGATGACCCATTCGCTTTCAGTGTCTGGGACAGTGTGAAGCGGCTTAAAGCTGTCATGCCCCCCAGCATTGTTGAAGGCGAGGTCGATGCGACCAAACTCATCTCCAACGCTTGCCATTAATTCGGCTACTACGCTGCGGCGCGAGATATCTCCGGGGCGCACTTTCGCAGCTGCTCCTAGGTCGCCTATTTCATTGGCGACGACTTGCAGCTTGTTCTGATCGCGTCCGTTCAGAACAACTGTTGCCCCCTGGCTCGCCAGCTTGAGCGCCACTGCACGCCCCATTCCCGAACCCGCACCGGTGATCACCGCGACCTTGCCACTTTGAGTCAAAGGCCCAGCTCCTCGCGGGGACGCATCAACGTGTCGATGCAGATGTAGAGGATCTTCTCAAGACATGGCATCATGTCAGGCACATAGGTTGCGCCCATGCCGCCAAGTCCTTCTGCTATCGGTTCCGGCGATCCTTCTGCAGGCCAGGGCCATCCAAGCCGTGCTGTTGGCACGCCAAGTCGCCGAAGTGCGGCTCCGTCGGTCTGGCCACCAAGAGGATCGGGCTTGGTATAGGGGCGGCCCTCTATATGTTCCCAGCCTCGCCGTGCGGACTGGATGATCCAATTTTCCGGATCGGTCGTGCCGCCGGGAACGGAGCCGTACATTTCCCAGTCGCATTCGATGTCGGGGTGCAGGCGTACAAAATCCAGCATGAAGCTTTCGAACTGCGCCTTGACTTCGGCTGGACTGGTCCGCGGGTTGATCCTTACGTCAAAGAATATCTCGGTAATCGCACTCGGAAAGCTGGGTCGATCGGGCCAGCCGCTTCGTACGCCGCCTATCCAGCCGTGCGGATAGACGTCGCCGGAACGGTTCCTTTCGGCATAATCGATCAACCACGCTTCCAGTTCTTGAATTACAGTCGCTGCGGGGACGATCGAACTGCGAAAACCAGGTGTGCCTCTGGGAACGCCTGCATAGCCCAGCGTCCCTTTGACCCTGATCTTGAACCACCCCATGCCAGGCTCTTCGTGATAGACCCAGTTCCACGGCTTCATGATTACTGCGAAGTCCGGCGCCATCCCCCGGCTGAGCAGATGATGAACACCGTGGCTCATCCCGGCATTGTTGCGCGAAGGTATCGTGACCGGCATTCCGCCGTCAGCGAAGCCGACGTTCAGATTGCCGATCAGCGGCAAGTCGGCTTCAATCAGGGCGGTAGCGACTTCCATCTTGCAGGCGGCCAGCGCTTTCGGATTTGATGAGCCGAGTCCGTAAACCCAGTCACCAACAATTTTCGCTTTGGGTCTGAGATCGATAAAGGATTCTTCGCCAACCCATGGATAGTCGCTCTCATCGCCTTCGAGATGGGTATCGATCGGTGCGTAGAGCAGCAAGGTTGCTCCGCCGCCAGAGCCGCGCCTCTCGCCAAGGACATTCGCGGAAATTTCCGTCATAGGATCGATTGTCGGCTTTAGGCCAACCTCCTCCATCCTGCCGGCTATGAAATCCACGACATCTCGCGTCGCACCGGTAGGAGAGTGAATGTTCGTGATCTCGAACAGCAGCTGCTTCAGCCGTTCGCCGTCGAGCTTTCCCCGCGCCTTTTCATAGGCCGCTGACATCTCCTGGCTAAAGGGCATCTGTCTGGTCGGTTCCATGCTCATATCTCCTTAAATGTCGCGAATGCGGTCAGGGTCTTGGCGTTGGCGAGCAATCGGCGGTCATGTCCGGGCATCGCCACTGCCTGAAGCCCCAAGGGCAGTCCGTCAGCGCGCCAAGCGCCGGGAATTCCCAAACAGGGGGCTCCGACCGCCGTCCACGATCTTTGGAAGACGGGGTCTCCGGTTGCATGCAAGCCATCTGGAGCCGCGCCTGGTGCGCCAGGGGTCAGCAGCAGATCGACGGACGAGAAGATCGCAGGCAGAAAACTGCGACACTCGTCGCGCAGCCTAACTGCCGCCGCATAATCTTCTTCGCTATCGGCAAGGCCTTGATCGATCAGCGTGCGGAACTGTTCGCTAATCTCGTCCGGATTGTCCCGGCGAATATGCCCAAGCGCCCGCGCGGCTTCGAAGCGATGGATAATGGTTTGCGCGTCATTGAGGCCGAAGAACGGAGGTGGAAGGTCTACCTCGCGGATTTCGTGTCCTGCGCCCGCAAGCGCATCAGCGAAATCCAGAACAGCGCTTTGCATTTCATCGCTTGCGGTGGTCCAGAAAGGCGTACGGCACAATCCGACGCGAAGCGGCCGGGATGGGCTGGGTTGTTCCTCATCATGGGCAAGAACAGCGTCGGCATGTTCGAGCAGTTCAATATTGCGGGCAAACAAGCCAAGTGTGTCTAGCGAGGGAGCCGTTTCCAGCACTCCGCCCAGCGGATACCGGCCGAATGTCGGCTTGAACGCAAGTACCCCGCAATAGCTAGCGGGCCGGATCATTGAACCTGCGGTTTGCGTGCCTAATGCAATGTCGGCTTGTCCGTCCGCCACAACCGCCGCCGATCCGCTCGAGGAGCCGCCGGGCGTGTGCCCGGGTTTGCGAGGGTTTCCTGTCGGCCCGGGCGCGTAGGTAGCGAACTCTGCCGTCACGGTCTTGCCCAGGACCGCTGCGCCTGCTGCCCGGAGGATAGCCACCGCTTCCGCATCGCATTTGGCGACGTTGTCTACAAAGATTGGCGAGCCGTGCCGGGTGGGCATCCCGGCGACGTCGATCACGTCCTTGACCGCGAGTACCGAGCCCGAAAGCGGTCCCTGACCTGATGCGGCCGTTCGGTCGAGGTGAGTCCAACCGCGCACTTCGGCATCGCGAAGATCGATGCGGGCCAGGCATTGCTCGACGCGCATGTTCTAGGCGCTGACCGGACGATGGCCCCAAAGCATAGGTTGATCGTAGGATTTGATTTCCCAATCGGGGCCGATCTCGCGACCGCCATAGCCATATTCGATCCAGAATCCGGAAGGAGTCTCCAGATAAAAGCTCTGCATGTGGTCGTTGGAGTGCTTCCCTGGATCCAGCATGACTGGAATGCCGAGATCGCGGACAATATCGTAGCCCGAGCCGACATCGTCGAGCGAATTGGCTTCGAGCATGATATGCATCACCGCACCTGCAGGTCCGGGGCCGTCTTGCATCAACGCGAGCGTGTGATGGCGTGAATTGCAGTGTAGGAATACCGCATCATGCACGTCCCAGGCGATATAATCGGAAACACCAAAGCCCATGATATTTTCATAGAACTTAACGGCCTCGGCAAGATCTTTGACCCAGAATACGATATGACCCAGCCCCTGATGGTCGGTCTTATAGCCGGAGATACCCCGTGTGGGAGTGAAGGCGACATTGGTAACGAGCGGCCCGTAGTAGATATCGCTATCGGCCTGCGTAACCGGGCAGGTATAGCTATATAGCTTCTGGACTTTTCGTTCACGGCACAATTCGGGCGACCCTGCGACCACGTCCAGCCCCTGTTCCTTGAGCGCGACAGAAAGCTCGTCGAGGCGCTCCTCGCTCGAGACTTCCCAGCCGACTGCGGCTATGCCATCGGCTGCCGAAGGGTAGAGGCTGAGCCGGTGGTGATGGCTATCCATCCGGTAGTCGATCGCGGTCGAACCATTGCGCGGTCGCGGCTCCATACCGAAGACGCGCTCCAGCAACTTGCACCACTCGTCCATTTTGCTGACGTTGAGACAGACATATCCCAGACTGTTGACACCCATTTTGCGTCCTCTCCTAGTTGCTTGCCACGAATTGTTCCGCGAAGATGCTCTCAGGCGGGAGTCCCAGCCCCTCGAGATGCTGTCTCGCGGCAGCGATCATCCCCGGCGGACCACACAGGTACGCCACGCTGTCCGGGGAAAGTTCGTCATTGGAGGTGATGGCTTCGACAGGATTGCCAATACGGATTCCATCGGCGGCGTCCCCCCGGTCTACGCAGATCCGGGTCTCCAATGCCGGCATCCACTGTCGTCGCAAATCCAGCTGCTCCAGCGCGAAAAGAGCGTCGCGGGTTTGGCAACCAAAGCTGAGCACGGTTCGGGGCTTGCGCCCCGGTGCCTGCCGCAACGCATCAAGCATCGACATCATTGGTGCGAGGCCGGTGCCGCCTGCAATCATAATATGCGGTGCGCGGACCTTCTCCTTGAGGAAGAACTGGCCGTAGGGCCCGCTAATCTCGATGACGTCATCCGGCTTGGCCATGCTGGTCAGCCATTTTGACATTGCGCCATCATCTAAGATGCGGATGAGCAATTCGATGCGTGGCAGATCGGCGGCAGTGGTCGCCATCGAATAGCTTCGGAACTCCTCCGTTCCTGGTACTTTGACCTGGATGAACTGGCCCGGCCTGAAGTCCATCCAATAGCCTTCCGCCAATTCAAGCTCCAGCCGAACGACATTGCATGCAATGCGATCGACTTTGTTGACGAAGCACTTTGCCTCAACAGGCCTATTCTTGCCAGCAGTGCTGTCATAGCCAAGCGAGAAACGGCATTCGCCATCGGGTCGGGTCAGGCAGAGGAGCCGATAGCCCTCTGCCCGCTCGCCGGGAATCAGCGATCCTGCGGCGCCATTCCGATGCTCAGCTTTTCCGTCGAGCAATCGCGCAATGCAGCTGCCACAGCTTCCAGTCTGACATTGATTCAGTATTGGGACGTCAGCTGTCAGGGCGGCGTCGAGAACGCTTTGATCCGCCCTTACGAGGACTTCGCTTTCGGCGCCGTCACTGAACTCTACAAGGACCCTAGTAGGTGTTGACATTCTCAATCTTCTCAACCTTGTAGCCCGGGGCCTTTCCTTCGGCGAGCCTCCGCATCCGGATACTGGATGTCTTGGTTGCGTTGGGAACGCCCTTGCCCGGCTGGGCGATACCCCGGTTCCAGCGCGAGGAGACCTTGCGCCAGGTTACCGGTGAAATATCCGTCTCTACTAGTTGCTCATCGTCCCATCCGGTCCCGTCGGTATAGAATTCTTCCATCGCCTCGCGGGCATAAAGGTCGGAATCGTTGAAGCCATGGATGCACAGCGGCATGTAGAGGTTGTCGAAGCGGTACTGGAACGCCTTGCGCTCCTCGTCGGTTGGACAGATTTTGACCAATACTTCCCAGTATTCGTACATGTCATCGGTGATGGGTACGTACCATTCATATTGGACCACGTGATCTTCCGGCCAATTTTCGACCATCAACACACCAGGCAGAAAAACAGAAGTCCGGTAATAGCGGCTGTGAGCAGCATCGATCTTGAGGCCCAGATCTGGGTTTTCGAGTATTGGTTTCCAACGGTCTGTGAACAGCCATTGCACCATGCCTTTGGGGCCGTCGTCATCTTCGACAAGCGTGATCGGTTCCTCATGATCGGGAACAATGCCAAGGGGCAATACCCAATCCATGGCGTGAACGATCGCGTTATCTTTGTGGATCAGGATGTGAGCGTTGTCGAAGCCGTTCTCGCACGCGATGCGCCAGTTAGATTGGCCTGTGCGATGAAGCCCCAGCGCGACGGCATTCTCATCAAGGATGCTCGGCGTATCCGGCCATAGGGGATGGGGGAAACGTTCGTTGTTCTCGGGAAACCGGATTGGCAGGTCGTGGGCGAGGGGCGGGACATCTTCATCAGGAAAATCATCCTCTCGGACGAAGACGAAGATCATTCCTGCAATTTCTTCGACTGGATAGGTGGTTACACCTGTCTTGCCGATCAGTTTGCTATCCGGGTTGGCGACGATATTGTTGAGTTCGCCGGTTTCCAGATCGTAGTTGAATCCATGGTACCAACAGGCAATCGACTTGTTGTCGAAGCATGTCGGCTTTGCGGACATACGTACACCACGATGGATACATTGGTCTTTAATCGCGTAGAGCTTCCCTGCAGCCCGCCTTAGCAGGATCGGAATGCCGCAGATTTGGATTCCTTCCACCGCTTGTTCGGGAAGCTCTTCGCTGAACAAGGCCGGATACCAATGATTTACAAAGCCCCACTCCGCATCCTTATAGGGTTGGTATTGGCTCTGGGTTTTTTCATCATTCATCCGCGCCTTGCTGATCTCGTTGACTCTGACGGTCCGGCGGCGAATTGGAGCTGCTTCGTTCATGATAAAATTCCTCTCATTTCCTCTCGATGACCCAGATCAGAGATCTCCGGTCAAGAACCGGGAAACTACTTCGTCGTGTTCTTCCGGACGTTCCCATTGCGGCCAATGCGCGCATCCGCGCATGATGTGCTTTTTGGCACCTGGAATGATCGCTTCGAGACGATCAGCAGCATCTTCGCCATGGATTGGATTTTTGTCGGTCCAGAGTATGAGCGCTGGGCAGGAGATTTTGCTGATATCCTCCTCCTGCCAGTAGAACTCGCTGATATTTTCGCGGAACAAGTAGTCGTAGTACGTCAGCAATGCTTCGCGCGTTTCGGGAATGGTCCAGAGCGCGCGGCGTAAATCGACCAGTTCATCCGTCACTCCGCCAAGAGGCATCAGCCATTCAAGACGCTTGCGCAATGTTTCAGGAGTGGGGTTCAGCAACGCGTTCACCGACACTTCGCGCAACGCGTCTAGATCGCTTTCGCCTTCATGCACATGCTCAGGATCGAGGTGCATCCCCCAAGTGGTATTCAGAATAACCTTTGATGTGCGGTCGGGATGATTGATTGCCATGTCGTATGCAATCCATCCTCCCAGCGACTCGCCTTCGACGACGGCCTTCTCGATACCCATGTGGTCCATCAAGTTGAGAAGCTGGTCCGTAAACTGTGTAAGCCAGTGGTCGGCGCTGTCTGGCGGACTCTCAGAGAAGGTTGGTCGAGACGACATGCCGTGCCAAATGAAATCGATCGCATAGGGCTGGCAAACCTTCGACAGATTCATGAGGTTTCGCGAATAGGTTTCCGCATGGCCACCACCACCGTGGAGCAGAAAAACCGCCTCTCCTTCTCCCGGCGCAGACAGCACCCTTGTGCAGTATTTGCCTGTATCGATGAAGCGGGCCTCTGTTCCCAGCAAATCCACGTGAATTGACGACATTTGAATTAGCCTCCTTGGGGCAATCGAATCGGAATGCGACAGTATATTGAGCACACGCTAGCTAAAGATTCAAGCGATAATCAATCGAAATTAAATCGATACCTCAATAAAAGCTGAAATTTGAGAGGCCATATGCCTCATCCACAGACGGCGGCCCGCCGGCCAGAAGGCTTCGTCCCAAGAGGATAAGATCGGACATTGATGAGCGATTTGAGGGAGTAAGCTCTGCAGACATAAGTCCGCACCAATCATGATCGTAACCACTCAGGAAGGGTGCAATCTCATCGCAAAATTAAATCGAATCTCTGTTGATTATGCATAGAATGTCGATTGACAAATAGAATTCCATGTATATTGGGAGCGTGGATCGTCAAGCCAGCTTGCAGAGCGGGTGAAGCAGCCAGAGCGATGCATTCTTGAATGCAGTCGTCTGGAAGCGCATTATGGGAGGTTGAAATGCAAAGTCGTAAAATTAAAGGTTCTATAACGTTTTCGGTGGCGCTTTGCCTGGCGAGCCAGGCTGGTGCACAGACAGTTGCTGAAACTGAGGATGCACAAACTGAGGAAGCGCAAGAAAACTCTGCCGCTGATCAGGCGGCGGCTACCTTCAACACGATCATCGTTACGGCCAACAAGCGCGAAGAATCGATAAACGACGTCGGGCTTGCGATTACAGCAATGAGCGGCGATTCCCTTGCGCAGCAGCGAATCGTCAGCCTTAGCGACTTGGCAAACGCTGTGCCTGGTTTGAGCTATGCCCCCTCGGCCACCCAAACACCGGTATACACATTGCGTGGTGTTGGGTTCTACGAGACGACACTTTCTGCCTATCCCACCACAAGCGTTTATGTTGACCAAGTGCCTTTGGCATTTCCTGCGCTGAGTACTCATGCCAACTTCGACATTGAGCGAGTCGAAATCCTCAAGGGCCCACAGGGCACCCTGTTCGGTCAGAACTCGACGGGGGGGGCGATTAACTTCGTTGCTGCCAAGCCGACCGATGAGTTAGCCGCTGGCGTCGACTTGAGCTATGGTCGTTTCAATCGTTTTGACGTCAATGCCTTCGTCAGCGGGCCCATAAGCGAAACGCTACGTGCTCGTCTTGCCGTAACTGCGGCGCATGCGGATGATTGGCAATACAGCTACACCCGTGACGATACGCTTGGGCAGGTCAATTATTTCGCGGGGCGTCTGCTTCTTGACTGGGAGCCCACAAGCCGTTTGAACTTCGAGCTGAACCTGAACGGATGGAAGGACAAGAGCGATCCTCAAGCACCGCAATACCAAACCCTTCTGTCGCAGGCGCCAACGGCCACCGATCCGGCTCTTCGGAGCTATCCCTTTGCTCCCTTCACCGCTCGTGCGGCGGACTGGACTCCGACGGTAATCGCGAGAGAGAATGCGCCATGGACCCCCAAGACGCGACCACATGCGGACAATCGCCTGCTGCAGGGTTCGCTGCGGACAAATTGGGAGGTTGCCGACGAGATAACCGTGACTGCGATTTCTTCGTATGTCGACTATCGCCCGGACCAGGGTTTCGAGACCGATGGAACCGCATTGTTTGTCGATGACTTCATTGTCGATCGCGGTTTTGTCCAATCGTTCAATCAAGAGCTGCGCGTATCAAATGGCGGATATGCTCCATTCCGTTGGGTGGTTGGCGCGAATTATGAAAAAAGCCATGTCTACGAGTATCAATTGCAGACCTTCTCGCAGATCAGCACAGCTGCAATATTTGGATACACCGGGGCCTACGTCTATACCGACCAGCGCATGCGCAATTATGCGCTCTTTGCCAATGGCGAGTACGACATAGGCGATGACTTTACGATTAAGGCAGGTGCAAGATACACAAATGCGCGCCGGACGGCTGCGACCTGCACCGGCGATCCAGGCGATGGCAGTTTCGGTGGAGTGTTCGACTCCTTGGCAAACGCCATTCAACTTGGGTTTGTGCCAGTTGACGGCTTTACTCCGACGGGCGTACCTGTGCCGCCCATTGGCGATGGCTGTGCGCCGCTTGATAACACTACGCTCGACGGAACGCCTGCTACATATCTGCCGGGCGAGTTCAATGATTTGCTCAAAGAAGACAATATCTCCTGGCGCGCCGGTCTGGACTACAAGCCGACACCGGAAGTGTTGTTCTATGTCAATGTGGCGAAGGGCTACAAAGCCGGCAGTTTCCCAATCGCCTCGGCCGCGACATTTGAACAATTCCTCCCCGTAACGCAGGAATCCCTATTGTCTTATGAGGCCGGGTTCAAATATGCCTCGCCGGATGGGCGCTTCAATGCCAGCGGCGCTGCCTTCTACTATGACTATCGGGACAAGCAATTACGCGGAAAAATCGTCGATCCGATCTTTGGTGTGCTCGATGCGCTCGACAACATCCCCAAATCCCGAATGATTGGATTTGAGCTCGACTCGACTTTCACACCTGTCGAGGGCCTCACCTTTGGTCTCTCCGGTAGCATTCTCGACAGCAAGATTACCGAATTTGTCGGTCGCGATACCGCAGGGGGCGTCTTCGACTACTCGGGTTCTCTTATTCCCTACACCCCGAAATACCAGCTGAGGCTTTCGGCGGATTACGAGTGGGAAGTTGGAGATGCGGAACCGTTCATTGGGGTTGTATATTCGGTCAGGAGCGATGCCATCGCCAACATTGGTGGTGATGCAGGCTTGGTCGTCACCCCGGACTTCGCTTCATCGAAGCCAATCGGAGAAAACTTCACGATCGATGGATACGGGTTAGTCGATCTTCGGGCAGGAGCATCGTTCAACAATGACCAATGGCGTATCATGTTGTTCGCCAAGAATGTGTTCGACAAGTACTACGTAACCAATATTTTCACGGATTACGACACGATTGCAGCGTTTGCTGGGCAGCCTGCAACATATGGCGTAACAGTCGGTTTCAAGTTCCCGTGACTTGAGCATGGGGCGGGTGCATCGCCCAGCAATGTGACTAGGTGAAGATCAATGAAGTTTCCTAACCTTTCCTATGCCCGCCCCAACACCCTAGCCGATGCGTTTCGACTTCTCAGCGACAATGAAGACTCACGGCCTCTAGCAGGGGGCCAGTCTTTGCTGCCGATGATGGCACTTCGCGTCGCCTCCCCCGGACTATTGGTCGACCTGCAATCGCTGGAAGACCTGATGGCCATCGAAGAGACAGATGACGGCCTGCGCATCGGGGCAATGGTTACACATGATCGTAACTCGCGATCTGACCTGATCCGACGTCGGACACCCTTGCTCTTCGAGGCGCTCGGCCATGTGGCTCACCAGGCGATTCGGAATCGGGGCACTATCGGCGGAAGTATTGCGCATGCCGACGGGGCCGCTGAGATGCCTTTGGTCGTGCTTGCGCTTGATGCGGTGATGGTTATCCAAGGGTTGCAAGGCACAAGAGATGTGCCTGCCAGCGAGTTTTTTGAGGGCTTCTACAGCACGGCTGTGAGGCAGGGCGAGCTGCTTACGCATATCGTCATTCCAGACAACCGGATGAGCTGGGCCTTCGAAGAAGTTGCCAGGCGGCCGGGGGACTTCGCTTTGGCAATGGTCGCAGTGGGTCTGGAAATGAATGGCGCCGTCTGCACTGACGCGACGATCGTTGTCGGAGGAGTTTCCGACAGACCGGTCCGCGCCGATGCAGCTTGTGACTATCTCCTAGGAAAGTCGCTCGATCGGGCCACTGCGCGAGCGGCAGCAAGCATGGCGCTCGACGGAATCAGAGTGCGTAGTGATGTTCACGCCAAGGGTGACTATCGCACGAAGCTGGTTCAGGAGTTGGTAGCGCGAGCGCTGTCCCGGGCTGGAGGGATCGATGATTGAGCGGGATGAGTTCCAGCTTGTAGAGCTGAATGTGAACGGGCGTCCAACGGAGATGCGCGTTCCAGCTAGAGTGAGCTTTTCGGACGCACTAAGGGACAGTTTAGGTCTCACCGGTACCAAGCAGGGGTGCGAGATTGGTGTTTGCGGATCCTGCACAATATTAGTCGATGGAATGCCGATGCGCAGCTGCCTGATGCTTGCCGTGCAGGCGCAAGGACGAAACATCGAAACAATCGAGGGGCTTGCTGAAGATGGCAAGCTTCATCCCCTGCAAAAGTCGTTCCAGCGCCACCATGGCCTCCAATGCGGATTTTGCACCTCCGGCATCGTGCTAACTGCACTGGCGCTCCTACGTGACATACCCAGTCCGACGCGTGAGGAAGCGCGTGAGGCGATATCAGGGAATCTGTGCCGTTGCACGGGTTACGAATCGATCATCGACGCGATCACCGATCCGGCTGCGATGGATACCGGAGACGTCGGCAATGGGTAAATCGGAGGTTCCTGAGGTTCGCCCGCGCGAGATTGGACGCTCCGTACTGCGACGCGAAGATCCCGCCGTATTAAGCGGGCGCGCAAGGTATACCGCCGATCTCAACCTTCCGGAGATGTTGCGGATCGCCATACTCCGAAGTCCATTGGCGCACGCGAGGATCCTCAGCGTAGATATTGGAGCCGCTTGCGCCCTGCCCGGGGTCCTGAAGGTGTGGACTGGTGCCGACATGCTTACCCGTTGTCCGGGGCTGATGTCGAACATGGACCTGCCGGGGTTTGTCGCCACGGCCCAGCCGATATTGGCGGATGACGTCGTTCGATTTGTTGGCGAGGCGGTCGCGGTCGTGGTCGCAACGGACCAGGCAATTGCGGAAGACGCGCTCGAATTGATCGACGTCGACTACGAGGAACTTCCCGTGGTGGCGGATATTGCCGGCGCGCTGGATGCTGATGCCATCGCGAATGAGAACGTTCCAAAGAATTGCGTCTATACAGGCCATCGTCGCCAGGACGACGTGGCGGAGTTATTTGCAGATGCCCACTGCGTAGTCTCCGGCAGTTTCGAAAACAATCGTGTAAGTGCTGCGCCGATGGAGCCGAGAGGTTGCATCGCAAGTTTTGATTGGACAAGCGAACAACTGACCGTTTGGGCCGCCACGCAGATGCCGTCCTTTCTCAAGACGATGCTTTCGATCCACCTCGCCTTTTCAGAGGATCGTATCGAGGTGATCACCCCTCAGGTCGGGGGAGGATTTGGCCAGAAAGCGCATGTCCATCCAGAGGAAGTACTGGTGTGCGCGCTTGCGCTTGAACTGGGGCGGCCAATTCGTTGGATTGAAGATCGTCGCGATAACCTGTTGGCGGCGACCCATGCGAAGCATCAGATAAACAAAATGGAGATTGCGCTGGATGAACGGGGCAGGATCCTTGCCATGCGCAACAACTCCTTTACCGATGGCGGAGCCTACAACTGTCTGCCCTGGACCCAGCTTGTCGAATCGCATGTTGGGGCGTCCACTTTGACCGGGCCGTATCGGGTCGGTGCCTTGTTCGATGAGAGCCACTCATTGGTGACCAATAAGTGTCCGATCGGTGCCTATCGCGGAGTGGGTTGGTCGGCAGGGCATATTGCCAGGGAAACCTTGATCGATCGGGCGGCGCGCAAGCTGGAAATCTCGCCGTTCGAAATCAGGCGCCGCAACCTCGTGGAGCAGGCCGACTATCCCTATACCACTCCCGCTGGTCTGGTAATCCGTGAAGGCACTTTTCTCGAGACGCTCGATCAACTCGAACGGATGGTCGACTACCCGGCTTTCAGGCAGCGACAGAAGGAAGCCCTTCGAGGCGGCAAGCTGCTCGGGCTTGGACTATGCGTATTCAACGAGGTGAGCGGCGTGGGGACAAGGGCGCTTTCGTTCCTCCATATCCCTGTGACCACGCATGATACTGCGTCGGTACGGGTTGAGCCAACCGGCAAGATCACCGTCACCACGCCGCTCGTCGCTGCCGGCCAAGGGCATCTGACAACCTTTGCGCAGATCGCCGCAGACGCCTTTGGCGTGCCGCTCGAAGATGTGACAGTTTGGGCGGGAAGTACGCGCAATACATATGGCTTCGGCACGGTGGCCAGTCGTGGCGCGGTGTTCGGGGCAGGGACGATTGGTCGCGCTGCCGAGGCGGTCAGGGTCAAGATTCGCCGGCTTGCGGGACATTTGCTGCAGACCGATGCCCAGAATATCTCGATTTCCGATGGCCGGGTTCATGTACTTGGCGATCCGGAACGTGGGATGCCTTTGTCGGAGCTTGCGGGCGCTGCGTACTTCGCCGACGCAACTCATCCATCCGATTTCGACCCTGCACTCGAGGCGACAGCCGCCTTCGATCCGGCGGACATCGTGCTCGCCAATGGCGGGCATGCGGCAATTGTCGAAATCGATCTACAGACCTGCATCCCGAAAGTGACAGAGATGTTTGCTGTCGAGGATTGCGGAAAAATGATCAATCCGATGATCGTTGAGGGCCAGATCAGGGGCGGTATTGCCCAAGCAATCGGGATGACCCTGCTTGAGGAGCTGGTCCACGATTCAGATGGCCAGCTCACCACGACAACTCTGATGGACTATCTCATGCCAACATCGGCTGATGTTCCGGACATACAGATTTCCCATCTTGAAACTCCATCCGACTTGGTGCCTGGAGGCATAAAGGGGATGGGGGAATCCGGAATGATTTCAGCGCCTGCGGCGATTGTTGGGGCGGTGAACGATGCGCTGGCCCAGCTTGGCGCATCGCTCGAAGCTTTCCCGGCATCGCCGCAACGGATCTATGATGCATTACAGGTGGCCAGAACCGCCTCGGCACCATTTGACGGACCTGCAGAGGAGATAGAACTAGATGATCTTTAAGTATGATTTTGCTCTTCCGGTACCGTCGGAGCGCGCATGGCCCGTACTGCTCGACGTCTATCGCGTCGCGCCCTGCATGCCCGGCGCGTCGATCGAATCGGGAGAAGGCGATGACTATGTGGGAAAGATCAAGGTCAAGTTAGGTCCTGTCGAAATGACTTATCGTGGAGACCTGCATTTTACGCATCGGGACAGCGACAATCATGAAATGAAAGTCGAAGGTGCTGCAAAAGACTCCAAGGGTGGCGGTGGTGCGAAGGCCAAGGTGACACTGAAGGCGACCGATGAAGATGCAGGTAACTGCAGGATACATATCAACAGCGATTATTCGGTAAGTGGGAAAGCCGCGC
The DNA here is from genome assembly GCA_003149575.1 of Altererythrobacter sp. XM-24bin4. GTDB lineage: Bacteria > Pseudomonadota > Alphaproteobacteria > Sphingomonadales > Sphingomonadaceae > Erythrobacter > Erythrobacter rubellus. Next base: position 815,529 of record QCWG01000001.1, read on the forward strand.
AGTTCGGCAGCGGTTTGATGGAAGAAGTCGGCGAGAAGCTGATGAACGAATTCGCAGCCCGATTGGAGCGTCTCATATTGGAAGACACAGCCAGTACCGCCGCAGCTGTGCAGACGGCTGGCACGGCTTCCATGCAAACTAATCAATCGCGTGAGGACGCGGGTAGTGACGCTCTCGATATCGGAGCAGCTGCTGGCGGGGTGATGCTGCGCCGTGCGCTGCCATATTTGGCCGCGGTGGGTTTGCTGCTATTCGTTCTGTTTTACTTTTTGCGTTAGGCTTCGTGGACAAAGGGGATCCATAGTTTGACTGAAGCAAGGGCGACGAAGCCGAGGTAGGACTCTTTGGTTTTATCATAGCGGGTGGCGATGCGGCGCCAGTTCTTGAGCTTGTTGAACAGCCGCTCGATCAAGTTGCGCCACTTGTATTTCGCCCGGTCGTGCGGAGCGGGTTTGCGCCGGTTGATCTTGGCGGGGATGACTGCCTCGACGCCTGCGGCCTCGATCTCCTCGCGGATGGCATCGGTATCGTAGCCGCGGTCGGCCAGGAATGCCTCGATCCGGTCGCTCATCATGCGGAACAGCGGGGCGAAGCCCTGCACATCGTGGGCCTGGCCGGGCGTCAGCACGAAGCCGAGCGGGAGGCCTCTGGCATCGCACCGGGCGTGGAGCTTGGTGGTAAAGCCTCCGCGCGACCGGCCAAGCGCCTCGCTTTGCTGAGTCCCCTTTTTATGCCGACGGCACAATGATGTGCCCGGACCACGGTGCTATCGATCATGTCGGCGGCTGTATCCCGCCCCGCCAGCTCGGCCAGCGTCTCGAGCATGGCATCGAACACGCCGGTCGTAACCCATCGCCGGTAGCGCCGGAACACGCTGTTCCATTTGCCATATTCGTCCGGCAGATGCCGCCACTGCGCACCGGTCCGGGCGATCCACATCATACCTTCGAAATAGGGGCGGTTATCCTGTGCCGGTCGGCAGCCACGTCCGCGTTCAGGCGGCAAGAGCGGCCCGATCACTTCCCATTCTTCGTCCGTAACCCCAATCCGCTCGCCCAAGGCCGCCTCCAAAAGCCAGCCTTGAATCAAGGTCCGAGTCCCCAGTCAAGCTTTGTCCACGAAGCCTAGCTGTTTGGTCCCGTCCTTTGGTGGTGCGAGTTCGATCTAGAATGTTCAGGCTGACTTGCTAGGTTGACGTGACCCCCAGCTTTCCCCCAGCTGGGATTAGAGCCTGACCGCGTTGTGCACTGCTACCCTACCCCGGACCATGCGGGCCTGGAGTTTTCCGTCTTTCTCAGGTCCGGTGGGCTGGTTTCACCGGCTGAGTTTGCCAGCAAGATCGGGGGATATTCCCGATCGCGCTGTGCGGTCGCTCTTCGTTATAATGTCTACGCCAGACCTCCAGCTTTTCGTAAGCATCTTCGAGGCTCAGGAACCAGTGAGCGTTCAGGCATTCGCTCCGCAGCTTGCTGTTGAACGCTTCGATGAAGGCGTTATCTGTGGGCTTACCAGGGCGGGAGAAGTCCAATATCACACCGCGCTGGTAAGCCCACAGATCCATGTCCCGAGATATGAACTGGCTGCCGTTGTCGACCCTGATCGTCCTGGGGTAGCCAATCGTCCGACAGGCACGATCCAGCGTCGCAACGACATCCTCGCCCCGATAGCTGAACCGCGGATCGATCACGGGCGATAGCCGGGAGTAGGTATCCACCACCGTCAGGATACGTAGCTTCCTTCCTGTTGCCAGCTGATCATGCACAAAATCCATCGCCCACACATCGTTGGGTCTAATCGCCATTGCCCTGGCCTCCCGCAGCTTTGCCTTCACTCGTCGCTTGGGCGTATTGTTCCTCAGTTGTAGACCCAACTCCCTGTAAAGCCTGTAGACCTTCTTCACGTTCACCTGCCATCCGTCACGGCGCAGGATGTAATACACGCGCCGGTAGCCATAGCGGACATGCATCTCGCAGATCTCCTTGATCCTCTTCTTCAAAAAGGCCGGATCGGTGCGGCGGGACTTGTAGTGATAGGTCGAACGATCAAAGTGCAGGGCTTCGCATGCCCTGCGGATCGTTACCTGCCAGTCCCGCCTAACAGCGTCGATAATCTCGCGCTTCCGAACCGGCCTCAGAGCTTTCGCTTGAGAACATCCTGCAGCATCTCTCGATCAAGCATGAGATCGGCCACGATCTTCTTCAACCTCCCATTCTCGTCTTCGAGCTCGCGCAGACGGCGCATCTCCGATGGCAGCAGCCCAGCGTATTTCTTCTTCCAGTTGAAGTAGGTCGCCTGGCTGATCCCTGCCTTGCGGCAGATCTCAGCGACCGGCGTTCCCTCCTCACCCTGCTTGATCACGAACGCCTTCTGCGCGTCCGAAAACTTCGATGCCTTCATGCCGTAACTCCGCGACCAGCCAAGGATGTCTACGACAGAAAACTCTACCCAAAAATGGTCCAATTCTCAGGTGGCAGAGCAGGAGGGATTATCTGCGCTTTGTGGTCAATGAAAACACAGTGGGCAAACTCAACCCATACTAAATAATTGAGTTATTTCAATAAATTTGGAACTGTCGTGTTGTCGCGGGCCTTTTTCCGGGCCTTTTCAATATGCCTCAATAATTTGAACAATTTATTCAGTGGCTTAAATCGTCAGTGCGGTGCTTCTTCTGGGCACCATTCACTCATACATCGACCTTCACAAGTTTTTAACATTCGTTGGAGGTCATTTGGGCCGAATTTTGCAAAGTTGATGTTGGTAAAACTTGGCCTGCTGTTTCACCAACTGGTAACCTGCAATCTGGACGAGAAACACTTGTCACTTAAGCTGCGAAGCGGCATGCGAGCTATGTGAGAGGAGTGGTAGTGTATGTCGCGATCAAATGGTCCATTAACCGGTCTTAGAGTTGTTGAGTTCGTAGGGATCGGGCCTGGCCCCCATGTGGCGATGTTGCTGGCCGATCTGGGCGCAGAAGTTGTCAGGATCGAGCGCCAAGGCGGTCAGATCATGAACCCAGTGGTTGAACGCGCGCGGCACCGGGTCGCAGTCAATGTGAAATCAGAGCAAGGCAAGAAATTCTGCCGCGACGCGGTGGCTAATGCCGATGTCCTTCTGGAGGGGTTTCGCCCGGGCGTCATGGAGCGCCTTGGCATGGGCCCCCAAGAGATGCTCTCGATCAATGAGCGACTGGTTTATGCCCGTATGACTGGCTGGGGCCAGGAAGGCCCGATGGCGCAGGCTGCCGGTCACGATATCAATTACATCGCAATTACCGGTGCGCTTTCTGCTGTCGGTAAGTCCGGTGAAACAGCGACCCCGCCGCAAAACCTTGTCGGCGATTTTGGCGGGGGATCAATGTATTGTGCGTTTGGTATTCTTGCGGCGCTTTATGAGCGAGAACGCTCGGGCAAAGGCCAAGTCGTCGACGCGGCCATTGTGGATGGTGTGACAAGTCTGATGAGCTTCTTTTTCGGTGTGCGGTCTCGGCCCTATCTCACCACAAAACGCGGGCAAGGCATGCTAAGCGGCGCGGCGCATTTCTATCGTTGTTATGAATGTGCTGACGGGAAGGAAATTTCAGTCGGCGCGATTGAACCCCAGTTCTACGCCGAGCTTCTGGAGAAGGCAGATGCTCCGGCCGAGCTGCGCGAAGGGCAAATGGATCCGCGCAATTGGGATGAGTATACCGATAAACTTGCGGCGCTGTTCAAGACCAAGAGCCAGTCTGAATGGAGCGAACTTCTGGAAGGAAGCGACGCTTGTTTTGCACCTGTGTTGGCGCTTGATGAGGCGCGCAACCACCCTCACATGAAAGCGCGCGGGGCATATGAGCAGCGCGAAGGTGTCTGGCACACCGCGCCGGCTCCACGCTTTAGCCGCACTCCCGGTACGATCCGCGACAGTGTTGAGGATGGTGCAGACGTTGTCGCCCGCTGGAACGGGGAAGGGTAGAGGTCATGGCGGGCAGGTACTTTGATCAATGGCAGATTGGGGACCGGATCGAACACGAGATCCACCGGACTGTAACAGAGACCGACAACCTGTTGTTCTCGACCATGACGCACAACCCGCAGCCACTGCACTTAGATATTGAAGCCGCCAAGAAGAGCGGATTCGGGCAGATTCTGGTCAATTCTACCTTCACGTTTTCGCTGCTGGTGGGGCTTTCGGTTGGAGATACGACGCTCGGCACGCTGGTCGCCAATCTAGGCTTCAACAATGTAGTGACGCCGAAGCCGGTCTTCATCGGTGACACTTTACGAGCGTCGAGCGAAGTGAAGGAGCTGCGGGAGAGCAAGTCGCGCCCCGAAGCGGGAATCGTGACTTTTGTTCACGAGATGCACAATCAGCGGGACGAAGTGGTTTGCCGCTGTGAACGCTCTGCCCTGTTGCTGCGCAGCACAGGCTGACGCTACGGCAAACACGGGGTGACCGCCTCTCTCTTGACGTATTCCCCCTGATGCGCGCACACTCTGCACTGGAGTGGGAGAGAACGCATGCACAAGCAGGCTAAGCGATATTTTCTATTAGGGGCCGTGACATTCGCACTGGCTGCTTGCGGTCAAGGCGTTGACGCGGATCAGCAAGGCACCGGCGAAGGAACGATCGAACTCGCAGAGTTCCCTGATCGACCATATTGGGGCGATACCCACCTGCACACAGACAATTCTATCGACGCCTTCGGCTTCGGTGTGCGGCTTGGACCGGAAGAAGCGCTGATGTTCGCCAGCGGTCAGGAAGTCACCGCAACAACCGGGATGCGGGCCAAACTCGCACGTCCGCTCGATTTCCTTGTCATCTCGGATCACTCCGACGGGCTAGGTGCGACACGCAGGCTCTACGATGCGCCTCGGCTTGGCGTCGTTGCCATGGGCGATGAGACTATGCTGCGTTGGTATGACATGATGCACGAGAGCCCAGAGCAGTCACAGCGCGCGATCGGCGAGTTGATCACTGCTGCTGCTAACGGAACCCTTCCGGAGGCGATGACGAACAATCCAGAGGAGCAGGACGCTGCCACGGCCGAAATCTGGGGCGCGCACCTGGAAATGCTTGATCGCTACAATAAGCCGGGTAAATTCACGGCCTTTGCTGGGTTCGAATATACGCTGATGCCAGACGGAAACAATCTCCACCGCGTGGTGATGTTTCGTGACGGGCTGGACAGGACTGGGCAAGTCCTGCCTTACCCGGGAATCAATTCGGATATCGAAGGCCTTTGGGACTATATGCTTGCCTACGAGCAAGCAACGGGAGGGCAGGCGCTTGCTATCCCACATAATTCGAACCTCTCTAATGGCTTGATGTTCGAACTGACTATGCCCGGCGGCGGGCCGATAACGGCTGAGTACGCACGTAAGCGTGCAGCGGCGGAGCCGGTGGTCGAAGTTACCCAGATTAAAGGAGACAGCGAAGCGCATCCGTTCCTGTCACCCAATGACGAGATGGCGGGCTTTGGTGTCAAAGGCTGGGAGCTGGGCAATCTGCCACTGACCCGCGAAACCACCAACGATATGCTCGCGGGCAATTACATACGCGAGGCTTTGAAGCGCGGATTGTCGCTCGAAGAACAATTGGGTGTAAATCCCTATGCTTTCGGGATGATTGGCTCGACTGACAGCCACACTTCGCTGGCAACAGGCGACGAGGACAATTTCTACGGAAAGCATACCGGCAATGAGCCGAGCTATCAGGATCGCGCCCTCGAGGGCCAGAATCTAGGAACGCGCATTGGGCGCTTTGGCTGGCATTATCTGGCTGGCGGCTATGCCGCGGCTTGGGCGCGGGGCAATACCCGCGCAGAGATATTCGACGCGTTTCAAAGGCGCGAGGTCTATGCCACGACCGGCCCGCGCATGACGGTGCGCCTGTTTGGTGGCTTTGATTTCTCTGAGGCGGATTGGGACGGCGATTGGGTGCGTGCGGGCTATACTCGCGGCGTACCTATGGGCGGAGAACTGGAAGACCGCGGCAACGCGCCGACTTTCCTGATCTCGGCTCTTAAGGACCCCGACGGCGCGAACCTTGACCGTGTTCAGGTCGTCAAAGGCTGGGTAGATAGCGCAGGCGAGCTGCAAGAACGCGTGTATGACGTATCCTGGAGCGACATGGACAAGCGCTCTCGAGTGGGCGGAAATGTCCCGGCAGTAGGTGACACCGTTGATCGCGCCACCGCGACCTATACCAACGATATTGGCGCCGCTGAGCTACGAACAGCGTGGACAGATCCGGATTATGTCGAGGGGCAGCGCGCCTTCTACTACGTGCGTGTGATCGAGATACCTACGCCGCGCTGGACACTGTTCGATGCGGTGCGCTTCGGCATCGAGTTGCCTGAAGATGCGATGGCGGATGCAGTGGCGCAGGAGCGCGCTTACTCATCTCCGATATGGCTTAAGCCGGCACCGCCAGCGATTATGGAGCAACAATGACGCTACCAAACTGGGCGCGCGAGCCTCTCGTACATTTTCTGGTAGCCGGCATCGTCATCTTTACGCTGCTGGCGTGGCGGGGCGGTGATGTCGATCCTGCCAGCCGCACAATCGAAGTCGACCGCGAACAGCAAGCGCAAATTGCTTTAGTATTTGAGCGGACGATGAACCGTGCGCCGACCGATGCGGAGCTGGATGCGCAGATAGAGGCGTATGTGCGCGACGAGATCCTATACCGAGAGGCCTTGCGGCTGGGGCTCGACCAAGGCGATGCCGTGGTCCGGCGGCGCATGGCGCAGAAGATGGACATCCTTGCCAGCTCGCAAGCCGAAACAGTCCAGCCTTCGGAAGAGACATTGCGCGCGTACTACGATACCAACCCGCAAGCCTTCGCGAGTGACGTGAGATACACGCTGGATCAGCTGTGGTTCGAGGACAGAAAGGGTGCAGAGCGAGCCCTGACCTATGTCGAGACGGCTGATGTCGCGTTTCAACTTGGCCAAAGGATCAGCCTGCCACCATCGGTTGATGCGATGACGAGCAAAGAGCTTGCGGACAGGTTCGGGATGCAGTTCGCACAAAATCTGGATGGTCTGGAGCCTGGTGAAAATTGGCAGGGGCCGGTTGGATCGGGGCTGGGCTGGCACCTGGTTCGGCTTAAAGTTCGTGACGCTTCCAAAGTGCCTCCGTTTGAAAATGTTCGGTCTGATGTTGAAGATCACTGGCGCACTCAGACAATCGCCCGCCGCAAGGAAGAGGCTTTCCAGCTATTGCGGGATTCCTACAAGGTGACGGTCAAAAAGTGAGAGCACTTCTCGCTCTGGCTTTGGCATTTTTTGCCGCGTTTCCAGCTATGGCAGACGAAATTCGGCCGTTCTCGATCGAATTCGCGGAACAAGAAAAAGGCGTCTGGGCACTCAACTGGAAGCAACCTGTTTCGGCGCTCAACGGAACCGAAATCATTCTGCCCCGAATTCCAGAGAATTGTTCTCTCCAAGGTGAGCCAGTGGTCAGGACAGTCAATCTCGCTTTCATTGGCCATGCTGACGTAGCGTGTGACGGTGACATCGCGGGCCAGGCTTTTGCGTTGCCGCAGCTGCTGGGCGGAGCCGATGCTTTGCTGCGAGTTCTGCCTCTGGATGCGCCTGCGCAAACCCATCGTCTGACTGCAAGCGAACCCTCCGTCACCATCTCCGCGCAACCGGGCGCGTGGCAGGTGTTCACCACCTATCTGGTCATCGGTGCAGAGCACATTCTGTTTGGCTGGGATCACTTGCTGTTCGTGATTGCGCTGGTGCTGCTCGTGCAGAAGGGATGGGCGGTTGTTAAGGCGGCCACAGCGTTCACAGTGGCGCATTCCATCACATTGGTCGCGTCGACCCTGGGCTATGCAGGATTGCCGCAAGGCCCGGTGGAAGCCCTGATTGCGCTCTCGATTGTTTTCCTGGCGGTTGAGCTGACGACAACAAACCGCGAGACGTGGACGCGGCGCTGGCCGTGGATTGTCGCTTTCGGGTTCGGACTATTGCACGGATTTGGCTTTGCCGGAGCCTTACGCGAGATCGGCTTGCCCGAAGGAGAAGTCCCGGCGGCGTTGCTGGCATTCAATCTGGGCGTCGAAGCAGGACAGCTAATGGTTGTCGCAGCCGTACTTCTGCTGCGTTCAGCCATTCAACGGCTGGTGCCAAAGGCTGAAGCACCCGCGCTGAAATTTACGACCTATGCGATCGGGATCACTGCCGCTTACTGGCTGGTCGACCGGGTCATTTCATGACTGTCGCCACCTAGCGCTAGCCACAGTTGGACGCGTGCCCGGTTGGCTTGTCCAATTGCGATGGCCAGCCGCTCTCCGCTGGCATCGGCAGCACGGCGTGCTTCCAGCACGGTGAGGAAGTCGGCGAGACCTGCGCGATAGCGTGTCTCTGCCAGAACATAGGCTCGCTCCAGCTCTGCATTCTCGCGCGCAGCGGAATCCACTTGAGCATCGCTTCCTGTCACTGCGCCATAGGCAGATTCGGTCTCGCCCAAGGCATTGAATACTGCACCGCGATAGGCCGCAAACGCGGTGCGTTTACCGGCAGCCGCGCCATCGATTTGCGCTTCGATGCGTCCGAAATCGAGCAATGGTGCGGTCAGACTACCTGCGGCTGTGTAGACATCGCTACCGTCGTCGAACAGCTTGCTGAAATCGAAGGCCAACAGGCCCAGCGCACCCGATAAAGTGAGCCGAGGAAAGCGCAATTTTGCCGCAGCGGCAAGGTCAGCATCCGCGGCGGCAAGCTCAGCTGCGGCAACGCGCACGTCGGGTCGGTGGGTCAGCAGAAGCGAAGGAAGCGCAACCGGGGCTGCCGACACCCGATCATCCTCTGGTTCTTCGAGAAGCTGGCTGCCAATAGTCAGCGGCGACTGAGCAGTCAGTGCTACCAGCCGACCGAGAATTCGTGCTCTTTCGCCCGACAGCGCAGCGATGCGCGAGCGTGACTGGCTCGCCGCTGCCTCTGCACGAACGCGATCGAAGCCCGGGGCCAGTCCAGCTTCTTCGCGCTTGGTGGCAAGTTCAGCCAACCGTTCAGCTGCATAAAGGTCCTGCGCCAGTGCCCGCGTGCGTGCATCGTTGGTTCGCCAGTCGATGACAGCGCCGGCAATCTCGGCGAGTAAGGTAATTCGAACAGCTTCCGAGTTGGCGCTGGCTGCATCAAGCCGCGCAAGGGCAGCGCGCTCGCTCGCCTTCAGGCGCCCAAAGATATCGATCTCCCAGCTAGCCGTCAGGTTTCCTGCATACGATGTTCGCTCAGTGTCAAACGCCGCACCACCGGGTAAATCGACCCCGAATTGTGCAGGATTGGTTCGGTTCGCTGTGACCGATGCAGATGCGCCGACAGACGGAAGACGGGCGGCTCCGGCTCCGCTTGCATTGGCGCGGGCGGCATCAACGCGTGCCATAGCCTCGGCCAGACTAGGCGCGTCTTGAAGCGCGAGTTCAGCGAACGTTTCGAACGCTGGGTCATTCGTTGGTAACAACTGCGCCAAGCTGGCCGCTTCTTTTGTTTCTGGCGAATAGATGAATTCTTCCGGCAGTTCGGGTGCCGGGGTCGCGATTTCAGGCGGTGGACCTGCAACGCAGCCCGCAAGCGCAAGCGAAGCAGCAGCCAAGAAGGATGTTGAACGAGGCATCATTGCTCTTTCGCTTCCGCCGCCAGAATGAAGGCATCGACTTGCTGGCCGACACGGAAGACCTCGCGAGCCTCAGCGGGTAGGGCAAAGATCATCTGCATTACCCGCACATCAACCCGTTCGGCCGCTGAATTGGTAAGTGATCTCTTGGGAACGACAAGTGGCTCTGCTCTTACAAAAGTGGCTTCGAAACGTTGTTCGGCGGCGCCTCTTGGCGAAACAATTGCTGGTTTTCCTTGAGCGACGCGTGTCGCCTCATCCTCATCAATGTCGATGCGGATGTGCAGCGGGCGGGTTTCGCCCATGCGAATGAAGGGTTCGCTGTTCCCGCCCATCGTCGAAACGAATTCGCCTGGCCGGATATTGACTGCCAGTATCTCGCCCGCAATCGGTGCGCGCACAGTCAGGCGCTCCAGCTCTGTGCGTGCACTGCCGGCAGCAGCCTGCGCCGCCGCGAGGCGGGCTTGCGAAAGCTGCAGGCGTGACGCGGCAGATGCAGCCGAGCCCTCTGCGCGGATCACTTCTGTACGACTGACGGCTGCTGGGTCTTCGATTGCGGTATAAAGGTTGAGCTGCTGCTGAGCGGTATCGCGCGCGGTCTGCGCTTCAGCGATGGCAGCACGCGCTTCAGCGATGGCGGCATTCGCTTCGCTGAGGCGCGCGCGCGCCGCCCGTTGGTCTACCACGAAAAGAGGCTCGCCCATGTCAACAAAGTCACCCGGCACCACGCGCAGGTCTGTGACTAGTCCCGATAGTGCGGTGCCGATATCGATGATCTCGCTCGAAGGCTCGACTACGCCAGCTCCAGCAACGCGCGGCGAATCTGCCAGCTCGCCGCTTGCTTTCAGGGGAGTTTCTTCCGGCTCGGCCAAGTCTCGATCCGGCAGATTGCTCCAGATGAAGAACACCGCGATGATCAAGCCAATCACGGCAATTATTGGAAGCGCCTTCCGAGAGAAGCTGATATTTTCTGGGAGGATAGCCATATCAGTGGTCCTTCGGCATCTCTGTGCCGTCATGGGTTATGCGTCCGTCCTCCAGAACGAGGATGCGGTCAGCGAGGTCAAAAATTCGGTTGTCATGTGTGACGATGATGCAGGCCCGGTCTTCTGAGACCGCCACTTCGCGCAGCAAGTCCATGACGCGCCGCCCTGATGTGGCATCAAGCGCAGCGGTCGGTTCATCGCACACAACCAGACGCGGTTCGTGCACAAGCGCACGGGCAATCGCGACGCGCTGTTGTTGCCCGCCAGAGAGCTGGTTGGGAAGCTTTCCCGCCTGATCGCCAATGTTCAGTTTTTCCAGCATCGCGACCGCTTTTTCACGCGCTTTATGGCGATCCTCGCCACGTGCAATCAACGGAACAGCCGCGTTGGATGCGGCATCGATCGATGGGATCAGATTGTATTGCTGGAAAATGAAGCCGATATTGTCGAGCCTGAAGTTGACGAGTTTGGTGTCCTCCAGATCGTAAATCTCAGTTCCGAACACGCGAACATCGCCTTCGGTCGGATAGAGAATGCCGCACATGATCGAGATCAGCGTGGTCTTGCCCGAACCGCTCTCGCCGACAAGGTAAGTCATCTTGCCTGGTTCGATATCGACATCGATATTGTGCAACACGCGTTGCGTTTGCTGACCGGTTTGGAAATCGCGCGAGATATTGCGCGCGCAGATCGCGGCATTCGGGTCACAGCCCCCGATGGCTCTGGTATCAATCATCATCTGAACACCGCCGCTGGTTCTGTTTTGAGGACGCTGCGCAGGCTGAGCCAGCCTGTGATCGCAAGGATAATCACGACCGCTACCATGCTGATCAACGGAATTTGCCAGGGAATATAGAAACCTTTGAAGAACGGGTTTCCGCTGAAGGACCACATGAACCAGACTGTGCCGAGCACGCCCAAAGCGTAGCCAATGAAACCAACCAGTGACGCTTGCGCTACAACCATCCGCCGGATCTTGGCATTGGTCACACCGATCGCCTTCAGCGCGCCAAATTGCTTGATATTGTCGCGGATGAACAGGCTGAATGTTAGGCCGACAATCGCTACACCCACCACGAATCCCAAAATAACCGTGATCCCGAAATTGGTAGGGATGCCGGTGTTCTGAATGATGAAGTTGACACCCGCTCTGGCAAATTCCTCACGGGTTTCGGCTTTGAGGCCTGTCTGGGCCTCGATACGCTGAGCGACCGCTTCGGGTGTCTCGCCTTCGGTGATGCCCACCAGGACGAAGCTCATGCGGTTGCGGGTGCCCGGGACGAAATTCAGCGCCCGACTATATTTGGTATAAAGAACCGCGGTGCTGGTGAAGGCCGGGATCGTATCGGCCATACCCAGTATGACCGCGCGTTGGTCATTGAGCTCCAACCGCTCGTCCACGGGATCAAAGCCGGCCCCGAACATGTTGATGGTGCCGCCATCATCAATAATCACGGCGTCGGGTTCTGAAAGAACACTTCGCGATCCTTTGAACAGGCTCTTGGGCAAACCGATCAGCGTAGTATCGTCCACGCCGATGATCGCCACTTGTTCAAGGTCACCTTCCCGCGTTCGCACTGAAGCAACCGAGCGAAGATGCGGAACTGCCCATTCGACGCCGGGAACTGCTCGCACCTGATCCAAGGCAGTGGCAGGCATGGCGTAATTTACGTCGGTCGTGCGGCTGACCGGGTCCATCACCCAGACTTGCGCATTTGGTTCATTATACACGCCGCTGGCGCCACGCTCGATAAGATTGACGAATATCGTCAGCTGTTGGGTGATCAGCAGGGTAGAGAAGGCGATACCGAACAAAAGACCATAGAATTTGGTCTTGTCACCGGTGAGCATGCGGATAGCGATCCACAGCATGGGAGGAACCTTTGCGACTAGGTGGGGTTGCCGAATGTGCGAAACAACACCATTATTGAACGGTAACGTTTAATTGAACGGAGGCATTTAGCTTGTCAACTGACAAAGAGCCAGCGAGTTCCGTGTGCGCAGATATTACTGCGCCGAAGGGGCGTGGGCGCCCGGCCGATCTTGCCAAGCGCGAAGCGATGGTTGCCGCAGCGGCACGGAGCTTTTTCGATATCGGGTATGAAGCAACTTCAATCGAACAGATCGCGGCAGACGCCGGGGTTTCAAAGGTTACGGTTTACAACCACTTTGGCGACAAACGCTCTCTATTCGGTGCGGCTGTTGAGCATGAATGTGAACGCCTGCGCGGCCTATTTGCGATAGACCTGAATTCTGCGGGGTCTTTGGCTCAGCGATTGACCTTGATTGGTGCCGGGATGAGCGAGTTTCTTGCCCGTCCCGAACTGGTCAGGTTTGACCGGCGCGTAGCCGCCGAAACGGAGCGAGATCCCGAAATTGGAAGAGCGTTTCTGAATGCCGGGCCCTACCGGATGAAAGGGGCCTTCACAGCTTTGCTCGAGAGCCTGGTCGGTTCAGGAGAGCTTGATATTGACGATTGCTCCATCGCTGCGGAACAATTCGTTTCGATGGTCAAAGGGATGGGCGATCTTGAGCGTCGTTTCGGTATGGATCTCGACGAAGAGGTCGACCACGCGCGCCTGGAGAACGCTGTAAAAGTTTTCTTGCGTGCCTATGCAACCAAAGGTGCCAGCTAACCGTATCAAATCAATGAGGCGCGGTTATCTTGCCATTCACCTGTGCGCGCCTACATTAGGCGGCACGAAAGGAATCTTTGTCCGATGAGCGACCAGAACGATCCACGCGACTCGAACGGCGGCCAAGGCCCTGAGAGGCCGAACCCGATGATCAAGACTTTGATGATCTGGGGCGGCATATTCATGGCGCTTCTGCTGACTGTTTCGATGTTCAGCAACACTGGCCAAACGGCGGGAACGGCAATCGCATACTCGGAATTTCGTGAGAAAGTTGCCGAGGGGACAGTCAAGGAAGTTCAGGTCGCGCCGGATCGCATTACCGGTGTGATGAAGAACAATGAGACTTTCAGCACGATTCCCGTGGCGAATGATCCCGGTTTGACAGCTCTATTGGATGACAATGGCGTAAAATATTCCGGGGCAGAAAAGCAGGAGATGGGCATTTTCGCTTATATCCTGATCAATTCGCTGCCTTTCCTGTTGATCCTCGGCATTGCGATCTTCGCTTTGAGGCAAGTGCAAAAAGGCGGCGGCGGCGGAGCCATGGGCTTCGGCAAATCCAAAGCCAAGATGCTGACAGAGCGGCAGGGGCGGGTCACGTTTGACGATGTTGCCGGCATTGATGAAGCGCGTGAAGAGCTCGAAGAAATCGTCGAATTTCTGAAGGATCCACAGCGTTTCTCCAAGCTTGGCGGTCAAATCCCGAAAGGCGCGCTACTGGTCGGTTCCCCTGGTACCGGTAAGACCCTGCTGGCCCGCGCGATCGCAGGCGAAGCAGGCGTTCCTTTCTTCACCATTTCAGGTTCAGACTTCGTAGAAATGTTTGTTGGCGTCGGCGCGAGCCGCGTGCGCGACATGTTCGAGCAGGCGAAGAAGAACGCGCCATGTATCCTCTTCATTGACGAAATTGATGCGGTCGGCCGCTCGCGTGGCCATGGCCTTGGCAACTCGAACGATGAGCGCGAGCAAACGCTGAACCAACTGCTGGTCGAGATGGATGGTTTTGAAGCCAATGAAGGCATCATTATCATTGCCGCAACCAACCGTCCCGATGTCCTGGACCCCGCATTGCTGCGTCCGGGCCGTTTTGACCGTCAGGTTGTTGTGCCCATTCCGGACATCGATGGCCGCGAAAAGATTCTCGGCGTGCACATGAAGAAAGTACCGCTGGCTCCCGATGTGAACCCCCGCACAATTGCGCGCGGTACGCCGGGCTTCTCAGGCGCAGACCTTGCAAACCTCGTCAATGAAGCGGCTCTATTGGCTGCGCGACGCAACAAGCGACTTGTTGCGATGCAGGAGTTTGAAGACGCCAAAGACAAGGTCATGATGGGCACAGAGCGCCGCTCTATGGTCATGACTGATGAGGAAAAGAAGATGACGGCCTATCATGAGGCTGGCCATGCTTTGGTCAGCATCAATGAGCCGGCATCTGACCCGATTCACAAGGCGACGATTATTCCGCGCGGCCGCGCGCTGGGCATGGTGATGCGCCTGCCGGAACGGGACAATTACTCATACCATCGCGACAAGATGCACGCGAACCTGGCGGTTGCCATGGGTGGACGCGTGGCTGAAGAAATCATCTTCGGGCACGACAAGGTTTCGTCCGGCGCCTCTGGCGACATCCAGTATGCGACTGATCTGGCGCGCAATATGGTCACTAAATGGGGAATGTCGGACAAGCTTGGTCCGCTCCAGTACGAGCAAAGCCAGGAAGGCTATCTTGGTATGGGGCAGACCGCGCGCACGATGTCCGGCGAAGAGACCAACAAGATGATCGACGCAGAGATCAAGGAATTGGTCGAAGGCGGGTTAAAGCGGGCGACTGAAATACTGACAAGTCAGGAAGACAAGTTGCACCTGCTTGCGCAAGCTATGCTCGAATACGAAACGCTGACCGGTGAAGAGATCGATCAGCTGATGAAGAACGGCAAGATTGATCGTCCCGATCACCCTTCCGGCCCGACACCTGTTGCGCCGACTTCCGGATCTACAGTTCCGAAGGCCGGCAAGAAGTTCGGTGGCGAAGGTGGTGCAGCACCTCAGGGGGCATAGCACCCTACCCGCCGTTCAATTGAATTATCTAAAGGCGCTCGGAGCAATCCGGGCGCCTTTTTCTAATTCAAAATGCACCAAGCAGCAGTAGAACCTGGAAGAACAGCAGCAGGATCATGAGTATGAAAACGTGCAGCAGGTCATGGAAAAATGCTCCTATCGTGCGGCGCAAGTGCGCCTTCTGGCCACATTCTTGGCAATGCTTGCCGGTCAGCTCTGTACCGCAATTGAGGCATGCCCCTTCGGCAAAGTGGCCTTTCTCAATTGGCGTGCCTTCCCTCGATATAGCTCTAGCGAGCAGTCTGCCTTCAGCCGCTGTTCCTAACGCTTCGGTAATGTCGCTCATCAGTCCCCTGCCTGCATTTCGAACGCGGGAACAATGATAAGCAGGTTTCGCGCAAACAAAAAGGCCGCCCGTTGCGGGGCGGCCTCTTCGTAACCAGAGTAGCTGAAAAATCAGCCGTCGAAATCGGTCGCAATCGAATTGGTCCGCGTCGGCGCGGAGGCCGTGATACGCATCGCCTCAGCCGACTGGCTCAACGAACCGATATCATCGGCCTCGTCTTCGTCATCAGGCAAAATCTTCTGCAGATTGGTCACAATCGCTTCATGCAGTTCTTTCGGCTTGATGGTCTGCTCGGCGATTTCGCGCAGAGCAACAACGGGGTTCTTGTCCCGGTCGCGATCAATGGTCATTTCTGCACCGCCGGAAATCTCGCGGGCGCGCTGGGCAGCCAGCAAAACGAGATCGAAACGGTTCGGAACCTTGTCTACGCAATCTTCAACGGTAACGCGTGCCATGAAGGCCTCTCATGCAAATAGGTTTGCGGGGAAGCGCGCCAGATAGTTTGCGCGGCGCATTGAGTCAAGAAATTGCACAAACGGCCCGCCTTTGGCTAAAGTGAACGCAATGACCGAACCTGGCGGAACACTGACCAATCCTGATCCCGAGGTTGATTACCGCGATCTGCCGGGTTTCGCGGTACAAGCCAAAGGCCATGACTTGCGTTTCATGTTGTCAGGGCAAGAGCGGCTGGACGGGCTCATTGCGCTGATCGACAGTGCCACGACTTCGCTCAAAATGTGTTTCTACATGTTTCAGGCGGATCACTCGGGCACGATAGTGCGGGGCGCATTGATCCGGGCCGCGCAGCGCGGTGTGCAGGTGCATCTGATTATCGATGCCTTCGGCAGCGATGCTCCGCAAAGTTTCATGGATCCGATCATTCGTGCCGGCGGAAAGGTTAGCGTGTTCCAGTCGCGCTGGAATGTGCGCTACCTTATTCGCAATCATCAGAAATTCGTGATCGCCGATGATGAACGGGTTATCACTGGTGGTTTCAATGTCTCTGACCATTACTTCGCGACTCCGAAGGAAAACGGCTGGTGTGATCTGGGCGTCGCGCTTGAAGGAGCGGCCGTCGGCCGATTTGTCGAATGGTTTGCCGAACTGGAAAAATGGGTCGGCAATGGAGGCTCCCAATTCTTTGCAATCCGCCGCATGGTACGCGATTGGCATGAAGACGGGGGCGATGTGGAGCTCCTGCTCGGTGGCCCATCGAAGATCACTAGTGCGTGGGCAAGAATCGTGAAGCAGGATCTGGCCCAGGCGGAGCGTCTCAATCTGGTCATGGCCTATTTCTCTCCTCCGCGGAGCATCAGGCGATTGATCCGCATGGTCTCGCGCAAAGGGAAGGCGCGGCTGATAACCGCGGGCAAGTCTGACAACACGACCACGATTGGCGCATCGCGCGCACTTTACGGAGCGCTGCTGCGCGACAATGTCGAGATCTATGAGTTCGACGCCAGCAAACTGCATATGAAATTACTGGTGGTTGATGATGTTACCTATTTCGGCAGCGCGAACTTTGACCTGCGTTCAATCCGTCTCAACCTCGAGCTGATGGTGCGCGTGAAAGATGCCGGACTTGCTGCGAAGATGCGCGAGGTTATCGAGCATATGACCAAGGGTTCCGTGCCGATCACTCAGGAATGGCATGGCGAGCGCGGCAGCTTGATCAATCGTATCCGTTGGCGATTGTCGTGGTTTCTGGTCTCAGTGCTCGACTACACAGTCGCGCGCAGGCTCAATCTTGGGTTGTAAGCTGGCTTAGCCTTCACCCCAGTCCGAATAATCGCGGATGTTGGGCGAAGTGAACTTTGTGATCTCGGCCTGGAAATGCAGCGGCACATTACCGGTTGAGCCGTGACGCTGCTTCGCGACAATCAAAGTGGCTCGGCCTACCAGCTCCTCATGCTTTTCTTCCCATTGGCGATATTTTTGCTTCGCGTCTTCGGAAGAGCTACCATCGGGCGTGTCCGGCTTTAACGAGAGGTGGTAATAGTCACCGCGATAGATGAACCACACCATATCGGCGTCTTGCTCGATTGAACCGGATTCGCGCAGGTCCGAAAGCTGCGGGCGCTTGTCCTCGCGTTGCTCAACCGCACGGCTGAGCTGCGATAGTGCAATCACTGGCACGCTCAGCTCTTTCGCAAGCGTTTTCAAACCCCGGCTGATTTCAGAGATTTCATTGACCCGGTTGTCATTCGCGCGGCCAGAGCCTTGCAGCAGCTGGAGGTAGTCGACCACAATCAGGCCAATATCGTGTTTGCGCTTCATCCGGCGCGCGCGGGTACGCAGCGCGGCAATTGTCAGCGCGGGGGTATCGTCGATGTATAAAGGAAGTTCCGCCAATCGCTGACTGGCAAAGGAAAGTTTCTGGAACTCGTCACGCGTCAACTTGCCGCTGCGCAGCGATTCAGAGCTGATCTCTGCCTGCTCGGCCAGAATACGCGTCGCGAGCTGATCCGCGCTCATCTCCAAACTGAAAAACGCCACGGGTGCGCCATATTGGAATTCGCCGCCGTCGCTTTGCCATTTCAAATGCTCTTCTGCGCAATTGAAAGCGATATTGGTCGCCAGCGATGTTTTGCCCATGCCCGGCCGACCAGCGAGGATCACAAGATCCGAATTGTGAAGGCCCGAGGTTTTCCGATCGATCACTTCCAGGCCGGTTGTCTTGCCTGACAGGCCGCCGCCCGAATTCATCGCGGCTTCGGCCATCTTGATGGCTTCCATCGCGGCCTTGCGGAAGCTGGAAGCCTCGTTGCCCGTCGCCGCGCCTTCAGTAACCTTGTATAGCTGGGCTTCTGCTTCTGCCACGCGCTCCATCGGCGCGACATCGTCGCTGGTGTCGAGCGCGCCTTCTACCAGCCCGCGCCCGACGCTGACTAGTTCGCGTAGCAATGCGAGATCATAGATCTGCTGCGCTAACTCGCCTGCCGCCAGCAATCCCAATCCGTCTTGCGTCAGCCCGGCGAGATAGGTCGTTCCGCCCAGCTCCCTGAGTGCCTCGTCAGCCTCGAAATAGGGCTTGAGTGTGACAGGGCTCGCGGTCGCATTGCGCTCAAGCAGCTTGAGAATGCGCTCGTAAATCCGTTCGTGCAGCGGCTCGAAGAAATGGTCTGGGCGTAATGGAGCTTGCAATTCCTCGATCACGCGGTTGTCGATCAGAACTGCGCCGAGGAAGGCGGCCTCCGCTTCAATGTTTGCGGGGAGGCGGGCAGATTTTGTTGCATTGGCTCCTGGCCGCTCAAGAATATCGCTGGTCGACATGCATGTTCATTGCGCGCTGGCAGGGTTAGAAGGCAAGAGGCAATGATGCAGATTGATTGCAAAATTGGCGCACAGCCTTGTGGATAGCGTGGATGGATTGTCGAAATGCTTGAAACTTATGCGCTGCATCTGCGAAGGCGATATCCGTCATGACCGCCAAGCCATCCGATTCCTCTGCCGACTACCGCATCGCGCATGTCGCTCTCGATGAAGAGACGATTATCTGGCGCAATGCAGATATCGAACAAGAGCGCCGTGTGGCGATTTATGATCTCATTGAAGAGAACAGTTTCAAGCCCATCCGCAGTGCCCAGCGCGGCGCATCCGGACCTTTCCGATTGCAGCTGTCGGTGCAGGACGGTCGCTTGCTGATGGAAATCCGTGACGAGGCGGAGGAGATGCTGGAGACACTGCTGTTTGGTCTGGCGCGTTTTCGGCGGCCGATCCGCGAATACTTTGCGATTTGCGACAGTTATTACCAAGCGATCCGCAAAGCCACGCCTGGTGAGATCGAGACGATCGATATGGCGCGCCGCGGAATTCATGACCAGGCAGCCGAGCTGTTGCTGGAGCGGCTTGATGGCAAGATCGAGACTGATTTTCCAACTGCGCGACGGCTCTTCACGCTGATCTGCGTATTGCACATCAAGGGTTAGGATGGACCGCAAGCGCAAGCCTTTGCAGCATCGATGGTGGGTCCGGCTTCTCGCGCTTGGCCTTCTGGGACTAGCGGGTTTCGCCATCTGGTATTGGTGGGATATCCAGCATTTCGCACCAGACGAGGCGACATTTTCCGAACAAGGCATCTCCGTCGGTGAGCGTCATGGCCATGTGGGTTTCGATACGGCACGGGCTTTGGGTGCTAGCTTTGCCTATCTGGAAGCCAGTGCGGGAACGAGCCAAAGGGACGCACAATTCGCCGCAAATCTGGCCTCCGCCCGGCGCGCAGGGCTTTTGTCCGGCGGTGTGCACCGGTTTGATCCCTGCAGCGGTGCAGACGGGCAATCGGCCAACTTTGTCACAATGGTACCGCGCGATCCCGATCTTTTGCCGCCTGCCATTGCGCTTGAATGGGTAGCCGACGACTGCGAGACACCCGTCAGCGACGCGGCGTTGGAAAGCGAGCTTCTGACGTTCATCAATCAGGTTGAAATGCATTCGGGCAAACCCGTGATCCTGCGCATCTCCGAAGAGTTCGAAGCCCGTTATGGATTGGCTGGCCGGATTGAGCGCGATTTGTGGCTGGTCCGCGACCGGTTTCAGCCGCGCTATGCCGGGCGCCCCTGGTTGCTATGGACAGCCAATACCGCGCGCCGCAGCGAGATTTCAGATGTGCCGGTAGAATGGGTTGTGGTCCAGCCGTGAAGGAAAGCGCACTATGAGTGAAGACAATAATCGCGACAGCCTGATCGCTGCGGCGAAACGGGCGCTGGAGAATTCCTATTCGCCCTATTCCAAGTTTCGCGTTGGAGCGGCGCTGCGTTTTGCGGATGGCACCGTGGTGACAGGGACCAATATCGAGAATGCCAGCTATGGCCTGACGCTATGTGCGGAAACCGTCGCAATCGTGAAGGCAATGGATGATGGTCATCGCGGCGGCTTGGACGAAATAGCGGTCATCGGCGATACCGATGCGCCTGTAACCCCCTGCGGGCGGTGCAGGCAGGTCTTGAACGAGTTGGCCGAGTTGGGGGCAACCGATCCGATAGTTTACTGCGCGGGTTCAGATGATGTGGTCGAGACCCGACTATCCGAGCTGCTTCCGCGGGCATTTGGCCCCGCAAGCCTGTCTGACGATTGATCTATCAAAAGAGGTCGCCAAGCGCCTTTCTAACATTGCCTAGTGGATTGTCGCGAAATTTGCGTTCTTCGCGGCCCATATAGGCAAAGATGCCGTCGAACGCCTCATCGGTCACGCTGGCGTGAGTCAACGCTCAGCCTTTGCGGTCCAACCACTCTAGAAGCGCGGCCATGCATTCACGTCCCAGAAGTTTGCAGCGTTCGGGGCTCCAGCCTTGTTCGGGTTCAGGCGCGTCAGCCAGATCCTTGTATGGCATTTCCAGCGTCATCGCGGTGGCTTTGAACCGGTGCGCGACTTGTGTTGTGCACATCGACAAATTGGCTTTGCCGGGTGCAGCCTTGGGATAGCCCAACTTGGTCTGGAAATCGGGCGTGCGCCGATCGAGGATCGCTTGATAGCTGTTGTATCCCTCCAGATGATCCTCGGTCAGATTGGGAATGCCTTCGTAACCAGCCAGGAAGACCGCGGGAATGGCTTCATCGCCATGCACATCGATCGCGAAATCGACACCGGTTTCGTCCATATGATTGCGGATTGCGAGGACTTCAGGCGAGCTTTGCGCAGTCGGCTCGTGCCATTCGCGGTTGAGATTTACGCCCAGCGCGTTTGTGCGCAAATGACCGCGGCGTGATCCGTCGGGATTGCAATTCGGTACAATATGGAAGCGGCAGCGTTTTCGTAGTGCAAGCGCCACCGGATCGGTCGGATCGGTCAGACATTCCAGCGCCCCTTCCATCCACCATTCGGCTTGCGTTTCGCCGGGATGCTGGCGCGCGGTCAACCAAACTTCGGCTTGCCCTTCACCCATCCTCAGGCAATCAATTGGCTGGCCATCAAGTGTCGCACCCAGACGGAGGTATTCTACGCCTTCGCACGCAGCTGCTTCCGCTACCAGATCATAGTGCCGCTCCATCGAGTAGGGCGCGAAATAGGCAAACCACGCTAGATTGCTGGCAGGTGTATAGCTGATTGTTAGCGTGCCGTTGTCTTCGTCCTTGTCGAAATTGCTCGAAGCCCGCGCCCAATATTCGCGGTCTTCCGATACACATGCGTCGTAATCCGGCCAGCCACCGGTGTAGGCAGAATTGTTGAGATTGGTGATCTTGAGCGTCAGAGCTTCACCTGCTGCGCCTGCTATGCGGAAGTGAAACCACTGTGCGAATTCACTCATATTATCCGGCCGGATCGCAAGCTTCGCGCATGCGCCATCAATCGAAAGGACTTCGATATTCCCGCTGTCGAATGCGGCGTCGATAGATATGTTGGTCACTCAGAAGCCTTTACTTTTACGGTTTCACCATTGTTGCCGGGGAATTCGCTGAAGAGCGCTTCAGCGAGGACCGTCGCGCTTTGCGCGGGGCTGACGAATTCAGACTTGGGCGAGGCTGTGAATTGCGCACGGCCTTCCCAGATGGTTTGATTGGTTTCTTTGTTACGGATCATGACACGCATTTCGTGGCCAATGCGTTCGTTCGAACCTCCACCGCGGAGGTTGATGCCGATACCCAGGCCAACGCCCGAACCATAGGATCCGGTCGAGCCGCCCAAACCAACACTGACTGGACCACGCTTGCCGCCATCTTCGCCAATTCGAAAACTGTCCGCACTGACCTGGGCAACAAACATTGCCTGATCGGCGCTTTCTTCACTGTAACCCAGCCGAGACAGCTCTTGCGCCACGGCAGATTTGTATGGCGACAGCTCAGGCGCATTTTTCTCTGCGCCCGGCGCAATCGCGATGAAGACCGTTCGAGTTTCCGTAACAGGTAGCGCTGCTGCATCATGGAAGCGAGTGACCTCTACCGGACTGGGGGCCGGGATCGACGCGCACGCAGCCAATCCTGCAAGGGCCAGAGCGACAAAAGAATTGCGAACCATTTGAGCCATAGTGCTCTCCTTTGTTGCAGCTTGTAGCTGCCTCACTATCCTCATGCCAGCCTTCGGTGTTGCGCCTAGCGTGCGAATCTGAGCGAGGTGTTATAATTTGCTAGTGCTTCCGGTGATCGAGTTGCTAACGGCTATGGAATGACAGTCCCACGCAAAGTCCCCGTATTAGTGACCGGCGGTGCCGGATACATTGGCAGCCATGCTGTGCTCGCTTTGCTCGATGCCGGCTGGAACGTGGCCGTCCTTGATGATCTGTCAACCGGATTTCGCTTCGCAATCCCGGGCGGTGTGCCGCTGTACGAAGGCGATATCGTAGATGCCGAATTGCTCGCACACATTGTCGCAGAGCAAGGTTCCAAGGCGATCATGCATTTTGCTGGTTCGATCATCGTTCCTGAATCAGTCGAAAACCCGCTTAAATATTACGACAACAACACTTCGAAGAGCCGCACTCTGATCGAGAATGCGTTGCAGCAGGGGGTTGACCATATCCTGTTTAGTTCAACCGCGACCGTCTATGGCGAGCCCGAGGTCAAACCGCTGACAGAGGATGACCCGCTAATGCCGGTCAATCCATATGGCATGAGTAAATTGATGACTGAGCGCATCCTCAACGATGTCAGCAAGGCCCATCCGATAAACCATTGCGTTTTACGCTATTTTAATGTTTGCGGAGCCGATCCGCAGGGGCGCAGTGGCCAGTCAACCGAAGGCGCCACCCACTTGATTAAAGTTGCGGTCGAAGCAGTGCTGGGCAAGCGCGACCATGTGGCTGTTTTTGGCGATGACTATCCGACCCCGGATGGAACCGGCTTGAGGGATTACATCCACGTCAGCGATCTGGCGTCGGCACATGTCCTGGCTTTGGAGGCATTGATTGCAGAACCTGACCGCTCTTTGACTATGAATGTCGGATACGGTCGCGGCTTTTCAGTCCTCGAAGTTCTTGATGCTGTCGACCGGGTTGCACAGACCAAAATCGAACGCCGGCAATTGCCGCGCCGGGTAGGAGATGTCCCTGCGCTCGTTTCCGACCCCGCGCGCGTACGAGCGACCATTCCCTGGACGCCCAAGTATGACAATCTGGATACTATCATCGAACATGCTTTGGCGTGGGAACGAAAGCTTTCGCAATTGGGGGGTTAAGCTTGACCCGAATCTGTTCGCACGCTAACGGGCGCCCAACGAACAGGCCGCGTCGGGGGCATCTCCGGCGCGTTTACTTTTGGAATTTTGAACCATGAAGATCCGTAACAGCCTCAAGTCGCTGAAAAGCCGTCACCGCGATTGCCGTGTTATTCGCCGCCGCGGACGGACTTATGTCATCAACAAGACCAATCGTCGCTTCAAGGCTCGTCAGGGCTAGTTTGCGATAGCTGGCCGGTTGCCTAACGGTGATCGAGCAACATCATCGGCCCGCCTCCAAGCCGGAGTGCGGGCCGTTGCTGTTTGGGGAGCAATGAATTGAGAAAACAGGTGGAAGCGGTCGTCTTCGATGTAGGTCGGGTGATTGTGCAATGGGATCTGCGGCACCTGTTCGGGCAGTTGATTAACGATCAGCAAGAGCTGGACTGGTTCTGCGAGAATGTTGTGACCGAAGATTGGCACTTCGAGCATGATGCAGGGCGTCCGTTGGCAGAGATGGTGCCAGAGCGTAAGGCGCAATTTCCCCACCATGCCCATTTGATCGATGCCTATGCCAACCGGTTTCTCGACACGATTCCGGGACCTGTGCCTGGGACGGCAGATTTGATTCGGCGGTTGGCAGCGCGCGATGTGCCGCTATTCGCGATCACCAATTTCGGCGCAGAGTTTTGGCAGCAATTCCGCCCGACTGAGCCGGTGCTTGATCATTTCCGCGACATCGTTGTGTCCGGCGAAGAGAGGTTGGTGAAACCTGATGCAGCGATCTTCCATTTGGCCGAGCAACGCTTTGGGACAGATGCAGGCGCAATGCTGTTCATTGATGACAATCCCGCCAATATCGCGTCAGCGAATGCGCTTGGCTGGCAAACGCATCATTTTGCTGATGCAGCCCTGCTTGAGGAAGATTTGGCCAGCCGCGGGCTGATCTAGCAGGCAAAAAGAAACCCCCGGCCTTGGGGGAGGCCGAGGGTTTGGAGAATGCCGGTTCTTGGAGAGGGTCCGGCAGGGGATGGGGAGCTGCTTATTCGCCGTTGCAGCGAGCCAGCTTGTCTTCGGCCAGGGTCTCGCCCTTGGCGGTAAAGCTCACTACTTCGCCGAACTCGCGCTGCAAGCCACGGCAAATCCGCAGCGGGCTTGAATTGCCTTTGGCAGCGCGGCACGTGGTGCCCTCGCAGAACCAGGCAACGCCACCAGCCACAGTGCGGCTTTCACTGGCCGGGGCAGCCAGTTCAGCTACATAATATGGGCCGTCATTGGCCGCCAAGGCCGGAGCCGGTGAAGTGAGCGCGCCAAATGTTACGCCTGTATAGGCCAGAGCAAGGGCGAGAATACCGAGACGATTTGAACGATTGAGAGAGAGGGTCATCGTCGCTTCCTTTATTTGTGTTCAATTTTCTGCGATCAGGTTTCGAATCAAAACCAGTAGCGAATCACTACTTATGTTATTAGGTTTCAGGTTGCAACTAAAAACTTATATCTTTTTGCGGCATCGGCAAAACCGCGCTAGATAGGTTTCGGGAAGAGGGCTGATCTATGGGCGAATTGAGAGAACCACTAAGCGAGCTGCTGAAATGTGGTCTGCCACAAGCGCTTGAAGTAATGGGGGAACGTTGGTCCTTCATGATCCTGCGAGCGAGCTTTAACGGCCTTCATCATTTCGAAGAATTCCTGAGCGAGCTTGGGATCGCCCGCAACATTCTTTCGAGCCGACTCGCCAAGCTGGTTAAACATGGGATTCTGAAGCGCGAACCTTGCGCGGATGATCGCCGCAAGATCGAATATCGTCTGACAGAAAAAGGTTTCGACTTGCTGCCGGCAATGCTTGCCCTGCGTCAATGGGGCCAGAAATACGGCGCCGAGTTTGAAGAGAACCCGGTTCTGGTCGATGAACGGGACCGGTTGCCTATAGGCCCGGTTTCGATTCTGGCGCATGATGGGCGTACCTTAACGTATGAGGACTTATGGTTCACAATGCGGCAGAATGTCGGCAAGCGTCCGGACCATCCAGACTTCATTGCGCTGGAGCGTATGACCTCTGGCTCTGTGACTAATTTGCAAGAGACCCGTAAGGGCGCGGCCAGCTAGTCGCACTATCACCACTGCGCTGGGTCAATCGCCAATAGCTCCGCCAGTTGCTCTGCATCGGTCACGCCCATCGCCGCGAGTAACGCAAGCGCAATGGGCAAATCATAATGTGATCCGTCCTTGGGAAGGTCTGCGGGCGAAAGATTTATGGTGATTCGCTTTGGCGGCAGCGCAAGCCCCATGGCGGAAAGTGCGGACTGAACCCTTTCGCGGCTTTCGCTCACTGCCTTGTCCGGCAGGCCCATAATCATGAAGCGGAGGAGGCCGGGCGCAACTTGACATTGCACTTCTACATTACGTGCTTCGAGGCCCAAATAGGCAACGGTATTTACAAGAGCGACCAATTACATGCCCCCAATACTTGAATTCGATAAAGTAGTGGATGGATTTTATATTGTTGTCGAGGGTTGTGGGCCGGACGCGCGATGCATACCGCTATGCAGCATATATCTTGACTCATCGCAGACCATCGCCTAACCGCGCGCCATGTTTCCGGTCGCCCCGATCAGGCGGCCCTTTTTATTGGTGCTCGGAACGGGCAGCAGATTTTTGAATTCGAGGACGATATGAAGCGGACTTTTCAGCCCAGCAATCTCGTACGTGCCCGCCGTCACGGCTTCTTCGCACGTAAAGCAACCACCGGTGGCCGCAAGGTCCTGCGCGCGCGTCGCAAGCGTGGTCGCAAGAACCTTTGTGCGTAAGCGCATCGACTAACACTCAGAAAATCGCGGTGATGCGTCGCCGCGCCGATTTTCTTTCTGCGAACCGGGGCCTGCGCGTAGCACGCCCCGGTTTCGTGCTTTTGGCTCAGCCCAATGGCGGCAAGGGCAAGCGTTACGGCATTACAGTCACAAAGAAGGTCGGCAATGCCGTGGTACGCAACCGGATCAAGCGGCGCTTTCGCGAATTGCTTTGGGCGGCTCTTCCCGACAAAGGCCTGCCCGATCACGACCATGTGCTGATCGCGCGCGATGGCGCGATTGAGCGGGACTTCACCCAATTGACCGAAGAGCTGAACGATGCGCTGGAACGGGCAAGGGCCGGCAAAGGCGATCCACCGCGGCGTCGCGCACGCAGGGCCAATCGCAAGGATCAGCGCAAATGAAGCATGTTTTCATATTTATCGCACGGGCCTGGCAATGGGGCCCAAGCCGGATATTGCCGCCGACTTGCCGCTACGCTCCATCATGCAGCGAGTACACTATTCAAGCGCTTAGCAAATATGGTGCGATCAAGGGTGGATGGTTGGCAACAAAGCGGCTAATGCGCTGCCATCCTTGGGGCGGGCATGGGTATGATCCAGTACCCTAGAACGCGCCACTGTAATACCTATATAAGACGCCATTGATTTTCAGACGCACGGACATTCATCTTGGACAATCAGCGTAATCTATTGCTCGCGGTAGCACTTTCCGGCCTGCTCATCCTCGGTTGGGACCTGGGCATGCGGTATTTCTATCCGCAAGCCTCGCTTTCGGGACAGACCGAAGTGGTCGCGACCGGGAACGAAGCGCCAGCCACTGTTACCGCTCCGGGCAGCATTGAAACAGGCACTGCGGCGTCCGTTGCACCTGTGGATTTGGCCACCGCGCTTGCTGCGCCCGAACGTGTCCGCATTGCTGCACCGCGCGTCGAAGGATCGATCAATCTGGTCGGTGCGCGGATCGACGATATCGAGCTGAAAGATCACCGTGCGATTGTCGATGAAGACAGCGGCCCGGTTCAGCTATTCGCGCCGCAAGGCACGCCGGAACAGTATTTCGCCCAGTTCGGCTGGGTCGGGCAGGGCGTAACGCTGCCAACCGCCAACACTGTCTGGCAGGCTTCAGGAGAAGCTCTGACGGCTGATAACCCGGTCACGCTGACGCATGACAATGGTGAAGGGCAGACTTTCACCATCACGCTGTCAATCGATGACAACTACATGATCACTGCACAGCAGGCGGTGTCCAACAACGGTGCTGGTCCGATTGTGGTTCGCCCGTTTGGTTTGATCAACCGTACTTCGGCGACCGCCAGTGCGAGCACTTTTATTGCGCATGCTGGCCCGATGGGTGGGTTTGGTGACACGATCGAATATGGTCCTGACTATGACGATCTGATCGAAGATGGCACGCACACACCTGAAGGCGGTGCGCCAGATTGGCTGGGCTTTTCCGATATCTATTGGCTCGGTGCGCTGATCCCTGGCGAGGGCGGCGATGCCACAGCCGGGTACCGTTCGCTCGGCAACAACATCTTCCGTGCAGACCTGATTTACGCGCCGGTGACGGTGCCTGCGGGTAGCAGCGTGACCAGTTCGTCAAAGCTCTTCGCAGGTGCCAAAGAAAGCGCGCTGCTCGATAGTTATCGCGACAATCTGGGGATCCAGAATTTCGGCAAAGCGGTCGATTGGGGCTGGTTCGAATGGTTCGTGAAACCGATGCTGTGGTTGCTGCGTACGCTGTACGAATTCCTCGGTAACTTCGGTGTCGCGATTATCGCGTTGACGGTCATTATTCGCGGTCTCCTGTTCCCGATTGCGCAAAAACAATTCGCCAGCATGGCCGCGATGAAAGCTGTTCAGCCGAAGATGAAGGCGATCCAGGATCGCTACAAGGACGACAAGCAGAAGCAGCAGCAAGAGGTGATGAAGCTGTACAAGGATGAGGGGGTCAACCCGCTCGCCGGCTGTTTGCCGCTGCTGATCCAGATCCCGATCTTCTTCGCGCTTTACAAGGCACTGATCCTTGCGATCGAAATGCGCCACAAGCCTTTTATCTTTTGGATCGAAGATTTGTCTGCGCCCGATCCGGCAAAGATCCTGAACCTGTTTGGCTTGTTGCCGTTTGACCCACCGGGTTTCCTTGGAATTGGCGTTCTGGCCGTGTTGCTGGGCATTACCATGTGGGCAACGTTCAAGTTGAACCCGACTGCGATGGACCCGGTTCAGCAGCAGATCTTCAACTTCATGCCGTGGATCCTGATGTTCGTGATGGCACCTTTCGCGGCTGGACTGCTGCTATACTGGGTAACGTCCAACTTGCTCACACTCGCGCAGCAGAAATATCTCTATTCCAAGCATCCGCAATTGCGGGCGCAGGCAGAGAAGGACAAGGCCGAGCAAGAGCGAACCAAAGCGCGCGAAGGCAAATAGGCAGTGAGCCCGGAGGAGCAGAAAGCGCAGGAATACCGCGAACGGGCAGCGTCCAAGCTGTTTTCCGGGCGTGTGGACTTCCTGCTGTCTGCCCCCCAGCTCAAGTTCCTGCCTGAACCGACTGTGCCGGAGATCGCCTTTTGCGGGCGTTCCAATGTTGGCAAGAGCTCGCTTCTGAATGCGCTGACCGGGCGCAAGGCGATTGCGCGCGCTTCGGTGA
Organism: Altererythrobacter sp. XM-24bin4; assembly: GCA_003149575.1. Lineage (GTDB taxonomy): Bacteria > Pseudomonadota > Alphaproteobacteria > Sphingomonadales > Sphingomonadaceae > Erythrobacter > Erythrobacter rubellus. The sequence continues at coordinate 844,708 of QCWG01000001.1, forward strand.
CGCCGGGCCGCACGCAAGAACTCAATTTCTTTGAAGTTGGCGAACCCACATTGTTCCGTCTGGTTGACATGCCCGGCTATGGTTTCGCCAAGGCTCCACCCAAAGTGGTCGAGAAATGGAAGCGGCTCGTTCGCGACTATTTGCGCGGGCGCCAGGTGCTGCAACGCAATCTTGTGCTTGTCGATAGCCGCCACGGGCTGAAAGACGTCGATCGCGAGATGATAAAGATGCTCGATGAAAGCGCCGTCGGCTATCGCATCGTCCTGACCAAGGCGGACAAGATCAAGAAGTCAGAGCTCGACAAGACGGTTGCTGCCGTGTCGGCAGAAGCGAAGAAACACATCGCGGCTTTCCCGCGAGTGCACGTGACCAGCAGTGAGAAGGGCATGGGGATTGCTGAATTACGCGCTGCAGTGATTGAGGATGCGCTGGGCGCTGATTGGGCCGACAGCTAGGTCGCAAACCGGCTATTTTGCGAATAACTGGGCATCGTCCGCGAAGGCTTTGAACTCCAATGCATTGCCTGCTGGATCGCGAAAGAACATCGTTGCCTGTTCGCCCGGCTGGCCTTTGAAGCGCACAGTTGGCTCGATCACGAACTCGGTTCCTGCGGTGCGCAAACGATCCGCCAGCGCCTGCCAATCCTCCATCGTCAGTACGATGCCGAAATGCGGCACAGGCACACCGAGCCCATCAACGTGATTGCTGGCACGGTCTCCTGCTTGCCCCGGTGCGAGATGCGTGACGATCTGGTGTCCGTAAAAATCGAAGTCGATCCATTCGTCTGAACTGCGCCCCTCCGCACACCCCATCACACTGCCATAAAAATCGCGCGCTGCGGCAAGATCGTCGACCGGAAAGGCCAAGTGAAATGGGCGCAATGACATCTGACAAATGCTCCTTTTTGCGCATCCCAGCCTGTTCAGGCTCGACAGCGAATAAATGAACACTTAGGGCAAGCGAGCATTCAAGCGCAAGGTGGAGCATTCATGAAACTGATTATCGGCAACAAGAATTATTCGAGCTGGTCCTTGCGCGGTTGGCTGGCGGCCAAACAATCAGGGCTCCATTTCGAAGAGATCATCGTCCCGATGTTCGGTGAGGAATGGCAGCAGAAGAAACAAAGCGAAGATGGCGGGATGATGCCCTCGCATGGCAAGGTTCCGATCCTGTGGGATGGAGACACTGTTGTGTGGGACAGTCTCGCGATCATGGAATATCTCAGCGACAAGGTTGGCCGCGACCGCTTCTGGCCCAAGGACGAAAGCGCTCGGGGAATGGCGCGGGCTATTGTGGCAGAGATGCACAGCTCGTTCGGTTCGCTTCGCCGCGAATTGCCGATGAACGTACGCCGCCGGTTCGAATTGCAGTCGGTCAACGATGAAACCAAGCAAGACGTTGTGCGGATATTATCACTGTGGGCAGAGGCCCGATCTCGCCATGGCAGCGGCGGACCCTTCCTTTTCGGCACATATGGCGCGACTGACATCTTCTATGCGCCGATCGTTTCTCGCTTCATAACCTATGGCATTGGCGTTCCCGGCTTCGCGCAAGCCTATATGGAAGCCATTTGGGAGCATGAGTGGACGCAGGAATGGATTTCTGCTTCCGAGAATGAAGAATGGGTGATCGAACAATACGAGACAGTCGGCGAATGATGCAGCGCGCCATCGGTAGCTTGGTAGCGGCGCTGGCGTTACTTGTCGCTCCTGTGCAGGCCGGAGCCTGGGGTTTTTATGCGCATGGTGTGACGGCAGACATCGCCTACGCCAATGTCAGCCCGCAAACTCGCGCCAAGATCAACGAACTCTTGCGACAAGAGGCTATGCTGGGCACGCCTGAATGCCGGATACGCACGATCGCGGAGGCTTCGGTTTGGCCCGATTGTGTGCGCAACACCTTGTGGCGCTGGGGTTATACCGCAGCCTGGCACTATCGCACGACACCGATTTGCGAAGCATACAATCCGCGCGCCAATTGTTCGGGCGGGAACTGTGTGACGGCGCAGATCGAACGCAGCCATCGCATTCTGGCAGATGAAAGGCTGCCCGCGCATATTCGCCTCGAAGCACTTGCCTTCATGGTGCATTTCGCAGGCGATATTCACATGCCGCTCCATTCGGGCGACAAGGATGACCGCGGCGGCAATGACCGCGTGACCGATTATGGAATTGTGCCGGACCGCAATCTGCATTCGATCTGGGATGGCCCACTGGCAGAACGCGCCATCACTACCGGGCCGGACAAGGTGCTGCGGCGTTATTCGGCTGAGGAACGCAAAGAACTGGGCGGAGGAACCCCGGCGGACTGGGGCCGCGAAAGCTGGCAGATTTCGCGTGATATAGTCTACCCCAATGCCTTCGATGTGGATGATCCCTGCGCGAGCGATTTGCCCAGTGAAACCGCACTGACGCAGGATGACATTGTCGAAGCAGGGCCGGTAGCGCGCCGCCGGGTGCAGCAAGCGGGCATTCGTATCGCGGAACTGCTGGAGAGCGCCTTTGCGCCCGGCCCCCTGCCAGTCGAGGATCGCCGATGAGCGCTGCTCTCGACTATGCGCAGCGGCTGATCGGCGCTCAGAGCGTAACGCCAGCAAGGGGCGAAGTGTTCGATGTGTTGGAGCAGATGCTGACGCCGCTTGGTTTTGCCGTGCACCGTTTCACGCGCGGCGATGGCGAGGAAGGATTAGACGAGGCACCGGTCGAAAACCTGTTCGCCATCCGGCACGGACCGGAAGGCGCGAAGCATTTCGCCTTCGCAGGGCACGTTGATGTTGTACCGCCGGGTGAAGGTTGGGCGAGCGCGCCGTTTGAGCCTGAAATTCGCGGCGATCTGCTCTACGGACGCGGCGCGGTGGACATGAAAGGCGCGATCGCAGCGATGGTTGCGGCGGTCGCCGATGTCCCGCCAGAGTCCGGAACGATCAGTTTCATCATCACCGGTGATGAAGAAGGCCCCGCGCTGCATGGGACACGCGCCTTGATCGATTACATGCACGAGCAAGGCATTCAGCCTGACCTGTGCCTGGTGGGCGAGCCGACCAGCGTGAATCAGTTGGGCGATATGATGAAAATCGGACGACGCGGCTCGGTCAATATCTGGCTCGAGGTCGACGGCACACAAGGGCATGTCGCCTATCCGCATCTGGCCGACAATCCGTTGCCGCGCATGGTCACAATCTTGTCCGAGCTTAACAAGCTGCATCTTGATGACGGCACGGACTGGTTTCAGCCAAGCAATCTCGAAATCACCGAAGTCGATGTGCCCAATCGCGCGCACAACGTCATTCCGGCCAAGGCCAAGGCACGCATTTCAATCCGCTTCAATGATCAGCATTCGGGCGCATCGCTTTCGAAGCGCGTGGTTGAGATTGCAACGAAGCACGGCGGTACCGCGCGGCCGGTTATTTCCGGCGAACCCTTCCTGACCCCGCCGGGAGTTTTCTCCCACATCATTTCACAAGCGGTTGAGGCCGAAACGGGTCTGAAGCCCGAAGCCTCGACTACGGGTGGCACATCCGATGCGCGGTTCCTGCGCGCTGTATGCCCGGTGATCGAGTTCGGGCTTTGCAACGCCACCATGCACAAGCGCGACGAAGCGGTTGCAGTGGCTGACCTCGACACGCTAAGCCGTATTTACGCACGCATTGCGCAAGCCGCGCTGGCATAAAACACAACGAGAGGGGCGCTCATGAAAGCCTGGTTTGCAATTCCACTTTGGCAGCGCGTGATTGGCGCGTTGATCCTGGGCACCCTGACTGGCTGGTTCTGGGGGCCGGGCGCGGAAAGTATCAAGATCATTGGCGATATCTTTATCGCTTTCATCAAGATGCTGGTCGTCCCGCTGATCTTTTTCAGTCTGGTCGCGGGCGTGGCCAGCATTGGCGATCTGCGCAAGCTCGGCAGCGTCGGCTGGCGCGCCTTATTGCTGTTCGTTGTGACAGGCCAGATGGCTGTATGGCTCGGCCTTGGCCTTGGCACCTTTATGCAGCCAGGGGCGGGCGTTGATACTTCCTCTATCGATATGGGAGCCGTTCCCCCACCGAACGATACGAGCTGGCGCGAGATGTTGCTGGGCATCGTCCCCCAGAGCCCCGTTCAGACAATGGCGGACGTCAACGTACTTCCGTTGATCGTGTTTTCTCTGCTGCTCGGCATTGGTATCCTGATGGCGAAGGAAGAAGGCGAACCGGTTCAGCGGATCTTCGATTCCGGTGCGGTCATCATGCAGAAAGTCACGATGATTGTGATGGAGCTAACGCCGTTCGGTGTCTTTGCGCTGATGGCTTGGGTGGCCGGCACGCTTGGCCTGGACGCGCTTGGCGCACTCGGCAAGCTGGTGTTCCTGAACTACCTCGGCTGTTTGCTCATCATTGGTCTGATCTATTCCTCGATGATCAAATTCATCGCCAAACTGCCTGTGATCGATTTCTTCCGCGGGATCGTGGATGCGATCGCTGTCAGCTATTCGACTGCTAGCTCCAACGCCACGCTGCCGGTGACGCTGCGCTGCGCCGAGCGCAATCTGGGGATCAGCAATTCGGTTGCCAGTTTCGTGATTTCATTGGGTGCGACGATCAACATGAACGGCACCGCAATGTATCTGGGGCTCGCAACACTATTCGGGGCGCAGATCTTCGGTGTGGATCTAAGCTGGGGCGATTATTTCCTCATTTCGATCCTTGCGACACTTGGCGCAATCGGCGCAGCCGGCATTCCGGGCGCTGGCCTGATCATGATGGCTCTCGTGTTTGGCGCTGTGGGTGTGCCGCTCGAAACGATCGCTTTCGTGGCGGGCGTTGACCGGATCATGGACATGATGCGCACCACCACCAATGTCAGTGGTGACGCGGCAGTGGCAACGACTGTTGCCAGCCTGACGAACGAGATTGACCGTGCCGAAATGATCAGCGCGGATGATGTCTAGGGCCTAGTCGGGTTCGGCAGCTTCGGCTTCAGGCCGGGCTGTTTCATCGGCTTTGCCTGGCTCTTCGGTAGGCAGCTCCTCTTCGGGGCCAACCGCCTCTAACTGTGCTTCTTCAGGAGCCGCGGGCTCGTCTCCCGGGCAATTCAGCTTGCACCGCGCAGAAGCCGAATTACGTAGCCGCCCACTGACCCGGATCGTGGCGCCGTTGATACTGCCGCGAACTGCGTTGCCTAGCCCGCTTGACGCCCGCCCGGTGCCAGCGCCACAGCTCCTTCAGCTGCGGCCTGCGCATGAGCTGAACTGGCAGTGGCGCTCGCAACAGTGACGGAAACCGCGGCGAGAATAATGCGGCCAATCATGGGCAATCCGCCCTTCGTCCAGGGGGATGATTGTGGACCTTGCGCGCAGACTTGGTAAATGGCGCGCCAGATCAACGCCCCTTCGGTTTCTCCAGCACTTTCTTGCGGAAGCTGCAAAGATCAACCAATTGGCATCGCCAGCATTCGGGCGTGCGCGCTTTGCAGGTGTAGCGGCCGTGCAGGATCAGCCAGTGATGTGCGTGTAGGCGAAACGGTTGCGGTACACGCTTTTCTAGCTTCTCTTCCACTTTCTCTGGCGTCTTGCCTTTGGCCAATCCCGTGCGATTGCCAACCCGCAGGATATGCGTATCGACCGCGAAGGTCTCCTGCTTGAACCAGCAATTGAGCACGACATTGGCGGTCTTGCGACCCACACCGGGCAGCCGCACCAGATCTTCGCGCGTGTCCGGCACTTCACCGCCATAATCGTCAATCAACAGTTGGCTGAGTGCGATCACGTTCTTTGCCTTGGAATTGAACAGCCCGATGGTCTTGATGTGCTCGATCAATCCGTCGAGCCCGAGGTCGAGCATTTGCTGCGGCGTTTTCACCTTCTGAAACAGCGCGCGCGTTGCCTTGTTCACCCCGATATCGGTGGCTTGCGCGGATAGCGCTACGGCCACGACCAGCTGATAGGCATTGCCATATTCCAGCTCTGTCTCTGGTTCGGGATTGTCTTCGGCCAAGCGGCGGAAGAACTCAAAAATCTGGTCTTTCGTCATGGTGGTTCGATTAGAGCCCCAGCACTTGCGCCATGGTGTAACGGCCCGGCGCTTTGCCGATCAGCCATTCCGCACCGCGCACTGCACCGCGGGCAAAGATCATCCGGTCCTCTGCGGTGTGCGACAGCGTAATGCGCTCTTCATTGCCGGCAAAGATAACGCTGTGCTCCCCAGCCACGGTCCCGCCGCGCAGGGTTGCAAAACCAATCGCACCCTCGCGCCGTGCGCCGGTTTGCCCATGTCGCCCGCTGTCCATGGTATCGGACAGGGAAACCCCGCGTGCTTCGGCTGCCGCTTCGCCCAACAGCTTGGCCGTACCCGATGGTGCGTCAACCTTGGCCCGGTGATGCATCTCCAGAATCTCGATATCCCAGCCCTGGCCCAGCTTCGCCGAAGCTTCGCGCACGAGATGCGCGAGCAGCGTTACGCCCAGCGAGGTATTGCCCGTCTGCAGCACAGGGATGGTATCGGCAGCCTCTGCCAGCATTACGCAATGGTCTTGTTGTAGCCCTGTTGTCCCGACCAGGATCGGGATACGCGCGGTCTTGGCTGCGTCGAGATTTTCCTGCAGCGCTTCGGGTGCGGAAAAGTCGACAAGCACATCGCATTGCGTCGCTAACGGTACCGGATTGCCGCCGGCATCCACACCAATCTGCATAGTATGGCCGGCCTCCGCGATCACAGCTGCCAAAGCGCGGCCCATCCGTCCCTTGTACCCGATCACGCCGAACCGCTTTGCAGAATCTGTCATTGCCTTGCCTCCGTTTCGCGTGCTTCATGCGGCAGATGAATGACATTCGCAATATCGTGATCCTGACCGGAGCCGGCATATCGGCTGAAAGCGGGATCGATACGTTCCGCGATGCCGGCGGATTATGGGAGCAGCACCGGGTGGAAGACGTCGCCACGCCAGAGGGTTTTGCGCGCGATCCCGACCTCGTGCTGGGTTTCTACGACATACGGCGCGAAGCGCTGAGCCAGGTGAAGCCAAACGCGGCGCATCAAGCTCTCGCCCGGCTGGATGCTGAATGGTCTGGCGAATTGTTGATCGTCACGCAGAATGTCGATGACCTGCATGAAAGGGGCGGCGCAAAGCGCGTGCTCCATATGCATGGCGAGCTCAAGAGTGCGCTGTGCCTTTCATGCGAGATGCGCAGCCCGTGGGATGCGCCAATGTCTAATCGCCCTCCATGCCCAGTTTGTCAGGCTCCGTCGCTACGGCCCGATGTCGTGTGGTTTGGCGAGATGCCTTATCAGATGGAGATGATATACGCGGCGATCCGAGAGGCTGACTTGTTCGTCAGCATTGGCACCAGCGGCGCGGTTTATCCTGCAGCGGGCTTTGTGCGCGACGCAAGGGAGCTGGGTGCGCAAACGCTGGAGCTTAATCTGGAGCGGAGCGAAGGCTCACATTGGTTCGACGAATCGCGCCAGGGGCTGGCAGGCGAACTAGTGCCTGCATGGGTGGAAGAGACGCTGCGATGAAGCGCGGACCGGGACAAAGCGAACGGTACTTTTAAAGCGTGGCGGCTATCGACATTAAACTAAGCTAGCTCAGCGCCCGTTTTTGGGGTGGAAAGCGGAAGGTGAACAGAAGATCCAATCTTGTACCCGCTCCCGATCCATTATGTTCCATGCAAGTTTGCCCAGCATCGCGCGATCGACTAGCTAAGACGTGAGAGGAGTTGGGGCATGAAATACTGGTTCTTAGCCGTACTGCTAGTGTGTGTTGGGAGCGTCAGTCCGGTTCATTCGGAGAGCGGGCCGATCGGCTCAACCTACGACAACGTAGTCGTTTACGAGGCTGATAAAATCATCACGATGGAGCCTGGCTATCCCGAAGCCAAGTATGTCGCTGTTTCCGATGGCATCGTACTCGCTGTTGCGGAGAATCTGGAAGAACTCGCGGCGTGGACCGATGGACGGCGTGTAACGGTCGACCGCCAATTTGCATCGCAAGTCCTCATGCCCGGCTTTGTCGAGCCTCATATTCATCCGATGCAGACGATCATGATGCTGCCGCTTCCGTTTATCAGTCCAGAGGCTTGGGACTTACCGGGGCGCCATTATCCTCGCGTAACAGGCGAGGAAGAGTATGAGGCACGGCTGCGCGAAGCGCTTGCAGAGAGCGAAGAGAAATTATTCATCACCTGGGGGCATCACCGCCTTTTTCATGGGGAAATGACCAGGCAGAAGCTCGATGCAATCGCGTCCGAACGCGCCGTGGTTATTTGGCAGCGTAGCTTCCACGAGATCATCGCCAATACCAAGGCGCTCGAAATGCTCGAAATCGGAACGCGCGATGCTTTTGAAGCCGAGTTCAATCGGCCCGGCATTGATCCGTCCCATGCCGACTTTGAAACCGGCGTGATCCATGAGACCGCCTTGTTCAATGGCGTCGAGAAGTTGCGCCCTTACCTTTTCTCTCCGGAGAAAGTGAAACAAGGTCTGGCCGAAATGCGCCAGATGATGCTGGAGAACGGCGTCACAACAAGCGCCGATCTCGCTTTTGGTGGTTTTGGTGGAATCGATGCAGAGGCGCCGCTGTTCAAAAGCCTTTATGATCGGGACGACACACCTTCTCGTATCCTCGCAATACCGGTTGCCCCGGTTGTTGAAGGTGACCCGAATGCGTGGCTAGCAGCAACAAGCGCGAAATATGGTAGCGACAAATTCTTTTTCTCCGACCGTGTAAAACTGTTTGCTGACGGCGCATTCTTTGCGCAGTTCATGCAGATGAAGCCGCCCGGCTACAGCGATGGACACGAAGGCAAATGGATTACCGAACCGGATGTTCTTGAAGAACAGGCAGAGCGTTTTTGGGAGGAGGGATGGAGCCTGCACACCCATGTGAACGGTGACAAAGGCGTTGATGTCGTGCTTGGCATTCTTGAGCGCCTCTCGACACGCGAGGCACAGGACCGCGTGCTCGAACATCTGGGCTATTCAACCGAAGCGCAAAATCGGCGAATTGGCGAGATGCAATTGATGGTTTCCGCGCAGCCGAATTACATCCGCATTCTAGGTGATGCCTACGCCCGATACGGCCTCGGCCCTGATCGAGCAGCTCAGATGAACCGCCTGGGCTCACTCGAACGCAAAAAAGTGCCAATCGGCCTTCACAGCGATTTCAACATGGCCCCGATTGACCCTCTCTATCTGGCATGGGTCGCAAGCACTCGGATTACGCTCGAAGGAAATGAAAAGGCTCCAGAGGAGCGGCTTAGTCTGCACAAGGCCTTGCGTGCGATAACGATTGAGGCGGCGCAGGTCATCGGGCTTGACGATCAAGTCGGGAGCATCGCGTCAGGCAAAAAAGCGGACTTCGTAGTGCTAGATCGTGACCCCTTTGCGAGCGGAGCAAGAGCGTTGAACGACGTGCAGGTTCGCGGCGTCATTTTTGAAGGCAGATGGTTCGCTGCACAATGAAAATCAGCCACTCCAGTTGAATGCCGGTTCGGCTAATCGAAGCGATGCATTCAGTTGGTAATGTGAGCGTGTTAGATTATCCGCAAATGGGTCGTTACCAGACGGTCCGCTATTGTTAGATTGCATGACAAGGCAGCCGGAGCCATCGTTACAAAACGTTCAAATGAGCGATAATCTCCTCCTCGGAGACAACGTCGGCATATTTGGCCTGCATATCGAAAAGGTTTGCTTCGTGCGGCTCTGAATGGCGATCGCCGCATGCGTCACGCACAACCGTCGTGATGAATCCATGCGACATGGAATCGACGCAGGATGCGCGAACGCATCCGCTGGTGGTCAGGCCTGTCAGGATCACATTATCGACGCCCATCGCGGTCAGAGTTGAGGCGAGCGATGTGCTGAAAAATGCGCTGGGATACTGCTTTGAAATAACCAGCTCGTTTTCAGTTGGCGTCAATCCCCTGGGCCAGTCACCCATCGGGTTGCCCCGGAGGAAATTGCGCAGCGGGCGTACTTTTTCGAAGAAGCGGCCACCATCAAGCCCGCCGTCCTGATACACGACATTGGTCAGGATCACGGGTATGCCCACTTTGTGTGCGGCCTCGCGCACGCGCAAGGCAGACTGCAGTGCGTCATCGACATCGGCGAAGAGATCACAATCGGGATCGAAATAGGCCTCGACAAAATCGATCATCAGCAAAGCCGGTGAGGTGCCGAACCCGGCCTTGCCGCCATAAGCCTTGGCGTAATTGGCATCGAGAGAATCGGACATTATTCAGTCTCGCTATTGGTCTTGCACCACAGCCTGGTGTCGGAAAGGCTGGATGTCAGATGACACCAGCATCCGCCATAGTATCGATCATCTGCGTGTCATAGCCAAGCAGTTCGGACAAAACCTCATGGTTCTGTTGGCCCGGCTTTGATGGTGCGGGGCGGCGCACTCCCGATGGAGTTTGCGACAGTTTGGGAAACGCGTTCTGCATTTTCAGCTTGCCGCGAGTTTCGGTCTCAACCTCGATGATCGCCTGGCGCGCCTGAAAATGCGGGTCAGCGATCATGTCTGGCGCGCGATATACGCGCCCAGCCGGGATCGAATGGTCAATCATCGACTGTTCGACTTCATCAACGGTCAGCGTGCCGGTCCAGGCATTCACCAGCTCATCCAGTTCGATCTGGTTTTTCCCGCGCGCGATATGCGTGGCGTATCTCGGATCGCTTGCCAATTCGGGTTGACCCATCGCCTGCGCCAGCCGGGCAAAGATTTCGTCCTTGTTCGCGCCGATCATGAAATGCCCGTCCTTGCACCTGTAGACATTTGACGGGGCAATACCGGGCAAGATCGAGCCGGAACGTTCGCGGATAAAGCCATTGCGGTCATATTCGGGCACCAGGCCTTCCATCACTTGCAATACGGCCTCGTAGAGCGCGGTATCCACCACCTGGCCCTGGCCTGTCTTCTCGCGGTGATGCAACGCGGCGAGCACGCCCATGCAGCCATAGGTGGCGCACAGCGTGTCGCCGATAGAGATGCCCATGCGCGCGGGCGGCCGGTCAGGGTCGCCGACAATATAGCGCCACCCGCCCATCGCCTCGCCAATTCCGCCAAAGCCGGCGCGGTTCGAATAGGGGCCATCCTGCCCGTAACCAGACATGCGCGCGATGATCAGTCCGGGGTTTTCAGCCAGAAGGCTTTCCGGCGAAAGCCCCCATTTCTCCATCGTTCCGGGCTTGAAATTCTCGACCAGTACATCTGCCTTCGCGATCAGCTTGCGGGCCAGCTCCTGACCTTCGGGAATACGCAGATTGCAAGTGACAGAGCGCTTGTTGCGGGCAATGACTTCCCATTGCACCTTCTCTTCGCCCTGGCCCCACAGGCGCATCGGATCGCCCGCACCAGGTGGCTCGATCTTGATAACGTCAGCGCCCATGTCGCCCAGCAATTGGCCGCAGAATGGTCCGGCCAGAAGCTGGCCCATCTCGACCACGCGAATATCATCAAGCGCACCCACTATTCGGCTGCCTCGCGTATCTGAGTGTGGCTCCAGACCGGCTGAATCGGTGCGGGCAGGCCGGTTTCCTCTTCGCATCGCGCGCGCAGATCATCGATTGCCGGACCGTAGTCGAACAGCGGCAGCTCGCCGCGTTTGGCCTTGATCTCAGCGCGCAGAGCTTCTGTTGCGGCGCTGTCGATCACGCCGTTCTCGTCCGCGACTACGCCATAGTGCTTGGCGCCTTCGGGCGTGACGAGACCTTGGCGAATTTCCAGCCCGACCAGCTCTGGATCGCGATCCAGCGGGTCGCCCCAGCCACCACCACCCCAGGTGATGTAATGCAAGAGATCGCCCTCTTTCACCGGCACATCTTCCACTTTGTTGCCCACGATTTCAGTCGTGCCATCCGCGCGTTCGAGCACTTTTCTGGCGCGCATGCCCGGATGCCCGCCATTGACGCCCCAAGGGGGCACGAACCAACGGTCATCATGCACAGCGATCTCGCCATCGGCCAGAAAGCGGTAGGTCATGTGAATACCATTGCCGCCGCGGTGCAGGCCTGCGCCCCCGCTGTCGGGTTCGGTTGAATATCGCTCGATCCGCAGCGGGAAGTACTTCTCCAGGAATTCGTTAGGGACATTGGTAAAGCCCGGCCACAGCGAATGCCCGTCCGGCCCATCGCCCAGCGGTCTGCCCGGGATGCCTCCAAAGCCGATCTGGAACAGCTGGAACCATTCACCTTCGCTGGCTGGCCGGTTGTCCCAGCCGGAGTAGAACAGATGCGGCGATGAGCTGAAGCCTGCAGCGTTGAGGAATTCCGGCGTGCCTTGGCCCAGCAGTCCGCCCAGAATGTCAAAAATCCGGCCCAGCGCATGGGTGCGGCCAGACAATGCAGCCGGGAATTGCGGCTTCAGCAGCGATCCTTCGGGAATGCGAACCTCGATCAGATCGTAGAAGCCATCGTTGAACAGGATCTGCGGATCGAAGACCATGATCATGTAGATGCCGAAGAACATCTTGAACATGTTCTCGTTGAGCAGGAAGTTGATCGAGGCGGCGGATTGCGGATCGGTGCCGTCGAAGTCGAGAATGACCTTGTCGCCTTCGCGCCACATGGTGCATTTGATCTTGTACGGGCCAAATCCCTTGCCGTCGTCGCAGATATAGTCTTCGAAACTGACCGGCTTTTCCGCGACAGCTTGCGACAACAAGGCCTTCATCGCGCGGTGGTTGCGCGCCAGCAATTCCTGCGTTGCCGAGACATAGACATCATCGCCAAACCGCTCCGCCATTTCGACCACGCGTTTGGCGGCCACCCGGCAGCTGGCGATCAGCGCGTTGAGATCTGCCTGACACCAGTCGGGCTTGCGCGTCTGGTGCATGACGAGTTTCATCAGGTCTTCATTATATTCGCCCTTCTTCCAGATCTTGACCGGTGGAATACGCACGCCTTCCTCGAAAATCGAGCTTGCACCGATTGGCATAGAGCCGGGTACCGATCCGCCGATATCCGACTGGTGACCGAACATAGCTGTAAAGGCGATCAGCCGCCCGTCCTTGAACACCGGCAACAGCACCAGCCAGTCATTCGAGTGGCTGACCGCACCGTCACATGAATAAGGGTCTGACAGGAAGATCATGTCACCATCTTCCAGCGTGCCGTCGAAACCCTTTAGGAAGCCATCGATGAAGCTGCCGAACTGGCCGACGATCATCTTGCCCGATGGGTCAGCGATCAGGGGGAAGGCATCACCCTGTTCGCGAATACCGGGGCTCATCGCGGTGCGTACCAGCGTGGCGTCCATCTCGATCCGCGCATTGCGCAAGGCGTTCTCGATAATGTCGAGCGTAACCGGGTCTATTTCGATCTTCTCGAACGGGATGTCATTGGTTTCAATGATCTGTGCTGGCATCGGTTCAGCCCTCCTGCACGGGATTGATAAGGATGTTGCCGACGGCATCGACTGTGGCAATGCAGCCGCTTTCGACCAGCGTGGTTGAGTCCATTTCTGTGATGATCGCGGGGCCGGGGATCACATTGCCCTGGCGAAGCAGAGCGCGGTCGTAGATCACTGCAGCTTGTTCCTTGCCATCCATCCACAGCGTGTGATCGCGTATCTTCGCAGCCGAAGGATCGTCACCGCCTTTGGGCAGTTCGGCGGCGGGTAGAGCCGGCGCTTCACCTAGAGCCACCGCGCGCAGGTTCACAATTTCGTGCGGGGTATCCATGTTGAATGTGAAAAGCCGCAAATGCTCCTGGTCGAATCGGGCTAGAATGCCTTCGATCCCATCCGTTGCAAGCACGGCCTTGTCGATTGTCAGCGGCACTTCGAAGGCTTGACCGGCATAGCGGATGTCGACTTCGAATTGCGTCGTGATCTGTTCCTCGGGCACACCGTCAGCCAGCAATTCCCGGCGCGTTTGAGCCGCCATTTCATCTAGCACCGCCTCAAGGTCAGCGATGCTGGTGTCCTTGGCGAGTTTTGAGAAGCTGCGCGCGGTTTCGGTGCGCATTTGCGTGGTCGCATCGCCCAGTGCGCATAGCACTCCCGGCGAAACAGGGGACACGGCAGGCCAGCTACCCATCAGCTTGGCAACGGCGTTCACGTGTAACGGGCCAGCACCGCCAAAGCCCATCAGCGCGAATTCGCGCGGGTCATAGCCTTGCTGAACGCTGATCATGCGCAGCGCGCCGAACATGTTCTCGTTCACAATGTCGATGATGCCGCGCGCGGCCTCCATCAAACCGATGCCCAGCGCATCGGCAATGGTCTGTACCGCTGCCTTCGCGCCTTCGCGGTCAAGCTTGAACGAACCGCCCAGCAAATCCTCGGGCAGATAGCCGAGCACGACATTGGCGTCGGTGACGGTCGGCAGAGTGCCACCCTTGTTGTATGCGACGGGGCCCGGCACTGCGCCTGCGCTTTCCGGGCCAACGCGCAAAGCCTTGGTCAGTTCAGGGACGTGCGCGATCGAGCCGCCGCCAGCGCCCACTGTTTTCACATCGAGCGCGGAGGCACGGACAGACAAGTGGCCGACCTCTGTCGTGCGCACGCGGCGTGCTTCCAAACCTTCGATCAGCGCCACGTCCGTCGATGTGCCGCCGACGTCGAGCGTCAGAATGTTGGAAAGGCCCGCGTTCTTGCCCACCCATTTGGCACCGGTCACACCGCCGGCTGGGCCGGACATCAGGATGTTGACCGGGTGTTCTTCTGCCTTGTGGCTGCTCATCAAACCGCCATCAGAGCGCAGCAGCGAGAGTTTGCCTTCCAGCCCTTCGTCTTCCAGCTTGTTACGCAGGTTGGATACATATTTGCTCACCACCGGTCGCACGGCCGCATTGGCCACGGTTGACAGTGTGCGCTCATATTCCTGCATTTCGGGCAGCACTTCATGGCTGAGCGAGACAGGGATACCGGGCAGCACCTCTTCCGCGATCTCGCCGATGCGCTTTTCATGCGCCCCGTTGACGTAAGCGTTGATCAGGCTGACGGTCAGCGCTTCGATGCCCTGCCCCTTGAGCTTGTGCAGCGCTGCACGCACTGCCTCCTCGTCCAGCTCGCGAACCACCGCGCCATCCGCGCTCATGCGTTCGGGCACCTCGACCGTATCTTCCAGATGCGCGAGCGGTTGCGGCTTGGGCCACACAATCCATGCCGCCAGTCCGCCAGGCACAAAGCTGCGCGCGATCTGCATGATGTCGCGGTAGCCCTCGGTGGTGACCAGGCCGACCTTCGCGCCCTTGCCTTCCAGCACGGCATTGGTCGCGACAGTGGTTCCATGCAGGAAGTAGGCAATGTCGCTAGCAGATACGCCTGCTTCGGCGGTGATCGCCTTGACCCCGTTGAGGATCCCCTCAGAGCTATCGTGCGGTGTCGAAGGTGTCTTGTGCCGCCAGAATTTGCCGCTTTCTTCGTCGAATAACAGCAGATCGGTGAATGTTCCGCCTACATCGACGCCCAAACGATAAGTCATACTCTCTCCGTGACGTGTGTCTGTCAGGCCGCGCGTGCGACCATGGATGGCAATTGCCGGCCCAGCTTTTCAGCGAACCAGTGGTTGGTTGTAATGGCTGCCTCCAGATCGACGCCGCTGTCGATCCCTGAATGCTCCATCATGTAAATCAGGTCTTCGGTAGCGATATTTCCGGTCGCCTTGGGGGCAAACGGGCATCCGCCAAGGCCGCCCAGCGATGCGTCGAAGATAAGCACGCCCGCTTGATAGGCCGCCCAAGCATTGGCGATACCAGTGCCACGGGTGTTGTGAAAATGCGCCCGCATCGGGATTTTTCCGCCGAGCAATTCGCCAAGCTTGCCGAACAGATCGCTCACCTGTGCTGGCGTGCCCACTCCGATTGTGTCGGCCAGCGCAATCTCTTCCGGGGCTTCAGCGGCCATCTCTTCGGCGATCTGCAGCACTGTTTCCGGCTTTACTTCACCTTCGAATGGACAGCCGAACGCTGCGCTGATCGTGATCTGCGCGCGTATTCCCTCTGCCTTGGCGAAGCGGATCATGTCGCGGTTCTCCGCGATCCCTTCTGCGATGGTTTGCCCCTGGTTTTTCTGGCCGAAGGTGTCGCTGGCCACCAGTACACAGCCGATCTGGTCGATCCCCCTTTTGCCGCCTTCGCGGGTTGCGATCCCGCGCATCACGCCGCGTTTGTTCAGGGCCAGCCCGATGTAGGTTGCATCGGCGCGATCAGGCAGGCCGGCAATCACATCTTCCGCATCGGCCATTTGCGGCACGCGCGCCGGGTGCACGAAGCTTGCGACCTCAAGCCGACGCGCGCCGAAACCAAGCATGCGCTCGATCAACTCGAGCTTGCTTCGCGTCGAGATGATGTCCGGTTCGTTTTGAAGCCCGTCGCGCGGACCGACTTCGACCAATTCAATCGCATTGTGCGTCATCTGAGTCGCTCTGTGAGACGGTTAGGGATCGCGCCTGATACGCAAATTGTATACAAATGCAAATAGACAGTTTTTGGCAGGCGTGAATCCTCTGTCAGTCATTTTAGGGCGGGTAGCATCATTCCGCGGCCTCGGTAGCATCAGCAAATGTGTGGAAGGCACGGCGCAAATGGCTGCCCATCACCGCACGCGCCCAGCTGGCATCGGCGGCGCGAAAGGCCGAGATGAGCTCGTCGTGGTCGCGCGCCGACTGCTGCAGATCATTGATCGAGTAATTGCGCGCAGTTCGCAGCACCACGGGCGTTTCGACCAGCATCGCCAGAACCTGTTTCAGGCGCGGTGACTGCGCCGCATCGGTGATGATCTCGTGAAAAATGCGGTTCGCATTGAGGAAGCTTGCGACATCAGGTTCTGCCAATTCGACCGCTTCGTGGAGCTCGCGATTGACTTCCTCCAGATGGTCGATCTGCTCCTGTGTGATGCGCTGTGCGGCGCGCTCGGCAGCATGCCCTTCCAGCATTTGGCGCAGCGTGAACATCTCGTCGATGTCGTCGCGGCTCCAGTCGGCAACAAAGATGCGTTTTGATTCATTGCGCACCAGCAGCATCTCGCTCTCCAGGCGCCGCACTGCGTCGCGCACCGGTGTGCGGCTGACACCTGTTATCTCTGCCAGCCTTTCTTCGGTCAGCTGCTCTCCGGGCCAAACTTCGCCGCTCAGCAAATGGCCGCGGATCTTGTCATAGGCTGTGTCGGAGGCGCGGCTCATTTGGATGTACTCAGGGTAATCGGATCCAAAACTGTTCTGGCCACGCCATGCTGCGCGCTTTTCTCTGCGGTTCTCAAGACCAACCCCTCGGAAAGTTTTGACAAGACGTGTTGATTACGTGGCTGTTTTCGCTTGACGTACTTAAATTGTATACAATAGAGGGTTCGTCAAGAGAAATAAGTTTATTCTCGGCAGACGTTTTCGTCATTGCCTCCATAACACAGCCGATCTGCATAACGCGGCATAGGGAGTATAGAAGATGAGGAACTTCAAGGTCACACTCGCATCAGGCATCGCTCTTGGCGCACTGGTCACTGCAAACCCAACCATTGCGCAAGACTTCGGAGATAGCGCGGAAGCAGCCGAGGAAAGCAATGCCATCATTGTTACGGCGCGCCGGCAGTCTGAAACGCTGGCTGAAGTTCCGACGGCCATCACAGTTTTTACCGCTGATGCGCTGCAGAAGACGGGGATCCAGAAGGCGGATGAATTTGTACAGCTAACCCCAGGCGTAACGATTGTGACTGGCACAGCCGAAGCAGGCGATACGCAGATCAACATTCGCGGCATCAACGGTGCGCGCGATGCGGAAAGTTCTGTTGCGCTGGTGGTGGACGGTATCCTCAAAACCAATACCGCACAGCTTAACCAGGATCAGGGCACGCTACGTCAGATCGAAATTCTCAAAGGTCCGCAGGGCGCGCTTTATGGCCGCAATGCTGCAGCCGGTGCGGTTGTCATTCAGACATTGAAGCCTAGCAACCTCATGGAAGGCGGCGTCCGCGTTAGCGCAGCTGAAGACACTAGCTATTCGGCCAGCGGTTATGTCTCGACACCGCTTGGTGAAGGCGTGGGCCTGGTTGTTTCCGGCAGCTACTCTACTACTGACGGTTTCTATCGCGACGATTTCCAAAACGCCAACACCGTGGACTCTCAAGAGATCTGGTCGGTCGACGGACGCCTTGTTGCGGAAATCGGCCCTGGAACGGAATTGGACGTAAAGGCGCGCTATTCTGACCTTACCGGCAACGCGATCAATTTTAACGCTGCATTCCACTTGCCCAATTTCGCCGGTGTGAACCCCGCCTTCTTTGAAGATGTGAACGACCACCCGTTCAACTATTATTCGAATATCGCGTCGTTCAACGAGCAGCAGTCATTCGAAGTGTCGGCCAAGATCGAGCACGAGTTTGAAAGCGTCACCCTGACCGCCTGGGCGCTTTACAGCGATGTTGATCAGATCCTTGGCGCGGACGGTACATCAGCAGATTTCGCGCGCTTCATCCCGTTCCCCGCGCCAACGCAGACCGCAGCGGATGTGGCGGGACAGTGTTTTGCCACGACTGCGGCACTTACTGGCTACCCGGTCAATCAGCCGGGCTTCATCGGGCAGACACCCGTGCCGTTCATTTTCGATCCGGCTGCGGGCTCAACCTTCGGCCCGTATAGCCCGACGACATGCGACGGCACGCAGTTGCAGCTACGCGAGCAGACCGATGTCAGCGCGGAAATCCGCCTGGCATCGAACGATATCGGTCCGCTGCAGTGGCAGGTCGGCGCTTATTATCTCAACATCAGCCGTGAGACCGGCGTCAGCCTGGGCGCGGATCTGGGCAATGGGATCAGCCGTGATTTGTACAATGCACCGGGTACCGGAAACCCGACCACCCAGCTGTTCAATGATGATTTCTCAACTGATGTCTACGCACTGTTTGCTGCGGTTGATTATGAAGTAAGCGACCGGTTCGAAATCGGATTTGCTGGCCGTTATGACATCGAAGACCGCCGGGTCGACAATCTTGTTCCGACGATCGATGATCCGATCACCGGCGGACCGATCAATCCGGGGCAAGCCTTTGGCCCGATCCCTGACCAGTCGCGCAAGTTCAAACAATTTCAGCCCAAGATCTCGCTGCGCTATGCCTTGAGCGACGATATCAATGCATATGCTAACTGGGGTGTAGGCTTTAAGTCAGGCGGTTTCAACAACCAGGGTTCGGCCGCGATTGTCGACCAGGCGTTCAACCAGTTCATCGGCACCGATGTACTGATCGAAGATATCTTCCGCAAGGAAACCTCCAGCGCATTCGAGCTTGGTGTAAAGGGCAATGTTGCCGATGGCCGCATCACCTTTGACCTCGCGGGGTATCATACCACGGTCGATGACATGCAGTTCTTTGAATTCTTCGTGGGCGGGTTCGGCTTGCTGCGCGTGGTGTCGAACATCGATGAGGTCGAGATCTACGGCGCGGAAGCAAACCTCACTTTCGAGATTATCGATGGCTGGGATTTGTTCGGTTCGGTCAATGTGACAGAGAGCGAGATCAAGGAAAACGCCTCGCGCCCTGTTACGGTTGGCAATAAGTCGCCCTATACCGCTGATTACACCATTAACCTCGGTACGCAGGTCGATAAGCCGCTGAATAACAGCCTCGATCTGGTCATGCGCGCAGACTATCGCATCACTGGCCCGACCTGGTTCCACACTGTGCAGGAAAACACATCGCCAACATTGTTCAGCGGACTTTTGCCTATCTCCGCGCTCGCGCTGCCGGCTTTCGTCGGTGACGCGGATTACTCCATCACAGAGCGGGAAGCATTTGGGGTGCTTGATCTCCGGTTCGGTTTGGAAGGCGAGAATTGGAACATCACCGCATTTGCCGACAATTTGCTCAACCGCGAATATCTCAACGAAGTTATTCCGGCGATCGAATTTGGCGGATCGTTCAATTCGCCCGGCGGCCTGCGCCGGTTCGGAGTTGAGGTGGGATACGAATTCTGATTGGCCCAGCTTGAGATCGGGGGTGCGCCAGCGTGCCTCTATGGCCGCCACGCCATATTGAGGTTCTATGCCGGATCAATCCAGGCGAGCACCGAGCCTGTGCCTATTAGTGAAGGCGGCTATCACTGTGCGCGGATAATTTTCGCCACAATGGTGGCTATCGCCCTATTCATCGTTCGAGAGGAATGGGTGGTGAGCCGTGCTGGGGTCGAACCAGCGACCTACTGATTAAAAGTCAGTTGCTCTACCGACTGAGCTAACGGCCCACCTGATGCGCAACACCGTTCGGTAGCGTTGCACGAGGCGCGTCACCTAGGGGCAGGGCGCGGCTTGGTCAAGCGTGCATATAGCTGTGCGAGCGACAAATTTGTGATCGGGTCGCGCCAATCGTCCGCAATGGCGCTTGCTGGTCGCAAAACGAAGTCGCGGTTTCGGAATTCGGGATGCGGAATGATCAGCGAGTGACTCTCCCAGATGCCGCCCTCCCAAAGCACAATATCCAGGTCGAGCACACGCGCACGCCAACGCTGACCATGCGATTTGCGGCCAAAGATTTGCTCTGTGGCCTTCAGCAATTGCAGCAGCTCTTCGGGCTCGCGGTGTGTCTCGATAACAGCTGCGCCATTGGCGAATTTGCGCTGTGAAGGTCCAATGGGCTCAGTTGCAATGATGGGTGCAACCGCGTGGAATAGCAGTCCGAGGTCTTCCAAGACTTCGATCGCATTTTCCAGAACCCGTTTTGGCGCACCGTCGGAGACAGTCCGGACATTGGAACCAAGTGCGATCAGATAGAGGTGAGAGGGCTTCGCCATACCGTGTTGTAGCTTGCACGCCGAACGATGCAAACAATCCAAATCGACTTTGCTCGATAGCGCTGTTACGCAAAGGGAAGGGATATCGGTCAGGGGGGATAAATGAAGGCAATGTATTCGACTGGAGCGGCTCTGCTGCTCGCATCTGCTGCGGCGCAGCCTGTGCAAGCACACGATGGCCATGTTCAGGATCTGACGACCGAGCAACAGATTGCGATCAATATCTACCAAGACATTATCGCATTCCGCACGGCGCGTGGTCACCAACAGGTACCAGCCATGGTCAGCTATCTGACTGCGTGGCTTAAAGGAGAAGGCTTTGCCGATGAAGATGTAATGGTCACCAACTATGATAGCGATGGCGAGCCGACGCAGGGCTTGGTCGTGCGCTATCGCGGTGACGGGTCGTCCGGCAAGAAACCGCTCGTTTTGCTGGCGCATATGGATGTGGTCGATGCGCTGCCAGAGGATTGGGAGCGCCCACCGTTCAAGCTGATCATTGAAGATGACTATTTCTTTGGGCGCAGCACGCTGGACAACAAATATGGCGTGATGAACCTGACGCAGACTTTCTTGCGGCTGAAGCGCGAAGGCTGGACGCCAAATCGCGATCTTTACCTCGTGTTCTCCGGAGACGAAGAAACAGGGATGATCTCTACCCGTGCGCAGGCGAAATGGGTGGCAGAAAATGTCGATCCGGAGTTTGTGCTGAATAGCGACGCTGGCGGACTGGCGCTGGCTGACGAGTACACGCCGATGGCTATGCGCGTGCAGGCCGCGGAGAAGACGTTTGCCACATGGGAGCTGACTATCACTAATCCGGGCGGACACTCGTCGCGCCCCCGCAGCGACAATTCGATCTATGAACTGGCTGATGCGTTGACACGGGTCCGCGACCATAAATTCCCGGTTCGCGCAACCGCACTAACCCGCAGCTATTTTGCAGCCTTGGGGCAAAGCGTGCCGGGTGATCTGGGCGCAGCGATGCGTACTTTCGCTGACGACCCTGAAAATTCAGAGGCTATTGCCATGCTGCAATCCAATCCGGAGACTGTAGGCACGCTCGGAACGACTTGCATTGCGACTATGCTTCGCGCCGGACATGCCGAAAACGCCTTGCCGCAAAGCGCGACCGCGACCGTGAATTGCCGCATTTTCCCGGGCGTTGGTGCGGCTGCAACCGAAGCGAAGCTGAAAGAAGTCGTCGGTAATGACAATGTCGCCTTCAACCTGATCACGGATGTGACGGAAAGCCCCGAATCGCAATTGCGCGACGATGTGCGCGCGGCATTGGCGACCAGCCTGTTGGCTCGCTTCGGCAAGGAGATTCCGATCATTCCCTACATGGAATCCGGCGGGACTGATGGCATGCACTATCGCACGCTTGGGTATGACACTGTGGCCATCAGCGGTGCGGGCTCACGTCCGCAGGATATGTTTGCCCACGGCTTGAACGAGCGGATGTATGTGGACGCGTTCCTCAACGGCCTCGACCATTGGGTGATCATGTTGAAAGAACTCGCCGGAGACTGAACCCGGGGTCAGATGTCTTCGCTGATCCGGCCGTAGAGCTGAGGACGGCGATCGCGGAAAAAGCCCATGCCGGCGCGGTGCGTTGCAGCTTGATCAAGGTCTAGCGTTGCGACGAGTACGCCTGATTCCTCCGCGCCAAATTCGCACACCTTATCGCCCCATTCATTCGTGATGAAGCTGTGCCCATAGAAGGCTTGACCCTGCTCTACGCCAATCCGGTTGGCGGCGATCACCGGCATGCAGTTGGACACCGAATGCCCCTGCATCGCGCGCTGCCACATACGGCTGGTATCAAGATCGGCGTCATACGGCTCTGACCCGATCGCGGTGGGGTAGAACAGCAATTCTGCGCCTTTGAGAGCCATTACCCGCGCGCATTCGGGGTACCATTGATCCCAGCATATGCCGACGCCGATCTGCGCACCGCACACGTCCCACACCTTGAATCCGTCATTACCCGGACGGAAGTAGAATTTCTCTTCATAGCCTGGCCCGTCAGGGATGTGGCTCTTGCGGTAAGTGCCCATCACGTCGCCGTCCGGGCCGATCATCGCGAGCGTGTTGTAATAGTGATGGCCGTCACGCTCAAAGAAACTGGTCGGGATCGCTACCTTCAGCTTCGCGGCAAGCTTGCGCATGGCAATGACCGACGGATGCTCGAGCGTTGGCCGCGCGAGCGCGAACAGCGCTTCGTCTTCGGTTTTGCAGAAATAAGGGCCCGAAAACAGCTCAGGCGGCAGAATGATTTGCGCTCCGCGCGCGGCGGCTTGCTCCACCAGCTCGCTGACAGCGGCGATGTTTTCCTGTTCGTCCTCGCTGCCCAGCGAGAGTTGAAGGGCGGCAACCGTGATTTCTCTCATATGCCGCCCTTTAGGCTCAGTCTGGCTTCTTGAACAGCCTAGAGGACGTCAGTCCGCCTTCCTGAACAACAGCGTCATACGATCGCTTTCGCCGAGGTCCTTCAGTTCCTCGCGCTTTGTCGCCCACACCGGAGGCATTTCCCATACGCCGCGTTCATGATCGGCAGTATCCTTTGGATTGGCATTCACCTCACTTTTGCCCACCAGCTCGAAGCCATGAACCTGCATGAATGCAATCACATCGGCTTGGCGCAAGTAGCCGCGCGAACCGTTGGCATAGGCAAAGAGAGCGTCCGGCTTGGCGCGGTGCTGTACAATGCCGAGCATGCCATCTTCTTTCAGCAAGACGCGCATCGCTCTGACTTCGCTGTCCGCAATCCCGTCACGGATACGTCCGTGCAGACCGCGGATCACGAGAATGCGATCGAGCGTGCCAACTTGGTCTTCAGAGATCGCATCAAGCGTCAGACCGCTGAATCGATCAGCGGAGAGTCCGGTCCAACCTTCAACCTGTGTAGGGAATGCTGCAGCAGCGTCGCGAATGCTCTGCTGCCTTTCCGGCGTGTTCGCAGCGAGCGTAGCGTTTGGGAATATTCCAACCAACTGGCCTTCCCCGCCCAGGTAATGGCCCAGCACGCGCGAGTACCAGCCGCCGCCGGGTGAATATTCACCCACCTTCATATGCGGCGCGACATGGAAAAAGGCGAGCGTTTCAGCGGGATGGCGGTACTGGTCGCGAGCCTTGTCTTCGGCGCGGGTCGGATGGTTGAGTGCGCTCGACAGCGCTTCACCGTGATGCTGCATGAACATCGCTTCACCGTGTCCGGCGTGATCGCCGTGATGAGGGTGGTTACCATCCTCGTGATGGCCCGCATTCGCGGCACCTGCTAGCGCAAGCGCGGGCAGCGCCGCCGCCAGAATCATTTTCTTCATTCAGTCAGTCCTTTTCCGGAAATCGTCTGCAAAATCGGTGAAACACAAGCGAAACGATGACATTGTCCATGCGGTTCCCTATTTCTCCGAAGCAAAGGAGATTTCAATGAGCAAGATGCGACAGGCAATCGTAGCGGGCGGATGTTTCTGGTGTACGGAAGCGGTGTTTCGAGACGTTGTGGGCGTAAGCGAAGTCGAAAGCGGCTACATCGGTGGCACCAATGCCAATCCTACTTACAAAGAAGTCTGCTCCGGTCAGACCGGCCATGCAGAGGCGATCCGTGTGACCTTTGATCCCGATGTAATCTCCATGGAAGAGATTCTCGATGTATTCATGGGCACACATGATCCGACCCAGCTCAATCGTCAGGGCAACGACATTGGCACGCAGTATCGCAGCGCGATTTTTGTTTCTGATGATCTTGACCAAGCTTCCGCCGAAGCCGCGATTGCGCGTTGGAACGCGGACAATGCTGGTGAAGCTGTCACAACTGTTGAAGGCCCTGCGACATGGTATCCAGCCGAGGACTATCATCAGGAATATTGGGAAGGCGAAGGCCAACGCAATCCCTATTGCCTTGCTGTGATACCGCCCAAGCTGCAGAAGCTGAGAAAGAGCTTTGCCGCCAAGGTCAAAGTGTAGCGCAGATGCTCCATGCCCGCACCTGAAGGGATTACCTATACCAGCGATCACGAGGTCAGCGAGGATGGATCGGTCACGTTCAAGTGCTCCACCGATCCAGATGCTTGGCGCTGGGTGAAGCTGCCACCAAGTCACCCGATTGTCATCCAGACGTTCAATTACTTCATCAGTGTTGAATGCTCGGCGGCGCGCGGCACGCTCGATCCGTCCAAATGGAGTGCGCTCACCTGGATGAGCTGGGAGATCGGTGAGGCAGGCGCTGGCATTCCCGTGCGCGGGACCATGGGCAATCGCGCGGACGGCGAAAAGATCGGCTTCGGCATTGAATTGTTCGATGCGGAGGACCGACTGGTCTATCGTACTGGCGGCAAGGGCGTTGTCTTTCACACCCGCAATTTCGAAGGCTGGCGCAGCAAGGCCAAAAAGGAACTCGACGCTGACAAAAAGCCGCCGCCATTTGCATTCGCCCCGCGCGAGGCGGTGGGCGCTTTGGATTGCGAGCATACGCTGATTGCTCCGCTGGATGACGGTGCAACAGAGACAGAGGCTTTGATCACGAATGCAAACGGCATGCCGCCGGGCAGCCGTTTTCTCGATGGATCAGGCGATCACGTTAACGCGGTCCATCTGGCGGAGGTCGGGCGGCAGTTTTGCGCGCTCCTTTTGGGGCAGCCCGATGTCCAGTTGTCAGGCGGAGAGATCAGCTTCACCCGCTATGTCGAAATGAATGTTCCGTTCTCGATTGCGCTGACGAACCGCGCCGAAGGCGCAATCGAGATGATGATCGAACAGGCTGGCAAACCATGCACTTCGCTCATCTATAGACTGGCTGAAGATCGCGCTTGAAAGCGCCGCCGCTTCGCCGCATGGCGAGTGCATGAGTGACACTCGGCGATATGCGATAATCGGATGCGGGATGATGGGCCGCGAACATATGCGCAATCTCGCACTATTGCCGCAAGCTGATCTGGTCGCGATTGCGGACCCTGATGCTGGCTCGCGTGAGGCAGCTAAGGCGCTGGCGGGCATATTGGGCCAGCGCATCGGAGCCTTCGCGGATACCGCCGAGATGCTGGATGCATTTTCCCCCGATGCTGTGATCATCGCATCTCCCAATTTTTCGCATCATGCAGTTCTGCAAGAGATCATGCCGCGCGAGCTCGCAATTCTGGTCGAAAAGCCGCTGTGTACGACCGTAGAACATGCTCAAGAGATCGCGGCACTGGCGGCTGACTATCCTGCCCTCTTCTGGGTCGGTCTGGAATATCGCTATATGCCTCCGGTCGCGCGGTTTATTGAGCGTGTGCACGCTGGCGAAACCGGTGATGTGCGGATGATGTATATCCGCGAACATCGTTTTCCCTTCTTGTCCAAGGTTGGTGACTGGAACCGTTTCAACCGCAACACGGGCGGTACGCTGGTTGAGAAATGCTGTCACTTCTTCGATCTGATGCGACACACATTACGCGATGAGCCGGTGCGGATTTTTGCGAGCGGTGGGCAGGATGAAAATCATCTCGACGAGAGCTATGGCGGCGAAGTGCCGGACATTCTCGACAACGCATTTGTGACGGTGGATTTTGCGCGTGGCGCACGGGCTGTGCTGGATCTGTGTATGTTCGCCGAAGGGGCAGAACAGCAGGAAGAGATTTACGCGCTTGGCGCAGAGGGGCGGCTGGATGTGGAGATCCCTGCTGCGAACGTCACTTGGTCGCCACGCGACAAGAGCGGACCGATTGTCGAGCATATCGATACGCCCAAGGAAGCATTGGCAGCAGGCGATCATCACGGCGCGACCTATTTCCAGTTGCGGGAATTCCACGATGCGCTGATTTCTGGCGGCGCACCCACGCTGAGCGCTGTCGATGGGTTGCGCTCTGTTCAAATGGGCGCAGCCGCGCAGCAATCGATCACCACCGGCTTGCCGGTTGAACTCGACTTTTTATCTTCAGGAGACAGCATTGGCTGACACTTTGCCCCCGATCGGTTTTGGCTTCTGGAAGGTCGCGTGCCAGGACGCGGCCAATGTCGCCTATGAAGCGATTGCTGCGGGGTATCGCCACCTCGATTGTGCGGCTGACTATGGCAACGAAACCGAAGTAGGGCAGGGGATCGCGCGCGCCATCGCGGACGGGCTGGTGACCCGTGAGGATCTTTGGATCACGTCCAAGCTATGGAACACTTTCCATGCGCCTGAGCACGTTGAGGAAGGGTGTCGAAAGTCTCTGTCGGACCTAGGGCTCGACTACCTTGATCTCTACCTGGTTCATTTCCCGATCGCGCTGGAGTATGTGCCAATCGACACGCGTTATCCCCCCGAATGGGTGCATGACCCGGACGCGCAGAGCGGCATGAAACGTGCGAAGGTGCCTCTGCACGCTACTTGGGGGGCGATGGAGACGTTGGTGGGAAAGGGCCTCACTAAGCGGATTGGCGTTTGTAACTATAACAGCGGCCTGATCCATGATCTCATGAGCTATGCGACCGTGCATCCGCATACTCTTCAGATCGAGGCGCATCCCTATTTGACACAGGAACGCTTGATCCGGCTGGCCAAGGACTATGGGATTGAAGTCACGGCTTTCTCGCCGCTTGGTGCACTATCCTATGTCGAGCTCGATATGGCGGGCCAAGGCGATAGCGTGCTGACTGAACCTGCCGTGCTCGCTGCGGCGCAGGCGCATGGCAAAACGCCGGCTCAAGTGGTGTTGCGCTGGGGCGTGCAGCGCGGAACATCGATCATTCCCAAGACATCCAAGCCTGAGCGGATGCGCGAGAACCTGGACATCATGGACTTCGCGCTGAGCGAAGAAGAGATGAACGCGATCAGCGCACTCAACCAGAACCGCCGCTTCAATGATCCAGGCACCTTCACGGAAGCGGCCTTCAACACATTCCACCCGATCTATGACTGACTTTCCCGCCATCATCACCGGAGGAGGCGACCTCTCCGAATTTCTGTCTTGCAACAAGAGCGCGGTTGATGCGGCGCTCGCCGATGCAGGCGCGCTGTTGTTTCGCGGATTCGATGTGCCCGATCCCTTGGCTTTCGATGCGGCGATCAATGGCTACGGTGAAGCGGGCTTCACCTACGAAGACTCGCTTTCGAACGCAGTGCGCACCAATGTGACGCCGCGCGTTTTCACCGCAAACGAAGCGCCGCCCACGACCGAGATCTTTCTGCATCACGAAATGGCGCAAACGCCGCTCTATCCCGGCAAGCTGTTCTTCTATTGCGAGATCGCACCGGGCGAAGGCGGCGCGACGCCTGTGTGCCGCTCGGATTGGGTGCTCGATCGTTTGAAGGCGGAAGCGCCGGAATTCTACGGCGATTGTCGCGATCATGGCGTACGCTACACTAATGTCATGCCGGGCAGCGATGATGCGGGTTCAGGCCAGGGGCGCAGTTGGCGAAGTACGCTGAGCGTGGATACGCGCGAGCGAGCGGAATCGCGACTGGCGGAACTAGGCTATGAGTGGGAATGGCTGGACGGGGATGTGCTGCGCGCGACCACGCCAGTGCTGCCTGCCATCCGACAGCTTCAGGATGGGCGGGAGACTTTCTTCAATCAACTGATTGCCGCCTATCGCGGCTGGTCGGATAGCCGCAATGATCCGAACCGCGCGATCATGCTTGGCAATGGCGAGCCGATTTCAGCTGCTGCGATGGCCGATGT
This sequence comes from Altererythrobacter sp. XM-24bin4, assembly GCA_003149575.1. Lineage (GTDB taxonomy): Bacteria > Pseudomonadota > Alphaproteobacteria > Sphingomonadales > Sphingomonadaceae > Erythrobacter > Erythrobacter rubellus. Next base: position 873,048 of record QCWG01000001.1, read on the forward strand.
GATAGCGATTGCAGATGAGCTGACGGCTGACATTGCGTGGCAAGCAGGCGACGTGGCTTTGATCGACAACTTTTCGGTGATGCATGGGCGGCGGCCATTTGCGGGCAAGCGCCGCGTGCTGGCCTCGCTGATCAGCTAACGGCTTGCTTCCTAACCGCCATCACCCATGCAGCCAGGTTCGCCGCGACTAGCAGGCCCATCAACAGCGCGAACAGCGCAGACAGACCAGCGGTGTACGCCAGGCCAATGGGTGAGAAGACCAGATAGAGCGTCACCACGCCAGATAGCAACGTGAATGCCGTCGGTCGGGCAAAGCGCCATGGCGTCATGTCGACCTCATGCCGGTTGACCGGCTGGTACGGTGCCTCGCGTGGCTGCCAATATCCCACCGCCAGCATTATGGCGACTTCAATCACGAACAGGATGGCGTATTGATGGATGAAGTGCAGCGTCACGACATCGTCGAATACGAACCGCAGCAAGCCGTATGCTGTAACGTGGAAGATGATCACAACCTTTGCGCCCAGCGCCGGAACGCGTGCTGTGAACAGCCCCATGATCACGATCACGACTGTCGGGATATTGTAGAAACCGGTGAAGACGCGCACCACTTGCCACAGGCCTTCCTCAGCGAAATAGAGCAGAGGTGCCACGGTGAAAGAGAACAACGCGATGATGACGCTGGCGATCTTCGCCACGCGCACAAGATACGCATCGCTCGCCTGCTTGCGTGACGGTGCATAGATATCGAGCGTGAACAGCGTCGCGGCACTGTTTAGCAACGAATTGAACGAGCTTAAGACTGCACCCAGCAGGACCGCAAGAAAGATTCCGCCAAGATAGGCGGGAAGCAGGTCTGAAACGAGCCGCGGGTACGCCTCATCAATCGATCCAAATCCGGGGCCATAAAGATGGAATGCGATCACGCCCGGGATCATCATCATGAACGGGACCATGATCTTGAAGAAGCCGGACGTCAGCACGCCCTTCTGCCCTTCCGCCAAAGACTGCGCCCCCAATGTGCGCTGAATCACATATTGGTTGGTGCACCAGTAAAACAGGTTGGCGAAGATCATGCCGGTGAAAATCGTGCCGAACGGTGTCGGGTCAGTGGCAGAGCCGATCGCATTCAGCTTTTCCGGGTGATCGCTGGTCAGGCGAGACAGCCCATCTGAGAAACTGCCTTCGCCCAGCGCGGTCAGGCCCAGTATCGGCACAAGCAGTCCGATAAACAGCAGCCCGATACCGTTGAGCGTGTCGGATACTGCCACCGCGCGCAAACCGCCAAACACAGCATATGCGGCGCCTGTCAGCCCGATCACGATCACTGTCAGTACGAGCGCGGGAAACATGTCCAGCCCGGTTAGCTGTGGCACATCGAAGAACTGCATCACCGCCAGCGATCCGGAATAGAGCACCGAAGGGATCGTCACGAGCCCGTATCCGAGCATGAACAGCAGCACGGACATGCGCCGAACGGTTGGATCGAACCGTTCAGCGAGGAATTCCGGCAAAGTGGTGAATGCACCGGCGAGATATCGCGGCAAGAACAGGAATGCCATGGCGACAGTCGCGATGGCTGCGGTTACTTCCCAAGCCATACTGGAAAGATTGTGGCCATAGGCAGATCCATTGAGGCCGATCAGCTGCTCTGCCGACAGATTGGTCAGCAATAGCGAACCTGCTATGAAACCGGCGGTCAGACCGCGCCCGGCGAGGAAATAGCCCTCTCGCGTGTCAGTTTGCCCGCGAGTTTTGCGCCAGCTGATCCAAGCGATCAGAGCCATCACTGCAACACAGCTGGTGAATGTGAATGCGAGCCCCCCGTCCATTTAGCTGGCCTTAAGCGATTAATTGTGAGGCGCAAGCTGGCGACATTGTATGGGCTACTTGTCACTAATGAGAATTATTCGCAATAAAACTCTCGACAGAAAGCCTCGCTCGCGCTTATGGCCGCATTGGATCGGAATTCACCGAGTCGAAGGAAGTGCTGATGACCAACCGTTTTGCTTTGGGCCTTGTGCTCGCTCCGCTTGTTGTTCTTGGTGCCTGCTCGCAGGAGGCAGAGACGAGTGATGACACCTTGGTCATCTATTCCTCGCGGCACTACGATTCCGACTATGCGCTGTACGAAGCTTTTACCGATGCGACAGGGGTGGAAGTCGAAGTGGTCGAAGCCGATGGCGATCTGCTGATCGAGCGGGTGAAGGCTGATGGCGACAGCAATCCGCCGGACGTAATCATTACAGTCGATTCCGGCAGGCTATGGAAGGCCGATCAGGAAGGTCTGTTTGCGTCGACGAGCTCTGACATTCTCAACCAGCGTGTACCTGCATCGATGCGCCACCCTGACGGCCATTGGTACGGAATTTCCAGCCGTGCACGTGTGTTGGTATACGCGAAGGACCGCGTGCAGGCGAGCGAGCTGACCGGCTATGAAAGCCTTGCCGATCCAAAATTCGGGGGCCGCGTGTGCGCGCGCAGCTCCGGCAATATCTACAATATTTCGCTTCTCTCTGCGCTGATCGCCCGCTGGGGTGAAGGGCGCGCGCAGGATTGGGCCAGCAAGGTCGCGGGGAATTTTGCGCGCGATCCGCAAGGCGGCGACAGCGACCAGATCCGTGCCCTAGTGGCTGGCGAATGCGATCTCGCACTGGTCAATCATTACTACTATGCGCGCATGGCGTTGGACACGAATGAAGATGTGAGCAACGTTGAAGTGTACTGGCCCGAAGCCGATCCGGGCGTGCATGTAAACATCTCGGGTGCCGGTGTTGCGGCGAATGCGCGCCATCCCGAACTGGCAAAGAAATTCATCGAATTTGCGGTTTCAGACGAAGCGCAGAAGTTGTTTCCAGAGCTGACCAGCGAATATCCGGCGGTTCCGACTGTCACCTATGACAATGCAGTGCTGGACGCACTGGGCGCGTTCAAGGCGGATCCGCTGGACGGGACGACAATCGGTTCGCGCCAGGAAGAAGCGCAACGTTTGTTCGATCGGGCCGGCTGGCCCTGATCAGCAGGGCAATCGGTAAGGCGCATTGGCGGCAATAACGAATAGCATTGGCAATCGGGCAGCCTTCGCGGCTGGAGGGATTCTGCGCCGACTGGATCCCGCGGTTGTCGGCACAGTACTTGCCGCTTTTTTCGCGCTGCCGATCATTGCGCTGATCGCGCTCGCGCTGTCGGGCGACAGCGAATACCTTGATCACATCGCTTCGACCAGGCTAGGCGAATTTTCGATAAAGTCGACAAAGCTTGCGATCATGTCAGGGGCGCTTGCGGCATTGATCGGTGTCGGCTGCGCTTGGCTTGTCACGCGATACGAATTTGCCGGGCGCCGGGCGCTGAGTTGGCTGCTGATCTTGCCGCTTGCCATGCCGGGCTATGTGGCCGCCTATAGCTGGTATGCGATCACGGCGCCGGGCAGCAAGTTCGAGGCCGCAAGTGGCTGGGATTTGCCGACTGTCTCAGGCATTTCCGGCGCGGCGTTCATTTTCGCCCTAACGCTCTACCCTTATGTCTATCTGCTCAGTCGCAATGCGATGGAAGCGCATGGCCGGCTCAGCTGGGACATCGCCCGCAGCCTGGGCGCAGGCCCGTGGCGCGCTTTACGACAAATCACTTTGCCACTGATATGGCCGGCCGCTGCGGCGGGCACAGCTTTGGTCATAATGGAAGTGCTCGCGGACTATGGCGTGGCCGATTTCCTGGGGGTTTCGACGCTAACCGTGGGTATCGTGCGTGCATGGTCTTCGTTCAGCGATCCGGCTGCCGCTGCGCAGTTGGCTGTGCTGTTGCTGTTTGGTGCTTTGCTGGCGCTGGGAGCAGAGCGCGCTGCGCGTGGACGCAGACAGTTCGCTTCGACCGGAGCGAGCGACACTCAGCTCAGCCCGCGATCGCAATTGACCGGCTGGCGCAGCGCAGTCGTGGCAGGATTGGCTATGCTGCCCATCGCATTGGGCTTGCTCATTCCGGCGGGAAATCTGGCCTGGTTGGCGATCAATACACGGCCATCAGGTTCGGTTTTGCCCGCCTTGCAGGGCACATTGTTGCTAGCGATCGGCTCTGCCGTTCTGGCGGTTTTTCTGGGGCTAACCGCCGCTTATGTATTACGCAGCGGCAACCGCGTGGCGCGCGCTTCCGTGCGTGTCTTGCAGGCAGGATATGCGGTGCCGGGCGCGGTTGCAGCAATTGCCATTCTGTCAGCGCTGGCAATCGGACAGTCCGCACTGAATGCTCTGTCCGGTGCGCAGGCGGCCATACTTACAGGGGGCAGCATAATCGCTTTGTTGCTGGCCTATCAGTCCCGCTTTGCGGCGGTAGCAATCCTGCCTTCGGAAGCGGCCTTGATGAAGGTTCGCCCGGAATTGGACGAGGCAGCGCGCAGCCTTGGCGCGTCGCCCATGCGCGTGGTCACAAAAATTCACCTGCCGCTCGTCTTGACCGGGTTGGCAACTGCCGGACTTCTGGTGGCAATCGAAGTGATGAAGGAATTGCCCGCGACTATGATCCTGCGGCCCTTCAGCCTTGATACGCTGGCAGTCACAGCACACAATTTCGCCAGTGACGAACGGCTCGCGCAAGCGGCGCTACCGGCATTGATCCTTATCGCGATCTGTGTTCCTGCAACGGCTTTACTGAATCTGGTGAGGCCCAACGCATGAGCGCCACTGAACTGCAAATCTCCTTGAAGGATGTTGCCTGCGAGATTGCAGGCAAGCGCATTCTGGACGGTATAGATCTGGATCTTCCGCGCGGAGCGATCACGGTTGTGCTGGGGCCATCGGGTGCTGGCAAATCCACACTTCTGCGCGCGATTGCCGGCTTCGAGCCTGTGAGTGCGGGCACGATCACCTCGCCGGCTGACATCCTGTCCTCGCCCAGTGTCACCCTGCCGCCGGAAAAGCGCCGGATTGGCGTTGTGGTGCAAAGCAACGCATTGTTCCCGCACATGACAGCTGCCGAGAATGTGCGCTTCGGGATGGATCGTTCTGACGGCCCGCGCTCTGCGCAGGAATGGCTCGCCAAAGTCGAGCTGGCAGACCGCGCCAATGCCTACCCGCACGAATTGTCGGGGGGAGAACAACAGCGCATTGCGCTTGCCCGTGCGCTAGCCAGTCAGCCAGATGTCGTTCTGCTTGATGAAGCCTTCTCCAGTCTTGACCAGCAATTGCGCAAATCCATGCGGCGCGATGCAAAGCTCTTGCTGAAAGAGGCTGGTGCCGCAGTATTGGTTGTCACCCATGATCCCGATGAAGCGCTTGAACTGGCTGACACAATCGTTGTGCTGAACGATGGGCGCATTGTGCAGGAAGGCGCGCCGGAAGATCTCTATTGGCGGCCAAAAAGCATTGTCGCTGCACGGTTATTGGGGGAAGTGAATGCGCTGTCCGGGACGTGGCAGGATGGCGTTCTGAAAACGGCGATTGGCGACATGAGACTATCTGAAATCACGGAGCATGAGCCTCAAACGGCACTTTTCCGTCCCTCGGCCCTTTCGCTCGTCTCTTCATCAAATGGCCCATGGACCGTCATCGAAAAAGAATTTTCTGCAGGATATCGTTTTGTCACGATAAAGGAAAAAAATGGCGAAATTCTGAGGATTTCCGGTCATACAGACGTCACAATGAAGGTCGGCGATAAGGTTGATGTAGCCTTCGATCCGGAGCGGGTTGGCTGGGTCTGATCTTGAGTTATCCGACAACGAGTTGAAGAATCAGTTTGTCGAATGCCTATCAAATAAGGTAGCTTCCAAATCAGAACCGCAAAAGCGGTCTGGGAATTTGGGAGAGGGTTACATGAAATTGAAAGCATTGCTGCTGTCCGGCATCTGCGCGGGCACAATCGCGACACCTGCTCTTGCGCAAGATGCGCAGGCGGACGAAGACGCATTCCAGAGTGCAGGGCCTGTCATTGTTGTTACGGCACAACGTCAGGCACAAAGTCTGCAAGAAGTCCCGATCGCGGTTAGCGCATTTGATGCCGAAGCTTTGGATTCCCAACAAATTGAAAACGCCAGCGATTTGCAGCTGACGCTTCCGAACGTCTCTTTTACAAAAAGCAACTTTACCGCCTCCAGCTTTACCATTCGCGGTATCGGTGACCTTTGCGTGGGTGTTAGCTGTGACAGCGCCACCGCGATCCACTTGAATTCCGCGCCGCTGTTCGGAACGCGCCTGTTCGAGACCGAGTATTTCGATCTTGAACGGATCGAGGTATTGCGTGGTCCGCAGGGCACATTGTTTGGGCGTAATGCGACTTCAGGCGTTGTGAACGTCGTCTCCGCAAAACCTGATCTGTCCGGCTTTTCTGGCAAAGCTGAGTTCGAATACGGCAACTTCAATAGCATGAAAGCCAAGGGCATGCTCAACCTGCCGATTGGCGAATCTATCGGTGCGCGCGTTGCCGGCTTCTATCTGAAACGCGATGGTTACACGGAAAACCTGACTACTGGCAGCGACTTTGACGACCGTGACATGTACGCGATCCGCGGTTCGCTTCGATTCGAGCCGGGCCCCGATACGACCATCGATCTGATGGCCTATTACTTCGAAGAGGATGACAACCGTTCGCGTATCCAGAAGCAATTGTGTCAACGTGACCCGACGGGCGTGTTGGGATGCCTCAATGCGCGGCGCGACTTTGACAAGTTGAATGCCAACTCGACTTTCACAGGTACGCTGGGTTCGTCGGAATTCCTCGCGATCAACGGTATTCCGGCCTCGCTCGGGCTTAACAGCCTTTATGGACCGGATGCCTATGCGAACTTTGATGAACCGAACGATGTTCGCAAGATCCGCACTGAATTTGTTCCGGAGTACTTCACAGACGAGCTGCAACTGCAAGCGCATATCGAACACAATTTTGGCAATATCCAGGTTGCTGTCACTGGCACCTATCAGGAAACCAGCGTCGATTCCCGGCAGGACTACAACCAGGGTGTTGGCGAGATTCCGAATGCTGCAGTGGCATTCGGAACTCTGAATGCGTTCGCTGGCGGTCTGCTCGGCCCGGGCACAGAGGCGTACTTCACGCCGGTCACAGCAGCTTTGTTTGATGGCAGCGGCAATCTGTGTACGTCAGACACCCGTCTTGATGGCCGGGGATCCTTCGAAGGCTTCAGGATCTGTACGCCAAACGGACCGCAGTTTGACCGTTCGAACCAGGACAACGAAAGCTACTCGGTTGAGGCGATTATCTCGTCTGATCTGGATGGTCCGTTTAACTTCCTGCTCGGCGGTATCTACGCAGACTCCAAAGTGCTCGAGAACAGCTATTACGTGAATGCCTTTGCGATCGATTACATCGCTGGTGTGCTCGGTTCATTCACGTCATTGGGCGGCAGCCTGCCGCCGTCATATCTGGCAACGTCATTCTTCCGCAACAACACGCGTAACTTCCATCTGGAAAGCTACGGCATTTTTGCAGAGGGTTATTTCGACGTTACTGATAGGCTGAAGGTAACGGCCGGCATTCGTTACAATGACGATAAAAAGTCGACCTCTGCGCGCTCGACGCTGGCGAGTTTCCTAAACCCTTACTCCAACGATGGTGACCCCTTTGATTCACCATTTGTCGGTTCTTACGATGCCGATCCGGGGATTGCTGGAAATCAGCTTACCGCCGATCGCTCAGTTGGCTTCGATGAGATAACAGGCCGTTTCGTGGTCGATTATGCCTTGTCTCCAGACAACCACATTTACGCATCTTATTCGCGTGGCTATAAATCGGGCGGTATCAACCCGCCATTGCAGCCGATCTTTTCGGTTCCAGATAGCTTCGGACCAGAGCAGATCGATGCATTCGAAGTCGGCTCAAAGAACACCTTCGCCAATGGCATGATCCAGCTGAATGCGACCGCGTTCTATTATAAGTACAAAGGCCTTCAGCTGAGCCGGATCATTGCGCGCACGTCGGTCAACGATACGATTGACGCCAATATCTGGGGCATTGAGCTCGAATCTGTGCTGCGGCCTGATCCAGCGTGGCTGGTCAATATGAACTTCAGCTATCTCAACGCAGAAGTGGCTGGCGATCAGTTCTTCTCCAACCCGCGCGATCCCGGTGGTGGCGATCCTAATGCGGTGATCATCAAGGACGTTACCAATGGCGCGCTTTGCGCTGTTACCGGTCCATCGCAGGCAGCGACCGCCGGTTTCGTAACAGCCGTAAATGGCGGTCTTGGGCTGCAAGGCCCAACGTCGTTCCCGGCTGATGGTAACATCGCTTCATCCGGTGCATTCAGTATCTGCAGTGTACTTGAAGCGAATGCTCCTGCAGGTCTGCAGGTCCTAAGCCCTGGTGTTGAGGTGAACTTGAAAGGCAACAAGCTGCCTCAGGCACCAACAATCAAAGCATCGGCCGGTGTCCAATGGACCGCTGAATTTGACAGCGGCATGACACTGGTGCCGCGCTTCGATATCTCGATGACCGGTGAACAATACGGCAATGTCTTTAACGGCAATGTAAACCGGCTTGAACCATTCGTTCAGGCGAATGCGCAGATCCAGTTGAACTCGGCTGAAGAGAACTGGTTCGTACGCGGTTTCGTCCAGAACATCTTTGACAGTGACTCGGTTACGGGTCTGTATGTGACGGATGCAAGCTCGGGCTTGTTCAGCAATATCTTTACGCTTGATCCGCGCCGTTACGGTGTGGCCGTGGGCGTGAATTTCTGATCCGTTAGAGGGGATTCCTCTCTCCCTAAGGATCAGAATTGGGGGGAAGGGCCGGCTTCGCGCCGGCCCTTTTTTGTTTGCAGATCGGATCAGTCGCGTTGCAGACTGCGGTACTCACCGCGAAAATAGAGGAGCGGATCGCCTTCGTCGGCAAAGCGAACATGCTCGACCTGCCCTACCAGGATCGCGTGATCGCCTCCGTCAGCGACTGAGTAGCGTTTGCACTCGAAATTGGCGAGTGCGTCACGAATGATAGGCACGTCGTGATGCCAGGTCTCGAACTGCGTTTCTGCGAAACGGTCTGTGCCTTTCGTGGCGAACAGACGAGAAAGGTTGGCCTGTTCGTCTGACAGGACATTCACTGCGAAATGATCTGCTTCCAACAGCACTTGTGTGGTGGCCGCGGATAGAGCCGGACAAACCAGCAAGAGCGGGGGTTCAAGGCTGACCGAAGTGAAGCTGTTGGCGGTCAGACCAACGGGCTCGCCGTCGGGTGCGCGCGCGGTAACCACTGTTATCCCCGTCGCGTAGCAGCCCATGGCGCGGCGAAGCATGACGCTGTCTGATCCGGCGCGATAAGTTGTCGTAGCCTTGGCATTCATGCGCCCCATGTGCGCAGGACCACCCTGTTTTGCAAGCGCGAACCCATCTTCTCGAACCAAGAGCGCTAACAATAGCCCCATGACATGGCGGGCCGACTTCGCTAACTAAGTGAGACATCGCGGGCGGACGAGAGGTATCTGACAATAAATGGCGAGGTCTGACGACAACGCATTGGGGCGCGGCAGTTTGGTTGCCGACCAACCCAACATCCTGGATCTTGGTCAACGCGAAGAACTGCGGGTGCCAAAGACCGCTGAGATTGTTGCAGACCGGATCCGCAAGCGGATCATCTCCGGCGATCTGGATGAAGGTTCGTCTTTGCCGCCAGAGGGCCAACTGCTGGAACAATTTGGCGTGTCGCGCCCGACTCTGCGCGAAGCCTTTCGTATTCTGGAGGCCGAGCGGTTGATTTCCGTTACGCGTGGATCGCGCAGTGGGGCTCGCGTCAGTCGCCCGAAAGTGAGCGGTGTGTCGCGCTATGCAAGCTTCGTTCTGCAAGCGAATGAAACCACTGTACCGGATATCTTTGAAGCCCGGCTGGCGTTGGAACTGTATGTGGTTCGCCGTTTGGCGCGAACGGGTGCTAAGGCTTCACTAGAGATACTTCGAAACGAGATTGACCGTTTGGAGCGCCTGGATGAGGCGGGCGACACGCGCGGCTTTATCGCGGCGTTGACAGAGTTTCATGAATTGCTGGTGGAACAAGGTGGCAATCGCACGCTCCACTTCATGATCCAGATGCTGCACGATCTGATGGATCAGGTGAAGTTGCGGCTGATACGGCGCGATGCCGAAGGGCGGATCGCGGACAGTGGTACGGCATTGAAAAGCATGCGAAAGCTGATCGACCTGATCGAAGCTGGAGATGGTGACGGGGCGGCCAAACACTGGCGATTGCATTTAATCAATGCCAACAAGACGTGGGCCTTCGACGGCAGCCTGCGTGACATTCTGGCAGAGTAAAGCGTTGGCTGTACGGGCTAATTTCCGAACAGGGCTTGCAACACGCTGCGTCGCTTGGGTTTTGACTGGCCGGTCATCTCAAACAGATAATTTGCGAGCAGGAATGCCTGATTGCGATCGAGCAACACTGCGCGTTCGCGGACTTCCTTCTCTTCGCTCTCGGTTCGGTGCATTGTTTGCATGTGCAACACCATGCGTTTGCCAAGATCATCCAGCTTCCAGCCGACCAGCGCACCAGTATCAATCGGTTCCATCGAGTTCCTCACCGTCTCGCCCTTGTTGGGCGCTAGGCAAGTTTAGCTTAACGCGACTAACACGCCGGGACTGCGCGCGCGCATATCCACCTGCATTGTCAGTTTCACCAAGTGTGCACATCGGCCGCACGCTGCCATAATGTTTCCATCTCAATATCAGGGAAGTTGAATTCACATGCTCGATACAAGCTATCGCACCGCCTATAACGAAGACCATGAGGCTTTCCGTGACACCGTGCGCAAGGTGTTCGCGCAACATCTCGAGCCTAATCTGGACCAGCATGAAGCAGAAGGTATTGTCCCGCGCGAGGTCTGGAAGGCTGTTGGTGAGGCGGGCCTGCTGTGCCCTACTGTGAAAGAGGAAAATGGCGGGCTGGGGCTCGATTTCGGCTTTAACTGCGTGCTGTGTGAAGAGCTTTCGTATCTGGGTTCTGCGGCAGGCTTCACTCTGCAAAGCGACATCACGGCCAATTACTTTGAACGGCTGGGTACTGAGGAGCAGCGGCAGAAATACCTCCCCGGAATGGTCTCTGGCGATATCATTACGGCCATTGCCATGACTGAACCAGGCGCGGGGTCCGATTTGCAGGGTATTCGCACGACTGCGGTTGAAGACGGCAATCACCTCGTGATCAACGGCTCCAAGACCTACATCACCAATGGCCAGAACGCCGATTGCGTCATCTTGGTTGCCAAGACAGACCCGACTCAAGGCGCAAAGGGCACGACATTGATTCTGGTTGATGCAGGTACGCCGGGTTTTGAACGCGGTCGTAACCTCGACAAGATCGGGCAGCATTCGGCCGATACATCAGAGCTGTTCTTCAACGATTGCCGCGTTCCCAAGACCAATATTCTGGGTGGTGAAGGCCGCGGCTTCATCCATCTGATGGAAGAATTGCCTCAGGAACGTTTGGGCATCGCAGTTGGTGCACAGGCCGCCGCGCAGCGCGCATTCGATGAAGCGGTTAGTTTTACGAAGGACCGTAAGGCATTTGGAAAGACAGTATTCGAGTTCCAGAACACCAAATTCACACTGGCAGACCTCAAGGCCAAACTGCAAGTGGGCTGGGCGCACCTCGACTGGGCGATCCGCAAACATCTGGCCGGCGAGCTGACAACCGATGAAGCCAGCGCGGCGAAACTGTGGCACACCGATCTGCAATGGGAGGCGTGCGACACAGCGCTGCAACTGCATGGTGGTGCGGGCTATATGAATGAGTATACCATTGCCCGGTTGTGGCGCGATGCGCGCGTGACGCGCATTTTTGGCGGTACAAACGAAATCATGAAAGAAGTGATTTCGCGTTCCATTTGAGGAGCTTAAGCTATGTCTGACCCGCTCGATTTTTCTGGCAAGCGCGTGATGGTGATCGGTGGCTCGAGCGGGATCGGCAATGGCATTGCACGCGGATTTGCCGAGCGTGGGGCAGAGGCGCATGTTACAGGTACGCGGCCCGATGAAGGTGATTATCTGGAAGCTGAGGACAGCGATTTTACCGGGCTGACCTATCATCAGCTTGATGTGACTGATCGGGATTCGCCCGATGTGCTTGCAGCCAAGCTCGATCCCATTGACGTGCTGGTCCTGTGCCAGGGCGCGGTGCGATATGGACGCCGCGAGTTCGAACGTGAAGGCTGGGACGCGGTGATCGACGTGAATCTGAACTCGGTGATGGATTGTGCGCGCGCCTTTCATCTGGGGCTCGCAAAACGCGACGGTTCAATCATCATTGTCAGTTCGACCGGCGCGTTCCATGCCATGATCGGCAACCCCGCCTATGGCGCAAGCAAGGCGGGCGCTGCCAGTCTGGTAGGCTCGCTGGCGCAAGCCTGGGCGCGAGATGGCATTCGTGTGAACGGCATTGCGCCCGGTTTCGTCCCGACAAAGATGACCAAAGTTACAACCGAGAACGAGCAACGCCGCGATGGCGCAATCGCCCGCATTCCGTTGGGCCGGATGGGCACGCCTCGGGATATGGCCGGTGCGGCGCTGTTCCTGTCGTCGCCGCTTGCAAGCTACATTACCGGGCAATCGCTGATCGTTGACGGCGGCCTATCGCTGTAAAGGGAACATGATGAAGTTTACGAAACTGGGAACTTCGGGGCTGACTGTCTCGCGCCTTTGCCTCGGCTGCATGACCTATGGTGACACGACCAAGGGCTGGCATGGCGATTGGCTTTTGAACGAAGAGGAAAGCCGCCCATTTTTCCGCAAGGCTCTGGAATCCGGCATAAACTTCTTCGATACTGCCAATGTCTATGCGGGCGGAACCTCGGAGGAAATCACCGGAAATCTGCTTAGGGAGATGGCCCAGCGTGACGAGATTGTGCTCGCGACCAAAGCCTATTTCCCGTGGCGCCCAGCGCCCAACGCGGGCGGCAATTCGCGCAAGGCATTGATGCAGGCAATTGATGACAGTCTGGTGCGGCTGGGTACGAATTATGTCGACCTGTTCCAGATCCACCGCTGGGATAACGAAACGCCGATCGAGGAAACGATGGAGGCGCTGCATGACATCGTGAAATCGGGCAAGGCGCTGCATATCGGCGCGTCCTCTATGTACGCTTGGCAATTCGCCAAGGCGCAGGAATTGGCGCGTGCAAATGGCTGGACCCGGTTCATCTCGATGCAGAATCAGCTCAATCTGCTTTACCGTGAGGAAGAGCGCGAAATGCTGCCCCTGTGCGAAGATCAACGCGTCAGTGCCATCCCCTGGAGCCCTCTTGCGCGCGGCAGACTGGCGCGGGCCAATGATGAAGAGACCGTGCGCAGCAAGACCGATGGAGTGGGCAAGGCGCTCTACAAGGACGATGACGAGGCTGACCGAGCTATCATCGAGGCGGTGGGCGAAGTTGCGAAAACTCGCGGGGTCAGCCGTGCCAGTGTGGCTCTTGCCTGGCATTTCACCAGGCCTGCCGTTGCGGCTCCCATTATTGGCGCGTCAAAGGAGCATCATATCGATGCAGCTATCGCCGCGCTCGATATCGATCTTTCGACAGAAGAACTCGCAGCGCTTGAGGCTCCCTATAGACCAAAGTCGCCGACTGGAATGGGCATGGCATTGCCGCTTATGAACCAAGTTTCTGTAAAAGCCGGTTAATCATCAAAATCAGGTAATTATGGGGGTTGTACGACCCAGTTGTGCAATTTTTGCGGTTTTTCGCAAGAAATCTATCTGGCTTGGTAACCCTGTTCTGTCACGTCACTGTCATTTGAGCTAAGCATTCGGGGTTAATGAATGATAGTGAGCTGATTCTCTTTCCCGCGCGCGGGCTATTTGCCGCAGGGCTGTTAAGCGCTGTTGCGGTGGCAGCGCCTGCGCAGGCCGATGTGATGGAGATCGGGAGCGATGGCGCGCAATGGATTGCTGGCGGCCCTATTACCCAATCAGCCGTTTCCGCTCAGATTGCCAACAATTTATCGCAAGCCATTATTATTCCTGATCGCCCGCAATACTCGGTTAGCCCGGTAATGTTGGTGGAAGTCCTCGCCGTAGGGGTGCCGCAAGCCTACTCGGCAACTGTGGCTGATGTCTGCACCCGCTATGACCTCAGCCCGGCTTTGCTGGAAGCTCTGGTCTGGCAAGAGAGCCGGTGGCGTCACCGCTCGATTTCGCCGAAGGGGGCCAGGGGCCTCGCCCAATTGATGCCAGCCACGGCGCGATATCTGGGTGTCGATCCAGACGATCCGCACGCCAATCTGGAAGGCGGCGCACGTTACCTGCGCATGCAGCTCAACCGCTTTGACGGTGATCTGGTAAAAGCGCTCGCTGCTTACAATGCGGGTCCGGGACGCGTCGAGCGCGCGAACGGTGTTCCGCAAATTCGTGAAACACAGAATTACGTTAGATCGATTTTGGGCCGTCTTGCGGCGCATCATCGCAACAGACAGAACGGGATGACCTAGATGTTTTCAAATATCCGCAACGCAATTGTGAGACTTTCAGCCGGGCTTATGCTGCTTGCTATGCCCAGCGCTGCTTTTGCGCAGCAGGTCCAGCAGAGCGACGATCCGATTACCAGCGCATTGGTCTGGATGCAGGGCATTCTGCTGGGCCCGATTGCGACGAGTCTGGCCGTGATGGCGGTTGCGGGTGTTGGCTTCATGATGCTGACCGGCCGGATGAACTGGCGCTATGGCGGCACGGTCATCATCGGTGTGTTCATTATCTTCGGCGCGCCGCGTCTGGTCGCCTCGATCGGGGGCTTTTGATTAGTCGATGAGCAATCTCGTTCGCCATAGCGTGCACCGTGCATTGACCCGGCCACAGATGTTCGCCGGGGTGACGATGAATTTCTTCATCATCAATCTGATGGTGACGACGATTGCGTTTCTGATCCTCAGCAGCCTGTGGATCATAATGGTGCCGATTGTCGTGCACATCATCGGATACTTCGCTTGTTTGAGGGAACCGCGCATTTTCGATCTCTGGATCACCAAGGTGTCGCAGTGCCCGCGGGTAAAGAATTACAAGCGTTGGGGCTGCAATAGTTACACGCCGTGACGCAGGAACTGATTTGATATGAGCAAATGGATCGGAGCGGCGGGCTGGGCCCCCAAGGAAGCCAAGGCTGGCGACCGTTTACCCTATCTGCGGATGGTCGACGAAAACACGCTGTTGCTGCGCGATGGATCGGTCATGTCCTCCATTCAAGTGCCTGGCCTGTTGTTCGAAACTGAGGACACAGACAGCCTGAATGCCCATGCGGCGACGCGCGAAGTGGTGCTGCGTTCGACACTCGATTCACGCTTCGTGCTGTACCACCATGTCATCCGCCGCCGGGTAGAGGTAGAGCTAGATGCGAAATTTGATGATCCGCTCTGCCGTCATATCGATACGCGTTGGAAAGAACGGCTCGCAGGTGGTTCTCTGTTCATCAATGACCAGTTTATCACGCTAATCCGCCGCCCCGCACGTGGCAAGGCGGGCCTGGCAGAACGTGTTTCACGCTTTTTCAATCGGGCGCGCAGCAGCGAAGTCGAAGCCGATACCAAGGATGTTCGCACACTGAAGGCCGCGGTCACCGGGCTTGTCGCATCGCTGCAAAGTTACGGCGCGCAGGTGCTCGGCCAATACGAGGGGCTGACGGGCACCAATTCGGAAATGCTCGAGCTGCTTTCGGCGATCTACAATGGCGAGATGCGCCCCGTGCGCGAGCCGGAGCATGACACTGACGTAGGTCAAATGCTGCCCTATCGACGCGCAAGTTTCGGTTTGGATGCGATGGAGCTTCGCGGTTCAGGCGAGGTAGAATTCGCAGCTCTTCTGGGCCTTAAAGAATACCCCGACGCCACATCGCCGGGCCTGCTTGATGGCTTGCTGCGCCAGCCGTACGAGATGATCGTCACGGAAAGCTACGCGCCTACCGAACGAACCACGGCACGAGAGCGGATTGATTTGGCGCTGCGGCGTCTGCGCGCGGTGGATGAAGAGGCAGCGGCCGAGCGTGCTGACATGCTTACCGCGCGGGACGAGCTGGGCAATGGCTCGGTTGGCTTCGGCGATCATCACCTGACAGTGCTGGTCCGTGAAAGCAATCTGGCCCGGCTTGATGAGGCAACGGCATCTTGTGCTGCGGCTTTGGCAGATGCCGGCGCGATTGCTGTTCGCGAAGACATCAATTTGGAGCCCGGTTTCTGGGCACAATTTCCGGGTAATGAGCAATATGTGGTGCGCCGCGCACTGATCAGCAGCGCGAATATGGCTGGCTTCGGCTCAATGCATGGCTTTGCGCTGGGCAAGGCAAATGGCAACCACTGGGGTGAAGCGGTAACACTGCTGCAAACGACCAGCGCGACTCCGTTTTTCTTCAATTTTCACAATGGCGATCTGGGCAATTTCTCGGTCATCGGCCCATCCGGTTCAGGCAAGACGGTGGTGATGAACTTCCTCGCTGCGCAGGCGCAGAAATTCAATCCACGCACAGTCCTGTTCGACAAGGATCGCGGTGCAGAGCTGTTCATTCGCGGGATTGGCGGGCGATATGACCGGATCAGCGCGGGCGAACCAACTGGTTTCAACCCGCTCGCGCTACCCGACACGGCAGAGAACAAGGCATTCTTGCGCGATTGGCTGGGTGTAATTCTGGAAGCGAACGGGCCGGAAGAGTTAGCCACGATTTCGGCTGCAGTGGACGCCGCTTACAGCAATGATGCATCGCTGCGCCGCTTGCGCCATTTCAAGGAATTGCTGGCCGGATCGCGCAGGCCGCAGCCCGGCGATCTGGCGGACCGGCTCTCGGCATGGATCGGTGATGGTGAGCACGCCTGGTTGTTCGACAACGCAAGCGACAAGCTTGATCTGGCGAACCGTGTGCTTGGCTTTGACATGACCGCGCTGCTTGAAAATCCGCGCCTCCGCACGCCGACCATGATGTATTTGTTCCACCGCATTGATGAGCGGTTGGACGGTGAGCCGACCATGATCCTGATTGATGAAGGGTGGAAGGCGCTGGATGACGAAGTCTTCGCTGCGCGTATCCGCGACTGGTTGAAGACGTTGCGTAAGCGCAATGCGCTGGTTGGGTTTGCCACACAAAGTGCCAGCGACGCACTCGAAAGCCGGATCTCGGCTGCATTGGTGGAACAGACCGCGACGATGATTTTCATGCCCAACAGCCGCGCGCGGGCAGAGGATTATTGCGATGGCTTTGGCCTGACCGATCATGAGCTGGCGCTGATCCGGTCGCTTCCGGCACACAGCCGCTGCTTCCTGGTTCGTCAGCCCGACGCGAGCGTTGTGGTGCGGCTTGACCTTTCAGGCGCTCCGGAAGTTTTGACGATCCTGTCTGGTCGCGAAGCTTCAGTGCGCAAGCTGGACCAGTTGCGCGCATCGGTTGGCGATGATCCGGCGGAATGGTTCCCGCCGCTGACCGGCCGCGTGTGGCCCGAACATGCAGACAATGATGCCGGCGGCGAATTGCCGCTGTGGCAGGCGGCAGAGTAATGGCGGGGACTTGCGATACTGCGCTAGAGGGCATGGGCGGGGGCATTGCCTCTGCGCTGCAGGCCATCGAATGCATGGCTCAGCAAGGCGCAGCGGGTATGTTCGGCAGCCTGTTCGCTCCCGGCGGGGCGCTGCAAACAACCCTGGTCATTCTGCTGACCTTCTATGTAGCCTTCTTCGGGATCAGCTTGATGCTGGGGCGCTCCAGCTTGAGCGTCCGGGCACTGGTTCCGCGCATGATGACTCTGGGCCTTGTTCTTACCTTTGCGACAAGCTGGGTCGCCTACCAAGGCGTCGTCTGGAACCTTATCGTATGGGGTCCGGAATGGTTGGCCAGAGTTCTTACGGGCAGCGATGGCCCGGCCACCCTGGTATTCGGGCAAAAGCTGGATGTGGTATTCGAGGCTGTACAGCAAGCGAGCCAGGGTCAGGAGAACTTTGAAGCATTCTCGCCGCCTGGTTTGATGTGGTTGGGGGCAGTCTTATTGTTGCTGGGGACAGTTGGCATCCTGGCCACATCGAAAATTGCCTTGGCATTGCTGGTGGCAATTGGTCCTGCCTTCGTTGTGATGGCTTTGTTCAACGGTACACGCGGCCTATTCACCGGTTGGCTTAAAGGCTTGGTCATGCTGGCGCTGGTTCCGCTGTTTGCCGTGCTGGGCGGCACAATCATGCTGGAGTTGGCAGTGCCGGTGCTGTCCGCATTGGTTGCCATACCCGGCGAAGTATCACCGCGTGCGGCGATGGCGTTTTTCCTGATCGGTGCGGTACATGTCGCATTGATGTTTATGGTACTCAAAGTGACCGGCACCATGGTTGCCGGCTGGCAGGTGTTCGGGCTTGCACCGCAAGGCGACACGGTGGATGCTGCGGCGGTCAGCACCTTTAACCAAACCTCGGCCCGTGTGGCTGAGGCGCGCAACGCAACGATAGCTGCAACCGCCTCGGGCGCTCGCCGTGTGGACGTTGCAGCAGCGACTATGACCAATATGGCCAGTGATGGCGGCGGCACTGGCAGCACGGCAAGGGTGCGCGAAACACGGGTGTACGCCACATCCGGGGGCAGTGCAGCCCCGCATTCTGACACGAGACAATCCACGTCACGCACGCGTGGTATCGGCAATCGCTTCCGCCCTGTTCAAGCGCGCGCTTTAGCGCGCAAATCGGAGACTTCATCATGATCCGCGCAGCAGCATTTGCGCTCGCTCTTGCAACGGCAACGCTGGCAACTACCCCGGCGATGGCTGATGATCCGCGTCTGGTTGAGCTGGAATATGATCCAGCACAAGTCGTGCGCATCAATGGCAAGGCGCGTGTCCAGGCGACAATCATGTTCGCTGAAGACGAAGTGATCGAGAATGTCGCGATCGGGGATTCGCAAAGCTGGCAAGTCACGCCCAACAAGCGGGCGAACCTACTGTTCGTGAAGCCATTGGCCGATAATGCCGTGACCAATCTGACCGTTGTCACCAGCCAGCGAACTTACCTGTTCGATCTGGTTGCGAGCCCGCGCAATCGCCCGGTCTATGTCATGAGCTTCCGCTATCCGGAACTCGAAGCGGCTAAGGCTGCTGCTGCCGAACTGGAAGCGCGCCGTCAGGCAAATGCCAGCGAGATGGCGGCAGCCACCGATCCTTTCGCAGTGCTTGATCCCGCTGATCTCAATTTCGCATGGGACAAGCGCGGGGATGCCAGCCTGCATCCGGTACGCGCTTTTGACGATGGCCGTGCCACATTCCTAAGTTGGCCGACTGATCGGGCGGTGCCCGCCATATTGATCACGGATTCAGAGGGAACTGAAGGGCCGGTGAATTTCACCGTGCGCGGCGAGACAATCGTGGTTCAGGCGGTGCCGCGCCAGATTGTGCTCAGGCATGGCGAAGAATCCGCTCTTTTGATCAACAACGGCCCGGTCCGCCCGTCGCCGCCGCTACGTGATGAGCCGGCGCTCGCTCAGATCGAAGCTGAAGCGCGGGAGAACAACTGATGCGTTTGGCCAGCCAAGTTACGGGCAAAGATCCGCGCGATCAGGAGTCAGCTGAAATTATCGATCTGGCAAGCCGCACAGCTTATCCAGCGGTAGCTCAACAAAAACCGGGCTCGGATGCCTTGGGGCTCGCCGCTGGTGTCGCCATTGTTGCCGGGCTTGGTGCAGTCGCATTCTGGGCGATGACATCGGCGGAACTGGAGGAACAGCCAGCTTTGTCCGCTGATCCCACCCCTGTTGCCCCGGCGCCTCAAGAAGTCGAAGCACCAGAACCTGTGCAAGCGTTGCCGCCGCCAATTGTTGTACCAGAACCCATTGATGAGAGCGGAGCGGCTGTCGCAATAGCACCAAGCACGAATCCATACTCCAGTCCGACGGTGGTGTTCGATTCGAGCGCGGCCGGAAATGCGGTAGAGGCTGTTGCGCCAGACGCGGCCGTTGCGACAGGCTCGGCATCGCCGGCATCGACAGGCAATTCAGCCGCCGACTTCGCGAGCCGCATTGGCGGCGTTGGCGGCGCGCCTGCGCAAGCAACGCCGATGACCAACCCGTCCACCACGGTCACGCAAGGCACGTTGATCCCGGCAATCCTTGAGACTGCAATCGACACAGATGTTCCGGGATTTGTCCGTGCAGTCGTGAGCGAGGATGTGCGTAGCTTTGACGGCACCCGCATTCTGGTTCCACGATCATCACGGCTCGTCGGGCAATACCAATCCGGTCTGCAAGGCGGACAAAAGCGTGCCTTTGTTATCTGGACGCGGCTGATCCGCCCAGACGGCGCTTCGGTCAATCTCGCATCGCCTGCTGTCGGCTTCGATGGCACCACCGGGCTTGAAGGCGATGTGAATTCGAATTTCTTCGGCCGCTTCGGTTCTGCACTTCTGCTATCCGTGGTCGATGGCCTCGCTGCGGTTGCATCAGGGGGTGCGTCTGTCGTGCTGGGCGGTGGCAGCTCGGCGGCAGCAGCGGCGATTGAGCAGGACGGCAAGATCGGCCCGACAGTCCGCGTCCGCCAGGGTGAACCAATCCGCGTATTTACATCGCGAGATCTGGATTTCTCTCAGGTTCCGAATTGAGCGAAAAGACGATGTCCGCTGAAGTCCATCCTTTGCCGAATGACGTTAAGGCGCCTGCGGGTGAGCACAGTGTGTATCTGGAGGCGTATTTGGCGCCGTTCCGGCAATGGTTGGATCGCGACACAATAACCGAGATTATGGTCAATCGCCCGGGCGAAGTATGGATCGAAGATGCCACAGATCCCGGAATGAAGCGGGTCGAAACGCCTGACATCGATGATGCGCTTGTTCAGCGGCTTGCGGAGCAGGTTGCGCGGGTAAGCCACCAGGGGATCAACCGCGAACACCCATTGCTGGGCGCAACATTGCCGGATGGCGCGCGTATCCAGTTTTGCGGTCCGCCGGCGGCGCGTAAGCACTGGACGATGGCGATCCGCCGTCATCGCCGGCTCGATTTACCGCTAGACGCCTATGATGCCGGACCGCTTTCCAAACCTGTGCCCCCGCAAATGCCTGACCCGCAAGCTGAGCCAATCGCCTATCTCCGTGAAGCGATCCGCCAAAGGCGAACAATTCTGATCTCAGGCGGCACAAGCACAGGCAAGACGACTTTCCTCAACGCCATGTTGAAGGAAATCCCGCGCGATGAACGCGTGGTTCTGGTGGAGGATACACCGGAACTGAAACTGCCGGGAGAGAACGGTGTTGGGCTTGTCGCTGTGAAGGGCGAACTGGGTGAAGCCAAGGTGTCCGCCAACGAATTGTTGCAAGCCGCGCTGCGATTGCGCCCGGACCGGATCGTCTTGGGCGAGCTACGTGGCCAGGAAAGCGTAAGTTTCCTGCGTGCTATCAACACTGGTCACCCGGGCAGCTTTTCTACGATCCACGCCAACAGTCTGCGCGGTGCGTTGGAACAATTGTCGCTAATGGTCATGCAGACCGGTATCGGCCTTACGCGCAGCGATACGATTGCCTACGCAGCTTCTGTAATTGATGTGATTGTTCAGCTTGGCCGCGATGGGACCGGCAAGCGCGGGATTACGGAAATTGCTGATAGCAGCTCGCTTATCTGAATCCTTCGACAATGTATCGTGCGGGAGTTAGAACAGACCACCATGGGCAGCGAACCGGTCAATCTACAACAAAGCCGTCCCGCGGCGACCAGCGGCGATCTCTATTTCAACAGGGAACTGAGCTGGCTGGCGTTTAACGAGCGCGTTCTCGCAGAAGCGAGCAATCCGAACTATCCGCTGCTGGAACGCCTTCGGTTCCTGGCGATCTCCGGAAGCAATCTTGATGAATTCGTGATGATCCGCGTTGCCGGCCTTGCGGGACAGGTGCAGCGCGGGATTGAACGCCTGTCGATTGATGGCAGCACGCCATCGCAGCAGCTTGCCGCGGTTAGAGAGCGGGTCGTGCGGCTTTCGCTCACTCAGGAGAAGACTTGGCGAGAGCTGCATGAGCAATTGTCCGCCAACGGCATCCATGTGGCTGACGAGCACCGCATCTCGCCCGATGCAATTGATTGGCTCGAGACATACTTCCTCGAGGAAATTATGCCGGTTCTCACACCGCAGGCGCTGGATCCGGCCCATCCGTTTCCATTTGTCACCAATGGCGGCTTGGGCCTTCTCTTCACGCTCACACGGCAAGCAGATGATGAGCAAGTTATCGAGATGGTCTTGATCCCGCCTGCTTTGCCTCGATTTGTGCAGGTTCCGGGCGACGATGCGTTGTTTATCTCTGTCGCCAGCCTGATTTGCCGTTTCGCCGATCATGTATTTCCCGGTTTTACGATCGAAGGCGACGGGTTGTTCCGTGTGCTGCGTGACAGCGACATAGAGATCGAGGAAGAAGCCGAAGACCTTGTCCGCACATTCCGCAGCGCAATCCAGCGCCGGCGCAGAGGGCGTGTGATCCAACTCGAACTGGAAGAGGATTTCGATCCCGTTGCCGAGCAGGTCCTGCTCGAACAATTGGGCGTGTCCGATGCGATGGTAATGAGGACCGATGGTATTATCGGGATGAGTTCATTGAGCGAGATTGTGGCCGCGGACCGGCGCGATCTCAAATTCGAAAGCTATAACCCTCGTTATCCTGAACGCATTCGGGAACACGATGGTGACTGTTTCGCTGCCATCCGCGAGAAAGACATCGTCATCCACCACCCTTATGAAAGCTTTGAAGTGGTGGTGGACTTCATCCGGCAGGCCGCGGCAGATCCGGATGTCGTGGCGATCAAGCAAACACTCTATCGTGCAGGCAACCAGTCGGCCATTATCAGCGCGCTCATAGCTGCTGCAGAAGAAGGCAAATCGGTTACCGCGGTGGTTGAGATCAAAGCGCGATTTGATGAAGAGCAAAACCTGATGTGGGCGAGCAAGCTGGAGCGCGCCGGGGTCCAGGTGATTTACGGCTTCGTCGACTGGAAAACACACGCGAAGGTTGCGATGGTCGTGCGGCGCGAGGAAGATGGGTTCCGCACCTATTGCCACTTTGGAACGGGTAATTATCACCCGGTTACCACCCGCACCTATACCGACCTCAGCTTCTTTACCGCTGAACCGGAATTCAGCCGCGATGCGGCAAAGCTTTTCAACTTTGTAAGCGGCTATGTTGAACCGCGCAGTACAGAAGCGCTGGTCATATCACCCATCCATTTGCGCGATCATCTGTACGGATTGATTGATGCAGAGATTGCAAACGCACTCGCGGGGAAGCCAGCAGCGATTTGGGGGAAATGCAATCAGATCACTGATCAGGACATGATCGCCAAGCTCTATGAAGCGAGCCAGGCCGGTGTCGAGATAGAGCTGATCGTGCGCGGTATTTGTTGTTTGCGCCCTGGCGTTGCCGGGGTCAGCGATAACATCCGCGTCAAATCGATCATCGGACGCTTTCTGGAGCATGGACGAATTTACGCGTTCGCCAATGGACATGCGATGCCAAGCAGCAATGCAAAAGTCTACATTTCCTCAGCTGATTTAATGGAACGTAATCTTGATCGACGTGTCGAGGCCCTAATCCCGATCAGAAACCGCACCGTGCATGATCAGGTTCTGCAACAGGTGTTGCTTGCCAATGTTCTTGATAGCGAACAAAGCTGGTGGCTGCGCGAAGACGGCGAATATCTGCGAGCCGAAACCCCTGATAAACCCTTCAACTGTCACCATTACTTCATGACCAACCCTTCTTTGTCGGGCCGGGGTGATGCGCTGGATCCGGACGCAGTACCAAAGCTTTCCTTGCGCAAGGGGCGCGACGCATGAGTTCGACGCGGCGGCGCAGCGACTGGGCGGGCAGCTTCTCGGGCAATGCGGCAGAGCGTGCAATTATCGACATCGGGTCCAATACTGTTCGATTGGTTGTTTATGGCGGGACTATGCGGGCGCCGGTTACGCTGTTGAACGAAAAGGTTGCTGCGCAGCTGGGGCGCGAAATCAAAGCGACCGGACGGTTGGCGCAGGATTCGATTGACCTGGCTATGCGCGGGCTAAAACGTTTTGCCCTGCTTCTTGAAGATTTGGGTGTCGACGATGTCGAAACGGTAGCGACAGCAGCTTCGCGTGATGCTGAAAACGGGCCGGAGTTTCTGGAAGAAGTGCGGGCGCTTGGTTTTGCGCCCAAGCTTCTGGCTGGCGAAGAAGAGGCTGAGGTCAGCGCCCAGGGGGTGATAGGGGCATTTCCCGGAGCCGAAGGAGTGGTTGCCGATCTGGGCGGGGGCAGTCTTGAACTGATCCGCGTTGCTGGCGGAGCAAGCGAGGGTGCCACCACATTCCCGCTTGGTACTTTGCGGCTGCGTGAATATCGCGAAGACAGCGACAACGGGGTCGTGGCTATGCGGCAACGCCTGGCCGGCAAGCTGAAAGACGGCGGGTGGAGCAAGCGCATCAATTCCCCGCTGTATCTGGTTGGTGGTACCTGGCGCGCGATGGCTGTCTACGCGATGGAAATGCGCAAGTTTCCTTTGACTGACCCGCACGCACTTGAGCTGAGCCGGCAACAGGTGCTGGCCCTGGCCCGAAAGCTGGCGCAAGAGGATCCGGACAACCTCAAGCGGGTTCCACGTATCACGGCGATGCGCTCGGAAATCCTTCCGCACGCAGCGGTGCTGTTGCAAGCACTCCTGCGAACACTCAAGCCAGAGACGGTCGTTTTCTCATCCTGGGGACTTCGCGAAGGGCTGATCTATTCACGCCTTGCTGAACACATGCGTGCGCAGGATCCACTATTGGCCGGGGTGTCGCACTTTGCGGCGTCGCGCGGCGCACCACCTCAATTGGCGACCCGGATTGCGGGCTGGGCATCGGAAGCCGTGCCGACCGGCGATTCCGGCAGCGAACGGCTGCGCCTTTCTGCAACAATGCTGGCTCTGGCCGGTATGCAGATTGAACCTAACCTGCGCGTTCCGCTGGCAATCGACTGGGCATTGCACAAGCGCTGGCTTGCGGTCGACGCGGAAGGGCGCGCGATGATGGCGGCAACGTTGGCGGCAAACGGTAACCAGCTCGATCTGCCAAAGCAGCTTATGCTTCTTGCTTCGCGCGAGGCGCTCGAAGAAGCAATCTGCTGGGGACTTGGGATCCGCCTTGCGCGAAGAATTGGTGCCCGCTCACCCAAATCACTGCAAGTCAGCCGTCTCTTGCGAGATGAAGACAGGCTGGTTTTGCGGCTGCAGGAAAGCCATCGTGATCTTTATGGCATACCGGTTGAGAAAGACCTGAAGCTGTTGGCAGAGCGCCTGCAACTGGAACCGGAGGTCGAGATTGTGCCTGACGGCACAGTTTGGGAAACTGCGGTGGAAGATGACTGGTTCGAAGCCGTTCAATAGCCGCTAGTCATCGCGTTTTCCGCTGCTTGCGAACGGGGAGAAGTCCGTTTGCGTATCGTATAGATCGACGCCCTCCGCCGCTTTCAACCGGTTAATCACGATGTAAGTGAACGGGGTAAGCAAAGCTTCCCACAGCGTTTTAATGATCCATTGCGAGATTACGACCTGGACAAGCGTCTCAGGCGGCCAGCCAGCGAGGCCCCAGAACGCCAATGGATAGAAGATCATGCTGTCGAGCCCTTGCCCGACCACGGTCGACCCGATGGTGCGCATCCACAAGAATCGCCCCTCCGTCCAGACCTTCATCTTTGCAAGCACATAGGAATTGGCGAACTCGCCAACCCAGAATGCGGTCATAGAGGCAAGCACAATGCGCCAGCTATTGCCGAACACATTCTCGTAGTCGCTCTGGAATGGCCAGCCATCTGCCGGGGGCAGGGAGACAACCACCCACGCCATGAACGCCATGAACAGCAATGCGGCAAACCCGGTCCAGATTACGCGGCGCGCCCGAGCATAGCCGTAGACCTCGGTCAAAACATCGCCGATAATGTAGCTTATCGGAAAGAACAGCACACCTGCGCCAAAGATCCATGATTCGCCGCCGGGTAGAGTGATGTAGCTCGGTTTACTGGCGCCGATCAGGTTGGACAGCAGCAGGATCGCGACAAACGCCGCCATGACCAGGTCATAATAGCGGAATGCTTGTGGGGCGGAGTCGCTAGTGACGCGTTGAGGCGATTTTTCCATGGGCGAAAGACCTAACGCCATTTGAACCCGCTGCAAAGCACGCTAATGGCAGTTTCGGCGCGCGCCCGTAGCTCATCTGGATAGAGCGCGAGACTTCTAATCTTGAGGCAGCAGGTTCGAGTCCTGCCGGGCGCGCCAGTTTTCAACACACACCGGCTGGGCGAGGCTAGCCCCGCATGACGCTGTCCAACGGCTCTCCTGTCACAGGATAGCCGAGATCTTCACCGATCTGGAGCCACGTTTTGCCTTCCAAGTCTTCCATGAACGGCGTGATTGTGCGCACGGGGATCGCCTCAGCTTGAGCCTTGGCCTCTTCGAAAGTGCTGAAAAGTGCAAGCCGTTCCAGGTTGCGGCGAGTCGGAAAGATGACCTTGATGTCACCCTTCTCGGCAGCCTCCAGGGCTCCCTTCGCAGATACCCAGAATAGATGCGTATTCTCAGAAAGGTCAGCAGCAATATCGACCGCCCCGGTTCCCAGATTCGCAAGGTAAAACCGCGTGTCATAGACGCGCGGAATACGCTCGTTCTTGGGATACCATCGGGCAAAGGGCGTTAACTGATCGAGATCGAGTTCCCAGCCGAAGTGGTCAAGCACTGGCGCAAGCTCACCGGTTTCCTGAAGGAAGTGCCGGGCTGCCTGCGCTTTGCTGGCGTCGATATCACCGGAAAGGCCGATAACAAGGCCGGTCTCTTCCAGAGTTTCGCGAACCACCGCTATCTGATGCGCGGCTTCATCTGGCTCGAGCGACCCGCCCATCATCGCCCCAAGCTCAAAGTCGGCCGGGTCGACCCGGCCACCGGGGAACACGGCCATGCCGCCGGCAAACACCATTTCGCGACTGCGGATCGTCATCAGGATCTCGGGCGGGCCATCGTCCGGTCCGTTGCGAAAAATTATGACGGTTGCAGCAGGAATGGCGTCAGGCGCTTGGGTGTCAGGTGGGTTCATCGGCAATCTTATGCGCATAGCGGCAAGCAATTGCCACCCAGCAAAATCGCCAAGCTGTCGGAAATTCTAACACTCGAGGGTCGGGTAAGGAATTGGCAACCATCGCAAGGCGCGGAAAAGGTCCAATCCGTGAAACTGGCATGCTCGATGCATAGTAATTGGCATACGAGTTAGTCTTCGTGAATGAGGCAGTGCCGCAGTCTCCCTGGCCCGCTTCCCCGAAACAAAGAAAGCCGCCCCACTGGTACCCCGGGGCGGCTTTCTTTTTGTCCTGGTCGATTGGGTCTGGCTTTAGCTGTCTGCTTTCGCCACCTGCTTTTCATCCAGCAGTTGCTGCAATTCGCCTGCTTCGAACATTTCCATCATGATGTCGCTACCGCCAAGGAATTCACCTTTTACGTAGAGCTGCGGTATGGTTGGCCAGTCAGAGAAGGCTTTGATCCCCTGACGGATTTCCATGTCCTGCAACACATCCACGCCTTCATAGGCAACGCCGCAGTGATCCAGAATGGCCACGGCGCGGCTGGAAAAGCCGCATTGCGGGAACAGGGGGGTGCCTTTCATGAACAGGACAACATCGTTGTCATTCACGAGAGTGGAAATGCGTACGTCAGTGTCAGACATGGTGGCTAAAACCTGAAAGTTGAAATTCTTGCTCAATCCGAAGTGGGAATTGCGGTCGTCAGTTGCAAGGCATGCAGAACTCCGCCCATACGGCCACCCAAGGCTTCGTAGACCATCTTGTGTTGCTGGACGCGGTTCTTGCCTGCGAATTGCGGAGCGGTAACCTTGGCTGCCCAATGGTCATTGTCTCCGGCAAGATCAGTCATCTCCACCACCGCGCCGGGAAGCGCGGCAGTGATCATGCTAGTGATTTCGGATGCCGACATCGGCATGTGATCAGCTCTCACTCATGAGTTGGCGGCGCGCTTCGACCGAACATTCATCCAGCTTGGCACGGATGTCGGCTTCGCTGACATCACTCTCTGCTGCGGTCAGATCGCCCAGAACCTTGCGGATTACATCTTCGTCGCCCGCTTCTTCGAAGTCAGCTTGCACTACTGCCTTCTTATAGGCATCGGTTTCTTCTTCGGTCAGGCCCATCAGGCACGCTGCCCACTCACCCAGCAAGCGGTTGCGGCGTGCGGCCACGCGGAACGCGGTGTCCTCGTCCATCGCGAACTTGGCTTCTTCTGCGCGCTCGCGGTCTTTGAAATCGGTCATTGTGTCAGTCCCCTCGGGATTGTCTCTAAAAGCGAAATAGGGTTCACCGCCGCATGCGGCAAGGCGCTTTAGTCCATCGTCACTACAAGCTTGCCGACGGCTTGCCGGTTTTCAAGTTTCGCAATTGCGTCACCGCCGCGCTCCAGTGGGAATGTTTCTGACACCAGCGGGTCTATCTTCCCGTCCTTCATCATTTGGAACAGCTCTTCCACTTGCTGGCGGAACTTCACCGGTTCGCGTGCGGTGAACGCGCCCCAGAAGACACCCGCAATGTCACAGCTTTTCAACAGCGTCAGGTTGAGCGGCATCTTGGCGATTCCTGCCGGGAAGCCGACCACCAGGAACTTTCCTTCCCAAGCGATCGAACGCAGCGCAGGCTCGGAATATTGCCCGCCAACAATGTCATAGACGATGTTTGCGCCTTCCGGGCCGCAAGCCGCCTTGAACGCATTGGCGAGCGCCTTTGACGCGTCCTTGTCCATCTCGCCTTTGGGATAGATCACGACCTCGTCTGCACCTGCGCGCTTGGCGACCTCGCCTTTTTCTTCAGAGGATACCGCCGCTACTACGCGCGCACCAAAAGCCTTGGAAAGTTCTACGGCTGACAGGCCAACGCCGCCTGCCGCACCAAGCACCAGCACGGTGTCGCCTTCCTTGATGTGTCCGCGATCCTTCAAACCGTGGATCGTCGTGCCGTAAGTCATCAGCAGGCTGGCTGCCTTTTCGAATGCCACGCCATCTGGGATCGGAAACATGCGGCCAGCGGGGACGATAACCTTCTCTGCCAGTCCGCCATTACCAATCCCGGCCATGACCTTGTCGCCCACGGCATAGCCTTCCACGCCTTCGCCCACTGCTTCGATCACGCCCGCGATCTCGCCACCCGGAGAGTACGGACGCTCTGGCTTGAACTGGTACATGTCGCGGATCATCAACGTGTCGGGATAGTTGATCGCGCAAGCCTTTACATCAACCAGCACTTCGCCCTTGCCCGGGGTAGGGACCTCGACTTCGTCCAGCGTGAGCGTTTCCGGGCCGCCAATTTGGTGCGTACGTAGTGCCTTCATGATGTGACTTGTGTCCCTCTCTCGATCCAGGGCATCTCTTGACCCCGGCGTTGTTCGTAATTTGCAATGGCCGCATCGCGCGCCAGCGTTAGCCCGATCTCGTCCAGCCCTTCCATCAGACATTGCTTGCGGAAAGGGTCGATTTCGAATGTGAAGCGATCCTGAAATCGCGTGGTCACGGTCTGGCTTTCCAGATCGATTGTGATCTCGTCCGTCTCTGCCACTTCCAGCAGGCGGTCCACTGCCTCTTGTGGCAGCACAACGGTCAGGATGCCGTTCTTGAACGCATTGCCTGAGAATATGTCGGAAAAACTCGGCGCGATGACCGCCTTGATGCCCAGGTCGCCCAGCGCCCAGGCCGCGTGTTCGCGGCTGGATCCGCAGCCGAAATTGTCGCCCGCCATAAGGATTGGTGAGCCGGCGTAGCGTTCGTCATCGAACACATTGTCCGGCTGCGCACGCACGCTTTCAAATGCGCCTTTGCCCAATCCCTCTCGCGTGATGGTCTTGAGCCATTCAGCCGGAATGATGACGTCCGTATCGACGTTTTTAGCCCCATACGGGTAAGCGCGGCCTTCGATTTCGCGTACTTTTTCCATTATTTGGCTGCCTCCGGGAAGGTCGGGAGCCGATCTAGGTGACGCGAGTCATGCTGGATGATCACCGTCGCATCAAGCGACTTGGCTATTGCGTCGAAACGCGCCATCGAAGCGAGTGTGTCCGCGCGATTGGTGTTAAACTGGGGTACCCCGCGGTTCGTTACCTGTTCTTCGAAGTGATAAAGATCCCCGGTCAGCAAGACGTCACCTTTCTCGGGAAGGCGGACCAGCAAACTGGCGTGGCCCGGTGTGTGGCCCGGCGTTGCCTTGATCAAGACCGATCCGTCACCGAAAACATCGTGGTCTTGTGCAATCGCTGTAACCGGCGCTGTATCTTCGCCCAGCCATGGCGTGAAAGGACGTGGATCGACCAACTGATTGGGTTCCTGTGCTGCCTTCACCACATCCCAATCAGCAGCGCCGATCAAGAGCGTTGCATCGGGGAAATCGGCAAGCTGGCTCGTGTGGTCAAAATGATAATGGCTTACTGCAGCAAGGTTTATGTCCTCGGGGCTCAGCGTGAGTTCAGCCAACTGATCGACCAGCGATCGTTTCATTGAAA
Organism: Altererythrobacter sp. XM-24bin4; assembly: GCA_003149575.1. Taxonomy (GTDB): domain Bacteria; phylum Pseudomonadota; class Alphaproteobacteria; order Sphingomonadales; family Sphingomonadaceae; genus Erythrobacter; species Erythrobacter rubellus. The sequence goes on from QCWG01000001.1 coordinate 903,487, forward strand.
CTGTGAAAGCGCCTTCTGTGTAACTGATGCCGATCAGGTCCTTCGACAGGCCTGCATCCCACAACATGTACTGATCGGCGTTCCGGATCAGATAGCAATTGACGACCAGCGTGCGCTCCTCACCGTCATAAAGGTGGGCATCAGAGAAATCGCCCGCGTCGCTTAGCTCAATCGTGCCGCAGTCGAGCTGCCACATCTCAAGATCAGGAGCTTCTTGTGCGCTAACCGGAGCTGCCAAGCTGGTGGCCATGGCAAGCGAAAAGATTATTGGTTTCACGGTCGGCTCTCCCTTTTTGAGCTGCGCTTTCAATCGGTCTCGGGCTTTTCGCCTGACGGAACCGTTGGCTTGGGCTCTTCCTTCTTTTTGCGCTTGTTGGCGTAAAGAAGCGCAGCGGCGATTGCTGCGGAACCGATTGCTGCGGCGCCAATGGCGGCTTTGGATTTCTTGGTCATAGTTTCTTCTTGGCGTTGGGGGCTGAAGTTAACAAGCGCGAAAACGGTTGTAGAGCTAGGAGGGGGCTTGAGCAGATGACTCAGCCTTCGGCTCTTCCTGTGCAACTGTTCCGCATTTCATACAAAAGCGGAAAAATGCCATCTTGCGCGTGTCGCAAGAGCTGCATGTGTCGAACAATGTCATGCCGCAATGAACGCAAAAATTGGTCTCTATTCCTTCCATTTTCGCAATCGGGCGATCGCATCCGGGACACACGCTGGAAGACATCTTCTTGAATGCGTCATCGTGTGACACAAGTTTGCGACGTTCATCCTCAGCCTTTTGTTCCACCTCTTGCCGCTTGGCCAGATATTGGCGCATGTTTTTGATGAGGAAGTGCCCGGCAGCAAAGGTCAGGATTATGCCAACGCCATAACGAACGTAGCCACCATAACTGGGCAGGTAGGGCACAAGCTCGACGAAGAAGACAAAGATTGATGCAAGTACAAAGCCGCGCGAAATTGGCCAGTATTCACCCTTCCGGCGCTTCGCTACCAGCCAGGCGGCAAAGGCCAGCATCGGCAGCGTAATCAGCAATCTTAGAGCAAAGATGCGCAATTCCTGCCAGAATTGTGCTCTCTCATATGCGGGAATGCCGCTAAGTTCCGCGGTGGATAGCCGGTCGAAAACCGCATTCGATCTTTGATCAAGCTCTGTCAGTTCGGTTTCGAGTGCGCTGACCGAATTGCCTACAGAGCGTTCATTCTGCTGGAGCTGTTCCAGCTCTCTGGTTCGGCGAATGACCTCTGGATCCTGAGTGGGATCGGTTGTTGCTCTGCGTGTTTGTATCCAGGCTTCGAACGTCTGTTTTGCAGATGCAGTTTCCGACTCGGCTTGTCGTTGCTGGATACGCAGAAGATCAAGCCGGTCGCTGACCGTTGCGCGATCATCATTGATTGCACGCATCTCGCTGCGAAGTTGAATAACTTCAGGTGTCTCAACGAAATCGCTACGCTCAACACGGGTTTCGACTTGAGGAAGATCGCCAATGATCAGATTGCCGAAACCGACCAGGAATGCGGCGAACACAATCGAAACGAGCCAAAGGACGCCCTTATAGAGCCGTTCGGGGACCCGAATTCCCTTCATCACATCCATCTCATTGATCCTTTCCAGACGCCGACATTACCGTAGGTGGAAACCCAATCCTTAAATGTTTGGGCAATTCACTCAAGCGAACTGTCGCACATCGGCGAGGTGTCCGGCAACGGCTGCTGCGGCAGCCATCGCTGGTGAAACGAGGTGAGTGCGGGCCCCCGGGCCTTGTCGACCGACAAAATTACGGTTGGAGGTCGACGCACATCGTTCGCCCGGCGGTACTTTGTCCGGGTTCATGCCCAGGCACGCTGAGCAGCCCGGTTCGCGCCATTCAAATCCTGCATCCTTGAAAATCCGGTCCAGACCTTCGTCTTCCGCCATGGCTTTTACGAGGCCAGATCCCGGCACAACTATGGCCCATTTAACGTTGTCTGCCTTCTTGCGGCCTTGGAGGATGTGGGCGGCAGCGCGCAGATCCTCGATCCGGCTGTTGGTGCAGCTGCCAATGAAGATATTCTCGACCGCAATATCCTCGATGCGCTGCCCCGGCGTAAGTCCCATATACTCCAGGCTCTTGGCTGCTGCTTGCTGCTTCGACGGGTCAGCAAAACTGGCGGGATCAGGCACTACGCCGCCAATCGCGACAGTGTCTTCGGGGCTGGTGCCCCAGGTTACCGTAGGTTCAATGTCGCGCGCATCGATAGTGACCGACTTGTCGAAACTCGCCCCTTCATCGCTATGCAGCGTTTTCCAGTAAGCGACCGCTTCGTCCCATTCATCGCCCTTGGGTGCAAGAGGGCGGCCTTTGAGATAGCGGAACACAGTTTCATCCGGCGCAATCAAGCCAGCGCGCGCACCCGCTTCAATGCTCATATTGCAGACGGTCAGGCGCTCTTCGACACTCATTTGTTCGAACACAGGACCGCGATATTCGATCACGTAGCCTGTGCCACCGGCTGCGCCGATTGTGCCGATGATATGCAGGATCAAGTCCTTCGCGGTCACCCCTTCGCCAAGTTCGCCTTCAACCCGCACCTCCATCGATTTGGAGCGCTTCAGCTGCAGCGTTTGCGTCGCCAGAACATGTTCGACTTCGCTGGTGCCGATGCCAAAGGCCAGCGCGCCAATCCCGCCGTGGCTGGCGGTGTGCGAGTCGCCGCAAACAATGGTTGTGCCGGGCAGAGAGAAGCCTTGTTCCGGCCCGACAACATGCACAATTCCCTGAGCAGCGGCCGTGGCATCGATGTAACGGATGCCGAATGCGGGTGCATTGGCTTCAAGAGCCTCAAGCTGTTGCGCGCTCATAGGATCAGCGATGGGAATGCGCTTACCGCCTGCATCGACCCGCGGCGTAGTGGGCAGGTTGTGGTCCGGCACAGCCAGCGTCAGATCAGGTCGGCGCACTTTGCGTCCCTGCAGTCGCAGCGCTTCAAACGCTTGCGGGCTGGTGACTTCATGCACCAGATGCCGGTCGATATAGATCAGCGATGTTCCATCATCGCGTGTCTCGACAACGTGGGTATCCCAGATCTTTTCGTATAATGTGCGGGGTTTGCTGGCCATTGGGTTATCCTCTGATCAGACCGGATTAGCGGCCTTCGCGCAACACTGGCAAGCTGATTAGAGACCACGATTGCTTCAGTCATGGAAAAGCAATCTATTCGTGCTTAACTTACACAGATGTCAGCAACGCCATTTAGATTTCCGATCAAAGTCCTCCCGGAAGATATCGACTTCATGGGGCATGTGAACAACGCCCGCTATCTCAACTGGGTGCAAGATGCTGTGTTAGCGCATTGGAACAAGCTGGCACCTGCCGATGATGTGGCGAGCAAGGCATGGGTCGCGCTCAAGCACGAGATCACCTATCGCAAACCAGCGTTCCGCGAGGATGATGTGATTGCGCAAACTGTGCTGGAGCATTTTCAGGGCGCACGGGCGTTCTACAAGACTGTGATCAGCCGCGGCGAGGAAGTGCTGGCTGAAGTGCAATCAAGCTGGTGCTGCATCGATGCGAAGACCTTGCGCCCGGCCAAGATTGGCGATCACTTGCGTGAGTTCTTTTTTCCTGAAGTGTAATGCCCTATACGGCGCCTATCGTGTCGTATCCGGTATCTCTCCCTTCGCGCAATTCTCAGCGTATGTTCGGCCTTGTCCTGGGCGCACTTATCGCTGGCAGCTGGCTGGGCATTCATTTCTATGCGATGTTTGTTTTTGAACTGAGCTGGAACGCATGGCCGCAAGTGCTGCTGATGGCCGCACTGCAATGTTGGCTATCGGTCGGGGTCTTTATCGTGTGTCACGATGCGATGCATGGTTCGCTTGCACCGGGCTGGAAAAGTACAAACTCCGGAATCGGTGCAATCCTGTTGTTCCTCTATGCGGGCTTTGCCTGGCGAAAGATACGCGATGCACATTTCGCGCATCACAAGCACACCGGTGAGGACGGCGATCCCGATTTCGACACCGCGCACCCGACACAATTCTGGGCATGGTACTGGACCTTCTTCAGGCGGTATTTCGGCTGGCAATCACTGATTTACGTCAACACCGTGGTCGGCATTTATCTGTTCGTGTTTGACATACCGTTTATGCAGATATTCCTGCTGTATGGGGCGCCAGCGCTGCTATCCTCACTTCAGCTATTTTATTTCGGCACCTATCGCCCACATCGGCATGGCGAGGGAGCGTTCGCTGACGGGCACAATGCGCGCTCTGACAATTTCAGCACGCTTGCAAGCCTCGCCAGCTGTTTCCATTTCGGCTATCATCTGGAGCATCACCGTCGCCCCGATGTCCCCTGGTGGGCATTGCCTGGCGCGCGGCGTGCAGGAGTAGCCGCATGAGCTGGTGGGAAATCATCGCAATCGTCCTTGCCGCGCTGATCGGTATGGAATTCTTTGCCTGGTATGCGCACAAATACATCATGCACGGCTGGGGCTGGGCATGGCATCGTGACCATCATGAGCCGCATGACAATACTCTGGAAAAGAATGATCTGTTCGCTGTCGTCTTCGGCACAATCAACGCGGTAATGTATATCTACGGTGCGCTCTATTCGGATACGCTATGGTGGTTTGCGCTGGGAATCACGCTTTATGGCGTGATCTACACACTGGTTCACGACGGGCTCGTGCATCAACGTTATTTCCGCTGGGTGCCTAAGAAAGGCTATGCCAAACGGCTCGTGCAGGCGCACAAGTTACACCACGCCACAATCGGCAAGGAAGGTGGGGTCAGCTTCGGATTTGTCTTCGCGCGTGATCCAGTAAAGTTGAAGGCGGAACTGAAAGAACAGCGCACAGCCGGTATTGCCAAGGTCCGCGAAGCTGATTTGAGTTAGGACGCACGGACGAGCTCTTCATAATAATCGAATAGCGTTTCACGACCGAATTCGGGCGTGGCGTCCGCATCGTATCGTCGCTGTTTTTCATCCCAAACCAGCATGCTTTCCGTGGCGTAATAGCGGCCGATCTTGGCATATTCAGCCTTTGCGGCTGCGCGCTTTGATACTAGGCCCACTAGGCTGAGCGCGCCGATGATTGCATTCATCAGCACAATGGGCATGCGGCGATAGCGTGGTTTGCATCCCGTCAATCGAAACAACTCTTCGCCTTGTTCCAATGGCGTGATCGCGGGGCCGGGTCCGCCGATGGGCAGCATGCGATCGTGTCGCGCCGGATCATCGATGCAGCCGACGATATAGCGCGCCAGATCGCTATCACTGATCGGCTTGCACCGCGTTAGCTCGCCATTGCTGAAAAGCAGGTAGGGTTTACCTGATCTCACGCGCTCGACCTGACCAGACAGCGATTTGAAGAAAGCCGTGGGGCGCACAATGGAGTAGGTAAGGCCGCTTTCGATTAGTTCTTTTTCAAAGGCGAGTTTAGCGTGCTGAAAAGCCAGTTTGGGCTTTTGCACACAGATTGCAGACACCAGTATGAAATGTCTTACGTCGTGTGTCTGCGCAGCCTTCAGTATGTCACTGTTTGCTTGGTAATCCACGGCCCATGCATCCTCAGGCACGCCTGTACGCGATGCAATGCATGAGATCGCAACATCGAATTTCTCGGTCCCAAACACATCCACGAGATCTCCAGACCTGATTCGGCATCCAGAGAGGTCGTCTGGGACATCGCTGGTGCTGCGCAGCGCGCAGACTATTTCGTATCCGCATCGAAGCAGCTCTTTCGCAACGGCTTTGCCTATTGTGCCGCTCGCTCCGAAAAGAACGACGCGCTTACTCATTGCGAGTCCAGATCCAACCGCCTGCAGTCACAAGAATAGCAATCGAAACCCAATGCCACGGATCGCCCAGAGCATACCATGTGAAGATCGCGCCGACGCTCATTGCGCCAATTGCCATATATTTGGCGCGACGATTTATCGTGCGCCGCTCTCGCCAATCGAGAACCTGTGGCCCCCAATGCGGGTGATCGAGGATCTTCTGCTCCCACGCAGGGTTGCTGCGCGCAAAGCAGAATACGGCCACAAGCAGAAACGGCACTGTCGGCATGATCGGCAGGAATGCTCCGACCGCCGCCAGACCCACTGCGATGATCCCCCCCGCTGCATAAAGCGGGCGCATGTCAAATCTCCGGGTCAGGCATCGGCAAGCCGCGCGGCATGTTCGCGGACCAGCGCGATCATGTTGGGCACGCCTTGTGTGCGGTTGGAGGAAAGCTGGTTCTTAAGATCGAACGGCGCAAGCATGGCGGTTACGTCCATAGCTGCGACTTCATGGGCTGGTTTGTCCTGCACAGCTGAAATCACCAGCGCGACGATGCCTTTGGTAATCGCAGCATTGCTGTCAGCCAGGAAGTGCAGTTTGCCGCCGTTGTCAGTGGGATAGACCCAGACGCTGGCAGAGCAGCCTCGCACCAGTGTAGCATTGGTTTTGAGGGCATCGGGCATCGGGTCCAGCTCACGGCCCAGCTCGATCAGCAGACGATAGCGCTCATCGCCTTCGAGAAAATCATATTCTTCGCGTATGTCATCAAGGTATCGCATGATAGCGCATCTAAGCGCTTTGGCTCACAAATCCACCCCGCTGGCGATCGCTTCCAGCTTTTTGATGCGTTCTTTAAGGTCCGCAATCTCAATCCGTGCTGCGCTATTGCCTACACCCCCTTCGATTTCACCAGAGGCGCTGTCGAGCTCTCGCTGCTTCAGCGCAAGCCAGCCATGCCAGGCCTTTAGCAATGCAAATGCTACGACACACAAGCCGACTATAGATGCTGCGGCAATGATTATTGTTGGCTCAAACATTCCCTCATATCCTCCGTAAACTTGTGGCCCTATCCGTCCTGTTTATCCGGCTTGCTGCGCAAGCTTTCGATTTCGTCTGCGATGGCGCGCGCTTCGCGGCCATCCACTGTAATTCTTTCAAGTACTTTCACGCGTTCACGCAGGTTTTCGATCTCGCGTTGCACCTCTTCATCGCGCGCAATTGCATTGGTTTCGCTTTGCCCGTTCGGGCGGCCGCTATTGCGATTGCGAGAGCGCATTACCCCTGCAACTGCACTGATCAGCACAATCAGAACAACGGCGGTTGCCCAGCTCATCGAACGGCCTCCCTGTTGTTCGTTGTATCGGCAGTCAGATCGTCGATTTCTTGCAAATCGCGCAGGCTTTCGATCTGCAGCGCCAGATCCTGCTTGCCGTCAGTTGCAATGCGCTCAAGCACTTGGACACGATCTTCAAGGCGTTGCACTTGACTGGCATATTGTGCCGATTTTTCAGCGGTATGTTCCGCAGTCGTGCTGATTTGCATCTGAGCCACTTTCTCTTTGTGCTTTGCCCAGATCGCGACCATCGGGATGGTGCAACCGAATATAATCGCGACTATTGGAATTAACTCACCCATTGTCGTGTTCCTGCCCTTTTGGTCTTAGCGCAGGCGCTCGATCTCAGCGGTTAGCCGCGGATTGCTGCTGACGTAGTGATGCTCGACCTCAGCCAGGCGGCGATCCACATCGCGGAAGCGTGCGCGGATTTCGCGCGCGGTGCGCTTCGGGCTCTGCCGTACGCGCTGCCAGTACTGTTGTTCTTCCTTGTCGACATAAAGGTGCGGCGGCTTCTTGCTGAGTAGCATGCCGGCAATGAAATAAGCCGGAAGCAAGATAGGTGCGACAGTGAAGAGCAAAACAAGGAAACCCAGACGCACCCACAGCGCGTTGACCCCGGTGTAGTCAGCGATGCCGGAGCAAACGCCCATCAGCTTCGCGTTGTGCTTGTCGCGGTAAAGGGTTGTGCGGGGGCTATTCACTTGGCGGTTCCTTTCTTCTCGGCGATCAGACGGTCCAGTTCGCGCAACTGCTGATTGTCAGCTTCCAGATTGGCTTGAAGGCGCTTGGGCTGGAATTCAGGGTTGTCGCTCGCAACCAGGCGTTCGACCGTATCCATCCGGTCATCCAGCCTGCGGGCAAGCTGATAGAGTTCGTCCAGGAGCACTTCATCATCGGTGGTGATCGTCGCGGAGGTCTTCCACTTGGTGACGTAGTGCAGAATCAGCCACGGCAGGCCGATAAGAACCATTGGTAAAATTACAAATTCCGGATCCACGGCTTAAGCCCCTTTCTTGTCAGCGCTGTCTTTGCCCAGCGCTTTCTTCATCTGTTCCAATTCATCATCGATCGCGTCCGCGCCTGCGAGCGCTGCGATCTCATCCGACAGGCTTGGCGTACCGGACTGATCAGCAATGCTCAGCGCTTCGGCGCGGCCTTCGGCATAATCGACCCGGCGCTCCAACTGGTCGAAGCGCGAGATGGCTTCGTCTGTGCGTTCAGTGCTCATAACCGTGCGCAGCTTCACGCGGTTCTCAGCGCTTTCGAGACGAGCAGCAATTGCGGTCTGGCGGCTGCGGGCTTCGCGCAGGCGATGCTGCAATTTCTGAATATCTTCTTCGTAGGCCCGAAGCGCGTCATCCAATACGCCGATTTCCTGGCGCAGCTGGTCGCCCATATCGGCGGCTTTCTTCTTCTCGACCAAAGCTGCTCGAGCAAGATCCTCGCGATCCTTGCTCAGCGCCAACTGTGCCTTCTCGCCCCAGTCAGCTTGCAGCCGGTCCAGATTCACCACGTGGCGGTGCATTTCCTTTTGATCAGCTATAGTGCGCGCCGCGCTGGCGCGAACTTCGACCAGCGTTTCCTCCATTTCGAGGATGATCATGCGGATCATCTTCGCTGGGTCGTCTGCCTTGTCCAGCATATCTGTAAAGTTAGCTGCGATGATATCGCGGGTACGGCTGAAAATGCCCATGAAGGCTGCTCCGTTGAAAAAATTCTCTTCAGTGTTCGAACGCCCAGTGCTCTGAGTGGGGGTTGGGCTCTGGCGCAGGCGTTCGATTTCTGCATCAAGCCGCGAGCGACGTTTCGGACGCTCAGGGGAAAGAGATTGGGCCGGAGAAGCGGCGCTGCGACTGGAATGCGCGCCGGCAGGTTTGCTCGCGGGGGGGACAGAGCTCTCCGGCCCAAAGGGGGTATTATTGTCAGGCTTGGTCATGCCATCTCGACCAGCAGACCCGAAGCAACCGGAGTTGCTGAGACTGCAGGTGCGATATGCATTTGCGTGCTAAGCGCGACGAACAAAGTTATCGCTGCAATACTGGCGACAGAAGCCTTGCCAAGCTTGCTCTGGATGAATTCGCGATTGAACATTTTTCTAAACTCCCTTGCGGTATGTTCAGTAAGTAACAAGGGCTGTGCCAAACTTGTAAAATATATATAAAACAATGGTTTGAGTAATTGTTCGAAGTCACTGTTTGGTTTCTCTTGCCAAAGATTGGGAATTTTCACTATAGGTTGGTCAAGAGACCGAAATTGGAACGCGAAAATCAATTTATTGGCCAATCTGGCGCCTTTCTCGACGCGGTAGAGCGCGCCTCGCGTGCGGCACCGATGGATCGTCCCGTTCTCGTAATAGGCGAACGCGGCACCGGCAAAGAGCTCATCGCAGAGCGCCTCCACCGCTTGTCACCAAGATGGGGCGAGCCGCTCGTCACCATGAACTGCGCCGCATTGCCAGAGACGCTGATCGAAGCCGAGCTTTTCGGCCACGAAGCGGGGGCTTTCACAGGGGCTACCAAAGCGCGGGTCGGAAGGTTTGAGGAAGCCCACAAAGGTACCCTATTTCTCGACGAACTGGGCACTTTGTCGATGGGCGCGCAAGAGCGGCTGCTGCGCGCGGTTGAATATGGCGAAGTAACGCGCATTGGATCGTCGCGTCCAGTTCGCGTCGATGTTCGGATTGTTGCAGCCACAAATGACAATCTGCCCGCACTGGCGGAGCAAGGCGAGTTTCGCGCTGACTTGCTGGACCGTCTGAGCTTTGAAGTGATTACTTTGCCTCCGCTCCGTGTGCGCGAAGGCGATGTGGATGTTCTGGCAGATTACTTCGGGCGGCGCATGGCGGCCGAATTGCAGTGGGATGCGTGGCCAGGATTTGCTGATCACGTTCGACGGGAACTTGATGAATATGCCTGGCCGGGCAACGTCCGCGAGCTTCGCAATGTGGTTGAACGCGCGGTTTATCGCTGGGACAATTGGCGCGAAGCGATTGCGCATGTCCAGTTTGATCCTTTCGATAGTCCGTGGAAGCCGTTTGTGCCAAGCCACCGCAAACCGGGCAGCCCTATGGCAGCGCCTGCGAAGGTGTCGTCGGATGGAATGGCACCTCAATCTCCTGCCGCCGCCGATCTGGAGAATGTCGATGATCTGCGCGCCGCGGTGGATGCGCACGAGCGCTCGATAGTCGAGCACGCATTAGGCAAGCACCGCTGGAACCAACGCCAGACCGCAAAGGCGCTTGGACTGACTTATGATCAGTTACGTCATTGCATCAAGAAGCACGGGTTAATGCAAGAGCAGAGCGAAGATGGTTAAGCTCGGTTAGAGCTAATTGATAATCAAACTGCTTAAGCGGGCTTTTGCCTTTCACGGGGCAAATCCGATTTGCGCCGGATCGGGCGTGACTGATTGGGGGCTTGGCGAACATGAAATTGAGCAAGAGATTTGCAACCGCAACTGCCGCGATATGCGCGATGGCAGCGGGGTCTCCGCTGTTGGCAAACCATTCCTGGAGCACTTATCACTGGGTCCGGACCAGCAATGAGATCACGGTTCCCGTAATAGACAATACCACCGGCATCTGGGCCCAGCGCAACCATACGGGGATTGCGGTCGCTGACTGGAATGTTTCGCCATATATCGAAGCGCCATTGGTTCGAGGGAATGCCGATCCCGCTTGCGCGATCGTGCGCGACGAGATCAATGTCTGCAATGATGACTACGGTTCTGTCGGCTGGCTCGGTCTTGCCCGCATTACTATCTCCAGCGGTCACATCACTGGCGGGGCAACGCTGCTCAACGATTACTATTTCAATCAGGATCGCTACAACAACGACACCTGGCGCCAATTGGTGACGTGTCAGTAGATCGGTCATGACTATGGGCTTGGTCACCAGAACGAGAATTTCAGCACGGATGTGACCACATCGTGCATGGAGTATACCAGCCAGCCGGCGGGCAATGAAGGCCCCGATGCGCATGACTACGAACAGTTGGCGCTGATCTATGCGCATAGTGAAGGCGGAGACACCGGTGACGGCGGCGGCGGAAAGCCTGGAAAGGGCGGTGGCAATGGCGGCGGTAAAGGCGGCGGTAAAGGCAAGAAGTTTGGTCTGGGAAATACCCCAAAGGACTGGGGGCGCCCGACCGACTATGATGGCGATGGTCGTCCCAACGTTTTCGTCCGCGAGATGGATGGCGCGCTTGTAGTGACGCATGTCACCTGGGCCATCGGTGAAGGTCCGCAGGGCGGCGATCACCATCACGATGCTGAACACCACTAATTTCTCATTCCAAGGTTCGGTACCTGAGGGGGCTGGCCGTAGGGCTGGCCCCTTTTATTTTTTGAGCCGCCATATCGTTTGCCGCTTGCAATGCGGGCAACCCGCGCCTATCTGCTTCTCATCCCGACATTGTCGATACAAAGTTGTGATGCTGGCGCCGCAAGGGGCCGGCCCCAATCATCTATTGTCGGCAAGTTGATGACCAATTGGAGCACAGATGGCGAATGTAGCGCGCCTTATTGAGATTATCGAACCCGAGGCGAAATCCCTCGGCTTTGATCTCGTGCGCGTGAAGATGATGCCATCGGAAGCCGGCGATGGCGCACAAGCGCTTCAGATCATGGCGGAGGACCCGGCGACGGGACAGCTGATCATTGAACAATGCGCGGCTCTGTCGCGCGCGGTGTCTGCCAAGATGGACGAGTGCGAAGAGGCCGGCGAAACCCTGATCGAAGGTGCGTATCACCTGGAGGTCAGCTCGCCAGGTATCGACCGCCCTCTGACCCGGGCCAAGGATTACGCCAATTGGACCGGGCACGAAGCCAAGGTCTCATTGACCAAGGATTGGGATGGCCAGCGCAATTTGCGCGGTATCCTGAAAGGTATCGAAGGTGACACAGTCACTATCGATGACAAGAAGGCGGGAGAGGTTTCCTACCCGCTCGAAATGGTTCATTCAGCGAAGCTTGTCTTGACCGACGAGTTGATCGCCGCCACCCAGCCGCTCGATACGAGCGGCGCTGAAGACATAGTTGAAGAAGAAGAGGCTCAAGACTGATGGCCACGGCAATTTCTGCGAATAAAGCTGAACTGCTTGCGATTGCGAATGCGGTCGCTTCGGAAAAGATGATCGACAAGACGATCGTTATCGAAGCGATGGAAGAAGCGATCCAGAAAAGCGCACGCAACCGCTATGGTGCGGAAAACGATATTCGCGCTAAGCTTGACCCGCAAACCGGCGATTTGCGCCTTTGGCGTGTGGTTGAAGTGGTTGAAGAAGTCGAAGATTACTTCAAGCAGGTTGATCTGAAAGCGGCTCAGAAGCTTCAGGATGATGCCAAGATCGGTGACTTCATCGTTGATCCGCTGCCGCCGGTCGACCTGGGCCGCATTGACGCGCAGAGCGCCAAACAAGTGATCTTCCAGAAGGTTCGCGATGCCGAGCGTGAGCGCCAGTATGAAGAGTTCAAGGACCGCGCAAACGAAGTGATCACCGGGGTGATCAAGTCGGTTGAGTTTGGTCACGTGATCGTGAACCTTGGCCGCGCAGAAGGCGTTATCCGTCGCGACCAACAGATTCCGCGTGAAGCGGCCCGTGTGGGTGAGCGCATCCGCGCGATCATTACCAAGGTTGAACGCAACAATCGCGGCCAACAGATTTTCCTCAGTCGCGCCCACCCTGACTTCATGCGCAAACTATTCGCGCAGGAAGTACCTGAAATCTACGATGGCATTATCGAGATCAAGGCAGCTGCGCGCGATCCGGGCAGCCGCGCCAAGATCGGTGTGATCAGCCACGACAGCTCGATCGATCCGGTTGGCGCCTGCGTTGGTATGAAAGGCAGCCGCGTTCAGGCCGTTGTCCAGGAACTGCAGGGCGAAAAGATCGACATTATTCCGTGGTCGGAAGACACAGCGACGTTTGTCGTGAACGCCTTGCAGCCTGCAACGGTGTCCCGCGTGGTTCTGGACGAAGAGGAAGGCCGCATCGAAGTTGTCGTGCCCGATGATCAGCTTTCGCTCGCCATCGGTCGCCGCGGTCAGAATGTGCGCCTCGCTAGCCAGCTCACGGGTCACCAGATTGACATCATGACCGAGGAAGAGGCTTCAGAAAAGCGCAGCAAGGAATTTGCTGAGCGTTCGAAGATGTTCGAAGAAGAACTCGACGTCGATGAAACTCTCTCTCAGCTGTTGGTTGCCGAAGGTTTCGCGGAGCTGGACGAAGTCGCATATGTCGAACTCGCCGAACTGGCATCAATCGAAGGCTTTGATGAAGAGCTGGGCGAGGAACTGCAAAACCGCGCCAAGGAAGCGCTGGAACGCCACGAAGAAGCTGCGCGAACAGAACGCCGAGAGCTTGGCGTGGAAGATGATCTGGCAGAAATTCCGCATCTCTCTGAGTTTATGCTGGTGACACTCGGCAAAGCGGGCATCAAGACGCTCGACGATCTGGCAGACTTGGCAACTGACGAACTGATCGCGAAGAAGCGTGAAGCGCCGCGCCGTCGCAACAATGCGGATGGCCCTCCGATGCGTCGTCCGTCGGTCCGTGAGCAGGACAAAGGCGGCGTGTTGGGCGAATACGGTCTAACCGAAGAGCAAGGCAATGAGATCATCATGGCCGCGCGCGCACACTGGTTTGAAGATGAAGAGGAAGCTCCGGCAACTGCCGCAGCCCCCGACACGCAGGAGGCCGCCGATGCGGACTCCACCCAATGAGCGCGTAAGCTCCGACATCGCTAAGAAGCCGCGGCATCGTAAATCGATGCGCGGCGAAGCTTGCGCAACAAAGACGGCGAATCCAGGGCCAGAGCGCAGATGCATTTTGACCGGTGCACACGCACCGCGTGACAGCTTGTTGCGATTGGCGATATCTCCCGACGGGCTCGTTCTGCCCGATCCACACGCGAAGGCCCCCGGGCGCGGCGCGTGGATCGGTGTTTCGCGCCCTGAGCTTGAAACCGCGCTTGCCAAGGGCCAGCTCAAAGGCGCTCTGGCGCGTGCGTTCAAAGGCGCTAAGCTGGAACTTCCCGCTGACTTGCCTGATCTGGTGCAACATGCTCTGACAAAGGCGTTGTTGGATCGTTTGGGCCTTGAGCTGCGCGCCGGAAATGTTGTGCTTGGCACGTCACGGATCGATGAACAGGCGCGAAGCGGGCGCGCGGAATTGCTCTTGCATGCTTCGGATGCCAGCGAAGACGGGCGCAAGAAACTTGATCAGGCATGGCGCGTGGGGCGCGATGCAGAAGGTAGCGGCGAACGGGGAACCGTGTTGCCACTAGACCGGGCGGCTTTGTCTGTGGCATTGGGCCGCGAGAATGTCGTCCACCTAGCGCTTTGCAATGGCGCTGCAGCGGGACGGGTCGAAGGGGCTTTGGCGCGGCTGCTGCAATATCTGGAGGGCACTTTGCCTTCCGAAACTGATGGCGATCGGGCCTCTCCGGGTCGCCAGGACGAAGAATTGAATGTGTGAAGGACGCAATAGCTAGATGAGCGACGAAGAAAAAAAACCTGCCCGTAAACCGCTGACCCTGAAGGGTGCGCAGCCTGGAGAGGTCAAGCAGACCTTTAGCCATGGCCGCACCAACAAGGTTGCGGTCGAGGTCAAGCGCCGCCGCAAGCTGTTGAAGCCGGGTGAAACACCAGCGCCGGCGCCTGCACCTGCGCCCGAACCAGAGCCGACACCTGCGCCGGTCGCCAAGAAGGCTGCACCGAAGAAGCCGGCCGCGCCTAAGGAAACGCCTCAGGAAATGGCTGCCCGTCTGGCGCGCGAAGCGGAAGAGGCGCGCCTGCAATCACTTGAAGAAGCGCGCAAGCGTGACGACAAGAAGGCCAAGGAATCCAAGGCCGGCGAGAAAAAGCGTGCGGAAGAAAACCGCAAGGCTGAGGAAGAAGCAGAGAAGCGTGCGGCCGAAGAAGCCAAGGCGGCTGCCGAGGCTGAGACAAAAGATGTCGAAGAAGCCGCCGATGCTTCTGTTGTTGCGGACGAGAGCACTCCAACACCGGCAGCACGCAAGTTTACGCCTGTTGCTCGCCCTGAGCCCAAGCGCCCTGAGAAAAAGCGTGAAGAAAAGCCCAAACGAGGCGCTGGCGGCAAAGACAAGCGCCGCTCTGGCAAACTGACTGTCACTAAAGCGCTGAATGAAGACGAAGGCCGCCGGGCACGTTCGCTCGCGGCGCTCAAACGTGCGCGTGAGAAAGAGCGCAGGTTACAAGGCGGGGGCGACAATCGTCCGCGCGAGAAGCAGGTTCGCGATGTTGTTGTTCCTGAAGCGATCACCGTTGGCGAATTGGCCAAGCGGATGGGCGAAAAGGGTGCTGACCTTGTCAAGGAACTGTTCAATCTGGACATGATGGTCACCGTCAACCAGACGATTGATCAGGATACCGCTGAACTGCTTGTCGAACAGTTCGGTCACAATATCCAGAAGGTGTCTGAAGCCGACGTCGATATTACGACGGAAAAGGATGTCGATCCGGAAGAAACGTTGAAACCGCGTCCTCCGGTGGTCACGATCATGGGCCATGTCGATCACGGGAAGACCTCGCTGCTCGATGCCCTTCGCGGAACGAATGTGACCAAAGGCGAAGCTGGCGGGATCACGCAGCATATCGGCAGCTATCAGATCGACACCAAGTCGGGCGGAAAGATCACCTTCCTCGATACGCCGGGACACGCCGCCTTCACAGAGATGCGCCAGCGCGGTGCGAATGTGACGGATATTGTGGTGTTGGTCGTTGCTGCCGATGATGGTGTGATGCCCCAGACGATTGAGGCGATCAAGCACACCAAGGCGGCTGGCGTCCCGATGATCGTTGCGATCAATAAATGCGACAAGCCGGAAGCCGATCCGAACAATATCCGGTCGCGCTTGCTCGAACACGAAGTGATCGTGGAAGCGATGTCAGGTGACGTGCAGGACGTCGAGATCTCGGCTAAGGAAAAGACCAATCTGGATGAGCTGGTCGAGAAGATCGAGCTGCAGGCAGAATTGCTTGAATTGAAAGCTCGCCCGGACCGCGACGCTGAAGCCACTGTGATCGAAGCGCAGCTCGACAAGGGCCGCGGCCCGGTCGCAACGGTGATCATCACACGCGGTACGCTGAAGCGTGGCGACACATTCGTTGTTGGTACACAAAGCGGTAAGGTGCGTGCGATAGTCAATGATCAAGGCAAGCAGATCAAGGAAGCTGGCCCCTCCATGCCAGTCGAGGTCCTTGGCCTCGACGGTGTGCCGGGAGCTGGTGACATTCTGACAGTTGTCGAGAATGATCAGCGCGCCCGCGAAGTTGCCCAGTATCGTCAGGAAAAAGCGACAGAGAAGCGAACAGCGCTTGCTCCGACCAACTTCGATACGATGTTCAACAACCTTCAGTCGAACGTCATCGAATGGCCGGTTCTGGTAAAGGCGGACGTCCAGGGTTCGGTCGAAGCCATCGTCACAGCGTTGCACAATATCTCTAATGACGAGATCAAGGTGCGCGTGCTGAATGCAGGTGTAGGCGCAATCACCGAAAGCGATGTCACATTGGCTGCAGCTTCTAACGCGCCAATCATTGGCTTTAACGTACGTCCGAATGCCAAGGCGCGCGAAATGTTGAAGCGCGATGGCGTGCGGATGATGTATTACGATGTCATCTACCACCTGACAGAGGAAGTCGCGAAGGAAATGGCTGGCGAGCTGGGTCCAGAGCGGATCGAAACCGTGGTCGGCCGTGCCGAAGTCAAGCAGGTCTTCAAGTCAGGCAAGCGCGACAAGGCGGCCGGTTTGCTGGTCGAAGAAGGCGTCATTCGCAAAGGCCTGTTCGCGCGCCTTACCCGCGAAGATGTTATCGTTTCGGCGACGACTATCGCTTCGCTGCGTCGGTTCAAGGACGATGTCGATGAAGTCCGCGCAGGGCTCGAGTGCGGTGTCGTGCTCGAAGATACGAACGACGTTCAGGCGGGTGACCAGCTTGAAGTCTTCGAAGTCGAGGAGCGTGAGCGGACGCTCGAAGTTGGTTAAAGGAGCTAGAGGGTGAACAGGATCCACATAGGTCAGCGTTCGCCCTCAGCAGGCCTGGTGGGCACAACCCGATGAGCGATCAGCAATTCTACCCTGCAGATGGTGCGGATTCTCCGCATAGCTCGCTGCTTGGTTCCGAGTTTGTTGGTTTCGATGAAGAAACCGCGACAGCAACCATGCGCTTCACTGTGAAGCGAGAGATGACCACCTGGCGAGGGGGCGTGCAAGGCGGGCTTGTTGCGGGTTATCTCGATGATGTGATGGGCTATGCCTACGTAGCGATGACCGGCGGCGAGCAAGCTCCGCTCAATCTGGAAATTTCGATGCAACTGCTGGGGCTCTTGCCAGAGGGCGCGACGATCATCGGCAAGGGCCGCGTGGTGCGCGGCGGGCGGCGAGTGATCTTTCTTGAAGGCGAATTGCAAACCGAAGAGGGGCAATTGCTTGCCCGCGCGACATCTACTGCAATCCCGACCATGCGCCCGACGCCAACCGAAACGGGGATGGGATAATGGCTCGCCAGCAATTTACACCTGAACAACACTCTGTCCGCGTCCTGAAGGTGTCAGAGCGCTTGCGGCATATTCTTTCCGAACTGCTCGCACGGCAGGAAGTGCATGACGATGTCGTCAGTGCAGCAAACATATCAGTGACTGAAGTTCGCATGACACCAGATCTGCGCAACGCGACCGCCTATGTGAAGCCGCTCCTTGGGTTGGAAGAAGCGGTGGTTGTGAAGGCGTTGCAACAGAACACAGCGTTCCTGCAGCGTGAAGTTGCCAAGCGGCTGGGCCTCAAATTCGCTCCCAAGCTGAAGTTTCGCGCCGATGAGAGTTTTGACGAAGCGGACCGTATCGAAAAGCTGTTGCGCGATCCCAAGGTGGCGCGCGATCTGGGCGAGGGCGAATAAATCCAACTGAATTATAGTTGACTTTGACAACTAATATCGCGATGCCGTCTGAATGACTGTCGCGATCCAAGAAGCCGTGCCCGCTATTCGTGCGTTCAATCGACAATTCTCTCAACTGATGGGCTTATTGGAGCCGCGTTATATGGGCGGTGAGTTGTCGCTGATCGAAGCGCGCGTGGCCTACGAGATTCGTGAGCGACAGCCTGTGCTCGCCCGCGATATCGCGAAGGTGCTAAATCTTGATCCGGGCTATCTCAGCCGAACGGTTGCGAAGCTCGAGAAGCATGGATGGATTGAGCGCGGCAGAGGCGAGGATGCGCGTGAGCGCCCGCTTTCGCTGACTTTGAATGGAGAGCAACGTTATCAAGATCTTGATGCCGTTACTTTGGCTGAGACTAAGAAACTTTTGGCTCCGCTTGGTGAAGATGGCGCAAATCGCCTTACCAACGCGCTCAGTGAGGCGAGCGATTTGTTGTTTGGCAACAATCAGTTCGAGTGGTTCTTGCGAGAATTTCGTCCCGGCGATCTGGGGCATTTCTGCGCACGGCAAGCCATCCTCTATCGCGAACATTGGGGCTGGGGCGATAAACTCGAAGCGTTGATGATGGAAATTTGCGCAACCTATTTGCGCCACTTCAAACCCGGGAAGGAGCAATGCTGGATCGCGGAGCGGGGCGGACGCATGCTGGGATCCGTTTTTGTTGCAAGTGAAGATCACGAGACCGCTCGCCTGCGCATGCTCTATGTCGAACCCGAAGCGCGCGGGCTAGGGGTAGGATCGGCCCTTGTGCGCCAATGTACCGAATTCGCCCGCGATGCCGGGTACAAACGTATCGTGCTTTGGACACATCAGGTGCTTGGAAGTGCGCGAAAGATCTACGCCGCAGAGGGATACAAGGTCACGTCTACAGAAGTGCAGACCGAATTCGGCAAGGAAGAGATAAGCGAGCATTGGCTGCTCGAGCTTTGAGGTCTGGCGCTCGGGCCTAGCCTTGCGGCACCATCCGAGCGGTCAGCTCGATTTCGACATGCTTGCCCACGATCAAGCGATATGACGTCATCGCGAATTCATAACGGTTGATGCGCGTTTTGCCCGTCAGCGTGATTGCTTCGCGTGGCGCGATTTCGGCCGGCGACTTGCTGAACGTGACACCCAATGTAACTGGCTTAGTCACTCCGCGCACGGTTAAGTCGCCTTCGACAGTGCCCTGTGTGGCATTGGTCATAGTAATTTCGCGGCCCACAAAGCGCACCGTCGGATAACGCTCCACCCAAAAAAACCGCTCACCCTTTAAGCGGCTGAGTGTCAAATCATCGCTCGCAGTCAGCTTGGTCGCGTCGATGGTCACATCCAGAGCGATGTCTTGCGGACGACTGCGGTCCAGCTGGATTGTTCCGGCCACATCGGGAAAACCGGCGGTCTTGCTGCCAAGGCCAAGGAAGGGGACCTTGGCGGACAGATTGCTGGCAACGGCATCTACCCTATACATCTGGCCTGCAGGCATTGCCGCGCCGAGCAGGGCTGCTGCGAGCAGGAGAGTTATGGAGCGGAGCCAGGACATTTGATCACTATGCTCCGCTCTCATGTCTGTTCCCTTAACCAGCCTTTGCCCGATCAGCTGCCGCTACCTGGCAGCACATAGGTGACCGGTGCATCCGGGCCGAGTGGAATACCGAGATAGAACCAGATCACGATCAGCAATGTGCCGGAGATTAGCAGCCACACCGAATATGGCATCATCATCGCGGTCAGGCTTCCAAGACCGAAATCCTTTTGCCAGCGCTGCGCGAAGACCAGGATCAGCGGGAAATATACCATCAACGGAGTGATGATGTTGGTTGCGCTGTCGCCCACTCGATAGGCGGCCGTTGCACCCTCAGGGCTGATACCAAGCAGCATGAGCATCGGCACCAGGATCGGTGCAAGCAGCGCCCATTTCGCGCTGGCCGAGCCAACAAACAGGTTCAGCAAACCAGCGAAGATTACCATCAGACCCAATACGATCGGCAAAGGCAGGCCCGTTGCCTGAATCGCGCTGGCTCCATGAACCGCCGAGATCAAGCCGAGGTTGGACCATTCGAACATTGCCACAAAGTGTGAGGCCGCGAAGGCAAGGACCAGATAATAGCCCATGTCTTTCATGCTCTCCGCCATCATGTTTACGAGATCGCGGTGATTTGTGATCACTCCGGCTGCTCGACCATAGGCCCAGCCGGTCAGCAGAAACAGCAGGAAGAATGCCGCCACTAGCGATTGGTAGAGCGGTCTGAGTTCGCTGTGGATCGAGCAGTCAGGGATCGGTGCACCATCCTCTGCCAGACACGCGGCTTCATTGATCAGCGGCGTGCCCGGCGCGAACACCATCAGCAGCCAAAGGCCCACGACAAACAGAGCCGCGAGGCCAGCATGACGCAGGCCCTTTGAGGCGAGCTCTCCATCGTGCTGCGTGGGGTCTGGGCTAGTGCCGTCCTCGAACTCGGCCGCTACATTGCCGACCCAAGGGCCAAGGCGTGGCTCGATAATCTTGTCGGTCACGTACCAGATGATCGGCAGGAACAGCACCGTCATCGCGCTGATAAAGTACCAATTGCCCGCAATATTGGCGGTCCATGCCGGGTCAAGCGAGCTCGCGGCAACAGCTTCTTCGGTGATCCCGAACAGCAATGCGTCGAGTTGCCCCGGTGAGATGTTGGCCGAGAAACCGCCTGAAACGCCTGCGAATGCCGCTGCAATCCCTGCCAGAGGATGCCGCCCGGCTGCTGCGAACAGAATACCGGCGAGCGGGATCAGTACAACATAGCCAGCATCAGCCGCGTGGTTGCCGAGCATGGCGACCAGCGCCACAACCGGGGTCAGCAGCGCCTTTGGCGCGCTCTTTACCGCCTTGGCCATGCCGGCGGCGAAAAAGCCGGAACGTTCCGCCACACCGGCACCAAGCATGACCACCAGAACATATCCCAGCGGGTGGAAGTGTGTGAATGTCTTGGGCATTTCGACCCACAAGCGCTGAATATTGTCTGCGCTCAGCAAGCTGACCGATTCAATAACCAGAGCGCTGCCGGTTGTTTGGTCGATTTCCGTCGGGTGAAGTGCCGAAACGCCTGTCAGTGCGGCTACGATCGACACGACAACCAGCCCTGCGATCAGATAGAAGAACAGGAATACCGGATCGGGCAATTTGTTGCCCGTGCGTTCGATCCATCCCAGAATGCCGCTTTGCGCAGGTGCGCTTGCTTCAGCCATTTTGTGACAACCCCTCAAATTCTAGCGAATTGGTTTGTACAATATCATTGCGTCTTGCGCCTGTCTTACAGCTTAATCCGCAAAACCCCATTTTTGTTTCCGAAAACTTCTTGCGCGCGCTTGCGCAGCGGTAGAACGGCTGCAAGACGTGCAGGTATTGTCAATCTGCAAAGGCACGCGGCGTATGGCCAAGCTCTATTTCTACTATGCCAGCATGAATGCAGGGAAGAGCACGACCTTGCTCCAGGCCGCATTCAATTATGGCGAGCGTGGTATGCGCGTTTCCTGCTGGACCGCAGCGATCGATGACCGGTCGGGCTTTGGTGCGATCAGCAGCCGCATTGGTCTCTCTAGCGATGCCAACCGCTTTACAAGCGATACAGATATCCTTGAGCATGTGTTGGAAGAGCACTCCCAAGGTCGCGTCGATTGCGTGTTGATCGATGAAGCGCAGTTTTTGACCGAGAAGCAAGTGTGGCAATGCGCCAGGTTGGCGGATGAGACCGGTACGCCGGTGCTTTGCTATGGGTTGCGCACTGACTTCCAGGGCAAGCTATTTCCTGGCTCTGCGGCATTGCTGGGTATTGCGGATTCGCTCGTTGAACTAAAAGCAATCTGTGATTGCGGGCGCAAAGCGACAATGAACCTGCGCGTCGATGAAAGCGGCAAAGCGGTCAAGCAAGGCGAGCAAACGGAGATAGGCGGCAATGACCGCTATGTTGCGCTCTGCCGCAAGCACTTTTCAGAGGCACTGGCGAGTTGACCTGCCCGCCACTATCTTCAATAAATGACAGATACTCTCACAATGGCGCTGGTGCTGATCCCTTGCCTGATCGTCGCGATCGTGTTCCACGAGGTCGCGCATGGATATTCCGCGTTGCTGCTCGGCGATACGACCGCGCGCGACGCGCAACGTTTAAGTCTTAACCCGCTTCGCCATGTCGACCCTGTTGGTACTTTGCTGGTGCCAGGCGCATTGGCGCTGGCGGGGGCTCCTGTGTTCGGCTGGGCCAAACCTGTTCCAGTGCGGCAGGATCGGCTCGACAATCCGCGCTATGGCATGATGGCGGTGGCAGCTGCGGGGCCGGGTTCGAATTTTGTACTGGCGTTGATTGGCGCAATCGCCTTGGGGCTATTCCTCCCTGCTGGAGCTCAGATCACAAGCACTGGTGGCGGCATGTCGCTGATTGCGGACGGGGCAGGTGAAACGCTGCTGCTGCAAAGCGGCATGTTCTATTTCATCCTGATCAATGTGTTCTTGGGCGTTTTCAACCTGTTGCCAATCCCGCCGTTCGATGGTTCGCATATAGCTGAAGGGCTGCTGCCACCTTCGTTGGCGCGCAGCTATCGCAAGCTGAGACCTTACGGGATGGCTTTGTTTTTTGGTCTGGTCGCGCTGACATGGTTTGCCCCGGAATGGGGCGTGCTGGAGAACACGATTGGACCGCCTGTGAACTGGGCGCTCAAACAATATCTCGACATTGCGACGGTGGTGGCTGGTGGCTGATCCGCGCGAGCATCCGGTTTCCGGCTGGCTGATCCTCGACAAACCGCGTGGGCTCGGCTCGACGCAGGCTGTCGCTGCCGTGAAGCGCAATCTGCGCGAAGGTGGATATGCCAAGACCAAGGTTGGCCACGGTGGCACGCTTGATCCGCTTGCCGAAGGGGTTTTGCCAATAGCACTGGGCGAGGCGACCAAACTGGCTGGACGCATGCTGGATAGCGACAAGATCTATGAATTTACGATCCGGTTCGGTGAAGAGACAGACACGCTCGATACGGAGGGCAAAGTTGTTGACCGCTCGGGCAGGCGACCACCAATGGCCGCCGTGGCTGCGATCCTTGAACATTTCACAGGGGAAATCGAGCAAGTGCCGCCTGCCTATTCAGCGGTAAAGGTGGACGGTAAACGCGCCTATGCCCGGGCGCGAGCTGGAGAAACGGTAGAGATCAAAACGCGGTTGGTAACGATCCACTCGCTGGAGATGGCATCCTCATATCAGTCGGGGTCTGAACTTGATTCCGCTTTTGCAACATCACGCGGCCGGCCTGATCCCTATGATCCTTCCGCGCCACTCGAATTGGCTGAAAGCGTCACTCTCATCGCGCATGTTTCCAAAGGGACCTATATCCGTTCTCTGGTACGCGATATCGCGCGCGCGCTTGGGACCTTTGGTCACGTGACTTATCTGCGGCGTGTAAAGGCAGGCCCCTTCCTTGAAAGTCAGGCGATTTCGCTGGACAAACTCAACGAAATCGCTAATGGCGCGAGCCTTCAAGACCTACTCCTGCCGCTCGAGGTGGGGCTGGACGACATCCCGGCTCTCATTCTCGATCAGACAAGTGGGCAGGCGGTCCGTCAGGGCCGGGTCCTGTCTGAACTGCCCCAACCATCCGGGCTCTATTGTGCGATGCTGGACGATGTGCCGGTAGCGTTGATGGAAATTGAGGATGGGACGGCGAAAGTCGTCAGGGGCTTTAACCTACCCGATGTCGCTGAGTAAGAGAGAATTATTATGTCGGTTGATGCCGCAACGAAAACGAAGATTATCGAAGAAAATGCCCGCGACAAAGGTGACACGGGTAGCCCGGAAGTACAGGTAGCGATCCTCACGCAGCGTATCCGCAACCTGACCGAGCATTTCAAAGGCCACCACAAGGACAACCACTCACGCCGTGGTCTTCTGCAGATGGTCAACAAGCGTCGCAGCCTGCTCGCCTATCTCAAGAAGAAAGACGTAGAGCGCTATAACGCTTTGATCGCGAAGCTGGGTCTTCGTAAGTAAGAATTTCTCGAAGCGGCCCCCTTTCGGGCCGCTTCTTGCATAAGGAGCCGAGCAACATCCGGTTGCTGGCCCGGGGGCAGATAAACGTCCCACACCGCACCGGGGCGGATTTCCCGGGATTTGTAGGCCCCGCGCGGCAATAAGGCCCCGCGGGTTCAAAAGGAAAATACATGTTTGATAAGAAAACCGTGTCGATTGAATGGGGCGGAAAAACCCTCACTCTCGAAACCGGTCAGATTGCCCGTCAAGCAGACGGCGCCGTTCTGGCCACCTATGGCGAAACCGTAGTGCTCTGCGCTGTAACCGCCGCAAAAAGTGTTCGTGAAGGGCAAGACTTCTTCCCGCTCACTGTTCACTATCAGGAAAAATTCTCTGCAGCCGGCCGTATCCCGGGCGGCTTCTTCAAGCGCGAAGGCCGCGCAACGGAAAAAGAAACGCTGACCAGCCGTCTGATCGACCGCCCGGTTCGCCCGCTTTTCCCTGAAGGTTTCTACAACGAAATCAATGTTATCGCTCAGGTTCTGTCCTATGATGGCGAAACCGAACCGGACATTGTTGCGATGATCGCAGCTTCGGCCGCACTGACCATCTCGGGCGTTCCATTCATGGGCCCGATCGGTGCAGCGCGCGTCGGTTTCCGCAATGGCGAATACGAACTCAACCCGAGCCTGCAGACTGCGCTCGACGACGAAGGCCGTTTGGACCTGGTCGTTGCAGCAACACAAGATGCTGTGATGATGGTTGAATCCGAAGCGAAGGAACTGACCGAGGAAGAAATGCTCGGCGCAGTTATGTTCGCGCATGAAGAGAGCCGCAAGGTTATCGGCGCGATCATCGATCTGGCTGAACAGGCTGCCAAGGAACCATGGGTTATCGACACATCGGACGATACCGCAGCGATCAAGGAAAAGCTGCGCGGCATCGTTGGTGACGATATCGCAGCCGCTTACAAGCTGACTGACAAGTCGGCCCGTTCGGACGCGCTCAATGAAGCACGTGCTAAGGCGAAGGAAGCTTTCGCTGACGAAGAAGCGCAAACGCAGCTGGTTGCCAACAAGGCAGTGAAGAAGCTGGAGGCAGAAATCGTTCGCGGCGCCATCATCAAGGATGGCACTCGTATCGACGGCCGTAAGCTTGATCAGGTTCGCCCGATCGAAGCTATGGTTGGCTTGCTGCCACGCACACACGGTTCAGCGCTGTTTACGCGCGGTGAAACGCAGGCAATCTGCACCACCACGCTGGGCACCAAAGATGCCGAGCAGATGATCGACGGTCTCGAGGGTCTCTCTTACAACCACTTCATGCTGCACTATAACTTCCCGCCCTATTCGGTTGGCGAAGTGGGTCGCTTTGGCTTTACCGGTCGACGCGAAACCGGCCACGGTAAGCTCGCATGGCGCGCGCTGCACCCTGTGCTGCCCAACCATGAAGACTTCCCCTACACCATCCGCGTGCTCTCAGACATCACCGAGTCCAACGGCTCGAGCTCGATGGCGACCGTTTGCGGTGGCTGTCTGTCGATGATGGACGCAGGCGTTCCGATCGAACGTCCTGTATCTGGTATTGCGATGGGCCTGATCCTTGAAGGCGAGGACTTTGCTGTTCTGTCAGACATTCTGGGTGACGAAGATCACCTGGGTGACATGGACTTCAAGGTTGCCGGTTCAGAAGCAGGTATCACCACCATGCAGATGGACATCAAGGTTGCCGGCATCACGCAGGAAATCATGGCCAAGGCGCTGGAGCAGGCGAAAGCCGGCCGCACGCACATCCTTGGTGAAATGGCGAAAGCTCTTGGCTCAGCGCGTACAGGCGTTTCCAAGCACGCTCCGCGCATCGAAACCATGCAGATCGACAAGTCGAAGATCCGTGACATTATCGGCACGGGCGGCAAGGTTATCCGTGAAATCGTTGCTGAAACCGGCGCAAAGGTCGACATCGACGATGAAGGCGTGATCAAGATCAGCTCTTCAAATGCCGATGAAATCGAAGCCGCGCGCAAGTGGATCGAAGGCATCGTTGAAGAGGCTGAAGTCGGCAAGATCTACACCGGCAAGGTCGTCAACATCGTTGACTTCGGTGCATTCGTGAACTTCATGGGTGGCAAGGACGGTCTCGTCCATGTCAGCGAAATGAAGAACGAGCGCGTCGAGAAGCCAACTGACGTTGTTTCAGAAGGCCAGGAAGTAAAGGTCAAGGTCCTCGAGATCGACCAGCGTGGCAAGGTTCGCTTGTCGATGCGTGTCGTCGACCAGGAAACCGGTGAAGAGCTGGAAGACACACGTCCTCCACGCGAAAGCAAGCCTCGCGGTGATCGTGGCGATCGCCGTGGTCCGAGGAATGATCGCGGCGGCGGTCGTGGCCGTGGTGGCGGTCGTCGCGGTGGCCGTGATGATGGCCACAAGGGCGGCGGCGATGACGGCTCTGCCCACGTGCCGGACTTCCTTAAAGACTAAGCTCTTTTCAATTGAAATGATGAGGCCCGCCGGAGAGATCATGGCGGGCCTTCTTTTTTGAGCAGGTCTGCCGGCTACCTTCTGGCGAGTAGCACCCAGACAACCATCAGCGTGATTCCCGCGATGCCTATTAGATCAATTCGTGCAACTGGTACGCCCATCAGGCCGAAATGATCGATGATGACTGCGCTGATGATCTGGCCAAGCAAGACGAAGAAGATCGCATTGCCCATGCCGAAACGTGGGCCGATAAATGTGATTGATATGGCATAAAACGCAATCAAGACGCCGCCCAGCTATTACTCTCACTTTCCCAATGCCACCTACTTTCTATTGGTAACTGGATTTCTAGGTTACCCATGGGTAACCTCGCGAAACACGTCGATTGGAAGATCATGCTCAAGCGTCGCATAAATCACAGCCCAAAGCCGCCCGAACCTTGCGCGTTAACCGAATGCATGGCGGTTATTGCCGGTACATGGGCACCCAATGTGGTGTGGTGCCTGCGGGCCGGGCCACGCCGCTTCAGCGAATTGATGGATGTTATTTCCCCTGTCAGCGGCAAGGTGTTGCCGGCACGGCTGCGCGAGCTTGAGCAGCGAGGCGTCATCACTCGCAAGGTTTGCGACACCTCGCCGCCATCGGTTGAGTATTCGCTGACTGAACTGGGCGGCGGATCGATCCCAGCGCTCGATTCGATCGTTAAGGTTGGTCACAATCTCAAAAAGCGGGGGTATTCAGCCTGATGCTTCCGCGTGAGACCCTGGCCACAGCGCAGATACCCGATGGCGACGAGCTGTCGCTCGTTAGCCATGGCCGCGATTTCATCATCATGCTCGGGCGGAACGAGCTGATGGGCACGCGTATGCAGTTCAGCGAAGAGCAGCTGGCAGTGCAGACCATGGAGCGCGTTGGGAATGACGCGCCGCGAATATTGATAGGCGGCTACGGCATGGGTTTCACCTTGCGGGCCGCGCTGGCGCGCATGGGCTCCAACGGTCAGGCGGTCGTAGCAGAACTTGTACCGGAAATTGTCGAATGGGCGCAGGGTCCGATGGCAGAACTGACGGGTGGCTGTCTGGAAGATCCGCGAATGGACCTGAAGATTTGCGATGTCGCGGCCCTGATCGACGATGCAAATGACGGCACTTGCGACAAATTCGATGCCATTCTTCTCGATGTCGATAACGGACCCGATGGTATTGTCCGCGAGGAAAACAACCGCCTCTATTCACCCACGGGGCTGGGAAAATCGCGGGATGCCCTAAAGCCGGGTGGCATACTCGCGATATGGTCTGCAGCATCAGACCACCGCTTCACCAGAAAACTGCGCGATGCCGGATTTGATGTTGAAGAACGCTTCTTCCGCGCCCGGCCTAACAATAAGGGCCCGCGGCACACGATCTGGTTCGCCCGCCCTAGACAGCGCTGAAGGTCAAAAGTCGTAGATTAGAGTCACCCGGCTAAGCGTGTCGGTTTGCTCGGAGCCTGCTAGAGGGCTGCTGTCATACTCGATTGCTTAAGAGAAGCGTGTGCTCAGAACGCTGCCAGCTTGCTTTGCGCATCCGCAATCATTGCGCGTATGACTGCCAACTATCCGGTACGATCGTGAAATCTGCCGTAAATTCGCCCGTTGGCATTTGGTCAAAGGTGCAGGCTGAATGCATCGAGCATGCGCGGACATGCCGCGGCAGTGTCCATATCGTCTCTGCAAGCTTCGCGCCGATCAGGTCGTTATCCGAAAGCCCATTCTCCTTCACATGCGCCTCGCCTTTGGCGATCAAGCCTGAGAGCCCACTCAAAATCTGCTGACAGCTTTGGACGAAGGCGTCGTAAGGGGTAATGGCCATGCGAATGCTCCGTGAGATTTGAAAAGGCCCGGCGATCCACAGGGACAACCGGGCCTCGAAAGTCTTTGCTCAGCGCGCCCGACCTACCTTACGCGGGGGCCACCGAAGGGAAGCGGTGGAGGGGGTCTGCGCGCGCCGCGCGGCAGCTGTGCCTGATAGGCGCGCCCGCAATGCTCAACGCAATAGGGATATCCCGGGTTCACTGTTTCGCCGCAGAAGTGGAAGTCAGGCTCACCAGGGTGACCCATAGGCCAGCGGCAAACCTTCTCGGTCAGATCGAGCAAGCTCGTTTTGTCCGCGATTGCCGGGCTCGGTTTCGCGGGCACCAATCGACGCGGCGGAGCAGGCGGGATCGGCGCTTGCTGATCGCCCGGCCCCTGACGCAAGAAGCCACCAGGGCCGACTGATACGATCTTAGGCAGATCAGGCGTCTTGTTAGGAATTGGTTGCGACGGGATACTCGCACCCGATGCCTGTGCAGTTACCGGCTTGTCAGCCGGCTTTTCTGTCGGTTTTGCTACTGGCTTGGCCGCGGTCTTCTTGATGGCGGTCTTTGGCACGGGCTTCTTAGCCGGAGCTTTCTTCTTCTTCTCGCCTGCTTTCACCGGGGAAGGGCGTGATTTCAGACCTAACCGATGCGCCTTGCCGATTACGGCATTACGGCTCACTCCCCCAAGCTCTTCAGCGATCTGGCTAGCGGTTGATCCGCCTTCCCACATTTTCTTTAGCGTAGCGATACGCTCGTCAGTCCAACTCATCTAAATTCCAGTTCCTGTGTCCCGCGCTGGTTGCCCGTTTTCGATCAGCAAACAGCACAACGAATCTTACTGTGTGACTTGTCACAGCCGCTCCATCGCACTAGGCGCGCCTGCATGGCCGATCAAGCACCTCCTGCCCGTCCGAAATCGGAGGCACCCCTCGACAAGACAAATTCGGGCGAAGGGACCCGTTTTACGCCGCGCGGCGTGCCGGTAATCTCCGGCGTCAACCGCGTCGGCTTGTGGAGTCTCTATATTAAGGAGGTTCGGCGGTTTCTCAAGGTGCACACGCAGACAATTTGGGGCCCGGCCGTCACGACACTGCTGTTCTTGATCATCTTCACGGTCGCTTTAGGGCGTGGCGGACGCGAAGTGCTGGGCGCGCCATTCGCCAGCTTTGTCGCGCCAGGCTTGATCATGATGGGCATGATGCAAAATGCTTTTGCAAACTCGTCCTTCTCGCTGCTCGCTGGCAAGATCCAGGGAACAATCATGGATTTGCTCATGCCGCCGCTTTCGCATGGAGAGCTGATGGCAGGTATTATCGGCGCAGCTGCGACCCGCGCGGTGATGGTGGGCAGCACGGTTGCGCTGGCGATGGCGCTGTGGCCGGGAGTTTCGCTGTCCATAGCGCATGTATGGGCCGTGATATGGTTTGGCCTGATGGGCGCGATCATGCTGTCGCTCATGGGATTGGCAACGTCGATCTGGTCGGAAAAGTTTGATCACAACGCGGCCATTACCAATTTCGTAGTTGCACCCCTCTCGCTGCTTTCCGGTACATTCTATGTAATCGACAACCTTGCGCCGGCGTTTCAGGCTGTCAGCCGGGCAAACCCGTTCTTCTATGTGATCTCTGGCTTCCGCTACGGCTTCTTAGGAGAAAGCGATATCGGCGAGGGTGCCGACGCGGTTGTTCAGGCGGCGGTTGCGCTTGGGGTACTAAACCTTGCTCTTGCCATCATCGTTTATCTGGTCTTGCGTTCCGGCTGGAAACTCAAGGACTAAAGGGCAGGCTCGTCGACAGCTGATATCATGGTCATTCTGTCCATGCCGGACGTTCTAGCAGGTATGTGTGATACTAATGTCAAATGCGCCGTTGACCGTGGCTAGACGCATTAGTGGGTCAGCGCTCGGCGCATGCGATACCGTTTGCCGTCGAACTGTTCGAACAATTGCGCGATTTGCGGATGATCAATCGGTCCGCTGCTTGCATCGGTAAGCAGGTTCTGCTGGCTGACATAGGCGACGTAGGAACTGTCGTTATTCTCAGCCAGCAAGTGATAAAATGGTTGCTCGCGGCTTGGGCGGATGTCCTCAGGGATAGCCTGGTACCATTCTTCGCTATTGGCAAAGACCGGATCAACATCGAAGATCACACCGCGAAAATCGAACATCCGGTGGCGCACAACATCGCCAATCCCGAAGCGCGACTTGACGTGACGCGGGGCCTCGATGGTACGTCCAGCTTGGCTGGAAAAGAACACAGCTCTCTCCATAATGACCGAGGATATGGGTGATAGGTCGCGGGAGACAAGGGCGCATCGGCAAACCGTCCCCAGTTTTGCGGCGAATTTGTGCTTGGCAAGGGCAGGGGGGTCAGCTAACTGGCGCGCTTCTTGTCGCAGGCTGGATATGACGACGCTTTACGCGCGGCTCGTCCGCGTCAACCGCGTGCAGACAAGAATGCGGAGAGATGCCGGAGTGGTCGAACGGGGCGGTCTCGAAAACCGTTGTGCTTTCACGAGTACCCAGGGTTCGAATCCCTGTCTCTCCGCCATTTCTTATTGTTTTATATGGTCTTTTTGGTGAAATGGGCGCTGGTTACCAAAACCGTTCCCTAAAAGATTTATCGATAGCGCAACCAGCCACCGTCCGGTCTGCTTATTGAATCGACACCCCCACCCCCTTAAAGATCTGACAGGGTAATAATTGAAAGGGGGTACCCCCCAAATCTCAGAAATGGGACCCACGCTTCCTCTTACTTACTATTTTGCTCGTTCGATGTCCGGAGGGTGATCTCTGGGATCGTTCACCATGCTCAATGCTTTAGGGCCTACCAAACTTCAGTAACATCCAATTTAATGCAATGCCGTCGCCCTTGGTAATCCATATAAGGAAGTTCAAACTCGGCGCTACCTATCTCCCCTGGAGGTATGGTTATGTTTTGCACAACCCTTTTGCTGTAATTTCCTTGGCAGCTTACATTTGCTCCGAGCTCATACTGTATTGCCACTTGCTCAATCTGGCTGTTTGAACCGTTTTCAATTGTAAAATGAGCATTATGGCCAACGCAATATGACTGACATGTTATCCCGAGATCGATAATCCTCAGTTGACTGTTAGCTTCGGATATACGCTGAAACCTCTCCCTGGCCATCTCAAACCTCTCCCTGGCCATCTCTGCGTCGCGTGTCCGCTTTTCCTCAATCAGCGCGGCAATCATCTCGCGATCTTCATCAGTTGGGGTGGCTCCGGATACCTCTACGCTATGACCCAAATCCGGTACGTTTAACAAAAATGTCCCATCGGAGAGCTGTACAGCTGGGTACTTTCTCACACACTCTGTGACCAGAACCTCCAAGGCCTCAGGTGTGGCCGCTTCGCGAGCACTGTCTGCGCGACACTCTTCCTGTGTGGTTTGCCCGCAGGCAGACAAAATTAGGCTCAAAAATATTGCAATTATAAATCGCCTCAAATCACCCTCACCTACACTTTGGCTTCCTACCCCGCCATCGCGGCGTCCCTGCGGGCACTAGCCCGTATGCGAATGATAGTGCCTCAATTTCTCGCAGTTCTGCAAGTACCTTGCTTCTTTCGGCCTTAGCCGCGAGCGTTTCTTGTCCATGTCTATACTGCGGATGGCTTGCACCCTTCCTGATCGTCTCTGGCTTTCTAGCCCCGTGGTACCTGCACGTGGTCATGCCGTAGGCGGCTGGGTTGCGGCATCGGTCACCCCTCGCTTTGCATTTGGCCTTGCAACGGGTTGTTTTACCGGAGAGGATGTTTGGCAACGGCATGCTCTACTATAGCATGCGGAGTAATCGCGTTGGGGGTTTTGATTGGGATTTCCCCGAGGACGCAAAGTGGAAGGGGTATAAGCGCTACCGTTGATCGCGCGCTTCTGGCTGGAGAGAGATTTTTAGGTCGATGATAGACATTAGCTTTGACGTCCGCTCAGATACTCCGCCAGGCAAAGATCCTGACAAATTCAGTTCGACACTGAGAGAATACCATAGGCGCCTTTGGAGCAAGCCACTTCCTGACGGTGCCAGTTTCGAATTAAAGATATCAAAGGCAAAGGGTTACCTCTTTCACCAATCCAGCATTGGTGAATTTTATCTGTCTAGCGATAGCATGATGCCTTCATATCTTAACATTAAACGTATGGCAGCTGTTCTTGAGCAGGTTCCAAAGAGTCTACCGAAAGAGGTTCAGAGCCAAGCCTATAGGATTGGCGGGTTCATAGTTTTTCCAGGAAACCGGATTGATAATAAGATGACAATCAACGGTGCCAGAGGATGCAATCGTAAAATTGGTGACAGATTTGACCTAACGCTCGAATGCATCCGCCGCCACTATGCTCAACAAGAAAGCCCCCTGTCGGAAGTGCTGCAACGTTACGGGTATTTTTTCGAAATTTTCCGAAGCTTTCGAGATTACACTGAGTTCTTTCACCTGCAAGATTTGGTCAGCCAAGATGCGAGCGAAGTAAAATTTCTGCTGGCCTTCGACAATTTCCAAAGAACACCTTTTCCTGTTAGTGGTGATGAATACCGTGCATACGCTGAGAGAACGATGGGCTTTCTCAAAGCTCGAGGCGCGAGAATGAAAGCTGCGGTGAATAATTAGGAGAGGCTTGTACGTCTCTGCGCTAGCCATGTTTAAACAAGCTGAGAAGCAGGCGTTGGAATAACGTCAAAAAATGTATTTGGGTCCGTATGCCGATTGTTTATGTGCTCAGTAATCCAGCCTTCGAAGGCTACGTGAAAGTTGGAAGAACAGTTGATCTGGAGCAGCGGCTCCGCCAACTCGACAACACCAGCGTGCCTCTCCCATTTCGTTGCGAATTTGCAATTGAGGTGAATGATGAAGTTCAGGCTGAACGCTTAGTCCATATGGCATTTGCCGACGTGCGAGTTCGCAGCAACCGAGAATTCTTCGAGATAGAGGCCCAGCGGGTCATCGCAGCCCTAAAACTTACTGGCGGCAGAGACGTAACGCCCAAAGAGGATGTAGCAGCGGATCAGGAGGGCATTGAAGCCCTCGAGCGCTCCGTGGCTAAGCGGAAAAGCTATAGCTTTGCAGATGCTCACGTGAACGTCGGTGACGTTCTAACTTACGCCAGAGATGATAGTATAACTGCCACCGTGGTCGCCGATAAAAAGATTGAGTTTGAAGGCGAAGTTATGAGCGTAAGCCGGGCCGCCCTCGTGCTGCTCCACCGCGACGGGTATAAATGGAAACAAGCGAACGGCTGGACATACTGGATGAAGAACGACGAGACCCTTGCGGAACGCGTCCATAGGTTTGCTGAAACCGAGGATGAGGATTAGTTCGAGGTGGTTGTGCACCAAACAATCAAGGTTGCTGCGGCCGTTGCAATCAAGGATGGCAAGGTTTTGATTGCAAGACGAGCGTCCGGAGAGAAGCTCGCGGGGTTCTGGGAATTCCCGGGCGGTAAACTAGACAGTGCTGAAACAGCCCAACAGTGCATTGTTCGGGAATTGGCTGAGGAGTTGTCCGTTATAGCCATTCCGGGAGCTGAACTGACTAGATCTGTCCACCGGCACATTGAGTTGATCGCTGTAGAGGTAAGACTGGAATCAGAGGACTTGACGCTCACTGTTCATGACAGAGCCGAGTGGGTGAATGTGGCTGACTTGACCGGTTATCAACTGGCGCCAGCCGACATTCCCATTGCTCGGCACCTCGTGGGAAAGATATAAAAAGGGTCAGGCTGGGCTGATGCCGCAAGCTAGCATGTAATCGTATACTCCATCGTAAAACGATGGTGGCCTCGTATGGTCCCGCAATTCCCCATTTGGCACAAAGATAACGATGCCTTGGCGTGCTCGCGTCAAGAGAACCCGGTAAGCGTTCAGGAGATAAACCTGCTTTGTAGCGTCATTTACGTTTTGCCACTTCGTTCCTTTGAAGGAATAGTGCGCCCATTGACCGTTCGCCCGCCTCAAATCGGCATCCCAACAGACGCCGGCCCAATCTAGTTCTAAGCCCTGCACATCGAATTGGGTGGCTACCTCCTCAACGTAGTAAGAAGAGCGAACGTCGAAACGATCATTCAAGAACCAACTCGCAGGGTCAATTTTGGCCTTAACGTGGATGCCTTCCGGCCTTAGGCGATAGCCTCCCGATGATGCAATCAGCCCAAAACGTTCAGTGCCTCGAGCATGATTCCTTAGCCAATTGCGCGCGACTTCAAGATTTCTAGTCACCGCTATGGGATATCGGTCATTCAAATCTGAGAGCGCAGTCCGGGCCTGATCCGCATCGCCATCCAGAAAGTGCCCGACAAAAGCCGAGAGTTTCTCGGCACGGAATGACCGCATCGAAACAGAAAGGTGTAGTTCTGGGTGTTTTTCGATCGTTGGGGACTGAAGCAACCGTGACGCTTCGTCATCGACGGTATAGTGGCGATCTTCGAGCAAAGAGGATGCGTGAACATTCCAGTCGGGAAAGCGCTCGCGCAAAGCACTAAGCCATTCTGATAGCCCCGCTTCGCCGGTATTTATTTCCTGCCCTCCGCCAATCAAACAAATGATCGTGCACCAATCAGTATGCCGGTCCATGACACTGATGAGAAATTCGGGTTCAGACATCGCGAAGTCGGCATGCCCTCGCTTGGTTTGCATAAACTTGGATGCCTGTTCTTTAGTCCATGCGCGTTGCGCTTCATCGAAGACAACAACTTTTTCAAACGGCTTCTCATTGCTGCTGAGGTAGTGATCTCGGAAGTGATGGATATTTTGGACAAAGCGGCGAACCGAACGAAGTGCGTCGGACTTCCTAACGCACTCTCTGGCTACCTGATCTCGGGCTAGCGCTTCGCGCAAAACATCAACCAAGGGGCCATTGCCAGACAGGAAAACGGCATGCTCCTCTTCGTGACCCTCGGCGCGTTTCGCTGCGATATTCAATCCAGCTAGCGTCTTACCCGCGCCGGGCACG
The DNA here is from genome assembly GCA_003149575.1 of Altererythrobacter sp. XM-24bin4. GTDB lineage: Bacteria > Pseudomonadota > Alphaproteobacteria > Sphingomonadales > Sphingomonadaceae > Erythrobacter > Erythrobacter rubellus. The sequence goes on from QCWG01000001.1 coordinate 938,787, forward strand.
CCAGTGATAAAACAAATGGATTTGTTTGATGACCGTTTCGATTGATCGATGATTTCGGCAATCTTGTCTGAGGTGCTTTGAAGGTTCTTTGCACCCGCGTCTGACCTCGATATTTCTTCGACTGCGTGGCTTCGATATAAAGCCTCAGCAGCTTCGATAATTGTTGGAGTGGGTCTATAGCCTGCCGTCCGCCACCAATTCACGTCCACATCGGCGGCATAAAAGTTCTCTGGCTTGATATCGAGCGCCCGATCCAATCCCCTTTTGCCCACGAGCACTGGTTGGCAAACGCCATCATCGGCCCAAATAAGGTCGCTTAAGGGCCTATCGGTCGCATCTGTGGCGCATAGGATAGGAACAATCGGAAGACTGTGGCTGCCAAGATGGAAGTTTTTTAGGTCGAGAGCATAATCGTGGACTTGGTCTATCGCATAGCGGTCATACGCGACAGCGTGCACCTTGAATTCAACAACGTAAACTAGGCCATTCAAGAGCAGGACTGCGTCTGCTCGCTTTCCCATGCGCGGTATCGAAAATTCTAGGAAGAGGTGTCCTTCGTAAACGCCAGCCAACTGGTCTTTCAGAAAATCTATCTGGGCTAGCCATGCGTCTCTCTGCTGGTGCTCAAGAGCGTGATGATGCGCACGTGTTAGCTCACCAAGAACAGCATCATTGCTTGACGTTAAAAAAGCTCCGACTGGAGCGGAGTAATAAGAATCTCGGATCATGCAGCTACGATAGCCATCAATACCAAAACCACAATCGGCACTAAATACCCGACCAACCGTGCGGCCGGCCCTTGGCGGCCTCCAATCGGACTATCATAGCCCTGACTGCACCCTGTTGGCGGTGTAGTTCGGCCAAGGCAGTATCCATCTTATTTGCGTCTACGTAGGAAGCGGCGTCTGCGGCGAGTATCTCGGCTTCGTTCAAGAGCCTTTCTGCTTCGCGTAGCTGCGGCAGGGGATCAGCCTTCGGCTTATCTAGGTAAGTGAGCGCTTCTTTGTGCAGGCGGGTAGCTTCGGCGAGCATGGCGCCTACGTGGTCTTCAGTCGATTTGCGCTGTCCTTGACTAATGAGCGCCTTCTATCTCAGAGCATCGCGCCTTGACACTTAGATCGAGAAAATCGTCCGGTTCAAAGATTGTTAGCTCTCCGGTTAGACGATTAAAGATAATTTCGTCATTGCCAGGTTTACCGGTCAGTTCGTTGTAACCTTTGGTGTGCCGGCCATAGAACTTTGTGCGATCTGATAATGCAGATTCAAGCCAATGGCCGCGATGCCCAGCGATACCTGCTATGTCATTGTCCACGTACCACACCTCTTTTTCCCAAGGCCGGTGTGGGTTCATGTACGTAAACTCGATTGCAAAATTAAGTGGTATTAGCGGATCTGGGTCAGCGCTACCTTCCGGCTGCACTTCGCAAGAATAATATATTTCCTCATAGAAATAAAAAGCCATGGCCACCCAAAGCAAAAGGGTTGCTGCTATGGATGCGACGCACCCACAAACCAAATTGCGGAACCTGCTTTTTAGCTTTGAGCTCACAACCCAACTCCGTAGCAATTTGCTATATTACGACATTAATGCTATATAGTTGCAAGCATCAAGAGTAGGATATGAAGTCCTCGCCAACCTGCCCAGCCCGGGCAAGGTGGTCACCCGAAAAGGGGATGTGGCCGGGCAGCAACCACTAGGGCTTATCCGGCAATATCCGTTTCGCGTGAGCTTTCGATGCAATGCATTGGAGCACACATGGTGACTAAATACACTGCCAAGGGCAATCCGTACAAGGAGCCGCCCTACACGGAAGAGGAGATCCTCGAGGGCGCGCGCCGCTCTAACGGAGGGGTGGTGGCTTTTAGTAGCCTGCGACATCCACGCAAACCTGTTCCCGCCCTCAACAAAGATAACGATAAGGAGCCGACCCGTGGTTAAAGTATATACAAAGGACGGGTCCGCCTTTCATGAGCCGCCTTATACTGAACAGGAGCATTTGGACCTTCAGCGTTGGATGAATGGCGGTGTAGTTAGATTCAGCAGCCTCCAGCACCATCAGAATAAAACAAGTGAGAGTCCGTAGTGAGATCAATAAAATGTAGGTCAGTAGCACCGTATCAGCTCATCGGCTCTTGCCATGTAACAATTAGGTAGGCGTACTGATATCTATCTTTATTATCTACATATTCTCAAAATAAATATCTGACGTTTTTAAAATTGATATTTGCCTATTGATTGATTCTTTTCGATAAAAGGGATTTATTATCATGAGAAAGTTTAAACCGAAAGGTTTGTTTTTTGCTTTTTTTTGGTGATAGGCTTGAGTTTACTCTATCTCAATTTGACTACTGCTGAATATCAACTCCATCAGGTCTGCAGGGGCACTAAGAGGGTAACCGATGTAGAAGGTAACGAGGTCGAGAGGGCAGAGGGTGCGGTATTTGGCATTGCTGTAAGCCGCTTCGACACTTTGCTGGGTGATGGAGCGTATGTTCATATGCTAATGCTGGGGGACATAACGGATTTAGGTTTTGGCTCCAGAACAATAAAGAACCTAATCATCGATAAAGATAAAGAACCGGAATCCATTTGGGAAAGTATTTATCTCATTCAGTTTGAAGATAATAATCAATATGAAAAAGTTAGCGTCATTATTTCAAATAACACTAAGACATTACACTACTCTAGCTCTTACGGAGATTTCATCACGAATTTTGATGGGCATTGTAGAGATGTTGAATTTTTCGACCCTACGAGATAGGCCAACTTATAGAACTGGTGTCGGGGTGTGTTACTGGAATATCTTACCGAAGTAGTCATATTCCATTTTATTGTCGTCGATGGCAAATGACATGGGAGATGTTCGCACATCCGTGACGCGGGCCAGACGGTTACTGGCAAAATTTTTGTGCGCTGACCCATCGAAGTATGAGCAGAAGTTGTTGTAGGATGGGTCAAACCAATTGTACGGGAACCCAGCAACCCCTTGCAAGGTTTCAACATGTGAAGGTTTCCCGAGGCATGCAGGCTCAAAATAAGTGTTTTGGGAGAGTACCGTCAGGCTAACCTGCGACTGGCGAGAGCATTCGGTTAGCGAGAAAGGACATCTATGCGTGATCATGAACTGCGCAAGAAAGCTGTAGGCGAGATGCATCTGCGTCGCTGGCCGGTGCTTGAGGTGCCTTGTGTGATCGTCCAATGGGTCTTGATCGTTGACGATGATGAACGCGCAGCAGAGCTTTCTGTGATCGAAGCCAAAGCCAAGTCTGACGATCCGGTTGGCAATCCGGCCTATCGAGCGGGCCGGCTGGGCGAACATGTGAAATTCGTATGGGAGCGGCACAGCGAAGGAACTAGCCTCTCTCTGTTCGCGGCGAATTCTCATGCGCAGGCGTTTCTGGATCCACTATCACATTCCGAACTGGCAGCAGCGCTCGATTGGGTAAGCCAGCTACCGGGTCAGATTGTACGTTGCACGCGCATCTGGGTTGCAGGAAGCGATCAGCATGTCGAAGCAGTTTTACCGAAAGTCGATCTGGAGCGTGCGGAGCTTGTTTCCTGTCATTTGGGCGGTCAGATCCGCATGTGGTCGGACTTTCGTATTCAGGACGATGGCTTCGGGCGTTTGTTGGTTGCCGCCAATGGCGCGGACCCTGCTGACATCACACGCCAGGTCCAGCGCTTGCAGGAACTAGGCAATTATCGCAATCGCGCACTTCTAGGACTTCCAATTGCGCGCGAATGCTGGCCAAAGCTTGATGAAGCCGAGGCGCGTTTGCGCGATCTCGCAGCGCGAATCGATAATCGCGACGAAACCGATGACCAGCTGATGGATATTTTGTCCAAGCTCTCTTTGGAGCTAGCGGCAATTGAAACCTCTATTTCATTCCGGATGGACGCAACCCGCGCATACGCACAATTGGTCAAAGACCGGTTGGTACAAGTCGATCTGCGTCCCATTCCCGGTTATGCTTCGCTGGCGGACTTTACCCAGCGGCGATTTTTCCCCGCGATGAACACGTGCAAAGCCACCACAGCGCGGGTTCGCCAATTGGCTCTTCGCGCTGCGCAATTGGCATCTCTCTTGCGCGCAAGGATCGAGACGCGGATTGAGAACCAGAATGCGCAACTGCTCCACTCGATGGATCAGAGCACGCGGATGCAAGTCAGGCTGCAGCAGTTGGTTGAAGGTTTCTCGGTCGTGGCGCTGAGCTATTACCTGATCGGATTGGTCGGTTATTTGCTTGGTGGCCTGCCGCTTGATCGATACGGCTTGGAGAAGAACTGGGTGCTGGCTGCCCTGGTGATCCCGGTCGTCGCCGGCATCTGGATCGGGATGCGCATGCTACGCAAACGCCTATTCGCAAACCGCGCAAAACACGATTGAGCACTAATTACTTGTCCTGAAGCGGGAATTTGTCCAGACTTGTGGACACATGGCGCGTTTTCCTTTCTCAGCGATTGTCGGTCAGAGCGAGATGAAGCTCGCGCTGCTGATTGCTTCGGTCGATCCTACGATCGGCGGCGTAATGGTTTTCGGTGATCGCGGCACGGGCAAATCGACGGCCAGCCGCGCGCTGGCTGCGCTGCTTCCGCCGATGCTGGTGGTGGAGGGATGCCGGTACGGCTGTACACCTGATCAAGCCGGCACTTGCCCCGATCCCTGCACATCGAAGCGCAAAGTAAAACGACCTTTGCCTTTCGTTGATCTGCCCTTGGGTGCGACTGAAGACCGGGTTGTGGGCTCGCTCGACTTGGAGAAAGCGCTGCGCAAGGGTGAAAAAGCGTTCGAGCCGGGCCTGCTGGCCAAGGCGCATCGCGGTTTCCTTTATATTGACGAGATCAATCTGCTTGAGGACCATCTCGTTGATCTGCTGCTCGATGTGGCGGCGTCAGGTGAGAATGTGGTCGAGCGCGAAGGGCTGTCCGTGCGCCACCGCGCCAGGTTCGTGTTGATCGGAAGCGGAAACCCGGAAGAAGGCGAATTGCGCCCGCAACTGCTTGATCGCTTCGGACTTTCCGTTGACGTACGCACGCCCAGCGAAATCGAGGAACGCGTCGAGATCATGCGACGCTGCGGCGCGCAGGAACGCGATCCTGAAGGCTTTGCCAAAGCATGGCAAGCCGAAGACGACAAGATCATCAAGCAGATCGCGCGCGGGCAAAAGCGCGTGCAGACAATAGATGTGCCGGATGATGTGCTCGCCGATGCGGCTCATCTTTGCATGATGGTCGGCGTTGACGGCTTGCGCGGAGAACTGACGTTGATGCGGGCCACCCGCGCTTTTGCTGCGCTGAGCGGCGCGCGCAAGGTCAAACGCGAGCATATGCTTGAAGTTGCCCCATTGGCGCTGCGGCACCGCTTGCGCCGCGATGTGCTCGATGAAACAGGTTCGACAGTTCGCATCGAACGCGCGGTGGCAGAGCTGTTCGGATGACGCGCGGCGCGCCCGCGCCGGAGTCCGATCTCGACCCCTTGGCCGACGCGCTGCTCGCAGTTCGCCTGCTGGCAATCGCTCCTCAAAAGCTTGGCGGGATTTGCTTGCGGGGGGGAGGGCCGGCGCGCGACTTGGTGCTTGGCTATCTGAAAGTTGCATTGCCCGAAACGTCGCCTTCGCGGCGTTTGCCAGCCAATATCGACGATGAAGGCCTGCTCGGCGGTGTGGATATCGCTGCAAGCTTAGCCGAGGGCAGAGCGGTAGAACGCGCTGGATTGCTCAGCGAGGTGCGCGGTGGCGTGGTAGTGGTGCCGATGGCTGAGCGGCTTCGAGAGGCGACCGCCGGGCGATTGGCGCAAACGCTTGATGACAAGGACATCGCGCTGGTGGCGCTTGATGATGGCCGCGAATCCGATGAAGGGCCAGCTGATGCCTTGCTGGATCGGGTGGCGTTCAAGTGCGATTTGTCGCGCGCAGCCTCGTTGGATCATGACAAGATCGTGCCCAAACCGCTTTCGATTAGTCATGTTGCTGAATTGGAAGATGAACAGCTGGCAGCGCTGGCAGCAGTGTCTGTCGCGCTGGGGATCGGTTCTGTGCGTCCACTGCTGTTTGCGCTGACAGCGGCGCGAGCGCATGCTGCGCTCCATCGCCGCAAGAAAGTGCGACATGAAGATTTGAGCGCGGCAGTGTCATTGGTACTAGCCCCGCGCGCAACGCAATTGCCGCAGGAGCAGCTTCAGGAAAGTGAGCCTGCCCCGCCGCCAGATAGAGCCGATGATCCGGGTAACAACGACCGAGAGCAGCCGAGCGAGCTACCGCCTGAAGAAATGCTGATCGAAGCCGCGCTCGCATCGATCCCGCCGGATGTTTTGGCGAAAATCGCAGCGGGCAAATTACGGCGCAGCGCTGGAGGCGGCACAAGCGGCAAACGCAGTAAGTCCAAGCTGCGCGGCAAACCGCTGGGCGCACGGCCCGGTATCCCGCGTGGCGGGGCACGGTTGGCGCTGATCGACAGCCTGCGTGCAGCAGCACCATGGCAGCCGTTGCGGCGGCATGAACTTGGGGATGACTCCCCAACAGCGCTGTTTGTCGAGAAGGACGACCTGCGGATCCGGCGATTTGAAGAACGCGCGGGCTCTGTCACAATCTTTTGCGTTGATGCATCGGGCTCTGCCGCCGTTGCGCGGCTTGCAGAGGCCAAGGGGGCGGTCGAGCGTATTCTCGCGCAAGCCTATGTCAAACGCAGTGAGGTCGCGCTGATCGCGTTTCGCGGTGAGGGTGCGGAAATGCTGTTGCCGCCAACGCGCTCGCTTACCAGGGCGCGCAGAGCTTTGTCCGAATTGCCAGGAGGTGGCGGAACACCGCTCGCGTCGGGATTACAGCTTGGGCTACAAATGGCTGAAGCAATTTCCTCACGCGGGCGTACGCCGTTCCTCGTGTGCTTGACTGATGGCAGCGCCAATATTGCCGCAGATGGCACACCTGGTCGCGCGCAAGCAAAGGAAAACGCGCACGCAGCTGCACGGGCATTGGCCCTACGCGGCATCGACAGCATCGTGATCGATATTTCACCTCGCCCGCGCGCTGAAGCAGCGGAGCTCGCACAAGCCATGCAGGCGCGTTATCTACCGCTTCCCACGGCGGATGCGGCCGCGCTTGAGCGTGCGGTCAATGCCGCGCAGCCTGGCCCGCAGCTCGTACGATGAGTGCGCTCAACTGGGAGCGTGAGGGACGAAGCTGGCCAAATCGCGAGCATAGCCGTTTCATTTATGCTGACGGTCTGCGTTTCCATGTCCAGCAAATGGGTGAGGGGCCAGTTCTGCTTCTGCTGCATGGGACTGGAGGTTCTACACACAGCTGGCATGCTATCATACCGCGGTTGGCCTCCCACTACACCGTAGTTGCCCCCGACTTGCCTCTACATGGCTTCACTGGCGGCGAACCGGTGAGCAGCAGAGCCAGCCTGGCAGGAATGGTGCGCTCGCTCGCGGCTCTAATCGATACGCTTGATGCAAAGCCGGCTGGACTGGTTGGGCATTCCGCCGGTGCGGCGATCGCGCTCGAATTGGCGCGAACAGGTGTAGTGAACGAGAGTACACCAGTCATTGGGTTCAGCCCTGCACTTACGCCTTTCCCGGGTGCGGCAGCACAGATATTCCCGGGCCTTGCAAGATTGCTGCTGCTCAACCCATTTGTGCCAAAGGTGTTCGCGGGCGTTTCCAGATTTGCCGGTGATCCCAAGCGTTTCCTCCAGCGATCAACTGGCTCTCAGACCGATCCGACATCGCTGGCGTGCTATGCGAAGCTGTTCGCCAATTCGCACCACGCGCGGGGCGCGCTTGCGATGATGGCGCACTGGGATTTGAACACCTTTTCCAAGGGGTTGTCTGGCATCAGCAACCCAGTGCTTCTGGTGCACGGGCGCAGTGATCAAGCAGTGCCTTTGGGTTCAGTCGAAGGCGCGGCGGCCAAGCTGCCAAATGCGCGATTGGACGTTTGGGAAAATCTAGGGCACATTGCGCATGAGGAAGCGCCTCAGCGCGCCGCAGCAGTGATCGCGCAATTCGCAGAAGCGCATATCCAGGGAGCGAAATAGGTATGGCCGATAGCTTGTGGGAGCAGTGGCGCGCCTTGGTGGTCCCCAACATGGGGCTGATCGAGATCGGGATGACTTTCTTCCTTGTGATCGGATTTTGTGTCTACCAGATCTGGTCGACCGATCGCGAACTCAAGAAAGATCGCGCTGAACGCGAAGCGGCGGAGAAGGACTCATCCTCGGAAAATTAACGGTCCGACCGGGGCATGCGATAGGGCAGCATGAATTGGACAATTCCGGAAGCAAACCGGTCCATATCCAGGCTTTCCTGAACAGCGACAACTTTCTCGCCGTCCAACCGAGAAGCCAGCGTAGAACGTGCGTAAAACGGAGTATCTTCCCACGTAGTAAGAATCTTGGCGTCGCCACGATCAGACCGCGTTTTGCGAGTAATCTGCCACACAGAATTTGGAAGCGGGGCAACCATTGGCAGCTCAGTCTCCTGCGGCGTACCGTCCGCGCGAAAACGCAGCGCACTGGCAAACCCGCTGCCGTTGCGGCGTATGCCTTCATAGCAAACAATCGCTTCTTTACCGATGTGCGCCCGCGACCAATGCCAAATGCGAAACCCTTCTTCCAGCGACTCGCTGCCAAAATTGGAATCCAGATAGCCCGCACCGCGCCAATTTATCCCTGGTTCGCGCATGTCGACTTCCACGCGCGCGCGCGGCGAGATGCAATGCCAGATATGCTTGGCTTGCGGGTCAAGTGCGAAAGCGGTTGAGTTCAGCATTTGCGGATAGACCCGCACTGTGCCGCGTATCTGCCTGCGGTACGGATTGAATAAGCGCTTGTCGCGCTCAGCGATTTCTATCTCCATGTGATCGTCCATCCAACGCACATTGCTGGGGCCAAGGATAAGCGTGTCACGATCGCGGGACAACGCGTCGTTTTGCCGCTCTGTCATGGCCCAGCGCGCCCGCGGCCCATAAAGCGCAACATTGAGCGCACAGTGGTTCTCCGGCTCACGCCGCCCTGAACTTTTATAATAAGGAGAGAAAACGCTGCCGATGAAGGCAATGATGGTCAGCCCGTGCTTCCCGTCTGCGCTGATGGCGTCGACATACCACCACCCATAACCACCGGGTGCGATTTCCGCATCGAAGCAAGGTCTTGCAACACTCTCGCTGCTGCCAGTTGCCCGGACAAGGCCGCCATTGGCACTCCCGCCCCCGGATGGGTGCTGCCGCCCGCGCAATAAAGCCCAGGGATCTTCGTAAGCGTTCCCTGCCGGCGGAAGGATGCCGCCCATCCGTGCGAGGCTCGTCCATAAAGCGCTCCTCCGGTTGAGGGCCAAAGCTTCTCGAACGTGTTCGGCGTCGCCACTTCGTGGGTGAACGGATCGTCCAGCTTCAGCCCGCAACGTGTCAGGCTGCGCATCATCGCTTTCGTGCATTGGTCGATCTCCTCGGGAGTATAACAGTGGTTGTCGCCATTGGCGGGTGCGTTGACGATTATCTGGAAACGCTCTGTGCGGCCGGGCGCTTCGCCCCGCCCTGGGTCGCGGTCCAGCGCGCATACATAAGCGGTTGGATCGCTCGGCGGTGTACCTGCCGCGATATCGAGGAATTCGCGCGGGTAATCCGGCGAAAAGAACACATTATGGCGCACCAACGGGAAGCTTTGAGCCCGCGCCTTGGCGTACCAGACAAAGGCGGAGAGCGAGCGCTCGCTCGTTCCAAATTGTGAAACTGCGCGTGAAGCATTCTGGCCGAAAAGTCCGCTCGCGATGGCTGCAGGATCAGCGTTGGCGATCACCGCGTCTGCGGCGATGCGTTCGCCATTTGCCAGGATAACTCCAGAAGCGCGACCACCAGTGACATCTATCCGCTCGACTGCCGTTCCGAGCCGGTACGTGGCACCTTGGCTTTTGCTCAAATCCTGCAGCGCCTTCGCCAGCGCCGCCATCCCGCCGTCGATCAACCACACGCCCATAGCCTCGACATGCGCGATCAGCATAAGTGTCGCAGGCGCATTGAAAGGCGATGAGCCGCAATATGTCGAATAGCGCGCGAACAGCTGACGCAGGCGTTGGTCACCAAAATGCTTGCCGAGCGCGTTCCATAGGCTGACGTAAGGATGCGTACCCATGAAGCCGGCAACATTGCTCAGCCCCATACGCCAGACCAGCGACAGCGGCGTAGCCGGCTTGGGCGCGCGCATCATTGTGTCATTAAGCGAGGCATAAATGGAGCGGGCTTCTTGACGGAAGGCTCTAAATCCTGCTGCGGCCTCGGCGCCTGCGAAATCGCCGATCGCTTCTTCGCTGCGCTGCGGATCGGCATGAAGATCAAGATAGGCGCTGTCATCCCAAGCGTGGCGCGCGAGGACTCCTGCGCGGCGAGTGGTGACGTAGTCATCAAGCTCCGCACCTGCGGCACGAAAAATTCCATCGAACACGTCACGCAGAGTGAAGACCGTCGGGCCGCCATCGATTTCCGCGCCATCGAGTGAGACTCGGCGTGCTTTTCCGCCAACCCAGCTGTCTTTTTCGATGACGGTTACGCGTTCGCCGCGAGCAGCCAATAGCGTTGCACAGGCCAAACCGCCCATGCCTGCACCGATAACGACTACCCCAGCGTTCAAGCCTCGCTCCCCAAAAGGTGTTTGACCTTTACATAACAGATGTCCAATCAAATGGACATAAGGAGTCACCTATGTCTCGCTCCGAAGGCAAGCAAGCATCATTGTGGAAGCAGCGTTGGGTCGCTTGGCGCAACAGCGTGCTGAGCAACCCGCGCTTCCAGCAATGGGCCGCAAGGAATTGGTTCTTGCGTCCGTTCGCGCGGCGAAAGGCGGCTGAACTGTTCGCTCTCGTGGCAGGTTTCACATACACGCAGACGCTTCTCGCCATGGTCGAGAGCGGATTGCTAAAGCGGCTCGCCGAAGCTCCAACCGATGTGAGTGAAGCGGCACAAGTAGCGGATCTGAGCAAGGGGGCTGCTGAACGTTTGCTGCGCGCAGCAGCTGCGCTGAAGCTCGCTCAAGAGGTATCACCGGGTTTGTGGATGCTGGGCGAGAGAGGCGCGTCGCTTATTCCGCAGGAAGGCGCGCAGGCGATGATCCTGCATCACACGCTCCTTTATCGTGATCTGGCGGATCCGATGGCTTTGCTACGCCAGAATCGCGAACAGCCGACAGAACTATCCGAATTCTGGCGCTATGCGGCACGCGCCGATCCAGATGCAGAGCCATCTGAGATGGTTGCCCCCTATTCCGAACTGATGGCAGTTTCGCAGGGCATGGTCGCTGATGAAGTGCTGCGGTCCTATCGCTTCAATGGCGTAAGCTCGGTACTCGACGTCGGTGGGGGACATGGCGCGTTCGCAAGTGCCTTAGCGGCAAAGCATCAGCAAATGCTGATTGGCATTTTCGATTTGCCGGGCGTTGTTGAAGGCGCACGCGCCCGCCTCGACTCCGGGTTCGAGTTTCATGAAGGCGACTTCTTCTGCGATCCGCTACCGCAAGGCTATGATTGCATCTCGCTGGTCCGGATCCTGCATGATCATGACGATGCGCAGGCACATCGCCTTCTCGCTGCGACTCGTGCTGCGCTTAAGCCTGGCGGGCGACTCGTCATCGCGGAGCCAATGGCGGATACCCGCGGTGCAAAAAATATGGGTGATGCTTATTTCGGACTCTATCTGTGGGCAATGCGATCAGGGCGCCCACGCACGCGGATGGAGCTATACAAGATGCTGAGAGCCGCAGGATTCCGCGATTTTCGAGCTATCAAGACGGGGCAGCCGCTCATCACCAGCCTGACTGTCGCATTTGCCTGACAGTAAACTTGTCTTACATTATTGACACTTTCAACTGTCAGGCTATGATGACAGTGGGTGAAAAAATCTATCGCGAAAGGGTTGATCGCGACCATTAGGGGAAGTCCACAAGATGGACGCGATCGCGGTGATTCTTGATGCGCCAAAACGGCTGTCTGTAAGGCAGTTGTCGCTGAATCCCGCGACCTCATCAGACGTCATCGTTGAAACCGTGTGGAGCGGGATCAGCAGTGGCACGGAGAAGCTCTTGTGGACCGGCGAAATGCCGCGTTTCCCCGGCATGGGGTATCCGCTTGTGCCGGGTTACGAGTCTGTCGGCCGCATTGTCGATGCCGCGCCTGAATTCCAAGGACGCATTGGTGAATGGGTGTTTGTACCGGGTGCGAACTGCTTTGCTGACGCGCGCGGATTGTTTGGTGGAACCGCAAACCGCTTAATCGTCCCATCCGAGCGCGCGCTCACCATTTCTGAAGATCTGGCCGAAAAAGGCGTGCTGATGGCACTGGCCGCTACAGCGCTGCACGCGCTGGCCGCTGGCGATCCACCTGAACTTATTATTGGCCATGGCGTTCTGGGGCGTTTGCTTGCCCGACTTACCATCGCGTCAGGCGCACCTGCTCCCACAGTTTGGGATAACAAGGCCGAGCGCCGCGAAGGCGCAATTGGCTACGAATGTATCGCGCCCAAGGACGACGATCGACACGACTACAGCTCGATATATGACGTTAGCGGCTATGCTCACGGGCTTGACAATCTGATCGGGCGGCTGGGCAAACGCGGCGAGATCGTTCTTGCAGGATTCTATTCGGACCGGCTTAGCTTCGGCTTCGCCCCCGCATTCCAGGCAGAGGCGCGCTTGCGCGTGGCAGCTGAATGGACCCCTGAGGACTTGGCTTCGACTCGAGCGCTAATCGAAACCGGGGCTCTCAACCTTGATGGCCTGATCACTGACGTTCGTCCCGCGAGTGAAGCTGAAACGGCTTATCCCACAGCATTCACTGAAATCGACTGTCTCAAGATGGTGTTGGACTGGAGCAGCTACGAATGACAATGCTTGATACTCAAGCCTTAAGGAATGAGGCGGCTCAGGAGCCGGACCCCGTCCACACAGGCGAAGTGACCAGCGAAACGCAAGTTATCGCGATTTACGGCAAGGGGGGCTCTGGGAAGAGCTTTGCCTTGTCGAACCTCAGCTACATGATGGCGCAGCAAGGCAAACGTGTGCTGCTTATCGGATGTGACCCCAAGTCTGACACTACCAGCCTGTTGTTTGGCGGCAAGAGCTGCCCAACCATCATTGAAACTTCCTCGAAGAAAAAGCTTGCGGGTGAAGAAGTCACTATCGAAGACGTATGCTTCCAGCGTGACGGCGTCTTTGCGATGGAGCTTGGCGGACCTGAGGTCGGTCGCGGCTGCGGCGGGCGCGGGATCATCCACGGCTTCGAGTTGCTGGAAAAGCTCGGCTTCCATGAATGGGGTTTCGACTACGTCCTTTTGGATTTTCTGGGCGACGTAGTTTGCGGCGGTTTCGGCCTGCCGATTGCACGCGATATGTGCCAGAAAGTGATTGTCGTCGGCTCGAACGATTTGCAATCGCTCTATGTCGCAAACAATGTCTGCCAAGCGGTCGAATACTTCCGCAAGATGGGTGGCAATGTCGGTGTTGCCGGCATGATAGTAAACAAGGACGACGGTACTGGAGAGGCGGCAGCCTTCGCGAAGGCGGTCGACATTCCCGTGCTGACAGCAATTCCGGCAGATGAAGATATCCGCCGCAAATCCGCCAATTATCAGATCATCGGAAAGCCAGGCGGCGAATGGAGTGGGCTGTTTGAACAGCTGGCTGAAAACGTTGCCAAGGCGCCGCCGCGCCAACCTGCTCCCTTAGACCAGGACGGGTTGCTTGGCCTCTTCTCCCCCGAAGACACTGGAGGCGATGTCAAACTCGTTCCGGCGACCCAGGCCGATATGCGCGGCGGCACTTTTGAGCCGAAGCCCAGCCTCGAAGTTATTTACGATGAGGTGTGACGCTTGACTGATCTGAACGCATCGATGCGCCCTGAAGAACGGACGCGTGACCAACTTGATCTTGGATCGGGCGGGGAGCCGACGGCTGGCGCCTGCTCCAGCAAGGACACCATGCTTGAAGCCGCACGCAAAGCTGGCAAGAGCGACATTCTGGATCGCTATGCCGCAGATTATCCGGTCGACCCGGCGCGCGGACCACATGATCAACCGCAATCAATGTGTCCAGCCTTCGGATCGCTCCGCGTCGGGTTGCGCATGCAACGCACCGCCACGGTTCTGTCCGGTTCGGCCTGCTGCGTTTACGGGCTGACTTTTACTTCGCATTTCTACGGCGCACGCCGCACGGTTGGTTACGTGCCGTTCAACTCCGAAACGCTTGTTACGGGCAAGCTGTTCGAAGACATCAAGGAAGCGGTCGAGGAGTTGGCCGATCCTGCCAATTACGATTCAATTGTCGTGACGAATCTCTGTGTACCCACTGCCAGCGGTGTGCCCTTGCGGCTGTTGCCCAAGGCAATCAACGGAGTGCGCATTATCGGTATCGACGTACCTGGTTTCGGTATTCCAACCCATGCCGAGGCCAAGGACGTACTCGCTGGCGCTATGCTGCAATATGCGCGCAACGAGGCCGAGCAAGGTCCTGTCGCCGTTCCGAAACAGCGCTCGGACAGGCCGACGGTGACCTTGCTCGGAGAGATGTTTCCAGCAGATCCGGTCGGCCTGGCGCAGTTGATTGCGCCAATGGGGCTTGCGACGGGCCCAGTCGTGCCAACCCGCGAATGGCGAGAGCTCTACGCTGCCCTCGACTGTTCGGTAGTGGCTGCAATTCATCCCTTCTACACGGCCAGCATTCGCGAATTCGAAGCCGCGGGTCGTTCAGTAGTTGGCTCCGCGCCAGTCGGTCGCGATGGCACGGTCGCGTGGCTGGATGCGATCGGCGCTGCTTGCGGTGTGGCGCAAGACCAGATCGACGCAGCCAAAAATGCAGCGCTTCCAGCGATCGAAGCTGCACTGGCAGCAGCTCCCATAAAAGGCCGAGTGACAGTCTCTGGCTATGAGGGTTCCGAGCTCTTGGTTGCGCGCCTGCTAATCGAAAGCGGCGCGGACGTGCCCTATGTCGGCACTGCCTGTCCACGTACGCCATGGTCCGAACCCGATCGTCAATGGCTCGAAGCCAAAGACGTGAAAGTGCAATACCGCGCGAGCCTGGAGCAGGATATCGCAGCAGTAGACGAGTATCGCCCGGACTTGGCGATCGGTACTACACCGGTTGTACAGCACGCCAAACAGCACGGCATGCCGGCCATGTATTTCACGAACTTGATTTCAGCGCGCCCGCTTATGGGTGTCGCTGGCGCAGGCAGCTTGGCGCAAGTCATCAATGCCGCGATTGCCAATAAGAATCGCTTTGCGAAGATGACTGCCTTCTTTGAAGGGGTCGGCAAGGATATGAGTGCAGGTGTGTGGGAAGACACCCCGCAGGACCGCCCGCTGTTCAAGAAGAAATTCGCCGCGCAAAACATCGCCGCGCGCAAGGCCAGTGAGGCGGTGGGTACATGACGCTGATCCTCGATCATGACCGCGCGGGCGGATATTGGGGCGCGATTTATGCCTTTACCGCAATCAAAGGCTTGCAAGTCGTGATCGACGGGCCAGTCGGGTGTGAGAACCTGCCAGTCACCTCAGTCCTGCATTATACAGACGGTTTGCCGCCCCACGAACTTCCGATCGTCGTTACGGGCATCGGCGAAGAGGAGCTGGGCAAAACCGGGACAGAAGGCGCGATGAAACGCGCATGGGAAACGCTCGATCCGGATTTGCCATCCGTGGTGGTGACTGGCTCGATCTCCGAAATGATAGGCGGCGGCGTTACACCTGAAGGCACCACTCTCAAGCGCTTCCTGCCGCGCACTATCGATGAAGATCAGTGGGAATCGGCTGATCGGGCGCTGAGCTGGCTTTGGACCGAATTTGGGCCAAAGAAGATGCCGAAGCAGCGCGAGCGCAAGGAAGGCGAAAAGCCGAAGGTCAATATCATTGGCCCGTCCTACGGCATGTTCAATATGGCGTCAGATCTCGCCGAGATTCGCCGCCTGGTTGAGGGCATCGGGGCGGAAGTGAACATGGCTTTCCCGCTGGGTAGCCATTTGGCCGATATCAAGAAGCTGGGCATGGCAGATGCGAATGTCTGTCTTTACCGCGAGTTCGGCCGGAACCTTTGTGAGCTTCTTGAGCGGCCCTATTTCCAAGCGCCAATCGGTTTGGAGAGCACTACCAAATTTCTTGAGGCGCTTGGCGAGGAGCTGGATCTCGACCCGGCGCCCTTTATCGAACGTGAGAAGCACACTACGATCAAGCCGCTGTGGGACCTGTGGCGTTCGGTCACTCAAGATTTCTTCGGCACTGCCAATTTCGGAATCGTTGCGAACGAGACCTATGCACGCGGCATTCGCAACTTCCTGGAGGGCGATATGGGGCTGCCGTGCAGCTTTGCCTTTAGCCGGTCGGCTGGGGTGAAACCCGACAATCAGGCTGTGCGCGAAGCGATCCATACCAATCCGCCGCTCGTAGTATTCGGATCTTATAACGAACGAATGTACATGGCCGAATGCGGCGCGCGCGGGATCTATATCCCCGCGAGCTTCCCCGGCGCTGCCATACGCCGTCATACCGGCACGCCCTTTATGGGCTATTCTGGGGCGACCTATCTCGTGCAGGAAGTGTGCAATGCGCTGTTTGATGCGCTGTTCCACATCCTGCCACTGTCGACGCAAATGGACGCAGGCGACGCCACGCCGGCGCGCGAATATGAAGAGCTTGCTTGGGACGAAGACGCCAAAGCGAAGCTTGACGCGCTGGTCGAAGCACAGCCCGTGTTGATCCGGATTTCCGCTGCCAAACGGCTTCGCGATGCTGCTGAACGCGCCACGCGGCGTGCAGGCGAAACCCAGGTCTCATCCGACCGGCTGGCGGACGCCCTGCTTGAAGGACACAGCGCATGAGTGCGCTCACACAGATCGCTCGCAGCAATGCGAGCCCAGCAATCCATGCGATCATTTTCGCACGGATACCGACGGAGGCACGTCGCCTCTCGCACAACAACCCAAAATGGGAGAATAGGCTATGAGTGATGTGGGAATGAGCACATATCTCACCCCCGAAGAAGCTAAGGAGTTCCACAAACTCTTTATGTTTTGGTTCGCCGCTCACACCGGGATCGCTGTCGTGGCGCACCTGCTGGTGTGGACCTGGCGTCCGTGGATAGGCATCTGAACCAACTGGAGCTGCTTGGCGGCCGTCAAGCGGCAAAGTTCAATATAAAATAAGGAATTAGACCATGTGGAGAACTTGGCTAACATATGATCCGCGCAGAGTTTTGGTAGGCCTTCACGTCTACTTGGCTGTGCTCGCGTTCACTATTCACTTCATCCTGCTGAGCACGGACACTTACAACTGGATGGATGGCCCCAATGCGCGGGCAACCATCGAGCTGGTCGAGTAGCTGAGGCTCTTAGCGAAGAGATAAACATTCGACAGTGCGAGGGCGACGGCCGACAAATTTGGTCGGCCCCGCCTCACAGGTCGAATTCGAGAAACATTGATCTCGCCATTTTGAGGCGGGGGAGGATTGGGTTATGGCGCTCCTCAGTTTTGAGCGAAAGTATCGCGTGCGTGGTGGCACGCTGATCGGCGGGGACCTGTTCGATTTCTGGGTCGGCCCATTTTACGTCGGCTTTTTCGGAGTCGTCACCGCGATCTTCGCGACCTTAGGGACAGCGTTGATATTCTACGCTGCGTCACAAGGCCCGACCTGGAATCCTTGGCTCATAAGTATCGCACCACCGGATTTGAGCTACGGATTGTCAATGGCGCCGTTGAAGGAAGGAGGGTTCTGGCAAGTCATCACGGTTTGCGCGATCATCTCTTTCGTTTCATGGGCGCTGCGAGAGGTTGAGATCTGCCGCAAGCTGGGAATGGGTTACCATGTCCCGGTTGCGTTCGGGGTTGCAATTTTCGCTTATGTGACGCTCGTTGTCATCCGGCCCGTACTCATGGGTGGCTGGCATTTTGGTTTTCCTTACGGGATATTCAGCCACTTGGACTGGGTATCCAACACGGGGTACCAATACCTGCATTTCCACTACAACCCGGCGCATATGCTGGCGGTGTCGTTCTTCTTTACGACCACACTTGCCCTGGCATTACATGGCGCCTTGGTGCTGTCAGCGGTCAATCCAGAGCGCGGCGGCGAAGTGAAAACGCCGGAATATGAAGACACCTTCTTCCGGGATCTGATCGGTTATTCGGTTGGAACGCTCGGCATTCACCGCGTGGGCTTGCTTCTCGCGCTTAACGCCGGCTTCTGGAGCGCAGTCTGCATCGTAATCAGTGGTCCTTTGTGGACCAAAGGTTGGCCCGAGTGGTGGACCTGGTGGCTCAATCTGCCGATCTGGGCGTGAGGGGAGACTGAACCATGGCGACTTATCAAAACATCTTCACACAGGTTCAACTGAACCATCCGCCTGAACTCGGCATCCCACTGCCAGACGGACAGCACGAACCGCGTTTCAATATCACTTTCATCAATCGCTGGCTCGGCACGATCGGTCATGCGCAGATCGGCCCGTTCTATCTTGGGTGGACTGGCATCGGAGCGCTAGCATTTGGCTTGCTGGCATTCTTCATCATCGGGATGAATATGTGGGCTTCGGTTGGCTGGGATCCGATCCAGTTTGTCCGCCAGCTGTTTTGGCTCTCGCTTGAACCGCCCGGCCCGCAATATGGCTTTTCGCCATTCGTCCCGCTTAATGAAGGCGGCTGGTTCATTCTGACCGGCGCATTTCTTACCATCTCGGTGCTGCTCTGGTGGTTAAGGACCTATCTGCGCGCAAAAGAGCTTGGCATGGGCATGCATGTGCCCTGGGCTTTTGCCTCAGCGATCTGGCTGTTTCTGGTTTTGGGCTTCCTGCGGCCGATGTTCATGGGGAGTTGGGCCGAAGCGGTGCCGTATGGCATCTTCCCGCACCTTGATTGGACGGCGGCATTTTCGATCCGCTACGGCAACCTGTTCTACAACCCGTTCCACGCGCTTTCGATCGTGTTCCTTTACGGTTCGACGCTGCTCTTCGCGATGCACGGGGCGACGATTCTTGCTGTTGGCCGTTATGGGGGTGAACGCGAGATCGAGCAGATTACCGATCGAGGCACTGCATCAGAGCGTGCAGCGCTGTTCTGGCGCTGGACCATGGGTTTCAACGCGACGATGGAATCAATCCACCGATGGGCATGGTGGTTTGCGGTGCTGACCACGCTGACCGGCGGGATCGGCATATTGCTGACCGGCACTGTGGTCGACAATTGGTATCTATGGGCGCAGCAACATGGTTTTGCCCCGGCCTATCCCGACACCGGGGTCGTTGACCCTGCCGCCATTCCAGGGGAGTGAGTAGGATGAAAACGACAGTTAAAATTGTAGTGCTTTCTGCTCTTCCCCTTGTTCTAGCAGCTTGCGAGATCCAGCCAAAGGTTTCTGAGCAGAATGGTTTTCGCGGCACAGGTATGAACCAAGTTGCGCTGCGTTCGGTGGCAGAGGCCGAGTACGATGTTCCGGCACCGCCCTATGAACTGCCGCCACCTGGTGGCCCTTCAGCTGGCGAAGTCTATGAGAACGTCCAGGTCCTTGGCGACATCTCAGCTGATGAGTTCAATTATCTGATGGCTGCGATCACCGAATGGGTAGCACCTGATGAAGGCTGCAACTATTGCCACAACCCGGCGAATATGGCGTCTGACGAAGTCTATACCAAAGTTGTAGCAAGGCGCATGATCCAGATGAATCAGACGATCAATGCGAATTACGAAAGCCACGTGGCCGATACAGGTGTCACATGCTGGACGTGCCACCGTGGGAACAACATTCCGGAAAATTACTGGACCTTGCCGGAAGACGCCAACCACAATTCAGTCAAGATCACGAAGCGGGGGCAGAACAGTCCAACTCCCGAAACCGCATATAGCTCGCTTCCTGTGAATGCGGTCGCGCGGTATTTTCTGAATGACGAGACAGTGCAGAATATCCGCGTCGCATCGACCGGGCTTTACCCAAGCGAAGACAATACGTTGTCCACCATGGAAACCGAGAACACCTATGCACTAATGCTGCATATGTCAGACTCGCTCGGTGTGAACTGCACCTTCTGCCACAATACGCAAAGCTTCGGAGCCTGGAACATCAGCCCGGCGCAGCGTGCAGTTGCTTGGCACGGCACGCGTATGGTCGCGCGTATGAATCAGGAATATATCACTCCGCTGGCTCCGGTCTTCCCCGAGAACCGGCTTGGCAATGCAGGTGACCCGTTCAAGGTCAATTGCACGACTTGCCACCAAGGTGTGAACAAGCCGATGGGCGGCGCGCAGATGGCGAAAGACTATCCTGCGTTGTTGTCTGTTCCGGCTGCAACGGTGCAGGAAGCAGAAGCTGACGCTGAAGAGGCGACATAAGAAAAAGACTGATTGCATTTGCATTCAAGGCTTGAATGCGGCTCGCGCGCAATGGCGTTCGGGCCGCTTTTCTTTTGGTATCTGCGTTCGCAGTCTAGCGCTTGCGCCGTGCCAGGTCGGCCAAGTGCACTGGGAATGCGAGCGTCAGGGGAATGGCAATCCAGATCCAATGGGCATCGACCAACGCCGCCCGTAAAGCGAGTGCGATCAACGCGGCAGGCAACAAAAGCAGAAGCGCATTCAATGGCGACCACCCTTTGCGCCACAGGATCACGAATTCAATCGCCAGCACTGCGAGCACTATATCGACTGCCGTGCCGCTGGAGAAGAATTGCTCCATCAAACTGTATCGTCAGCCGAAGGGACCGTTAAGTTCAATAACCTGCCAGTTAAGCGCGCCAGCAATCGTCACCCAGATCAGATAGGGCACCAGCAAGAGGCTGGATAGCCGCGAAATCCGCCCGGTATAGATGAGCAGGAACAGGATCGAGAGCCAAAGCAACAACAGTTCGGCAAAGGCCCAATCCGGGCGTTGCATGCGGAAGAACATCAGGCTCCACAGGATGTTGAGAAAGGCGTTCAGTGCGAAATGGCCAATTACCCAGTCGCGCTTGCCGGCAGTAGGGGCTCGTTCCCATGCAATTACAGCTGAAATGCAAACCAGCGCGAAGATTGTTGTCCAAGCGATCGGAAAGATCACATCTGGCGGATTCCAGCTCGGTTTTTCAAGCGATTGATACCACGGGCCAAGATCAGTGATCGTTGCCCCTAGAAATGCGACGCACATCGCAGCCACCGCTGCAACAATAAATGGAATAACCCAGTTTGTGTTCATCTAGCCATCGGCCTCAATCCCAGCAGATGCGCTGTATCCTTGAGGAAAATTTTCAGATGCGCAAGCGGCTTGGCGCGGACCAGGCGTTTGTTCATATAGGCTTGCCAGGTCAGCTGCTGAACGTCCGCATCATCGCACATGTCGACAAAACGCTCCCGGCGCTTGTCGCTGGAATACCAGAAAAACTGCATCATCCCCAGGATCCAGAACACGCGGCCATGCTCCTTCATAAAACGCTTGCGAGCTCCCTTGAGTGCAGTCGGATTGCCAGAGACGACGAACTCGCTCGCGGCCTCAGCTGCAATCCGACCGCAAGTCATAGCATAATAGATGCCTTCACCTGACGCTGGTGCGACGACACCAGCCGCATCGCCAGCGACGAGCACATCCTTGCCATTGTCCCAACGCTTGAGCGGCTTCAATGGGATCGGTGCGCCTTCCTTTCGGATCGTTTTGCAGGCATCGAGACCTAGCTCGTCGCGCATGTCAGATACAGTGGCGCGCAAGGGGAAGCCTTTGTTCGCACTGCCAAGACCAATGCTGGAGGTGTGCCCGTGGGGGAATATCCAGGCGTAGAAATCTGGCGAGAGTTTGCCCTGATAGAAGACATCGCAGCGCGCTGGATCAAAGCCTCGGTTGTTTGCGGGCGGGCTTTCGATCACTTCGTGATAGGCGAACACGCATTTCATGTCTTCCGCGCCATCAATGTTCTGCCGTGCGACTTTCGAACGGGCGCCTTCCGCACCGATCACCAACTTGGCTCGCACTTTCTCAAGTTCTCCGCCGCGACTGGTGCGAAAACACACATGCGTTCCTTGTCCGTCTCGCTCGATTGTCTCGAAGCTTCCGGTACAGCGTACCGCCCCGTCATTCGCCGCGCGTTGGCGTAGCCATTCGTCGAATACGTCGCGGTCGACCATTCCAACAAAGCCGATTTCGCCAACCGGCATGTCTACTTTGCGCCCGGACGGTGCAATCATGCGCGCGGATCGCGCTTTGGCAACAAGCAAAGAGTGCGGGATATCGAAATCTTCCAGCAAACGCGGAGGCACTGCACCGCCGCACGGCTTGATCCGGCCAGCACGGTCAAGCAGCATGACCTTGTGGCCGGCTTTCGCCAAATCGCTTGCCGCTGTTGCCCCTGCAGGCCCGCCTCCTACGACTACAACATCATAGAGTTCATTGGTCATAGGATTGCTGCCTCCTTGGCTTTAGTTCGTTTGCTGCTGCTTGTCGCGCGTAAGGCCAGGAACGCAGCGAGCATAAAGGCTGTCGCTTCGATCACGAAAATGAGTTGAAAGGCGGTTGTATCATCACCGCCAGACCGGCGTGCAATGTCGACACCAAGCGCGCCCAGCAGGCCGCCCATGCCGAATGCGATGGCTTGTGATGCTCCCCAAACACCCATACGCACGCCTTCGCGGGTCCGCTCGCCAGCCCCTGCCAGACCCATCATCGCGCCGATAGCGGCAACGGCAAATGCGCCATTGCAGAATCCCAATGCAAATACATTGGCTTCAAGTGGCCATCCGGGGCCGGCAACTGCTGCCGCCGCCAAGCCCAGCAAAGCCAGTGCCGATCCGGCGCATCCCGCAACAATCCAGGCGCGCAGTTCGACCGGCATTCGCCCGGCAAACGCGCTACCGCCAACGCCCGCTGCAATCATACCTGCCAGAACGCCGCCGTGTTGGATGCCCGCGAGCGATGTCGATTGGCCGGGAGTCATCTCGAAAACGAGGCCGGCGAATGGTTCCAGGATCAGGTCCTGCATGCTGTAGGCCAGCATTGAGACGAAGATGAATGTCGTGAAGCGGCGTGCAGCCTGCTCGTGCAATATCTCGCGGATTGCTTCGCGGAAATCAGGGGCGGGACCTGCGCGGTCTTCTTCCGCTTCGATTAGGGCATGCTGTTCAAGCCGGAACACGGCGATCACCGTCAGCGCAAAGGCGCACGCGATAACGCCGCCTGATACAAGCGCCAGGCGTTGTTCAGAGAAGGGATCAAGCAATTGGCCTGCGGTTGCTGCCGATACAACGATCCCGAAAACCATCATGATCCAGGTTACGGCAGCGGCAGCCGCTCGGCGTTCGCGCGCAACACCTGAGGCCAACAACGCGAGCAAGGTTGTACCTGAAGCGCCCACGCCCGCGCCAATCAATGTGAATGCAATAACTGCGAGCACACCTCCGCCAATTGGGTAGGTGGACATCATCACTGTCGCATTCACGGCCATCAGCGCGCCGAGTGCCAGCACAGCCATGCCGCCAATGATCCATGGGGTGCGCTTGCGGCCTTTGTCCGAGCCGTGACCCCAGATAGGGCGTGATAGCTGGACGGCATAATGCCAGGCGACCAGCCCGGCAGGGATGGCTGCGACGAGACCATACTCGACCACCATCAAGCGGTTCAGCAGCGAAGTTGCCAGCATAACGATCGCGCCGATCGAAGCTTGGACCGCGCCTATGCGGATAACGGATAGCCAGCCGAACCCGCGCGCCATCAGATGTATCCTCCAAGGCCTAGCGCGCTACCGAGCATTCCCAGGACGTAAAGCGTGACGCCGGTTGCTGAGTACCATGGTGCGTGGGCCTTGGGATTGCGAAGCAGGCGCGGCATCAATGCCAACTGTGCGAGCAAAACCGCGCTGACGGCTATCGCTGACCACAGGTAGCCCCAACTGTATAGCAGTGCGATAACCGCGAACTGTGGCAGCGCCATGGTCGCGCACGCAAGCCGAGCTGCCTTGTTAACGCCTAATGTGACCGGCAGGGAACGCAATCCGGTTGCCCGGTCGCCTTCGACAGCTTTGAAATCGTTGAGCGTCATAATGCCGTGCGCGCCCAAGCTATAAAGAGCGAGTACAATCAGCACTTCGGCCTTTGGCAAAGCCCCTGCCATCACGCTTGCGCCGGTGAACCAAGCAAGCCCTTCATAGGTGAGCGCGACCACTGCCGGCCCGAGCCAGCCGCTGGTCTTGAAGCGGAAGGGTGGGGCGCTATAGCACCAAGCGCAGATCAGGCCGACAACCGTCGCTGCAAGCACAAATGGCCCGGTAAACCAGGCGACAACAAGCGACAAAAGCGTGCCGATGATCGCAATTCGCAGTCCCCAATCGCTACCAACACGGCCAGAAGGGATCGGGCGGTTGGGTTCGTTGATCGCATCGACATGCCGGTCAAACCAGTCGTTCACCGCTTGACTGGTGCCGCAAACCAATGGGCCGGTCAGCGCGATACCGGCGACAAGAAACCACCAACGTCCTTCCATGCCAACGCCCGAGGACACAACACCGCACATAAAGGCCCACATTGGGGGAAACCAGGTTATGGGTTTGAGCAGCTCAAGAACATCGCGCGCCGCTGGCGGCGATGCTGACGGAATCGAGACTGCCGAACGGGACATGCAGGCAGGCTATGCCTGCTACAAGCATGCGTCAAATCATTTTGACACTCCTTGTGTCAATCTGTTATTACTCGGCATCTGCAGGCAAATTGCCGAGCCCGTAGCGGTGTAATTTCGAGTACAGACTTTGCCGGCTGAGCCCCAAGATTTCCGCAGCCGAGGCACGGTTATCCGAGGTGTACTTAAGCGCTGCTTCGATACACAGCCGTTCGATCAGATCGGTGCTCTCTCGCACGATGTCTTTCAGTGACATTCGACCAACCAATTCAGTCAATTGCTCGACTGAGCGTGGCATTTCCTGCGGCATTGGCGGCAGGTCGCCCAAGCGTCGCGCGATCGGCCGGATCACTAGGCCGATATGCGGAGATTCCTTGCCGGTCTGCACAGCGGATAGCTCAATCGGCTCACCTTGGCCTGCGTCGTTTGCGCCGATTACGCTGTTCACATTGCGAGCATAACCTTGCTTTTGTAGCTGGCTTGAAATCAAGTCGAGGTCGATGCCTGGGCGACCCACAAACTGACCCAACGGCTGCCCGCGAATCTGATTGATGCTGGCCACTCCAGTCAACTCTGCGAAGGCCGTGTTGGCAGCGACAATATGCCAATTTGCGTCCGTCAGCACGAAAGCATCGGGCATGGCCTCAAGAGTATCCATGACCGCTGTTTCTGGCGCGTTTTCAACTCGCGCATGCCTGTTAAAACGAATCAGCACGAAAAGCTTGCCGATTTGACGGAATCCCGTCGCGTTGAGCTCAAGTTTGGTGCCTTTCACGGCAAGATTGGCATTGATTGGCGATACAGAGCTTGAAGTCAGTGCTGCGCCTAGCAGTCCAATCAGCGGTTCGCGCGCTGTGCGGTCAAACCATGCCAAGAATTTGCTGCCGATCAAGCTTCCCGGTTTCGCTAGAAGCAAGGTGTGGGCCGCGGGATTGGCTTCAACAATGCGGCGGTTTTCGCTGTCTAGGATCAGCACTGGTTCGCCGGACATTTCGAACAATAGACGGTAACGGGTTTCGAGCTGGCGGAGCCGCAAATAATCACGTTCCAGCGACTGTTGGGCTTGTAACAATCGGAGCTGCAATGCGGCAGCATCCCGCATGTCGCGCCCTAGCGCCAGTCGCAGTGCCCCCCCGCTCAGCCTGAGTAAGCGGTAACTTACTGGAATATCGCCGCTTGAACCCTTGTGATTGACTTGTCGTGCCGCAGGTGCTTCGCCATTGGTCTTCTTGACTGCGAGTAAGGCTTCGATCTTGGGCCAGCTCTCGGAAGTGGTGGTGTCCTGCCATTTCTCGCCGATCCATTGCGGCAGATCGGGAAAGCCAGTCAAATCAGCAGAACCGTCAACAATGGTTCCAGCCTCATCGATCACGAGCACAATATCG
This sequence comes from Altererythrobacter sp. XM-24bin4, assembly GCA_003149575.1. Taxonomy (GTDB): domain Bacteria; phylum Pseudomonadota; class Alphaproteobacteria; order Sphingomonadales; family Sphingomonadaceae; genus Erythrobacter; species Erythrobacter rubellus. The sequence goes on from QCWG01000001.1 coordinate 964,755, forward strand.
CCTGCGCTCATAGCCAGATGAACCGCGTCTTCCGGCGCGATCTCATCTTTCAATAAGGCAGTATCATCGAAACTTCGATGGTCTGCGATGCTGCGCTTTGGAGGCATGCGCTGCTCCGGTTACAGTTACGGCACGGGTGAAGTGACAGGCAATGATCCTGCTACAATTCTCTCCGCTAGTGCCAAGGCTGAACGTGCATCTTCAGCAGTCCCATCTGCTCCTGCCCTCAGCGCTAGGGAAGGATCAGCATTAATCAGTGGTCCACCAATGATGACACGCACGTTGGAATTTTTGGACACGCTTCGAATTGCAGTAATCAGATCTGAGATCGAAGCGGTAAGGCAATCGCAGCTGACGGTCAATCCGACCAAGTCGAATGAACGTTCAGCTAAAATATGAATGAGCTCGTGCCGTTGCGGCTCAAGCAAAACTTCTGTTTGCCAACCTGCATTGGCAAAAATCTCTTCGACAACCAGTGAACCGAAATTGTGTCGTTCGTCCGGGAACGGAGAGAATAGCGCGCTATGATGCGCATCCAGCGAATCAAACTGTTTGCTGATGGTCATTGCACATTCGCGCAAGACCCCTCGGAGTGTCCAAAGTCCAAGGGTGACATCTACAAAGTCGCATTGATCTTCTTCCCAGAGCTTGCCGAGCAGTCGTGCAGATTCTGGCAAGACATCCACAAGGATCGACTCGGTGCTGACCCCGGCTTGGCGCAGCTTGTCTACTTCGCTGTGCAGATCGTCTGCTTCGCGTTCAAGAGCAAGTGGAGCGAATCGCTTGATCTCCGCTTGCTTCGCCCGCCGGCCTTCGAAGAATTCCGAGCGCTTGCTTCCAGCAGAATGAACGACCAGTAGACGGGGGATAATTTCACTTTGAATCAATCCGTTAATGGATCTTATCTGATCCGGATCAGAATTGCTTCCGTTGGCCGGGCGAGGGTCATTCGCCGGGCTGTTATCGCTTAAGTCGTTTTCCATGCGTGAGGCCGAAGAGCCAGAGCGATTCACCAACTCCATCAAAGGCCCTCCCTAAATTATAGCGGCGCGGATTGCGACAGCTCGGTCAGGTCGATTGATGTAATTCGACTCGACACTTGCCCGCTTTTCTTACGCTTAAATGTCAAGCCCTGCAATGCAGATGTGTCAATTTCGCTTGGCGTCAAGATAGCTTGACACTTGGGGGTGTCCAAGCTTAGTTTCACTTTAGTTCAGCAGAGGCAGAAAGCTTTGCAATCTAGAGGGGATAGTTTCGGGTCCCATACCGCGCGAGATAGCGGCGGAATTGGGCAAACGGCATTGGCGCTCTACACTCCAGAAGAGCGCCGGCGGCGGGACGAATCTGGCTGGACTCTGGTTCAGGGAATACTCGCACCGATCCAGTTCCTTGTTTTTCTTCTCAGTCTTGTATTGGTCGCGCGCACGCTTTTGACAGGCGACGGCGCATATGCGGCAGACATGTCAATCGTTGCTAAAATCCTGATTCTCTACACCATCATGGTGACAGGCTCGATCTGGGAGAAAGTCGTGTTTGGCAAATGGCTGTTTGCCGAGCCGTTCTTCTGGGAGGATGTGTTCTCAATGCTCGTGCTCGCGCTGCACACGGCTTATCTCGTGATGCTGTTCGGAGGGATCGGGGGCTTGCAGGAGCGGATGCTGGTCGCGCTTGTAGCTTATGCAGCCTACGTCATCAATGCCGGTCAATTCCTGCTGAAGCTGCGCGCGGCCCGCTTACAAGCGAGTGAGACTTTGGCGGTGACCGGGTGAGCGGCCTCGCGCCTGCGGGGCTTGATCGTGCGGATTACGCGCCGATCCTTCGTGAACGCGGCCAGCGCGAGGTTTTTTGCGGGCTCACAGGAATTATCTGGCTTCACCGCAAAATGCAGGATGCGTTCTTCCTTGTCGTCGGCTCACGCACCTGTGCGCATTTGCTACAATCGGCTGCGGGCGTGATGATCTTTGCTGAGCCGCGCTTTGCGACAGCGATTATCGAAGAACGCGATCTGGCGGGCATGGCGGATTGCCATGAAGAGCTGGAGCGCGTGGTAGAACGGCTGCTCGCGCGTCGCCCTGAGATCAAGACGCTGTTCCTAGTCGGCTCGTGCCCGTCCGAAGTGATCAAGCTTGACCTAGCTAAGGCAGCCGAGAAGCTTGGTGCACGCCATGCGGGGGAGGTTCGCATCCTCAATTATTCCGGCAGCGGTATCGAAACGACATTCACGCAAGGCGAAGACGCGTGCCTCGCTTCGCTGGTGCCGGAAATGCCTGCCTCGGTTCCTGATGCGGCCCTCGAACTGCTGCTGGTTGGATCGCTGCCAGATATCGTCGAGGACCAGTTCCTACGTCTTTTTGCAGAGCTCGGAATCGCGCGGGTCGGTGTGCTGCCAGCGCGCAGGTCTGGTGAGCTACCGCCGGTTGGTATAAACACACGCTTTCTGCTGGCGCAGCCTTTCCTGGGAGAAACCGGTTTGGCCTTGGAGCGCCGCGGTGCGGTGCATCTGCCGGCGCTATTCCCTTTTGGCGCCGAAGGCACGACCGCCTGGCTCAAGGCAGCGGCCGAAGTGTTCGGCGTGGACGAAATGCATTTTAACCGTGTGATCGCGCCGGGCCGTGAACGCTCCAAGCGGGCGCTCGCGCCGATGCGCGAAAGGCTCGACGGAAAGCGCATCTTCTTCATGCCCGATTCTCAGCTAGAAGTGCCACTGGCACGTTTCCTTGCAAATGAATGCGGGATGGAGCCGCTTGAAGTTGGCACACCGTACCTCCACCGGGCACATCTGGCAGATGAGCTGATCGCATTGCCTGAAACCGCCCGGCTGAGCGAGGGCCAAGACGTCGATAAGCAGCTCGACCGTGTACGTGCCGAGAAGCCTGATCTTACTGTATGCGGGTTAGGCCTTGCCAACCCGCTTGAGAGCGAAGGCCTGACCACTAAATGGGCGATCGAACTCGTTTTCTCGCCGATTCACGGTTTTGAACAGGCCGGCGATCTTGCTGAACTCTTTGCGCGCCCGCTCCGGCGGCGCGATGTGCTGGAGGTTTAGCGATGCAGCTGGCTGTCTGGACATATGAAGGTCCGCCGCATGTCGGCGCAATGCGCGTGGCGACAGCGATGACTGGCATGCATTACCTGTTGCATGCGCCGCAGGGTGACACCTATGCCGATCTTCTGTTTACGATGATCGAACGGCGCGGCAAGCGCCCACCGGTCACTTATACAACCTTCCAGGCGCGCGACTTGGGCAAGGATACAGCCGAACTGTTCCAGCAGGCTGCGCGCGATGCATTGGAACGCTACAAGCCGCAAGCGCTGATGGTCGGTGCCTCATGCACGGCAGAACTAATTCAGGACGATCCGGCAGGTCTTGCCGATGCCATGCGGCTTGATTGCCCGGTGATCCCGCTCGAGCTTCCAAGTTATCAGCGCAAGGAAAACTGGGGGGCGGCAGAAAGCTTCTACCAGATTGTCCGCAAGTTGGCTGATCCGGAGGTATCCGCAGGGCCAACCGAAGGGCGCTGTGCCAAAGTAAACCTGCTCGGTCCGACCGCGCTAGGCTTCCGTCATCGCGACGACGTGGCGGAGGTTCGCAAGCTGCTTGATCAACTGGGATGCGAAGTAAACCTTGTCGCTCCGCTCGGCGCGTCGCCGCAAGACATTACCCGCATTGGTGCGGCAGACTTCAACATCGTGCTGTACCCTGAGATTGGGGATGAAGCCGCGCGCTGGCTGGAGCGGGAGTTCGGCCAGAAGGCCGTGCGAACTGTTCCAATCGGTGTCGGCGCAACGCGCGATTTTATCCGCGAAGTGGCAGAGCTTGCCGGGGTTGATCCGGAGCCTGCGCTGGCAGACACAAACTCGCGTATGCCGTGGTGGAGCCGCTCTGTCGACTCGACCTATCTCACTGGCAAGCGCGTCTTCATTTTTGGCGATGCGACGCACGTTGTGGCGGCTGCTCGCGTTGCAAGCGAGGAACTGGGCTTCGAAATCTGCGGACTTGGCTGCTATAATCGCGAATTCGCGCGCGATGTGCGCGCAGCTGCCGCAAAATACGGCATCGAACCGCTAATCTCCGACGATCACTTGGAGGTCGAGGAGGCCATTTCTGCCGCTTCCCCCGAGCTGGTGCTTGGCACGCAGATGGAGCGCCATATTGCCAAGCGGCTGGGGCTCGCTTGTGCTGTGATCAGCGCGCCGGTGCATGTGCAGGATTTCCCCGCACGTCATAGCCCACAAATGGGTTTCGAGGGTGCAAATGTGATCTTTGACACGTGGGTTCATCCGTTGGTGATGGGCCTGGAAGAGCATTTGCTGACCATGTTCCGCGAAGACTTCGAATTTTCCGATGAAGCTGGTCCATCGCATCATGCCGCGCACGCATCAAAAGCGCACGTTGAGACCTCAGCGCCCGAGGAAACGCCGATCGCCGCCAATGAAGCGCAATGGACGGAAGAAGCCGAGCGCGAACTCAAGAAGATTCCATTTTTCGTGCGTGGAAAGGCCCGCCGGAACACAGAAGCATTCGCCGTTGAACAGGGGCGCGCGGCGATCGACCTCGAAACGCTCTATGACGCGAAGGCGCATTATGCACGGTAGAGGCCACCCTCCTGTGCGCGTCGCGATTGTGACGCTGGACAACCACTTGAAAGGGGCGGTAGATCGCGCCAGTGCTGAGCTGGCGGCAGACAATGTCTTGCTAAGCTTGCATGCAGCATCCGATTGGGAGCGCGAGGACGGCGCTTACAAACGTACGCTCGATGCGATCGAGCACGCGGACATCATCATTGCGACCATGTTGTTTCTGGATGATCATATCCGCATGGTTCTGCCTGCGCTGGAGGCGCGGCGCGACAATTGCGATGCGATGCTGGGCCTGATGTCAGCCGGCGAAGTGGTCAAACTCACTCGCATGGGCGGCTATGACATGAACAAGCCCGCCAAGGGCATGCTTGCCATGCTGAAAAAGCTGCGCGGTTCGAAAAAGGCGGGTGCAAGCTCTGGCGCGGGGCAAATGAAGATGCTGCGCCGACTCCCTATGATCCTGCGCTTCATCCCAGGCACCGCGCAAGACGTGCGTGCCTATTTCCTGACGTTGCAGTATTGGCTTGCCGGGTCAGATGAGAACGTCGTTGCGATGGTGCGCTGCCTGATCGACCGCTACGCTTCAGGCGACCGGCTGACGCGGCGCGGCATGACGCCAGCGGATGCGCCGGTCGAATACCCTGAAGTCGGGGTTTACCACCCGCACACACGACAGCGCATTTCGGAAAGCCTGCGCTTGCTACCGCGCAAACAGGGCAAGCATGGTACAGTCGGGCTGCTGCTGCTGCGTTCGTACCTTCTTGGCCGCGACACCGGGCATTACGACGCAGCTATTGAAGCTCTCCAAAATGCCGGAATGAAAGTTGTTCCGGTCTTCGCGAGCGGGCTCGACGCACGAGCAGCGATCGAGAAATTTTTTGTCGACCGTGACGGATGCCCATCTGTCGATGCCATCGTGAATCTGACCGGGTTTTCGCTCGTCGGAGGGCCGGCTTACAATGATGCTGATGCCGCGGTCGAAACACTTTCCGAGCTCGATATCCCTTACATAGCCGCCCATGCGCTCGAGTTTCAGAGTGTCGAAGAATGGCGCGGCCGGCACCAAGGCTTGTTGCCGCTCGAAGCGACGATGATGGTCGCGATTCCAGAACTGGACGGAGCGATCTTGCCGAGCATCTACGGCGGCCGCTCGGGCAAGGGGACAGACGTCTGCGAAGGTTGCGAGCGCAAGTGCCAACTGCCGGACAATAACGGCCTTCGCGCCATGCAGGGCTGCCCCGAGCGCGCAGAAGCTTTGGCGGCCAAAGTTGTCAAATTGATAGCGTTGCGCAAGTCAAAGCGCGCACAGCGCAAACTTGCCATGGTGCTGTTCAACTTCCCGCCAAATGCAGGCGCAACCGGCACTGCCGCGTTCCTAGCGGTGTTTGAATCGCTGCATGCAACGTTGAAACGGCTCGGTGATGAGGGGTACTCGGTAGAGGTGCCTGAGACTGTCGAGGCCTTGCGCGAAGCGATCCTCAAGGGAAATTCGGAACGGTTTGGCAGCGATGCCAATGTTGCAGCGCGCATCGCGACTGACGATTATGTGCGCAGCGAACCGCATTTGGCAGAGATCGAAGCGCAATGGGGACCCGCGCCTGGTCGCCAGCAATCGGACGGGACCGGCATCCATGTGCTTGGCGCACATTTCGGCAATGTGTTTGTTGGAGTGCAACCCGCGTTTGGTTATGAAGGCGATCCTGTACGGTTGCTGTTCGACGGAACATTCACGCCGACTCACGCCTTCAATGCTTTTTATCGCTGGCTGCGCGAAGATTATGGCGCGCATGCAGTGCTTCATTTCGGTACACACGGAGCGCTGGAATTCATGCCGGGTAAGCAATCAGGCATGTCTGGCGAATGCTGGCCTGAGCGGTTGATAGGCGATCTGCCGAATTTTTATCTCTATGCTGCCAACAATCCTTCCGAAGGTATTCTGGCCAAGCGACGCTCTGGCGCGACTTTGGTTAGCTATCTCACCCCTCCACTTGCGCAGGCGGGGCTGTACAAAGGGCTGAGCGAGCTCAAAGCGAGCCATGACCGCTGGCGCACGATGGAAGAAGGTGAAGAGCGGAAGCAGCTCACAGCCTTGCTGACAGAGCAAGCGACGGATCTTGGATTTGAGAATATTGCGCTAGAAGACCTCGCCCAACAGCTCTATGAGCTTGAAAATGCACTTATTCCCAATGGCTTGCATGTGCTGGGCAAGAAACCAATCGATGCCGAGCGAGCCGACTGGCAAGCCGCGTTCGTCGAATTTGATCCTGAAGCTGACACAGAACAACTAAGCGCGCGTATTGACGCTTGTGACGAATTGGGCGGACTCATCCACGCTCTCGACGCAGGTTACGTTGCGCCTGCGCCCGGCGGCGATATCCTCGTCAACCCCGAGGTATTGCCGACCGGGCGCAACATACACGGCTTTGACCCTTTCCGCATCCCCAGCCGCTTTGCGTGCGAGCAGGGTGCAGCGCAGGCAGAAGAATTGCTCTCACGGCACAGCGAAGCGGGCGAAGCTTTCCCGGAGAGCTTGGCAATGGTTCTTTGGGGCACGGACAATTTGAAGAGCGAGGGCGTGCAAGTCGCGCAAGCGCTGCGACTGATCGGTGCCCGGCCGCGGCTGGATGGCTATGGCAAGCTGGCCGGAGCTGAGCTGATCCCGCTGGAAGAACTTGGTCGCCCGCGCATCGATGTGGTGATGACGTTGTCGGGCATTTTCCGCGATCTGCTGCCGCTGCAAACGCGTATGCTGGCTGAAGGTGCGTTGTTGGCCTCGCAGGCGGATGAGCCGCTGGAAATGAACTTTGTGCGTAAGCACAGCCTAGCCCACCAAAGCACCCATCAATGCGATTTCGAGACAGCTAGCTTGCGGGTCTTCTCCAATGCCGAAGGTGCATATGGTGCGAATGTAAATCAGTTGGTCGATGGCGGCGTCTGGACCGATCCGGACGAGTTGGCGAATGCTTTCGAGACGCAAAAGGGCTTTGCCTACGGGGTAAAGGGCACGCCGGTGCAGCAGCGCGAACTCTTGCGCAGCGCTCTTGCGGAAGTGGAATTTTCGTATCAAAATCTAGAAAGCGTCGAAGTCGGCATCACTGACCTGGATCAGTATTTCGATGGGCTTGGCGGGATCAACCGATCGATCGCCCGCGCGCGCGGCAAGGAAGCGCCGATTTATATCGTCGATTCGACGCAAGGCCGCACCAAGGTGCGCACACTCGCCGAACAGATCGGCCATGAAACACAGACTCGTACGCTTAACCCCAAATGGTTCGAAGGTATGCTCAAGCATGGCTACGAAGGCGTGCGTAGTATCGAAGGCCATGTGACCAACACGATGGGTTGGTCTGCCACCACGGGCCAGGTCGAACCTTGGGTCTACCAGAAGATCAGTGAGACTTTCGTGCTCGACAGGGAGATGCGCGAGCGTCTCTCGAAGCTGAACCCCAAAAGCTCTGCAAGAGTTGCGAACCGGCTGATCGAAGCCTGCGAGCGACATCTGTGGGAGCCTGACGAAGCAACGCTCGAGGCGTTGCGCGAAGCCAATAACGACCTCGAGGATCGTCTCGAAGGCGTGATTGCGGAATGAGGATGAGACTATGAACCTGCTAGACCCCAAATCACGCTTTACCCCGCCGGATGGCGAAGGATCAATGCAGGTCCAACTCGACCCGCGAGACGAAATCAAGGGCGCGAAGGTATTTGCGGTCTATGGCAAGGGGGGGATCGGCAAATCGACTACTTCGTCCAACCTTTCAGCCGCTTTTTCAAAGCTCGGTCACCGTGTGCTGCAGATCGGCTGTGATCCCAAGCATGACAGCACATTCACGCTCACGAAGAAGCTCATGCCGACTGTGATCGATGTTCTGGAAACGGTCGAATTCCATGCAGAGGAGTTGAGGCCGGAAGACTATATGTTCGAAGGTTACAACGGTGTGATGTGTGTTGAAGCGGGCGGGCCGCCAGCTGGTACGGGCTGCGGCGGCTACGTTGTGGGGCAGACCGTGAAATTGCTGAAGCAGCACCACTTGCTTGAAGATACCGATGTGGTGATCTTCGATGTACTGGGCGACGTGGTCTGCGGCGGTTTTGCAGCGCCATTGCAACACGCCGAGCGGGCGCTGGTTGTCGCTGCCAACGATTTCGACAGCATTTTCGCGATGAACCGCATCGCCGCTGCCATCAAAGCGAAGTCCAAGAATTACGAAGTGCGGCTGGCAGGCGTTATTGCCAATCGCTCGCGTGAGACTGATGAGATTGACCGGTTCGCGGCAGCCACAGGGCTCGAGCGTCTAGCGCACTTTCGCGATGTTGATGCGATCCGTCGTTCCCGTCTCAAAAAATGCACGCTGTTCGAAATGGATGAGGCGGAGGAAGGCGTTCTGGAAGCGCAGGCCGAATACTTGCGGCTCGCGAGGATGCTGTGGGACGGCGTTGAACCGCTGGAAGCCAATCCGATGAAGGATCGCGAAATCTTTGACTTTCTGGGGTTTGAGTGATGGCAACGCATGCTCCCACTAACTACGACGCGCAGCGCGAGAAGCTGGCTGAGTATTTCGATCGCACTGCGCGCAAGGCGTGGATCGATCTGACCAGCGATGCAAAGGTTAGCGGTATCCGCGCGACTGTGCGCGCTGGGCGCGAGCGGATGCGTGATACTCTCCTTGGCTGGCTGCCTCAAGATCTGCGCAGGACGCGAATTCTTGACGCCGGCTGTGGGACAGGTGCTCTGAGCGTCGCTGCCGCATGTCGCGGCGCTGAAGTCACCGGAGTCGATGTTGCTTCAGGCCTTGTCGACATTGCCCGCGAACGTACGCCCAGCTTTATAGGGCACGGCCGAATTGATTGGCATGCGGGCGATATGCTGAATCCAGCTTTTGGCGAATTCGATCATATCGTCTTGATGGACTCGCTGATCCACTACCTAGCGGGAGATATTGTTTCGACACTTGCGCAGCTTTCCAAGCGGTGTCACGGGTCTATTGTTTTCACCTTTGCGCCGCATACAGCTGCGCTTGGCGCGATGCACAAGATCGGCAAGATTTTCCCGCGCTCGGACCGTTCGCCAGCTATCATTCCAGTTGCCGAAAGTGATCTGCGCCAGCGGCTCGCTAGCCTTTCTGGTTGGCAGATTGGACGGACGCAGCGGATTTCGAGCGGCTTTTACACTTCGCAAGCGATGGAACTGGTGAAGCTCTGATGGCGGCAAGCGATCCTCTTTTTCTGAGATGGAGCCGGGTAGCGATGACCTGGCTGCCCTTTGCGGATGCTGCGAGTATTGACTTGCCATTGTCACGTCTATTGCGGCTGTCACTGTTCCAGGTCAGTGTCGGTATGGCGACAGTGCTGCTCAACGGCACACTCAACCGCGTCATGATCGTCGAGCTGAGCGTTCCGACATGGCTGGTCGCGTTGCTTATCGCGCTGCCGCTGCTGATTGCACCACTGCGTGTGCTGATGGGTCACAAGTCAGATACTCACCGTTCGGCGATCGGATGGAAACGTGTGCCCTATATCTGGATTGGGACCACACTGCAGTTTGGCGGGCTGTCGATCATGCCCTTCGCGCTTCTGCTCTTGAGCCGTCCAGAGAATTTTACGCTCGGCATTACCGCGAGCATCGCAGCCTTCCTGCTGACAGGGGCAGGTATTCATATGACGCAAACGGCGGGCCTGGCGCTGGCAACCGATATGGCAGAGCCGGACAAGCGGCCCCGCGCAGTCGCGCTGCTTTATGTGATGCTGCTAATCGGCATGATGTTCGCAGCGCTTGTGATGGGTGCCATGCTGCGTGACTTTACTCCCACGCGATTGGTTCAGGTCATCCAAAGCGCGGCCATGTTGACGGCGATACTCAATCTGATTGCGCTGTGGAAGCAAGAGGGACGCAGCCCAGCGGTTATCTCCAAGGAAACTCCGCGACCACCGTTCAAGCAGATGTGGCGCGAGTATCTTGATCGTCCGGATACGGGCCGTCTTCTGCTTGCGATCGGGCTGGGTACCGCTGGCTTCTCGATGCAGGATGCACTGCTTGAACCCTTTGGCGGCGAGATTCTCGGCATGTCAGTGGGTGCAACCACCAGCCTGACCGGCGCGTGGGCATTTGGAGCATTGGTTGGCTTCGCGCTGGCGGCCCGTGCCCTTGGTAAGGGCCGCAACCCGCTTCGTATGGCCGGTTTCGGTGCAGTCGCCGGAATTTCCGCCTTTGCGATGGTCTTGTTTGCAGCGCCTCTGGATGCGCCTGCGCTCATTTACACCGGTGCATTGACCATAGGATTGGGTGTTGGCCTGTTTTCGGTCGGCACTCTGGTTGCCTCGATGGCGCTTGCAAAAGATGGCGGCGCTGGCTTGGCATTGGGGGCCTGGGGCGCTGTCCAGGCCAGTTGTGCGGGCTTGGGCATCGCTGCGGGCGGCCTGATCCGTGATTTTACCACAGCGTATGTGATGGCAGACGGACTGGGCGAAACACTTGCGGTTCGCTCGACCGGCTACGGCACCGTCTACGTTCTCGAAATTCTCCTCCTGCTGGGCACACTAATCGTGCTTGGTCCTTTGGTCGGGCGCGGCCGTTCGGAGGAGCTTCTGGGCCAATCGGGCCCGTTCGGACTGCAAGAGTTTCCGACATGACAGCGCGCGAAAGGATGTTGTGATGACTGACGGCAATATTGTGGGCACGATAGATGTCGCTGAATTGGCGCTTTATCTGTTTTTCCTATTTTTCCTGGCTCTGGTTTTCTGGCTAAGGCGCGAGGATCGGCGCGAAGGCTATCCGCTGGAGGATGAGATGACCGGCCTGGTCCACGGCGAAGGTGGCCCCCTGCACACGGCAAGCACGAAGACCTTCAAGCTACCGTTCGGCAAAGGCAGCGTGACTGCGCCGACCAAGGGCCGCGAGCCTGTCGATATTGCGGCGAAGCGGTTTGAAAACCATGCTGGTTCGCCAATCATCCCGACCGGGAATCCACTGAAAGACGGCATTGGCCCGGCTGCCTATGCCCAGCGCTCAGACTTCCCGGACCAATATGCCGATGGGGCATTACGGATCGTACCGATGCGAAGCGACGATCATTTCTCAGTCGCAAGCTTCATGTTCAGCCGTAATCCCGTTGGGTTGAAAGTAAATGGGGCTGACGGCAAGGAAGCTGGCACCGTGACTGACCTGTGGGTTGACCGTGCAGAGAGTGTGGTGCGCTATCTGGAAATCCAGACGGGCGGTGGCAGCGTACTCGCGCCGATCACCATGGCGATGGTGCACAAGGACTCGGTTGAGATTGATGCGATCAACGCAGCCGATTTTGCAGATGCGCCTAAGCTTGCAACGCCAGGTCAGGTCACCCGGCTCGAGGAGGACAAGATCTGCGGCTACTTTGGTGGCGGCTATCTTTACGCCAATGAGGCAAGGCAGGAGCCGATCATATGATGGAATACGACGCAGAGCCGATCCGTGGACTGCCAGGCAATTTGCCTGAAGGCGAGCGGATCCTGTGGCAAGGCACGCCGGACTGGCGTGTCTTCACGCGCAGCGCGCTCTTCGGGCGATGGATCGCAGGCTACTTCGCGCTGTTGGCGTTGTGGTCCATCGCCAGCGGCGGATTTGGAGGAGCATTGGCAAGCGTGGTTGCAGGGTTCGCAACCTGCGGTCTCCTCATAGGCTTTGCGATGCTGGTCGAGAAAACGACTGTCTACACCATAACCAATCGCCGGGTTGTGCTGCGAATTGGGGTTGCGCTGAACAAATGCATCAATCTGCCATTGAAGCTGATTGGCTCTGCCGATTTGCGGCCGCTGGGCGGTGATCACGGCGATATCGCTTTGACAACGACGGAGCGGCACGGACTTGGCTATCTCATGCTGTGGCCGCATGCGCGTCCGCTGCGTTTCAGCAAACCTCAACCGATGCTTCGCGCTTTACCCAATGCTCAGGAAGTAGCGCAAATCCTCGCAGATGCTTGCGCAATGGTTACCCGCACCCAGCCAAACGAAGAATTGGCCGTACCGGGCGGCATTGAAAGGGCCGTCGCATAATGAATCAAACACTCACACCTTCGCCGCACCACTCGCATAGTCATGAAAACACTGTGCCGCGCCCAGCGCTGATCATGGCAGGCGCGCTGGTTGCGCTGTCGATTGTGCTGACCGCTACCGTATCGTTTGGCTATGTCGATCGCGAAGCGGTGCCGCAGGTCGAGCGTGCGAAAGCTGCAGTGGCTCCGGCGCAAATGCGTCAACTGCGGTTTGAAGATGTGGCAAATGGCAATGTGCGTGTCTCTGATGCGGAAACTGGTAAACTGGTCTTGCTCGTCGAGCAGGATACTCAAAGCGGAGGCTTTATTCGCGGTGTCATGCGCGGATTGGCGCGCGAGCGACGCATGCACGGGATCGGATCAGTGCCGCCTTTCGAACTGACGTTATGGCAGGATGGATCGCTGTCGCTGCACGACACGGCAACCGGACGCGATGTTGAACTGGGTGGATTTGGCAATGACAACCGTGTGGTCTTCATGGAGCTGCTCGACGGGGCAGGCGCATAATGGCGCGCAGGAGATTCAATGTCCCGTGTGAGATCGCGGTGGAGCAGAGTGAAGATCATTTTCATGCACATGTGGAACTTGCCCATGGCATCGAAATGCAGCCAGGTGACCAAGTGCTGGTCCACGGCGATCCTATCTCCATCCCTTTTGGCCGGCGCGAGGTATTTCACCGCACTGCGACCGTTACCAGAGCCGGGCCGGTTGAACGCGCGCTGACGCGCTTCGCGGCCTATTTCGATCTCAAGGAACTTTACGAAGTCAGCTTCAACCCAGGGAGGATCAAATGAACGCGCCCGCAAAGATCGACACTGCCCAGAACAATGGCATGATGACGAGCGAGGAAGCGATGGCCCTTGCGACGCAGGACACAGTGCTGACGCCGCGTTTCTATACCACCGATTTCGATGCACTTGATGCGATAGACGTTTCGTTGGTGAGAGATGAATGGGACCAGCTGATCGCGGAAATGGTCGGCGATCCCAACAAGATACACTTTCGCCACAAGAACGATTTTGCCGGGATCATTGAAGGCCTTGAGCCAAAACTACGAGCGGAATTTACCGATTTCCTCGTCAGCTCGATGACGTCTGAATTTTCCGGTTGTGTGCTCTATGCCGAGATTGCCCGGCGGACGAAGAACCCGGACGTAAAGCAGCTTTTCAAACTGCTCGCGCGCGATGAAAGTCGCCATGCCGGTTTTATCAATGAGAGCCTCAAGGATGCGGGGATCGGGGTCGATCTGAGCTTTCTGACCAAGACCAAGAAGTACACCTATTTCAAGCCCAAGTTCATCTGGTACGCGGTCTATCTGTCAGAGAAAATCGGCTATGCGCGCTATATTGCGATCTACCGGCACTTGGCAGCAAACCCTCAAAACAAGTTTCACCCGATCTTCGACTGGTTCGAGGAATGGTGCAATGACGAGTTTCGCCATGGTGAAGCCTTTGCGATGCTGATGCGAGCGGATCCCAAGCTGCTGAAAGGCCACAACAAGCTTTGGATCCGGTTCTTCCTGCTGTCGGTCTACGCCACCATGTATGTGCGTGATCACAACCGCCCGGTGTTCCACAAGGCATTGGGTATCGATCCAACCGAGTATGATTACAAGGTCTTCTCGATCTGCAATCAGATATGCCGCCAGGTCTATCCGGTCGAACTCGACATCGACAGCCCGAAATTCCGAGCTTGCATGGAAGCGCTGCGTCAGGCTGCGTTGCGGATCGAAGAAGGTAAGGCACAAGGTGGTATGGGCGGCTTTGCCAAACGCATCAGCGGTATGGCTGGTGCGGGCTTCAACTTTGCGCGCATGTATTTCCATCGAGCCAAGCGCAACACGCTGCCAGCAACAATCCGGCTGCAACCAGCATGGTAAGTTGGCAAGGCCATATCCTGCCGGTGATTGTCACTGTAGCGGTCTGGTTTCTGGCAACAGGAATGATCGCGTGGCTCGATAATCGCCAACGCGCGACTTTTCCGCGCAGCCTGCTGCTGTCAGGCGGGGTCGGTTTGGCTGGCTTGGTCGCGATCCTGTTCGCCATGCAATATGCGCAAGTCTGGGCTGTCTATCTGGCGTTCATGGGAGCGTTGATGGTCTGGTCCTGGCAAGAAATCGCTTTTCTGACAGGCGCTGCCACCGGTCCGCGGCGCGAGGAGATTTCGCCTGGCAGTACCGGCTGGCAGCGTTTTTCCGAAGCGAGTGCAACGGTGATCCATCATGAGATTGCTTTGGTCTTGTCCGCCTTGATGCTCATCACGCTGACGTGGACTGCACCAAATCAGATCGGGGCGATGACTTTTGTGTTGCTCTATACACTCCGGCTGTCAGCCAAGCTCAATATCTTTGCCGGAGTACCAAATTCGGCGACGGATATTCTGCCTGCGCATTTGTCTTATCTCAAATCATATTACGGGCCCAAGCGGTTAAGGTTAGAGTTGGTGATTTCGATCGCGGCGGTCTGCGCCTTTGCCTATTGGACCGGTTTGCGCGCGATGGAAGCGGCAGCTGGCAGTGCCGAAGCAGTGGGGGCAAGCCTGCTGTTCGCGCTCGCTGCACTTGGTGCACTCGAACATCTGTTTTTGGCGTTGCCATTTCGCGATGGCGCGCTGTGGGGCTGGGCACTGCCCAAGAGGATCACGCTGGAAGAGGAAAGTTAAGCCATGGATTTCGATGCCTTTTTCAAGGAGCAGCTTGACGAAATTCGCGAAGACGGGCGTTACCGCGTCTTCACCGATATCAAGCGGCACCGTGGGTCTTTCCCGCATGCCACACGGTTTGTCGACGATGAAACTCAGGCAGTGACTGTATGGTGTTCGAACGACTATCTCGGCATGGGGCAGCACCCGGTGGTACTGGAGGCAATGCACAATGTGCTCGACGAATGCGGTGCAGGCGCTGGCGGCACGCGCAACATTTCTGGCACCAATCATTATCACGTCGAGCTGGAACGCGAGTTGGCCGATCTGCACGGCAAGGAAGCTGCGCTGTTGTTCACCTCAGGTTACGTCTCTAACTGGGCCGGCCTGGGCACGCTCGCCTCCAAGATTCCCGGCTGCGTGGTCTTTTCAGATGCGCTTAATCATGCGTCCATGATTGAGGGCATTCGCCATAGCCGCGCACCCTATAAGATCTGGAACCACAGCGATGTTGATGATCTGGATTGTAAGCTATCAGACTTTGGCCCGGATGTGCCAAAGCTGGTCGCGTTCGAAAGCGTCTATTCGATGGACGGCGATATCGCGCCCATCGCCGAAATTCTCGATGTGTGTGAGAAGCATGGCGCGATGACTTACATCGACGAAGTTCATGCAGTTGGCCTATACGGTCCGCGCGGTGGCGGCGTGGCCGAGCGTGAAGGTTTGATGGACCGCATCACCGTTATCGAAGGCACACTGGGTAAGGCGTTCGGCGTCATGGGCGGCTACATCGCCGGATCAGCAGATCTGGTTGATTTCGTTCGCAGCTTCGCCAGCGGATTTATCTTCAGCACTGCTTTGCCGCCCGCAGTTGCTGCAGGTGCTGCTGCCAGCATTCGGCACTTGAAGAACAGCGATGCCGAGCGCGAGCAACAGCGCGAGCGGGTGGCTGAAGTGCGCCGCAAGCTTGATATGCTCGGTATTCCGCATTTGCCGAACCCCAGTCACATCATTCCGGTAATGGTGGGGGATGCCAAGAAGTGCAAGATGATCAGTGATTGGCTGATGGATAACCACGGTATCTATGTACAGCCGATAAACTATCCGACAGTTCCGGTTGGAACCGAACGTCTACGGCTTACCCCTTCGCCTGTACACGATGACGGGGACACGGACCGCTTGATCCACGCTCTCAGTGACATCTGGTCGCAATGCGAGTTGGCGCGGGGCTCGATCGCCGCCTGAGCCTCAATCCGGTCCCCACAAAGAAAAAGAGCGCGAAGCCTATGGGCCTTGCGCTCTTTCTAATTTGTTTGAGTGGTATGGTTTAACTGCCGGTCGTCTGCAGATATGCGATCACATTGGCGCGGTCCTGGCCATCTTTCAGGCCAGCGAATGCCATTTTGGTGCCCGGAATTACGCGGCGCGGATCTTCCAGATATTGGAACATCTTCTCAGGTGTCCAAGTAATGCCGCTGTTCGCGTTGGCTTCGGTATAGTTGTAGCCATCGATGCTGCCTGCTGCACGCCCAACAATCCCCGCCAGCGATGGACCGACACGGTTCACGCCCGGCTCGACCACATGGCAAGAGGCGCACTGCATGAAGGTCTTTTCGCCCGCCGCTGCCTCGCCGGTGAAATCAGCCAGTGTGGTGCCATCGAGTGTTGCGACATCGTCAGCCGCAGGCGCTGAAGGCTCTTCAACCGCGGCTTCTTCTGCGGGACCCACTTCTTCAGTTGTCGTTTCTTCGGTCGCGGCCGGCTCGCTCTCGCCGCCACCGCAGGCCGCAAGCAACAATGCCGATGCGCTAGCCATTAGACCAAGTTGGAGCTTCTTCATCATCTACCCTTTCCATCGTTCCAATTTCAGCCGGAACACTTTTAAATAACGCACAGCCCAGCATTTGGTGCCAAGCCTGCACAAGAATTTCTATTCGAGACAAAGTGATCCAACCATCACTCACCGACGATCATAACGCAAGCAAGCGAGCAGCGCAATTAGCTGACTTTGCTCATGCATGCATGATTGCATATCGAGATAAACGTGCGGACGAACCGATGATCTGGTTTGAACTAAGCGCGCCTTCCCACTGGGCGAGTAACATGGTCAATTCTTTTGCATTAGTGCGAACCTGCCAGACGGAAGCGTCTTTTACCGTTCTTGTAAGCCAAAGTTCTTCCTCTGCTTGAGCGGCTCGGATGGGGCCTTCATCAACTTTGGTGGATACCGCATACGCCTCACAGCAACGCTTCCATTGTGTCAGAGCGTTACTCAGAGTAGTGTTCCTACCTACCCAAGCTTTCTATCAAGCCTTGGACCCCAAACATCCCAGTTCACAGCAGGAACGTCCATGACCGAGAAAGCCAAATTTGATCTTGTCGTCTATGGTGCCACCAGTTTTGTGGGGGCAATCACAGCGGAATACATCCTCTCGAAATACGGTATCGGTGGTGATGTGAGCTGGGCCATCGCTGCTCGCTCGCCAGCCAAGCTCGCCGCTCTGAAAGAGAAATTAGGCGAAGGCGCGGCAGATTTGCCAACGCTTATAGCTAATTCGGACGAGGAGGCATCGCTTGCCGATGTGTGCGCGCAAACGCGCCTCGTTATCTCCACCGTCGGTCCATACGCGCTTTATGGAGAAAAGCTGGTCAAGGTTTGCGCGACCAGTGGCACCCACTATTGCGACCTTACAGGCGAGGTTCAGTGGATTTCCGCGATGCTGGATAAGTATGGCGAGACTGCGCGCGAAAGCGGGGCGCTGATCGTCAATTGCTGCGGCTTTGACTCAATACCAAGCGACCTTGGTACGCATTTTCTGCAGAACTATGCGACGGAGACTACCGGTGGCCCCTGCGAGACAGTCGAATTCGGGGTCGAAGCGGCCAAAGGGGAGTTCAGCGGAGGCACAGTCGCCAGCCTGCTTAATGTACTGAAGGAAGCGGGAGCCGATCCGTCCTTGCGCAAGAAGCTCGCGGACCCTTACCTTATGTGTCCCGATGACTATCACAACACAGCCAAACAACGCACAGAGGCACGTTACTACAGCGATGCGCTAAAATCATGGTGTGCGCCCTTTGTCATGGCGGGGATCAACACGCGGATCGTGCAACGCACCAACGCGCTGCAAGGCAATCGCTATGGTGAGAATTTTCGTTATTCCGAATACACAATGACCGGTGATGGCTTTCGGGGCCGCTTGGGGTCAATTGCGATGACACTGGGCATGGGTGGTTTCATGGGCGTTCTGGCTCTGCCACCTACACGCTGGCTGGCTGAAAAATTTCTGCCAAAGCCAGGCGAAGGACCTTCGAAAGAGGTTCAGGAGGCCGGCTTTTTCAAGATCAAGCTGGCCGGCACCACCTCAAGCGGTGAGGTCGTGAGAGTGCGGGTTACCGGCGACCGAGACCCCGGATACGGCTCCACTGCCAAGATGCTTGCAGAGGCGGGGCTGTGCATTCTCGACACTGCTGAAACTGGCAAGAATGCGGGAGGGTTTTGGACCCCCGCTTCCCTCATGGGAGATGCTTTGGTGGAGCGGCTTGAGGCAAATGCAGGACTGACTTTCGAAACACTGTAACTCGCGGACACGTTTTTCGACATATCCGGATAGCGCGGCTGGGCATAGCCGCTCGTTCGGTAAAGGCTGGGCAGTTCGGTAATTGAACCTAAAGGCGGGCTCGCTATTGACTGAGCGTACCACTTAAACGGTTGCATTTAGTGTTCATGCAACCGCAATCGGTAACCGAAAAATCTCGGTGACACCTCGGGACCTGGCGAACATATTATCACCTATGTGAAAGGTAATTGGTGCGGTCGAGAAGACTCGAACTTCCACGGGCGTTAGCCCACAACGACCTCAACGTTGCGCGTCTACCAGTTCCGCCACGACCGCACCGAGTCAGACAAAGGTTGGTAAATCCCTTTGCGGATAGGAGCGCGCCACTAGCAACCACTGTGTCGCTTCGCAAGCGTTTTGGACTCATTAAATGGGCAGCGCTGCCCGGGGCGTTATTCTAGCGTGGCTTCCAGCCGATTTCGATCTCAGCGGCAGAGCGCGGCACGTCCAGCATCGCCTCGGTGATCGACACGGTTTCGCCGGGCAATAGCTCGCTCTTCGGTGGCACAACTTCCCAGGTGTAGACGATCCGCCGCTGCCCATCGCGCAGCACGATCAAGATCGTCGGCACATTCAGGCTTTCACGCGCGTCATTAGTCACAGTGCCTTGAACTTCGAGATATTCGGTCCCGTTGGGCAACGTCCGAACGTCTTGCTGCTCTGGCGGGAAGTCGAGCTGCAGCCCGTCTTGCTGCATTCCGAATACCGGCCGTTCGATCGGCACCCAGGCGGGGAGGCCCCAAATGTTCACCGCGACGATCGCAGCGCCGGCGCTCACAGCAAACAAAAGAGCTGCCGCAGTCCAGATCTTGATCGGATTGCGCCGTGGGCGAAAGGGCGGCTCGTGATCGAATTGCGAATAGTCGTCGTCGGAAGAGTACGTCTCAAACACTGTCTCGACTGCCGGCTTGACAAAACTTGGTTCTGGTTCGGGTCGAGATTCAGGCTCCGGTTCGGCGGAAACCTGTCCACTCTGCTCAGCTTTGGTTTCCGCTTCGGGCGTCTTCCAGAAATTCACCGACGGTTGCGATGGATCCTCGCTATCCCCGGGCCCGGCAACCGCGGTGTCTTCTTCCGGTTCGGGCGAAGCGCGGGTCTCTGCCTGATCAGACGGTTTCTCGCTGGGCGTCGGCTGCTCCGGTTCAGTGTCCGGGACATTTCCGTCCTGAAACCAGCTGCGTTTGCATTTGGCGCAGCGCACTGTGCGCCCTTCAATACCGATCGCCGCATCAGGCACCACATATCGTGTGTGACACTCGGGACAGGCAATGATCATGGGGTAATCCTCTAGGCGGGCGGTGCAGGCGCAACAAGCCTGACACAAGGACTGGCATCCATTCTGACGTGTTTTTCCACATCGGAACTCCCCTGGGACCCCATTTGGCCATGATTATGCTTGCACGCTGATATGCTTGGGATAGACCCGCCGGATGAGCGAACGCGCGCACGAACTTGTCACTTTCGACAATGTTGGGCTGAGATACGGCACTGAGCCAGAGGTCTTGCGCGATCTCTCTTTCACGCTTTTCCCGGGCAGTTTTTACTTTTTGACTGGTGCCAGCGGAGCCGGGAAGACGAGCCTGCTCAAGATGCTTTACCTTGCGCAGCGCCCTTCGCGTGGAGCAATCCGGATGTTTGGCAAGGATCTGATCACACTGCCGCGCGAACAGATGCCGCAATTGCGCCGCAAGCTGGGGGTGGTGTTTCAGGACTTCCGGCTGATCTCGCATCTGACCGCTTTCGACAATGTGGCGCTGCCATTGCGCGTGGCGGGGGTGCGTGAAGCCGAACTGACCGATCCCGTCACAGAGATGCTGGAATGGGTCGGTCTGGGCCATCGGATTGAAGCTGTGCCGACCACTATGTCAGGCGGTGAACAACAGCGTGTCGCGATTGCGCGCGCTGTAATCGGCCGCCCGCAATTGCTGATCGCCGATGAACCAACGGGCAATGTCGATCCGGAAATGGCGCAGCGATTGCTGCAATTGTTCGAACGGATGAACAGCCTGGGCACGACGGTTATAGTAGCGACGCATGATATGAATTTGCTGCGAAGCATGCCGGATTCGCTCATCATGCGCTTGCAAAAGGGCAATCTGCTCGATCCAACCGGTGCGCTGCGGTATCCGCCACAGATTGGGCGCAGGGCATTGGACGAAGGGATCGGTAAATGAAGCGTCCGCCGCTCATCGGCCGCTCGCTCGCGCGTGATCTGGTACCGTTTGGCGGCAAGCGGGTTGATCGATTGGCGCCACGTTCGCGCAGCCGCGGGCCTATCCCCTGGGTCATTGCCATCATGATCGCGCTGACGGTCATGGCCGCCGCCGCAGGAATAGCGCTGGGTAATTTGATTGATCGGGCAGAATCCGATTTGTCAGGCGCGCTGACGGTACAGATAATCGAAGCCAATGCAGAAGTGCGCGATGCGCAAGCGCAGCATGCAGCGGAGCTTTTGATTGCAGACAGCGCTGTGACTAGCGTTCGGGTCGTGCCTCAGGAGGAGCTGGCTCAATTGCTCGATCCATGGATTGGCGACACCGCGGCTTCGCAAGGCGGGATCCCGATCCCCGCGCTGGTTGATGCAGAATTGGCCGGTGTTGCCAGCACGGAAGAGACTGCGCGCTTGAATGCCATGTTGCTTGAAGAGATACCGACAGCCCGCGTCGATGCGCAGTCTGCATGGCTGCGCCCGGTTTATGACGCGCTTTCGTCGCTGCGTTACATGGCGCTCGGGCTGATCGTCTTGCTTGCACTGGGCAGCGCTGCGGCAGTCTGGCTCGCTGCCAGAAGTGCCTTCAGTACGCATAAGCAAACAATCGAAATCGTACACCTGCTTGGCGGGACAGACCGGCAGATCGCGCAGATTTTTCAACGGACAGTGGCCTTTGATGCGCTTCTTGGCGGGGCGGCGGGTCTTGCATTGGGTTCTGTGGCGATTTGGCTTGTAGGCGGACGGTTCGCTGCGATAGATTCGGGAATCGTAACGGGGGGCAATCTGCGCTTGACCGATTGGGTGCTATTGTTCGCTATTCCACTTGGCGGGATTGCTTTGGCGATGCTAACGGCCCGCGCAACTGTGCTTTCAGCCTTGAGGCGGATGCTGTGATTTTGCGATTTGTAGCAGGACTATTCCTGATCTGGATTTTCGGATTTGTCTGGTTTGCCGCCAGCACCCCCGGCCCCGCCGGTGACATCGAAACCGACGCAATCGTGGTCGCAACGGGCGAAGCAGGGCGGATTCAACGCGGCATCGAAGTGCTGGACAGGGGGCTAGCGAAAGAAATGCTGGTAAGCGGCGTGAATAATGATGTGACCCCTGCGGAATTTGCCGCCGAGTTTGGCGTGTCCCAGCGCCATATGAACTGCTGTGTCGATTTGGGATTTGATGCGACAGATACCCGCAGTAACGCGACGGAGATCACGCAATGGGCGATGGCTAGCAAGCATAAGACCCTGCGGCTGGTGACCAGCGATTGGCATATGCGCCGGGTAGAATCAGAGCTCAACCGGCTTCTGCCAGGCAGTATTGTAGTGGTGAGCGATGCTTTGCCGACGCGTTTTCGCATGAGCACGGTAGTTATTGAATATCACAAGCTTCTAGCGAGCGAGTTTACCGCGCTGACGGGGCTTTAGGCACTCGCCCATGTCGATACTTCGAAGTCTAGTCTATTACCCGGTCTTTTATGGCTGGAGCGCGATGCTGGTTATCGGGTCTGTCATCGCGCTGTTCCTGGGCAAGGCGCAATTGCGCGCCGTTGTAACCAGCTGGAGCCGGTGGCATCGCTGGTGCCTCAAAGCCATCGTCGGGATAGACGTGGTAGTCGAAGGAAAACTTGCCGATGGGCCGGCTCTCTATGCGATCAAACACGAAAGCTATTTCGAAGCGATCGACGCCCCGACCCTTCTCGATACGCCATCAGTATTTGCCAAGCGCGAGCTGTTCATGATTCCCGGCTGGGGGCGCTCAGCGGTAGTATACGGCCTGATCCCGGTCGCGCGTGACGAAGGCGCACGGACGCTTCGCCAGATGATCGTCAACGCGAAAGAGAAACTGAACGAAGGGCGGCCCTTGGTGATCTTTCCCGAGGGGACGCGGGTGGCGCCGGGCCAGTCGCCGCCCTTGCAATCGGGTTTTGCCGGTCTTTATAAATTACTCGGCCTGCAAGTGATCCCGGTCGCGGTAAACAGCGGGCGTCTCTATCACAGGCTCTGGAAACGTTCCGGTACGATCACCTACAAAATTGGCGAGCCTGTTCCGGCCAGCTTACCGCGTGCTGAGGCCGAAGCACGCGTGCATGCAGCGATGAATGCGCTGAACAAAGCAGCTTAGTGACCTCGCCCGAAATCGGGTGAAGGGTCATCCTGGCCTTCCTCGATAATTCCGCGGCGAATGGCGCGGGTGCGGCTAAACAGTTCGTGCAAGGTCTCGCCGTCGCCTGAACGGATTGCGCGCTGCAGCGCAGTCAGGTCTTCAGTGAAGCGGCCCAGCATTTCCAGCACAGCGGATCTGTTTTGCAGAAACACGTCGCGCCACATGGTCGGATCGGAGGCCGCAATGCGAGTGAAATCGCGGAAGCCGCCAGCCGAATATTTGATCACGTCGCTGCGGGTTACGTCTTCCAGATCGCTGGCCGTACCCACAATCGTATAGGCGATAAGGTGCGGAATATGGCTTGTGACGGCCAGAACCAGGTCGTGGTGTTCGGCATCCATGATCTCGATTTTCGAGCCGAGCGTGCGCCAGAAATCGGCCAGCGCTTCAACCGATGCCTCATCTGCACCATCAGGCGGGGTCAGAATGCACCAGCGGTTCTCGAACAGCGTGGCAAAGCCTGCCTCCGGGCCACTTTGCTCTGTACCGGCAACAGGGTGCGCGGGAATGACCGTCAGTCCCGGAAGCGCCGCGGACAGATCTTCGAGCACGCTCTGCTTTGATGAACCGACGTCGCTGATGATTGCGCCGGGCTTCAAATGGCCTGCAATTTCAGCCGCTGCCGACCCCATGGCGCCGACCGGAACGCACAGGATCACCAGATCCGCTTCGGCCACTGCATCGGAGACGCTGGTACAAACGGTTCCGACAAGACCGCGCTCGGTGGCCTTGCCGCGCACATCCGCGTCCGCGTCATAGCCGGTGGTTGTAATGTCACTTGCGCGATCTTGCACCGCAAGACCGATTGAGCCACCTAGGAGGCCTAGCCCGATAATCGCGACAGACTGAATACTCACGCTCTCTCTCCGCAAAGCGCGCGCAGTGTCGCCGCGATCTGGTCCATATCGGCACGATGTCCGATGGTGATACGCAAAGCGTTGGGCAGTCCCTGGCCGGGCAGATGACGAACGGCATAGCCGGCATCGCTGATCGCATTGAGCGCCTGCTCGGCAGTGACTGCGCCTTCAAACAGCACCAGCAGGAAATTTGCCTTGCTGGGGATGGGGCGCAGTCCGTGATTGCCCAATGCTTCGACTGCGGCGGTAAAGCGGGCCAGTTCCTGCGCATTGTGATCGCGGCTGCGGGAAACAAATTCCTGATCATCAAGCGCTGCTGCTGCGGCCGCTTGTCCGCTGCTGGTGACATTGAAAGGTCCTCGAATACGGTTGAGGACATCAATCAGATGCGGTGCGCCTGTGGCCCAGCCAATCCGTTCGCCGGCCAGCCCGTAAATCTTTGAAAAGGTACGGGTGACCAGCACGTTATCATGCGCCATGGCGAGTTCCATTCCGCCGTCATCTTCGTCTGCTTCCAGATACTCGGCATAGGCCTGATCCACCACCAACAGCACATCTGACGGCAATCCGGCATGCAAACGTTTGACCTCGCTGCGCGGCAGATAGGTGCCGGTGGGATTGTTGGGGTTGGCCAGGAAAACGACGCTTGTCTTGTCGCTTACAGCCGCCAGCAGAGCATCGACATTCGTGGCATAATCATTGTCGGGCGCTTCAACCGGCGTCGCGCCGCAACGCCGTGCGGCAATGTAATAGACCGAGAAGCTGAACTTGCTAAACAGAACTTCATCGCCTGGTCCGGCAAAACCTTGCGCGGCCAGATTGAGCAATTCGTCGGAACCAGTGCCGCAGACAATCCGCGCCGGATCGAGGCCGTGAACTTCACCGATCTTCAAGCGCAATTCGCGCGCGTCGGGATCAGGATACTCCGCGCTGTCGGCCACGGCTTTGCGCGCCGCATGTGCAGCTTCGCTTGTGCCCAAGGGGTTTTCGTTCGCGGACAGTTTGATCAGTTGCGTGCCATCGGCGCTAACGGCCTTGCCCGGTACATAGGCGTGAATGCCCATGATCCAGGGTTTGCCTTCGGGGCGACTTTGATCGGCGTCAGTCATAGGGCGGGGCGAATAACCGCTTTGCGCGCGGAAAGAAAATGGAAATGCGCCAATGCCCTTGAGCAATTGACTTGGAAGCCGCTCTCGCCCAATCGACACGCCCAATGGCACAAGAGATCGTCTCGAAGAGCATCAAGCTCAGCGCTGACTTGCCGCTTGACTGCGGGCAGGTGCTGTCAGGTGTCGAAATCGCCTATGAAACCTACGGCGAATTGGCTGCAGACAAGAGCAACGCAATCCTGATCTGTCACGCACTGACAGGCGATCAATATGTCGCGTCGGATCATCCCATTACAGGAAAGCCCGGTTGGTGGCAGCGTATTGTTGGCCCTGGTAAAGTCATTGATACAGATCGCTACCACGTCATCTGCGCCAACGTGATCGGCAGCTGCATGGGTTCGACCGGCCCCGCCTCGCTGGCAGCGGACGGCCAGCCATACGGTATGCGTTTTCCGGTCATCACCATCCGTGACATGGTGCGCGGGCTGGTCGGCTTGCTCGACGAGCTCGGTATCGAGAAGCTACACACGGTTATCGGTGGATCGATGGGCGGGATGCAGGCGCTCAGCCTGGCTGCGAACTGGCCAGAGCGAGCCGAACGCATGCTGGTCATTGCGTCATCGGCGCGACATTCGGCGCAGAATATCGCATTTCACGAGGTTGGCAGGCAAGCCATCATGGCTGATCGATATTGGAATGGAGGCGATTACTATGCATCAGATGCTTCGCCCGACAACGGCTTGGCGGTGGCACGCATGGCCGCGCATATCACATACCTTTCGGAAGAAGGCCTGACGGAGAAGTTCGGCCGCAATCTGCAGGACCGTGAGACCAAAAGCTTTGGTTTTGACGCGGATTTTCAGGTCGAGAGCTACCTTCGCTATCAAGGCAGCGGCTTTACGCAGCGCTTTGATGCCAATTCCTATCTCTACATCACCCGTGCGATGGATTATTTCGATCTGGCAGAGGAGCACGGCGGAACTCTTGCCAATGCCTTTGCAGGCGCATCTGCACGGTTTTGCCTGATCAGTTTTGACAGTGATTGGCTTTATCCCACTGCGGAAAGCCGCCATATCGTGCACGCGCTTAATGCGGCCGGTGCCAAGGTGAGCTTTGTTGAGCTTAGCGCGCCGCATGGACATGACAGCTTCTTGCTGGAGCACGAGCAGCTAGATCGAGTGATGAGGGGGTTCCTTGATGGGTAGCGCCTTGCGGCCGGACCTTTCTGCGATTGCCAGTCACGTGCGCCCGAATTCGCGCGTGCTGGATATCGGCTGTGGCAATGGCGATCTGATGTACGTGCTAGAGCATGAAGCATCATGCGATGCGCGCGGTATCGAGATCGACGCCACTTGCGTAGAGCGCTGTGTAGCGCGGGGACTATCAGTGGTTCAGGGCGATGCCGACAGCGATCTGGCTAACTACCCTGACAAGGCGTTTGACTACGCAATCCTTTCGCAGACCCTGCAAACCGCCGAACGGCCGGACAAGATGCTCGATGAGCTATTGCGGGTCGGCAATCAGGTTTTCGTCAGCTTTCCCAACTTCGCCCATTGGCGCACACGCGCTTCACTGATGTTTGGCGGGCGTATGCCTGTAACCCGCGCTTTGCCGGTGAGTTGGTACGAGACGCAGAATATCCACCATGTGACGATTGACGATTTCCGCGAACTAGCCCGCGCAAAGGATGCCAGAATCGAGAACGCATGGTTCTTCGCCGGCGAAAAGAAAATCGGCGCGACAGCAGCTAACTGGCGCGCCGAATTCGCAGTGTTCCAGCTAAGTCGTTAGCCTGCGCGGTGCAGACCGCAAATCTTGTTGCCTGACGGATCGCGGAAATAGCACAGGTTCAATGTGCCGATATTGCTGGTCCGTGGCCCAGGTGGATCTTCGATGGTTGTCCCGCCGTTAGCCACCGCGGCATCATGCAAGGCTTGTATCTGCTCCAGACTGTCGCAAGCGAAGCCGACAGTCGACCCGTTACCGGCGGTTGCGGGCTGCCCGTCGATCGGGGTCGAAACCGAAAAAATACTGTCATTGTGAAAATAGAACAGGCGAACTGTGCCGTCTTCCTTTTCGTCGCGCATCGGCTCGCCCGCACCAAGTACGCCGAGCACAGCATCATAGAATTTCTTTGAAGCTTCGATGTCGTTCGATCCGACCATCACATGGCTGAACATTTGGTAACCTCTCCTTCTCTGGTTGGATTTGCCTAGGTTACTCTGGGCGTCACAACAAGCATATTGGAAGAGCTGCGTTCAGATTGAGTGATATAGGCACCGGCAATGATGACTTTTTTCAATGCGGCGGCCCTTTTGGCTGCAAGTTTACAGCCCGCTCCGGTGGATGGCGGGCGAGCCCAATTGCCGCAGGAGCACGCGGCCATGCTGCGGTGCTCGGCTGCTTTTGCATTGGTTTCCTATGGGCAGGCGAATGGTGACGAAGCCGTGCGGGCATGGCCCAGAATCGATCCGCGCGGGCGCGAATTCTTCGTGCGATCGCTGGCCAAAATCATCGATGATACCGGCATGACGCGCGAACAGGTCTCGCAAATGGCGAAGGCCGAGGCTCAACGCCTGATCGACAACAATTTGCTCGATAATGTAATGCCGGGCTGCCTGTTGATGTTGGACGCATCCGGGGTCTGATAACGCGTCGAATCGAGCAATGTGTCAGTAGATTTAGCCAGCAAATTGCTGCATGAGTTCGCCCAGCATGTGGCGCCTCTATCAATTCCCCCTTTGTCCTTTTTCGCGCAAGATCCGGCTATTGCTGGCGGAAAAGAACGTTGCCTATGAAATGCTGCGCGAGGATCCTTGGTCTGCGAGCGACTATTTCTGGAATTTGAACCCGGCTGGGCGCACCCCGGTTCTGGCGCACCAGGAACGCGACATTGTCTTGTGTGACAGTCGGGCGATCGCAGAATATTTCGAGGAGACGGTCGACAAGTCGCCAATGATTAACGGGACTTCGGCCAATCGCGCAGAAATCCGGCGTCTGGTCGCGCTGTTCGACGAGAATTTCTATAACGATGTGACGGCGCCGTTGCTCAATGAGCGGATGAAAAAGCGGATCGTGCTCAATCAGCCACCGGACTCGCGCGTCTTGCGCGAAACGATGAAGTTGGCACACGGGCATCTGGATTACATGGATTGGCTGATCGACAATCGCCCCTGGTTGGCAGGATCGACCATGAGCCTTGCCGATCTGGCGGCGGCTGCCCAGATATCTGTTGCCGATTACCTGGGGGGGATAGACTGGGCAGGTCATGAACAGACCCGCGGCTGGTATGCGGTGTTCAAGAGCCGCCCCAGTTTCCGCCCGTTATTGACCGAACGTATGGGCGTGATCCAGCCGCCTTTGCATTATGCGAAGGTTGATGATTGAGGAGCCGACGATGAGCGACAAGACCGAACTGACTGACGCGGAATGGCGGGCGAAACTTACGCCGGAGCAATACCACATCCTTCGTGAAGCAGGCACGGAACGCGCGTTTACAGGCAAGTATGACAAGCACTACGACGCCGGTGAATATATGTGCGCTGGATGCGGCACCCGGCTGTTCGATAGCGATGCCAAATACAATTCGGGCTGCGGTTGGCCGGCCTTCACCAGGCCGTCCGAAAGCGACATGGTCGAAGAGCGGCGCGACATCTCGCATGGTATGATCCGTACAGAAGTTCTTTGCGCCAAATGCGGCGGACACCTGGGCCATGTATTCCCCGATGGTCCGCCTGAAGAGGGCGGAATGCGTTATTGCATCAATTCGGCCTCGCTCGACTTTGACCCCGAAGGCTGATTGCGGCGGAGGAAATCCCCCGGATACCCGTTCACGCAAGGTTACAACTCGCCTATGCAACGACTTTGTCTACCAGCAATCAGGGCAATAGAGCGATAAAGTGACGTCCAAACGAGGCGCCAAGATGCGGATGAAGCGCGGCAGTAGACGCGCAGCAGCAGAACGCAGCGAGCCGGGTTCGCGCCGCAAGCTCACGCGCAAATCTCGCGGCGGAGGCGGATCTGACAGCCGTCTTAGGTTGTGGGCTAAGCGGATTGCCCTTTGGGGTGGGGGACTGGCCGTTCTGGGCGCGGTGTTCCTGGCGGTGGCCGTTAGTTTCGCGGTCCAAACAATGCCAAGCTATTATCAGCTGAAAGCGACGCAGAACGATCAGACCATTCTGGTGCGCGCGCGCGACGGCACTCCGATTGTGGAACTGGGCCCCAGTTTCGGCAACTGGATGGACTACGACGAGATTCCGCAAGTCATGAAGGATGCGATGGTCGCCGTGGAAGACCGCCGTTTCTATTCGCACTTCGGCGTCGATCCGATCCGCCTGACAGGTGCGGTGGTGGAAGGAACCATCGGTGATCGCAGCCGGATTGGCGGCACGTCCACCATCTCCCAGCAGTTGGCCCGCAACCTGTTCCTCAACAACAACCGTTCGGTCGACCGCAAAGCGCGTGAAGCCGTGCTGGCAATGGCGCTAGAATGGAAGTTTTCCAAAGAGCAAATCCTCGAGCTTTATCTCAACAAGGTCTATTTTGGCGGCGGGGCGTATGGCATCGACAGCGCCAGCCGAAACTTCTTCAGCCACCCGGCGACCGAGCTTTCAGTCGCGGAAGCCGCTATCATCGCCGGGCTGGTTAAGGCGCCTTCGCGTTATTCACCAACTGCCGATGTCGATAGAGCTGTAGCGCGTGCGCAAACCGTGCTGCGATTGATGCGAGAGCAGGGCTACATTACGCCTCAGCAGGCCTCGGTAGATGTGGATGCGGTCAATCTGAAAACGCGCTTGGGCGGAAATTCGGTCCGCTATTTTACGGACTATGTTCTGCCGCAGCTTGATCTGTTGCTGCCAGAAACCTTCGAGGCAATCGAAGTCTGGACAACACTTGACACCGAGTTGCAGGAACAGGCAACGGCTTCGATCCGGGCGAATGCCCCTGATGGCGCACAAGGAGCCTTGGTCAGTCTCGACCGTGATGGTGCTATTCTCGCGCTGGTTGGCGGTACAGACTACGTTGAAAGCAGCTACAACCGCGCGACCGCGGCGCAGCGCCAGCCGGGTTCCGCGTGGAAGCTGTTCGTCTATCTGGCCGCGCTGGAAGCGGGCTGGACCCCCGATGATGGTGTGCAGGATGCACCGGTAGAGATAGATGGCTGGCGTCCACGCAATTCGAACGGCCGCTTCAGCGGCGAGATAGATGTGCGAACCGCCTTTGCCTATTCCGTCAACACCGTGGCGGCCAATCTGGGGCAGGATGTTGGTTTCGGCACGATTGCGTCGATGGCGCGGCGTTTTGGCATATCGTCACCCATTTCAACCTATCCCTCCATGGTGCTGGGCACCAGCGATGTGCGGCTGATCGAGATGACCCGCGCGTTTGCTTCAATCTCGGCAAAAGGCCAATCGGTTGAGCCATACGGCGTGCTCCGCGTAACTGCGGCCAGCGGTGAAGAGATTTACAAACATCAACGCGGCCGCTCACGCCAGTTGGTGGCTGATTATGTCGCCGCCGGGATCACCGATTTGCTGCAGACAGCGGTTAGCACAGGCACCGGTCGCGCGGCACAGATCGGACGGCCGGTGGCAGGCAAAACCGGCACTACCAGCTCCAACAAGGACGGCTGGTTTGTCGGCTTTTCATCCGGGATCACTACCGGCGTGTGGATGGGGCGCGACGATGCCAAGGCAGTGCGCGGGCTTCAGGGCGGGCGTGCGCCGGCCCTCGCGTTTTCATCCTTCATGCGCGAAGCTGTAAAGGGGCGTCCGGTCGAAGAATTCGATACAGAAGTGCAGCTTCCGGGTTGGATGTTGGAGCCTGACGAAGAATATCTCTACGGCGATCCAGACGACTATTACTTCATCGATGAGGACGGCAATCTCGTCGACCCGCAAAGACGCGAAGTTGATCGCTATGGCTACCCCTTGCCGGTAGAGGGCGAGCAAGTCCCGGGATCTGGCGAACGCCCGCAACTCACCTTGCCACCTAACGAAGCCGGGCAGGCCGCAAGCGATGACTTTCTGGATCAGGCAACCGGAGAGAATCTGCCACCACCGGCTCCGCCGCGAATGCCTCGCACTATTCGACCAAGCGAAACAAGTCGCGAAAGCGTGAACTGATCAAATTAAAAGGGCGCGGGAAGCAATGCTCCCAACGCCCTTCGATCTTGGTCTACGTGAATTCTAGCGCAGTCGAACCGCGATGTAGCTGGGTGAGCCGCCACGGCGCTGGATGCGCAGAAGCACAGCCTCCCGTCCGGTGCTTTCAGCTTCAGCCACAACCGCTTCCAAGTCGGTTACGTTCGCTGTCTCTTGGTAGTTTGCAGAGAGAATGATGTCGCCGCGGCGCAGCCCCTTTCGCGCAGCGTCTGCGTTTTGATCAACCGCACCAATGACTAGGCCGGTCACATCTTCGCCTGCACCCAACTGCCGCGCGATTTGCGGGGTCAGGGTCATAACCTGCAGGCCAAGCTTTTCCTCGATTGTGCCGTCTGATTCGTCAGGGGTTTCGTCTGGCTCTGCATCGGGATCGAACATTTGTTGGCGACGAAGCTCGTCTTCGCTCGGACGTTTCGCAACCGTTGCCGTCACGCGCAACTCTTCGCCATCGCGGATGAGATCGATTGGAATACGCGTGCCCGGCTTGATGTTGGCAACGAGGAATGACAGCGTCTGTTCGGTTGTTACCGGCTGATTGTTAATCGCGGTCACGACATCGCCCGGTTTGATACCAGCGCGCTCAGCCGCGCCATCGGGCTGAACAACTTGCACAAATTCGCCGCGGTTCTTCGGCAGGCCTAGAGAGTCGGCCAAATCGTCGTTCACCGGCACGATATTTACGCCCAGGAAGCCGCGCTCGATCTCTTCACCATCGCGCAACTGCGCGACAATCGGTGCTGCAATCTCTGCAGGGATGGCAAAACCGATCCCTACGCTGCCGCCATTTGGCGAGATGATCGCATTATTGACGCCGATCACATTGCCACGCATGTCGAACAGAGGACCACCCGAATTGCCTCGGTTGATGCTGGCATCGGTCTGGATATAGCGGTCATACGCGCCGCCGCCAGTATTACGCAGCACCGACGACACGATACCGCTCGTCACTGTTCCACCCAGTCCGAAAGGGTTACCGATAGCGATCACCCAGTCACCGACGCGCGCGCCTTGAGAATCGCCGAATTGCACGAACGGGAAGTCGCGGCCGCTGGAAATCTTGAGCACTGCCAGGTCTGACGCGGGATCTGCGCCCACCAGTTCGGCTTCGTACTCCGTGCCATCCGGCATTGTGACTGTGATTTCTTCCAGCGTAGCGCGATTGTCCGGCGCAACAACATGGTTGTTGGTCACGACATAGCCATCGGCCGAGATAATGAAGCCCGAACCCAGAGATTGTCCTTCGCGGAACTGCGGCTGTTGCTGTTGGTTGTTTCCGTCACCGCGGCGGTTGAAGAAATTCTCGAAAGGTGTGCCCGCGAAAGGGTTGCCTTGTTGGCGCACTTCAATGCGCTGACGTGTCGAGATATTCACCACCGCTGGCTGTAGCTGCGCGGTCAGATCGGCAAAGCTGGCCGGTGCGCCCTGACGCGGCACAATCTGCTGCATCGCGGCATCATCATTCTGGGCAACTTGCGCACCAGCGGGATAGCCGGTCGCGAGGGAAAGGCTTGCTCCGCCAATCAGAAGGGCAGTGGTCAGTCCATATACGTAACGCACAGGCTTATTGTCCTTTCAATCTCACTTCGTTCCCATTGCAGCTTAGTTAGGATTCGCTGCTGGGCAGGTTTCAATTACGATGCATTTATGCGCTTGGATGCACTTAACCGTATTTGAACGACAGATGTAATCGGTAGGTGTGCATCAACCTTTCGTCGGTCGGGGCAGCACGGGCTGCCCCGTCCACATTCATCGACGACCGCGGAACTGGCGGAAATACTCGCTATCCTGATCCAGAACCATGGAGCTTTCGCCTGTGCCTTGTTCAAAGGTACGGCGATAGCTTTCCATGGCGCGGTAGAAGTCATAGAATTCCGGGTCCTTGCCATAGGCATCCGCATAGGTCGAAGCGGCTGCCGCTTCGGCTTCTGCGCGAATGATCTGCGCGTTCTTGCGACCTTGAGCCCGGATGGTTTCTGCCTCTTCCTGACGGTCAGACTGCATCCGTGTGAAGGCTGCGGTCAATGGCGTGCCTTCGGGCAAGTCAGCACGTTTGATCTGCACATCGATCACCTGCGCACCGTACTGACGCGCTTGGGTGTCGAGCGTGTCACGAATGCGCTGCATTGCCGTGCCGCGCTCTGCGGTTAGCAACGATGCAAAGGTCCGGCGGCCCAATTCCTGACGAAGAACCGAGGTCAGGATCGGCGCAAGCTGCAGTGCGACGTTCTCTTCCGTGCCTGCGTTCTCGATCATCTGGACCGGATCGATAATGCGGAAACGCGCATAAGCGTCGACTTGGAGACGCTGTTGGTCGCTGGTCAGAACTTCCTGCTGTTCCATGTCGAGATCGAGCACTCGGCGATCGACCATCTGTACATTATCCACGATCGGAATCCGCCACCAGATGCCAGCTTTAGTCTCGCCAAACGGAACATCCGGACGATAAATATTGACGACGCTGTGAGGCTCACCCGTCCGGATGATCACAGCCTGCTCGTCTTCGGAGACAACGAACAATGAGGAGAACGCCAATGCGATTAGCATGAAGATGCTGATCACTGAGGCCTTATAGTTTTCCCAGATATGTTCCATGGCTTACTGACCTCCTGCAGGTGGAGTTACCACTTGCGGTTGTGCTTCGCGCGAACGGCGCTGAACTTCCGGCAGCGGCAGATAAGGCGTCACGCCATCGGCCTCGATAATGGTCTTGTCGGTCTTCGCCAGAACGCTTTCCATGGTTTCATAGTACAGGCGTCTCCGCGTGACTTCCGGTGCCAAACGGTACTCACCGTAGATCTGGTTAAACGCTTCTGCATCACCTTCAGCGCGTGCAAGCAACTGTTGCGCATAACGCTGCGCCTGGTTGATATCACGTTCTGCATCCTGCTGCGCGGCAAGCACGTCATTGAAAGCTTCAATCACTTGCTGGGGCGGGTCGGTCTTGTCGATTTCGATACCCTGTACCGCGATGCCTGCACGATAACCGTCAAGCATCGCCTGCATTCTGGTCATCACGGCCAACTCGATATCAGCTCGCCCCGCACCGGACAGAACACGGTCAAGCGGCTGCTCGGCAACCGACGCTCGCATGGCGGCTTCGGCGGCTTCCAAAATGGTTTCTTCCGGTCCTTCCAACTGGAATTGGTAATCTGACAGATTCTTGATGTTCCAACGCACCAGATAACTCAGATCAACCAAGTTCTGGTCGCCTGTCAGGATCAGTTTTTCCTGATTGCCTTCCGGAATTTTTGCTGAACGGATCTGGCTCACATTCTCGACCGTCACTTGCTGGACTGGCCACGGTAGCGTCCAGTTGGTGCCAGGATTGAGTGTGGCGGCATATTTACCGCCCAGCCAGGTTACGACGCCTTGCTGGCGCGGCTGGACAAAATGAACAGACGAAAGGCCGAGCCACAGCACAGCTGCGCCGCCCAAAATCAACGGCAGCCAGCTCTTGCCGCCTGACCTTTGGGGCATCCGGAAGTTCGGACCGCGTGGTCCGCCGCCACCTCTGCGCGGACCTTCAGGGCCGCGATTCTTGAAGATATCTTCGATATTGGCAGAGCGGCGCTTGCCGCTTCCTCCGCCCGGAAGCCAGGGATTGCGCGGGCCGCCGCCCTTGTCATCGCCGTTGTCGCCGCCACCAGAAGGGCCGTCATCCCCTCCATCGCCGCCGTCATTGTTGCCCCCACTGCCCCAGGGGCTTTTTCCAGCCATTGCGAGCACGATCGAATTTCGAAAGTCGATAAACTTGGTCATAGTTCTTTTATAGGAGCGCTTCCGGCGAAAAACAGGGGTTGTCTTACGGAAATTGGTGCTAGGGGCTTGGCCCATGAATTCGAAGGATCTGATTTCCCACCTTCCTGAAGCAATTGCCGCACGGGTAAAGAGCGCCACCAGGGTTGGCGAACGGGCAATTGTCGTGCTCGATGCAAGCGGCCTGCCGCCTCAAGATCGGACGCATGTCGAACAGCAGATCATTGATGCGTTGAGTTCGGTAGAAGGTTTGAGTGACGTGCGCGTGGCGATGATGGCTGACAAGGTCAAGCGCCGCATCATTGCGATTGGATCGGGCAAGGGCGGTGTGGGCAAGTCAACGCTGACCACGAATCTCGCGGTTGCTTTGCGAAGACTGGGTGTGAAAGTTGGGGTGGTTGATGCCGATATCTACGGCCCCTCTCAGCCCAAATTGCTCAAGACCGAAGGGATGAAGCCGGAAGCGGCGGGCGAAAAGCTGATCCCGGTTGAAAGCGAATATGGTGTGCCCGTCCTGTCGATGGGATTTTTGGTAAAGCCTGCGCAAGCGCTTGCATGGCGTGGGCCGATGGCGGGCAATGCGTTAAATCAGCTGATCGATGCTGAATGGGGCGAGACCGAATTGTTGTTGATCGATCTACCGCCCGGCACAGGCGATGTGCAGCTCTCTATGCTGCAAAAGCAAAAACCCGACGGCGCCGTGTTGGTATCCACTCCACAGGATCTTGCGCTGATCGATGCCGCACGTGCAGGCCAGTTGTTTGAACAAGCCCATGTCCCGATCATCGGACTGGTCGAAAATATGGCGGGTTATACCTGCCCGCATTGCGGCGAAGTGTCTCACCCTTTTGGCAGGGGGGGATTCGAAGAGATGGCAGGCAAGGTCGATATTCCCTTCCTTGGCCGCATTCCGCTTGCGTTGCCGATCCGCGAAGCCGGCGATAGCGGCAACCCTCCGGCAGCGCGCGATTTGCCGGAAGGCGAGGCATTTATTCAAGTTGCGCAGAAAGTCGCTGATTGGCTGGCAAGGGAGAGCGCCTGACTATGGCGATTACGCGGCGCGGATTGCTGGTAGGAGCGGCAGCGGGCGGCGGTCTGCTGATCGCGTGGACGCTGTATCCGCGCAGCTTCCCAAATCCGCTGCAAGCGCGCGATGGCGAGCAGATCTTCGATGCCTGGCTCAAGATTGCCAGCGACGGTGTTATTACGGTTGCTGTGCCGCAGTTGGAAATGGGGCAAGGCATTACCACGCTGATCCCGCAGCTGGTTGCAGCCGAACTGGGCGCTGACTGGCGCCAGATTGCGGTCGAACCTGCTCCAGTAAGCGGCGAATATGCCAATGTCCCGCTGGCTGCGAAATGGGCACCCATGTGGGCAAACTTTCCGGCCCTGGCCGACGACCCAGATGGAACGTTGGCGACGCGTTTTGCGCAAACCGAGCGGCTCAACATCACCGGTGATGGGACATCGCTCGATGCGTTCGAGGAGCCATGCCGTGTAGCTGCGGCTTCGGCGCGGGCCATGCTGGCACAGGCTGCTGCTGCGCGCTGGAATGTCGAGTGGGAGGAATGCCGCGCGAGTGCGGGCTTTATCGTCTATGAGGATCGCAGCTTGAGCTTTGGCGAGCTGGCGATGGAGGCGGCTGAATTCGATCCGCCAGACCCGCCTCCATTAATGCCGGAGCCCTATAGCGAGGATGCCTTGCCCGGCGAAGCGGGGGGCGAAGGCGCCTTTCCGCGTTTGGACTTGCCATCAAAAGTCGATGGTTCGTTCCTGTTCGCAGGTGATGTGCGTCTGCCCGGTATGGTCTACGCAGCGATCCGCCACGGTCCGCTCGACAAGGCTGAGTTGACAGAGTTCAACCCGTTCAACGCGCGCAATATCAGCGGTATTGTCGGAGCGGTAAAAGGCAAACGCTGGCTGTCCGTTGTGGCGACAAGCTGGTGGGCGGCTGAGCAGGCGCTCGACACGATGGGGGCACGCTTCAGGGTGGAGCATCTCGTTGATAGCGACATTATCGAGGAGCAGCTTGACCGCGCAGTCACCACTGGCGAAGCTGAGCGCATTGCGGAGCGCGGTGATCCCGATGCCCGCCTGGAAACGCCCGATTTGGAGCTGCGCTACGATATCGAGCCTGGACTGCATGCCACGAACGAGACCAGCACGGCGACCGCGCGATTTGTTGATGGCAAGCTGGAGCTTTGGATCGCTTCCCAAGCGCCCGAGCGCGCCCGGATCGCAGCCGCGCGCGCAATCGGTATCGACGTCGAAGATGTCGTTCTGTTCCCGATGCCCGCCGGTGGTAGCTTTGACCGGCGCTATGAGCATGATCACGCCATCGAAGTTGCGCTGATCGCGCGAGAGATCGCGCGGCCGGTGCAACTGGTCTGGTCTCGTTGGCAGGAAATTTTGGCTTCGCGTCCACGTTCGCCCGCTGCGATCTCGATAGCCGCAAAGATTGATCGAGGTGCGGATGCGCGGATCGAAGCCATGCGCACGCGGATCGCCATGCCGCCAGCCAACCTGGAGTTCGGGCAACGTCTGTTTGAAAACTCCGCCACGTGGTCTGCCATTCGTGACACAGAGGGAAAAGCGGATAGCTTGGCGGGCGAAGGCGCGATGCCGCCTTACGCAATTCCAGACGCGGCGGTGGATCATGTGCCGGTGGAGATCGGCTTGCCCGTATCTCGTCTGCGCGGCAACGCCAATACATACACGGCTTTTGCGATTGAAAGCTTCATCGATGAAGTGGCGAGCGAGAGAGGGCGCGAACCGCTGTCATTCCGTATGGCCATGCTAGGCAGCGACACACGGCTCGCCGCATGTTTGCAGCGCGCAGCCAGCCTGGCTGAGTGGGGCGGCGGCGTTGATCAAAGTGGTCAGGGTATTGCATGCCACCGGATCGGCGATGCGGAGAGTGGTGGACGCATTGCCTGCGTCGCAACGGCGCGGGCTGGCGAGGGCGGCGTGCGCGTGGATCAGATAGTGGCGGCAGTCGATATTGGGCGGATCGTCAATCTAGACATTGCGCGTCAACAGATCGAAGGAGGTCTTGTGTTCGGCCTCGCAACTGCGATGGGCGCGAGCACGCGATATTCTGGCGGACTGCTGCAATCGCAACAATTGAGCGCGCTCAACTTACCGGCTCTGGCCGATTGTCCGGAGATTATCGTCGATTTCATCGCGAGCGATGCGCGGGCGTTTGATCCGGGCGAATTGGGCGCTGTGGTGGCCGCGCCAGCCATTGCAAACGCACTTTATTCAGCCACCGGCTTGAGAATGCGCCGCTTGCCCCTACTTTCAGACGGCTTATGACGTATCTGCTTTCAGTCCCGAGGACCCTAGAGAACCCTGCGCTCTGTCGCTCCTCCGCTAGCGGCAGCTTCCGGGTTGGGATGCTCCCCGCGTGACCTGGCAGCAGCAACAACTCCCGTCAGATCACCCGCCAGTCAATAGCGGCCGTGTTGGCTTGCTCGTGGTCAATCTGGGCACGCCCGACTCACCTGAGCCGCGTGATGTGAAGCGTTATCTGAAGGAGTTCCTGTCCGACCCGCGTGTGATCGAGATACCGGCTGTGATCTGGCAGGTGATCCTGCGCGGGATCATTCTCAACACGCGCCCGAAAAAGAGCGCCAAGGCATATGCAAAAGTGTGGACCGATGAAGGTTCGCCCTTGCTGGTCATCACACGCGATCAAGCACGCGGTCTTCAGAATCGTTTGGGCGATAAAGTGATTGTGCGCCACGCCATGCGTTATGGACAGCCATCGATCCCGCAGGAACTGAAAGCGCTGCAAGAGGCCGGGTGCGATCGCATTTTGCTTGCACCGCTTTACCCGCAATATTCGGGTGCGACCACTGCCACCGTGGTCGACAAGGCAGCCGAATATCTTGGCGATACGCGATGGCAAGCGGCGTTGCGAACACTCCCCGCCTATCATGACGATCCAGCTTATATCGAGGCATTGGAAGCGGACATCACCTGTCAGCTCTCCGCACTCGATTTCAAGCCTGAAGTTCTGCTGCTCAGCTTCCACGGAATGCCGCTGCGCACGTTGGAACTGGGCGATCCCTATCATTGCCATTGTCGTAAGACCGCGCGATTGCTCGCTGAACGGCTGGTAAAAGTCGAAGGCCTAGAAGACTTGCGCATTGAAACAAGTTTCCAGTCACGGTTTGGCAAGGCGAAATGGCTGGAGCCGGCAACCGATCACACGCTTGTGGCGGAAGCGGAAAAGGGAACCAGGCGCATCGCGGTCGTTGCACCCGGATTTTCCGCTGATTGCGTCGAAACTCTGGAAGAGCTCGCGCTAGAAGGTCGCGACGAGTTTTTGGAAGCTGGCGGTAAGGATTGCGCCGTCTTGTCATGCCTCAATACGTCCGAAGCAGGCATGCAAATGCTCGAAACTATCATGCGCCGCGAACTTTCAGGCTGGATTTAGGCGCCTTTTCTATTAACATTGGGGTAAATAGCGAAACCGCTCGAAACTAGGACCACCCCCATGGCAAGCATCGCTCAACCAACACCGAAATCATCCGAGCCTGTGGACACCGCTCCTCGGCATTGGACCGAAGGCAATCCTGATCCATCCGATCTAGATCACATTCCCGGCGAAGGCGGCTGGCCGATTGTCGGCAACACTTTCAAAATGCTGGCTGATCCGCATGCCTTTACCAAGCGCATGGTTGAAACATATGGCCGCGTCTACAAGACACGTGCATTCGGCGGCTGGAATGTCGCCCTGGTCGGACCCGAAGCGAATGAGCTGGTGTTGTTCAACAAGGACAAGATGTTCTCCAGCGAGCAAGGTTGGGGGCCGGTGCTGGATCAGCTGTTCCCGCGCGGCTTGATGTTGATGGATTTTGACCATCACCGGATTGACCGGCGCGCGCTGTCGATTGCCTTCAAGCCTGAACCAATGCGGCATTATTCGGGCGCGCTCAATCGCGGGATCGCAAAGGAGATTGCCGGCTGGGAAGGTGATATGACCTTCTATACGGCGATCAAGAAGCTTACGCTTGATCTGGCGGCAGACAGTTTCATCGGTATCCCCTGGGGGCCAGAGGCCGATAGGATCAACGCGGCCTTTGTCGACATGGTGCAGGCTTCGGTTGCGCCGGTGCGCCGCCCCTTGCCTTTCACCAAAATGCGCAAGGGTGTGAAGGGCCGTGAGTTCCTGGTCGATTACTTCACCAAGGAAACGCATCGCCGCCGCGAAGAAGGCGGCGGGCAGGATATGTTCAGCCAGTTTGCCACGGCAACCCGCGAGGATGGCACATTGCTGCCGGTCGACGAAGTGGTCGATCACATGAACTTCCTGATGATGGCTGCGCATGATACGATCACATCTTCAGCGACATCGCTAATCTTTCTGCTCGCCAAATATCCGCAGTGGCAGGACAATATCCGCGACGAGATCATCGCTGTCACCGGCGGCCCGGATGCAGAAGGCAATCCGCGCCCGTTGAGTTATGACGATCTGGGCAAGCTTGAATTGACCGAGATGGCGTTCAAGGAGGCGTTGCGGCTTATTCCGCCGGTCCCATCCATGCCGCGCCGGGCGCTCAAGGCGTTTGAATTCGGGGGGTGTTCCATTCCCGCTGGAACTCCGGTTGGAATCAATATT
Source organism: Altererythrobacter sp. XM-24bin4 (assembly GCA_003149575.1). Lineage (GTDB taxonomy): Bacteria > Pseudomonadota > Alphaproteobacteria > Sphingomonadales > Sphingomonadaceae > Erythrobacter > Erythrobacter rubellus. The sequence goes on from QCWG01000001.1 coordinate 1,005,501, forward strand.
CACCACACGCACCATGATGAAACGCTGTGGCCAGATCCCTCCACATTCGATCCGATGCGGTTTACGCCGGAGAAAGTGAAGGCGCGGCACAAATATGCGTGGGTGCCGTTTGGTGGCGGCGCGCATATGTGTCTGGGCCTGCACTTTGCATATATGCAAGTGAAGATCCTACTCGCGCAATTGCTACAACAATATTCGATTGAAGTGGCGCCGGGATATGAACCGGAGTGGCAGGCGTGGCCGATCCCTCAGCCGAAAGATGGGCTGAAGGTGAGTTTCAGGAAGTTGTGATCTAGCCATCTGCCTCTGAGTTCCTGCGGAGGCAGAAACCTGAAACGGCTGGCAAGTCAACCGTGGCCCTTGGCTCCTGCTTTCGCGGGAGCGCGCGATCTAGAAATCAATCGCGATCCCATCTTTCTCCCAGTCACCGTAGCGCGTGGGAGAGAGCTTCTCGTCGATCTTGCCCGCTTTGGGCTTGGGCGGCGGATCATTGCTCCAATGGGCAGGCTTTTCGAAGTCCCTGGCAGCCCTGGATTTCTTGGCGGATTTCTTGATTGTCATACAAACTAAATGCGCAGACTGGCGCTTGGTTTCAAGCGCGAGTAGGAGCCGCGCATGGTTCAACCTTCCGGAATTCATTCGCGCCGCGCCGCATTACAGATGCTTGATGCAGTGCTTCGCCGTGGCGAAACGCTGGAACAGGCAGAACATTCAGCGCTTCGTTCGGTCCGCAAGCCAGCCGATAGGGGCCTGGCGCTGGCGATCGCGAATGAGAGTTTGCGTTGGCAGACTGACTTCGATGCAATGATCGACAGCGCGACGAAGCAGCGCCTGCCGGATGATGCAAGGCAGCGGATGGTTTTGCGGATGATGTTGGCGCAGACGCTGCGACTGGAAACTCCGTCACACGCAGTGATTGCCACTGCCTTGCCATTGCTTGCTGGCGGCCCGCGCCGTCTTGCGCATGGCGTCTTCTCGACACTGATCAAGCGCGAGGCAGCATTGCCAGAGGCGCCGAGCCTGCCCGGGCCGGTCATGGAACGCTGGGGAGCGCGCGCTGAGGCCATTGCACCGGGACTGGTCGATCCGCCGCCTTTGGACCTCACTCTGCGCGATGCCAGCGAGACGCAAGCAATGGCTGTGCAATTGGCGGCTGATAGTCTTGCACCCGGCCATTTGCGACTGGCCCGGGGTGAAGCAATTGAAAAAATTGCCGGTTTTTCCGAAGGGAAATGGTGGGTGCAGGATCTGGCAGCATCTCTGCCGGCGCGCCTCTTGGGCAAAGGCACCCATGAATCAGGGTCAAAGCATGTGCTGGATCTGTGCGCCGCGCCGGGCGGCAAAACTCTGCAGCTTGCGGCCAATGGCTGGAATGTAACGGCGCTCGATCTTAGCAAGCGGCGGCTGGGGCTGCTAAAGGAAAACCTAGAGCGCACCGGCCTGAAAGCATCACCATTGCGTGCTGATGCGCTGATTTGGGAGCCGAAGCACCTGTATGACGCGATATTGCTTGATGCGCCATGCACAGCAACGGGCACATGTCGCCGCCACCCCGATGTGCTCCACCGGATCGGTCCAGATCAGATAGAGGAGATGGTGAAGCTTCAGCGCGGTTTGGTGGAACGAGCTGCCACATGGCTCAAACCCGGCGGAGTGCTGATTTACGCGGTCTGCTCGCTCGAACATGAAGAAGGCGAGAACCAAGCCGAGTGGATCAATGCGAATTGCGATCTTGCTCCGCTTGCCATCACAGCCGGAGAGCTGCCTGCGGGGCTGCAGCCAACTGCGGAAGGCTGGTTGCGTACCCATCCTGGTCTGCTGGCGGACGAAGGCGGACTGGATAGCTTCTTCGTCGCGCGTTGGCAGAAGGCTTGACCGCTACGGTCGCTCGCGCAAAGGCTGGCATCATGCACTTGGGCGTTTGCTATTACCCGGAACATTGGCCGCAAGAGCGCTGGAAAACCGATGCGCGCATGATGCGCGAGGCAGGGCTAGCCCGCGTTAGGATTGGCGAATTTGCATGGAGCCGTATAGAGTCGGAGCCGGGTCGTTATGACTGGCAATGGCTCGATGATGCGGTAGATGTTCTCCATGAGGCAGGCTTGGGCATCATCATGGGTACGCCCACGGCCACCCCGCCCAAATGGCTGGTCGACTCCATGCCAGATATGGTCGCGCTCGACCGGCAAGGGCGCCTGCGGGGGTTCGGCTCGCGGCGGCATTATTGCTTCAGCCATGCGGGATATCGCGAGCAAGCGGCGCGGATCACGCGCGCGGTCGCGGAGCGTTACGGCGAGCATCCGGGCATCGTCAGCTGGCAGACCGACAATGAGTATGGCTGCCACGATACGGTTCAGAGCTTCTCGCCTGCTGCGCGCGATGCGTTCCGGCTCTGGTTGAACGAGCGCTACGGCGACATAACGGCACTCAACGAGGCCTGGGGCAATGTTTTCTGGAGTATGGAGTATCGCGGCTTCGATGAAGTCGAGCTGCCGAATTTGACCGCCACGGAAGCGAACCCAGCACATTGGCTTGCGTTCCGGCGATTTTCTTCAGATCAGGTAATCGCCTTCAACCAAATGCAGGTTGAAATCTTGCGGGAGTTTTCGCCGGGCCGCGACATTACCCACAACGCGATGGGCTTTTACACCGGCTATGACCATCATGATCTGGCGAGTGACCTCGATGTGCTGGGGTGGGATAGTTATCCGCTCGGTTTCCTCGAGATGTTCCGCTTTTCGGATCAGGAGAAGTTGCATTTCGCGCGGCAGGGCCAGCCCGACATCGCCGCGTTCCATCACGATCTGTATCGTGGCTGCGCCAAAGATGAGCGCTGGTCGGTGCTGGAGCAGCAACCGGGGCCAGTAAACTGGGCGCGGCACAATCCCGCACCGCTTGATGGCATGGTTGCGCTCTGGACGCTTGAAGCCATGGCGCATGGCGCGGAATTGGTCAGCTATTTCCGTTGGCGGCAGGCACCTTTCGCGCAGGAGCAAATGCATGCCGGATTGCTACGGCCTGATGGAGAGCCAGCGCCTGCTCTTGGAGAAGCGCAGCACGCGGCTGACATTGTCGCGCAGCTGGGCAATGTGGGCCAGCCTGTTCGGCAAGCCGCAGTCGTGTTTTCTTATGATTCGGAATGGATCACGCAGACCCAGCCGCAAGGGGAGGGATTGTCTGCACTTTGGGCGGTATTCGACAGCTACCGCGCGCTGCGCAAGCTGGGTTTGAATGTCGATATCGTTCCACCCCATGCGGACATATCGCCGTACGCGCTCGTAGTGATCCCCTGCCTGCCGATCGTGCCGGAAACGCTGGCGGCATCGCTCGAGAGCTTCGAAGGGCAGGTGATTGTCGGCCCTCGAACGGGTAGCCGGACAATCGATTTCCGCATTCCGGACGAATTGCCGCCTGGACCGTTGCAATCCACCATGCCGGTGAAGGTGACACGCAGCGAAAGCTTGCGCCCCGGGCTGGAGCACGCTGGCGACGGATGGGCGATTGCGCGCTGGCTGGACCATGTCGAAGGCACAATGGAGGCAGAGCTGGTGGCCAAAGACGGTGCTGTGGCTTCTTGGCGCGCTGGCAGCCGGCGCTATCTCGCGACCTGGCCGCTAGGTGCCGTGCTTGACGAAGTGACATCGCGCGCGGTCAGTGAAGCGGAACTTCGAGCGATTGAATTGCCCGATGGTTTGCGCGTTCGGCGGACTGCGAAATACACTTTCGTCTTCAATTATTCGTCGCACAAGGTTGCGATACCTGAAGCGATTGCGGGCGCTCCGATCACCGGTTTACGCGAACTCGCGCCTGCTCGATATGCAGTATTCGCCGCTGACTAATCCTTGCTGTCGAGCCACTTCGCCAGCGCGACACCGCCGGTTATCAGGAACGGCACCAGCACAAAGCTGAGCGTGACCTTTGCGATAACCTGTCCGATCATCAGATCGGTAATGTCGAACTCACCATAAAAAGCGAGCGTGATGAAAATCACCGAATCAATCGCTTGGCTTAGCGCTGAGGCAATCGCGCCGCGCACCATCAGGCTGATCGCGCCGCCTTCGCCATTTCCGCGCAGTTTAGAAAAGATCCATACGTTAAGCAGCAGCGAAGTGATGTAGGCCGCAGGGCCAGCCATCAAGATGCGAGGTGTTTGTCCAAGTACGCGCTCGAAAGCGGCGAGGTCTTCGCGGCGATATTCGATCATCTCCAAAGACGGTGGCAAGCTTAAGGCCAGGAAGATCAGCGCCGCCGAAACAGCCAAGGGGATGAAGCCGATCCACACCATCTTATTGGCCATTTTTTGCCCGTAGAGCTGCGCAATAGTGCTGGTGATCACAACCAGCATCAGGAACGGGAAGATTCCAGCCTCGACTGCCAATTGGCTGGGCCAAAGCTGCACTTGCTTGAAGGCGACCACACCCGCCAGCACAGTCATCCCGCCATAGAGGATGGCGTAAATGAAGAAGGCGCGCGGTATGCGCAGGTCGGTCGATGAAGCTGCGGTATCTGTCATGCGCGGTTTCTAAGCGGCGCAGGGCGTAAAAGGAAAGCCTTTCCACGCAAATCCTTGTGGGAGTCTTCAGGCGAGCCAACGCGCAGGGTTTGACTAAGCGAAGAGAAACGGCAACACCCAGCGCCAATCTCGATCTTCACGGCAACATAGGGGTCTTATGCCGCAATTCGTCATCAGCCTGTTCGGCATACTCACTATTCTTGGCATCGCATTCCTGCTGTCGAATGGAAAAAAGCGTATCAGATTGCGTGTGGTGGGTGCGGCCTTTGCTCTGCAAATCGTCATGGCCCTGCTCGTGCTACGGACACCCTTCGGAGTGGCAGCCATCGGCGGCCTTTCTAACGGAGTGATCGCGCTTCTGGACTATTCGAAAGTCGGTATCGAAGCTGTGTTCGGCCCGATGGACGCAAACCCTTTCACCAACACATTCCTGATCGCAGCATTGCCGGTGATCGTCTTCTTCGCGGCGCTTGTCGCAATCCTATATCACTTGGGTATCATGCAGCGTCTGGTGCGCTGGGTCGGCGGCGCGCTTGGCTGGATCACAGGGATCAGCCGGGTCGAGGCCCTTGGCAGCGCGGCAAACATCTTCGTTGGCCAATCGGAAAGCCCGCTGGTCGTGCGCCCCTATTTGGCGGCATTGCCTCCCGCGCGGCTTTTCACTTTGATGAGCGTGGGCATGGCAGGCGTCGCGGGCACAATCCTTGCAGCCTATGCGAGCTTCATCGGCTCTGACGCCGTGCCATTCCTGCTTGCAGCGGCATTCATGTCTGCGCCGGGCGGTATCTTGATGGCGAAGATCATCTACCCCGATGAGGAGGGCGATGACGCGCATGACAATGATCCGGTCGAAGTGTCGGAAACTTTTGAAGAAGGGCACCATCCCGCCAACATCATCGAAGCCGCTGCGCAAGGCACGCAGACGGGCGTAAAGCTCGCAGTCGCTGTGGGAGCCATGGTGCTGGTGTTTGTCGCGCTGGTTGCGCTCGCCAATGGCATCTTGGGCGGGGTTGGCGGTCTATTCGGCTATCCTGAGCTGAGCTTCCAGCAAATCATCGGCTACATCTTTGCACCGGTCATGTTCCTGATCGGTATTCCTTGGGAAGAGGCCGGGCTTGCCGGCGGATTGTTCGGGACGAAAGTGGTGATCAATGAATTCGTCGCTTTCATCCAACTGGGTGCGATGGACGCAAGCATGCTGTCCGACCGAAGCCGTGCGATTGTTACCTTTGCACTGTGCGGTTTTGCCAATTTCAGCTCGATCGCGATCCAGATGGCAGTAACGGGCGGACTTGCGCCAAATCAAAGACCTGTGATCGCGCGTCTGGGATTAAAAGCGCTCGCCGCCGGTAGCTTAGCGAACTTGATGAGCGCAGCACTGGCAAGTGTGTTCCTTCCATATTAAGTTAGAGCCATGACAGATATCGCAATCGTTTCGCTCGAGCAGCCGCTCGAAACCATCGCCGACGAGCTGGGCCGCAGTTTTGCCGAATATGGCTTTGCGGTGATCCGTGATCACGGAATTCCGCAAGATCTCATCGATCGCGCCGAGCAAAAGTCGAAGGAATTCTTCGCCCTGCCGGAAGATGTGAAGCGCGATTATCAGCTGCCGGGTGGCGGCGGTGCGCGCGGCTACACGCCGTTTGGCACGGAGAAAGCCAAGGATGCGGAGGTGCAGGACTTGAAAGAGTTTTGGCACGTCGGGCGCAGCTTGCCTGAAGGGCACGCACTGGCCGAATTCATGGCGCCCAATATCTGGCCGTCAGAGATTGAGAGTTTCAAGGATACTTTCAGTCAGCTCTATTCTGCGTTTGAGACAGCTGGCGGCCGAGTGCTGGAAGCGATCGCTATGCATCTGGGGCTTGATCGCGGCTATTTTGCGCCGACCGTCGAAGATGGCAACTCGGTTATGCGTTTGCTGCACTACCCTCCATTGGGCGACGAGGCCCCCGAAGGCGCGATCCGTGCAGCAGCACACGGTGATATCAATACGATCACACTTTTACTTGGCGCAGAAGAGGCAGGGCTCGAACTGCTCACCAAGCAAGGTGAGTGGAAAGCTGTCGATACTCCTGACGGCGCGCTGGTGATCAATGTTGGTGATATGTTGGACCGGCTGACTAACAGCAAGCTTCGCTCGACTACGCACCGGGTTGTGAACCCGCGCGGTGAAGCGGCTAAACGTTCGCGTTTTTCGATGCCGTTTTTCCTGCATTTCCGCCCGGACTATGAAATCAGAACGCTGGAAAGCTGCATTGAACCGGGCAAAGAATCGGAAGCGCCCGAACCGATCTTAAGCCATGAATTCTTGCAGCAGCGCTTGCGAGAGATAAATCTCGCCTGAGCCGCGCTGGCTCCGTGTGGAAAAACTGAAATAAACCAATTCTGTTGCGGAGTCGCAACACAGCGAGGAATCCTAGGGAATCTGCGGGTTTGCAAGTTTTTCGCAGTTGCGAAAGGATGAAGCGCGGGTGCGAACGCGGCCCGCTTCATAAATCTGTCACAAAACTGACTTTTGGGATTCACTGTTCGTCTTTATCGGACGGCGTCGAGAATCAATCTCCCATCCTCATATTCTCACCAGGGGCTTAATTGTCATGAAACTAAAGTATCTTTTGGCAGCGAGCGTTGTCAGCCTTTCGGCTGCTGCGACGATTGCGACACCAGCTGCCGCGCAAACCATTACATCAGGTGTTGAAGGTCAGGTTGCTGACGAAACCGGCGCAGCCATTCCCGGCGCGACTGTTACTGTAACTGACACACGCACCGGCCAGACCCGCACATTGACTGCTGGTTCAGGCGGCAACTTCCGTGTCGGTTCGCTTGTACCGGGCGGTCCTTACACAGTGACTGCAACCGCACCTGGTTATGAAGGTCAGACTGTTGAGAACCAGTTCATCAACCTTTCGGGTAACACGTCTTACTCATTCAACCTGACATCGACCGCTGCTGGTGCATCGGACAATGTGATCATCGTGACCGGCGCACGTGCAGGCGCGGTACAGCTGGCGGTTGGCCCGGGCGTAGCGTTTGACACTGCCACGCTGGAAGCTTTCCCGTCGCTTACACGCGACGTTCGCGACATCATCCGCATCGACCCGCGCGTCAGCCTTGAGCAGAACAACGATGTTGATCGTATCTCTTGCTTGGGTGGCAATGACCGCACCAACACCTTTACCGTTGACGGCATCGTCCAGTCGGACGTCTTCGGTCTGAATGGCACACCTTTCGCAGCGCGTAACTCGCTGCCGCTTCCCTACGATGTGATCGACCAGATTTCGGTCGAATTCGCGCCGTTTGATGTGGAATATTCGGAATTCACCGGCTGTCTTATCAACGTTGTTACCGAAAGCGGTGGCAATGAATTCAGCGGTTCGGCATTCTTCACCTACTTCGATGGTGGTCTTTTCGCCAACAGCATCGATGGTCGTCCTCTGACGGCTAACGAAGAAAAGCGCTGGGGCGCTACGCTGAACGGTCCGATCATCAAGGATCGCCTGTTCTTCGCATTTGGTTACGAGGAAGCTGACCTGTCGGGTGGCAACAACTTCGGCCCGGCTGGTGGCGGCTTCACCAATGAAGCCGATTTTGTGAGCCAGGCTCAATTTGATCGTTTCGCACAGATCGCGCGCGATGTGTATGGTCAGGATGTTGGCGGTTATCCAACATCGCTGGCTGAAGGCAACGTGCGTTACTTCGGTCGTCTTGACGCGATCATCACCGATGATCACCGCCTTGAGGCGACCTATCAGCGTCTGGAAGAAACCAACATCGAAAGCGACTTCGGTGGTTCGAACCTGACCGGTTTCAACAGCTTCGAAGACGAAGGCACGATCTCGGACTATTACTCGGTTCGTTTGTACTCGGAATGGAGCGATTCAATCTCGACCGAACTGCGCGTTAGCCGTGCAGAGGTTGGTGACGTTCAAGGCCCGGTAGGTTTCGGCGAAGCACAGTCTGGCAACCCGACTCCGCGACTTGCGGTCGGCGTCGCGCCCGACGGTACGGCAGTGTCAGGTGGCGGCGTAACTGACCGCAATGGCTTGCTCTCAACCGGTCCGGGTATCTTCCGCTCGGCTAACCAGCTCGACACGAAGATCGACCAACTGCGTTTCCAGCTTAACTACGATGCCGGCAGCGGTCACTTTCTGAAATTCGGCGTAGAGTATAACGATCTAGAAGTATTTAACCTGTTCGCAATCAATGCGACAGGAACGTTGTTTTTCGACGGCCTTGATGCTTTCGAAGCTGGCGACGTAGCGCCAGGCTTCTTCTCAAGTGTTTTCGGCGACGTTGACGATCTCGTCGGCGGCGGCGCACTGGGTGGGGCAACGATTGCATCTAGCCTCGATGGGGACATCAACAACGCTGCGGCCCGCTTCAGCCGTCAGATCTATTCGTTCTACGCTCAGGATGAATGGCAGGCGACCGATCAGCTGACGCTGAACGTCGGCGCTCGCGTTCAGGTGTACGATGGAGATGCTCCTCGTGCGAACCCAAATTTCCTTGAACGCTATGGTTTTACCAATGCCAACTCATTCGCAAAGATCGACCCGGTTTTCCTGCCTCGTGTTTCGGCGAGCTATGAGTTCGACAACGAAGGCTTCTTCTCGAACAGCCGGTTGACTGGTGGCGTCGGCATCTTCTCAGGTGGTGACCCGGTCGTATACTATTCGAACGCGTTTTCGAATGATGGCTTTGCTAGTGCCAATGGCGACACTTTTGATTCCGAGTGTGCTGGTCTGACCAATCCAGACGGCTCATTCAATGTGTTGTCCGGTGGTCAGTTCGCCGGCTTCCCGCAATGTGCAGTTCTTGCAGCTGCAAATGTGGCGGCAAACGGCGGCAACGACGTGCAGTCAACCAATCCGAACTTCAAAGTTCCAACTGTGACGCGCGCAAGCTTGGCGTTCCAAACCGACATTGGCACGGAAACCGGCTTCTTCAGCAACTGGAACCTGCAGCTCGACTACATCTACTCGCGTTACAATAACGCGCTAAATTTTGTCGATCTGTCGCAGACTCCGGATATCCGTCAGGGCCTGAACGGCTTCACCGTTGACGGTCGCCCGATCTATCAGGCCATCGATTCGACAGCTGCCGGTTGTAATGCTGTTCTTCAGGGCAACGGTGGGACACCGCCAGTCTACACAAACGTTACGGCGGACTGTTTCAACACCCGTCGTGATGACAACATCCAGCTAACGAATGATGGGAACTCTACTTCGCATTCGTTCTCAGCTGTTCTCCGTAAGCGCTTTGAGAGCGGCTTGTTCACTCAAGGTGGCAGCACCAACGTAACGTTCGGCTACGCTTTCACTGACTCGAACAACGCACGTAACAACCAGTCTTCGACGGCGACCTCGTCTTATGATGTTACCGCAGCGTTTGATCGTCAGAACCCAGCGGTCTCAACCGCAACTACAGAAACCCGTCACAACTTCACCGCGGCGGTTAACTTCAAGGAGCAGTTCATCGATGGCTACGACACCAGCTTGGGCTTCTTCTTCCGCGCACGCGAAGGCCGTCCGTACAGCTTGACCTTTGATGGTGGCGGTGTGTTCAACGACTCGTCCTCGGGCAGCGACAACGCACTGCTCTATGTTCCGTCAGGCGTGAGTGATCCAAACGTATCGCCTCTGTCAGACCCGGACGCCGTTCAGGCTGTGGTCGACTACGTGAATGCTTCTGGTTGTAAGTTTACCCCAGGTGCAACGATCAAGCGCAACACCTGCCGCAACGATTGGCATGTCGATATGGACCTGCGCTTCAGCCAGGAACTGCCGTTCCTCGGAAGCCTAACCGGCATCAAGGAAGATCGCATTGAGCTTTTCGCTGATGTTGCCAACTTCCTTAACCTGCTTGATAGCGGTTGGAACATCCTGCGTTCGCGCGGTGGATTCAACGGCCTAGTTGATGTTGCTGATGGTGATGTGGACGATGAAGGTCGTTACATCATTGATGGGTTCAACCCTGATGATCAGAACCGCATTGCGATCAACCCGTCAGCATGGCGTGTCCAGGTTGGCGTCCGTTACGAGTTCTAATACTCGCACAGATCGCTTAACTATTGAGCGGCGGGGCCTTCGGGCTCCGCCGTTTGCTTTTGTCCAGACGAATGACATTTGCATCGCCAATGCTGCTTCGCGTAGTTTAGCAAGCAGGATGAGCGACAATGGATATCTGAAGCGCAAACGCGGGCCACGGCCTGGCATTATCGTTGTTCTCGCGCTCTTGCATATCCTCGCCCTTTACGGGCTGACCCGCGCATTAGCGCCTGATTTCACTCAAACGATCGAACGTTCGGTGCTGGAAACATTCACCGTTACAATCACAGCACCGCCGGAAGAACCCGAACAGCTAGATGAAGGGATGCAGGGCAATCCCGGCAAAGAGGCTGTGCCGCAACCTGTCAGCGCGCCGACGCCGCAAATTCCGCCTGAGCGCCCGCGTGACTTGCCTCAAGCCGCCTCATCCGGGGATGCCAACACATCAGGTGCAACCTTGGGTGGAGACGGGGCGGGCGCAATCGGCAAAGGCGATGGCACAGGCGCAGGTGATGAGGGAAGCGGGCAAGGTTCAACAATGGCACGCAAGCCGGTGCTGATACGCACCATCACCGATGCAAGCGCGTTTCCCATACCGCCGGGTGGCCGCCAGGCGCGTGTAGGTGAATCGGTCATCGTAAGGTTGATGGTCTCGACGCAGGGTCGAGTGAATAGCTGCAGTATCTACCGCGCCAGTCCGTTTCCTGAAACCGATGCGACTGTTTGCAAACTGGCTTACGAGCAGATCCGGTTCGAACCCGCGCGAGACAGCAATGGCGATCCGGTTGCGGCGGTGTTCTATTACCGGCAGCGCTTCTTCAACTGACCAGGCGGATTATCGATTACTTGGGTGCCGCAAGCATTTTCTGGCCGTTAGCGCGGATCGCCTTTTCAATCGCGGGGCCAACAAAAGAGAGCATGCCAGGCAGCTCGATCTCGAAAACGACTTGTTCGTCATAGACGCCGATATGTCCGGTAATCGTTTGGTTCATGGCTGTAATATGCAGTGCCATTCGATCCTCTTCGACCCAGTCCGTCTCGACATCTGCCATGCCTTCGGGGATATAGTCAGTGATCTCATGCGTCCGTTCTTTCAAACGGCGTCGCACTTCTTCGCGGCCCAGTTCATGGGGTAGGGCAACTCTCACTTGCTTTGATCCTCCAGTGCTTCAGGGCCGCCATAGCGGTACTCGAGATATCGATCCTTGACCGCAAGATCATCAAGCGCGCCTTCTGCCAGTCGGCGCGTGACACGATCGACCTCTCCGGAAAGCTTGGTCAAGCTGTCCGTCAGGCGCTCGTCCGCAGTCTTGCCGGCATGTGTTTCCTGGCGAAGGTGCTGAGGGATCTTGCGATAGTTGTCGATTGTTTCAGGGATGTATTCGCCAACCAGCTCACGCACTTCATTGACCGCCGGATCGGCCTGATCGATGGTCTGGAGTTGCATCCCGAGCGCATCAAGCTGCACGCCAAGCTTGTCCACCAGTAGGACAGCGGGAGCCGGCAGTGCAGGGCGCTGTGCTTCCAGCCAGAGCTCGGTGCTGGCGACCATCTGCTTGGCATCGCCTTTCTTGAGTTCATGACGCTGAGGGATCTTGAGCTTGCGACCGCGCGTTATAACGCCCACGGCGACCATCGCCGCTAGCAGAGTCAACATGATACCTGTAAAGCCAATTCCGTCGATGATCAGGCCAATGGCCACTGCTGCTGCCCAAATCCCGGCAAAGGCGATCAGGATCCGTTTGATCATTTTCTTCCAATGCTTCGATTTTGCCTCGGCAGAGAAACGCCCGATTGATTCTGCGGATCGATGTGTACCGCCATGATCGCGATTGGCGACGAGGCTCTTTCCGGCTGCACTCAGTATGGCATCGGATTCACGAGTTGAATCAGACATGGATTCAGATCCCTAGCTGTCGAGCGCCAGCAACGAAGGCTCAGATGATGTAACCTTCTGCTGTGCCTGTGCCTGGCCTTCTGCTCGGGCTATATAACCCTTCGATTTCTCTACTTCAGCACTCAGCGTCTCTACCGTCTGTTTCATGCTCGAAAGTGCACGAACCTTGAAGTCATCAACTTCATCCATGGTGTCATAGATGTTCTGGAAAGCGCGCTGCAGCGTTTCCATGGGGATCGTGCTTGAGGCAGCTTGTTCGTGAATCTGGCCGGTCTGTTCGCGCAGCAAAGTGCTGGTCGAATCGATAATGCCCGCGGTCGTGTCGTTAAGCGCCGTGATCTGGCCCAAAACAAGCCGCTGATTGGTCATCGCCTGCGCAACAGTCACCGCAGTGCGTAGCGCGCCGACCGTCGTGGTGCTCGCGCGATCAACGCCTTTTACCAGCTCGATATTGTTCTTCTTGACCAGGTCGAGGGAGAGATAACCCTGCACGCTGACGGCCATTTGGGTGAGTAAGTCCTGCGTGCGTTGACGAACGTAAAACAGCGCACTTTCCCTCAGCGCCTTTGCTTTCGCCGGATCGGTAGCATCAAGTTCGTTGGCTTTCTGCTCGAGGCGTTCGTCCAGCGTCTTGGCGATATGGATCATCTGTTCCAGCTCGCCCATGGCTTCCCACAGCTTCTGCCGCTCTACATCGATCGCAGCATTGTCTACGTGCAGCTCTTTCCTGCCCGACGCGAGCCGTTCCAGGATTGCCTGAATGTGCCCTTGTGCAGAGGTGTAGCTGTCAAAATACCGGTTCAGCTTATTCCCGAACGGAATGATGCCAAACAGCTTGCGCCCGCGCAGTTTGCCCTTGCGGCCCGGGTCAAGGTCTTCAACTGTCTTGCGCAGATCCATCAGATCGTTGCCTACGCCGGTCTCCTGATCCATCGCGCGGACGGGACGATCAAGGAAACGGTTTGACATGGCCGCTGCAGCGCGAATTTGTTCCTGACCCATACGGGTGATCTGATCGACTTTCTCACCAAAGGCTGGTGAGTTGGCATCTTCTGCCACCAGATCAGCGACAAAACTGTCAACCTTCTCGTCCAGCTTGGACTTTTTCTCTTCCGCAACAGGGACCAGACCAGCGGCTTTCTCCGGTGCAACGGTCGGCACAGGATCAGGCGGCGTCAGGTCAAAATCAGTGGCCGTCTTTGTGGTCGTTTCCTGTGTGCTCATGATCGGTATTCAGCTCCTTCAAGCGACAAAACGCCGCCTCTTTGATACTGTATTAGTGCCCTAAGACACAAACTTCAAGGATTCTGCCTGAAACCAATCAGTTCGTCTATGCTTTCGTTTGGTTTCGCAAACGGGTAAGTGAAGGCGGGATTTTCCATGGGGACGGATTAGTAACTTGAACGAGATACCTGAGCCCAAGCCGGTTTCGCCTGAAATCAAGGCCAGCGAAGCAACTTCCAGTGTCTCGAATTTTGGCCGCGTCATATTCAGCTGGCGCCGGTGGTGGCTGCAAGATGTGGTCGGGACCGTCGATCAGGCATCAGTGATCGAAAAGCGCCGCGACGATTGCGGACTGACAGAGCGTTACCTGTTCATGACAGCGATGTCGGGGGGGATCGCGATCCTAGGTCTGCTGCTTTCATCGCCAGCGGTTGTGATCGGCGCAATGCTTCTCTCTCCGCTGATGGGGCCGATCATGGGATTGGGGTTTGCGTTGGCGATCTGGGACTATGACTGGATCAAGCAATCCGCACGCTCGCTGGCTTGGGGCACAGTAATGGCCGTATTGCTGTGTGCGCTGCTTGTTTTTGTCTCGCCGATCCAGACGATTACGACAGAAATCGCGGCGCGAACCAAGCCCAACATCTTCGATCTCTTCGTGGCATTCTTTTCCGCTCTGGCGGGTGCATATGCGATGATTCGCGGCCGCGAAGGCACGATTGTAGGCGTGGCGATTGCTACCGCCTTGATGCCGCCACTTGCAGTGGTTGGCTTCGGCCTGGCCACCTGGAATGGAACGGTGTTTTGGGGCGCGTTGCTGCTGTACATCACCAACTTGATCACGATAGCGCTCACAGCCTTGGTGATGGCAAGGCTATACGGCTTTCGCACCGCTTTGAGCGGCAAACAGACTGTCTTCCAAAACTTTGCCGTCGTCGGTGTCTTTGTGGTTCTCGCATTCCCGCTTATTCTTTCGCTTCAATCGATCGCATTTGAAACCAATGCGCAAAGGCAAGTGCGCGCTGAACTGCTTGATAATTTCGATCCGCGGTCGCGGTTGGGGCAAGTGGATATCAATTTCGATACCGAACCCGTTCAGGTTGATGCGACTGTCTTTACGCCGCAGCTAGAGGCGGATGCCGAGGTTGATTCTGAGCGTGCGTTGACGCGAATCCTTGGTCGCCCGGTCGACCTGTCCCTCAACCAAGTCCAGTCGGGCCGGAGTGCTGCCGCTGCGCAGCAGGCTGAACTGTCCGCGACCCGTGCGCGCGAAGAGGAAGCGGCCCAGCAACGAGCCGAGCAATTGGCTGAGCGCTTGTCCTTGGTCGCTGGCGTTTCCGAAGAAGAATTGACCATTGACCGTCAGCGGCGCCGGGCGATTGTCCGCGCCCGCCCGCTTGATGGTGCAACCCTTGCAACCTATCGCGAGCTCGAGATGCGTATCGCTGCGACCGAGCCTAATTGGACAATCGAATTGACCCCGCCACGGCTGCCACTGCCTGCGGTCACATTTGCTGATGGTGCGCCCGATCAGGCGGGCGTTCAGTCTGTCCAACTGATTGTGTGGGCGGCGCGCCGGCTGAATATGCAGGTTTCGATTACAGGTCAGGCGGACGAAGTCGAAGCGATCGAAACGATGTTGGCCGCCGCGGGATTGACCGTGGAAAGCAATGTTCGGCGACGCGCCGGGACGCTGCAAGCCAGTTGGGGTGGGATTGCCGAATAGCGGGCCAAAGGCGCTTAGGCAGCAATCTCCAGCGGCACAATCTCGCCCGCCAGATACAACTTCTTAGCCTTCGCGCGACTCAATTTGCCTGAGCTGGTGCGAGGAAGCGTGCGTGGCGGCACCAGTTCCACAACGCAGCTCATGCCGGTTACGCCGCGAACCTTGTCTGCGATCTCATTGCGCAGTTTGACCCGTTCTTCAGGGTCAGACACGCGGCAATGGACCAGCACCGCCGGTGCTTCTTCGCCATTCTCTTTCTCGACGGAAAAGGCCGCGATATCGCCATGGTTGAATCCGGGCAATTGCTCGACCGCCCATTCGATATCCTGCGGCCAATGGTTTTTACCATTGATGATGATCATGTCCTTGGCGCGCCCGACAATGAACAGATAACCCTTGTCGGTATAACCCATGTCACCTGTGTCGAGCCAACAATCGACCAGGCATTCCTCAGTCGCTTCCGGATTCCGGAAATAGGAATGCATGACGCTGGGGCCTTCGCACCAGACCTTGCCGATCTGGTGATCTCCTTTAACCGCACCATTCTCGCCGCGGATCTCGACTTTCATGTCAGGCACCGGTTTGCCGCAATTGACGATGGCACGGTATCGGGCCGGGCGTGACAGATCGCGCGGAGTGCCGGACAGGCGTTCTTCCTCGACCAGTTCGACGCGTATTCCTTCACCTGGGGGCATGACAGTGACCGCGAGCACGCTTTCAGCCAAACCATAGCTGGGCGTAAAGGCGCTGGCCTTGAAGCCTGCGTCGCTGAACGCATTCACGAAGCTTTGCATGACATCCGGGCGGATCATGTCCGCGCCATTGCCGGCCACGCGCCAGCGCGACAGATCAAACCGGTCGGCGACATGGCTCTGGCTGGAGATGCGGCGCGCGCAGATATCGTATCCGAATGTTGGCGAGTAAGAGAGCGTTGTGCCCTTATTGCGGCTGATCAGATCGAGCCATGCCAGTGGACGCCGCGCGAAGGCATCAGGTTTCAGATAGTCGCAGCTGACCTGGTTGGCGATCAGCGAGAGGAAACAGCCGACCAGACCCATGTCATGATACCACGGCAACCAGCTGACGCAGCGGTCACCTTCCCCAACATGCATGCTGGTGGAGTGGCCGTACAGATTGTGCAGCAGTGCGCGGTGCGTCACTGCTACGCCGGTCGGGAAACGGGTCGAGCCGGATGAATATTGCAGATAGCAAATGTCCTCCGGATCAGCCTTCGGCAGTTCGCATTCGGGCGCTTCGCGTGTCTTGAATTGCTCGTAGGCTTCGCCTGCACAACCCTGACGCTCAGCCGCGGCGGCTGCCATCTCGCCGATCTCTTCCGGGTAAAGCAGAAGCTTTGGGTCCGAGCTGTTCAGTTGGACGGTCAGCTGATCGATATAGCTTTCCTTGCCACCAAATGATGTGGGCAAGGGTAGCGGCACAGGCCACGCGCCAACATAAACGCAGGCGCAGAACATGGCTGCGAAATCCGGGCCGGTTTCCGCGATCAGGGCAACGCGGTCTTCCTTGCCAATTCCGTAGGCGATCAGCTGGCGTGCCATGACCAATGCGTCGTCGCGCATTTCGGAAAAAGGATAGGGGCGCTCCAAAGTGCCCCGCATATCGTGGAAATTGAGCCCCTTTTGGCTCCGTGCGGCGTAATCGATCGCTTCATTAAAGGTCGAAAAGTCCGATTTGCGCCGTGGCAAAGGACAATCATTCGGCGTCGGCTGCAATGCGGCGTCGGTCATAATTATCTAGCGGAACCCGTTACTTGTGGCATCTGAAACAATACCATTTTTGTCACCAATGCGGAAAAAACCCTCATTCCGCAACCAATCCATCTTTCCCATTTGATAAGGAGTGTGGCACGAATAAGGCGAAATGGCCGTAAAGCAAACCCGCTCATCGCGCAAAACGTGCGCCGCAACGCCGTTGGATCAGGCCAAACTGCGCGATTTGGCGCTTACATATGTCGCGCGATTTTCCACCACTCGAGCTAAACTGGTAACGTATCTGCATCGCAAGATTCGCGAACGCGGAGTGGAAGAGGGGGCTGACACTCTTGATGTCGACGCGGTTGCAGATCGGATCGTCGAGTTGGGCTATATTGACGATGCAGCTTACGCGCAGGCCAAGTCTGCCGGTTTGCTGCGCAAAGGTTATGGGAGCAGGCGCGTGGAACAGGCCCTGCGCTCAGCGGGTGTGGATGAAACTATCCGAAGCGATGTTGCCCCCGATGAAAGCCATCGCCGTCATGCTGCAATGGCCTTGGCCAGCAAACGCGGGTTCGGGCCGTTTGGGCGTGATTTCGATGCGTCTCGTGGAATTGACCTCGCCAAGCGTGAGAAACAGATTGCAGCGATGGTGCGCGCAGGCCATGATTTCGCTGCGGCCAAAGCCATAGTGGATGCATCCAGTATGGACGAAGCAGAGCAATGGGTTTCTGAAGCAGCGGACGATTGGACATGACTTTCAAATGGGCAATGCTGGCGTTGAGTGCGTGCATGCTGATCGGGTGCTCGCCAGCGTCCGAAGTCAATGTTGTGGCCAGCCCCAGCGAAGCCGCTGTTGCAGAAGGCGAGGTCGAGCGTCACCCCTTGTCGGGGCTGCAAGTCATGGATCTGACCGTGCAGTCGGGTGAGACAGTCCATACATTTCGGGTTGAACTGGCCGATACCGATGAAGCGCAAAGCCGGGGCCTGATGTTTCGTACCGAGCTGGGCGATTTTGAAGGGATGCTGTTCCCGTCTGACGGGCCGGAGCCGCGCAGCTTCTGGATGAAGAACACTCCGCTTTCGCTCGACATCATCTTCGTGGGCACCGACGGTCGGATCTTGAATATCGCCGCCAATACGGAGCCCTATTCGCTCCTGTCGGTGTCGTCAGGCGGATTGACGAGCGCGGTATTTGAGCTGCGCGCAGGGCGCTCGGCCGCGCTTGGCATCAAGCCGGGCGATAAAGTGGAATATTCGCTGCCGGAATGACGTTCCTGCTTGGCCATAAACGCGCATTGGGCTAAGCGCAGCCTCGCTATGGGAATCTTCGACAAAATATTCACCTGGTGGGATGGCGCGACCATTGGCACCATGCTCTACACCGCTCGCAAGGGCGAGCATGTCGGCACGGATGCGCAAGGTAACAAATATTACCGCTCCAAATCCCAGCAGGGTCAGCAAGAGCGCCGCTGGGTGATCTATGATGGCAATAATGATGCAAGCCGCGTGCCGGCTGAATGGCACGGCTGGCTTCACGGTGCGTTTGGCGATGTCCCTGAAAGCTATTTGCCGCCGCCCAAGATTTGGGAAGCTGATTACACGCCCAATGCGACGGGAACGGCCGCTGCCTATCGCCCGCAAGGGGCGCTGGAGCGCGGCGGAAAACGCGCCAAGGCTACAGGCGATTATGAGGCATGGAGCCCGGAAGGCTGATCATGCGCGTTATGCGCCTTGGATCGGTTGCGCTTGCGGCTTTGTTGATCGCGGCCTGTTCGCAAGGCGACGTCGCTCCTGAAGATTCGGTCACCACTCAGATGCCGGCGCGAAGTGTTCAGGAATTTGCGGCTGGGGACGCGATGGACGTGGCCGACGGGGCGGAAATCGGCACGCCGATGCAAGAACGCGTCGCCACGCTGGGCTTGCTCAATAAACGCAACAATTCGAGCCAGGATATCCAGATCGCGCCAGGCGAAACCCAGACATTTGGCGCTATCCGCATCACTCTGAGCGCGTGCGAGCGTACCGCGCCATGGGAAATGCAGCGCGAAACCGGTGCTTTCGTTCAAGTGGCAGTGCAACCACGCGGTTCGGACAATTTCGAGCGGATTTTCTCAGGCTGGCTATTCAAGGAATCGCCCAGCCTCAACGTCGTCGAACACCCGGTCTATGACGTTTGGGTCAAAGATTGTGCAATGAGCTTTCCAGGCGAAGAGTGACCGCGCTCAGCATCGCTGAGCAGCGTTTCGTGCGCTTTCGGCAATGTTGTAAAGGGTGAACCGCCGCAATGCGCCAGCGCTTCCAGATATTGCTTCTGCGTGATCTCAACCGCGCCCATCGAACGCAAATGATCGGTCATAAACTGGCAGTCGAGTAGCCTGTATCCCGCTGCATTCATCAGCGATACGAGCCAACCGAGCGCGACCTTGCTGGCATTGCTGCGCTGGCTGAACATGCTTTCGCCGCAGAATACCTGATCGAAGCTGACGCCGTACAGCCCACCGACCAGCTTCTCTGTTCCATCTTCCATTGCCCAGCACTCAACCGAATGCGCATGCCCCGCGCGGTGAAGCTGACGATAGCTGGCGATGATCCGCTCGCTGATCCAGCTTTCAGGATGATCCTCGCGCGGCTGCGCGCATGCGTTGATAACCTCGTCAAATGCTTCATCGACTGAGACGCGGAACACATCTTTCGAGATCAGTTTACGCAGGCTTTTCGACGCACGAAACCTGTCCAATGGTATGATCGCGCGCTCTTTGGGCTCGACCCAGAAGACTTCAGGGTCATCGCGCCTGTCGGCCATGGGGAAAATGCCGCTGCGATAGGCAAGCAGCAACATCTCGGCTGGTATGGGTGGAGGAAACGGTGAATGCATGGGGATAGCAGCATAGCAGGCTTTGGAGCGAGGAATCCAAGCGCAAATGCATCCGGTGCGGATTTGGCGCGCTATTGATGTTGCCATGTGCCTTGCTTGGCGATAGAGGGCTTTCCCTCGTGCAGGGGCGTAGCTCAGTTGGTAGAGCATCGGTCTCCAAAACCGAGGGCCACGGGTTCGAATCCTGTCGCCCCTGCCATTTCTTCTCTTTTGTGGACCTGCACGCCTTCCGGCGTACGAAATCCTAGCTCACGCGATCTGAAGATCGCGTCGCTGCGGGCGGGTAGTCGCCCTTTGGGTCGCTTCGCGAAAAACTCTAATCAAAGCAAAAGGCCGGCCCATCGCTGGGCCGGCCTTTATGGTTTCCGGTTTGGAGAGCCTAATATTCTTCAGGCTCTTCCGGCGTTTAGGCATGGAAATCCTTGCCGGCGGTCTTATCACCCTGTGCCAGCTTGAAGACCACGCCTGATAGCAGCGCGAGAGCGAGCAAGTTCGGCAGAGCCATCGCCGCGTTGGAGATGTCGCCCAAGCGCCAGACAAGCGTCAGATCCTGCGTCGAACCCACATAGATCACCACGCACCACAGCACCCGCCAGATGATGTGCAGGATCTTCTCACCACCGCGGGTCGATCCCGGGACACGGTCATAAATGAAGGTGATCGCACGCTCGCCGTAGTAACTCCAGGTCAGCAAAGTCGTGAACACGAACAGGATCAGTGCGGTTGATGCGATCAGCGTTCCGATCGGAATGCTGAAAATCTCGACCGGGAATGCCGCTGCAAACGCGCCGCTCGTCATCGCAAAACCTTGTAAGTCCGAATTCCACGCATGGGCAACCGCTTCGCCATTGCCGGTGAAGTCACCCTGCACAGTCAGGATCACCAGAGCCGTCATGGTGCAGATCACGATCGTATCGATAAACGTGCCCAGCATAGCCATGCGGCCCTGTTGCTGCGGATCATTGGTTTGCGCGACTGCGTGCGCGATTGGTGTCGAACCTTGACCTGCCTCGTTCGAGAACAGTCCGCGTGCCACACCGGCCCGGATTGCCAGCGCAATCGCTGCACCGACAAAGCCGCCGGTCGCTGCTTGCGGATTGAACGCCCCGTGGAAGATCAGGCCGAAAGTGGCCGGAATATCTGACGCGTTCAGGATCAGCGCGATCACCGCCATCACAATATACGCACCAGCCATGAACGGGATCACTTTCTCCGCCACATTGCCGATCGACTTGATGCCGCCGATAATCACGACAAAGACGGCAATCGCGACGATCAGACCGCCTAGCCATTCTTCGATGCCGAACAGCTCGTTGAGACCGTCAGCGACCGCGTTTGCCTGAATCGAATTGCCCGTCACCATCGCACTGAACAGCGTGCCGAGGCAGAACAGGATCGCGAGCCACGTCCATTTCGGCCCCAAGCCCATCATGATATAGCTCATCGGGCCGCCGCGTTTCACACCATCCGACGTGGTTTCACGATAGCGAATGGCCAGCGAACCCTCTGCAAAGGCGAGCGCCATGCCAACCAGTGCCGTCACCCACATCCAGAAGATCGCGCCGGGTCCGCCCAGAGCAATCGCAGTGGCAACACCGGCCAGGTTGCCTGTGCCCACTTGGCCGGAAAGCGCGGTCGAAAGCGCTGCGAACGGTGAAATTTCACCATCACCTTCGCCTTTACGGCCAGCAAACAAGCCCTTGAAAGCGCTGCCTAACTGGCGGATCGGATAGAATTTCAGTCCGATCATGATGTACAGGCCAATGCCCAGCAAGATGATTGTCATCGGCGGGATTGGTTGTCCGCCAACGGATAGCCATGGAACCAGCTCTCCGTTCCATGTCCCGCCCCAGATGAAATCGGAAACGTTGGTCACGCGGTCGATCATGCTGACCCCCGCTGTATCTGCTACTGCCATTTGTGGCTTCCCCAAAAGCAACCCGTAAAGAAGCGCTGCACGCTAGAGTGCTGTCCAGCACTTCACAAGTCGCAATGCTGCCTTTCTTGTGCTTGCAATTGCTCCGTCCCCCGCCTATCTGCATCCCCGTCTTCCGACATTGGAATCAGTTCTTAGCCCCTCCCGGACCTTGTTCGGGGCGGCGAGAAACCCTACCTGAAACCCGCTAGCGGAAGTGCAACGATTTGTTTCGAGGATGAAGGCTGACATCATGGCCGAAGAGAAAAAGAGCAAGACATCACCGGCTGAATTTGTGAACCAGGTTCGCAGCGAAACTAGCAAGGTAGTGTGGCCGACCCGTGAGGAGACGATCCGCACGGCGATTTTCGTGTTCATTATGATGGTGATTTTGTCGCTGTTTTTCCTCGGTGTCGACACGGTTTTCAACGCAGTCGTGCAATGGCTGCTCTCGCTCGCTTAAGTTTGAAGGACTGACTCACCGATGGCCCGCTGGTATATCATTCACGCCTATTCCGGTTTCGAGAACAAGGTTCGCGACGCGATTCTGCATGAAGCAGAGCGTCTCGGCTTGGCCGAAGCGGTTGAGGACGTCCAGGTTCCGACTGAAACGGTGACAGAGGTCAAGCGGGGCAAGAAAGTACAGGTCGAACGCAAGTTCATGCCTGGATACGTTCTTGCGAAGCTGAAGATGACCGATGATGTCTATCACCTGGTCAAGAACACGCCCAAGGTAACCGGCTTCCTGGGTTCGGGTGCAAAGCCGCAGCCGATCAGCGAGAAAGAGGCTGCGCGTTACTTCGGCGGCGTCGAAGAAGCGAAAGCTGCTCCGAAACAACAGATCAGCGTCGATTATGAGATTGGCGATCAGGTCAAAGTGCTCGACGGTCCGTTTGCAAGCTTCAACGGCACAGTCGAGGAACTCGATTTCGACAAGCAGAAGGTCAAGGTTTCGGTTTCGATCTTTGGTCGCGCAACCCCGGTTGAGCTGGAGTTCGAACAGGTCGAACTGGTCAAGTAACCTCGACAGTTATCGATAATCTAGAAGGGCGCCCGCTGCGGCGCCCTTTTTCATGTCAGCGTTTCGTGTGATCCGCGTCGGTTAGATTGTGTCCGCAATCGACCCAATTGCGGACGATCCGCCCCGCTTTCCTACTCGCTGAAAAACTGTGTTAAGATCGGCCATGAAAATCGCAGAATCCCAGTTGCAAATCGTTCTTGACAAGGCGCCTTTCCCCACGCGGAATTTCTGCCCCAGTACAGTGTTCCATGTGTTCCATCCTGTAGGGATTGAAGGTGCGATATTGCTTGCAAATCGCCGCGAAATCGCTAACTGCGCGCCTTCCCGAAGGGGATTCGTGTGGGAGGCGAGGAAACTCGCTGTTTGACCACTTAACATGAAGATGCGTTCGCGGGATCTCCGCTGCTTGCATCTGACAGTGTGAAAGGAGGCCACAAGTGGCCAAGAAGATTGAAGGCTATATCAAGCTGCAAGTGCCCGCGGGCATTGCAAACCCGTCACCCCCGATCGGCCCGGCACTGGGTCAGCGCGGCGTGAACATCATGGAATTCTGCAAGGCGTTCAACGCCGCGACGGACAGCCTCGAAAAAGGCGCGCCGATCCCAACGACGATCACCGTTTATGCAGACCGTTCGTTCAGCTTCGTTACCAAGACACCGCCGGCATCTTTCCTGCTCAAGAAAGCAGCGAAGATCAAATCGGGTTCGGGCGAGCCAAACAAGAACAAGGTTGGCAAGATCACCCGTTCGCAACTGAAGGAAATCGCTGAAGTCAAAATGGCCGACCTCAACGCGAATGACATCGACCAGGCAATCAAGATCATCGAAGGCTCTGCTCATTCGATGGGCCTCGACGTGGTGGAGGGCTAAGAACATGGCAAAGCTGACAAAGAAGCAAAAGACGTTCGCTACGCTCGATAGCGAGAAGCTGTACACCTTTGACGAAGCAATCAAGACGCTGCGTGAGCACAAGGCGAAGTTCGACGAAACCGTTGAAGTTGCGATGAACCTGGGCGTTGACCCGCGTCACGCTGACCAGATGGTTCGCGGCATGGTGTCACTGCCATCGGGCACAGGCAAGGACGTGAAGGTCGCTGTTTTCGCCAAGGGTGAGAATGCGGACAAGGCAATGGCTGCTGGCGCTGACAAGGTTGGCGCAGAAGACCTGATGGAAGACATGCAGGCCGGCAACCTTGATTATGACCGCGTGATTGCGTCACCTGACATGATGGGCGTTGTGGGCCGCTTGGGCAAGGTTCTGGGTCCAAAGGGCCTGATGCCAAACCCGAAGCTGGGCACGGTTACACCGAACGTCGAGCAGGCCGTTAAGGACGCCAAGGGCGGCCAGGTCGAGTTTCGTGTTGAGAAGATGGGTATCATTCATTCGGGCATCGGCAAGCTGTCTTTCAAGGATGAAGACCTCAAAGCCAACTTCGAAGCTCTGACACAGGCTGTGGTCAAGGCAAAGCCGTCGGGCTCGAAGGGCAAATACGTCCGGAAGATCTCGCTGACCTCGACTATGGGCCCAGGCCTGAAGATCGACGCAGCAGAGGTTGAGGGCGCCTGATCTGGCTGGCCATTGGCTAATGTGATCAGGAATGGTCCGTATCAAGTCTTTCTTACAGCGATGTGGGTTATGTAGGGGCCGGAGGAGTAATCCTTCGGCCCCTTCTCGTTCTTTCCTTGTTTCTCGCAGCAACCCCTAATCCAGCACCAATAATCCAGATGCGCCTGGTCGCTTCGGCGCGAACCGCCAATGATCGGTTCCTGACCCCCGCCATCGCGCGCGTCACCAATAACTCTGATTAACGCTCATGCACCCATTTGGCGCACAGGCACTTTCAGGGCTGAAAGCCATGCTAACCGAGACAGCGGGCTAGGCTCGAGAATCCGTTACTTGTCGCGCGGCCTGCGCGGGGCAAGATGCCAGAATTTCTCGATGTAGAGATATGTCAATGAAGCGGTCCAGCCAACCATGACAAGGCCATTCAAGGCTTCGATCCCGCTGATAATCCTCAGCGCGCCAGTGGGATAAAGATCGCCAATCCCAAGCGTGGTATAGCTGGTTATGGAGAAATAGAACGCGTCATCGAAACCGTGTCCCGGGGGGCGTCAATAGATCCGAACCCGCCAATCTCCTCAAGACCGATGAACGCAAGTGCATAGAGCATAACCTGCGCGATGTGGGACAGAAGGGCCGCAGTCAGCATCAACACCAGCCGCATTTGCGGTGTAATCTTGAGATGGGTCAGCCGCGAGGATGTGAAACGGAGCGTTTCATAATGTATCAGTATCGTTGCTGCGACGAGCACGAATGAAATCAGGGCGGTTTGCAACGTCTGGTCTCCGGCAAGCATGGTGCGACCCAGGCTCCAGTTGTCTAAGCGGCATGTACGAAGCTAGCAAGCAAGGCGTTGCCAAAGCAGCGCATCTTGTTCAGGAACTGACCGGGCATGACAACGAACTCCACTTCAGAGCCGGACCTAAAGTGGCAATTCTGGATCGACAGAGGCGGGACGTTCACTGATGTGATTGCGCGCGCGCCAGATGGCGCATTGCATACGCGCAAACTCCTCTCCGAAAATCCGGAGAATCACGAGGATGCTGCACTGCATGCCGTTCGTGAGTTTCTAGGGCTGGATGCAGATGCCGAGATTCCTCTTGGGCAGGTTCAGGCGATCAAAATGGGGACGACCGTCGCCACCAACGCCCTGCTTGAGCGCAAAGGCGAGCGCACACTGCTCGCGATCACGCGCGGCCTGGGTGACGCGATAGAGATTGGGTACCAAGCGCGACCCGACACTTTTGCGCTCAATATTGTGAAGCCGGCGCCTCTATACTCGGCATCGCTAGAAATAGACGAGCGCATTCTGGCGGACGGAACTGTCGAGATGCCGCTGGATCGGGCGCAGGCAACTGCAGTCTTGCAGACCGCCTTTGACGATGGCTATCGCGCCATCGCTATCGCGCTGATGCATGGGTGCAAATATACGCAGCACGAGCAAGCGCTGGCGCAGATCGCGCATGACATCGGCTTCACTCAAGTGTCTGTCAGCCATCAGGTAAGCCCGCTGACCAAGATCGTGTCGCGCGGCGAGACGACGATCGTCGATGCGTATCTCACGCCGATCCTGAGACGCTACGTTGACCGTGTTTCTGCGGCCTTTGGCGATTCTCCCGCGCCTGGTCAGCTGTCCTTTATGCAGTCCTCAGGCGGCCTCACCGATGCTGCGCAGTTCCGTGGGCGCGATGCAATACTATCCGGGCCTGCCGGCGGCATCGTAGGATGCGTCGAAACTGCGCGACTGGCCGGCTTTGACAAGGTCATCGGGTTTGACATGGGTGGGACCTCGACCGACGTTTCGCATTACGCCGGTGAGTTCGAAAAGGTCTACGAAACCGAAGTCGCTGGTGTGCGGATGCGCGTCCCGATGCTGCATATTCACACGGTGGCAGCAGGCGGCGGCTCGATTGTGTCCTACCAAGACGGTCGGATGCGTGTCGGGCCGGAGTCCGCGGGCGCCAATCCCGGACCGCGCTGTTATCGGCGTGGCGGCCCTCTGACTGTAACGGACATAAATGCCTGCCTCGGCAAGCTGCAGCCGGATTTGTTTCCGGCGATCTTCGGGCCTGTACAGGATGAGCCGCTCGATACGCGGGCTTCGCATGCGGGCTTTGCGGAAATCGCGGAGGAAATTGGCGACGGGCGCAGCGCGGAAGATGTTGCCGAAGGCTTTCTAGGGATCGCGGTTGAGCACATGGCGCAAGCGATCAAGAAGATCTCGATTTCGCGCGGCTATGATGTGTCCAATTACGTGCTTAACTGCTTCGGCGGCGCCGGCGGCCAACACGCTTGCCTTGTCGCCGAGCGGCTGGGCATCAAAACGATAATGCTGCACCCGATGGCGGGTGTCCTATCAGCATTGGGGATGGGTCTGGCGAAGACACAGTGCGAGACGCAGCGCGTGATCGATACGGCGCTTAGTGGAGATGCGATCAATGCATTGCGTTCCCCAACTGCCGAATTAGAGGCGGCGAACGTCGCCAGTTTCGCCTTGCAAGGTGTAGCAGCGAGCGCGGTTAGCCATACTGCATCGGCTCTGCTCCGCTATCGCGGAACTGAGACAGCGATCAGTGTGCCTGTGGTTGACCTGGGGCAAATGGCCCGTGAGTTTGAAAGTGCACATAATCGCCAGTTCGGCTTCGTCGCGCCTGACAAAGAGCTATTGCTCGACACCCTGGTAGTTGTGTCTGAATGTGGCGGGGAAGCCTATACCGAACGGCAGGCACAGCGACCCCTGCCAGAACCGCTCACCCCAATCTCACAACGCGAAATCTTCGCTGGCGGCGAATGGCATTCGGCTTCTGTCTATCAGGCAAGCCAGCTTGATTTTGGTCACGAGCTTTTCGGCCCTGCCATCATCATCAGCGACACCGATACGATCATTGTCGAGCGCGGCTGGCGTGCCTTGGTCAATAGCTTTGGGCATTTAATCCTGACACAGGTCGGTGTCCCACAGGACAAGTTGCCGGACACTACTCAACCGGACCCGGTCATACTTGAGATCTTCAATAGCCAATTCATGTCGATTGCCGAGCAGATGGGGATCGTGCTGCGCAACACCTCCCAGTCGGTGAACGTAAAGGAGCGGCTCGATTTTTCCTGCGCGATCTTTGACCCATCAGGCAATCTGGTCGCCAATGCGCCGCATGTGCCGGTCCATCTGGGATCGATGGATGCGAGTGTCAAAGTGATCATCGAATCCGGTGGGGAGATCAATGCCGGTGATGTCTTTGTCTCCAACAATCCATATAATGGCGGCTCTCACCTCCCTGATATAACTGTGATTTCTCCGGTTTTTGACGAAGCGGGTGAGGAGATTATGTTCTTCGTTGCGAGCCGCGCGCATCACGAGGATATCGGCGGGATTTCACCCGGATCCATGTCCCCCTTTGCAACCACAATCCATGAAGAGGGTGTGTTGCTCAACAATCTCAAGCTGGTCGAGCGCGGCGAGTTCATGACCAAGCGGATTGAACAGGCGCTGACCGAGTGCGAATTTCCCGCTCGTAATCCGTCTCAGAATATCGCTGATCTAATGGCTCAGGTTGCCGCGAATGCTGCCGGCGCTGCCGAGCTTCGCAAACTGGTCGCAAATTATGGCCGCCGCATTGTCCACGCATATATGGGACACATTCAGGACGCCGCCGAAGATGCAGTTCGCA
This sequence comes from Altererythrobacter sp. XM-24bin4, assembly GCA_003149575.1. Lineage (GTDB taxonomy): Bacteria > Pseudomonadota > Alphaproteobacteria > Sphingomonadales > Sphingomonadaceae > Erythrobacter > Erythrobacter rubellus. Next base: position 1,033,659 of record QCWG01000001.1, read on the forward strand.
GGGTTATACGCGAGCTGGATGATGGCGGTTTTCGGCTTGAGCTCGATTGCGGCGCGGTGATCGAAGTTACGATTTCAGCCGACAAGGAAGCGGGCAGCGCGCGCATCGATTTCAGCGGTACGAGCGCACAAATGCCAAATGCCTTCAACGCACCGCCAGCGATCACCCGCGCCGCGGTACTCTATGTCTTCCGCTGCCTGGTCGATAGCGAGATCCCCCTCAATGCAGGTTGCATGAAGCCCCTGGAAATCGAGGTGCCGGAAGGGTCATTGCTGAATCCGCATTTTCCGGCAGCAGTAGTGGCAGGAAATGTCGAGACGAGCCAGGCGGTCACCGATGCCCTGTTCGGGGCACTTGGGCGACTTGGGTCCAGCCAGGGTACGATGAACAATCTCACCTTCGGCAATGCGCGTTATCAATATTACGAGACGATTTGTTCGGGCGCGCCTGCCGGGCCGGGTTTCGATGGCGCGTCGGCGGTCCACACGCATATGACCAATACGCGCATGACCGATCCTGAAATCCTGGAGCATCGATATCCGGTGATACTGGATGAATTCCGCATTGATCGCGGCTCAGGTGGCAAGGGAACGTGGAATGCCGGAGACGGGATCACCCGCCGGATCCGCTTTCGTGAAGCCATGCAATGCTCGATCCTATCCGAACATCGGAAAGTCGCGCCTGCTGGCGTGTTGGGCGGCGAGGTGGGTCGCCTGGGCCGGAACTGGATCGAGCGCGGTGATGGACGCAAGGATGACCTCGGTGGGTGCGGACGGGCCGAAGTCGAAGAGGGCGATTGCATTGTTATCCGGTCGCCAACCGGGGGCGGGTTTGGCGACCCGCACGATCGCGAGCCAGAGGGAAGCATATGATTGGTAAGCTGCGAGAAATCGGGCAAAATTTGGGCCCGGGCGCGATAGTCACTGCGGCCTTTATCGGCCCGGGGACCGTTACCACGTCGACGCTTGCGGGTGCGAACTTTGGTTATGTGCTGCTCTGGGCACTGCTGTTTGCGACGTTTGCCACGATCATTCTGCAGGAAATGGCTGCAAGGCTTGGTGTGGTGACGCGCAAAGGGCTTGGCGATGCACTGGCAGAGCTATTCCATGCGTCCGTTTGGCGGTGGCCATTGATCGTACTGGTCGGCGCGGCGCTCTATATGGGCAATGCCGCATATGAAGGTGGCAATCTGGCTGGTGCTGCGCTGGGCCTCTCCGCCATTGCCGGGGAGAGTGCATGGGCATTTCGCGGTTCGATTGGCGCCATTTCGCTGCTGGCGGCAGCGCTGCTTGCATCGGGCAATTATCGCCATATCGAACGTGTGCTGATAGCGCTTGTGATGGTCATGGCGCTTGCTTTCGTGGCGACATTTCTGATCGTGCAACCAGACTTGGGCGCGATGCTTCGCGGCACGTTCTTGCCGACTATTCCAGACGGCGCATTGATGACCGTCGTTGCGCTGATCGGCACAACTGTGGTCCCTTACAACCTGTTTCTCCACGCGAGTGCTGTGCGAAACCGGTTCAGCGGGCCGGAAGATCTACCGGCCGCACGCACGGACACGGTCGTGACTATCGGGATCGGTGGTTTGATAGCCATGCTGGTTGTCGCGACTGCATCTGCCAGCCTGTTTGCAGCCGGAATTGCTGTTACCAGCGCGGCTGACATGGCAGCGCAGTTTGAACCCTTGTTCGGTTCGAACGCGAAATATCTGATGGGGGTGGGGCTGTTCGCAGCCGGGTTGACCAGCGCGATCACAGCGCCGCTGGCGACGGGTTATGCGATGTCCGAAATTCTTGGCGTCAGCGAAGAGACGAAGCCGAATGTCATGCGCTGGGTGGCGCTAAGTGTGATCCTGATCGGAGCGGCACTTTCGCTGACTGGTATTCGTCCAGTGACCATTATTCTCTCCGCGCAATTCGCCAATGGCATCTTGCTGCCGGTCATCGCGGGCTTCCTGCTTTACGCCATGAATCAGGAAAAACTGCTGGGTAAGCACGTAAACAAGATAGCAGCCAATGTAGCGGGCGTGGCTGTTTTGGTGATCGCGGCGGGGCTTGGTGCGCGCTCGGTGCTAGGCGCGCTGGGGGCGATTTAAGCGCCGCGAATGGTATCATTCAGCGTTGCTTGCGGATGTGAAGCCAACAGCTTGGCCAACCAATTGTCCAGCACATCGTTTTCAACGCAAGCGACGATGCACCCGCCAAATCCGCCGCCTGTTAGCCGTGCTCCAAGCGCGCCAAACTCCTGTGCATCGCTGACCAAGGCGTCAATCTCCGGCAACGACATATCGAAATCGTCGCGCATCGATATGTGGCTCTCGTTCATCGCTTGACCCAGCGCGGCAATGTTATCGGCCTTGAGCGCTTGTATCGCTGCCAGCACGCGGCGATGCTCGGTTGCGCAATGGAGCGCGCGTTTCCGCGGGATTTCAGCGAGCGAGGACTGCGTCACCTTCTCGGGGTCGAGCAGGCAAAGATCCTCGGTCCCGAAAAAGGCCTTGGCCTCGTCGCATTCCTGCTTGCGCTCGGCATAGCGACCTTCGGTCAGCTTGCGGAACACACCGGAATGAATGACCGCGATCTTGTGGGTCTTCGGCAGAGCCAACAGTTCGTATTCAAGAGTCTTCGTATCAAGCGCCATTGCAGTGCCGGGCGTCGCGAGTGCGACCGCCATCTGGTCCATGATACCGCAAGGCACACCCATATATTCGTTCTCGACCCGGCGTGCGGCGATAGCGATCTCAGCGTCCGACTGCGCTCCATCGCCAGCTTCTCGCGCGGCTTTCAGTATCGCGACGATCAGCGCGGCGGAGGAAGATAAGCCTGAGCCTGCCGGTATTGTCGAAGTGATTGAAACATCTGCGCCCTGCGCGATGAGCCCCATGTTACGGGCTTCCCGTAGCGCGCCGACGACTGGATCAGACCATTCTCCGCTCGCGCTATCTGAAAGATCACGCACTGCTTTGTCATAGCTGATAGACCGCGCGATGACCTGATCATCGCTGCTTGCTCTAAGTGTCAGTTCAAGCCCAACCGACAGTGCCGCGGGAAGCACCATTCCGCCATTGTAATCGGTATGCTCGCCAATCAGATTGACGCGACCTGGAACCCGAATATGGACTTCAGACATCGCGCAGCGCCTTCGCTGCATCCTCGGGCATCACATCCACAGTAAACACGCCGGTATGCTGCTCGACCGAAGCGAGATATTTGATCCTGCCTGGCGCGCGCAGTAGCGGATAGAACTGCACGGTGAAGTGATAACCAGCCGAACCGCCTGCCGGCGCGGCGTGGAATGCCATCATCGTCGCTGCAGGTCCTTCGAACAGCGCATCATAGCGGCGGGTAACTTCGCCCAGCATATGCGCCAGCGCATCCAATTCCTCGTCAGAGCAATCCCACGGCCCCTCGCGGCGGACGCGCGGAGCAAGCCAGACTTCATAGGGGAACCGGGCATAGCGCGGCACGAGAGCGGCGATCCCGCCTTGCTCTTCAATTCCGTATTCGGGCATGGCCGTCGAGATCTCGCTCTCCAGATCATAGCCCCCCGCAAAGGCATCCGCCGCGCGTTGCTGCACCATTGGCACTCGTTCAAATCCGTAGATCTGCCCATGCGGGTGATGCAGCGTCACGCCCACCTCGTCGCCGCGATTCTCGAACGGCAAAACATACTTGCACCCGCTCGCAAACAAGCTTTCATATCGATCGAGGAGCGCCGCCAGGAATACGCGCCGTCGGTCCTGACCAATCGTTGAAAGGCTCCCTTCAGCTTCCGGCCCATAAACGACGACTTCGCATTTGCCGCGTGCCGGCTCAGTCGCGATCCCTTCGAGCGAAGCGGCTTCGTTGGCCCGCGGATGGAAGGCGGCAAACTTGTTGTCGAACACCGCCAGCTCGAAATCTGCGAAGGGAATCTCGGTCGCAGGTCCGCCCGGTCTGCTTGGCGCGAGCGGATCGTCAGCTGCGGACGGTTTGAACGTACGGTTCTGCCGATGTGCTGCGTAAACGTTCCATTCGTCGCGCAGTGGATGGTGGCGAATTTCGCCGCCATGCGGCAGGTCCTCGGCAGCTTCAGGTATGGGCTCGAGTCCATGCGGCGCATGCCCATAAAGACGCAGCATCCGCCCGTCCGCCTTGATGTGTTCGCGGCAGTAAACCGGTTCGCCGCCGACGCTTCGCGCAAGCTCAAATGGCCTGCTCATGCTGGCACCACGGCATTTGAGAACCATACTGCAACCCGCTCTTGCGCAGCCTTATCCAGATGCAGGCCCAGCTTGCTGCGCCGCCACAGCGCGTCTTCGGCATCGCGTGCGAATTCATTCTCGACAAGATAGCGTAGCTCTGCCTCATAAAGATCGCCGCCCATATGCATGCCAAGATCTTCGAGCCCCTTGGCCTTCCCGAGTATCGCATCGATGTTGGTGCCATAGGCTCGGCAAAGCCGCCGTACGCCCTCGGGGCCAAACCATGGATACTTGGCCATGCTTTCGGCAAAGAAAGTATCGAAACGTGCGGGATCGATATCTCCGCCGGGCAAAGCGGTGCTGCCGGTCCAGCTTTCACCTTCGGCCAACCCCAGCTTTTGCAACGCATGCTCGGCCAGCTTGCGATAGGTGGTGATCTTGCCCCCGAAGATCGACAGGATCGGCGCGCCGCCACTCTCATCCAGATCGAACACGTAATCGCGCGTTACCGTGGAGTTGTCGGATTGGTGATCATCATAAAGCGGGCGAACACCGGCATAATCCCATACCGCATCGTCAGGGGTCACATCATGCCGCAGATATTCGTTAATCGCATCGCAGATGTAGTTCTTCTCTTCGCCGGAAATAGCAACAGTGTTGGGGTCATCCTTGAACAGCACGTCGGTTGTGCCAACCAAGGTGAACTCGCGCTCATAGGGGATCGCAAACACGATACGATTGTCGCGGTTCTGGAAGATATAGGCGTGCCTGCCTTCGTATAGTTTGGGGAACACCAGATGGCTTCCCTTCACCAGCCGCAGATTGGTGTGATTGCGGCCCGGCTGCGCGGTGTCGAGCACATCGTCGACCCAGGGGCCGGCCGCGTTGATCACGATCTTGGCGGACACGGTTTCTTCGCCTTGCTGGCCGCGCAACTTCGCGTTCCAAACATCGTAGCCGCGCCCCAACTCCACGCATTCGGTACGGGTTCGGATGTCCGCACCGCGCTCTTTTGCGTCCTGGCAATTGAGCGCAACCAACCGCGCGTCTTCCACCCAGCAGTCCGAATATTCCCACCCGCGAGAGAGGCGGTCCTCTAGGATCTCGCCATGCGGATGATCGCGTAGATTGACCGATCTGGTGGGTGGAAGCAGTTTTCGACCGCCAAGATTGTCATACAGGAACAGACCCAGGCGGAGCAGCCACTTGGGCCGTAGCCCCTTGTCATGCGGCAGAACGAAGCGCAGCGGCCAGATTATATGCGGCGCAATCCTGAGCAAACGCTCCCGCTCTATCAAGCTTTCGCGCACCAGCCTGAACTCGAAATGCTCCAGGTAACGCAACCCGCCATGAACCAACTTTGTAGACGCGCTGGACGTGTGCGAACCCAGGTCATCCTTTTCTACCAGCAGTACCTTCAGCCCGCGCCCGGCGGCATCGCGAGCGATCCCCGCGCCATTGATCCCGCCGCCAATGATCAACAAATCATAGGTGTTGTCGTCGCTCAAGTCTCTGCTTCCAAGTGGTAAATCATGCAGGTGTCTGGATGAGTTTGCGGAAGCTGAAGTCCGTAGCCCATCAATGCCGATCCGGCAAAGCTACCTGCGCCCTGCGCCACAAATTCGGGCCACAAGAGTGCAACCTGATATCGCTTCGCTGGATCAAGGCCAACGAAATTGAGCCGCGGCGGATGCGGGGCAGGGTGCTGATCGAGAACGGCCAGCTGGGCGATCGCGCTGTGTCCGTCGGCCGAAACGACAGCAATCCCCGCAATATGATCGCTAGTCTCCAGCCGGTGGTAATTGCCTTCATGGATCAGATCGCGATGCTGTTTATGCAGCGCGATGGCACGCTTCAGAACCTCGCGATCGGCCTCGCTTTCCCTGGCGAGATCGAGCTCCATACCCATGTGCCCGAACATGGCTGTGCCCGCGCGGAAATGCATATCGAACCGCCGCCCGGTAATGTGGCATTTCTTTGGTCCCACATGATTGCCCAGCACGCCAAGTGGCAGAAAGTATGCCGCGCCGCGCATGATCGAATGGCGCGCACGGGCGTCGTTATTGTCGCTCGTCCACACACGCCCTGTTCGCTCAACCATATTGTAATCAGCCCGCGCGCCTCCGCTTGAGCAGGTCTCGATGGCGAGTTCAGGACATGCGCCGCGAATTCGGTTGATCAGTGTCGACACCGCTGCGGTCTGCGCATGCATCACCGGGCGACCATCCGCACCACCGGGGTGCTGGATATCGCGGTTCATGTCCCATTTGATATAGGCAATGTCGAGCTCTTGCACGAGCGTGGTTATCCGCTCGAACAGGTAATCGCTGACCTCTGGCCGGGTCAGGTCAAGCGGCAGCTGATGGCGAGAGACGATGGGCTCGGCATCTTCGACCTGCAGTACCCAATCGGGATGCGCACGGTAGAGATCGCTGTCGGGATTGACCATTTCCGGTTCGAACCATAGGCCGAATTCCATGCCGAGCGAACGGACGTGATCGGCCAGAGGTCTTAACCCATCGGGATGGACATCCCTGGAGACGTACCAGTCACCCAGTCCGGCACGGTCATTGCGCCGCGCGCCGAACCAGCCATCGTCGAGCACGAAGCGCTCTGCGCCCACTTCGGCGGCTTGCTCTGCCAATGAGAACAGCTTCTCCGGCGAATGATCGAAATACACCGCTTCCCATGTGTTGAAATGGACCGGGCGCGACTTTGGGCCTTTGACGAGGTCATCGCGCACGAAGCTGTGCAGCTTGCGGGTGACATCGCCATAACCTGCGTCCGACCAGGCCGCGAAGATTGGCGCGCAGATGTGCTGCTCGCCTGCTTTCAGTGTAATCTCGCCCGGTAGCAGCAGGTCGCCCGCCTGCAGTGACACGGTATCATCGGCCAGTCGGTCAACACGCATACGGTGGTTGCCGCTGGCAGCCAGATGCACAGCGCATGCAAGACCGTGGGTTTCGCTTGTGTGCGCAGTGCCAAGGTAAAATCCCGGATAGCTGTCATGGCTGGTTCGTCCGGCGCGGTTTTCCCGCACAAAAGATCCGCGCACCAGATTGTGTTGTTCGGTTTGGAATTCGCGGGCCCATTTGCCGGTAAAGCTGGTGACGCGAGTGAGACGCGGATCGAGCGGCAGGCATATCGCGCTGAGCCACTCGAGCGAGATCGGCGTATCGCCGTCATTGCTGAGAATTGTTGCAAACTGCGCTCCGCCGCTGTCACCGACCAGATTGATCAAGTGGTGCAGCGCTACTCCGCTCGACCGGTCGATTGCAGTAATGCAGCAATACCCTATTCCGTCGGTTTGAACATCTGTCACTCGCGGATCGGGCGCCCAATGCTTTCCCGCCAAATGCGCGAGCAGGCCCGGAGGCGAAGGATGCCCGGTGCCGATGCAATTAAGCCAGGAGGGTGCAATGGGCTGCTGCGGTCCGCCCGGCGCATGCTGACGCTTTGCCAAGTCTTCCAGCTCTTCCGGAGTGGCATCGGGCAAGTCTGGTCCAGCATACAGGATACGCGGGCGTTCACCTGTTCGCGCATCGACAGCGATCATCGTTCCGCTTGCGCGAAGAACAATGAAACCTGTGCCCGAATCTACTGTCATGCTCTCACTATCCGATACCTTTTCGCTGATGGCTCTATCGGATTTCGATTGAGGCCGCTATCGCGCGAGAAGAGGGAAGGGGAGAAAAATCAATGGCCAATCCGATCCAGGTCGCGGTATTCCTTGGCATCACAGCTCTAATTGCCTTTGCTACATTCGTTCATTGCAGGGGCAAACGCGGCACCGGCACCGGTGATGAACGTGATTACTTCCTCGCGAATGGCGGGTTGGCCTGGTACTTCGTTGCTGGTTCTATCACGCTGACGAACCTGTCTACGGATCAGCTTGTCAGCATGAATGGCAATCAGATGTTGTTGATCGTCTGGTGGGAATTGGCCGCAGTCGTCGGCCTGTTCATTCTCGCCTTCGTATTCCTGCCAGTTTACTACAAAAACAACTGCACGACGACGACCGAGCTGCTGCAGAAGAAATATGGCGACAAGCACATTCGCGCGCTGATCAGTCTGCTGTTCCTTGCCGGCAATCTTTTCATATTCTTGCCTGCCATACTCTATGGCGGCTCGCGATTTTTCCTTTCGCTGTTGGGCTATGATGGCGGAATAGAGAACATCATGCTGGTCTCGGTGGTTCTCGCGATCGTGGGCGCAGCCTATGCGGTCTTCGGCGGATTGCGCGCTGTCGCGGTCTCAGACACTTATTCAGGGGTTCTGATACTTAGCTTGGCGTTGGTTGTGGTCTATCTCGCTCTTCAAGCGATCAATTTCGATTTCAGCGGCATTCCGGCTGATCGTTTGACGCTGATCGGAGATGGCGATTCCGATATACCCTGGACCACGTTGCTGACAGGCATGATCTTCATCCAGACATTTTACTGGTCAACGAACCAGACGATCACTCAGCGCGCGATGGCTTCACCGACCGTGAAGGAAGCCCAGAAGGGCGTGCTCGTGGCGGCTGCTATCCGACTGATGATCGTTCCATTGATTGTGGTCGTACCAGGTATCGTGGCTTACAAGCTGTTCGGCGATGTGCCGTCCGATGGGGCGTACGGCATGATAGTCGCGGAAGTTCTCCCGACATGGCTGTCTGGCGCGTTTGCTGCGGCTTTGTTTGCAGCCGCACTCACCACATTCAATTCGATTCTGAACGCTTCTGCCGCGCTATATGTCTGCGATATGCATGAAGCTTATATCGACAAGCCGAGGAAAGTCGGCCGTCTGGGTGCGATTGTCTCGATCATCATGAGCCTGCTCGCGCTGACACTGGTGCCGTTCTTCGCCAGCCAGGAGAGCCTGATCAACACTGTACAGCAGCTCTACGGCCTGCTTTCCATGCCGATACTTTCGGCTTTCATTGTGGGGCTGCTTTTTACCAATGTGCAAGCTGCTGCGGCCATGATAGGCGTGGTGTCAGGCGTGGTCATCTACGGCTTCTGGAGCATGGTCTGGGAACCAGCGCACTACATCCACGGCATGGCGGTGACCCTGCTGTTATCGGTGTTCGTGTCGCTGTTAGTGAACCGGGTACTGCTCGGACAAAGCGCTCAGCCGGTTTGGTCCTCCGCCAAGGCCTGAGTTATTGCGCTTGCAGATAGGCGATCAGGTTAACCCTTTTTTGCCCGTCTTTCAGTCCGGCATAAGCCATGCGCGTGCCAGGAATGACGCGGCGTGGGTCTTCCAGATATTGAAACATTTTTTCGGGAGTCCATACGATCCCGCTGTTTGCATTGGCTTCGGTATAGCTGAAGCCATCAACGGTGCCTGCTGTGCGACCAATTATACCAGCAAGTGAGGGGCCAACCCGGTTCACACCTTCATCGACTACGTGACAGGCTTTGCATTGGAGAAACGCATTCTCACCATTCGCCGCGTCGCCCGTGAAATCAGCCAAAGTTGTGCCATCGACTGTTGCAACATCATCTGCCGCCGGAACAGACGGCGCTGCTTCTTCTACTGTCGCATCCGTGGCGGTTTGGGTCGGGGCTTCGATTTCAGCTGATTGCGCTGATCCGTCATCACCAGCTTCGCCACCACAAGCGGCAAGAAGAAGCGCGGACGCGCTAACAGCAAGACCCTGGTAAAAATTCTTCATCAAGAATGCCCTTTTACAAATTTGCCGACCATGCTCCCGACGTAGCACGCGATCTTGGCATAGCTCAATCGAGCCGATGGGAAGGATATTTCCCGAACTCGATATTCGGCGCTTGCCAGCAGGGCGGCACAACCCTTGAAGATAGGCTGAAACCTCGCGGAGGTCGCAAATCGATCCGATTGCTATGCGGTTTCCTTGGGGTAATTCTCTCCAAAGATGACCTTGGGAAAGCCGCATACCGCTCGTGATGCTTCCATGCCAGACATGGTCGCAGCTTCCACGCAGCCGTAATTGAGCCCGGTATAGGTCCAGTCTCCGGCGGAAAAGAGATTGTCATAGCCGGTATCGCTCGCTCTGATCCGGCGATGGCGAGCGCCGATGAGCCCAAGGTGCTAGATGCCACCCGGCGTAAAATCTAAGCCTTCTTCGCCCAGCGCTTCGCAAAGCGTGTCGACCGCGCTTCTCAGATTATCTTCGCTCGTCGAACGAACAACGAAATTCGCGCCCACTCGGCCTTCGCGGAAGAACGGGTAGCTGCCGATCTGGCAATTCTGATGGGCTTTCTCGACCTCGCGCAGCACATCGGCCACTTCGCTTTCAGCTGTCCAGCATCCCACTGTTTCAGTCAGAAGCGGTGCGCCACCTTCCAGCGTGCCGGTTAAAGCGTCCAACATGCCCGCCGTGATATGCGGGACGCCCGCCATCAGATGGACTTTGCCATACTTGATGCCGGGGGCGCCGGACATGCGATTCGGGATAAGCTCTGCCCCTTCCGGTACACGCGCCATGCGCAGTCGGGCTTCAGTCAGCTCCATATCCCGGTTGCTATAATAATTCTCAAGCATCTCGCGTGCTTCAGGGTGAACAATGACATTGACGCCCAGCGCTTGCGCCACGGCATCAACTGTAATGTCATCATGCGTGGGCCCGATGCCGCCAGTCGTGAAGAGGTAATCATAGCCTTCACGCAATGCGTTCACGGCTTCGACGATGCGTTCCATAACGTCTGGCACGACGCGAACCTCGGACAGTCGAATGCCTTGCACTTGCAGCCAGCTTGCAACCTGGGCGATGTTCTTGTCATGCGTGCGACCGGACAGGATTTCGTCGCCAATCACGACCAGTCCTGCGGTCCAAATCTTTTCCGATGCGGTCATGGCCTAAGCGTTAGTCAACTGCGCCACACGAGGGAAGAGCGTTTATTCCGCTGCTTCCAATTGTTCATCGGGTGATTGTGCATTCGCGCCTGCTTTTGTGAATGTCAGCACGCCATCCAGGATATCACCCTTACGCATGACCTTGCGATCGTAGAGATATTCCTGATTGAGCCGCCACGGATACGCAGTGGCACTTTTCGGCATGATATGCTTCCCGCGCTGAATATAACCGGAAGAAAAATCGAACAAATCGTCTTCTTCCAGCTGTGCTTCGGCTTCAGGCGTCAACACTGGCGTTGCCAGATCGCTGCCGTTGGCCTCCATCTGGTTCAAAACTCGGCAGACAAATTCGGAATTGATATCTGCCCGCAGAGTCCAGCTGGCATTCAAATATCCGAACACCACGGCAAGGTTAGGCAGGTTGGAGAACATCACGCCTTTATAGTAAAAGCGTTCATCGAACTTGACCGGTTCTCCAGCCATCCGAAGATCAATCTTGCCTGCAATTGCCAAGCTAAGGCCGGTGGCGGTTACAATAATATTCGCTTCGAGCAACTCGCCTGATTTCAAGCGGACACCACCAGCTTCGAACTTGTCGATATGGCCAGTGACGACAGACGCCTTCTTCGCTTTGATCGATTCAAACAGATCGTCATCAGGGACCAGGCAAAGCCGCTGTTCCCACGGATTATAGGGCGGGGTGAAATCCTTCAGATCGAAGTCGTTACCCATTGTCTTCGAGATGCGCTTATGCAGCGCGTCCTTCACCTTTTGCGGCTTGTCGCGCGCAGTCTTGAAGGTGAAATCCTGCATCCGGATATTCTTGAACCGCGTGATCGCATAAGCGACCTTTTCAGGCAGGATTTTGCGCAGGAAGTTAGCGATTGCGTCTCTCGCGGGGCGCGAGAACATCCATGTTGGCGTGCGCTGAAGCATCGTCACATGCGCCGCTTTCTCCGCCATAGAAGGAACGATGGTCACTGCCGTCGCACCCGATCCCACAACGACAACTTTCTTACCGGTATAGTCCAGATCTTCGGGCCAGAATTGCGGGTGGATGACTTGTCCTTCGAACTCGCTGAAATCGAAGCCGGCATCATAGGGGTCGTCGTAATCGTAGTAACCAGAGCCGAGATATAGGAAGTTGGCTGTGAGTAATTTGCGCTCACCGTCTTCCAGTTCCACAGTCACATGCCAGCGCGCTTCATCAGGACGGAAATCAGCCAAGACCACCTTGTGCCCGAAGCGGATGTGATCGCGAATGCCGCGCTCGTCTGCAATGCGGTTGAGATAGTCCAGGATCGCAGGGCCATCTGCGATGGATTTCTCATGCTTCCATGGTTCAAAAACAAAGCCCAGCGTGTGCATGTCGCTGTCAGAACGAATGCCGGGATATTTAAACAGATCCCATGTGCCGCCGATATCGGCGCGCCGCTCAACAATGCCGTAGCTTCGGTTCGGACACATCATTTCAAGATGCGCGGCCATCCCGATGCCGGAAATACCGGCGCCGACGATCAGAACGTCAAAATCAGGCGGTGTTGCGAGCATCGATTTCTCTCCCTTGCTTACACAGATGTAAGCACATCCTGAAGCATCATGCGATCGCAAATGGCATTTTGCAACTGACTGCATTGAGAGGATCGTTTAGAGCGCGGCCTCATGCGTATCTTAACTCCCATTGCTTCGATCCTTCTCACCTTTGCACTTGCTGCGCCGTTGGCTGCACAAGAAACTGAAAACGTAGCAGAAGAGGGCGTAATCGTTGTCCTTGGTGAAGGCCTTAAGGACACGCCATCGGTTGTCGCATATTCGTCAAGCGAGATAGAGCTCGAGACGATCATCTCAGCCCCATCCGGGCGAATCGAAGACGTTTTATCCAATGTCGCCGGCTTCCAGCAATTTCGCCGTTCAGACAGCCGGTCTTCGAACCCCAGTGCGCAAGGCGTAACTTTGCGGGCACTGGGCGGGAATGCCACCAGTCGCGCGCTTGTGCTGTTGGATGGAGTGCCGATTGCCGATCCGTTCTTCGGCTATGTCCCGTTGAATTCGATCAATCCGGAGCAGCTTAGTAGCATCCGCGTGACCCGCGGCGGCGGCTCGGGCCCGTTCGGTGCGGGCGCCTTAGCCGGTACAATCGAGCTGCAAAGCGCGGACGCAGCAACACTTGGACCCTTCGATGCGAGTCTGCTCGCAAACAATCGCGGCGCGACCGAAGCGACGGCGAGTCTTTCGCAGGAGCTGGGTGCGGGCTTTGGCGTGATCACCGGACGTTGGGATCGCGGCCAGGGATTCTTTACAACACCCGATGATCAGCGTGTGCCTGCCAGTGCGCGCGCGCGCTTCGATAGTTGGTCCGTCGGCATTCGTGGTGCCGCGCCATTGTCCGACACGGTCGAGTTGCAGATGCGCGCCGCCGCTTTTCGCGATGATCGGACCTTGCGCTTTGATGGCGCGGATTCATCAAGCGAAGGACAGGACGCAAGCCTGAGAATTGTCGGCCATGGTGATTGGGAATTCGATGCGCTTGCCTACATGCAAGCGCGCAACTTCTCGAACATTGTCATCAGTTCGACCCGCTTTGTGCGTGTGCTCGATCAACGCAATACGCCTTCAACCGGACTTGGTGGAAAATTCGAATTGCGCCCTCCGGTCGGGAATGACCGTACTTTGCGCCTTGGTGGTGATTATCGCCACGCCGACGGTGAATTGCAGGAAGATGCCTATTCCGCATTCACAGGTGCATTGACCCAGCGCCGCAGAGCAGGCGGTGTAAACACTAATCTGGGCTTGTTTGCGGAGAATGACTGGAACCTGGGCGCGCTGACTCTGACTGGTGGACTGCGGGCAGATCGCACGCGGATCAGCGAAGGTTTCTATCGCGCGCTCGACGCCTCTGGCGCACTGGTGACAGAAACAATTGCTTCAACGCGCAGCGATTGGGCAGTGTCCTGGCGGGCCGGTGCAGCATTCGAAACCAGTGACGCGCTCACGCTGCGTGCGGCTGCCTATACCGGTATGCGCTTGCCGACGCTCAACGAATTGTACCGGCCATTCGTGGTCTTCCCGGTTGTCACTCAGGCGAACGCAGAGCTGAAGAATGAGCGTCTTGAAGGGTTCGAGGTTGGCTTTGATCTTATGCCGACAGAGGCTGTCTCTTTCTCTTTGACCGCATTCGACAATCTCGTGAAGAACGCCATTGCCAATGTTACGCTGCAACCAAATTTGCGGCAGCGGCAGAATCTTCCGGCTATCGACGCGCAAGGTGTTGAAGCTGTAATGCGCGTGCGAACTGGCTCAATTAGCCTGGATGGCTCACTCGCGTTCGCCGATGCCACTATTGACGGTCGAGATGCGTCATTAGCGCTGGATGGCAATCGTCCGCCACAAACGCCCCGTTGGGCGGCTTCAGCTACGTTGGGCTGGTCACCAAAACCGGATTGGTACATCGCGCTGACGCTGCGCCATGTCGGTGCTCAATTTGAAGATGATCAGGAAACTGACCGGCTTGAGCCTGCGACCACTCTGGGTCTGTTTGCCGAAGTTCCGGTCACCGAGAAGCTAAGATTCGTGCTGCGCGGAGAGAACCTTACTGACGAACGCATCGTCACACGCAATTCGCGTGGTGCGATCGACTTGGGCACGCCGCGCACAATTTGGGCGGGATTACGTTACGGCTTCTAAAGTTGTCACGTAAAATTCGCGGTAAGCCAAATGCGACAAGATGTTGCATTTTTGCATCGTGACATTTGCGGTTTTGCTGGCTGGCGCCGCCTGCTCTTGTGGTATTATCCAAGCAATTGGTAGTCTCTCAGCCCATCAATAAGGTTTTTGGGAGAGGAAACCAATGTCACGCAAACTTACCCCGCTCGCGGCTGGTCTTTTGGCCAGCACATTTATGGTCGCGCCAGCATATGCGCAGGACGCCGATGGCGCTCCGCAAGCTGATGAGTCGTTTGATGACAATGTGATCATCGTTACCGCGACCCGCCGCGCCGAGAATGTTCAAGACATTCCTATCGCGGTTACTGCGGTCAGCCCGGCGCAGTTGGAAAAGCAGGGTGTTGTCAACGTCCAGGAAATCACTCAGGTTTCGCCTAGCTTCTCGACTTCGCAAGCGCAGAACTCGTCCGGCACAGTGGTGCTGCGTATCCGCGGTGTGGGCACGACATCGAACAACATCGGCTTTGAAAGTGCAGTTGGCGTGTTTGTGGATGGTGCCTACCAGTCGCGAGCCGGTATCGCCTTGAGTGAATTCGTTGATGTGGAACGCGTTGAAGTCCTGCGAGGTCCGCAAGGCACGCTGTTTGGCCGCAACACCTCTGCAGGCGCGCTGAATATTACCAACAAGCGTCCGGAGTTGGGCGAGTTCGGCGGCTTTGTGAATGCTACTTACGGCAATTACGATCACTTCAATTTGCAGGGTGCGGTCAACGTTCCACTTTCTGGTGATACTGTGGCCATGCGCGTCACTGGCGCTTACCGTCAGCGCGATGGGTTTGTTGACTGGGTCGATGCCAATGGGACCAAGTTTGGCGAAGGTAACGACGCGGACCAGTATCTTATCCGTGGGCAGATCGGTTGGGAAACACTCACCGGTTTCCGTGGCCGATTGATTGCTGACTATTCGAAGTCGGAAGGTGTCTGTTGTTCAGCAGTAGAAGTGCTGCAATCTTCAGTTGAGACAGCAGGCAATTTTGCTTTGGTTGGACTTGGTGCAAGAGGGGGGATGGCCGGTCCGGACGTCGCGATCGACCCATTTGATACCAATGCCGCCCAAAGGGCGACCGACAATCAGATCGCGTCAATCAATACGCCGCATCTCAACAATACCGATCAATGGGGCATTACCGCGGAGGTTGAATATCCGCTGAGCGATGCAATCGATATGATCTACATCGGATCGTACAGAAAGTATCAGTCAGCTGAGAGCTATGACTCAGACTTCTCTGCCCTGGACATTTTTGATGTTGCACCCGGTGGTGGAACCGAAATCAAGACCATGACGCACGAACTCCGTTTGCAAGGCGATGCAGGTCGCCTGCAATGGATGATCGGTGGTTACTATTCTGATGAGACTATCGATCAGGAAGTCAATTTCCGACTGGGCGATGATTATGACGGGTTGGTTGGTGCGCTATTCGGCGGCGCATTTGGGCCAGCACCGCTGCAATTGCTCACCAACAGCAATGTTTTCGCCGGACCTTTGAATGTAGCCGGCGGGATCAGCCCTTCAGTTGTGACGGCAACAAATGCATATTCGCAGGACAGCAAGAGCTGGTCGATCTTTACGCACAACACGTTCGAGATCACCGATGATCTAACCCTTACGCTTGGCGCTCGTTGGTCGGATGAAAGCAAGGACGGCAGCTTTACGCAGCCGACAATCAACAACCCACTCTGCCCCGCCATTCAAGGTTCGATTGGAGCGGGTAACGTCCCGGCCTCATTGGCTACAAACGTATTTGTCCTTGGGTGTTTCCCGTTTGTGGCACCTGCGGTTGGATCGGATGCCAACCCATTCCCGTTGCCACGCACATTTAGTGGCAAGTTCAAGGATGACGAACTGATCTACACCGCCAAGGTCGGGTATGATTTCGGCGATCTGAATGCATATGCCAGCTTTACGCACGGCTATAAGGCAGGTGGTTTTAACCTGGACTCGACGGCTGCGGCTGGTGGTGCCGATCCACGCTTCAATTCAGAGGAAGTGGACGCATGGGAAATCGGCATGAAGGGCCGTTTTATGGACGGCGCCGTGACCGCGAACATTGCTTTGTTCCATCAGGAATTTTCCGATTTCCAGGTTCTCGAGTTTACCGGAGCGCAGTTCCAGACGTTCAACGTTCCAACGGCTGAGTCCCAAGGGTTCGAGCTCGAAACTCAGATCCGACCAACCGATGGCCTCTCGATCAATGCCGGCCTGACCTACGTTGATGCCGAATATCCGAGCGATTGCGCGGACTCGAGCGATGCACTGCGTGTGCAGAACCTGTGTGGGAACTCATTGACTAACGCACCCAAGATCGTTGCGATCATGGGGGCGACTTATGAAGGGGAGATCGGCGATAGTTTGGGGTACTTCCTGAACGGTCAAATTCGCACCGAGAGTGACCGCCGCACTACCACGCAAGCGCGGGCGGTTCCAACTACAGCAGCACAGCTTGGCAGTACTCCGCTGCAACCCTTCGATGTTCAGGACAGCAATGTGAAGATCAACCTCCGCGCAGGGATCGGTGACATTGACGAAGCTTGGGGCATTGAAGCGTGGGTGACAAACCTCACCGATGAAGTCACCCGCGGTGTCACCTTCAACACAGTGCTTCGTGGCACCTCGCGCTCTGCCTTTACACAGCAGCCGCGGATGTATGGTGTGACGCTCCGCACGAAGTTCTAGGACTTCTGCGTTAAAGCCAAAAGAAAAGGGCGGTGGGGAAACCCGCCGCCCTTTTACTTAGTCCGAAATAGGGCGGTCACATTCCCCGAGCAATCACCATCTTCATGACTTCGTTGGAGCCACCGAAGATCCGCGTGATGCGGCTGTCGCGGTACATCCGCGCGATCGGGTAATCATTGATGAAGCCCGCCCCGCCATGGAACTGCAGGCACTTGTCGACCACTTCGCCTTGCAGCTCTGTGACCCAATATTTCGCCATGCACGCGGTATCAACGCTCAGCTCTTTCTTGAGGTGCTTCGCGATGCAGTCATTGACGAACACTCGCGCTGCAGTCGCGCGAGCCTTTAGATCCGCCATCACGAACTGCGTGTTCTGGAAATCCCAGATCGTTTGTCCAAAGGCTTTGCGGTTCTTTACAAAGTCCATGGTTGTCTCAAGCGCTTTCTCAATGCCGGTCATCGCGCCCATCGCAATGATCAGGCGTTCCTGCGGCAATTCACCCATCAACTGGTAGAAGCCTTTGCCTTCCACGCCGCCAAGTACGTTTTCGGCCGGAACAAACACATCATCAAAAAACAGCTCTGATGTGTCAGCCGCGTCCAGCCCGATTTTGTCGAGCTTCTTGCCGCGTTGGAAACCCTCGGCCCCTTCGGTTTCAAGCAGCATCAAGGAGATACCCTTGGCACGCTCATCGGGATCGGTCTTCGCGACGACAATGATGAAGTCGGCAGTCTGACCGTTCGAGATATAGGTCTTCGCGCCGTTGATCTTGTACCCGTTACCATCTTTCAGGGCCGTCGTAGTGATGCTCTGAAGGTCCGAACCAACACCAGGTTCAGTCATTGCGATCGCGCTGACCAGCTCGCCAGTGACGAGTTTGGGCAAATACTTCTTCTTCTGCTCTTCAGTGCCGTGGCGCACTAGGTATGGCAGGATGACCGTGTTATGCAGCGACGCAGCAAAGCCTTCAACACCGTGCTTTGCCTGCTGATCGATCACGACCATATCGTGGCGGAAGTCTCCGCCGTGACCGCCATACTCTTCAGGCACAGATACGCCGAGAAGCCCGGCTTCGCCTGCTTCGTTCCAGAAACCGCGTTCGACTTGACCGTTTTCGCGCCATTGCAGCACACGCTTTTCCGGCGCGTGTTGTTGGTAGAACTTGCCCACGGCGTCTGCGAAGATCGAGATTTCCTCGTCCTCCATAAATTCGGGCTGGGGAACGTTTAAGACTGACATATTATTTCCCCTTCCAGTTAGGCTTGCGCTTCTCAGCAAAGGCAGCGGCGCCTTCGCGTGCGTCCTCGCTCATGAATACCGGGCCGAGAGCCTCGCCTTGGCGCTTGTAGCGCTCATCCATTGGCCATCCGCGCGATTCCTTCATGATCTTCTTTGAGATGCGCACTGCCAGTGGGCCATTTTCGGCAATCTTGGCAGCCAGTGCTTTCGCGCCGTCCAGTGCAGAACCATCAACGACCTGATTGATCAGGCCCAGGCTCGCCGCGCGTTCGGTGCCGATAAAGTCGCCTGTCAGAGCCAGTTCCATCGCCACGCGTTGCGGGATCTGATCGGGCAGCATCATCACGCCGCCAGCAGCCGCCACCAGCCCGCGCTTCACTTCAGGAATGCCGAACTTTGCGTCCTTGTTGGCAACGACAAGGTCACAAGCGATCATCAGCTCTAGGCCGCCCGCGAGCGCATAGCCTTCGACAGCGGCTATCAGCGGTTTTTGCGGTGGTGCTTCGACCACGCCGCCAAACCCGCGCCCTTCAACAGTCGGGCGTTCACCGCGCAGGAAACCTTTCAGGTCCATGCCAGAGCAGAACGTACCGCCTGCACCGGTCAGGATGCCGACTCGCAGCGAGTCATCAGAATCGAGCCGGTCCATCGCGGCCGCAATTCCTTCGGCTGCGGCCTTTGTCATGGCATTTTTGGCTTCTGGACGGTTGATCGTGACGATCAGGACACCGTCTTCTTCCTGCGTCAGAACTTCTTCGCTCATCAAGCGCTCTCCTATCACTTTTTGGCATTTCAGAATGCAACTGAAATCTTGTGTGAGTGGTGCAGGGGGTTTACGGAAACGTCAACCGCATTTTCGATAAGCGAGAGGATTCCCCATGGGCGAAGCATATATCATCGACGCAGTCCGCACCCCGCGCGGCATTGGCAAGCAAGGCAAGGGCGCGCTGGCAGCTGAACATCCGCAGCATCTGGCAGCGACCGTTCTGAAAGCAATTGCCGAGCGCAATCACCTCGACACTTCGACCGTAGATGATGTGATCTGGTCTGTTTCGACCCAAGACGGGATGCAAGCTGGAGACATGGGCCGCATGGCGGCGCTTGATGCAGGCTATGACATCACTTCCAGCGGGACCACGCTTGATCGCTTCTGTGGGGGCGGGATTACTTCGGTGAACCTCGCAGCTGCGCAGGTTATGAGCGGTATGGAAGACTGCATCGTTGCCGGCGGTACGGAAATGATGAGCCTGACGGCACAAATGTCCAAGGAGAAGATGCAGGCCGGGATCAAGCCGCCAATGATGGGCAGCTATAACGAACGGCTTCAGCGCGTTCACCCGCAAAGCCATCAGGGCATTTGCGGTGATGCCATCGCCAGCATGGAAGGTTTCACCCGCGAAGAGCTGGACGAAGTTGGTTATCGTAGTCAGCAACGCGCAGCCGCAGCAATTGAAGAGGGGCGTTTCGCGAAGTCAGTGATCCCGGTGGTGGACGATGACGGGAATGTTATTCTCGACCATGACGAATATCCGCGTCCCCAAACAACGCTGGAAGGGCTGGCACAGCTGGAGCCTGCCTTCACCAAGATCGCTGATGTGCCGCTGGATGCCAATGGTACCACTTTTCGCGGACTGGTAAACCAGAAGTATCCCGATCTTGAGATTCAGAATTTCCACCATGCGGGCAATAGCTCAGGCGTGGTTGATGGCGCGGCAGCTGTGCTGGTCACCAGCAAGGAATACGCGCAGAAGAACGGTCTCAAACCGCGCGCACGGATCGTTGCGACCGCGAATATGGGCGATGATCCTACGCTGATGCTCAACGCGCCTGTGCCAGCGGCCAAGAAGGTTCTCGAAAAGGCCGGAATGACGAAGGACGACATTGATCTTTACGAGATCAACGAGGCTTTCGCCGTGGTCGCCGCCAAGTTCGTGCGCGATCTTGATCTCGATTGGGACAAGGTCAACGTCAATGGAGGCTCCATCGCATTGGGTCACCCGATCGGGGCAACCGGCTCGATCTTGATCGGCACGATCGTTGACGAACTGGAGCGTCAGGACAAGCGCTATGGCCTAGTCACCATGTGCGCTGCGGGCGGAATGGCTCCCGCCATCATCGTTGAGCGCGTAGACGACTTCGTCGACTGAGTCTCACGCTATGATCGCTGACAACACGCCCATCATCATCGGGGTAGGACAAGCTTCGGAGCGCGTTGGCGAGCCGAACTATGAGGCTCTGTCCTACATGGATTTGGGCGGCCGAGCACTTGCAGCAGCCATTGGCAATGCGGGCGCAACTGGCGATCTGGCGAGTGAGATTGATACGCTGGCCGCGATCCGGGCGTTTGAAATGTCGCGTCCCGGTAAAGAGCCGCCCTTTGGCGGGCCAGACAATATTCCGGGTGCGTTGGCGAAGCGTGTGAATGCCCAGCCTGCGCGCTTAATCCTGTCCCCGACAGGTGGTCAGACGAACCAGCAGTATGTCGGTGAATTTGCAACCGACATTGCGGCGGGTGACAGCCAGTGCGCAGTCATTGTCGGTTCGGAAGTGATTTCAACGGCGTTGGCGCTCGCTGCCAAGGGCGAGAAGCCCGACTGGTCGGAACAAATCGGCGGCGAGTTCGAAGATCGCGGCTTTGGCTTGGACGGTATGATGGAGATGCAGCTTTTCGCGCATGGCGCGACCGGGGCGATCCCGCTTTATGCCATCGCCGAAAATGCGCGGCGCGCCAAACTGGGCAAGAGCCTGAATGAATATCGTCACGACATTGGCGAACTGTTCGAGCCTTTCACCAAAGTTGCAGCGGCCAACCCGCATTCTGCCGCGCCCGTTGAACGCAGTGCTGAAGAGCTTGCGACAGTTACCGATCGCAACCGCATCGTGGCAGAGCCATATACACGAATGACCGTCGCGCGCGATCAGGTAAACCAGGCCGCGGCGATCATCATCGCAAGTGCCGGCCTCGCTCGAAAGCTTGGTGTGCCGGAAGAGAGGTGGGTACACATTCACTCTGTCACTGCCGCTACTGAACTGATGCTATCTGCGCGGCCCGATCTGTCCGCAAACCCAGCCTCAATTGCTTCGGTCGAAGCTGCACTGGATCGGTCGGGCAAAGGCATAGACGACATGCAATTCCTGGATTTCTATTCCTGCTTTGCAATTCCAGTGTTCAATCAATGCGATCACTTTGGATTGGCCGTGGATGACCCTCGCGGATTTACGTTGACAGGCGGCCTGCCGTTCTTCGGCGGGGCAGGGAACAATTATTCCGCGCATGCAATCTGCGAAGCGGTGGAGCGGGTGCGCGGCAATCGTGGCTCATATGCTCTGGTTGGAGCCAATGGCGGCTGGATGAGCAAATACGCCACGGGCATTTACTCGACTGAACCTGCCGACTGGTCTGCGAACGATCGGTTTGAGAAACTGCCGATGGCGGACAATGGCGTGCCGTGCAGCGACGCGCCATTCGATAGCGCCACGGTTGAGAGCTACACTATAAACTACAGCAAGACCGGCAGCGACGCCGTGTTCATCGGGCGCAATTCTGCGGGTGCGCGCGTATGCGGCAACGCCGACCTTGCCGACGAAGCTACTCGCACAGCATTCGAAGGCGGTGAACCTTTTGGTGCAAAGCTGACCGTCACACAGGACGAACGCGGGCGTAATATGGGCAAGCTTGCCTAATCGTTCTTGCGTTCACCCCCGAGGAAATCGAGCGCGTCAAAGCCTTCAGGCGCAGGAACTTCCGTGACCGGATCTTCCCGATCATCGAATTCGGTGCGTAAGGCCCGGCTCATGATCGCATGCATGTGATACATCGCGGTGGTGTACGTCAGCTCGAGGATTTCCTCGTCTGAGAACTGCTCTTTCAATTCAACGAATAACGCGTCGGGCACGCGGCCTTGATGTGTGACAAGCCTGTCTGCATAGGCCAGTACGAGGCGTTCTTTCGCATCAAAGTACGGCGCCGTTTGCCACACCGGGATCGCTTCAATTTTGGCGTCGGGATAGGCGAGCCCGCGCAGGCTCTTGCAGTGCTGAGAGAATACGAACTGGCTGCCCGTGGCCCATCCGGCCCAAGTCTGGCCCAGCTCGCGCAATACCGGATCCAGCTTGCGCGAAGGATCGCGATAATAGGCAAAGCCTTGCGCGGCGTGCTTCAATGTTGCGGGCGAATTGGCAAAGATAGTCCACCAATCGCCCGGCGTGCCGGTTGGCGTACCTGGCTCTGCGACTGGATCGCGATCTCCGAACAACAGCTTATATAGCGGTAATGCGACCTTTTCGTCAGCTTCCGCCTTGGGAACCTCTCTCAATCGGGGCATGGCTCAGGCCTCCACTCTATCGGCCGCTGTCGCGGGTTCATGTGCGACATCTTCGGGCCCGAAGCTTTTTGTCGTGGCGGCAAACTCCAGCATGATGCTATTGGGGTCAGTAAAATAGACGGAGCGGACAAACACGCCTTCGTGTTTTTCGCGCGCGACGCCCATCGGGCTGTCGTCATGGTTTACGACAGCATGGGTATGAGGGACACCGGCTTGCTCAAGTCGGTCGAGCGCTGTTTCAAGCTCATCTTCGTCCATGTCGAATGCTAAGTGGTTCATGGATCCGACGGCGGTCTTCGCGTCGCCAGGAAAGCTTTTGACTGAGGCGATGCCGGGGGCAGCGGGCGGAGCATCTGCCCACCAGAAGAAAGCGACACTCGCACCGCCGCCGCAGTCGAAGAAGAAGTGCTGTCCACCGCCCGGCAGTTCAACCGTCTTGAACAGCGGCATATTGAGCACTTCGGTGTAGAAACGAACCGTTTCCTTCATGTCGCGGCACACCAGTGCGATATGGTTGATACCTTTGGTCTTGATCATCTCGCCTTCTCCCGCCACCTTCGTGCACGCATCGCTGCACGCTGGCAAATAGGCAGATCAGATAGGTGGGGCGGCGTGCCGCCTGCCAGTCTCACCGCCGCTTTGACAAAATGACGGGCTTCGCGTATTTAGTTACAAAAGAAACTATATTGATTCTCACTGGACTAAGCTCATGAACACGCACGAAACCCTTCACTCTGGCGACCTCTTCGAAAATCCCGCTGGCCTTGATGGATTTGAATTCGTTGAATTCTGCGCGCCCGAGAAGGGGCAGCTTGAAACGGTTTTTGAAGCAATGGGGTTCACTCATGTGGCTTCGCACCGTTCCAAGGACGTGCATCTGTGGCGTCAAGGCGGCATCAATTTGATCGCCAACTACGAGCCGCGCAGCGCGGCATGGTATTTCGCGCGCGAGCATGGACCGTCGGCATGCGGCATGGCGTTTCGTGTGCGCAACGCTGCCGCGGCCTGGGACCATCTGATGGAGCTGGGCGCAGAGCCGGTCGCAGTTGAAACGGGACCAATGGAACTTGCGATCCCTGCAATCCGCGGCATCGGCGGCGCGATCCTATATCTGGTTGATCGTTACGAAGACGAGAATGGAGAGGGTCTGTCGATCTATGACATCGATTTCGAATATTTGCCCGGCGTTGAAAAACACCCTGAAGGCGCAGGCTTCAAGCTGATCGATCACCTGACGCACAACGTCTACACCGGCCGGATGAAGTACTGGGCCGACTATTACGAGAGCCTGTTCAATTTTCGCGAAATCCGCTTCTTCGACATTAAAGGCGAGTATACCGGCCTGACGTCCAAGGCGCTGACCGCGCCTGACGGCAAGATCCGCATCCCGCTCAATGAAGAGGGCGAGGGCGGCAAGGGCCAGATCGAGGAATTCCTGCGCGAATTCAATGGTGAAGGCATCCAGCATATCGCGCTGATCTGCGATGATCTGGTCGCTTGCTGGGACCGTCTTAAAGACATGGGCGTTCCCTTCATGAACGCGCCGCCTGTCACGTACTACGAGATGCTCAATGAGCGTCTTCCGGGTCACGGAGAAGATGCTGAAGCGCTGAAGATGCGTGGTATCCTGCTCGATGGCACGACGGAGGGTGGTCAGCCCCGCCTGTTGCTACAGATTTTTGCAGAAGCGCAAGTTGGTCCGGTGTTTTTCGAATTCATTCAGCGCAAGGGCGACGATGGCTTCGGAGAAGGTAATTTCAAGGCGCTCTTCGAAAGCATCGAGCGTGACCAGATCGCGCGTGGTGTACTCGACACAAAGACTGCGGAGCCTGCAGAATGACAGCAGCCATAAAGCCATCTGGCATCCATCATGCCGCCTATCGCTGCAAGGACGCAAAAGAAACTGTCGAATGGTACGGCCGTGTGCTGGGCATGGAATACACCACGGCCTTTGCTGAGGATCATGTACCGTCAACTGGCGAGTATGATCCCTACATGCATGTCTTCCTTGATGCAGGTAACGGTAACATCCTCGCGTTCTTCGAACTGCCTAATCAGCCGACCATGGGCCGCGATGAAAACACCCCGGCATGGGTCCAGCATCTCGCCTTTCGGGTCGCATCGGAAGACGAATTGCTCGCTGCCAAGGCGCATATAGAAGCGCAAGGCATCGATGTGCTTGGCCCGACCCATCACGGCATCTTCAAGTCGATCTACTTCTTCGATCCCAACGGCCACCGGGTCGAGCTCGCCGCCGATATCGGCACGGACGAGCAATACGCCGAGCTCAAACGCGTAGCGCCGCCGATGCTCGACGAATGGAGCCAAACCAAGAAGGCCCCGCGCCACGCCGACTGGCTGCATGAGATTGCGCACGCAGAGCACGGTCTGGAATCGCGCGACTAAACTGAAGTCAAATCGGCTTCGCGATAAGACGAATCTTGTTACGATGCCATTCATATGTTAACGTTCCCAAAAACCGGGTTTTGGGAGCTCATGCACAATGTGGAAACCGATAATCGCTGTGGCGGCATTGGCACTTATTGGCCTAAGCGCTGCCCCGCTATCTGCCGACCAAAATGTTATTGCAGAACTTGATGCGCAACTTCCAGGAACACTGGTCAACGACCCTACAAGGCTTGATTGGGAAAGTTATGGCAGTGATTTAGAGCGTAGTGTCGTCCAAGACGAGGCGATACCTGGCGGCGGCGTTGCTGTCCGCTTCGATATCAAGCGGGCGGACGAGTTTATCTACACTGCGGGGACCAACGTGCCTCTGACCAAACCGGTTCGCCGTGGCGATACCATTACTATCGGGTTCTATGCCCGAGCGATTGGAGCACAGACGGACGATGGTAGAGGCGTTCTGCGGGTTCGTTTCCAGCAAAATGCGCCACCCTATCCCGGTTTTGGAGAAAAGACGCTTTCTATTGGCAACGAATGGGAATGGTACGAAGTAACCGCTGATGCCGAGCAGGGCTTGCGAAGGCAAGATGGAATCGTGGCTCTTCAATTTGGACGCACACGCCAAGTGCTCGAAATTGGACAGACCATCGTGGTATCCGGATCAGGTCGGATAGCTTCGGACGTCCCCGCAGCGCCAACTCAGCCCACAGCTATAGCTGAACCCAAGCCTAAGCCGACGCCTATCCCTTTGGTTCGTGAAGAACCCTTGATCCCTGACGCCTTGCAGGGTGCAGGCGAACTGCTCAATGATCCGCGGGGCAGCGATTGGCGGGTGATAGGCGATATGGCGGCTGCGGAGCAGCGTGAAGAGCCAGCAATATGGCTCAATAGAGCAACGCGTTTCACTGTGGGCACCCCTTCCGATGATCCGGATTCGTTGTCGCTAGCGATCCCTCTCGACGCCTCGATCGAAGCTGGCGATAGTCTGCTAATTGCAGTGGCCGGAAGGACCGAACAGGCCATAACACCTGATCGCCGTGCGCGTGTAGAAGCCAAGATCGACGATCTGGAGCCAGGCCGTGGGAATTTTGCGCAGGCGCTTTTCCCATTGGGCGAAGACTGGCAACTGATCCGCCTGCGGGCCCAGTCGCCGCGTGCTTATGCTCCGAGAGCCGCGGAACTGGTGCTTAGTTTTGCTGGATATGCGCAGATCGTCGATATTGGGCCGGTCTACGTATTTCGAACAGAGCCGACGGAATAGTGCCAAGGTAATAGATAACAAAAGCGCAGGGTGTGTCGGTTGCATTTTGCGCTATGAAAGCGGGATCTAAAGGAGATTCAGCTCTATGACCGGCTTTGTTGCCCGCCCAGTACCTAGCTACCCAACGCATTGTGCGACCGAACAATATGACGCGATGTATGCGCGTTCGCTCCAAGATCCGGACGGTTTCTGGCTAGAGCAGGCTCAGCTGCTGGACTGGGTGCAGGCTCCAGACAAAGGCGGTGAATGGTCGTATGACCCTGTCGTTATCAAGTGGTTCGCGGACGGATCCCTTAACCTTTGCTACAATGCGGTGGACCGTCATGTTGATGCCGGGCGGGGCGATACGACTGCGCTGATTTTCGAGCCAGATGATCCAGCATCGCCGGGCCGCAGTCTGACCTATCGCGAGTTGCATGCCGAAGTGGTTCAGATGGCCAATGCGCTGAAATCGCTGGGTGTGACCAAAGGTGAACGCGTCACGATTTATATGCCGATGGTAATCGAAGGCGTACTGGCCATGCTCGCCTGCGCACGGATCGGTGCGATCCATTCAGTGGTATTCGGCGGGTTTTCTCCTGAAGCGCTTGCGGGGCGCATTGTCGATTGCGGCAGCCGGTTCGTGATTACGGCTGATAGTGGGCTCCGAGGATCAAAACCGATACCGCTGAAAGATAATGTCGATGCCGCGCTGAAGATCGACGGCGTCGATGTATCGGGCGTCTTGGTGGTCAAGCATACCGGCGCAGATGTTGCGATGAGTGAGTGCCGCGATAACTGGTATCATGAATTGAAATCTGACGCGGATTGCCCTTGCGAGGAAATGAATGCCGAGGATCCGCTATTCATTCTCTACACATCAGGATCGACCGGAAAGCCCAAGGGCGTGCTGCACACCACCGGCGGATACGGCGTCTGGACCGCGACCACCTTCAACTACATATTCGATTATCAGCCCGGCGAGGTCTTCTGGTGCTCGGCCGATATTGGCTGGGTCACGGGCCACAGCTATATCGTGTACGGCCCGCTGATGAACGGCGCCACGCAGATCGTGTTTGAAGGCGTACCGAATTATCCGGACCATGGGCGTTTCTGGAACGTTATCGCCAAGCACAAGGTCAATATTTTCTACACTGCACCTACCGCTATTCGCGCACTGATGCGCGAGGGCGATAGCTTCGTGGAGGTGCATGACCGGTCATCGCTGCGGCTGCTCGGCACAGTGGGCGAGCCGATCAATCCAGAGGCTTGGCGCTGGTACCACGAAGTGGTGGGCGAGGGGCGCTGCCCGATCATCGACACTTGGTGGCAGACTGAAACCGGTGGCTGCATGATCACAACACTACCAGCGGCGCATCACATGAAGCCCGGCAGCGCGGGCAGGCCGTTCTTCGGTGTGCGGCCACAACTGGTGGGCAATGAAGGCGAAGTTCTGGACGGGGCAACCAGCGGCAATCTGTGCATCACGCACAGCTGGCCAGGCCAAGCGCGCACCGTTTACGGTGATCACGAGCGGTTCGTGCAGACCTATTTCAGCACCTATCATGGCAAGTATTTCACCGGCGATGGATGTCGCCGCGATGAAGACGGATATTACTGGATCACGGGCCGCGTAGACGATGTGATCAACGTTTCCGGACACCGGATGGGCACTGCAGAGGTGGAAAGTGCGCTGGTATTACATCCGCTTGTTTGCGAGGCGGCGGTCGTGGGATATCCGCACGACATCAAGGGGCAAGGTATCTATTGCTATGTTACCCTGAATGCCGATGCTGAAGTTACGGACGATTTGGTCGCTGAGCTGCGCCAGCATGTGCGCAAGGAAATCGGCCCCATCGCCACGCCCGATCACATCCACTTAACGCCCGCGTTGCCAAAGACTCGCAGCGGCAAGATCATGCGGCGTATCCTCCGCAAGATTGCAGAGAATGACTACGGCTCGCTGGGCGACACCTCTACGCTGGCTGATCCGAGCGTGGTCGAAAGCCTGATTGAGGGGCGACAGAATCGGTAGAGACTAATGCACCCGTGCGGCCCCAGAACCGCGCGGTACACGGATATTCTCGACCAAGGCATCGATTTCTGCGGGCGGTTTGGCGGTCATCCGTGCGACCCCGATCGCAACGGCGAAGTTCAATACCATTCCGACCACGCCGATTCCTTCAGGCGAAATGCCGAACAGCCAATTTTCGGCTGTGTTTGCGGCTGGCTCCCACAGCTTAAAGTAAGCGATGTAGAGGAATGTCGAAGTCAGGCCCGCTACCATCCCTGCAATCGCGCCTTCGCGGTTCATACGCTTGCTAAAAATACCCATAAAGATCGCCGGGAACAGGCTTGCGGCAGCGAGGCCAAAGGCGAAAGCGACCACTTGCGCCACCCATCCCGGCGGATAGATCCCGAGATATCCCGCAACCACAATAGCTGCAGTTGCAGCGATGCGCGCCGCCAACAGTTCACCCTTCTCGGATATGTCGGGCTTGAGAGTGGACTTTAGCAGATCGTGGCTGACCGAACTTGAAATGACCAGCAGCAGTCCGGCAGCTGTGGACAGCGCGGCGGCTAAGCCGCCAGCGGCCACCAGCGCGATTACCCATCCGGGCAGGTTGCCAATCTCGGGGTTCGCCAGAACCATTATGTCGCGGTCGACATAAACTTCGTTTTCATTGACCGTCGCCATGTTGTCGAGCAGCCGCTCTCCCGAATTGCCAACGCCACTCTCGCTAAATTCGGGGCTGCCTGCGAATGCGTCGCCGGCCCGGTATTGCATGACGCCATCACCATTCTTGTCGCGCCAGGCAATCAGGTCATTGGCTTCCCAATTGGTGAACCACTCGGGCGCTTCGGCATATTGTGTCTCATTGACGGTATCGACAAAGTTGAGCCGTGCGAATGCGCCTACTGGCCCTGCTGTGGTGTAAAGCAGCGCGATAAAGATCAGCGCCCACCCGGCCGAGCGGCGCGCATCCGATGCCTTGGGTACGGTGAAAAAGCGCACGATCACATGGGGTAGGCCTGCAGTGCCAACCATAAGCGCCAGCGTAATGCAGAACACATCAATCATCGACTTGCTGCCTTTAGTATATTGCCCGAACCCTAGGTCCATCAGGACAAGATTGAGCTTTTCCAGCACGTACAGACTGCTGCCATCGCTGACCTGTGAGCCCAGCCCAAACTGCGGGATCGGATTGCCGGTGATCATGAAGCTCAGGAAGAAGGCTGGCACCATATAGGCGAAGATCAGTACGCAATATTGCGCGACCTGAGTGTAGGTGATGCCCTTCATCCCGCCCAGGACCGCATAGACAAACACTATGCCCATGCCGATGATCACGCCCCACAGGATTGGCACATCCAGAAAGCGGCTAAACACGATGCCCACGCCGCGCATCTGGCCTGCGATATAGGTGAAGCTGATAAAGATCAGGCAAATCACCGCGACCACACGTGCAGCCTTGGAATAATACCGCGTGCCAATGAAATCCGGAACTGTGAACTGGCCAAATTTGCGCAGGTACGGCGCAAGCAGTAGCGCGAGCAGCACATAGCCGCCGGTCCAACCCATCAAGTAAACCGAGCCATCATAGCCTGCGAAAGCGATGATGCCCGCCATCGAAATGAAGCTTGCCGCGCTCATCCAGTCGGCTGCGGTTGCCATGCCGTTGACAACCGGATTTACACCTCCGCCAGCGACGTAGAATTCCTTTGTCGAGCTTGCGCGGCTCCAGATGGCAATGCCGATGTAGAGCGCAAAACTCGCACCGACGAAGAGATAGATCAGTGTTTGCGTCTCCATTAACCGGCCCCACCTTCCATAGAGGCAGCGACTTCGTCGTCATCATCAAGGTTAAAACTTTGTTCGATCTTGTGAATTCGCCAATTGTAGAAGAATATCAGAGCGATGAAGGTGTAAATTGACCCTTGCTGCGCAAACCAGAAGCCAAGCGGATAGCCCCCCAGCATGAACTGATCGAGCCAGTCTCGAAACAGGATACCTGCACCGAAAGAGACGGCGAACCAGATCGCCATGAGCGTGAGCAACAGTCGAATATTCGCTGTCCAATAGAGGCTATTTGATTCGCCCGCTGCGGATTCGTGCTCGTGTTCGCTCATACTGTCCCCTCCAAGGCAATGCATGGCAGCTTTCCTTTGAATTTGTCCAGTCACAGTCATTTGGTCGCACCTTGGCGATGGACCTTGATACACAGGCTGGTAAGACCTTCGCCCGACTCCAAGGAGACCCAAGTGACTGATTATCCCCAACTCGAACTTCTTATTGGCGGCGAAGCAATTGGCGCTGCTGGTCGCGAGACGATCGACGTGCTTGATCCGGCCAGCGGCGATGTCATCGCAGCATTGCCTGCAGCGACCGCGGCGGATCTTGATGCGGCGCTGGATTCAGTTTCAAAAGGATTCAAAAGCTGGCGCAAGACATCTGCTGACGAACGCGAAGCAGTGCTGCGCAAAGGTGCTGCACTGATCCGCGAACGCGCCAAGGAAATCGGTGCGGCAATCACCCTAGAGCAGGGCAAGCCGTTCAAGGAAGCTGTAGGCGAGACGATTTACTGCGCCATGCTGCTGGAATTCTATGCGGGTGAATGCAAACGGCTATATGGTCGCACACTTGTTCGTCCCGATGGTCAGCGCGCAGAAGTAAGGTATGAGCCTGTCGGTCCGGTGGCGGGTTTTTCAGCATGGAATTTCCCGGCATTGAACGTGATGCGCAAGGTGGGCGGTCCGCTGGCGGCAGGTTGCTCAGTCATCGTCAAACCGTCCGAGGAAACACCCGCAGGCGGTCTCGGCATCGTCAAGGCGCTGCACGACGCAGGTGTTCCAGGAGAGGTGCTGCAATGCGTTTTCGGCGTTCCATCGGACATCAGCGAACACTTGCTGGCCAGCCCGGTGATCCGCAAAGTGACCTTCACCGGATCAACAGCGGTCGGCAAGCATCTGGCCAAATTGGCTGCCGAGGATTTGAAGCGCACTACGATGGAACTGGGCGGCCACGGCCCAGTCCTGATTTTCAACGATGCCGACATTGACAAGGCGCTCGACACCATGTCCGCCAACAAGTTCCGCAATGCGGGGCAGGTATGTGTCAGCCCAACGCGCTTTCTGGTCGAAGAAGATGTCTTCGAACGCTTCCGTGACGGGTTCGTTGAACGAGCAAAAGCGATCAAGGTTGGCAATGGCATGGATGGGGATACGCAGATGGGCCCGATGGCAAGTCAGCGTGGCCCGGATGGTATTCAGGCGAAGCTTGCGGACGCGCTGGACAAAGGCGCGAAGTTTGAAGCCGGCGGCAACCGGATCGGCAATCAGGGCTTCTTCCATGAGCCGACAGTGCTCTCCGAAGTCCCGCTGGATGCCGAGATCATGAACGAAGAGCCGTTCGGTCCGGTTGCGTTGATCAACCCGATGAAGGGCGAAGCTGCGATGGTCGAGGAGGCGAACCGGCTGCCATACGGCTTGGCGGCATATGCCTGGACACAAGATGCCGGGCGCCGGATGCGCATGGCTAGTGATATCGAAGCGGGTATGGTCGCAATCAACAACGGTTCGGTCAGTGCCGCCGATGCGCCCTTCGGCGGAGTCAAATGGTCCGGTTCCGGCTTGGAAGATGGCGCAGAGGGCGTGACCGCCTGTCTCGTTTCAAAGACCGTGCATGAAAGCGCCTAGGGGAGACAAGGTATGAAAACACGCGCCGCCGTGGCTTTCGAAGCGAAGCAGCCGCTTGAGATTGTCGAGCTGGATCTGGAAGGCCCCAAGGCGGGTGAAGTGCTGGTCGAGATCATGGCGACCGGTATTTGCCACACCGATGCCTATACGCTTGATGGCTTCGACAGCGAAGGCATCTTCCCCAGCGTGCTGGGCCACGAAGGGGCGGGCATCGTGCGCGAAGTCGGCCCCGGTGTCACCAGCGTGAAGCCAGATGATCACGTGATCCCGCTTTACACACCCGAATGCCGCCAGTGTAAATCCTGCCTTTCCGGCAAGACGAACCTGTGCACCGCGATCCGCGCGACACAGGGGCAGGGGTTGATGCCGGACGGTACCAGTCGCTTCAGTTACAAGGGGCAGACGATCTTCTACTACATGGGCTGTTCGACCTTTTCGAACTTCACTGTCCTGCCCGAGATCGCTGTGGCCAAGATTCGCGAGGACGCCCCGTTCCAGACCAGCTGCTACATCGGCTGCGGAGTGACGACAGGTGTCGGCGCCGTGACCAATACCGCCAAAGTGCAGGTGGGCGACAATGTGGTGGTGTTCGGCCTCGGCGGCATCGGCCTCAATGTGATCCAGGGCGCGCGGCTGGCTGGCGCGAACAAGATCATCGGCATCGACATCAATGAGACCCGCGAGGAATGGGGCCGCAAGTTCGGCATGACCGATTTCCTCAACACGCGTGGCATGAGCCGCGACGACATCGTTGCCAAGGTGGTGGCCATGACCGATGGCGGCGCGGATTACACCTTTGACTGCACCGGAAACACCGAAGTGATGCGCACCGCTCTGGAATGCTGCCACCGTGGTTGGGGAACCAGCGTGATCATCGGCGTGGCCGAAGCGGGCAAGGAAATAGCTACCCGCCCGTTTCAGCTGGTGACAGGACGCAACTGGCGCGGTACCGCATTTGGCGGAGCCAAGGGTCGCACCGACGTTCCGAAAATCGTTGACTGGTACATGGACGGGAAGATCCAGATCGACCCCATGATTACTCATGTGCTGAGCCTCGAAGAGATCAACAAGGGCTTCGACCTGATGCATGCAGGCGAGAGCATCCGGAGCGTGGTGGTGTACTGATGGCTACAAAAGTAAATTTGTCCGAGAAATTCGCCTTGTTTTCAGAACATTGGGCACCCCCCTTGCTGCACGGTACAATGGCAACGAGGTGCCCTTGTGCAAGGTCGAGGGCGAATATCACTGGCACCAGCATCCTGACACCGATGAGCTGTTCCTAGTTATCGAAGGCGAGCTCGATATGGAGTTGCGCGACCGGACCGAGAATCTTGTACAAGGGGACCTGATTGTCGTCCCGCGCGGGACTGAACACCGCCCCTGCGCGCGCAAGGGTGAGGTCAAGCTGTTCGTGATGGATGCAGATGGCACACCGAACACCGGCGATGGGGAAACGGCATTCAAACCCATCGAAGTCTAAGCCTGCGCTAGTTCAGGCCTGCACAACCTTCTGTTCGATCGCGCCAAAGATTGAGTGATTGTCACGATCGCGCATTTCCACGCGCACCTGATCACCCGGCTTCATGAATGGCGTCTTGGGTGCGCCATCATAGATCGTTTCGATCATGCGGATTTCCGCGATGCAGCTGTAGCCTAGCCCGCCTTCGCTGACCGGCTTGCCCGGGCCACCATCCGCGCCTTTGTTCGAAATCGTGCCTGAGCCGATGATCGCGCCGGCACCTAGATTGCGCGTTTTTGCCGCGTGAGCGACCAATTGCGCCATGTTGAAGGTGGCATCCACGCCCACTTCGGCACGGCCAAAGGCTTCGCCATTGTAATCGACCATCAGCGGCAAGTGGATCAGCGTATCCTTCCACGCATCGCCCAGCTCATCTGGCGTCACACAGACTGGCGAGAATGCGCTGGAAGGCTTGGACTGGAAGAAGCCGAAACCCTTGGCGAGTTCGCCCGGGATCAGCCCGCGCAAGCTCACGTCATTGACCAGCATCACCAGCTTGATGTGTTTTGCTGCGTCCTCTGCCGATACGCCCATGGGCACATCGTCGGTGATCACCGCCACTTCGCCTTCCATGTCGCATCCCCAGGCAGTGTCGCCCAGCGGAATGTCTTCGCGCGGGGCCAGGAAACTGTCGCTGCCCCCCTGATACATCAGCGGATCGTGATAGAAGCTTTCCGGTACTTTGGCATCGCGCGCTTTGCGCACCAGCTCGACGTGGTTGATGTATGCACTGCCATCGGCCCATTGGTACGCGCGCGGCAGCGGCGAATGGGCTTCGCGTTCGTGGAAGCGTTCGCACGGCACCGCCTCATGCTCGACATCCATGGCCAGCACTTCGAGCTTGGGAGCGATTTCCTCCCAATTATCAAGCGCTGCCTGCAATGTCGGCGCGATATTGTCCGCCGCGCAGTAGCGGGTGAGGTCTTTCGATACGACGACGAGCTTACCGTCGCGGGTTCCGTCATTAAGTGAGGCGAGTTTCATGAGGACATCTCGGGATTATCTGGTTGATTGTCTGGGTGCGCGCGCTGGAACTCAGGCAGGGCGAGGCATGCTTGCGCAATGCGCGCGATATGTGGTTTGTCGCTGAAATCGAATTGGAAGCGTTCCGCATTGTAGAACTGCGGCAACAGCACGACCTCGAAGAAGCCGGGCCTGTCGAACAGGAAATCGCCCGTTCCGAGCTGCGCCAGCCGCGCTTCCAGTGGCGCGAATGTACGCGCCAGCCAGTGGCGATACCAAATGTCGATCTCTTCCTGCGAATGGCCGAGCGGATCCTTGAGATACTTCAGCACCGGCAGGTTGTTCACGGCGTGCGTCTCGGTTGCGATCGCATAGGCAAGCTCGCGCGCGGTGTAGCGGTCTTCTAGATCGGCTGGCAGCAGAAAGTTTTCAGGATAGGCTTCATCCAGCCATTCGATCTGCGCCATGGATTGGGCACGGTCGAACCCGTCAGCCTCTAGCATCGGCACGCTACCAAACGGGTTGCGGCTGGTGAAGGCTTCACCCTTCTGCTCGGACGTCAGCAGGTTCACCGGGATATACTCGTAGTCGATCCCTTTCAGCTCCAGCGCGATGCGCAAGCGATAGGTCGTCGAACTGCGGAAGTAGCCATACAGTTTCATCACGCAGAACTCCTACAGG
The DNA here is from genome assembly GCA_003149575.1 of Altererythrobacter sp. XM-24bin4. GTDB lineage: Bacteria > Pseudomonadota > Alphaproteobacteria > Sphingomonadales > Sphingomonadaceae > Erythrobacter > Erythrobacter rubellus. The sequence continues at coordinate 1,069,129 of QCWG01000001.1, forward strand.
ATGGAACACTGTTCAGGGGTGGAAAAGTCATCCGTTTTTCAGGGACTTGCAAAATGCGCTTGTTGTAGCATGTAGGGCGCAATGCTGGATTGGCACGTATGCCTGTCCTATGCCAGTTCTTGGCAGCGTAGGACAGCAACTCGCGCGTTTCCTTCATCAAAACGCCGCGATCCCCGTAATCCCGCGACCCAAGATCAGAGCGTGGACATCATGTGTACCTTCATAGGTGTTGACCGTTTCAAGGTTCACCATGTGGCGGATCACCTGATATTCCCCGCTGATGCCATTGCCGCCATGCATGTCGCGCGCCTGACGCGCGATATCGAGCGCTTTACCGACATTGTTGCGCTTGACCACGCTGATCATGTCCGGCGCAAAGCGGCCTTCGTCCATCAGGCGACCGACGCGAAGCGAGCCTTGCAGGCCCAGCGCGATGTCGGTCAGCATATCTGCCAGCTTCTTTTGGTAAAGCTGCGTTCCGGCCAGCGGGCGGCCAAACTGTTTGCGATCCAGCCCGTATTGCCGCGCAGCGTGCATGCAGAATTCGGCTGCGCCCATCGCGCCCCAGCTAATCCCATAGCGTGCGCGGTTGAGACACCCGAAGGGACCTTTCAGGCCTTGCACATTGGGCAGCAGCGCATCCGCACCTACCTTCACATCATCCATCATGATCATGCCAGTGGTGCTGGCGCGCAGTGAAATCTTGCCTTCGATCTTGGGCGCGGAAAGCCCCTTCATGCCCTTTTCCAGCACAAAGCCGCTAATGCCGCCGCCATGCTCTTCGCTTTTTGCCCAGACCACGAACACATCGGCGAAAGGCGCGTTCGAAATCCAGGTCTTGGAACCATTGAGGACATATCCATCGCCGTCCTTCTTCGCGACGGTCTTCATGCCAGCAGGGTCAGAACCTGCGTCGGGCTCGGTCAGGCCAAAGCAGCCGATCAGCTGGCCCGAGGCGAGGCCGGGCAAGTATTTGCGGCGCTGTTCTTCCGATCCGTATTCATAGATCGGGAACATCACGAGCGATGATTGGACCGAAGCCATCGAGCGATACCCGCTGTCGACGCGTTCGATCTCGCGCGCAATCAATCCGTACGCAACATAGCCAGCGCCTGCGCCGCCGTATTCCTCCGGAATGGTTGCGCCCAGCAGGCCCGCCTGGCCAAACATCGGGAAAAGTTCGGGTGCGTCGATTTCGTCAGCGAAAGCTTTTATTACGCGCGGCTGCAACTCGCTTTGTGCAAAGCCATGCGCGGCATCACGGATCATCCGCTCGTCTTCGGTCAGCTGGGTTTCCAGATCAAAGGGATCTTCCCAGTTAAACGGCACCATTCCGGCCATTAGTTACTCCTGAAACTATTTTACGGCTCCATTCGCAGGAATGGCGTGCGGCGACAAGTCTTGTCTAGCGATTCAAGAGTGTGCGTGAAAGGGGCGATGCGGAAGGCGCGAATGAGCACATTCCCTATCGAGGTTTCTCTCTTGAACCGGTGTCGCGACTGGTTCAGCCGTTCTGGCCAAACTTGCTTGTAAAGCCGGCCTCGTCGCCTGCACTCAACAGTTTGGCTTGCTCCACCCATGCATCGCGGCGGATGCGCCCCTGGAAGCGCCCGAGGTGGGCATCGATGCGCTCGATATCCGCATCATTCCATGCGGCAATATCTGCGAAACGCGTCACGCCTTGTTCGCGCAGCAATGTCGCGATCTTGGGTCCAAGGCCTTTAATCCGGGTCAGGTCATCGGCGCCGGCTGGAGTTGGCGCGGTAACCGAAGCTGGTGCGGGGCCAGCGTCAAGAGGCGGCGCAGGTGTGCCTGCATCAATCAGCGCCTGATTACGGCTCGCGCGCTCTGCGCCTTCATCGAGCACGTCCCTGGTCGAGCTCTCTCGCACAACCTTGGCCTTGCGGTTGGCGCGGCCAATCAGCCAGACAATTGCGATCGCGACCACAAATCCGATCGCGATATAGACTCCATAGGCTTCCAGAATTTCAGCAGCAGTCATCAATCAACATCTTCCTCAGCTCGGCGTGTCACCGCCAACATTCTTGCGAAACAGCAGCCGGTCTTCTTCGCCGAATCCCTTGCGCCAGATCACAAAGCCATAAGTTGCCAGAATCGCCGGAATGCCGAAGATCAACTCCATCCATTCGGGCAATTGCGTGAACGCGAAGCCCACAATTACCGCAGGCGCGGTTGCCCATACAAGGCCCCAGCGCCAATTGCTGACCGGCGCTTTAAGCAGATTCTTGAGCAGCAATGCCTTTATCAGGCTGGAGGCGCCGAGCGCCAGGAACAGTGCGCCAGCGGCGCCAGCGGCTTTGAAGCCTTCGTCCAGCTGCAGATACTCTGCCAGCATGATGAGGCCAATAGTCAGCGCGGCTTGAAGCGCGATGATCCCGATTGAAATCGCGAGGTTACGTTTGCGCGCAATATAGACCAGCACGCTTTCGGAAACGACCGCCATCGAAGCAACGACTTCGGCGGCAAGCAGGATTGCGAGCGCGCCTGTGCCGCCGACAATTGCCGGGCCGCCAAGCCCCATCACCGCTTCGCCAGGAATGGCCAGCGCAAGCGCAATCGCAGCCTGAACCGCAATGATCCAGAACCCGACCTGGCGCACTTGCGCCGCGATCGCGTCCATATTGCCGATCTTCAGGTTCTTGGTCACAACTGGAGACAGAATGGGTTCAAAGCTGGACTTCAGCTTTTGCGGCAGAGTGGCGATTTCTTTCGCGAAGAAGTAGATGCCCACTGCGCGCTCTGACGTGAATTGACCAAGCAAGAACACATCGAGCAATCGCGTACTGCGCTCGATCACGTCGGCGCCGGAAAGCGGTAAGGCCCGCAGGACCATCGAACCAAGATAGCGCGGGCGGGGGCGCCATCCATCAGGCAAGCCGTAAGTGCGGATGAATGACCACAAGGCTGTCAGAAGCGCGGCATAAATCGCAACGACAAAGGCGAGTGCCAGCCCGCTCTCGCGTGCGCCGGGTATGTAAAAGAATGCGAGCACAGCGATTGACTTGACCCATGGCTCGATAAGCGCGCGTGCGCGTACGGTTGTGGTAATATCATATCGATAGGCCTGCGCGGCGAGCAAGATCTCGGTCAGCGCAAAGGCAGGGATCGCTGCCACCATCAGGATGTCAAGCGGGCCGTTGACGCCGTTCGGGAACATGATTGCTGGAAAGATCAGTACAATCACTGCCGCCAAAGCGGACACGATGAGTGCGGCCAGCATCCCGTCGAACACGAGATTAACGGGTTTCTGAGCGTCTTGATCGGCCCCTTCGGTCAATCGTTGTGCAAGCCCGCGCTTCTCGCCCAGAGCGCAGAACAGCGCGAATATCTCGATAATGACGAAGGCCGATGCGAAGCGGCCCATGTCTTCGACGCCATACAAGCGGTAGCCAATGAACAGGAACGGGATGCCGCCGATCAAGCGGATCAGGAAGCCAAGCGTGTTGGTTCGCCCGCCCTTGGCGAGAGTTGCCATGTCGTCTTTGTGTGCAGAATCAGCGCTGCTCACACAGGCTCGCCCTGTTCGGTGGTCAATGGCCGTGCGAGTAGTTGCGCAACAACTTTGGCAGGGGTTGCGCCGCCCAGGATGGCATTGACCGCTTCAACGATAGGCATATCGATTTCGCGTCCTTGCGCCAGTTCATGCAGGACGGGGGCCGTGTGCGCCCCTTCGGCAACTGTCTTGCGATCCGCCATCAATTCGGCCGCGCTTTTGCCTTCGCCCAGCGCTTTGCCCAGCGAGAAGTTACGGCTCGACGTACTGCTGCAAGTCAAAACCAGATCGCCCAGACCGCACAGACCCGACAGCGTGTCACGCTGCCCGCCCAACGCCTGCCCGAAACGCAGCATTTCGGCATAGCCACGCGCGATCAGCGCCGCACGTGCGTTCTGGCCCAGGCCAAGCCCGTCCACCACGCCGCACGCGATTGCGAGCACATTCTTGATCGACCCGCCGATCTCGGCTCCGGTCACATCCTCTGTGAAATAGGGGCGGAAAGTCGGCCGCGCGATAGCAGTGATCAGCCGATCCCATTGTGCTTCACCGCCAGTGCAGGCGAGTGTGACTGCCGTGGGCAGGCCGGCGGCAACTTCATGTGCAAATGTCGGGCCGGACAGAACGGCAATTTCACTGTCAGGCAGCGCGTCCTTCGCGACATTGTTCATCAAGCGGCCGGTGCCCGCTTCGATACCCTTGCTGCACAGCACAAGATCGCCCGGCGCCTTGGGCATCTGCCTTAGCACGCTGCCGAGATGCTGAGCGGGCGTGACGGCGAAAACAATTTCAAGCTCGGCAAACTCGCTCAGATCGCTTGTCGCGCGGATGGTTTCAGCAAGTTTGGCCGACGCCAGATAGGTTGTGTTGCGGTGCGTGCTGTTGATCTCTTCGACTACGTCAGGCTCCAGCGCCCAAAGCACCACATCACGGCCATCACTGGCCAGCATTTGCGCCAAGGCCGTACCCCATGCGCCTGCGCCAAGGACACCCACCGGTCGGTGAGAGGTCATGCTTTCACTCCTGCGCCGCGTACCGGCTCGGCTTGAGGGTCGAGCGGCCAGCGCGGACGCGCGGCGACATCCAGCGGATCGAAAACGCCAAGCGGCAAGCGTTCGCAGCCAGCCCAAGCGATCATCGCGGCATTATCGGTGCAAAGCGCCATTGGCGGCGCAGTGAAGCGCATGCCGTGCCGTTGAGCAAGCTTTTCCAGTGCAGTGCGGATGGTCTGGTTCGCGGCAACACCGCCTGCGACGACCAGATTGCCCGGCGTCTCGATACGTTCCAAGGCATATTCAAGCCGGTCAATCAGGCAATCGACGGCGGCTTGCTGGAAACTGGCCGCGATGTCTGCGTCGGTATGTTCGCCGCTGTTCTTAGCTCTCAAGACTGCGCTCTTGAGGCCGGCAAAAGAGAAATGCGGTTCTTTCGATCCCTTGAGCGGACGCGGCAATGGCACCGCTTGCGGATCGCCTTGCATGGCAAGCTTTTCCAATGCAGGCCCACCCGGATAGCCAAGGCCGAGCACCTTGGCGCTCTTGTCGAAGGCCTCGCCCAACGCGTCATCGATTGTGGTGGCTAATCGGCGATATTCACCGACGCCTTCGACCAGCAGAATCTGGCAATGCCCGCCGGAAACCAGCAGCAAAAGATAGGGGAATTCGAGGTCCGGATTCGCAAGGCGCGGGCTGAGCGCATGCCCTTCCAGATGATTGATCGCGAGCAGCGGTGTGTCAGACGCCATTGCAAGCGCCTTGGCCGTTACGAGGCCAACCATCACCCCGCCGATCAGACCGGGCCCCGCAGTCGCCGCAATCGCATCACAATCCGCCAGCGAAAGGCCCGCTTCGTCCATCACGGCTTTGAGCATCGGCGCGAGTTTTTCGGCGTGCGCGCGCGCGGCAATTTCGGGCACGACCCCGCCATAGGGTGCATGCTCTTCGATCTGTGAGGCGATTTTTTCGGCAATAATCGTCCAATCACTCGTAACCAGCGCCACGGCGGTTTCGTCGCAACTCGACTCAATGCCCAGAACTATTTTCGGCTTCGCGTTCATCGCGCTTTCCCTTAGAGGTTTGCGAGGTTAGAGCAAGCTCAGCGATGAACGACGAAACACCAATTATCCGCCTGGGAACGCGCAATTCCCCGCTGGCGATGGCGCAGGCCTATGAGACGCGGCGGCGACTATGCGGCGCGCATGGCTGGGATGAATCAAAGGTCGAATTGGTGCCGGTTGTGGCGAGCGGGGATAAAGTACTCGATCGTCCGCTGGCGGAAATCGGCGGCAAGGCGCTGTGGACCAAGGAGCTCGATCATTGGCTGCACGATGGCACAATCGATGCCTCGGTTCATTCGATGAAAGATGTGGAGACGCTACGGCCCGGTACGCTGACAATCGCGGCGGTCATGCCGCGCGCGGACACCGCGGATAGTTTGGTTGGCGCAAAGTCGGTTGCGGACATCCCTGAAGGCGCGACAGTGGGAACCAGCGCGCCGCGCCGCGCGGCGCAGCTGCTGCATGCGCGGCCGGACTGCAAGGTTGTGTCGTTTCGCGGCAATGTCGCAACGCGGCTCGCCAAGCTGGAAAAAGGCGAGGCGGATTGCACTCTGCTGGCCTCTGCTGGACTTGATCGATTGGGAGAGGATTCGGTCGGCGCGCGGCTTGATCCTGAGATATGGTTGCCCGCGCCCGCGCAAGGCGCGATCGGGATCGAATGCCGCACCGATGATGCACAGACGCAAGAATTCTTGGCGGCAATAGACCACGCGCCGAGTCACCGCGCAGTCATGGCCGAACGCACTCTGCTAAAGGCACTGGGCGGAAACTGCCATAGCCCGATCGCGATGCTGACCACAGCGCAGGATGATGTATTGGCGCTGCGCTGCGCCCTGTTCAGCCCGGATGGTCGTGAACGGATCGAAGCGACGCATAGCGGCTCAGCGGAGGACCTCGCATGGGTCGCGGCCATGGGGAGAGAACTGATCGCGCGCCTTACGCCCGGCATGGCACCACATTTCGGGCAACACGAGGTGTGACAAAGGCCTTCGCCATCCGGCCCGAGCCGGGGCTTTCCAAGACCATCGCAGCGGGTGCGGCGCGCGCGCTACCCATCGCTGGGGTAGCGCTTTTCAAAGTGATACCGAGTGGTTGGACTTTGCCGGATCTGGAGGCATTTGATGCACTTCTGGTGGGAAGCGCCAATGCCTTCCGCCATGGCGGGGACAAGCTTTCCGCTCTCACTCATCTACCGGTCCTCGCCGTAGGGCAAACGACCGCGGATGCCGCGCGTGACGCTGGCTTTACGGTCGCACGGGTCGGTTCTGGCGGATTGCAGCAAGTACTCGACGGGATCGGCGGCGATTTTCAGCATCTCTTGCGCCTTTCAGGCGAAGATCATGTGACGCTTTCCTCTCCCGCTGATGTGCAGATCACCGAACGCATCGTCTATCGGATTGGCAAGGTCGACTTGCCAGAAGAGGTCGCGGCGCAACTATCCAAGGGGGCGCTTGTCCTGTTGCACTCAGCCGAGGCGGCGCAGCACTTCGTGAATGAATGCAATCGTTTGGGCGTTGATCGGACGCATGTTTCGCTTTGTGCGCTGGGCCCGCGCATTCTCGAACCGGTCGGAGAGGGTTGGCAAGCGGCGCGCGCGGCTGCTAGTCCCAACGAGAACGATCTCTTGGCCTTGGCAATTGCAATGTGCCAAGAATAAGACCGGGACAGAGTGATGGTGGTTAAAGGCTGGCGAAAGCCTGTGGGTCGTAGAACGGAAAAATATGGAATCTAGGTTTGGTAGCCGACGCACAAAGCCTTCAAAGGGCCCGATTTTCGGGGCGGTTGCGGCTGCGTTTCTACTGGGTGCGTCGATTGTAGGGATTTTCTACTGGCAAGATACGAAAGAAGAAGAGCCGGTCGCGCTGTCCAATGAAGCGGGCCAGGCGCAGGCCAATCTCCCCGCCATCGCCGATAGCGCCGAAGACGCGCCAGCACCCAGTCCCACGCCAGCTGAAGAGGCGGCCGTGGTAGTAGCCGCGGTAGAAGCAACCGAAGCGGTTGAACGCGTTGCTGAGCAACAAGGCGGACTTGATCAGCGATTGGCAGCGGCGGAACAGCGACTTGCGCGTCTGGACCTGCAAGCACAGGCTGCAGCGGGTAATGCCGCGCGTGCCGAAGGTCTGTTGATCGCATTTGCCACGCGCCGTTATATCGAGCGCGGCGAAGAGCTGGGTTATCTGGCAGACCAGCTAAGGCTGCGCTTCGGCGACAGCTGGCCCAATGCGGTGCGAACCGTGATCAGTTTCTCGCGTGATCCGATAACGCTGGATTCCCTCCTGGCGCGGCTGGATGGCCTCGCTCCAGAGCTTCAGAAAAGCGAAGGGATCAACAGTTGGGCTGATTTCCGGCGCGAATTGAGTGAATTGTTCGTTGTGCGGCGTGAAAGCACACCATCGCCTCAGCCCGCGCGGCGTTTGGAACGCGCGCGGCAGTTCCTGGAGAGCGGGCGGATCGATTCCGCTATCGGAGAGATCAAGAATATGCCCGGGGCGGCAACCGCAGAAGACTGGATTGCCGATGCGGAACGCTATGCCGCTGCAATGAGTGCGCTGGAAACCATCGAGATGGCAGCCGTGCTTGATCCGGGCCGCTTGCGCGATGGCACAGGTACGCCTGTTGAACAGCGTAGCCCGGTTGAAGCACCCGGTGGCGAATAAAGCGTTGAGTTAGCCGCGCAGCAAAGCGGGTGCATCGCCAGAAACGCCGCGGGCTTCGTCCATAAACCAATGCTTAAGGCCCGGCATTCGTTGGACGCCAGCCATGCCCAGGCGCCGAACGGCCGATGCTGCCTTGCCGGGCACGCCGAACAACCGGGTCAGCCCGTCTGTCGCGCCCATTACCATCAGCGAGTCGAGCGCACGCCAATTCTCGTATTTCTTGAGCATCTGCTCATTGCCGAGATCGAGGCCCAGCCGCTGCGCTTCTTCCAGTACTTCGACCAGTGCGCCTACATCGCGCAAGCCCAGATTAAGGCCCTGGCCCGCAATCGGGTGCATGCCATGCGCGCTGTCACCCACCAAGACAAGCCGTTCTCCGATAATCTTGGCAGTGTGCTGCAGGCTCAAAGGATATGAAGATCGTTGGCTGTTGAGCGATACTTCGCCCAGCAGATCACCCATGCGTTTTGTAACCTCGGCCAGAAACGCGCGGTCTGACAGCTTCAGAATGCCTGCTGCGTCCTTTTCGTCGACGGTCCAGACCAGCGAGCTGCGATGCGTGCCATCTTCGCCATCAAGCATGGGCAACAGGGCAAATGGGCCAGCCGGATAGAAGATTTCCCACGCCACATTGTCATGCGGTTTTGTATGAGTCAGACCTACGATGATCGCGCGGTGGCCATAGTCCCACTTCGCCATCTTGAGGCCTTCTTCCTCGCGGCTAGGCGAAAAGCGACCTTCCGCGCCGACCATCAGGTCGGCCTCCAGCTTTCGTCCGTCTTCCAGTGTGACCGAGACACCGAATTCGCCGCGCTCACGCGATGCGACATTCACCGGCGCATGCCAGCTGATCAGCGGTTCCTGCGCCGCCGCTTCGAACAGCGCCAAGCGCAACTGGCGGTTGGCAAACATACGGCCCAGCGTGCCGTCATGCGGTTCCGGCGTGAAGTCGAGCCGCCCGGGCTTCATCTGATCGCTCACCGCGATACTGTCGATCGGGCTGCCATATGGCTCCAGCGCGTCCGCAATTCCGATATTGGTGAACAGGTTCCAGCTGGCTGTCGAGATGGCTGATGCCCGCCCGTCGAAGCCTTCGGCTGTCAGACTGTCAGGATCGGCGCGGTCCACCACATGGCTGGAAAATCCCTTGCGCGCCGCCGCAATCGCCAGGGTCATACCAACTAGGCCGCCACCGATGATCAGGAGATCGTGTTTTTGAGGCTGTGGATCGGACATAGGGAACTGTAACTCTCAGTATAGATTTGCGAACTGTATGTGAGACCCCTAGAGGGACAGGTGTGACCCAAGCAAGAATGTTCAAGTCTTTTGGTGCCTTTTGGCTGCTGTTGTCGCTGCTCGGCATGCTGGCGCTGGCCACTGCCGCGCGCGCGCAGGATAACAATCTTGTCGGCAGCTTGCATGCAGAGGGACCAGCCGTTGCAGGCGAAACGTTGACGCTGGCGATCCATTTTGAACCGGTATCGGAAGAATGGCACGGCTATTGGTCTAATCCCGGCGATGCCGGGCTGGGCATGGCGCTGGACTGGGAACTGCCCGAAGGCTGGCAAGCGGGCGAGCCGCTGTACCCTGTCCCTCAGAAACTCTCGATCTCCGGTCTGATGAACCACGTCTACAAAGGCGCATATGCAGTCCTGGTGCCGATCAGCGTTTCTGCTGATTACGTTCCAACAGGACCTTTGCCCATTGCGGCAAAAGGCGAATGGCTTGCCTGCACCGATGCGATCTGTGTCCCTGAACAGGGGCGGATGACCACCATCATTCCGGCCGAAGACAGCTCGTTCACGCCCGACCAGCGCTTTGCCATGTGGCGCGCAGCGATTGCACCTCCGCTTGATCGTGAGGGCACATACGAACTTACAGCGGACACTTTGCGCATAGCGATCCCGATCCCGGCGACGATGAGTCTCAGCGCGCCGCATGTCTTTGTAAGCAACACCCGCGTGGTCGATTATGCTGCGTCGCAGACTTTCCGGCGCAATGGCGATGTGTTGGTCGCTGAAATCCCGCGCAAAGGCCGCGGCGAGTTCGAGACACTCGAAGGCATTCTGGCGCTTGGCGATGGCAATGGGATTCGCTTTGCCGCGCAGGCGGGCGAAGTACCGGCAGGCGGCGAATTGATCGCCGGACAGCCAGCCAGCACGCCGCCGATGTGGACGCTGATCCTGGGTGCGTTGGTAGGCGGATTGATCCTCAACATTATGCCATGTGTGTTCCCGATCTTGAGCTTGAAAGCGATCAGCCTGGCGCGCGCCGGTGAAAGCGAAGCACAAGCGCGCAGTGAAGGCATCGCCTACACGGCTGGCGTGGTGCTGGCCTGTGTGGCTCTGGGCGGCGTGATGCTGGCGCTACGCTCGGCGGGCGAGCAGGTAGGCTGGGCATTCCAGTTACAAAGCCCGAGTGTTGTCGTCGTCCTGCTGATACTGGCGGCAGTCATAACAGCAAACTTTGCAGGTGTGTTCGAGCTGCCCTCACTTTCATTCACGCGTAGCGGCGAGCCGGCAAGCGCCTTTGCAACCGGCTTGCTGGCAGCCTTCGCGGCAACGCCTTGCACCGGACCATTTATGGCGGTGGCATTGGGCGCGGCACTGCTATTGCCCCCCTTGCAGGCCTTGCTGCTGTTTGCGGCCTTGGGGCTGGGGCTTGCCCTGCCATTCCTGCTGATCGGTTTTGTCCCGGCGCTGCGCCGGATGTTGCCCAAACCCGGCGCATGGATGAACACATTTCGCCGCGTGATGGCGATCCCGATGGGGTTGACCGCGCTCGCGCTGGTGTGGCTGACACAGCAGCTGGGCGGACGCGGCTTTGCGATGTTTGCTCTGATCGTCGTGTTCGGCGTGATCATGGCGCTGTGGGTGGTCGGCAAGCTTCAGCAGCGAGGCAAGATGGCATGGCCCGCATTTGGCCTTATCTCAGCACCATTTCTTGTGTTTGGAGCCTTTGCGCTTCCGTCTGCCTATGCCGAGCAAAGCTCGAGCACTGCTGAGTCAATCCTCAGCCCGCGGCCGTTCAGTGAAGCCGCATTGGCCGAAGCGCGCGCGAGCGGGAAGCCGGTTTTCGTATGGTTCACCGCCGATTGGTGCGTTACCTGCAAAGTCAATGAAGGCGTCGCTATCGAACGTGAGACCACCAAGGCCGCATTCGAAGAAGCGGGCGTGATCGCGATGGTGGGCGACTGGACCCGGCGCGATGCTGAAATCAGCATGTTCCTCAACAAACAAGGCGCGGCAGGGGTGCCGCTTTACCTATGGTATGAGCCAGGACAGGAAGCCGAACAGCTACCGCAGGTGCTGACGCCGGACATGCTCATACAGAGGGCGATGCGCGACAATCCTCAATGAATTGAGCGGGGCGTTGGCTCGGGTTGAGCACCAGTCGCCCTGCGCCCGGGATCGTCACGGCCACTTGGCGCGTGCCAGTCAACACTTCCAGATCCTCGCTGAAAGCGGACAGCTCTGTCCGCCAGAACGATCCATTGTCGATCTCGGTTGCGTCGACGGGGATACGGGCAATGTGCCCATTGCCGATGAACGCCGCCATCGCTTCTGCGCCTTCGTCTGCCAGCGCATAGCGTGTGATCAGAATGCTGGGATGGTCGCCCATATCGCCGCAGCCCAGCGCAAGCAGCGGTGGTTGCCCGGGGATGCCGTAAATGATGCGGCCTGTAGTTATCGGGCTGTCAGACCAGACCGCGCCTTCGGTATCCGGGCTGTCGATAGGCGCGGATGGACCGCTCTGGTTGCTTGTCACATCGCGCGCCGCAATATCCGCATCCGTTGGCGGCGGTTTGCAGGCGGATAGTGCTAAAACGAGCGCTAGGCTGGCACAGCGCCACATCATTTGCCGAACTTCCTTTGCGTTTTGCCATAGCGCATTTTGCGCGTCCCCGGCCTTCCTTCAGTGCTCTTGCCCTTGGGTGCGGCGCGCTTGTCTGCGTCGAGCAAGCCTAGCTCGTCATTCTCCAGCCGCCGGATTTCATCACGCAGGCGCCCGGCTTCTTCAAATTCCAGATCGGCGGCGGCTGCACGCATCCGCTTCTCAAGGTCTTCGATATAGCTGCGCAGATTGTGGCCAACCAGATTGTTGACCTCGTCATCGCCGGTATCGACCACCACGCCATCCCTGCTGGCCGTGTGCGCCACAATATCGGCAATATCGCGCTTGATCGTCTGCGGCGTGATACCGTGCTCTTCATTGTAGGCGCGCTGCTTCTCGCGCCGGCGATCGGTCTCTGCCATTGCGCGTTCCATGCTTCCGGTCACGCGATCAGCATAGAGAATGACGCGGCCATCGACATTGCGCGCCGCCCGACCAATCGTCTGGATCAGCGATGTCTCGCTGCGCAGGAAACCTTCCTTGTCAGCATCAAGGATTGCCACAAGACCGCATTCGGGAATATCCAAGCCTTCGCGCAGCAGGTTGATACCAATCAGCACATCATAGACGCCCAGTCGCAGGTCTCGGATCAGCTCGATCCGCTCCAGCGTCTCGACATCGGAGTGCATGTAGCGCACGCGCACGCCCGCTTCGTGCATGAATTCGGTCAGGTCTTCCGCCATCCGCTTGGTCAGCGTGGTGACCAGCGTTCGGTAGCCCTTTTGGGCGGTTGCAAGGCATTCCTGGATGCAATCCTGCACCTGATCTTCGACCGGGCGGATTTCAACCGGTGGATCGATAAGGCCGGTCGGGCGGATTACCTGTTCAGCGAATACGCCGCCGGTCTGCTCCATCTCCCAGCCACCGGGCGTTGCAGACACGCACACGGTCTGCGGGCGCATCGCGTCCCACTCGTTAAACCGCAGCGGACGGTTGTCGATACAGCTCGGCAAGCGGAATCCATATTCGGCCAGCGTGATCTTGCGGCGGTGGTCCCCCCGCGCCATCGCGCCGATCTGCGGCACTGTCTGGTGGCTTTCGTCAACGAACAACAGCGCGTTCTCGGGCAAATACTCAAACAGCGTTGGTGGTGGCTCGCCCGGCAAGCGCCCGGTGAGAAAGCGCGAATAGTTTTCAATCCCTGCGCAAGAGCCGGTTGCCGCGATCATCTCCAGATCGAAATTGGTGCGCTGCTCTAGCCGCTGATGCTCCAGTAGCTTACCTTCGGCCTCCAGCTCCTTCAGCCGATGCTCAAGTTCAAATTTGATCGCTTCGGTGGCCTGTTTCATGGTCGGGCCAGGGGTGACATAGTGTGAGTTCGCGAAGACGCGAACCTTATCGAGGCTCGCGCCCTTCCTGCCTGTCAGGGGATCGAATTCGCTGATTTCCTCGATTTCATCGCCGAAGAAGCTGATCCGCCATGCCATATCTTCATAATGGCTGGGATAAAGTTCCAGGCTGTCCCCGCGCACGCGAAAGCAACCGCGCGCGAAAGCGGTATCGTTGCGCTTGTATTGCAGGCTTACGAGCTTGCGGATCAATTCGCGCTGGTCGACCACTTCGTCTTTCTTGATGTCGAACACCATCGCTGAATAAGTCTCGACCGAGCCGATGCCGTAAAGGCATGAAACCGACGCGACGATGATCACGTCATCACGTTCAAGCAGCGCACGCGTGGCTGAATGGCGCATCCGGTCGATCGCTTCGTTTACGCTCGACTCTTTCTCGATATAGGTGTCGCTGCGCGGGACGTAGGCCTCTGGCTGGTAGTAGTCGTAATAACTGACGAAATATTCGACAGCGTTGTTGGGGAAGAAGCTTTTGAATTCGCCATAGAGCTGCGCGGCGAGGATCTTGTTCGGCGCAAGCACCAGTGCGGGGCGCTGCAATTCCTCGATCATCTTTGCCATGGTGAAAGTCTTGCCGCTACCGGTCACGCCGAGCAGGGTTTGCGTCTGCTCGCCATCATTGGCCGCGCCAACCAGCTCTGCAATGGCAGTCGGCTGGTCACCCGCGGGTTGATACTCGCTGACCAGCTCGAACTTCTTGCCGGGCATGGATTTTTCCGGGCGGGCAGGGCGGTGCGGGACAAATTCCTCGCCGGTCTCCGGCTCGTTCAGCCCGCGTCTGATCACCAATTCAGCCATAGCGGAACATATGGGGGACATCGCGCAGATTCGCAACGATGCTTTCTGACCTTAGTCAGAGAATTTCGCACAATTTGATATGACAATTTTCTTACTTGCGCAGAATATCGTTGCTGCGATCAAGGCTGGCGCATTGGACTATCTGGCATTGCCCATAAAGCCTGATCAGTTGCTGCGTACACTCTCGAAACTTGAGCCCGAAGCAGAAGAGTTCCCTTTGGCGCGCAGGCGGGTGATCGAGGCGCGAAACCGGATTGAGAGCCTTTCAGGCCGCGAACGCCAAGTGCTGGAATGGTTGAGCGCGGGTAGCAGCAACAAGGTGATAGCGCGCGAACTCGAGATCGGCCCCCGCACTGTCGAAATCCACCGTGCGAATATGATGGCGAAGTTAGGCGCGCAACACGCGGCCTAGGCAGTGCGGCTCAAGCTGGAAGCAAAGCTTTAAGACGCGTCAAATTGGGCAGTTATCTGCAAAATCCGCCACCGCTGATCTCGACATGCAAATGGTCGCGATGCGCCGCGTTATAGTCTGGCCCCAGCACCGTGCCAAAGCGCCTGCAAGCGCTGTTATGCACCACGCGCAGGAATTCGCGCTCTTCACGGCTTCCACCGGACCAGGCACTTTTTACGTCAATGCGACGGCCATCCTGCAGCACAAATGCGCCCACATCAATCGCTTGCGCCGTGGCGTGGGCGGATCTGCGCGAAGTGCCGGCGACATTGCGGCATGAGTAGCTACCCATGGTCTCGATCCGATCGATGGGCGAACCTAGGATCTTCCGTGCTGCGCGATCGACTCCAAACCGGGCCCAGGCGATGAAAATCTTCGCCGTCTCGCATTGAACCGGGCCGATATTGCTGATGCCCAGATCGGATGCATCTCCGCGCACAGCGGATAGCTGGACAGCGCGAGTGATGGCGCACCCGTTTCCATTGTACTCATCAGGTATGGGCGAGTAGCGCGAGCCTGTCTCGGTGATCGCAGCCAGGCACATTTGAGCATCCGGGCTAACAGCAACGGGCCGAGGCGCGGATTGCGGGTTTCGCGTGGATGACGATCCGCCAGGCACGGTGCCGCAAGCTGCCAAGGTCAATGTGGCGAGTAACAGGATTGATGAGCGAGCGAACATGGCTGGGATTTTGAGGATATATGATTAACTAAAAGTAAACGTGGGAACAGCTGTTTTAGCTAGGCAGCTCTTCTGCGACCTGCTCCCAAAGTTCGATTTTCACGCCATTGGGGTCCAGTATCCATGCAAACTTGCCATAGCCTTCGTCCACCGTGTCGAGCACTTTCACGCCCTTCTTCTTGATCTGTTTTACGAAGGCATCAAGGTCATCGACCCGCAGATTGATCATGAAACCGCGCGTGCCCGGCTTCATATAGGTGTCATCCTTGAAATGGCTGATCAGCGAATAGGGGTTGCGCTTGGTTTCCTAGCTCCACGCCAACTGCGGGCCATATTCGCCATCCAGCCCCAGCTTTTCGCGATACCATGCAGGTGTCGCTTCGGGGTCTTCCACCATATAAAACACGCCGCCAAGCCCGGTAATCTTAGCCATTTTCGCTCTCCTTGCGGCGAGTCTAAACACACTCGCGAAAAGAAGAAATAGTGCGTTAGAAGCCTTGTGCTTGCCCGTCTTTCCGCATCTCTGTCGCGCCGGTGAGCACGCCGGTGTCCGGATCGCGTGCAATCGCCTGATAACCGCCGAACATGATGCCGTTGGTCACCACACGGACATTGTGACCCATCGCTTCTAGTGCTGCGATGGTCTCTGCCGGAATACCAGGTTCAACATTCAACGTCCCCAGCGGATCCTTCGCTGGGCCGGTTAACGGTTCGGTCGGTTGGCGACCGCCGTCATGATTGATACGCGCAGCATCGCCCGCTTCTTGCAGGTTCATGCCATAGTCGACGATATTGATCAGCACCTGGACGTGGCCTTGCGGCTGCATACCGCCGCCCATTAGACCCAGTGTCATGAACGGCTTCCCGTCCTTCTTCACGAAGGCCGGAATAATGGTCTGAAACGGGCGTTTGTTCGGCTCATATGCATTGGGGTGCGCGGGATCGAGGCTGAACAACTCTCCGCGATCCTGAAACATGAAGCCGAGGCCGTCGGGCGTCAGCCCGCCGCCCATACCGCGATAGTTTGACTGGATCAGGCTGACCATCAACCCGTCCCCGTCAACCACGGTTAGGTAGGTCGTGTCGCCGGGACCTTCCAGCTTGGGCTCTGGCTTTGGCTCGCCCGGTGCGAACTCCGGCGTGGCGCGTGCCGGATCGATCAAGTCAAAACGAGCTTTGCCATATGCGTCGCTCAATAGATCCATCGGAAAAGCCCCGAAGTCGGGATCGGCATAGAAACGCGCGACATCGGCATAGGCGAGCCGCTTGGTTTCGGTGATATAGTGGATCACCTCAGGGCTGCCGCGTTCCCACTGGGCAAGGTCCACATTCTTCAGGATGTTGACCATTTGCAGCGCTGCGAAGCCTTGCCCGTTGGGTGGCAATTCGCACAGTTCGAACCCGTTGCGGTATCCTACGCAGGCTGGCTCTACCCACTCCGACCGGTGGCTGGCGAAGTCATCCAGCGTGTAGGCGCTGCCTTGCCGCTGAAGGTAATCGACCATCACTCGTGCGCTCTCGCCCTTGTAGAACTCATCGCGGCCATTCTGGGCGATCCGCTCCAGCGTGTTGGCCAGATCAGGGTTCTTGAAGATTTCGCCAGCTTTCGGCGCGCCGTCTGCGAACCAGGTGGCGCGCGCGTTGGCAAAGTCGAACAGGTTTGAGCGAGCTTCAAAGGCGCGCAGATTCCGTTCGAAATAGTGGCCGATGATGGGCGCAACCGGATGGCCTTCGCGGGCGTATTTGATGGTTGGGGCAAGCACGTCTGCCATCGGCAATTGGCCAAAGCGATTGTGCATTTCGAACCAGCCATCAACCGTGCCGGGAATAGTGACAGGCAGTGGTCCAACCGGCGGCAAGCTGTCTCCGCCATCCAGTTTTTCCAGAAGTTGGTCCAATGTTTGTCCAGCCGGGCTGCGGCCGGAGCCATTGATGCCGTAAAGCTGGTCAGACTTGGGGTCATAGATAATCGCAAAGAGATCGCCCCCGATGCCGTTGCCGGTCGGCTCCATCAGGCCAAGCGCCGCATTAGCCGCAATCGCCGCATCAACCGCGTTGCCGCCGTCCTTCAGAATATCGAGTGCGATCTGGGTCGCGAGCGGGTGCGCAGTAGCTGCCATGCCATGCTGTGCATGGACCGGACTGCGTGACCACGGCGCGCCGACCGGACGTCCGCCTGCACCGATCTGTTCGTGCACCGGTCGGGCCTTCTGCTCTTCAGCGGAATGGTCGTCTGCAAGTGTCGGTGCGGTCAGTGCCATCGAGGCCAGTGCAGCAAAGGTGAGTTTGGTCGGTTTCATGTCTCTCTCCGATATCGTGTGCAATCAACCTCGGGCAGGCCGAGCGGTTCCTGTCGCCTTGCTGACAATCACAATTGCCAGCCACGCAGCAATGAATCCCGGCACAATTTCATACAGATATTGGCCGCCCATAAAGCTGGCATTGAGGCCGCTTGCGATCCAGATCGCAACAACTGCAGCGCCCGTGACAAGGCCAGCCACCGCGCCCGCGCCGGTCATCTTGTCCCACGTCAAAGCTAGGATGATCAGCGGGCCGAACGCTGCCCCAAATCCGGCCCAGGCATTTGAGAAGCGCGAGTGTTATCAGGGTACCTGTCTGCATGAAGCAGGCGGGTAACAGGCTGCAGCCGTAATGGCTACCGCTCTCGTCTCAGTCTGGGAAGAGCTTACGCTGCGTCCTTCTTGCGCTTGGCTTTCTTGCGCTCGTGCGGGCACAGCAGCGCTTTACGCAAGCGGATTGAATGCGGCGTCACTTCGACCATTTCATCATCATCGATATAAGCGATCGATTGCTCGAGGCTCATCCGGCGCGGCGGTGTCAAGCGGATGGCATCGTCCTTGCCTGACGAACGCACGTTGGAAAGCTGCTTCGCCTTCATCGGATTTACTTCCAGATCGTCCGGCTTGGCGTTCTCTCCGATCACCATGCCTTCGTAGACTTTCATCTGTGCGCCAATGAACATTTCGCCGCGATCTTCGAGCATATTGAGCGCGTAAGCGTTGGATTCGCCATCTCCGTTGGAGATCAGAACGCCATTGTTACGGCCGCCGACAGCGCCTTTGTAAGGGCCGTATTTTTCGAACAGGCGGTTCATAATGCCGGTCCCGCGGGTGTCGGACAGGAATTCACCGTGATAACCGATAAGGCCGCGCGAAGGCGCAGAGAAAGTTATGCGGGTCTTGCCCATGCCCGATGGGCGCATCTCAGTCAGATCAGCTTTGCGCAATTGCATCTTCTCGACAACGGTGCCGGAATGCTCGTCATCAACGTCGATAACCACAGTTTCGTAAGGCTCCATGCGTTTGCCGTCTTCTTCGCGGAACAGGACTCGCGGGCGGGAAATGCCCAACTCAAAGCCTTCGCGGCGCATGGTTTCGATCAGCACGCCAAGCTGCAATTCGCCGCGGCCGGCAACTTCGAATGCATCTTTGTCTTCTGACTCGGTCACGCGGATTGCGACATTGGTCTCCGCCTCACGAAGAAGGCGGTCCCTGATCATGCGGCTGGTCACCTTGGTGCCTTCGCGCCCCGCCAGCGGGCTGTCATTGACGGCAAATCGCATTGCCAGCGTTGGCGGATCGATCGGTTGCGCGGCAATCGGCTCTTTGACAGCCGGATCAGCGATGGTGTTTGCAACGGTAGCTTTCTCAAGCCCGGCCAAGGCGATGATGTCACCTGCCACGGCGCTTTCCACCGGAACCCGCTCAAGCCCGTCAAAACTCATCAGCTTGGTCGCACGGCCCACTTCAACTACATTGCCGTCCATGTCGATGGCGTGGATCGGATCATTCACCTTGAGCGAGCCTGACTGCACGCGGCCGGTCAGAACCCGGCCCATGAAATTGTCGCGGTCCAACAAGGTGGCAAGGAAACTGAACGGCCCGTCTTCATCCAGACCAGGGGATGGGACGTGGCTAACAATCCGTTTGAACAGCGGAGCAAGCGTGCCTTCACGCGCCTCCTGATCTTCGCTGGCATAGCCATCGCGGCCAGAGGCGTATAGCACCGGAAAATCGAGCTGCTCGTCATTTGCATCAAGGCTTACGAACAGGTCAAAAACTTCGTCCAGAACTTCTTGAGGGCGGCCATCAGGGCGGTCGATCTTGTTGACGACCACAATCGGCCTGAGCCCCAGCGCCAGCGCCTTGCCGGTAACGAACTTCGTTTGCGGCATTGCACCTTCAGCCGCATCGACCAGCAGGATCACACCGTCGACCATGCTCAAGATACGCTCAACTTCAGCGCCAAAGTCAGCGTGGCCAGGTGTATCAACGATGTTGATGCGCGTGGTTTCGCCATCGGCACCATGCCATTCAACACTGGTGCATTTAGCCAGAATAGTGATGCCGCGCTCTTTCTCCAGATCGCCTGAATCCATCGCGCGTTCTTCTACGCGCTGGTTTTCACGGAAGGTACCGGACTGGCGGAACAATTGGTCAACCAAAGTGGTCTTGCCATGGTCAACGTGAGCGATGATCGCGATATTGCGAAGCGAGCGAGACATAACGAACTTTCGAATATAAAGAGGGGGACGGCATGTTGCGCCGCACAATTTGGCGCGCCTCTAGCCTAAGCTGCATCACTTAACAAGCAGGTGACGTAACGGAAGGTGTGTCTAGCACGCAACATAGGATGATTGCGTCGTCTATATGCCGCTGATTTACTTGTGCCTTGTTAATCACTTCCGTATTGAACAGGTCGAGATCGGTATAAAGCGTTCAAAATAAATGTCGCGCACCCCACCGGTCGCTTTTGAGAGGAGAACTCAATGAACTTTGATAAGACCGGCTTTGCCGGATCAACTCGCTTTGCCCTGATGAGCGGTGCAGCGGTCCTTGCGTTTGCCATGCCCGCCGCGGCCCACGCGCAAGACACAGCTGACGACGACACGAGTGTTGAAGATGAATTCAGCGGTGCACCCGTTATCGTAGTTACCGCGACAAAGCGTGAGCAGACACTTCAGGAAACCCCGATTTCGGTTTCTGTGACCTCAGGCGAAACGCTTGAAAATGCACAGATTCGTGACGTTCTCGATCTCCAGACGGTTACTCCATCGCTGCGCGTCAGCCAGCTTCAAACTTCGTCTGCATCAACTTTCATAATTCGCGGTTTCGGCAACGGCGATAACAACTTCGGCATTGAGCCATCGGTTGGCGTATTCATCGACGGTGTTTTCCGTTCGCGTTCAGCAGCCGCGCTGTCTGACCTTTCAAACGTTCAACGCATCGAAGTCCTGAACGGCCCGCAATCGACATTGTTCGGCAAAAACGCGTCGGCCGGTGTAATCTCGGTCATCACACGCGAACCGCAGTTTACATTCGGCGGCAGCGTTGAAGCCAGCTACGGCAATTTCAATGCAATCGTTCTGAAGGGCGATGTAACCGGTCCATTGACTGACAACATCGCATTTTCGATTGATGGCAGCTACAACAAGCGCGACGGCTATGCGACGATCGTCAACCTCGACGAAGAGCAGAACAATCGTGATCGCTGGGCGACTCGTGCACAGCTTTTGTTTGAGCCAACCCCTGACCTGCGCATTCGCGCAATCGCTGACTACTCGGAAATCGATGAAATTTGTTGCCAGGTGGCAACGCTCGTTTCGGGCCCTGTGACCGGTGCGATCAACGCGGTTGGTGGACAATTGAGCACGGACTTCTTCGGTTACGAAGCATTCCTGAACTTCGTGCCCAACAACGAAGTGAAGAACTACGGCGGCTCAATCCAGGCAGACTGGAACACTGGCCCCATCAGCGTCACGTCGATCACGTCTTATCGTGAGCTGGAAAATTTCTTCCTGTCAGACATCGACTACACAAGCGCCGACATCGCGACTGAAACGCGCGATCAGGCAGTTGAGACCTTTACGCAAGAACTCCGCATCGCGTCGGATTTCGACGGTCCGATCAACTTCCTGCTTGGCGGTTTCTACTTTGATGAGAAGATTAACCAAGACAGTGCGATCCCGAATGGCAGCCAGATCCGCAACGTATTTGAATTGCTCGCTGGCGGCAATCCAGTCGATGTTTTGACGGGTGCACCCAGCGTGTTTAACGGAGTAGAGGCTGCTCTCGGCCTGCCGCAGGAAAGCATTTTCCTCACGCCGTTGCTGACATCTGAAACGTTCAGCATGGATAACACGTCATGGTCGATTTTTGGTACGGTCGACTTTGAGCCTGTTGATGGCCTCGTGTTCACCGCGGGCTTCAACTACACAGACGATAAGAAAGACTTCGCGCTAAGCCAGACGTCTTTCGATCCGCTTGGTCAGGTTAATCTGGTTGACGCATTTATCGTTGGCGGAATTGCGCAAGCACTTATGGTTACGCCAGGCAGTGTCGATGCGGCAACTATTGCCGGATTTGCTTCGAATCCGGCGACAGCGCCGATTTTCCAGGCGATTACTGCTGCAGCGCTTGATCCAGCTCAGAACCCGCTTCTCGCGCTTCAAGCGTTTCAGTTCCAACCGCCGTTCCTTGCCATCCCGAATGCTGTCGAAGACGGCAAGACCCGCGATGACAAGCTGACGTATCTCTTCCGCGCTTCTTACGAGGTTACGCCGGAAGTCAATGTCTACGCCAGCTACGCAACCGGCTTCAAGGCAAGCTCTGTCAACCTGTCGCGTGACAGTCGCCCGCTCAATACAGACTTTACGGCTGGTCCGGGCGGCTCGACAATCCTTGCGCCATCTTCGCCAATCTTGAATGCAGGTCTGGCTGTTCCAAACCTGGTTTCAGGCTCGCGTTTCGCAGGTCCGGAAGAGGCGGAAGTCTACGAAATCGGTCTGAAGGCTTCAATCGAAGGCGTGAACTTCAACCTCGCGCTGTTTGACCAGAGTATCGAAGGGTTCCAAAGCTTTGCCTTCACCGGCACGGGCTTTGCGCTTCGGAACGCTGGTAAGCAGTCGGTTCGCGGTTTCGAGATGGACGTCAATATCCGTCCGACAGATGGCTTGGTCCTGACGTTTGCGGCAACGCACCTTGATCCGCTGTTTGACGATTTCCCCGGCAGCGTTCTGGGTGATCTGACAGGTGTACGTCCGGCCGGTATTCCTGCCTGGGCAATTGCCACTTCGGCAACTTACACGCATGAGTTTGGTCTGTCGGGCAACCGTCTGATTACCCGCGTGGATTACAACCACGAGAGCGACACACCGATCAACAACGGTCTGCCAACATTCGGCCCGAACAACTTCACGCGTGAAGTCAATCTGGTGAATGCGTCAATGACCTTTGCTATGGAGAACGGTATCGAAGTCGGCATCTGGGGCCGCAACCTGTTTGATGATCAGTACATTCTGACCATCTTCGATGGTGTGGCTCAGGCTGGTACTGTATCTGGCTACCCAAGTGCACCGCGCACCTATGGCGGCGTAGTACGCTTTAAGTTCTGATCACACGGACTTGGTTTGAGTTTAAGGGGGTCGGTGAAAACCGGCCCCTTTTTATCGATTTTGCAAGAATTGCCGGCACACTTCGCAAGGACATACAGTTCGAGGGAGTGTCACAATGAGCAACTATGCAGGTTTCTGGATACGCGTGGCCGCGCAATTTGTGATATATTCGGTGATGGGAATTAGCGTCTTCGGCGCGACGTCGCTCGACCCTGAGGCGAATGAAATCTTCACAACGACAATCGGGCTCGTGACTTATGCTTTGGTTATTGTCGGTTCGATTGCGTACTTCGTCTTGATGGAAAGCTCTTCCAAGCAAGGCACACTGGGCAAGATGGCGGTGGGCATCATCGTAACTGATACGAACGGCAACCGTATTACCTGGCTGCGTGCGCTTGGCCGTTACTTTGCCAAGATTCTGTCCGGAATAGTCTTGCTCATCGGCCACATCATGGTTGCCTTCACAGAGCGCAAGCAAGGCCTGCATGACATGATCTGCAGCACATTGGTGGTAAAGGGGCGCCCGGGCGAAGGCTCCGTCGACCCGACAGTATTTGACTGATTGATTGTTAGGAGCGGGCTCTGGCCCGCTCCTAGAGCTCTCTAAGCGCTTGGGCGGGTTTTGCTCTTAACAAGGGGAGCGACCCGCCTATTGCGAATGCCAGCACGAGGACCAATCCGATGCCGAGCACGCTGAGCACTTGCGTCCAGTCCGGCAGCCAGTCGAACTCAAACAGTTGGGTGATGACAAACCACGCGAGTGTTGACCCAAGCGCTAACGCCACAGCAGCCAGCAGTAGCGCCAGCAATCCATACTCCACGAGCTGCAGACCCAAAACTTGACGCCGGCTGGCGCCCATAACGCGCAGAACGACGGTGTCATAGGTACGCGAAGCACGCGCAGCCGCTATGGCGCCCATCAGCACAGCAAGACCAGCCAACACCGCCACAGAAGCCGCCGCAAGCGTCGCTGCGCCGACCTGTTCCAGAATTGTGCGAGCTTCGATCAGCACCTGACCGATTTCGATCACGGAACTTGAAGGGAAAGTTGCAACCATCTGGCGCAGCAGGGCGCCCGATTGACTGTCATCGGTCAGCTCGATTGTGGCTGCCAGATTGTGCGGAGCATCGGCAATGGCATTGCTGCTGAAGACCAGCGCATAGTTGAAGCCCATGCTCTCCCAATCGATGACGCGCAGGTTTGCAATGCGGACATCGCGCTCGATGCCCAACACGCCGATCGTGATGTAATCGCCTATTTCAAGCCCAGCCGCGCGCGCCGCGTCAGCCTCGATAGAGACGAGCGGTTCGCCGTCATAGCTTTCGTCCCACCACTCACCTTCAGCCAGTGAATTTCCTGGTGGTAGCGTGTCTGTATAGGTGAGGCCCCGCTCACCACGCAGGAACCAAGCGCCATCGGGTATTTTCTCGAGGTCTGCAACGCGGACCATGTCATCCTGTGGGCCAAATGCCAGCACAGAGCCGCGCAAGGCAGGTACTGTGCGGATCGTGGCTTCGCTGTCGAGATTGGTCACTAGATTGCGGAAATCGGCTTCGCCATCGCGCGGGATGTCGAGTACGAAATAGTCCGGCGCTTCTTGCGGCACGCGGCTTTCGATATTGCCGTTAATCGCGCTCTGGATGGCTGCAAGCAGGACGAAGGACGCCAGGCCAAAGCCCAGAGCCGTCACAAGCGCCCCTGTCGGCGCGCCCGGACGGTGCAGATTGGCGACTGCTGAACGCAGCAAAGGGTTGCTCGTGCGCGGTGCACGCCTAGCTGCCAATCGGATCGCAAATCCGATCAGGGCCAGCGCGATCAACGCGCCACCAGCACCGATCAGGAAGCCACCTGAAAGCATGGGTTGATTGGTTGTCAGCAAAGCCAGCGCGCAAATGGCGACGATGCCAAGGCCAGTCCAGACTAGAGCACGCAGATCGCGGGCGAGGGGGGAAACGCGTGCCCGCATCAGCGCCATCGCCGGAAACGTTTTTGCGCGCAGCAGCGGCGTTGCAGCAAAGGAGAACGCGACCAATAGGCCGTAAGCGCCGGCGAGCAAGAGAGGAGCGGGCTCGATCACAAACCCGCCTTCAACCGGCAGTAGGCCTTGGAGTGCCGTACCAAGCAGCGGGGTGACCAGAACGCCGGTGGCGATGCCTGCCAAGCTGCCGACAAGCGCCGCCGCGCCGATTTGCAGTGCGTAGATCTTTACAATGTCTCGGCTGGAAGCGCCAAGCACCTTGAATGTCGCGATGGAGTTGCGCCGAGCGTCAAGATAGCTCGAAACGCCGCCACCTATGCCGATTCCGGCGATTACCAGTGCGGCCAATCCGACCAGCGTCAGGAAATCGCTCATA
Organism: Altererythrobacter sp. XM-24bin4; assembly: GCA_003149575.1. Lineage (GTDB taxonomy): Bacteria > Pseudomonadota > Alphaproteobacteria > Sphingomonadales > Sphingomonadaceae > Erythrobacter > Erythrobacter rubellus. The sequence goes on from QCWG01000001.1 coordinate 1,094,296, forward strand.
TTGCTAACAAACCGGTCTGCGCCGGGAGATGCGCGGTCACGATCACGGAAATCGAAGCCTGAATTGGGGAAACGCTCTTCCAGCTGTTCGCGCACTGCATCGGGTTCTTGCCTTCTGTCGAAGGCGATGCGGTATTTGCTTTCATACAGCGCGCCGGGCGCGATCAGGCCCGCACGCAGTGGATAATCCGCAGCGACAATGATAGGCGACCCTAGCTGGAAGCCTTCCGATAAACGGTCCGGCTCGTTCGCGATCACACCGGCAGCGGTCAAAGTACCTGTGCCAACGCGGAATGATTCGCCCAATTTGATGTCGAGCCGGTCCAGCGCGCCTTGGCCAAGCCATGCTTCGCCAGCGGCGGGGGCGCCCACTTCGCGCCCATCTGCCAAAGTAAGTACACCATACAGCGGCCAGCGTTCATCGACGGCTTTCAGTTGCACTGGCGCTGCTGCGTCATCGGTACTCGCCATGGCTTGCATTCGCGTGCCGCCCGATAGCGTGCCGTACTGACCCAGCCCCGTCTTCTCTTCGTCGGTCAGATCGCGCTGCCAGACTTCGACTTCCAGATCGCCGCCGAGCAGCTCCTGCCCGCGATTGGCCAGTTCCCGCTCGATCGCAGCTGTCAGCGTTCCTATCGCAGCAAGCGCCGCCGTACCCAGAAATATGCACACCAGCAGCAGGCGTAGGCCCTTGAAGCGCGCATTGAGATCGCGCTTGGCTATGCGCCAGGCCATCGCCCAGCTCATCGGAGTGGCAGATGCGGCGGTCATGCTGCTGTGCTGGCAGAGGCGGTGTCAGAAACGATCACGCCGTCTGCCATCGTGACCACGCGCTCACACCGCTCAGCCAGTGCGCGATCATGCGTGATCATTAACAGTGTCGCGCCGGTCTCTGCGCGGCGTGCGAACAGCAATTCGATGATGTCTTGCCCGGTTGTCGCGTCCAGATTGCCGGTCGGCTCGTCGGCAAAGATCAGCTGCGGGCGTGGCGCGATCGCGCGCGCAATCGCTACGCGCTGTTGCTCTCCGCCGGAAAGCTGGGTTGGATAGTGGTGCAGCCGGTGGCCCAGACCGACAGAGGTAAGCTCCGCTTCGGCGCGAGCCGTTGCGCCTTCGGTGCCAGCCAATTCCATCGGCGTGGCAACATTTTCAGCGGCTGTCATGGTTGGCAGCAAGTGAAACGCCTGAAGTACAATGCCGATGCGGCCACGGCGGGCCTGCGCCAGCGCATCTTCATCCATGCTGGTGAAGTCTTCACCTGCCACGATCAGGTTGCCGCCACTGGCGCGCTCCAGTCCGGAAAGCACCGCCATCAGCGAGCTTTTGCCAGAACCGGATGCGCCGAGCAGCGCGACGATCTCTCCTTGCGCAACGTCAAGGTCGATCCCGCGCAGGATTTCAACCGGCGCGGCACTGCTGCCCAGCGTTAGAGTGAGATTTCGGGCGGAAATTGCGAGAGGGGGCTTGGTCACAGGGTTCGCATTCGCATAGGGGTTACATCCGCACAAGGAGACTCGCAGATGCAAAAAGGCGTTTGGTCGATCATACTGGCCCTTTCACTGGCGGCCTGCAGCAGCGAAGTGCCTGCTGAGGGGCCAGCAAGCACGGGTTCGGACACCAATGTTGCAGAGGCGCCTCCGGTTCCCGTCATGGGCCCTGAAATGGATATTGTCGCGTTCGGCAACAGCCTGTTCGCGGGCTACAATGTCGACAAGGAAGATAGCTATCCCTCGAAATTGCAGAATGCATTGCGGGCGAGGGGCGTAAATGCGCGCGTGTCCAACGCCGGCATTTCGGGCGATACGAGCGCGGCTGGATTGCAGCGCTTTGCTTTTACACTGGACGCGCAGGACTATGAGCCCGAGCTAGTGATCATTGAGCTGGGCGGAAACGACTTGCTGCGCGGACTTTCGCCGGATCAAACGCGAGCGAACATTGCCGCGATGATCGAGAAAGCTCAGCGACGCGGCATTCAGGTGCTGCTGATGGGAATGCGTGCGCCGCCAAACTATGGCCCTGAATATCAGGCTGAATTCGATGCACTTTATAGCGATCTTGCGCGCGAATATGGCACTGCGCTGATCCCGTTCTGGCTGGAATCGATCTATCAGGATCCGACGTTGTTTCAGTCTGACCGCATTCATCCGACTGAGATCGGGATTGAGCGGCTTGTGGGGGCGACAGTCGAGCAAGTGCAGGGCGCCTTGCCTGACGATGAAGGCTAGACTCGCTCCACTGTTCCGCCGCTAACCAGCCACACAGCGGCTTCTTCGAGAATATCCTCAAACGGGCCGGCCTCCGTCCCGGTCAGCCAGACTTGCGCTTTGCCCATCCGCAGACGCTCGAACAGCGCGGCCCGCCGGACAGGGTCCAGATGTGCGGCGACCTCATCGAGCAACAGGACGCCGGGGCGCCCCTCCGCTGCCAGCACGGCATGCGCCAGTGTCAGCGCGATCAGCATCGCTTTCTGCTCGCCAGTTGAGCAGGACGCGGCGGCTTGACCGCTGCCAGTCATCACCACGTCCAATTCGTCGCGATGCGGACCGGTGAGGGTGCGTCCCGCCGCACGGTCTCGCCCTCGGGTGCGGGCCAGTTCTGCGCGCAGTTCCTCGCGCCCGGCCGGGCCGCCGGGCAGATAGGTCAGGTTTGGTTTGGCAAAAGGGGCGTCGGGCAGGGCGGTAAGTTCGTCCGTCAGCGTTGCCACCAGTTCCGCGCGATTGGCGCTGATGGCTGCACCATACTCGGCGACCTGCGCTTCGATTGCGTCGAGCCAAGTTGCCTCGCGGTTCTCCTCCAACAGCTTGTTCCGCTCGCGCAGAGCGGTTTCATAGCGTGAGACATGGCGAGCGTGATCTGGCCGCAATGCAAGCGCCAACCGGTCCAGATAACGCCGCCGTGCGCCCGCGCTGTCCATGAACAACCCGTCCATCGCCGGGGTCAGCCATCCGATTGCGAGCCATTCGCTTAAGGACTGCGCGCTTGTCTCTGCGCCGTTGATACGGACCAGGCGGCGTCCGGGACGATCTGCTTCAACATAGGTGCCGAGCCGCGCGCTTTCGTGCCCTTGCTCGATCAGGCTGGCGCCGATCTGGAAACCGCCTTCCCCTTGCTGCCCGGGCAAGTCTGACAGTGGCGCACGCCGCAATCCGCGGCCGGGGGCAAGCAGAGAGATCGCCTCAAGGATATTGGTTTTGCCCGCGCCGTTTTCTCCCCACAACAGGTTGAGTTGCGCTGTCCCGCGCAGCTCGGTCTGGCGGTGGTTGCGAAAATGGGAAAGGGCGATGCGATCAAGCGCCATATTACATTGCATCGCTTAGCATTTCGCCGCGAATTGACCATCGTGCAGCACTAAGAAATCACCAATCCCGAATGTTGGGAAAAATCACATCGCGGAGATACCGCCATCCAGCTTTATCTCAGCGCCTGTCATGAAGCGGCTTTCATCGCTTGCCAGATAGACCACTGCGTTGGCGATATCGTTGGGTTCGCCGACGAACTTCAACGGGATCTGACGCGCCAGCTTTTCCAGCAAAACATCCTTGTCGAGGCTATGTGCCTTTGCTGTCCCGTCCAGGATCGGCGTGTCGACAAAAGTCGGGTGGATGGAATTGCTGCGGATCTGCATATTGTTCTTGGCGCAATGCAGCGCGATCGATTTGGACAGCATCCAAACGGCCGCTTTTGACGCGTTGTAGGCCGGCATCGTGTCGCTGGCGATCAAGCCGGCAATCGAGCTGATGTTGATGATAGAGCCGGGCGCATGTTCGCGCATGAGCGGCAAGGCCTTCTGGCAGCCGTGAAAAATCGAATCGACATTGACGGAAAAGCAGCGCTGCCAGTCTTCGAACTTGCAGGTCTCGATATTGCCGGCAACGCCGATGCCGGCATTGTTGACGAGGACATTCAATCCGCCAAGTTCTGCATCTGCCGTTTCGATCGCGCGCTCCCAATGATCGGGATTGGTTACGTCATGCTGGATGCCATATGCGTGGCCGGCACCCATTTCTTCGACAATTGAAGCAGCGGTCGCCTGCGCACCGTCACCATTGATATCGGTACAAAGAACGCGCGCGCCTTCTTCTGCTAGCCGCCTCGCATGCGCAGCGCCAAGGCCTTGCGCCGCGCCAGTCACCAAAGCGAGCTTGCCCGCACATCTTCCAGCCATTTGTTTCAATCCTCTCTGATAAGTCCGGTCGCAGCCATCAACATGGCGATACGTACATCCACACCGTGGCCCTTTGCGCGCCAATCTGCAACGAATTGCGGCAGGTCACGCAAGTTTACGCGGTGCACCGTGATGTCTTCACTGGCGGTTCCGCCACCCTCGCTCACTTTCGTAAGACCATGCGCGCGCAACAGAGTGAAACTTTCAGAGACCATGCCGGGGCTGGAGTAAAACTCGCCCAGATTCTCCATGCGTTCCGCGCGATAACCGGTTTCCTCTTCCAACTCGCGCTTGGCAGCGTCTTCGGCCAATTCGCCTGCTTTGCCTTCGTCGTCTCCGATCAGGCCAGCTGGGATTTCCAGGCATATCTTGCCTAGCGGTACGCGATACTGCTCGACCAAGATCACGTGGCCGTCATCTATCGCGATGATCGCAGCGGCACGAATGCCTCGGGTGCGGGCAACATATTCCCAGCGGCCGCGGGTCTTGGTGGTGATGAATTTGCCCTGCCACTCGATGTTTTCGGGCTTGCTCGCGTCTGGATCGCTCATGGAGCGGGGTCTTAAACTTCAATCAATCGATCAGGCAACTCGTTCTGGTCATCTTCATCGCGCGGGAATTGTTGGGCGAGCACCTCACCAATGTCGCGAACGCCCGCTGCCATTCCTTCTGCGATGCAACCGCGTTTGATCTGCTCAAGCATGTCCGCCATCGCATCGCCCAGACATCGCGCTTTTTGAGCTGATCACTTCCCATTAAGCTGAATGCGCCTATATAGGGCGCGTCGGTTTCGGCCGACTATGACGATAAATTGCGGCGTGCAATAGGCACAACGGACCCGGGGGCAGTACCCGGCGGCTCCACCATAAAGCCCTGAAATCAGGGTGTTCTGACGGGGCCGAACTAGGATCGACGTGTGTTGAAAAGCGTTGTTTTCGTCCGGGTTGAGAAACCCCGTTAAAGGCTCATTACACACAAGTGCCAATGATAATGAAGCACTCGCAGTTGCAGCGTAATTTTAAGGCCTAACGGTCTGAATTTACAAAGCTAAAGCGCGGTTGGACCCACCGGGCAACAGAAGCGGATTCCGGGGGCCCGGGGGGGCCTAGCAACAGAACCCCCCACCTGTTCCCATTACCATTCCAACTCTCGGCCTCTTCATGGCCTTGCCAAGTTTTGAAAACTGCTCCAGTTTCATTTCGGGATTGATGGCGCTGAGCTGTGTTCAAGCGCCGGGAGAGGATCACAATGAAGAAGCTATTTGCCGTCACGGCGTTGTCATTCGCGCTTGCTGCATGTTCTGCTCAGGAATCTGCCGATGAAATGCCGCTGGGCGACCCGGGCTATGAAGAAGTGCTTATGGCGCAACTGCTTGATGCGCAGCCGGGCGATGTCATCACGATCCCCGAAGGCAAATTTCCGATAACGCGCAGCCTCAGCCTGACGGTCGACGGCGTGACCATTCGCGGTGCCGGCATGGATAAGTCGATCCTTTCATTCAAAGGGCAGGTATCTGGCGCGGAAGGGCTGCTCGTTACCGCGTCCGACTTTACAATCGAAGGGCTGGCGATCGAAGACACGATCGGAGATGCGCTGAAAATCAGTGAAGGCAACAACATTACGATCCGCGGTGTGCGCACTGAATGGACTGATGGCTACAAGACCGAAAACGGGGCTTACGGCATTTATCCCGTGCAGACGACCAATGTGCTGATGGAAGACAATGTCGCAATCGGCGCGTCAGACGCAGGCATCTATGTCGGACAGTCCGCCAATGTCATCGTGCGCCGCAACCGCGCGGAATGGAACGTCGCCGGGATTGAGATCGAAAATACTGTCGATGCCGATGTCTACGAAAATGTCGCGACTAATAACACCGGCGGTATCCTGGTGTTCAACATGCCCAACCTGCCCCAGCTGGGAGAGCGCACCCGCGTGTTCAACAATCGGGTGGTGGACAACAACACAGAGAACTTCGGCCATGAAGGCACCCCAGTGGCCAGTGTGCCTGCTGGCTCTGGCATCGTCATCACCTCCAACGACAAGGTTGAAGTGTTCGATAACGAAATCAGGAATAACCAGACCGCCAATATCATCATCTCAAGTGTCTTTTCGACCAATTATTCCGGCCTCAGCGCTCAGCCGAACTACGATCCATATCCTGAAGGCATCTACATCTACGGCAACACGCTGGAAGGCGGGGGCGATTCGCCTGACGGGCTCGATCTCAAGGCTCTAAAGACCATGATGTTCGGCATTAACGGCAGCTTCCCTGACGTGCTGTGGGATGGCTTCGTCAATCCGGACAAGGTGGTGAATGGCAAACTGCCGGTGGATCAGCGGATCTGCATTGAGGATAGCAGCGTGGGAATCATCAATGTCGATGGCCCGAATGAATTCGCCAATCCCAATACCGAAGATGCCGATCACCGGTGCACACTGCCCAAGCTTCCTGGTGTCAAGTTAGAGAACGCTGACGCATGATCGAGACAATGCGTGCTGGATTGCTGGCAGCGGCGGCTGGCGCGGCTCTGGCGCTGTCTGCGTGCGGAGAGACCACGCAGGGCGGGCCGGATGTAATTGCGTCGACTGTGCCGGTTTTCCACGCCGAGGGGCGACCTGAGAAGCTGAGCGAGTGGAACCTGTTGCGGGTTGCGGATGGCGGATTGGTACTGAACGACCGCGTGACCGCTTATGATCTTAATTCCTCACTCTTCACCGACTACACACACAAGTTGCGCACGGTGTGGCTGCCCGCTGGCGAGGCGGCGAAATACGATGGCGAAGAGACATTCGACTTCCCGGTTGGCACGGTCATCTCGAAGACGTTCTATTACCCGCGCGAAGGCGACGCGGTTCTGCTGGCGGATGACACGACTGCCAAGCGTTTGAACAGCGGCTTTGCGCTGGCCGATGTGCGGCTGATCGAAACGCGTTTGCTCGTCCGGCGAGAGGCAGGGTGGGAAGCGCTGCCCTATGTCTGGAATGCGGAGCAAACAGACGCGGTGCTCAAGCGCACCGGCGACGCGCAGACGTTGACGCTAACCAGCGGAGACGGTTCTTCGAGCGAGTTTACATACATCGTGCCCAACGCGAACCAGTGTGCCGGTTGTCATGCGACCAATGCGACGACGCGCGAAGTGATGCCGATTGGCCCCAAGGCTCGGCATCTCAACCGCGATTTTTCTTATGCGGAAGGTGCGGAAAACCAGCTGGCTGAATGGAGCAGGCTAGGCCTGCTGTCCGGCGCGCCGGAACCGGGCGAAGCGCCGCGAAACGCGGTTTGGAGCGATGCGAGTCTGTCATTGGAGAGCCGCGCGCGCGCCTATCTCGATATCAATTGCGCACATTGCCATAATCGCGTGGGTCCGGCGGACACATCAGGCCTGCTGCTGGAGCATGATGCGCCGGTCGGCCCTTCGTTGGGCCTGTGCAAACTGCCGATTGCAGCAGGGAAGGGCACAGGCGGGCGTCTGTTCGGGATTGTGCCGGGCAAGGCCGATCAATCGATCTTCACTTACCGGATGGAATCGACCGACCCTTCGATCATGATGCCCGAACTGGGGCGTTCCCTATCGCATGCAGAGGGCACGCAACTGATTGCAGAGTGGATCGCGGCGATGGACGGGAGCTGCGCTTAGGCGCTATTCGTGTACAGAGGTTTCTGCCGCTTCGGCTGCGCGCTTTTCCTGCTCGTATGTGATCGCATCGAGGATCTTCGCGCCGCCCAGGAACACCGCGCCGGCAGTGGCTGCCCACAACAGATAACCGCCAAAACCGGGATATTCGAGCGTGTAATGCACGCCGCGAGTCATTGCGCCAAGGGCCAACGCATAGATGATCAGATACGCTTCCCAGCGCGTCTTGATCACAAACAGCCGGCCAATCTTGCGCAGCATGCGGTTCCTTTCGCCTTCCAACCGCAGACAGCGACTGGTGAATGAAAGGTTATCCTATGCAAAGCGTCTCTGGTGTAAAGTGCGTTAACCCAGTTCGGTAAGGTTAAGCGCTTCCAGAAGTGCATAACGTGCCGATCTGACACTGTTTTTCAGGGCTTCATTGCCCATATCGGCGGGATCGATCTTTTCCGGCCAATTCGCCGCGATCACCGACTCGATCAAATCGGCCTTGGCCTCGTTGATCAGAAAGCGCGGGTCGACCGTCGCTGGATCGCATACAACGCGCAGGCGCAAACACGCGGGTCCGCCGCCATTGGCCATTGATTGGCGTACGTCGACCGGGATCACCTCACGGATCGGACCGTTGCTGGCCATCATCTGCTCGCACCAGCGCCAGACGCTCGCGCTTTCGCGGCATTCCTCCGGCACGATCAGCGCCATCCCGCCGTCTGGCAGCGTCAGCAATTGCGCGTTGAAGAGGTAAGTCTTGATCGCATCTGCCAGGCTCACCGCGCTATCAGGCACTTCCACCACTTGTAGTGCGGGAAAGGCCGCGCGCATGGCGTCATAGGCGCCTTGACGATCTGCAAAGGCGAGTTCATGTGCGAAAACCACGGTTTCATTGGCGACCGCCACCACATCATTGTGGAATGCACCTCCCTCGATGGCTGCCGGGTTCTGTTCGATGAAAACGGCGCGCGTGGGATCTAGTCCATGCAAGCGCGCAACCGCGCGGCTGGCCTGTTCATGCTGGCGCGCCGGGAATTTGCCGCCTTGCTTGCCATACACGAACACTTCGACACCCGCTTCGCCATGTTTCTCGCACAAGCGCATATGGTTGGCAGCGCCTTCATCACCGAACGTCGGCGGCACGGCATCGTGCACTGTGAAATGGTCTGCATTGCCAAATGCAATGTCTAGCATAGCCTTGGTGTCCGGCCATTCCTGGCTGCGATGGAGCATTGTCACAAGGTTTGCCGGGGTGAGGTGGCATTTGCCATCAGCGGTGTCGGCAGCCGGACTGACGGTGGCCGCATTGGCGGTCCACATGCTGCTTGCGGACCACGCAGCAGCGAGCAGAGCGCGCTCGGCGGTCTCGTCAACAGCCAGCGAATGCAGCAGACTGTCATTGGGGCGCGGCAGGGGCAGCAGGAAACCCTGCACGCCAAGGCGGGCCAGATTGCCGCGCATTTTCTCCACGCCTTGCAGCGCCGCCGCGCGCGGATAGGACGGGTCGCCCTTGTGGCTCGCGCTGGCGATATTGCCTAGACTTAGTCCGGCATAATTGTGTGAAGGGCCAACAATCCCGTCAAAATTGATCTCGGTTACGCTCACCGCGCCACGCTCCAGACCTGATCACCAGCCTTGACGTCCAATACATCTGCGGCTTGTGCGTCGATAGAGATCGTGCCGTCTTCGTTTAGCGCCCGCGCGCCATAACAGGCACGGAAAGTGCTGAGCCTGCCGGTGGCCAGAATCGCGCGTTCGCCTTGCTCGAGGTTGATGCCTGCGATCTGTCGCTGCACGCTTTCCTTGACACTCTTGATGTCGTCAGTGCGGGCAATCATGCTTGGTCCGCCGTCAAAAATGTCGACGTAGTTTTCGTAGCGAAAGCCTTCATTCTCCAGCATCCGCATGGCGGCGCGTCCGGTGGGATGCGGCACGCCGATCACGCTGCGCGCGTCATCGTTCAGCATGGCAATATAGACCGGATGCTTGGGCATCAGATCGGCGATAAACTGATTGCCATTGATCGCATTGAAATAGTCTGCGTCCTGAAAGCTCATGCCGAAGAAGCGGCCTGCCACGCCATCCCAGAAGGGCGAGCCGCCGCGTTCATCAATAATCCCGCGCAGTTCCGCCAGCGTACGGTCGCCAAACCGGCTGCGATGCATTGCAATGAACAGATAGCGGCTGCGCGCGAGCAGCAGGCCTAGCCCACCGGCGCGCTCATTCGGATGCAGGAACAGCCCGCCGACTTCGCTAGAGCCTTCAAGGTCTGTTACCAAGCTCAGCAATTCAGCGCGAACCGTGCGGTCCAACTCCTGCGAATATTGAGTCAGGGTATTCAGGCGATAGGAATAGAACGGCCATTGTTGGCCCACTTGTGTCATCAATTGGCACGTGCCGCGGATTGCACCTGTTTGGGCGTTCTCCAATACCAGCACAAACTGTTCATCAGCGATTTCATCACCATCATTCGCGAAGGCTTCGCTCGCGCGTTCCAGTTTTGCGCCCAGTGCTGCCCGATCAGGCGGCAGGTTGGTGAACCCGCCCCCGGTCAGCTTTGCCATCTCGTAAAGCGGCTCCAGGTCGGCGGCGCGCGCGGCGCGCAGGCGGAAAGTCAATGCAGCTCTCCGTTCGCAATGCGAGTGATGACCAGAGCAGAGAGCGATGCACGCTCTGCCAAGCTTGGCACTATCAGAAATTCTTCCGGGCTGTGGATTGCCCCTCCGCGCACACCCATAGTATCGACCACTGGCACGCCGCAAGCCGCGATATTGTTGCCATCGCACACCCCGCCGGTGGATTGCCACTTGATGTCTTGGCCCAGCTCTGCGCCGCATGCCTTGACGAGATCGAACAGAGCTTGCGCGCGGTCATCAACCGGCTTGGGCGGTCTGGTGACGCCACCATGGCGATGGATGCCCACTTCGTGCTCTGCTTCGACCTGCCTCAGGACATCGGCCAGATTGTGGTCAAAGCCCTCCATCGCTTCGGTTGACTTTGGGCGAATATTGAAGCGCAGCACTGCGTGGTCCGGCACCACATTGTTCGCCGCGCCGCCTTCCAGTTTTGCAGGATTGATCGTGATATCATCGCGCTCCATTGCTTTAAGGCGCAGGATCAGGTCAGCTGCGGCGACGACAGCATTGCGGCCTTCATGCGGATTGCGGCCTGCATGCGCGCTTTTGCCGGTGAAAGTGATCGAATAATTGCCTGTGCCGCCACGCGCATGGGCCAGTGTGCCATCGGGCAATGCGGCTGGCTCATAGGTAAGCGCCGCGAGTTTACCTTGCGCCAATTCTGCGATAAGATCGCGTGACGCAAGCGAGCCGGTTTCCTCGTCTGAATTGATCAGCACATCATAACCCAGCGATCCGATCGCGCCGCTGGCCTCCGCCGCTATAAGGGCATGCAGCATGACGGCGATCCCGCCCTTCATGTCCGCCACGCCTGGCCCGTTCAAAGTATCATCATCAAGCCAGGTCTGATTCTGGAATGAATGATCGGCCGGAAAGACTGTGTCCATGTGGCCAGTGAGGAGAATGCGGCGATTGGCCTTAGCGCGCACGCGCAACACCAGATGTTTGCCATGTGGCTTTTCAAACTCGCGACCATTGGGATCGATGGCTGTGACCTGTGCAGGCTCAACCAGTTCGGCATCACCGGGCAGCGCTGAAAAGGCTTCCGCCAGAACGTTTGCCTGCTGCGCTAGCCCTTCCAGATTGGCAGTGCCGGTGTTGATCGCGCACCAGCTTTGCACCTGTTCCAGCATGGCAACTGAATCGATCCGCTCCATCAAAGCGGCGGCATTGGATGATGGATTTTCTTGCATTGCCCGCTGCTCTAGCCGTGCCGTAACGTTAGGCCAAGTCGTGTGTTGATTGCGCGTGAAAGTACGGTTGCAAAGGCGCAAGGCTTTGGCCATAGCGGCCCTCGCTCCTCCCCGGGTACAATTCAAATGACTGCCTGCCGCGCAAAGCGGTGGCTCTATCTGTACGAGGGCGTGAAGTGAGCGAATTTGTGAACCGTGCCGGGATTAGGATCGATCCCCGACTGGCGACTTTCCTGGAATCTGAAGTGCTGGCGCCGCTTGAGCGCGATGCCGGCGCGTTTTGGCAGGGGTTTGCGGATTTGCTGGGCGTATTTGCCCCGCGCAATGCAGCACTGCTTGCCAAGCGCGAAGAGCTGCAAGCCAAGATCGATGCATGGCATTCTGAACGCCGCGGCAAGCCACTTGATCAAGGCGAATATCAAACCTTGCTGCGCGAGATCGGATACCTCGTTCCGGAACCAGACGATTTCACTATTGGCAGCCAGAACGTTGATGCGGAGATCGCAACTATGGCCGGGCCGCAGCTGGTGGTTCCGATCCTCAATGCGCGCTTCTTGCTAAACGCTGCCAATGCGCGCTGGGGCAGCCTGTATGATGCATTCTATGGCACAGACGCGCTGGACGCACCTCCTGTGCAACCGGGGGGATATGATCAGGCCCGCGGCGACGCAGTGATTGCACGCGGTCGCGAATTTCTCGATTCCGCTTTGCCGCTCGTGGACCAGAGTTGGGCAGATCTGGCGGACGAGAACGACGGAAAATTGCAGGATGAAAGTCAATATGTCGGCAAGACAGAACGTGGCTTGCTGTTCCAGAACAATGGTTTGCACATCGAAGTTGTGTTCGATGCTGAACATCCGGTCGGCAAGACGGATAAAGCTGGCATTGCGGACATCATCATCGAAAGCGCGCTCACAGCAATTGCCGATTGCGAGGATTCTGTCGCGGCGGTCGATGCCGAGGACAAGCTGCTCGCCTACACCAATTGGCTGGGCGTGATCCGCGGCGATCTGCAGGAAAGCTTTGACAAGGGCGGCCGCACGCTGACCCGCCAACTGTCTGATGATAAGCCATACACTGACCGGGGCGGGAACAACCAGAGCCTCCCCGGGCGCAGCTTGTTGTTCGTGCGCAATGTCGGCCATCTTATGACCAATCCGGCGATCCGGTTGGCCACTGGCGGGGAAGTGCCCGAAGGCATTATGGATGCGGTCTTCACGAGTGCGATCAGCACACTGGATGTTGAAGGTCACGCGAAATACGGCAACTCGAAACACGGCAGCATCTACATTGTGAAGCCCAAGATGCACGGGCCGGAAGAATGCGCCTTCACCAATGACCTGTTCAATGCGGTCGAGGATCTGCTCGGCCTGCCGCGTCACACGATCAAGGTTGGCGTGATGGACGAAGAGCGCCGCACCAGCGCGAACCTCGGCGCCTGTATCCATGCAGTGAAAGACCGCGTGGTGTTCATCAACACCGGCTTCCTTGATCGCACAGGCGATGAAATCCACACCTCGATGCAAGCGGGCCCGATGATGCGCAAGGGGGAGATCAAGGGCTCCAAGTGGCTTGCCGCTTATGAGAAGCGCAATGTTGCGATCGGCCTCAAACATGGCCTTTCCGGGCGCGCGCAGATCGGCAAGGGCATGTGGCCTGCGCCTGATTTGATGAAACAGATGATGACGGAGAAGATCGGTCATCTGAAAGCAGGCGCGAACACCGCCTGGGTTCCATCGCCCACCGCCGCCACCCTGCATGCGCTGCACTATCACGCCTGTGATGTGTTTGCAGAGCAAGCGCATGTCACAGATGTTCCGCCGCTCGATGATTTGCTCACTATTCCGTTGGCCGAAGGCACCAACTGGTCTGAAGACGAGCTGCGCGAGGAACTGGATAACAATGCCCAAGGGTTACTGGGTTATGTCGTGCGCTGGGTGGATGCAGGGGTTGGCTGCTCGAAAGTGCCGGACATCAATGATGTTGGCCTGATGGAAGACCGCGCAACCTTGCGCATCAGCTCTCAGCATATGGCGAACTGGCTGTTGCACGGTGTGGTGACAAAGGATCAGGTGATGGACAGTCTGCGCCGTATGGCGGCCAAGGTCGACGCGCAGAACGCAGGCGATCCTTTTTACGAGCCGATGGTAGGCAATGAAGATGCCCCAGCGTTTCGCGCGGCCTGCGACCTCGTGTTCAAAGGCGTGGAGCAGCCGTCTGGCTATACCGAACCGCTCTTGCATCAGTGGCGGCTGGTCAAGAAGGCTAGCTGAGTTCGCGGGCAAGTTCGACGAATTCGTCGACACTCAATGTCTCCGCGCGGCGAGTTGGATCGATTCCGATTTTTTCCAAGGCTTCTAGCGCTCCGGGCACGGATTTGAGGCTTTGGCGAAGCATCTTGCGGCGTTGGCCAAAGGCGGCCTCGGTCAAACGTTCTAGCGTGCGGGAACTCACACCCTCTGGTGCGTTGACCGGCGTCACATGAACAATTGCGCTCATCACTTTGGGTGGCGGTGTGAAGGCGCTGCGGTGCACTTTCATAGCCAGTCTGGCCTGACTGCGCCATTGCGCCAGCACAGCAAGTCGCCCGTAAGCACCTCCGCCTTCCTTGGCGACAATCCGCTGCGCGACCTCTTGCTGGAACATCAGTGTAAGCGAAACCCATTGCTGCGGCCAAGTCTCTCCACCGAGCCACCTTACGAATAGCGCCGTACCCACATTATAGGGCAGGTTTGCCACCACGTGGAAAGGCTCTCCGCCCATCAATTGGCCATGGTCGATCTTCATCGCATCGCCTTCGATCACGGAAAGCTGATCGGGAAATGCGTCGCTGAGTTCGGCCAGCGCAGGCAAGCATCGGCTGTCCATCTCGATCGCGGTAACGCGCGCGCCAGCCTTCAGCAAGGCGCGGGTCAGCCCGCCAGGGCCGGGACCAATTTCCAGCACAGACTGGCCGTGCAGATCCCCCGGAATGGCGGCTATCCGGTCCAGCAATTGCGCATCGAACAGAAAATTCTGCCCCAGCACCTTGGACGCGCTGAGCCCGTGCCGGGCGATAACTTCACGAAGCGGAGGAAGCTCAGCCATGGGCGTAGCGCCGCGCAGCCATTTCGCCGGCCATGCGGATCGCGGCGATCATTGCACCCGGATCAGCGATGCCTTTGCCAGCGATGTCAAAAGCGGTTCCGTGATCGGGCGATGTGCGGATAATCGGCAGGCCCAGCGTGACGTTCACGCCTTCATCAAATTCCAACGCTTTCAAAGGGATCAGCGCTTGATCGTGATACATGCACAGCGCGGCATCATATCCCAACCGGGCACGCGGTGTGAACATCGCATCGGCGGAATGCGGCCCGGTTACATTGAGCCCTTCGCTCTGCAACTCAGCGATGGCTGGTGCGATCGTCTCAATCTCTTCGCGGCCAAATTTTCCGCCTTCACCAGCATGCGGGTTTAGCCCGGTGACGGCGATGCGGGGGTTTTCGATGCCAAAGTCGCGCTTCAATGCGGCGGCGACAATGCGGCCGCGTGTGGCGATCAGGTTGGTCGAGATCAGGCTCGGAACATCAGCCAGCGGGCAGTGGACTGTCAGCGGGACAGTACGCAGGCTTGGCCCGGCCAGCATCATCACAGAGGTATTCTCTGGCAATCCGCAAGCTGCCGCGAGAAACTCGGTCTGCCCTGGATGTTGGAAGCCCACTTCTTCGAGTAGCTTCTTGGCGATCGGAGCGGTCACAACAGCGCTTGCCATGCCGCCCACGGCCAGCTGCGTGGCTTGCTCCAGTGAAGTGAGCGCGAGCTTTGCGCCTGCGGTGCTGGGTGCGCCGGGGTGACAGGCGACATCCTTGTCACCAAGCACCGGCAGCGCGGTATCAAAGACGTTGCTAGCCTGTGAAAGCGAGCTGATCTGAGTGATCGGACAATCAACACCAAGCGTTTCTGCCGCAGCGCGCAATACTCCGCTACCGCCAACAACGGCGAATGGCTTCAACCCCATTTCTGACCGTTGGCGCCACGCATGCACGATGATTTCAGGCCCAATGCCCGATGGATCACCGAGTGATATCGCTAAAGGAAGGTGTTCGCCTGTGCTGCTCAATTGTAGTCGATGTACGCGTCATTGCGCAGATCGCGCAGGTAACGCTGTGCGCGTTTGTTAACCCGTTCATCTTCGAGCTGGTTCATCATATCATCAAAGCTTGGCCCGCCAACCACTTCAGGATCGTCACGACCGCACAGCATCAGAACCCGCACGCCTTCCTCGATAGACCCGAATGGAGGTGTGGGCTGACCAACTTGAAGATTAAGCACGATGTTCTGCAGCTGCTCCGGCAGCGAACGCGCCCGGATCTGGTCATTGGTTACAACACTTGCTCCCAGAGAACCTGCAACCGCATCCGCATCACCGCATCCGCGCATATTCTGAACACCGGTCGAGAATGCCTGGACTTGCTGTGCCGCCAATTCTTCGCTGATTCCCGGTTCGAAACTGATCGAGATTTGCTTCAGGCTCAGCACCGCATCGCGCGGATCAGCCATCAGCACCTGACGCTTGTCGACCAGATATACAATCCAGAAGCCGCCCGGAATTTCGACGGGGCCGACCAGTTGGCCCGGCTGCATTTCGTTTACGATCGCTTCGAGCTGGGTCGAGCGCAATTGTGCAAGGCGAAGCCAGCCAAGATCGCCGCCAGTGGCCGCTGTCGATGCCTGCGAGAACTGACGCGCGTAGCCTTGGAAACTACCGCCCTGGCGGAGTTGTTGCATGATCTGCTGACCATTTTCGAGCACTGCGTTGCCATTTTCAGGTGTTGCAGCAAGGAAGATCTCAGCAAGGCGAAATTCTTCGGTTCCGCGCGATTCTTCCATCCGCTTGAGAAGCTCGTTAACTTCCTCCTCGGACACGTTCACAAACGGTGCAATGTTGCGGCGAAGCAGGTTCGACCAAGCCAATTCGCCTTCGATCTGGCGTTTGAGCGAAGCTGGCGACGAACCAATCGAAATCAGATATTCGTCCATCGCGCCGGTTTCCTGGCCGAAGTTTTGTACCGCCAAGGTACTGTAGCGGTCGGTTACTTCCGCCTGTGTCACTTCGATCTCTTGCGATTGCGCTGCTTGAATCTGCAGCGTTTCATCGATCAGATTACGCAAGACCTGCATGCGCAGCCGCGCGAGTTCTTCCTCCGACAACTGATTGTTGGATGCGGAAAGCACCAAAGCAACACGTTGATCGATGTCCGTGCCGGTAATGACATGGCCATTCACAATCGCAGTTGCGGTTCGGACATTGGGGTTAGCTTCGCCGAGCAGCGAAATATCAGCTGGAATGCCCAATGGGTCATCCAAGGTTTGCGCAGATGCAGAGGCCGGCAAAAGCGCCAAGGCTGCAAGTGAAACAAGACAATTTTTCAAGATATTACGTGTCACTTAGTCAATCCATTTGCTGGCGAAATCTTCGCCCCGTCTATTCACGCCAATTGGCAAAAACTGGCTGAACCCGAGCTGAGCCTGATTGGGCCCCCTCTATTCATGCGGCAGATAACCGCTTTCAGCGCGCCTGCCAACGGTTGAAGCTGGGCTATCGCGACTTATCGCAAGCCAAGATTGCGCAATGCAAACGTCAGCTGAAATGTGTCGCCCCGTTCCGCGTCGCCCGCAGTCACATAATCGCGCCGCCAAGTGAAGCCGAATTCCAGGCATTCATCGCGGTAGGCGATGCCCAACCTTGTGCGGATCGGCTCGAAACCATCGCTTGAGAACGTGGGGTCTTCATTGCGGTCTGTCAGGTTGACGATGCCCGATCCAAAAATGGACCAATGCCGCGCGAACGCGACCCGGGCCGCGGCACGCAATTCTTCGCGGTCCTGCAAATCCTCAAAGTCCTCGATATCGCGGTTCAATCGCAGATACCCCACTTCGACATAGGTGCGTGAGTTACCCACAGTCGCGTCGAATTCATTGCGGCGCACCTGGAAATTGTCTTTGTCGATGCGGAAGCGGTGGGTCAGCTTGACTGTGTCTTTGAAGCGCAGCTCTGCACGCCCGACGAAGTCCGAGACGCGTTCCGACAATCCCGTACCATCGGGCAAAATCGCGCGCTGCGTGTCGAAGCGATAGGATTGACCGACTGTGGTTTTGACGCGCCAGCCGGGACGCTGCAATTCCCAATCGAGACCATAAGTTAAGCGCACGCCATCTTCGACGCGGTCATACCCCGGGAAACGGTTGAGCGCGAAGAGATTTGAGTCTTCCAGATCGATCGCTCGCGAATCCTCATTGGGAATTTCAAGATTACGAATAGCAGGGCTTGCGACCAGCTGAAGCCGGGGCTTGAATACTTGCGTGCCGCCAAAAGCTTCGCCGACGAATGGCCATTCGACGTCCACCGCACCCATCGCGATCGCGCGGCCTTCCCAGCCTTCATTGCCGCGATAGATTTCCGTGGTGGTG
This sequence comes from Altererythrobacter sp. XM-24bin4, assembly GCA_003149575.1. Lineage (GTDB taxonomy): Bacteria > Pseudomonadota > Alphaproteobacteria > Sphingomonadales > Sphingomonadaceae > Erythrobacter > Erythrobacter rubellus. The sequence continues at coordinate 1,112,368 of QCWG01000001.1, forward strand.
AAACCGTTCTCATCGCTGTGATAGACATCGCTTCGCGCAAGTGCGCTGAATGTCACAACCTGACCAAGTCCTGTGAGTCGACGCAGATCCCATCTCGCACCGGCGAACGCGCGCTGCGTGTCCTGGCCTTCGTCACGCACCAGGCTCAGAGTGTTGGCTTGAAGCTCAACTGTGCCGCCAAGCACCGGGTCGGCCATGCGATGACGGAAATCGATCGCGGGCAGTGCCATCGGCACCTGACCCTGGCGCGCATCCAATCGCAATGTCTGAGTGGCCCATCCCGCTATCGAGAAATAGGTCTGATCGTTCGTCCGCTCGATATTGAAAGTCGAACGCAGCCGGTCATCCCGGCTGATGTCATAGCGGCGCAGGAATGTGCGGTCGCTCGCGAGGCGGATTGATCCGGTCAGGCTCCACTCTGGATTGAACTGGAATCTTCCGTTCGCAAACAGATAACCCCGCAAATCGCGCTCTGTCGTCGGATTGCCGGTAAAGGTTGAGATACGCCGACTATGCGTTCCATATCCGCTGATCTGATAGGCACCCTTCTTGGTCAGCTGGCGCCATTCCGCTGACACAAGCGGGGTTGCCTGCGTGAAGAACCGCGTGCCGAGCGTCAGGTCCTTGTTGTCGGCAAGCCGCAGATAATATTCGCCGCTGACCTCCACGCCGTTCGATTCCGATATCCTTAGATCGGGAACCAGAAAACCGGAGATCGCGCTGCCGTCGGTTCGGAACGCCAAGCCCGGCATGGGCAGAATGCGTGCGCCGAACAATTCCAAAACGGCGCCGTCAAAGCTGACCGTGCTGTCTTCAGGATTGTAGATTATCCGCTTGGCGGTGATCCGCCAGCTGGGCGTTTTATCGCAACCTTCCAGAGTGGTGACTGCACATGCCGTATATGCAGCATCGTTCAAGATGACATCGCCATCAGCTGCACGCTGCCCGCCACGCGCAGCCAATCTTCCGCCCGCCCGAAGCGAAACGAGCAATTCGTTGATCGCGCCAGCTTCGAAACGTTCGGTCAGCTCGAGCGAATCCGTCAACAGCTGATTGCCGCTTTCATCGACCAGGCGCACATTGCCCGAGGCGTAGATTGTGCCGCTCTGACGGTCCCAGCGGATATTGTCGGCACGAACAGATTGGTCTTCGCTCGAAAGCAGCACATTGCCACTGGCAGTTATGACCTCGCCGTCATTCTCGTTGTCGTAATCGAGATTGTCCGCTTCAAATGCGATGATCCGACCGTCTGTAACCGGCGGCAATGCCTCTGGATCAAGCTCGGTGACTTGTTCTTCGAGCGGCTTCAGCGCGTCGGGAGCGATGCCCGCTTCATCCTGCGCGAGCGCCGGCTGTACGCCCATGAACAAAGCCAGCGCGGCGGGCACCGCACTAAGCGACAATTTGAGACGTGAGTGGGCAGGCAGGCAATGCTGCAAAGGCAGGGACATGGCTTGCCTATCGCACCGCTCGCGCCTAATCGCAATCGCGATTGGCCATACCGTTCCACAACGGTGTTTAACTGGCCGCAGACTAACATGCATTCAATCGTTCTGGAGCCTTCATGCAGATCAAATTCTCAGACACTTCACCCTCTAATCCCGGCCTTATTGCTTATGTCGTCAATCAAGGCAGCATGCCGGCGGCAGTTGAACCTGTGCTGTCTAACGGAGCGAAAGCGGCGCGTTTCAAGGGGCGCGGCGGCCAGTTTTTCGAAGGCTTCGTTGAACGTTGCGATCACACGGTTCGCGTGGCAATCGCGGGGGCAGGGGATACAGGCGCAGACGCGACCAAACGCGAAGAGGCGTTGGAAAAAGCAGGTGCAGCTCTGGCGGCCAAATATCTGACCTCGGGTGAGAACGAGATTGTGCTGGACCTGAGCGAAGCGGGCCTGAACGCAGCGGAAACCGCATCTGTCTTGCTTGGCTTGCGTCTGCGCAGCTGGCGGCATGATGCGTATCGCACGAAGCTGAAGGATGAGCAGAAAGTCTCCCTGAATAGCGCGATTGTGGTGGGTGCAAGTGAAGGCACCGAAGCTGCTTGGGATGTAGCAGCGGCCGTGGCCGAGGGTGTCGAATTCACTCGAGACTTGATCGCAGAACCTGCCAACAAGCTATATCCGGTCAGCTTCGTGGAGATGTGCCAGAAGCGTTTTGAAGGCACAGGCGCTGAGCTGACAGTGCTTGACGAAGACCAGATGGCAGAGCTCGGCATGGGCGCACTGCTCGGAGTAGGGCAGGGCAGCACTCAGCCTTCACGTATGCTTGCGATCAAATGGAATGGCGGCAAGGACGGCGATGCGCCGATCGCATTTGTCGGCAAAGGCGTAACATTCGACACTGGCGGCATTTCGTTGAAGCCGCCTGTCGGCATGTGGGATATGAAATGGGACATGGGCGGATCTGGGGCAGTGGCGGGCGCGATGCTCGCTCTGGTAAAGCGCAAAGCCAAAGCCAACATCGTCGGCGTGGTCGGGCTGGTCGAGAATATGCCGGATGGCAATGCGCAGCGCCCCGGGGACATTGTGACCTCGATGAGCGGACAGACGATCGAAGTGCTCAATACCGACGCTGAAGGGCGGCTTGTGTTGTGCGACGCGCTGACTTGGACGCAGCGCACCTTCAAGCCTTCGCGGATTGTCGACCTGGCGACCCTTACTGGCGCGATGATCATCGCACTGGGCAAGGAATATGGGGGTATGTTTGCCAACGATGATGATCTGGCCGATGAACTGGCTACGGCGGGCAAGCAGGTTGGTGACAAATTGTGGCGCCTCCCGCTGGGCCCAGAATATGACAAGCTGATCAATTCGCCGATCTGCGACATGAAGAATATCGGCCCGCGCGAAGGCGGATCGATCACGGCGGCGCAATTCCTGCAGCGTTTCATCGAAAACGACACGCCTTGGGCGCACTTGGACATCGCCGGCATGGTTTTCTCTGACAAGGCGGGCCGCACGTGGGACAAGGGGGCAACCGGTTATGGCACGCGCTTGCTTGATGCGTTTATTCGCAACACGGCTGAGGGGTAAGCCAGCTTCTGATGGCCCGTATGCGCAAAAAGTCCGAGCTGCCCAGCAAGACTTGTGCGCATTGCGGGCTACCGTTCACCTGGCGCAAGAAGTGGGAACGTGACTGGGACAATGTGCTCTATTGTTCGGAGCGTTGCCGCAGGAGCAAGGGATCGACGGGATGAGCGCGAGAGTTGATTTCTACCAGCTCAGCCGTGACCCGGTAGAACAGGTCGCGGTCATGTTGGCCCGCAAGGTCTTGCAAGCGGGCAAGCGGCTGCTGATTGTCAGTGACAATCCCGGTCAGCGCGCAGCGATCGGCAAGGAATTGTGGCGCGGCGGGGGCGCAGAAGAATTCCTCGCCAATGGTCAGGCCGATGCAGCTCATGCAAACAATCAGCCAATCTTGCTATCGGACAGCATGGATGCGGCGAATGGCGCTAGCATGGTGATGTTCGTTGATGGGAAATGGCGCTCTGAAGCCCTGAAATTTGAGCGCGCGCTGCTGCTTTTTGATTCCGAAGCAACGGAGGCTGCACGCGGGTTGTGGCGAGAACTGGACGACGCCGAAAATGTTGAGCGCGAGATCCACAAGCAGGATGAGAACGGGCGTTGGCAGGCAGGGGCCGGAGCAGGGCGCTAGGCTCGCTAGGGCTTGCAGTTGACGCAACTCGGCGCTAGTGGCGCGCGCAATCAAAATTACCCCCAAATATTCGCAAGGAACACATGCCATGGCGGTTACCCGCACATTCTCGATCATCAAGCCGGACGCGACCAAGCGTAACCTGACCGGTGCGATCACAAAAATGCTCGAAGACGCGGGCCTGCGCGTTGTCGCATCGAAGCGCATTCACATGACCCGCGAGCAGGCCGAAGGCTTTTACGCGGTTCATAGCGAGCGTCCTTTCTTCGGTGAGCTGGTTGATTTCATGATGAGTGAGCCGGTTGTTGTTCAGGTCCTCGAAGGTGAAGACGCTGTGAAACGCAATCGCGACATCATGGGTGCGACTAATCCTGCTGAAGCCGCTGAAGGCACCATCCGCAAGGAACACGCACTGTCGATCGGCGAAAACTCGGTCCACGGTTCGGACAGCGAAGAGAATGCGAAGATCGAAATCGACTTCTTCTTCAAACCCGAAGAAATCGTCGGTTAAGCGCGCTTACAAGGCGTATTTGAAAAGGCCTCGCAGCAGAAATGCTGCGGGGCCTTTTCGATTCAGGGGCTTGAGCGCTGGATTCGCGCTGCAAGACACAATCAGCTATCCTGATTTGGGTCACCTGAATGATTCTGGGGGAGGGAATCATGGGCAGATTGCTGTTGATGTTGGTTTCACTGACATTTTATACCGCCGCCGTTGCGGCTCTACTTTTTCTGATCGGCTGGGTCGGCGCGTTCGATTTCATGCCGCTAACAGTCGACAAGGGACGCGAAGGTCCATTGGCTACTGCTCTGTTGGTCAATGTCGGCCTGATTGCACTTTTTGGCGTTCAACACACCGTAATGGCTCGCCCCACTTTCAAGGAAGCGTGGACAAAGGTAATTCCTGCGCCGGTCGAGCGCAGCTTTTACCTGCTTGCTACTGTTTTGGTATTGGGCGCACTATTTCATTACTGGCACCCGATCGAAGGAACCATCTGGTCGATCCAGAACGAAGCAGCGCGCACGGCAATCTGGGCTGTGTTCTGGCTTGGTTGGGCGATCCTGCTGCTGTCGACTTTCCTGCTCAATCATTTCGAATTGTTCGGATTGCAGCAGGCTTGGCACAATCTCACGGGAAAGAATGCATCGCCGCCGCAGATGCGTACGCCGCTGTTCTACAAGCTGGTGCGTCACCCTCTTTACACCGGCTTCTTCCTGGGGCTTTGGGCGACGCCTGACATGACATACAGTCATGCCTTCATGGCCGCCGGGTTCACGATCTACATCGTGATCGGGATTGCCTATGAGGAGCGAGATTTGCTGGATGTCTTTGGCCAGGAATATGCCGAGTATCGCAAGCGGGTCGGTGCGTTCCTGCCGGGGATCGGCAAAGTCCCCTAAACCGGTTTTCCTGATTTGAACCTTTGCAACTGGGCGGCGTGCGCTCTGTGCGCGCCGCCTTTGCTGCTCGTCATTTCCTTGAGCATTTTAGCGCTCGCCTGCGGCGTCAGCTCGATATCGAGTTCGCGATAGATGCGCGCAATCTCGCTTTCCCAATCGGCACCCAGCTCATCGAAATGGACATGCGCGACTGTGCCATTGAAATCTGCAAGCGCTGCCTGGACGCGCGAATGGCGCAGCTCCAGCTTGCGACGCCATTCGGCTTCGATCCACTCAAGGTCTACTTCGTCCGACTGGATCGCCATCTGATTGGCTACTACTGACATCGAACTGTGCAAGACATCCTCGTCATGACGGTTCGCCACCACCAACCGGGCATTGGGGAATTGTGCAAGCAGAGCCGGCAGTTCTTCGGCGATCTGTGGAACCTTCAACACGCGGGGCTTGTCGGCATTGCCGTGATGCGCGGCGTCGATGCGCAAAATTCTGGCAAATTCGCGATAAAGCGGTGAAGGGTCGCATTCTTCGCAAAAACGCGTGAAGCTCGGCACATGCCATTGCGTGTCATAGGTACTGTGACCAAATGCGCTTGCAAGCCAGCCGAGTTCCTCTTCAGCGCGCCGTGAACCCATCGGGTGGAGCGCATCAATCCAAGGGTCGAGCTTTCGCGCTATCGCGAGCATCATCGCGCCCGATAGCGGACGCATATCAGGCCTTCGTGGCACCGGGTTCCAGCTGTCGCAAAACCGCGTGGCGCTGTGTGCCGGGTCAGCCGCCAGCAAGCGGTGAATACGCGTTGTCCCGCTGCGCATTTGGCCAATCACTATGATCGGCGGCGCCAGTTCAGTTTTCAGCAATTCAGGCTTGTTCGACCAAAGTTGCCCCAGACCCAGCCGCTGTTTGATTACCCGTACGATCTGACCATGCGCCATGGTTTTGCCAAGCGCATTGAGTTTGGATTCAGCAGATACGGCGCTGCACAAAGCAATCAACCGTTCGCGAAAATCGATCACGTCCTCTTGGCTTCGTCCGCCATGTTCAGCAGCGATTCTGGTGCCCTTGGCGGCGCGGCGCCACAGATCATTGGGATCAATAGAAGGTGGGGCCACACCTTTAGCCCATCCTAATTCCAGCGCGGCGCAGGCTTTGTCGACCAAGGGCGTCCGCGCCAATGGGTGCGGGCGCTCTGGAGGCAGCACACCCACGCTCAGGCGGTGACCTGGGCTGCCCGGGCTACATAGCTTGCCAGTGCGCGGGGGTAGAGCTGATACTCAGCCAGCTTGACCCGCTCGGCGAGCGTGTCAGGCGTGTCTTCGGGCAGAATGGTGACTTTTACCTGCTCAAGGATTGCGCCTGAATCGAGTTCCGGCGTCACCAGATGAACGGTCGCGCCGCCATGCCTGTCGCCAGCCTCAATCGCACGTGCATGCGTGTTTAGCCCTTTGTATTTGGGCAGCAGCGAAGGGTGGATATTGATTATCTTGCCCGTCCAGCGCGAGACAAACTCTTCGGACAGGATGCGCATGTATCCGGCCAGAACGATATAGTCCGCGTCCGCATCCTGCGCCGCGCGCTCCATCACCGCGTCGTGATCGGCGCGCTCCAAGCCTTTGTGCGAATGGGCAAAGGTCGCAATGCCTTCGGCTCTAGCCAACGAAAGCCCGTCTGCGCCTGGCCGGTTACTGGCGACTAGAACGACTTCATAGGGGCAATCTGGCAGCCTGCTGGCGTAAAGCAGCGCGGCCATATTAGTGCCGCTGCCGGAAATAAAAATGGCGACCTTTGCCTTAGGCAAGGTGCTTTGCTTCCCAGTCGGTCGTGGCCGACCATGTCCCTTGGCTGCCCTTGACGGTGCAGCCCCGATCGCCCGCTTCGATTGTGCCGATGGTGAAGGCATTCTCGCCTGCATCTGCCAGCCGGGTAAGGACAGCATCCTGATGATCCGGCGCAACCGCAAGCACCATTCCGGTGCCGCCATTGAAGGTACGCGCCATTTCCGCCGGTTCGATATTCCCCTGCGCTTGCAGGAAGGCCATCAGCCGGGGCTGCTCCCAGCTATCGGCATCGACCATCGCATGCGCGCCTTCGGGCAGAACGCGCGGGATGTTTTCAAGCAATCCGCCGCCGGTGATATGCGCCATTCCGTCGATCAACCCTTCGCGAACCAGCGGCAGCAGCGATGTGACATAGATTCGCGTTGGCTCGATCAGCGTATCAATCAGCAGTCGATCTGAATCGAACAGGGCAGGGCGATCCAGTTTCCATCCCTTGTCGGCAGCAAGACGCCGCACCAGCGAATACCCGTTCGAATGCACGCCCGAGGAAGCAAGCCCGATCAACATATGGCCCGGCGCAACTTTCTCTCCGGTCAGCTGTTCGCCGCGTTCAACCGCGCCAACACAGAATCCAGCCAGATCATAATCACCTGCGGCATACATGCCGGGCATCTCAGCAGTTTCCCCGCCAATCAACGCGCATCCCGCTTGTTTGCAGCCTTCGGCGATGCCCGCAATCACGCGTTCCGCAACCCCATTTTCCAGCTTGCCGGTGGCAAAATAGTCCAGGAAGAACAGCGGTTCTGCGCCTTGCACGATCAGATCGTTGACGCACATGGCGACCAGATCGATCCCGACTGTGTCATGCCGGTCGTGATCGATCGCCAGCTTCAGCTTGGTGCCGACGCCATCGTTGCCCGCAACCAGTAGAGGGTCTTTATAGCCAGCCGCCTTGGGGTCGAAAAAGCCGCCAAATCCGCCGATTTCGCCATCCGCACCAGGGCGCATTGTCGCTTTCACCAGGGAACCGATCGCCTTGACCAAGCGGTTGCCGGCATCAATCGAGACGCCTGCGTCTTCGTAAGTATAGCTTTCGGGCGGTGTGTTATTGGCCATAATGTCCACCTCTTTAGCCTTTCGAGCTTGGAATTCCACTCGCCTTTGGGCAAAAGGCATCAGCTTTTCCCCTATGACTGTATCATCTGCCTTCATGCGCCTTACGCAACCGCTTCCAAGCCGCACAATTGTGGTTGCGATTCTCGGCGTAATCGCGCTTGTCGCGGGCCTTGCTGCGCTGACAGCACAGGTCACCGGGGATCGCGGAATTGCGCCGGTCGCGTCGAGCAGTGACATCGATGTGACAGGAATTGAGGTCGACGTGCGCGGTGACACCGCTGAAGAGGCGCGCGCAGCCGGCTGGCGCAAGGCTCAGCGCGATGCTTGGGCGAAGATTGGTGGGCCGAACCTACCGGATTCGCAGATTGACGGTATGGTCTCGGCCATCGTGATCGAGCGGGAACTCATCGGGCCGCGCCGCTACCGTGCCAGCCTCGGCGTTATTTTTGATCGCAATCGCGCAGGCCAGTACCTTGGCGGTGGTTCACGTGGTCGGTCGTCTGCACCGATGCTCTTGCTGCCGGTGACTGCGAGTGCGGGCACCTACACCATGTATGAAGTTCGCAATCCGTGGCAGCGGGCCTGGGCGGAATTCAATCCGGGCACCAGCCGCATCAACTATGTTCGCCCTGCTGGCGCCGGTGGAGACTTGCTGCTGCTCAACCATGGGCAGAGCATGCGCCGCAGCCGAACCTGGTGGCGCGTGATCCTCGATCAATTTGCAGCCGCCGATGTGCTCGTGCCGGTCGCGCGGCTTGAGTATTCTTACCCGGGCGGGCCCGTAGAGGGGACGTTCACTGCGCGCTACGGCCCGGATAACCGCTATCTCGACAGTTTTACCATGGACGCGGTATCGCCGGCGGAACTGCCCGAAATGCTATCTGAAGCAGTGTCACGTATGGACAGCATTTTCGAAGCAGCTTTGGCCGCAGGTGTATTGCGGCCAGACCCGACTTTGAACATCAGTACGACGGCTGAGATGGATCCCGCTTTGGCACGGCTGATCGAAATCGGGCGAGCGATCCAAAGCCGAGAAGCGGCCATTACAGCCGGAGAGCTGGATCCGACAGCTCCCGCAGTCGCGCCGAACGCGACCGAACCCGCAATCGTCAGTTCCTATGTCGTCCAATTTGGCAGCCCCGATGCGGCCTCGATCGACGCGACATTGGCTGCGGTGCGCAGTGTGCCCGGCGTTCGCGGAGCGGCAACAACCAGCCTCGCGTTTGGCGGCACTTCGGTCATGCGTGTCAGCTTTGGCGGATCGCTTGATGCATTGGCGCAGGGCCTGCGAGAGCGCGGCTATAATGTGACGCAAGGCGCAGACGCGCTCGCAATCAGTCGATAGGTTCGAAAGAGCCCCACCATGCCGTCACAGATTGCGCTTCCATTATCACTTTCCGGTTCAGGCGACCCTTCTCGCATAGTGATTGGGAACGCCAATAAGGCGGCCTATGAAGCGCTATTGAAGCCCGAGCGCTGGCCCTTCAACACGGCGGTCCTCACCGGACCTGAACGTTCCGGAAAAAGCCTGTTCGGCAAATGGGCGCTGGGGCAGGGCATAGCGGTAGTCGATGGTGCTGACGCCTGGGATGAAGCGGAACTTTTCCACCGTTGGAACCGCGCGCAGGAATCGGGTGAGCCGCTTCTATTGATTTCAAATCGCCAGCCGTGGGACATCACATTGCCCGATTTGAAATCCCGCCTGAGTGGTTCGTTGCAGCTTGAGATTGGTGTGCCGGATGACGATATGGCGGCGCATCTGATCGAAGCGATCGCTGTTCAGCGCGGGCTTGCACTGGCTGATGGAGCTGTCGATTATCTGGTTCCACGGGCGGAGCGCAGCTTCGCGGGAATTGAGCGACTCGTGGTTGCAATTGATCGTTTGAGCCTTGAACGCAAAGCCCCTGCCACCATGTCGCTGTGGCGGGACGCATTAGAAGGCACACGGGGCCCGGAGCAGGCACGCTTGCTTTAAAGGCTGTTTGGTGGGAGTATTTGAATATGTTCGACCAGCTCAAAGGCTATCTGGACTCAGTCAAGGCGCGCGATCCGTCACCGCGTTCGCGTTGGGAAATCCTTTTTTATCCAGGTGTTTGGGCGCTGGGGCTCCACCGCGTCGCGCATTGGTTGTACGAAGCCAAGCTTTATTTTCTAGCGCGGTTCGTGAACCATTTTTCGCGATTTCTGACAGCAATCGATATTCACCCCGGGGCGGAAATCGGGAAGAATTTCTTTATCGATCACGGTTTCACGGTGGTTGGAGAAACAGCGCAAATCGGTGACAATGTCACGATCTACCAGAATGTGACATTAGGTGGGACAAACCCGACCAACGGCGTGGGGGGCAAGCGCCATCCCACCATCGGGGACAATGTCATCATCGGTTCGGGCGCGCAAATCATCGGTCCGATCACCTTGGGTGAGCGTGCACGCGTCGGTGCAAATGCAGTTGTTGTGGAAGATGTCCCTGCGGGAGCAACCATGGTGGGGTTCAAGGCACGCTCGACCCTGATCCCGGCCGAGGAATGGATGCGCGAGTTTGTTCCTTATGGCATTACGCCGGAATGCGAAGATGCTGAAGGCAATCGCATCGATTGCATCGAAAAGCTGGAAGTTGAATTGAAAGTCCTGAAAGCAGAGATCGAAGCATTGAAGGCCGAACACGAGCTCAATGTGCCCCCACAACGCAGCGGGACTGACGATTGATGAATTCTCGTATGCGTTCGGGGATGGCTGGATCAGTCGTCGCGTTTCCCGGACGTGCTCCAAACCAGATTGCATTTGACCGCGAAGAATTACAACGCATTCTCGATCTCTATGGCCGAATGGTCGCGGCCGGTGAATGGCGTGACTATGCGATGGATTTCACCAAGGACGTAGCGGTGTTTGCGGCCTTTCGGCGCACAGCCGAGCAACCTCAAACACGGATCGAGAAACGCCCTGCCTTGCGCGGCAAACAAGGCATGTGGGCGCTGTTTGGCGAACAAGGCCAGGTATTAAAGCGCGGGCACGAGCTGGCCGGCGTGCTGGCGCCGATCGAACGGCGGCTGGTGAGGGCAATCGATATCTAAGCCTTAAGGAAAAAGGGCCCGCGCCTAGGCACGAGCCCTTTCCGGTCCAACTCGAAGTTATCGAGTATTACGTTGCCGCTGCTGTTATCGGCAGACGGGCCTGAAGATCCTGCGGCAGAGGCTGGACAACGGCCCAGCGGATCGGAGTCCAGAACGCCGACAGTGTGAGCAGGGCAGAGCCGATTACCAGCGCAGTCAGCGCAACATTCAGCTCTACAGCGAGAATTATCCGCGTGCGCTGGACGGTGCGGCGTCTGCGCCAAGCACTTTCTGCATCGCTTTCAGGATATTACCGCTCTGTTCGCTGCCCGATTGCGGGGCAGTGAGGTTCGAGAATTCGCTGATCTTGTCCCAGTTCGCGGCAAAGCCTTCGACTGTGCGGTCTTCTTCCTTGAGCCAAACCGCATCATTCATAACGGTCCAGCTGCTGTGATAGCCGCCTGCGCCCGCGCCAACGATTGCGTTGGTGGGCGAATCTTCGCTGACCAGGAACAGCGCAGCAGGAACAACGTTGACCGGATCGAATAGCTTGAATGCTTCTTCCGGGAAAAGGTCTTCCGTCATGCGTGTACCCGCAACCGGCGACAGCGTGTTCACGCGAATGTTGTACTTCGCGCCTTCAAGCTGAAGCGTCTTGGTGAGGCCAGCCAGACCCAGTTTCGCTGCGCCATAGTTAGCCTGGCCAAAGTTGCCGAACAGGCCGGTCGACGATGCTGTCATCAAGATACGGCCATAGGCTTGCTCACGGAAGGTTTCCCAGCATGCCTTGGTGACGAACGCTGAGCCGGTCAGGTGTACCTTCAACACAAACTCAAAATCTTCCGGGCTCATCTTTGCGAAGGTCTTATCGCGAAGCACACCGGCATTGTTGATCAAGACATGCACGCCGCCCCATTTCTGTTTGGCGTCGGCGACCATCTTTTCCATCTGTTCGTATTCAGTGACAGAACCGCCGTTCGACATGGCTTCGCCGCCCATGGCCTCGATTTCCTCGACCACTTTCAGCGCCATGTCCGAATGGCCTGTGCCATCCCGCGAACCGCCAAGGTCATTCACCACGACCTTCGCACCGCGACGTGCCAGTTCCAGCGCATACTCACGGCCCAGACCGCCGCCAGCGCCGGTTACAATGGCTACTTTGTCCTTGAAGTTGATGCTCATGGGGGATCCTCTCCTGCTTATCCGGCCGCCTCAGGCCTTCCGTTTACGTAATATGCGGCCTGCGTGGCACTTTCTTTGCTGCGTTGCAACAGGCGGTTGCAGCGAGGCTGTATTCCGTAGCGGCAATCGTGCGTCTCAGAGCGCTTCCAGAGCCGGAATCAGCGCTTTGAGCGAATCAATAACCGCATCCGCGCCCAGATCCTGTGCCGGCAGATCGCAATAGCCGTAGGCTGCAGCGACAACCGGTACACCCGCTCCTTGCGCGGCTTTTACATCATAGGTCGAGTCGCCGACAAATACGAAACGTTGCGCTTCGCATCTTTTCCGGGCTTCAATCACCGGATCAGGTGCAGGTTTGGCGAGAAACTTGCCATCCTCACCGCGCCCCATCGAATCCCCGCCAATGATCCCTACGAAGTGGTGAGCCAGACCAAGCTCTGTCAGCACCTTGGTCGCAAACTCTTCAAACTTGTTGGTCACCACCGCCATTTTGACACCGCGCATCGTGAGTTCATCAAGCACGCTTTCGGCATGTGGGTATGGAGCTGTATAGACCGCGTTGTGCTCCGCATAATATCGCAGCATCTCCTTATAGAGCGCGCGGAAATCGTCTTCGGGCATACCGCCCTGTCCCTCGACCGCCTTTGCCAGCATGATCTTTGCCCCACCGCCGATCAGGTCTTTCGAACTGTCCACGGGCACGGGTTTCATGCCGCCTAGCTTGAGCGCATGGTTCACCGCTGCGCCCAAATCACGAAATGTGTCGAGCAAGGTCCCGTCGAGATCGAACCCGACACCATCAAAGGGAAAATCAGTCATGCACCGCGCCGTGGAGGATGGTTCTTCAAACCGCAAGCGTTTGGTGCCATATCGCTCATATGAGTGATTTAGCTGCGATCGTTCTTGCTGCGGGCAAGGGCACACGAATGAAGAGCGACCTGCACAAGGTGCTGCACCCGATTGCTGGACGGGCGATGCTTGACCATCTGCTTGCATCGCTGGACGAGCTGGCACCGAAACAGACCGTCGTCGTGGTCGGCGACAAGGCAGATCAGATTGCGCGGGCGGTTGGAGGTCGGGCTGAAACCGTCCCGCAGGAGCCACAACTGGGCACAGGCCATGCTGTGCAGAATGCGCAGGATACGCTCACCGGCTTTAGCGGTGATGTGCTGGTGCTTTACGGAGATGTCCCATTCGTTCGCGCAGAAACAATGCGCTCGATGCTGGAGCGTCTGCATGGCGCAGATGAGCCCGCTTGTGTGGTTTTGGGCTTCGAGCCCGCCGATCCAGGGCATTATGGCCGCGTCATTGCCAACAATGCTGGCAGCATATCCAAAATGATCGAATTCAAGGATGCTAGCGAGGAAGAGCGTGCCTGCAGTCTGTGTAACTCTGGCCTACTCGCCGCCAGGAGCGAAGATCTGTTCGCGCTGCTCGCGCGGGTCAGCAATGACAATGCGCAGAGTGAATACTACCTGCCTGATATCGTCAATATCGCGATCGGAGACGGCCGGGCTTGCGCGGTGGTGGTATGCGATGATCCGAGCGAAGTAACCGGGATCAACAGCCGCGGCGAATTGGCTGCTGCCGAAGCTGCGTGGCAAGCTGCGCGCCGTGAAGCCGCGCTGGCCGATGGCGCAACGCTGGTCGCGCCCGAAACCGTCTTCTTCAGCCATGACACCCGGCTGGGCCGCGACGTTATGGTTGAGCCTAATGTCGTATTCGGTCCGGGCGTTACGGTCGCCGATGGGGCATGGATCAAGAGCTTCAGCCATATCGAAGGCGCGAATATAGGTACGCGCGCGCAAGTCGGCCCCTTTGCTCGGCTGCGCCCGGGGGCAGTGCTGGAAGAGAATGCCTTTGTCGGCAATTTCGTGGAGATGAAGAAAGCGACGCTCGGCCCCGGGGCAAAGGCCAGCCACCTCACCTATCTGGGTGATGCAACAGTGGGCGAAAACGCCAATATCGGTGCGGGCACCATTACCTGTAATTACGACGGCTATTTCAAATACAAGACCGAGATTGGCCCGCGCGCCTTCATTGGATCGAACAGTTCGCTTATCGCGCCGGTAAAGATCGGTGCGGATGCCATTGTGGCTGCGGGCAGCGCGGTCAGCCGTGACGTTGGCGACGGGGACCTGCGCATGGTGCGTGGAGAGCAGATCGTGAAGCCCGGCTGGGCGGACCGGTTTCACGACGCGATGAAGAAGAAGAAAGCGGCGAAGAAAGATTGAGGCGCGTGTGAGCGAAGCCGCTTGCCTCACCTGCTGGTTGTGCGAACGTCCGTTCGAAACGCTTATGCAGTGGCACCACACGGTTCCGAAGGCGAAGAAGGGCCGCGAAACTGTGGCTATCCATCCGATCTGCCACAAGGCGATCCACGCGAACTTTACCAATGCCGAACTTGCAAGAATGGGCGCAGATCAGGGGGCGATCCGCGCCCATCCGGAGATTGCCAAATTCGTGAATTGGGTCAGCTCCAAGCCGCCTGACTTTCACGCACCGACCAGGAAATAGTGCGTTCGATCAGGCGGCTAGCGTGACGATACGGGTTGCGACCCTTGGTAGCTGCGACCCTGTCGGACTAAACCTCAGGCTTCTTCCAACTCTCCGCCTCTGGCCAGCTCGCGATTGCGCAGCTCCAGCGGTTGTTTTGGAGTGACCTTCTGTGCGTGGCGGGCATCCACCTGCTGTTCCCACTGGCGGAACTCGCGTGACTCAGCAGATAGCGCCACCGCGCTTCGTCGAAGCTTATCAGCTTCTCTCGTACGGCTTGCACAACCTCTTCCTTGCGCGCTTTGGACCAGTGAATATCGTGATTCCGAGGCAGACCGGCACGCTTGATTGCGTCAGTCACATTCTCATTTGGGGCGTATACCATCGACTTTCTCCAACAAAACCATAACCCCCGCGGAAACAAATCGTGGATTTTCTGAGTTAATTCGGACTTTCGAAAGATGGTTCTTTTTGAGTTAAACACTCGATCGGTGCTGCTTATGCGACGAACCGCGCAAGGTTATCCGGGTTAGCTGACGGGTCAGTGCAAAGATGGAACCAATACGCTTCTCATTCGCTTGAAATCTCAAGACGAAGGGGATTCGTATGGCATTCGGGAAAGTGTTCTTGGCATTGGCTGGAGCTGCAGCCGCGGGGCTCGTCTTTGCGCCCGCCCACGCTCAGGAGGATGAGGAGCAGCCAGCGTATCAAGCGCTGGTTGAAGAGGATCGATTTGAGGTTCGTCAGTATGAGCCTATGCTGGTCGCTGAAGTCACCCATCGCGGCGAACGGGGCAGAGCGCTGAATGCGGGTTTCCGCCGCCTTGCCGCTTACATTTTCGCTCAAGAACGGCCTCGCCGCGACCAGGGCGATGATCAGAGCGAAGCTATCGCCATGACTTCTCCGGTTATCGTCGATCAAACCGAAGAGATCGCGATGACATCACCTGTGATGCAGGATCCCGGCCAAGAGGGGGCATGGCGCACGCGGTTCGTGATGCCCCGCAAATACACCTTGGAGACACTGCCAGAAGCGGCAGAGGACATCACGTTGTCCGAAGTTCCTGCGCGCAGGATGGCTGTGGTTCGGTTTGCCGGCGCCTCGAGCAGCCGCAATTTGGAACGGGCCGAGGTCATTCTGCGCGAATGGATGAATGAGAAGGATATCGAAGCGATCGGCGCGCCTGAATATGCCTTTTATGACAGCCCGATGGTGCCGCCCCAATATCGTCGTAACGAGGTGCTGATTCCGGTTGCCGAGTAACCCCCAAATGAAAAGGGCGACCCGAACAGGCCGCCCTTATGCATTTGTTTTTCAGTAACTTACTCGCCGTCACCACTGTCCATCAGCTGTTGCATGAGATAGACATATTGCAGCGCCTGTAGCTTCGCGCGTTGTTCATTATCGACGCCGCCCGAGTGCCCGCCAGTCATGTCTTCGAAGTAGAAGTAAGGCTGGCCCAATTCCTTCAGCTTGGCTGCACCCTTGCGCGCGTGCGCAGGATGGGTGCGGTCATCTGCCGTCGATGCCCATAGGAACGGAGTGGGGTAGTCCACGCCTTCGACGATCTTCTGATAGGGAGAGTAACCCCCGATCCATGCGCGTTGCTCTGGAATGCGTGGATCGCCATATTCGCCGATCCACGAGGCGCCGCGCCCGATCAGGTGATAGCGCAGCATATCGAACAATGGGATCTGCACGATTGCGCCGCCGAACAGGTCAGGGCGCTGTGTGAAGGCGGTTCCGACCAGCAATCCGCCTTGGCTGCCTCCCTGAATGCCGAGGTGCTGAGGCGAGGTGAAGCCCTTGTCGACCAGATCCTGACCGACAGCGATAAAGTCATCCCATGTGCGTTGCTTGTTCTCGCGGATCGCGGTCTGGTGCCAGCCGGGGCCGAATTCACCGCCCCCGCGCAGGTTTGCCAGCACATAGGCCCCGCCATTTTCAAGCCACAGCTTGCCTGTCGTGCCAAGGTAGCCGGGCAGGCGCGGAACCTGGAAGCCTCCATAACCGGTCATCAGCGTTGCTGTGATGCCGTCCATCTCCATACCTTCTGGCTTGACGATGAAATAAGGAATCTTGGTCCCGTCAGCGCTCGTGGCCTCGTGCTGCTCGACTTCCATACCCGCCTTGTCAAATCGGCTGGGTGACTGCTTGAGCGCCAGTGGAGTGCCGCCGTCCGAATAATACAGCGTGGTAGGATTGAGGAAATCCGTAACCGTGAACATGATCTGGTCGGTTTCAGAAGACGATGCCGCAATGCCTACGGTTGCATTGTCTGGCAGATCAACCTGCTTGCTGACCCACGCGCCATCTTCGAAATCGAATTGGACGACCTTGCCAACGACATTGTCGAGCATGCCCACGAATAGCGAATTGCCCGTGATAGCGCCGCCGCGTTTCGTCTGGCGTTCAGCGGGAGCCCATACCAGCGTTTTCTTCGCGCCGTTTGGATCGGCTTTCCATTCTTCCAGATCGACCGCGATCAAGCTGTCCGCCGGGAAGGTTTGGCCATCAACCTCCCAATCGACATCGGTCGAATAGAGAATGTGGCCGTCCACAATGCCGTAGGGCGATGTTTTGAGTGGAATATCAAGGCGTAGCCACTCGCCATCTTTCTCGACGTAGTATTCGACCTCATGGAAGCTGACTGATCTATACGCGATCCGGGCATGCACCGTCGCGTCATTGTCGCGAAGCAGATAGGCGCCCGAAGATACATCGGTCTTCTCTCCGCGGAAGATTTCCGGCGCATCCTCAATTGATGCGCCACGTGTCCAGATGCGGGTTGTGTAGGGATATTCGCTCTCGGTCTGCAGTTCTTCGCTGAAGTTGCGTGTGACGAGCATGGTGTCTTCATCGACCCATTGGATGCCGCCCTGGCTCTTTTGATCCAGCACAAATCCATCTTCGACAAACTCCTTCGACGAGGTGTCAAATTCGCGCAGTATAGTCGCGTCTTCGCCACCATCCGAAAGTGCAATCATGCATCTGTTGAGTGCCGGGGGCAGGCAGGATGAGCCTTTGTAGACCCATTCCATGCCTTCAGCCGTTGCGAGGGCATCAACGTCAAGGATGATCTCCCATTCGGGATCATCGGTTTGATAGCTTTCCAGAGTTGTCCGGCGAAGTAGACCCTTCGGGTTTTCCTTGTCCTGCCAGAAATTGTAGAGGCCATCCGGGCGGAAGGAGACGAAAGGAATGCGGTCCTCGCTATCGAGGATTTCCAAAGCATCGTTCTTAAGCTGTTCGAAGCGCGGATCGGCTTCCATATGCGCCAAGGTGCGTTCGTTCTCTGCCCGTACCCAGGCAAGCGCCTCTTCGCTGCGGGCTTCTTCCAGCCAGATATAGGGATCCTGTTCAGGGCCAGGCACACCGTCTTCGGCGGCTTCAGCCTCATGCTCGTGGTGGCCGTGGCCATCTGCAAATGCCGGGGATGTGGTCATGGCAAGTGCACCTGCCAGGGCAATTGTCGAAACAATTTTCAAATATCCTCTCCTTTGGGGGAATTCCGTCGATAGTTATGTGGCGGTTGCAACGTCGAATGTGAAGGAGATTCCAACGAAAAAGGGCGACCAATTGGCCGCCCTTTCCAATTTCATCTGTGTCGAGGAGGGTTATTCTTCGATCTTTTCTGCCAACACTGTCAGCCCTTTTTCGCCCACTTCGGCGAAACCGCCGCGCACTTCGATCAACTCAGGTTCTACGCCTTCCTTGGCGTAAACCTGAACCGCACCGTCGCGGATGGTCGACATGAAAGGCGCATGGCCTTCCAGTACACCGAATTCACCTTCGGTGCCGGGGACGACGACCATATGGACGTCTTCCGAGCGGACCAGCTTGGCCGGAGTAACGAGTTCAAAGTGCAGTGCCATTGTCTTTTCCTTGGCCCGGCTTAGGCTTCCTCAGCCATTTTCTTAGCTTTTTCGACCGCCATATCGATGCCGCCAACCATGTAGAAGGCCGCTTCAGGCAGGTGGTCATATTCGCCATCAACAACAGCCTTGAACGATTTGATCGTATCTTCGAGCTGTACGAACAGACCCGGAATGTTGGTGAAGACTTCGGCCACGTGGAACGGCTGAGACAGGAAGCGCTGGATCTTGCGCGCGCGCGCAACGGTCAGCTTATCTTCTTCCGAAAGCTCGTCCATGCCGAGAATGGCGATGATGTCTTGCAGCGATTTGTACTTCTGCAGCGTTTCCTGAACGCGGCGAGCAGTCTCGTAGTGCTCGGTGCCGACAACGCGCGGCTCAAGAACGCGGCTGGTTGAGTCCAGCGGGTCAACCGCCGGATAAATGCCGAGTTCGGAGATCGCACGCGACAGCGTGGTGGTCGCATCCAAGTGCGCAAACGAAGTTGCTGGCGCAGGGTCGGTCAAGTCATCGGCAGGAACGTAAATTGCCTGAACCGAGGTAATCGAGCCCTTGGTTGTCGAAGTAATACGCTCTTGCAGGTTACCCATGTCAGTCGACAGGGTCGGCTGATAGCCCACAGCCGACGGGATACGGCCGAGAAGTGCGGACACTTCTGAACCAGCCTGCGTAAAGCGGAAGATGTTGTCGACGAAGAACAGAACGTCCTGGCCTTCCTCATCGCGGAAGTATTCCGCCATGGTCAGACCCGAAAGAGCAACACGTGCGCGCGCACCAGGAGGTTCGTTCATCTGGCCGAACACCAGCGCCACTTTAGAGCCTTCGCTGATGGCTTCGCCAGCATCATTCTTGGCAATAACGCCTGCGTCGAGGAACTCGTGATAAAGGTCGTTACCTTCGCGGGTACGCTCACCCACGCCAGCAAACACGGACACGCCGCCGTGACCCTTTGCGATGTTGTTGATCAGCTCTTGAATCAGAACTGTCTTGCCCACGCCGGCACCGCCGAACAGGCCGATCTTGCCGCCCTTTGCATAAGGAGCGAGAAGGTCGATAACCTTGATGCCGGTCACGAGGATGGCGGCCTCTGTTGACTGGTCGACGAACAGTGGTGCTTCAGCGTGAATTGGCGAGGTCTTTTCAGCGCCAATCGGGCCGCGCTCGTCAATCGGCTCGCCCACCACATTCATGATGCGGCCGAGTGTTTTCGGGCCAACCGGCACAGAAATCTGCGCGCCAGTGCTGGATACATCCTGACCGCGAGTAAGACCTTCGGTCGAGTCCATCGCGATTGTGCGAACGGTGTTTTCACCCAGGTGCTGGGCAACTTCTAGAACCAGCTTCTTGTCGCCGTTCATCGTCTCCAGCGCGGAGAGAATCGCGGGCAGTTCGCCTTCGAAGGTCACGTCGACAACAGCGCCGATGACCTGGGTAATTCTGCCAGTGGTTGTCTTGTTCATTACAGGTGCGGTGGCCATTTTCTATGTCCTGCCTTGGTCAAATACTTACGCGCCGGTGGCGCAAACTGTTTCAGTGTCGGTCAACACCCACTCGCCATCGCCTGCGGTTAAGGTTGCCTTATTGCGGAGGTATTCGTCTTCACCCAAACCGTACTCGCAAATCACGTCGTCACTGCCCATGCCTGCACGACGGCAGGCAGCGGTGTTAACCGGCTTTGCGTTCGGGCATGACGCCGCGAAAACGGTTGAGAAAATTTCCTGATTTGGAGCTGGAAGTGCGGGTTCAACCGGCGCTTCGACAACTGCTTCTGCTTCTGGCGCAGGTGCGGGTTCTTCACCGCAAGCCGCGAGAGCGAACACGGGGAGAAGCGGGAGGATGATCTTCTTCACTGTTTCGTCCTGTTGTTAAAGCGCTTCCGCGCCAGCGATAATTTCGATCAGTTCAGTGGTAATCGCGGCCTGACGGCTGCGGTTGTACTGAATGGTCAGCTTGTTGATGAGGTCGCCTGCGTTACGCGTGGCGTTGTCCATCGCAGTCATCGAAGCGCCTTGCTCGGATGCTTCACGTTCCAGCAGTGCGCCGAAGATTTGCGTCTTCACGTATCGTGGCAGCAATTCCTCGAGGATTTCCTCTTCGCCTGGCTCATATTCAACAACTGCATCGCCGCCGCTTGCTTCCTCTGGAGAAGGAACCGGGATCAATTGTGCTGTCGTCGGAGTCTGAACCAGCGCAGACTGGAAGGTAGGGGCGACAAGATGGGCAACATCGAACGCGCCATCTTCGAACATCGCGATGAGTTCGTCTGCGACCGCGTCTGCTTCTTCGAATCCTGGCGTCTTCACGTTCGAGGTGTCGAAATGCTTCGCGATCTTGTTCGCATAATCACGCTTGATCGGTGCGCGGCCTTTCTTGCCAACAAGATAGAACTGAACGTCCTTGCCTTCAGCAATCAGCTTCTTCGCCTGAAGCTTGGCTTCCTTGACGATGTTCGAGTTCAATCCGCCGCACAGGCCCTTGTCCGTGTTGACCACGACCAGCAGGTGTTTCTGGTTCGAACCAGTGCCAGCCAGCAGTTTCGGCGCGCTATCGCCGCTAACCTTGGTCGCGAGCGATGCCATCACCGCCGCCAGACGCTCTGCGTATGGGCGTGCAGCTTCGGCAGCTGACTGCGCACGGCGCAATTTCGCCGCTGCGACCATCTGTTTGGCCTTGGTGATCTTCTGAGTCGATTTTACCGACCCGATCCGATCCTTGAGTTCTTTAAGCGAGGCCATGGTGGCTCCCTAGTCAGTCTCTCTCAGGCTTAAGCGAACTGCTTGGCGAAGGCTTCGAGCGCCTTGACCGTGCGGTCCTTCACATCATCTTCGAACTTCGTGCTTTCGCGAATGTCCTTAAGAATGTCTGCGTGCTCGCTGCGGAAGTAAGCCAACATTTGCTCTTCGTAGTCGGTCACGCGATCAACATCGACAGGATCGATGAATCCGTTGGTACCAGCGAAGATCGACACGGTTTGCTCTTCAAACGGCAGCGGGCTGAACTGCGGCTGCTTCAGCAGTTCAGTCAGGCGTGCACCGCGGTTAAGCAGCTTCTGTGTCGACGCATCAAGGTCAGAACCGAACTGCGCAAAAGCCGCCATTTCGCGGTACTGCGCCAGGTCCAGTTTCATTGAACCGGAAACCTTCTTCATAGCCTTTGTCTGGGCGGCGCCGCCAACACGGCTAACCGACAGACCCACGTTAATCGCCGGGCGGATACCCTGGAAGAACAGGTCGGTTTCAAGGAAGATCTGGCCGTCCGTGATCGAGATCACGTTGGTCGGAATGTAGGCCGACACGTCGCCTGCCTGCGTTTCAATGATTGGCAGCGCTGTCAGTGAACCGCCACCATTATCCTTGTTCATCTTCGCTGCGCGCTCAAGCAGGCGGCTGTGGAGATAGAAAACGTCACCTGGATAGGCTTCACGGCCCGGAGGACGACGAAGCAGAAGCGACATCTGACGATAGGCAACAGCCTGCTTCGATAGATCGTCATACACGATCACAGCGTGCATGCCGTTGTCGCGGAAGAATTCGCCCATCGCGCAGCCGGTGTACGGTGCGAGATATTGCAGTGGTGCAGGCTCTGAAGCGGTTGCAGCGACCACGATGGAGTATTCCATCGCGCCGTTTTCTTCGAGCTGCTTCACAATCTGCGCAACAGTCGAACGCTTCTGACCGACAGCTACATAGACGCAATAGAGCTTCTTGCTTTCGTCGTCGCTCTGGTTCGGGCCCTTCTGGTTGATGAAGGTGTCGATTGCGACAGCGGTCTTGCCGGTCTGGCGGTCACCAATGATCAGCTCGCGCTGGCCGCGGCCAACTGGAACAAGTGCGTCGATGGCTTTCAGGCCCGACTGCACCGGCTCGGAAACCGATTCGCGCGGGATGATGCCCGGCGCTTTCACTTCGACACGGCTACGCTCGGTTGTTTCGATCGGGCCCTTGCCGTCAATCGGGTTGCCCAGAGCGTCAACAACGCGGCCCAGCAGAGCCTTGCCAACCGGAACGTCCACGATGGTTTCGGTGCGCTTGACGCTGTCACCTTCTTTGATCTCTGCGTCAGAGCCGAAGATAACTACACCGACGTTGTCTGCTTCAAGGTTCAGAGCCATGCCCTGAACGCCATTGGCGAACTCAACCATCTCACCGGCCTGGACATTGTCGAGGCCGTGGATGCGGGCGATACCGTCGCCCACAGAGAGAACGGAGCCAACTTCGCTGACTTCTGCTTCAGTGCCGAAATTGGCGATCTGGTCTTTGATGACCTTGGAGATTTCTGCGGCGCGGATTTCCATGTCTTTAGTCCTTTAGGCCTTCATTGCCTGCGCTAGGGAATTCAAACGGGTACGAATCGAGCCATCAATGCGCTGCGATCCAATGGTGACGACGAGTCCGCCCAGAAGATCCGGATCGACACTCGGGTTGATTTTGACTGCGCGACCCTGGCGGGCCGTCAACTTGTCGTTCAGAGCTGAGAGCTGCCCATCTGTCAGAGCATGCGCAGTGGTGACTTCTGCAGTCACTTCCCCGCGCTGAGCCGCTGCAATCATCTGGAAAGCGCGGATCATGTTGCCCAGCGCCGACAGCCGGCGATTGCTAGCCAGAACACCAAGAAAATTCTTTGTCAGTCCGCTCACGCCAAGGTGATCGGCAACCGCTGCAATCGCGCTGCCTTGCGCGGCGCGGCTCAATTCAGGGTTGGTTGTGACTGCCTGAAGGTCGCTCGATTCGGAAAGCGCAGCAGACAGTTTTTCAAGGTCCGTCTCAACGGCCGTGACTGTCCCGCTTTCAGAAGCGAGGTCGAACAATGCTGAGGCGTAACGCCCTGCAAGGCTAGCCTGAATACCGGCGGAAATATCCACGCGCTGAAGGTCCTCGATTGGATCTGCGAAAATAACGATGCAACGCTTAAACCGTTCCGGATGCGTTGGAGCACCCCGGCAAAGCTGGCGCGCGCCTAGCATCGCATATGCTGCGATGCAACCCGATTGAGCGGGAATCTATGGACTCATTTGGCGTAACTCTGCAGAAGCCGGTGAAACAGCGGAATTCGCAGGGGAGAGAGACGATGAAACTGACGCCGATGGCGCCCAAATGTGGGGTCGAGATTTCAGGTGTTACGCTGGCGACATGCAGCGATTCTGAAATGGATGAGATCAAGCAGGTCATCTATGAGCATGGCGTGGCGGTGTTTCGCGATCAGGAGTTCTCACCCGAAGATCACATTCGCTTTGGCAAGCGTTGGGGCGGGATCGATGTGAACAATTATTTTCCGCTACAGGAAGAGTATAACGAGATCGCTATCGTCAAGAAGGAAGCCGACGAGCAGACCAATATTGGCGGCGCCTGGCATACCGATCATTCCTATGACCAGATCCCGGCGATGGGTTCCGTATTGGTGGCGCGCGAGCTGCCTCCTCAGGGCGGGGACACGCTGTGGGCGCATATGGGCGCGGCCTATGATGCTCTGCCCGACGATATCAAAGAGGAGATTGACGGGTTGGAAGCGTTCCATACCGCTGATCATGTATATAAGGCCGACGGCATCTATGCGCAGACCGACATGGGCAAAAATTTGCGCGGGCAGGATCTGAAGACCGGCGCAGTGCATCCGGTGGTGATCCGCCATCCACATACCGGCCGCAAAATGCTTTATGTCAACGGCGGTTTCACGATCAACTTTGTCGGTCAGTCCCGAGAAGAGAGTCTGCCGCTGCTGCAAAAGCTGCTCGATGCAGCGCTAACCGACGACAATCAGTGTCGCCTGCAATGGAAGCCCGGCACGATTGCGATCTGGGACAACCGCACCACGTGGCACAATGCGATGAATGACTATCAGGGCCACCGCCGCGAGATGCACCGCATCACGCTAAGCGGGGAAGCGCTGGCAGCTTAAGCAGTCATTCCTCGCTGGCCGCCAGGTCGCTACCACCCGCTGTAGCACGCGGCTCGCAGGAATATACCAACCGCTCGTTCGGGCGTGCAGGAAGCAACGAGATCACGCTTTGCTGTCGCTCACCAAGGCTGTTCGCCGCCTCGCTGACGCTGCATCTGGGCGCTTCATAGTTGGCGCGTATGTCGCGCACTTGTGCCATATCATTCCGGCCCAGAAGATAGCGCTCGCTGAGGAAGGTGCGTGTTGCCGGATCGTAGCGATTGACCGAAACGACTTCCTCATCGTCCGGAACAAGCACGCGGGTCCATTCGCCCGAGTTGAGCCCATATTGCGTGCGTGTGTTGACGCAGCCATCCGCAGCCCAGTCAAACTCGACATCATCTGTACGCGCGCCGGTAACACGGCTGCGTTCGGGCACCAGAGTGCAGATCATCGTGCCTTCGCTTGCATTTGAGGCGATGGGCGGCGCTTCGCCATTCTCGCCCTTGTTGAGTGCGGCCTCGACTCGGCGGTCAATCTCGTCAATGCCTGGCCGGCTGATCCACAGGATCAATGCGCCAATGAAAGCCACGCCTGCGATACCGGCTGCAATCATAAAGCGCCGTTCAGCGCCTTCCTTTCCGCGCGCATTGGCCGCGACATAGCCCGCGCCAATTGCGATCATCAACAGGATCAGCGCAGCAGCCATCGCATTCTCGCGCTCGCTTTGCACAGACAGCTGAGCTTCCAGTTGGGCGCGGTCGCGGCGTTCGCGCAGTTCGGCTTTGCGCGCTTCGATCCGTTCGCGGGCTTCCTCGCGTTGCTGCTCGATCCGCGTGCGCTCCGACGCTTCAACCTCGTCGATGCTGCGGCAAGGCAATGCATTGACGCTCGGTTCGACGTCGTTCTCGCGCAGGAAAGGCAGCAGTTCGCGGATCGATACAGCGAAGTAGAACTCGGCATCCGACCCATCCGAATCCGCGCCAAAGCTGTTCACGCCTAACACCCCGCCGCAACTGTCGAGCAGCGGCCCGCCCGAGTTGCCGCGCGCGATCGGCGCGGTGTGCAGTATCGTGTCAAATTGGCGGCTGGGCCGCGCGCCAGACAGGAAGCCGCGGCTTTTCACCGGCGGTTGCGCAAGGAAAATGTCACTAATCTCCAGTCCCTGGGCACGATCGACATTCATCGGATAACCAACGGCTGAAACTTCACCCATGTCGCCGACAAGACTGCCGGAGATGGTAAGCGGCGGCAGGCGCATGGCATTGTCGATAATCTCGATCAGTGCCAGATCGTTGCGCGGGCTGACGGATATGGCGCGGGCATAGGCTGCGTCGTCACCCTCGGATGGGACTACGCCAATTCGCAATGTGTCATCCTGCAATGCTTCGCGAATGACATGCGCATTGGTGACGATCCGCGTCGGGGAGACCGCAAAGCCAGAGCCATGGCTGACCGGATAGACTTCGCGTCCGTCGCTGCCGACGATGACCACGCGCACCACACCGCGTGCGGCGGCGTCAATATCTGCACCATCGGCCAGCGCGATATGTGGCGTGAGCAGCGCAATCAAAGCGGCAAAGAGAGTGATTATCCGACCCATAGACGCCATATTTGACGCGGGCGGGCTTTGATCGCAAGCTTCGGGATGCAGTGAATGGCGCATTACCCTATTAATCTGAACATGACCGATGAATTGATCCCTAACGAAACCGCATGGTCCGCTGTTATGCGGCGGGACCGCGCATTTGATGGCCGCTTTGTAACCGGCGTGCTGACCACCGGCATCTATTGCCGGCCCAGCTGCGCTGCGCGGCATCCGGACCGCAAGAACGTGCGCTTTTATGCCACTGGTGAAGAAGCACGGGCGGCGGGGCTTCGCGCTTGCAAGCGATGCCTGCCTGACGATGTCGGCCGCGATGAAGCAGCGGTGCTGGCCGCGATTGAAGAGATCAAAGCGTCGGAGGGCGCGCCGACGCTGGACGAGCTTGCGACCATCACCGGCTATTCGCCCACACATTTCCAACGGGTGTTCAAGCGGGCGACCGGACTGTCGCCGGCAGCCTATGCAAGGGCATTGCGCGAAGAACGAGCCAAGGATGCCTTGATCGGCGCAAACCGGGTCAGCGATGCGATTTACGATGCCGGATACGAAGCGCCGAGCCGATTTTATGAAGGAGTGGAAGGCAAGATGGGCATAACCGCCAGCGACTGGAAAAACGGCGGTGCGGGCCGTGTGATCCATTGGACAGTGGTCACAACGTCGATTGCGCCCATGCTTGTCGCTGCAACCGACAAGGGTGTGTGCTGTCTAAGCTTCAACAAGGGTGAAGAGGAGTTGCGCGCCCGCTTCCCAAACGCGGAACTGATCGGCGGTGGTGATGCATTTCGCGAACTTTTTGAGCAGGTTATCGCTGCCGTAGAAGACCCTACGCTCGACAATTCGCACATCCCCCTGGATGTGAAGGGCACCGCGTTCCAGCAGCGCTGCTGGCAGGCTTTGCGGCAGATCCCGGCTGGTGAAACGCGCAGTTATGGCGATCAAGCGGCGATGCTGGGCAATCCCAAGGCGAGCCGTGCCGTCGGTAGCGCGAATGGCGCAAACAACATTGCGGTGCTGATCCCTTGCCACCGCGTTGTGCCGGCGAGCGGAGGCGTGGGCGGCTATGCCTATGGACCCGAGATCAAGGCCGAACTTCTGAAGCGCGAGCGCAATGATTGAAACCTTTTGCTGGTTTTCTCCGTTGGCAATGTAAGAGAGTTTCTCGAACAGCGGAGCCAGAGTTATGTGCGATGAAGAAAAGATCACCCGTTGGGCTCGCGAAGGGCTGACACGGCGCGAATTTGGTGTGCTTGGCGCCACTGCGGCGGTCGCGGCCTGCGCTCCTGGCAATGGCATGGCCCAAGATCAGGTAGAGACTGTGTCTTCGCCAGGATTCCCCGCGTGGACCGAGCAGGCGGTCAGTTTCGTCACCGACGATGGTACGATGGATGGCTGGCTTGTCTCCCCCACATCGGGCCCTGCACCTGCCGTAATAATCTGGCCCGATATCGCTGGTTTGAGAGAGAGCAAGAAAGCCATGGCCCGGCGGTTGGCTGACCGCGGATACACAGCGCTCGTGGTGAACCAGTATTACCGCGATACGCCAGCCCCCATTTGGAAGGATTTCGCCGACTTTGCGGGAAATGGCGGCTGGGGACGCGCCCGTGAAATGCGCGGGAAGTTGGATGCGGATGCAATCATGCGCGACGCAAACGCTACCGTTGCCTTCCTTGACAGCAGTGCGGAAGTCGACAGCGAACGCGGCATCGGAACGCAGGGCTATTGCATGGGCGGCCCCTTCACAATGTGGAGCGCCGCCGCTGTCCCATCTCGCGTAAAGGCCGCAGCCAGCTTCCACGGGGGCGGGCTGGTGCGTGAAGGCAACCCAAATAGCCCGCACAGACTGTTTGGCCAGATGGACGCAAGCCTGCTTATCGCGATTGCGCAGGATGACGATGCTGAAGCACCGGAAGAGAAAGACACACTGCGCGAGGCCGCTGCGGCTGCCGGACGCGATGCGACGGTTGAAGTCTTTGCCGGTGACCACGGTTGGTGCGTGCCCGATAGCCCCGCCTATACCGAAGCGGAAGCGGAACGAGCCTGGGCCGAGTTGCTTAACCTCTATGAGCGTGCACTCTAGGGAGAACTGGAGCAAACCGCTCCACTATTCCAACAGCACGGAACACATGGAATACAGTTCAGGCGCGAAACCTGTTCGGTTCTGCGAAAGGCGATTTGACTGTATTATCAACACTTTGAAAGAGTCTTCGCCCTTATCGCCAGTTCGCGCTGTGTAGGAGAGAGTTCCCTCGAAATCCGGACCTCATGTCGGAGCAGTCTCCGAAGCCGAAGCCTATTTTTGTTTAGGCCCGGCGCGCTTGCCTTTGGGCTTGCCCGCACCCTTGCCTTTGAAACCTGATTTGGGTTTTCCCGAAGATGGCTTGCCGGTGAATGGGTCGCTTCTGCCTTCGCCGCCAGAGCGCGGCGTATCCTTCCTGTCGCGCTTGTCTTTGAAGCGAGGCTTGCCGCCATCACCCTTACCACCGGGGGCCTTCCCACCGGGCCCCTTGCGGAAAGGCTTGGCTCGCACATTCGGCGCGCCATGCTTGCGGTTATTGCGCGCTTCCACCCGCGGCCCTTCAGCGGATTCCTCGATCAGGATCGCATCCTGCTCGTCTTCGCTCGCTTCGGTACGTTTCAAGGTGTCCGCAAACTTTGGTGCGATTGCGCGAGGGATCTGGAACCAGCTCTCGTTCGGGCCAACCCGGATCGCGCCGATTTCATTGCGCGTAACATGTCCACGCCGGCAGATCAGCGGCATCAACCAACGCGGCTCTGCATTCTGACGGCGGCCTATGCCCATTTTGAACCAGACCACATCCTCGAAACCGGGGCGGTGACGTTCGGCCTTGGCCTTTTCGCGTGCTTCGGGTGTGTTGGCGAGCAGCTCTTCAGGTTGCGGCATCTTCGCGCGGTGCGCTTGCACAAGTGCTGCGGCGATGTCCTCTGCCGGAAGCCGTTCCATCAATTCAGCTGCGATCGCACGGTCATCATCTTCATATTCAGCCGGTGCAGTCAGCTTTTCCATCAGCCGCGCGTGATCTTTCTTGTGGACCGCCTCCGGGGTCGGCGCATCCATCCACTTCGCTTCGATCTTTGCACCGCGCATCATGCTCTCCACGCGCTTGCGGCGATTATAAGGCACGATGATTGCAGCGGTGCCTTTTTTGCCTGCCCGGCCTGTCCGGCCAGAGCGGTGCTGAAGCGTTTCGGCATCGCGCGGTGTCTCGACATGGATCACTAGGCTAAGCGTCGGCAAATCGAGGCCGCGTGCGGCAACGTCTGTTGCTACGCAAACGCGGGCGCGGCGGTCGCGCATGGCTTGTAATGCCTGATTGCGCTCTTGCTGGGAGTGTTCGCCTGACAGCGCCACCACACCGAAACCGCGGTTCTGCAAAGTCGCATGCAGCCGCCGCACGCTGTCGCGCGTTGCGCAGAAACAGATCGCTGATTCCGCTTCATGAAAACGCAGCAGGTTGACGACGGCGTTTTCGATTTCAGACGGACCAACGGTGATCGCCTGATAGCTGATGTCACCGTGTCCGCGATCTTCGCCCGCCAAAGAAAGGCGCAGCGCATTGGACTGATAACGTTCTGCCAGCCGCACAATCGCGCGCGGCATAGTGGCCGAAAACAGCAGCGTGCGGCGCGTATCCGGCGTTGCATCGAGAATTTCTTCCAAGTCGTCGCGGAAGCCCATGTCGAGCATCTCGTCCGCTTCATCGAGCACAACCCCGACCAGGGCAGAGAGGTCTAGCGCGCCGCGCTCCAGATGGTCGCGCAAGCGGCCCGGCGTACCAACAACAATGGCTGGGCCGGAACGAAGCGCGCGGCGTTCTTTGCTCGCATCCATTCCGCCCACACAGTTTGCAATGCGCAGGCCGGCCTTTTCATAGAGCCAGCCGAGTTCGCGGCTGACTTGCAGGGCCAGTTCGCGTGTCGGCGCGATGACGAGCGCCAATGGGCGTTCGGTCAACGGTGTCCCGCGAATCTCTCCGAGCAGTTCGGGCGCAAGTGCCAGTCCAAACGCGACCGTTTTGCCAGAGCCGGTCTGCGCAGAAACGATCAAGTCGCGTCCCGCGGCATCGGGTGCGATGGTAGCGGCCTGAACAGGGGTGGGTGCAGAATAGCCGCGCTCGGCCAGAGCCTCGCCCAGGATCGGTGGTAGGGATTCAAAAGACATGGTATTTCACTTGGGTAACGGCGCAGGAGTTCGCGCGGAGGGAGAGAGGCATGAGAATAACGCGCTCTTTGCACTCATCTCAAACGGGCGACGGCCAATGCCGCAAACGCCCGTGCCGCGCCCTATAGCGACAATTGCTCCACTTGGCTTGCGTTATTTTGCAAGTGCGAAGAGTCAGTCCAGCTTGGGCGGGAAACCCGGCTCGCATTTCGCCATCGCACGCTGGTAGGCATCGCGCGCGCCGATACGCTTAAGATAAGCCTTCAGGTTCGGCATGTGATCGATGCTCATGTCGTTGAACGCGCGCGCGGTCGTGAGTGAGAATCCCAGCATGATGTCGGCTGTCGTGAAATTTGATCCGCCGAAATAGTCCGCTTCACCAAGCGTGGCTTCCAGATGGGCCCAGGCATTGGTAACGCGCTTCATCAGCGGCGGGGGCATTTCAGCTTGAACTGCATTCACCGCGATCATCATCATGCCATTGGTCATCAGCGTCGCATTGGCGAAGTGATACCAATAGAGGTGGCGCGCAAAATCGGGGTCGGTGGGGCCGGGCACCAGCTGTGTATCAGGCGCATATTTGCCGACGATGTAATCCATGATCGCCCCGCTTTCTCCCAGCACGAGATCGCCATCCTCAATTACAGGCGCAATTTCCATTGGATGGAGCGCTTTGAGTTCGGGTGGGGCAAGCCGTGTTTCGGGATCGCGGTTATAGAGCTTCAGATCATATTCGAGCCCCAGCTCCTCGCAAAGCCAGACGATACGTTCGGATTGCGAAATGCGCAGGTGGTGGACGGTCAGCATGTCTGGTTCTCCCTAGGTGTAGCGCGCCCAGCCTTTGCTGGCCGGCTGCAGAGAGTCGAGGAAATTCTCCGCACTATCAAGATATTCGCGCCGTTTCTCTTCGCCCATCCGGTCCCAGGTCGAATAGATTCGCCCGATGCGGTGATTGCTTTCCAGCTGGTCGCGATTTCGGTCCATGAAATGCCAATAGAGCGGGTTGAAGGGGCAGGCACCTTCGCCGGTTTTCTTCGACACGGAATAGCGGCATTGCTTGCAGTAATCGGACATCTTGTTGATGTAATTTCCGCTCGCCGCATAAGGCTTTGTCGCGAGCTTCCCGCCATCGGCATACAGGATCATGCCAACCACATTGGGCAGCTCAACCCAGTCATAGGCATCGGCATAGACCGCCAGAAACCAGTCCTGCACATCGCGTGGATTGATGCCGGCAAGCAGAGCGAAATTCCCGAGCACCATCAGCCTCTGGATATGGTGTGCGTGCGCGTTTTCGCGCGTAGAGCGAATGCTGTCTGCCATGCACCGCATGTCGGTTTCGCCGGTCCAGTAAAATTGGGGAAGGGCGCGCTGGGCGTTCAGTGCGTTGCGGCTCTCCAGTTCTGGCATGAAGTGCCAGTAGAAGCCGCGGACATACTCGCGCCAACCAATGATCTGGCGGATGAAGCCTTCAACCGAATTGAGCGGCGCATTGTCTTCTTCATAGGCTTGCTGAGCACGCTCGCACAGTTCCAGCGGGTCGAGCAGGCCCAGGTTGATGCTCGTTGACAGCATGGAGTGGTAGAGATCGTCAGACCCGTGCACCATCGCGTCCTGATAAGGGCCGAATTTCTCGATCCGTTCTGCGAAGAAGGCATCGGCGGCTTCCTCTGCCTGCGCGCGCGTAACGGGCCATTCGAAGTGCTCCAGCGATCCAAAGTGATTGCCAAACTGGCCTTCGACCAATTCGATCACTTCGCGTGTAATTTCGTCCGGTTCGAATTTCGGCCGTGCGGGCGGGTCCATGCTGTCTTTGGGAGGCTGGCGGTTTTCCT
The DNA here is from genome assembly GCA_003149575.1 of Altererythrobacter sp. XM-24bin4. Taxonomy (GTDB): domain Bacteria; phylum Pseudomonadota; class Alphaproteobacteria; order Sphingomonadales; family Sphingomonadaceae; genus Erythrobacter; species Erythrobacter rubellus. The sequence goes on from QCWG01000001.1 coordinate 1,144,408, forward strand.
TGTCGAGATTCCATTCACCGCCGACAGGCTTGCCGTCGCCGCGCATGAGAAAACCGGTTTTCTTGCGCATTTCGCGATAGAAATACTCCATCGTCAGATGCTTGCGACCCTCGGCCCATGCCTCGAATTCGGCATGCGAGCAAAGGAAACGGTCATCGGGCAGAATCTCGACGTCACAGACGAACTTGTCTGGCCATTCGTCCTGCATCTGGTGCACGCGCCACTCGCTCGCTTCCACCACATGGATTGCGCGGGGATCATAGCGCCCGATTGCGCGCGCGACTTCGCCGGTGATGCTGCCCGAATTGTCCGCATCGGTCAGCTTTATGTAATCGACCGTCCATCCGGCTTCCCGAAGTTCGGCCGCAAAATGCCGCATCGCGGAGAATATCAGCGCGATCTTTTGCTTGTGATGTTTGACGTAGGTCGCCTCGTCCCAAACCTCCATCATCAGGATGACGGTATCGTCCTGCGTGCGTCCGCGAAGGCTGGCCAGATTGCGGGTCAGCTGATCGCCGAGGATGGGGACAAGGATCGGTTGAGGCATAGCTACTCAATGAGCGAGCACGAGATTGGTGCCTCAAACAAAGCTGTAGGGGTCAATGTCGATCCCGATGCGCACGCCGGGCGGGAATTCCTGCGTTGCGATCCACTCCGTTATGACCTTTTGCAGGTTTGCGCTGCGCCGCGCGTTGACGAGGAAGCGGTGGCGGTATCGCCCGCGCAGCATGGCGAGCGGAGCCGGGGCAGGGCCCAGGATTGCGACATCGTCCACATGCGGGCGAATATCGCCCAGCCGGTTTGCCGCTTGCCGGGCTTCCGCATCGTCCTCAGACGAGATGATAATCGCCGCCCAGCGCCCGAATGGCGGCGCGCCGACATATCGCCGGGCTTCGGTTTCGGCTTCATAGAAAGCGTCCCGGTTGCCTTCAGCCAATGCGGCGATAACCGGCGCGTCAACATGGCGCGTCTGGATTAGGACTTCGCCCGGCTTTGCTCCGCGTCCCGCGCGTCCGGCGGCTTGGGAAACTTGCTGATAGGTGCGCTCGCCCGCGCGTAAGTCTCCGCCCTCCAGGCCCAGATCCGCATCGACCACGCCCACCAGCGTCAGTTCGGGGAAGTGAAAGCCCTTGGTTACCAGCTGCGTACCGATGATGATATCGATCGCACCAGCCTCTGCCGCGGCGATGAACTCGGCGGCTTTCTCAGGTGAGTTGAGCGTATCCGAAGTTGCGACCGCGATGCGCGCTTCGGGAAACAGTTCGCGCACTTCATCGGCAATCCGTTCAACCCCGGGCCCGCAAGCGACCAGACAATCGGGCTCGCCGCATTCGGGGCAAGTCGCGGGCGGCGTTTCCTCATGTCCGCAATGATGGCACGCCAGCCGCTGAGACAGGCGATGCTCGACCAGCCACGCGCTGCAATTTGTGCATTGAAACCGGAACCCGCAATTGCGGCATAGCGTTAGCGGGGCATAGCCACGCCGGTTGAGGAACAGCAGCGATTGCTCTTTCTTCGCAAGCCGATCTTCCAGCGCTTCGACCAATCGCGGCGCGAGCCAGCGCTGCCGGTCGGGCGGTTCCTCAGTCAGGTCAATCGTGTCGATATGCGGAAGCTGTGCCCCGCCAAAGCGGCTGGGCAGATCGAGTTTTTCGTAGATGCCGCTTTCGGCCATTTGCAGGCTTTCCAAGGCAGGCGTTGCGCTGGCGAGCACCACGGGAAAGCCTTCAAACCGCGCGCGCATTACAGAGACATCGCGCGCATTGTAGCGCACGCCGTCATCCTGTTTGAAGCTGACTTCGTGCGCCTCGTCGACCACAATCAGGCCGAGATTGGCATAGGGCAGGAACAACGCCGATCGCGCGCCGACCACGACTTGCGCCGAACCCTCAGAAATCGCGCGCCATGCGCGACGTCGTTCAGTGGACTTTAGCGATGAATGCCATTGCACCGGCGCTGCGCCAAAGCGTCCTTCGAAACGATTGAGAAAATTCTCTGTCAGCGCGATCTCAGGCAGCAGGACCAGCACTTGCTTGCCCTTGCGAATGGCCGCTGCGACCGGTTCGAAATAGGTTTCGGTCTTGCCCGATCCGGTCACCCCGTCGAGCAGGAAAGGCGCAAATTCCTCGGCCTCCACAGCTTGAACCAGCCGGTCTGCCACTTCGCGTTGGTCGGGTGACAGATCAGGTACATCATGATCCGGGTTGGCGGGCGGGAATGGACGGTCGATTGCGACAGAGACCGGCTCGATAACCCCTTGCCCAACCATCCCGCGCAGAACAGCTTCGGATACGCCTGCGATGCCTGCAAGCTCGCGAATTGTTGCTTGCTCGCCTTGCAACGCTTCGATCGCTTGCTCGCGTTGCGGCGTCATCCTTTCGGGTATCCCGCCTGACAGCCGATATTCGGTCATGGTGGCCGGGCCATTGAGTGCGCCGCCGGACGAAATTACCATCCGTGCGACCGAGTTCATCGGGGCACAGTAATAGTCTGCTGTCCACTCTATCAAGCGGCGCAATGCGCTTGAGAGAGGCGGGACCGGAAGGACTTCAATAATCGGGCGAAGCTTGTGATCGGGTACTTCATCAGTAACAAGCCGATCAGGTTCCCAAACTATGCCGGTCAATTGGCGGGGGCCAAGCGGAGCGATAACGACATTGCCGGGCACAACCTCAACCCCTTCGGGCACGCGGTAATCCAGCACACCCAAAGCACGGTTGAAAACAAGAAGGCGGATACGTCGCATAAGAGCCTGCCAATATGGGCCTCTCATGCCATCAACTACAAGCGGGGATGCCCGCGATATGAACGGCTAAGCGTACCGCCGCGCGTATCAGAACGTGTAGGACACCCCGATCAGCGGTGCATGGCCGACCCGATCTGGCGCATTGTCGTGGAAGTCCTGCTGACGCAGATAGGTCAGGCTGAGCGACAGTTTGTCATTCACATCATGCGCCACACCGAACTGCGTTCGCAGGCCGGTCAGGCCGTCCTGTCCGCCCTTGCTGGTGCTGCGCACGGTAAGGAACAGTTCTGCATCGGTCCTAAAGCTCCAGTCGCCGCTATCGTTGATGGGTACCACAACGCCCAAGCGCGGACGGATGCGAAAGCCCATGCGGCTTTGATCTTCGACCCAGCGTTCTTCCAATCTAACGCGTGTGCGTATGAAGCCATGTTTGCTTGAAAGCTGCTGGATCATCCGAACTTCGTCAAAGCCACCGTCATTCTCGCGTTGTTCAAGCGCGCCGGAGAGGGTGAAGGTTTCGTTCAAATCATGGTGCAGCCATGCCCGAACGAAGTAAGTATCGGCTCTGCCGTCGCTTGCGCTGCGAAATCGTTGCGCCGTTTCCAGCTCGATCGAGTCATGTTTCGACAGATCATACTCGATCGAAGGGTTGAGCCACACTTCGAAGGCATCATCGGTAGCATGCGCAGCAGTGGTCATCGCTGCGAGCGACAGGCCAAGCATCAGTTTTGGCAGAATTGCGGGTTTTATCGCACTTTTCCTCAACGGTCATTTGTTCATCGCCCGGCGTCTAGGTGATTATGCCTAACACCGGGTTAACCATCCTGAATTCGCCCCAACTGTGGCTTTCGCGGTGCGCGCACTGTCCGCGGGGCACCAGCATGCGCTAGAGCATAAGCGATTCGAATCCATGATGCGGAGCCAAGCCATGAAGTTCTTTGCCGACACAGCCGAAATTGACGACATCAAGGAACTGGCCGCGACCGGCCTGCTCGATGGTGTCACCACTAATCCCTCGCTGATCGCCAAGTCGGGCCGAGATTTCATGGAGGTGACGAAGGAAATCTGTGGGATCACCGATGGGCCCGTTTCTGCAGAAGTCGTCGCGCTGGATCATGAAACCATGATGACAGAGGCAGAAGTCCTGCGTAAGATCGCGGACAATGTCTGTATCAAAGTGCCGCTGACGATTGATGGTTTGAAGACCTGCAAGGCGCTGACCAGCGATGGCACGATGGTCAATGTCACGCTGTGCTTCAGCGCCAATCAGGCTCTGCTCGCGGCGAAAGCCGGTGCGACCTTCATCAGCCCCTTTGTCGGCCGCCACGATGACAATGGCTTTGATGGAATGGAGCTGATCGAAGATATCCGTCTGATTTACGACAATTACGATTTTGGCACGGAAATCCTGGTCGCAAGTGTGCGCCATGTCACCCATGTGCTGCAAAGTGCGAAGATTGGAGCCGACGTTATGACTGCGCCGCCCAAGGTGATCAAAGCGCTGTTTAATCACGTCCTGACAGATAAAGGGATTGAAGGCTTCCTGAAGGACTGGCAAGCGACCGGGCAATCAATAGTTTAATGTTCGGAGCCGTCTTTGGCGGAAGAAACACCTCTCGATAAGTTCAAGCAGGCGCTGACCGGCGCCAGCCGCGCGATTGCACGTGAAGCGGAGGTGGAAGTTGCCTGGAGTGCGGATTCCCCGTCTGCCAGCGGCAATAATTTCCGCGTGCCTTTGCCGGGGCGCGATTTGCCGCCGGAACAGGTCGCTGAAGCGCGCGGATTTGCAGACAGTTTTGCTCTGAAGTTGCGCCATCACGATGCCGACCTGCACAGCAAGAACGCGCCGCCGGCAGCGACCGCGCGGGCTTGCTATGACGAGTTTGAGCGTGTTCGCTACGAAGCGCTGGGCGCGAACAATTTCGGCGGAATAAAAGCGAACCTCGAAAGCGCAACCGAGATGCGCGTACTGTCCGATCCGATTGCGCGTGCGCAAACTCGCGAAGATGTGCCGCTGCAGACCGCGCTTTCACTGATGCTGCGTGAAAAACTGACCGGCGAGGCCGTGCCAGAGGCTGCGCAGCACGGAGTCGAGCTGGTGCGCGAGTTTATCGAACGGCGGGTCGGTGATGACTTTGAAAACCTGCTGACTTCGCTGGACGATCAGGAAACCTTCCAGTCGCTCAGCCTCGACATGCTGCAGCACCTTGATCTGACCCAGCCGAGCGATTCCCCTGACGAAGCCGATAACGATCAAGGCGACGACGAAGAGGGGCAGGAAGAGCAAGAGGAGGGCGATCAGGATCAAGGCGAAGGCGACGCGCAGTCCTCCGAAATGGCCGGCGAGATGAGCGAAGGCGATTCCGACGGCGAAGGCGACACGGAAATGTCGTCCGATTCCGAAATGCAGGATGGCGAGCCGGGCGAAGAAGGTGACGACGGCATGATGCCGGTGCGCCCCAATCGGCCGCAAGGCGAGATTCCGATGGATCTCGACTATAAATCCTACACCGAGGCTTATGATGAGGAAATTCCGGCCGAGGAACTATGCGATGCAGAGGAGCTCGACCGTCTGCGCGCCTATCTCGACAGCCAGCTGACCGGGCTGCAAGGGATTGTCACACGGCTTGCCAACCGGCTTCAGCGCCGATTGATGGCGCAGCAGAACCGCAGCTGGGATTTTGATCAGGAAGACGGTGTGATCGACGCTGCGCGGTTGGCGCGCGTGGTTGTCTCGCCCGGGACGTCGATGGCGTACAAGATCGAGAAGGATGTCGAGTTCAAGGACACCATCGTGACCTTGCTGATCGACAATTCCGGTTCGATGCGCGGGCGCCCGATCAGCATCGCCGCGATCAGCGCGGATATCCTGGCTCGCACGCTTGAGCGTTCGGGCGTGAAGACAGAAATCCTCGGATTTACCACCCGCGCCTGGAAAGGCGGGCAAAGCCGTGAACAATGGCTCGCCGATGGCAAGCCGCCAAACCCTGGTCGCCTGAATGATCTGCGGCACATCATTTACAAGAAAGCCGACGAGCCTTGGCGCCGCGCGCGCCGCAACCTCGGCCTGATGATGCGCGAGGGCTTGCTCAAAGAGAATATCGACGGCGAAGCGCTGATGTGGGCGCATAACCGGCTGATGGCGCGGCGAGAGGATCGCCGCATCCTGATGGTGATTTCGGATGGTGCGCCGGTCGATGATTCAACGCTCAGCGTGAACAGCGCGGGCTATCTCGAGGCGCATTTGCGCAAAGTGATCGACTGGATCGAGCGCGTTTCGCCGGTGCAACTCGTCGCGATCGGTATCGGCCACGATGTGACGCGTTACTATCGCCGCGCGGTGACCATCATGGATGTCGAACAGTTGGGCGGCACGATTATCGAGCAGCTGGCGGAATTGTTTGAGGAAGAGAAGGGACGCAGATGAACGTTACCGAAGCCGTTAAATCCCGCCGCAGCGTGCGAGAATTTTTAGACAAGCCGGTTGATCTCGAAACGATCCGCCGCGTGATGGATACCGCGCGCTGGGCCGCCTCGGGCTGCAATTATCAGCCGTGGGAAGCGAGCATCCTCACCGGAGAGCCGCTAAAGGAACTGCAGGCCAAGCTGGCGGCTGATGGCCCGCAAAAGCCCGAATATGATTGGACCGCACCGGGTCAGGAAGAGACGTACAAGAAACGGCTGGATGCCGTGTCTTCCGGAATGTTTGGCGCGATGGGCATTGCACGCGAAGACAAGGCGGGACGCATGGCGGCGATGGGCCGCAACGTCACCAGTTTTGACGCGCCCGTGCTGCTGCTGTGTTATTTTCCGCGCCTGATGAAAGAAGCGCAATGGTCTGACACCGGCATGTGGCTGCAGACGGTGGCACTGCTATTGCGCGAGGAAGGGCTCGACAGCTGTTTTCAGGAATTCATGGGGCTTTACCCCAAGACGATCCGCGATTTTCTGGGCCTTGATCATGACCGCTATATGGTCTTTTGCGGCATGGCGATCGGCTATCGCGATCCGGACGCGCCAGTGAACAATTTCGAGCGTGAACGTGTGCGGCTAGACGATCAGGTCAAGTTCCTCGGCTTCTGATCGGTTGACCGCTTCGGCGCGCCTCGGCAAAGGCCTCCACATGACTGACACGCCGCCGCTACAACTATTCAACAGCCTGACCCGCCAGCTGGAGACCTTCCAGCCTGTCCATCCGGGTGAGGCGCGCGTGTACACCTGCGGCCCCACGGTCTACAACTATCCGCATATCGGCAATATGCGCGCCTATGTCTTTGCCGACGTGCTGGGCCGTACGCTGAGTTGGAAGGGTTACAAGCTCACCCACATCATCAATATCACCGATGTCGGCCATCTGACTGACGATGCCGATGCGGGTGAGGACAAGATGGAAAAGATGGCGGCTGAAAAGGCGCAATCCATCTGGGACATCGCACAGCATTATACGCAGGCATATTGGGCGGACGTGAAGGCGCTCAATATCCGTCAGCCAGCGAAATGGTCGATCGCGACGGACTACATCGACGAGATGATCGATTTCGCGAAAAGCATCGCGGACAAGCACTGCTACGAGCTAGACAGCGGCCTCTATTTCGATGTCTCAACCATCGAAGATTACGGGCGGCTTGCACGGGCCGTTACCGAGGATGGAGAGGGCCGGATCGATACGGTCGACGGCAAACGCAACCCTCAGGACTTCGCGATCTGGCGCAACACGCCGGCTGGCGAGAAGCGGCAGATGGAATGGGATTCCCCATGGGGTAAGGGCGCTCCCGGCTGGCATCTTGAATGCTCGGTGATGGGGGAAAAGCTGCTCGGCTTCCCGTTCGACATTCACACCGGCGGGATTGACCACCGCGAGATCCACCACCCCAATGAAATCGCGCAGAACCAGGCGTTCTGCGGCTGTGGTGGCCTGTCGGAAGCGACCAATTCGGGCGCAAAGATTTGGATGCACAACAACTTCTTGGTCGAAAGATCGGGCAAGATGTCGAAGAGCGCGGGCGAGTTCCTGCGCCTGCAATTGCTGATCGATAAGGGCTATCACCCGCTCGCCTACCGCATGATGTGTCTGCAGGCGCATTATCGCAGCGAGCTGGAGTTTAGCTGGGAAGGGCTGCAGGCCGCACTGACCCGGCTGAAGCGGATTGTGATGGCGGTTGAGCGGCTGGCGGATGCGCCCGCGCAGCCCATGGCGGAGCATCCCAAATTCGCCCCATCTCTTGCGAAATTCGAAGAGGCCATGTCTGATGATCTCAACACCCCGATCGCATTGACGGCGCTTGAAGATGCATTGGCGGTCAAGAAGGTTGATGCCGGGATCAAGCGCGCGGTTGTGGAGCACATGGACGCAGTTCTTGGCCTGGACCTCTTCAAGATCACCCGCACCGATCTACGCATCCGGCCCAAGGATGCGCAGATCACAGAGGCCGAGATCGAAGACGCGCTCGCCCGCCGCAAGGCTGCGCGTGCTGAGAAAGACTTCGCCACCAGCGACGCCATCCGCGATGAACTCGCGGCCAAGAGCGTCGAAGTGATGGATGGCGATCCGCTGGGTTGGGAGTGGAAGCTCGATTGATGCTGCCATCCATTGTGGGGGTAGCGTTCCCGCAACTGCCGATTTAACAAGCGCGGCATGACAATTCTCGCACTATCCGGCCTGATCCGCCCGCTGCTCGAACCGCGTTTGCCCGAAGGGCTCGATGTCCGCTGGTTCATGACCAAGGAAGAGGCTCTCAAGGCCGTGCCCGAGGCCGAAATCGGCTGGTTCGACATGTATGAGCAGGACGCGATGGCCGAAACGCTGCGCGCCGCGACCAATCTCAAATGGCTCAACTCGATCTACGCAGGGCTCGATTTCCTGCCGATGGATGTGCTGATCGAGCGCGGGATCACCGTTACGAATGGCGCAGGCATCAATGCGCTGACCATCGCCGAATATGTCGTGATGGGCATGCTCAATATCGCCAAGGGATATCGCGATGTCGTGCGTGCGCAGGAACGCCGCGAATGGTTGCTCGACAGCCCCGGCAAGCGCGAGCTGGCGGGATCGAAGGCGCTGCTGCTGGGTTATGGCGCGATCGGGAAGCTGATCAAGCCGCGGCTTGAGGGCTTCGATGTCGATGTGACCGTGGTGCGGCGCACTCCAGCTGAAGGTGTGCTGACACCAGACCAATGGCGCGACAAGCTTGGCGAGTTTGACTGGGTGATCCTTGCCGTGCCCGCCACGCCGGAAACCGATGGCATGATCGGTGCTGCAGAGCTGGCGGCAATGAAATCGGACGCAGTGTTGGTGAACATCGCGCGCGGCGCGGTGATCGATCAGCCCGCGTTGGTGGACGCGCTCACGGCCAAGACAATCGGCGGAGCGTTTCTGGACGTCACGACACCAGAACCACTGCCCGCCGATCATCCGCTATGGGCGCTCGACAATGCGCATATCACCATGCACCTGTCTGGCCGCGCGCAGGACAAGATGTTTCAGCGCTCCGCTGATCGCTTCCTCGACAATCTGGATAAGTATCTGAAGGGTGAGCCGATCGGCCCGATCTTCGATCCCGCGCTCGGCTACTGATCAAGCATCTTCGAGCAGCAGCAACACACAGGTCACCACCATGCGCGGGTAGGGCAGCGTGCTGCTTGTCACTTCACTGACTGTCGCATTCGCTACCAATTGCCCGGGGATCGAGAACTCGTGGTCGGGCAAGGCGGCTGGCGCTACTCAGCCAGAACCTCGCCTACCCACCGGTTGAAGTTGCGGCGGATGAGGTCGAGATTATCGGCCGCGTGGTTTGGAAAGGCGGGCGGGTTTGAATGACTGTTTTTGGGGTGGAAAGCGGTCGTTCAGCAGAGTGAGTTAGCCGGCTGGCCTTGGGCCGTAAGCGGAAAGACCGCTTTCGGATCGAGCGGTAAGGGAACGCGACCTAACGGAACTCGGAGTGGCGCAGGTTTCGTGAGTGACAGCAATGGCCAACGTGACATGGCATTTGCAAAAGCCACTCAAGCAGAGTTCGAGGACTGCTGCCAATTGCGTGGCGAAGCACCAGTCCAGCTCTTGAACGCTCGACTGAATGCAGACGTATCCTTGTAGCTGAGATTTAGCGCCAGTTCGGTTACGCTCATGTTCCCATGCTGGAGATGCGCTTTTGCCAATCTCTCACGACTGCGTCTGAGGATTGTTTCGAAGCTGGTCCCTCGCTCAGACAGGCGCAATTGCATCACGCGGGGACTTACGCCCAGGAGCTGCGAGACTAGAGGGAGTTGGCATTCCCCGGTGGGTAGGAGAGATTCAATCGCCAATCGCAACCGATCTTCGAGATCGAGGTCCAGCATGCCTTCGGCCGCCGATTGCCAGGCCGCATCAAGTGATTGCCGAACTTCTTTGCTGATCGCGACCGACGTATCCAGAAGTTCCGGCAGATAGTGAACCGCGTTGCGCCAGCTGCCGCAATCCATCTCCGCTCCGTGTATTCTGGTCTTACGCAATGCGCTACAGTTCGGGCGAGCAAACTCGACTCGTGTCGGTGACACCTTGCCTCCGCTGAGTTGGGCGATCGCACTTACTGAAAGCGCGATGCTTACGGCGGCGAGCTGGGTGCAATCGACCTGGTCCTCGAAATCAAATCCAAGCTCGAGGATGACGCTCTCGTCTTCCGGATTGATGTCGAATCTGACCCCCCGGGCATGAAAGCCCAAGGACTGCTGCATCATCAGCAGTGCGCTTTGCATATCGCGTTGTAGACATGCGGCCGACCCGAGAGCTCCGAACACCTCCAACCCCTGGCTCTCTCCCAGCAACAGACCAAAGTCGCCGCGATCGAGACTAATAGCAGTACGATGATATAGTTCTGCGAGTACCGTGTAAGGAATGTAGATTTCCGGCGTGCGGGTAATAACCGGGCTTAGCCCGACCGAGCGGAGCAAAGTGGCCGGATTGCCGCCGAGGCTGGTCACCAGTTTTTCGAAGCCGACAAGTGATCCGGCACGCGCAAAATACTTCATAGGCCACCCATGATTCGCAATATGTCAACTCTTCCTTCGCAATATGTCAAGTATATTGCTCGCTCCTTGCTATTGGTTTCGTCGGGAAGTGAACTGGGAGAGGGGCGATGAGCGCCGCGTTCGACATTATCATCAAGAATGGACGATACTTCGATGGAACTGGCGGAGCATCCGCCATCCGCAATGTCGGGATCAAGGATGGCCGCATTGCATCGGTCGAGCAGGTCCCGCTTGACGAGACTGGATGCGAATGGATCGTCGATGCCGATGGAAAATGGGTCGTCCCAGGCTTCATCGACACTCACACACATTACGATGCCGAGGTGATCGTCGCGCCCTCGCTGTCCGAAAGCGTCCGCCATGGCGTGACCACCGTACTCATGGGGAGTTGCTCGCTCAGCATGATTTGCAGTGAGGCGGAAGACGCATCCGACATCTTCACCCGCGTCGAGACCGTCCCTCGCGAGAAGGTCCTTCCCGTTCTTCAAGAGCACAAGAGCTGGAGCACACCGAAAGAATGGAAGGACTTTGTCAATTCCTCACCAATGGGGCCAAACGTAATCGCGTTCGTGGGACACAGCGACATGCGAGTTGGTGTGATGGGCCTCCATCGCGCTACCGATCGCGCGGTCAAGCCAACCAAGGCTGAGCTCGAGAGGATGGACGCGATCCTCACAGAGGCGCTCGACGAAGGCTATCTCGGCCTGTCGACCATGTGTCTCAAATGGGACAAGGTCGATGGCGACCGCGAATGGTCGAAGAGCCTGCCCAGCACCTATGCCCGTTGGGGCGAGATCGCGCGGCTCAATAGGCAACTGCGCAAGCGCAAGCGAGTGCACCAAGGTGCGCCTAATGCGGCCAATCCGCTTCAGATCACCCAATACCTGTGGGAGACGATAGGATTATGGCGCCGTCCGCTCAAGACTACGCTGATCTCGATGCTTGACCTAAAGGGCAACAAGACGCTCCAGCCGCTCGCCTCCTTCGCTGCCAAAATGGCCAACCTTGTGCGCGGAAACTTCCGCTGGCAGCTGCTACCAACGCCGTTCACCGTATATGCCGACGGCATCGATGTAGTCTTCTTCGAGGAGTTTGGCGCTGGCGAAATGGCGTTGGATCTCAAGGAGAAGGTCGAGCGCGATGCGCTACTCAAGGACGAGACCTATCGTCGCAGTTTCCGCAAGTTCTACGGCGAAAAGCTCAGCCCGCGCGTGTGGCAACGCGACTTCGGTGATGCGATCGTGCTCGAATGCCCCGACGAGACCCTGGTCGGGCGCAATTTTGCCGAGATTGCCGCAGAGCGCGAGATCCACGTCGTCGACCTGTTCCTCGATCTGGTCGTCGAGCACGGCAAGAAGCTGCGTTGGTACACGACCGTGGGCAACCACAATCGCGCCAAGCTGAAGAAGATGGTGCAGGACAAGAATACCCTGATCACCTTCTCGGATGCCGGCGCGCATATCCGTAACATGGCGTTCTACAACCTCCCGCTACGTTTCCTCAAACTGGTGAAAGAGAGCCATGATGAGGGCAAGCCAATCATGTCATTCGAAAAAGCAATCTGGCGGATGACCGGCGAACAGGCCGACTGGCTGAATATCGAAGCAGGCAAGATCCGTGTTGGTGATCGGGCAGATGTTGCGGTGATCGACCCCAACGCTTTCGAACAGGATCTCGAGAAGGTTCAATGGGCGGACATGGAGGGCTTTGGGCTCGAGCGGCTCGTCAATCGCAATCCTGGGCTGGTGCAAACCGTGATTATCAACGGCAAGCTCGCGGTCGAGGACGAACAGGTTGCGCCTGCACTCGGACAGGAGCAGGGATATGGACGGTTTCTGGAGGCTGCGTGAAGCTGCTATATATAACGCATGCGAATTAAGGGGATTGGCCAATGGATAATCTGATCAGGATGGCATTGGGAATTAGTTCCATCGCGTTCATGGGAAGCTGTGCCATTGCTCCGGGCGACCGAGATGGCCGTGAGCGAGAGCAGCTTGTGGACGCGGCTGCGGTCGCGCCCCAAGGCAATCCCGACGAGTTGTTGTGGGGCGACATCCATCTCCACACCGAGTATTCGATGGATGCCAACACGTTTGGCGTGCGCCTTTCGCCGGACGATGCATATCGCTTTGCAAAGGGGGAGGCGGTTACCGCTTCCAACGGCATGAAAGCCCAGTTGGAAGCCCCGCTCGATTTCCTGATGGTTTCTGACCATAGCGATTACCTTGGCTCGCTGGTCGAACTGCGTAACCGCAGCCCCAAGTTGCTAGCCAACTCGACGCTCGCAGAGTGGCTGCGGATTCTCGGCCTGCCCACCCGTGCCGAGCGACTTTCGCTAGAAGGTCGCCAGACAGAACAATCAAATCCTGCCGAACTTGATGCGGACGAGATTCGGGGGACCTATTGGGCCAAGACAATTGCTGCGGCGGAGGAAGCGAACCAACCGGGCGAGTTCACGTCTTTCATTGGGTTCGAATGGACCGCGCAAGATGGTGGGCGCAACCTTCACCGAGTGGTGATGTTCCGCGACGGGGCTGAGCGTACCCTGCAAACCTTGCCGCTTTCTGCACGCCAGACCGATGAGCCTCAGGAACTCTGGTCCTATCTGCAGGCGTATGAGCAGAAGACGGGCGGCAGGGTGCTCGCTGTCGCCCACAATGGCAATATCTCGAACGGGGCAATGTTTCCGCTCAACACGCTGGAGTTTGGCGGCCCAATGACTGCGGAATATGCCAGCGCGCGCGCGCGATGGGAACCGGCCTATGAAGTCACGCAGATCAAGGGCGACGGCGAGACTCACCCATTCCTTTCCGCTGATGACGATTTCGCCGACTATGAAACGTGGGACAGGGGCGATTTTGCTGGTGTACCGAAGACCAAGGACATGTTGCCCGCAGAGTATGCACGTTCGGCGTTGCTTCGCGGCCTGACAATCGAACAACGCTTTGGCACCAATCCTTACAAAATGGGTCTGATCGGCTCGACTGATGCGCACACGGCGCTCGCTGCGGTGGATGAAGACAATTTCTGGGGCAAGCACAGCGCAGAGATGGAGCCCGGCCCGACGCGTTGGAAGGACGCGGTAGGCGGTCGCGGCGAGCTGACGGTGCCGGGCTGGATGATGGCATCTTCGGGCTACACGGCGGTTTGGGCCCGAGAGAATACGCGCGCTGAGATATGGGACGCCTTCAAGCGGCGCGAAGTTTATGCAACCACCGGACCACGGATCAGGTTGCGCTTCTTCGGCGGCTGGTCTTTCACCGATGCTGATGCAAGAGGTGCGGATCTTGCAGCCACAGGTTATGTCAAAGGGGTTCCGATGGGAGGTGATCTGGGCGCCAGGGCTCCTGGCAAGGTTCCGAGTTTCCTGATTCAGGCCCTGCGCGACCCGAACGGCGCCTCGCTCGACCGGATCCAGGTGATCAAGGGCTGGCTCGATACCGAAGGTAATCGCAAAGAAAAGGTCTTCGATGTCGCCTGGAGCCATCCGGACAAACGTAAGCGCGGGGCCGACGGCAAGCCGCCCAAGATCGCCGGCAATGTTGATATGAAAAACGCCACTTATGATGACAGTGTGGGCGCAACGCAGCTCGTCACCATGTGGCGCGATCCGCAGTTCAATCCAAGGCAGAATGCATTCTATTACGTGCGCGTTCTGCAGATCCCAACGCCGCGCTGGACCACCTACGATGCCAAGCGCTTTGGGATCCAATTTCCGGATTATGTGCCCACTATCACGCAGGAAAGAGCATATTCGTCTCCGATTTGGTATTCGCCCTACTGACGAAAGACGAGCCTTGTTCAAATGAACGGCAAGCTCAAGCGATGACCGCTTCAGGCGAACCCGACGTCTCGATGCGAGTCCGCTCTTGGGTATCCATCCTCGAAGCTTTGATGTCCGACATTGGGGCGCAAAGCTACCACGAGGATCAACGTCCGCAACTGGGTCGTTAGCGGACGTTGAAGATTTCTTGCATTCCTCTCCTCCTCCCGCCACATCGCATCCCATGACTGACACATCCAAGCCTACACCCCCAATGCGCGCCGCGATCCTGCCGGTTACGCCGTTGCAGCAGAATTGCTCGCTGATCTGGTGCACCAAGACGATGAAGGCTGCGCTGGTCGATCCAGGCGGGGATTTGGACAAGCTCAAGGCGGGTGTCGAGAAGGCCGGCGTGACGCTGGAGAAAATCCTCATCACGCATGGGCATCTGGATCACTGCGGGCAGGCGGGAATGCTGGCAGACGAGTTGAGCCTGCCCATCGAAGGCCCGCACAAGGATGACCTGTTCTGGATCGAGCAGCTCGACAATGACGGTGCGCGTTATGGCATGGAAGCCAAAAGCTTCACGCCCACGCGCTGGCTGGAAAATGGCGATACGGTAACCGTGGGTGAGCTGACGCTGGACGTAATCCATTGCCCCGGCCACACGCCCGGCCATGTCGTGTTTTATCACGGGCCGAGCCGCTTTGCGATTGTCGGCGACGTGCTGTTCCAGGGGTCAATTGGCCGCACCGATTTCCCGCGTGGCAATCATCAGGATCTGATCGATGCCATCACCCAGCGACTATGGCCGCTGGGCGATGACGTGATGTTCATCCCCGGCCACGGCCCGACCAGCACATTTGGTCAGGAACGCAAGACCAACGCGTTTGTGAGCGACTACGCGCTTTCCTAGTTCCGCACGACATCCGGCGTGCGATTTCCTCGCTCACGCGACCTGAAGGCCGCATCGCTGCGGGCGGGCGCCAGAACTTTTGGGCGCCCTTGCGGCTCGCTGGTCGCTCGCCGTTGGGAGCGAACCAGTTGGCGCTTTCTCTACATGACCCCCATCAGGATCAGAAGCGCAACCACAGCCAGGCCGAGCAGTGTCAGCATGGTAATCAGCACGCCGATCATGCGTGGTTTGGTCGGGCCTTCGCCATCCATCCCGATGCCATGCGCAACACGCCCGAGCATGTAGATGCCAGCCACATAGGCCAGCCATGGTTCGCCGCGCCCGGTCAATTCGATCGCTGCAATCAGCGCGAGCACAAAGGGAGTATTCTCGACAAAGTTGAGCTGCGCGCGCATCCGGCGCGTGAGTGGGCCACCGCCATCATCGCCGTGGATCACCTTCAGTTTGCCACGCATTTGCCCGACGCGAATCGACAGCCAGATATTGATGATCGCCGCCGCGGCGACTGCGGACAGTGTAACCGGTAGAATAATTGCCATGAGAGCTCCCCTCAAACTTCGTTCCGCTAGTGTGCTATGCGGTGCTGCTACGGGTTGCAACCTTGGATTTTTGCGTTATAGCGCGCCGCTTACCGCCAAAGCCGGGATCGATTCTGGTGTGCATGACTTGTGCGCCTTCGGTTCCTGCACTAGAGCGGCTCACGATTTGACCGATTTATTAAGGAACAGGTGCCGAGATGGCTGTCCCTAAGAGAAAAGTATCGCCACACCGCCGTGGCATTCGTCGTTCGCATGATGCGTTGAAGGTTGAAGCCTTCCACGAGTGCAACAATTGTGGCGAACTGAAGCGTCCGCACAATCTGTGCCCGCATTGCGGCTTCTACAACGGTCGCGAGGTCGTTGCGGTCGGTTTGTAATCACCGCTGATTTGGAGATTGTGGAATGAGCCTGCCGCGTATCGCGATTGATGCGATGGGCGGCGATGAAGGCGTGCGCGTAATGGTCGAAGGTGCGGCCTTGGCTCGCCGCCGCCATGACAAGTTCCAATTCCTGCTGGTTGGCGATGAGACGCAGATCAAAGCTGCGCTCGATACGCACCCGCAAATGCGCGGGGCATCGGAAATTCTGCATTGTGAAGACGTGGTGGGCGGCGATGAGTTGCCCAGCCGCGCTTTACGTCGCGCAAAAACCACCAGCATGGGGCTGGCCGTCAATGCGGTGAAGCAAGGCGATGCAGGTGCCGCGGTGAGCGGCGGCAACACTGGCGCGCTGATGGCAATGAGCAAGCTTGCGCTGCGCACTATGCCAGGAATTGATCGTCCGGCATTGGCCGCAGTTTTGCCAACGCTTGAAGAAGATGACGTGGTCATGCTCGATCTGGGCGCGAACACCGATGCCGATGCGCGCAACCTGGTTCAGTTCGCGATCATGGGTGCGGCATATTCCCGCATCATTACCGGCCGGGAAGAGCCGCGCGTCAGGCTGCTTAATATCGGTACCGAAGAGATTAAGGGTACAGAGGCGCTGCGCGATGCGGCGTCTGTTCTTCAGGAAGCGGCTGGCACTTTGGCGATGCAGTTCGATGGTTTTGTCGAGAGCGACAAGATCAATCGCGGTCAGGTGGATGTGGTGGTTACCGACGGATTCTCCGGAAATATCGCATTGAAGGCGATCGAAGGCACAGCGCGCTTCGTCACGGATTTGCTGCGCAGCGCGTTCACAAGCTCGCTGCGTTCGAAGATCGGGTTTCTGGTATCACGCCCGGCAACAGAGCTGCTCAAGCATCACCTTGATCCGAACAATCACAATGGCGCCGTTTTCCTGGGCCTGAATGGCGTGGTGGTCAAAAGCCATGGCAGTGCGAGTGCGGCCGGCGTTGCCAATGCGGTCGCCGTCACAGCTCGCTTGCTTGAAAACAAGCTGACCGAGCGTATTGCGCATGATCTGGCCGAATTGGGCGAAGACAGATTGCGCACCCAGCCCGCCAATGGGTCAGAGGGTGCCAAGTGATCCGTTCCGTCATCCGCGGCAGCGGCTCTGCGCTACCAGCGAAGGTCGTCACCAATGCGGAGCTTGCACATCGGGTTGATACGACCGACGAATGGATCGTCGAACGCACCGGTATTCGCCAACGCTATATCGCCGGAGAGGGCGAAACGACATCGAGCCTCGCGACCGAAGCTGCGCGCGCGGCGCTTGAAGATGCGGGAATAGATGCGAAGAGCATCGACCTGATCGTTCTGGCAACCGCGACACCGGACAACACATTTCCAGCAACCGCCACCAAAGTGCAGAACGCGCTTGGTTGCAATGGCGGGATCGCTTTCGATGTCGCTGCGGTTTGCTCAGGCTTTCTATACGCGCTGACCACAGCCGATTCGCTGATTCGCACCGGCACGGCAAAGCGCGCTTTGGTCATTGGCGCAGAGACATTTAGCCGCATTCTCGATTGGGAAGACCGGACGACCTGCGTTCTGTTCGGTGATGGCGCGGGCGCGGTGGTTTTGGAAGCCTCTGAAGCTGAAGACTCGAAAGGCGCCGGGCTGCTCGGTAGCCGGCTACACGCAGATGGCGCGCAGCATGATCTGCTCTATGTCGATGGCGGGCCGTCGACCACGCAAACGGTGGGTCATTTGCGCATGAGAGGCCGCGAAGTGTTCCGCCATGCCGTCGTGAATCTGGCTGAGGTATTAGGCGAAGTCCTTGAAGATTCAGGTGTTTCAGTTGATGAAATCGACTGGGTTGTTCCGCATCAAGCCAACAAGCGCATTTTGGATGCAACCGCGAAGAAGCTCGGCATTGCGAGTGAGAAAGTGATCGTGACAGTCGATCAGCACGCCAATACTTCGGCCGCATCTGTGCCACTTGCGTTCGACGTTGCGCGCAGGGATGGCCGCATCAAATCTGGTGATCTGGTGATGTTCGAGGCGATGGGCGGCGGCTTCACCTGGGGGGCGTGCCTCGCGCGCATGTGAACAAGTTAGTTGGTCAATGTCCTGAAATTTGCCAAAATTCTGGCAAAATCATAAAGTAGGTTGATCGATAGGGGATATAGATTGGGGGGAATGCGTATGATGCGTTCGGTGGGCACACTAACACGCGCGGATCTGGCAGAGACGATTAATCGCAAGATGGGGCTGTCGCGCGCAGAGTCGCTCGATATGGTCGAAGCAATTCTTGAAAAGATGTCGAAAGCTTTGGAAGCGGGTGAGAACGTAAAGATCTCGGGCTTTGGTACATTCGTTCTGCGCGATAAACGCCAGCGGATCGGCCGTAACCCTAAAACCGGCGTTGAAGTTCCGATTACGCCGCGCCGCGTCATGACATTTCGCGCGAGCCAGCTGCTCAAAGAGAAGATTGCGAAAGCGAGCTAAGCGATGAGTGACTTCGCAGATGGCAAGGACGAAGGAGCTCTCCGAACCATCGGCGAAGTCAGCGACGCTTTCGGGATCAAGCAGCACGTTATACGGTATTGGGAGCAACAGTTCCCGATGCTCAAACCTTTGAAGCGCAGCGGCGGGCGGCGGTACTATCGGCCTGCTGATGTTGAGCTGGTTGAAACGATCGACCGGCTTGTGAACCGCGAAGGTTACACTCTCAAAGGCGCCAAATCGGCGATTCGAGAAGGCAAAGGTGCGGCTACAAGGCCGTCACTTGCCGAGCAAGCCAGTTCGGTTATTTCAGTCGCAACGAATAACGATGTTGGCGATGTGCTTGCGCAACTGAAATCGATCCGTTCCCGGCTGGAGGCTGCGCTAGAGGCCTAGCGCGCTCAGCGAAACGCGACGTCGACTGCGACGCGGCACTGCGCATTGGAGCCGAACTGGCGCCATACATCCGCGCAGATTGCTTGATCTGGCCCGCCTGCATTGCGGTACTTGACCCACAGACCGTTCAACGTGCGCGTTCGTCCAGATGGAGCAGCACGTGTGTTGTGTTCGCGCAGTATGGAAATCACTTCCGACACACGATCATAGCCCTGACCGGGCTTGACCACGGAGAGGAAGAAATTCTCATTCCTTGAATCGGCGCATTCGAACGCAAAGCCCCGCTCAGTGTAGTGAAGCACAGTGCGGCTGCATTGCACCTGTTGCTCGGTTCGGTTGGATTACGCCTGCGTTGCGGAAGGAATGGATAGAGATGCCGCGGCAACAAACCCCATTCCTAGAGTTCCTGCCATCATTCGCATCATATCATCCCCTCCTTCGATTATTCTGCGGCCATCAACTCCGCTTCGCCCAGATCGACGCTGACCAGTCGCGAGATGCCCTTCTCGGCCATCGTCACGCCGAAAAGGCGGTGCATCCGGCTCATTGTGACGGCATTGTGGGTCACAATCAAATATCGCGTCGCAGTGTCGCGCACCATGGAATCGAGCAAGTCGCAGAACCGCTCGATATTGGCATCATCAAGCGGTGCATCGACTTCGTCCAACACGCAGATTGGCGCTGGATTGGTCAGGAACAAGGCAAAGATCAGCGCTGTTGCGGTCAGGGCCTGTTCGCCGCCTGATAACAGGCTGAGGCTCTGTAATCGCTTGCCCGGCGGTTGTGCGTAGATCTCCAGCCCGGCTTCCAGCGGATCATCGCTGTCGACCAGCGCGAGATGCGCCTGTCCGCCTTCGAACAGCCGCGTAAACAGCTTACGGAAGTGGCCATCGACTTCTTCGAACGCCGCGCGCAGACGCTCGCGTCCCTCGCGGTTGAGATTACCGATCGAACCGCGCAGACGGTTTACCGCTTCAGCAAGCTCGGCCTGTTCGGTCGCGCTGGCGCCATGCTCTTCCTCGATCCGCTTCAGTTCTTCAGCCGCGACGAGATTGACCGGTCCGATACGCTCACGGCTGGCGGTCAGACGTTCCATCTCGTCCGATTCCGCACTGGCATCCTTGATCTGTTCGGGTTCAAATTCGAACCGTTCAGCCAGCATCGGGGGTGGGCATTGGAATCGCTCGCCTGAAATACGTGCCATTTCGCCGCGCCGCGCTTCTTCGTTTTCAGCGCGTGCGGCGAGGCCAGCGCGGGCTTCGCGCTGGGTTGCGAGCGTTTCGTTGACTTCGGCAAAGGCGCGATCGGCGGCGTCGAGCTTGGCTTGTGTTTCAGCGACCACGTCTTCTGCCTGTGCAAGCTCTTTACCGAGCTTTTCACGCATGACATCGCCTTGCTCGATCTCTTCGATCAGGCCGGCTGGCTTGGCCGCGACAACGTTGCGCTCTTCTTCAATCTCTTCGAGCCGCCGTGCGACTTCGGCCAAGCGGCGTTCGGCTTCGCCTGAGCGCGCTTCCCAATTGGCCTTGTCAGAGGATTGCGCGGCCAAGCGCTCTCGTGCAACCGCCAGGCCTTGGTCATGCGCGGCCAGTTCCGCTGCTGTACCCTGTACTCCGCTCCGCGCCGCTTCATTGCGTGCCTGGGCTGCTTCCAGAGACGCACGGCCTGCGTCGGGAGAGGGCAGATCCGCCCGCTTCGCCTCTGCGGCCTCCAACTCCTTGGTGGCTGCACTCAGATCGTCCGCAAGACCTGCCTTGGCTTCGCTTAGCTCTTTACTGCGCAGCGCTTGGCGTTCGCGCACTGCTTCGGCCTGGTCGAGCGCGCGCAAGGCCTGCCGTTCTTCATTTGCCGCTTCGGACAATTCGCGTTCACGTGCCACCAGGCTGGTCTGTAGCGCGGTCAACTCATCGCGAATGGTTCGCTCGGATGCTTCTGCGGTTTCGGCTGCCGAGCGCAGCGCTGGCAATTGCTTCTCCAGCTCTTCCAGCCGGTTCGCCGCTTCAAGGCGTGCGGCCTGCGCTGCGCCTTCGCCGCGCGCGATAAACCCGTCCCAACGGCGCAAATGCCCACCGCGCGTGACCAGCCATTCGCCCGGCTGCAAATCGCGACCGTCATCGCTTTCGGCAAAATGGACCAGCGCAAGCCGTGCTTTCAGCTCGGCAGGGCAATTGGTAATGTGCGTAAGCATGCTGTCAGGCACGTTTGACGGAGCGTTGCCGCCGGTCCAGAAACGTCCGTCGCTGCCGTCTTCCGGCCTGCCCAATGGTGATTTACCGTCGCGGCCCAGAACGGCAGCCAATGCCCGCTCATAGCCCCTTTTGACGGCGATATTGTCGAGCGCGGCGGGAAGGCCAGCACGGTTCTTCGCCTGGCGTTCACGCGCCTCGCGATCACGCACCAGCGCATTGTATTCGCGCTCGATCCCGGCCAGTTCAGCCTTGGCAGAGGCTGTCGCTGATCCTGCTTCATCGCGCTGCTCCTGCAGTTCCGCCTTGCGCGCCTGCGCGGTTTCCAGTTCGCTGCGCAAGTCAGCCAGTGCTTTCGCAGCACGCTCGGCATCTTTGCGCGCTTGCTCAACCGCGGCGATTGGATCACCGTTTCCGGTCAGCTCTTCCAGCTGCCGTTCGATGCGCGCTTGATCTTCCTGCAGCCGAGAAAGGCGAGACTTGGCTTGCGCAATCTCGGCCTCGGCAACACGCCATTCAGCCTCGACACCCGCATGATCGGCGGTCGCCTTGGCCAGTGCCAGCTCTGCGGCGCGTGACACGCGCTCGGCTTCTTCGGCCTTGCGCGCGATTTCCGGGCGGCGTGCCTCGTCTTCCTCCAGCGCAGCCTTGCTAGCAGCAATGTCGCGCTCCAGCCGTTTCAGCGCTTCGGTCGCATCAGTCGTAATGCGGCCTGCGTCGCCGCGGTCTTCTTCCAACCGGGTCCTTTGCCGATCAAGGTCCGCTAACCGTTGTTCGGCTGCTTCCAGCTGGCTGGTGAGCGCCGCCATGCGGTGTCCATGCGCGCTGGCATCATCGCGCCGGTCCGCCAGCTCGTCGCGCGCTTCAGCTACGGTGTGTGCTGCAGCGGCCTGGGCCTTTTGCGCCTCGTCCGCAGCTTGCTTTGCGGCGACCACGCGATCATCAGCCTTTTTAGCAGCCTCACGCGCTTCTTCAGCCATCCGCGCTGCATCGCGCCAGCGGGCATAGAGCAAGCGGGCCTCGGCCACTTTGATCTGTTCGGATAGTTTGGTGTAGCGCTCTGCCTGCTTTGCCTGTCGCCGCAAGGACGACATTTGCGAATCCAGCCCGGCCATCAAATCTTCAAGCCGCTCCAGGTTCTTTTCCGTCGAGCGTAGCTTGCTCTCTGCGTCCTTTCGGCGCACGTGAAGTCCGGCAATGCCGGCTGCTTCTTCCAGCATTTGCCGGCGTTCGGTCGGCTTGGCAGAGATGACTTGTGCGATCTTGCCCTGGCTCACGAGCGCGGGACTGTGTGCGCCGGTCGCGGCATCGGCAAAGGTCAGCGCCACGTCTTTCGCACGCACGTCCCGCCCGTTTACGCGATAGGCGCTGCCCGCCCCGCGTTCGATCCGGCGGGTGACCTCCAGTTCTTCATTGTCATCGTCGCGACCTTGAAGAATGACTTCGGCGAAGTCGCGCTGTGGCCGTGTCTCTGTGCCTGCAAAGATAACATCATCCATCCCGCCCGAGCGCATGGATTTGGGCGAGTTTTCGCCCATGACCCAGCGGATCGCTTCGAGCAGGTTGGATTTTCCGCAACCGTTGGGGCCGACAACGCCGGTTAGGCCCGGCTCCACACGCAATTCAGCCGGCTCTACAAAGCTCTTGAAACCACTGAGCTTTAGCCGGTGAATCTCCATGCGTGTCTATTGCCCCTCCCTAGTGCGGTTTATCGCGCGCCAGCGCGTTGTAGGATCGGCTCAAGGGCTTCCCACTGGTTTACGTTCAATTTTTGTCCGTTGAGGATGAAGGTTGGCGTACCAGTCAGCCCCAACTCGTTGACCTGATCCTGAGAGCGGGTCGCGATAGCTTGCACGGCGTCCGCATCGGCGAGACAGGTTCGCGCCTGATCAGCGCTCAAACCGCGCGCGCTGAAGAAGTCGATCAAACCAGCAGCCTCTGCGATTGCCACAAAACGTTGGTCTTCCGGGAGGCTCGAAGCGGCCTCAAATGCAGCACCGTTTTGGTTCACATTGGCGAAGATATCGTTGAGCGCGTTCCATGCTTGTGAAGATAGTGGTTCCATATTCTCCGGCTGGCCACAACGAACCAGCGAGGCAATTGTGAGGTCGATCGGATCACGCACCAAATTGCGCAACTCCAAGCTCACAACACCTGTCGAAACATAATTCTCTTTGAGCGGAGGGGCGCCGTTCTCAGAAAAATAGGCACAACCGCCGCAAGTGTGGCTGGCATATTCGATCAGTTTCAGCGGTGCATCGGGGTTGCCGATCAGATAGCCGTCAGATTCGGTTACCGTAACAACATCGGTCCAGCTTTGGCCCTCAGGCGCTTCAATCGCCGCAATTGGCTCACCATCGAGAGCCGCGGTATCTGCATCTTCGGTTTCACCACAGGCTGCCAGCGAAAGAGCAAGGCTGCCAGCGAGGGTGGCGGAGAGAATTCGGCGCGAGAGTTTCATAAGCTTTGTGAGTCCTTTGTCTCGAACGGTGAAGGCTATACCAAGCCGTGTTGGGGGTGAAGCGTGGAAACCTGCTTTCCACAGGCGCTTCCACAGGAGTCTGTGGTTAACGACCCGGCATTATTGTCCGTCTGCGGGCGCAGGTTTGGTGCGTTCGTCCAGCGCGATCTGAAGTTCCTGCCAGCGATGGACACCGTCCAGTAGTCGATCATTGATGGTAAAACTGGGCGTTCCGCGAATGCCAAGGCGTTCTGAGTCGGCTCGTGAGGCCTGAATCAATTTGGTTTCCTTGGCGCTGTCTGCCAGGCATCGATCAACTTCTGACCGCTGATAGCCGCGTGTTTCCATAATTTCGTAGAAATCGAGGTCGCTGGCGATGGCGCGGTGGGCTGCGGCGCGATCGGGTACTGACCAGCGCTGTTGCTGGGCCGGCGTGGAATTGACGGCAATCGGGAACCACTCGTTCTGCTTCAGCATGAAAATCGAGTGGTTCTGCGCAAACTTATCAGGGGCGCCGCAATGGGTCAGCATGGCCGCGGTCAGATCAATCGGGTCGCGCAGCATATGGCGGATCTCGACCGATACCTTGCCAGAGCGAACATATACGAGTTTCAGCACAGGGTCGCCGCTGCGAGCAAACTCGGCGCAATGGCTGCAAGTATAGCTGACATATTCTGCCAGCTTGATTTCCGCATCGGGGTTACCGATCAAATGCCCTGCAGGGGTCTCAGTGACGGTTACGGCCCAATTGGTGGCAAACCCGGTGCTCAGCACCATCGCACCAGCCAAAAACGCTGTCTTTGCAGCCTTCATTCCGATCTTTCCTCTTTATCTGTCATCGTTCGCGCGAGCGATTCCAGCACAGCGCGCATTTCAGGATCGCCAATATCGCGCAAACTGTCTCCCAATTCCATCGGGATCGGCTTGAGCGACGGCGGCGCTTTGGCGGGCGTTTCAGCAGATGGCGGCTTAACCGCGCCTTGCCGGATCTTTGCTCGTGACACCGCCTTATATCCGAAAAAGCGGTTCACCCGCTCGATAATTTCCGGGATCACATGCTGGATCAGCGGAGCATTCGCGGGCACGACCACCAATTGCAATATGCCTTCGGATTTCTCTCCAGGGGGGAAACGGATCGCCTCTGGCGCGCAAACTCTGGCATGCGTCGGGCCGACGATCTCGGGCCAGCGTGTCACGATGGAGCTTTGCACGAAGCCGAACCGGCGAAAGGCTGTTCGCCCGATTTGCGGCATCAGCTCGCCAATAGGTTTCGCCGTGCCACCGCGCCGCCGCTGAAACGGTTTCGCGGTCTTCGCTTTGTGCCCTTTTGTGGTTTTGGAGGTTTTGTCCCGTTCCATTGCAGCAAAGCCAATGCCATAGCGGGCACGTGACCGCCAGTACGAAGACAATCGAGCACGCTTTGCTCCACTGGTATGATGTGCATGCGCGCGATCTACCCTGGCGCAATCCGCCGCGACGGGCTGTGCCGAATGATCCCGCTTGGCCTTATCGCGTTTGGCTGTCTGAAGTGATGTTGCAGCAGACCACTGTGGCTGCGGTGAAGCCCTACTTTGCGAAGTTTATTGAGACTTGGCCGACGGTCGAGGCTCTCGCAGCGGCCGACGAAGCCGATGTTATGAGCGCCTGGGCAGGGCTGGGCTATTATTCGCGCGCCCGCAATCTGGTGAAATGTGCGCGCGAAGTGGCGACAAGCGGAGGGTTCCCGAAAACAGAGGCTGAACTGCGCGAATTGCCGGGCTTGGGCCCGTACACTGCCGCTGCGATTGCCGCGATCGCGTTTGATGAGCGCGCCGTGGTGGTTGATGCAAATGTCGAGCGGGTAGTATCGCGGCTATTCAATATCGAAGAGCCATTGCCCGGTGCCCGCAAGGCTATCCGAGCGCGAGCGGAGGAGATCACCCCCGCGAAACGCGCGGGCGATTTTGCCCAAGCGATGATGGACCTTGGCTCATCACTCTGTACCACGCGCGATCCCAAGTGCCTGCTGTGTCCGCTGGCCGGGATGTGCGAGGCCAAGGCGGGCGGCGATCCGGCAAGGCTACCCGTCAAGGCACCCAAGAAGCCCAAGCCCGAGCGCAAGGGCCGCGCATTCTGGATCGAGCGGGATGGCCCCGATGGCACAGAGATCTGGCTGGTCACACGCCCCGGCACTGGCATGTTGGGCGGGATGCGCGCCTTGCCCGATGACGGCTGGAGCGCGCAGGCAGACGGATCAGGCATGGCTCCTTTCGCGGGAGCTGCCCAAACGCTTGGTGCGGTGCGGCACGTCTTCACTCATGCGTCACTCACGCTTGAAGTGGTGCGGCTCGACGCGGCGCCGGGGGGTGAGGGCGAGTGGTGGCCGCTCCAGAAAATAGAGGATGTGGGGCTACCGACACTCTTCGCCAAGGCTGCGCGACTGGCGCTGGCGCAGCGTTAGAAAATTCCACCGCCAAGGGTCAGACGGACAGCCGCGATCAAGAGAATAACGAGGCAGAAATTCCGCCCGCCGTCACTCGAAGATATCTGGCCTATAATCAGGCCGATCACGATCAACGGAAGCGCGATCCAGTTGGCCCAGCCCAGAAAAGGGATAGTTGCGGGGATGACAATCACCAGAGAGATGATGCCGATGATGTATGAGAGCACGTTGAACATGTG
This sequence comes from Altererythrobacter sp. XM-24bin4, assembly GCA_003149575.1. GTDB lineage: Bacteria > Pseudomonadota > Alphaproteobacteria > Sphingomonadales > Sphingomonadaceae > Erythrobacter > Erythrobacter rubellus. Next base: position 1,170,908 of record QCWG01000001.1, read on the forward strand.
TGTTATATGACCACAACACCGAACAGTTTCAAGACTCAATCTATCGATCAATTGACCAAGCGTGCCCAATCGCTCAAACACCCTCGGAAATAGATTTCGAAAGAGTACGCATAAATGGCATTCCGCGAGTTTGATTCCCCCCAAATTTCCCGCCGTTCACTTCTAAGAGGCGGCGGTTATCTCGCCGCTGGCGGCGCGCTTACGACGCTGCCACTTTCGGGCAGCATTCTGAGAGCCCACGATGTCGGCGCGATGTGGCCCAATGTCGCGGCGATGACAAAAAGCTATCTTAGTTCCAACAAGGTGCCGAACCTGCTTGTCGCATTCGGCCGAGGGCAAGACGATATCGCGCATACGGTTGGCGGCGGAACGCTATCATTTCGAAGCTCGCAGCAAGTTGATCTAGATTCGCTATATCGCATCTATTCGATGAGCAAGCCGGTCACAGGCATGGCGACCATGATGCTGGTCGACGAAGGCAAGATCGGCCTGGATCAGCCGGTTGCGGAAATCCTGCCTGAATTCAGCAATATGCAAGTGATGGTCGATCCCGAGGGTTCACTCGACAACACTGTACCGGCAGAGCGGCCCATCACAATTCGCCAGTTGCTGACCCATACCGCAGGGTTGGGATACATCATTGGCGTGAAGGGGCCTCTACTCGCAGCCTATGCGCAGAACGGGCTGGTTGGCGGGCGGGTTAGCCGCATGCCTATTCCCGGTCTGCCCGAGGTTACACCTGCGCCCGATCTGGCAACCTGGTCAGAGCGGCTGGCGAGCCTGCCCCTTGTCGCACAGCCGGGCAAGAAATGGATTTACTCAGCCAGCATCGACTTGCTGGGCCGGGTTATCGAAGTTGCATCAGGGCAGGATTTTGAAAGCTTCCTGCAACAGCGGATTTTTGAACCGTGCGGTATGGGCAGTACATGTTTCACTGTCCCGCAAAGCGAGGTTGGCCGACTGACCACCAATTATGGTGTGAATGAAATGCTGCCCGTTCCGCTGCCAATCGATCCTGGGGCCACTTCTATTTACCTCGACAAGCCAAGCGTGCCGTCCGGTGGCGGCGGCTTGGTCAGCTCCGCGCGCGACTATGACCGGTTCCTGCGCATGCTGCTGGGCTATGGCAAGATCGATGGGCGCCGCGTTATGGGCGAACTTGCGGTGCGCGTCGGCACATCCAACCTTTTGCCAAAATCGGTGGACACAGCGGGCTCTTGGATCGAAGGCGAAGGCCATGGTGCAGGCGGTCGTTCGACTGGCACCAGCTTTGGCTGGGGCGGGGCAGCCGGCACACTCGCCAGCGTAGATTTCGGGTTAGACATGCGTGTTGGTCTGTTCACGCAATACATGCCGGCTGAAGCCTATTCGATCCGGGCAGATTTCCTTTCGGCCATCGAGCAAGACCTTACTGTAATGCGGGGTGCAGCTTAAATGGGGCAACGCGCACCGATCGCCTTTTCCGGCTCGCCAATTGACCGTGCGGACAATTTGCGTGCGGATCCCGATGCGTTGGCCGGGATGATGAACTGGAAAGCGCGGCTGCTCGCTCTTGATCAGCTGATGCCGTCGCTGGATGATAACAACCGACTTGTCTGGGGCACGCTGGCTGATGCGCCCGAAGATGCCGAGTTGGTGTTCCTGGGCATTGACCGCACCGACGGCGGGGAGAAGCCATGCTTTGCGGCTGTCCCGGCAAAAGGCGACGCGAGTCCGCGCATGGCGAACCCGCAGCTATGGGCACTGATGGCAACGCTCGATGCTGGTGACCTTGCGCTCTATGGCGGGGCACGCAGCCTGATAGACTGGCACGCGCGCCATCGCTTTTGCGCGGAGTGCGGCGGCAACACCAAGGTCGCCAAGGGCGGCTGGCAACGCGGCTGTGAAAGCTGCACCGCGCAGCATTTCCCGCGAACCGATCCGGTCACAATCATGTTGGTCGAGTATGAAGGGCGGCTGATGCTTGGTCGAGGCAAGGGATGGCCGGAGGGCGCGTTCTCTGCCTTGGCGGGCTTTGTCGAGCCCGGCGAAACCATCGAGGAAGCTGTGCAACGCGAAGTGTTCGAGGAATCGGGGGTGCGCGTGCGCGATGTCTCTTACATTGCCAGCCAACCGTGGCCGTTTCCCAGCCAGTTGATGATCGGATGCCATAGCTATGCCGATGACGACGCATTGGTCATTGATGAAACCGAAATGGCGGAGATCATCTGGTTCACGCGCGAACAGGTCGAATCCTCGCTTGCAGGCAACGGGCCATTTCGTGCTCCGCCGCTGCATGCTATTGCTTACAACCTTATGAAATGGTGGCTTGAAAAATGACCGATCCCGCACCGCACCGCATGACCATCGACATTTATTCGGATGTCATGTGCCCGTGGTGCCTGATCGGTTATGGCCAGCTGACCAAAGCGCTTGGTGAACTTGACGGAGAGATCGAAGCGCAACTGCGCTGGCGCCCTTTTGAGCTCAATCCTGATATGCCGGAACAAGGCGAGGAACAAGAAGCGCATCTGCAACGCAAATATGGCCGCAGCGCTGAAGAGGGCGCAGCAGTTCGTGGCCAGTTGAAGTCGATTGCAGACAGTGCGGGGGTTTCGCTGAGCTATGAGGGTTCCGGCGAAGCGCCGCCGGCAATGATGTGGAATACGCGCGCGGCGCACAAGCTGCTGACATGGGCGCTAGAAGAGGCAGGGCCCTCGGTGCAAACCGACCTGAAGCTCGCGCTGTTCAAGGCACATTTTAACGAGCGGCAAAACGTATCTGACGAGGGCGTATTGCTGGATGTCGCGGCAGGTATCGGCTTGCATCGCGAAGCGGCGAAGGCCGCGCTGACGGACGACGAATTGGAGGCGCGCGTAATCGCTGAAGAGCGTCAGGCGTGGGATCTCAACATATCTGGCGTCCCGGCGATGATTGTGAACGGGAAGTTCATGATCCCGGGCGCGCAATCGCCCGAAACCTACGTCAACGCACTGCGGCGAGTTGCCGAGAAGACTGTGGCGTGAGTGGATTCACCCCTCGCACTGCGGTGATAACCGGCGGGGCGAGCGGGATAGGCTTTGCGATCGCTCAGGACCTTACCGCGCGCGGCGTTCAGGTCATGCTGGCAGACTTACCTGGAGACAAGCTCGAGAAGGCCGCTTCGTCACTTGACGGGGCCATCGCGCAGCCTTGCGATGTGAGTGATCTGGAACAGGTTGAAGCACTTGCAGAGGTGGCATTTGACCAGCTCGGCGAAGTGCATCTGGTGCTGAACAACGCGGGGCAGGGCGGCGTTCGCGGCAAGATGTGGGAAGTCGATCCAGAGGCGGCGCGCAAGCACTTCGACGTCAATTTCTGGGGCGTTTGGCACGGCTGCAAAGCATTCGCGCCGCGCTTGATCGAACAAGAAGCCCATTCAGCGATCTATAACACGGGCAGCGAAAACAGCTGGTTCTGTGCGGTCAAGCAATCCGCAGCCTATATTGCCGCGAAACATGCTGTGCTGGGCATGACGGAAAGCTTGCGGGAGGATTTGCCGGATCACGTCCATGCCGGCTTGATTGTGCCCGGCTGGGTCTTCACCCCGCTTGGTCCCGAGCAGTTTATGAAGCTGGGTATGCCGGTCGATGAATATGCCAGAATCGTTGTGCCGCAATTGCTTGCGCGACGACGTTTTGTGGTCAGCCATGGCTACAACATGGTGCGCATCGCCGAACGGATGGACCAACTTGCCGAGAGCTACGCCGAATATGCGCTGCCGCCGGAACAAGACGCGAAGCACGATGTGCAATTGGTGATGGCGCAGTTGATGAAAGCGCGCGAGGGTTAGATCAATTCCAGCCGTGCCACTTTCGGTACCCGACAATCAGATACATCCCAAAAAAGACGGCCGCTCCGCCGGTCCACAACCAATCACCAAGGCTCTTTGGACCTGCAAGGAGCTTGCTTCCAAATATGGTGCCGCTCAAGATAAAGACAAAAGAGATCAGTCTCTAGGGAATTGCTTCATGCGCCAATTGCCGGTTGAGTTCTTTTGAGCGCGGCGGCCCGAAGTCGGGGCGACCTTTCACAAGTCGGCGTGGGGCAAATGATGCTCAGAAAAGCCAGCCCACTACAGCCAATACGACTGTGGCCAGAAATACTCCAGAACCCCACTCTGGCAGGGCCAGCGTTCGTTCAACTGCAACGAATACAAAAATGGCGCCAATGATTGCGCCAAGCATCAACCAGAATCGCTTTCCTTTGCTCGCATCCGTCCAGTCTCGCAGGAGACCCTCATACTCCTCGTGGCTAACGAGCTTCCCGCCACTATTGGGGGAGGGGTAATAGAGATATCCGTCATCGACTGGATCGAACTGGCGTTTGAATGCTTCTACAGGGTCAACCATCGCGCAGTGCCGTCCTAAATCAGCCCCAGTTTCTGCAACTTGACCGCCATCTTTCCGGGCAGCGCATCGCCGATGTCTTCGTCGTCTTCCAAGTCACGCGGTGGCTCGCCTTTGAGATAGCGCCAACCCTGATGCGCGCGCTTGGGTTGGGGGTGCACCCGGATCAGCTTCGGCTCCAACTCGATCAGCCAACGGCCGCTGTCGGTTTGTGAAAATCCTGTGATCTTCGATCTCGCGACCAGATTGTGCTGATGAATCCAGTAAAGTGATCCGCCAATGCATTGCTCCCACTTGGTGGGCCGATACTTTGTCGTCAGATGCGGGCTGCGCCGTCCGGCATACCAGCTCTCGATATCGTCGAAGCTTTGCGCTCCAAATGCAATCTTGGTCAAATTGAGCGGCATGGGTATGATCTGGCACATGAGGCCGCAGATTCAAGCCCGCTGGGGCAGTTTTGTTAGGGGAGAGTTTCAATGAATACGAAGAATTTCCAAGGCGGCGTGCTTGCCGGAGTACTTTTGGCGGTGGCCGCTTGCTCGCAAGCTCCAACGCAGGATGCTCCCGTCGCTGTTGGCGAACCTGATCCTCAGCTGGGCATGGTGACCACGATCACGCCGGGAATGACCGCGCGCGCTGCGCGATTGGTCACTGAAGGCAAAACCTATGCGCTGGGGGTGATCACCGGCCCTGACACGGTTCCTTATCCGGGGCGGAGCTATTCAATCAGTGTTGTAGGCATTAATGAGCCGATGGGTTCGAACAAAGCCACCGCGCATGATGACCGGCTCGAAACGCATGTCGGGATCGGCAGCCAGATCGACGGGTTCGGGCATATCGGGCGTGACGGAGTGCACTATGGAGGGGTCCGGCGTGAGGATATCTTTTCTGAAGATGGATTGAAGGCTCTAGGAATAGAGCACATTCCGCCCATCGCCACGCGCGGGATCATGCTCGATATGGCAAAGCATTTCGGCGTGGACCGGCTTGCTCCCATGCAGGGTTTCGGGCGCGAGGAGATTTCCGCCGCTGCCGAAGCGCAGGGTGTAACCATCGAAGCGGGCGATATTGTGCTGTTCCATACCGGATGGCTCTCGATGGCGGACGAAGACCCAAAAGCCTATATCGAGCAGCAGCCGGGCATAAATATGGACGGAGCGGAGTATCTTGCCGAACTGGGCGTTGTGGCCATCGGTGCGGATAGCTCAGGGCTTGAAACGCAGGACTTCGGCGAGGGCCGTGTCTTTCCTGTCCACCAATTCCTGTTGGTGGATGCCGGTGTCTACATTCTGGAGACCATGAATACGAACGATCTTGCAGCAGACGGTGTGCACGAGTTCTTCTTTGTACTGGGTCAGCCGCGATTTGCGGGATCAGTGCAAGCGGTGATCAATCCGGTGGCGATTAGGTAGATAGCGAGGCAGCCGCGCCCGCTAGAAAAACTGCCGCTAGGCAAGGCCAGCAAGGACAGCCAGGCCAAGGAAGGCGAAAAAGCCCATGCTGTCAGTGATCATCGTCACGAAAACTGATGATGCCACAGCCGGGTCCTGATCCAGACGTTCAAACATCACCGGCACCAGAACGCCGGCCATGCCGGAAACGATGATATTGATCACCATCGCAACCGCGATCACCGTACCTAGCTGAGGCGTGAATAGTATTGCGGTTGCGATTCCGATCAGCACAGCGATGGTTACACCGTTCAGCAACGCAACGCGCAATTCGCGGCTCACGATTTTCCAAGTGTTGGCCCGCGTCAGCTGATTGGTCGCGATTGCGCGCACAGCGACAGCCATGGTCTGTGTACCGGCATTGCCGCCGATACTGGCAACGATCGGCATCAACACCGCGAGTGCGACCAGTTTCTCGATCGCGGCACCAAAGAAGGCGATGATGGCAGAGGCAACCACGGCTGTGCCAAGGTTCGCGATCAGCCAGCGCACGCGGCTGGAAAAAGCTTCGCGGATCGGCTCGTTAATATCGCCATCGCCCGCGCCCGACAGCAGCAGCACATCTTCACCGGCTTCTTCGGAGATAATGTGGACGATGTCGTCCACTGTCATCTGCCCGACCAGGCGCCCGCTCTCGTCGACCACAGCGGCTGATATCAGATTGTATTTCTGGAACATCAGCGCGACTTCTTCCTGATCGGTATCGACCGGAATCAGAGTCTGATCGCGTTTCATTACATCGGTCAGCTTGATGTGACGCGGCGTGGTCAGCACCCAGCTTAGCGCGCAAGTGCCAACCGGATGGTGCCGTTCATCCACGACGAATACTTCGTAGAATTCCTGAGCCAGATCGCCTTCGTGACGCATATAGTCGATCAGACCGCCGACATTCATATGTTCCGGTACCGCCACAAAGTGCCGGCTCATCAAACGGCCAGCGGTTTCTTCCGGATAAGCGAGCGCGCTTTCAATCGCCGCGCGGTCTTCGGAATCGACCTCGGCAAGGATTGCTTGCTGATCGTCTTCGTCCAGATCCTCGATCAGCTGAACCGCATCATCGGTTTCGAGCTGCTCGACAATGGTCGCAACCGCTTCAGGCGCGAGCGCTTCCATCATGTCTTCGCGCACGTGGTCGTTCAGCTCGGCGACCACTTCAGAACTCATCAAGTCTGTTATCGCAGCGGCGAGCTGTCCGCGCTCATCCTTGTCAAACAGCTCCAGCAAGTCGGCGACGTCAGCTGGGTGAAGCGGCTCCACCAGATCATACACGGCATTGTTGTCACCCGACTCAAATGCGTCACGTACGCTGCGGATATATTTGGGTTTTAGCCGGTTTTCTTCATCGTGCCGCTCGTCATCGATGCGGTCGTCAGGATGCGGGCCGTCTTCTTCCGGCATTTCAGCCGTCAGCAGGTCTTCCTCTTCAAGGCGCGCATCATCGGACATAGCGCTTGGTCTAGGCAGGCAGGGGGAAAAGGCAAGGTGCAGGGTGACTCACGCTCACAACTCTTTATACCGCTGCGCCAACAAAGGAGATTCTACCCATGGCTGAGAAGCTGACATTTACCCTCGAATCCGGCGATGTTGTGATTAAATTGCGCCCCGATCTGGCACCGGGCCATGTTGAACGCATTACCGATCTGGCACAGGAAGGCTTTTACGATGGCGTGGTGTTCCACCGCGTGATTCCCGGCTTCATGGCGCAGGGCGGCGATCCGACCGGGACCGGCATGGGCGGCAGCGACCGTCCTGACCTGAAGGCGGAATTCAATGCAGAGCCGCACGTGCGCGGCACATGCTCTATGGCCCGCACGCAAGTTCCGGACAGCGCGAACAGCCAGTTCTTCATCTGTTTCGATGATGCGCATTTCCTTGATGGCCAATACACCGTTTGGGGCCAGGTCGAGAGCGGCATGGAATTGATCGATGGTTTGGCAGTGGGTGAACCACCAGCCAATCCGAGCAAAATCGTGAAAGCCACGGTTTCCTGATCCAACTATCATGACGCACCGCAGAGCAGCACTGGTCCTGCTGGCATCGCTGCTCAGCGGTTGCGTCACATATCCTGACATCACCCGGTCGCGCAGCCCCTGCCGGATGGAGCCGGGCGGGTGGTGCGACTTTGGCCGCGAGAAGGACGTGCGCCGCGCCGCCTCTATAGCAGAATGATTGAACCCGCGCGGTCTTCCCGCTAAAGCGCGCGCCATCATGAGACCGACAGAGACCCCCAAGACGTACCGCGTCAAAAGCTTCGGCTGCCAGATGAATGTCTATGATGGCGAACGCATGGCGGAACTGCTTACTGAAAAAGGCATTACTGAGGCACCCGAAGGCAAGGACGCCGATCTGGTGGTTCTTAACACTTGCCATATTCGCGAGAAAGCAGCGGAGAAGATCTATTCGGACATTGGCCGCCTGACCAAAGGCAAGACGCAGAAAAAAGCGCCGATGATTGCGGTCGCTGGCTGCGTGGCGCAGGCCGAAGGCGAAGAGATCATGAAGCGCGCGCCGGCAGTTTCCATGGTGGTTGGGCCGCAAGCCTATCATCGACTGCCTGAAATGCTGGACCGGGCAGTGAAGGGCGAACGCGCGACCGATACCGACATGCCTGCGATTGCGAAGTTTGACAGCTTGCCTCAGCGCAAGCGTCGCTCCCCCACCGCATTCCTCACGGTCCAGGAAGGCTGCGACAAGTTCTGTACCTATTGCGTGGTACCCTACACACGCGGTGCGGAAATCTCGCGTCCATTCAATGATCTGATCACTGAAGCGCAGAAACTGGTTGAAGCCGGCGCGCGCGAAATCACGTTGCTGGGGCAGAATGTGAATGCCTGGTCCGCAGAGGACACAAAGGGACACACAGTAGGTCTGGCGGGCCTTATCCATGCGCTAGCCAGGATCGATGGGCTCGAACGCATTCGTTATACAACAAGCCACCCCAATGACATGGATGATGCGCTGATCGCGGCGCATGGCGAAGTCGACAAGCTGATGCCCTATCTTCATCTGCCGGTGCAGTCGGGCAATGATCGCGTGCTGAAAGCGATGAACCGCAGCCACACCGCGGAAAGCTATTTGCGGCTGCTTGAGCGGTTCCGTGAAGTGCGCCCTGATATCGCGCTGTCAGGCGATTTCATCGTCGGATTCCCAGGGGAGACCGAGGCCGAGTTTGAAGACACGCTGAAGATCGTGGACGAGGTCCGCTATTCTCAGGCGTTCAGTTTTAAATACTCGCCGCGTCCCGGCACGCCCGCAGCTACGATGGAGAATCAGCTCGCCAAAGAGGTGATGGATGACCGGCTTCAGCGCTTGCAGGCGCGGCTTAATCGCGACCAGCATGCATTCAACCAAGCGCTGGTCGGCAAAACTTGCGACGTGCTGGTGGAGCGCAAGGGCAAGCTGGACGGCCAATGGCTGGGCAAGTCGCCCTGGCTTACCTCGGTCTGGTTCGAGGATGACGCCCAGATAGGGGATATGGTAACGGTTGAGATCGTTGAAGGCGGCCCCAATTCGTTGATGGGCAAGCTCAAGCAGCCGGTATTCGCCTGAGGGAATTGCGTGACAGCTGAGTGACTTTCCACCGCTTCGTGAAGGGCGCGCGCTTGCCAGCGGCGAAAACCCGCTTACATTTTCGACTCAGAAACACAGCTGGCGTTAACGCCAAAGGAGCGCATGGCACGTAAACCCGCCAATCAATCGCCCCGCGAAACCGGATCGAAGGTTTCGCCCTTTCCAGCAGCAGCCAGGCCGCGCCGCGCGCGGATCGAAATGAGCTTTGAGGATCAGTCGTTGCTGGTCCCATTGTTCGGCGAGTTCGATGCCAATCTGGTGCAGGTCGAAAACCGACTGGGCGTGTTTATCTCTGCCCGCGGGGACCAGCTACAGATCGAGGGGCCGCAAGACAGCGTGGCGCGCGCCCGCGATACGTTGCAAGCAATGTATGACCGGCTCGCCCAAGCGCAGGATCTGGATGCTGGCGCGATTGAATCGCTGATCGCAATGTCGAATGAGCCGACGTTGGAGGGGATCATCTCGGGCGATGAGGACAATGGCCCGCCGGTGATGATCCGGACCCGGCGCAAGACGATCGTGCCGCGCAGTGCCGGGCAGATCCCTTACATGCGGCAACTGGCGAAGGATGATATCATCTTTGCATTGGGCCCAGCGGGGACCGGAAAAACCTATCTCGCGGTGGCACAGGCCGTCAGTCAGTTGATAACGGGCAGCGTACAACGCCTGATCCTGTCGCGCCCGGCGGTGGAAGCTGGCGAAAAGCTGGGCTTTCTGCCCGGCGATATGAAGGACAAAGTCGATCCCTATCTTCGTCCGCTTTATGACGCGCTGTTCGATTGCATGCCGCCAGAACAGGTGGAAAGACGGATCGAAAGTGGAGAGATCGAGATCGCGCCGATTGCATTCATGCGCGGGCGGACACTGGCCGATGCATTTGTAATCCTGGATGAGGCCCAGAACACCACGCGCGAGCAGATGAAAATGTTTCTAACCCGTTTTGGCCAGAACAGCCGGATGGTGATCTGCGGCGACCCCAAACAGATCGACATTCCGGGTGGTGACCGGATGAGCGGCCTCGCGGATGCAGTAACCAAGCTGGAGAATGTTGAAGGGATTGCGGTGTCGCGCTTCACCAGCGCAGACGTGGTGCGCCACCCGATCGTGGGCCGTATTGTTGAGGCCTATGAGGGCCCGTCCGAGTAGGTGGAACTAGACACCGACATTGATGGTTGGCCTTCGGGCGATTGGGAGGCGTTGGCCGCGAGCGCTGCGCAGGCTTGTGGAGACAACGCGCCCGAGCTTGCCAATGTGCGCCTGAGCGCAAGCCTGCTGTTCACCTCGGACGAAGAGGTTCGCACGCTCAACCGCGAGTGGCGGGGTCGTGACAAACCCACCAATGTTTTAAGCTTTCCCATGCTGACCCGCGAAGAATTGCTCGATCTGGCGCCTGACGGCCCGCCTGTCATGCTGGGGGATCTGGCACTTGCGTATGAGACTTGCGCTCGCGAAGCAGGGGCGAAATCGATACCGCTGGACCATCACGCCGCGCATTTGATCGTCCACGGATTGCTGCATCTTGCGGGCTACGACCACGAGATTAGTGAAGAAGATGCGGACAATATGGAGGCTTTGGAGATCCCAATACTTGCAAAACTTGGTATCGCAGACCCATATATGGATCGTGACTGATAGGAGTAGCCACTAAGGGCCATGCCCGATTCCCCATCTACCGCGGGAGACGCGGACAGTAGCAGCGGTCTGATGACCACTCTCAAGAACTTGCTAAAGATCGGCAATGGCGATCGCAGCCTTCGCGCGCAGCTCGAAGATGCGATTGATGAGCATGAAGACGGCAATTGTGATGCCGCTCCATCCGAAGATGCTGGTGGCGATCTGTCGCCGGTTGAACGGCAGATGATGCGCAATCTACTGCACTTCAGCGAACACGATGCCGATGACGTGGCGGTGCCGCGTAGCGAAATCATCGCTGTGGAAGCGTCGATCAGCTGGGATGAGCTGGTCGCCGCATTTAGCGAGCATGGCCATTCGCGCATGCCGGTTTACCGTGAAAAACTGGATGATGTGATCGGAATGATCCACATCAAGGACGTCTTTGCTTTCCTTGCAAATGGCAAGCCGCCGCCGGCGGATTGGACCACGCTGATGCGGCAACCACTCTATGTGCCGCAGGTGCGCGGCGCATTGGATGTATTGGCCGACATGCGCGCACGGCGCGTTCATCTGGCAGTTGTCCTCGATGAATTCTCGGGAACAGATGGCCTCATCACGATTGAAGATCTGGTCGAAGAAATTGTCGGTGACATTGAAGACGAGCATGACGATGCGCCAGAAGCGCTGATCGTGCCGATTGGTGACGGTATGTGGGATTGTGATGCGCGTGCCGAGCTGGATGATGTCGCTGAAATCGTGGACCCGCGCTTGGCAGAAGTTGCTGAATCGGTTGATACCTTGGGCGGCCTGACGTTCGTTCTGGCCGAACAGGTTCCGCCGGTTGGCGCAGTGGTTGAACATTCCAGTGGGTGGCGCATCGAAGTGATAGACGGCGATGAAACCCACGTCACGCGGCTGCGTTTGCACGCGCCAAAGGATGCGGAAACAACAACAAAAGCCTAACAAATTTGGGCTTTTCTTCGATTTTTTGCATCTTTTGACTGGCGTAAGCGTATCTTTCTTGGAAAGAGAGAAATTGAAATGCCAGCTCGTCGCCTACCCCCACTCCGCGCTCTTGAAGCGTTCATGCGAACAGTCCGCCTGGGCTCTGCTCGTGCCGCCGCTGAAGAGATCGGCCTGAGCCCTTCGGCGTTGTCGCGTCGGATCACCAATCTTGAGGAATTCGTCGGCAAGAAGCTGTTCACCCGGGCGCGCCAATCGATGCAGCTTACCGACGAAGGTCAGGCGTTCTACGAAGCGGTGAACCCGCACATGGAAGCGCTCGCTCGTGCGGTGGAAAGCCAATCGGACAATATCTCCTTGCTGCGATTGCGGTTGGGCGTGCTGCCACTGTTTGGTAGTCAGCGATTGTTTCCACGGCTGGGCGAGCTGCGTAAGCGGCACCCCTTGCTGCATATCGACATCGACACCGGGCCGCATCTGGAGGGCCGTGTTGGCGATACTCTCGATGCAGCCATCATCCTGTCCCAGGGGCCAGAGCAAGGCCTTCATGCGGTGCGGCTCGATCACAACATGGTGCACGCGATCTGCAGCAAGGAAATGGCGGGCACGCTGGGGGACGAGGTTGATATCGACAAGCTCGGCAAGCAAACCTTCCTAATCCACAACGAGCTGCCATTTAGTTTTGAAGCATGGAAGCGGGCACTTGGTTTGGAGAATCTGGAGCCTGCAGCGATCGACCATTACGACTCTGGCCAGTTGATGCTGGAAGCAGCGGCGCAGGGTCTTGGCATAGCAATCATGCATGATGACCATTTGCGCCGTGCGGCCGACAATCGTCTTACTGACCTATATGGGGCGGAAGTTGAAAGCCCGTACAGCTATTGGTTTGTGTGCAAGCCGACCGCGCTGGAAGAACGGCCTGTCCGCCTGTTCCACGATTGGCTGGTCAGTGCGGGGCTTTAAGCCCGCTATTCGATCGGGAAAATCTTTTCCGGCGCTTGATAACGCACCGGATCAACCGAAAACTCGAATTCGCGCAAAGGTTTGCCGAGCGCATTGACCAGTGCGGACTCGATTTCGTTTCGAGCCGTTGCGGCAATCGCCTTGCGTCCATGATGATCTTCCGGGCTGAACGGCTCCAGAAAATGCAGCTCAAGCGGGAATGTGCCCTTGCGCGCCATGACGCGTTTGAAATTGTTAAGCCCGGTCTCATCACCGACCCAGCCAACCCATTCTGCAATCTCGCCGTAGAATAGCATGACCGGTTGAACGAGCACTCCTGGCGGCGGCGGCTCGAGCACGCGCAACATGCTAGTCTTGAACGGCAGCAGAGACTGGCCATCGGTTACAGTGCCTTCGGGAAATACCGTGACGGACCAATTGTCCGAAAGCACTTCACGCAATGAGTTGATTTGCTCGGCTACGCCCATGCGGTTCTCACGCTTAACGAAAACCGTGCGGTTGAGCCTCGACAGCCATCCGACGATTGGCACCTCGTTGAGTTCTGCCTTGGCGACAAATGCGGTGCCGCTCGCGCCAGCCAGCGCCAGGATATCAAGCCATGATAGATGGTTCGATATGAAGAACACATCGCGGCGCAAGGGTGTGCCGATCACTTTGACTCGCGCCCCGGCGACCCATGCGGCGAAGCGCAGGAAGTACATCGGAAAAGGCGAGCCATAGGCGAGCGCTCGATACAGGTAATGCACTGGTACGAGCAGCAGCAATGCCAGGAACAGCAGGAATACCCGCCTGCCCAGACGCACCCAGCCCATTGGCGATATTGGAGTTGGCTCACCGCGCGCCGCGGCTGCCCGTAACTCGGCGTCAGTCTTCGCGCGCGATGCGGACGCCATACAGTTCCATTCGATGGTCGACCAAGCGATAGCCGAGCTTCTCTGCTATAACTTTTTGCAAGGCTTCCAGTTCAGGATCGACAAATTCGACGACCTTGCCCGTCTCGACGTCGATCAGATGGTCATGGTGAGCTTCCGGCGCGGCTTCATAGCGCGCGCGGCCATCGCCAAAGTCATGCCTGTCCAGGATTCCCGCCTCTTCGAACAGGCGGACTGTGCGATAAACGGTGGCGATCGAAATCTTCGGATCGATAGAAGAAGCACGTTGATGCAGAAGCTCGACGTCAGGGTGATCTTCGCTATCCGACAGCACGCGCGCGATCACGCGGCGCTGCTCTGTGATACGCAGCCCCTTGTCGGCGCAAAGCTGCTCAAGATCGATTTTCTGCGACAATCCTGCCTCCGCTAGTGTTGGAGTACGCCTTGTATAGCCACAAGCTGCGGCGAAACAAGGCGCTCTTCAACAGACCACGGCCTGCGTCTTTAGGTGGTCTTTTTACGGCGACCGCGCTTCTGGCCGGGCATGCGGCCAAGGCCGATTTCCTTGGCCAATTTGCGGCGCGTTTCTGCGTAGTTCGGCGCGACCAGAGGATATTCGGGTCCGAGCTCCCACCGGGCGCGGTATTCGTCAGGCGTCATGCCATGCTCTGTCGACAAGTGACGCTTGAGCATTTTCATGCGCTTGCCGCAATCCAGGCAAACGATGTGATCCTTCTTCACTGAAGCCCGGACGGTAACAGCAGGCTCTGGGCGCTCTTCCTTTACGCCGGCCACCCCACCAAGCGTCGAGAGAGCTGAATACACATTGCTGATCAGCGATGGTACGCTTTCGACATCGACATTATTGTTGCTGACATGTGCAGCGACAATATCCGAAGTCAGCGTGATCAGCGTTTCTTTCATGTCTACTTCGGTCATATCCATAGAGTTCCTCACTTTTATTATATTTTGCCCTTCGGAGTGTAGCCCCCCGATTTGTTTCGGATGCACCTAATCTGCGAGATTTTCAAGGCGTGTATGTGTGAAATTCTACATAAATGAGTACTAATTCACATCAAATAGACAATCCATAAGTAATGGCATCCATACGATTTCCGTCTGAAAGCAAGTAGTATGCCCTGCGTCTGCCGATGGGTTCAAAGCCTGCCCGAAGGTATAATACTTTGGCTGGGTTGTTCTCGCGCATCTCAAGAAAAATATGTGATGCCCCGCGAGTGCGTGCGTCAACCTTCAATTGCGATAGCATTTTCTTTGCTGTACCCTGTCTTCGATAATTTGGATCGACCGCGATCAGCAGAAGCTCTTCTTCCCCCGGAGCGTGGCGCGTTATAAGAAAGCCGGTTGCTGTTTCATCTTGGCTGTCGCTAGTATTGAGAATGGCAAAAGTATTGGGAAGAAGAAGCGCATCTTCGACTTGGCGCCTGTTCCATGCTTCGCCCCATTGCGGGTCAAAGGCGGTCTCCATAACCGCCATGATCTGATCGACTTGGCTGATCTTGTTCATCCGGTTGGCAACTTCGCATCAGGCCCGCGGCCATAGATCGGCGCAAGGTTGGTTGTTAGGTGGGCTTCGCGGAGCAGGTAGGTCTTGCGGGCATCGGGCAGTATATTGAGTGCCACGCTCTGACCTCCCAATTGATCAGCCATTTCCTGCGCCCGATTTCCTGCAATGACTTGGTAGTTGCAGACAGCGACAGCTTCATCCGGCGTAAGTGACTGCACTTCGCTTTCAGGATTGCTGCCATGCGAATAGTTCTGAACGAACCATTCGCCATGCCCGCCATTCATGCAGACCATAAGCGGCGCATCCGGTCGCTCGCTCTGAGCCATTGCTGCGAGCAGCGTGAGTGTTGGATAACCTTGCACATCAGCATCCCATGCAAGGCCCAATGCGCGCGCTGCAGCGATCCCGATCCTGACGCCGGTAAAGCTACCCGGGCCAAGCGAGACCAGGATACGGTCCGCTTTGCCATTGTCGGGCAGCGCTTGGATCATCGGCACGAGCCGTTCGGCATGGCCGCGGCCCAATACAACATGTTGGCCCGCCAGCAATTGGTCTCCCTCGAACACGGCGACCGAGCAGGCCTCAGTTGCTGTTTCGATTGCGAGTGTTCGTTTGGGCGTCCGCATGGAAGTTGCGATGCCTCAAGCGGCCAAACGCTTCAAGTCAGACGATTGTGTTGAACGTGTCAAAATCCGGCCTTGGGCTGCGATCAAAGATGCTTTCCAGATCGCCATAGCCCACCGAGCAGATGAAATTGACGCGGTGGCGCGGTTCATCGGCAAAGAATGCGGCGTTGACTGCGTCTGCATCGAAGCCCGACATAGGCCCACAATCGAGCCCGACCGCGCGTGCCGCCAGCATCAGATAGGCGCCCTGAAGCGTAGAATTGCGGAACGCGCCTTCCTTGCGGCCTTCTTCGTCGCCTTCGAACCAGCTTTTCGCGTCGCTATGCGGAAACAACCAGGGCAGCTCTTCATGGAAATCGATATCGTAACCGATCACGGCAGTCACTGGCGCGGCAAGGATCTTTGCCTTGTTGCCTTCCATGGCGCAGTTTGCAAGCGCCTGTTTTTGTTCGTCAGATTTGACCCAGACAATCCGCACAGGCTGCATGTTCGCCGATGTTGGCGCCATTTTCAGCAGGTCCCAGATCGCATGCAATTGCGCGTCAGTCACCGGCTTGTCGAGCCAGTCATTATAGGTGCGCGCTTCGTTGAACAGCTGATCGAGCGCGTCGACAGACAACACGGTTCCATGAAATTGCTTGGTCATCAATCGTCCTTGAGTGTTAGGCTGCGCGCACTTCCAGCACCTCGGGAACATAATGCTTTAACAGGCCTTCGATGCCGTGCTTGAGCGTCGCTGTGCTGGAAGGGCATCCCGAGCATGCCCCTTGCAGGGTTAGGTAGACCACGCCGTCCTTGAAACCGCGATAGGCGATATCGCCGCCGTCACCGGCAACCGCAGGGCGCACTCGCGTTTCCAGCAATTCGTTGATCTGAGCCACGACGTCCGCATTGGCCGGATCATCTTCGACAACCAGTGTGTCTGCTTCGTCTGCGGGGATTGATATCCCCGATGCGTCACCGCCAGCAAACAGCGGCGCTTCTGAAACGAAATGGTCGAGCAGGATCGCGACCACTTGCGGCTTCAAATCGCTCCAACTGACGCCGGGCGCTGATGTGACGCTGATGAAGTCTGCTCCAAAAAAGACATTGGTGACTTCGCCGGTGTCGAAGATGGCCTGCGCCAAGGGGCTCGCTTCGGCGGCCTCGGGTGTCGCAAATTCGTGCGTTCCTGCGCTCATAACCTGCCGGCCAGGCAGGAATTTGAGGCTGGATGGGTTGGGTGTCGTTTCGGTTTCAATGAACATAGGTGTGAATGTAGGCGCGACGCAGCCTGCCGACAAGGCAGCAAAGCTTGGCGATCATTCACTATCCCTTCACTTGTTGCGCCCCTATAGTGAATTTCATGAAATCAATTGCCGGCGCATTTGGCGCAATCATTCTCCTTTCAACTCCGGTTGTGTTCGCCTCTGAGCTCTTGGCTCAGGATATTGCGGCAACTCAGCAATCCGCGCCTGATCCGCAATTCCTTCAGGCGGAAGACGAAACACCGTGGCTGTATGAAGGCAGCAATGTTCCGGTGGACCGCGAATGGCAGTTCGGCGAGATCGACAATGGCTTGCGCTATGCAGTGCGCAACAATGGCGTTCCGCCGGGTCAGGTTTCGATCCGCGTTCGCATCGATGCTGGCTCCTTGCATGAAGAAGATAGCGAGCAGGGATTTGCGCATTTGCTAGAGCATATGCTGTTCCGTGAAAGCAAATACCTTGGTGAGGGCGAAGCGATCCCTCGCTGGCAGCGGCTGGGCGCGACGCTGGGGCATGACACCAATGCGAGCACCAGCCCCACTGCTACGGTCTACAACATCAATTTGCCGGCATTTACCCCAGCGAATCTTGAAGAGAGCTTCAAATTGCTGTCGGGCATGATCCGCGAACCTGTGTTGAGCGATGCCAATGTTGCAGCAGAGGTGCCGATCGTGCTCGCCGAAATGCGCGAGCAGGGCGGGGCGCAGCAAAGGGTCAGTGAGAAAACGCTGGAAACGCTGTTTGCAGGACAACGCCTGGCCAACCGTCGACCGATTGGCACGCCGGAAACGCTGGGCGCAGCAACGGGCGAGACTGTTCAGGCCTTCCATGCGCGCTGGTATCGGCCCGAGAACGCCGTGGTAGTTGCGGTGGGCGATGTTGATCCGCTGCTCCTGGCTAAACTGATCGAAACCTATTTCGGAGATTGGCAGGGCGAGGGGCCGTTGACCCCTGCTCCCGACTTTGGCGATCCGATCCCGCTGGCTGGGTCAAGCGGCGGTACGACGGTGGGCGAGCTTGCCGTCATTGCAGAGCCGGACATGCCGCGCAGCCTGACTTATGCAGTGATGCGCCCGTGGCGCCCGGTGCAAGACACCGTGGTCTACAACGAAGGCCTGATGATCGAAGCCATTGCGCAGGCGATCATCAATCGCCGACTTGAGACCCGCGCACGCAGCGGGGGAAGCTTCCTCTATGCGCAAGTCCAGCAAGACGACATTTCCCGCTCTGCCGATGCGACGATTATCAGCTTCGCGCCTTTGGGTGGGGACTGGAACGCAGCCCTGGCCGATGTTCGCGGCGTGGTCGCGGATGCATTGGCTACACCGCCCAGCCAGGAAGAGATCGACCGCGAGGTCGCTGAATTCGACATCGCCTTTGCCAGCGAGGTCGAGCAATCCCGCGTGACTGCAGGCGGGCGGCTGGCTGACAATATCGTGCGCGCGGTTGATATTCGCGAGACGGTTGCTTCGGCGCAGGTTGCGCTCGACATCTTTCGCGGGACCAATCCGCGTTTCAACCCCGCTGAAGTTTTCGCTGCAACGCAAAAGCTGTTCGAGGGCGACGTTGTTCGCGGCGTCTATGTAACACCTGTTAGTGGCGAAGCCGAAGAGGCAGCTTTGCGTTTGGCTTTGGCCCGCGACACATCGCCCGATGAGAATGCGCGTTTGGCCAACAGGACAATCTCATTCGACGAATTGCCTGCGATTGGGCCGATCGGGACGATTCTCGAGCGCAAGGACATTGGCCTGCTGGACATTGAGCAGCTGACATTTGCCAATGGTGTGAATGTCATCTTGTGGTCGAACAATGACGAGCCCGGCCGCGTGTCGGCCAAGGTTCGGTTTGGCGCGGGCTATCGCGCATTCGAGGCCGAAGACGCACCTTATGTTTCGCTCGGCGAAATCGCGCTTGTATCCTCGGGTCTGGGCGAGATTGACGAAAATGATCTCGATCGTCTCGCAAACGGTCGCAAAATGGGCTTCGATTTCTCGATCGAAGACGCAGTCTTCACATTCACGGCGCAAACCCGTTCCGAAGATGTGCAAGATCAACTTTATCTGTTCGCGGCCAAACTGGGCATGCCGCGCTGGGATCCCAACCCGGTCTTGCGCGCCAAGGCTGCAGCAGAGATCGGTTATGCGTCCTACTCATCCAGCCCGGCTTCCATGATCTCGCGCGATTTGGATTACCTCTTGCGTGACAAGGATGAACGGTGGGCCACATCGACACCGGAAATGATGGCAAAGGTAACACCTGAGGGCTTCCGCGAGGTGTGGGAGCCTCGCCTTAAAGAAGGGGCGGTTGAAGTTTTGGTATTCGGCGAATTTGACCGCGAAGCTGTGGTCCAGACATTGCGCGAAACCTTTGGTGCCTTGCCAGCGCGCATGCCGTTGACGCCGGAAATCGCCAATCGATTGCCAGCATTCCCCGCACCTGACGCGCCGACCGAGGTGTTGGCTCATCGCGGCGATGCCAACCAGGCCGCAGCGGTCATCGCTTGGCCCACTGGAGGCGGCACTATTCGTCTGCGCGAATCTCGCCAGCTCGAAATCCTGACAGAGATATTCAACAATCGCCTGATGGATGCGCTGCGAGAGAAGTTGGGCGCTAGCTATGCGCCGCAAGCTATCTCTCGCTGGCCGGCCGACATCCCGCAAGGCGGGACAATCATGGCTCTGGCTCAGCTGGAGCCGCAAGATGTTCCAGTGTTCTTCGCTGAGGCTAACCAGATCGCAAAGGATCTGGCCGAAACAACACTGACAGAAGAGGAAATCGCGCGCGCCACGCAGCCATTGGGGCAACTCTACAGCAGGGCGGCGACCAGCAACTTTTTCTGGCTGCTGCAATTGGAAGGTGCCAGCACTGATCCCAAGCGGGTAAAGCTGGTACCAACCTTGATCCGAGACTATTCCAGCACGCGGCCTGAAATAATGCAATTGCTAGCGCGACGTTATCTGGCGGCGCGTCCCGGATGGCAATTGGCGGTGATTCCGCACGGGCAGGAATTGGCGGAAACTACGCCTACAATCCGGCCAGCGGCGCCTGCTGTAATGGGCCGATAGACAAGCAAAGCTTGGGTCATGACGTGAAATTTTGTTACCTTTTGTCCATATTGTGCTTTGTGCTTCTTAGTCCGGGCGTGTTAACGCTCTGACTGAATTTTAATGGAATGAGAATGTGACAGTGGCGCACAACTGGAAACTCGACGGCTGGAAAGCCCATGAAGCGCGGCATTTGCCGCATTACGAAGACGCAGCTGAACTAGCCGAGGCGGAAGCGACGCTGTCCGTCTATCCGCCGCTAGTCTTTGCCGGCGAAGCACGTGCGTTGAAGGCGGATCTGGCAGACGTGGCCAACGGCCATGCATTCCTGTTGCAGGGCGGTGACTGCGCGGAAAGCTTTGCCGAATTCCACCCGAACAATATCCGCGACACTTTCCGCGTGCTTTTGCAGATGGCGGTTGTGATGACTTTCGCCAGCAAGCGGCCAGTGGTGAAGGTCGGCCGCATGGCTGGTCAGTTTGCCAAGCCGCGCAGTTCCGCAACGGAAACGCAAGGCGACCTGACATTGCCGAGTTATTTCGGTGACAACATCAACGGGATCGATTTCGATCCGGTGCAGCGCCGCAATGACCCGGCGCGGATGGTAAAGGCCTATTCACAAGCGGCCGCGACGCTCAATCTGCTGCGCGCGTTTGCCGGTGGCGGCTATGCCAACCTGCGTCAGGTGCACCAGTGGACGCTCGATTTCATGGGGCGCACGCCCTGGGCGGAAAAGTTCGCGGAAACCGCTGACAAGATTGGCGACGCGCTCGATTTCATGGAAGCTTGCGGCGTTGATCCGGCAACTGTCCCGCAATTGCAGGGCACAAGCTTTTATACCAGCCACGAAGCGCTGCTGCTGCCATACGAGCAAGCTCTGACGCGCCAAGATTCTCTGACTGGAGATTGGTACGCCACCAGCGCGCATATGGTCTGGATCGGCGATCGAACACGCTTCCCGGGCAGCGCGCACATTGAATTTGCGCGCGGCATCGGCAATCCGTTGGGTATGAAGTGCGGACCGTCGCTCGAACCGGACGCTCTGCTTGAACTGCTCGACGTGCTCAATCCATCGCGAGAAGCGGGCCGGATCACGCTGATCAGCCGCTTTGGCCATGACAAGGTCGAGGAGGGGCTGCCCAAACTCGTGCGCGCGGTGAAACGCGAAGGGCATCCGGTGGTTTGGAGCTGTGATCCGATGCACGGCAATGTGATCAAGTCGGACAGCGGCTACAAAACCCGTCCGTTTGATCGCATCCTCTCGGAAGTGAAGGGCTTCTTCAATGTGCATCATTCGGAAGGGACTCATCCGGGCGGCATCCATATCGAGATGACCGGGCAGGATGTAACCGAATGTGTCGGTGGGGCAGTGGCGATTACAGATGAGGCGCTAGGCGATCGCTATCACACCCATTGCGATCCGCGTTTGAATGCGGCGCAGTCGCTAGAGCTGGCATTCCTGATCGCGGAGATGCTCAACCAGCAAGTGAACGAGCAACAGGCCAACGCGGCCTGACCAGCGTTTGCCACCTTCAGTCGCTGGGCATGCCTTTCAATTGTAACGCCTTTCGGGCATGATCTTGCCAGCACAAGCTGACGCGGGAGAAGTAACGTGCCTGAATCGCTTGCCAGCGCTGTTGTTGATCGGGCGGCTGGGCTAGCCGATAGATTTCGCGCAACACGGCGTTTGAGCAAAGCGTTGGTTGCGCCGCTCAGCGATGCCGACGCCACGATCCAGTCGATGGAAGATGCTTCGCCAGCGAAGTGGCATCTGGCCCACACGACATGGTTCTGGGAAACATTCCTGCTGCGCGGTCATGCGCGCGGGTATCAGCTGTTCAACGAGCAGTATCCATTCCTGTTCAACTCCTACTACGAAGCAGAGGGCGAACGGATTGCCCGTTTCTCGCGCGGGATGCTGTCGCGCCCGACTTTGGAGCAAATCCTCGAATGGCGATCACATGTTGACGCTGCGATGGAGCGTTTGCTTGATGATCCGGCGCACAGCGATCTGATTGAACTGGGTATCGCGCATGAACAGCAGCACCAGGAATTGCTGCTGACAGATATCAAGCATGCGCTGTTCCAGAACCCGCTCGGCCCAGCGATGTTTGACGGCGCTTTACCAGAATCGGGATCAGCGAAAGAAGGCTGGCACGAACATCCTGGCGGTATCGCAATGATTGGGTACGAAGGCAGTGGCTTTGCGTTCGACAATGAAGGGCCATGCCATCGGGTCTTGCTGGAACCCTTTGCACTGTCAAAACGGCTTGTGATCAATCGCGAATGGGCAGAGTTCATTTCGGATGGCGGTTACACCAATCCTTCGCTTTGGCTGTCTGATGGTTGGGCCTGGGTTCGAGGCGATCGCATCTCTGCGCCGCTTTATTGGCGCGAAGGCGAGCAATTCACTCTGAACGGATGGCAGGATCGCGATCCCGACGCGCCGGTCACGCATATCTCCTATTTCGAAGCTGATGCCTTTGCCAGCTGGGCTGGTAACCGATTGCCGACCGAGTTCGAATGGGAAGCTATGGGACAGGCACAAGACTCTGCGGCAGGTAACCAGCTGGATGATGCAAGCGGGGTGCAACCCACTGGCGGCGACAGTCTGTTCGGCGATTGCTGGCAATTCACCCGCTCGGCCTACTTGCCGTACCCCCGCTTCAAGCCCGCGCCGGGCGCAGTGGGCGAATACAACGGCAAATTCATGAGCGGCCAGTTTGTGTTGAAAGGTGCCAGCTGCGCTACGGTGCGCGGGCACTCGCGTTCCTCTTATCGCAATTTCTTCTACCCGCATCAGCGTTGGCAATTCACTGGCCTGCGCTTGGCAAAGGACTTTTGATGAACGCGTCTGAAGGCATGAGGCTGATCAATCTTGACGAAGATGGCGTGGACCGCGCGTTCAGGCAGGACGTTTTGGCAGGGCTGAAGCAAGTCCCCAAGGCGATCCCGGCACGCTGGCTATATGACGATGCCGGTTCACAATTGTTTGAGGAAATCACGCAGCTGCCCGAATATTATCCGACACGCGCGGAGACCGATATTCTGAAAACGCGCGGCGGTGAATTCGCGGAATTGATCGGTCCGGGCAGGGCAGTGGTCGAATTCGGCTCTGGCAGTTCCGTTAAAACTCCGCTTTTGCTGTCTGCTATTGCGCCTGCGGCCTATGTGCCGCTTGATATCTCTGGTGACTTTCTGCGCGCTTCGTCCGCTGAGCTCGCAGCCAAGTTTCCCGGCCTTCCAGTCTATCCGGTCGAGGCGGATTTCATGCGCAAGGTCGCACTGCCTGATGCAGTTTCGGACATGCCCAAACTTGGTTTTTTCCCGGGTTCCACCATCGGCAATATGGTCGCGCGTACTGCAGTGGATCTGCTGCGGACAGTGCGCGAAACGCTGGGCGAGGGCTCAAAGCTCTTGATCGGTATGGACCTGATCAAGGATCCCGATGTCCTGATCGCCGCCTATGATGATGCGGCGGGTGTAACCGCTGAATTCAATTACAACCTTGTCCGTCGGATTAATCGTGAGCTCGATGGCGACATTCCGCTTGAATTCTTGCGGCATGAAGCGCGCTGGAATGATGACTTTGCGCGGATCGAGATGCACTTGGTCGCGCAGAAAGACATTAGCTTCAGCGTGTCAGGCCAGCCATTTGCACTGGCTCAAGGCGAGAGTTTGCACACTGAAAACAGCCACAAATTCAGCCGACGTACGGGGAACACATTGCTGTTGGCAGGTGGGTGGACACCAACACATCGATGGCTTGATAGCAAGGAACGCTTCTCGCTCGTGTTGGCCGACGCGTCGATCCCGCGCAGCGCACCCTAGTTGGCAGCAGATGGACCTGCGCCCATTAGCTTCCTATATTCCGGTGATGTCGATCAAGGCCCTCTGGGAATATCTGGCGATGACCATTTCCGCGATCCCGCGTTCGGGATTGCTGTTGATGGTGGTCGCGGCAATCGCCGTAAGCGCGATCGGATCGCTAATGGTTCGCCGGAAAGTGCCACTGGGGCTGATGGTTCGGCGCGCCAGCACGGTTGTATTGGGCGGCGTTCTGCTGGTCGTTGTGTTGCAATTGTCGCGCTTCGATTCACGTCTGGAGATAGCTGTTCCGCAGTTTGGCTTGCCC
Organism: Altererythrobacter sp. XM-24bin4; assembly: GCA_003149575.1. Taxonomy (GTDB): domain Bacteria; phylum Pseudomonadota; class Alphaproteobacteria; order Sphingomonadales; family Sphingomonadaceae; genus Erythrobacter; species Erythrobacter rubellus. The sequence goes on from QCWG01000001.1 coordinate 1,195,285, forward strand.
GAACAAATCGTTGAAGGCGGCGAAACCCGCATCCCCATGGCACCTGACGGGCATTTCTGGCTGCGCGCACAGATTAACGGTGTGCCGGCAAATTTCCTCGTCGATACGGGCGCTACGCTAACGGCCATTTCTCAGGATCTGGCGGATCGCGCAGCGATCAAACCACGACCTGGCGGGTTACCCGTTACCATCAACACCGCCAACGGCCCAGTCTCAGCTGAACTGTCTACCATTGGCGAAATGCGCTTTGGCAGTGTGGCCGCCCGCGGGCTCGACGTAGTAATCGCGCCGTCTCTTGGTCAGACCAATGTTGTCGGGATGAATTTGCTATCGCGGCTCGCGTCATGGCGCGTTGAGGGCAACAACATGATTTTGGTGCCTAATAATCCGCAGCCCGAATCTGATCAGCGCTAGCCAGGCAAGGGAGGCAGAGGCTGTGGCAGGGCGGAAATCCGTTCTGCAAGGAAGTCGAATACCAGTCGGATGCGGCGGCTTGTCTTCAGTTCGCGGTGCGAGACAAGCCAGAGCTGGTAAGCAAATCCAGGCATAAACGGGGCGGCGCGTTCAACGCCGGGTTCACCATCGCCGCGGGACTCGGAGTTTACGCCAATGCCCATGCACGCCACGTTTCCCACGTCACGGCAGTCGATGTTTCAGAGAAGATGCTGGAATTCGCGAAGATAAATGCGGCGGAAGCTAACGTCGACGATGTGACATTCAGGGCTACCTCAATCGAAAGTTTTGAGGCCGCTGATGGCAGCTATGATGCTGTATTGATGCTAAGCCTACTGCATTTGCTGGAGAATCCCCGCGCTGCGCTGGACAAGGCGCACCGGCTTCTCAAACCTGGCGGCTTGCTGATCACCAGCACAGCGTGCCTTGGTGATAGTATGCGCTGGTTCGGCATGATTGCTCCGGTCGGCGCAGCATTGGGCCTGATACCCAAAGTCCAGTTCCTGTTCGTGGAAGAATTGCGCAGCGAGATCGCAGACCGTGGATTTGCTAGTCTGGAAGAATTCAATCAGGGCGACAATCGCACCTACTTTCAAATCGCGCGCAAGCTTGCGTAGCGATCCGGGCGGCTGGTCAGCCCCCCAAGTACCTCGCTTTTGGCCAGCCGCCCACCCTCACTGATCGACCGACATTTCACTAGTGGATCGTATCTCTATGCCCAGCTAGCCCTTACCGCGATGATCGTAGGAGAGCGCGCATGAAAGAACTGTTTGATCTTACTGGAAAGGTTGCCGTTGTTACGGGAGCAGGCCGCGGCATTGGAGAAGGTATCGCCACGCTGCTGGCAGATGCTGGCGCTGATGTGGTTTGCGCGGCGCGCTCTACCGACCAGATCGAACATACCGCCAAGCTGATCAATGAAAGCAATTCCGGCGGGCGTGCGGTCGCGCAAAAGACCGATGTATCGAGCGCGGAAGATATGGAAGCGCTGGCTCAGCGCGCGGTCGATGAATTCGGGCGGCTAGATATCTGGATTAACAATGCCGGTGGATCGCTGGTTTCCGCACCTCTGACTGAGCTTGATCCGGCAGAATGGGACAAGACACTGGCCGTCAATCTGACGTCGGTTTTCTGGGGCGTACGTGCGGCGGCCAAACACATGAAAGACGGCGGCTCGATTGTGAACACGTCATCGATGGCGGGGCGCGATCCGTTTCCCGGAAGCGGGCATTATAGCGCGGCCAAGGCCGGCGTGAATATGCTCACCAAAACACTTGCTCTGGAGTTGGGGCCACAAAAGATTCGTATCAACGCGATCTTGCCCGGGTTTGTGCCGACAGATACAGTGAAGAAGGCACTTGACATGACAGACGCGGATTTCGGGCCTCTGCTTGAACAGCTTAATCTTCCGGCTGGAAGGCTTGGGACACCGCGTGATATTGCAGCTTGTGTGCTATACCTTGTCGGGGAATCAGGAGAGTGGGTCACGGGTCAATGCCTTTGTGTTGCTGGAACGGTATAGCACTCGGTCTACTGACCCTTGGTCGGCGTTAAAAGCCTACTGAATGTTATCAATCAGGGCCAAATGTTTTCTAAATTTTCATATCTATTCAATACGCTATTAATATTTCGTTCAATTTAATGAGGATTTTGGGAAGGGTAAATTAACCGTAGTAAATTCAATCATCAGTATGAAAATTCTTACAAACATCATTACAATTTTCTTGGTTTCGACTTTAGTTTCTTGTGGAGACGAAGGGCAACAAATGCCACCAAATACGGTTGGAGGAGGGGGTGTTCTGCCACCATCGCCACCCGTGTCTTCTCCTGCTTCCTTTGATACCTTGGTTTTTGAAGATCAGTTTGCGAATGGCTCACTGGATAGAAGTATATGGAATGTTGTCGGGCCGGATTTTTGGGTAAATAACGAACAGCAAGCCTATATAGACTCTTCGGACACAATATTCTTTGAAGCTGCAACAGGTTCTGAAGATGATGCAGTGTTGGTTCTCAAACCTGAATGGCGCGAGGGTTATCCAACACCAACTGGTCGTATAGTGGATTTTGTTTCTGGCCGTATTAACTCTCGCAACAAACTTGATGTTACGTATGCAAAGGTTTCAGCTCGAATTCGGATGCCTGATGCCCAAGGAGTTTGGCCCGCGTTTTGGCTTCTCGGATATGGTAGTTGGCCTAATTCTGGCGAAACCGATATCATGGAATATGTTGGTGAAAAGGAGTGGACGAGTTCGGCTTTGCATGGCCCTGGATATTCTGGCGGAGAGAGCATTGGGGCGCGAAATAATTTTGAAGACGGTGCAGAAGTATCTGATTGGCATATATATACGGTCGAGCGGCGTACTGAAGATGTAAGATTTTTTGTAGACGAAGAAGAATTTTTTAGAGTTACAAGAGCGGAGGTTGAGGAGCGAGGTGAATGGAGATTTGATAGAGCTCAACATTTAATTTTGAATTTTGCTCTGGGAGGAAATTATCCTCAAGGCGTTAATGGAGTGAATTCACCTTATCCTGGCTTGCCTGCGGCCACAGTAGAGGCAATTAAGGCTAATGAAATCAGTATGGAAGTAGACTGGGTCCGCATTTGGGAATGATCAAAAATATTTTTGATTAGGTTGGCTGGGGTGGCAGGATTCGAACCTGCGCATGCCGGTACCAAAAACCAGTGCCTTACCACTTGGCTACACCCCAGCAGAGGGGCGGTCTATAACGGCTTGTGCGCGGATGTGAAGTGCAAACGCGCTGTTTTATGCAGGCCTTTGTCTGAGTGTCTATGCAGGCCTCGCGCGGCGCTGAGCCAATTCGCTTTCTATTGCCGCCAAAGTGCGTCGATCGATGTTGTAAAACAGCATCGCGATCCCGCCAGGAACCAGAACAATCGCCGGGATAATCGCGAAAGCGAGGTTGATTCCCATTATGGCGCTTTCGGATTGCTGCTCCCCCGCGACAAAGCCGGTCATACTGATGATTAGACCGGGTAGAGCGAGACCAAATGCAACGCCGGTCTTCACAGCGAAGATTGATGCGGCGACCACCAGAGCTGTCATCTGCTTACGCGAACGCCAGTCGACATATTCCGCGATATCCGTGAACATCGCGTAGGCCAGAACCATCAGCATGCCGAAGCCGATCCCAACTCCAAATTGTGCAAATGTTTGCAGCCATACAGCGTCCAGCGGCATGGAGTGGAACAGCATGATCGTCGAAGCTTTTAGTGCCCCGGCAAAGATCACGAGATGCGATTTTTCAAACCGCCGCTGCAGGAAATTGGCGAAGATCACGCCTGTAATCTGACCTATCGCCAAAGCAGTCAGGAAAAGCGCGGGGCGATCAAGAAACGCGAGGACCGGCGAGCCATCGTCGCCTGCAACATACTCGAAAAAGAACAGCGCGCTGGCTTGTCGGGCGGCAATTGCTGTGACGCCCAAGATCGCGGCTATTGCCACCGCGATCCACGGGCCGGTCACGACCAGTTCCTTGCAATCACCCAGAATAGATCCGTTTTCCTGGTTCGGCTCGATCCGTTCTTTGGTGGTGAAGAACGTTGCCAAGAGGCAAAAGAATGAAACGCCTGCAATGCACGCCATTGTCCACATAATGCCGCTTGCCTCGTCTCCGCCACCCAGTTCGCGCACCAGCGTAGTTCCAAGAACACCAATCAAGATCCCCGACATTGCCGAGAAGAACATACGGTATGCGGTAACGCTGCCACGTTGTTCGGCGCTGGGAGATATCACACCCAGCAGACCGCCGTAGGGCACGTTCACGAAGGTGTAGACCAGCATCGCGAGCGTGTAGGTGACATAGGCCCAGATCAGCAGGCCGGTTGGGCTCAAATCTGGCGCTGCAAACACCAATACGCCAAAAAAGCCAAACGGCACCGCTCCAAACAGCATGTATGGCCGGTATCGGCCCCAGCGGCTGCGCGTGCGGTCGGAAATTGCGCCCATCATCGGGTCAGTCACCGCGTCGACTAGCTTGGTCAGGAGCAACATCAAGCTGATCGCGGCAGGCGCCAGACCGTTCAGATCGACCAGAAAATAGAACAGGAAAAAGCCGAAAAAATTGAGATAGAGCCCGGAGGCAAGGTCTCCCACGCCGTAGCCCAGCTTCTCTTTCAGCTTGATGCGCTCAGGCGGGACGTGGTCCAATCAGCACTCCAATAACGGCTTGGCGGCCCAGGCAAAAACCCTGTGCCACGAAACCCTAACGCACTGACTACGTCAAATATCCCGGATCAAATATCCTTGCCTTCAAAATCCGCTGCCGAGTGGCGTTCACGAAGTTGCTGGTTCTCTTCGCCCCAGGTTTTGTTGACGATGCGGCCACGCTTCACTGCGGGGCGTGCAGAAATTTCCTTCACCCAGCGGCCAACGTTTTTATACTCGTCGATCGAGAGGAAGGTCTTGGCATCGTTGTAGATATCGCCCGTGGTGAAAGGCGCGAGCCAAGGGAGGTTGGCCATGTCTGCGATGGTGTATTCGTCACCTGCCAGGAAGCGGCTTTCCGCCAGGCGCTTGTCCGCGACATCAAAGATGCGCTTTGTCTCCATCGCATAGCGATTGATCGGGTACTCATATTTCTCCGGCGCATAAGCATAGAAGTGTCCGAAGCCGCCGCCGATGAACGGGCCTGTGCCGACTTGCCATGCCACCCAACTCAGCGTTTCAGCGCGAGCGGCGGGATCGGTTGGCAGGAATTCGCCGAATTTCTCGGCCAGATGGATCAGGATTGCGGCCGATTCAAAAACGCGAAATGGCTTGTCACCGCTGCGATCTTCCATTGTTGGGATTTTCGAGTTGGGGTTGAGAGCCACGAACCCGCTCGTGAATTGTTCGCCCTGGCTGATGTTGACCGTGTAGGCATCGTATTCCGCGCCTTTGTGGCCCAACTCGAGCAATTCTTCCAGCATGATGGTGACTTTCACGCCGTTCGGCGTAGCGAGCGAGTAGAGCTGGAAGGGGTTATCGCCGACCGGCAAGTCCTTCTCTTCGCGCGCGCCGGAAGTGGGGCGGTTGATGTTGGCAAAGCGGCCGCCGCTTTCGGTATCTGCTGACCATACTTTGGGTGGGGTGTAGGTGGGATCGGCCATATTTCTTGGTGTCCTGTCTCTTGAAGCTCTCTCTGAACTCGAGAGGTGGGGCATCGACGCTACGAGTGCAAGGCGCATGTCCCCAAGCGTCCGTCGCCAATTGCTTTCCAGAGCAGTAGCGAAACTTGCCAAATGTATCACAAAAGGATACTAAATTCGATATGCATTTGGCTGGATACAAGATTCGCACCTGGCGTGACGCGTACAAGCCGCCGCTGTCAGCGGAGGAATTTGGCATTCGGTTTGGCGATCCCTGGCCAAGCAGGACTGTTTATGGCTGGGAATCCAAGGGGAAAGTTGCCCGTCCACCGGTCCAAAGACGCTTGGCCGATCTGGGCATATGTTCACCCGAAGACTGGCTTGAGCCAGCTCCCGAGCAGGATACTGACAATTCCCTAATGGTATCAAGAAATGATCAATCAGATCGGGATACTGGCGGTCACCCCTTCTTCGACCTGCACCAGCACGGGATGGTTCGTGTCGCGACGAGTACGCCGAAAACGCGCACTGCGGACATTGATTACAACGTAGATGGAATTCTGGCCGAGGCCGAACGCGCGCACGAGGCGAGGGTCGATCTTGTCGTTTACCCAGAGCTTTGCGTGTCATCCTATGCAATCGATGATCTGCATTTGCAGTCCGCTTTGCTGGATGCAGCGGAAGCTGGTGTTGCTCGCATTGTCGCCGCGAGTGCCGACATTGATCCTGTGCTGCTGATCGGCGCGCCGCTGCGGCACAATGGACGTGTCTATAACTGTGCAGCGGTTGTCGCGCGCGGGCAATTGCTGGGCGTTGTGCCGAAAAGCTTCCTGCCCAACTATCGCGAATATTACGAGAAGCGGTGGTTTGCGCATGGGCGAGAGATCAGGGGGATGGAGATCGCCGTGGCGGGGCAGGCCGTGCCTTTCGGTGTTGACCTGATTTTTGCGGCATCGAACTTGTCCGGGTTCATGCTGCATGTCGAAATTTGCGAGGATTACTGGGCGCCAACGCCGCCATCGACGCAAGGGGCGCTGGCAGGTGCAACCGTGCTCGCTAACCTCTCTGCCAGCAACATCACCATCGGTAAGTCGGATGAGCGCCATCTGTTGGCAAGGGCGCAAAGTTCGCGCGCGGTCGCGGCCTATCTCTATTGTGCCAGCGGGTATGGCGAAAGCACCACGGATCTCGCGTGGGACGGGCAGGGGATGATCTACGAATTGGGCGACCTGTTGGCAGAAAGCGAACGTTTCAGCCTCAATGCAGAGCTGTGCATCGCGGATGTGGATTGCGAACGTATTCTTGCAGAGCGTGCACGGATGCAGACGTTCAACGACGCCGCTGAGGCGGCAGGGCGCCCAGAGGACAGTTTTCGCACAATCAGTTTCGCATTCGCGCCCAGCGATGGTGATCGCGGTCTGGTGCGCCCGGTCCGGCGGTTCCCCTTTGTGCCCAATCGCCAGCACAAACTTGATGAAGATTGCTACGAAGCTTTCAACATTCAGGTCGATGGCCTTATGCGGCGGTTGGAGGCGACCCATGCCAAGAGCATGGTGATCGGCATATCGGGTGGTCTTGATTCCACCCACGCGCTGATTGTTGCCGCTAAATGTTGTGATCGGCTGGGTCTGCCGCGCAGCTTTATCCGTGGCTACACCATGCCCGGATTTGCAACCTCTGATCACACCAAGTCGAACGCATGGAAGCTGATGAAGGCGCTGGGGATCACAGCGGAAGAGATCGATATCCGGCCGGCAGCGACGCGGATGCTCGAAGACATGCAGCACCCCTTCGCTGACGGGGAGCCGGTCCACGACGTGACGTTCGAGAATGTCCAAGCCGGGCTGCGCACCGATTATCTGTTCCGGTTGGCGGGGCACCATTCGGGCTTTGTGATCGGGACGGGCGATCTGTCAGAGCTCGCGCTTGGCTGGTGCACCTATGGCGTTGGCGACCAGATGAGCCATTACGCCGTCAATTCGGGCGTGCCGAAGACCTTGATCCAGTATCTGATACGATGGGCTGTCAGCACCGAGCAGTTCGATCCGACAACCGATGAAGTTTTGCTGTCTATCCTCGATACGGAGATTTCGCCTGAACTAGTGCCGCCGGGCGAGGGCGGTGAGATCCAGAGCACGGAAAGCATCATTGGCCCCTATGAACTGAATGACTTTTTCCTGCATCAGACCATCCGCTGGGGGCAGCGGCCCAGCAAGATTGCCTTCCTTGCCTGGCATGCGTGGAAGGATGCCAAGGCTGGGCTGTGGCCGGCTGAATTTCCTGAAGCAAAGAAGAACGAATATGATCTGGCGACCATTCGCGAGTGGCTTGAGAAATTCATCAAGCGTTTCTTTGCGTTCAGCCAGTTCAAACGCAGCGCCATTCCCAACGGCCCCAAGGTGAGCGCGGGTGGCGCTCTTTCACCGCGTGGTGATTGGCGCGCGCCAAGCGATGCGGTGGCCGATGTCTGGCTGAAGGAATTGCGCGATAAAGTGCCGGAGAGCGAGAAGCTCCCCGACACCCGATAACCCTAGTATGCGAGCCGAAGGGCCTTGGTCCTTTATCCGCGATCCAGACTGAAACGGCCCGGTCCAAACGCGGCGACCAGCTGGGTGATCGATGCCATGCGCGATGCCTTGGCACAGTGTCCGGACTAGTTATGTGGCTTGATCGGGCCCGAAAAGGATCCGGTCGTCACCGGCCTTCCAGGGCACGAATTTCGGCATGATCGACTTGAACAGGTCCGAGGCGAGGTGCTGTTCCAGCCATTGCTGCAAATGCGGCAGGCCTTGTACGTCAAACCAGTCGCGGTCGGTGTTGGCGAATTGCCGGACAAAGGGAAACAGCGCGATATCGGCTAGCGTACGCGTGTCGCCGCAGAGGTATTTCTGACCACCCAATCGTGTGTCGAGATCGGTCAGAATGGCCAAGCCGCCTGAACGGTGATCGTAACGGAAGGTTTCTTCATCGCCGTTCGCTTCATCGGGATAGCGCGTGGGATATTTGTAGCGGTCCAGGTGACGCTTGAACGGGCCGTCATTGCGCTCGATCAGCTCGCGATCATCTCCGGCAAGCCATCCTTCCGGGTCATTCTTGCCGAGTGCCCAGCGCATGATATCGATACTCTCTTCGAGCAGCGGGCCATCGGCTGATATCAGCACCGGCACTGTCGCTTTGGGCGAAATTTCACGCAGCGCTTGCGGTTTGGCGGAAAGCTTCACTTCGCGCAGGATCACGCTGATTCTGGCGCTCCACAGGGACATCCTTGCGCGCATCGCATAAGGGCACCGGCGAAAGGAATAGAGGACCGGGGGATGCTCAGTCATCGGCGGTTTCTTTTGCGTCTCGCTCCAGCCGCTTGCCGATATGTTCTTCACCCCGCTTGCGCGCCAGTTTCTGCTGCTTTTGCCGCTCGGCATAACGCGCGCGCTGTTCTTCATTGCGCGCGTCGATGCAATGCGGGCAGCTGACCCCCTCCGCATAAGCGGGTGAAGCCATTTCTTCGTCAGAAAGCGGCATGCGGCAGGCAAAGCATTGCCCGTAAGAGCCGAGCTCTAGCCCATGCTTTACCGACACACGTTGATCGAACACGAAGCATTCACCGTGCCATAGGCTTTCGTCCTGCGGCACGGTTTCGAGATATTTCAGGATGCCGCCTTTCAGGTGAAAGACATCGTCGATGCCTTCGCTGCGCAGGAAACTGGTCGATTTCTCGCAGCGGATCCCGCCGGTGCAGAACATCGCGACCTTCTTCTTGGCTTCCAGCAGCTCGTCGCGGTGTTCGCGAAACCATTGCGGAAAGTCGCGGAAGCTCGCGGTTTCCGGATCAACCGCACCTTCGAATGTGCCAATCGCGACTTCATAGTCATTGCGCGTATCGATCACGATAGTGTCGGGATCGCTGATCAGTTCGTTCCAGTCTTCGGGCGCGACATAGCGGCCAACGCTTTGGCGCGGGTCGATGTCGGGCTCTCCCATGGTCACGATCTCGCGCTTTAGACGCACTTTCATGCGGTTGAACGGCATGCTCTCGGCATGCGAAAACTTGACGTCCAGCTCTGCGCATCCGGGCATGGCGCGGATATGGCCAAGCACTTGTGCGATAGCGTTCTCGCTGCCAGCGATGGTGCCGTTGATGCCTTCCTTGGCCAGCAACAGCGTGCCCATCGTGCCCACTTCCTCGCATTTGGCGAGCAGCGGCTCGCGCAAGGACGCGGTCTCCTCAAAACGCGTGAACTGGTATAGCGCGGCAACGGTGATGGGGGCATTCGCCACTGTGGTCAATCCAGCTTCATCACCCAGCCATGGGTGTCTTCCATTGCGCCGCGTTGAATCGCGACCAGCTTCTCGCGGAGCTTCATGGTCAGCTGACCGGGGCCGCCGCTGCCGATTGTGAACTCGCCATCATGGCTGGCAACCGTGCCGACAGGCGTCACCACAGCCGCGGTGCCGCAAGCCATAGTCTCCAGCAGTTTGCCGCTTTCCGCATCCGCGCGCCATTGATCGATGCTGTAGGGCTCTTCGCGCAGCTCCAGTCCCTCTTCGCGGATCAATTGGATCAGGCTGTCACGCGTTATACCGGGCAGGATTGTTCCCGTTAGCGGCGGTGTCACCACGCTGCCATCATCGAACACGTAGAACAGGTTCATGCCGCCCAGTTCTTCGATCCATTTGCGCTCGACCGCATCGAGAAACACAACCTGATCGCAGCCTTGCTCGATCGCTTCGGCTTGGGGCACGAGTGATGCAGCGTAATTGCCGCCGGTCTTGGCCGCGCCAGTGCCGCCGGGGGCCGCGCGAACATAATCCTGGCTGACCCAGATTTTCACCGGGGCAGGGCCGCGTTTAAAGTAACTGCCGGACGGGCTGATAATCACAACGAATTTGTATTGTTTGGCCGGGCGCACACCAAGGAAAGCTTCGGATGCGAACATGAAGGGGCGCAGATAAAACGAGCCGCCTTCGACTGGCGGGAACCAGCTCTTGTCCTGCTCCACCAGCTTGCGGATGCTCTCAAGGAACAGTTTCTCTGGCAGTTCGGGCATCGCCATACGCCGCGCTGAGGCATTAAAACGCCGCGCGTTTTCTTCGGGCCGGAACAGGGCCATGGTGCCGCCGTCCAGTTTATAGGCCTTCATGCCTTCGAAGATTTCCTGCGCGTAGTGCAGCACGCTGGCCGCCGGATCGAGCGGGATCGGCTTGCGGGGCCCGAGCGCCGCGGAAAACCAGCCGCCTTTCGCTTCGTCATAATCGATCACTACCATGTGGTCGGAAAAACACTTTCCAAAGCCAGGGTCAGCGATTGCCGCGAGGCGTTCTGCTTCGGGCGTTGGCGAAGGGTGGGTGATGTAGTCGAACAACATGGAAGTTGCGAATAGTGAGATGGAGGAACGAGGGCAAGATATGAAAAGGGCGGTCACCGCCGGTCGGGGTGAACCGCCCTTTCATGGTCAGCGGCGGTAAGCGCCGCTCACGAAGTCTCTATAGGTTCCGAACTTACCTATAGTACCTCGTGCGGAAACTTGCCGACCTCTCTACTGAACCATGAGACATCGGATCACCTCCTTTCGCGCTTGTAAGCCAAGACCCAGACCGTATCACCGGGGGCCGAGAGCCGCGTTCGCCGCTGGCCTCAGGTGTCAATCTGATTCATGTGAATCACGAAAACAAGACTTGAATTTTAGTTTTCCCACGTCAGAATAGATCGTCTTCGCCAAGAGCGCTCTGCTTAAGAGTATTTACCTACAATCCTCGATTACGCGGGTCACTTCGGCCCATGCCGGAAGATAGAGCGGCTCCATGCCCTCGACTTCGACGGCGAAGCGCCCTTTGGTAATGGCCATTGCATCAAGGAGGCGGTTGTTTGGTGCCAGCTCAACCGCGATCAGGCCGGTCATTGGAACCGGCTCTGCGGTAAACAGCTGGTCTTGTGTCTCTGCTCTTACACGCATCAAGACATCGCCCACCTGTTCCGAGGAACGAGCGAGCCAAACTTGGCGCGTTGGTCTGTCGCAGCGGATCATGAAATGTCGGTTATCCGGCATGGCGCGATCACCAAAATAGGCAAAGGCCTCACCCGGTTCGGAAACATAGACCCAAGTGCCGGGCGTTTGTGGCTGGTCGTTCCAGCTGCCATCATCTGCCATCTCGATTTGAACCAGAGGCGTTTCATTTTCCTGCTGCTGAGCGCAGGCGGTGCTTGATCCGATCGTAAAGGTCGCCGCTAGCCCTGCGGCCATTTGCAAATAGATGTGTTTCATGTGCGCATATTGCGCGCTAGTGGCTGTCTCGTCCATGACCAAGATAACGCTATGAGCAAAAAACAACGGATCGATCAAATGCTTGTCGAGCGCGGGCTCGCGGAGAGCCGCGCGCGCGCTCAAGCACTGGTGATGGCGGGGCTTGTCTTCAGCGGGGACACCAAAATCGCCAAGCCCGGTCAGCAGTTGGCCCAAGACGTGCCGCTTGAGGTGCGCGGACGCGATCACCCATGGGTCAGTCGGGGCGGGATCAAGCTTGCCCACGCGATCGAACACTTCGGGCTTGATCCATCGGGCGCGGTCGCAATGGATATCGGCAGTTCAACCGGCGGCTTCACCGACGTGCTGCTGCAGGGCGGGGCAGCGCATGTCTTTGCAGTCGATAGCGGCACTAACCAGCTCGCATGGAAGCTGCGCCAGGATGAGCGCGTGACCGTGCTGGAGCAGACCAGCGCGCGCATTCTGACACCAGACATGATCGACCGTCCATGCAATTGGGTGGTGTGCGATGCGAGTTTTATCGGACTTGCCAAAGTGCTTGAGCGGCCTTTGGAGCTGGCGGCACCGAAATGTCAGCTGGTTGGGCTAATCAAGCCGCAGTTTGAAGTCGGTCGCGAGGAAGTAGGCAAGAAAGGCGTGGTCAGCGATCCCGCCTTGCACGCGCGCGTATGCGATGAAGTGCGCGATTGGCTGGAAAGCGGTGGTTGGAATGTCGAAGGTATTGTTGAAAGCCCGATCACCGGCCCGCAAGGCAATGTGGAGTTCCTAGTTTCCGCGACGCGCACTTAGCGGTCTATTCCAAATCCAGACTGCTGATTTTCGCATCCAGATCGATCGGGATCTGTGAGAGCACTTCGACGCCGCTTTGTTTCTCATAAGCCTTATCGCCATGCTCGACGACAAGTTCGGCATGGCGGAGATCGCGCTGGCGCAGAAGCTCCGCAATTTCTTCGCGGTAAAGCGCGACCATGGCCGTCACGAAGCGATTGACGAGATCGTCCTCCTTCGTCTGGTCGACATTGAAGTCGGGCAGATGCTCGATCATCACATCGGCCGGAAAGAGAAACTCGTTCGTGACAAAGCGGTTTACGGTGAACCAGGCACGCGGGATGCCTATGGTATCGATCGACAGCCCTACCAAATGCGTAACATGCGCTTTGCAATCTTCGCCCTGCGGCGGCCAGACCGTGGGCTCAAAACCCTTTGGCAGCTGAGTGCGGTGCAGGAACAGGTGAAAATGTCCGTGTTCGCCTTCATCTCGCGATCCCGGCGCGTGTACATGGTAGTACCAGCGCGACTTGGTTTTGGCATCGCGCGCATCGCCTTTCGGGTAATGTGTCCAGAAGTTGCTCTCGCCACCCTCTGGTAACACGCGCAGCATCAGCGGGCGCTGTTCTTGCGCCATCTGCGTAACGGTTTCGATGACGGTGTAGGCGGCGTCCGTGGCGTTCATACTCGCTTGCCTAGAAAACGAAACGGCCGACGGCAACACAGTCACCGTCGGCCGAATTGTCTGTTTTGAACAGCTAGAGCTTATTCAGCTGCTGCTTCTTCTTCAGCAGCGGCACAGCAACCTTCAGCTGCACAGCAGCCTTCTTCAGCAGCTGCACAGCAACCTTCAGCTGCAGCTTCTTCAACAGCTGCTTCTTCAGCAGGAGCTTCTTCAGCTGGAGCCGAACATGCAGCAGTAGCTACAGCGAGGCCGCCTGCAACTGCCAGCATCGATGCCAGATTCTTTCTCATTACCAAATTCCCCTTGTGGGTTGGGCGCCCCAAATGACGACCCCACGCCGCTGTGCGCCCAATCGCACGACGCGGAAACAGGGAGCTTAGCAGAAGATTTCCTTTTCGCTCAAATTCTTTTTCCACTTCTTTCATGAGACACGCCGTTGAGGTTTTTTTGACCTTTTCTCTGTTTGAGACAGCATTTGGCGTGCAATTGCCCAAAGTGTATCGCGTGGCAGGACGCAAGATGGGCGATTCGCCCTACCTTTTGCCGGGAGATCACATGAACGTCATTGCCTCACGCAGCCAATTGCGCGCCAGCTTCTTTCGCTGGGCGCTTTTCACTGTGCCATTGATTGTTCTGTTGGGCTTTGTCGCTGGCCAGTTAGGCAGTCCGAATACCTTGTGGTTTCAAAGCCTCGTCAAGCCAGACATTTTTCCGCCACCCGCGGCTTTCGGTATCGTCTGGTCGATCCTTTATGTGATGATCGGTATCGCATTGGCGCTGGTTTGCAGCTCTTGGGGAGCACGCGGGCGCGGGGTCGCGATTGGAATTTTCGCAGTGCATTTCCTGTTCAATCTCGCGTGGACGCCGGTTTTCTTCGGAAATCAGAACATCGAAGGCGGGCTTATAGTCATCGCAATCGTGCTGCTGACGCTGCTGGCTGTCATTGTTGCATTCTGGAAGGTGCGCAAATTGGCGGCCTTGCTGCTGCTGCCCTATCTCGCATGGGTTGGCTTTGCGACCTTGCTCAACTACGAATTCCTCGAAGCAAATCCTGACGGTGGGCAATCGATCCCGAGCAACGCAACCCAGCGCATCCAGTTGTAGGAATTTCTTGCCTTTTGCGGCCTCCGACCCCATTTCCCGGACGATGCAAAGCAAGAATCCGATGATCGCCGATTTTGTAAAGATGGCAAACAGTGCTGCGGGCACATTTGCCGGCATGACCCGTGAAGCGCGCGAGAGCGCACGCGAACGCTTGAAAGAAAGCATGGCGGGCATGGATTTCGTCTCTCGTGAAGAGTTCGAAACGGTCAAGATGATGACTCAGAAGGCGCGCGAAGAGAATGAAGCGCTGAGAGCGCGGTTGGAAGAGCTGGAAGCGAAGCTCGCTTCCAAGTAATGACTGCGCGCGATGAACCTGCGCGCGCCAGCCATTCTTGTAGCCTCCCGTAGCCACGGCGAAACCGCCAGTATTGCGCGGCTTCTCACAGAAGATTTTGGCCTGGTCGCCGCCTATATCGCGGGCGGACGAGGCCGGCATTTGCGACCTGTTATGATCCCGGGCAATCGGGTCGAGATCGACCTGCGCGCCAAATCGGACAGCCAGCTACCTTTTGCAAAGATTGAACTAACGGAAAGTCGCGGGCCATGGATGACCGAGCCGTTGCCCGCTGCTGCAATCACATGGGCTTGTGCTTTGACAGCAACTGCGTTGCCTGAACGAAATGCCTATTCCGCTCTGTTCGGCGCGCTTGATGCGTTGTTGAGTGCGGTGTGTCAGGCCCCTTCGGCGCGGGGCTGGCTGCCCGCGATGATCGGATATGAAACGCTGCTATTGCGCGAGCTAGGTTATGGCGGCGCGCGTCCGGATGTGGACACTGATCTGTCAGCATTGGTAGCTGCGTTTGACCGGCTCGAACAACCTCTTGCGCGCTACCTGCTTGCAGACAAGCGCGGCGATGTTATGGCATCGCGAAAGCTATTGAGGGAGCGGCTTGGCCGCATGCTGACACAATGAAGATTGCAGTTCTGCCAGGTGACGGGATCGGCCCCGAAGTAACGCACGAAGCCTTGCGGGTGCTGGATGCGTTGAGACTGCCTGGGCTCACACTGTTCGAAGGCGATGTGGGCGCGGCGGGATACCGCGACCATGGCCATCCTTTGCCGCCCGAGACACTACAAATGGCCCGCGAGGCGGATGCCATCCTGTTCGGTGCGGTGGGTGATCCGTCATGCGACGATCTAGAGCGGCATTTGCGCCCCGAGCAAGCGGTGCTGGGTCTACGCAAGGAATTGCAACTGTTCGCGAATCTGCGCCCTGCGACAATGTTTTCCGGGCTGGAAGAACTGAGCGGACTAAGGCCCGAGATTGCGCGGCAGATCGACTTGTTGATCGTGCGTGAACTGACGGGTGATGTCTATTTTGGCGACAAAGGAACGCGCACGACTGATAGTGGCGAGCGAGAGGGGTGGGACATGATGTCCTATTCCGAAAGTGAAGTGCGCCGCATTGCCCACACCGCTTTTCGCGCGGCGCAAACACGCCAAAATCGCTTAACCAGCGTGGACAAGGCGAATGTGCTCGAGACGAGCCAGCTTTGGCGTGATGTCGTGATCGAAGTCGCCGTCGAGTATCCGGACGTTGCGCTTGAGCACATGTATGTCGACAACGCCGCGATGCAATTGGTGAAGGCGCCAGGCGCGTTCGACGTGGTTCTGACCGGTAATCTGTTCGGCGATATTCTGTCCGATCTGGCGAGCATGTGCGTTGGCTCGATTGGTCTGCTGGCGAGTGCTTCACTGGGTGACCGGCAAACCGCGCATGGCACATTTGGCCTTTATGAGCCGATCCACGGCAGTGCGCCCGATATCGCGGGGCAGGGCAAGGCCAACCCCATGGCCACAATCCTGTCCGCGGCCATGATGCTGCGCCATTCATTTGGTTTGGAAGATGAGGCGAAACGTATCGAGGACGCCGTCGCGCGCGCCTTGAAGAACGGCATTCGCGGCGGCGATCTGGGTGGAGACATGGGCTGCGAAGCGATTGGAAAGGCGGTCTGCGAACGGCTGTGATATGGCGGGCGAGGCGGGATTGCGGCGGCTCGCTTGTGATATCTCCGCAACAAGAGCTTGAAATAACGCTTTATCGCTGAATTGGGGCAGTTTGCCCGCACCCGTTAAGATTGACATTCAAGCAGTTTTCGCCGATAACTACTGAGAATTTACAGTATTTTGGAAGTCCAAGGGGAATAACTTTATGTTGAAGAAAATTGGTCTTGCTGCTGGTGCCGTTGCACTGGTTGGCGCGCCGATCGCTCTGCAAGCTAGCGAGCGCGTGATTGCTCCTGTTGAAGGTGAGCAAGAGCTTGGCGGCGGTTCAAACGGTTTGATAGCAGCTATTGCAGGTGCAATTCTGGTCGGTTTCATCGTTATCACTGCTTCTGATGATGATGAGCCAGTCAGCCCATAAGCTGCTTGCACAAAATCGAATTTGAAGAGCGGGGCCCGGTGCCCCGCTTTTTTATTGCCTGATGGTGACGTGAGCGACTAACCCCGCAAGGCAATGAAGAAAACAACAGGCATGGACCGCGCGACTACGCGCAATTGGCGCGCCGCGACACAGGCTGTGCGTGGTGGAACCTGGCGCAGCGAGCACGGAGAGACCAGCGAAGCGCTGTTCCTCACATCCGGTTACACCTATGATGACGCGCAGACCGTGGCAGACCGGTTTGCAGGTGATGCGCAAGGCATGACCTATTCGCGTTTGCAGAACCCGACCGTTGCGATGCTGGAAGAACGCATTGCTCTGCTCGAAAGTGCTGAAGCCTGCCGCGCGCAGGCGAGCGGAATGGCTGCGATGACTGCGGCGCTCTTGTGTCAACTCTCTGCTGGCGATCACTGCGTTGCCGCGCGTGCTGCATTCGGATCGTGTCGCTGGCTCGTCGATCACCTGCTCCCACGATTCGGGATCGAAACAACAGTGATCGACAGCGCAGATGATGCGCAATGGGAAGCGGCGATCCGCCCCAACACAAAGGTCTTCTTCTTCGAAACGCCGGCCAATCCGACGCTTGACGTTGTGAACCTGCAGCATGTTTGCGATGTCGCTCGTGCGCACAACATCATTACGGTTGTAGACAACGCTTTCGCCACCAGCGCGCTGCAACGCCCAATGGATTTCGGTGCGGATGTTGTGGCCTATTCGGCAACAAAGCTGATGGACGGACAAGGCCGTGTATTGGCTGGCGCGATCTGCGGTAGTGAGCAGTGGATCAATGAAGTCTTGCTTCCCTTCCAGCGCAACACGGGGCCAAACATCTCGCCCTTCAACGCATGGGTTGTTCTGAAAGGACTCGAGACGCTGGAACTGCGCGCCATGCGGCAGAGCCAAAATGCGGTGGAGCTCGGCGGATTCCTGGAACCGCGCATTGATACAGCTGGTGGACGCTTGCTGCATCCCGGTCTCGCGAGTCATCCTCGCTATGAGCTTGCCAGGCGCCAGATGCGATCAACCGGACCGATTTTTGCATTCGATGTTGGCACGCGTGAGCGGGCATTCGCGATCCTCGATGCGCTACAACTGATTGATATCTCAAATAATATTGGTGATGCTCGATCGCTGATGTGCCATCCGGCTTCAACCACTCATGCAGGCATGGAAGCCGATGACCGCGCTGCAATGGGCGTGACCGAAGGGTTGTTGCGTATCAATGTCGGGCTGGAAGATATCGATGATCTGAAAGAGGATCTCGACCAAGCTCTTCAGGCAGCAGGCATCTAGGAGAAAGTTGCATGTCCAAACGCGTTGAACTGGTTTTCGATTTCGTCAGCCCCAATGCCTATTTGATCTGGTGGCCGCTGCGCGATCTGGTGCGGCGAACAGGGGCAGAGCTGGATGTGATCCCGGTGTTTCTTGGCGGCATGCACAAACTGACCGGCAATGCACCTCCGATGATCCGTGACGCTGATGTGAAAGGCAAAGTCGAGTATTCCATGCTGGAGATGCATCGCTTCATCGCCAAGCACAATTTGACCAAATACAAGCTGCATCCGCAATTTCCGTTCAACTCGATCACGCTTCAACGCATGCTGTTCGCCGCTGACCAAGATGGGCGCGGGGTTCAGTTCGCAGAGGCAATGCTGCCTGCGATCTGGGAAGAAGGCGTGGATGTGCTTGATCCCGCGTGCCTGGGTGCGGCGGTGACTGCGGCCGGGTTTGATGCGAAGGACCTTTACGAGCGCAGCCAAACAGACGAGGTCAAGCAGGGGCTTGCCGCCAATACCGATAATGTGGTGGCGCGCGGCGCATTTGGCATCCCGACTATGTTCGTTGGACCCAAGGGCGCAGGCGAAATGTTCTTCGGTAAAGAGCGGCTCGATCAAATCGAAGACGAATTGAATAAGTAAGCCTGACCATAGCCAACATCAGGGCTGTGCTGGCAAGCCATTGATCCATGTGGCCAGATTTTCGCCAATTGTGTGCGGATGGTCTTCCTGCAAATAGTGCGTGCCGCCATCCAAATCGACCGTGGTAAGGTTTGGAGCACGTGCCACCACGGCTGGCTTTGCTGCAGGAGGCATCAAGGGACCCGGATCGGCGAATAAGAAAGGCTTTCGGAATACGCGAGAACCGAAGGCCAGACTTTGGCTCTGGAAGCAATCGATGTCATTTAGATTATGTTGATCATCTATAGTGTCAATCCACGCATCTGCGACGCCGAGTTTCACTCAGCTCCAGGCGCAATCGGAAATTTTGCGGATTTCGGTAGATCAGCGTGGAATAATCGTGGATCGGCTCTTGAGGCCTTCGCCTTAATCGCTACCTTCAGTTTGTCATGAAAGAGCTTTTCCAACATGCTGCAATCACCGACGGGATTACCGTGCGGGTGGCGGTCAACTTTCTTCCCGAGCAATCACAGCCCGATGCGGGCAAGTGGTTCTGGGTTTATCATATCCGCTTGGAGAATGGCTCTCACGAGGCGGTTCAATTGCGCACCCGCCATTGGCGCATTACCGACTCGCGCGGCATGGTGAACCATGTCGATGGTGAGGGTGTGGTAGGGGAGCAGCCCTTACTTAAACCCGGCGAAAGTCACGATTATGTGTCGGGCTGCCCGCTGACAACGCCGCATGGCTCAATGGAGGGCTTTTATGTCTTCCATCGCGAGGATGGAACGCCGCTAGAAGTACTTATTCCGTTCTTCCCGCTTGCGGCGCCCGAAACCGCCGAACGCTAAGCGGTGCTTGCGGTCCTGCTTGGACCACCCTAAATCGCCCACACTATGAAGCGGACCCACCTGCCTTTAAATGCCTTGCGCGTGTATGACGCGGCTGCACGGCATCTGTCGTTCACACGCGCAGCAGACGAGCTCGCGGTAACCCCTGCTGCCGTGGGGCAGCAAATCCGGGCGTTGGAAGATCATTTGGGCGTGGTCCTTTTTCGCCGCACCAGCAAGGGGCTAGAGTTGACGGGCGAGGGTTCTGCCGGGCTCGACGCGTTGCGCGAAGGTTTTCTGAAGTTTGAAGAAAGCGTGCAGGCAATGCAGGCCGGACAAGCGTCCGATCGCTACACTATTGCTGTACCTAGAGAGTTCTATGCGCAATGGCTTGGCGTGAAGTTGGCCGAGTTTAAAGCCGAGAATCCCCATATTCAGTTTCATATCGTCGCTGACGAGAACGCGGATTTCACCGAAGCGAATCTGGACCTTGCGGTGCGTCTTGTAGACGGACCTGGAGATCTGGAGGGCGCACAATTGGCAGAGGCGCGGCGTGTTGTTGTGGCTGCGCCCAATTCTCAGGATAGCTGGATCAGCTGGCCAGGTGCCCCTTTGCCGGATGGCGCCAAGCCCTGCGTTACCACCGGGAATCCCGGCCAAGCGCTAAGCTCAGCTATCTCAGGCCTTGGCAAGGCCATATTGCCTTACCCTCTCGTGGAAGAAGCAGTAGCTGCCGGGAAGCTTGAGATTCTCGAAGGTCCTGACGAGGGTCGCCGCGCCTATTGGCTGGTCGCACCGCTGCCGCAATGGCGCCAAAAGAAAGTGAAGGCGCTGGTCGCGCATCTGACCGCAAAGTGACCGCTTCACTGCCAACACCCACATTGGAAACCACGCGATTCACAATGCGCAAGCTTGTGCGCAACGACACTCAGGCTCTCTTCCCGACCCTATCTGATCCCGAACAATGCAAATTCATGCTGAGCGCTGCGTTCGAGACGGAGGAGAAGCTTGGCGATTGGCTATGTGATCCCGATTGGAATGGCCGCAGTTGGAGCACGATCGAGCGTTCGACAGGAGAGCTGGTGGCGCGGATTGTCGCTGTGCCGTGTGAGCATGAAACAGCCGAGCTGGGCTACATCACCGTTAAGCACCGCCAAGGGGAAGGCATAGCATTTGAGTGCACGCAGCGCTTGCTGAAGCAGCTGTACGAAGTGGAAAATCACCATCGAGTTTTCGCTGTTACGGATCCGCGTAATTTGAACTCAAACCGGTTGATCGAGAAGCTCGGCTTCCGTCGCGAAGCGCATTTTGTTGAAAATATCAAAACGCATATCGGGTGGTGCGACGAATACTATTGGGGCATGCTCAAAAGCGAATGGCTCAAGCGCAATCGATAGCGCTAGGAAGGCATTGATAGCGAAACGCGGTCAGTAACCGGGTCATATTCTACCGCAACACCCGCTCCGCGAAGCTCATGATACGGTATGAATCCGCTTCCGATTTCAAGCGCGCTGACGATCCGTCTTGGAAGGGCTTGCGCGCGCGGACCCAGAGCATCCGCCACAGCAGCGGTTGCGATATAAAGCTGCGCACTTTCCTCGATACGGATGGCCGCACGCCCTTTGCTTTCTCCGTCAACCAACAAGGCCTTGTTCACTGTCAGGCTGGCGTCCGATGCATTGTAATTGGCAGAGGCGCTACTGCCACTGGCAGGCTGGCTTGGTAAGAGCTTGGCCAGATCATAGCTTAAATTCAGGAAAGCTCCGGGTTCGAGCCCTTCTGCTACCGCCAGTGCGGCCGCCGCGCGGGCGTCAGAACGCTGAGATGCAGGCAGTGAAGAGGTGAAACCTGCAAATGCGCTCGCAAAATCGCGGCTTTCCGAAGGTGGAGCGAGCGGTTTGGAAATAGCCGGTTCGATCGCGCCAGGCACTTGCACATTGGCTGCGACTTCCGGCTCGGGAAGCAAGTCGAGCGCGGCAATGGCGGGATGCGTGGCAGACAATTGAGCCAATTGCTCTAGCGAGATTTCGCCCGCGACTTCTGGCCGCGACATTTGCAATGGATAAATCTCGGAAATTTGCGCGCTTGCACCACCTTCGACCAAAAGTTTGTCACTCTTGGGTAGGGGCCACGCCAGTGTCATGGCCCATGCAACTGCAATCAGTGCCAGCAATGCCAACCGCGGCGCACGATCTAGCAACCGGTCAAGCCAATCACGATCTTCGATTAAGTAGTCGTCAATTGAGAGTGAGTGCGCGGACATTCGACAATCAACCTACCAAACCTGTCCAGGCAACGAATACGCCGCCGATGGCGATCGAGACGCCATAGGGAAACTTTGCGTGCAGGCTGCCATCTTCGGGTTTCTTCAAGGGTAATACGCGCCGCAACACCATCCAGCTCAAGATCGAGATAATCCCGGCGATCGAAACCCAAAGAAGCAGGTTCAACCCCTCGCTCAATGGGAAAAAGGCCGCCAATCCAGCGCAGAATTTCGCATCACCGCCACCCATGATGCCAGCGGCAAATATCCCCGCGCCAACCACCATGGCAATCAAGGCATGTGCGAAATGCCAACCAGTCATGCCTAGGCCACCGAGATAGTAGGCATGGGGCAACCCCAGCAATAGCAACGCCAGCGCCAGCCAATTTGGCAGCCGTCGATCGCGAATATCACCGATCGCCCCGACAAGCAGGAGCAAGGTCAGTGCTGCTGGCCAGAGCAGCGCAATATCCAAGAGTTAGTCCTCGCTCTGCCGGCGCAGCGAAATGCGCACCGGATAGTTCTGCGCAAGTGGTCGCGCGCTCCAGCGTGGACCAGCGCGCGACACGGAAATGCGCGCGCGGCGCTGTTCGGGCTTGACGACCTGGCCGACGAGGCTGATGCCTTGCGCAGGCGTTTGAACTCACGGCTGGAGCTGGATGTTTCGGGCATGCCGAGGGTGATTGGCTCGACAGTTTCCGGCTGGACCCGCGAGCGTTGAACGAGGGTGTTTACGCCCTGGAGTTATCAGTCGAGTAGGCCATTCTTTTCCTACAGGATGGAACAATGTCCTGAGAGGAGAAGGAATTTGCATATTGAGTCTAAAGGATCCAACTCCCCTTGACCCCCACACTCTCCCCCGCTAAAGGCGCACGGTCTATCGGTGAGGTGACTCGTCGACAAACATAATTATTGAGCTGAACATTGGCGGTCTCGCTGCTCCTCATATGGAGTGACAACCGGCAAAGTAATCCGGCGGCTTTGGCCAAAGGGTGGAGCGTTTTCAGTCTCGTGGTACTCGCCAGCCCGCTGAACCAGCGGCGCTTGCGACTTTCCACGGCACTGCATCCCCTTCATCTTCTGATCGAACTGTCAAATTGTTTCGACCTCGCGCCTGGGCTTGTGGCTATATGCCGCTCTCCCATCAGCAAAAGTGGGAACCGGTTGGAACCTCATCATGTAAAAGTGGTCACCACTTTTACGCCCGGATGAGGTGACAGAAACAATCCGCCCGCCCGGATGGGGCGCGCAACGAGTAACGAAGGGTACATATGCCTACTATTAACCAGCTGGTCCGCAAGGGCCGCACCCCGCAGAAGGCCAAGTCAAAGGTCCCTGCGATGGAGCAGAACCCGCAGAAGCGCGGTGTTTGCACCCGCGTCTATACCACGACGCCGAAGAAGCCGAACTCCGCTCTGCGTAAGGTTGCCAAGGTGCGCCTGACCAACCAGCGTGAAGTCATCAGCTACATCCCGGGCGAAGGCCACAACCTGCAAGAGCACAGTGTTGTCCTGATCCGTGGTGGCCGTGTGCGCGACCTTCCCGGTGTGCGTTACCACGTGCTGCGCGGCGTGCTCGACACGCAGGGTGTTAAGGACCGTAAGCAGAGCCGTTCGAAATACGGCGCGAAGCGGCCGAAGTAATTTAGGCGCGGCGACGGTCTTCTCCCGCGACGGTCCACCCCCAGGGATATTTCCCGGGTGGAAGGGCGGGGGAGAGGGCCGGTGCCGCAAGGGGCGGGCGGATGCCTGACCCGCACTCCGAAGGAGTTTAGAGAAAATGTCACGTCGTCGTAGACCCGAAAAGCGGGTTATCCTTCCAGATCCCAAGTTTGGTGATCAGGTTTTGTCGAAGTTCATGAACAACCTCATGCTGGACGGTAAGAAGTCCACTGCAGAGCGTATCGTTTATGGCGCACTGGAAACCGTTGAAACCAAGGCGAAAGCCGATCCGGTTCAGCTGTTCCACGAAGCGCTCAACAACGTCGCTCCGCAGGTCGAAGTGCGTAGCCGCCGTGTTGGTGGTGCAACGTATCAGGTTCCGGTTGAAGTGCGCCCCGAGCGCGCTCAGGCTCTCGCGATCCGCTGGTTGATCGGTGCGGCTCGCGGCCGTGCGGAAACCACTATGGCAGCGCGCCTGTCGGGTGAGCTGATGGATGCTGCGAACAACCGCGGCAATGCTGTCAAAAAACGTGAAGATACGCACCGTATGGCTGATGCCAACCGCGCGTTCTCGCATTACCGCTGGTAACACTAGTTCAAGGGGCTGAGCCCCTGATGGAGAATTGAAAATGGCACGCGAGTATCCGCTAGAGCGTTACCGCAATATCGGCATCATGGCCCACATCGATGCTGGTAAAACCACGACTACCGAACGTATCCTTTACTACACCGGCAAGTCTTACAAGATCGGCGAAGTGCATGATGGCGCTGCGACGATGGACTGGATGGAGCAGGAGCAGGAGCGCGGCATCACGATCACGTCTGCTGCGACGACTACGTTCTGGACCGCCGAAGATGCGACCATGGATCCGATGTCGGACCCGGAAGCGCTGCGCGCAAACATGCCGAAGCACCGCATCAACATCATCGACACACCAGGCCACGTTGACTTCACGATTGAAGTTGAACGTTCGCTGCGCGTGCTCGACGGTGCAGTGGCTGTGTTTGACGGTGTTGCCGGCGTTGAGCCGCAATCCGAAACCGTATGGCGTCAGGCTGACAAATACGGCGTTCCGCGGATGTGTTTCATCAACAAGCTCGACCGTACCGGCGCAGACTTTTATTACTGCGTACAGTCGATCATCGATCGTCTGGGTGCGAACCCGCTGGTGCTTTACCTGCCGATCGGCGCGGAAAGCGATCTCAAGGGTGTCGTAGACCTCGTCAACATGCGCGGCATCGTATGGCAGGCCGAAGATCTGGGCGCGAAGTACGAATTCGTCGAAATTCCTGCCGATCTTGCTGACAAGGCTGCTGAGTATCGCGAAAAGCTCGTCGAAACTGCGGTCGAGCAGGACGATGACGTGATGGAAGCTTACCTTGAGGGCAACGAGCCTGACGCGGCAACGCTGAAGCGCCTTATCCGCAAGGGCACTATGGACCGTGCATTCGTTCCGGTTCTGTGTGGTTCGGCGTTCAAGAACAAGGGCGTACAGCCGCTGCTCGACGCAGTGGTTGACTACATGCCTTCGCCGCTCGATGTTCCTGCGATCAAGGGCGTTCTGCCTGACAGTGATGTCGAAGAATCACGTCCGTCGGATGATAACGCGCCATTCTCGGCACTGGCGTTCAAGATCATGAACGATCCATTCGTTGGCTCGCTGACCTTCACCCGCATCTATTCCGGCAAGCTCTCCAAGGGCACAGTCCTCAACAGTGTTAAGGACAAGAAGGAAAAGATCGGCCGTATGCTGCTGATGCACTCCAACAATCGCGAAGATATCGAGGAAGCGTTTGCAGGCGACATCGTGGCGCTTGCCGGCATGAAGGACACCACAACCGGTGACACGCTGTGCGATTCATCCAAGCCGATCATTCTTGAGCGGATGGAGTTCCCGGAACCGGTGATCGAACTGTCGGTGGAACCGAAGACGAAGGCTGACCAGGAAAAGATGGGCGTAGCGCTCAACCGTCTGGCTGCTGAAGATCCAAGCTTCCGCGTGACGACTGACCACGAAAGCGGTCAGACGATCATCAAGGGCATGGGCGAACTTCACCTCGACATTCTTGTTGACCGCATGAAGCGCGAATTCAAGGTTGAGGCCAACGTTGGTGCACCGCAGGTGGCCTATCGTGAATCGCTCGGCCGTGAAGTCGAAGTTGACTACACTCACAAGAAACAGTCGGGTGGTTCCGGTCAGTTCGGTCGTGCCAAGGTTGTCGTCACCCCGGGTGAACGCGGCCAGGGCATCCTGTTCGAAGACGAGATCAAGGGCGGTAACATCCCGCGCGAATATATCCCGGCTCTTGAGAAGGGTATGCGCGAGCAAGCTGAAAGTGGTCACCTGGTCGGCTTCCCGATCATCGACTTCACGATCCGCCTGACCGATGGTGCTTACCACGATGTCGACTCTTCGGCGATCGCGTTCGAAATCTGCGGACGCGGTGCAATGCGCGAAGTGGCCAGTAAGGCCGGTATCAAGCTGCTTGAGCCGGTCATGAAGGTTGAAGTCGTGACACCGGAAGACTACCTCGGGGATGTAATCGGCGACTTGAACAGCCGCCGTGGTCAGATCCAGGGAACCGACACTCGCGGCAACGCGCAGGCGGTTGAAGCATTCGTGCCGCTGGCCAACATGTTCGGTTACGTCAACGAGCTGCGTTCGTTCACACAGGGCCGCGCCCAGTACACGATGCAGTTCAGCCACTATGACGAAGTTCCGGCAAGTGTTGCACAGGAAGTCAAGGAGAAGCTTGCGTAAGCGAGCGACACAGTCTAGGGGCGGCGCCTGATTCAGCGGGTGCCGCCTTCTCCCGCAGAAATTCAATTTTAGCAGAGGTTATTTGAGAAATGGCTAAGGAAAAATTTGAGCGCAATAAGCCGCACTGCAACATCGGCACCATCGGCCACGTTGACCACGGCAAAACCACGCTGACAGCGGCAATCACCAAGGTGATGGCTGAATCTTACGGCGGTGCAGCAGTCGATTTTGCAAACATCGACAAAGCCCCCGAAGAGCGCGAGCGCGGCATCACTATCTCGACCGCACACGTCGAATACGAAACCGAAGCTCGTCACTACGCACACGTCGACTGCCCAGGTCACGCTGACTATGTTAAGAACATGATCACCGGTGCTGCGCAGATGGACGGCGCGATCCTGGTTGTGAACGCAGCTGACGGCCCGATGCCGCAAACGCGTGAGCACATCCTGCTTGCTCGTCAGGTCGGCGTGCCAGCTCTGGTTGTATACATGAACAAGGTTGACCAGGTTGACGACGAGGAAATCCTCGAACTCGTCGAACTGGAGATTCGCGAATTGCTGAGCGCGTACGACTTTGACGGCGACAATATCGCAATCGTCAAGGGTTCGGCTCTGGCGGCTCTCGAAGGTCGTGACGACGAAATCGGCAAGAACTCGATCCTCGAGCTGATGAAGGCCGTTGACGAGCACATCCCGCAGCCCGACCGTCCGGTTGATCAGGACTTCCTGATGCCGATCGAAGACGTGTTCTCGATCTCTGGTCGTGGTACGGTTGTTACCGGCCGCGTTGAGACCGGCGTTGTGAACGTTGGCGACGAAGTTGAAATCGTTGGTATCAAGGACACCACGAAGACGACTGTTACCGGCGTTGAAATGTTCCGTAAGCTGCTTGATCGCGGTGAAGCTGGCGACAACATCGGTGCGCTGATCCGCGGCGTTGGCCGTGAAGAAGTTGAGCGTGGCCAGGTTCTGGCGAAGCCAGGTTCTGTGAACCCGCACACCGAGTTCTCTGCAGAAGTTTACGTTCTCTCGAAAGACGAGGGTGGCCGTCACACGCCGTTCTTCGCGAACTACCGTCCGCAGTTCTACTTCCGTACAACTGACGTGACCGGCGAAGTGATCCTTCCTGAAGGCAC
The DNA here is from genome assembly GCA_003149575.1 of Altererythrobacter sp. XM-24bin4. GTDB lineage: Bacteria > Pseudomonadota > Alphaproteobacteria > Sphingomonadales > Sphingomonadaceae > Erythrobacter > Erythrobacter rubellus. The sequence goes on from QCWG01000001.1 coordinate 1,222,579, forward strand.
TGAAATGGTCATGCCTGGCGATAACGTATCGATCAACGTCAAGCTGATCGCACCGATCGCTATGGACGAAGGTCTGCGTTTCGCTATCCGCGAAGGTGGCCGTACTGTTGGTTCAGGCGTTGTAGCCAAGATCACCAAGTAAGCCGCTGCTCCATTAAAGGAGCTTAGCAAATTCGGGGGCTGGATCGCGAAAGTGATCCGGCCCCTAATTTATGAAAGGCCCTTTTCACCGCACCTGCGGGGAACAGGGTTGATCGGCAGGCATAATTTTAGGGCATTCGGGGTTGCCAGAATCCTGTGCTCCCGATATAGGCCTGCCAACTCCAACGGAGATTCGTTTCCGTTGTAACGAAAATTGTAGAGGTCGCCTGCGGAAGGAAGCGGAAGCAGGGCGGGCCTTTTTTGTTTTGAGAGGTGGAAACACCTCTTTGGCTCTTTCGCATTGGTATAGGTAATGGAAGCACAGAATATCCGTATTCGCCTTAAGGCGTTCGACCACCGCGTTCTTGACCAGGCAACTGGCGAGATTGCAGAAACAGCACGTCGTACGGGTGCTCTTATTCGTGGCCCCATTCCCATGCCGACGCGTATCGAGAAGTTCACCGTGAACCGTGGCCCGCACGTCGACAAGAAGTCGCGCGAGCAGTTCGAGGTGCGCACTTACAAGCGGTTGCTCGACATCGTGCAGCCGAACGCACAGACGGTCGACGCGCTGATGAAGCTCGATCTGGCCGCTGGCGTAAACGTAGAGATCAAACTGGCTTAAGCCATCTGATCCGGGTCCGTCGGTAGGGACCTTAAACCCACCGAGAAATTCGGGGCTCCAACGGCCCCGCTGATCTGCCCAGACTGATGGGCGTATCAGCAAGACATTGGGATACCGCCGGACATGTCCGGGTCTGCGTCCCCCGTCTAGCTTCCCGAGCCAACCGGCATGGGTGGCACTCAGCCCGGACGGGGCGATGCACAACAATTTGGGCTGACAAGCACCTCGGGATGGGCCCGTTGTGCCTCTGTGTTAGGAGTTTTGACGATGCGCACAGGCGTGATCGCAAAGAAAGTCGGGATGACCCGCCTGTTCCAGGAGGACGGACGTCACGTACCTGTGACTGTTCTGTCTTTGGAAGACTGTCAGGTTGTCTCACACCGCACCGCAGAAACGGACGGCTATTTTGCTGTTCAGCTGGGTGCAGGTGAAGCGAAACAGAAAAATGTAGCCAAGCCGCAGCGCGAGCACTTCGCGAAGGCCCAAGTCGGTCTGAAGAAGCGCGTTGCCGAGTTCCGCGTTGAGAGCGAAGACGGTCTTGTACCGGTCGGCGCCACAATCAGCGCAGAGCATTTTGTGGCTGGCCAAAAGGTCGACATCACCGGGCATACCCAGGGTAAGGGTTTTGCTGGCGCCATGAAGCGCTGGGGCTTCGGTGGTCTTCGTGCAACGCACGGTGTCTCGCTCTCTCACCGTTCGCACGGTTCGACGGGTAACCGTCAGGATCCGGGCCGCGTGTTCAAGGGCAAGAAGATGGCTGGTCACATGGGTGACCGTCAGCGGACGCAGCAGAACCTCGAAGTGGTTCGCACCGACGCTGATCGTGGTCTCATCTTCGTGAAGGGTTCGGTCCCTGGTTCGAAGAATGGCTGGTTGCTGGTCCGTGACGCTGTGAAGCTGGCTCTGCCAGACGATCTTCCGTTCCCGGGCGCTATCATCGACACGAATGCACCGGCTCCGGAAGCAGAAGCTCCGGCAGTTGAAGAGCAACAGGTTGATGCAGTGGCAGCAGAAGAAGCAGCGGCTCCGGCTGGGGCTCCAGCGGAAGCACCTGCTGAAACTCCGGCAGCTGTAGGCGATGCGCCTTCCAGCGACGAAAATAAGGAGGGCTAAGCCATGAAGGTGAAGGTCCAGAAAATCGACGGCAAGGCAGCTGGCGACGTAGAACTGAATAAGGATGTGTTCGGTGTAGAGCCGCGCGCAGACATTCTGCACCGCGTGGTCACCTGGCAGCTGGAAAACCGCCGTGCCACCGCACGTCCGACGCGTGAGCGTTCAGACATTGCACGCACTGGCAAGAAGTTTGGCCCGCAAAAAGGTTCAGGTGGTGCACGTCACGGTGACCGCGGCGCGCCTATCTTCATCGGTGGTGGTAAAGCGCACGGTGCTCGCAAGCGTGATTTCGATCAGTCGCTGAACAAGAAGATCCGTTCGCTTGGCCTGAAAATGGCTCTGTCGAGCAAGGCGAAAGACGGCCTGGTGGTTGTTGACAACCTTTCGCTCAAGGATGCCAAGACCAAGGTGCTTAAAGGTCACTTCGACAAGGCTGGCTGGAACGGCAAGGTCCTCGTGATCGACGGCGAAAGCGTAGACGAAGGCTTCAAGAAAGCCGCAGGCAACCTGCCGGGTGTCAACGTGATGCCGGCGATGGGTGCGAACGTCTATGACATTCTCAACCACGACACGCTTGTCCTGACCAAGGAAGCGGTCGAAAAGCTGGAGGCGCGCTTCAATGGCTAAAAAGCAAGAAATCGATGCGCGTCACTATGACGTGATCCTGGCTCCGCACATCACCGAGAAGTCCACGATGGCTTCCGAGAACAACGCTGTTGTTTTCAAGGTTTCGGGCGATGCGACGAAGCCACAGATCAAAGAGGCGGTTGAAGCGATCTACGACAAGAAAGTCGTGAACGTGAACACCATCAACGTCAAAGGCAAGACCAAGCGCTGGAAGGGTAAACCTTACAAGCGCAATGACGTGAAAAAAGCGATCGTCACCCTCGCCGAGGGTGAAATGATCGATATCACTAGCGGTATCTGAGGCGGATCATGGCACTCAAGAACTACAAACCGACAAGCCCCGCGCGCCGCGGCCTGATTCTTGTCGACAAGTCCGGCCTGTACAAAGGCAAGCCGGTCAAGTCGCTGACAGAAGGCAAGCGCAAGACCGGTGGCCGTAACAACAAAGGTCATGTCACGTCGCGTGGCATCGGCGGTGGTCACAAGCAGAAGTACCGCTTTATCGACTTCAAGCGTCGTAAGTGGGATGTTCCTGCGACTGTCGAGCGGATCGAGTATGACCCGAACCGTACGGCTTTCATCGCGCTTCTCAAATATGAAGACGGTGAGCAGGCATACATCATCTGTCCGCAGCGTGTTGCTGTTGGTGACACCATCATTGCTGGCGAAAAGACCGACACGAAGCCAGGCAATGCCATGCTTCTGGGTCAGATGCCGGTTGGCACGATCTGCCACAACGTAGAGATGAAGCCGGGCAAGGGCGGTCAGATCGCTCGCTCTGCTGGCGCTTACGTTCAGCTGGTTGGCCGTGACCGCGGCATGGTGATCGTTCGTTTGAACTCTGGCGAACAGCGTTACATTCGCAGCGATTGCATGGGCACGGTTGGCGCGGTGTCTAACCCCGACAACCAGAACCAGAACTTTGCGAAAGCCGGTCGCACACGCTGGAAGGGCAAGCGCCCTCTCACACGTGGTGTTGCGAAGAACCCGGTCGATCACCCACACGGCGGTGGCGAAGGCCGTACCTCAGGTGGCCGTCACCCGGTTACCCCTTGGGGCAAGCCGACCAAGGGTGCTCGCACTCGTAACAACAAGCAGACGGACAAGATGATCATCCGTTCGCGCCACGCCAAGAAGAAGAGGTAAGGACACATGGCACGTTCCGTCTGGAAAGGTCCGTTTGTCGAACTCAGCCTTCTGAAGAAGGCGGAGGACGCACAAGAGGCGAGCAACAGCAAGCCGATCAAGACCTGGTCGCGTCGCTCGACCATTCTCCCGCAGTTCGTTGGTCTGACATTCAATGTCTACAACGGGCACAAGTTCATTCCCGTCTCTGTTTCGGAAGAGATGGTTGGCCACAAGCTTGGTGAATTCGCGCCGACGCGCACATTCCCCGGCCATGCTGCCGACAAGAAGGGTAAGCGCTAATGGGCAAGGCAAAATCACCGCGCCGTGTTGGTGATAACGAGGCATTGGCTGTCGGCACCACGATCCGTGGTTCGGCGCAGAAGCTGAACCTCGTTGCACAGCTGATCCGCGGCAAAAAGGCCGAAGAGGCTTTGAACATCCTCTCCTTCTCCAAGAAGGCGATGGCGCGTGACGCCAGCAAGGTGCTCGCTTCGGCGATTGCCAATGCGGAAAACAACCATAATCTCGACGTCGACGCGTTGGTCGTTGCCGAGGCTTCAGTGGGCAAGTCGATTACGATGAAGCGTTTCCACACACGTGGCCGCGGCAAGTCGACCCGTATCCTGAAGCCGTTCAGCAAGCTGCGCATCGTGGTTCGCGAGCACGACGAGGAAGAGGCGTAAGATGGGCCAGAAGAGCAATCCGATCGGTCTGCGCCTGCAGATCAACCGCACCTGGGACAGTCGCTGGTACGCTGAAGGGCGTGACTATGCGAAGCTTCTCAAGGAAGACATCGAGATCCGCAAATACATCTTCGAAACCGTGCCACAGGCTGCGATTTCGAAGGTGGTGATCGAGCGTCCGGCGAAACTTTGCCGCGTTTCTATCTATGCTGCACGCCCAGGCGTGATCATCGGCAAGAAAGGCGCAGACATCGAGAAGCTTCGTTCGAAGCTTGCATCGATGACTGATAGCGAAGTGAAGCTGAACATCGTTGAAATCCGCAAGCCGGAAATCGACGCGAAGCTTGTTGCACAAGGTATCGCTGACCAGCTGATCCGCCGTGTCGCTTTCCGTCGCGCTATGAAGCGTGCGGTTCAGTCGGCTCTGCGTCTTGGTGCAGAAGGCATCAAGATCACCTGTGGTGGTCGTTTGGGCGGTGCGGAAATCGCCCGCGTTGAATGGTACCGCGAAGGCCGCGTTCCGCTGCACACGCTGCGTGCCAACATCGACTACGCCGAAACCGAAGCGCTGACTGCTTATGGCATCATCGGTATCAAGGTCTGGATCTTCAAAGGCGAGATCCTGGCACATGATCCGACTGCGCAAGACCGTTTGATGATGGAAGCTCAGACTTCCGGCGTGCGCCCCGCTCGTTGATGGCGCCGCGCTGATTGGAAGATAGAGACAGACAATGTTGCAACCGAAGAAATCCAAATACCGCAAGGCTTTCAAGGGCCGGATCAAGGGCGACGCAAAGGGTGGCACTACGCTGAACTTCGGCTCTTATGGTCTCAAGGCACTTGAGCCAGAGCGTATCACTGCACGCCAGATCGAAGCTGCGCGTCGTGCGATTACCCGTGCGATGAAGCGTCAGGGCCGTCTCTGGATCCGTGTATTCCCGGACGTGCCGGTTTCGAAGAAGCCTGCCGAGGTCCGTCAGGGTAAAGGTAAGGGTTCAGTTGAATACTGGGCTGCGCGCGTAAAGCCGGGCCGTATCCTGTTCGAACTCGACGGTGTACCTGGCCCGCTGGCTGCGCTCGCATTTGAACGCGCTGCGATGAAACTGCCGATCAAAACCAAGGTTGTTGCCCGTCTGGGTGATACCTCTCACCTGGGAGGCGACAAATGAGCAAGGTAGAAGATCTGCGCACTAAGACTGATGATCAGCTTTCCGCTGAACTGACCGAGCTGAAGCGCGAACAGTTTAACCTGCGTTTTCAGGCTGCCACCAACCAACTCGAGCGTCCTGCTCGGGTTCGGGAAGTGCGCCGTTCGATCGCTCAGATCAAAACGCTGCAAAACGAGCGCGCAGCTGCGGCTGTGAAGGCTTAAGGAGTAGACCATGCCGAAACGTATCCTGATCGGATCTGTCACCTCCGACAAGACCGACAAAACCGTGACCGTACTGGTCGAACGCAAGGTGAAGCACCCGCTTTACGGGAAGATCATCCGTCGTTCGAAGAAGTATCACGCTCACGACGAAAACAACGAATACGCGATTGGTGACGTGGTCCGCATTGAAGAGACCAAGCCGATTTCGAAAACCAAGACCTGGACCGTGAAGGATCGGGTTGTGGCTGGTGGAACTCAGGCAGTGGAAGCTGACCTCGAAGTCGAAGCCGCCGGTAACTGAGTTAGACGAAGGAACTGTTGAGCCCCGGTTGGTATCGGGCGTCCCAACAAGCCAAGAGAAGGAACCGGATCAATGATCCAGATGCAGTCCAATCTCGACGTCGCAGACAATAGCGGCGCAAAGCGCGTCCAGTGCATTAAAGTACTGGGTGGCTCAAAGCGTCGCACTGCGAGTGTCGGAGACGTGATCGTGGTTTCCGTTAAGGAAGCCCAACCACGTGCCAAAGTTAAGAAGGGCGACGTGCACCGCGCAGTGATCGTGCGAACAAAGAAGGAAGTGCGCCGCAAAGACGGCAGCGTGATCCGCTTTGACAGCAACGCTGCAGTGCTCGTGAACAAGAGCGAAGAGCCAATTGGCACCCGTATCTTTGGCCCAGTTGTTCGTGAACTGCGTGGCCGCGGCTTCATGAAGATCATCTCGCTTGCGCCGGAGGTGCTGTGATGGGTGCTGCAAAGATCAAGAAGGGTGACAGCGTTGTCGTTCTGTCTGGCAAGGACAAGGGTAAGACCGGTACGGTCACTCAAGTCATGCCAAAGGAAGGCAAAGTCGTGGTTGAAGGCATGAATGTCGCAACCCGTCACCGCAAACCGAGCCAGGCCAACCCGCAAGGTGGCATTGAGCGCCGTGAGGCTCCGATGCACATCAGCAAGGTTGCAGTGGCTGATCCGAAGGATGGCAAGCCCACCCGCGTCCGCTTCGATGTGAAGAAGGACGGTTCCAAAGTGCGCGTTGCCGTAAAGAGTGGGGAGACCATCGATGGCTGATTACACTCCTCGTCTAAAGCAGAAGTTCGAAGACCAGATCGTCAAGGCGATGACCGAGAAGTTCGGTTACAGGAATCGTCTTGAAGTTCCGAAGCTTGAGAAAGTCACACTCAACATGGGTGTGGGCGAAGCAAGCCAGGACAAGAAGAAGGTAACGATCGCTGCTGAGGAAATGGCGCTGATCGCCGGCCAGAAGCCGGTCATCACTAAAGCCAAGAAGTCGATCGCTCAGTTCAAGCTGCGCGAAGGCATGCCGATCGGTTGCAAGGTAACCCTGCGCCGTGACCGTATGTACGAATTCATGGATCGTCTGGTGACTGTTGCAATGCCTCGCATTCGTGACTTTCGTGGTCTGAACCCGAAGTCATTCGATGGCCGTGGCAACTATGCAATGGGCCTCAAGGAACAGATCGTGTTCCCTGAGATCAGCTATGATCAAATCGAAAAGGTGCGTGGCATGGATATCATCGTCACCACTACCGCAAAAACCGATGACGAAGCACGTGAATTGCTGAAGCTGTTTGGCTTCCCTTTCCCCGCCGAAGCATCAGATGAAGATAAGGAAGCGGCGTAAGCCGCTTAGGAGAGCTTAAGTCCAATGGCGAAACTGAGTTCCATCAACAAGAACGAGAAGCGCAAGAAGCTCGTTCAGAAGTACGCAAACAAGTACGCCAAGCTTAAGGCGATTGCTGCGGACGAGTCTCTCGATGAGAGCGAACGTCTGATTGCACGTCTGAAGATGGCGGAAATCCCGCGCAATGCGAACCCGACCCGGGTCCGCAACCGCTGCGCCACCACCGGCCGCCCACGCGGCTATTACCGTAAGTTCGGCATCAACCGTATCGAACTGCGTCAACTCGGCAACCGGGGCATGATCCCTGGTCTGACCAAGTCGAGCTGGTGAGGAATTAGACAATGGCAATGACCGATCCATTGGGTGATATGCTCACCCGTATCCGCAACGGCCAGCAGGCGAAGAAGGACTCTGTCCTGTCACCTGCGTCAAAGCTGCGTGCGAATGTGCTCGAAGTGCTTCAGCGTGAAGGCTACATCCGTGGCTACAGCGAAGACGCATCTGGCAAACACCCTGCGCTGCGGATCGAACTGAAATATTTCGAGGGTGAACCGGCTATCAAGCATGTCGCTCGTGTCTCCAAGCCTGGCCGCCGCGTTTATTCGGGTTCGAAAGAGCTTCCGACTGTGCGCAACGGCCTTGGTATCACCATCGTTTCGACCCCTCGCGGCGTGCTTTCGGACAGCGAAGCTCGCAACGAGAACGTCGGTGGCGAAGTGCTGGCGGAGGTGTTCTAATGAGCCGTATTGGTAAGAAAGCGGTTGCGATCCCTAGCGGCGTAACGGCTACCATCGAAAACGGTACGATGACCGTGAAGGGCCCGAAAGGCACCCTTTCCATGGGTCTCAGTGACCTGATCGACTACAAGGTCGAAGGTGAAGAGATCCAGGTCAACCCGGCCAACGACACCAAGCAGGCGCGCTCTTTCTGGGGCATGCATCGCACGCTGGTATCGAACCTGGTTGAAGGTGTGACCGACGGTTTCACCAAGACACTTGAAATTTCAGGTGTCGGTTATCGTGCTCAGGCGCAGGGCAACAAGCTCAAGCTGCAGCTCGGTTTCAGCCACGATGTCGACATCGACGTGCCAGAAGGCATCGACGTGAAGACACCTGATCAGACAACTGTGATTGTAAGCGGAATGGACAAGCAGGCCGTTGGCCAGCTCGCCGCTGAAATCCGCCGCTGGCGCAAGCCCGAGCCTTACAAGGGCAAGGGTATCAAGTACCAGGGCGAGTATGTCTTCCGTAAGGAAGGGAAGAAGAAGTAAGATGGCAAAGCTTTCTCTCTTTGAACGCCGCCGCCGCCGCGTGCGCACCGCGCTTCGCAGCCGTGCTGGTGGTAAGCCGCGCCTGTCCGTGCACCGCACCGGCAAGCATATCTACGCGCAGATCATCGATGATGCAGACGGCAAGACGCTTGCTGCCGCTTCGACGCTCGGTGCGAAGGCTTCAGGTGCCAATGTCGATGCCGCCACAAAGGTTGGCAAGGACATTGCAGCTGCTGCCAAGAAGGCTGGCGTAACGACTGTCGTGTTCGATCGCGGCGGTTTCCTTTTCCACGGCCGCGTGAAAGCGTTGGCTGATGCCGCTCGCGAAGGCGGGCTGGAGTTCTGATGATGGCTGACGAAAAGAAAACACCAGAAGCCGAAACTGAAGCACCGAAGGTTGAAGAAACCGCGGCTGCTGAAGAAACCAAGGTAGAAGCAGCGACGGAAGAAGCTGCTCCTGCTGAAGAAGCTGCTCCTGCTGAAGAAGCTGCTCCTGCTGAAGAAGCGGCTCCTGTTGAAGAAGCGGCTCCTGTTGAAGAAGCGGCTCCTGCTGAAGAAGCGGCTCCTGTTGCTGATGACCAGCGTCAAGGGCGCGGTCGCGGTCGTGGCGGCAACCGTGATGGCGGAAATCGTGGCCGTGGCGGCCGTGACAACCGTCGTGGTGGACGCCGCGAAGAAGAAGATGACGGCATCATTGAGAAGCTGGTTCACATCAACCGCGTGTCGAAAACAGTGAAGGGCGGTAAGCGCTTCGGTTTCGCAGCATTGGTTGTTGTGGGTGACGGATCGGGCCGCGTCGGCTTCGGCCACGGCAAGGCTCGCGAAGTTCCAGAGGCAATTTCGAAAGCTTCGGCTGCTGCGCGCAAGAAGATGGTTCGCGTTCCTTTGAAAGAAGGCCGCACGCTGCACCACGACGGCAAGGGCCGTTTCGGTGCCGGCAAGGTAACCGTTCGTACGGCGCCTCCGGGTACTGGCATCATCGCCGGTGGTCCGATGCGTGCTGTGTTCGAAAGCCTGGGCGTTGCAGACGTTGTGACCAAATCCGTCGGTACGTCGAACCCGTACAACATGATTCGCGCTACATTCGATGCGCTGACCAACCAGTCTTCGCCGAAGTCTGTGGCTCAGCGTCGTGGCAAGAAGGTTGCAGACCTGCTTGGCCGTGGTGGCGCTACCGAAGCGGAAGCAGAAGCTGACGCTGCTGCAGTTGTGGAGTAAGATCAATGGCTGCCAAGAAAACCGTAAAAATCAAGCAGATCGGTTCGCCGATCCGTCGTCCGGAAAGCCAGCGCAAGATCCTGATCGGTCTTGGGCTTAACAAGATGCACAAGGTCGTAGAGCGTCAGGATACCCCTGAAGTTCGCGGCGCGATCGCCAAGATCCCGCATCTGGTTGAAGTGGTCGACTAAACCAATCACGTGACCCTGCTTCGGCGGGGGTCACTTTTTTAGCGCGAACCCCGGATCGGGGCATAGAAAGCGAAAGCGAGTGCAACAATGAAACTCAACGACATCCGTGACAACGAAGGCGCCCGCAAGGGCCGCATGCGTGTTGGCCGTGGCATCGGCTCTGGCAAAGGCAAGACCTCTGGTCGTGGCCAAAAGGGTCAGAAGAGCCGTTCTGGCGTAGCGATCAAGGGCTTTGAAGGCGGCCAGATGCCGCTGCACATGCGTTTGCCAAAGCGCGGGTTCAACAACCCGTTTGGCAAGGACTTTGCTGAAGTGAATATCGGCATGGTTCAGAAGTTCATCGACGCGAAGAAGCTCGACGGCAAAAAAGACATTACTGAAGAAGCGCTTCGTGCTGCTGGCCTCGTGCGTGGTGGCAAGGACGGTGTTCGTCTGCTCGGCAAAGGCGAGATCAAGGCCAAGGCGAAATTCATCGTTGCTGGTGCCACCAAAGGTGCGATTGCAGCGGTTGAAAAGGCTGGTGGCAGCGTCGAAGTGATCGCTGCGGCTCAGCCCGAGCACGAGAAAAAGGCTGCCCGCCACGAAGCCAACAAGGCGGCGAAGGCCAAGTAATCAAATAAATTGGGGAGCGGGGGTTCGACATTGGGCCATCCGCTCCCTATCTAACCGTTCTGAGCTATCTGAGCCGGACACGGGCCGGCGCAAGACCAGGATTGATCTGATACAATGGCATCACGCGCCGACAGCATTGCGAGCAATCTAAACCTCGCCAATTTCTCCAAAGCCACCGAGTTGCGTCAGCGCATCTGGTTCACGCTCGGCGCGCTCATCGTGTTCCGCTTTTTGAGCTTCGTGCCGCTGCCGGGTATCAACCCGTTGGCGCTGTCACAGCTTGCAGAGCAGACCCAGGGCGGCATTCTGGACATGTTCAACATGTTCACAGGCGGCAGCCTGGAGCGGATGAGCCTGATCGCGCTTGGAGTCATGCCTTACATTACCGCTTCGATTGTGGTGCAGATGGCATCTGCGCTCCACCCGACGCTCGCAGCCCTCAAGAAAGAGGGTACGACTGGTCGCCAGAAGCTGAACCAATACACGCGCTATGGCACAGTGTTCCTGTGTTCGATCCAGGGCTGGTTCCTGGCTGCGGGCCTGGAAAGCTTTGCTAACTCTGCTGGTCTGCAGGCTGTGGTCGATCCGGGCTATATGTTCCGTGTTGGCGCTGTGATCAGCCTTGTCGGCGGCACGATGTTCCTGCTGTGGCTGGGTGAACAGATCACCAGTCGCGGTATTGGCAATGGCGTTTCGCTGATCATTATGGCTGGCATCGTGGCGCAGTTCCCGATGTTTACCTCGAACCTGTTCGAAGGCGGCCGCACCGGTTCCATTGCGCCAGGCGTCATCATCGGCTTTATCGTGATGGTCGTTGTGCTTATCCTCATGATCAGCTTCGTTGAGCGCGCACAGCGCCGCCTGCTGATCCAGTATCCGAAACGTGCGACGCAGCGCGGCATGATGCAAGCGGACAGCTCTCACTTGCCGCTCAAGCTCAACACAGCCGGCGTTATCCCGCCGATTTTCGCCAGCTCGCTGCTCTTGCTGCCGCTGACGATTACTCAGTTCGCGGGCAATTCGCTTGATCCTACAAGCACCGGTGGCCAGACAATCCAGTCGATCGTGCAGTATCTGCAGCATGGCCAGCCGCTCTACATGACGCTCTATGCTATTCTGATCATGTTCTTCGCGTTCTTCTACACAGCGGTTGTGTTCAACCCGGAAGAGACGGCAGACAATCTGAAGAAAAACGGCGGCTTCATTCCGGGTATCCGCCCGGGCAAACGCACCGCGGATTATCTCGACTATGTGCTAACCCGTATCACTGTGGTGGGCGCAATCTATCTCACCGCGGTCTGTGTGGTTCCGGAATATATGATCGCGCAGACAGGCATTCCGCTGTTCCTTGGCGGCACCAGTCTGTTGATTGTGGTCAATGTGACAGTGGATACGATCAGCCAGGTGCAATCCCACCTGTTGGCACACCAGTATGGCGATCTTATCAAGAAGGCCAAGTTGAAGGGCCGTAAGCGCTAAGCTTTTCATTCGGGGGTAGGCGACCAGTGAACATTATTCTTCTTGGCCCTCCGGGCGCTGGTAAAGGCACCCAAAGCGGCCGCCTTGTCGCCAATCGCGGGATGAAGCAGCTCTCCACCGGAGATATGCTGCGCGAAGCGGTCAAGGCGCAGACCCCGGTGGGCATCAAGGCCAAGGCGGTTATGGATGCAGGCGAGCTGGTCTCGGACGAGATCGTCTCTGACCTGATCGATGCCGAATTGGCTGAGCTGGACGATGCAACCGGCGCAATCTTTGACGGATATCCGCGCACTGAAGCGCAGGCGGAAAGCCTGGATGAGCTGCTGACCAAGCATGGCCGCACGCTGGACTATGTGATCGAGCTCGAGGTCGATGTGGATGCTCTGGTAGAGCGTATCACGGGCCGTTTCAGCTGCGCCAATTGCGGCGCGCTGTATCACGACACAGCAAATCCACCCTCGAAAGAAGGCGTGTGCGACACTTGCGGTTCCACCGAGTTCAAGCGCCGACCGGATGACAATGAGGAAACCGTGCGTACGCGGATGCAGGAATATCGGGCCAAGACCGCGCCGATCCTGCCCGGCTATGAAGCGCGCGGCATTGTGCGGCGGGTTGATGGCATGGCGTCCATCGACGAATTAACTGCAAAGATCGACGCGATCCTTGGCTAAAGCCCCGCGCGGCGAATAGTCCTTTCCCTTGAGGCCGTGGTTGCTTAGACCAAAGTCCAAGAGGAGAGGGCCACCATGAGATTCCTGACTGTTTTCGCCGGTGCGGCATGGCTTGCAGTGTCTGGCGCTGCGCAAGCGGAAGTTGTCGCGAGCAGCGACGACGGATTTGTCACGCGAGACAGTGCGGTGGTTGATGCCACCCCGATGGAAGTCTGGCTCGCCCTGATCTCTCCAGGCAAATGGTGGAACGATGCGCATACCTGGTCGGGCGATGCAGCGAATATGACGCTCAAGCCGCAAGCGGGCGGGTGCTTTTGCGAACGGATTCCTGAAGATGTCGATGCAGACCGTGTGACGCTGGAAGGCAGCGTCGAGCATATGCGCGTGGTACAGGCCTTTCCCGAAAGGGCGCTGCGCATGCGCGGCGGACTGGGCCCGCTCCAGAGCGAGCCGGCTGGCGGCGTTTTGACGGTAGTGATCAGCGAGGCCGAGAATGGCACGCAGATCGTCTGGGAATACATCGTGGGCGGTTTCATGCGCTATGAAGTGCCGGTGATCTCGATCGCGGTGGACGGTGTCATGACGCAGCAGCTGAATGGTCTCGCCGATTTGCTGGGCCGTCTTGATGTGCCGGACGCTCCGTCGGAAGATGTCGAACCTGAAGCTGAAGGGGCTCCGGTTGAAGAATCCGCCCCTGAAGTTGACGGCGGGGAGCCCCGTCCGTCGGTCGATGAAGCCTTCAGCGATCTCAGCGACAACTAGTTTTCACCAAGCTAGCGGATTGCCGATTTTGGATATCGGGTGCTAGCTGGTATGAGGTTGAAATTTAGCGATGAGGGCCCATATAAGGCTGCGTTGTCGTTTGCGCGTGCTTGCCTGTTGACGACTCAACAGAATCACATTAAGCGCGCTCATCATTCGACATGTTCGAAATAAGTCCGGCAGGCGGCAGACGAATGCGCCCCTATCGGGCTTTTTGCCGTTTAAGCGTCAGCTTGCTCAGGTTTGCGCATGTCGATTTGTAGCGATGAGATAGGGAGGCGGACTGTTCTGTCTTGGCCCTGTGGAGCATGGAGAAGTAAGTGGCTCGTATTGCCGGGGTGAACATCCCCACAAACAAGCGCGTGATTATCGCGCTGACATATATTCACGGAATTGGCCGCACAACGGCCGTCCAGATTACTGACAAGCTGGGCATCGATCACACCAAACGTGTGCAGGATCTTTCTGATGAAGAAGTTCTGCGTATTCGTGAGACGATCGACGCTGATTACACCGTGGAAGGCGACCTACGTCGCAATACCGCGATGAACATCAAGCGCCTGATGGACCTGCGTTCATATCGCGGTCTTCGTCACCGTAACCAGCTGCCCGTTCGCGGCCAGCGTACCCACACCAACGCCCGCACCCGCAAGGGTAAGGCGAAGCCGATCGCCGGTAAGAAGAAGTAAGCGGATCGCGGTCTTCGGACCCGAGATGCTTTTCCCTTCTTTGGACGAATAAAGAGGAATACGAACCATGGCACGCGAACCCGTCAAAATCAGGCGCCGTGACAAAAAGAATATCAGCAGCGGCGTTGCGCATATCAACGCCAGCTTCAACAACACCATGATCACCATCACCGACGCACAGGGCAATGCTATCAGCTGGTCCAGCGCAGGCATGATGGGCTTCAAGGGTAGCCGTAAGTCGACACCATATGCTGCACAGGTTGCTGCGGACGATGCCGGCAAGAAAGCTGCCGAGCACGGTGTGCGTACGTTGGAAGTCGAAGTGAAGGGCCCGGGCTCGGGTCGTGAGAGCGCGCTGCGCGGTCTCGCCGCTGTCGGTTTCAACATCACATCGATCAGGGACGTGACGCCGATCCCGCACAATGGTGTGCGGCCGTCGAAGCGTCGCCGCGTCTGATCCGTTGCTGATTGGCGGCTTTCGGGCCGCCCAAACAGAGTTTCGGACCGGACGCGCTATAACCAGCGCTCCGGTCCAGTCCGCATTTGAAAACGCTGCTTAGCGAATTAGGGGAAATCCATGTCCGTCAATATGAAGAACTGGCAGGAACTTAAGAAGCCCAACACTCTCGAGATCAAAGAAGGCGGAGACAAAGGTCGCAAGGCGACTTTCGTTGCAGAACCGCTGGAGCGTGGTTTCGGTCTTACACTCGGTAACGCGCTGCGTCGCGTCCTTCTGAGCTCGCTTCAAGGTGCCGCGATCACATCGATCAAGATCGAGAACGTTCTGCACGAGTTCAGCTCGCTTGCGGGTGTTCGCGAAGACGTGACCGACATCGTTCTGAACGTGAAGCAGATCGCATTGAAGATGGAAGGCGAAGGCGCCAAGCGTCTGCAGCTTTCTGCAACCGGCCCAGCTGAAGTGAAAGCCGGCGATATCGCTGTTTCCGGCGACATTGAAGTCATGAACAAAGATCTAGTGATCTGTCACTTGGACGAAGGCGCAACGCTCAACATGGAGCTGACCGCTGACGTAGGTAAGGGCTATTCGCCCGCAATTGCCAATCGCCCGGCAGATGCGCCGATCGGCCTGATCCCGGTCGACAGCCTGTATTCACCGGTTCGCCAGGTGAGCTACAAGGTTGAGAACGCACGTGTTGGCCAAGAGCTGGACTATGACAAGCTCAGCCTCACCATCGAAACCGACGGCACAGTCACCCCTGAAGATGCGATCGCTTACGCGGCGCGCATCCTGCAGGATCAGCTGACGCTGTTCGTACACTTCGAAGACGGCATTCCGCAGCCACAGGCCGCAATGATCGGTCAGGCAGCGACTCCGCAAGAAGACGATGCGAACCAGCTTAACCGCTACCTTCTCAAGAAGGTTGACGAGCTTGAACTGTCGGTTCGTTCGGCTAACTGCCTCAAGAACGACAACATCATCTACATTGGCGATCTGGTCCAGAAGACCGAAGCCGAGATGCTGCGTACGCCGAACTTCGGCCGCAAGTCGCTCAATGAGATCAAGGAAGTGCTCTCCAGCATGGGTCTGCGCCTCGGCATGGATATCCCGGGCTGGCCACCAGAGAACATCGAAGAAATGGCCAAGAAGCTCGAACAGGAACTTCTCGGCTAAGATTGGCGAAGGTGGCGGCCACAACTTGCCACCAGGAACGGGCTACCTTGCACGGGCCCATTACGAACGAAGCGCTGATCCCCTCAGGAAAAGTCGGAACCGGTTTTCCGCCCGGAGGGGTCAGCCAGAAAGAGATAAACAATGCGTCACGGAATTTCACAGCGTAAGCTGAGCCGTAAATCGGGCCACCGTACGGCCCTGTTCCGCAACATGGCAGCGGCTCTGATCAAGCACGAGCAGATCCAGACCACATTGCCAAAGGCGAAGGAACTGCGTCCTTACGTCGAGAAGCTGATCACGCTGGCAAAGCGTGGCGGCCTGTCGAACCGTCGCCTGGCGATGAGCCGTCTGCAGGACGAAACCCAGCTGAAGAAGCTGTTTGACACTCTGGCAGAGCGCTACAGCGACCGTGAAGGCGGTTACACGCGCATCATCAAGGCCGGCTATCGCGGCAGCGACGCTGCGCAAATGGCGATCATCGAGTTTGTCGAGCGTGACGAAGACGCGAAGGGCCAGGACTCTGGTCCGGTCCAGAACGAAGAAGACATGGAAGTAGCGTAAGCGACTTCATATCCGAACAAGCAAGGGCTGGAAGGGTAACCTTCCGGCCCTTTTTTGATGTGTTTGACACACTTCAACCTTTCCCATAACAGGCGCCCAAGGCTGAGAGCGGCCTGCCGTCCGCGGGCGCAAGCCAGGGTGAACACTCTCACGATATCACAACTCATCTTCAGGCTAGCCGGGATGGCAATGCGGACTCCATCGTAATCGGCTTGAGAGCAGGAGATTGATATGATTTCGCAACACCTTCCCAATCTGGCGAATATGAAGGTGCTGGCGCGGCGATACCGCTCCATCAAACAAACGCAGGGGCGCCATGTCTCGCATTCGCGCGCGCTGGAATTGATCGCGCGTCGTTATGGTTTCTTCGATTGGAACACTGCGGCTGCACAGGCCAGAAACCTGCATACACCCGATCGTTTTCAGGCCGGACAACATGTTGCTGGCCGGTACATGGGGCACGAGTTTCAGGCGCGCGTTGTCGCATCGACACGGCTGTCGCAAGAAGAGGTGCTGATCTCCCTCGAGTTCTGGGAGCCCGTTGACGTAGTGACGTCCAAGTATTTCTCGAACAATCGCAAGCGAGTTTCGGGCAGGATCGGGATTGATGGCCGGTCTCGGGAATGCTCGTCCGGCGGCATTCCCCACCTCGAGGTGATGGAAGAAGCAAGTATGGCGCGACCTTAGTTTAACCGCAGCAAGCGATCGGGCCGGTGGAGCGATCCATCGGCCCTTTTCTTTTATCCGCGCCGGGCTAGGGTGGCGCGCATGATCCGCACATCTCTCGGCGCTCTCGCGCTACTCGCTGCCATTCCCCTCGCAACCCCAGCCGTTGCGCAAGGCGCGCAGGAACAACTCGACGCTCGCTATGACCGGGCGCTGGCTGCTGGTTACAAAGCTCTGTTCCTGTGCAGCGCGATCGCGAATGCAGAGGCCAACGGCACCATGCGAACACCCGAAAGCGTCCACGAGTGGGAGCTGACAGGCATACAGGCGCCGCTGAATGATATCGTGCGCGATTTGCCCTATGAGATCATCCGCACGCCCGAATCCGGAACGGTTGATCAAGTGCGCGTCACTTGGGCCGATGACATGGGTCCGCGTACCGCGCGCCATCAGCCGCGCTTCGGCTGCGACCTGATGCCCATTGACTCCCCCGAGTTGGAGACACGAGAGCCGCTTCGCATGCGCAATTCCAGCTCAGAATCGGGCTGGTCCTTTCCTGACAGTGTGTCCGTCAACGGATTGCCAGGCGAACTCGGCGCAAAGGCGTTCGACGGGACCTATGGCGAGGGCAGCCGCACTACATCGGTCCTGGTCGTACAGAATGGCGACATTGCGCTTGAGCGTTACGCAGAGGGTTTCAACGCTGCGACCCCGCAGCGCACCTGGTCGGTGGCCAAGTCTATCGCTGCGACGCTAGTCGGTTGGGCGGTGCAAGCCGATGACGTAACGGTCGATCAACCGGTCGGGCTGGCTTATTGGCGCACGCAAGACGATCCTCGGCGGACGATAACGATCGACCATATGCTGCGCATGGCCTCGGGGCGTTATTCAGACACGCCCGGTAACAGGACTGATCTGCTTTACTGGGGCGGAGCCACTGTGGATGAAAGCGCGACCCATTGGCCGCTCGTGCATAAACCAGGCACTGTCTATCGCTATGCCAACAATGACACGTTGATGGCTGTGAAGGCGATCCAGTCATATCTGTCTTACTATCGGCCAATGGACTTCTTCGAGAGGGTCGGGATGCACCACACGGTTGCTGAGACCGACCATCGGGGCAATTATGTGCTTTCCAGCCAGGTCTGGTCGACCGCTCGCGATCTGGCGAAGCTCGGCCAGCTATACCTAAACAACGGCGCTCTGCCTGATGGTGAGCGCCTGTTGCCTGAAAACTGGCGGCAGTATGTATCCGATCCCAGCGGCCCCCAGCCGGATGGCCCGCTTGGCTATGGCGCCGGTTGGTGGCTGCTAAACAAGCAGGATGGCATTCCGGATGATGCATTTGCAGCGCTCGGCAATCGCGGTCAGTATGTCGTGATCGTGCCCAGCCGCAACGTCGTGATCGTTCGCCGAGGCGAAGATCCGGCCGGCTATCGTTTCGATATTGCAGCCTTTACGCTCGATGTGCTGGCGACGCTTGATTAGCGGCGCAACCTAGTTAGATTTTCCTGACACCCCTGGTCGCACCCACCGGAGTAAACCGAAAATGATCCGCCCGATACTGCTGGCAGCTACAGCCGGCCTTATTGCTGCACCGCTTGCCGCAGGCACACCTACTGTTTCCGAATATCCCGAAACCTATGCGCAGGATCTGACCGAGACGTTCTTCGGCGAGGAAGTTGCAGACCCCTATCGCTGGCTCGAAGATGATGTTCGCAACAACCCTGAAGTCGCGCTGTGGGTTGAACGTCAGAACGAAGTTACCGATGCGTTCCTGAACCGGCTCGACAACCGTGACTGGTTTGCGCAGCGGATTGCCGGGCTGATGGACTTCGAACGGTTTGGAATTCCGGAAAAGGCGGGCGATAACTACTTCTACACACGCAATTCCGGGCTGCAGAACCAGTCTCAGCTTTACGTGCAGACCGGCATCGATGGCGAGCGGCGCCTGCTGATCGATCCTAATGCATGGGCGGATGATGGCGCGACAGCGCTGGCCGGGTGGGAGCCTTCGCCAGATGGCTCGCTGCTCGCTTACAGCGTGCAGGACGGCGGAACCGACTGGCGCATTATTCGCGTGATCGATGTCGCGACCGGCGAGCAACTGGGCGATGAAATCCGCTGGGCCAAATTCACCGGCATCGCCTGGGTTGGCAACGAAGGCTTTCTCTATTCGCGTTTTCCCGAACCGGAAAAGGGGCAGGATTTCCAGGCGCTCAATTACAATCAGGCGGTCTATTTCCACGCCATTGGCACCGAGCAAAGCGATGACAGGCAGGTGTTTGCAACGCCCGATCATCCGGAGCGCGGGCATTCAGCGCGCACGACGCATGACGGGCGCTGGGCCACGATGACCAGTTCGCTCGGCACGGATGATGTCTATGAAGTACATCTGATCGATCTGAAAAGGCGCGGGCGCGATCGCTGGACTGCATTGCCATTGGTAACCGGCTTCGAAAATAGCTGGTCACTGATCGCCTCGCTTGATGGGACGTTGTACTTCACCACTAATCACGATGCGCCCAAGTTCCGCATCGTTTCGATCGATCCGGATGCTCGCGCGCCTGAATGGCGGCTGGTTGTGCCGGAAACGGATGAGCCGATCTCTGGCGCTTCCATTGTCGGTACCAAACTGGTGGTCGAATATCTGCGCGACGCCGCGAGCCGTGCGGTTGTGCTCGATCTGAAGGGGGAGGGCGCCAGTGCGATCGAATTGGCGGGGCTCGGTACCGCAAGCGGATTTGGCGGATCCCCCGGTGATCCCGAAACATTTTACAGCTTTGAAAGCTTCAACCGTCCGGATTCGATCTATCGCTTGAATTTGGAAACCGGTGAGACCGAGGCTTTTGCCAGCCCCGATTTGACCTTCGTGCCTGAAGATTATGCCATCGAGCAGAAATTCTATGCTTCAAAAGACGGCACGCGCATTCCGATGTTCATCGTGCGCAAGAAGCAGCTGGCCGAGAGCGGAGAGGCCGCGCCAACCCTGCTTTATGGCTATGGCGGATTCGATATCTCGATCACGCCGGGATTCAATGCCACCCGCATGGCATGGTTGGAAGCGGGCGGCGTGTTCGTGCTCGCCAACATTCGCGGCGGGGGCGAATATGGCAAGGAATGGCACGATGCCGGTCGCCGTGCGAACAAACAGAATGTATTCGATGATTTTATCGCGGCTGGCGAATTCCTGAAATCCAATGGATACACCACGCCGAACGGCCTGGCGATCGAAGGGCGCTCCAATGGCGGCTTGTTGGTGGCCGCCGTGACTAATCAGCGTCCTGATCTGTTCGATGCCGCACACGCAGCTGTGGGGGTGATGGACATGCTGCGTTTCGATCGGTTTACCGCGGGCCGATACTGGGTCGATGACTATGGCTATCCCGACCGCGAAGAGGATTGGCGTATCCTGCGCAGCTATTCACCTTATCACAACGTGCGTGATGGAGTGGACTATCCGGCGGTCCTTGTGACTACGGCTGATACCGACGATCGCGTGGTTCCGGGGCACAGCTTCAAATACGCCGCAGCGCTGCAAGCAGCTGAACTGGGCGACAAGCCGCAGCTGATCCGGATCGAGACGCGCGCGGGGCATGGGGCGGGTAAACCGACCGATAAGGTGATTGCTGAAGGCGCAGATGTGCTTGCTTTCCTTGCGCATTTCACTGGATTGGCGATTGTTCAGGAAAAATAGGACTTTTCTGAACAATCGCTGACACGCCAGTTCAGCGAGCCATCACCCCGAATCATTTAGTTCTCTCATCACAGCCGAGGCAATCCCGCCACGGCCCAGATGAGGAGAACCTCAAATGAGCAAGACAACACAAGCATTCGCGAAGGGTGGGATCGCAACTGCAGCCGTGGGCGCACTGGCATTGGCCGGCGCGGCTCCAGCGCAAGCGAAAAACCGCGACGACAAGATTGATGCAGGCGATGTGATCGCCGGTGCGCTGATCATTGGTGGCCTTGCAGCCATCCTCGGCGGCTCGAACAACAATAACCGCTATCGCGACAACTATCGCTATCATGACCGCGATTACCGCCCGCAGGGCAACCCAGAGCGTGCGATCCAAAAATGTATCAATGCCGTAGAGCGCGATGCACGCCGGGCGGGTTACCGGTTCGCCGATGTAACCGAGATCCGCGATGTCGATCGTGAGCGTCGCGGTTGGGAAATTCGTGGGCGCCTGGTGGTTGATGAGGGACGCGGCGGTTATCGCGGCGACCGGTACCGGGATCGCAACCGCTATGATGATCGCGGATATGCCTACAACCATCGCGGCCAGAATCTTGATCAGGGACGTTTCAAATGTGAGATTCAGCGCGGTCGGGTAGTCGGCATCAATTACCGCGGTCTACGCTACCTCGATTGATCGGGAATGACTCCAACCTCCACCAGACTGGGCGGTTCAGGCTTTGCTAAGCCTGGGCCGCCTAGCTCTTCGTCATAGATTCGACGCGTTTGGTGGGCGCATACAGCAGGAGGGACCATAATGGCCCAATTTGTAAAGCTTGCGGTCGCTTCCGGCACGCTTGCCGCAGTATCTTTAATGACAGCACCAGTCGCGGCCGCAGACATTCCCGCTATTGCACCAGCGGTGCATTCTGAATTGCCGCAGTTCGATGTTTTCAGCGCGGACGCGATGACTGCCGAGCATCACCGCCGCTACCGTTATCGTGGCTACCGCCATCGCCACCGCGTTGATGCGGGTGATGTGCTGGCAGGCGTGCTGATCATCGGTGGTATCGCGGCCATTGCCAATGCTGCATCGAATTCAGAGCGCCGCGAACGCAACGAGCGCTATCGTGACTATCGCGAGGACCGCAATGACTATCGCCGTGATCGTGATGATCGCCGCGATACGCGCCGTTCGTCTGGCAGCGGGCGCGGCATCGATGGCGCGGTTGATCAATGCCTGGCGGAAATCGAGCGCGACGTCCGCGTAGACGAAGTTGAAAGCGTGGATCGGACTGGTGAAGGTTGGCGTGTAACCGGTACTATTTTCAACGGTGACCGCTTCACTTGCACGATCGGCGCGGACGGCAGGATCGAGAACGTGAACTATGGCGACAGCTTTGCGGCGCAAGATCGCTCTGGCTCTGCTCGACCACGTCAGGTGCGCGACAACCAGTTTAGCGATGATCGCTATCGCACGGCCTGGGCGCAAGTAGAACGCGAAGAACAGGTCGATCCCGATGCAGAGCTTCGCTCTCAGCAGGTTCCGGCCTATCCCGGTGGCCCGGTGGATGGCGATCTAGAGGAAAGCCCCTCGGACGATCGCTATGCAATGGCACAAGCGCCCGCGACCTAAGCCAACCTAATCTGTCGTGCTTTCCGTCTCGTCATAGGATGGAAGCGCGATTTGCCATCGGATCGCCGCGCTGCGCAGCGCGAAGCCTGCTATCCATGCCGTGCCCCATACGATGGGGTTGTCGATACCCGTGGCCATGCCGCCAACGGTTAGAGCTGCGGTGGCTGCGGCTGCAGTCACATATAGCTCTGGCCGCATGATGATTGACGGCCTGCCTGCAACAACATCGCGAATAATTCCGCCCACGCAGCCGGTGATGATCCCCATAAGTGCAGCCGGTACGGGCGGGATGCCGTATGACAGCGCCTTTGCGCTGCCGAGCACTGCATAGGCCGTAAGACCCGCGCCATCGGCATAATCGAGTAATTTGCCTTCCCACCAGCGCGTGGGTGTAAACCACGCGATCAAAGCAGTGCCGAGGCATATCGGCGCGACCCACGGGTCAGTCATCCAGAACACCGGCGCGCCGATCAACAGATCACGTACGGTGCCGCCGCCTACTCCTGTCACCAACGCAAAGAAGGCCAGCGTAACGAATGTCTGCTTGAGCTTGGCGGCAAGCAACGCGCCGGTCAGCGCAAAAATGGCAAGGCCGAGAATATCGAGCACATCGAGTACCGGGGTGAGCACTTCAGCGCCGTTCACGCGGCTAAGACCTTCGCTTTGCGGCGGCGGAACATCAGAATGCAGCCAAGCAGCGCACCGATCACACCCAGAGCGGCAAACAGGATCAGGATCGGATGGCTGGTATCTTCGCGAGTCCTCAAATCCATGATGTGCAGGCCCCACATGAAATCGAACCCGCGCCACCAACGCGTGCGTACGGCCTCGATCTGGCCGGTATCGCGCCCGATATAGATATGCGCGCC
Source organism: Altererythrobacter sp. XM-24bin4 (assembly GCA_003149575.1). Lineage (GTDB taxonomy): Bacteria > Pseudomonadota > Alphaproteobacteria > Sphingomonadales > Sphingomonadaceae > Erythrobacter > Erythrobacter rubellus. The sequence continues at coordinate 1,245,843 of QCWG01000001.1, forward strand.
ATCTTCCAGTGCGACCTGCCAAACGGGCATTTCGCGACGGAAATCGAACGGGACATTGTCGGCATCGAACGCAGTCACGCTGCGTATCTGGTCGCCTCCCTTGATCTGTTCGGCCACAATCAATCGGGCATCATTGGCGGACAGCGCGGGCAAGGCCGCCCCGCTTTGAATATCGACCCGGCGTGTGCTGCCATCCATGCCGGTAAGGATCGCCACGGCGCGGCCATCCTGCATCACGGCGCGCATTTCGCGGATCGGAAATTCTGCACTCGCCAGCGCGCTTCCTGGCAGTACCAGCGGCTGGACCGCTTGCTCTACACGCAAGTGATTGCCGCGCACTTCCTCGATCGGCTTGGCCGCCATGTAGAGGCCTGTCACCATCCACATCAGCGTGGGAAAATCCACCAGCCAGCCAAGCCAGATATGCCACCTGGCAAATTTAAGCATCGTCAGTTTAGGCACTGCTTATCCGTTCAAAAGTGTGTCGATTTCACGCGCGGCGGCGACGCAATCCAGATCGCCCCAACGCCGCCCCATGACTTGCATCCCGCATGGCAGCTCTGCACCGAGATATGAGCCTGAACCAATGGGCAGCACGGTAGCGGGCAGATTGGGGAAGGTCGCGAGACCCGCCCAGGCTAGCCCGCCAGAGGCCGGATGAGCTTCGCCATTGATGTCAATGTCGCCGCGAAAAACTGCTTCGTCGCGATGCGGGACTGCCAATACAGGGGTAGGGGGCGCGAGCACAAAGTCATAGCTTTCAAACAGATGCGCCCATGCCAATTCGTTGCGCGCTTGCAGATCTAGCAGGTCGAACCAGTCGGTTGCTGTCGCGCGTTTACCATCGGGCGAGGGGGCTCCGCGCGCCATCGCGACATTGAGCATGCGCAGATAATCCGCTTGCTGTGCTGCGAGGTCGGGGATGAGATCGCTCGTCCGGTCGATCTGCACGCCCGCCGCTTCGAGAGCGCTCAAAGCCGCTTCCATCGGTCCGCGTACGCTGTCATCCAAGGGGCTGTCAGGGTGATCAAGGATCGCAAGAATGCGGCATGACTTGAGCGGCTTCTGGCGTTCAAACAGCGGGAATTCTGCTGTCAGGCGCAAGATAATCTCGATGTCATCGGGATTGCGCGCCAGCGGCCCTGCAATCGAAAGCGCGCCATCATGCGCGTCTTTGCCTGCCATCAGCGGGTGATCATGGCCATGCTTGCTGACCAGACCCCAGCTGGTCTTGTGGCCCCAGACGCCGCAAAAATGCGCTGGCACCCGCACAGAGCCGCCAATGTCTGTGCCGTACTCGATCGGTACCATTCCGCTTGCGACCGCTGCGGCTGAACCGCCCGATGATCCACCAGGGGAACGATCGTGATTGTGCGGGTTATTGGTGCGGCCGTAGACTTCGTTGAAGCTTTGCCAGTCACTCAGGTCGATCGGCACATTGGTTTTGCCCAGAAAGACCACGCCTGCCGCCTTGAGTTGGCGTACGATCTTGGCATCTCGTCGCGCAACATAATCCTCGTGCGACTTGTGCCCCCACGTGGTGGGAAGGCCAGCGATATCAAAACTTTCCTTAATCGTCATAGGCACGCCGAACAGCGGCTGATGCTCGCTGGGGTCATCGCGATCCATAGCCTTGGCGGTCGCAATCGCGCGCTCGAAATCGCATACGGCAATGGCATTGATATGAGCGTCGAGATGTTCAATCCGCGCAATCGCATCTTCGACGGCTTCATGCGGTGAAATCTCGCCTTTGCGGATGCGTGCCGCAGTCTCCAGCGCGCCCGGCTTGTCGGTCAATTTCGGATAGGCCACACAATTCTCCCTCTCCCAGCTCGCTTCTTAGGGAGAGGAAAGGGGCTGATCAAACGCGAATTGCTAGTTGTGACGAGGCACAAAGGCACAATTACCATGATTTCCGGGTCGATGAACCTTGGGGTGGGGCAAACGATGCGTTCAATGGCTTTGGTAGTCGCAATATTTGGATTGGCGACTTGCGGTGGCTGGATTTCTTCCCTGCCGGCGGCTAGAAAACGTCTGTCGCAGCGAAATTTGTCGGAGGTATCCATCACATGTCCCAAGGCACGACGGGCTATTTTGCACTCGAGCTTGAGCAAGGCGAATGTGGCATCACCGCAGAAATACCCGACGCCAATGGTAAGGATTTCTTCCAGCGGTTCGGCGTCGAATAGTCGAAGCCGATCAAATGTGGATCGGCTTGCCTTGCACCGCCATCGCCGCTTCTTTCATCGCCTCAGCATGGGTTGGGTGCGCATGGCAGGTATAGGCGATGTCTTCTGATGTTGCGCCAAACTCCATCGCGATGCCAGCTTCGGCAATCATTGTGCCGGCAACGCTGGCGATAGACCACACGCCTAGAACGCGGTCGGTTTCTGCATCGGCGATGACCTTTACGAAGCCGTCAGGCTCGTGATTGGTTTTCGCGCGGCTGTTTGCCATCATTGGGAACTTGCCGACTTTGACTTTGGCCTTGTCGCCACATGCCTTTTCGATGGCTTGCTCGGTTGTCAGTCCAACACCGGCGATCTCGGGCCAGGTGTAGACTACGCTCGGGATCACATCGTGGTTCACGATGCCGGTCTCACCCGCGATGTTCTCAGCTACTGCGATGCCTTCATCTTCGGCCTTATGCGCCAGCATCGGGCCGGGAATCACGTCACCAATCGCCCACACGCCCTCGATTGATGTCCGGAAGGAGTGATCGGTTTCGATTTGACCGCGCTGGTTGGTTTCCAGACCGATGTTCTCAAGACCCAAACTATCGGTATTGGGCTTGCGACCGATCGACACCAGCACGCAATCAGCCTCCAGCTTCTCTTCATCGCCGCCTGCAGCTGGCTCAAGCGTCAGTGTCGCTTTCTTGCCTTTCACGGATACGCCAGTGACCTTGGTCGAAAGCTTGAACTCGATCCCTTGCTTCTTGAAGATCTTGTTTGCTTCCTTGCGAATATCGCCGTCCATTCCGGGCAGGATCTGGTCGAGGAATTCCACACAAGTCACTTCTGCACCCAAACGGCGCCACACAGAGCCAAGCTCTAGCCCAATCACACCGCCACCGATGACGACCATTTTCTTCGGAACTTTAGCGAGCTCGAGCGCACCAGTGGAATCGACCACGACTTGCTTGTCATTGTCGACCTCTACACCCGGCAGTGGAGTGACCGAAGAACCGGTGGCAATCACGATGTCTTTGGCGGTTACGGTTTCGTCGCCGACTTTTACCGTGTGCGCGTCCTGGAACGTGGCGTAGCCCTTTTTCCAGTCGACCTTGTTCTTCTTGAACAGGAACTCGATGCCCTTGGTCAGACCATCGACCGCATCGATCCGCTGTTCGTGCATTTTTCCAAGGTTGAGTTTCGGGGTCACGTCTACGCCCATGCTGGCCATAGTGCCATTGGCGGCCGCATCATAGAACTCGGACGCATGCAGCATCGCTTTTGATGGGATGCAACCCACGTTCAGGCATGTTCCGCCCAGTGTGGCGCGGCCTTCCGCACAAGCCACTTTCAGGCCCAGCTGCGCCGCGCGAATTGCTGCGACATAGCCACTCGGGCCAGCGCCGATAATCAGGACATCGTAATCGTAAGAATGGTCAGCCATTGGGGGTATTCCTTAAAGGTCGATCAGCATCCGTGTCGGATCTTCGATCGCTTCCTTGATGATCTTGAGTGCGGTCACCGCTTCGCGGCCGTCGATCAGGCGGTGGTCATAGCTCAGCGCGATATACATCATCGGCTTGATCACGACCTGGCCGTTGACCGCGACGGGGCGGTCTTCGATCCGGTGCAGGCCCAGCACAGCGCTCTGCGGCGGATTGATGATCGGGGTCGACATCAGCGATCCGAACACGCCGCCGTTAGAGATAGTGAAGGTACCGCCCGACATGTCTTCCATCGTCAGCGTGCCATCTTTGGCGCGCTTGCCGAAGTCTGCGATGTCTTTCTCGATCTGAGCAAAGCCCTTGGCATCGCAATCGCGCACCACCGGAACGACCAGCCCGTTTGGCGCGGACACTGCGACAGAGATGTCGACATAGTCGTGATAGACGATCTCATCGCCTTCGATATAGGCGTTGACCGAGGGCACATCCTTCAGCGCCAGACATGCGGCTTTCGCGAAAAAGCCCATGAATCCCAGACGGATATCGTGCTTTTTTGCGAACATGTCTTTGTACTTGCTGCGCGCTTCGATCACCGCCGACATGTCGACATCATTGAACGTAGTCAGCAGCGCGGCATTGTCTTGCGCGCCTTTCAAACGCTTGGCGATGGTCTGGCGCATCCGTGTCATCTTGACGCGCTCAGTTTTGCGATCACCTGCTGCTACAGCAGCGGCAGGCGCCGGTGCCGCGGCCGGTGCAGATGCGCTCTCGCCATCGCGCTTGTTGCGCGCTGCGGCCAGAACATCTTCCTTGGTCAAGCGACCGTCCTTGCCGGTACCCTTGATCGTCGTCGGATCGACCCCGTGTTCCAGTACGGCGCGGCGCACCGCCGGCGACATGGTGATGGAATCGCTGCTACCAGAGGTATCTTCTTTCGCTGCAGCCGGGGCAGGGGCGCTTTCCTTGCTTTCAGCCTTCTTGGCCGGTGCGCCGGAGCCTTCTTCGATGATCGCGATCACTGCGCCGACTTCAACGGTGTCGCCAACCGCAACCTTGTGCTCGCCGATCACACCCGCGACAGGCGAAGGTACGTCAACCGCGACCTTATCTGTCTCTAGCGAAACAATCGGCTCATCGGCCTCTACCGTGTCGCCCGGCTGCTTCAGCCATTCGCCAACGCTCGCTTCGGTGACTGATTCACCCAGAGTTGGTACTGTAACTTCTGTGGCCATGATGTGGTCCTTAGCCCTTAGACTTACTGGAATTGGTTTTGCTGTTCAGGCCCAGTGCTTCCGCGATTAGCGCTTCCTGCTGTTCCTGATGCCGTTTTGCGAGACCTGTCGCTGGCGAAGCGGATGCATCGCGCCCGGCATAGATCGGTCGCAAGCCGGGATGACCAGCATCGCTCAACGATTGCTCGATCAGCCGATCAACGAAGAACCATGAACCATTGTTCTTTGGCTCTTCCTGACACCAGACAACGTCCTCAAGCTTTTTCATACGCTTGAGGCGCACCGCAAGCGCATCGCCGGGGAAGGGGTACAATTGTTCGATCCGGATGATCGAGACATCGTCGAGCCTTTCCTCGTCCCGCTTCTGCATTAGATCGTAAGCGACTTTGCCGCTGCACAGTACCAGACGCTTTACCTTCGTGTCTGCAATATCTGTCATGTCAGACTTGATCCGCATGAAGTGATGGTCTCCCATGAACTCGTCTGCGCTGCTCTTGGCGAGGGGATGGCGCAGCAAGCTCTTGGGCGTCATGATGATCAGCGGTTTGCGGAAATCGCGATGCATCTGGCGGCGAAGCACATGGAAGTAATTCGCCGGCGTTGTGATGTTGCAGACCTGGATATTGTCATTCGCACATAGCTGAAGGAAACGCTCAAGCCGCGCAGAACTGTGCTCTGGCCCTTGACCTTCATATCCATGCGGCAACAGCATCACGAGCCCGTTTGCGCGCAACCATTTGGCTTCGCCGCTCGCGATGAACTGGTCGATCATGATCTGTGCACCATTGGCGAAATCGCCAAACTGCGCTTCCCAAAGGACCAGTGTTTTCGGGTCTGCCATGGCAAAGCCATATTCAAAACCGAGCACGCCATATTCGGACAGCGGGCTGTCATAGACTTCGAACTTGCCATGCGGCAGCTGACACAGCGGCAGGTATTTGTCCTCGGTCTTCTGGTCGACCCAGACTGCGTGGCGCTGGCTGAAGGTGCCGCGGCCCGAATCCTGTCCGGACAGGCGCACGCCGTATCCTTCGGTTACGAGGCTGCCGAATGCGAGCGCTTCCGCAGTCGCCCAGTCGAAACCGTCACCGCTCTCGAACATGTCTGCGCGGCCCTTGATCACGCGCTGCAGCGTGCGGTGCGCGTTCAGATCATCCGGGATCGTCGTCAATGTTCGGCCCAAACTGTCGAACAGCTTCTTTTCGATCGCCGTTTCAATGTTGCGCCGCGAACCTTCGGGGTCGGCCGGTTTGTTCAGGCCCGCCCAGCGTCCGCCGAACCAGTCGGCTTCATTGGCCTTGTAGCTTTTGGCTGCTTCAAACTCTTCGTCGAGCAATGCGGTGAAGTCGTCGCGCAATTTAGGCGTATAGCCTTTTTCGATCACGCCTTCTTCAATCAAGCGCTCTGCATAGAGATAGCTGACCTTTTTGTGCTTGCCGATCGCGTCATACATCAACGGCTGCGTAAATTTCGGCTCGTCCCCCTCGTTATGGCCGAAGCGGCGATAGCACCACATGTCGATCACGATATCGCGCTTGAAGCGATGACGATAATCGACCGCGAGCTTGCACGCGAAGGTCACGGCCTCTGGATCATCGCCATTGACGTGCAGGATGGGTGCCTGAACGCCCTTGGCAACGTCAGACGGGTAAGGTGATCCGCGCGAGAATTTGGGCGCGGTCGTAAAACCGATCTGGTTGTTGATGATAAAGTGCAGGCAACCGCCAGTGTTGTAACCGTTGATGCCCGTAAGGCTCAGGCTTTCCCACACCACGCCTTGCCCTGCGAATGCTGCGTCACCGTGGATCAGCACTGGCAAGACTTGCTCGTGCTTGTCCAGGTCGCCGCGGATCGCTTGCTGCGCGCGGGCTTTGCCCAGGACCACCGGATTAACCGCTTCAAGGTGAGACGGGTTGGGGACCAGGCTCATATGCACTTCGATCCCGTCAAATTCACGATCGGTGCTGGTGCCCAGGTGATATTTCACGTCGCCAGAGCCGCCTACGTCTTCCGGGCTGGCAGAACCGCCGGAAAATTCGTGGAAGATCACCTTGTAAGGCTTGGCCATCACATTGGCGAGCACGTTCAATCGGCCGCGGTGCGCCATGCCATAGATGATTTCGCGCACGCCGGCTTGGCCGCCATGCTTGATCACCGCCTCCAGGGCAGGGATCATCGCTTCGCCGCCATCCAGGCCGAAACGCTTGGTGCCAACGTATTTCTTGCCGAGGAAATTTTCATATTCCTCGCCGCGAACCACAGCGGCCAGGATCGCGCGTTTGCCTTCGTCGGTGAACTGGATCGTTTCACCCGGGCTTTCGAACTTGTCCTGCAGGAAACGCCGCTCTTCTGTGTCGGCAATGTGCATGTATTCAAGGCCAACCTTGCCGCAATAGGCCGCGCGCAAAGTGTCATAGAGTTCGCGAACGGTCGTCCATTCCAGACCCAATACGCCGCCAACATAGACTTCCTGATCTTCATTGCCGGCAAGCCCGTGAAAATCGAGTGTTAGGTCGTTTGGTGTCTCATGGCTGTGCAGACCAAGTGGATCCAGATCCGCCGCCATATGGCCGCGCACACGATATAGCCGCACCAGAGTCATCGCCGCTATCGATAGGCTCGCCGCCTTTTCGACCGCTTTGGGGTCAGTTGGCTTGCCAGCCGCCGCGGCAGCTTGTTTGACCTCTGCCTTGAGCGTCGTGGGATCAAGCGCAGCTGTCAGGTCTGCGCCTGAATCCGCAACGGTTTCCAGCCAGCGCGGATTGCCCCAGCTGGGCCCCTGTTGAGGGACTTCCTGGTCGCCCATTTCAGGCAGAAACTCGTGGTTTTCGTTACCCATTTCGGTCTCCGGGGAGGAGGAAAAGTTAAGCCAGTTCTTTCAGTAGCGCGTCGAGCGTTGTGCCAAGTTCGCTGGGGCTTGGCGATACGCGGATACCCGCAGCTTCCATCGCTGCGATCTTGGCATCCGCGCCGCCCTGGCCGCCCGATACGATTGCGCCAGCATGGCCCATCCGGCGGCCCGGAGGCGCTGTGCGGCCAGCAATAAAGCCAACCATCGGCTTTTTGCGGCCTTTCTTTGCTTCATTGGCGATGAATTCAGCGGCTTCTTCTTCCGCGCTGCCGCCGATCTCGCCGATCATGATGATCGACTTGGTTTCATCATCGTCCAGGAACATGTCGAGCACGTCTATGAAGTTGGTGCCGTTCACGGGGTCACCGCCGATGCCCACCGCGGTGGTCTGGCCAAGACCAACCATAGTTGTCTGGTGGACGGCTTCGTAAGTGAGCGTGCCGGAACGTGAGACAACGCCGACGCTGCCCTTTTTGAAGATGCTGCCCGGCATAATGCCGATCTTGCATTCGCCCGGTGTCAGAACACCCGGGCAGTTCGGGCCGATCAGGCGCGATTTGGAACCTTGCAGCGCGCGCTTCACGCGAACCATGTCGAGCACCGGAATGCCTTCGGTGATGGCAACGATCAGCTCGATCTCTGCATCGATCGCTTCAAGGATCGCGTCCGCCGCGAACGGAGGCGGCACGTAAATGCACGAAGCGGTCGCGCCGGTTGCCGCCTTCGCATCGCCAACCGTGTTGAACTGCGGAATGCCGATATGCTCGGTGCCGCCTTTGCCAGGCGTAACACCTGCCACCATCTGCGTGCCGTAAGCGACAGCTTGCTCTGTGTGGAACGTACCTGTGTTACCGGTCATCCCTTGCGTGATGACCTTGGTGTCCTTGTTGACGAGGATAGACATTCACAAAACTCCGTCTTTCTAATTCGGTTCAGCCAAGCCACACGCCACGTTCGTAGACGCGCAGAGAGTATTCATTGGTGCGCATCATCGCGCGGGTTTTGGCGCTGAGGGAAAAATGCGCCCGCGCACCATCGACAAAAGTGTTGACATCGAATGCTGTTCGATAGGGATCGTTCTGACTGGCAACAGCCAGATCGAAACACGCGCGTGCGATTTCAACATTGGCATCCGTATCGCCATCTGGCCCTTCGAGTGCGGCATAGGTGCGGATCAGGCGCGACTTGCTTTGTGCGCGCCAATTGACGCAAGCGCGGTACTCGGTTCCGTCAGCCAGCGTTACCACTTGCGTGTCAGAACAATAGACACGCCGCTCGGGCGCGACATTGGGAGCAAAATCCTCGCCAATTTCCGCACGATGAACCTCACGTGCGGCTGCGGGGAATGCGGACAGCGCAAGGAGGCAAAGAAGGGAAACCTGCTTAAGCAAGGCTGCTATCAAGCCCCTTGCACACCTCGAGCAGTTCCTCGACCGCGTCGGTGCTGACCTTGAGATTCGCTTTCTCTTCGTCGCTGAGTTCGATCTCGATCACTTCTTCGGTGCCGCCTGCGCCGATCACTGTCGGAACGCCGACATAGAGCCCGTCGAGGCCGTATTTGCCTTCGACATAGCTCGCACACGGCAGGATGCGCTTCTGATCGCCGAGGTATGCTTCGGCCATCGCGATCGCGCTGGTGGCAGGCGCGTAATAGGCCGAGCCATTGCCGAGCAGCTGGACGATTTCGCCGCCGCCTGCGCGCGTGCGCTTTACGATTTCATCAATGCGGTCTGCGGGCACGCCCTTGATCTTAGCATAGTCATTCACCGGAATGCCGTTGATCGTGGTGTAGCTGGTGACCGGGACCATAGTGTCGCCGTGGCCGCCGAGGACGAATGCGTTGACGTCCTTGACCGAGCATCCGAATTCCCATGCGAGGAAGGTCGCAAAGCGCGCGCTGTCGAGCACGCCTGCCATGCCGACGACCTTGTTGTGCGGCAGGCCGCTGAATTCGCGCAGCGCCCAGACCATCGCATCAAGCGGGTTGGTGATGCAGATCACAAATGCGTCAGGGCAGTTGTTCTTGATGCCTTCGCCGACCGACTTCATCACCTTGAGGTTGATGCCTAGCAGATCGTCACGGCTCATGCCCGGCTTGCGCGGCACACCAGCGGTCACGATCACTACATCTGCATCCGCGATGTCGGCATAGTCGTTCGAACCCTTGATATTCGCGTCAAAGCCTTCGATCGGGCCGCATTGCGACAGATCCAGTGCCTTGCCCTGCGGCATGCCTTCCGCGATGTCGAAGAGGACGATATCGCCCATTTGCTTCTTCGCCGCGAGGTGGGCGAGCGTGCCGCCGATCATGCCGGCGCCGATGAGCGCGATCTTTTTACGAGCCATGGTGAGGGAAAATCCTTTCCGCGATTAATGCATCAGACGCATAAAAACTGCCTAGCCACATTGGCACGCTTCCCCTGCGTCCGGGGGGATTTCGCACCGGGACACTTGCCAGAGGCCTAGGCGGCTACGCGCGCGAAAGCAACCGCGAAAAGCATGCAGCTCGATTGAATATTTGATAACTATTCGCAATAGCAATAAGCGCTATCAAAATTGTTGAATTTGCGCTGTTTTGCAAGAAGTGCCCGCAAAGGCGAAGTGTGTCAGGCCTGCGCGCGCGCAGGCTTATCGTCATCGCTTTCCTGCGTAAGCAGCATAGCCGCAAGATAATCTGGGACAGCGCGGCTGAAGTAATAACCTTGCCCCAGCGTACATCCGGCTTCGCGAACGGATTGGACCTGATCGATCGTCTCGATGCCTTCGGCGACAATATCCATGTCGAGTTGCGAGCCAAGCTTGGCCACTGCGCGAATAATAGCATCGGTCTTCTTGCCAACATTGGGGCCAGACACAAAGCTGCGGTCGACCTTGATCTTCGAGAATGGGAAGCTGTTGATATAGCCCAGCGAAGAATACCCCGTGCCGAAGTCATCAAGCGCGAAACGGACGCCGCGGCTCGAGAGCTCTTCCATAAATACCGCAGTGGCATGATTGTCATCCACGAACAGGCTCTCTGTGACTTCAAGTTCGAGCCGGTGCGGGTCAAGATTTGCTTCGCGCAAGGCGTTGATGATGCCCAGAGCTGCCCCCGGAGCGCGGATCTGCATAGGCGAAAGGTTTACCGCAACGCTGACATGCTCCGGCCATTGCGCGCAAGCTTTGGCGGCTTGCGCGGTAATCCAATTACCCAGTGTAACAATAACGCCGGTTTCTTCAGCTACGGGAATGAACTCGTCCGGGCGCAGCTCACCTTTTTCAGGATGGAACCAGCGTACCAGCGCTTCGAAGGTGTGGATCTTGCCTGTATCCAGATGAATGATCGGCTGGAAGTAGATCGACAGTTCGTCCCGCATGATTGCACTGCGCAACTCGTCTTCGATCTCACGGCGGCGCACCAGATCGCGCGTCATCTTCGGGTTGAAGAAGCTGGTCTGCGAACGGCCGGCGACCTTGGCATGATAGAGTGCGAGGTCGGAACGCTGCATCAACGTTTCGATGTCTTTTGCATCATCGGGCATCATCGCAACGCCGAGCGAGACCCGCACATCCAGCGATCTTCCGTCAACCCTTAGTGGGCGCATGACTTCAATATGAATTTCGCTGGCCAGCCGCTCGGCTTCCCTCCGGTCTTCGACCGGGCCGTAGAGGACGAATTCATCGCCGCCGAAGCGCGCTAAGGTTGCACCTTCAGGCACGACTTCGCGCAGGCGATTGGCCACTTCTGCCAACACTTTGTCGCCGATCGGGTGGCCCAGCAAATCATTCACTTCCTTGAATCGATCCAGGTCGATCCAGATCAATGCCATCTGCTGGTCGCCCTTCAGGCCCCTCATGCTTTCGACCATCACATGGTTGAGGCCCGCACGATTCGCGAGTCCTGTAACAACATCGGTACGAGCAAGGATCTGCATCTTGTCGGCCATGCGTGCACTGGTTTCCGCTGAAGCGATGGAATCGCGCAGAACCTTGAACACATTCAAAGTGATTGAAGCCATCGCCGGGATCAGCAGCAACATGTTCACGAAAAGTGCGAGCAGGGCGAGCGAGCCGATGTAAAGCGCCGCGGCCATGATGGGAAAACAGACCAGACAAAGCTGGCCCATCGCGATTGTTGGACGGCCTGCATTGCGTGCGCAAATGCCAACACCGTAGCAGGTGGCGTTGGCGATCATCAGCACTTCGACCGAAGCGGTGGTTTGCAGCGCAATGGTCAAGGCGGCAATTCCGCCAAGCACAAAGGCGTAGCTGAACGCACCGACTTCGTACACCAGCTCGAGCTTCTGCGTGCTGGTATGCGTTTGATCAGGGGAAAGACCAAGCGAGGCAACCACGCGTGCCATCGCGATCACCGTCAGCAGGATACATCCGATGTACAGGATATGCTCACCGGAGACCCACGCTGCAATCGCGGTAGAGGCCACCCCATTGAACGCGCCGATCGCAAGGCTGGCTGGTTGGGTATAAAGGGTCGATACGAGGGTTCGCCGCACGCGCGCAGACAATGTGTCCTGGCTCGAACGGACAGATAGGCGCCTTTTGATGGCGTTGATTGTCGCTGACATTCCCATTACCGCTCGGGATTAACCCAAACTTGTCAATGACAGGTTAACGAGGTGCTTACCAAAAAGACGGAGGGTTTCTGCGGATTGGCGGGCGCATTCTATGTTGCAGGGAGATTAGGGGATCAGGCCTGAAGTTCGCGCGCCGCAATTACTGCCATGCGCCGGTCCAGCTGACGGCAAATCTCCAGCCACCAGCGATATTCCGGCTGCTTGTCCGCAAAGAAGGCTTGTTCCGCACGGTGGCGCGCCGCGCGGGCAGCACCAAGCCCATGCTCTGCGAAATGGCGCAAAGCCGCTTCGACAATCGCAGGGTCAGTAGATTTTACTGCGCCATTATCATTTGCGGCGACCACGCGCGCCGGCACGAACAGCAATCGCGACATTGCGCCGCGATTGGTAGAATACGCAATATTTGAATGACTTGGCATTGTGCGACCCCGACCTGTGTGTTAAGCCGTCCCGTCTAGTGCATGGGTGCTAACGTCGCGTTCAGGGACAGGGTTAACGCCGGATTGACAACGATATTTCGCCTAAAGCTTTCCGGTGCTTGCAGGCAAAGGGGCACGTCCCTATCGCGTGAATGATGGGGAGTTTTCGCACATCAATGGCTATCGGTAGCCGGCTTGCCTTAACCGCGGCACTAACGGCCGGCTTGGCCACCTGCGCGCCTGCGGAGGTTGGCGAAAAGGCCGGCGATGACGGCGCGCCGCGCGTCGTCAGTCTCAACCCTTGCCTTGATGCGATAGTGGTCGAAGTAGCCCATCCCGATCAAATTCTCGCACTGTCACACTATAACGCCAACCCGCAATCCAGCTCTATCCCGCAAGAAATCGCGCGGCGTTATGACGTCACGGGCGGAACGGTGGAGGAAATTGTCGCGTTGCAACCTGACATTGTACTGGCGAGCACATTTATGGCGCCCGCCACCCGCGCTGCCTTCGATAAGCTGGGCGTGCGAGTGGAGGCTTTTGACAGCCCGATGTCGGTCGAAGAAAGCATTGATCAGGTGGGCAGACTTGCACAGCTGATAGACCGCAAGACTTCCGGCGAAGCGCTAGCTGCAGACATTCGCAATTCCGTCTCAATCGTTGGAGCTGGAGAACAGAGGTCCGCGGTTTTGTGGCAACCGGGCGGGATTGTCCCGGGCGAACAGCAATTGATCAGCGAATTGTTGCGAGCATCCGGATTTGCCAGCCATTCTGCCCGATTGGGGCTAGGGCAAGCAGACTATCTTTCGCTTGAGCAAGTTGTCGCGTCACCGCCAGATGTGCTGATAGTGGCCGGGCAAAGTCGTGCACAGCAGCATCCTGCGTTAGCCCGAACCGATACATTGATCGCCCAATTCGATCCTACGCTGCTTTATTGCGGCGGTCCGACGATACCGCGCGCGATGCAGCGGCTGCGCCAGATACGTGAGCAGATATCATGAACCGAGCCGCGCTCTTGTTTGCTGCTCTTCTTGTGATCTTGCTCCCGCTGTCATTGCTTGCCGGGCGCGTGTGGCTCGATCCCTTTACCGATCCGCGTGCGTCTCTGATCCTTATGGAGCTGCGCTTGCCGCGTGCGTTGCTGGCGATTGTGATCGGTGCGGGGTTGGGCGCGGCAGGCGCTGCGATGCAAGGCTATTTGCGCAATCCGCTGGCGGATCCCGGCCTGTTCGGTATCGCGCCGATGGCGGCGTTGGGCGCTGTGGCCAGCCTGTGGCTGGGTGTTTCAGCCAGCCAATGGACATTGCCGGTGATGGCTTTGGCCGGAGCGGCACTGGGCATGGCGCTGCTCGCGATTATTGCGGGTCGCACTGGCGGAATTGCGCTATTCACACTGGCGGGCCTGATGATCGCGAGCCTAGCGGGCGCGCTGACCGCGCTCGCCATCACCTTGGCGCCCAGCGCCTTTGCCATGAGCGAGATTGTGATGTGGCTGAATGGCGCGCTGACCGACCGCAGCTGGCGCGATGTCTATCTGGCTGCACCGCTGGTGCTTGCGGGAATTGCATTGCTTGGCATTAAGGCGCGCTCGCTTGATGCTTTGACACTGGGCGAAGTGGCGGCCCGGTCCATGGGCGCCCGCGCGGATCTGTTGCTCGCATTGCTGGTCGGCGGAGTGGGGCTGACTGTAGGTGCGAGCGTAGCTGTCGCGGGAATTATCGGATTTGTCGGCTTGATTGTGCCGCATCTGGTGCGTCCATTGACTGACCGCTTGCCCTCCAGCCTGATCCTGCCAAGCGCACTTGCGGGCGCGTGCCTGGTCCTGGCAGCCGACAGCGTGGTGCGCATCTTGCCGCTGGTCACAGAGCTGAGACTTGGCATCGCTTTGAGCCTGCTCGGCGCGCCGTTCTTCCTCTGGTTGTTGCTCAAGATGCGGCGAGGGCGGCTATGATCCTCTGCGCAGACAATATTTCGCTTTCTCGCGGGGCAAGGCTCGTTTTGGACCAGGTTTCGATCAGGCTGGAACCCGGCAAGATCACAGCCATTTGTGGCGCTAATGGCGCGGGTAAGTCCTCGCTCTTGATGGCGCTGGCCGGACTCCTCGAAACGAAGGCAGGGTGCGTTTTGCTCGCTGAGAACGAGCTGTCTGGGTTGCATCCTCAAATACGCGCGCAACGCATTGGATATCTTCCGCAAGAGGCCGAAATTGCGTGGGATGTCGCGGTTGAGAACCTCGTACGGCTGGGGCGTATGCCCTATCGCGATCGCGGTGATGCGGCGGTAGAAGCGGCCATCGCTGCGCTCGATCTCGAAGGATTGCGGCACCGGCCAGCCTCTCAACTTTCCGGCGGTGAGAAAGCGCGCGCGTTGCTTGCCCGCGTGCTGGCGGGCGAACCACAATGGATCCTGGCGGACGAGCCGCTTGCCGCGCTTGATCTGGCGCATCAGCAGACCTTGCTGAGCCACTTGCGAAAGGCTGCGAATGCTGGTGCCGGCGTGGTAATCGTGATGCACGATCTTGCCGCTGCGATGAATCATGCGGACAGAGTAATCGTTCTGAGTGAAGACGAATTTGCGGGACACGTTGCTGCCGATGGCGCGCCAGAGGAAGCGCTATCGGCCCATAACATCAAGCGTGTGTGGGGCGTGGATGCGCGGTGGATTGGCGAGCCGGGCGCACGCGCGCTTATCACATATTAAAAGGGCGACCCGAAGGCCGCCCTCTCATATCTGCATTCCCCGAAGAGCTTACTCTTCAAGCAGCCCGCGGCTGATCAGCATCGGCTGCACGTCCGGCTGGCGACCGGCAAAGTTTTCGAACATCTGGAAATAATCCATCGTTCCGCCACGGCTGAGCACGGTCTGGCGATAGTGATCTCCATTCTCGCGGCTCAAACCGCCGTTGTCGAGGAACCACTTGCGGCTGTCCTTGTCGAGCATCTCGGTCCATAGATAGCTGTAATAGCCAGCCGAATATCCCGCAGGGTCCGAGAAGATGTGGTTGAAGTAGTTCGACCGGTAGCGTGGCGGCACCAGATCGATTTCCAGACCCAGGGCCAACAGCGAGTTACGTTCAAACGCATCAACCTTTTCCGGTGTATCGATCGCTGCGGCTTCTTCCGGTGAAAGCGCGTGCCATTTCATGTCGAGCAGCGCGGCTGTCACCACTTCACCAAAGTCGTAACCCTGGTTGAATTTGGACGCGGCCTGGACCTTCTCCACCAGTTCCATCGGAATGGTTTCGCCCGTTTCATAGTGCTTGGTGTAATTCTGCAGCACTTCCGGGTAGGTCACCCACATCTCGTGAACCTGGCTGGGGTATTCGACAAAGTCGCGCGCGGTAGCGGTGCCTGATAATGTCTCGTACTTCTGATCCGCGAAGAAGCCGTGCAGCGCATGTCCAAACTCGTGGAAAGTGGTTTCTACCCAGTCAAAGCTGACCAGCTGCGGCTCGCCATCGGCGGCCTTCGGGATGTTGAGCACGTTGTAGATCACCGGCTTGTTGCCTGTCTCATAGCTTTGATCGACGAAGTTGCTCATCCACGCGCCACCCCGTTTTGACGGGCGCTGGAACGGGTCAAAATAGAACAGGCCCAGTTCGCTGCCGTCAGCGTCGAACACTGTGTAGACCCACACATCCGGATGGTAGACGGGGATATCGTCACGCTTTTCGAAAGTAAGGCCGTAAAGCTTTTCGGCCATGAAGAACACGCCGTCCTCAAGCACCCGCTCGAGTTCGAAATACTTCATCACTTCGCTTTCGTCATACGCGAATTGTTCAGCTTTCACCTTCTCGGCAAAGCGATACCAATCCCACGGCTGGACTTCGAAATCGAGCCCGGCGGCGGCGATCCGCTTGTTAAGCATTGCGGCATCGCTGCGCTGTGTGGCGGCAAGGGCCGGTACCATATCTTCCATGAAGCCCAATGCGGTGGCCGGTTCCTTCGCCATGCGATCATACATGGTGTAGGTCGCCCAGTCGGGTTTGCCGAAAATCTCGGCTTTCTCGGCGCGCAATGTAGCGATTTTCGCCAGCAGAAGCCGTGTATCGTTATCGCCGCCTTGATCCGCGCGGTATGCGCTGGCCTTGAACAGACGCTCACGCACTTCGCGGTTTTCCAGCGCGGGCAGCAACGGCTGCTGCGTGGTGTTCTGCAAAGCGAGTGCAAACTTGCCTTCCATGCCCTTTTCCGCTGCCAGCGTTGCGGCCGCATCAATGTCGGAATCTGACAGACCGGCCAGTTCGTCGCGCGTGTCAACGATCACTGCGCCGTCCACGGTCGCCTTGCGCACCTTCTGGCCGAACTCGGTCGTCAGTTTGGATAGCTGGCTGTTGATTGCCTTCACTTGCTCGCGCTGGTCTTCGTCCAGCAGCGCGCCAGCCTGCACCATGTCTGCATAGGTTTTTTCCAGCAGCACCGCATCTTCGGGTTCCATCGTCATTGCTGCGCGATTGTCATAGATGGTTTTCACGCGCGCAAAGAGGCCCGGATCCAGGTTGATCGCGTCATAATGCGCGGTCAGCAGCGGGCTGACTTCGGTATCAATCTCGTCAAGGCGGTCCGTTGTGTTCGCGCCCGTCAGAGCGGAGAAAACATAGCTGACCCGGCCCAGCATCAGGCCCGATTTTTCCAGCGCGACGATGGTATTCTCGAAAGTCGGCGCTTCAGGATTGTTCACAATTGAAGCGACTTCGGCCTTCTGGATCGCCATGCCCTGTTCAAAGGCGGGCATGTAATCGTCTTCACTGATTGCGTTGAAATCGGGTGCATGGAACGGCAGCGTGCTTTCTGAAGCGAAGTATCCGGTGCCTTGCGGGATGGATTCAATGCCAGCGAAAATCTCGTCACTGCTGTAGATCTCAGCAGGGGTCATGTTGCAACCGCCCAATACGGCAGCGGCCAATGCGATAGGTGCAACGCGGGCCAAAATTCGGGCCTTCATTCGTAATTCTCCAGTCCAATAGATTTGCCGGGCTGCGCGTGCGCGATTCCGGTGATGCGACCAAACGGCATCTCTAATGCCGTTCGGCGCTTGAACCTCAGATTGATAACATTTGCAACCAGTCTGCCGTCGCATGTCGGGAGACATATGTCGCTGGTCGAATATTGGCGCAAATGAACCGGGCAAGCGGGGAGCCCTCTTGCCCGGTTCGCCGTGCGACCCTTTGAGTAGAAATCGCCGCATAATCCCCTTGGTGCGACCCGAAGGGCTTGGGGTTTGACTCCGCAAAGAGAGGTATTGTTTCGGCTACTGGCGGCACGTTTTCGACCTGACGTTTCCTGCAGGTCGCACCGCGCGTGTAGTCTCAACCAAAACATAAAGTGACGTATAGGTATAACATAAGGGGCGGCAGTTGATTGCGAAAGCCTTGCGAGCACGCAATTATCGCCCAAGCTGTTCTCGGGTCGCCGCTTCGGGCTGAAAGCATTGGATTTTTGCGCTCGGACGCCTGCGGGGTTGCAATGGCCGAATACACTTACAAGGCTTTCATCAGTTACAGCTGGGCCGATACCAAATGGGGCAAATGGTTTCAGCAAGCCGTTGAGACCTATCGCACGCCCAAGGCACTGATCGAAAAGCACGCCGGGATGCGCGGAACCTTCTTCGCCGTCTTGCCCTCACTCCATTCACAACCAATATCCACCGCCAGCGAGCCGCAGCTTGACAGCGTGAACATTACCGGAACATAGAGTCTGCATGTCCCTGACCAAAATTTCTGTACGCGGTGCGCGTGAGCACAACCTCAAAGGTATCGATATCGATCTGCCGCGCGATGCGCTGATCGTGGTGACGGGCCTTTCGGGCAGCGGGAAAAGCTCGCTCGCATTCGATACGATCTATGCCGAGGGTCAGCGGCGCTATGTGGAATCGCTCAGCGCCTATGCTCGGCAATTCCTCGAAATGATGCAGAAGCCCGATGTCGAGCATATCGACGGGCTTTCTCCCGCAATCTCGATCGAGCAAAAGACGACGAGCCGCAATCCGCGCTCCACCGTGGCGACGGTGACCGAGATCTACGACTATATGCGGTTGTTGTGGGCGAGGGTGGGCGTGCCTTATTCACCCGCCACGGGAAAACCGATCAGCGCGCAGACCGTCGGCCAGATGGTCGACCGGGTGATAGAATTACCCGCAGGCACGCGGCTCTATCTGCTTGCGCCGGTGGTGCGCGGGCGCAAGGGCGAATACCGCAAGGAGCTAGCCGAATGGCAGAAGGCGGGCTTCACCCGCGTTCGAATCGATGGCGAGATTTACGCGATCGAGGAAGCGCCCGCGCTCGACAAGAAATACAAGCACGATATCGAAGTGGTGGTTGACCGGCTGGCGGTGAAGGCCGGCCTGGAAACCCGCCTCGCGGACAGTTTTGAAACCGCGCTGAAGCTGACCGAAGGGTTGGCCTATGTCGATCTGGCGGATGGCGTTGTGCCGGGGCGCGAGGATGAAGGCGAGACTGGCGGCGCGATGAAGGGTGTGGGCATCCCTGCCAACCGCATCGTGTTTAGCGAGAAATTCGCCTGCCCGGTCAGCGGCTTCACCATCGAGGAGATCGAACCACGCCTGTTCTCATTCAACGCGCCGCAGGGGGCCTGCGCGACGTGCGACGGGATCGGCGAAAAACTGTTATTCGATCCGCAGCTGGTCGTGCCGAACGAAAGCCTGACGTTGAAACAAGGCGCGGTGGTGCCCTGGGCGAAGAGCAATCCCCCGTCACCTTATTACATGCAAGTGCTGACCAGCCTTGCGAAGGCGTATGACTTTGACATCACCACGCCTTGGAACCAGCTGGAGCCGGATCAGCGGATGATCATCCTGCACGGCACGGGCGGCATGCCGGTCGAGCTGACCTTTAAGGACGGGCGCAAGGAATATACCGTGCGCAAGCCGTTCGAAGGCGTGATCGGCAATCTCAACCGCCGATTGCTTCAGACCGAAAGCGCGTGGATGCGCGAGGAGCTGAGCAAGTTCCAGACCGCGCAGCCGTGCGAAAGCTGCCATGGCAAGCGCCTGAATGAGAAAGCGCTGGCGGTGCGCGTCGCGGGCACCGATATTGCCGATCCGGTCAGGATGAGCGTTTCCGATGCCAAGGAATGGTTCCTTGGCCTTGAAGCCAAGCTCAATGAAACGCAGCAACAGATTGCGCGCGCCATCCTGAAGGAAATCAACGAGCGGCTGGGCTTCCTCGACAATGTCGGCCTAGACTACCTCAACCTCGACCGTACATCCGGCACGCTGTCAGGTGGGGAGAGCCAACGTATCCGGCTCGCCAGCCAGATCGGCAGCGGGCTTTCCGGCGTGCTCTACGTACTCGACGAGCCCAGCATCGGCCTGCACCAGCGCGACAATGATCGCCTGCTGGAGACATTGAAGCGGCTGCGCGATCTCGGCAATACCGTGATCGTGGTAGAGCATGACGAAGACGCGATCCGTCAGGCGGATCATATCGTCGATCTGGGCCCCGGCGCGGGTGTGCGCGGCGGCGAAGTGGTGGCGCAAGGCACGCTGAAACAGATCATGAAGGCCAAGAATTCGATGACCGCCGATTATCTGACCGGGCGGCGCGAGATCGCGGTTCCGGCCACGCGGCGCAAGGGCAATGGCCACAAGCTGACGGTGAAGGGCGCGCGGGCGAACAATCTGAAAGACGTCACTGCCAGCATCCCGCTCGGCATATTCACTTGCATCACCGGCGTATCGGGCAGCGGCAAGTCCAGCTTCACGATCGACACGCTCTATGCCGCCGCCGCGCGCACATTGAACGGCGCGCGCGTGATTGCGGGCGCGCATGACAAGGTTACGGGGCTGGAGTTTTGCGACAAGGTGATCGAGATTGACCAGTCGCCGATCGGTCGTACCCCACGGAGCAACCCTGCCACCTACACCGGCGCCTTCACAAATATCCGGGACTGGTTCGCCGGCCTGCCAGAGGCGCAGGCGCGCGGCTACAAACCCGGGCGCTTTTCGTTCAACGTCAAGGGTGGCCGATGCGAGGCCTGCACCGGCGACGGGTTGATCAAGATCGAAATGCACTTCCTTCCCGATGTCTATGTGACGTGCGAGGAATGCGGCGGGCGTCGCTACAATCGTGAAACGCTGGAGGTGAAGTTCAAGGGGCTTTCCATCGCCGACGTGCTCGACATGACGATCGAGGATGCGGAGGAGTTCTTCAAGGCCGTGCCCCCCATCCGCGACAAGATGCATATGCTGAATGAAGTGGGGCTGGGCTACGTCAAAGTGGGCCAGCAAGCGACCACGCTGTCAGGCGGCGAGGCGCAGCGGGTGAAACTGGCGAAGGAACTCAGCAAACGCAGCACCGGGCAAACACTCTACATTCTGGACGAGCCGACCACGGGCCTGCATTTCGAGGATGTGCGCAAGCTCTTGGAAGTGCTGCACAGGCTGGTCGACCAGGGCAATTCGGTGGTGGTGATCGAGCACAATCTGGATGTGATCAAAACCGCGGACCATATCCTCGACCTTGGCCCTGATGGCGGCGTGCGTGGGGGGGAGATCGTGGCGGAGGGGACGCCCGAAGAAGTGGCTCACGAACCGCGCTCTTTCACGGGGCAGTATCTTGCGAACATGCTGGACAAATCGAGGCAGGCGGCGAAATAAACCCCTCTACCAAGGGAGGTGACACATGGAATTGGAAGCGTTCTTTCTGACGGCGGCGGAGATTTCCGTCGTGTTGATCGGGTTTGTTACGATCTTCCTGACCTTCGTGATGAGCGGGCGAGAGATCGGCAAGGCAGACCGGATGCACAGCCGTGCGTTGCTGACCGGGGCCTACCCCTTGCTATTCGTACCCTTCGTGTCGGTCGCGGCCAATGCCTATGGCGCGAGCGAGGCGACCGCACTGCTCAGTTTCCACCTTGCCGGAGGGCTCCAAGCGTCATGATCGGTATCGTGATGACGGGCTTCTATTCGCGGCTGAGCCAGGCCGAAGTCAGGGAAGTCGGCTGGATATACACCTTGGTGTCATTCACACTGGGCTGGGGTGCCGGGGGTTTTTTCTGGGCAGACGCGCTCGGCTATGCGCCCGCGGGCAATGCGGTGGTGGCGGTGATTTTGAGCTTCCTGCTGACGGGAACCGTGCTGTTCAGCTTTGCCGCGCAGTAGATGAAGCTGTTCGACTGGAAGAACTCGCGGGGTGCGGGCGGGGGCGGTTAGCGCCCCGTAGCGGCCATCAGCGCGGCCAGGCCTTCGCTCTCTTCGCTGGTGAGCTCGAGCGGGGCGCCACAGCGCGGATCGGTCTTCTGAAGTGCGCGGATCATCGCGTCATTGATCGGGATCGGGTCACAGCCATTGTCCGTGCTGCAGATCATGTCGAACTCGGGCCGCGCCTTCTCATGGCATTCCAGGCAATTGCCGTCGAACCGGTTGACGACGTCGACATGTCCCCGCTTGCGGATCGCGGTGCCTTCAGGAGAAACTTCGAATTCGAAGAACTCCCAATCCTTGGTGTCCGCATTGAAACCTTTTGCGCGTTTGACCATCGCTTCGCCTGGAACAAGCTGGACGACCGAACCAACCGGAAAGACGCCGCCGTCCTCGGACGACGCAACTGCAACGGTCGCTTCCAGGTCGCCATCAAGGTTGCCGACGAAGAAACGGTCAACCTGGGTCAGATCGCGGATGCAGCCGAAGCTGGCCGCTGTCATGTTCTCGGTCGCTGACGCCGCAGTGTCCGGCGCTTGCTCGGCCGGCTCTGCACAAGCCGAGAGTGTCAGCGCGATGGCGGATACGAAAGCGATGTTTGCGAAGTTGCGTGTCATGGAAACCACCCCCGGTTTGCGAGCCGGAGACTGGGGTGCTGGGGCGCTCAAGTCAAATGCGAAATTGGTGCAAGATCAACTCGCCAACAGTTCTATACGTACTTCGCCCACTCCACGTCGGACCAGGCCGATTTCCTCTGCGGCGGCGCGGCTTAGGTCAATCACGCGATTAGGCGTGAAGGGACCGCGATCATTGATCCTGACGATAATGGATCGGCCGTTGCCGGTATTAGTGACAAGCACCATGCTGCCAAAGGGAAGCGTCTTGTGCGCCGCAGTCATCGCCCGCATGTCAAATCGCTCTCCATTGGCAGTTCTTCGGCCGTGAAAGCGGCGCCCGTAGTAGGAGGCGTGACCGGTGCCGAGATCGCGTACGACATCACCGACGGCTGGCTCTTGTGGCGGTTCGATCTCAGAAATGTCGACGGCGTCGTAAGGATGGTCGTGCGGAGGGAGGGGGATGTCGAACTCGGAAAAGCCATCTTGGAAGCTCTGGTCTTCTTGCTGGGCTTCTGAATATCCGTCCTCGCCCGCATCCTGTCCTACAACCGGCGGCGAAGCTATAGCGAGCAAGCTCACTATGAGGGCGCAGCAAATCCGCGCATGAAGATGGAAAGCCCTCTCCATTCCGGAAGAATAGCCAAGCAGGGTAGCAATATGCAAATTTCCGCTGCGCAAGCCGGCGCTTGGGCGGCTGCATCGAGCGAAAGTTGTGCGAAATCTGCGTCCAGCTGCGTGCCCGGTACGGGAAGAAGTCTGTACTCCAAGAACCAAAAGCAAATGGGGCCGACATTGCTGCCGACCCCACTCTTACCGTCGCGTGGTCTTCTTGTCCGGCGAACCTTTCAAGAAGCGCTTGGCACTCGGTTTCTATCCCCTCCAACGGGTTGGAGGTTCTTTTCACCGACGCTCGCGTCGGCATCCGGTCTCGCCTTTCAACTCAGTCCTACCTGTCCGTGCCGAAGCCTTTTCAAGCGGTGCTGTGTCTTCCAACGCTACCGAGACCATTCCCCCTTCGCGATCACTTCCCTCAAACGGCTGGTTTCTGCCTCAGCTTCCACCTTCCTCGGTCCACAACCAGGTTCCTGGCCTATCCAGTGAATGTGCTTCGCGTTCTTCTCAGGCAACTGCACTTGCTTCCAGTTTGCACCTTCTGCATATCCAGTCTCGAAGTCCGCGTGGAAAAAATCCACTGCGTCGGTTTTTTGAGAAACTCTCGTGAAATCAACTCGTTGGAGCCAAATTTCCGGTTGGGTTTCTCTCCCTTCCGATGTTTCAAGACTGCGCCCTCGCAGTGAGTCGCGCAAGCTTTGCAACCCCGACTTATCCACTTTCCCTCAGATCACCTGTGGACGCGCGTGGATAACTCAACCATTCGTCGAAAATGTGTGTTAGCCTCAGGCGTGATCGCGTTTCGCAAGCAACTTGAGCCGTAAAGCGTTCAGCTTGATGAAGCCTTCAGCGTCTTTTTGATCGTAAGCGCCGGCATCGTCTTCGAAAGTGACGTGCGATTCGGAGTAGAGCGAGTTCGCGCTCTTACGTCCAACTACGCCTGCAACACCTTTGTAGAGCTTCAGGCGAACCCTACCGCTGACTTTCTCCTGACTGTGGTCAATCGCCGCCTGCAGCATTTCGCGTTCAGGGGCGAACCAGAACCCGTTGTAGATCAGCTCTGCATATTTGGGCATCAGCTCATCCTTGAGATGGGCTGCCCCGCGATCAAGCGTGATCTGCTCGATCCCGCGATGTGCGCGGGCATAAATCTCGCCGCCCGGAGTTTCATACATGCCGCGCGACTTCATCCCGACGAAACGGTTCTCGACCAGATCGAGCCGGCCAATGCCGTGCTTGCGACCTAGATCATTCAGCGCGGTCAGCAGCTCGGCAGGCGACATCGCTTCACCGTTTAGCGCCACTCCATCGCCGCGTTCGAAATCGATGGTGATATATTCGGGTGTATCCGGCGCGCCCTCAGGGTTGTCGGTGCGCGAATAGACATAATCCGGCGTCTCTTCCCACGGGTCTTCCAGGACTTTGCCCTCAGACGAGGTGTGGAGCAGGTTCGCATCGGTCGAGAACGGGCTCTCACCGCGCTTGTCTTTAGGCACGACGATCTGGTGCTTCTCCGCCCATTCGATCAGCGCGGTCCGGCTGGTCAGGTCCCACTCGCGCCAAGGCGCAATGACTTTGATGTCGGGGTCAAGCGCATATGCGCTCAGCTCGAAACGAACCTGATCATTGCCTTTGCCGGTTGCACCATGCGCTATCGCATCAGCGCCTGTCTCATGCGCAATTTCGACCAATCGTTTAGAGATCAGAGGTCGCGCAATGGAGGTGCCCAGCAGATAGTCGCCTTCATAGCGTGCATTGGCGCGCATCATCGGGAATACGAAATCGCGAACGAATTCCTCGCGCAGATCTTCGATATAGATGTGCTTGTCCGGAATGCCCATCGCACGCGCCTTGGTACGGGCAGGCTCGATCTCTTCACCTTGGCCGAGGTCGGCGGTGAATGTCACCACTTCGCAGCCGCGCTCTACCTCTAGCCATTTCGCGATGACCGAGGTGTCGAGACCTCCGGAATAGGCGAGAACAACACGTTTGATATCTGGCATTCTTGGAAACCTCTTTTCAATCGCCGCGCGGCTAGCAGGAGCAAGGGGAAGGGGCAATGAAGAAGCGTGTTGCAAGGGTGTAGTCGAGCTTCGTGCGCTGCGAAAAATCATGAGAAATGAGTTAGAAGGTACTATCTAACGACTTCAGAGGCGGGAGAAGCAGTGATGGCTAGTATGTGGGTAAACGCGCGCGAAATGGCGCAAATGGCGCCGCCAGAGCGCAATCGCTGGGTCGACTTCCTGCGCGCGCTGTCAATCCTGGCGGTGGTTTTCGGGCACTGGCTGGTTGCCGCTCCCTACATCGATTCTAGCGGAGCGGTGCAGGGTGGGCATTTGTTGGGAATCTTGTCGTGGAGCCAATGGCTGACATGAGGCTTTCAGGTCATGCCGATTTTCTTCCTCGAGGGTGGCTATTCCAACGGGGTCAGCTGGCGCGCGCAATTGCGCAAGGCGGAGGCTGGACTTAAAAATCTAGTAACAATAAATATTTCTGCCAGACTGAAATAGCTTGGAAAACACTGTCAGTATTCAAATTGGCCAGCGGGACAGCGGTACATGGTCCACTGATCTTCACCATAAGTATTGTCGTAATAGGTCAGTTTATTGGGATCGTCACTCAATTCAACTATAAGGTCCAAATAGAGGTCCTCTCCTTCGGCTCCGCATTCCAAGGTTCCATCAAAACCCAGCTCTGTAACTTTATCGTCAGGTACAGCGCAGCCCCACTCGTACCCACTCCAGTACCAGTTGCCTTCTCCAGAGTATTCTTCGTATTTGAAAAATATGGATGTGTCAGATTGCATTTGATTTTTAGAGCATTGCTCTAGATTGCTATTCCACTCACCGGTCAGACGCTGCCGAATATCGTTAGGTGAGGCTTCTGTAGAACCTTGTGGGGCTTTTTGTTCCTGCTGGGCAGTCTTGGGATTACCAGTCTTTTTCTCAATAACTGTTTTGAGCCTATCG
Source organism: Altererythrobacter sp. XM-24bin4 (assembly GCA_003149575.1). Taxonomy (GTDB): domain Bacteria; phylum Pseudomonadota; class Alphaproteobacteria; order Sphingomonadales; family Sphingomonadaceae; genus Erythrobacter; species Erythrobacter rubellus. The sequence continues at coordinate 1,271,895 of QCWG01000001.1, forward strand.
AAAATGCTGGTCTGTGCCTGAAGTGCTCCAAGGCCACCAAAAGCCGATAGTGCGGCCAAGATTACGAAAGATTTGCGCATAAATTCTCACCAAAGGTTCTCTGCAAATAACTAGCTTCTCCAGAAAGCGACACCTTGAAAGTTTCAGCAATGATATCAAGGGCGGTTGAGAGAGTTAGTGTCCGCCGCAGAGTAGCGCGGAAAGGGTGAATGGCAACCGGTTTTGTTTCCCGTCGTTTGTTACCCCATTTGTTACCCCGCGGGGAAAAATCAGCTGAGACGCGGACCAAAAAGACCGTTAAGTTATTGAAAGGTATGGTGCCGGCTGCAAGATTCGAACTCGCGGCCTGATGATTACAAATCAACTGCTCTACCAACTGAGCTAAGCCGGCACTTTTCTGTTCGCCGTTTGCCTGCCAACACCTGGCAATCCGAAACGGAAGCGGTCCCCTAGGCGAAAGTTATTCGGGCCTCAAGTGGGAACTGACATAGCATAGAAAAATTCTAAAGAGCACCAAAGGTCCACCCTTCGGTGCGCGCAATTTCCGGTGTTAAGCCCTTTGGGGCCCAATAGGCTGGATCCGGGCCGATCTTGCGGAGCCACGCCGCGGTCACCAGAGCGTCCGAAGAATGGTCGTCGATAGGGCCGGTTCCGGCCACAGGAGGCGAGCCCAATTGCGCGAGTGCCACGTTCAAATCTTCGAAACTGCGAAGTTTGGTCCTGGCGCCGCCGACACCTCCGCCCCGCGCAGCGATAGATGTGTACATCTCGACAACAACAGGGCCGCTATCGGGCAGCGGATCGATCGGCCAGACCGCGACGGCATCGCGCAATTGGTGCAGCATTCGCATGCCGGTCAGAGATGATTTGCCGACCTGCGCGGCGCCAACAAGGTTGAAATTGCTGACCGGGCGCACACCTTGCTCGCGCTGAGCCAGTTCGGCGCATCGAAAGCGACCTTGCCTAGTGGGAGCGTCGGCCAAGTGAAAATGCTGTCCGAGATGTTCTTTGGAATGGCGGAAATATTCGCTTAGTTGAGGATGCGAGACAAAACTGCCGCACTCCAAATTCGGGTCATCAGAGCAAACCTGGTCGATCAGCGCCCAAAGCGATTTTGCATCCTTGGGGCTGTCATTCCAATGCGGAAAGAATGCGCCTGCGTCCTGAAACGGAAGCGAAATGCCTAAATCCATCCCTACCAGTGTGTCGCGCGGAATATCATCGCGCAGGATGGCGAGCACTTCTTTGCGCGCCCAGCCTCCTCTTGGTGGCTCAACCAGCACCGGCGCACTGCCCGTGCCTTCTGCCAGTGACAGGGCAATACCCTTCTGTCGCGCGCCTTTCGCGCCCGACCAGTCAATCGCGAGATAATGTGTGAAGTCACGCATCTTTGCGTTCGGCTCGCAGCTTTTCCCAATAGGCGATCCGCTCTTTCACCTTGCGCTCAAAGCCGCGCTCTACCGGCGTGTAATAAGTCTGAGGCTCCATATCTTTCGGCCAGTAATTGTCGCCAGAGAAGCCTTCTTCGGTATCGTGATCATAGGCATAGCCTTTGCCATAGCCGACATCCTTCATCAGCTTTGTCGGAGCATTCAGGATGTTCTGGGGCGGCAGCAGACTGCCGGTTTCCCTCGCGCTCTTCCAAGCTGATTTCTGGGCAGCATAGGCAGTATTCGATTTGGGGGCGGTCGCCAGATAGAGGCAGGCCTGCACAATCGCGAGCTCGCCTTCGGGTGAGCCAAGAAATTCATACGCATCCTTGGCAGCGAGGCACTGAATGAGGGCTTGAGGGTCGGCCAGCCCGACATCTTCGCTCGCAAAGCGTACCAGTCGGCGCAATACGTAGAGCGGCTCTTCACCGGCCACTAACATTCGCGCCATGTAATATAGTGCGGCCTGTGGATCGCTGCCCCGAAGCGACTTATGCAGCGCCGAGATCAGATTGTAGTGTCCGTCGCGATCCTTGTCATAGACAGACACTCGCCGCTGCAGGAAGGTGCCAAGCCCGGCGGGATCGAGCGGGGTATTGATCTGCGCATTATAAAGCGTTTCGGCCTGATTGAGCAGAAACCGCCCGTCACCGTCGGCGCTGCCAATCAGGGCGTCACGCGCGGCATCATCAAGGGGGAGGGGGCCTTCCAGCTCTTCCGCGCGCGCAAGCAGTTTTTCCAGAGCAGCCGCGTCCAGGCGATTGAGGATCAGAACCTGCGCACGGCTAAGCAGAGCTGCGTTGAGTTCAAAGCTCGGATTTTCGGTTGTTGCGCCGACCAGCGTCACCGTTCCGCGCTCGACAAAGGGAAGGAAACCGTCCTGCTGCGCGCGGTTGAAGCGATGGATCTCGTCCACGAACAACAGTGTTTTTTGGCCAACGCCCGCCATCTTGTCCGCTTCGGCAAAGGCTTTCTTGAGGTCCGCCACCCCTGAAAAAACCGCGCTTACAGAGATAAACCGCATGCCCACTGCATCCGCCAGCAGACGCGCAGTGCTGGTCTTGCCCGTGCCAGGCGGCCCCCACAACACCATGCTCGACAGCTTGCCTGCCGCGACCATGCGGCCGATTGCCCCTTGCGGTCCGGTCAGATGTTCCTGCCCGATGACTTCGTCCAATGTCCGTGGGCGCAAGCGGTCGGCCAGCGGTGCGTCCTCACGCGGAGCGGCGCTGGCTTTTGCTTGCTGTGAAGGGTCATTGCCAAACAGATCTGCCATTGGTCGAGTGCCATAAGCCGTTCATCGCTCAAAGCCAAAGTCCTCTTGCAAAACGGCCTCTAAGATACATCTTTGAGCTATCAAAGATACTCAGGAGTTAAATGAATGACTTGGAATAGATCTGGGCGCGGTGGTTGGAGCAATCTGGGGCCGATGATCGCAATGGCAATGGCTTCCGCCGCAAATGAGTGGGAAGACGAGTTCAAAAGCTCACGTCACCGCCGCAAGTCGCGCGATTGGCAAGACGGTGCGCGCCGCAACAAACGTCGAGGGCGGATGTTCGGCACAGGAGAGCTACGCTTGGCCTTGCTGGCGCTCATCAACGAAGAGCCGCGTCACGGCTATGAGCTGATCAAAGCGATCGAAGAGATGACCGGAGGTGCTTATGCGCCAAGTCCTGGCGCAGTCTACCCGACGCTGCAAATGCTGGAAGAAGAAGGCCAGATCAAACAGTCCAAGCCCAAGAAGAAGGGCAAGCCTGCTGATGAGGAAACGAGCGGCAAGAAGCCTTTCGAAGTTACAACATCGGGTGCGGCTGAACTCGAAGACCGTGCAGATGAAGTCGAGGAATTGATGGGCCGCATCAATGAACACGGCGATCGCGCAGAGAAGGTGAAAGAAAAATCACCTGACCTGTTTCGCGCAATGGGGAATCTTGCCTCTGTACTGAAAAATCGCGCAAGGGCCGGCAAGCTCGACAAGGATACGGTTGATCAGATCGTTGATATTATTGATGAAGTTGCCAAGCGCATCGAGCGGATGTGATCGGCTTGCGTAGGCAATGGCTTAACGCATTTGCCATCGCGCCAAGCGCGCAATAATCTTTCCTTCATCGATCCGGCACCAGACCGGACTGGAGGGGAGAATTTTCATGAGTGAAGCAACGAAAGCGCCGTGGCACCTATGGGCTGTCGGGATTGTGGCTCTGCTTTGGAATGCTGTTGGCATTTTCAGTTACATGATGACGCATCTGGGAAAGCTGGAAGACCTTGGCATGACGCCAGATCAGATAGCTTTCTTTGATTCATTCCCGGCCTGGTCCAATGCGCTTTGGGCTATGGGAGTCTGGGGCGCATTTTTCGGATCAATCCTGTTGCTCTTGCGCTCGCGTTGGGCAGTGACATCAATCGCCATTTCTGTGGTCGGCCTGGTTGGTACAACGATCTATCAGAACTTCATGATCGAGGTGCCGGCGGAGGTGAGCCTGCCGCTAAACCTGACTATTTGGGCCACCACACTGTTTATGCTTTGGTATGCCCGCAAGATGCAGTCCGAAGGCATATTGGACTGACCTGAACTAGGCTGAATCCAACGCCGCCTTGATCTTCGCCTCGTCTTCGGCGCGCAATTCCTCGCGCGCGGTGACGAGGCGGATATAGGTGTCGGCCACCACCTGATTGATGGCATCCCAGCTATATTCGCGCGATTTGCGTTCACCGGCTGCACCATGCGCGTGGCGGTGCGCATCATCAGTGCAATAAGGCGCGATAGCTTCTGCAAAAGCGGCGGCATCACCGGGCGGTACAAGCTGCCCGGTCTCTTCTGGCGTAACGAGCGAAGACGCACCAGTCGCGCCAGCGGCAACCACCGGCAGTCCGCTAGCCATGGCTTCCAGCGTCACATTGCCGAATGTCTCGGTTATTGACGGGTTGAAGAAAATGTCACCGCTTGCGAGCGCGCGGCCCAGGTCAGCGCCGGTCTGGAATCCGGCGAAAATGCCCCCGGGCAGGGCTTGCTTGAACCAATCCTTCGCCGGGCCATCGCCAATGACGAGAACCTTGTGTGGGACCTGCCTTTTGCGCAGCTCGATGATTGTGTCCGCGAACACATCAAGCCCTTTTTCCATGACCAAGCGGCCCAGAAAAACGATGGCAACGTCATCATCTTCCAGCCCGAGCGAACGACGCCACTCCATGTCGCGTTTGCTGGGGTCAAAGATCGTTCGATCTACCCCGCGCGACCAGATCGTGATGTCATCATGCATGTCTTGCTCAATCAGCGTGTCGACCATGCTTTGCGATGGAGCCACCAGCGCGTCACAACGATTGTAGAACCGGCGCAAAATCCACTCGATGGTGGGCTCAAGAAATGAGAGTCCATAATAGCGCGGATAGGTTTCGAAGCGCGTGTGAACCGATGAAAGCACGGGCAAATCGTATTCTTGTGCCCATCGTAACGCGGCATGACCCGTTGGATCAGGAGACGAAATATGGGCGACATTTGGCTCAAATTTCACCAGATCGTCTTTAGCCTTCCGGCTTAGTCCGGTGGGTAAGCGGTATTCACCGCGCCCCTTCACCGGCATCCGGACATTGGGCACGCCAACCAGATCACCTGTAGGCTCAAAATCCGGGTTTGCCACCTTAGGCGCGTAGACACGCACAGACGCTCCCTGACGGAGCAAATACTCCACCAAACGGTTCAAAGCCTGGTTCGCGCCGTCACGCGTGTAGTTGTAATTGCCACTGAAAAGGGCAATGCGAAGTTCGCTGGTGTGCATATTCTAAGTCGGCATATAGCACAGCATTGCGAATGAAAAGCGGCGCGCAATCAACTTGCGCGCCGCCTCCACCGATCTCATGATCGGAAGTAGGGTTTTGCTTTAGCTGTCAGAGCCTGACGAAAGGCCTTTCAGCGCACCCATCACCATATCGTACAAGCGACGTGTGATTAGCGATGCGGACATACCAGCGGCCGCAACAGCAAGGTTGCTGAAGATTGCGGTCAAATATTCCCCAATTGCCGGAATCGCGCCAAGCACTGCACCAACCGCAGGCAGAACAAGAACTGCCAAATACATACGAATGGCACCGTCCTGATCAGCGGCAATGCCGCCAATGATTCCCAGAACGAGTATGATCAATCCGACTTCCAGGCCCGGAATGGATACAAACCCACCAACAATTGCTAGCACCACTGCCAAACCAGCTGCCAGTCCCCCAACTTTTTCCATATATTCTCTCCCAATCTCTCCCCCATGGAGAGCAGACAAGATAGCCGAAGTTTCGTTTCCAGTGAAACTTTCATGCTGCGCGGTAAAATATTGATAAAAAAATTGAAAATGAAGATTTCCACGAGTTTTTTAACAGGCTGCGACGCTCTATGCTGCGGCAAGAGGCGCTTTTCCAGCGACGAGTCGTGACGTGAATAGCTTTGCACAGCCCGCCAGCATCGCTTGACATGTTGCGGCGCAAAACTAATGCGATCCGTGGGCCACGCGGTCCCAACGCCGCGCGAGCTCTCTGTAAGGAGAGAATACATGACTAGCATACCCAGCGAACCGGCACTGAAGCCGGCGCGCCCACAATTTTCTTCCGGTCCCACGGTTAAATTCCCGGGCTGGTCCCTAGATAAGCTGAAGACAGAATCGCTCGGTCGCTCGCACCGCTCGGCGACAGGCAAGGCGCGTCTCAAATACGCGATCGATCTGTCCAAAGAGATGCTGGGCGTGCCAGAGGACTATCTCGTTGGCATCATGCCGGCTTCTGATACTGGCGCGCTGGAATGCGCGATGTGGACGATGCTGGGGCAGGGCCCCGCAACCGTCGCGGCATGGGAAAGCTTCGGCAATGTCTGGATTCAGGATGCGGTCAAACAGCTCAAGCTAAAGGACTTGCAAGTCCTTGATGCCGACTATGGCGAAATTCCCGATCTGAACCAGATTCCGCAAGATAATGACGTTGTCTTCACCTGGAACGGTACGACTTCGGGCGCGAAGATACCGAACACGGATTGGCTCGCTCCAGGCCGTGCTGGTGTGACCATCAATGACGCCACCAGCGCAGTGTTTGCGCAGGAAATGGATTGGGCAAAGCTCGATGCCACGACCTATAGCTGGCAAAAAGTGATGGGTTCAGAGGCGCAACACGGCATGCTGATCCTTTCACCCAAGGCGGTCGAGCGGATCGAAAGCTATGATCCCGAGTGGCCGCTTCCCAAGTTGTTTCGCCTTAAGAAGGGTGACAAGATCAATCGCGGCATCTTTGAAGGTGCAACGATCAACACGCCATCTTTGCTCGCGACTGAAGACTATATCGCGGCGCTGGAATGGGCGCAGTCGATCGGCGGTCGCAAGGCTATGTTCGAACGGGCCGATGCAAACGCAAAGATCGTCACCGATTGGATCGAGGCGACGCCTTGGTTGCGCAATATGGTCAGCGATCCGGCGCAGCGCACCAATACCGGTGTGTGCTTTGTTTTTCAGGGCGAATGGTACGAAGGCCGTTCTGCAGAAGATCAGGCTGCCGTGCCAAAGACAATCGCAAAGATGCTGGAAGAGCGCAACGTGGGCTATGACTTTAACGGTTATCGAGATGCCCCGCCAAGCTTGCGCATCTGGTGTGGTGGCACGGTTGAGCAGGAAGACCTGAAGCGTCTGCTGCCCTGGATCGAATGGGCATACGAGACCGTTAAGTCTGGCATCTGATGTGAGTTCCTGCGGAAGCAGGAACCCTGCGCCAACTCGAACAAACCGAAATTCTGGGCTCCTGTTTTCGCAAGAGCACGCAAAGGATCAGTAACATGACCAAACCTAAAGTACTCATCTCTGACAAGATGGACCCGAATGCCGCGCGTATATTCGAAGAACGTGGCTGCGAAGTGGATGTGATCACCGATCACACGCCTGAACAATTGGCCGAGATCATCGGCCAGTACGATGGGCTCGCGATCCGTTCGTCGACCACTGTGACAAAAGAAATCCTGGATGCGGCCACTAATCTGAAGGTGATTGGCCGTGCAGGTATCGGTGTCGACAATGTCGATATCCCCTACGCCTCTGGCAAAGGTGTAGTCGTCATGAACACACCGTTCGGCAACTCGATCACCACTGCTGAACACGCGATTGCGATGATCATGGCGCTGGCGCGCCAGATCCCGGCGGCGAACACCCGTACGCAAGCCGGCGAATGGCCCAAGAAAGACTTCATGGGCATCGAGGTGACCGGCAAGACGCTCGGCCTGATTGGTGCGGGCAATATCGGTTCGATCGTGGCGAGCCGCGCACAAGGCCTCAAGATGAAAGTGATCGCTTACGACCCATTTCTGACCGAAGAGCGCGCGATCGAGCTCGGTATCGAGAAGGTCGATCTGGACACGCTGCTTGGCCGCGCTGATTTTGTCAGCCTGCACACCCCGTTGACCGACCAGACGCGCAATATCTTGAGCCGCGAACGGCTCGAGAATGCAAAGCCCGGCATCCGCATCGTCAATTGCGCACGTGGAGGGTTGATCGATGAAGCAGCGCTGAAGGATTGCCTGGAAAGCGGCCAGGTTGCAGCAGCTGCGCTAGACGTGTTTGAATCCGAGCCCGCAACGGACAACCCGCTGTTCGGTGCGCCGAACTTTATCTGCACGCCGCATCTGGGCGCGTCGACGACAGAGGCACAGGTGAACGTAGCGCTACAGGTTGCTGAACAGATCAGCGATTATCTGGTCAATGGCGGCGTTACCAATGCGCTCAACATGCCTTCGCTTAGTGCCGAAGAGGCGCCGAAACTAAAGCCGTACATGGGCCTTGCGGAGGCGCTTGGTTCGCTTGTTGGACAACTCGCGCACGGCAATCTCGAAAAGGTCAGTATCGAGCGCGAAGGCGCGGCTGCCGAGCTTAACGGCAAACCCATCACGGGTGCGGTCCTGGCGGGCTTTATGCGCCGCTATTCAGACACGGTGAACATGGTCAACGCGCCATATCTCGCGAAGGAACGCGGGCTCGAGGTCAGCGAAGTGCGCCAGTCGCGCGAAGGGGCGTTTAACACGCTGATCCGTGTGACGGTTCAGACTGCCGAGGGACCACGTTCCGTGGCCGGAACACTGTTTGGAAACGACGCCCCACGGCTGGTGGAAATCTTCGGAATCGGTATCGAAGCCGAGCTGAGCGGTCACATGCTTTATGTTGTCAATGATGACAAACCGGGCTTCATCGGCCGTATCGGCACATTGCTTGGTTCGCATGATATCAATATCGGAACCTTCAACCTCGGGCGTCGCGAAGCCGGCGGCGAAGCCGTGCTGCTTCTCAGTCTCGATCAGAAGATCCCTGACGATGTGATCGCTCAGGCAACTGAGATCGAAGGTGTGAAACTGGTCAAAGCGCTGGAATTCTGATCGCGGATAGGGCAAGCGCCCGCGTGTAATGACCGAACCAGACGACCTGTTGCCTGAAGGGCTTGAAGACAAGCTGCCGCGCGAGGCGGAGGCGATCACGCGCGCCATGCGGTCATCGCTCGATGTGCTGTGGAGCCATGGCTATGATCGCGTACGCCCGCCGCTGATCGAATTCGAGAAGTCGCTTGCAGGCCGTATGGACGGTGTGCAGCCGCGCCGAATGTTTCGGTTCGTAGATCCGGTCAGTCTGCGTACGCTCGCTTTGCGCAGCGATATCACACCGCAGATCGGCCGAATCGCAGCGACCAGTATGGCAGGCACGCCGCGGCCTTTGCGGCTGGCCTATTGCGGTGAGACGGCGCAGATCAAAGCGGATCAGCTTGCACCCGCGCGTGAACGAACGCAGCTGGGGGCGGAGCTGATCGGTGCAGATTCCGTTGCTGCGGCAAGCGAAGTGGTTGCACTCGCAATTGAGGCATTATCTGCAGCAGGTCTGACGGGTATCTCGGTTGATTTTACGCTGCCAGACCTTGTCGACACTTTGTCTGAAAGCGCTTTGCCCTTGGCACCGGAATTGATCGGCAATGTTCGTCGAGAGCTGGATATGAAGGATGCAGGCGGACTGCGCGCGGCAGGTGGCGAAGCCTATCTACCGCTGCTCTATGCGACAGGCCCGTTCGAAGAAGCACTTGAGAAATTGTGTGCAATTGATGCCGGCGGGGCGCTCGCTTCCAGGATCGCGGGGCTGAAAGCAATTGTGAAGCGGATCGGAGACGCGGCGCGCGTTACATTGGATCCGACCGAACGCCATGGCTTCGAATACCAAAGCTGGTTTGGCTTCACGCTTTATGCCGAAGGTGTTCGCGGTGCAGTGGGGCGGGGTGGAACCTATTTGATTGGCGGCGCCAATGAGCCAGCAACCGGCTTCACGCTATATGTCGATCAGATGATCGAAGGCTCGCGGGGCAGCGAAACAGTCGATCTGGTGTACCTCGCAAATGGGCATGACAGAGAAAAAGCGGCGGAGCTTCGTGCCAAAGGCTATCGTACTCTTGCCCAGATCGAAGACGGCGAAGATCTCCTTGCGCTTGGCTGCACGCACAAGCTTTCCGGCAAGGATATGGTTGCGCTCTAGTTCCGCGAGCGCACGTGTTCGCTGATCCAGACGCCCGCTTGCATCACCTTTTCCATGCCCAGTTGAGCAGCAACACTGCGGCTGAGTGTTACCAGGTCGATTTCCGACAGGCTTTGGCGGTAGGCCTCCTGCGCGCGCCAGAATCCTGCTGCAATATTACATGGCGCTTGGCAGTCAGCCGGTTTGCTCGCTCAAGGCCCCTTCTGACGAATTTCCGTCCAGCGAAACATCGGCTTATCGCCATCCACCGCGAGCAATATGTCGAGCAAGGTGATTTCATCTGGAGCGCGGGCGAGGTTGTGAAAACCGCTTCTTCCACGCCCCCCTGTGATTATGCCTTCACGTGCAAGGGCTCGCATCTGTTTGGCCATATAGGGCTCCGGGAGGTCATGAAATTCAGCCATAGCTGAGAGTGCCAGCCCGCGATCTGGCCAAAGCGGTGCCATCACGGCACAGGCATGCGCAGCCCATTCTACACCCTTGTTGATCCACATAGCGAACAATCCCGTTGCTTGCCTCCAAAGTAGATGCAGATAGCGTTGGCTCGAGCGCTTGACTTTGCAGTGCTCGGCATTTTATCGGCCCGAGCGCAATCGGGGCGCATATCGCCCCACGTTTCCGTCCCTTGGTCGAGTCCTGTCGAAGGACCATGAGGATCCCCCTGGCAGGGGGTAAGGTGTAAGCATGGCTAATGTTACAGTGATCGGCGCTCAATGGGGCGATGAAGGCAAAGGCAAGATTGTTGACTGGCTTGCGAGCCGTGCCGATGCCGTTGTGCGCTTTCAAGGCGGGCACAATGCGGGTCACACATTGGTGGTGGATGGCACAACCTACAAGCTGAGCTTGTTGCCGAGCGGCATCGTGTCCGGCACCCTGAGCATGATCGGGAATGGCGTGGTGCTGGACCCATGGGCATTGCGGGATGAAGTGCAAAAGCTTGAAGGTCAGGGGGTCACGATCAGCGATGATAATCTGGCGATCGCAGACAATTGCCCGCTGATCCTGCCGATCCACCGCGATCTCGATGGCTTGAGGGAAACTGCGGCGGGTTCTGGCAAGATCGGCACCACAGGCCGCGGTATTGGCCCAGCGTATGAAGATAAGGTCGGGCGCCGCGCGATCCGCGTTTGCGACTTGGCGCATCTGGACAGTCTGGATACACAGCTCGATCGACTTTGTGCGCATCATGACGCACTACGCGCCGGTTTTGACCAGCCGCCGGTCGACCGTAAGCGTCTGCTGGATGATCTGAAAGAGATCGCGCCCTTCGTATTGCAGTTCGCTCAACCTGTTTGGAAGCGTTTGAAGAAAGTGCGCAAGGCTGGCGCGAAAATACTGTTCGAAGGTGCGCAGGGCGTGCTGCTTGATGTCGATCACGGCACCTATCCGTTTGTCACCAGCTCCAACACCGTAAGCGGAACAGCGGCATCGGGCTCAGGGCTTGGGCCGGGCGCCGCGGGCTTCGTACTCGGTATTGTGAAGGCCTATACTACCCGCGTGGGTAGCGGTCCGTTCCCGACCGAACTGGACGATGAAGTTGGACAATTGCTGGGCGAACGTGGTCACGAGTTCGGCACAGTAACTGGGCGGCAACGCCGGGTCGGCTGGTTCGATGCGGTGATCGTGCGCCAAAGCTGCGCGATCAGCGGTGTGACTGGAATTGCGCTGACCAAGATTGACGTGTTGGACGGTTTGGAAACTGTTAAGATTTGCACGGGATACCGCCTGCGCAACAATGTGATGGATTATCTGCCAAGCCATGCCGGCGATCAGGCAGCGGTTGAGCCGATCTACGAAGAGCTGGACGGCTGGAGTGAGAGCACAGCCGGCGCGCGCAGTTGGGCGGATCTGCCAGCCAATGCGATCAAGTATATTCAACGGATTCAGGAGCTAATCGAAACACCGGTCGCGCTGGTATCGACCAGCCCTGAACGTGATGACACCATTCTTGTGCGCGATCCATTTCTCGATTGATGGCTTCGCCGCAAGGCAAAACCTGACAGGCTACCTATTCAACCGGATTACGGCCCGCCGACTGGCCGCGTAGCTCACATTCATCGACGTAAGTATTTTGGGCAGGGGCTCCTCCCCCGGCTGGCATTTCTCACCAGTTTCTTGCGCTACTAGGCTTGGCCTTTGTACTCGTTCGGCAGGGCAATCTGGCGTTGCCTCAAGCAGCTTGAATGGGCGCGACAATTCGAACTACGGTTTGACCTGGGTAGTCTGCCTTGGCGTGTTCTGATGGCACGCGCTGTGCGTCGGCTCTTGCTCGCGCCAGAACTGTGCCGGGGACGTCCCCTTCCATCAGAATGATGTCCGCTACACCCAACCAACGCATTTGCCTTATCGTCAGGTCCTCGGGATCTTCGCTGGTGAGCTGAATGATCTGGTTCTTCCCATCGTTGATGCTTTGCTCGTTTGCCAGCCAGCTCTCGACCTTGTCGGCGCTTGCGGCGTCAAATGGATCCAATTCGCCGCCTTCACGCAAAGCCGCATCGATTACGCGCCGTCGATCAGCACCATCGGGGTGTTTGGCTCGCAGTTTTTCCCGAGCGCTGAGTAGAGCACTCGCAAGCTTTCCCAGAGATTGCGGCAGGATAGCATCAAGGCGCAACCGCACATGCTTGGCAAGCCCTGCCGAGGCCCCGCCAGTACCAATGGCGATCAGCACCGGGTCTCTGTCCAAAATGCTCGGCGTAGTGAAGTCGCACAAATCCGGCATGTCGACCACGTTCACCAGCATGCCGGCACAGCGTAAATTGATGGCCGCTACTTTACATGCCTCCGCATCGTCATAGGCTACAAAGGCCACCTTCACACCCTCATCAATCGCGCGTTGGATATCGTCTTCGATTATACCGCCGGCGCGTTCAATTAAACGTATCTTGGGCTCAGCCGTATCCCCGCTACCCAGCACCAGTACCTTCTGCCCCTTGATGCGATGGAATAGCGGGAGCGAATTGATCATGAGTGTTTCATCTATTCTAGCCAGTCGGGAACGCGCTCGGCATTAATGAAGGAATCGGCGCCAACCCGGTTGGCCACGACTGCAAACTTGTCACCATCAACCAGAGTTTCGGCCACGAACCCGCGCGAGTTGTATGAACTTGCCATTGTCGCGCCATAGGCGCCAGCCGTGCGAAAAACCGCCAGATCGCCGCTCTTCACGAGATCGCATTGGCGGTCCCGCGCAAAGGTGTCACCAGTTTCGCAGATCGGGCCGACGATGTTGGCGATCATGCTTTCACCGGTGGGCGTAACCGCTTCAAAATGGTGGTACGCTCCGTATAGGGCGGGGCGGGCAAGGTCGTTCATTGCCGCATCGACAATCACGAAGGGGTTGTTGAGCCCGCGCTTTACGCGCACCACTTCGGTCAACAGAACCCCGGCGTTGCCAGCGATAACACGGCCGGGCTCAAAGATCAGTTTGACCCCCCAGTCTTTAGTGACGCAGGCGACCATGGCTCCATACTCGGCTGGACTGGGCAGAACTTCGCCCTTGCGATAAGGCACGCCAAGGCCGCCGCCCAGATCGACATGGGTGATCGTGTGGCCCGCGCCGCGCAACCCGGCAATAAGTTCACCGAGCTTTGCGAACGCGCTTTCGAGCGGAGTGATGTCGGCCAGCTGACTGCCGATGTGTACAGCTACGCCGCGCAGGTTCACGCCTTTCTGGCTGGCAAGCTTTCCGAAGATTTGCCCTGCCTGATCAATCGGTACGCCAAACTTGTTGTCTGCCTTGCCCGTCGAAATCTTGTCATGCGTTCCGGCATCGACGTCCGGATTGATTCGCAGCGCGCAATCTGCGGTCAGGCCCATTCCTTCCGCGATTTCGGCCAGCTCCAGGCCTTCTTCTTCGCTCTCGATGTTGAATTGACCGATCCCGGCTTCAAGCGCCTCGATCATTTCGCGGCGGGTCTTTCCCACACCAGAGAAGACGATCATTTCCGGAGCGATACCTGCGGCTAGCGCGCGGCGCATTTCGCCAACGGAAACGACATCGGCACCATACCCCTGGTTTTGCAGCACTTTCAGTACAGCCAGATTGGGATTGGATTTGACCGCAAACGCAATCAGCTTGTCAGGCACTTCGTCCAGTGCTTCTCGAAAAACGCGTGCATGCCGTTCCAGCGTTGCGCGCGAATAGACATAGACCGGCGTCCCCACCTCTCTGGCTATCTGCGGCAAAGGCACGTTTTCGGCGTGAAGCACACCGTCTTTGAGTGCAAAATGGTCCATAGACTTGCTAAAATTTCCCTATTCTGGGGGAAGATCGAACGGGTCGTCTTCGCGTTCTTCCGAACGACGCCTTAACTCAACACTACGTTGTGGCGCTGCCAAAGTTTCCAGTTCCAATAGCTGTTCCGCTTCTGGTTTGGCTTCGCTCCCATAGGGCGCTGGCGGCAAGCTGGAGTTTGCGAGCGGTTGAATGTCGGCGCGTTGCCCGCAAGCGCCAAGCGCTATCGCGGCAAGCGTGAGTGTGACGATCGACCGTTTTGTCATTGCTTCAATCCCATCCGCTCTTTCGCTGCGGCAATCTGCGCCTTTACCTGATCAGGCGCGGTGCCGCCATATGAGTTGCGCGAGGCGACGGAGGCGTCGACTGAGAGCGCTTTGAACACTCCATCATCAATCCGGCTGTCGATTTCCTGAAGCACGCTGAGCGGCAGCTGGTCCAGGGCAACACCGTCTGCCTCTGCGCGTTTAACCGCAGCGCCTGTGATGTGGTGCGCTTCTCGAAACGGAATGTCGGCCTCGCGTACTAACCAGTCCGCGAGGTCGGTCGCAGTTGCGTATCCAAGCTCGGCTGCTTCACGCATCCGTGCGGTGTTGAAAGTGCTGTCGGCAATCATTCCGCTCATGGCCGCGATGCAAAGCTCCAACAGCCCCGCGGCTTCGAACACGGGCGGTTTGTCGTCTTGCATATCCTTTGAATAGGCGAGCGGCAGCCCTTTCATGGTGATCATGAGCGAGGTCACGCAGCCAATGATGCGACCCGTGTGCCCGCGCACTAGTTCGGCGGCATCGGGATTCTTCTTCTGTGGCATTATGGAGGAACCCGTCGATAGGCTGTCCGCTATGCGCACAAAACCGAAGGGTTGGCTGGCCCAGATAATGAATTCCTCTGCAAGCCGCGAAAGGTGCAATGCGCACTGGCTTGCAGCCATCAAGAAATCGAGGGCGAAATCGCGGTCTGAAACAGCATCAAGACTGTTGCGAGTGGGAGCAGCAAACCCAAGCGCCATGGCTGTTGCTTCGCGGTCTATCGGAAAACCGGTACCGGCGAGTGCTGCGCTGCCCAAAGGGCACATGCTGAGCCGGGTACGAGCGTCGTTAAAACGGTCGCGGTCGCGGTCGATCATCTCGAAATAGGCCATCAGGTGATGGCCCAATGTTACTGGCTGAGCAGTCTGCAAATGCGTGAAACCAGGCATGATGCTGTCAGCATGCGCTTCTGCCTGATTGAGCAGCGCCAGTTGCAGCTGGCCCAGCGTGGAATCCAATTCATCAATTGTGTCGCGCACCCAGAGTCGGAAATCGGTTGCAACCTGGTCATTTCGGCTGCGCGCTGTGTGCAGGCGGCCAGCGGCTGGCCCGATCAATTCGGTCAAACGTGCTTCGACTGTCATGTGAATATCCTCGAGGTCCCAATCCTCGGGCACGCCATTGCGCGCGTATCCTTCAGCAATCTGATCCAGTCCGCCCAGAATGGCATCGCAATCTGCCTTGCTGACGATGCCTTGCGCACCCAGCATACTTGCATGCGCCTTGGATGCGCGGATATCTTGGCGCCACAGGGCTTTGTCGAACGGGATCGAAGCATTGATTTCGCGCATGATCGCGCTAGGCCCTTCAGAGAACCTTCCGCCCCACATCTGATTGGAGCCTGCCTCTATGTCTTTTCGCCCGGTATCGTTGTCTTGGTCGCTCATCTGCGCCTCGGCCTTGTTTCTTTCCGGTTGCGATAGTGGCGCTGGCCATGGCGCGCAACCGCAAGAGGAATTGGGCGTAGACAAGCAGGAGTTGACCGGCGAGATCGATTACAGCTTTGCAGGCGAATTGATGCCAGCAGTCAGTGTGACCAATCCGGATGGAGCGCAGCTCAATCTGGGTGCTCTGCAAGGTCAGCCGGTTCTGATTAACCTATGGGCCACCTGGTGCGCGCCATGCGTTGTCGAAATGCCGATGCTGGATGAACTCGCTGCGCTGAAAGAGGACGAGCTGCGCGTGCTGACCGTAAGCCAGGATATGCGCGGCGCAGAAGCTGTCGTGCCGCTCTTCGAAGATCGCGATTTTACGCATCTCGAGCCTTGGCTTGATCCCGCGAATGATCTGGGTGTGAGCTTCGGAGGTAGCGGGGCGATGCCGCTCACCGTGCTGTATGATGCCGAGTCGAAGGAACTTTTTCGTGTCGCGGGCGGCTATCACTGGAACTCGGAAGAAGCGATCGCGGCCATTGAAGCGGTAATCGCAGACTAGTCCGGCAGTTCCAACCCCAATGGCTGTAGCGGAAACCCGAACAAGCTTGACATCAGGTGTGCCTGAATTCGCGCTTCCACGCGTCCAGTCCGGCATCTTTCCATGCAGCGTATTGGCCACCTCTTAGCGACAAGAAGGACGCTGCTTCTTCAGGCCCGCTTTTGCTGCGACGGCCGATTAGTAACACGCCTACGATCTGGTCAGCATGCCGATATCGCTGGTCGAGCAGGTTTCCAGCAAGCGGATCACTGACTTAAAGCGGAACCGTTGCCCACAAGGCACCATAAGGCAGAAAAGAAGGGGTCTATCCTGTGAGCGATGATCGCCATCCCATTGCATCGACCATAAGACCTTACGAATCGCTGCTTGAACCGCTTGCAAAGATAAGGCTTCGACGATGCCCCTTGAGCATCGATCCGGTAACCTGATCGCCTGGTTCGATGCGGATGCCCGCTGATGGAGCGGCCTAATGCAGGCAATCGAACAGACTGGTACGGTGGATACGAAACCCGACCACCTCTGTTTAACCGGATCTTGCGTAAGGCGCTTTAAGAGCGATGCGGCTGTCTTGCTGCATGCCTTTCAACCCATCAATTCGCCATAATTAATGCAATACATCCTCCGACCTCGAAATCAGCAAGCAGAGAAATTGCCGTGAATAGCCCCGTCTGTTTGATGACCAAGCCGGTCTCCTACAAGGCTTAAGAGCTTTTCGGATCGTTCGTAAACATCGGAAATATTCGAGGGGATCTTCAGCCCACTAGCGCACAGAATCAGTGATCCCGTGTGCATAGTGACTGAATGGTGGGCGATGACAGGCTCGAACTGCCGACCCTCTCGGTGTAAACGAGATGCTCTACCAACTGAGCTAATCGCCCATTCCGTCCTGCGGAGACGCGCTATCTAGCGCCGATTCATGGAAAATCAATCATAGAGTTTAAAGTAATGGGTGATCTGACGACATTCTGGTTCAGACAGCTATCAGGCCCATTGTGATCAAGTGGCCTTGGATACCGTGGATCGCTGCATCTTCCGCTTGGTTATCCGGTCGCCCAGAAACACCTTGCCCAGCCAGAATACCAAAAGAATCAGAACCAGTGTATACGGAAATTCAAGATAGATTGTCTCGTGCAGCGCTTCAGGGAAAACCTGCTGTTGCCCGCTGAATAGAGAACTGGTGGCGACACATCGGAAAGAACATGCGCCATAGGCGGCGCAGCAGGCGATGCTTGTCCTTGAGGTGACAGGAAATTGCCTGACGTGGTGCGGCGCGAGCTGGCCCGTTTTGCTAAAGATGGGCTGATTATTGTCCGAGCCAGCCGCACGGATGAGGGGTTGGTTGATCGCGAGCCGGAGGACGATGCCAATGGGTTCGTCGCTGTGCGTGCACTCAATCTGCAAAAGGCACGAATTCTGCTGCAGCTGCTGATCGCGAACGGGATCAGTGATCCCGGCGCGATCCAGTCAGCATTTGATAACCGCTGAAAATTCAGCCCCAGGGCGTGACGAGATATTTTTCGCCGGTCTTCATCTGGCGATAATCGCTGATCGCTTCCTTGGTCAGCATCTCTTCCAGATTGACCTTCGCCTTGTAGCTCGACGCAAAAGTGGTGGTGAGGTTTTGCTGTACGCGGGTGCGCATCTTCACGACAGTTTCCATCCCCGCATTGGCCAGGAATGGAGTCAGCAGCCAGCCTGACAGCGTCCAGCCAAAGCCATAGCTTGGCGTCAGGATCGTCGGGCCGAAGTCCAGGCGGCCGTAGATGAACATGCGCTTTGCCTGGTTAGAGCCATAGCGCGAATATTCGGTCATCTTGCTGACCGCGACCTGCTCCATCGCCTTGAACACATTGTCGACCGCTTGCCCACCGCCGATCGGGTCAAACCCATAGAAAGCATCGCTTTCGTCAATTGCTGTGCGCAGCTGTTCCATGAAATCATCGTCAGAGGAGTTGACGACATATTTCGCGCCAATACCTCTCAGCATCTCGACATGTTCGGCTTTGCGCACGATGTTGACCAGCTCGATACCGTCTTCCTGGCAAATCTTGATCAACATCTGTCCAAGGTTTGATGCCGCGGCTGTATGGACGATTGCCTTCTGCCCATCCATCTTTGCATTCTCGACAAATCCCAGCGCAGTCATCGGATTAACGAAGCTGGACGCACCCACTTCGCTGGAATGGTCACCCAGCGGCAGACACATCATCGCATCGGCGATAGCGTATTGCGAAAAGGCATTGCCGGGAACGCAGGCCACGCGCTGGCCCATCAGCGCTTTGGCCATGTCGCTTTCGCCGGTCGCAACCACGGTGCCTGCACCTTCATTGCCGGCTGGCAAACGTTGGCCGTAGCGGCTTTTCTGGCCTGAGAGGAAAGGTTCAGGCATTTGCGCGACAACTTTGCCCGGCGAATATTCGGCATTGTCGAAATCGGCTGCACTGGTCAGGATCGCGAGGTCTGACGGATTGATTGGCGCAGCCTCCATCTTGACCAGCACTTGATTTCCCGTTGGTTCAGGAAAGCTCTCTTCGCTCACTTCCAGCGTCAGCTTGCCGTCGGCGGTAAGCGTGGTGAAAAGCTGTTGGCCAGTGGTGGTCATGATTATTCCTCTCAAGAATCGGCGTAAGTAGCTTCTACGAAGTAGAGACCATGTGGCGGGGCGTTAAGCCCTAATTCCTGCCGGTCGCGTGCGGCGAGTGCTTTTGCAACCTGATCTTCGCGCCAAACGCCTTGTCCGACAAGCTTCAAACAGCCGACCATGCTGCGCACCTGATGGTGCAGGAAACTGCGCGCAGCGGCGTGAATGCGGATTTCGTTTCCGTCTCGCTCAACATCCAAGCGATCGAGTGATTTGACCGGACTGTCTGACTGGCAATGCGCAGATCGGAAGGTGGTAAAGTCGTGCTTGCCAACCAGCGCCTGCGCAGCGCCGTGCATCGCCTTTTCATCAAGCTCCTGCGGGACTTGCCAGGCGCGCTTATGATCGATCGTCAGCGGTGCACGGCGGTTGATGATGCGATAGACATAGCTTCGCCCGATACACGAAAACCGGGCATGCCAATCGTCAGGCGCAATCTCGCAATGTGTCACGGCGATGGGGTTAGGGCGCAGATGGGCGTTCAATGCCTCCATCAGGCGGAATGGTGCCAGTTCTTTTCCGATGTCGATGTGGCTGCGCATGGCCAGAGCATGCACGCCGGTATCAGTTCTGCCAGCGCTGAACAGGCGAACATCTTCACCTGTCACGGCATTGGCCGCCTCCTCGACGGCTTGCTGCACGGTTGGACCATGCTTCTGACGCTGCAGGCCCTGAAACGGTGTGCCGTCAAATTCCAGTGTCAGCGCGAAACGAGTCACGACAGAATGGTGCCTTTCGCAATGGGATTGCCGCGCAGGAAGTCCTCACGATCCATCGCCGGTTTGCCCGCGCGTTGCAGGCGGAGCGGGCGGATCGCGCCGGACCCGCAAGCGATGGTGAAATCTTCATTGAGAACCTCACCGGGATTACCTGAACCTTCGGCCAATTCTGCCCGCAGCAATTTTACGCGCTCTCCGTCGCTTTCAGACCATGCGCCCGGGAAGGGGGCGAGGCCACGCGCCAGCCGTTCAATTTCCTCTGCCGGTTTTGACCAGTCGATCCGCGCTTCGGCTTTATCTATTTTGGGCGCATAGGTTGCCGCACCATCATCCTGCGGGATCGCGGCCAGATGCTCCAGATCGTTGAGCACGCCCACCATTGCATTGGCGCCCAGTTCGGCCAGTTCCTCTGTCAGTTCGCCCGTGGTCTTGGCATCTATCGGTGTTATCACCTTGGCGAGCATGGGCCCTGTATCCAGCCCGGCTTCCATTTGCATGATCGTGACACCCGTTTCCGCATCTCCGGCCAGAATTGCGCGGTGGATGGGGGCCGCTCCGCGCCAGCGCGGCAGGATTGAAGCGTGGATATTGAGACAGCCGTAGCTGGGCGCGTCGAGCACCGCTTGCGGCAGGATCAGGCCATAGGCAGATACCACCGCCACATCTGCTTGCAATGCCGCGAACTCCGCCTGCGCATCTTGGTTCTTGAGAGAGGTCGGATGCCGAACCTCGATCCCCAGTTCTTTCGCCTTGCGATGCACCGGGGATGGTTGAAGCTTTTTCCCTCTCCCTGCGGGGCTCGGCGGCTGGGTATAGACGCACACCAACTCGTGCCCTGCTTCGTGCAACGCAACCAGCGCCGGAACGGCGAAGTCAGGGGTTCCCATGAACGCGATTGTCATTTTGGGGCGCATAACAGTGCAGGCGGGCCTTTCTCGAATTCGCTCAAGCCCCTATCTGTCATGACATGGCATCGCAAGAGATCGAAGCATTGGCAGGTGCATTGTCGCGTCTGCCCGGATTGGGCCCGCGCAGCGCGCGGCGCGCGGTTTTGTGGTTGGTCAAGAACCGTGAGCAGGCGCTGCCAACGCTGCTAGAGGCATTGGGCGCGGTTCGCGATACGCTGGTTGAATGCGAAATTTGCGGCAATGTCGATACGAAGAACCCTTGCGGGATTTGTGCCGACCACCGCCGCGATCTAAAATCGCTCTGCGTGGTCGAAGATGTGGCAGACCTTTGGGCGCTTGACCGCGCGCGACTGTTCACCGGCAGGTATCACGTGCTGGGCGGAAAGCTGTCCGCGCTCGACGGCATCGGGCCGGAGGATCTGAATATCGCTTCGCTTTTGTCTCGCATTGAAGAAGGCGGGATCGACGAGGTGGTTCTGGCAATGAACGCGACGCTGGAGGGGCAAACCACGGCGCATTACCTCGCTGAGCGGCTAGAGGCGTTTCCGCTGCGCATCACGCAGCTGGCGCATGGCCTGCCTGTGGGCGGCGAGCTCGATTATCTGGATGAAGGCACGCTGGCGCAGGCGCTTAGGGCGCGGAGGCCTGTTGACTAAAGTCACGGCAGTCAACGGGCGACCGCCCGTCGGCCTGTAGGCCGCCCCCGCGGAGGTGTTCGCGTAAGCGAACTGCCGCGAGCGATAACAGTTTCGTTGAAATATAGCTCTCAACCGCCTATTTCCGCTTTATGGCTATACGTGAAATTCTGGAAGTGCCGGACCCCCGGCTCAAGGTCGTTTCTGAACCCGTTGCGGAAGACGAGTTCAATGACGAGCTGAAACAGCTGGTCGAGGACATGTTCGAAACGATGTATGACGCGCCCGGAATTGGCCTCGCCGCCATTCAGGTTGGCGTGCCCAAACGCGTGCTGGTGATCGATCTGCAACCGGAAGACCCGGATGCGGATCCGATCGAATGCGAGCATGACGGGCACAAGCACACCCATCCGGCTACCAAGAAAGAGCCGCGCACGTTCATCAATCCGGTTATCGTTGATCCCGCGCAAGAGCAGTCGACCTATCAGGAAGGCTGCCTGTCCGTGCCGGAAATTTACGCCGATGTAGATCGTCCGGCGACCTGTACGGTTCGATATCAGGATCTGGACGGCAACCACCATGAAGAGAGTATGGAAGGCCTGCTCGCGACCTGCATCCAGCACGAGATGGACCACCTGGAGGGCATTCTCTTCATCGACCACCTGTCGCGCCTGAAACGTCAGATGGCGCTCAAGAAGCTGAAGAAGCTAAGGCAGGCGGCGTAAGCTGCGGGTAAACCTTACTCAGCACTGGCGTTCCGGTTCCGTTCCGCCTAAGTTGACGGGATGGACCCTACACTTCTTACTATCATCGCGCTTGTTCTTGGTCTCGCAATTGGTGCGGGGGCAGGGTGGTTTATCGGTTCTCGCCAAGCGGCGGATACAAGGGCCAAATTGGCCGAAGTGGAGGCTGTTGCTGCAGAACGCGAAGCCGAATTCAAAACCGCGATCAAGGAACTGGGTGAGGCGCAGATTGGGCTTGCCACGCTGAAAGCGAACGCTGCCAATTTCGACAAGCAGATGGCGCAGATGAAAGAAGCGCGTGAGGAGATGCTCACACAGTTCAAGGCGCTCGGCAGCGAAGTGCTGTCGCGCAGTCAGGAAGAATTCCTCAAGCGTGCTGATGAGCGCTTCAAGCAGTCCGAAGAAGCGGGTGAAGCCAAGATCAAGACCTTGCTGCAACCCGTGGGTGAGCGGCTGGCCAAGTATGAGCTACAAGTTGAAACGCTGGAGAAACAGCGGGTCGATGCCTTTGGTCAGCTGACCGGCCTGATCCAGTCAATGCGTGAAGGGCAGGAAGAGGTGCGCCGCGAGGCGCAGCGGCTGGGCAATTCGCTCACCAATGCGCCCAAGGCACGTGGGCGCTGGGGCGAGAGGGCGCTGCAAAACCTGCTCGAACAATGCGGCCTTGCTGAACACACCGATTTTCTGATGGAGCAGTCGGTCGACACCGAAGACGGGCGCCTGCGCCCTGATGCCATTATCAACGTACCGGGCCAGAAAAAGCTCGTAATCGATTCCAAAGTTTCGCTCAACGCCTATCAGGCCGCGTTCGAGGCTGATGATGACGATGCGCGCAAGACGCATTTGGAAATGCATGCGAAGTCCATGCGCAACCACGTCCAGACGCTTGGCGCAAAAAGCTATCAAAGCCAGTTTGAAGAAGCACCCGACTACGTCATCATGTTTATTCCGGGCGAACATTTTGTGACAGCTGCCCTGGATGCGGATCCAACATTGTGGGACTTTGCCTTCGAACGGCGTGTCTTGCTGGCTACCCCGACCAACTTGGTCGCCATCGCGCGGACGGTCGCGCAAGTCTGGCGGCAGGATGGCCTTGCTAAAGAGGCGCAGGAAATCGGACGCATGGGGGCAGAGTTGTACGAGCGACTTTCAACCACTGCACAGCATCTGAAACGGGTGGGGGGTGGCCTCGAAAGCGCGGTCAAGAATTACAACAGCTTCGTTGGCAGCTTTGAACGCAATGTGCTGTCATCCGGCAAGAGGTTGGCGGAAAAAGGCATCGAGATCGGCAAGCGCGAAATTGAGGAGGTCCCACTCGTTGAAGGCGCGCCGCGATATACGTCGGACGACTTGCTCATCGATGGCGGCAAGGACGGGGCTGAATAGCGGTTAACTGTCCAGCCCGGCCAGCACTTCGTAAGCCAACACCGCCCCAGCTACCGCCGCGTTGAGGCTGTCCGCGCGGCCTTTCATCGGCATCGTGACGCGCAAATCGCATGCGGTTTCGTATTCCTCGGGCAGGCCTTGCGACTCATTGCCGACGAGAATGAAGCAGGGGCTTTCATAAGGTGCGCCGCGATAAGGCACTGCGTCGCGCAAGCTTGCGGCAACCAATTGGCCCGAACCACTGCGTAGCCAGGGCAGGAATTCTTCCCAGCTTGCACGCGCCACGGCCTGCGTGAAAATCGCGCCCATGCTGGCGCGTGCGGCTTCGACGCTGAAAGGGTCAGCGCAATCGTCAATCAGGATCAGCCCGCCTGCGCCCACAGCATCTCCTGTGCGCAGCATGGTGCCCAGATTGCCCGGATCGCGCAGCGCTTGTGCCACCAGCCAGATGTTTGCGGTTTCGCGTTTGATAACGTCCAGTGAACTATCAAATTCAGCAAACACGCCTGCTACCGCTTGCGGGTTCGATTTGCCGGTGATCTTGCTGAGGATATCGGGCGAAGTCTCGATGATCTCGCCACCCGCGGCTAGGACGTCTGCTTCAAGCGCGCTGAGCAGAGGATGCGGATCGCGCCCGCTGGCCATCACCAGCACTTCCGGAACATGCCCGCATTCCCGCGCATCGGTAAGCAGGCGCAATCCTTCGGCCAGAAATTGGCCAGCTGCCTTCCGGTGCTTCTTTTCGCGCAGACTGCGCAGATATTTGACCGTCGGGTTGGAAAAGCCGGTGATCTCTCGGCGATCAGACACAAAGGTTACTCTTCGCCAAAGCCGTCTTCGATCAGAGCGGCCAGTTCGCCGCCCACACTTTCGGCATTCACTCCGCCAACGATCAGCTCAACATCGTCGCCTTTGGCGGCGCCAAGCATCATCAGGCCCAGGATCGAACCGCCAGCCGCTTCATTGCCGTCCTTCGCAACACGTACATGCGTGCCTTCGGGCAGGACAGAAACTGCACCTACGAATTTTGCGCTGGCGCGTGCATGCAGCCCGCGCTTGTTGACGATAGTAATTGTCTTGCGAAACTCGCTCACGCGCGAGCCTCTTCCGGCGCAGCCTCGTCGCCGAGAAACTCGCTGGCAACAGTGATGTAGTTGCGGCCAGCCTTCTTCGCTGCGGCAACGGCATCGATCACACTCATCTTCTTGCGCGCTCCAGCCAGACGAATCAGCATCGGTAGGTTGATGCCGGCAATCACTTCAACATGGCCGCGATCAAGCAGCGAAATCGCCAGATTAGATGGCGTGCCGCCGAACAGATCGGTCAACACTATTACACCCTCGCCATATTGGACCGACGAGATTGCGTCGGCAATTTCCTGGCGCCGGTTTTCCATATCGTCATTGGGGCCGATGCACACGGTGGCCACGTCTTGCTGCGGGCCGACAACATGCTCCATCGCGTCCACAAAGTGGTCGGCCAGATCGCCATGCGTGACGAGGATCAATCCGATCATGAGAGTGTGCGAAGTCCGTTCATTCCTGCGGCGCGACGCCGTATGGTGTTTCTATTGGTGCTCAACGCCTTGCCCCTTCGATCTCGTCGCTGGTGCGTGAACCCAGATTGCGGTGGCGGACAGTGGGCGAAAATCCTGCCTCGCGCAAGCCTTCTGCGATGTGTTCGGCGGTGAAGACAGAACGATGGCGTCCGCCGGTGCAGCCAAAGGCAATGTGAACATACGATTTGCCCTGCGCCTGATATCTTGGCAGCAAATCCGTGATCAGCGGGAGAATTTGAGAGGTGGCGGATTTGAAGCCCGGATCATTCCTGATGTGATCACCCACGGCTTTGTCGAGCCCGGTCAGTTCACGTAATCCGTCTACCCAATGCGGGTTATCAAGGAATCGCATGTCAAACACGAGATCGGCGAGCGGAGGGTGGCCTTTGGCAAACCCAAAGCTTGAGACCGTTACCGTCATCGGAGTGCTGGGGGACTGTGAATAGAGTTCGCGCAGTTTCTGCTGCAACTCGTTCGGATTGAAACTGGTGGTGTCGATAACGACTTCGGCCCAGTTCCTGAGCGGTGCCAACAGATCGCGTTCCGCACGTATTCCCTCTGTTAGTGGACGCCCGCTTGCGAGTGCATGGCGGCGGCGCGTTTCATTGTAGCGTCGCTCCAATTCTTCGGTCGAGCAGTCAATGAACATAGTCGAGATTGAGGCGTTCTGATGAGATAACCTATCGACTAATCCGATTATCTCGTCCGGTACAAACCCGCGTGTGCGTGAATCAAATCCGATAGCAATGGGCGTGCCTGACAAGCCAGGAGCAGCTGTCATTGTCTTGAGAAATCGCACCGGGAGATTGTCGATTGCTTCCCAACCCAAATCCTCCAGCACATCGAGTGCAGTGGACTTTCCGGCACCCAACATGCCTGTGACCAGCAGGATGTGCTGTGGCGCCGAGTCGAGGTGATCGGTGGAGCTCATGGTGATCGACGCTAGAAGCTAAGCCCATGTTTGCGCAATGCCCATTCGGCGCGGGTCGCTTGAATTGCATCGCCTCTACGGAAGGGCAGAACCGGGACAATGCAGTCGAATATTTCGCGCTGCTCAAGGATTTCGGGAAGTCTTGAACCTTCGGCCTCGAGCAAAAGAATCAAGGCAAGCGGCGCGGATGTGGTTTCCAGGTTCACAATACCGACGCCGCGGATCTCCATTTTCCCCTCAATGTTTGGCGGAGGTCTGGCTATCACTTGGTCGCTGCCGTTTGCGAGACACACGCCGTCATCTCCGATCAGCACTGCACCGCGATCGACCAATGCGAGCGCCAGGCTGCTCTTGCCACTTCCCGGAGGGCCTTCAATCAGGACGGCACGACCGTCGATCGCAACCGCGCTAACGCCTATCAGAGTTTTGCCATCGCTCATCGCGCCGCTGGCATCTCGAAACGCATGAAGGCGCCGTCTGCGCCGTCGGGCCGGCTTTCTGCGATTAACCGCCCGTCATGAGCTTCTGCAATGGCGCGTGCGATAGCAAGGCCGAGGCCAGAGTGATTGCCAAAGCTTTCCGCCTCGGGCCGAACCGAGTGAAATCGTTCGAACACTTTCTCTCTCTCATCTTCCGGAATGCCTGGCCCAGCATCACAGACCGTAATTGCCACACAGTCTCCATCATTGCTGATATCGACAAGGATGGGCGCGTCGACTGGCGAGAATGATACGGCATTGTCGAGCAGGTTTTCGATCACGCGTTCCAGGCGCGGCGCAACTCCGGTTACGATTGCCGCATGACCGCGGCTAGTGATCTCGATCTGGTGGTCCGCGTTCTCGGCGCGGGTTTCGCGTGAGCCGACGATTGCCTTTATCAATTGCGTCATATCGATGCGTTCACGCTTCGCCCGCGACATTTCTGCATCGATCCGGCTGGCGTCAGAAATCTCGGAAACCAGGCGATCAATCCGTCGCACGTCATGGGTGGCGACAGCGAGCAATTGGTTGCGCAGTTCCGGGTCTTCCACGCGGGGAAGAGATTCCATTGCGCTGCGCAGGCTCGCCAGTGGGTTCTTGATCTCGTGCGCGACGTCGGCGGCAAAACTGTCGACGGCATCGATGCGATGCCTCAATGCGCTCGTCATATCAGAGACGGAGCGTGCGAGTGTGCCGATCTCATCGCGGCGATTCGGTAGACGTGGCACCTCTACTTCGCGGTCGCGGCCTTGGCGTACCTTTGCCGCCGCTGATGATAGCAACCTGATCGGCGCGACGATAGTCCGCGCAAGAAAGAGCGAAAGCAGGATCGAAGCTACCAGAACGAGCAGCACAGCCAGGCCAAGCGTTGAACGGGCCGCGCGAACAGACTCAGTGATGTCTACCGCATTGCGGGTGGTCAACAGCGTGGCGCCATTCAAGCCCACCGGCGCTGCAGCAGTGATAACTGGTGTTCCGTCGAGCCAGTCATACAACGTGATCTGGCTCACCCCTTCGTCGCGTGCGCGAACAACCTCTGGCCAAGCATCCGCACGCTGCGATTCGGGTTCGATATAGTCAGTCACCGGTTCAGCGCTGACAATCGTATCTAGGGCTCGATCAAGCCAGCGGGCGAAGCGCTCACCGGGCGGTTCATCGCCGGGCTGATCGAGTTGGAAAGAGGGTTCATCGAGCGCGAAACTATCCGCCCACAGCAAGCCTTCCGCATCGAACATGCGGAGCCGCATGCGCTGTTCTTTACCGATCTGCACGAGCAAGGCTTCCTGACGTGTCCGCGAAGCACCAGCGAGCGCTTCAGCGGTGATCTGCGCTTCGATCCGCGCCAGCTTGTAGCGCTCGTTGAGGAGCTGGGTACGGTAGGTGTCGAGGTAAAAGATGCCGCCGCCCAAAAAGAGCAGAGGAAGAATGTTCACAGCCAGGATCCGCGAAGTCAGCGACAGGCGGGAACTCCAGCCCAGCCGGTCAATTGCCGGGGCCAAGGCTGATGGACGCGCGGGATCAGCCATCTGTGAAACTATACCCTGCACCGTAAAGCGTTTCGATTGCGCTGAAATCGTCGTCGACCTGGCGGAACTTGCGGCGCATCCGCTTGATATGGCTGTCGATTGTTCGGTCATCGACGAAGACATCATCCGGGTATGCCGCATCCATGAGTTGGTTTCGGCTCTTGATGACCCCGGGACGGCCCGCAAGCGCTTCAAGGATCAGAAACTCCGTGACAGTCAGCGAAACGGGCTGCTCGTTCCATGTTACATGATGCCGTGACGGGTCCATATAGAGACGTCCGCGTGCAATGACTGTTTGCCGCTGATCGGAATTGCCTGGGTCGCTTTGTTCGCCCGCATTGATATGATCAGCGCGT
This sequence comes from Altererythrobacter sp. XM-24bin4, assembly GCA_003149575.1. GTDB lineage: Bacteria > Pseudomonadota > Alphaproteobacteria > Sphingomonadales > Sphingomonadaceae > Erythrobacter > Erythrobacter rubellus. The sequence continues at coordinate 1,300,203 of QCWG01000001.1, forward strand.
CGCAAAATTGCGCGGATGCGAGCCAGCAAAAGACGCAAGCTGAATGGCTTGGCGATGTAGTCATCGGCGCCCAACTCTAGCCCGATCTCCTCGTCGCGCTCGTCATCCTTGCTGGTCAGGAATATGACAGGCAGGGCAGACTCGCGCCGAACGCGGCGCAGCAACTCCAGCCCGTCCATCTTTGGCATCTTGATATCGAACACGGCCAGATCTGGCGGATTGTCCAGCAAGGCCTTCAAGGCCGTTTCGCCATCCGAATAAACGCGAGTGGTGAACCCTTCCGCTTGAAGCGCAATCGAAACCGACGTCAGGATGTTGCGGTCGTCGTCGACCAGCGCGATCACAGATTTCTCGCTTGTTTGGCCAGATTCGGCCGCAGAATTGTCCATTTCTGGCCCTTTCATCGCGCTATCCATACGCAATTAGCGTGTCCGGCGAAATGAAACAACGAATGGTCGCAAGAATCGGACAGATTGTGGCTATATGGCGCTCGTGGTTTGACCTCACCTAAGCTCCAGACTAGAGAACAACTCGATTCCGCACATTCGTATGCATAGCTCATCTATGGGCCCGTGCATGCAACGGCGCATTGAAGCAAAACACAGGCCTGATTGCAGCTCAGGTCAGTTCCGGAAGCATCCAGGAGAATCGCGTGTCCATTTCGCTTGCCGTTCCCTTGTCCGCCCAGGGCATTGAAACCGCCTCTCGCATTCACTCAAACCTCGGCACACCGCAACTGGTCGAGCAAGCATTAGCCAGGGGCGAAGGCGAACTGTCGCGCCATGGCGCGCTGGTTGTGCAAACCGGCCCGCACACAGGTCGCAGCGCGAAAGACAAATTCATCGTTCGCGATGCAGAGACTGAAGACAGCGTCTGGTGGGGAAAAGTCAACGCCAGCATGACGCCTGAGCATTTCGCCGCGCTGAAGGAAGACTTTCTGGCTGCGCTCAAGGAGAAGGACGAGCTTTTCGTTGCGGACCTTTTCGGTGGTTCACAGCCGGAATACCGCGTAAATGTGCGTGTGATCAACGAGCTTGCTTGGCACAATCTGTTCATCCGCACGATGCTGGTTCGCCCGACTGCGGATCAACTGGCTGACTTCGCGCCTGAATACACGATCATTGATCTGCCAAGCTTCCGCGCTGATCCGGAACGCCACGGCACTCGCAGCGAAACTGTGATTGCTGTGAACCTTAGTGAGAAACTGATCCTGATCGGCGGCACACGCTACGCCGGAGAGATGAAGAAGAGTGTCTTCGGCATTCTCAATTATCTGCTGCCGACCAAGGGTGTGATGCCGATGCACTGTTCGGCCAATGTCGGCGCAGACGGCAAGACTGCCGTCTTCTTCGGATTGTCCGGAACTGGCAAAACAACGCTTTCTGCAGACGCAAGCCGCACGCTGATCGGTGATGACGAGCATGGCTGGTCAGACACCGCGGTCTTCAATTTTGAAGGGGGCTGCTATGCCAAGATGATCCGCCTGTCTGAAGAGGCTGAACCGGAGATCTACGCAACAACACGACGGTTTGGCACAGTGCTCGAAAATGTCGTGATGGATCCGCAGACCCGCGAACTCGATTTCGATGACAATACGCTCGCCGAAAATACACGCGGTGCTTACCCGATCGAATTTATTCCGAACACTTCGGAACACAATCTCGGACCGGTGCCCAGCAATGTTATCATGCTGACCGCTGATGCATTTGGCGTTTTGCCTCCGATCGCCCGGCTTACACCCGATCAGGCCATGTATCACTTCCTGTCGGGCTATACCGCAAAGGTAGCGGGTACAGAAATCGGCGTGACCGAGCCTGAAGCCACCTTCAGCACATGTTTCGGGGCACCGTTCATGCCGCGCCACCCGAGCGTTTACGGCAATCTTCTGAAAGAACGCATCGCCAAGGGCGGCGTTGCGTGCTGGCTGGTCAACACCGGCTGGACCGGCGGCAAATATGGCGTGGGCAATCGTATGCCGATCAAAGCGACGCGCGCACTGCTTAATGCAGCGCTCGATGGAAGCTTGAATGATGTCGAGTTCCGCAGGGACGTGAATTTCGGCTTCGATGTGCCGGTTGCCGTTCCGGGAGTGGACACCGCGATCCTCGATCCGCGCGGCACATGGACCGACAAGGAAGAGTATGACCGCACCGCTGAGAAGCTGGTGAAGCTGTTCGTTGAGAATTTTGCGCAGTTTGCAGATCACGTTGATCAAGGTGTTCGCGAAGCTGCTCCGCGCAGCATTGTTGCCGCCTGACAAGATTAACGTAGAGGAGAGGAAGGCCTCGTTCCCATTCGGGAGCGGGCCCTTTTCATTTGTTTATTTGGCCGCAGGCGTCACAGACCTTCGGTTATCACTCAAACTTTACTCCAATGTGGTGAGAAGTCATGAGCATGTCCAACGGTGTAGTTACCGCCAGTGTTAATTCCTGCATCATTGCCATGTGTGGCTAGAGCAATAATCTGGACTATTTTGAGGCGCTGGCAATATACCGCTCTACATTCGCTTCCAGCACGTTGAGCGGAGCGTTGCCGCCCAGCACCACAGCATCGTTGAATGCCTTGAAGTCATACGCTGCGCCCAGCTCAGCCTCGGCGCGGCTGCGCAGATCGACAATCCGGCTATGGCCAAGCTTGTATCCCGTCGCCTGGCCCGGCCAGCTGCAATAGCGGTCAACCTCGCCGCTCACTTCGATCGGTTTGGAGCCATTGCGTTCAACAAAGAAATTGACTGCACGTTCGCGGCTCCAGCCCTTGGAGTGCAGCCCGGTGTCGACCACCATACGGCAAGCACGAAACGCGAGCGATTGCAGATAGCCCAAACGCCCAACCTTGAAATCGTCATAAGCGCCAAGCTCGTCGGCCAATTGCTCGCCGTACAATGCCCAACCTTCGCTGAACGGGTTGAAGGCGAGGATCGAGCGGATCAAGGGCAAGCGGTTGGAATATTCGCCTTCCCATACGTGGCCGGGAATGGCCTCGTGATAGGTCAGGTCAGCCAGATCATACTTACGGTGCAGGTCTGTGCTGCGCAGATTGATCCAGAAGCGTCCGGGAATGGTGCCGTCCTTGCTACCAGCGCCGCCGTAGGCGCCCGGTGCGCCGGCTTCTTCCGCGATGGGAATTCGGGTGACCTCCAGATTGGGATCGACCAGCGTGTTGAAGGCGCGCGGCATTTGGCTCTTGATCCAGTTGATCCGGTCCCAGATGAATTCGAAGATTTCCTCGCGCCCCGCATCCCCCTCTGCAAACATATATCGCGGGTCAGAACCAAGCGCCTGCATACGCTCGCCTACAGTACCATCAGTATAACCGATCTCGCGCAAGATGGGGTCCATCCGCGAATGAAGCGCTTCGAGTTCTTCCAGACCTTGCTGGTGGATTTCATCGGGCGTCATACGTGTTGTGGTGCTTGAACGAAGCGCCCAGGCGTAAAATTCATCACCACGTGGACGGGTGGAAATCCCGGGTTCGGAAGTCGCAACTCCGCGCTCTACGCGCAATTCTTCCAACTGACGGGTTAGCGCTTCAGCGATCGGGCCGGTTTCCAGCCTGCTCGCCAGGTTCGCATGACTTTCCGGCATACCGGCCTCACGCAATCTTGCACGCAGAGGTTCCGCGAACAGTTCGCCTTTGCCGGCGCTGGCGATGCTTTGCTCCATCTGGTTGATGGCCTTGTCGAGCAGGAAATCGGGCGGAACAACGCCCATCGCGCGCGCCGCTTTGATCCGCGCCAGTTCCCCGTCGAACGCAGTGGGAAGCTGCTGCATCCGTTCGATGTAAGCGTCGGCATCGTCGCTATCTCCCATCGGCGTGTCTGACTGCATGAAACGCGGCGCGCCGATGTAAGAACCGACATTCTGGATCACCACATAGGGTGCGGTGCGCCAGCTGCCGACGGGCGTATCGCCATAGGGCAGGGCAAAGCCGTCGAGGGCGAGCTCATATGCACTTTCGACCACTTCCAGATTGGTGCGGTTGGTGCTGTCGAGGCCATCCTTCGGAAACGCCCGCACCCGCGCCAGGTCTTCACGCAAAGTACTGGCATAGGCTTGCTGGCCTTCTGGCGATTGATCCTCAAGCTTTCCGCGAAGATAGGCATAGCGACCGGTATCAACGCCGAGCGTCGTTGCGCGGCTCGGCTCGTGATGGAGCAGATTATACGCCACCACCTCGAGCAAACGCTCAGCACCGATCGTTTGAGCCTGCGCAATCCCCTCTGGACGCGGGATCGCGGCGCAGCCAGACAAAGTAAGTGCGGTCGTCGCGCCAAGCCCGGCGAGGGTCTGGCGACGTGTGAGCGAAATGGAGCTTTTGATCATGCGGTCGGTGTTAGCGAGGCGAAAGCCCGTGTCAATCTTGCCCCGTTTGCTACCGGGTGCAAATCGTCTAACGGACCATACAAGGAGTTTCACGCCATGAATGCGGTATTTTCGATCATCATGTTGGCTGCGGGCGCGCTGGTCGTTGGTGCGTATCTGCTTTGGCGTAAAGGCGCACCGCTCAAGCAGCCGCTGTTGATGCTTCTGCTTGCGGTGATTGCAGTGGTGAATGTGTTGATCTGGACGCTGCCCGGATCAAGCGGAGAGGCTCCGCTTGATCAGGTGCAGCAGATCACTGGTGAGTGATCGAAGTTAGTCGGGTAGCTCCCAAGAGATTGCATTGGAATAAGTGCTGGCGACGGCTTGGCCGCTTGCATCGGTCGCAGGCCTAAATCGAGCACGTTTGGCGATCAGCTGGCATGTCGCATTGTCCAACGTATTATGCCCGGTTGAGCGCGTGATCTCACAGCCTGTGACGCGCCCGCTTGCATTGATCTCAAGCGAGAAACGCGCAGTGCCGGTCCAATCGCGATTGATCCAGACGGTTCGATAGTCGCTCTCCGTCACCCAACGGCCCGGATCATTGCGCGGCGTGGCGACCGCCGGCTTGATCGAGCCGAAGCCTGGGCCGGTGTCAATCGGCGGCAAGGCGAAGGGGATTACCTCGCCACCGATCGGGGGCAATTGTTCAATTGGCTTCACTGTCCAGTCCGAAGTCGGGATTTCAATCGGGCGTTCCGGCGCCACCAATTGAGTGGAAGCTGTGTCTTGCTGCGGTTTGGGTTCGACGATTTCCTCTGGCGGTGGTGGGGGCGGAAGTTTGACCGTTATGCCTTTAATGGGCTTATGCTTTGGCGGCAGGATGATGTCTTTTACCGCCAATCCCGAGATAAAAATTGCGCCCAGCGCTGCGGGCAGGATTATCGCGCCTGCCATGCCAGCGCTGCTTTCCTTCAGGCTCTTCTGATCTGCAAATGCCATGTTTTCGGCTCCTCTCTTTCCAAAGCGGGGCCGCATCGGGGCTTTTCTGCCATTTATGGACCTGCAAGCGGCGCCACAAATAAAATGTTACAACATAACATAAATTGATGCAAGGCATGTTCATTTACGCGCGCGTTCGCACAATTAAGTGTTTGATTAACAGATGAACTGTGCGCGTCGACGCAGAACTCTGCGCCGCTTACGTCATCACTTGATCGGACAGTCCGGATCGAGTCGGAAGTCGAGATAATTATCGACTGAGCCCATCAGATCTTCGATTTCGTTCTCGAAGAAGTGGTTGGCGCGCGGGATCTCTTCATGATGGATCGTGATGTGCTTTTGCGTGCGCAACTTATCGACCAGCTTCTGCACGGCGGTCGGTTGCACCACCGTGTCCGCGGCACCTTGAATGAAGATGCCCGAAGCCGGGCAGGGCGCAAGGAAGCTGAAGTCATACATGTTAGCGGGCGGTGCGACCGAGATGAATCCGCGCACTTCGGGGCGGCGCATCAGCAACTGCATGCCGATCAAAGCGCCGAAGCTGTAACCGGCAACCCAAGTGGTTTGCGCCTCTGGGTGGATCGACTGAACCCAATCGAGCGCAGATGCTGCATCGCTGAGTTCGCCAATACCGTTGTCAAAGCTGCCCTGACTGCGGCCGACACCGCGAAAGTTGAAGCGCAGCGTTGCAAAGCCGCGATCGCTGAAGGTCTTGTACATCCGCTGCACAATGCGATCGTTCATTGTGCCGCCACCTTCGGGGTGCGGATGCAGAATCATTGCGACCGGTGCACGCGGGCGCGGTGGTGGAGAGAAACGACCTTCAAGACGGCCTTCGGGGCCGGGAAAGATGACTGAGGGCATCGGGAAACCTGCCAGAAAAGAGTTGGCGCATTGGCCGGGTGGCACATGCGCAGTCGCGCGCTATATAGGGTTTATTGCGCAAATCGCAATGAAATTGGCCAGCAAGAAAGCACTCGTCCCATTCCCGAACGCATCTATCTCGATCACGCCGCGACCAGCCCGCTGCGCCCCGAAGCAAAAGCGGCAATGGAAGAGGGCTTTCGCATCTGGGCAAACCCCTCTTCTCCGCATGCCGAAGGGCGCAAGGCCAAGGCCGCGCTGGAGGATGCGCGCGAGCGGATCAAGCGCGCGCTCGGCTGGGGTGGCGAGGTGATTTTCACGAGCGGCGCGAGCGAGGCGCTGTGGATCGCGCTTAACCGCGCGAAGGTCGATCGCCGGATCGTCAGCGTTGTGGAGCACGACGCTGTGTTCCGGGCTGCTCCCGATGCGGAACAAATCTCAGACAACACAATTTTTGATGAGAATTGCATCCTAACGATCCAGCACGTGAACTCTGAAACCGGAGTGATTAATCCCGTCGATCAAATGGTTGAGACGGTGCGAAAAACGGGCGCGATCGTGCTGTCCGATTGCGCGCAGAGCGCGGGTAAGCTCGCGCTTCCAGATGCTGACATGATTGTCGTTTCTGCGCATAAGTTTGGTGGGCCGATTGGTATCGGTGCTCTGCTGGTCCGGGATTACAATTTGTTGGAGCCCGTTGGCGGACATGAACGTGGATATCGGCAAGGTACAGAAAACATGCCTGCGGCATTGGGAATGGCCGCGGCGCTAGAGGCGGGTGATTGGCAAACGACGGCGGCAGATCGCGTGAAGTTTGCCGAGGAGCTGGGCAAGGAAGTGCTCCGCTTTGGTGAACAGAATGATTATATTTTCGCGGTGACGCATCCCTCAATATCTGCCCAAGCGCTTCTGATCCGTCTCGATGCGATGGGGTATGCGGTGTCGGCGGGGAGCGCGTGTTCATCCGGAACGCTCAAAAAAAGCCGCGTGCTTGATGCCTTTGGCGTATCCGATGAGGTTGCGGCGCGGACAATCCGGGTCAGCATCGGCTGGAACACGACGCTGGACGACTTGGCCAAGTTTGCCAAAGCTTGGAAGTCGCTCACATGATCTATCTCGATTATCAGGCCACGAACCCGCTTGCGCCAGAGACTCGCGATGCCATGCTGCGCTGGCTCGATGGGCCGGATGGTACCGGTTTCGGCAATCCGCATAGCGCGCACCGCATGGGCCGGATGGCGGCGGCCGCAATCGAAGCCGCGCGGGACAAGATCGCGGCGCTTTTTCCTCCGGGCGGCAAAGTAATCTTCACCGGCGGCGCCACGGAGGCGCTTAACCTGGCGATCCGCGGCTCTGGTAATGGTGGCAGCGTATCCTATTCCGCGATCGAGCACTCCGCCGTCGGCGATACAGCGCAAGCTGCGGGCAAGTCGCACATCCTTAATGTCGGCCACGACGGCCAGTGTGACGCGTCGCAGGATTTGCCGCCCAACACGCGGCTGATCGCGGTGATGCAGATCAACAATGAGATCGGCGTGATCCAGCCGACGGTTGAGTGGCATCGCAGAGCCAAGGAGGCGAACGCACTCTATCTCTGCGATGCTGTGCAGGCGTACGGCAAAGTGGAAGTCACCGGAGCGGACATGATCGCGGTTAGCGCGCACAAGCTTCACGGGCCCAAGGGCATCGGCGCGCTGTGGGTGCGTGACGGGGTTGAGCTCAACGAAATGCAGACCGGCGGCGGGCAAGAGTATGGGCTTCGTTCTGGCACATTATCGCCCGCGCTGATCGCTGGTTTTGGTGCAGCGGCAGAGCTCGCAAATGAACGCATGGCAGAGGACGCGGCACATGTGGAAGCACTATGGGTACGTGCGCGAGAGTTGTTCGCGGACTGGACGCTCAATGGCAGTGCGGAGGCGCGCTGGCACGGCAATCTCAATATTCGCAGAGACGGGCTTGATGTTGCCCGGCTTATGTCTGACGTGCGCGATGTTATGTTCAGCGCGGGCTCTGCCTGTGCGAGCGGATCGGGCCGCCCCAGCCATGTATTGAAAGCGATCGGACTGTCAGACGCTGAAGCGAAATCCTCTATCCGGCTGGGTTTCGGGCGCTATACCACGCTGGAAGAGATTGAAATCGCGGCGAATAAGATCAACGTTGCGGCGAAGGAGCAAGGGCTGTGAGTATCAAAGTCCGTTTTTCGGACACACAGGGCAATGTCACCGAAGGCGAGGGTGAAGTGGGCCAATCACTGCTCGAAGTGGGGCAGGCGCTGGGCCTGCCGCTGGAGGGCACATGCGAAGGCCAGATGGCTTGCTCGACCTGCCATGTCATTGTTGATGCGGAATGGTTCGATAAGCTTGCCGAAGCGAGCGAAGAAGAGGAAGACATGCTCGATTTCGCCGCCGGAGTGCGCCGCACGAGCCGCCTTTCCTGCCAGATCGATTTGACCCAAGAGCTCGACGGGCTCAGCGTCACTGTACCCGCCGAAGCGCATGATATGCGACGGATGTAGTTACGTCCGCTAACGACCCCATCTCCTGACATTCAGTTCATTCCTGTGGAAACGCCTCTCCCCCTATCCGGCGCGCGTTGCTAAGCGCGTGAGTGATGGCTGACGTTACCGAAATTCCCGATTCCGATCCGTTTGACGCGATTGTCGATGCGCCGTTCGATTCCGCGCTGGAAGAGCGCTATCTCGTTTATGCGCTCTCGACGATTACCGCGCGCTCGCTGCCCGACCTGCGCGACGGGTTAAAGCCCGTCCACCGCCGCTTGCTGTGGGCGATGCGGCAGTTGAAGCTTGATCCCAATTCCGCATTCAAGAAGTCCGCCCGCGTTGTGGGTGACGTGATCGGTAAATACCACCCGCATGGTGATGCCAGTGTCTATGACGCGATGGTTCGCTTGGCTCAGGATTTTGCGCTGCGCTATCCGCTGGTCGAGGGGCAGGGGAACTTCGGCAATATCGACGGCGATAATGCCGCCGCTTATCGCTACACCGAAGCGCGCCTGACCAAGACCGCGCTGCAATTGATGGCTGGCCTCGACGAAGGCACAGTCGATTTCATCCCGACCTATAATGGTGAAGAGCAGGAGCCGGAGATTTTCCCCGGCCTGTTCCCCAATCTGCTCGCGAACGGTTCGAGCGGCATTGCGGTTGGCATGGCGACTAACATCCCGTCGCACAATGTCGCAGAAGTGATCGACGCCACTTTGGAGCTCATTGATAATCCGCATGTTGAGCATGCGCGATTGATGGAGCTGTTTCAGGGGCCGGATTTTGCCACTGGCGGCCAGATCATCGACAGCCACGAAGCGATTGCGCATGCCTATGAAACAGGGCGTGGTAGCTTTCGCGTGCGCGGCGTGTTCCATGCGGCCGAGGCGGACAAGGCCGAAGATCGCGAAGCGGGGATTGAACGCCTGGGCGGCGGGCAATGGCAGCTGGTTATCTCTCAAATCCCGTATCAGGTGCAGAAGGGCAAGCTGATCGAGCAGATCGCGCAAGCGATTGCTGACAAGAAGCTGCCGATCCTAGACGATGTGCGCGACGAATCTGACGAGCAGATCCGGATTGTACTGGTCCCGCGCAGCCGCAATGTTGACCTCGAACTGCTCAAGGAATCGGTCTTCAAGCTGACCGATCTCGAAACCCGTTTTGGCCTCAACCTCAACGTGCTCGATGCCAATCGCACGCCGATGGTCATGGGACTGAAAGAGCTGTTGCAGAACTGGGTTGCGAGCCAGATCGACATCCTGCAGCGCCGCAGCCAGCACCGGCTGGATCAGATCGCGCGGCGGCTGGAGCTGGTCGAAGGCTATATCATCGCTTTCCTCAACCTCGACCGGGTGATCGAGATCATCCGTTACGAAGATGATCCGAAATCCGTGATGATGGCGGAATTCAAGCTGACGGATCGCCAAGCGGAAGCCATCCTCAACATGCGGCTGCGCAGTTTGCGCAAGCTGGAAGAAATGCAGCTGCGCAATGAGAAGGACGAATTGCTGGCAGAGCAGGAAGAGCTGGAAACTCTGCTTGGCTCGCCCGCGCGCCAACGCACCAGGCTGAAACGCGATCTGAAGGCTTTGCTCAAAGAATACGGGCCTGAAACCAAGCTGGGCGCGCGCCGGACCAAGATCGAAGAGGCGGAACCGGCGGTGGAATTCAGCATGGATGCGATGATCGAGAAGGAACCGGTCACTATCATCCTGTCAAAGAAGGGCTGGATCCGCGCGGCCAAGGGACACGTGCCGCTCGATCAGGAATTCAAATACAAGGAAGGCGATGAGCTGGCTTTCATCGTCCATGCGCAAACGACCGACAAAATTCTGATCGCGGCGGAAAACGGGCGTTTCTACACTCTGGGCGCAGACAAATTGCCGGGTGCGCGCGGCTTTGGCGAACCTGTCCAGTCGATGGTTGATCTCGAGGCCGATACAGGCATTGCAGGCATGTTGGTGCATAATCCCAAGGGTCGGCTGCTTCTGGCCTCCAGCATCGGCAAGGGCTTTGTCGCGGAAGAAGCTGAACTGCTGGCCGAGACCCGCAAGGGCCGTCAGGTGGTCAATTTGAAAGGCGGTGCGCAGCTACAGGTGATGCGCGCGATCCCGGAGGGGCATGATCATGTCGCCTGCGTGGGCGACAACCGCAAGCTGGTGGTTTTCAATCTGGAGGAAATGCCGGTCATGGCGCGCGGGCAAGGCGTAATGCTGCAACGCTATCGCGATGGCGGATTGTCCGATGCGACAACGTTCGTATTGGCGGATGGATTGAGCTGGCAGATGGGCGGGAAGGGTGATCGCACCCGGACCGAAACCGACATTTGGCAATGGAAGGTTGCGCGCGGTGCGGCCGGGCGCTTGCCGCCGCAGGGCTTCCCGAAAGACAACCGCTTCGGCATTTTGCCGGATAGGCTCGAGAGGGCTGAGAAAGAAGCCTGATCCGGATATGCAAAGGGCCGCGAGTGCGATTGCACCCACGACCCCCTATTCACTTAAGCGGCGAGTAACTCGCTAGTGCTTAGCCACCGACAGCCTGGACCGCAGCCATGATGTCGTCGAAGTTCGCCAGCGCGAACAAGCCGCCTTCCGGATTCGCAGCCAGCAGGTTCAGCGGCAAAGTGATCAGCGAATCTTCCTCAGACTTGATGATCACGTTTTCGCCTGCAATCTCTTCAACCATGCCAAGCGCCTGTTGGTCAGCGGTGATGACAGGCGCGCCAACCACGAGTGCTGCTGCCAGTGCGGCTGCGGCTTCTGCCTCGGCTGCCGCCTGTGCTTCTGCCATGGCTGCTTCCTGTTGCGCCTGAGCGGCTGCGAGCTGCTCTTCAATCTGTGCCTTGGTGATGTTCAGCGTCGGGCCATTCTCGCTGGTGCCAAAAGCTGACACCGGCAGCGCTGCAGTGTATTTGCCAGTGTTTACAACAGCGTTGGTGCCGTCATTGCTATCGATCGTGCCGATAGGATTTCCGTCATTTCCGTAAACGGTCGCGCCAACATCCTGCGCGCTTGCTGCAATCGGGGTCGCCGCCAGTGCGGTGGCCAGGATGGCGAGCTTTGCAAACTTCATGAATTTTCTCCGTTTAATTTGTTTCCAGCGACGCGGCGCAATTGCGCCACACGCAGCGAGTACGACTGTGCAAGCCAATTCAAGGAAGACCGGAAAACCAGTGTCCCAAGCGGCAGCCTCAAGAAATGAGGAAAAAAAGCCGATGCGGGCGCGCCCTATAGCCATAAGGTAAAGGGCAATGCAACCGGTGCCCGGATACAACCGCAAGAATGAAGCTGTGCTGAAGGAATGTAGAACTAGCGGGCAAGTTCCCGATCAAGCAGCTCCAGCACACGTTCGCGCGGCGGAAATCCCTCTGCTACCCATGCAGTTTCGACCGCGCGCAAAGTGGCCGCAACGCGTGGGCCGGCGGTGATACCGCGTTCCACAATCTCGCCGCCCTTCAACGGCAATTGCGGCACATCCCAGTCGATCAGCGGCGATGCGTCGCCAGCTTGCAGAAGCACGCGGTCGATCGCGATGTCGATGCTCTCGCGATAAGCGAGCGCGCGCGGATCAACCAGATCATCCGGCTTGCGATCAGCGACAGCAACCAAGTGCGCGCGTTGCGCACGCGACAAGTGCAAACGCGAAGCCACAGCATTGGCCACGTCGCTAATTGGCGGCAAGAGCGCGGCCATTCGCCGCATGGCAGCAGGCGCAACGGCTTGCGCCTGCTCTGCCTTGATAACAGCGCACAGCAACTCGATGTGTTGCGGACAAGCTTCGGGTAGCACTTCCTGCAAGACACCAAGTTTTCGCATCCGCGCGACAGTTGGATGCGGTTTAGGCAAAGAGAGGAACGCAGTCAGCTCAGCAGCGATCCGTTCACGGCTGAGCCCCTTGAGCGTAGAGGCAAGTTCAGCGCATGCGGCTTCTGCCTCGTCATCTAGCTCCGCGCCAAACCGCGCCTGAAAGCGGAAATAACGCAGGATCCGCAAATGGTCCTCGCGAATGCGCTGCCTTGCATCACCGATGAACCGCACTGTTCGCGCTTCGAGATCTTCCAGTCCGCCAAAGTAGTCCGAAATTTCGAGAGTATCAGGGTGAGCGTATAGCGCGTTGATGGTGAAATCACGCCGCGCGGCATCTTCCGGCCAATCCTGTGCAAAAGCTACAGTGGCACGTCGCCCGTCCGTAGAGACATCGCGCCGCAACGTTGTAACCTCGACCGGGCCGTCTGGCAGAATTGCTGTGACGGTGCCGTGCTCAATCCCTGTGGGAACGGTGCGGATGCCGACGTCCTTGCAACGATCTATGACAACGTCGGGCGAGAGCTTGGTGGCACAATCAACGTCATTTACATCAGTGCCCAACAAACTGTCGCGAATAGCGCCGCCCACCCAGCGGATATTCTCTGCACCGAGTGCATTGGTCAGCGCGCGCAACCCTTCGCGTTTGGTCCACGCAGCATCGGACAGCTCAGCGAACATTGTCGAGCTCCTGCAAATCCAGCCGGCGTGCGAGATTGGCAATGATCGCCGCTGTCACACCCCAGATTCTGAAACCTTCGTAATGCATTTCTAGATAGTTGCGCATCGCCCCGCGCCAAAACACTTCATGTTCTGCCCAGGCATTCTGATCGAGCAGCAATGTCAGCGGAGCTTCGAACCAGGCTTCGACTTCGGTCGGGCTGGGGGTGAATTCGAGACCGGGCGGGACCACCGCTAGCACGGGCGTCACGTCAAAACCGGTGCCGGTCTGATAGCGATCGGTTGTGCCGATCACCCGAACATGCTTGCGATCCAGCGCCAGCTCCTCCTCTGCTTCCCTTAGCGCAGCGGTGACAGCATCCTCGCCCGGATCAATCTTTCCGCCCGGAAACGCAACTTGACCAGGATGATCGCGCATATCCTGTGGCCGCTGCGTCAGGATCACGCCCGGCTCGGGGCGATCAGTCACCGCGATCAAAACGGCTGCCTTGGCCGTGCGCCCGGCTTGCGCGAAACGCTCGTCGCTCAAAAGGTCTGGAATATCGCGCGCGTGCCCCCGCTCAAGCGCGGCGCTCAATCGGTCGAACAGCACGCTCATCGCGGCAATAGCGAGAATGTCTCGCCCATGCTTGTGATCGTCCAGTCATCGCTTTCTGCAAGCGCGATGTCCGCCAATTGCTGATAGGTGCTGCGGTTGAGCCGCGCTTCGCAACCGCGCCGGACGTGCAGATAAAGCGCGGGCGTCTCTGCGTCCCCTGCTGCACGCAAGCGGTTGTCCGGCCCCGCTATTACCAACTCATCCGTATTGAGACGGAAGGCCAAGCCATCATCGCGGCGCGCCACATCGACCGCAATGAATGCTGCGTCTTCGACGTCGATGGAGGATTTTTCGAAGGGTGTGACCAGCCAGTGGTTTCCGGCCTCATCGCGCGTCAATAGTCCTGCAAACGCCCTAACCATGGCTTCGCGTTTGATCGGATCACCCTGGTGAAACCAGGTTCCGTCAGCAGCAATCCGCATGAAGCTGTCTGTGATAGCTTGCGGGTTCCAGCTTTCCACTGGCGGCAATTTTCGCGCGGCGACTTGCTCGGCGATCTGCGCCAAGGACAATTCAGCAAGGTGCGGTGGTGGTTCGTAAGGCATTGCTATTCGAAGCGTTGCCAGAATGAGTGTCGGTGTTCAATGGCGAGTAGTAGGCTGCGATCACCCATTCCAAGGGCCGAGCATGCCTTCGCGGGGAAGGACTATCGGATTTGCGCATCGGACAAGCAGGCGTTCTGGCGCCCATGGGCCGGGGCAACGCCATGCAGCTGTCGAACCGGCGCTGAAGTCCCAACGCCCGTAATAAGGTTCATCACCGATCAAGACTTGCGGCAAGGATGCATTCGGATCGAGCGATCCAAGCGATGCTGCAATCAAGGCCTGCCCATATCCTTCGCCTTGATGCTCTGGCAAAACCGCCACCGGCCCAACCATCAGCATGGGATGCGCGTGGCCATCGGGGTCGGTGAGCGCAATCGGCCAAAGCTGAATTGTACCGACCAGCATGTCATCGTCATCAAGCGCGGCAAAGCTCAGCGCCTCGAGCCAATCCATGCCCGTCCTGATGCGATAGGCGGTGCGCGCATGTCGCTCAGGCCCGAAGGCTCGGTCGAGCACTTGCTCGATCATGTCGGGTTCGACATTTGCTAAGGGAATGACGCTCGCCATGGGGCAGCGCGAATAGTGGTAGCGCTACGCCATGTCGATGCAATTTGTCGTTGGCCTTGCGAAAGTTACTCTGCGGTAAGGTGCAAGAGCCGCCCGCCTTCGCCGTCTTCGAACACCCAAAGAGAACCGTCGGGCGCTTCATCAACAGAGCGTATCCGACCTTCCAGGTCATAGCGCGCCGCTTCTGTAGCCGTATCGCCGTCAATCTCGACACGTACGAGGCCCAATGCGCCCAAGCCTGCAATAAGAGCATCGCCTTTCCATGCGCCAAACATGTCGCCGCGATAGAAGATCATGTCACCCGGTGCGATCACGGGTGTCCACCAGACTGCAGGCTTGTCGAAGCCGTCATCCGCGTTGTGATCGGGAATGTCATCGCCATTGTAATGATCGCCGTTCGATCGGGTTGGCCAGCCGTAGTTGGCACCCGCTTCGACCAGATTGAATTCATCACCGCCGGCCGGGCCGTGTTCCACGTCCCACAGACGCCCCTCGGCATCAAAGTCGAAGCCGAGCAGGTTGCGGTGGCCATAAGACCAGATTTGCGCTGTCACGCCACCTTGATCGGCAAATGGATTGCCCTGCGCTGGAGTACCATCGAGATTCAGACGCACGATCGTACCCAGGTTATTGCTGGTGTCTTGCGCGGGTTCGAGCTCCTGACGGTCGCCGCTGGTCACGAACAAGTGCTTTTCGTCAGGAGAGAAGCGAATACGGTGCGAGTAGTGGCCTTTCCGACTGGTCTTGGGGGCTTGGCGCCAGATCACTGCAAGACCTTCGATGGCACAGTCGCTGTCGGCCACACAATCAAGCGTTCCCTTGCCGACAACCGCACCACGCGTATCGCCTTCGCCAGCTTCGGCCCAGCTCAAATAGATCGTGCGCGGGGCGAGAGTGTCAGTCGCCTCGCTGTTAAGGAATGCAACGTCGCCCAGGCCACCTTGGCCACCATAGTCGATCTCCGGTGCGCCATTGACGGTGAACTGCCGCCCTGTCGCTGTGTCATAACCCAGAATCTCGCCGGTCTTCTGCGTGATGATCAGCGTTTCCGTGCCCGGCACAAAGGCCGCAGCCCATGGCTCGTTATAGGTGCCGATTTCCGCAATCTTGAGCGTCGGCTCAGTCTGGGAAGCTTCGGTGTCCACATTTGCAGTGGCGCCGCAGCTTGCGAGCAGAATGGTGGCGGGGAATAGTGCGGATGAGAATTTCGAGATCATGGTCATGTCCTCTGCAATGCACGAAAACAAACTTGGTGCCCGTAAATTTATCGTCGGTGTTGACGAAGCCGGACGAGGGCCATTGGCTGGGCCGGTGGTAGCTGCAGCAGTAGTGCTTGGCGAGGGCTATCCGCAAGGTCTGGACGATTCCAAGAAACTTTCGGCTAAACGGCGTGCTACTCTCGACGAACAGATCCGCGCCAGCTGCATATGGGGGCTGGGTGTGGTCGACTCGCACGAAATCGACCAGATCAACATCCTTCAGGCAACCATGCGAGCCATGACGCTGGCCGTGTGCGAACTGGTCGAGAAGCTTGGCCAGGAACCCGAAGCCGTGTTGATCGACGGTAACCTCTCGCCCCATGGGCGCTGTGATGAATGGCGCTGGCCCGATGCCAAGCCGATCATCGGGGGCGACGCGCTGGAGCCCGCGATCTCGGCGGCTTCGATCATCGCCAAGGAGTGGCGTGACCGGTTGATGTGCGAAGCGGCCGAGGCGCATCCGCATTACGGGTGGGAGCGAAACAAAGGCTATGGAACCATTGAGCATATGCAAGCGTTGCGCACGCATGGACCAACACCGCTTCATCGTCAGTCTTTTGCGCCGGTTGCGCAATTGACGCTTCTTTAATCCGGCAAATAGTCTAAGCGCGCAATCGTGATTGAAGCGATCCTCTATAGCGCGGTTGGCCTGGTCGGCCTGGCGTTTGGCGGCGAACTGCTGGTGCGCGGTGCGGTCAGCATTGCACAGCGGCTTGGCATATCCAATCTCGTCACAGGATTGGTCATTGTCGGATTTGCCACCTCGATGCCGGAAATGGTTGCAAGCATTCAGGCTGCGTTGGCTGGTTCACCGGGAATTGCCTGGGGCAATGTGGTCGGATCCAATCTGGCAAATACACTGTTGATACTGGGTGCGACGGCAATGATCATGCCGATTGCACTGATTGGAACCGGGCGGCGTGATGCTGTTGTAGCTTTGATTGCGACGCTGATAATCTGGTTAATGACGTGGCTTCAAACCGGCTCGATCTGGATCGGTATCGTGCTGCTCGCTGGTATCGCCGCGTATATCTATTGGCGCTATAATCATCCGCATTCGGACGCGGGCGATGATGATGACGAGACTGAACCAACGACCACTTTGAACTGGGCGATCATGTTGTTCCTGGGCGGGTTGGGATTGCTGGTTGTCGGCGGTTCGATGCTGGTGTCCGGTGCGATCGATCTGGCGCGTATTTTCGAGGTCAGCGAGACCGCGATCGGGCTGACAGTAGTGGCAATCGGTACATCGTTGCCTGAACTGGCGGCATCCGTTGCAGCGGCATTGCGCGGGAAGCCGGGCCTGGCGATCGGCAATGTTGTGGGCTCGAACATTTACAACATCCTGCTGATCGGCGGGGCGACCATGAGCATTGCGCCTTTCGCGATCCCCGCGGATTTGTTGACCTATGAGCTTGTCGTGCTCGCGGGCAGTGCGGTGCTGTTCTTGCTGATCGTGTCTTATGCGAAGCAGATCGGCCGCGCATTGGGCGCATTCTTGCTAGCGCTTTATGCCGGCACGATCGTGATCGCCTTTGCCTGACAAACTAATGCCGCGTTGAGTCCTCGGCGCAACACACCACTATGTTGAGTCCCGCAAACCGCAAGAGTCTCAACATCTTGTGCGGGACTCTTTTTGTTCTGTCATAGCTAACGCGGAATTAACCATATCCCCCTATCGCTTTGTGCTTGACCCGGAGTCCAAAGGGACTCACCCTGTGGATAACTGTTACTGAGGGGTGAATTATGGCGGTCCTGGAGACCACGAAGGCGCGCGTCGCGCGCGCGACAACTTTTGCTGTTGCCAAAGCGGATTTGCCTTTGGGGCGGATCCTTGACGGTGACTGTGTCGAAGCGATGCGCAGCCTGCCTGACAATTCGGTTGACTGTGTGTTTGCAGATCCGCCGTACAACCTTCAGCTGGGGGGCGACCTCAATCGCCCTGACGGGAGCCAGGTGGATGCGGTTACCGATCACTGGGACCAGTTTGACAGCTTCAAGATTTATGACGACTTCACTCGCGACTGGCTGACCGAGGCGCGCCGCGTCCTGAAGCCCGATGGTTCGCTATGGGTGATCGGCAGCTATCACAATATCTACCGCGTCGGTGCCATCCTGCAGGATCTGGGCTTCTGGATCCTCAATGACATCGTATGGCGCAAGACTAACCCGATGCCCAATTTCAAGGGCACGGGCTTCACCAATGCGCATGAGACGCTGTTGTGGTGCAGCCAAGGCGAAAAGGCGAAGTATCACTTCAACTATCGCGCGATGAAGACGCTGAATGACGAGTTGCAGATGCGCAGCGACTGGGTTCTGCCGATCTGCTCTGGCGGCGAACGTTTGAAAGAGGGCGGAACCAAGGTTCACCCGACGCAAAAGCCCGAAGCGCTGCTCTACCGCGTGCTGCTGGCCACGACAGAGAAGGGCGACGTTGTGCTTGACCCGTTCTTCGGCACAGGCACTACCGGCGCAGTAGCCAAGCGTCTGGGCCGCGAATGGATCGGCTGCGAGCGTGAGAATGTGTATCGCGACGCCGCCTATAAACGCATTGCCAAGGAATTGCCGCTCGATGAAAGCGCGATCGAGACGATGCAGAGCAAGAAATCGGCCCCACGCGTTGCCTTCGGCGCGCTTGTCGAGAACGGTTACATCATGCCGGGCACAAAGGTGTTCGACAAGAAGCGCAAATGGATCGCCACTGTGCGGGCAGACGGCTCGCTTGCGTATGATAAGCAGGTGGGATCGATCCACGGTCTTGGCAAAGAGCTGCAAGGCGCACCCAGCTGCAACGGCTGGAGCTTCTGGCACTATGAAGTGGACGGAGACGTGAAGCCGATCGACGCCGCGCGGCAGCTATATTTGCTGGCGATGGAGGATTGAGGCCATAAGGGCGGTAGCCAGCGTCTCGCATCAAATATTCGCGATTACTTTGCGGTCTGGGTCCCTGATTCTATCAGGCGACCGTACTTCCGCAACGCAGCCTGGAGGCGGTCATGCGGCAAGGCATGGGCCGTGTTGCCGTTGATGCCGGTCATCGTGCGTGCAGCAACCAACGCGTTGATCACCGCTTCCTCAGTCGCTTCGACAGTGGCACGGAATAGCGGGCCCATTAAATCATTTGGAAGGATATCGAGCCGGGCCGACTCCTCGCGGCTCCACGCGCCCGGATTGCCTGTCGAGAACGCAATGAAAATATCTCCGGACCCGTTCGAAGCGTAAGACCCGTTTCGCGCGATTCCCATTGCTGCCCGTCTCGCCAGACGCTTCAATTGATGAGGAAGCAAGGGCGCATCAGTCGCGACAACAATGATGATGGATCCGTTCTCCTGATTGTGGTCACCATAGGTTGTTTGCAAATCACTGATCTCGCGCCCGACAGGGGTCCCCGCCACTGCAAACGTTTCACGGATTCCATAGTTGGACTGAACCAATACCCCTACAGTGTAGTCCGTCTCGCCAATTGTGACGAGGCGCGAGGACGTGCCAATACCGCCTTTGAAACCGTGGGTAATCATGCCGGTGCCGCCGCCCACATTTCCTTCTGCGACCGGTCCGTCCGAGGCGCTATCGAGAGCCGCGAAAACGTGCTCCTTCTTTACATGGAAGCCGTTGATATCGCTCAGGTCACCGTCGTAAGTTTCAGCGACCACCGGTAACATCCAGAATGTGTCTTCCTCTCCCGCGAGCGGTTTGAAAAACCTTCGCTCGAAAGCCCACTCGATCGTCGCGTCGCGTACGGTGCCGACACTGTGCGTGTTAGTGATCATGACTGGTCCCTCGAGCCAGCCCGATTCCTCAACCCAGGTTGTGCCGGTCATTTCGCCGTTACCGTTCAAGGAGAACCAGCCTGCAAAAACCGGATCATATGTTTTTCCGCGGGGTAGGATCGCGGTAACGCCCGTTCGAACCGGTCCTTGGCCAACAACCAGTTTGCCATCGCCAGAGATTAAGGTTGTGTGTCCGACCTCTATTCCCGGCACGTCAGTGATTGCGTTGTTCGGACCAGTGCGACCGTCGAAAGGCACGCCAAGGTCACGTGCGCGTGCTATGTTGAGTTTTTTCCCGTCGTCATCCGCCAAGCCTAGTGTACCGAAACCGGCCACCCCCAGTAGCAGCAATGCGCCGATTGTTTTTGAAAAAGCTCGCATTGCTGTTCTCCCCCTCAGATATTCACCTGCCTATTTGGCCCTGAGGTTCGTGCTTCGTCGGTCTGGCAAACAAGTTCAATTAAAATCACTCTTAGCCGGCCGATAAGGACGTTTAGGCCTGTCCCGGAGTGCAGCGCTTCGCGTGTATCATCCGCAAATTCGCTATCAGACACTCACCTAGCGCGATACATAGGGGCAATGCGCGCGCTTGGCCCTTTCCAATTGTCTTTGAAAACCCAATTGAAGGCCTTGAGTTTTTCTTGTCTGTGGGCAGTGTTCCATGTGCTCCATCCTATAAGACTTCCCAAGGGGAATCAGCGTAAATGACCGACCAAATCTACATCCGCCCGGTGGGCTTTGTGCCAGGGCCGCAACATGAGGAAGGCAAGGTTATCCGGTTGGCGGGCGGGATGGTCTACGCGCAACGATTTGCGGTGGTCTTGCGACAGGATGGCAAGTTCACCAGGCGCTGGGTGTGCGATACCGATACAATCGGAGAGGTGCTGGCCGGGCTGCCCGCAAGCGTCTCAGACGAAGCGCAGGCGCAACTCACCAATCTGACGCTGAAACACCCGCCGCTCAATTTGGGCGCGCGCGTCATCCGGCTCGATCAGCCGCAAGTGATGGGCATCCTTAACGTCACGCCTGATAGCTTCAGCGATGGCGGCGAGTTCTTCGAGAAGCCAGAAGTCGGCAGCGCACATGCCTCTGCCATGCTGGAAGCGGGTGCGACAATCATTGATATTGGTGGTGAGAGCACGCGTCCGGGCGCCACCGCGACCTGGGAAGGCGACGAGAAAGAACGCGTGCTTCCTGCGATTGAATACTGCGCTGCGATGGGCGCAGCGATAAGTATCGACACGCGACGCGCGGGCGTTTTGGAGGCTGCGTTGGAAGCAGGCGCGCATATTGCCAATGATGTGTCCGCCATGCGACACGATCCGCGCAGCATGTCAATGGCTGCGAAAGCCGGTTGCCCCGTCATCCTGATGCATGCGCCCGGCGATGGCGAAGACCTGCACAGCAAGGGCAATTATGAAAACGTTGCTTTCGATGTGTTCGACGTGTTGAAAGAACGGCGCGATGCCGCGGTGGCGGCGGGCATATCGCGCGCGAATATCGTGCTGGATCCCGGCATCGGTTTCGGCAAGTCGCTACCGGACAATCTGGCGATCATCAACGCGCTGCCGATGTATCACGCGCTTGGACAGCCCTTGTTGCTGGGTGCTAGCCGCAAGCGCATGATCGGCGCCCTGTCGAATGAGGCAGACTCGCATAAGCGGCTTGGTGGCTCGCTCGCGCTGGCCGTCGCAGGCATGAATGCCGGCGTGCAATTGCTGCGTGTGCATGATGTGGCCGAGACGGTGCAGGCGCGCAATGTGTGGCGCGGCCTGCGCGATGCGGCGCTGACCGATTTCGCGGAACTTCCAGATAGCTGATGCAGTTTCTTGAATCGGTCACGGTTCGCGGGCAAGAAGTCGGCAACAATTGAAAGTGTAGGATACCTCTGATGCGCAAACCCTCCCTTGCTCTCGCCGCTGTTACGATGCTTGCAGCTCCATTGGCCGCTGACCAAGGTGTTGAGCTGACGCCAGAGGATTTGCTCGCGCCATACTACGCGAAGCTGAGCCAAGAGGTGGAGCTGCCGGTTGCGCCCGCCAATGTCTCGCTCGCGCATGAGCACACGCTGACCCGGATCGCCTTCGGCAGCTGTAACCACCAGTTGCGTAGCCAACACATGTGGGGCCAGATTGCAGCGACCGACCCTGACCTTTTCCTGTTCATCGGCGACAACAATTACGGTGATCAGATGTGGGATGGTGACGCAGCACTGGCGACATTGCGCGAAGCCTATGGCGTTATGGCTGAAACACCCGAGCTGGCTGCCTTCCGCGCGCAGGTGCCGATGATGATCACTTGGGACGATCACGATTATGGTTTCAACGACGGCGGAGCGAGCTTCGCCTATCGTGGATGGTCGGAGACGATCTTCGAGACATTCTGGGGTTCGTCTGATGAAGTAAAGTCGCGGCCCGGCATCTACGAAAGCCGGATGTTCGGCGAAGATGGCAAGGTCACGCAGATCATCACGCTCGACACGCGCTTCTTCCGCTCCGATCTGGAGACCATGCCTTATCAAAACGAGCGCCCGCCTTTGGGCCCCTATCAGCCGAGCAGTGATCCATCCAAGACCATGCTAGGCGATGCGCAGTGGCAATGGCTTGAGCAGGAACTGGCGAAACCGGCTGATCTGCGGATTGTGGTTTCCTCGATTCAGGTTCTGACGGACGCGCATGATTACGAGGCGTGGGAAAATCTGCCGCTGGAGCGTGAGAAGCTCTATGCCATGCTGGCGGCACGCGAAGACAGCGGTTTGGTGTTGCTGTCTGGCGATCGCCATGCGGGTGGGATCTACACTGATACGCCGCAGGCCGCTGGTGAGCAGTTTTGGGAACTGACCAGCTCTTCTATGAATTACTCCTTCTCTTCGACAGAGCGGAACACCGCGCGCGAGCCCGATCCCAAGCGTCTGACTGACTTCATATCGGAAGAGAATTTCGGACTGGTCGAAATCGATTGGGAGGCGAAGACATTCACCATGGGCATGCGCGGCAGCCAGGGTGAAACGCGGGTTTCACGTACGGTCGAGTGGTGATCGGTTAGCCTGGAGAAGCGGCGCTGCCTGCGAGCAAGCCGCCATCCAGTGTCAACTCGCTGCCGGTCATATAACCGCTTTCATCGCTGGCGAGAAAAACGCAGAGCTGAGCGACTTCTTCGATCGTCCCAAAACGTTTCAATGGCGTATCAGCGACCAGCGCAGCCATCTTCTCTTCGCGGTTTGGACCATCGCCGATCATCGGTTCCCAGATCGGGGTCAGGATAGCGGCGGGGTGGATCGAGTTACAACGGATCTTTCATCCTTGCTGGGCGGCATAAAGCGCAACGGATTTGCTGTGATTGCGGATCGCAGCTTTGCTGGCGGCGTATGCGGCCGCGCCAGGAATGCCGACCAGGCCAGAGCGTGAAGACATGTTGATGATAGATCTGCTGCATTTCGCTTTCATGGCCTTGAACGCGTATCGACAGCCAAGAAACACACCATCGGTGTTGACCGCGTGGACCGCGTGCCAGTCATCGAGCGAGCAGTTTTCGGGATCGTGCGGACCGGCGCTGCTCTCAAAGCCGGTTACCCCGGCATTGTTGAACAGAACATCGATCTGCGGATAAGCATAGGCCAGCCGAGCCCATTGCGCTTTGTCACGCACGTCGAGCGCAAAGAATTCGCAGCCGATTTCTGCGGCAGCTTTTATGCCTTCTTCTTCATCGATATCAGTCAGGATCGCGCGCGCACCTTCGCGCGCAAATGCGTCACAGGTGCCACGGTCAATGCCGCTTGCTCCGCCGGTGACTACACAGATTTTGTCTTTGAGTTTTGCCATGCCGCACGGGCTAGGCAATTCACGCTGCGTTGTCGATGCCCAGATCTGAAAGCTTGCGATAGAGCGTCGAACGGCCAATGCCCAAGCGGCGTGCGACTTCGGTCATGCGACCGCGATAATGGCCGATTGCCAAGCGGATAACGTCTGCCTCGATCTCTTCCAGCGCGCGAAGGTTGCCGTCCTCGGTGTAAAGCATCACTCCTGCGCCGTCCTGAATACTGCTGTCGGTGTCGACCGGTTCGCCTAGCAATTCGCTGAGCTGCGGGAAGCTCTCTGCGGTCAACGTTTGCTTGTCGCAGAACACTGCTGCGCGGAACAGCACTGCCTGCAGTTGCCGCACATTGCCCGGCCAATCATAGGCTTTGAGCAGTGATAGCGCGCCATCCGAAATAGACAGGTGTCTCAGGCCTGGCTGCTCGCCAATGCGCGACAGGAAGTGGCGGGTGAGGGCGGGAATATCGCCTGCCCGCTCCCGCAATGCAGGCAATTTGATTGTTGTTTGCGCCAGTCTCTCGACGAGGTCCGTATCAAACTGGCCATTCTGTGCGAGCTGCTTCAACGGCAGATTGCCGGCGCTCAGCAAACGCACGTCGACGCGGAAACCGTGTGTCGCGCCTAGCGGGCGCACAATGCCGCTGGTCAATACTTCCAGAAGCTTGCTTTGCACTGCCTCAATGATCCGATCGATCTCGTCCAGAACCAGCGTGCCGCCATCGCATTGTTGCAGAGCGCCAATCTGACGATCGAACGCGCCGGCAAAGGCTCCTGGCTCATGTCCGAACAGGACGGACTCGACAGAAGTTGCCGGAACTCCGCCGAGGTTGATGATGCGGAATGGCGCTTTGCTACGCGGACTTGCTGCATGCATCGCGCGCATCAGCATTTCCTTGCCAGTGCCTGCCTCGCCTTCGATCAAGACATGGTTGTGACCTCGCGCAGCTTTGGCTGCCTGAGCCAGCGCAGTGCGAAATTTTGGGGCGGTTCCGACCATGGCATCGAAATCGAGCGAGGCATTGAGCTTTTCTGCCAGCGGCTGAAGCTCGTCCTGTGCCTTTTCGCCTTCGGTTGCGCTGCGCAGCGCCTCTAGCAAGCGATCGGGCGCGACCGGCTTGATCAGATAGTCGGTTGCGCCTGCGCGCATGGCTTCGACTGCAAGCAGCGGTGAGGTGCTGGTCGTCAGCATCAGAATTGGCAGAGCGGGGCGTCTACGCTTTAATTCTTCGATCAATTGACAGGCATCGTCGCCCGGCACCCATTGGTCAAGGATGATGGCGGCAGTTTGCATCCCGTCACGGGTGCCAAGTAATGCGATGGCAGTGTCTGAATTAGGCGCAACAATGGTGCGCCAGCCTTCGCGTGCGGCAAGCGCGCTGATCAACCGGCATTGCGCAGGCTCATCGTCGATCAGCATCAGAATGCGGCTATCGCCCGTGTCCATTGTTCAATTTCGTCCCGCCGTGAAACAAAACGCGAGAATAAGAGCTAGGGGTAAAGACCTTATTAATGCTATCGTATCTCAAATTGGATAAAGCCCGGCTTTATAGGTCGTTGCCCTAATAAGTGATCGAGTGTAGCGTTGCTGTATTTTGAGGGCTGAGAGTAGTGAGGGGCTTGAGCTTGGTTCGATGCTTCGATACGGAACGGATCATTCAACAAACGGGGCAAATCCCCGCATTGTAAGCAAACCTCTGAAAAAGGATCAAACTTGATGGCTTCGCATGACATGAAATCAGTCAATAAGACCTACGGCGGGTTCATTTCCTTGCTTAAATGGTCGATTCCGATCATTGCAGTGATCACTTTGTTCGTAATCATGCTGATTGCCGAATAAGCTTGTGGCATTGCGCATCGCGGTATTGAAGGAACGCGCAGCCGGAGAGCGGCGCGTGGCGATCACGCCTGAGACAGTCAAGAAATTCGCCGGTTTTGGCGCAGAGCTCGCTGTCGAAAGCGGCGCAGGCGACACCGCCTCTATCAGTGATGCAGACTATGCCGAGGCTGGCGCGAGTGTGGGCTCGGCTGCGGACACGGTCAAAGGCGCGGATATCGTGCTGGGCGTGCAGGCTCCGGATCTAGAACTGCTCAATGGCGCCAAGCCAGGCGCATGGGTGGCGGCGACTTTCGATCCATTTGGTGCAAGAGACCGTGTCGAGGCCTATGCGAAGGCTGGGCTCGAAGCGCTTTCCATGGAATTCATGCCGCGCATTACGCGTGCGCAGAGCATGGATGTGCTTTCCAGCCAATCGAACCTTTCCGGCTACAAAGCTGTGATCGCTGCGGCCAACCAATATGGCCGCGCATTCCCGATGATGATGACTGCTGCGGGTACGGTGCAGGCTGCACGCGTCTTTATCATGGGCGTGGGCGTTGCCGGGCTTCAGGCGATTGCTACGGCCAAGCGCTTGGGTGCGCAAGTCTCTGCTACTGACGTACGTAGCGCTACCAAGGAACAGATCCAGTCGCTGGGCGCGAAGCCGATTTTCGTTGAAAGCGTCGAGGGGATCGAAGGTGAAGGTGCGGGCGGTTATGCGTCCGAGATGAGCGAGGAATACCAGAAGGCGCAAGCCGAACTGGTGTCCGGCCATATCGCCAAACAGGATATTGTGATCACAACGGCGCTGATCCCGGGCCGCGCAGCGCCGCGACTGATCAGAGACGAGCAGATCAAGAGCATGAAGCCGGGCAGTGTGATCTTCGACTTGGCTGTCGCTCAAGGCGGCAATGTCGAAGGCTCCAAGCCCGACAAACTGGTGGTGCGCCACGGTGTCACTATCATGGGCTATTCGAATACGCCCGCACATCTCGCGCCCGACACCTCGGCGCTGTTTGCACGCAATCTGTTCAATTTCCTCAGCGCGTTCTGGGATAAGGAAGCGGGCAAACCGGTGCTTGACGAGGAAATCGGCGATGCCGTGCGCCTGACGCAAGGCGGCGAGGTTGTGAATAAGAGACTGAAGGAGAACGGATAATGGACTTTATCTCAATCCTCTCGATCTTCGTGCTGGCGTGCTTCGTCGGCTATTACGTGGTCTGGTCGGTTACGCCAGCACTGCACACGCCGCTTATGGCAGTGACCAATGCGATTTCCAGTGTGATTATCGTTGGCGCGTTAATCGCCTCGGCTGAAGCGGGTAGCGTGACGGCCAAATATCTTGGCTTGTTTGGCGTGGTACTTGCGAGCGTGAACATCTTTGGCGGCTTTGCCGTCACGGAGCGCATGCTGGCAATGTACAAGAAGAAGGAGAAGAAGTGATGAGCTTCTCCATTCTCGCGAGTGCTGCTGATGGCGCAGGGACCCCTGCGTGGGCGATGCTGGCCTATCTGATTGCAGGCGTGTTCTTCATCCTTGCGTTGCGCGGACTATCCAGCCCGGCGTCTAGCCGCGCGGGCAACCGCTATGGCATGCTCGGCATGCTGATCGCAGTTGTCACCACACTGGTAACGCATGAGATCGCCAATATCGCCGAAATCGGGATAGCCATGTCCCTTGGCGGGGTCATCGGCGTGACTGTCGCGCGCAAAATCGCCATGACGGCCATGCCGGAACTGGTTGCGGGCTTCCACTCACTGGTCGGTCTGGCAGCTGTCGTGGTGGGCCTTGCGGCCTGGCTTGATCCGGCATCATTCGGGATAACCGATGCAGCAGGACAGATCTTGATGGTCAGCCGGGTTGAATTGGGGCTGGGGATCGCGATCGGTGCGATCACATTCTCCGGCTCTGTCATTGCGTTCCTGAAGCTCTCTGGCCGGATGAGCGGCAATCCGATCCTGCTGCCCATGCGCCATGTGATCAATCTGGGCACGCTTGTTGGGATCCTTGGAATGATCGCCGCCTATGCGATGTCCGGAGCAGGCGGAGGTGGTGAAGGCCAGCTGATCATTTACATCACAATCGCGGCTTTCCTGATCGGCTTTCTGCTGATTATCCCGATCGGCGGGGCGGATATGCCGGTGGTGGTGTCGATGCTGAACAGCTATTCGGGCTGGGCCGCGGCGGCGATGGGTTTCACGCTGGGCAATACGGCGATGATCATCACCGGCGCGCTGGTTGGCTCTTCAGGCGCGATCCTGAGCTACATCATGTGCCGCGCGATGAACCGCAGCTTCATCAGCGTAATCGCAGGCGGATTTGGCGCGGATGATTCGAGCGGCGGCGGCGAAGCCCGCGAAGCGCGCCCATACAAACAAGGAAGCGCGGAAGATGCCGCCTTTATGCTGGAGCAGGCAGAGAAGGTTATTATCATACCGGGTTATGGCATGGCAGTGGCGCAGGCGCAGCACGCATTGCGCGAAATGTGCGACATGCTCGAAGAAAAGGGTGTGGAAGTTAAATTCGCGATCCACCCTGTGGCGGGACGTATGCCGGGGCACATGAACGTGTTGCTCGCGGAGGCCAGCGTCGACTATGACAAGGTTTTTGAGCTCGAAGACATCAACAGCGAATTTGCGCAGGCCGATGTCGCCTTCATCATTGGCGCGAATGATGTGGTGAACCCGGCAGCGAAAACGGACAAGAGCAGCCCGATTTACGGCATGCCGGTGTTCGACGTGGACAAGGCCAAGCAGGTATTCTTCATCAAGCGCAGCATGGGCGGCGTGGGCTATGCCGGCGTGGACAATGACGTGTTCTACATGAACCAGACAGTGATGCTGCTGTCCGATGCAAAGAAGATGGTCGAAGAGATCGTGAAGGCGCTGGATTAGGTTGCGAACCGCTTGCGAAAACTCCTGATCTTTCTTCTATTGATCGCGGCTGGTGTCGGTGCGGCGTATTACCTCGGCGCGTTCGACCGTGTGACTGAGCGGCGCGTAGAGCGAGCTCTGACAGACGCCGGTGTCAGCCCGGAAATGGCCGAATGCATGGCACCCAAGATGGTCGACCGACTGACACTGCCTCAACTAAGAAAACTTGAACGGTTGGGGCCTGAAGAGGGCGAGGATGTCGTTCCGTTAAGCGGGCGGGAGGCGTTGACACGGCTTGAACGCGTTGAAGATCGTGAAGCGCTGGAAGTGCTCGTTCGCGCTGGCGGTAGCTGCGCCTTTGAGACGTTTCTGGACTAGGCCGGTGGGTCGGAGCCTTCCGGCTCAAAGTATCTTTGGTTGCGGATTTCCCCTAGGCAGCTGTTCGCCCAAGGGATGAAAATCGCCGCCAAAAAGAATTGGCAGGCGAGCCAGACAAGAACCGCCAACCCGTAGGATAGTTCGTCGAGATCGCTCACTCCATTGGCACTGGAATAGATCAAAAGAAAGGTCACAGGAAACAGGGCAAACGGAAGTAGCGCGTAGCCCAAGATACCAGCCAAGTGGAAGACCTCCCGTGATTGTATACGCATTCCAAGCTACGCGTGCACACATCTGGCAGGCGATTGTTAACAAGGTCAAAAGTGTAGATGCGACGTATTGTCGTGTTTTCTTCTCGTCGAATTCGTCGTTTACCCACGCTTCAAGCGGCTTCGTATGGTCGCTGATATTTCCCTATGCTTGCATTTCCATGGGTTTAGCTGTCACACCAAGCGCTGAGTTGTTTGTGGAGAGTTTCGGATGAAGTGGGTGCTGCGAATTCTTGGCGTACTGGTCGCTTTGTTGGTGATCGCTTTCCTGTTCTTCCGAACGCCAGACACAGATGCCACGGAGATGCGTGCCAAGTACGGAGGCGAGCCCTCGCAATTTGTCGAGCTTTCCAATGGTCTTACCGTTCATCTGCGCGACGAAGGCGCGTGTGATGGTATGCCGATCATCTTGCTGCACGGTTCGAATGCGGATCTGCACACATGGGAACCGTGGGTAGAGGCGCTCAAGGCTGACTATCGCGTGATCCGGTATGACCAGCGCGGGCATGGGCTGACAGGTGCTGCTCCCGATGAAGACTATACCCTGGCGAGTTTCACCAAGGACGTAGGCCTTGTTGCGGATGCACTTGGCGTGGAGGAATTCATTCTTGGCGGTAATTCCATGGGCGGATGGATTTCAGCTGGTTACGCGCTTGAGCATTCGGATCGGTTGGCCGGGCTGGTTCTGGTCGATGCCAGCGGCGCGCCAATCGAGCGTGATGGGCCGCCGCCGCTCGGTTTCCGCATCGCGCAAACGCCGGTACTGCGGGACGTGGCGCGCCACTTCATGCCGCGCTCGATCTTCGAACGAAGCCTTTCACAATCAGTCTCGAACCAGGACATTGTGACCGATGCTGAGATTGACCGCTATTGGGAGCTCGCACGTTTGCCCGGCAACCGGCAGGCAACGATGCAGCGTTTCGCTACGCCGCGAGTGGTCTATTCGGAGGAGCAGATTGAGGCATTGGAGGTTCCAACATTGGTCATGTGGGGGGAAGAAGATGCGTTGATACCCCTCGCCGCGGGTGAATGGTACGCGCAGCATCTTCCGAACAATATTTTTGTCGCTTATCCAGAAATCGGTCACATTCCGCAGCAGGAACATGCCGCGCAAAGCTTCGATGACTTGCGCCAATGGATTGAACAGCTGATGCCTGCGGAGCCCGAGGGGTGATATTGGCGACGCTTCGTCGCGATAATCCACACAGCTAAACGGTGTTGCCTTATTGTTCCTGTTGTCGCGGGCGCGCGGTTAACTTAGTCGCTGCGGGCAATGAGAGCGCCATACGCAGCCAATCCTGAAATCAGTCGGGGTCGCGAATTTCCGCAAGAGCGCGCCGGCGCGCGTGGTCCGCGAAGCGAATTCCAGCGCGACCGGGATCGGATCATCCATTCGATGAGTTTCCGGCGGCTTCGATCGAAGACGCAGGTATTTATCTCACCAGAGGGCGATCATTATCGCACGCGGCTGACGCATAGTCTTGAGGTCGCGCAAATCGGGCGGGTGATCGCGCGCAGTCTTGGACTTGATGAAGACCTGACTGAAGCACTGTGTTTGGCGCATGATCTGGGCCACCCGCCGTTTGGACATGCAGGCGAAGATGCTTTGTGCGAAGCGATGGAGCGCCACGGCGGATTTGACCACAATGCGCAATCGTTGCGCACGATCATGCGGATTGAAAGCCCGTATCCCGGCCATGACGGTCTCAATCTGACCTGGGATCTGCTTGAAGGACTGGCCAAGCATAACGGGCCGATCGAAGCCCCAAACTGGGCTCTGGCGGAGCTGGACGAGGCTTTCCCGCTTAAGTTCGAGCAGTGGCCTTCGCTGGAAGCGCAGGTTGCAGCAGTGGCGGATGACATCGCTTACGACAATCATGACATTGATGATGGGCTGCGCGCGGGTTTCCTGGCGCTTGAAGATCTACTCGAACTTGATCTGTTGAAGGACCAATGGCGCGCGGTTGAAAGGCGTTACCCCAATGCGCCGCGTGACCGGTTGCAGCGCGAGCTGGTGCGCGATCAGATCGGGCTGATGGTCAATGATGTCATCACCCATACCAAGGCGCAGGTTGCCGGAATTGGTTCGGTTGAAGAAGTGCGTGGGGCAGGGCGCCAGCTCGGTGGATTCTCGCCATCCTTCGCAGAGCAAGAGCGCGGCCTCAAAGAGTTCATGTACGCCAAGCTTTACTACCATTCGGATCAGGTGGCAGCCGCTAAGCGCGCGCACGAGGTGGTGGCAAAACTGTTTGAAGCTTATGCTCAGGACGCCAGCCTTATGCCGGAAGAATGGAAAGCGAATCTTCCTGCTGAAAACCCTCAACGTGCGCGGATGATTGCTGACTTCATTGCCGGGATGAGCGACCGTTTCGCGATTGAGCGTTGTGCCGCAATCTATGGGGAACGACCGAGCGGATTGACCAATGTTTGAGCCACTTCGTGTAGCGCTAGTGGGTGCAACGGGCCTTGTCGGTCGGCGTGTGATCGAAGAATGCATCGGCAGGCCTGACGTACGACTGGTGGCGATTGCACGTCGCGAAGTTAAGCTGCCGCATGGCGCGCGGATGGAATTGTTCGTTGCCGAACTTGAGAAATGGGGCGACGTGTTCGAGGCATTGCGACCCACAGCATTGATCTGCGCTCTCGGTACGACAATGAAAAAGGTGGGTGGTGACGAAGAGGCATTTCGCGCGATTGATCATGATCTTGTCATCAAAACAGCTCGCGCCGCCAAAGATGCGGGAGTGACCCGGATGGTTGCGGTCAGCTCCATCAGCGCCAATGCACGCGCCAAGAACTTCTACCTACGGGTCAAGGGTGAGACTGAAGCAGAGCTGTCCAGGATCGGCTTCAAGCGTCTGGACCTTTTGCAACCGGGATTGTTGCGCGGTCCCAGAGAGAATGACCAGCGAACCGGCGAAGGTATCGGGCAATTGATTGCGCCCCTGATCGATCCATTTCTGGGCGGGAAATATCGCGACTACCGATCTATCGATGCCCGAGTGGTGGCGCAGGCAGCGCTGGGTTTTGCGGGCCGAAAGGCATCGGGCAGGTTTACGCATACGCATGACCAGATTGTGCGATGCGCGCGCCAGTGGGTAAAATCGGGAGAGAGTGAATGAACTGGGACGCAATTTTCGGTGCTGCCAATATGGTCGCGCTCATCGCTTGGGTCGCGCTAGTGTTTCTGCCGCGATGGCCGGCCTTGCTCAGCGCTCTTCTTTACCTGATGGTGGGCGGTCTGAGCCTCACCTACGCTTTTGGCCTGATCGGGATCATGACAGGCACATTTGACGCGGTTGGTGGCGATGGTTCAGCCAATTTCAGCAGCATCGAAGGTGTCCGCGCGGTCTTTGCCAGCGATGGCGGTATTACGGTTGGCTGGATCCACTATCTGGCGTTTGATCTGTTCGTAGGTATCTGGATCGCACGCGATGCCGATGCAAAGGACTTTTCGCGCTTCCTGCAAGCGCCGATCCTGTTCTTCACGCTAATGGCTGGCCCGCTTGGGTTGTTCCTGTGGTTGGTGATCCGGGAGGGCAGGGCACGCGCGCAGGGCCGCTGGAGCTAGAGCAGATCAAAGGAACAGTTTGCCCACCGAGCGTTTTCTCTTAGAGTCCTTGAAAAGAGGATCACGGGGAGAGATCACGCCATGGGCCAGAATGCCTATCACGCCTTCATCAATTTTGACGACATCCTGAATTTCTGGGCCCGCGCACGCCCTGATGACACAGCACTTGAGCAGGAAGGTCGAACGACAAGCTATTCTCAGCTTGAGGAGAATACGCGCCGTATCATCGCGCTTATGGCGGCAAATGGTGTGACCAAGGGAGATCGGGTTGCTTGGCTTGGCAAGAACTCTGACCTTTATTGCCAGCTTTATCTTGCTTCTGCGCGCGTAGGTGTTGTGATGGTACCGGTTGGCTGGCGGTTGGCCCCACCGGAGATCGCCTATATCCTGAAGGATACAGGCGCGAAGATCGTCTTTACCGGTGAGGATTTTACAGAGACTGCCGCGAAGATCGCTTCTGAATTGCCAGCCAATCCAATCGTCATGGGCGAAGCGCAAACGCGCAGGGCAATTGCAGCCACCGAACCGGGCGAGCACGAGCGGGTCGGCGACGACGAGCCCGTACTGCAGCTCTATACCTCGGGAACCACCGGCAATCCCAAAGGTGTGATGTTGTCCAACGCCAATTTGCTGGGTCTGCGTAACCCGGGCAATGAAGCGGGGCTGGAATGGAATTTCTATGAAGGTGGCGAGTGTATGCTGGTCGCCATGCCGTGTTCGCATATTGGCGGGACGGGCCTCGTCAACATTGCCATCGTCAACGGCATCCGCACGCTCATACAAGCAGAATTCACGCCTGTGGGCGTACTCGAAGCGATCGAGAATGGCGCCACGCATATGTTTATCGTACCGGCAGCCCTGCAAATGGTGGTACAACATCCGCGCGCGGCAGAAACCGATTTCAGCGCGCTGAAATATCTGATGTATGGCGCTGCGCCGATGCCGTTGGAACTTTTGAAAGAAGCCGTGCGAACCATGCCAAATGCCGGGTTCCTGCAGGCCTACGGCATGACTGAGACATCGGGCACGATCTCGATCCTGCCACCCGCAGATCACACGCTCGAAGGCAACCAGCGGATGCGCTCTGCGGGCAAGGCCGTGCCGGGTGCAGAGATTCAAGTGCGCGGCCCTGACAACAAGGAGGTGCCGCTGGGCGAGATCGGCGAGGTTTGCGTCAAGTCACCTTCGAACACGGCGGGATACTGGCAACTTCCCGATGCGACGCGCGAAACGATTGATGCGGATGGCTGGCTGCACACCGGTGACGCGGCGATCATGGACGAAGACGGCTACATCTATATTCAAGACCGTATCAAGGACATGATCATATCTGGCGGAGAAAACGTCTATCCGGCCGAGGTCGAGAACGCGATCTTCGGCCACCCGGCAGTCGCCGAAGTTGCTGTGATCGGCGTGCCAAGCGAGCAATGGGGTGAAGAGGTCAAGGCATGCGTGGTTTGCAAGCCTGGCCACAATGTCGAGGCAGGTGACATCATCGCTTATGCGCGCGAACGCGTGGCCGCATTCAAAGCGCCCAAAAGTGTTGATGTGATCGCTGAAATGCCGCGAAACCCGTCCGGAAAGATCCTGCGCCGGCAGCTGCGCGAGCCTTATTGGGCTGGGCAGGAGCGGCAGGTCAGCTAGCGCCGCTTGTGAAGAAGTATGCGCCCGCCACTTTGCGCAACCGTGATGCCATCGCAGCAGTTCTGACAAAGGAATTGCCTGCGTCCGGCACTGTGCTCGAAGTGGCGAGTGGAACCGGTGAGCATGCTGTTTATTTTGCGTCGCGATTTCCCGATCTGATCTGGCAACCCAGCGACCCCAGCGAGGAGGCGCGCGCATCAATCGAGGCGTGGCGGGACGATGAAGGGAGCGCCAACCTTCGCCCGCCTTTGCAACTCGATGCGCTATCCGATCAGTGGCCGACTGATCAGGCTGATGCGATATTATGCATCAATATGGTGCACATCAGCCCATGGGAAGCGAGCGAGGGATTGTTTGCGGGCGCCGCGCGATTGCTGACGGGTACTGCGCCACTGATCCTATACGGACCTTATGTTGAACCGGATGTGGAGACTGCGCAGTCGAATCTGGGATTCGATGCAAGTCTGAAGGCACGCGATCCGCGATGGGGGCTGCGCTCGACAATCGACGTCGACAGACTTGCTTCGCAAACGGGTTTCAGGCGAGCAAACCGCTACGAATTGCCCGCCAATAACTTGATTCTGGTGTGTCGCCGGATAGACGAAGCTTAAGTTTCTTCGTCAACCGCGTCGGCGACCGACTTGAGGTCGTCACTCACGCCGCGCACAGTGTTGCATGCGGCGGTGGCCAAAGTCATTGCTGCCAGCGCAGCTACAATCAGCGTCTTGCGCATAGTTTGCGTATCCTTTGCTTACGGGTGCGCCAAGTCGCCACCCGAACGCCACGGCAACAGCAGCAATCATTCGTGACGCAAACCACCTGCGATCTGTGGATCATCGCTCCGCTGCCTCACTCCATCGATATGCTGCATTCGCAGCGCGAGCGGCTAGGATGGCTCGATCGTGTGAGATCGATTTCTGGCGATATTCAACTGCTGTTCCCGCCATGCGATCAGCAAGCCGGCTCCGACGATCAAAGGTGCGCCGAGCCAGGTCGTTGCCGGAGGCAAGCGATCAAACAGCGACCAGCCTAGCAGTGCGGCCCAGATCAGCGCGGAGTAATCCATCACGATCACGCTCGACACACTTCCATATCGAAGGGCACTGGTCAGCAAATATTGCCCCAGCAGGCCGCTGACGCCCAAAGCGATGAGGTAAAACCACTGCTCGGCAGACTTGGTCTGCCAGAAAAATGGCAAGAGGATCGCCAGTGCTAGCAGTGAAAACAATGCAAAATAGAATACGATCGTCAGCGAGCCCTCGGTCTTGGTCAGGTCGCGGATATAGATAGAGATTAGCGCGATCATGAACGCGGCACCCAATGCAACGCTGGCACCGAACACAGGGACCTGACCGCTGCCGGGCTGTGCAATCACCAGGACACCGGCAAAGCCAAGCGCGACCGCGCCCCACCGCCAAAGCCCGACTTTCTCATGCAGGATCAGTGCGGACAGGATGACTGCCCAGATGGCTGAAGTGAAGTTGAAACTGGTAGCTTCTGCCAGAGGCAGCAATGTGACTGCACCGAAATTCAGGAACATGCCACCGATCCCGAGTGCAGCGCGCATGCCATGCTGTCCAAGGCGCTTCGATCGCAGTTGCGACAGTTTACCTGTGCTCCAGAAGAGCAAGAGAATGATCGGGATTGTTGGCAATTGTCGCCAAAACAATATCTCTGGCAGTGACAGGCCGCTTTCGCTCGCCAGTTTGACCAGTGCTACCATCACCGACAGTGTTGCAGCCGCGGCAAGCCTGATCAGCAAGGCAAACATGGGGCGTTGGGCAGGGGCTTCGCTGGTCACGCTTCCGCTGTAAGGCGGTTGAAAGGTGACGCAAGCGCGGAAAGCATTGCTCTTCGTCTTCAGTGCCTCCAAATGCGCCCTGTGAAAAATTCAAACCCGTTTCTATTCGCCAGCGAAGCCCATCAAGTCGCTCTTTTAGGAGGAGTTTTCATTGCCGTGGCGATTTTTGCACTGATTATGGACCGTCTGCGTTCGCGGCGCGAGCGGCTAGCGCGGCTCGATCGTGTGGGATGGGTGCCGTGGACTCTCGTGTTTCTGGCATGCGCGATCATCGGAGGGGGCCTGTTGGCGCTCTCGTTGCCGACAGCTCTATTCTCGCAATAGACCGCTATCCTTACAGGCAAGCCTCAAGATACGCCTGATCAAAGCCGTACTGACGCGCCTTTTCCAGCGTGTAAGGGCGTAAGCCGCTTGAGCGGAACTCGCCAAGGATCTTGCCGTCGTCGCTCTCTTCCAGATACTCGAACTTGAACAGTTCCTGGGTCACGATCACGTCGCCTTCCATCCCTATAACTTCGGTGATGTTGGTCGTGCGGCGTGAACCGTCGCGCAGACGTTTCACCTGAACAATCAGGTCAACCGATTCCGCGATCTGGCGCGAGATAGCTTCCTTCGGGATCTTGATGTCGCCCATCAGGATCATGTTTTCCATACGGCCCAGGCACTCGCGCGGACTGTTGGCGTGAAGCGTACACATGGAGCCGTCGTGGCCGGTGTTCATGGCGGCGAGAAGGTCGAAACATTCCGCGCCACGAATCTCACCCAGAATGATACGGTCCGGGCGCATACGGAGGGCGTTCTTCACCAGGTCGCCGATGGTGATCGCGCCTTGGCCTTCGAGGTTGGGTGGACGGGTTTCCAACGGAAGCCAGTGGGGCTGCTGCAAGCGAAGCTCCGCCGCGTCCTCAATGGTCAGAACACGCTCGCCCGGGTCGATCATTTTCGACAAGGCGTTGAGCATGGTTGTTTTACCCGAACCCGTACCACCTGAGATGACAATATTCATCCGGCTAGCTCCAGCGATCTTCAGCGCGGTACACATCTTATCGCTCATCGAGCCGAATTCCTTGAGCATGTCCAAGGTGATCGGCTTCTCGGAAAACTTACGTATCGAGATGGCTGTGCCTTTGAGCGACAGTGGCGGCACAATCACGTTGACACGCGAGCCGTCTTTCAAGCGGGCATCGGCGAGTGGGGTGGTCTGGTCAACGCGGCGACCAACCTGGTTCACGATACGCTGCGCGATCTGGAACAGGTGGCTTTCATCGCGGAACTGGATAGGGGCCAGCTTCAGCTTACCGTTTTTCTCGATGTAGGTCTGCTGCGGGCCATTGACCATGATGTCCGAAACATCGGGGTCGTTGAGCAATTCTTCGAGCGGGCCAAAGCCCAGCAATTCGTCAATCAGTACTTTCTCAAGTGCGAATTGCTCGCGGCGGTTCAGAGTGACCTTAAGCTCTGCGAGCAATTCCATGATGATCGGGCGGAATTCTTCCGACAGTTCATCCTTGGTCAGCGTGGCCGCGGCTTCGGGGTCGACACGTTCAAGCAAACGTGGCAGCACTTGCTCTTTGATCTTGTGAATGCTGGCTTCGAAGCCACCGACTTCCGAATCAGTCGCATGTGTTGCATTCATGCGCTCAGACAGGCGCGCCATCGCGTCGTAATTGGGATTGCCAGATGATGGCGCTGGTTTAGGCGCGGCGGGCGCCGGCTCAGCCGAGCCACCACCGTTCGGAAGCGGCGGGAACTGATTGCCGCCCCTTTCTTCGGACCCTTCGGCATCAGCTTTCTCGCCCGACTTCATTGGTCGTGCAACGCCAAAAGATGGACGTGCCCCGGGCTTCATTCCCCCAGGTCCGGTCTTTTTGCCGAATGCGCTCATTCCTTGGCCCCCAAGCGGCTGATTCAATTCCAATTCGGCATGTCCACAATTCGCGAACAGTGCCTCTCGATGAATGGTGAATAAATGGGAAACCTTATTATTTTCCTAAGATTGCCGCCTATGGCAGCGTGGCTTTGAGCGAGGCTTGCCCAAGACGAAATCGGCTTGCCCAGGCATGAATTATGTCTATCAACCACGACTGGCCTGAACACACAAACTGATTGGCGAAGATTGCAAGATACGCGTTCCGGGATTCTGCTTGCAGTTATTGGCTTTGCCACACTTTCGGTGGGTGATGCGGTGCTAAAAAGCATGGCAGGCGATTGGCCAGTGACAGCCGTCGCAGCCCTGCGCTTCACAATCGGTGCCATTGCGCTCAGTGCATTGCTTGGGCTGAGCGAAGGCAAAGCCGGCTTTCGTCCGAACAAGCCTTGGCTGCAAGTCGCACGTGGCCTCTGTCTCGCGGGCGCATCTTTGGCATTTTTCTCCGCGATCTTCGTAATGCCTCTGGCGGAAACAATGGCGATCACCTTCCTCTCGCCCGTGCTGACAGCAGTGTTGAGCGGGCCTTTGTTGGGCGAAAAAGTGAACAGAGCGGTTTGGGCGGCATGCATTGCCGCATTGGTCGGTGTGACGTTTATTCTCAGACCCAATCTGGCTGAGATTGGTTGGCTTGCAATCCTGCCGTTGATTTCCGCTGTGTTTTTCTCATTGATGATTATTGCAAACCGGGCATCTGCGGGCACGGGCAGCGCTTTGGCGATGCAGGCCTATATGGCTGTTATCGCTGCCCCAATCCTGATCATGGCGACCATCGCTGGCGAGTATTCTGCGATTGATGAACTGTCGATCTCGTGGCCCCAGTTCGATGTCGTGCTGCGTTGTGCCTTCGTGGCTCTGACTGCAACGACGGCGCATTGGCTCGTCTATCTCGGGACTATGCGCGCCGGCGCATCCCAGGTGGCGCCGGCATCCTACATTCAGATGTTGGTTGCGACTATTCTTGGCTGGTGGTTTTTTGGCGATGTGCCTGATGTAATCACTTTGATCGGTGCATGTATAATCATTGGCGCTGGCATTTTTCTTTGGCATCAAAGCACTGGCGACAAAGAGATGGCTTGAAGCAGGGGCCAATACAAGTAAGGGCAATCTCTAGTTAAGGGCGTGGTCGCTAGCGCCGCCATATCCGAAACAGCAATTCAGGGTCAGAACAATGTGCGGTATTATTGGAATAGTCGGATCGGATCCGGTCGCTGATCGACTGGTCGAAGGTCTGCGCCGAATGGAATATCGTGGTTATGACAGCGCGGGCCTGTGCACAATCAGTGATGGTGAGCTGGTGCGCCGCCGGGCATCGGGCAAACTTGCCAATCTGGTCGAGGTACTAGGCGCAGAACCGGCCGCCGGATCCGTCGGGATCGCCCACACGCGTTGGGCAACGCATGGTGCCCCGACGACAAGTAACGCCCACCCGCACATGACCGATGAACTGGCATTGGTTCACAATGGCATTATCGAGAATTACAAGTCTCTGCGGGATGAGCTGAAAGGTGAAAATCGCACATACAAGAGCGAAACGGATACGGAGATAGTCGCCCATCTCATTTCGGTGCGGATAGAAAACGGGCTCACACCTCAGGAGGCTGTAGCAGAGGTTTTGCCAAAGCTTCGGGGTGCTTTTTCGCTTGCAATTACGTTTCGCCGATTCCCTGATATTCTGATCGGCGCGCGATTGGGTTCACCGCTTGTTGTCGGGTACGGCGATGGTGAAATGTACCTTGGTTCTGATGCGCTGGCGCTGGCCCATCTGACTCAGCAGATTTCATACCTGGAGGAAGGTGACTGGGCAGTCATTTCGCAAGAGGGTGCAGAAATCTTCGATGCAGAAAACAATCCCGTTGAGCGCGAAACGCGCCATTCGGGTGCATCCGCTGCTGCGGTCGAGAAGGGCAATTTTCACCATTTCATGCAGAAAGAGATTTTCGAACAACCAACAGCCGTCGCGCAAACACTCACATCCTATTTGCGCCGATCAGACAATTCAGTCGCTTTGCCGCAGTTCGATTTCGATCTTTCAGCCATCAAGCGGCTGACCATAGTTGCCTGCGGCACCTCCTATTACGCGGGTTTGGTGGCCAAATACTGGTTTGAGCATTTTGCGAAGCTCCCGGTCGACGTGGATGTTGCGAGTGAGTTCCGCTATCGCGATCCGGTGCTGGAGGATGGCGGATTGGCGCTGTTCATCTCTCAAAGCGGCGAAACTGCAGACACGCTTGCGGCGCTGCGCCATTGCAAGCAGGCAAGGCAAACCATCGGCGTTGTTGTTAATGTGCCGACCAGCACGATGGCGCGTGAAGCGGACCTGCTGCTTCCGACGCATGCGGGTCCAGAAATCGGTGTGGCCTCTACTAAGGCATTCACGTGCCAATTGGCGGTGCTTGCAGCGCTTGCGGCGCATATGGCGGTGACCAAAGGTCGGATGAGCCGAGAGGAAGAGAAGGAGGTGGTTCAGCACCTGCTCGAAGTACCGGCTTCGCTCAATGCAGCCCTTGATCACGACGAGGATATTGCTGCGATGGCGCACCTAATTGCACCAGCGCGCGATGTGCTCTATCTCGGCCGTGGTCAGGACTTCCCCCTCGCAATGGAGGGGGCGCTCAAGCTGAAAGAAATCAGCTATATCCATGCCGAGGGCTATGCTTCGGGCGAGATGAAGCACGGCCCGATTGCTCTGATCGATGAAAAGGTGCCGGTCATCGTTATCGCGCCGTCAGGACCGTTGTTTGAGAAGACAGTCTCCAACATGGAAGAGGTTCGTGCGCGCGGCGGAAAGATCGTGCTGATTTCTGATGCCAAAGGCCTGGCCGAGGCTGGTGAGGGCTGCATGGCCACCATTGAAATGCCCAGGGTGCACCCGCTAATCGCACCTATGGTCTATGCAATTCCGGTTCAGCTGCTGGCTTATCACGTTGCCTGTGTGAAGGGTACGGATATCGATCAGCCCCGCAACCTTGCCAAGTCAGTCACTGTTGAATGAGCGAAAAGGTCTCGGTTTCAGGCGGTTGTCATTGTGGCGCAGTGCGCTTCACGGCTGTTTCAGACCCGAACCCCGAAGTGTGGGATTGCAATTGTTCGATCTGCAGCAAGACTGCCTATGTTCACTTGTTCATCCCGCACGATGACTTCGTATTAATCGCCGCGCCTGACGCGCAAGCGCGCTATCGTTTCGGGAAGAAAGAGGCAGAACATCTCTTTTGCAGGACTTGCGGTATCAAATGCTTCTACCAGCCGCGTTCGCACCCGGATGACTGGAGCGTAAACTTGCGTTGTCTCGATGATGCAGAGGTGCTTGCTCCCAAAATCGTGCCTTTTGACGGCAAGAATTGGGAAAAGGCGGCCGAGGGTCGAATCTGAAGCAATTTTGATCGTTTGGCTGACGGGCTATTCGATTATTAGGCCTGCATTTACCGCAATATAACCTTTCCGCGTGAACTGCGATGGCGTGAGCGAGCACGAATCTGCCTTTGTTGACGAACCAATGCGTTTTTCCACTGCCGCAGTTCTTGGTCTGAATGATCCGGCGGACGAGCAGTGGGCACACCTGCGCGGCATGAGGTTCGACAACGGTTTGGCCGACACTAACAAGCGCAGGATCACCAAAGAGGAATTCCGGTACCAATTGGTTACGCCCGTTGCGTCCGGTCTGCTGTGGTCGGTCGCATTGCTGGTCTTTGCCCCAAAGGCGGGTGGCGTGGAAAGCGCCGTGGTCTGGACCATCGTGGCAGTTCTGATCACTGCTTCAACCCTGTTCTAAACGGCTGCTCCGGTCGGGATATTGGTCTTCGCCCACAAAGGCTGGAGATCGAAGTGACCGAAAGCATCTTTGTCCGCGATGCCAGTGTTGCGCGAAATGCGCTTGAGCAAGTCATGGCTCTGGGTTGCAGCGTGGCCTTGGACGACTTTGGGACAGGCTATTCTTCGCTGGGTTACATCCGCAAGCTGCGTTTCTCGACCATCAAGATTGACCGAACATTTGTGATCGGCGCTGCACAACAAAGCGCAGAAAGCCTCGCGATTATCCGTGCGGTTGTGGCGATGGCGCAAAGTCTTGAAATGACCACCACCGCTGAAGGTGTTGAAACCCCCGAGCAAGCGAAGCTTATCCGTGAGCTAGGTTGCGACAAGATCCAGGGATACTACTTCGGCAGGCCCATGTCCGCCGAAGATGCCGGCAAGATCTTTGCCGTGCGGCACAATCAACAACGCGCCTAAGCGCTGACCAGGCTTCCAATCACGCTTTCAAACAAGCGGCGGCCATTGCTGCTGCCCAGCACGTCTTCAATCGCACGTTCGGGGTGCGGCATCATGCCCAGAACATTGCCTGATGCATTGAGGATGCCCGCAATGTCACGGCGAGAGCCATTGCACGGTTCGGCGTAGCGAAACGCCACGCGACCTTCGCCCTCGATCCGGTCCAGCGTATCGTCATCCGCGAAGAAATTACCGTCGTGATGTGCCACCGGAATGCGGACAGTTTCACCAGCTTCATAGGCGCTTGTGAACAGGGTCTGGTTGTTTTCAACCGTCAAAGGCATCGTTCGGCAGATGAAGTTCTGGCCTGCGTTGCGCATCAATGCGCCGGGCAAGAGACCGGCCTCAGTCAACACCTGGAAGCCATTGCAGAC
Source organism: Altererythrobacter sp. XM-24bin4 (assembly GCA_003149575.1). Taxonomy (GTDB): domain Bacteria; phylum Pseudomonadota; class Alphaproteobacteria; order Sphingomonadales; family Sphingomonadaceae; genus Erythrobacter; species Erythrobacter rubellus. The sequence goes on from QCWG01000001.1 coordinate 1,342,830, forward strand.
GCCGAGGACCGGCACGCCTGCTTCGGCAGCTTTCACCACCGCTTTCATGATCGGGCTCCGCGAGGCCATGGCACCAGAGCGCAAATAGTCGCCGTAGGAAAAACCGCCAGGCAGCGCGATAAAGTCGAGGCCTTGTGGCAGGGCATCGTCTCCATGCCAGACCTGCAAGGGAGCGGTACCCGAGACTTGCTCGATCGCCACTGCCATGTCCCGATCGCAATTGGACCCCGGGAATGTGATCACAGCTGCGCGGAAAGACATCAGGCGGGCTCCGTCTGACCGAGCTTTTCGATCGAGTAATCCTCGATCACCATGTTGGCGAGCAGCTTCTGACACATATCATCGATGGCTGCTTCACTTGTACCATCGGCCAGATCCATTTCGATAACACGCCCGATGCGCACGTCTTCAACACCTTCGAAACCGAGCCCTTCAAGAGAATGGTGGACTGCGCGGCCTTGGGGGTCGAGAACTCCGGGCTTCAATCGAACCAGGACACGGACTTTCATGAGCAGCTCCTCTGGTGGGGCATGGCGGCTTTGCGCGTGCCCGCAATATGCGCAGCCCTATAGCGCGATGGGTGCATGTTGCAATCGTGATGCACGTGGTTGCCCACCGGCAAATGCGACTATTCAGCCTGAACGCTCTTTGGAACAACGATGATCTGCACTGCTTCATCCGGAGAGAGATAGGTTTGTGCTGCACCACGAATATCGTCCGGTGTCACTGCGCGGATCATGTCTGGTGCGTTGAAATACCGTTCCAACCGCTCCGCTTCACTCTGTGCATTGTCTGCCAGCGACATCCAGCCACCCAGCGTCTTGAGCAAATTGTCATACTGTTCGAGCAGCGGTGCGCGCGCCCTGTCAACCGTGTCTGAAACCACACTTTCGCGCAGCCCCGCGATCATTCCCATGATCGCGCTGCTCGCTGCATCAACTTGCTCATAATCAACCGCGACATTGATATCGAATGTGCCGTAATCGCGCCATGTTCGCGACAGTGAACTGTTCGCGCCAGGTGAATAGGCCTGGCCAAGCTCTTCGCGGAGCACTTCTTGCAAGCGGATTTGGACAACGCGGGCAAGCAGGCTCAGACGAATGTTTTCTGCATGGTCGGTATCGTCGGTGGTGGGCCAGACAATCCGGATAAGCGCCTGATCTGGCTCGCCAGAATGCGTGATGATGCGCGTTTCACGATCTGCGGTGAAAGTACGTTCACGAGCTTCTTCGCGGGGTTGGAACTCGGCTTCGCGTTCTGGCAGCGCGCCGAATGTTGCTGCGACAGCATCGATCGCTGCTTGCTGATCAAAATCTCCAACCATGGCGATCTCGATCGCCCCATTGGCCAAACGATCACTGATGTCTTCGCGCAACCGATCGAATGACAGCGCGTTATAAGCTTCTTCAGACTGAAGCGAGAAACGCGGATCGCCATCAGACAGGATTGCGCCGATATTGTTGCCCAGCGCCTGTCCCGGCGTCGCATCCATGCTTGCGAAGAATTGCGCGACACCTCTGCGGAAACGTTCGATCGCTTCCGGGCGATAGCCCGGGTCGGTAATCCCTGCGGTGAGCAGCTGCATCTGAAGCAAAAGATCGCGCGGGGTCGTGGTTCCGGACATCTGGAAACCCTTGTCGGCGGAAGACAACGCCAGGCGAACGCTGCGGCCCGCCAGAATGCTGACCAGTTCGTCTTGTGAATGCTTGCCCAGACCTCCGCCTGCCAGCGAACTTACCAATGCCGTGGTCAGCGGTGCGTCCTTGGTATTCAGCAGGTCGCCGCCATCGAGCTGCACACGGAACTGAATGCGATCCTCGTTGATATCGGTCTGTTTCAAATTGAGCATTACGCCATTGGCGAAGCGGATCATGCGGATGCCGAGCCGTTCCTCTGTCTCGTCGGAAACGATGTCACCCCGAGTGCCAAAATACTGATAGGCGAATTCTGCCATTTCAGCGAATTCAGGCGCGGTAATCACTGCCGCTTCAACCTCTGCCCATGCGGAGGTTAGCCCTTCCGCGCCACCTTCTGGCTCTGTCCGGCCTTGATACCGTATCAACGGGTCAGTCAGCTCAGCCGTATCCGCCAGCACGGCTGCGAATGCGACCTCCGGCGTAATCTCATCAGCGAAAGCTTCAAAGCGATCCAGTGAGCTTTCCGGTGTGGAGGGGACATTCTCCTCTTGCACCAGACCAAGTGCGGCAGAGACCAATGCACCATTGCTGCGCGTATTCGCAGAACGAGCGCTGTTCTCAATGCTTGTGCGCAGACGTGCGACTTGCTCGGCGACCTCGGCTTCGCTGAAACCGTACTGCAACGCCTTGCGCAGCTCTGTTCCGGCAGCAATCATTCCGCTGCGCCATTCGTTATCTGAAGTGGTGACAGTCAGGCTCGTAGAGCGTGCTTCCTCGAACAGATCGCTCGTGCCAAAACTTGCCGCTCTGAAAGGTGCGTTTTCTGCCCGCGCGAGTGTCGCTAGACGCCGGTTGATTATGCCGTAACCAACCTCTCGCAGCAGGTTCTGTTGGCGATTTGCGACCGTGTCTTTACGCTCTTCCCAAGGTGCGTATCGCGTGACGGAGACGGTTTCGTTGAGCGCCTGGTCAACATAGATGTCGGTTTCATTGGTACGGGTGATGTCGACTGGCCCGGTGATTGGATCGGTTCGCTCTGCGCCACCCTGCCAGTCAGCAAACCAGTGCTTCACGCGGTCTTCGAGCAGTTCCTCTGGGTAATCGCCAACGATCACCAGCACTGCGTTTTCAGGCACATAAGTGCGTTCGTAAAAGCCGCGCAAATGCTCTGCGTCGGCATTCTCGAGCACCTCCAACGTTCCGATCGGTACGCGCTGGACAAACCGCGCGTCCGGCGCAGCAAATTCAAAACCGTCAACAGCTGCCTTGAATGCGAAATTGTTGCGATCACGCCGTTCTGCCAAGATGATGCCGCGCTCGCGATCAACCGCTTCCTGCTCGATCAGCAATTCACTCGCGGTCTCCCGCATCAACATCAGCGCGGTTTCCAGCAAGTCCTCGTCATTGCGCGGCAGATTGAGCATATAGAGCGTACGATCAAAGCCAGTGCTGGCATTGGTGTCTGCCCCGAACGCAAGTCCTTCACGTTCGAGCAGAGGGATCATTTCGCCTTCGGGAATCCGTTTTGAACCGTTGAACGCCATGTGTTCCACGAAGTGCGCAAGGCCGCGCTCGCTATCAGTTTCATCGAGCGAACCGGAGCCGATATACAGCCGTACCAGCGCAGTGTCTTCGGGCGTAGAGTTTTGCCGCAGTATGTAGCGCATGCCATTGTCTAGCTCGCCAAACCGGAATGCCGGGTCGACCGGAATGTCGCTGTCCTCGAATGCCCAAGCGGGCTCATCCGGCGCGCTTTCCTGCGCAAGCAACGGCGTGGGCGATAAGGCGACTGCGACAAGGGTCGCTAACGAGGCAAACAAACGCATGATGCATGCTTACCTGCCTCGCACAGGCTGACAAATTACTGAATCGAATAGGCTGTGGGCGGCCTATTTCTTGGGAAGAGGTGGCGTCCCGCGCAGGCGGCTGCGATGGCTCGACATATCGAACACTTCGCCGGGGCCGTTGTCGTCATTCTGCAGCAGGCCAAGGCGTCGCGCGACCTCTTGATAAGCTTCGCTTTCGCCGCCCAGATCGCGCCGGAAACGGTCCTTGTCGAGCTTCTCGCCTGTCTTCATATCCCAAAGACGGCAGCCGTCGGGGCTGATCTCGTCAGCCAGGATCACGCGGCTGAAATCGCCATCGAATATGCGGCCGAATTCCAGTTTGAAGTCGATCAGGCGAATATCGATCGCTGCGAACATGCCGCTCATGAAGTCATTGATGCGGATCGCCATGCTGGCGATGTCCTGCATTTCCTCCGGGCCGGCCCAGTTGAAACACGCAATGTGCTCTTCGGAAACCAGCGGATCGCCCAGAGCATCGTCTTTATAATAATATTCGATCAGAGTGTGGGGCAGGGGATCGCCTTCTTCCATACCCAACCGTTTACAGATTGAGCCTGCCGCGACATTGCGCACCACCACCTCGATCGGGATGATTTCGGCCTGCCGGACAAGTTGCTCGCGCATGTTCAAGCGGCGGATAAAGTGGGTCGGGATCCCGATATGCGCAAGGCGGGTGAACACATGTTCGCTGATGCGATTATTGATCACACCCTTGCCATTGATTGTGCCCTTTTTCTCCGCGTTGAACGCGGTCGCATCATCCTTGAAATACTGGATGATCGTACCCGGCTCCGGGCCTTCATAAAGGATCTTGGCCTTGCCTTCGTAGATCTGGCGGCGACGCGACATGGGCTTTGCTTTCTTGCTGCAAAAATACATGCGCCCCGGCTGGCCTTGCAAATGCGCAAAAGGGCGACCGGGGCGAGAGTGGTTACCATAGTCGGAAGCGGGCGAATTGGCAATCTTGCCGTATCGGTCTGCGCACAGAGAAAGGGAGTGGTGCCTCGGGGCGGGATCGAACCACCGACACTACGATTTTCAGTCGTATGCTCTACCAACTGAGCTACCGAGGCATCGCTGCGGCGCGGGTGCCTTGAAACACCGGCGAGCGAGTGAGAGCGCGCCTATGGCGAAGGTGCGCGGGCTTGGCAAGGGGTATTTGGGAAGGAAATGGCGGATTTTCCCGGAGCGCGGCTTCAGTCGCGCTCTTCGCGGATGATCTCTCCCGCGATTTCTTCCGGAGCTGCTGGTCGGCCGGGCAAGGCATAGCCGTCGCCGAACCACTTCGCCAGATCACGGTCTTTGCACCGGCTGGAACAAAAGGGCGTGAATTCCTCGGTTCGTGGTCGCTTGCAGATGGGGCAGGGTTTGGAAGATTTGCTCATGACCCAATTACTTGCGCACTTGGCGCTTCAAGCGCAAGGCCGGGATCGGGTTCTACGCGCAATTCACGACCCGTGCGCCTGCGCAATTCATCTAGCCATTCGGGTTTGAGCTTGGCTTTGATCGCCGGGTGGACGGTGAGCAGGGTTACGCCTGCGCCTTCGGCCCGCTCGGCAACGCGCAGGGCATAGCGGGCGCACATGCCGGTGCGTGAAGAAGCGAATCGGTGAACCAATGATGGTCCCACTAGCCGTGCGACGATCTGTACAAAGCCAAATCCGTTCATTGCGGTGCGCTCATGCGGCCAGTGATCGAGTGCTTTCGCCAGAGCGCTATCGACTGCCTTGCGATCTGATTTTGCTTCGATGGTAGGGAAGTCTATCCCGATATTCCCGCCAAGATCAAACCACGCCAAGCCCTGTGCAATCGCTGGGATAGCCGCGAGCGAGAGTTCTTTGGGCGACCCTTCGCCATCAATGTCGATCAACGTCATCGCCGGGGTCGCACTGAAGATCGCTGATCCGCCTGCGAAATCGACCTGACCAGAGGACGCTGTGTGCCAGATATCTTCCCACAATCCGGAAGGGAACCCCGGCATGGCGCGAGCATCGAGCCCGTCAAATGACGAATTCTTGCCGTGCTGGAGGCCGTCAGTCACGCGCCCTTGGGCAAGTTTCGTGCGACCGATCTCTGCAATGGGCGGGCGAGTGATCGCCACTTCGACCATGCTGCCTTCGGTTACCTCTTTAGGGATGCGATCAAGCAGGATTTGCGAGCCAGTTTGTGTTACCGCAGTGCCGCGGCTCGATCCGGCGGCGCGCGACACCAGCTTCGCTTCAACTATCTGTCCCGCGAATATCTCGCCGGGCCAGTGAAGCTTTGCTGCGAGCACCCTTTCGCCTTCGACCAGCATCGCGCGATCTTCACCGATGCCATACTCGATCAGCCACTCAGCCAATGTTGAATCCAGCGGTTTTGAGCAGCGCGCGGGTCTCGAACAGGGGAAGGCCGACTACGCCAGAGTGACTGCCCTGAATCCATGCGATCAGCCCTTCAGCTATGCCCTGGATCGCATAGCCACCAGCCTTGCCCTCCCACTCACCGCTGGCGAGATAGGCGGCGATTTCGGCTTCGCTCAACCGTTTGAAGCGTACGATGGTCTCGCTTAGCTTCTCGTGCAGGGCGCCATCGGAAGATTTCAGCGCAATCGCGGACAGTACGCGGTGCCTCCGCCCCGACAACAGCTCAAGGCACTGGCGTGCGGTTGCTTCATCTTCGGCTTTCGGCAGAATGCGGCGCCCGGCCGCGACGACGGTGTCTCCTGCCAGAATGTGCCCGTTGCCAGACACTGCCATCGCTTTCTCGCGCGCCATGCGCTTGGCATAGTCGCGCGGAAGCTCGCTCCTTAACGGAGTCTCGTCGATCTCTGCGGGAGAGACTGCATCAGGGACCACGCCCAGACGCGCGAGCAACTCGCGGCGACGTGGACTGGCAGATCCAAGTATCAGGATGGGCGCGCTCATATCCGAGCAGCGCGCTTAGGCTGGGCCGGGGCCTTGGCCCGGGCCGCCGCGACCTGGCATGAAGCGATAGGTGATACGCGCCTTGGTCAGGTCATAAGGTGTGAGTTCACACAACACTTCGTCACCCACCAAAACGCGAATGCGGTTCTTGCGCATTTTGCCGGCAGTGTGGCCAAGGACTTCGTGGCCATTCTCGAGCTCGACCCGGAACATCGCATTAGGCAGCAGTTCGACCACCTTGCCGCGCATTTCGAGGAGTTCTTCTTTAGCCATGAATTTCCTTAGCTTTACCTAGTGAGTGTCGAATTTGGCGCGCTTTAGCCGCGCCGGGAGCAAAAGGGAAGCCTCGTGCGTTGTAGCCGCAATCATCCATGCGTCTGAAATGCGCCACGTTTCGAAACCATTAATGCAAACCGATACAATTCAGCGGCTTGTCAGTCCGCTTCGATTGAGAGAAATGCGCCTCTATGTCCCCCCGATATCTTCTTTTGAGCGCAACCTGCCTTAGCGTTGGTTTTGGAACTGTCGCGCATGCGCAACAAGAAAATCCAGACGCGGCCCAGCCGGTAGAGGTCAATACGTCCCCAGCAGCTCCGGGCACAATCGTCGTGCAGGCGGAGCGGCTGCGTGGTCAGCTCGATGTAGAGCAACCGCCGCTGCTCGAGTTGAACGAAGCTGATATTGCCTCGCTTGGCGCCAATTCGATCGAAGAGTTGATCGAAGCGATCGGACCGCAAACGGGATCTTCTCAAGGACGGGGCGCTGGTCGACCTGTCTTCCTGGTCAACGGCATTCGCATTGGCAGCTTTCGCGAGTTGCGAAGCTACCCACCTGAATCGGTGGCTAAAGTCGAAGTGATGCCAGAGGAGGTGGCCCAGCGTTTTGGCTTTGCCCCGGATCGGCGTGTGGTGAACATCATCCTGAAAGAGAATTTCTCCAGCCGCGAAGTCGAGTTGGAGTTCGAGGCGCCGGACCGGGGCGGATACTGGCGCAATGGGCAGGAATTCGCTCTGCTGACGATCAATGATGGCGCGCGGATGAACTTCAACCTTGAGGCCAGCGATCGCAATCAACTGACCGAGGCTGAAAGGGACATAGTCCAGACAGATGGTTCGGTTTCAGATCTCGCCAGCGATCCTGATCCCGCGCAGTTTCGCAGTCTAGTCAACGACACGCGCGAGCTGCAAGCGTCGATTAACTGGGCGAAAGCTTTTCTGGACAGCGGAGCATCGGTCAGTCTGAACCTGCAATATGATCGCTTTGATGGAACTGGCTTGTCGGGGCTCAATGGCGTGCTGCTAACCGCGCCTGATGGTAGTAGCGCCTTTCGCACCTTCGGGGCGGACGATCCGCTGGAGATACGAAATGCGCGCGATACGTTGTCCAGTTCAGCGAGCTATTCGCGCCAGCTTGGCGGCTATCAATTCACTGCAACCGCAGACGCCAGTCTGATCGAAAACGAGACCGAGATCGACAGGCGCGTCGATACACAGGCACTGATCGACGCGGCGGCTTCAGGAATGCTGGCGATCGACGGGCTGATTCCCGTACAAGCTGACGCCGGCTTCGACGTGGCGCGCAGTCAGACCATCACTACCGTCAACAAGGCGACCCTGCGCGGCAGCCCGCTGCTGCTTCCTGCCGGAGAGGTTTCGACGACTTTCGATCTTGGCCTCAACTGGCAACGCATCAACAGTGAAGACACCCGAACGGATGGCGAGACGCAGCTTTCGCGTCGCCAATTCGAAGGCGGGGTCAGTATCGTTGTTCCACTCACCAGCCGCAGAGAGGGCTTTCTCGATACGCTGGGCAGCTTCTCGCTCAATGGCAGCATCGGCTTTGAGGATTTGTCAGATTTCGGTTCGCTGATGGATTGGACGGCAGGGCTGAACTGGGCGCCCACAGATCGGCTCAACCTGGCCGCTACCTACGTATGGCGCGAAGCTGCGCCGGGCTTAAGCGATCTTGGTAGCCCGACCGTCACGACCTTTAATGTGCCGGTGTTCGATCTTGTAAATGGAGAGACAGTCCTTGCAACGGTAACCAGCGGCGGGAACCCTGACTTGCTGGCAGAGACTCAGCGTGATTGGCGCTTCAGCGCGAATTGGCAAATCCCGTTTTGGGATAATACGACGTTCTTCGGCGAGTATATTCGCAACCGATCAAGCGATGTGACGCGCGGCTTTCCCGCTCTGACGGCAGAAACCGAAGTCGCTTTTCCCGACCGAGTGGTGCGCGAGACGGGCGGCAATCTGGTCTCGCTCGACCGACGCTCTGTGACCTTCGACAGCGCGCGCAGCGAGCGGCTTGTGTTCGGCCTGTTCACGCGCGGATCGTGGGGCGGTTCGGCTTCAGGAGAGGCCGATGGTGGACGGCGCGGCCCTCCCGCCGGAATGCGGCGTGAAGGGCGGCCAGGTCCGCCGCCCGGCGCTGAAGGCCGCGGCCCGCCTACGCCTGAACAGCGTGAGCGCTTCATGGCTTTCCGCGAAAAGCTGTGCGCCGATGATGGTATGGCGTTTCTGGAACAGATCGCCGGAGCGGTCGAGCGTGGCGAAGATTTATCCGAGCAGTTTCCTGACCTTGATTTGACGCGCGCGCAGCGCATGCTCGAACGGTTCAAGGGCGAAGACGGCTCGATTGATCGTGAACGCCTTGGCCAATTCCGCGAGCGGATCTGCTCGATGGATCCGGAACAAATGCGCGGTGGGCCCTCCGGCGGCGATAACTCCGAACAACGCCCCGCGGGCACTATACCCAACCCGATCTCGGGCGGCTTCGGACGCGACGTGCGAGGGAGCTACTTTGCTAGCCTTAGCCACACGATTGAATTGGAAAACCAGATCCTTATTGCAGAGGGCGGAGTCGTGCTGAATCTGCTCGATGGTGATGCGCAAAGCGATTTCGGCCAGCCGCGACATTCGACCCAGCTCCAGGCCGGTTTCTTCCGCGATGGGAAAGGTATCCGTTTGTCAGGCTTTTACACTGGCAAAGCCCGTATCAACGGAAATGCCGTAACCGGCGCAAGCCCGCTGTTCTTTGAAGATCTGGCCACATTCAATCTGCGCGTTTTTGCCAATCTGGGCACGCTCACAGGGGCAGAGAATGGTCCGCTGAAGGGGCTTACAGTGTCGCTATTGGCGAACAATGTGCTCGATGCGCAGCGCCGGATTGTCGACGACAACGGCGATACGCCGCTCCGCTATCAACCGTTCTTGATCGATCCGAACGGGCGCTACCTTGGGATAGATATCCGCAAGGTATTCTGACAATAAGCGAGTTCTCGGCGCTTAATTGAAGCCGGTGTGCGGATACATCCACTGTTGCGCGAGCGAAGGCTCGAATGGCGCCCATTCGCCTTCGTCCTGTGCCAGCTTGTCAGCGATTGCGATTATCACGCAACGGTTCTCTCCCGTTTCGATGCCTTGAGACACCTTTCTGTTGCAGACGCTAACAGAAGCGCGTGCCTGGTCAACTTACCGCCTGCGTCAGGAGGTTCCGCAAGGGAAGGGCCCCCAACTGCTATGACGCCAAAGGTGTCTAAAGCGCGTCTGCGGCTGCAACAGCGCTGGCCCAGGCCCATTGGAAGTTGTAGCCGCCCAGCCAACCGGTCACGTCTACAGCTTCGCCAATGGCATAAAGGCCAGGAATTTTCTGTGATTCCATAGTCTTGGAGGATAGTTCAGCGGTCGAGATGCCGCCGATCGTGACTTCCGCCTTGGCAAATCCTTCGCTGCCGTTGGGCTGGAATATCCAGCGTGACAGACGGGCCTCTGCCTCGCGCAGTTTAGCGTCCGGCGCATTGCCTAGCTCGGTGGATAGAGCGATTTTGTCCGCAAGAATGTCTGCCAACCGGTCGGAAAGGACTTCGCGAAACACAGACCTCAGCGTTGCGCGCGGTTTGAGCCGCTTGGCTTCCAGCAGCCAGCCTTCGCTGTGATCAGGCAGGAAATTGATGCTGACCGCATCGCCGGGCTTCCAATATGAACTGACTTGCAAGATAGCCGGGCCAGACAGGCCGCGGTGCGTGAACAAGGCCGCTTCTGCAAAGCTTGCTTTGTTGGCTGTGGCCACAACCGGCGCGGACACGCCGGATATCTCCCGGAAGAGCACTTGCTCACCGCCCAAAGTCAGCGGCACGAGGGCAGGGCGCGGCTCGACCACTTTGAGGCCAAACTGCCGCGCAAGATCATAGGCAAAGCCTGTCGCGCCCATCTTGGGGATCGAAGGCCCGCCAGTCGCAATCACCAAGGCAGGCGCCGAATAGGTGCCGTTCTGGGTTATGACTGTGAAGGCTTGATCAGAGTGAGAGACCTTTTCGATATCTTCTTCACATCGGATTTCGACATTTCCCTTTGCGCACTCCGCCAGCAGAAGATCGACGATCTGCTGGGCGGGTCCGTCACAGAACAGCTGACCCAATGTCTTTTCGTGATGCGCGATGCCGTAGCTATCGACCAGTTCGATGAAGTCCTTCGGAGAGTAGCGGGCGAGGGCACTCTTGGCGAAATGCGGGTTTGAGGAAAGATAGTTTGCCGGGCCCGCATTCACATTAGTGAAATTGCAGCGTCCACCGCCTGAAATCAGGATTTTCTTGCCGACCTTTGCCGCGCGTTCAAGCACCAGCACGCGTTTGCCGCGATGGCCAGCGCGCGCAGCGCAGAACAGGCCGGCGGCCCCTCCGCCCAGGATAATGGTATCGTAGTTTTTAAACACGGGTCATACCGCCTCTGGCTAATCGCCGCTTTGCCTCCGTGCGATCAGGAACAAAATTGTTCCAACAACGAAAAGACCGCCGAAGGTTGTCCATGATTGCATCCCGGCATGCGAGGCAATCCAGACACACGATGCAAGCGCCAGAACCGCCATCAGGCCATGCAGCGGCTTGATGCGGCCTTCACGATGTTCAATCATGGGCAATGCAGCAGCCGTAATCACATAGGTCAGGATGCGTGTAAGAGTGCTAGCGGCGGCAAGTGCTGCAAAGCCGCCGGTCAGGCTGAACAGCGCACCGGTGAAACCGTAAAACATGATCGCATTTGCTGGCGTAAGAAAGCGCGGATGGATCCGCTCGAACCAGCCCGGCAGCATGCCTTGCTCGGCCATTCCATAGACAATTCGTGGTACAACAACCATTCCGCCAAATGTGTTGGCCATGATCGAGAAACCGGCTGCGAGCGCAATCATCGCCGCGCCAACCTGCCCCAGAGCGATTTGAGCTGCTCCGGCTAAGGCGTTGGCATCGCCGGAAGGCTCTGTAACTATCGTCAGATAGGCCCAGATGATCAGCACATAGGCAAGCGTTACGCCGGCAAGAGTTACAATGATTACACGCGGCAGATCCCGTTTCGGGTTCTTCATTTCACCGGCGGGTACAACAACGCCTTCGAAGCCGGTAAAAGCGTAGAATGTGAGTAGAATGACTGTTTCTGCATCGCTGAATTCCGGCAGAATAATGGACGGTGAGGTGAAGTTTCCGAATACCGCTGCCAAGACCAATATCCCCAACGGCACAAGCTTGAGCACGGTCAATACGCCCAGTGCGTTGACCGAGCTGCGCATGCCCAGGATGTTGTAGAGCGTCGCCAGAATCAGCGTAAGAAACACTGCGGCAGAATTAATGGTCTCGTTCTCCAGAACGGGAAAAATCGCTGCGAAATAGCTGAACATCACATGCGTATTCGCTGCGAGTGCGACTATGCCCGAAGCAGCACGACCCCAGCCGGCCTGAAATCCTGCGAAGCTGCCAAAGGCTACCTTACCATAGAGAACGGGGCCACCCGTTCTGTCAAAGCGCGTCGCAAGCCATGCAAAGCTAAGGCACAACGGCAAGATCAGTATGCCACCCATGATGATCATGACCGGCGCAAAGCTGCCTACCGCCGCGACCAGAACCGCAGGCAGGGCGAAGATCCCAGCACCGATCATCCCGTTGATCTGGATCAGTGAGGTCCCCCAGACACCAACGGTACGCGGCGGCTTTACTTGATCATTCATGCAATTCCCCCTGAGACCGTGTCACCGTTCGCATGTGCGGGCAGAGCGTGCAAGCGGCCCCATGCTCTTTGTGCATAGCTGTGTGCGTTTGCGGAATTGAGTTGGCGCGTCTTGCCCCCTATCTCTCATCCCATGTCACGCGCCAAAGCAGGATCTCCGCACGACCCGAGAGGGGCCGAACGCTTCAATGAGGAGCGCGCGGCCTATACGGTATCGAGTGCGCAGCCCGACCTTGAAGCCGGAGTGAAAGCGATCCGCGACACGGTGGACACGCTCAAGCCGGTGCCGGGCGTGTATCGTATGTGTGATGCGCGCGGAGACGTTCTTTACGTCGGCAAGGCACGCAGTCTGAAAGCTCGGGTGGCGAATTACACGCAAGTGCCGCAACTGACCAATCGGTTGCAGCGCATGGTCAGCCAATGCCGCAGCATGGAAATCGTCACCACCAATAGCGAGGCAGAAGCGCTGCTATTGGAAGCACAGCTGATCAAGCGCTATCGCCCGCCATTCAACGTGTTGTTGCGCGATGACAAAAGCTTTCCCTTTATCCTGCTGCGCGAAGGGCATGATTTCCCGCGCATCATGAAACATCGCGGTGCGCGCAAGGCGAAAGGCAATTACTATGGGCCGTTTGCCAGCGCGGGCAGCGTCAACACCACGATCAATGCGCTTCAGAAACTGTTTCTTCTCAGATCCTGCACCGACAGTTTTTTTAGCCGCCGTGACCGGCCTTGCCTGCTTTACCAGATCAAACGGTGCAGTGCGCCGTGCGTGGGGCGGATCAACGAAACGGATTACGCCGATCTGACGCGCCAAGCGAAGGATTTCCTGTCTGGCAAATCCTCTGCCGTGCAGGCTGATCTGGAACAACAGATGAAGAAGGCTGCGGAAGACCTGGATTTTGAAACCGCCGCAATTCTGCGTGACCGATTGCGTGCAGCGACCTTCATTCAGGGTAGCCAGGCTATCAATGCCCAGGGCGTAGGCGATGCAGACGTGTTCGCGCTAGCTACGAAGGGCGGACAGGTCGGCCTGCAGGCATTCTTTATTCGCGGCGGGCAGAATTGGGGCCATCGGGCCTTCTTCCCGACCCATACCAAGGATGTGGCGGAAGATCAGGTTCTCTCCAACGTGATCCTGCAGTTTTATGAGGAAGTGCCCCCGCCGGCGACTGTGCTGGTCGATCGTCCGCTTCCTGAAACCGAGCTGGTAGAAGCCGCGCTGTCAGAACTGGCGGGCAGGAAGGTCAGCGTATCTGTTCCGCAGCGCGGCGAGCGGCGCAAGCTGATGCAACAGGCAAGCCGGAATGCTGAAGAAGCGCTTGACCGGCGGCTGGCCGAACGCGGCACAAAGGCCAAGACCTTGCGCGAAATGACGGAATTCCTCGAGCTGGAAAGCCCGCCGCAGCGGATCGAGATTTACGACAACAGTCATATCCAAGGCGCCAAGGCGGTTGGCGCGATGGTGGTTGCGGGACCGGATGGCTTCGTCAAAAACCAGTATCGCAAGTTCAATATCAAGGAAGCGCAGACCAACGATGATTTCGGCATGATGCGCGAAGTGATGCGGCGGCGGTTTGAACGCGCGATCAAGGACGATCCAGATCGCGAGACTTCCGGTGAAGGGGCAGTCTGGCCTGACCTTGTCCTGATCGATGGCGGCAAAGGCCAGATGTCTTCGGTGCGTGATACGCTGGAAGAATTGGGTATCGAAGATGTGCCGCTGATCGCAATTGCCAAGGGGCCGCACCACGGGCGTGAGGGACGGGAGGTGTTCCACTTCCCCGACGGGCGCGAAAAAACCCTGCCAACCAATTCGCCGGTGCTGTTCCATCTGCAAAATCTGCGCGACGAAGTGCACCGCTATGTCATTGGCGCGCACCGTGCCAAACGCAGCCGCGCGATCACTGCTTCGCCGCTTGATGAGATCCCGGGCATCGGGCCGGCTCGCAAGCGCGCACTGCTCTTGCATTTCGGCACGGCAAGCAAGGTTCGCGCGGCGGCATTGGAAGATTTGCAGCGCGCGCCGGGCGTCTCTGATGCGGTGGCGCGCAAGATTTATGATTTTTACCACGCAGGTGGGTGAAGGGATGTGACTACAGGCACCCCAACGAAAGCTGTGCTCTCTTGCTTGAGATTGCAATCATGACGGGTGGATGTCCGTCAACAACCCTGGATCTGCCATTCATTGATGCACACACACGCTTAAACTGAGCTTGTCGAAGGCCAGGAGAGTATCCGTTAGATACTTTTTCATCCCCGCGTTCGCGGGAATGACGAAACTGGAATGTCTGAAAACGACCCAGTAGCTGACCTTCGTAAGTGCGCGCATTGCTGATATGGGCAGCGAACCAATGCTTTGTTATGGCTACCAATTGATGTTTGAAGATATTCTCTACTTTATCGTGCCGATCATTGCGGTTTGGTGGATGGCTATTGGGGGATTAGCCATCATGGCGATTGCTGTTCATGTATTTGGTCGGCCAGTGACAGAGGCTGGAACGGGAAAACCTGCCGATCCGAGAAAGCTGATCAAAACAGAAGTCATAATTGGGGGCAGTAGCTTAGCTTTCGCCGTGGCTGGAGCGTGGATGTATTGGAACGAGGACATTCTGCTTTCGGGGCGCTTCTTTGTGGTGGCAAGTGTTGCCGGAGCGCTCTTTTCGGGCGTGTTTCTTTGGTCGGCAAACAGACGAAAATAGGCAGAAGTTTGGGCTGGACCGAATGTCTGCTTTCCACCCCAATTGCGGTAATTGAAGAGTTACCCTAGCATCGTCCGTTCCACCCAGGTCGAATGCACGCCGCTGCTGATCTTGTGCGGCAAAGCCAGTCGACATATCGGCCCTTTCGTCACGTCGCGTGCATCCAGGATTGCGAATTCGGACGTGCCGCTATTCTCGTCGATCAGGAAGGTGACCAGATAGGCGTCATCTTCGCGTCCTTGTCGTCCTATCGGTTCAGCCTTCGGCTGTGCTTCGCAACCGCTACTTGACGAAGATTGCGCCCCTTTCCGCGGTACAATCGGGCTCTCGCTCGCATAGACACCTTCGGGAAGCTCAAACACTTGCTCCTCGCCAGTCTCGGTATCGTGCTTCACAAATCCGTTGAACAGGAACCAGCCCGGCTTGCTGGTCGTGTGCCAGACATAGCGTGATTTCTTCATCGAATACGCCGGATTGATCATGCCAAATTCAACGATGCGATCAGACAGGCGCTCCTCCGAAGTCTCGCCGGTGCTCAAGTTGAAACGCCAGCGATGCATGCGCGGCTGGAAGCTGTGCTCGTCTACATACGCCATCATATGCGCGTAACGCCCGAATTCTTCGAGAGGATCGGGCATCGGTTTGTCCTGGAAATAGCCTTCCAGCACAACCTCATCCTCGCCGTTTTCATTCTTGGCCTCATAGGCGTTGGTCCAATGGAGCACATAGGTCGGTGAGGCTTCGAACCAGCGGATATCTTCCGGCTGGCCGTGGCGCGGTATCAGTGCGAACCGTGTCGGTACGCCGTCGTGCATGCGCGCGGCGTGAATGTCCTTCTTCAGCGCTTCCTGGTCCCAGAACAGCGGCATGTCGTTCAGGATCGACCAATTCTTCGTGATCGCCATGTCATGCGGCAGGCGAGGGCCGGGCAAGGGGATCGGGACATAATGCACCAGCTTGCCCGAGCGATCGACAACGCCATAGTGCATGTATGGCGCATGGACCGAATAGTTGAAGAACATCATCTCGCCGGTCTCTTCATCCACCTTGGGATGTGCAGAGACGCCATCGAGCGGCCCCCATGGTGCCTTGCCGAGGTTTTCCAGCGAAACCGGGTCCACCATCCATGCTTCACCGCATTGGTAGAACGTGGCGTAAGCTACACCCGCATGCACAATGATATCAGTACTGCCAGTGTCCTTCAGCCCGCCATGCGCGCCGAAACCGGGCCGTTTCGATGTGCCTTTTGGGTCCATCAAGCCGCCCCAGAGCGATTGGCCGGCAATCTGTTCAGCCTCGAAGCAATGCGTGCGGATAAAGCGGTTGCGATAGCTGACCTTGCCGCCCCGAATGTCGACCTGATGGATCATCGCATCACCATCGAAGGGGTGATGGCGGCCAAGTGGCTGGTGGATGGGGTTTTCCGTGTTGCGGATGTAGATCCCGTCGATGTCGGCGGGCACTTCACCTTCGATCACTTCGAGTTCGTCGACTGACACTTCTTCATGCACGGGTGTCCACGGACCAGATAAATAGGGGTGGTTGCTGGGCTCCAGCGAGTATTGCAACGGTGCTTCGCGAGTAATTTGCATGACGTTCCTCTCGGCGCGGAGAGTAGCGCGTCCCGGCCGCTACGCAAGTTTCCTACTTCACACGAGGTGACTACACGGATGCCGTTCTTTGAACTCGCAGTGATCGGGGATTTCTTGCCGGAAACAGGCTGATGGATTTTCGCGCTCTGGACAGTGTTCCAAGTGTTCCATGCTGTAGGGTTTCGGGCGGACCGCAGGCGAATGATCAGCTCTTGTTCCTCCGACGGATCATGCCTTCCTGAGCTACGCTGGCGATCAGTTTGCCGTCGCGGTTGAAGATACGTCCGCGATTGAAGCCGCGCCCGGCGCCGCTCCAGGGTGCATCGGTGGCGTACAGCAGCCATTCGTCCGCGCGGGCTGGACGGTGGAACCAGATGGCGTGATCCAGGCTCGCCCCGGTCAACTCGCCGCGCATCCATGACAGGCCATGCGGCAATGCGCTGGTGCCAAGTAATGTAAAGTCACTGGCATAGGCGATCACCGCGCGGTGCAGCGCGGGATCATCGGGCAGAGGCGCAGCTGCGCGGAACCAGCTATGCGCGCTGGGCTGGCGGGGTTCTGAATTCATCCAGTGCAGCTTGTCGGTCGTACGCATATCGATGGGGCGCGGGCGGAGCATGACATCGCGCGCTGTGCCTTCGATCCCGGCCTGGTCCGCATATTCGCGGCGGAGCTCCATATCGGGGCGCAAATCCTCGGGCTGCGGGACATCGGGCATCTGATAGTCGTCATGCTCAAGCCCCGGCTCGGGCTTCTGGAAGCTGGCCACCAGATTAAGGATTGGGCGGTTGCTGCCATCCTCTTCCAATTGGCTGGCGACGACGCGGCGGTTGGAGAAGCTGCGCCCGTCGAAATCGGCCGCGACATCCAACGTGGTTTCCGGGCCTTCTTTGCCCCCGCGCAGAAAGTACGCGTGCATGGAATGCGCTTCCTTGCCATCGCCGACCGTTGCTTGCGCGGCCTGGAGCGCTTGTGCGATCACTTGTCCGCCGAACATCCGGCCGACGCCATTCTTCTGCGCTTTGCCAGTGAATTGCATTGCGCCAGCGGGCTCCACTGTGAGCAGCTTTACAAGGCCGGCGACCATGCGTTCGGGGGAGGCTGTGTCGGTCATGAAGGAAGCATTGCTTCGCGCTGACGCGAACGTCAACGCGCCAAATTCCTCAGACCAAAGAAAAACCCCGCCCGGATCGCTCCGAGCGGGGTCCCAGTCCCTCAAGGGGAACTCTTGTCTTAGTGAGCACCAGCCAGTGCAGCAAGCAGAAGCAATGCGACGATGTTGGTGATCTTGATCATCGGGTTCACGGCCGGGCCTGCGGTATCCTTGTACGGGTCACCCACAGTGTCACCAGTTACAGCAGCCTTGTGAGCTTCAGAGCCCTTGCCGCCGTGGTTACCGTCTTCGATGTACTTCTTGGCGTTATCCCAGGCGCCACCACCAGCTGTCATCGACAGGGCAACGAACAGACCGCCTACGATCACGCCGAGGAGTAGAGCGCCTACGGCCGCGAACGCTTCGTTCTGGCCCGCCAGGAAGTAGATCACGTAGTAGGTCGCGATCGGCGCAAGCACCGGAAGCAGCGACGGGATGATCATTTCCTTGATTGCGGCCTTGGTCACCAGGTCAACGGTACGGGCATAGTCTGGACGGCTGGTGCCCTCCATGATGCCCGGGTCGTTCGCGAACTGGTCACGCACGTCTACAACCACGTCACCCGCAGCGCGGCCAACAGCGGTCATGCCCATTGCACCGAACAGGTACGGCAGCAATGCGCCGAGCAGCAAACCGACGATCACGTAAGGATTCTCGAGGCTGAAGTTGACTTCAGCGTTCGGGAAATACTCGCGAAGGTCAGCGGTGTATGCAGCGAACAGCACGAGCGCTGCGAGACCGGCGGAGCCGATTGCATAGCCCTTGGTCACAGCCTTGGTGGTGTTGCCAACCGCGTCGAGTAGGTCGGTCTTTTCGCGGACGCTTTCGTCCAGACCGGCCATTTCAGCGATACCGCCAGCATTGTCGGTTACTGGGCCGTAAGCATCAAGCGCGACAACCATGCCAGCAAGTGCGAGCATTGCCGTAGCACCGAATGCGAGGCCGAGCAGACCAGCAAGCTGGTATGCGCCGATGATCGCAGCGATGATCACGATGGTAGGCAGAGCGGTTGATTCAAGGCTGATTGCCAGACCCTGGATCACGTTGGTGCCGTGGCCCGTTTCTGAAGCCTTGGCGATCGAGCGTACCGGACGGTAGTTGGTGCCGGTGTAGTACTCTGTGATCCAGATGATGACGCCGGTCAGAACCAGACCGATCAACGAGCAATAGAACAAGTCACGGCCGGTAAATTCGACCATACCCAGGCCCGGATTGAGCACTGTGTTCATGTCCATGCCAGCTGTGCCCAGTGCGTATGACGTTGCATACCAGATCAGTGGGATCGCCAGAACGGCGGTAACGACGAAGCCCTTGTACATCGCGCCCATGACATTTGTGCCATTGCCGAGACGGACAAAGTAAGTGCCAATGATTGATGTCACGATACACGCGCCGCCAATCAGCAGCGGAAGTGCCATCAATGGCAGCAACAGATCGCCAATACCGGTCAGAAGCAGCGCCATCAGAACCATGGTTGCGCCAACGGTCACAACATAGGTTTCGAACAGGTCGGCAGCCATGCCGGCACAGTCGCCAACATTGTCGCCCACGTTATCAGCGATGGTCGCCGGATTGCGGGGGTCGTCTTCAGGAATGCCTGCCTCGACTTTACCGACCAGGTCGGCGCCAACGTCTGCAGCCTTGGTGAAGATACCACCGCCCAGACGTGCGAAGATCGAGATCAGCGATGCACCGAATGCCAGCCCAACCAGCCCGTCAATGACCGCACGACTGTTCTCTTCGAGTTCCATCGGACCGATCAGAACGTAGAAGAATACAGCGATAGCCAGAAGAGCCAAGCCTGCCACCAGCATGCCGGTGATCGCGCCAGCGCGGAATGCGATGGTGAGGCCCTGCTGCAAACCAGTGCTTGCTGCCTGTGCTGTGCGTACGTTGGAGCGAACCGAGATGTTCATCCCGATATAGCCTGCAACTCCTGACAGGACTGCGCCGATAACGAAACCTACAGCCGGGATCGCGCCGAGGAACACCCCGACCAAGATTGCGACAACCACACCGACGCCGCCAATGGTAGTGTATTGGCGATTGAGATAGGCCTGCGCGCCTTCTTGAATGGCACCGGCGATTTCTTGCATTTTTGCGTTCCCGGGATCTGCCCCGAGAACTTGGCGGCTGGTGAAAATGCCATATACGATGGCAAGCAGTCCCAGCCCGATTGAAATACGAATTAGGTCCACGAACTCTTCCCCTTAAACCCACGTGGAAATACGCCCCTGCGGACGCAGAGGCGATTAGTGCAGGTGCTATACGGTATGCGACGCGGGTGACAAGGGTGAAATCGGCGGTTTGCGGCCAATTTCCTTGCGTTTCACCAGTTTCGCTAGTGTTGGTAGCCTAAACCTTCCGGGTTCACGATCGGATTGCCATCGAGTATCAGCGGCGCAAAACCTTGCTGTTCGACTGTGCCAATGCGCATGCAGTCGATAGGTGGTTCGGATTCGAGCGGTAGCGTGAATAATAACTCGTAATCATCGCCCCAACGCATGCATTCATTGCGTCTTTCATTCGATGCCACGGGTACGAGTGCACTGTCGATTGCAATAGAGACTTCGCTTGCACTTGCCATGCGGAAAGCATCAAGCATCAGCCCGTCCGAGATATCCATCATTGCGCTTACATGTGGTGCGAGAGCTTGGCCTTCACTAAGGCGGGGGGTAGGGCGGTTGTAGGCGGCTAGATGTTCTGGATCGTCTTCAAAACCCAACATCGCGCAACCCAGCTGCCCTGTGACGTATAACTGATCGTCAATCTGCGCGCCGCAGCGCGACGGAACCGGTGTATGCGAGGCTCGACCGATTGCGGTTAAGCCGAAAGTGCGTTTACCAGTTGCCTTGATCGTATCCCCGCCAAGCAAAGGAACATCATGGGCGGAGAGCACTTCATGCAAGCCTTCAAGAAACCGTTCGTCGCCACTGCCAAGGCTATGGCCTAACAGCACACCTATCGGTTCTGCACCTTTGGACGCGAGATCTGACAGATTCACCGCGACCAGCTTCCAAGCGGCGTCCGCCAAGTCGCCGCCTTCCTGGAAATGCGTGCCTTCGACGATCATGTCATGAGTCAGGATCAGCGCTTCATTACCGATCTCAATTATCG
The DNA here is from genome assembly GCA_003149575.1 of Altererythrobacter sp. XM-24bin4. Taxonomy (GTDB): domain Bacteria; phylum Pseudomonadota; class Alphaproteobacteria; order Sphingomonadales; family Sphingomonadaceae; genus Erythrobacter; species Erythrobacter rubellus. Next base: position 1,363,777 of record QCWG01000001.1, read on the forward strand.
CGCAATCATCATCAAGCCCGCGCGCGCCCGGATGCAGCGGGAGTTTGCGCAAGGCTTCGATGAAACCGCGTTCGTCTATGACCGCACATCCTTGCCAATGGCATCAAGGATGCCGTTGACGAATTTGGCTTCGCGATCGTCGAAGAAAGCTTTTGCGACATCGACATACTCATTGATCGCAGTTGCGGTTGGCACATCGGCGCGGGCCATCAATTCGTAGGCCCCGGCGCGCAGGATTTGCAGCATGGTCTTGTCGAGCCGCGCTATTGTCCACCCGTCGGCCAACTTGCCGACAAGCAGTTCATCAATCTCCTCGCGGCGGGCATCCACTCCGCTGACGATATCGTCAAAGAAATCGACTTCGGCATCGGCAAAGACCTCGCCTTCATGATCTTCGTCATCGACTTCGCAGCCCAGCCGGTGCTGGTGAAATTCGTTGAGCAGTCTGGCAAGGGCAGTGCCTTCCATTTGCATCTGGTAAAGCGCCTGAACCGCAGCAAGACGTGCAGCAGACCGGGCCTGAGAGCGAGCGGGGGTATTCATTTGAGCCTCAATTCAACCGATTTGGCGTGCGCGGGCAAGCCCTCTGCATGTGCCAGCGATACCGCAGCAGGACCGATCCTGCCGAGCGAAGCATCGTCCAATGCAATAAAGCTGGTGCGTTTCATAAAATCGAGCACGGAAAGCCCGCTGGCAAAACGCGCACGTCGCCCGGTGGGCAAAACATGGTTTGGCCCTGCCACATAGTCACCGATGGCCTCCGGCGTCATCCGGCCAAGGAAAACGCTGCCAGCGTGACGGATCGCTTTGAGTAAGGGTTCCGGGTCAGCTACTGCAAGTTCGACATGCTCAGCGGCCAACTGATCAGCGAGCGGTGCTGCATCGGCCACATTGTCGACGATGATGATAGCACCATTTGCGTTCCAGCTCGCAGTGGCCGTTTCACAGGTAGCAAGCTCGACCAGTTGTGCTTCAACCTGCGCCGACACCGCATCGGCAAAACCGGCGTCGTCAGTGATCAGGATTGATTGCGAAGTCGGGTCATGTTCCGCCTGACTGAGCAAGTCTGCTGCGATCCAGTCTGCGCGATTGTGCTTGTCCGCAATCACTAGGATTTCGCTTGGGCCAGCGACCATGTCGATCCCGACGACGCCGAACAACTGGCGTTTCGCCTCTGCCACCCAGGCATTGCCCGGGCCAGTAATGACATCCACTTTGGCGATGCGATCGGTTCCATAGGCTAGCGCTGCGACTGCTTGTGCGCCGCCGACACGCCAGATCTCGTCGACGCCTGCCATGTGCGCAGCCGCGAGAACCAATGGGTTGGTCTTTCCTTGCGGGGTAGGGGTGACCACCACCAACCGCTCTACCCCTGCTACCTTAGCTGGAATGGCATTCATCAGCAGCGAGGATGGATAGGCTGCACGTCCGCCCGGAACATACAGACCAGCCGCATCAACCGCGCGCCAGATCGCACCTTGGCGCACGCCCGCATCATCGGTGAAATCGCGGTTCGCGGGAAGCTGGTCGGCATGATAGGCGCGGATCCGCTCTGCTGCGAGTTCCAGCGCGTCGCGTAATTCGCCGTCCAGAGCCTCGTATGCTTCTTTGCATTCATCCGCGGTGATGATCCAGTCGCAATCGCTGGCCAGTTCGTGACTATCGAAACGCTGCGAATATTCCGCCAGCGCCGCATCGCCGCGCGCCTTTACGTCAGCCAATATGCGGGCAACGTCTGCGCTGACATCAGCATCGCTTTCGCGCCGAGCATTGACCAAGGCATCGAATGCGGCAGCAAAGCCTGGATCAGAGGAAACCAGTCTTTGCATCAAGCCGCAGCTTTCTTGCTGGCAAACTCGCGGAAGGCAGACACAAGTTCAGCGACGCGTGGATCGGTTTTCAGCGCCGCGCGATTGACGATCAGCCGCGCAGAAATGTCCAAGATACGATCAGTCTCGACCAGACCATTTTGCTTCAGTGTCGCGCCGGTTGATACCAGATCCACGATCTGCCGCGCCAAACCCAGCGACGGTGCCAATTCCATAGCCCCATTCAGCTTGACGCACTCAGCCTGAATGCCTTGCGCCTCGAAATGTCGGCGCGTGAGATTGGGGTATTTGGTTGCAACGCGCAGATGGCTGACTGTGCTGCTTGGTGCTTCGTCCCCGGCTACGCGTGCAACCGACAGTCGGCAGTGGCCGATGTCCAGATCAACCGGTGCATAAAGGTCAGCGTAATCGAACTCCTCGATCACGTCAGAGCCGACGATACCGATCTGCGCTGCGCCATGCGCGACGAAGGTGGCTACGTCGAAAGCGCGCACGCGGATCAGCCGCATATCTGGACGCGTTGTTGCAAAACTTAGCGCGCGGTTGCCTTTGTCGTGAAAGGCATCTTCCGGCACCACGCCTGCATGCGCCATCAAGGGCAGCGATTCATCGAGAATGCGGCCTTTGGGAATGGCGAAAGTCAGCAGTTTGTTCACGATGTCAGTCATTGCGTGGCGGCACTTAGTGACTGGCGGCAGAAAGGGCAATGAAAAGGAGGCGCAGTGGCGGATAGTGCGTTGATGGACATGACATCCGTGTCAGAGAGGGCATCGAATGGCAGGCTGAGCATGCTGAAAAGGGTGGGGCGCCTGGCACGGGGCGCTTTATTCGCGCTACTCTGAAGTTGCTTGATGGAGACACTGCGACCGGCCGGAGCATGGCCAATTGGCAAGAGCTGGCGGTGAAAGACGCCATGCTGCTGCGGATCGCGGGCGCGGGTCGAATGGTTGGCGGGCTAGCCGTTGGCTGCCAAGAAATATTCCATCGCGGCGATCACCTTGTCCGGCGCCTCCCAAGGAACGAAATGCCCGCAATCGGGCACTTGAACGATGGTTAGTGGATCGATCACTTCGTCCAGCCCTTCGAGATTTTCCGGCGGCAATGCCAAATCATCCAGCGCCCAGATCACCAGCGTCGGGATCGTCAGCTTGGGAATTGGCGGAGGCGTGTAACCCGCGGGAACTTCGAACGGCTCGTCCATCGTTGGGACAGTCATCTGGCTGGCGCGATAGTAATTGAGCATGCCGAAACACGCGTCGCGATCTTCCCAATCCCTTAGCAATTGCGCGCGTTCTTCAGCGGGCATTGTGTCGGGCCGGTCCCAATTCACTTCCTGTTTCAGGATGCCGGTGATCCCCTTCTCGCGGATCATGCCATCATTGGCAGGGTCACGAAACGCGCGAATATATTGGCTCGCCTCACGCTGGCCGCGATTGGTGTAGAGCAGCTTCTGAAACACGGCCGGATGCGGAGCATTGGCAATAATCGCACTCTCCACGCGGGTATGCTGTCCACCCAGTGCCACACCCCAGGCAATCGCGCCACCCCAATCGTGTCCCACGATAGTGAACTTGGCGATTCTCAGTGCGTCGGCGAGAAGAAAGACATCACCGATCAGCTTGTCGGGCGTATAGGCGTCGACTTCTTGCGGTTTTGAAGAACCGCGATAGCCGCGCTGATCGGGGGCAATGCACCGAAAACGGTCACTGAAATGTGCGATTTGGTGTCGCCATGTGCGATGGCTTTCGGGAAAACCATGCAGGAAAATTAGGGCAGGGGCGTCGACCGGGCCTTCATCGACCACGTCAAGTTCGATACCGTTCGCGAGCGATACGCGCTTTTGCTCCATTGTCAGCCTTCCGATTCCATCTTCTCGATATATCCAGCGGCGACCATGGCCGCGACCTGATCGAACAGCTGATCCGGTGTGCGCCGCATTTCGCCCATGGCCTGTTCCATACCTTCAGCCACAATGATTTCGCGCTCGCCCGCGGCAACTGCATCGATCATGGTTTTGGCTGCGTCATTGGGCCGAATCCCTTCGTCGATCACTTTGTCGCTGCGCCCGCGCTTGCTGCCGTCAGATGTCAGCGCGTTGCGGCTGACATCGGTGGCTATTGAACCGGGATAAATGACATGGACGGAGACACCCTTCTGGCTCAATTCCGCTCGAAGCGCATCGGCATAGCCGGCAAGGCCGAACTTCGCCGCGCAATAGGCAGTGCGCATTGGCACGCCGACCTTGCCTGCGATTGACGAAATGAAGAGCAGGTTGCCAGAGCCGCGTTCAGCCATGTGTCCGATCAACCCTTGCGTGAAGGCAATCTGCGCGGTCAGGTCGATATCGATAATGTCGCGATAGACGCTCATCTCGGTCTTGTGTGCCTGGCTGCGTTGGGAGACGCCGGCATTGGCGACGGCTGCGTCTACGCCACCTTTCCAATCGATGGCTTTGGCCGTGGCATCTGCAAGCGCGGCATCGTCGCGCACGTCGAACGGCAGGATCAATGTTTCGCCGCAATCCGCAGCGACCTTTGCAAGCCGCGCTTCATCGCGGCCAGACAGCACCAGATGAGCGCCGCGGCTGGCCCATTTGCGCGCCAGCGCAGCGCCAATCCCGGATGATGCGCCAGTGATCCAAACCACCTTGCCGGTGAAATCCATTTATCTCTATCCCTGCGCGGATCACCCGCGTCTGTTTTAGTCAGTGACGGTTTTTGGCCTTCCTTCGGGTAGCGGGATATACTCCTCTGCGTCTCCCGGCACTTTTGGGAAGCGACCTGCTTTCCAGTCCTCGCTGGCTCGGCGAATACGCTCTTTGTCAGAGCTGACGAAGTTCCACCAGGCGTGGCGCGGAGTCGAGAAGGCTTCACCCCCTACCAGCATAATTCGCCCGCCCCGTTCGCTTGAAAGCATCATATTCCTGCCCGGTGCGAGCACGCTCAATTCATAGAGCCCAAGCGCTTGCCCATCGACGCTGGCTTCGCCGCCCACAAGCATGACCGCGCGTTCGTCCGCGCTCACCTCAATAGGTAGGGACCCCGTGGGCGCGAGCACAATCTCTGCGTATATTGTGTCAGCATAGGTGGTTGTAGTTGCGCGCTTGCCCCAAAGCTCGCCCATGATGATCGTGGCCTTGGCGCATTGGTCCTCGATAACCGGAAGGTCATTAACTGCTTCGAACGCAGGATCGATTTCTTCGCGTCCATCCGGCAGGGCGAGCCAGGTTTGTATACCGTAGAGTTTCGGCCCGATAGCGCGTTCTTCAGCAGGTGAGCGTTCCGAATGGACGATCCCTTTTCCCGCCGTCATCAAATTTACTGTTCCGGGGCGAATGGTGGAAAACGTGCCGAGACTGTCGCGGTGTTCGATCGCGCCTTCAAACAGCCAAGTTACAGTCGCAAGATTGATATGCGGGTGCGGGCGCACATCCATCGCGCTGCCGACGTCAAGCTGTGCGGGGCCAAACTCGTCAACAAAGATAAAGGGTCCAACCATCGTGCGCTCGCGCTTTGGCAACACGCGGCGGACCTCGAACTGGCCAAGATCATGCGTAGTTGGTGTGACGGTTTGCTCAATCATAGTGCTATCCGCCCTTATGTTCACCTGGAGCGCGCGCCTTGATCGCCAATGCGTGGACCCGTTCTCCGGGAATATTGTGCAGCGCCGCGTTGACCATGCGTTGCCTCTGAAGTCGTGAGACACCGTCAAAAGCTTTGCTTTCGATCACAATGGTAAAGTGCGATTCGCCGCTGCCATCGTCACCGGAATGCCCGTGGTGCAATGTGCTGTCATTGATAATATCGAGGTGGGTGGGATGAAGCGCTGCGCGCAGCAGTTCTTCCATTTCTTGAGCTATAGAACCTGTCATGAAAGTGAATTTGGGGGTTCCCATCGCGCTTGTCCATGACCATCTTGCCGTGCGTGGCTCAGACTAGGTTTCATGGACGTTTCGAAGACACCGGGCAGGTGTGCCAGCACCCTACGTGCCAGCAGGATGGCGAGTTCCGCGCTCCGGGCTATCGCGCAAACGGTTTTGATGGGCCGGGCGAATATCGCTGGTTCTGCTTGGATCACGTTCGCGAGTTCAATGCCGGATATGACTGGTTTGAGGGGATGAGCGCAGAAGAAATTCTGGAAGCGCAATCGCCCGCGTCGGGATGGAAGACGGAGAACCCCAGTTTCAGGCCAACGGCTGGCGTCGATGGTATGCCACGCTGGGCCGATTTCGACGATCCGCTGGACGCGATCAGCGCGCGCATGGCAGGAATAAAGAGCCGCGCAGAGCGGGCAGCCAGGATGGCGATGGATGGCAGGTTCTCACCCGATGAGGCGCGTGCGCTCGACACTATGGGGCTGGGGCTGGACACCGATCAGCGGCGATTGCGGCGACGCTATTCAGAGCTGGTACGGCGCTATCACCCTGATCGAAATGGCGGCGATCGGAAGTTTGAAGACCGGCTCAATAACGTAGTGGAAGCCTATCAATTACTTAGGAAAAGCCGCGCTTTCGTTTAGCTGCTCTCTGCCGCATCATTGATCAATTTCTGGTCGACTGCGACCGCTTCGACACATTTCGGTCGTGATGTGATCCGCTCGACATAGGCTTTGAACGCCGGCCGTTCTTCAATCGAACCAAACCGCAAGCCCCAGATGAACTGGCTGCCGAAATAGACGTCTGCCATTGTGAAACGACTGCCTGCTGCGAAATCGTTTTGGCTTAGCCAATCGTGGCACGCACCCAATGTAAGGTCGAGCGAGCCGAACCCAGCCATGCCGCTGCGCTCGGGGGGCACCTCCCAGTTCATTGCCTTTGCGATTACCGCTTGTTCAAGCGGGCCAGCAGCAAAGAACAGCCAGCGAAAATAGGCGGCGCGCTCATGCTCGTCAGGAAGCAATCCGGCTTGCGGGTGCGTTTCGGCGAGATAATGACAGATTGCCGCCGCTTCGGTCACAATGTGATCATGCCCGCCATGATGGTGAACCAAAGTGGGCACTTTGTTCATCGGATTTATGCCTTTGAAGTTCTCTGGTCGCGTCGCCCAGTCAAACACCACGTGCTCGTAGTCCGCGCCCGCCTCATGTAGCGCCCAGCGCGCAATCTGGCCTCGGCTCATCGCGACAGTGTAAAATGTGAACTCGGCCATAGGCTCTCTCCCTCAGCTGAAGCTAACTCAATTCTGCTTGAACGCCCAGCGCAGTGTTTTGCCCATTCCCCATGTTGCGGCGCGCGCAGGCAGGGCGGCGATGCCAGGGCGTTGCAGGCCCAGCATGGTGCGGGCAAACGGCGGCAGCATTTCGACTGCGTCGCCGCCGAGAACGCTCTGCATTCCTGGCGGGGTACCGGGCGGACGCTGCGTCAGCACCAACTGTGCAATTTCGCGTGCCTCAGGTGATGTCCGCAATTCATCGCGAAGCTCGCGGAGCACCTCTTCGGCCTCATTGCGATTGATCGGGACAGGATCTGCGCCCAATGCTTTCGCAATCACTGCAAACTGGCGATAGTACTCGTCTTGCTCATAGCCAGGCATATCGGGGCGCACATGGCGCAGATATCCAGCGAGAAAGCTCGAGGCTTCGGTCACATGCACCCAGGCCAGCGTACGCGGATTGGTCGCCGAATACGGTGTTCCATCCGGCAGTGTGCCTGAAACCTTGGAATGGATGCGGTTGACCCGTTCGATAGCTTTCATCGCTTCGTCGCGATGAGCAAAGGTGGTCACTGCGATAAACTTCGCTGTGCGGCGCAGTCGCCCGTGCATGTCCTCGCGGAAATTCGAATGGTCTATCACGCCTTGCAATGCGTCAGGATGCAACATTTGCAGCAGCAGCGCGCGAATCCCGCCCACCATCATGCCCACCAGATCGGCGTGCACCATGCGAATCGGCGAATCCCTTTCAAACAAGGCTTCGTCCGATGGTGGCGTTGGCTGCTCGCCTTGCGCTGTGTCATTGAACACACCGCGCACGCGCTCGACCAAGCCTAGGCGTAACTGTTCTATCGGATCGGTTCCTGCCATTGGCGAACAATACAGCTTGTTGCGGACTAATGAAAATGTTGACTTCGCAACGCTTGCAGCGGCGCGTGCACGTGTATAGGCGTTCGATGCATGGCTAGCTTGATGGAAACCGATTACGATGGAACAGGCAAGACCCTGTTTCCAGAGCCTGACACAGTACTCGACGTGCGTGACGCGTTCGGGATCGATGTTGATTGGCAAGTCCCCGCCTTCAGCCTAGCCGATGAGCGTGTGCCGGAGAAAGACGACAGCTATGTGTTCGATCCGGACACAACGCTAGCGATCCTTGCGGGCTTTGCACATAACCGCCGGGTGATGGTGCAGGGCTATCACGGTACGGGTAAATCGACCCACATCGAGCAGGTTGCAGCGCGCCTGAAGTGGCCCAGCGTTCGCGTGAACCTGGATGCGCATATCAGCCGAATCGATCTTGTTGGCCGCGACGCCATTGTTCTGAAAGACGGCCTGCAGGTAACTGAATTCAAGGAAGGCATTCTTCCGTGGGCATTGCAGCATGCCGTCGCATTGACCTTTGACGAGTATGATGCCGGTCGCCCAGATGTGATGTTCGTTATCCAGCGCGTGTTGGAAGCGTCAGGTGCATTGACGCTGCTCGATCAGAACAAGGTGATCACGCCGAACAAATTCTTCCGTCTGTTCGCGACGACAAACACGGTCGGGCTGGGCGACACCAGCGGGCTGTATCACGGCACGCAAGCGATTAACCAGGCGCAGATGGACCGCTGGAATGTCGTTGTTGCGCTCAACTATCTCAAGCCGGAGGTGGAACAGAAGATCGTCAAGTCAAAGAGCCCGGAAACGGATGACAAGACGATTGCCGACATGGTCAAGGTGGCTGATCTGACGCGTCAGGGTTTCATGAATGGTGACATCTCGACCGTCATGAGCCCGCGTACCGTTATGACCTGGGCGCAGAATGCGGAGATATTCAAATCGATTGGCTTCGCATTCCGGCTTTCGTTCCTGAACAAATGCGACGAATCCGAACGGGTGATCGTGAGCGAATACTACCAACGCGTGTTTGACGAAGATCTGCCGAGCGGTGCCGGAAAAATGTCCTAAGGGACTGGCAATCACTGTGTTAATTGGATAACACAGTCCGATGTTTGCCTGGCTTCGATCATCCCGACGGAGGAATCGCTCAACGGATCGCTATGAAGATGGTCGGCCGAAGGCTGGCTATTATGCGCTCCAAGATCCCTACGGCAGTGCGCTTGAGGATTTCGACGACGCATTCGATTTTCGGCCGGATGCACCGCGCCGGAAGCGCCGCTTCTGGCACCGTAAGCCCAAGCTGAATTCCGGCATCGAGCAGCCCCGTTTTGGCGAGCAATGGAAAGAGCCTGAAACCCGCTGGTATCAACCGAGCCATTATCGCGGCCGGCGTAAACGCTGGTGGCTGGTCAGGTTGATCGCGGCATTGCTGGCGATCTTCATCGCTATTGTTGCTTGGCTTGCGATAACTGCTCCGCTTGGAAAATCGCTAGAACCGATTGCACCTCCGCAGATAACTTTGCTCGCAAGCGACGGAACGCCGATCGCTCGAAGTGGGGCGTCGGTGGATGCGCCGGTTGTGGCGAGCGAATTGCCTGATCATGTTGTTGGTGCATTCCTTGCGATTGAGGACCGGCGTTTCTATTCGCATTGGGGCATCGATCCACGCGGGATCGCACGGGCAGCTTGGACAGGTGTGGGCGGTGGCAGCACAATCACCCAGCAGCTGGCCAAATTCACATTTCTCACCCCGGAACAGACACTTTCGCGCAAGGCCCGTGAGGCATTGATCGCGTTCTGGTTGGAAACCTGGCTGACCAAGGATGAAATCCTGTCGCGCTATCTTTCCAATGCCTATTTCGGAGATAATCAATACGGGCTGCGCGCTGCCAGCCTCCACTATTTCTACCGTCAACCGGAAAACCTGAGGCCGGAGCAGGCAGCAATGCTTGCCGGACTACTGAAGGCACCTTCGCGGCTTGCGCCCACTCGCAACTACGATCTGGCTGAAGAGCGCATGCGATTGGTGATCGGCGCGATGGCGGAAGAACGCTATTTGACCGATGCCCGCGCGAGAAATCTGCCGTCACCCAGGCTTGATGTGCGCAATCGCAATCGGTTGCCGACGGGCACCTACTTCGCGGATTGGGCACTTCCTATCGCCCGCCAGAGTGCCGAAGCGAGCTATGCCAAGCAAACGCTGACAACCACCCTTGATGCGCGCCTCCAAGGGGTGGCGAGCCGGGCAGTCGCGAATGCTGCATTGGGGAATGCTCAGGTTGCTTTGGTCGCAATGCGGCCGAGCGGCGAAGTGGTCGCGATGATCGGCGGCAAGGATTATGCGAATTCGCCATTCAACCGTGCAACACAGGCAAAGCGGCAGCCGGGATCGACCTTCAAGCTGTTCGTCTATCTGGCCGCGCTTGGATCGGGAATGCGACCAACGGACCGCATCGATAATACGCCGATTGAGACAGGTTCCTACCGTCCAAAGAATGCCGCAGAACGCTATTCAGACAGCCTGACGCTTGAACAGGCATTTGCTTCGTCCAGCAACGTTGCAGCGGTTCGGCTTTTTAATCAGCTTGGGAGCAAACGGGTGATCGAAACCGCGCGGAATCTGGGCATCACGTCCCCTCTGCCAGAGGGTGATCCCAGCCTGGCGCTAGGCACTTCGACGATGAGCCTGCTGGAACTCACCAGTGCCTATGCGGCGGTCGCTGCCGATGCCTATCCGGTTGAACCTCATGCTTTCCTGCAAGAGGAAGAAGGGTGGATTGAATGGCTCTTTGATGGACAGTCACATTTCCCGGGGCGTGTGCAAAGCGACATGGAACGTTTGCTGCGCGCGGCAATCAATGATGGTACAGGCAAAGCTGCGATGCTCGCTGGGCCGAATTTCGGCAAGACAGGGACAACACAGGATTATCGGGATGCTGTGTTCGTAGGTTATGCTGGCGATCTTGTGGTCGGCGTTTGGGTTGGCAATGATGACAACACCTCGCTCAATGGTGTGACCGGCGGCGGATTGCCCGCGCGTATCTGGCGCAATTTCATGCGCGGTGCGCGGGCCGGAAGTGACATCGTAGAACCGGCAGAGCGACCCGATCCGGAAGGGCCGATCCGCCCGCTCGACATCGAGGAACTGCGAGACATCCCGATTGATGACAACGGTCCAACCCTGTCAGTCGAACAGGAAGGGCTGACGGTGGTGACTGAGATTGACGGTCTGCCTGTGGAGTTTCGACTGACCGAAGACGGACTCGAAATTGAATCTGGCAGGCGTTAGCGGTCTGCCATCAGTATATTCATCACTGCTGTTGCGATTGGCCGATTGCGATCATCCTGCCATGCTTCCACAGTAATATTGGCATTGCGCCGCCCAAGTCGCGTGATCCGCCCCTGAGCGAAAGTTTTCTTGCGCTTGCCAGCGCTTAAGAACTGGACAGTGATGTTGATCGGCTTGAGTTGCGGGTCGCGATCTTCGCGCTGCAAGATTGCGCGCAATGCAGCGTAGCCGGCTGTTTCAAGCAATCCGCTTGTGGCCCCGCCGTGGAACGCACCAGGTCTGCCCTCGATGATCGAGCTGAACTCGACTGTGAGAACAGGTAAGCCGTCATCGCCCAGACTGTGGACGGATATGCCAAGCGAGCGCGCGTAAGCGGTCAGGAACCGGTCAAGATCCGCGTTACCGGTCACTGCGCGGGTCCTTATCAATGGTCATGAATACACCTGCCATCGTAGCGACCGGATCGCTGCGGTTCCCATCATGGGCAATGCCGCGCACGAAGGCGGCAGAACGGGTAATGCGATAACATTCAACTCGTCCCAGGACTGAACTGCGCTCTTTCGCGGGCCGTTGATAGTCCACGCGCAGGTCCAGCGTTGCAATGGGCGTGAAGACTTTCTTTGTGTGCCAGATGCTCATGCCTGACGCCATGTCGAGCAGGCTGACAATAGGCCCTGATGCAAGCACATGACGGTCTTCCTCGCCCAGCAAATCTTCTCGCCAGGGCAGTTCCAATTCCACCCAGTCTTCACCATGGTCTGAGTATTGCAAGCCCAGCCAACCCGAATGGCCATGCTGGCAGAAGAACTGCAACGCCTGTTTGGGATCGAAAGGAGGCAAGTCTTTAGCCATTGTCCTAACCATTGCCTGCAAGGCTCTGTCCTTACAATGTTTTAATTTTTCAGAGCGCGTTCTGAGCGCCATTCCTTTGCTGGTCCGCTGGCCAATCAAGCTGCACGCGATATGTTGTGGCGTGAAGCGGAACTGTCCGGCAGCCTAATCCTCCCAGCTATTGCTAGAGGCAAGCGATCAGCGGTGGCTGAAGCCTAAAATGCGTTCCCGGCCAGCGCATCAATCGCACCTTGCAGAATGATTGCCGCTGCATGACTGTCGATTTTTTCCGCGCGTTTGGCACGGCTCATGTCCTGCCCGATCATCGCGGCCTCTGCACTTTGCGTCGACCAGCGCTCGTCCCATAGCAGCACGGGCAAATCAAATGCCTCGTTCAAATTGCGCGCATATGCGCGAGCTGACTGCGCCCGCGGACCTTCACTGGCGTCCATGTTGCGTGGCAGGCCGATCACTATGCCCTTAATGCTGCGCTCCTTGATCAGTGCAGCCAGAGCTTCGCGATCACGCCCGAATTTGCCGCGCGCCAGTGTCTTGCCCGCTGTTGCAAATCGCCAACCCGCGTCGCTGGTTGCGATGCCGATGGTCTTGGTTCCTAGGTCCAGCCCGAGCAAAGCGCCTCCGTCAGGCAGCGCATCGCGCAAATCAGCCGCGCTGTCGGTGATCAGCGGTTTTGTGCCCATATTTCCACCCGGCGTTTGACGTCGGCCTGCAAATTCGCCCAGAACAGCGGGATGTCATAGACGTGATAGTCATTGCCTGGCAGAACATAGCGGCCCAGATCAGGAGGATCGCCAATCAGCAATATTCCGCGCGGATCGCAGCGAGCGGGGACAGCGTCAGCCACAAGTGCGCCGTCGGTCAGATCGGTTTCAGGTACCAATGTGCCCAGATTTGCGCTGGCTGGCGCAGTTCCGCCGCGCGTTCCCGTCAGCGGATTCGTGCAAAGCACCGGGCTGCTCCCGCGTGACCCTCCATTGAAGCCGACTGATCGGCTGTAATAGGCTTTGACCTGCGATGGATCGGCTGGCTCGGCATAGCTCGCCCAGCTAAGGATACAGCCGGCCTGATCAGACGCGGTGCAAGCCGGCAGCCCCATAAGCGGCAAATCATGGGTTTCAGAAATCGGCCAGCCGACAACATATGCGGCGGCGATCCGATCGGCGAGTGGGGACCCGGCGACCCGCTCGCTGAGCAGGCTCATCATGTGGAGTGAGCCTTGACTGTGGCCGGCGAGCACAATCGGTAGGTCAGGATCGATGGTATCAACAAAATACGCAAATGCCTGTGCAACATCGCGGTAAGCGGTGTCGAAAGCCATTTGACCCTCGGGCTTGTCGGTCATGAACGCACCGATTGTCGCTTGGCGATAGCGCGGCGCCCAGATCTCGCTCGCTTTGCTAAAAGGGCTGGCCATTCCGCGCAAATATATGCGTGCGACGCGTTCCGCATCTTCATCACCCAGTTCGGCATTCCAGCTCGACCGACTGAGGTAACTGGTCGGATGGACGAAAAAGACTGCAAAATCGGGTGGTGAGGGGGCAGCCGGAGTAGGCAGCAAGCCACGATTATTGGCGTAATCTGGCTGCCAGCGAACCAACTCGTCGCCCTTTCCCGGACGAACAAACCACATATCCGTTTCTGCATAGGCATTTTCGGCAAGCGCCTCTTGCTCAACGAATTGCTCGGTCGGAACAAAGGCAAGCGCGGTCAATTCCGCCGCCCAAACGCGCAGGACGATGAGGCCCGCAATCACCAAGACGATGATCACGGCTACGAGATAAAGGAACTTCTTAGCCATTGCCTGCGCGCGCTATTCCGCGCTGGAATATTCGGCCTTGGGCGCGCGCAGTGTCGACCAAGAACGGTTATCACGCAGCGCAGACCACCAGGTAAACGGGTTCCAGCTGGCTGAGCCGTTTAGCGAAAAGGTTATGAACTCTGCGCGCCCACCGATGTTTTCGAGCGGCACGGCGCCCATCAGTCCGCGATCGCTATTTAGCTCGCGGCTATCGGCAGAGTGGTCCCGGTTGTCGCCCATCACGAAGACTTCGCCTTCCGGAATGGTGATTTGTTCGAAATTGTCGAGCAATTGGTCTTCAAGATGGTCAATCACCAGAAACGAAGCGCCGTTGGGCATTGTCTCGCGATAGGCGGGCACTTCGTAATATTGTGTGCCGTCGGCATCCCGCACGAGGTAGGCTGAAAAGGCACTAAGGCAGGGCGATCCCTCGCATAGCAGCTCCGGCTCGAACGGGATTTTGACGTTGGGCACTATCTCGCGCTTCACTGGCTCACCGTTCAGGATAATGATGCCATTTTCGACTGCAATCGTATCGCCGGGAAGGCCAACAACGCGCTTGATATAATCCTCGTCGCGAACCGGATGAACCGGGATGACAACGTCACCATATTCCGGCGTATCGCCTATAATCCGCCAATCGCCGCGCGGTAGAAGGTGGAAGCTCGCCGAAGCCCAGCTCCAGCCATAGGGATACTTGCTGACCACCAGGCGATCGCCCACCCAAAGGCTCGGCATCATTGACGTCGACGGGATGTAGAATGGTTTTGCCACCAGGCTGTGAAAAACGAGCACGGCGAGAAGCATCAGGCTGAGCCCGCGCAATTCCGCGAGCCAGTTTACCTTTTCTTCGGTGTCCTTGGATTTGATCTTGTCGTTTGTCACAGTGTCAGAGCCGGTAGCCATATCTTTGTGTCGCGTTCAGCCTAGGATTGGGTGCGATTCGATGATCACGAATGCCTGCGCCCATGGATGATCGTCGGTGAGAGTGAGATGAATGAAGGCCTCATGGCCATCCGGCGTCAATTCCGCAAGCCGTTTCGCAGCGCCACCCGCGAGCGCTAGGGTTGGCGCACCCGATGGCGCATTAACAACGCCGATATCTTTCATATAGACACCGCGTTTGAAACCAGTGCCTACAGCTTTGCTGAAAGCTTCCTTTGCAGCGAAGCGCTTGGCGTAGGTTCCCGCGATAGTGAATGGCCGACGGCGTGCTTTGGCGCGCTCTATCTCTGTGAAGACCCGGTATTCAAACCGCTCGCCATAACGCTCGAGCGAATTTTGGATCCGCTCGATACTGCATAGGTCAGAGCCGAGCCCGATGATCATGATCCACCTCGTAAAATCATAGCTGCCAGCAGGAACACGATCATCCAGTGCAAAATGACCTGAGTCTTCACGAGATAATGCGCGGGGTCACCTTTCGCCATCTTCAGGGTCATGCCGTAGCCAAAGATTTGAAGGAGCGGCCATAAAATCGCAAATGAAAGAGCGATTCCGGTCCACAGGGAATAGCCGAGCAATGCAATGCTCAGGACGAACGACAGGGCTCCGGCCAAAAACCAGCCGAACTGAGCGCTGGTAACCTGAGCCTGTTCGCTGCTCACCGCGCCTCGTCCATCAGATTGCGCATGCGACGCACGGCAGGCTCCAATCCTAAAAACACCGCTTCGCCAATCAGGTAGTGGCCTATATTGAGTTCGGCCAATTGCGGGATGGCTGCAATGGGCTGGACATTCTCATAGGTCAGACCGTGGCCAGCGTGTGGCTCGATCCCGTTCTTTGCCGCGAGTGCCGACATATCTGAGATACGCTTCAGCTCCGCTGCAAGACGTTCATTGTCCCCATCCAGAAAAGCGTGCGCATATTCACCAGTGTGAAATTCGACGACGGGCGCGCCCAGCCGCAGTGCTGCGTCCAGTTGGCGTTCCTGCGCTTCGATGAACAAGCTTACTCGAATTCCTGCATCGGTAAGGCGCGTGACAATCGGTGCGAGCTGGTTGTCCATGCCGGCCGCATCCAGCCCGCCTTCAGTCGTACGCTCTTCGCGCTTTTCCGGGACAATGCAGGCGGCATGCGGTTTATGACGCAACGCAATTTCCAGCATTTCCTCGGTCGCAGCCATTTCCAGATTGAGTGGCAGGTCGGTTGCTGCCTGAATCCGTGCGATGTCGGCATCGCGGATGTGGCGGCGGTCTTCGCGCAGGTGAGCGGTAATGCCGTCACCCCCTACGCTGGCGACAATCTCTGCTGCGCGAACCGGGTCGGGGTGGTTGCCCCCGCGGGCATTGCGGATTGTCGCGACGTGATCAATGTTGACGCCCAGCCGCAACCGCTCAGGATTGTGAACATTGACCATCAGGCACGGCTACCCGGCTTCGTGATCGGCACGGCAGCCAGTTCGGCGGGAACTTCCTCGTCTGCATAGGTCGGGAAATTGAGTGCGACCAGCGGGAAGAACGGCACGCCAAGATCTGCTGTGCCGCCAGAGCGGTCGACCACAGACACTTCGGCTATGACCTCGCCGCCCTCTTCGCCGACGGCTGCAATCGCTTCGCGGCTGGAAAGGCCGGTGGTGACGACATCTTCCACCATCAGGACCTTGGCCCCCGGCTTGATCGCGAATCCGCGCCGCAGATGGAATGTCCCTTCTGGCCGTTCGAGAAACATAGCGTCTTTCCCGAGCGCGCGGCCCATTTCGTGACCAATGATTAGTCCACCCATCGCTGGGGAGACTACCACATCAACGCTGGAACGAATCTCTCGCGGGAGGTTTTTTGCCATAGCAACCGCAATGCGCGATGCTCGGTCAGGATTCATGAGGACTCGTGCACATTGCAGATAATATGCGCTGTGCCGCCCGGACGAGAGCAGAAAGTGCCCTTCCAATAGCGCGCCGCAGCTACGGAATTCGGACAGCACTTCTTCTTCAGTCATTCGTGAAACACCTACTAAAAAGATCAAATTGCGTCGGACTCATCCCGACTTGCATAAATTTCTCCCTAGAAGCGCTTGAGGCGCTGGGCAAGCGCGCCTATAGGCGCATCAATCTCGGGGGTAGTTCCGGGACTTTGGGTTGGCTAATGCGGTTTCTGTGATTAGAGGCCGCGCAGCTTATACATACGATTGAATCGGGAAACGTCACAAAGATGGTTTTGGGTCAAACAGGCCGCTACGCCTATTCACTTATCGTCACTGCCATGGTGGCCCTGATGCTATTGTTTGCATCGAGCGCTCATGCTCAGGTCGATGCAGCTCCTGCAGACGCAGCGGCAACAGAAACCACCGCCGGTTACACGCCAATGGCACCAACCGAAGGCAAGGGAATGCCGGTTGACGGTCGGCTGAGCTTCCAGGACCAATTTACGCAGGACGGCCGCGACGCGCTGTGGATGCATGACGCAATCCTCATGCCGATCATTACAGTGATCAGTCTGTTTGTGCTTGGCCTGCTTCTGTGGGTGATTGTTCGCTACAACCGCCGGGCGAACCCGGTTCCATCGAAAACAACGCACAACACTTTGATCGAAGTGATCTGGACTGTGGTGCCAGCGCTGATCCTGGTTGTAATCGCGGTTCCTTCGATCAATCTGTTGCTGAGCCAATACGAAACCCCGCCTGAAGAGGCGATCACAATCAAAGCGACCGGGTACCAGTGGTATTGGGGTTATACCTATCCCGACAATGGTGGCTTTGAAGTCATTTCGAATATGCTTCCGCCGGAAGAAGCGCTGGATCGCGGTGAGCCCAATCAGCTTGCTGTCGACAACCGTATGGTTGTGCCAGCGAACACACCATTACGCCTCCAGACAACAGCAGCGGACGTGATCCACTCATTCGGTGTGGCATCGCTGTGGTTCAAGCAGGACGCGGTTCCGGGCCGTTTGAACGAGCGCCTGCTCACGATCGAAGAGCCAGGCGTCTATTACGGCCAGTGCTACGAACTTTGTGGTGCACGCCACGGCTTTATGCCGGTGGTGGTCGAAGCGCTTCCGCGCGAAGAGTGGGAAGCTTGGGTGCTTGAGCAAGGCGGCACTGTTGGCGAACCAGAAGTGGTTGAGGCCGAAGTGAAAGCTGAAGCAGCGCCTGCCGCATAACGAATAGATTTAGAGCAGAGAGTATCTGAACGATGGCAACTACCGCAGAAGGCATCACCGCTCCCCATACAGATCATGGGCATGATGCGGACCACAAGCCGGGCTTTTTCGCCCGCTGGTTCATGTCGACCAACCACAAGGATATCGGCACACTCTACCTGATCTTCGCAATTTGTGCGGGCATCATCGGTGGTGCGATTTCCGGCATCATGCGGATGGAACTGGCAGAGCCGGGCATCCAGCATCTGGGCATGTGGGTTGATATGCTGGGTGGTGACGGCACCTCGATGGATGCGAACTACCACATGTGGAACGTGTTCATCACTGCGCACGGCCTGATCATGGTCTTTTTCATGGTCATGCCGGCGATGATCGGTGGCTTCGGTAACTGGTTCGTTCCACTGATGATCGGCGCGCCAGACATGGCGTTCCCGCGCATGAACAATATCAGCTTCTGGCTGACCGTTGTCGGTTTCTTCAGCCTGCTGTTCTCCATGTTCGTCCCGGGCGGTACCGGAATGGGCGCTGGCGTGGGCTGGACAGTCTATGCACCACTTTCGACAACGGGTTCGCAAGGGCCGGCAGTCGATTTCGCGATCTTCTCGCTCCACTTGGCGGGCGCTGGCTCGATCCTGGGGGCAACCAACTTCATCACGACCATCTTCAATATGCGTGCGCCGGGTATGACCCTGCATAAAATGCCGCTGTTTGTATGGTCAGTACTTGTCACGGCATTCCTGCTGCTGCTCGCACTTCCTGTGCTGGCGGCTGCGATTACGATGCTGCTGACAGACCGCAACTTCGGCACGACATTCTTTGATCCGGCCGGCGGTGGTGACCCTATCCTTTACCAGCACCTGTTCTGGTTCTTCGGTCACCCTGAAGTCTACATCATGATCCTGCCGGGCTTTGGTATGATCTCGCAGATCGTTGCTACCTTCAGCCGCAAGCCCGTTTTCGGCTATCTCGGCATGGCGTATGCAATGGTTGCGATTGGCGTGGTTGGCTTCATTGTTTGGGCGCACCACATGTATACCGTTGGCCTCGACGTGAACACGAAGATGTACTTCACAGCAGCGACCATGGTTATCGCGGTCCCGACCGGTGTGAAAATCTTCAGCTGGGTCGCCACGATGTGGGGCGGCAGCCTTGAGTTCAAATCGCCGATGGTTTGGGCGATGGGCTTCATCTTCCTGTTTACCGTCGGCGGTGTAACCGGCGTTGTTCTCGCCAATGGCGGGATCGACGACAACCTGCATGACACCTATTACGTTGTGGCCCACTTCCACTACGTGCTGTCGATGGGTGCGGTATTCTCGCTCTTCGCGGGCTTCTACTACTGGTTCCCGAAGATGAGCGGCCGCATGCATTCAGAGCTGCTGAGCCACCTTCACTTCTGGGGCTTCTTCATCGGTGTGAACGTGATTTTCTTCCCGCAGCATTTCCTGGGCATGCAGGGGATGGCGCGTCGCTATCCTGACTTCACCGCTGCTTACAGTTACTGGAATGAAATCTCGTCCTACGGCTACTGGATTATGGCCGGTTCGATGTTGCTGTTCTTTGCCAACCTTGCCTATGCATTCCTTGCCGGCAAGAAAGCAGAAACAAACCCATGGGGCGAAGGTGCAACTACGCTTGAGTGGACGCTTTCGAGCCCACCGCCGTTCCACCAGTTCGAAACGCTGCCAGTGATCGAGGATTACCACGATTACCACGATCACCGTCCCGCAGGGGCTTAAATTGCTGCGGCGTTAGATCGAGCGATTACAGACAAGGGGGAGGGGCGTGCTGAGAAGTGCGCCCCGCCTCGCAAAAGAAGCGCACAACAGGCGCATATATTGAACGAGTAGACAGGTAATGACTGCGACCACCGCTACAGCAATGCCGGCCGATTGGCGCGATTTCTTCGCGCTAACCAAGCCGCGCGTGATGTCGCTGGTGATCTTCACCGGAATTTGCGGCTTGCTGGCCGCGCCGGGCAGCATTCATCCTGTGATCGGCTTCACCGCGATCCTGTGCATTGCGATGGCCGCAGGCGGTTCAGCGGTGCTAAACCAGTGGTGGGAAGCAGAGATCGATGCCGGCATGAAACGGACGGCCAACCGTCCGCTTCCCGCAGGTCGTATGCGCCCCGATGATGCGCGCGACTTCGGCATTATGCTATCTGCGGCCTCGCTGATCATCATGGGTGTTGCGGTAGGATGGCTCGCAGCTGCGATCCTTGCGGTTGCAATTGTCTATTATGCAGCAATCTACACCATGTGGCTGAAGCCTCGCACGCCGCAGAATATCGTGATTGGCGGCGGTGCCGGAGCGTTCCCGCCGATGATAGGCTGGGTTGCTGTGACCGGCGAGGTTACCGCCATGCCGATCCTGCTGTTTGCGATTATCTTCTTCTGGACCCCGCCGCATTTCTGGGCGCTCGCTCTGTTTGTGAAGTCGGACTACGCCAAGGTCGGTATTCCGATGCTGCCCGTGGTTGCCGGAGAGAAAGCGACGCGCCGGCAGATTCTGGCTTATTCAATTCTGCTGGTGCCGGTGGCGATCGCGCCGTGGTTAATTGGCGGGACCGGCGCGATTTACGGATTTACAGCGCTTGCGCTCACTCTGGCGTTTCTGGGCATGTCGCTGCCGGTGGCATTCCGTACCTCTGTAGAGGGCGACACAATGAAGCCGGAGAAAAGCCTGTTTGCCTACAGCATCCTGTACCTGTTCGCGCTGTTCGCAGCGCTGGTAGTTGATGCTCTGGCGCGTGGGCAAGGGTGGATAATCTGATGACGCCTGAAGAAGAATCCGAAATCAAGCGCCGCCAGAGAAGCCGCAATCTCGTGCTCGGCGGATTGTTGCTGTTCATGGTTGTGTTGTTCTATTTCATCACCATCGTTCGTATCGGAGGTCAGTAAAGTGACCGCTGTTGCTGCAACATCGCTTGAGCAGAAGAACCTAAAGACCGGCATTTACGCATTCATGGGCGCGCTCGCGATGCTGGGTTTGGGCTACGCAGCGGTGCCTTTGTACGACCTGTTCTGCCGCGTGACCGGTTTTGGCGGTACGACGCAGGTGGCGAGTGAGTCTGAGGCGGCCAATGCGGAGCGTATTGGCCTTGCTGCCGGCAAAACGATGTCGATCCGATTCGATGCATCAACCGCGCGTGATGTGCCGTGGACATTTCGACCAACGCAACCGACTGACACAGTTCAAATCGGCGTGCGCGACATGGCGATCTATACCACCAAGAACAACTCAAACGTTCCGATCACCGGTACAGCGACTTTCAATGTCGAACCGGAACATGCGGGCGCTTACTTTAACAAGATTCAATGCTTCTGCTTCACCGAGCAGACTTTGCAGCCTGGGCAGGAAGTGAGCATGCCGGTGCTGTATTTTGTCGATCCGGCGATGCTGGAAGACGAAGCAATGGAGGGGGTGGAGCAGATCACCTTGAGCTACACCTTCCACAAGTCACTCAATACTAACAGCGAACCAAGTTCGTAACACTCTGGACCCGTCCCGCGAGGGCATCTAAGGACGGGTTGAATCTAAGATACGGGCCAAAAGACGGGAACTTTCCATGGCTGGAACAAAGAATCACGACTATCACATCCTCGAGCCAGACATCTGGCCGCTGATCGGTGCGTTTGCTGCGCTGACATTCACCACTGGCATGGTTTTCTTCATGCATGAGATGAATGGCTGGCAGATCATCCTCGGTCTCGGCATCGCGGGGCTGATCGCGACTTTCTTCAGCTGGTTCAGCAATGTTGTTAAGGAAGCCGAAGGCGGCGATCACACACCGGTTGTGCAGCTGCACATGCGCTATGGCATGATCTTGTTCATCGCATCCGAAGTGATGTTCTTTGTCGGCTGGTTCTGGGCGTTTTTCGATTTCGCTCTGTTCCCGGACGCATTGCAAGTCACTGCGGCGGGCACTGCTGAGCAAGCAACCGAGAATCTGTTCGTCACGCAGGGCGTAACGGATGGCACGCTCGTGCCTGCTGGGATGGAAGTGCTCAACGCATTCCAGCTTCCCCTTTTGAACACCCTCATCCTGTTGTGTTCGGGCACTACGGTTACCTGGGCGCACCATGCGTTGATCCACGGTGATCGCGATGGTTTGAAGCAGGGCCTTTGGGCGACGATCGCCCTGGGTGCAGTCTTCACCGCTATTCAGGCGTATGAGTATTCGATCGCTCCGTTCAACTTCGGTCAGAACACCTACAGCTCGGCCTTCTTCATGGCGACCGGTTTCCACGGTTTCCACGTTCTGGTTGGCACGATCTTCCTGATCGTCTGTTTGGTGCGCGCCTATGCGGGTCACTTCACCCCGCGTCAGCATTTCGGCTTCGAAGCGGCAGCATGGTACTGGCACTTCGTTGACGTAGTGTGGCTGTTCCTGTTTGTAGCCATCTACATCTGGGGTGGTTGGGGCGCGCCGGTTCACTAATGGCGAAGAGCGTAAGCTCTGAAGAAATGAAGGGGCTGCCGGGGGTAACTCAGGCAGCCCTTTTCGGTTTGTGCCCCCGCTGTCATAAGCGCACGTTGTTCGACACGCCTGCAAGCGTTGCCTATCGCTGCAAAGCTTGCGGGCTGGAGTTCGGCCAATTCGAGCGGGGTAGCCGCGCGGCAAGCATTGTGACATTTGCGGTTGCGGCGATGCTGATGGGCGCAGTGCTGCTAATCGACGAGTGGTTGCGCTTTCCAATGTGGCTGATGGGGCTGATTGTGGTTCCGATGACCATTGCAACCACTTTAGCCGCGCTGCGTTTCTTCAAGACAGTGCTGCTGATGGCACGCTATCAGCGCAGCCTGGAAACGAAAGACATGGATCAATGAACCTCCGCCAGCTTCCGATTGTTCCGACTATCATTGTGTTCGTGGCCGCAAGCATCATGGTGTGGCTTGGATTCTGGCAATGGGGTAAAATCGGGGAGCAGGAAGCGCGCCTGCAACAATATGAAGCAAACGCAGGCAATCCCGAATTGGTGCCGTTTCCGCTGACCGCTGAAGAGGTGGATCGCTATGCCTATCGACGATCTTCTGTCTTGTGCGTGGAGATTGTGGGTGAACCACGGGTTGTTGCAGGCCGAAACGCCAATGATCAATCGGGGTATGTGCAGGTCGCAACGTGCAGGCTTGGCAACGGTGGACAGGCAGATGTCCAGTTGGGCTGGGCGAGGGGACTATCTGCTGTCAGCTGGGAAGGTGGCGAGGTAACCGGCTCGATAGAACCCCTGCGGACTGGTTTTGCAAAGCTTGTTGCTGATCCACCCCTAGAAGGATTGGCTGCGAGTGCTCCGCCTAAAAAGAAGGTCATCGACCACATGGCCTATGCCGGGCAATGGTTCTTCTTCGCGCTAACGGCTCTAATCATCTACTTCCTTGCAATCCGCAACAAGTTGGCTGGGCGTCGGGAAGGTGAGGATTGACGCGCAAGAAGCGTCTCTTTCTTGCCCTTGGGGCCGCCCGCGTCTAACCGCCCCAAGTAATGGAATATATCTCGACCAGAGGTGGCGCATCCGCGCTCGATTTCGAAGGTGTCACGCTGGCGGGGCTCGCCAGCGATGGCGGGCTGTACCTGCCGACTGAATGGCCGCGCTTCAGCGAAGCGCAGATCGCGGACATGGTTGGGCTGCCCTATGCAGAGCTGGCTACGCGGGTGATGTGGCCCTTTGTCGAAGGCAGCCTGACCGAAGAGGAATTGCGCAGCCTTTGCCAGCAGGCCTATGGCCGCTTTGCGCACAAGGCGGTGACGCCGCTGGTGCAGCTGGATCAGCGGCAATGGCTGCTCGAGCTGTTTCATGGACCGACGCTGGCATTCAAGGATGTCGCGCTACAGCTGCTTGGCCTGCTGTTTGAGACCTTCCTCAGTCGCCGCCAATCGAACCTCACCATCATTGGCGCGACCAGCGGCGATACAGGATCAGCCGCGATCGATGCGGTGGCCGGGCGCGAAGGCGTAGATATCTTCATGCTTCACCCTAAGGGCCGCGTCAGCGATGTGCAGCGCCGCCAGATGACGACAGTGCGTGCGCCCAACGTTCACAACATCGCGATCGATGGCAGTTTTGATGATGCGCAAGCGATGGTGAAGCGTATGTTCGGCGATGCCGATATGACGAGCCGCTTCAACATTGGCGCGGTCAATTCGATCAACTGGGCGCGGCTAATGGCGCAAGTGGTCTATTATTTCGCCAGTGCACTGCAGTTGGGTGCACTCCATCGTCCGGTCGCTTACTCTGTGCCGACGGGTAATTTCGGTGACGTGTTTGCAGGCTATGTTGCCGCGCAAATGGGCCTGCCAATTGCACAATTGGTGGTGGCGACCAACGTCAATGACATATTGCATCGCGCGCTGTCAGATGGGGACTATTCGACTGGCACAGTCACGCCGACCGACACACCCTCGATGGATATTCAGGTCAGCTCAAACTTCGAGCGGCTGCTATTCGATTGCGGCGGGCGCGACGGTGCCCCGATGGCGGAACAAATGCGCAGCTTCGAAGCGGATAAGGCAATGCAGCTGACCAATAGTCAGCGCGAAGGCGCGTCGGCCCTGTTCACCAGCGTTCGCGCGGATCAGCAGCAAGTGTTGCAAGCGCTGCGTTGGGCGCACGAAAATGCTGGCGAAGTGATCGATCCGCATACTGCCGTCGGCCTGCATGCAGCGCTTGCAAGCGAACTCGATCCTTCAATCCCGATGGTAACGCTGGCGACTGCCCACCCGGCAAAGTTCCCCGATGCGGTCGAGCGCGCAACGGGATTGCGTCCGAACCTGCCTTCACGCGTGGGTGATCTGTTCGCGCGCGAGGAAGCCTATAGCGAGCTGCCCGGCGAATATGACGCTGTGTGCGACTTTGTGACGCAGCACGCGAGCCCTGCTGCCTGATGGCTGAGCTTCGCCGCGATCCTGTGCTGATGGTGGGCGAGGGCTGGGAAGGCGGCTATCGCCTGCTCGACAGCGGCAATGCTCGCAAGCTTGAACAATTCGGTCCGCACGCCTTCATCCGCCCCGAGCCGCAGGCGATGTGGAGCCCGCGCATGGCGGATTGGCAAGCGGCTGGCGAATTTATCCCTGGATCCGATGAGGATGGCGGCGGGCGCTGGCAGCTTGACCAGTCATTGCCAGAGGATGGCTGGCCGGTGAGCTGGAACGAAGTGACCTTCTCTGCGCAGCCAACGCCGTTCCGGCATCTGCAGTTTTTCCCGGATATGGCCCCGGTGTGGGATTGGATGCGGGAACAGTTGAGCGAGGCGACTGAGGCCGAGACGATGAACCTGTTCGGCTATACCGGTGTTGGATCGCTGGCGTTGAGCCAACATGGCCGCGTGACACATGTCGATGCGAGCAAGAAATCGGTTGCGCAGGCTCGCGAAAATGCGGCGCTGTCAGGGATGGAAGGCCGCCCCATCCGCTGGCTGGTCGATGATGCGGCCAAGTTCACTGCGCGAGAGGTTCGCCGCGGTAATCGCTATGACGGGATTATCCTCGATCCACCCAAGTTCGGGCGCGGGCCCAAGAATGAAACATGGCGTTTGGAAGAGAACCTGCCCGCGCTGCTTGCCGATTGCCGCAAGCTGCTGGATCGCGATAGCAAGTTCCTGTTCCTTACAGTTTACGCGGTGCGAATGAGCAGTCTGGCGCTTGCGGGTTTGGTCGACGAATTGTTCGCAGATATGCCCGGCACAATCGAGCACGGCGATCTCGCGGTGCTGGAGACCGGCGAGAGCGGCAGGCTGCTGCCTACAGCGATCTTCGCACGTTGGGGTAATTCCGGCTAAAGGGCGCGCATGAACGATTCGCTGATCCTCGAAGTGGCTGATTTCGAACACGATGTCCTGACTGGCATCTATTCGGAGGAGACCGGCAAACCTCAGCCGCTGCGTTTCACGATTCAGGTGCGCATGGCGGTCGCTGAAAAATATGAAGCCGACACCCCCCTTGAGGGCAGCAAGAACTACATGGACCTGAAATTCGCAGCTTCCGATGCGCTGCCTGAAGGGGTCCATTTCAAGCTGATCGAGGCTGTGGCAGACCACATCTGTGAAACATTGTTCGTGCAGGATGCGCGGGTGGAAGCGGTAACTGTCAAGATCGTGAAACTGGCGATTGCCGAGGCTAATGAAAAGATCGGCATAACCCTCCACCGCGAGCGGAAGTAGGATGGAGCAGGCCCAGTTGAAGGTGGAACACCTGCCGGCTGAACCACTCGATGCGGCTGCCGCATTCCACCGCGCGCATCTGAATTCAGCCATAGCGGCTCTAGAGGGGGCGGCAGCTGATCTAACCATTATCTTGCCGCTTGCCCCAAGCAATCACGATGACTGGCGGCGGACAGTTGCGCGCGATCTGGCCCGAAAATTCGCGCCCAAAAGGGTGAATGTGCTGGGTGGGGGCAGTGAAGCGGCTGTCCAATCAATGCTCGCATATTTGAGGGGCGCGCCCGGCGTCACTGGGCAGTACCTTCCATTGCATGACTAGGGTCCGAGACGATTTGCTTCCCAGCGCCAAGCCTGCGCCATTGATCGATGGCTTCCAGCGCCAGATCAAGTATCTGCGCCTGTCCGTTACTGATCGCTGCGATTTGCGCTGCACCTATTGCATGCCGGAGCGGATGACGTTCCTGCCGCGCAAGGAAGTCTTGAGCCTTGAGGAACTCTATCAACTATCGCTCGGCTTTATTGCACGCGGGGTTACCAAGATCCGCGTTACTGGCGGGGAACCGCTGGTCCGTCGCGACATCATCGACCTGTTTCGCGCGTTGGGGCGCAAGCTTGGTGACGGGCTCGAAGAGCTTACACTGACAACCAATGCAACTCAGCTTGCCCAGCATGCTGACGATTTGGCGAGCGCGGGAGTAAAGCGGGTGAATGTCTCGCTCGACACACGTGACCGCGAGCAGTTTGCCAGGCTGTCACGGCGCGATGCACTGCCACGTGTTCTGGAAGGGATCGCTGCGGCAAAGGAAGCCGGGCTCAGGCTCAAGATCAACACTGTCGCGCTCAAAGGCGTGAACGAGCATGAACTTCCCGACCTAATCGCATGGGCGCATGGTGAAGGCTTCGATCACACATTGATCGAAGTCATGCCGCTGGGTGATGTCAATGAGGACCGGGTCGATCATTTTTTGCCGCTATCGGCTGTGCGCGAACAGCTGGAGCAGCGCTGGACGCTCACTCCGCTAAGTGAAAGCTCTGGCGGTCCTGCGCGCTACGACCGGATTGAAGAGACCGGCGGCAAGCTGGGCATGATTACGCCGCTGACCAACAATTTCTGCGCAGGCTGCAACCGCTTGCGTGTGACGGCGACAGGGCAGCTCTATCCCTGCCTGGGTGGCGGAGAGCGAGTGGATTTGCGCGCGGCGCTGCGTTCGGATGATCCGGAGGCAAATCTGCAAGCTGCGCTGAATGAAGCCATGCGGATCAAGCCTGAACGGCATCATTTCGATATCTCTGAACGCGGCGCTGAACCGGCGCAGCCGCGCCATATGTCCATGACGGGTGGCTAACATGGCGGTGACGGTGCTCTTTCTTGGCCCCTTGCGCGATCTGGCGGGTGCAGAAAGCCGCGAATTTTCCGCGCCACTCGACTGGGAGGGGCTGATATCATCTGTCGCGCCTGAAGTTGCCGAACAGCTGCGGCAGGAGCGCGTGAATGTTGCCTGCGCCGGAAAAGTTCTGGCGGACAAGACGTCGCTTAATGCGCAAGAGGGTGATGAAGTTGCGTTGCTTCCGCCCGTAAGTGGTGGCTGACAATGCGCGATGTTCGCCTGTTAGCAGACGCATTTGATCCGGGCGCGCTAGTAGAACAATTCACAGCGGCAAACCCGGGATTGGGCGGGATATGCACCTTCGTTGGCGAAGTGCGAAACGATACGGGTGTCGAAGCTTTGGAGCTATCTCACTACGAACCGCTGACGCTACCAAGCATGGAAGAGCTTGCTGACAAAGCCTTCGCGCGGTTTGATCTGATGGGACTATTGATGGTTCACCGGGTTGGGCAAATGCTTCCCGGCGAGCCCATCGTTTGCGTTTCTGCAGCAGCCAAACATCGCCGGGCGGCAATTGATGCCGTCGATTACTGCATGGATCATCTGAAAGCCGCGGCCTGGTTCTGGAAACGCGAAAAACGCGATGGCGAATGGAGTTGGATCGAGCCGCGTAGCGATGACTACGCCGATCTTGCGCGTTGGAAGTGAGATAATTCGCACGATTTGATCTTGATCAAGGAGCTAACTTCACGGGGGTGGCAAGAGATGTCTCAATGGAAGGAGACATTGTCATGTCAAAATTGCTTACACCAGAAATCGTCCAGCAGAAGGCGCGGATCGTTGATGCGCCCGAAGCCGAAGCGCAAGTGCAGACCAATGTCGACCGTAATTTTGAGCTCCCCAAGGCACTCTATGGTGCGACGCTTGCTTGCTACCTAGGATTTGTAGCCATCACAGCGATGGCATTCGGCAATCCTGTCTTGATCATTCCTATGGTGATCATTGCGTTTATCGTTACCGCAGGTTTCGTGGTTCCAGGTATCTGGACGCAGCTCAAACCGGAAACCAAAAAGAAACGCTCCATGGGCCTTGATCACTTCGCAGGCAAAGGCATCATGACCAACACCGGCCCGCTCAAGGCCAGAGATGCCGCCACACAAGTTTTAATCCTGCCAGTTCTCGTACTGCTCTGGGGCGTCGCGGTGGTGACGATAGCCGCGCTGGCGGGCTGAGAGGGGCCCGCCTATTCCCGAGACCTTCCCGAGAGGGCTTGCAGGTGCGCGGGGTCGATCAATTCGATCCCGCGCTTGCCTATGCGGCGAATTGCGCCGGTAGCTTCCAAATCGCCCAGTTTCCGGCTTACTGTTTCAATCGTTAGTCCGAGCATATTGGCGATCTCGCCGCGCGATAGCGGCAAATCGAACTGCGCCACTGGGTGGCAAGGCGACTGGCTGGCCGCACGCGCGAAATCATAGATCAAGGCCGCGAGGCGCGTTTCCGCATTGGCATTGCCAGTCAGTTCCAAAAGGCTGCGTGTCGCATGCAAATCTTCCTGACTGCGCCGCAGGAGTGCTTTGGTGAGCGCAGGATAGGCATCCACGGCGCGGTGGAGATCGGCCTTGGCAAAGGTGCAAAGCTGGCTTTCGGTCAATGCGACGACATCATGCTGGGCAAACGGAGCAAATAACTCGCCGATGAAGCCGGCTGGGTGAACCAATGCCAGGATTTGTTCATTGCCATCGATATCGGTTGCAGAAACTTTCAAGGCACCGCTTACCAACGTGGCACACGCGGCATTGTCGTCTCCGGCCGCAAACAAGGTTTCCCCGCGTTTGAGCGTGCGTGTTCGCCCGGCAGCGGCCGTGACTGCACGCTCTGCCTCGTCTAGAACTGAGCACGCAGCGCTGTCACGGACTGGGCATGTAGCACAGGCGAGGTTCATGGGTTGCTGCCGTCGGGGGTTGAATCTAGTAAGGTAATCAACTCTGTAATCAATTGGCGTTCAACGGTATGATAATCGGAAACTTGCTGTCTAGCCAAGTCGATTTGCGTTCGCTCCGCGAAGGAAAGGGAAGCGTCTGCATAAAGCGAATCAAGGTCAGCCAACAGCGACACAGTCTGACCATTGTGCGATTCGAGCGAACCGATCGCGATTTGCGCGATTGGCCAGCGATTGTCTTCAATGCCGGTGCCGGAAGCCGAAGCGATAAGTGGCCTTGCCCTGTTTGCTTCTGAAAGGAAGCGCGCGTGCTGATCACCCGCAGCTAGCAAAGCATTTTCGACTTCGGCCATTTCCTTAGCGCCCAGGGAGGCCGGTGCAGTTGCTTGCGTCGGGGCAGCAGCGCTTGTGAACGTACCTTGCACACGTTCAAAATTGCGTAGATTCAAGTCGGGGTAACGGCTTCCGCCGCCGGCGCAGCCACTGAGTGATGCGACAGCAAAAACCACTGCAAGAGTTCGAGGAAGGATAGGATAGTCCATTTGAGCCAGTGAATAGCACGAACACCGCTCCTTGCCACCCACTCGTGGCGCGCCGTGTCCACATTCGCGCATTTTCTTGTGCGGTGCGCAAAAATGCGATGATCCGGCGTTGACTTGAGCCCGCCTATCCCTTAACGGCACGCTTCTTTCCGGCGCCACCTTCTGGTGGAGAGTCGGGTGCGCCCTTTCGAAGAGTGAAAGGGCACAGCTTTAGATTGAGAGATTACCACCATGTTCGCAGTCGTGCGCACAGGCGGCAAACAATACCGGGTTGCCGCCGGAGACAAAATTGCAGTCGAAAAACTCGCTGGCGACGCCGGCGACACCGTGACGCTGGGCGATGTCCTGCTCGCAGGTGAGGGTGACAAGCTTGCTGATGCTTCGAAGGTTTCTGTTTCGGCAGAGATCATCGCTCAAGCGAAGAGCGAGAAGGTTGTCGTTTTCAAGAAGCGTCGTCGCCATAACTATCGCCGCAAGGCCGGTCACCGCCAGCAGATGACTCTGCTGCGTATCACCGATGTAGGCGAAGGCGCGAAGAAGGCACCGGCCAAGAAGGCCGCCGCCAAGACTGAAGACGTACCGAAGAAGGCTCCAGCCAAGAAGGCCGCTCCTAAGAAGGAAGCAGCTGAGAAGAAGGCACCGGCTAAAAAGGCTCCAGCCAAGAAGGCTGCAGCCAAGAAGCCGGCCGCGAAGAAGTAAGGATCAGGACCCATGGCACATAAAAAAGCAGGTGGTTCATCACGTAACGGTCGCGATTCAGTCGGCCGTCGCCTTGGTGTGAAGAAGTTCGGCAGCGAAGGCGTTGTTGCAGGCAACATCATCGTGCGTCAGCGCGGCACCAAATTCTATCCAGGCAGCAATGTAGGTATGGGCAAAGACCATACCCTATTTGCGCTCGAGAACGGCGTGGTGCGATTCCACAAAGGCAAACTTGGCCGCAAATACGTGTCAGTGGACGCGATTATGGAAGCAGCCGAATAACCGGACGTTCCGATAAAGGGATCGTCCACCGGGACGGTCCCAGCCGGATTTAACCACCGGCACTCGAAGAGGGAGATGGGGCCGACCCGTCTCCCTCTTGTCGTTTCTCCCTCTCAGACTGGCGAAATCCACTTCGCCGCAATGAATGTGTCACGCATTGCTCCTAAACGGGCGGCAGCGGGGCATTGAGGAGAAGGAAGATGTTCCACTGCACCGAAAGGTTGCTCTTGAGACCGGCATGGCCAGAAGATTGGCAAGCCGTCTATTCCGGAATCGCCGATGAAGGCGTGGTGCGGAACCTTGCGCGGGCGCCATGGCCATACGGCCAGGATGATGCGCGCAGTTTTGTGGAGCTGCCGGTTGATCCCAGGTTTCCGCGCTTTCTCATCACACGTTCGCGAGATGCCGCCCTGATCGGTTGCATCGGGATCGATATGACGGCCGGTCAGGTTGAACTGGGCTATTGGATTGCGCGCCAGCACTGGGGGCGGGGCTATGCCACCGAGGCTGGGCGCGGTGTAATCGAGATTGCTTCAGCTCTTGGCTATAAGACATTGGTTGCAAGCCATTTTCTAGACAACCCTGCTTCGGGCAAGGTGTTGTCAAAACTTGGCTTCAAGCCCACCGGTCGGATCGTAAATCGCCATAGCTGTGGCCGTGGAGCAGAGGCGCCGATCGCTGAATATTCGCTCGATCTGTCTGAGCAATCGGCAGATTGGGAAACTGCCGCCTGATCGTCTCTCCTCTCCTCATTCAGGCGGCACAAAAAGAAGCCCCGGTTCCATTGCGGAGCCGGGGCTTTTTGATACTTGGGGAAGACGCAAAGACTATTCTGCAGGTTGAAGAAGAGCGTCTTCAAAGTCACCTTCGTACAGGCCAATCAGTTCGCGATCATCGTGATCCCACGGGTGGAAGCCCGGCTTGAAGTAAGCCAGCCAGGCCGGGAAAATGCGGCGCACAACGCCTGGTGACCATGCCAGATACTTGAACAGGCCCCAGCGTGCCTTCCAGCCGGTAATGCCGTCCTGCGCCAGCAGGTTCATCGTGTCTTCCCAGCGGTTCTTGAAGAAGCGGCCCGTGACGATCAGCATCATCAGGCTGCGCACTTTCCAGCGGCGGAACGGCGTCCAGTCGCGAGTGGCGTGGTTCCAGGTGTCATAGGCGACGCCCTTGTGCTCGATTTCCTCGGCCGCATGCCAGCGCCACATATTGCGAACTTCGGGGTCAGCCTTGTCGAAATGCTTTAGATTCTTCAGGAATTCGCTCGCCATCATAGCGGTGTAGTGCTCGAGCGCCATTGTTGCGGCGAGATTGAGGATCTCCGGACGGCCCTTGGTCAGATTGAGCATTTCCTCGACGCGCTTGTCGATTGCTTTGATGTCGTAACCGTGATCTTCGGCAAGGCGGTTGAACGCAATGTGTTCGCGGGTGTGGTTGATTTCCTGCTTCACGAAAGCGCGGATCTCTGCCGCGAGCTTAGGCGGGGCGCCGTCGCGATGCGCCTTGACCGCTTCAATGAAGAAAGCCTCACCGCGCGGGAAAGTGGCTGACAGGGCATTATGCCAAGCGGTGCCGAACGGTTCGCCCGCCCACCACCGATTGGGTGTGGTGTTGCGGTTAAAGCGCTCGTCACGAACGGTGATTTCGAGATCGGCCGGTGTTGGATCTTTTGTGCTGCGGCGGTTTGCGGCTGCTGCGGTTTCAAGATCGATCTTGGCAGGGGCGTTCACTGGGCACTCCATGATTCGGGTTACTGACATGATTGTAAGTAGCTGGTACTGACATCAGTGTCAATAGCGAGCAGGGTGCGTTTGTGTCTTGTCGAAACAATGCTGCCTCGTGAAGTGTTACGCTTTACAGTCCCGGCAACGCGACCAATTGGAAGGTATAGAATCGTGCTTGTTGCCATTGTCATTGCTTCTGCTGCACTCATGCTGTTTTTCTTGGTCGTCGCGATTGCGGGAAATCGGGCGCATGACCGACAACAAGTCGATCTGGAAAGGCGTCGTTCGGAGCAGGCGCAATCTGCCCGCGGCAACACGACACGAGCGAGCGACGACTGAGGAGAAAGCACGTTCCAATCCAACAGGATGGAACACTTGGAACACTGTCCTAAGAGAGAAACTCTCCTTGGGGAGAAGGGCGCTATTGCGAGCGGCTTGCAAGATGGATTGAGCCAAGATCATGCGCGCTTTTGAGCCAGATTTTCAGCGAGTAGGAAAGGGAGTTTTATGTCCGCTACTGGAAAGCGCTTTCAGCCTCGCCAAGGGCATGAATTGGGGCGGAAAGCGGATATCTGCATTTCCTAGCTTCATCTACATACAAAAAGGTCGGATTGGTCTAAGGCTCTCGCATGCATTACAGTGAACGACGCCTCGGGATTGAGTACACAATCACCCGCCTAATCACGTTTTTGTTAGCGGTGGTCGCGGCTATTAGCACAAAGAGCTGGTTCGAGGATCTCAGCACAGAGTATGCTGGCGCGTTGTCAACGGCTGTGTTTTTCCTGCCTGGGCTATATGCCTTCTTCACGATGAGAGTAGTCTATGCGTGGGCAAAGTGTGGCCACGAGCGAAGCAACGTCGAGGCATAGGCATCCGCAATTGGGTCGCTAGCGGAAAGTCCGTTTATACATCACACCAGCAAAATAGCTGACTTAAATTCAATTTGGGGCCTTCATCCGAAGGTGCTAGCCTCTCACTTTCCAAAAAGGAGGATAGATTGATGAAGAAATTTCTTACCATTTCCTGCGTCGTGGCTCTTGCTTCTTGCGGAAGTCCGGAAGTCGCTGAAGAGCCAGTTGCGGTTGCCGAAACGGAAGATGCAGCAGAGATCATGTCGCTGAATGAGACAACCTGGACATTCACTCAGGACGGCATGGAAATCCTTGAGACCATAGACGCAAGCGGAAATTATATCGCTAACGCGGGCGAGGAGCACTATGACCACGGCACCTACGAATTGGTGGATGGGAAGCAGTGCTTTACCAGCGCCATGAACGATGAGGGTCAGGTTTGCTGGGCCACACCTGCTGAGATTGCAATTGGCGAAAGCATCGACATTACAAGCGACCAGGGCGATGAACTCACTGTCACGCGAGTCGAGTATCAGCCGCTGACAATGTAATTCTGATCGAAAGATTCTGTTAGGAGGCTGCACCTTGCGCATTGCGGAAGTGCAGCCCCTTTTGGGCTGGTTCTATAGCACTGAATCTGCTCGTCAAACGGTCGGTAGCTGAGCGAGCAGCGAGGTTGAAAATGCAAATGCCCGCAGATTGGGCGTTAGCGGAATGTCTGCTACCAATTACTCCGCCGGCATAACCGCATCGGCATAGGGGCTTTCCGTTTTGCCGATCAACGCGCGGTCATCGTGGTCCCATGGGTGGAAGCGCGGCGTCAGGATTGCTGCCCATTCGAAGAACATCCGGCGCATCATGCCCGGCTTCCACCACAGGAAGGCATAGAGCTTGCGCTTCGCCTGTTTGTGGGTGAAGCCGTCCTCCTCCAGCAGGCCAATGGCATCGTGGATGCGGTTGCCGAAGTACTTCTTCGTGATCAATGCGGCAACCAGTGCGCGGGTCTTGTAGCGTTTCCACGCGCTCCAATCGCTGGTCGCGTGCAACCACACGTCATAGACCAGGCCCTTGTGCTCAATCTCTTCGGTTGCGTGCCAGCGCCAGATATCGGCAGCGACCGGGTTGGCGCCCTCAAGATAGCGCGGATCGGAAAGCAGATGCCGGCTGATGATCGCCGCGAAATGTTCCAGCGCGATAGTGATCGCGAGGTTGAATTCCTTGGGGCGACCCTCGGTCAGCTCCAGCATCGCACGGATGCCCTGATCGATACTTTCGACATTATAGCCGTGATCGGAAACCAACCGGTTGAATGCGACATGTTCGCGGGTGTGGTTGATTTCCTGTGTAGTAAACGCCTTGATCTCGCGCGCCAGCTTCGGCGGCAAATCTTCTCGGAAATCTCGCAAGGTTTCGATGAAGAAGGCCTCGCCGCGCGGCAGGCTGGCTGAAACAGAATTGTACCAGGCCGTCGCCACCGGATCATTGGAGTGCCAATGGCGCGGGACCATTGCCTTGCGGTCAAACCGCCGGTCACGCACGATCAACTCATGCTCAGCCGGGGTCGCGCTGCCGCGGGCGGTGATGGGTTCATCGCTGCTCTTGCTGGTTACATCAGAGCGCTCTAAATCGTTGATTTGGTCGGTCATGGTTTTAAGAATCTATTAGGCTTAACAAATAATGACAAGTCGCAAACGGTTAACACCCGAAGAATCAAGAAGTTCCGCCCTCGAGGCAGCGCGGGCTTTACTTATTGAAACAGGGCCTCAGTCCGTCACTCTGAAGGCGGTTTCGGCACGTATCGGGCGCACGCATGCAAACTTGCTGCACCATTTTGGGTCAGCTTCGGGACTACAAAAGGAGCTTGCGCGGCACCTGGCAGAGACCGTTTGCGAGACCATCAAGGAAGCGGTCACTGCGCATCGGGCTGGGCTTGGTAGCCCGCGCGAGGTGGTTGACCTGGCTTTCGATGCTTTCGACAAAGAGGGTGCCGGGGCGCTGGCCAGTTGGATGATCCTGACCGGTAATGAGGATGCATTGAGCCCGATTGTTGAGACAATCCACCAGCTGGTGGACGAGATCGCGCCAGAAGAGGCGGATCATGACGGCAATGCGACCAGTTTTCATGTCGAAACGCTTGCATTGGTCCTGATGGCAATGGGGGATGCACTGATCGGGTCGGCCCTCGCGAAATCGCTGGGCCTTCCCGAAACAGCGGCGCGTGATCGCGCTCAATTAATGCTTGAACGCTCACTCGGACCGATCAACCAACAGGCTTGATGGCCTCCCGCATCCAGTCGGGCGTCTTCGCGGGGTTGATATCGCTGACGCGTAGATGGTCGATGGCCAAGCCGAGGTCGGGATAGGCCACCTTCCGGCGCTTTTCATCTGATGTGTCGAGCGGGACTACAATCAGCCGCCGGTTGACCTTCTGTCGCCAGTTCATGCGGGCGGTGTTTTCCTGACCGATGTAACAGCCCTTGTCGAAGCTAACACCATTCAGTTCGACCGCATTGGTTTCCAGCCACAGGACATCGCCAAGTTCAGCCCGACCCTCGGCCACGCCTAGCGAAAGGCGATGTGCGAGCCATGCCGTGTCAGCTGGCGCCTCGCCATCGGTTGCAGTTGCGAGCCAGCGATACCCTAGCTCTGGCAGGCGGGGGTCTGGTACCGCTCCTTCGTGTGCTTCTTTGCCCCAATGGACCGCAAGACTGTGATCGCAGGCAATGTCGATCTTGCGGCGCAAGCGGTAGAGCGAGAGGCGTTTGGCGAGATCTTCAGCCACAGCCGCTTCACAATCGAGCAGGATGTTGTCGCCGTCCGCCCAGACCAGAAAGTCGAACATCGCCTTGCCTTGCGCGGACAGCAGCGCAGCATATACGGGCAAATCCGCGCTAACATCATTGGTGACGAGCCCTTGCAGGAATGCGCGCACATTCTCGCTCTCATCCTGTGCAGTCAAGCGAATCACGGCGCGGCTTGAAAGGCGGGTTGCGGTCACTTGATCTCTATCCTTTTGCAAATCGCTTTCGCGAGGCGCGGACCCAGCTCGGGCCCCTGTTCGGGATAGAGATAGGGTTCGATCAGCTCCGCTTCCATAAGCAGCAGTTCATTTCCGTTGCCGCGCACCATGTCGATCCGGGCATAAAGCGGGGTTTCGAACGGGATCGCATCGACCACAGCCTGCGCCGCCGCGAGATCGGCCCCGTCAGGTGAAACCGCCTCCTCCGTTCCGCCATAAAGCGACTGTACGCGGTAATCGCCTTCCGCCGGGCGCTTGCACAAGGCGTGGCTGAATTGCCCGTCGACGAACAGGAAGCTGTACTCGCCTTCACTGGCGATTTGCGGCAGGTACGGCTGCAGCATCGCAGGGTGAAGCATATGCCAATCTGGCTGGATCTGACCCGTATGGTGGATCGTTTGTCCTTCTGCGCCTGCGCCCACCTGCCGTTTGGCGACAACCGTCTTGCAGTGGAAAGCGCGCATCGCCGCATCAATGTCGGCAGCGCTGGTTTTTTCTATCCAGAGGGTAGGGATTGTCGCAATCCCGCGCGCTTCCAGATCGCGCAGATAGGTCTTGCGCGCGTTCCAGCGCACGGTCGCGGCTGAATTGCAGACTATGATGCCGGCCGCTTCAAGCGCGTCCAGCTTGGCAAGGAATGCCGCCTCGTCATCCTGATAGTCCCACGGCGTTCCGACGAGCACCAGATCATAGCTGTCAAAGGCCTCGATCGGGTCTCTCCAGTCCACCTCTGTCAGTGTCCCGCCCAATTTCTCGATCTCCGGACGGATAGCGTCGACCTGCAGATCGTGCTCATAGGCGTCTTCGCGACGGCGGGGCGATCCGGGCATTGTGCCGGGGCAAACAAGAAATCCGATTTTCATACTGGCTCACTTAGGGATGAAGATAGCGGCTGGAAAGATACCGCGCACAGCATTAGAGGCTGCAGTCGATGACTGACACGCTGACGATCCGCCGCCCCGATGACTGGCACCTGCATTTCCGCGATGGCGATATGATGCGTGATGTCGTGCCCTATACTGCGCGCCAGTTTGCGCGCGCGATCGTGATGCCGAATCTCACGCCGCCTGTGACGACCGCTGAACTGGGCGCGGCCTATCGTGAGCGGATTATGTCCGCTGTGCCGGACGGAGTAACTTTCACACCGTTGATGACGTGTTACCTCACCGACAATACCAATCCTGATGACCTGGCACGCGGGCACGCAGAAGGGGTGTTCACGGCGGCCAAGCTTTACCCGGCCGGCGCAACCACCAATTCGGACAATGGCGTGACGGACGTGCGCAAGCTCGATCCCGTGCTTGCCCGGATGGAAGCCCATGGCATTGTCCTGTGCGTGCATGGCGAAGTGACCGATCACGATATCGACGTTTTCGATCGCGAAGCGGAATTCATCGAGCGGCATTTGCGCCGGATCACGAGCGAGTTTCCCAAGTTGAAGATAGTGTTCGAGCACATCACCACCAGCGATGCAGTGAACTTTGTGCTTGATTGCGGCCCCAATGTAGGCGCCACGATTACGCCGCAGCATTTGCACATCAACCGCAATGCCATGCTGGTGGGCGGGATTCAGCCACATAATTACTGTCTGCCGGTGGCCAAGCGTGAAACACACCGGCTGGCGCTGCGCAAAGCGGCAACCAGCGGGAATGCGAAGTTCTTCCTTGGCACCGATAGCGCCCCGCACGAACGCCATACCAAGGAATCTGCCTGTGGCTGTGCGGGCATTTTCAATGCACCGTTTGCGCTGGAAAGTTATCTTCAGGTGTTTGAAGAGGAAGGCGCACTCGACAAATTCGAAGCCTTTGCCTCGCTCAATGGACCGGCGTTTTACGGCCTGCCAGCGAATGAAGATACCATAACGCTGGAACGCGTGGACGTGTCCGTTCCTGATGAATTGAAGGCGGGTGGCAGCGTGATCGTGCCGTTTCACGCCGGACAAAGGCTTGGCTGGCGGATTGTCGATTAAGCAGGTTTGGCTTTGCGGCCGCGCTGGACAAGGTCCCACACAAAGATTGCGATTGCGGTCCAGATAAAGGCAAAGCTCGCCAGCTGTGCCGGCAGCAGGGGACGGTCGAATACCGTCAGCCCCAGGATGAACACGATTGATGGCGCCAGAAACTGGATGAAGCCGAGCGTGGAATAATCCATCCGCTTTGCCGCCACCGCGAACATCAACAACGGAACTGCGGTAAATACGCCGCCCAGCACAATCGCAAGGCTCAGATAAATGTCTTGCCCGAATGATGATCCACCCGGTCCAGCGGCATACCACATGGCAATTCCGGCAGATAGGGGCAGTAACAGGGCGCTTTCGATTGTCAGCCCCGGCAGCGACCCCACGGCAACCTGTTTGCGCAGCAAGCCATAGGTGCCAAAGCTCAGGGCCAGCGTTAAGCTGATCCAAAGGGTAGTGAGCGCACCTGCCAGCAAGACTGCAACGCCGGCGCCGGCCAGCGCCACTGCGATCCATTGTCGCCTGGAGAGCTTTTCTCCCAACAGCATCGTTCCCAACAGCACATTAACCAGCGGGTTGATGTAATATCCAAGGCTCGCTGCAAAGATTTCTCCGGTCTGGACCGCCCACACATAGACGAACCAATTAGTGGCAATCAGGATAGAGCTGGCAAGCAATATCAACATGGCGCGCCGGTTAAACAGCGCGGCCTTCAGCTCCGGAATCTGTTTGCGAAACAATACAATCAGCAAACAGAAGGGCAGGGTCCAGATTATCCGCCATCCAACGAATTCGATTGGCGGCACGCTTTGAACCAAAATAAGATACAGCGGCAAGAAGCCCCAGATCAGATAGGCGCCCAGCGCCGCAGGAAGGCCCGATGGCTTGCTGCCAGCCTGACTGTCTGCTTGAGGTACTGGAGTGCGCACCAGCGGCCCCTAGGCCTGCCGTGCCACACCTGCAAGCAACGATTTATCCGATGATTTCGCACGGCCTGTCGCTGTTTTCCAATTCTGACACCTCTGTTGCAAATTGTTCAGGTTAAGAGACCTAAACCTGAACACATCGAATCGCGGTGTTTTCATCAGCCCCCGCAACAGCAAGCACTCGATGAGAGCAGGAGTTGGAAGAATGACTGTTAAGACTGGAAAGAAATTCACCCCTATCGCCGCGGACGGAATGGCGTTTGCTGTCTCGGCACCAACGCAAGCGGCTGATGTTCCTTCTGCTGCCCCACTCGCGTCATCGCAATACGCCCATGTCGAAGTGCTGGGTGAGACGACGGCCGAGCATAAGCGCAAGCGCCACCCGCATCATGCGCGCGGCC
This sequence comes from Altererythrobacter sp. XM-24bin4, assembly GCA_003149575.1. GTDB lineage: Bacteria > Pseudomonadota > Alphaproteobacteria > Sphingomonadales > Sphingomonadaceae > Erythrobacter > Erythrobacter rubellus. The sequence continues at coordinate 1,403,505 of QCWG01000001.1, forward strand.
ATGCCTATGGCCATCGCAATCACTACGATGATCGCGGCTATTATGGCGAGCTTGTCTATCGCGATACGCGCATCTGGCGTGGCCGTGACGGCAGTTACTACTGCCGCAAGGAAAATGGCACGACAGGACTGCTGATCGGTGCCGGCGTTGGCGCACTGGCTGTCAACGAGCTGGCGGGCCGCGGTGACCGGACTTTTGGGACGTTGCTTGGTGCGGTAGGCGGCGCGTTGCTTGGCCGTGAAATCGATCGCAGCAATTCGCGTTGTCGCTAATTCGATGACGTAATCATAAGCTTGGGCCGCTTCCACCAAGTGGCTCCGGCGCGGCAACCACCATGCCGCGGAAAACGCTCTCTCGCTTCGGCATGGGGGCGTTTTCTATATTTGTAACAACGAGTTATTTCTCGATCAGACCAACGCTGATGGTTGCACGCGGTTGCTTCATTTCAGTGCTAGCAACCGGATATGCGCAATAATCTGCTGCGTAATAGGCAGCGGGGCGGTGATTACCCGACAGGCCGATTCCGCCAAAGGGAGCAGCCGATGAAGCGCCATTGGTCGGGCGGTTCCAGTTGATGATGCCAGCCCGGACGTTTGCCCAGAAACGGTCATAATCTTGCGGCCTACCGCCGACCAGCGAAGCAGACAGGCCAAAGCGCGTGTTGTTCGCCTCTGCAATGGCCGCATCGAAATCCTTCACCCGGATAACTTGCAAAATCGGACCGAACAGTTCGACATCGGGCCGATCTTCGATCTCTGTTGTGTCGATAATGCTTGGCGTCAGGAACGGCTTGGTTTCGTCCGGACGACGCAAATGCTGGATAGGTTTTCCGCCCAGGCCAATCAGATGGACATAGCTTTGCATCAGCTTGTCAGCGGTGTCATTGTCGATCACCGGGCCGAAATAAGGCGACGGCTCAGCGAAAGGCTCATCGACAATCAGCCGTTTGGTCAGCTTGAGCAGATCTTCCATCAGCGGCTCGTACATGCTTTCCAGCACGACCAGGCGCCGCGCGGCCGTGCAGCGTTGGCCGGCGGTTGTAAACGCGGATTGTGCAATCAGAACGGCTGCGTCCTCGAGCAGCGGCGTATCGATTGCCACAATCGGATTATTCCCGCCCATTTCCAGCGCAACTATCTTGCCGGGATTTGTCGCGAGGGTCCGGTTGATCGCGATCCCGGCTTGCACAGACCCGGTGAACAGCACGCCGTCGACGCCAGGGTGGCTGACCATGGCTTTGCCTTCTTCGACCCCACCGATCACGATTTGGATGGCATCTTCGGGAATACCGGCTTGGTGGAAGCAATCGACCAGAAATACGCCCACAGCGGGGGTTTGCTCGCTTGGCTTGAACACGATCGTGTTGCCCGCGATCAAAGCTGGCACAATATGTCCGTTCGGCAGGTGCGCCGGGAAATTGTAGGGGCCGAGAACAACCATCACCCCGTGCGGCTTGTGGCGCACGGCAGCGGTGCCCTGAAGTGCGCTATCGAGCTTTTTCTTGCCCGTCCGCTCAGCATAGGCGTTGACGGAGATTTCGACCTTGTTGATCACCGCATCGACTTCTGTCCGGGCTTCCCACAAGGGCTTGCCCGTTTCGCGCGCGATCAGTTCGGCAAACTCGTCGGCACGCTTGCGCACCTGATTGGCAAACCGGCGTACCAGCTCGATACGTTTGGTTAGCGATTGGCCAGCCCATGCAGGCCAGGCGCCGCGCGCGGCGGCAACCGCTGCGTCAACGTCAGTCGCTTCGCCGCGCCACAGTTCTTCACCAGTGGCCGGCTCATAGGAAATGAATGTGTTGTCGCTCACGTTGTAGCCCGCGGCCTCCCTCCTTCAATCCGGTTAGTCGGGACAGGCAAAAATGGGAAAGGGATATTGCGCAAGATCACAAGCTTTTACGAGTTCTGCTCAGGCCCGAACATGACCAGCTGGCACCGGTGCGGCGCCGTGGGCATCGCCCATCCTGCGGATTGCCTCGACCTTGTCACGCAGTGGTTGCCAGTCATCGCGTGCATCAATGGCCGACCAGATGGCTTCAACCTCGTCGATCAGCATCGATTGCGGCTGATCATCGCTCCAATAATCATGGCTATCGTCGACGGGCTCATATGGCTCTAGAATGTCCGCCAGCTCGCCTGACGCGCCGCGCCCACCACGATGCGCGTGGAAGAAAGCGTCCGGCTGCTTGCCGGTTTCCCGCAGCGCCTTTTCGCAGGCAGCGACAAGGGCGCCATCCTCTTCTGCGCCGCGCCGATTGATGCCCAAACGCCAGCACCAGCGCCGCGCGACCGCGTCCATATAGAGCGGCCCGAACCGGTTCATTGCAGCAATCAGCGGCTCCGCATCGCTCAGCAGCCGCAATGCGACCGCGAGTTGCCCGCAATTCCAATGCAGCGCCTCTGGCTGGCGGCCGAAGGCATAGAGCCCCTGCTGGTCGAAATAGGCGGCGGTGAAGCCGGGATCCCACTTGGGCAGCCAGCGCCATGGGCCATAGTCGAAGCTTTCGCCCGAAATATTCATATTGTCGGTGTTGAGGACGCCGTGGACAAAGCCCGCGACCATCCAGCTGGCGGCAAGATCTGCGAGCCGCTCGACCACATTGTGAAGCAGTCGCACAGATGGTTCATCGCGGCCCGGCGTGTCCTCGGGTGGAGGCGGACCGGGAAAATGCTTCAGGCAATAGGCAACCAGCGCTTCCATATGATCGCGCTCTTCATACGCCAAGAGACGCTGAAATGAGCCGATCCGGATGTGACCATGGCTCAGCCGCACCATCACAGCCGAGCGGGTCGGCGAGGGCTCATCATTGCGCATCAGCTCTTCACCGGTCTCGATGATCGAGAAAGTTTTGGATGTGTCTACGCCCAGCGCTTCGAGCATTTCGGTTGCCAGGATCTCGCGCACGCCGCCCTTCAGGGTCAGCCGTCCGTCTCCAGCTCGGCTAAAGGGGGTCTGGCCGGAACCCTTGGTTCCCAGATCGAGCAACCGGCCCCCATTTTCCTTGGTACCATCGCGCAATTGCGCAAACAGGAACCCGCGCCCATCGCCGATCTCTGGATTGTACACACGGAACTGATGCCCGTGATAGGCGAGCGCCAAAGGCTGTGGCAGATTGTCTGGCAGTGGTTCAAACCGGCCGAAATGCTGCGCCCATTGATCGTCGCTCAACCCTGCCAAGCCGACGGCATTGGCCCAGCGATCATTGCGAAAGCGCACGAGTGTTTCGGGAAAGTTTGCCGCTTCAACAGGCGATCCGAGCCAATCGAGGGTATCTGTGAGCGCAACATCGGGCGTATAGGGCGAGGCATTCGGGGCGCTGGGCATACACCCTTAGTGGGGTCTAGTGCCGGGGACTGCAAGCTAGGCGCGCTGCGGGCATACGTATCATCTCTTGATTTCCGCCGCGATTTCGCCAAGGCATCCGTCCCATGAGCGCATCCTACAAAGACGAATACTGGACCAGCCCGGACGGGCTGAAACTCTATTACTGCGATTACGCGGGGCCGAACGACAAGCCACCGGTGCTTTGCTTGCATGGCCTGACCCGTAATTCGCGGGATTTCGCACCGCTTGCAGAGACGCTGGCAGGTGACTGGCGCGTGATCGTGCCGGAAATGCGCGGGCGCGGAAACAGCGAGTATGCGAAAGACACCAGCACCTACACCCCACCGACCTATATCAAGGATGTCGAGGCTCTGCTGGCCGAGCTTGGCATCGAGAAGTTTGTAGCCATCGGCACTTCGATGGGCGGGCTTATGACGATGCTGATGGCGGCCAAGGATGCCTCGCGCATTGTCGCCGCCGTGCTCAACGATATCGGGCCGGAAATCGATCCCACGGGCCTCGCGCATATTGCTGGCTATGTCGGGCAAGGGCGCAGTTTTGACACATGGATGCACGCTGCAAACTCACTGCGCGAAACGCATGGCGCAAGCTTTCCTGATTACTTGATTGATACCTGGCTTGAGATGGCAAAGCGCACCATGGTGCTGGGCCAGAATGGGCGTCTCGTACTCGACTATGATATGGGGATCGCTGATCCCTTTAAATCCGCCAATGATGCGCCCCAGCCTGATTTGTGGCCAGCATTCAAGGCTTTGAGCGATACACCGACACTGTTGGTTCGCGGCGAGTTGTCCAATCTTTTGACCGAGCAGACTCAATCGCGAATGGCGCGGGTGCATGGTAATCTACGCACTGTCACTGTGCCACGGGTCGGCCATGCACCGATGCTTGATGAGCCTGAATCGCTTGCAGCGATCCAGGCACTGCTCGCGGATATAGTCTAGGCGACCAACTGTGGCCGCCGACAATCTCCGAATTCTGCATTGCTTGCGCGATGGGGCCTTGATCGCGGAGGTCGCAGCAGGATTCGGTGCGTTTGGCTTTGAAGCCGCGCACACTATCGCGCTTGCCAGTCCCGATGTGAGCTATGACAAATCGGTTCTCCGCGCGAATAATCTGACTGTGGCCCGGGACTTTCCCGTTTTTGGGGGCAGCGCGGGGCCGGGCAAGCTGATCGCGATTGGCAATGCTCTGGCGAGTTATGATCTTGTCGTCACCTATGGCTGGGATGCGATCAATGTCGCGATGGCGCATAAGGTTTTCGGGCAACATCTGAAGCTTCCGCCACTGGTGCATCACGAGCAAGGTTCCGCCGGCTTTCTTGGCAAAGAGAAGGGCTTCAAACGCAAGCTTCTGCGGCGAATAGCGTTAAGTTCAGCACATTCGCTGGTCACGGGTGCTCCCGCGATCGGCGATTTCGCGCGAAGGCATTGGAGCGTTGCAGCGCCCCGGATCGCGCATATTCAACCGGGCATCGATCTGAAGCGCTTCCGGCCAAGCGCAAAGCCTGACGCACTGCCCGGCCTGGTCAAGCGTTCGGCCGAACATTGGATCGGCGCGAATCTGTCGGTCGATACAGCTGCATCCGCAAGCAAGCTCGTGCAATCCTTGCAGGATCTGCCACGCGATTGGCATCTGGTCCTCACAACAGAGCAAACATCAACAGAAGAGATCCGAAGCTTGGCCGAAGGTCTGGAAGTTAGCCACCGTGTCCATGTGCTGGATCGTTTGGCCGATGAAGCAAAGGCGATGGCGCTGTTTGACATCTATGTCGAGCTTGCCGGTCCCTTCGAGGCAGCGCCCAGAACCCTGCAAGCCATGGCCGCGGCGACCGCGGTTATCCGGCGCGGGAAGGCTGACCTGACTTCTGCACTTGATGATCTGATCGAAGATAAGGCGGCCCGCAGGGCATTGGCTGCAAGCAATCGCCAGCAAGCATTGGCACAATTTGACAAGGCGGTATCTGCCAGGGCGCTTGGGTCGCTCTATCAAGCGGCAATTGCCGGATAATCCGGCGCAATACGCTTAACCTAGCGTTCAACTCGTCGGGGACACATGTAAAGCGCCATTGCGGTTGGCGCTTCGCCCCACTAGAAGCCCGCCCCAAGACGTTAATCAGTTTGAGGAAGAGCCAGATTGTGGCGCTAGTACCCGGAAAAAAGAAAAACCCCGAAGAAGAGAAAGCGGCTCAGGACGATGTCCTGATGCGCGAGATCGACGATGCTGTGCGTGAAGACCAGTATCGGGAGTTCGGCGAAAAGTACGGCAAGCCGCTGATTGCGGCGGTGGTTCTCGGGCTGGCTGGTTTCGGTGGCTATCTGTATTGGGATGGCCAGCGCGAAGCCGATATGGAAGCTGATAGCGAAGCGTTGACAGCTGTTCTCGATCAAGCCGAAGCAGGAAATTTTGACAGCGCCAACTCAAGCGCAGCGGCGCTTGCCGGCCAAAGCGAAGGCGCGGCGAAAGCTGCGGCGATGCTGACGCAAGCAGGTATCGCGATGGATCAAGAACGGGTTTCGGACGCAGTCGCGCTATATGCGCAAGTTGCAGCCGATGAAAGTGCCCCACCAGTCTTGCGCGATCTGGCATTGATCCGTGAAATGGCAGCCAGCTTCGATACGCGTGATCCGGCAGAAGTGGTCGCGAAGCTCACCCCACTGGCGGTGCCGGGCAATCCCTGGTTCGGCAGTGCAGGCGAACTGGTTGCAATGGCGCATGCAGAACAGGGTAACAGCGAGCAGGCCGGGACTTTGTTTGGCGAGATCGCTCGCAATGAAGATGTGCCTGAAACACTTCGTGCGCGTGCGCGGCAAATGGCGGGTCTGATGGGGGTTGATGCCATCGAGGACGCAGATGAATTCATGGCCGAGCGGGAGCTGCCAAACGGTGGCGCTGCTGCGGCGCAGTAAATCGAATACAATTTCGACCGGGATCGAACACACTTATGACACGCAAAATTACACGTTCAGCACTCGCAGTCGCACTGATTGGCACGGTCTTGTCGGGCTGCGCGGGTGACGGCGGCAGCAAGCGCACAACACCGACAGTCGGTGAACGCGTGCCGGTGCTGACGCGGATCGAAAGCGGGGCAAAGGTCGATCCAAGCCTGGCCGCCGTTGATGTCGTTTTGCCAGCTGCGCAAACCAATGCCGATTGGGCGCAGGTCAGCAACACGGCCAGCAAAGCTTATGGCCATTTGAGCCTGGCCGAGAACCCTACCCGCATCTGGACCTCAACCATCGCCGGTTCATCCAATCGCGTTCGCCTTGCCGCTGCACCTGTCGTCGGTGGTGGCAAGCTGATCGCGGTTGATACATCCGGCGTGGTGCATGCCATGGATGCCGCCACAGGTGCATCGGTCTGGATGCACCGGATGGACATCCCGAGCGAGTTGTCGGGCTCTGCCTTCGGAGGCGGCGCCAGCATCGAAGGAGACCGCGTTTTCGCTACCAATGGCGTTGGCGAAGTGATCGTCCTTGACGCCAATACCGGGGCGGAAATCTGGAAAGTGCAACCGGCAGGTCCCCTGCGCGGATCACCAACGGTTGCCTTTGGTCAGATCTTCGTGATGACGCAGGACAACCAGATTTTCGCGCTTAACGCGAGCGATGGCGAGCAGATTTGGCAAGAGTCGGGCTCCGCCACACAGGCGGGCGTGTTTGGCGTGGCTGCACCGGCTGCAGGCCAAGGTTCGGTGATTGCTGGTTATTCGTCAGGTGAACTCAGCGCCTATCGTTATGAGAACGGCCGCGTGCTGTGGGCGGATGCCCTGGCACGGACATCGATCTCTACCGAAGTGGGCGCGATCAGCGATATCGATGCCGATCCGATCATTTCCGACGGCCGCGTATACGCCTTGGGGCAGGGCGGCCGGATGGCGGCTTACGAATTGCTCACAGGTCAGCGCATCTGGGAATTGAGCCTTGCGGGTATCTCTACCCCTGCGATTGCAGGCGAATGGATCTTTACGCTGACCGATGATGCGCGATTGCTGGCAATTGCGCGTTCTAGCGGGCGTGTGCGTTGGATGACCCAGCTGCAACAGTATCGTAAAGAGAAGAACCGCACTGGTCCGATATTCTGGACTGGTCCGGTACTTGCGGGCGGCAATCTGTGGGTCGCAAGCTCGGAAGGGCTGCTGTACAAAGTGAGTACTGGCGAGGGGTCAGCGCAGCAATATGCGGATTTGAAACAGCCGATTACCGTGCCGCCTATCGTAGCCGGAAATACGCTTTATATTCTGGATGACAGCGGGCGGATTTCCGCGTTCCGCTGATCGATTGAAGCCCGCTTAAAGCGGGTTGCCTTCGTCAGTGTTATAGATGCGCAGATCGCGCCCGACTGGCGGGTTTGCGGCCATAACCTTCTGGAATTCGGCCATATGCGCGCTCTTGCCATGCGCAGCGAGCGCTTCCTGGCTTTCCCAGCGTTCGTAGATAATGATGCTGTCCGGATCGGATAGATCCTGCGCGAAAATGTAGGTCAGGCAGCCGTCTTCCGCGCGGCTGGCCGCTACCATTGTCTTGATCGCTTCTACAGTGTCGGGATTGTTCGCGATGGTCCCCGGGGCCAACTTGATAGTGCCATTGATCTGGATCATGCGTAATCTCCCTTAGAAGCTGTATTTATACACCCGGCTGACATCACCGTTCCACTCGCCATGATACATGTCGAGCAGTCGCTGCGCGGGCACTTTGCCGCTTTCGACAATCTCGTCGAGGGTTTCGAGGAAACCTGTTTCATTGTCGCCGGAGCTGTTGAGGCGCGCGCGGGCGCTGAGGCCCTGTCGCGAGATCTTCATCACGTCACGTGCGAGATCTTGCAAACGGCCGCCGCCGGGTATCTCTGCATCCAGCGCTAATCGGGGCACGTCATTTCGCAACTTCTCGCGCTCTTCCATGGTCCAGTCTTTGACCAGGTCCCACGCTGCATCAAGCGCGGCATCGTCATACAGCAAGCCGACCCAGAACGCGGGCAGGGCACAAATGCGGCTCCACGGCCCACCGTCCGCGCCACGCATCTCAAGGAAGCTTTTTAGGCGCACTTCAGGAAATGCGGTTGAAAGGTGATCCCACCAGTCAGATTGCGTAGGCTTTTCGCCGGGCAGAACCGAGAGGTTGCCATCGAGAAAATCGCGGAAACTCAGGCCTGCCGCATCGATATACTTGCCGTCGCGGTAGACAAAATACATTGGCACATCGAGCATGTAATCGACCCAGCGTTCATAGCCGAAACCATCCTCGAAAACGAACGGGAGCATGCCGGTGCGGTGTGGGTCCGTGTCAGACCAGATATGACTGCGATAGCTCAGGAAGCCGTTGGGCTTTCCTTCGGTGAATGGCGAGTTGGCGAACAAAGCGGTCGCCAGAGGTTGCAACGCGAGGCCGGTGCGGAACTTCTTCGCCATGTCGGCTTCGGATGAATAGTCGAGGTTCACCTGGATCGTGCAAGTGCGCAGCATCATGTCGAGGCCCAGATTGCCCACCTTGGGCATGTGTCGCATCATGATCTCGTAGCGGCCCTTGGGCATGATCGGCAGCTCTTCGCGCGTCTTGTCCGGCCACATGCCAAGGCCGAGGAAGCCCGCGCCGCATTTTTCGCCGATTTCCTTGACCTGAGCCAGGTGACGGCCGGTTTCCGCGCAAGTCTGATGCAGGTTTTCAAGCGGCGCACCCGACAATTCAAGCTGCCCGGCGGGCTCGAGGCTGACAGTGCCGTCGCTGCCGCGCATAGCAATAATCTTGCCATTCTCTTCGACAGGCTCCCAACCAAATTCATGTAAATTCAGTAGGATATCACGGATACCGCAGGGTTCATCATAAGACACCGCAGAGAATTTCTTGCGACAATAGACCAGCTTCTCGTGCTCTGTTCCGATCCGCCATTGCTCGCGTGGCTTCTCGCCCTGTTGCATCGGTGCGACCAACTGGTCGCGCGATTCGATGATCGGGTCTTCCGCCCCTGATGCTTCACGCGTGCTCATGCCAGTTGCTCTAGAAAACTGATCGCCATTGGGGAAGCGCTAATTATTCCAGTCGCCCTTGTTTCCCATCCAAAGTGCAGTTGCGGCGATGGCCGCGGTTTCGCCTCTGAGTATTCGTGGGCCAAGAGAGATTGGTTTCGCCCGTGGGTGTGACCGCAGCATTTCGCGCTCCGCATCGTCGAAGCCGCCCTCAGGACCGATCAGCATTGCGGCGGGTCCGCTATTGGTGACAAAGGCCTCACCGGCAGGCTGCCCTCCCAGCTCATCTGCGAAGTAGAGTATGCGATCTTCGGGCCAATCGCGCAGCAGCGCCTCCAGTTTCACTGGCTCATGTATTTCTGGCAGTGCTGTTCGCGCGCATTGTTCGGCAGCTTCGGTTGTGATGGTGTTGGCGCGCTCCAGATTGAGCTTGTCCGCTACACACCGCCGCATGAGCACCGGATGGATTTCGGCGACACCCAACTCGGTAGCTTTCTCCAGCACCAGATCAAATCGGTCCTTCTTTAGAAGAGCTGGGCAGAGCCAGAAGTCTGGTACTTCTTCTCTAGCGCGAAGCTTCTCGACCACGGTCAAATCGACGCGCCGTTTGTCGACCTGCCCAACGCGCGTGGCCCATTCGCCAGTTATATTGTCGCACAGGATTACCGCATCGCCTTCTCGCATGCGCATGACCTTACCCAGATAATGGGCTTGTTGGCCTACAATCGCGAGAATACGCCCCGCAGCCAGTTCGTCGCTGACGAACAATCGCGGTGCGCTTCGTGGCGGCCAGGCGGGTTTAGCAGGCATGGCTTCCAACTAAGCGTGGCTGACGCTAGTGAGCAAGCATGAACGATCACATCGTCCCCGATAGCGAGCATCGTGGCCTCATCGCGCGGCTGCCGCCATTGCCGCGTGATCTGGCACAATTGGCGCGGTTTGACCGACCGATAGGATGGTGGCTGCTTTTCTGGCCCTGCGTATTCGGGGTATGGCTGGCCGGGGCAGGATGGCAGTTAAGTTTGCTTGGCTGGCTGCTGCTGGGCGCCATTGCGATGCGCGGGGCAGGCTGTGTCTATAATGACATCGTCGATGCAAAGCTGGACGCCAGCGTAGCGCGCACGGCGGCGCGCCCTGTTGCGAGCGGCCGTGTCAGTAAGCGATTGGCGTGGGGTTGGCTCATTACGCTGTGCCTTATCGGACTGGTGGTGCTGCTGCAATTGCGGCTTCTGGCGCAGCTGGTTGCGCTGGCCAGCCTTGTTTTGGTGGCAGCCTATCCCTTCATGAAGCGGATCACATGGTGGCCGCAGGCGTGGCTCGGGCTGGTATTCAACTGGGGCTTGCTGGTTGGGTGGACGCAACTGCGGTTTGATAACTGGGACGCGCTGGCGTGCCTTTATGCGGGCTGCATCTGCTGGGTGATCGGGTATGACACGATTTATGCGCTGCAAGACCGGGAAGATGACGCGCTGGTCGGCATTAAATCGTCTGCGTTGCGCATGGGAGAGGCTGTGAAGGGCGGCGTGACTGCGTTCTATCTTGGTGCGGTCGTGCTGTGGGGACTCGGCTTGTGGCTTTATCGGCCTGACTGGATTGCGCTGCTGACTTTGGTGCCGGTAGCGGGGCATTTGCTTTGGCAAGTGGCGACGCTCAATCCTGCAGATCCCGACAATCCGCTTGCACGGTTCCGTTCCAACCGTTGGGCCGGGGCATTGATGGCGCTGGCGTGCTTCATCGTCGGAAATGCAGGGGCCTGACGCACCGTGTGCAATCTCTACCGCATGACCAAGACGCAAGATGAAGTCGCCCAATGGTTTGATGCGATCGACGCGCTTGGTGGCGCGAATTCCAGCGGCGAAGTATTCCCCGGCTATCCGGGTATGGTAGTTGCCGGAGGGCAGCTCAAGCGCATGAATTGGGGCTTCCCGCTGGTGATGAAAGGCAAACAGGGCCAGCTATTGAAGCCCAAGCCGGTCAACAACACCCGCACTGACAAGCTCGACAGTTTCTTCTGGCGGCACAGTTTTGAAGAGCGGCGCTGTCTGATCCCCGTCACTGCATGGGCGGAGGCAGAAGGGCCAAAGGGTGGCAAAACACGCACCTGGCTATCACTGCCTGACAACGAGCTGTTCGCGTGCGCTGGGATATGGCGAACCTCGGACGAGTGGGGCGATTGCTATTCAATGGTGATGACCGATGCTGCGGTTGCGGCCGGCGAAGTCCACACCCGCATGCCGGTTATCCTGAGACGCGAAAATTACGCCGCATGGACCGAGGGATCGCCTGATGAAGCGCGCGATTTTTGCGTGCCTTGGAGCAATGAAATCAGCCTGGATCGGACCGACCAGCCGTGGGCAGGCGGTGTGGCCTCGCAGCGCACTTTGTTTTGACGGGCAGGGGGAGGACCGAACATCGGTTCGCGTAGGATCGGCTCATTCATTGTGCGCCCCCTGCATAGCTGACGACTTCGAATTCGATCCCGTCCCAATCGAAGAAGTAGAAGCGCTTACCGGGGTCATAGTCGTCATGCCCAAACGGTTTGAGGCCGGCCTCTGCGACGATGGCTTCGGCGCCATCCAAATCATCGACCGTGAAGGCGACGTGATTGAGTGGCGCTCCCTTGCTGTATTCGCCCGTGACATGATCACCGGTGTAGAGTGCCAGGTAATCGTGATCGTCACCCACGTGGATGGTCCAGCCATACTTCTGGCTATCGCCGCGCCAACGTTCTTTCCAGCCGAGAAGATCTTGGAGCAATGCTGCGCTGCGCTCCGGGTCGGTTACAGAGATATTGACGTGTTCGAGTTTCCCTTTGGGCATCAGATTATCCTTTCATCAGTGGTGCCGGGCAGAGCAAGAATTGCGTTCCCGAATCACCTCACTTGCCCATTGTGCAATCTCAACCTAAGTTGAGGTCAAGGGTGAAATGAATAAAAGGCTTACACGATGCATTCGCGGCCCAAATCGAGTGATCTGCTCCCCATTGGCGATCTGGCCCGGCGGACTGGGTTGTCAGTGTCCGCGATCCGCTTTTACGAAGGGAAAGGGCTGGTAGAGCCGATCCGTACGGCAGGAAATCAGCGGCGCTTTCTGCGCAGTGATATCCGGCGATTGAGTTTCATCCTGATTGCGCAGCAGCTGGGGCTGGCACTGTCAGAAATCGAAAGCGAGCTCGCCAAGCTGCCGCACGGGCGCACGCCCAAGGCGAGCGACTGGAATGCGATCAGCCAGTCAATTCGCGGGCAATTGGATGCAAAGATCACGCAGCTTGAACGTACGCGCGACAAGCTTGACGGCTGTATCGGCTGTGGATGCCTCAGCCTGTCGCACTGCCAGCTCTACAACAAGGATGATTACCTGGCTGCGCAAGGGCCGGGGCCGCGCCAGGTTTTGGCCTAGGTTTCCGGTCCCAATTCTGCGTCCAGATCGCGCGGGCGGGCAAAATGCACTAGCTTGCCGCAGCGCGGCTTCAGCTCCGACCAGTCATCAATATCGAGCTCGAGTACAGCGAAAGCAGCCGTTGGGAACTTGCGCGCAGCTTCGAAGAACAATTTGTTCTCATGCTCTTCCGAAACGAGCTCCAGCAGCACTTCCTGCATGCCCGGATTGTGGCCCGACACTAGCACAGATTTGCTGTCGCCGGCCAGATCGGCAACCGTTTCCAGAATTGTATCCGAACTCGCGATGTAGATCCGCTTGTCATACTGCACGTCTGCGTCGGGCATCGCGGCTTCCATGGTCAGCCGGTTGCGCTCGGCCGGGCTAGCGATCACCGTACCCCATTTAGTGCCGTGCGTGCGGATATGATCGCCCATCAACTTCGCACCGCGCCGACCACGATCGTTCAGGCCGCGATCGAAATCACGTTTGGCCATATCGTCCCAATCGGACTTGGCATGTCTGAATAGACCAAGGATCTTCACGTCAGGCGGGTTCCTCTCCAATGGGCATGTCAACGGCGTTGCCAATACTCGAAACACCAGCGGCGACCCGTTGTAAAGCCTCCTCCAGCGTCAATCTGATGACAGGAGTGCCCTCGGGGAAGGCGCTGAGCAGGCGACTTGGGAAAGCTGGCGATAGCACGATGAAATGCCCCGCATCCTCTTTGCTTCGGATCAGACGGCCGAATGCCTGCGCCAGCCGCGCGCGGATGATCTTGTCATCATAAGCGCTGCCGCCGCCGGCCAGGCGCCGCGCCTTATGCAGAATATCGGGGCGTGGCCACGGCACTTGCTCCATCACGACGCAGCGCAGCGAATGGCCGGGAACGTCAACTCCGTCACGCAAGGCATCTGTACCCAGCAGCGACGCGCGCGGATCGTCACGAAAGATATCCACCAATGTACCTGTATCGATCGGATCGACATGCTGCGCGTAAAGCGGCAGTCCGCCGCGCGCCAACCGGTCTGCAATGCGCCCGTGTACCGCGCGCATCCGGCGTATCGCTGTGAATAGGCCAAGCAAGCCGCCGTCCGATGCTTCGATCAGCCGCGCATAGGCACCCGCGAGTGAAGGCAGATCGCCTTTCTTGATATCGGTTACGATCAGCACTTCAGCGCGCGTGGCGTAGTCAAACGGGCTTTCAGCTGCGGTTGTCTTCGGTTCAAGCTTCAGGTGCGCCGCGCCCGATCGCTCGACCGCGCTTTGCCAGTCCGCGCCGGTTTCGCTGCGATCAGTCAAGGTCGCGCTGGTCAGCATAACGCCATGTGATGGCTCAAGCACGACCTTGGCAAAGGGTTTCATCGGATCAAGCCAATGCCGGTGGATTCCGATGTCAAATTCGCGCGCGTCGCTCCGGTCCACCGCCAGCCAATCGACAAATTCAGGGTCAGCTGGACCGCCCAATCGCTCCAACAGCGCCTCCCACGCCGCCAACGTGTCGATCCGCCAGCTAAGCGAGTAGCGCGCGCCATCAATCCGCGCGCGGCCTTGTGCATCTAGCCAATCGGGCGCGTCCTCCAACACAGCTTCCAGCCGCGTGGCGAGCTTGATCAGTGGAGCACGGATTGCCGCCAATGCTGCTTCGGCCTCGCCTGCCGCCTGGATCAGTTCACCAGGTAAAGATGCGGCTTCGGTTTCGATCCCGTAGCCCGCTTCCTGTCCGCCAGATTCGTCGCGCGCGTAAGTCGTCGCACGAACTGCGGCGAGAAGCGCCTCGACGGGCCCAGATGGTTCGTTCTCGTTAAGCCGCTGCAGCCAGCCATCGGACGGTAATGCCTCGGCCGCATGGACCGCAGCCTCGACCGCCTGCCCCCCTGCGTCATCATAGCTTGCGACGTCTGCCAGCCGCGCGGCCAGCCCGCGACGGCGGCCATGATTCTTGCGTTCCGGCCCGATGATCCAGCGACGCAGCTCGATCGCTTCCTGGCCCGTTAGTGCTGCAGCAAAGGTTGAATCGGCGGCGTCGAACACATGGTGCCCCTCGTCGAACACGATGCGGGTCGGGCGCTGCGCATGATCGCGACCGCGCGCCGCATTGACCATAACCAATGCGTGATTGGCGATAACCAGATCAGCCTGAGCAGAGCTGCGCGCGGCATGTTCGATAAAGCATTTCCGGTAATGCGGGCATCCGGCATAAACGCATTCGCCGCGCTGATCGGTCAGCGCTGCAATCCCGCGCTTGCGGAATAGAGTGCCGAGCCAGCCGGGCAGATCGCCGCCAATCATATCGCCGTCCTGCGAATAGGCGACCCATCGCGCAACCAGCTGAGCAAGAATGGCCGGTTTCCCCGCAAAGCCGCCTTGCAAGGCGTCTTCGAGATTGAGTAGACACAGGTAATTCTCGCGGCCTTTGCGTACGACCACAGGGCGCGACCCGTCCTGGCGCTCGGCGGGCCAGGCGCGGCGGCTTTCCTGGCGCAATTGGCGCTGCAAATTCTTGGTATAGGTGGAAACCCAAACGGTCCCGCCGGACGCGTCCGACCAGAGCGAGGCAGGCGCGAGATAGCCGAGCGTTTTGCCGATGCCTGTACCCGCTTGTGCCAGCATCAAATGCGGATTGTCGCGTTTGTCTCGCGGCGCAAACACTTGCGCGGCATACCGCGAATACATCTGCTGGCCTTCGCGTTTCTCTGCGCCTTCTCCGGTCAGTTGATCGAGCCGGGCAAGCACGGCCTCTGATGACAGCTCAATTTGTTTAGGGGCGGGGCGCTCGGGCGCTTCCTCCCATTCGGGCAGGCGAGAGAAAAGCCACTTCTCTGCGCGTTCAGGCCGCGCAATATGCGGCGCCAGGACCTGGGCCCATGGCCAGCGCAGCTTCACAAGGTTTTGCAGGGCGCTCCACGCACCTTCGCGTTCGGGCCAGTTCTCGCTCTCGCAAACCGCGATCAATGCGCCCGCCGCCTTTTGCAGGAACGCGGGCACGACGGAATCGGCTGCTGGCTCTTCCAGCCCCAGCGTCTCTGCCAGTCCGCGCGGCGTCGGCACGCAAAACCGGGCTGGGTGTACAAAAGCATAGAGTTCAAGCAGATCAAGCCCCGAAAGATCGGGGTAGCCGAGCCGGTTAGCGACAAGCGGCGCATTCAGTATCAACAGCGGCGTATCGGCCGCAGCCATTATTGCGTCGCCTTTGGAGACTCCCTCAGCCGCACAATTCGTGCGGGCAAGCCAAGTGCCTGAATGGCTGGCATGCAACGCGGGAAGGGCCAAAGGAGAAGAGGGAAGCGCTGAACTCACTCCATTGTCGTTAGAACACAGAGCGAACGAAGCGCAAGCGGGGTTAAGGCCAGAGTAGTGGAGTTTGTGAAGCGTTCTCTTCGCACTCGCAACATCTTGCTTGCAACACGGCGGCCGATGGGCAAGAGGCTTGTCCAATGAGCATGAACGATCTTATGGAAGCTGCACGGGTGAACAAGGCATGGCCTTTTCAAGAGGCGCAGCGCTTGCTCAAACGCTATCCAGATGGCGCAAAGCCGGACGGCTCGCCGATCCTGTTCGAAACCGGTTATGGTCCATCAGGTCTGCCGCATATCGGTACCTTCCAGGAGGTATTGCGGACCACGCTGGTCCGGCGCGCATTCGAAGCGATGATCGGCGCGAAGCCCGAAGACGGCAAGACGCGCCTTGTGGCGTTCAGCGATGATATGGACGGCCTTCGCAAGGTGCCGGACAACATTCCGAATGCGCATGTGCTGGAAGAGAATCTGCACAAGCCGCTTTCCCGTATTCCCGATCCATTCGAGAAAGGGCACGAAAGCTTCGCAGATCATAACAACACGAAACTGCGCGAATTTCTTGACCGGTTCGGCTTCGACTATGAATTTGTTGCCGCGAACGACATGTACAATTCCGGTCGTTTCGATGCTGCGCTGCGCCAGGTGCTGCGCAAAAACCAAGACATTCTCGACATCATGCTGCCAACTTTGCGCGAAGAGCGGCGCCTGACCTATTCGCCTGTCCTGCCGATCTCTCCTAACACAGGCAAGGTGCTGCAGGTACCGGTCGAGGTCGTAGACGTGGAGGCAGGGATAATCCGCTTCACTGACGAAGATGGCAGTGTTGTTGAGCAGTCTGCACTTGGTGGCATGTCCAAGCTGCAATGGAAAGTCGACTGGGCGATGCGTTGGTACGCGCTTGACGTCGACTATGAGATGTACGGCAAGGATCTTACCGATAGCGGTGTGCAATCGGGAAAGATTGTGAAGGTGCTGGGTGGCCGTAAGCCCGAAGGCCTGATTTACGAGATGTTCCTCGATGAAAAGGGTGAGAAGATATCGAAGTCCAAGGGCAACGGACTTACGATCGAGGAATGGCTGACCTATGGCAGCGAAGAGAGCCTTGGCTTTTACATCTTCAACAACCCCAAGAGCGCGAAGCAGCTGCATGTCGGCGTGATCCCGCGCGCGGTCGATGATTATTGGCAATTCCGCGAGCGTATCCCGACACAGGACCTTGACAAGCAGCTCGGCAATCCGGTGTGGCACTTGCTGCGCGCCAACGGCGGCTATGAAGCCGAGGAAGCGCTGGGGGCGGGCGATACGTTGCCGGTCAGCTATGGCTTGCTGCTCAATCTGGCGAGTGTCCTGGGCGCGGAGGCAACACGGGAAGCTTTGACTGACTATCTCCGCACCTATCTGGGTGATGTCGAGATTCGGCCTGAACTGGCGGCGCTGATCGAAAGTGCGATCAATTACACTCGTGACTACATCGTGCCGACGCTCAACAAGCGCGCACCGGTCGGCGGGGAAGTCGAGGCCCTTAAGGCGCTGGACGCGGCACTGGCGAATGCATCTGAAGATACGCCAGCCGAAGATCTGCAGACCACGGTTTACGAGATCGGCAAGGACGAAGCCCATGGCTTCGAGAATCTGCGTGACTGGTTCCAGACGCTGTATCAGACGCTGCTTGGTTCCGACCAAGGGCCGCGCATGGGCAGCTTTATCGCGCTCTATGGGGTGACGAACTCGCGCAAACTGATTGCCGAAGCGCTCGCAAAAGCCTGAACGATTAAGTCCATTTCCGGGTGCGATACCATTTGGTGATGACGTATTTGCTGCCTTTCAAAACTGGCGTTCCGGCGTGCATGGTATCCATGTTAGGCGTCCCGTCAGGCTTGGCATTGTTCCAGACCAGCAGCACGCCGGGCTTGGGCTCGATCTTTATGCCAACTTCGGTGAAGTGCGTTTCGCCGCCTTCCTCCAGTTTGTTGAGAAACGCCATAGCGGTCCAACAACGTTGCCCTCCGCGCTTGCGCTCAAGCTCCCAATACTTTTCCGTGGTGTAGAACCAGTCATTATGCGGCTTGAATTGCTGACCAGGAAGGTAGCGTTGCCCCTGGATCGCTTCGCCGCACACAGGGTTCATGCCTAGCAAATCATCGATACGGCGAGAGATTCCCATGACGAAGGGATCGTAGGGGTCCAGATCGCCAGAATAAGAAGTGCGGAACCCGCTGGCGTAGTCTTCCTCATGCAGAGTGCTGGGTTTCGCCGTTAAGTCGATCATGAGGCATAACCGCTCGCATTCGGCACCCGTCAGGAAATCACCAAAGGCATAGATTTCTGCCTTGTCCGTCTCGACCTTGTACGCGCGCGGGTCATTGCCGATGCGCTCGCGAACTTGCGCGCCAACGCGCTTCAAAGCGTCTTTGTCAGGGATGATGTTCGTCTTCGCCATGCGCGGGTGTTAGCAAAGCGATTGGGTGAGGCAAGTTGAAGTGCGCTGCGCGCTCATCAATTGTGTGGTTTGGCCGCTGATCTTCGATCTGGTATTGCCGCTGAAACAGAGCTTTGGGAGAGCGATGATATGACTGAGGGAACACGCACTAAATACTCAGGAGCGGCCATGGTGCTGCATTGGCTGATCGCCGCAGGTGTGATTGCCAACTGGCTGATCAGGAGAACCGCGAAGGCCACGGAAAGTGAAGAAGCCGCGCGGGCGATCATGTCGAACCACTTCTCGATCGGGGTGACACTCTGGTTCCTCGCGATTGCATTGCTGGGCGTTCACTTCACTGGGGGCAAAGCACCATTGGCTACCCATCTCGCGACTTGGGAACGTTGGCTGGCACGGATCGTCCACACGCTGTTTTTCATCCTTCTGCTAGTGATGCCATTCGGCGCATGGTCGGCCATGTCGCAATATGGCGCACCGATAAGCGTGTTCGGACTGTTCGCTGTCCCGCCATTGCCGATGGAAGTGAATCCGGAAGCGGCAAAGGCTGCCTTTGAGCAACACGGCCAGGCTGGTATGATATTGCTATCCCTATTGGTGATACATGTTCTGGGTACGCTCAAGCACACTGTGCTTGACAAGGATGGCAATCTGTTTCGTATGTTGCCGTTTGGGGATGCCAAAGGCTGAATTCCAAAACACTCTTGCAAAAGAGGAACCCCCGCCAGTCGGATCAACTGACGGGGGTTTTTTGTGACTGGCGTGCGCGACGACGGGCAAGGGGAGGGTTTACCAGAAGAAGTCGTAGATCACGTCAACCACTTCGCCGGTGTAGATATCGACCAGCAGCACATCGTCGTAATAGCGCACCCAGCGATATGGGCCGTAAACGTCCGGCAGGCGATACTGCCACGGATCATTGATCCAATAGCGTGAACCGAAGAACAGGTGATCAAGGTAAAACCCGATGCTTATCCGGCTGTAGTAGTGGCTCCGGTACGGCGCATAGTAGCGACCCAGACGGAAGATGTTCTGGTGTGAATAGCGATGGTGGCGCCAGTTATAGCGGTTGTGGTTCCTCCACCGCTTGCGATCCCAGCGATTGTAACGTCCGCTATAATGTCCGCGATCATAGTAGCGGCGCTCACGATAGGTGTGGCGGCGACCATCACGATAGCCGTCCCGCCGACCGTCCCGATAGGCGTTGCGGCGTATCTGGCGATCCTCATACCGATCACGGTTACGTTCCGCACGGCGGCCGTCTCTGCGGCCGTCACGGTATGACCGGTTGCGATCACGATCTACGTAAGAGCTATTGCGGGTCTGACTCACTTCACGCTGCTCGCGCCGCTGTGTCTGGCTGTACTCGCCGCCACGGCGCATTTGCCGGTTCTCCGCGCGACGCACCTGACGGCGTTCTGTCTGACGTTCGCTCTGACGGGTCTCCTGTCTGCGCTCGGCCTGGCGTTCCGTGCGGCGCTCCTCACGCGGGCGTTCAACCCGGCGTTCCGTGCGGCGCTCCTCACGCGGGCGTTCAACCCGGCGTTCTTGACGACCCACGCTCTCCTGTCGCTGCGAGCGGATCGATCGTTGCGTCTGACGCATATCGCGGCGGTCAACATGGGCTGGGGCAGGGCGTGCCGTGCGGCGCTCGCTGCGCTGCTCCCTGCGCTCCGACCGCTGGCGTTCACTACGCTGGGCGCGGCGCTCTTGACGCGCTTCACGGCGGTCTCGCGCTTGCTGCATTTCTGTGGCTGAAGCGACTGAGGTCGCTTCGGCCGTTTCGGGCACTACAACAAAGGAGAGGCTGGCCGCAATCGCGGCATGGGCGCTTCCCTTAAACAGTTCAGTGATGGTCATATCGGGCTCCTAAAATTGCCGCTCCACCACCTGCGGCCTCTTTTCGAACAGGGCTTGATCCTGCTCTGATACGATTCGATACAGATCCTTCACTGACCGCAATCTTAACCGCTTGGTAAGGCCTACGTTCATGTTGGTGTGCATTTTACTGAACAGGGGGGAGCAAGCATTGACTTGGATGCGACAGGAAGAGAGAGCGCTGCCGATGTTTAAGAGCTTTACCGAGATTCAGACTGACATTGCCGAGCGTCTTGGTGCTGCGGTCAAGAACCGCAACCTGCCGATGCATTCTCCGGTTGTGGCCACGGCGGACGCGGATGCGCGAGTGATGGTGTTGCGCGCGTTTGATGCTGGGGCGTGGACGCTGAGGTTTCACACCGATTTGCGCTCTCCGAAATGCGGTGTCATCGGGACTGGCGCACCAGTAGGCGTGCTGTTCTACGACAAGCCTGAGAAGGTACAGATCCGCGTGCACGGGGTGGGGCGGATCGAGCATGATACGCCGCTTGCTGATGCTGCTTGGGAAGAAAGCACTAATTTCGCCAAGCGTTGCTATCTGGGTGATGGTCCTGGTGTGGCTTCGGTTGATACGACATCCGGCTTGCCTGAATGGGCAAAGGGTATCCAGCCGACCGACGAACAAGTCGCGCCAGCTCGCGATAACTTTGCCATTCTTTTGATCGAACTGCATGAACTGGATTGGTTCCACCTCGCCAATTCCGGCCACATTCGCGCGCAGTTTTCGCGCGAGAGTGAGGGTTGGGAAGGGCGTTGGGTAAGCCCATGAATTCAAAAGTTTTCTAAACTTCAAATCCAACAGGATGGAACACATGGAACACTGTCTTGGGCGTGAAAAACCTTTATGGAG
>QCWG01000001.1:1425386-1555915 GCA_003149575.1 Altererythrobacter sp. XM-24bin4
TGTACGAAAGCTTCTCGGCGCGGTCACAGCATGAAATTGCATGGACTCAGGATTGCTCTCGATACCCATGCATCCGGTCTATCGGAGGCTGGCTGAGTAGGAAAACACCTGTCTACCTACCGCTATTGGGGTGGAAAGCAGAGGTCCACCAATGCCGCGTGACAAATCCTGAGTTTGTGGCTAGGCGCGCTGAGATGGAAGCTGCGTCAAATCTTGCCTTATTAAGACGCTTTGTGACCTTCGGGCTTATTTCTTTAGTGCTGCTCGCCAGCGCCATAATTCCTCGCGGATACATGATTGCGCCGTCCGAGGCGGGTGGCTTGCACGTCACAGCCTGCCGAGAGACCAATCCGCTCGCGCGCATGATGGTGCAGCGCCAGAGTGAGGAGCAGCGCCTCGCTCACGCGGCCATGGGGCACGATATGGACCACTCTGACGAGGAGGCTCCATCCGCCAGCCAGGCCAGCGGTGATTGTGCATTCGCAGGGTTTTCAGTCCAAGGTATCGCGCAGGCAGGGTACGCCTGGGATGCTCCATTTGAAGCCTACGTGGCCTTGGCACCTCCTTTCATCGAGGACCGAACCGAAGCGCGCGCTTTGCGACTGCGCCCGCCCTTGCGAGGGCCTCCGAACCGCGTCTGACTCACTCCCGTTCAGATACGTGCGCTCGCCTCTGGGCTAGAGCGCGATGGCTCATGCAAATTTCGGATATAATACAATGGCATTCCACCCATTTGGCAGAGCGCTTGCGCTTGCCTCTCTTTCGCTCATTCCATTCCAAGCCGTACTGGCTAACGAAAGCTCAACCGCCGACGGTTCTGATCCGGGACCCGATGATCCGGTTCTGACCGACACCATTGTCGTCAGCGCGGTTCGCACCGATTCCGCAACGCGACTAAGCCAGGACAATTTGGCTATGCCCGAGCAGATCGCGCTTCCTGCTGATGCGACCACCATCGCGGCGCGCGTGCCGGGCGGTGCGTTCTTCGGAAACGGGGCGCTGTCGGGGCAATTGTCCTATCGTGGTCTTGCCGGACAGCGCGTTCTGGGCCGCGTCAATGGCCAGCGCTTTGCAACCGGCGGCCCAAACGCGATGGACCCGCCGTTTCACTACGCGCCTTCGGTTTTGGTCGAGAGTATTGACGTGGCGCGTGGCGTCGCTCCTGTCTCGCAAGGGCCTTCGCTCGCTGGCGCCGTCAACGCACAATTGTTTGAAACGGACTTTGGCGATAGCGCGAATTGGTCCCCTGATCTCCGCTTCACCAGTCAATATCGCAGCGTCGACAACAGCTACGCTGTCGGCTCAATGGCCGGTGTATCGAACGAGCACTGGCGCTTCGGGGTCATTGCCAGCCGCGAAGAAGGCGACGATTACGATTTTCCCGGAGGCACGGCGGTCGGAACCTCATTTGAGCGTAACCTTTATGGCATGCATGCCGGTTTCCAGACCGGGGCGGGTGAGCTGTATATCGAGTACCGGCGGAGCGCAACCGATCCAACCGGCAACCCGCCCTTCTTCCTAGATATCGTGTTTTTCGACACCGATTTCGTGCAGGGCGGATTTCGCGGCCAGATCGCGGATGATGTGCAGCTCACACTCAGATTGGGCCATGTCTCGATCGCTCACCTGATGGACAATCAGACCACCCGCAAACCGGTGGCTCCGCCGGACCGGGCGCGCGCAACCTTTGCCGATGCGGATACGAGTACCGCTGAACTGGTCGTGCGGTTTGGCCAGGCGAATTCGTATATTCAGATCGGTGCGGACATTGAACTGACCGACAAGTTTGTAACAATAACCAATCTCTTCAACGACGCGTTCTTTTTGGAATCGCAACCCAACGTTCAAGCTGAACGCGCAGGCGCGTTTGTGCAGTGGCGAGGCGGGCTTGGACGTGCTCAGTTTGAGCTGGGCGCTCGGATCGACAGTACAAAACAGACTGCCGGCGCGCCCCAGATTGGGGCAACGGTTCCCATGGGGCCTAGGATGCTAGCTACCGCCTTTGCTGCCGCGGATCGCGAAACCCGCCAGACAACTGTGGACACCGTGCTTCGTGCTTGGATGCCGCTGGGAGCAATAACTCCGCGAGCGACACTTGCGCGAAAGGAACGGGTTGCCAGTTTGCTGGAACGGTTTGGCTGGCTGCCGACCGAAGCCAGCTTTGGTCTTGCTGATGGCAACATCTATGTGGGAAATCTGGACCTGGACCCAGAGACTGGCTGGATTGCGGAACTTGGCTTCGACCTTGAGACCGACGCCTTCTCCCTGCGTCCCACAGCCTTTTACCGCCGCGTTGATGATTTCATTCAGGGTGTTCCCTTCGACGATACAATCGGCGTGATCGACAGTCCGGTCGAAATGATCGCTTCGATGAACGGGGATCCAACGCCGCTTCGTTTTGGCAATGTGGATGCCGAGTTGTTCGGGGTTGATCTCGACTTCGCTGTGAGGCCCGTGGACCGGATTGAGCTGAGCGGAACGGCGAGCTTTGTCAGAGGTAAACGGCGCGATGTGAACGACAATCTTTATCGTATTCCACCAGCAAACCTACGCTTGTCGGCAGCCTATCAAGGCGACGCCTTCTCGTTTGGTGCAGAGCTCTTTGCGGCCGCAGATCAGAACGATGTGTCGGCTTTTAACGGTGAGCAGGCGGCCGAATCCTTTGCCGTTGTTGGTCTGTTCGCGCGCTATGGGCTGACTGAGGCGTTGGCCATTGAAACGGGTGTCGAGAACCTCCTTGACGAGTTCTACCAGCCCCACCTCGCCGGGCGCAGCCGGTTCGGCGCGTCTGACGTCCCACTCTTCGACCGGCTGCCCGGTCCGGGCCGTGGTGTATGGGCGCGGATCACAGGGCGTTTCTAATGAAGCGCCTTGGGTTCCCTCGGGCAGTTAAGTTGAGAACCGAGGGTCAGAAATTGGGTCGAATGCGGATAGTCCGCATTCGACCCGCAATTCGGTATCACCTGGTCAGCTTTTTGTATGCCAAACGTGTCGGGCGATCCGCCGCATCGCCAAGGCGGCGGCGTTTGTCTTCCTCGTAGGCTTCGAAGTTTCCTTCGAACCATTCGACGTGGCTGTTGCCTTCGAAGGCGAGGATGTGCGTCGCCAGACGGTCAAGAAAGAAGCGGTCGTGCGAGATCACCACGGCGCAACCGGCGAAGTTCTCGATCGCTTCTTCCAGCGCACCCAGAGTCTCGACGTCGAGATCGTTGGTCGGCTCGTCCAGCAGCAGCACATTGCCGCCCTGCTTGAGCATTTTGGCCATGTGCACGCGGTTGCGTTCACCGCCCGACAGCTTGCCGACGTTCTTTTGTTGGTCTGCACCTTTGAAGTTGAATGCGCCGACATAGGCACGCGTGCTCATGTCGTGGCCGTTGACCTTCATGTAATCGAGCCCGTCTGAGATTTCCTCCCAAACGTTGTTCTTCGGGTTTAGGTCATCGCGGCTCTGGTCAACATAGCCCAGATGCACGGTGTCACCAATTTCGATTGTGCCGCTATCGGGCGTTTCTTGGCCGGTGATCATTCGGAACAGTGTGGATTTACCCGCACCATTCGGGCCGATCACGCCAACAATCCCGCCCGGCGGCAGCATGAAGGACAGGTTTTCGAACAACAGCTTGTCGCCGTAAGCCTTGGAAATGTTCTTGGCTTCGATCACCTTGCCGCCCAGCCGTTCCGGCACCTGGATTACGATCTGGGCCTTGCCTGGCTTGCGGTCGGCTTGCGCTTCCTGCAGCTGGTCGAACTTGCGGATACGCGCTTTCGATTTGGTCTGACGTGCAGCCGGGGTCTGGCGAATCCATTCCAGCTCGCGCTGCAGCGCCTTCTGCTTGCCCGATTCCTCGCGGCTTTCCTGCTCCAGACGCTTGGCCTTCTTCTCCAGATAGGTCGAATAATTGCCTTCGTAGGGGTAGTACGTGCCGCGATCGAGTTCGAGGATCCACTCCACAACATTGTCCAGGAAGTAGCGATCGTGGGTGATCATCAGGACAGCGCCGGCGTATTCCTTGAGGTGGTTCTCAAGCCATTCGACCGATTCTGCGTCAAGGTGGTTGGTCGGTTCGTCCAGCAGCAGAATTGACGGCTTCTGGATCAGCAAGCGGGTGAGGGCGACGCGGCGCTTTTCACCGCCTGAGAGGGTTTCCACGCCCATATCCGATGGCGGACAGCGCAATGCTTCCATCGCGATTTCGAGCTGGTTGTCGAGCGTCCAGCCGTCGACTGCGTCGATCTTTGCCTGAAGCTCGGCCATTTCGTCGCCCAGTTTCTCGTAGTCGGCGTCAGGCTCAGCCATTTCAGCGGCAACAGCGTTGTACCGATCAACCAGATCGGCGGTCTCGCGCGCGCCATCCTTGACGTTTTCGAGCACTGTTTTGCTTGTGTCGAGCTCTGGCTCTTGGGGCAGATAGCCCACCGTGATGTTCTCGCCCGGCCATGCTTCACCGGTGATGTCGTTATCGATCCCGGCCATGATCTTCATCAGGGTGGATTTACCCGCGCCGTTGGGGCCCACGATGCCGATCTTCGCGCCTTGGTAGAACTGTAGGTTGATATTGCTCAGCACCGGTTTTTGAGCACCGGGGAAAGTCTTGGTCATGTTCTTCATGACATAGGCATATTGCGCGGCCATCGGGCGGATCCTTCGAATTCGAAATTTGTATGTGAGATTTGCGGGCCAAATAGAGGGTGGGGCGGACAAGGGCAAGCCGAGGATTGATCTGAGCAAGGCAATTGACGATTTCGCAACTGCACAGAAACAGAATCGGCCTGAATTGTTCGTCGAAATTGACCTTTCGGTTGTTCGACGCAAGAGAAGCACCAGTTTCTTAATGCTACAGGTGCAATCACTCGGTTTGCGTCCCACCTCTTTTAATCAGTTGACTGCACGATCCAGCTAAAAAGGGTATCATGTTCATGCGTTTCTGCCGCTATCTATCAACTGTCGCAAGTGGCGGCTAACCGTGCCGCTGCCTAATTGCTGAAGCTGCGGCGTATCAGGCTCGGCATCATAGCGGCCTGAAGGCCGGCCCTGACAGCCAGAAACAGCACGAAGCTGGCCCACAATCCTAGCGGCCATGTCAGCCAAAGGGAAAGCGCGAACAGCATGCTTGCGCCGACCATGGAAAGTAGCATGGCCCGTGTCCAGCTTGCGCCAACAAACACACCGTCGAACACAAAACTTGCAACTCCGGCGAAGGGGATGACGATTAGCCACATCGCTTGATCCTGCGCGATGCGTGCGACTTCGGGTGTAGCTGCAAAGCTGGTCACGATGGGGTTCGCGAACAGGATGAATGCAAAGGAGAGGAGCGCAGCGGCAGCGACGCCGCGCCAAAGGATTGCCTTTGTATATGCAGAAAAACCCGCTCGGTCCCTGTCGCCCTTGCGCTCTCCATTGAGCACTTGCGCTGCATTCTCAAATCCATCCAGCAGCAGCGCAGTGAAGACAAACAACTGATAGATGACCCCATTGGCCGCGAGCACTTCTGGCCCGCGCTCTGCGGATAGGCGCGTAATTGCAGCCAGCGCTACTGTGAGCACTAGCGTGCGAAGGAACAGATCGCGATTGGTGGAAAGAAATGGTCTAAGTCTGGACCAGCTGATTGTGGCCTTTTCAAACAAAATCCCTATCACACGGCGACCGGACGAAGGATACAATACGAGCGCGATCAGGATTGTGAGCTTGGCATATTCAGCGATGAAGCTGGACCAGCCGATCCCAGCGATACCCCATTCAAGCTCTAGCGCCAGAAACAATCCCAAGGCGACGTTCAGAGCGTTGTAGATGACTTCGATGATCAAGACAGCGGTCATCTGGCGGCGGCCGACCAGAAACCCGATCAGGGCCAAATTCAGCATAACGCCCGGCGCGGTCCAATAGCGGATGCCAGCATAAATACTCGCCGCCTCCAAGACGTCACCTTGTGCGCCCAATGCCGAAAGAAACAGCGGCATCAAAAGGGGCTTTAGCAGCACCAGCAGCGCCGCGATCATTGTGCCGATCACTAGACCGCGGGCCAGCAAACGAACTTGCTCTGTGGTTCCGTCTCGAGTTCCCGCTTGCGCGACCAGACCGGTTGTACCGGTTTTCAGGAAAGACATGATAGTGAACAGCACGGCAAACAGCCGTGCTCCGACATCTACGGCCCCTTGGGTTGCTGCATCCTCGAGCCGACCAACGATCCACATGTCGCCGATACCGATTAAAGCGGTCGCGACATTGGTCAGCATCGCAGGGATTGCAATCGCCCAAATGGCGCGCGTATCGACGCTGGGTAATGTGGTGGATGACGAATGTGACACGTGTGGGTTTCTCCCCTGGTGCCTGGCGAAAACTGGTCGGGGAGAGAGGATTCGAACCTCCGACCCCTTGTACCCAAAACAAGTGCGCTACCTGGCTGCGCCACTCCCCGACCGATTTCGCGCATCACATGCGAACCACAAAGTCCCGCTGCCGCTGGTGGGCCCGGCAGGACTCGAACCCGCGACCTAGCCGTTATGAGCGGCCAGCTCTAACCAACTGAGCTACAGGCCCATCAGGCAGCATGCGTGCGATGCGGCGAGCCCCCTACAATGGTCATCGCAATGAAACAAGCGCAGATATGCATTTATTGGCGATTGTTGCGCACCAAGCAGGTTCAGAGCAAGTCAGTGGCTTCGCGCACATCGCCGTCCGGCAGTTCCGTTTCGCCTGATGCCACTGCTGTCAACGGCAGCGAGAGCACCAGCCGTTCTTCATCCTGAACCAAGCTGCCGCCAGCGCCAGCGGCCTCTGCGCCGGCCAGTCTCAGGCTGAAACCGGCTCCAAACAATCCTGCGCTGATGTCATGAGTGGTTGGTTTAACCTCGGCTGCGAAGACGTCGTCTTCTGCGATCAGCTGCGCCGGAATCTGGCACCAGAAGGTCGCTTGGTCTGCATCGGTTTCAATTTGCGCAAGGAGCAGCTCTCCGGTGTTGGTTGATCCGGCCAATGTGGCAAGCATTCGCCAGATCAGCGCCTCGGCTTCGTCCGGATCAATTTCCACCCAAGCACTGCGGGCCTTGGTCGCCGTGATTTCGATACCGGCCATGCGCGGCGCCAGAACATGGCTAAGTTGATCGGTCATCCGCTTGGTGAGCGAGATCAGATCGGTATTTCCGCCGCCAAGTGACTGGACGCCGCCTTCAAGCTTGGCCAGTCGTTCCAACTCGTCAAGGCCTGCCAGAATGCTCGCCGCGTCGCCTGCGATTGTCGCGGCCAACGCACGGTAAGCGTTTGGCACCGGGCCATACAGTTGCTGATGGATCAGTTCCGCAAAACCCTGAACCGCGTTGACCGGTGTGCGAAGCTCGTGAAGCAATTGCCGCAACCGATCCGCTTCGGTCTGCGCACCGCTAGCCCTTGAAGGATCAAACGGTCTGCGAAACCGCCCGACGTAGCCATGGAAGCGCCCACCGCTGCGCGAGAAGCGCGGATGGGCATCGACGATCCATTCGCCTCGAATGGCCTCTGCACCTTCTAGCACGCGCGCTGCGCGCTCGATTGGCTGCTGCTGGCCGAATGCGGTCGCTATCGGGTCTGCCGGACTGCCTTTGTCCAGATATCTGGGATCTGTCAGCCGCTGACCTATGGTCATCGGGGCAACCGATGCATCAGCCCAGATGATGCGGCCTTGTGCATCGCTTTCGAAGGCGAAGCCTGTCACATCGTGGTGTGGCTCTGACGTTTTTTCGCCAAGCGGCAGGCGGGGCGACAGGTCATCTGTGGATGGAGCAGCGTGATCCCGGCGGAATTGCGCGATGCGTTCGATCGTCGCAGCGATCACGCTTTTTTCATCGCTGCCCGTCGCAACCGATGGGCGGTGCCGCATTGGCGCGGCTGGCGGTTCGGCACCAGGCTTGGGCCCGGCGTCGGGCAGGGGCGGGGCCTCTACCTCAAGCTCTATGATCTGATCGTCTTCGACCGTATCCGCTTCGACAACGGGCTGTGGCAATCCGCGATCATGAATACCCAGCTGATCGAGCAATCGCTGGGCATCATTTGGCAAATCGCGCCGATTACGCAGCAGGCCACGGGCACGGATCGGCATGCGCGGGATCAGCGCGGTCCATTCCACTTCCGTCAGCTCGGCTCGCTGAAGCGCGGCTGATGCTACCTGTGGTTCGTCTTCCGCCAGATGCGCCGCCAATTGCGCATTGCGAAAGCGCCAGCTGGGCTCGTGAATGATACGCGCCCGTTCGTCAGCGGGAATTTGCTCCCCTAATGCACCCAGTCTTAACCATGCTGCGGCAAGCAGGCTGTCATCACGGCCATGCTTTCTGTTGCCTAACAGATCGAGCAACTGGCGGAACTGTGTGCGCGCGCCACGCTCACTGGTGGCGCGGTGGCGCAACACAGTAGCAAGGCGGTCATCAAAGAACATCACAGCTCCAAATCGCGCGAATCGCGCATGGCATCAGGCGCAGATATTCCGCGCCAAGTCTTCCATAACAGCAATAATTATCTCTTGCGGAGCGCCATTCTCGATGCGTTGCAAAGCGGGACAATTGCTGGCAAGAACAATAATATTAGTTTTGAGCCTGCTTAAAGGGCACATGTGTTTCATTTGGGTCCGATTCGGAGCCGATCTGGGGATATGAGGGTAATTTATGGCCAGTCTGGACGAAATTGACCGCCGCTTGCTGGCTGAATTGCAGAATGAAGGCCGTGTAACAAACGTCGAATTGGCACAACGTGTCGGTCTGACTGCCCCTCCATGTCTGCGCCGCGTGCGCGGGCTTGAAGAAGAAGGCGTCATTCGCGGCTATCACGCCGATCTGGACGCCTCCAAGCTAGGCTTTGCGATTACAGTCTTCGCGATGGTCAGTCTCAAGAGCCAGGCGGAAAGCGCATTGCGGGAGTTTGAAGACGCGATGCGCGAGCTGCCCGAAGTTCGTGAAGTCCATATGCTCAACGGCGAGATCGACTTTATCCTGAAGGTTGTCAGCCGCGATTTGCAGAGCTTTCAGGAATTCCTGACCAGCAAGCTCACACCGGCACCGAATGTGGAAAGTGTGAAGACCTCGCTAACTATCCGAACCGCGAAGCATGAACCGGGCGTACCGCTGTAGCGGTAAGCCTTCTCAAGGCATTGAAACAAGATAGTTTCCAGGCCCAGTTCTCACAGCCCTCGGAGCGACTCAGGCCCCGCTCAACAGTAACGAATTCTACATGCCTTCGTTGTAACCCAACTGTCATAAACAAAGCCAGTTGAGGAACTAAGGGTAAAAGCCCGGGCTATAACAGGGGTCGCAAGGGTATGGCATTCAGCCTCAACGAGCGAGTGCGCCAGTCAAAGAAGAGCAAAAACGTATCCGGAAGCCCTGCGTCGCACGCGAGGCCTTCCGAAGTGTTGGTTCAAGTTGAAGCAACCGGAATAGGATCGTTTTGGGCCACCAACGCTGAAGGTAATCTGATCTACCTGTCGAATAATGCCGCTCAATCTTCGCGCTTTGCCAGCCAGTCTTCGAGCCATTTGATCGAATAGTCACCGCTGAGCACATCATCCTGATGCAGCAATTCCTGATGTAGCGGGATATTGGTCTTTACGCCTTCGACAACCATTTCCTCCAGCGCGCGGCGAAGGCGCATGATGCAGCCTTCGCGATTGCGGCCATAGACGATCAGCTTGGCAATCATGCTGTCATAGTAAGGCGGGATTGAATAACCGGCATAGAGCCCAGAATCGACCCGCACATGCATGCCGCCAGCCGGATGATAGTATGTCACCCTGCCTGGTGATGGAGCGAAGGTGAACGGGTCTTCGGCATTGATGCGGCATTCGATCGCGTGGCCGTTGAACTCGAGGTTTTCCTGCGCGACCGATAGCGGCTTGCCCTCTGCAATGCGGATTTGTTCGCGCACAAGATCAACGCCGGTAATCGCCTCGGTCACCGGATGTTCGACCTGAAGCCGCGTGTTCATTTCGATGAAGTAGAACTCGCCGTCTTCCCATAGGAATTCGATTGTGCCTGCGCCGCGATAACCCATGTCGCGCATGGCCTTGGAACAGACCTCGCCCATGCGCATCCGCTCTTCACGGCTGATTACGGGGGAGGGGGCCTCCTCCAGCACTTTCTGGTGGCGGCGCTGGAGCGAGCAGTCGCGCTCACCCAGGTGGATCGCATTGCCTTTGCCATCGCCGAACACCTGAAATTCGATGTGGCGCGGATTGCCGAGATACTTTTCAATATAGACCGTCGCATCGCCGAAAGCGGCTTTCGCTTCGCTGCCCGCCTGCTTCATCAGCGTTTCGATGGTGTCTTCGCTTTCGCAGACCTTCATGCCCCGGCCACCGCCGCCAGACGCTGCCTTGATGATCACCGGATAGCCAATTTCCTTGGCGATCTTCTTGGCTTCATCATAGTCGGAAACCGCGCCATCGCTGCCCGGCACCAATGGCAAGCCCAGAGCACCGGCGGTTTGCTTGGCCGCGACCTTGTCACCCATTGTGCGGATATGTTCAGGCTTGGGGCCGATCCACTTGATGTCATGCGCTTCGACGATCTCGGCGAATTTCTCATTCTCCGAGAGAAAACCATAGCCTGGATGGATAGCGTCACATTGCGACACTTCGGCCGCCGAAATGATGTTTGCAACATTAAGGTAGCTGTCCGTCGCGGCCGGTGGACCGATACACACGGCGTGATCCGCCAGCCTTACATGCATCGCGTCCGCATCGGCAGTGGAGTGCACTGCGACTGTTTCTATCCCCATCTCGTGCGCCGCGCGGTGGATGCGCAGCGCAATTTCGCCGCGATTGGCGATCAGTATGCGTTTGATTGACATCGCGCTGCCTCAGCCGATTACAACGAGCGGCTGGTCAAATTCGACCGGCTGCCCGTTATCGATCAGGATAGCTTTGATAGTGCCGGCCTTGTCGGCTGTGATCGGGTTCATCACTTTCATCGCCTCAACGATCAGAAGGGTGTCGCCTTCTTTCACGCTGTCACCGACGGCGACAAAGTTTGACGCTTCCGGCTCGGGCGCGAGATAGGCCGTGCCGACCATGGGCGACTTGACCGCATCGCCATGATCGTCCGCGGGTGCTGCTTCAGCTGCCGCCGCAGGAGCCGCCGCAGGAGCCGCCGCCGAAGGCGCCGCTGCGGGTGTCGGATCTGGCGCTGCGACCATCTGAGCAGGCGCAGCCGATGCCACAACACCGCCGCGTGCAACGCGGATCTTGCGGTCGTTATCTTCGACTTCGATTTCGGTAAGCCCGGTTTCATTGAGCAGTTCGGCAAGCTCGCGAACAAGCTTGCTATCGATATTCATGCCGGAATTGCGACCACCGGCAGATTTACGTTCGGCCATTATTGCCCCTCAATATTTGGTTGCAGGCGTGACTATTCTTGCAAATTGTGGCTGGCAAGAGGCACTGTACGACTTTTCGCAAACTGGCCTCTACGATTGGCAGGTCAAACTTCTCCGTTTGCGACCGCTTCCAAGGCGATAAGATAGCTCTTTGCCCCGTGACCTTGCACGCATTTCGCGGCGGCTTTGCCGACATATGAAATATGCCGGAATTCTTCGCGAATGGTGGGATCGGACAAATGCACCTCAATAACTGGCGTGCGGATGGCCTTGATCGCATCGAGCAGCGCGATCGA
Organism: Altererythrobacter sp. XM-24bin4; assembly: GCA_003149575.1. GTDB lineage: Bacteria > Pseudomonadota > Alphaproteobacteria > Sphingomonadales > Sphingomonadaceae > Erythrobacter > Erythrobacter rubellus. Next base: position 1,437,018 of record QCWG01000001.1, read on the forward strand.
GGTATGGGTATAGGCCGCTGCATTCAGCAGCACGGCGCGCGCATCCTCGGCCTGCGCCTCATGCAGCCAATCGACCAGCATGCCTTCGTGATTGGTCTGCCGCATGTCGATTTCAAAACCGAGTTCGCGCCCGCGATCCTCCAGCATGCCCGCAATGTCATCAAGCGTATCCGAGCCGTAAATATCCGGCTCGCGCAGACCGAGCAGGTTCAGGTTCGGCCCGTTTAGGACGTAGATGGTGTTGGTCATGTCAGTCATAGGCTTGGCCTAGCGTTTGCAGGCTGCGCTGAAAAGCGGAAGATGCGCTTGGTCTCACTCGGCTGAATTCGCAACCATATCCTGCTGCAGGGTCCGTCCAGCCAGTAAATAATGCAAAGCCGCCCAGGCATAGCCGCAGATAAAGATCACGATTGACCATTGTAGCCCGCGCGCATCCGCGCTGGCGCAGGCGGCGATCTCGCTCGCTTGAGCTGCAGTTGCTGTAACGCTCACGTCGGAAGCAATGGCAAGCAATGGTTTGCACGCCTCCAGAGTCAGGCCCAGACCCCGCGCATCCAGAAACGCTGTCTTTAGTAGCGTCGACAATGCTCCGATTAGTGGTGGTCCCAAGCCATACCCCAGCAGATTGACTACGAAAAGCGTGATCGCAACCGATGTCGCGCGCATCCGGCTGTCGGCGACCCCGCCTGAGACAGCATACATCGGGCCGAGGTAGAAATAATGGATCATTGCCGCGATCATCAGCGGCGGCATCGCGAGCCACAGGTTGTCTGTCAGGAAACCAAACGCATAAAGCGGTACCGAAGTGGCCATTCCCAAAGCCGGAATCCACGACAATGCCTTGGGATAGCGCTTGGCCAGTTTGTCCGAGAGCCAACCAGAGCTGAAAACACCGATTGCAGCCATCAAGCCCAAGATGATGCCGAACAGCAATGACGCGGTCTGGATTGAAAGCTCGTGGGTCCGGATAAGGAACGAGGTCGTAAACTGCCCTACGCCATAGCCCACGAAAGACGCGAGCGTCGCGCCGATCACCACATGGCGATAGGCAGGCTTTTTCATCAGCACGCCAAGCGCTTCCTTGAAGCTCGCCTTTTCCAGTCCCTGCAGGGCAGCCGGATCAGTGTAGCCGCGCGGAGGTTCCTTTATACTGCGCCAGACGATCAATGACAGCAGCAGGCCCGGGATGCCAACAACAACAAAGGCGATCCGCCAGCCTTCGACCTGTGACCAGTCAAGGTCGCCGAACAGACCGCCTAGGCCGATCGAGGCGATCCATGCGCCAAAGTCCGCGCCTTGCATCCCCGCGATTTGTCCGCCGAATACCGATGCGAGCATGCCGCCTAGCGGGACGCCCAAAGCGTAAATCGAGACCGCGGTCGCTCGTTTTGAGGGTTTGAAATAGTCGGCGATCAGCGATTGTGCCGGTGGTGTGCAGCCAGCCTCGCCAATGCTCACTCCTACGCGAAACAGAAACAGCATCAGAAATGACATGGCAAACCCGCACAACGCCGTAAACAGGCTCCAGACGGCCACTGCCAGCGCAATGATAACCACCCGGTTCTTGCGCTCTGCCACGCGGGCAATCGGCAATCCCAGGAATGTATAAAGCACCGCGAATGCCGGGCCGCCCAGCAGCCCCATCTGCCAATCTTCCAGACCGAAACTCAGCTTGATCGGCTCGGTCAGTATGTTGACGATCGTTCGATCGATGAAATTGAAGATGTAGACGATCAGCAGTGCGCTCAAGACGTAAGCCCGATAGCCTGGCGTGCCAAAGCCTTCAGAGGCAGGAAGGCCCTGTGCCGGCATTTCAGCGGGCGCGGCTGCGCTCAATTCTGCGATGATCATTCTCCCTCACCTGCACGGATAGCGAAGTCCGGTCTTCCCGAATGCATCCTGCGGGGCTGTCTTCTCCTGCAACCATCTTCACCCTTTTCCGCCTGCCGTAAAGCGCGATAATCGCTTGCCCGGCAAATGTCCGGGCCCGGGCACCGGTTCTGGTGTTTGATGATTACCCCCTTTCAATTTGCCCGATTGGCGCGCAGACATGCGGCTTTTTGGCGAAGGGCAAGGGGTAAACAGATGCAGTCCAAAGTTCACAATCCAACACCATGGCTTCAAGGCTTTGGCCTCAACCATGCGGTCGAAGTGCAAGGTGCCACGGGAACGCTTTACCTGAGCGGCCAGACCGCGACAGATGCAGATGGTCATGCGATGCATGCCGGAGACATCGTCGCGCAATACAAGCTCGCCTGGCAAAATCTGGTCGATGCGCTCGATTCGGCCGGGATGACACCTCAGAATCTGGTGCGCCTCAACTTCTACACCACTGATGTGGACGCGTTCGTGGCCTCGGCCGAACAGACCATGGCGCTTCACGGCGCAGCCGGGGCACAAATTTCAGCAACCCTGCTTGGTGTAGAGCGCCTTTTCGATCCTGACATCATGATCGAGATCGAAGGAACCGCTGTCGCTTGATCCAAATTACCTAAACGGCGGCTCGTTGAACGCGCGCAACTTGCGGCTATGCAAACGGTCGCCTTCATCGCGCAGGTGATTGCAGGCCTCCAAGCCGATCTGGAGGTGTGCAGCGATCGCTTCCTCGTAGAACTTGTTCGCCTGGCCCGGCAGCTTTATTTCACCATGCAGCGGCTTGTCCGAAACGCATAGCAGCGTGCCGTAAGGCACTCGGAAACGATAGCCCTGGGCGGCAATAGTGGCGCTTTCCATCTCTACCGCAATAGCGCGGCTTTGCGAGAAACGCTTGGCAGAGCTGGAATAGTGCAGCTCCCAATTGCGGTCGTCTGTGGTCACGACTGTGCCGGTGCGCATGCGTTGTTTGATGTTGGCACCTTGTACGCCGGAAACTTGTTCCGCCGCGGCTGCCAGCGCTTGCTGTACTTCGGCAATCGGCGGGATCGGAATTTCGGGAGGTAGGACATTATCCAGCACGTGATCATCACGCAGATAGGCGTGCGCCAGCACGAAATCGCCGATCTTCTGGCTTGAGCGAACCCCGCCGCAGTGGCCAATCATCATCCAGGCATGAGGGCGCAGCACAGCCAGGTGATCGCAGATTGTCTTGGCGTTGGACGGTCCCACGCCGATATTGACCAGCGTAATGCCTTTGCCGTCTTCACGAATGAGGTGATAGGCGGGCATCTGGTGTCTGCGCCAGGCAGTGTCGTTCAGTTGCTCCTGCGCATTGTCGATGCACTCGCTGATATTGAGGCCGCCCGCGCCTGTCAGACTGGTATAACCGCTGCCATCATCCTTGGTGCAGATTTGCTGCGCGCCCCAGTTTACGAACTCATCGACGTAGCGGTGATAGTTAGTGAACAGGATGAAGTCCTGGAAATCCTCCACGCGCGTGCCAGTGTAATGTGCCAACCGCGCAAGCGAGTAATCGGTCCGCAGCCCGTCAAACAGGGACAGCGGCATCGCCTCGTCTTCGTGAAACTCGATCCCGTCCGCCAGCTCGTCTCCGATTAGCGACAGATCGGTTGAAGGAAAATGCTGCGCGATATCCTGCGGCGCGAAGCCCACCATCGCCGCGCCAGCTTCGCCGTCCAGCACATAGGGGAAGGGTATCTCCTGCCGTGATTTCCCGACTTCCACCTCGATCTCATATTCATCGGCGATTAGCTCGAGCTGCTCTGCCAGAAACGGAGCGAACAGGTCAGGACGCGTGACTGTGGTGGTATATGTTCCCGTCGTCTCGAGCCGTCCGAATGCGCGGCTGCGATCATTGATCTCGCTAACTCCCGAATAATGCAATGTGAGCTGCGGATAGGCATAGCTGCCATCCTCTCGCTTGCGCTGTGGTGGCACTGTGCCGTCACGTCCGAAAGCGATCACGTCTTCACGAAGCGTCGAAACGGCTTCGTCATAGGTGTGTTGCAATTGTTCGAGAATTTGCGGGATTGGGGTCATACGTTAATCCATATTGTTGTTATTTTACGTTGGAAAGACGGGCCAGCATAGCCGGACAGGTCCTTCTTACAAAAAAGGCGCGACCTCTCGGCCGCGCCCCCTTGAGCCAAGAAGTTAGAGCCAATCAGGCTTCATCTTCCTTTGTTTCTTCAGCAGGCGCTGCCTCTTCGGTTTCTGCATCGGCGGCCGCTTCGATATTCTCGACAGCGGCATCTTCCAGCATGTCAGCAGGGATTTCGCCCGGCTCAAGACCTGCGTTGTCGATACGGGTATCTGCTGCAGCTTCTTCGATCTCTTTTTGCTCTTCTTCGAAGATCTGTGCGAGAACATCGACGCCTTGGCTTTGCAGTTCGGCTTCGTCTTCACTGCGCGCCACATTGGCTTTCACAATGACGTGAACCTCTGGGTGCAGGGCAACGGTTACATCGTGCATACCGATCGTCTTGATCGGTGCGCCCATGATAACCTGCTTCTTGTCTATCTCATGGCCTTGAGCGGTCAGGCCAGCGACCATGTCACGCACGTTGACTGAACCGTAGAGCTGGCCAGCGTTGGACGATGCACGCAGCAGAACAACTTCTGCGCCTGCAACTTTTTCGCCCAGCTTTTCAGCTTCGCCGCGCTTTTCAGCGTTTTCTTTTTCCAGACGTTCGCGGTTCGCTTCGAAGACCTTCTTATTGGCTTCGTTCGCGCGCAGCGCTTTGTTCTGCGGCAACAGGAAGTTGCGCGCATAACCGTCTTTCACCGTAACAACGTCACCGATCGTGCCCAGCTTCTCGATACGTTCGAGGAGAATGATATCCATGTCGTCTTCTCCTCTTACTTAACAATGTACGGCAGCAGGCCGATGTGGCGCGCGCGCTTGATCGCCTTGGCGAGTTCGCGTTGCTTTTTCGCGCTGACGGCGGTGATGCGGCTTGGGACAATCTTGCCACGCTCGGACATGAAGCCCTGCAGCAAGCGAGTGTCTTTGTAATCGATTTTCGGCGCACCTTCACCCGCGAACGGGCAGGATTTGCGGCGACGGAAGAAAGGACGTGCCATTAGTCGCGCTCCTCACGGTCAGAGCGACGCTTACGGTCGCGGTCATTCTTGCGCATCATGACAGACGGGCCTTCTTCGTGCTCGTCAACGCGGATCGTCATATAACGGATCACGTCTTCGTTGATACGGGTTTGGCGCTCCAGCTCTTCAACAACGCTGCCCGGGGCATCGATGTTCAACAGCACAAAGTGTGCCTTGCGGTTGCGGTCAATCTTGTAGGCGAGGGATTTAAGGCCCCAGGTCTCGGTTTTGGTAACCTTGCCTTCGTTCTGCTCGACGATTTCGGTCGCCGAAGCCGCCAGCGAATCGACTTGAGCCTGGCTCAGGTCCTGACGCGCGAGAAAGACATGCTCATAGAGAGCCATCTTGCTTCCTTTCAATTTATGCCGATCGTTGGCTAATCCCGCGCGGATCGCAGGGCCCCTCCGGCTTTCTTCACAAACACCCCCATATCGGCACTCCGACGCAAGGGATGCGCGCACATAACGGTTTTGACCGCGAATGCAAGCCTTGCGATGCGCGCAAAGCAAGGGCAGGGCAGGCGCAGCAATTCAAGAGGGAGATACGCTTTGCCGGGTGGTTTAATGGCTTTGCTGGACGATGTCGCGGTAATTGCGCGGGCGGCAGCGGCTTCTATCGATGATGTAAGCATTGCCGCGAGCAAGGCGGGGACCAAGGCCGCAGGTGTTGTGATCGATGATGCGGCGGTAACGCCCGGTTATGTGACCGGGCTAAGCCCGAAGCGCGAACTGCCTATCATTTGGAGCATCACCAAGGGTAGCTTGAAGAACAAGCTCCTGATCTTGTTGCCGGGCGCGCTGGCGTTGAGCTGGTTTTTGCCGCAAGCGATCATCTTTCTGCTGATGCTTGGCGGTGGCTATCTGTGCTTCGAAGGCGCGGAAAAGGTTATGGAGAAGCTGGGCGGAGCAAAACACGGGAAGACCGTGGATGATGAGATCAAAGACCCTGCGAAGTTCGAGCAGGAGCGGATCAACGGCGCAATCCGAACCGACCTTATCCTGTCAGCTGAAATCATGGCGATTTCACTGAACGAGATAGCGACCATCAGTGAAAGTTTCTGGGTGCGCGCGGCGGCGCTTGCGCTGGTGGGTATTGCGATCACGATTGCGGTCTACGGCGCAGTCGCGTTGATCGTGAAGATGGACGATGTCGGGCTGCAACTGGTTCAGCGCAAGAGCGGTTTTGCGCTGACTTTCGGTTATTTCTTGTTGCAGGCGATGCCCAAGTTGTTGGTCGCGCTGTCCTTCGTCGGGACCATCGCCATGCTGTGGGTTGGCGGGGGAATAATCCTGCATGGCACGCATGAAATCGGGTTCCATTTGTTTTCGGATCTGGCGCATGGCGCCGAACATGCGGTTGCCGGTATGACAGGGGCCATGGGCGGAGTGTTTGGCTGGCTGACATATGCCGGGGTCTCGGCGATTTTCGGGTTGATCCTGGGCGCGGTCATCGCCTTTGCGCTGCACAATGTCGCGCATATGGGTCATGGATTTGGCAAGAATGCGGAGGCCCATTGATGAGCGCCAAGCCAACACTTTACACATGCGCGCGTTCACGCGGGCTGCGCGCGACATGGGCTGCGGAAGAAGCAGGCGTCGATATCGACCTGAAAATTTTGCCGTTCCCGCCGCGCTACCTCGCGCCTGAATATCTGGAGATAAATCCGTTGGGCACTGTACCCATGCTGGTTGATGGTGATGCGCAGATGACCGAAAGCTGCGCCATCGCGCATTATCTGGCGAGCAAGGACGGGCCGAGTGACCTGGTCATCGCGCCGGGCGAGGTCGATTACGCGCAATATTGCGATTTCACTTATCACGCGGATGCCACGATCACTTTTCCGCAAACGGTCTATATGCGGTTCGCGATCTTCGAAAAGGGCAAGGGCTGGGCCGAAGCGGGCGAGGCCTATGCCAAATGGTTCTGGAAACGATTGGTGAAGCTGGAGCAGCGGCTGGATGGGCGTGAGTATTTGTGCGCTGACCGGTTCACCGTGGCGGATATCTGCTGTGGCTATGCGCTGATCCTGGCGAAGAGCGTCGGGCTGGATGAGGGCGTGCCGGATAGTCTTAAGGCCTATCGTGACCGGCTAACCTCGCGCGACGCCTACCAACGCGCCTTTGCCCGCGAAGAGGAAGGGCGGAAGGCACTGGAAAGCAGTGGGAACTGAATGTCTGCTTTTCGCTGGCGAGGGCTAATTCTGGTCCTAGTTTACAACAACGATCCTAGGCCGCCTGATCGGGCGTGACCGGGCGCTGGCTTAGCTCCAGCCGCTGCAATTTGCCCAACATGTCGCGAGGTAACTGGTCAACAAACTCGATGTAGCGCGGGCGCTTGTATCCTGCGATCTGTGACTTGAATCGCGTGGTAATTTCCTCCCGGGTTAGCTCCATTCCGGGTTTCAGCACAACGAAGGCTTTTACCGCTTCGCCCCATTGTTGGTCCGGCACGCCGCAGCATCCCGCATCGGCGACTTCATTCATCCCTTGGAACACCGCATCGACTTCGGCCGGATAGACATTTTCGCCGCCGGTCTTGATCAGCTCCTTTGACCGGCCAAGCAGATAGACAAGCCCGTGCTCGTCCATCGTGCCCAGATCGCCGCTGCGCAGCCAGCCATGGCCGAGCGCGGCTTCGGTCGCATCAGGATTTCGCCAATATCCCAGCATCACAGTTGGCCCGCGCATGCAGATTTCGCCTTCTTCGCCGGGCGGCAGCTGGTTGCCATCCGGATCAAGCATTGTGAATTCGACATGCGGCATGGCCCAGCCGATCGAGCGCGGGTGATTACACATGTCGGGATAGTCGATGGCGGTGGCAAAACCGCAAATCTCGGTCTGGCCATATCCGCCAACCACCTCGCAATCCCATTCCTGGCCGAGGAATTCGTAGAGCGGGACAAAGCCCGGGCCAGCGCCGCCGGTGTAATTCGTCAGCGGGATCGCGCCATCGCGCAGCGGCTCCATCGCGCGCCATGGCAACAGAATTTGCGGGAAGGCGCTGGTGGTGGTGCAATCCTCACGGTGGAGCAGGTCGAGCATAGCCGCCGCGTCATCATCGCGCCCGGCAAACACCATCGCTCCGCCGCAAGCAATCATCGCCGCTATCTGTTGCATGCCCACGACATGGAACAGTGGGTTAACCGAGAGCAAGCGCTCGCGATGCATCCAGCCGCGGCGGGTGCACATGCCGAGCGCGGACGTTGCGACCGCGCTGGAGGCTTGCAGGCACCCCTTGGGCCGCCCCGTCGTGCCACTGGTATACATCATGTATAGAGGGCGATCGGGCGTTAGTTGAGGCAGCGTCTGGCGTGGCTGATCACTGGCGACGATGCTTTCGAACGCGCTTTGTGGATAGTGTTGCTCATCGACCAGCACCACTTCGCCGGCTTCGCTCTCACCAAGGAGGTGCTTGAAGCGCGCATTGGCGAACGTCAGGCTCGGCTCGGCATTGCCCATGATCCAGCCGATCTCGCCCGGGGCGAGCCGCCAGTTGAGCAGCACCGCAATCGCGCCGATCCGCCCGCAAGCGAGCAGAGAGGTGACAAATGGCGTACCATCGGTGAGGAGAAGCGCGACACGATCGCCCGCTCCAATACCTTTTGCGAGCAGCCAATGCGCAAGGTTCTCTACCCGCTGGTCGAGTTCGGCCCAGGTCAATCGTTGCAAGCCATCCACTGTCACTTCGCGGTTCGCGAGCCGCAGCGCATTGGCGCGGAACAGCGTGTCGAGGGAGAAATCGCGTGGTGTCATTCAGGCGGGTTAGCCGCCTGCGTCAATCTGCTCCATCATCGATTTTGCTCAGGATGGAGCGGGCAAAGCTTGTCAGCGTGTCGTCCCGCGCGCCCATCACCACGATCCGGTCGCCCGGTTGAGCGATTTGGGCAATCCTTGTGCCGCATTCCTCACGCGATGCGATGTGCTCTGCTGTTCCGCCCGCGTCTGTGATCATCGCGATGATCCGCTCGGTGCCTTCGTTGCGGTCGACCGTGCCGCCGAAATAGACCGGATCGCACATGATCGCGATGTCGTCGGCGTCCAGTTCACGGGCGAAAGTCTCGGCCAGTTCCGCGCCCATCTGGCGAAGCGGACCGTATCCATGCGGCTGGAAAAATGCGATCACGCGGCCGGGAGATGACTTGAGCGTGCGCAATGTCGCGGCGCATTTCTCCGGATTGTGGCCGAAATCGTCGATCACGGTCACGCCACTGCGCGAAGTGCCGATGATATCGAAACGGCGGGCCAATCCCGCAAAGCTCGCCAGCGCTTCTACCGCCACGCCAACCGGCACGCCTGCACAGGCTGCGCCTGCAATCGCGGCGAGTGCATTCGAGAGATTGTGCCGCCCAGGCATATGCAGGACCAGAGGGTGTTCACTGCCATCGTGGCGGTCCACCACCACTGCGGCTTGCCGGATCGGGCCATCGGCAATGCTCCCCGGCACGATGCCGATTTGCGCTTTTTCCTGTTCGATTCCGAAGGTGATCACTTCCTTTGCATGCGGTAGCAGTGCGAGCGCCTCTGCATCGTCGGCATTGATTGCGGCGATCCGGCTGCGGTGAAGATATTCCGCGAAAAGCACGCGCAGTTCGTCCATGCTCTTGTGGTCGAGGCTGACGTTTAGCAACACGCCGACAGCAGGGCGATAGAGCGCGATCGAACCGTCGCTTTCATCTACTTCGCTGACGTAAATGCTGTGTCCGCCCACAACCGCGCTGGCAATCGGGTGATCTTCAGTGACGAAGTTCTTCATCACCGCGCCGTTCATGATCGTTGGCCCGCGGCCCGCGGCATGCATGATCCAGCCTAGCATGCCGGTAACGGTCGATTTGCCGCTGGTGCCGGCAATCGCGATCCCCGCACCGCTGGTGTTGAACAGGATAGAGTTCAATTCTGCGCGGGTCAGCTTCAAGCAGCCAAGCTCTTTCGCCCGCACCATTTCGGGCACGGTGTCTTCCACTGCGGCGGAAGCGACGAGGATTTGATCCTTGGAGGTGATCCCGCTGCCATCTTGCGAGAACAGCTTGAAACCCTGAGCTTCGAGCGCAGCAAATTTCTCAGACGTGCGGCCCTGATCACGCGAACGGTCAGAGCCTGCCACTTTCGCGCCTTGCCCGGCCAGGATTTGCGCCAGCGGCAGCATGCCTGAACCGCCAATCCCGCAAAAGAAAAAGGGACGCTGCAATAATTCGTCATAGGTGGGGAATTCACTCATACGCGGTGCGGTATTGAGTTGTGCGCAGCAAGACAAGCGGGCACAGTAGCAAGATGACCAGAATTGCTGTCTGCGCACCTGCCACTGCGATCACCCGCGAGCATGCCGAAGCGGCCGAAGCGCTGGTGGCTGACGAATTTCCGCAGCATTCGATCCATTTTCACGAGCAGTGCTTTCTGGGCGCCGGGCATTTCGCGGGAACGGATATCGAGCGGCTCGAAGCCTTGGTCGAATTGGCCAATGACCCGCAATATGACGCTATCTGGTTCGCCAAGGGCGGTTATGGTTCCAACCGGATTGCAGAAGCCGCTGTTGCCCGAATGAACGCGGCTGCACGCGCGAAGACTTATGTCGGCTTTTCCGACATGGGTTATTTGCTCGCAGCCTTCTATCGGCACGGCATCGGCCAACCGGTCCACGGCTCGATGCCGGTCAGCGCGCGAAGCCAGACTGGCCGCGAAGCAGTGCGGCGCGTGTTGCGCTGGTTCTCGGGTGATGGCAGCGGGCTGGAGCCGAGCCTTGATGGGCAAACTCCCGCAGTTGCATTTAACCTCATCACGCTTGCGATGATCGTCGGGACACCACTGATGCCCAAGCTGGACGGGCATGTCGTGATGGTCGAGGAAGTGAGCGAACATCTCTATTCGGTTGACCGGCTGTTTTTCCACATCGCCAATGCGCTGCCCCGGATTGCGGGCTTGAGGTTGGGCAGCGTTACCGCTGTTCCTGAGAATGATCGCGAATTCGGGCAAGAAGCTGAAGATATTACCAAATTCTGGTGCGCGCGAGCCGGAATACCCTATCTTGGACGGGCACAGATTGGCCATACGGCAGAGAACCGGATTGTGCCCTTTGGCCTTGCGAGTCCGCCGACCGGCGACTAACCGGCTCCCCAAGAGGAGACGTTGATGAGAGCTTTCATTTTTCCAGGGCAGGGCAGCCAGAAGGTTGGCATGGGTGCCGAACTTACTGAAGCCAGCGTTGCCGCGCGTGAGGTTTTCGAAGAGGTAGATGAAGCGCTGTCGCAAAAGCTTTCCGCGATCATGCGCGACGGCCCCGAAGATCAGCTGACACTTACTGAAAACGCTCAGCCCGCGATCATGGCCAATGCGATTGCGACCTTGCGTGTGCTTGAGCGCGAATTCGGCGTGTCGCTGGCAGAGAAGGGCTCTTGCGTGGCAGGCCATTCGCTGGGCGAATATTCGGCGCTGTGTGCGGTTGGCGCATTCTCGCTGGCTGACACTGCGCGGCTGCTGAAACTGCGCGGGCAGGCGATGCAAGCAGCTGTTCCGGTTGGTGTGGGCGCGATGGCGGCCTTGCTTGGTGCTGACATCGATAAAGCTACTGCCTTGGCTGAAGCTGCCGCTGACGGGGAATTCTGCGAGGTTGCCAATGACAACGACCCAACTCAGGTCGTGATCAGTGGCCATAGAGGCGCGATTGACCGCGCGATTGCGCTTACCAAAGAGCACGGCATCAAGCGCGGGATTGCGTTGCCGGTGTCCGCACCCTTCCATTGTTCGCTGATGCAGCCTGCAGCTGACCGTATGGCCGAAGCCTTGGCAGCGACACCACCGGGCGCATTCAGCTTACCGGTTTTTGCCAATGTGACGGCGGCGAAGGTCACCGATCCGGCAGAGGAACAGCTCTTGCTGGTGGAACAGGTTACCGGCCGGGTTCGCTGGCGTGAAAGCGTGCTGGCAATGCGCGATGACGGGGTGGAGCACTTCGTTGAATTGGGTGGTAAGGTGCTTGGGCCGATGGTTGGCCGGATAGACAAGGTAGCTTCAACTTCCAGCCTTATCACAATGGAAGATATAGAGAATTTTGCGAAGGAGATCGCCTGATGTTCTCATTGAATGGCATGAATGCGCTGGTTACCGGCGCAAGTGGCGGGATTGGCTCGGCGATTTGCAAGGCGCTGGCTGGCCAAGGTGCACGGCTGGCCATCTCAGGATCAAATGCAGCCAAGCTTCGCGCGTTTCGCGATCAACTCAACGACGAATATGAGCACGACAATGGTGAGCATGTGGAGATTACCTGCAACCTGTCTGACACCACACAGGTCGAAGAACTGATTCCGGCCACGCTCGATACGCTGGGTGGGATCGATATTCTCGTCAACAATGCGGGTATCACGCGCGATAATCTCGCATTGCGGATGAAGGATGAGGAATGGGACGATGTGATCCGCATCAACCTCGAATCGACCTTCCGCCTGATGCGTGCCTCTGCCCGACCGATGATGAAGAACCGCTTTGGCCGGATCATCTCGATCACCAGTGTGGTCGGCGTTACGGGTAACCCGGGTCAGATGAACTATGCCGCTGCCAAGGCGGGCATCGTCGGTATGACCAAGAGCTTTGCGCAAGAAGTTGCGAGCCGCGGCATTACCGCCAATTGCATCGCGCCGGGCTTCATCCGTACCGCCATGACCGATCAATTGCCCGACGCGCAGAAAGAAGCGCTTAACGCCCGCATCCCTATGGGACGCATGGGCGAGGGCGACGATATCGGCGCTGCAGTGGCGTTTCTGGCCAGCCGCGAGGCCGGCTACATCACCGGCGAGACCATGCACGTAAACGGCGGCATGGCGATGTTGGGTTGATTTGTCCGGGATTGGGGCAGAATTTCCCCTTTTTCCCCAAGGAATCGCCGCTCAAAGCCGCATGAACTTGCCGCCTTTGCTGCTTGCGCTAAGGTCAGTCACGGTTTTCCGGCGCTGGGGAGCGATTCCGGCCCTCAGTGCGCACTAGAAGGATTGAGTAGGACCGATGAAGGCCACAATCGAACGCGCGACGCTGCTGCGTTGTCTCTCTCACGTTCAGTCGGTGGTAGAGCGCCGCAACACTATCCCCATTCTGTCAAATGTTCTGATCGACGCGAGCGACGGCGGCACGCTGAAAGTGATGGCGACTGACCTTGATCTGCAAGTGGTCGAGAACATGGCCGCGGCCTCAGTGGAAACGCCCGGTGCGATCACTGTATCTGCACACTTGCTGTTCGACATCGCACGCAAACTGCCCGAGGGCAGCCAGGTAAGTCTGGAGACAGCCGACAATCGCATGGAAGTTAGAGCAGGGCGCAGCCGCTTCAAGCTGCCCACTTTGCCGCGCGATGATTTCCCGGTCATTGTTGAGGGCGACCTTCCGACAAGTTTTGAACTACCAGCCAAACTATTGGCCGAGTTGATTGACCGCACGCGGTTTGCCATCTCGACCGAGGAAACACGGTACTATCTCAACGGTATCTTCCTGCATGTTACGGACGATGATCAACCTGTGCTGAAAGCTGCAGCGACCGACGGCCATCGTCTTGCGCGCTTCACGCTTGCTCGTCCCGATGGCGCGGAAGGCATGCCTGACGTTATCGTGCCTCGTAAAGCCGTGGCCGAATTGCGCAAACTGCTGGAAGAATCCATGGACGGTAACGTCCAGATCGATCTGTCTGCCAGCAAGATCCGCTTCACGCTGGGCGGTGAAGGCGGTGTTGTTCTGACCAGCAAACTGATCGACGGGACTTTCCCTGATTACAGCCGTGTTATTCCGACAGGCAATGATAAGCTGCTGAAAGTCGATCCAAAAAGCTTTTTCCAAGGCGTCGATCGTGTGGCAACAATTGCCACGGAGAAAACCCGCGCGGTCAAGATGAGCCTGGATGCAGACAAGGTCACTCTTTCCGTCACTTCGCCTGACAATGGCACTGCAGCGGAAGAGCTGGCGGCGGATTACAGCGCGGACCCGATCGAGATTGGCTTCAACGCCAATTACCTGAAGGATATTCTGAGCCAGATCGACAGCGACACGGTGGAGTTACACCTTGCCGATGCCGGCGCGCCAACGCTGATCCGCAAGGATGACAAGAGCCCGGCGCTCTATGTTCTGATGCCAATGCGGGTATAGCATTGGAATAAAGTGATTTATTAAGGCCAAGGGCTTTAGGGCGCTTGCATGAAACATATCATTCTTGCGATCGCCTTGGGCCTATTGCCCGCTTCACTTCATGCTGAGGAAGCTTCCACCGCTCAAGATCCCATTCAGGATGCCAGCCCCGAACAGGACCTCGACTGCGCAATATTTTTCGCGTTGGTCGGTGGTAAGTCAGAGGGAAGCCGGCAAGCTGGAGTCATTGCGGCTATGTCTTATTTTATCGGACGCTTTGAAGTAGTGTCGGAGATCGATTTCAGTACCGCCGCTGCTGAACATCTGGAGCTTGCGAGCCTGGCAGAGATCATTGCTGAGAGCGATGACTGCATTTCCCGGATGGAAGCGTTCTCGGTAAGACTGAATGAGTTCGGCGATGCCTTTAAGGGCTTGCAGAGCGAACTCGATAACGCAGATTCTTCGGGCGAATAAATGGTGACCGCCGAAGTCCGTATCTTTGGCACCGTCATTTCGACCTATACCCGCATCGTTCAGATCACCTGCGAAGAGGCGGGCCTTAGCCACGAGACGGTCCCCACTCCCGCGCATTCGCCGCAAAACCGCCATCCATTCGGCAAGGTTCCGGTGGTGGAATTTGACGGGCTCGAACTGATCGAAAGCGTCAGCATCACCCAGTATCTCGACAACGCTCATAGCTCCGGCGCATTGCAGCCACGCGACCCTGCGGCACGCGCGGTGATGGATCGCTGGATCGCGAAAAGATTGAACAAGCGCTGCCCTATATGTCCCGCGCATTGGCATTTCTGGATGCCGAAATCGCAAAGGATGGCGCCTGGGCAACAGGCAGTTTCGACCTGGCAGATTTCTTCCTCTACTGCGTTTAGCGCGGCGTCCAGCTGACCCCGCAGGGCAAGGTCGGGATCGCGCAATGCCCGCATTTGTCAGCGTGGATGGCCGTGACTCAGCAACGCGAATCAATCCGTCCAACACGCTGGGAAACCGAGCCGGAATAGGTTAGGCAGGGTTCAAGAGGAGACCCGAATATGCCGACTCAAGTCCATGTAGGCCGCGATGATCTGAACTCCGCCACACTGGTCGAAGGGCCCTCGACCAAGCTTGCAGATGGCGCGGTGCGGCTGGAGGTCGAAAGCTTCTCGGTCACATCCAACAATATCACTTACGCAGTGGTGGGCGAGCAAATCGGCTATTGGAAGTTTTTCCCTGCGCCGGATGGCTTCGGCATCGTACCCATGTGGGGTCACGCCAAAGTGATCGAGAGCAACTCGGATGAAATTGCCGTGGGTGAGCGTGTCTATGGCTATCTGCCAATGGCGTCGCATCTCGACGTGGTGCCCGGCAAAGTCTCGGCCAGTGGCTTCGTGGATATGACTGACTATCGTCAGCCGCTGCCGCCGATTTACAACCAGTATTCGCGCCTCAATGCCGATCCCGAACATGATCTGGCCCGCGAAGGCGAACGTATGATCTTCGGGCCGCTGTTCAAAACCGGTTTCCTGATCGACTATTTCATGCGCAGCGAAGGTTGGTTCGAGGCAGACCGGGTTATCATGACCAGCGCCTCTTCCAAGACCGCGATGGGCCTCGCCAGCGTCGCCAAGCAGAATTCGCCGCATATAAAGCGCATTGGACTGACATCGGAAGGCAATGTCGATTTTGTCGAGGCGACGGGTCTCTATGATCAGGTGTTCGCTTATAAAGAGGTCGGGCGGATGTCGCTTGGCCCAGCGGTGTCGGTCGATTTCGCCGGGAATGGCAAAGTGCTGGCGAACATTCACGAACACTTCGGAAAGAATCTGAAATACTCATGTCTTGTGGGTGTTACGCATATCGAGCAGCGCCGCGGGCCAGCGGGTGAAGCGGGTGGACTTCCTGGACCGACACCTACGCTGTTCTTTGCACCTGACCATGCGGTTGCCCTGTTCAAGGAGCACAGTCCGCAGGATGCCGGCGCTATGATGGCCAAGGCGTGGAAAGGCTTCCTTGCCGATGTTGGTGACAGTGTAACGATCGAGAAGCACTCAGGGCTGGAAGCCGCGCGTCAGACCTATCTGGAGATGGTCGGCGGCAAGGTCGATCCCTCACAAGGGATCGTGATCGAACCTTAGGTGCGCGTGCCGCGTCTCCCGTTGGCCAGTTTCGTTGGCTCGTGAATGTCTGCTTTTGGGGTGGAAAGCGGACATTGCCATGTTCCAATCCTAGTCTTAGGCTTTGTCGACTAAGGAGGAGCGAATGCGGACGCTATTGATTGTCGCTGCAGCGGCATGCATTTAATTGACTGGCTGCACTGATGTTGCATCAGAAACAGAAAGCTCAGGGGCAGTTGAAGACAACACAGAACGTAACAAACGCCTAGCGCGGGAGTTCTACGAGAACCTATGGTTTGAGCAAAACACCGAAGTCTTCGCAGACTATGTAGCCGATGAATATGTTATCCATGACATCGGGGATACCAAAGGTGCGATGCCGACCGAGCCCGCTGTTACTCAGAAAGAGATAGCAGATCGCTTTCATAGTTTCGGCAAGATCACCGAAATCTGGAACCATCGGCACGATGTTAGTCTTCCAAGACCACCTGGAGGATCAAGGCCAAACTAGCCAAAGTTAGTTGGCTGCTGGCCAGAAATGTCCGCAATTGGGTCGTTAGCGGTCTGTCCGCTTTCGTCCCCCTTTTCAATCTATTCAGCCGCTTCAGCCATTTCCGCTCGTTGTGGTCCGCGGATAAGGCCGCCGGGTGTCTCGCCGGTCCATTTGCCGTCGCGGAAGGTTACGTGGCCGTTCTTGATCGTGCAGACATAGCCATCCGCCTTTTGCAGCAAGCGCTTGCCGCCGGCGGGTAGGTCAAATGCCAGCCACGGTTTGCCCAGCTTCAGCCGATTCATATCAATTACGTTGAGATCCGCCAGATAGCCCGGCGCGATGATCCCGCGATCTTCCAGCCCATAGAGCCGGGCGGTGTCCCAGCACTGGCGCTTGATCGCATTCTCCAGGCTGATCTTATCCCCGCGCTTGCGATCGCGGACCCAGTGCTCAAGCATGAATGTGGGTGAAGCGGCATCGCAAATCGTGCCGCAATGCGCGCCGCCATCGGACAGCGAATTCACTGTGTCATCGGCGTGTTGCAGCGGGTGGAGGAAATCGAGATTGCCATCCGCATAGTTCAGGATCGGCAGGTAGATGAAACCCTTGCCATCGTCCGCGCACAGCATGTCATAGGCATATTCCTGAGGGTCGATCCCGGCCGCTTGAGCGCGGGCATTCACGCTGGCTGACGCATCCGGTTCGTAATCAAAATCGGGGTCCATTTCGTACTGGAGCGCCCAACCTTGGGTGATCACCATAACCACGCCGATAATGTCCATTGGCGCTTCGGAATAATCATTGGACTCGCTCAGCAATCGCGCTTTGAACGCCGGGTCGAGCAGCCTAGCTTTTTGTTCCTCCCACGGAAGTTCGCTGATCGCTTGCCAGCTGGGGCGATACACGAAGGGGTTCACAGTACCTTGCCATGCCATGATGATGCCGTTGCCGCGCAGCGCAATCTGCGCGACGATGTTGGCGCCATTGTCATTTTCTGCACGCATGGTTTCGATCTGCTCTTTGAGCGGCATTTCCTTGGCGATGGATTCCAGCGCAGCGAAGGTGACGGGCAGGCCGGTCTCGCGGCTGAGATTGCCCATCCATTCGAACTCGTTCCAATCGCGGTTGAGATCGCTCGCCATTTCGAACACGCCATGGCCTGCGCGGCCCATAGCACGGCCGATCTCGATCAGTTCTTCCTTCGTCGCAGTCGTACCGGGTACGAGTTCTCCATCGACCGATTTGTGCAGCACTGTACGGCTGGTGGAGAAGCCAAGCGCGCCCGCGCGAACCCCTTCCTCTACGATCCGGCTCATCTCTGCGATGTCTTCATTTGTCGGAACGGCGCCGGGTTGTTCGCGGTCACCCAACACGTAAGCACGCACGGCACCATGCGGCACATGCGTGCCCACATCGACCGCGCGCGGCATTTTCTCCAGAGCGTCGAGATACTCAGGGAAGGTTTCCCAGTCCCATGTAATGCCTTCGGCAAGCGCGGTTCCGGGAATGTCCTCCACCCCTTCCATCAGGCTGATCAGCCATTCGTGCCGGTCTGGCTTGGCAGGCGCGAAGCCTACGCCGCAATTGCCCATCACGACGGTTGTCACTCCATGCCAGCTGGAAGGGGCCATTTCCGGGTCCCAGGTGGCTTGGCCGTCATAGTGGGTATGGATATCGACGAAGCCCGGGGTCACAACCATGCCGGTCGCGTCGATTTCTTCTGCTGCATTGCCAGTCACATCGCCGACTTGCGCGATCAAGCCATCTTTGACGGCGACATCGCCTGTAAAGCGCTCCTCGCCCGTACCATCGACAATGGTGCCGCCGCGAATAATCAGATCGAACATGGCCATCGAAACTCTCTCCAATTTCTGTTTGAAACTTACATAGCACAGCGAAACGCCTGATGCTAAGCTCGCACAATGGACAGGCAAACAAGCTGGGAGCCCGCGCCGGATAGCGGGATTGCGATCAAGTGGCTCGAGGCGAACGGGCTGACCTTTGAGGTCGCTGAGGCAGGGCAGGGCGACAAGCTCGCGCTGTGCCTGCATGGCTTCCCTGAGCTGCACTTTAGCTGGCGACACCAGATGCCTTTGCTGGCGGAGATGGGGTACTGCGTGTGGGCACCCAATATGCGCGGTTATGGCGAGACGACACGCCCGCCGAACAAGAAGGACTATCGGCTCGACAACCTGACTGCTGACGTTGCAGCGCTGATCGATGCCAGCGGCGCGAAGGAAGTGACGCTGATAGCGCATGACTGGGGCGCGATCGTTGCTTGGCAGTTTGCGATACAGAAGCTTCGCCCGCTGACCCGGCTTGTGATCATGAACGTGCCGCATCCGCTGTGTGCGCGGCGCGAACTCAAGACCTGGAAGCAGCTGAAGAAGAGCTGGTACATATTCTTTTTCCAGTTGCCCAAGCTGCCCGAGATACGGCTGGGCCAGAACGAAGCCGCGGCGATCGGCCGACTTTTTCGTGAGACTTCGGTCAACAGGGAGCGCTTTACCCGAGAGGAAAGCGAGCCCTATCGCAAGGCGGCGGCCAAGCCCGGTGCGTTGACTGCCATGTTCAATTATTACCGCGCGCTGCTGCAGACGCCCGACGCGCGCCAGATCGGCGATGGCAAGGTGCATGTGCCGACGCTGGTCATCTGGGGCGAACAGGACGTGGCGATCGACATTGCCTGCCTCGATGGCACGGGGGACTATGTCGATGATCTGACCGTGCGCCGCTATCCGCATGCATCACACTGGGTGCAGCAGGACATTCCGGATGAGGTGAATGCGGCGCTGAAAGACTGGTTGCCGCCGGCCTAGTTCTTTGCGCGGATCATCGCTTCGACATCGACGAATTTCTCGCGCGGGGCGCCTTCGCGCGCGGCGCGTTCTTCGGCCTCTTCGATCTTTTTCCAGTCGCGGAATGTAACCACATCCAATCCGCGCTCTGCAGCGATGGCATCAAACCCCTCGCGCCCCTTCTTGTCCGCCCGCCCAAGCGTGCCCGCATCGATATCCTCTGCGATCTTCTCGACGACGCTGTAGCCGTCGGGGCGATTGGTGCCGATGGTGCCGGATGGACCGCGCCTGGCCCAGCCAACGCAATAGATTCCGCGCAGGATGCGCCCTTCGTCATTGGCAAACTTGCCCGCGCGTTCGTCAAACGGCACGTCGGGAATGGGGGAGGAGCGATAGCCGATGCAGCTGACCACGATATCGGCCGGCACGGTGTACATTTCGCCCGTTCCTGTCGCGCGGCCTTGATGCACTTCGGTTCGTTCAACCTTTACCCGCTGAACCTTGCCATCACCTTCAAAGCCTTGCGGGCTGGCGAACATATCGAAATGGATTTCGATCGGTTTTTCGGCATGCACACTTTCAGGAATGGCTGCGAAGCTGCGCAAATGATTGACCGATTTTCGCAGGCCCGGTTCCAGGAGCATGTCTTCCTCTTCTTCGGGCAAGTCATCGCGATCAACCCGCGGCGAGGCACGTTCGAGCGCCGCCAGCTCACCCAACTCCTTAGGCGTCATCATGATCTGATGCGGGCCGCGGCGGCCCAGGATTGTAATGGCCTTGACGTTTGAGGCTATAAGGCTTTGCAATGCGTACGTAACGATGTCTGCGCCTTCAAATTCCGCTTCGGTCTTGGACAATATCCGTGCGACGTCGAGCGCCACATTGCCCATTCCGATCACGACCGCATGCTGGCCGGAGAGATCCGGGTTGAGGTCGTTAAATTGCGGATGGCCGTTATACCAGCCGACAAAAGCAGCGCTGTCGAAAATGTTGCTCAGATCCTTGCCGGGTAGATCCAGTTCGCGATCATTGGGCGCACCTGTTGCGAGAATGACGGCATCATACAACTGCATCAATTCGGGCACGGTAACATGCTCGCCGACTTTGACGTTACCGATGAAACGCACATTC
Organism: Altererythrobacter sp. XM-24bin4; assembly: GCA_003149575.1. Lineage (GTDB taxonomy): Bacteria > Pseudomonadota > Alphaproteobacteria > Sphingomonadales > Sphingomonadaceae > Erythrobacter > Erythrobacter rubellus. The sequence goes on from QCWG01000001.1 coordinate 1,457,644, forward strand.
TCGTTGAGTGCAGTCTTCTCGTAACGGCGCGAGACGCCTTTGATCGATTGGTGATCCGGTGCAACGCCAAAGCGGATCAGGCCATAAGGTACGGGCAGCATGTCGAAAATGTCGACTTGCACGTCATCACCCCAAAGCTTCTGCGCCGCTTCTGCGGTGTAATAACCTGCCGGACCTGAACCGATTATCGCAATGTGCCGCATGATGAACTCTCTCCCCCCATGCGGCTCAATGACTTAGGCCGCTTTTGCTTTCTCTTGCTGCTCCGGCTCGTCAAGGAAGCGGTGAATAGCTTCGACGCATTCATCACTGTGGCTGAGCAGGAACAGATGCCCGCCACCACGCAGAACCAGCAATTCACTGTTCGGAATGAGTTTGTCGAGGAACCAGCCATTAGTGAGCGGCACGATGTGGTCTTCGTCGCCCATCATAATCAACGTCTTCTTGCGCATGAACGGTAAAGCGGGCACGCTGGTCCAACCAAGCATTGCCATCAATTGGTAGAAATATCCGCGCGGGGAAGGGGGCTTTAGCCGATGGATGTGCTCCATCTTGTTCATCGCCTTGCCCAATGCCCCGCCGTACAGCGTCTGGAAGTGCTCTTCCATAAAAGCAGAATCGATATAGCGGCGCGGATCCGCCATCTTGCTGAGCGAAGCGGGATTTCCTGGCATCATGATCATGCCCGCTGTTGTGGCGGCCAGGATAAGGCGGCGCGTGCGGCCGGGGTGCTGGATGGCGAAATGCTGTGCCATGGCGCCGCCCCAGCTGACACCCATCACATCGACCTTGTTGAGGCCCAGCTTGTCGAGAAGCTGCGTGGTCGTCCAAGCCATAGTGACGGTGTTGTAAGGGACAACCGGCTCGGGTGAGCCACCAATGCCCGGCATATCGAACATGATGAAAGCGCGATCAGGCAGCGCCTCAGCCAATGGTGCGACCGCTTCGATATTGGCGCCAATGCCGTTGAAGAACAGGATCGGCAAGTGCTCGCTTGGCTGATCCAGTCGCCAAGTCGCAACACGCAGCGTTCGCCCGCCAACGCTTTCCATCGTGATGGTTGCATCGCGCATCGCTTCGTCGAGCGCCTCATCCAGCACTTTTTCGCGTTTGTCCGCCAAATTTCCGTCCTGTCCTGCGACCCCTACAGGGGACTTTTGGTTATCTTTCTTCCACTACGTAGAGACCGGGGGCCGGATCCAGAGGTTTATACTCTTCGTTCCCCAGTTCTGTTGGAGCGGATTTCATTTTGCCGGAGCGCTTTTTCATCCATTCCATCCAGTACGGCCACCAGCTACCGGCCACTTCCTCCGTGCCTTGCAGCCATTCGTCAGCGGTTTCAGGCAGCTTGCCTTTCTTCTTCTGAACGAAGTATTTGGCCTTGGGATTGCCCGGAGGGTTCAGGATCGCCTGCATGTGACCTGACTGCGAAAGCACATAGGTGACGTCCTTGGAGCCAAACAGATTGGTCGAGCGATAGGTCGCCTTCCATGGGGTGATGTGATCCGTCACGCCGCCCAGAATGAACATGTCAGAGGTGGCCTTGCTGAGATCAATCTTGTGGCCGGCCATCTCGACCTCGCCCTTCTTCGTGAAGGCGAGCGTTTCGAACAGGGTCAGGAAATCGCCCATCAGGCTGGCGGACAGATTTGTCGCGTCAGAATTCCAGTACAGAACGTCAAACGCGGGTGGATCTTGCCCCAGCAGATAGTTGTTGATAACATAGTTCCAGATCAGATCATTGGGCCGCAGCCATGCGAAACCGCGCGCCAGATCATCGGCTTTTATGATGCCTTTTTTCGCTGCGCGCTGTTTAGCTAGCTTCATGCCATTCTCAGATACCAGAGAACCGGCTTCGATATCGCGCTCTTTCGGGTGGAGCACGCAAACCATCAGCGTCAGCGAGCCGAGGATGTCATTCTTTTGGGCGGCCAGTTTGGACGCGAGCACGCTGGCGGTTTGGCCGCCAGAACAGCCCGCGGATACATTGACCTTCTTCGAGCCTGTAATGTCGCTGACCGCTTGTATCGCTTCTTCGCAAGAGCGGATGTAATCATCCATGCCCCAGAAGCCCTGTTCCTTGGACGGGTTGCGCCAGGAGATAACGAAGGTCTGAATACCGTGATCGACCTGATATTTGATTACTGACTTCTCCGGAGAAAGGTCATTGATATACATCTTGTTGATCTGCGGCGGGATTGTCAGCTGAGGGATCTCGTGCACTTCATCCGTGGTCGGCGCGTAATGCACCAGCTCGAACATCTCGGTGCGGTGTACGACAGAGCCCTTTGATGTCGCTATATTCTCGCCCAGCTTGAATGGCCGCTTGTCGACCTGGCTGACCATTCCCTTGTTTTCGGTGATGTCCTTGTATGCGTTTTGCAAACCCTTGATCAGCGAAAGGCCACCACTGTTGATCACCTGCTTTTGTGCAACCGGGTTGCCAACCAGTGTGTTGGTGGGGGCCAGGCTATCGATGATGATGTTGGAGATGAAGTTCGCGCGGTCTCGCTCGAGATCATCCAGCTCCAGTTCCTGAAGCCAGTTCGACATACCCTTTTGCACGGCAAGATAATATTGCGCGCCGGCCCGGAAAAACGGGTTGTACTGCCAGGCCGGGTCCATGAAGCGCTTGTCTTTGGGATCGGGTGCGAGATCGGATTTGCCGGTCATGATCTTGACCATGTCTTCGCCCATGGTTTGGGCGTGTTTCATCAGGCGCTTGGGGTCAGACGCACTTTCGCGCAGCAATACCGCGACGGCACCTACAAAATCTTCTCTTGCAACGCCGATGAGCGGCCCCAAAGCATTGGTTGACTGTGCGGCTTCCTTTTCGAGTTTGCTACTCTGCGACATGCTGTATCCCGGCAAATGCAAAAAGACGTCAAATTTGAGCGTCCTAGATGACGCTACGGAAGCAAATTGGCAAGTTCTCAAAATAGCAGGGAAACCGGATCAACTTGTCGCGACCGCCATAGTTATCGGTTTGGCAAGAAATTTCCTTTACCTGCGATAACCAGAAACACGGTCATCCACCAAATGATCAGGCAAGAGCAAAGTTAAGTTGGCGAGGCCGCTTTCAGCTTTGAGAGAAATAATCGCCAATCGTCGGCAAGCCGCAATTCAATTCGTTTGGCGAATTCACGGGCTATCGCGGTAGCGCCAAAGATATCAGGCATAGCCGCACGGAGGCGGCTGCGAATGACCGTCGCACACAGGTTGATACGTTGACGGGCCTTGCAAACAAGACCCAGATCAAGCGCTCTCTCTCCCACAACTTGCGTGTATTTCGAAACACAAAGTAATCCTGTGCTGTGCTGATGATCAATCTCGATCGTTTCAAGCAGGTCAACGAAACACTGGGCCAGGCGGCGGATTGGGCAATGGGGCGAGCGTGCCGAAGTTCTCTTATGCCCCTGTCGGTTCCTACGAAGCAGCCTGATTTACCGCATTGCATGCATTCGGCGGGCTGACATGCCGGACAAGGGCGGCTAAAGGCGTCGCAAAGCGCTATTTCGCGCGAACAATTAGCGACAAAAATGACTGACCTCTCCAAAATACGCAATTTCTCGATCATTGCTCACATCGATCATGGCAAATCCACGCTGGCGGACCGCATGATTCAGCATTGCGGCGGTTTGACCGAACGTGAAATGTCCGAGCAAGTGCTTGATAATATGGACATCGAGAAAGAGCGCGGCATCACGATCAAGGCGCAGACCGTGCGGCTCAATTACACCGCCAAGGATGGCGAGACGTATGAGCTCAACTTGATGGACACGCCGGGCCACGTCGACTTTGCCTATGAGGTTTCGCGTAGCTTGGCCGCTTGCGAGGGCGCGCTGCTGATCGTGGACGCGGCGCAAGGCGTGGAAGCGCAAACGCTCGCCAACGTCTATCAATCGATCGAGCATGACCATGAAATCGTGCCTGTGATCAACAAGATTGACCTGCCCGCGGCCGAGCCGGAGAAAGTCCGCGCCGAGATCGAGGATATCATCGGCCTCGACGCGTCAGAAGCCGTGCTCACCAGCGCCAAATCGGGCATCGGCATCGAGGACGTGCTGGAAGCGGTCGTCGCCAAGATCCCCGCACCATCGGGCGATCGCAATGCGCCGCTCAAGGCCAGCCTCGTCGACAGCTGGTATGACCCTTACCTCGGCGTGGTGATCCTGGTCCGCGTGATCGACGGTGTCATCACCAAGGGGCTGAACGTCAAATTCATGCAGGGCGGCACACAGCACCTGATCGACCGGGTCGGCTGCTTCACCCCCAAGCGCACAGACCTGCCCGAAATCGGCCCCGGCGAAATCGGCTTTATCACCGCGCAAATCAAAGAGGTGGAGCAAGCCCGCGTGGGTGACACCATCACCACGGTGAAGGGCGGGGCGAACGAAGCGCTGCCCGGATACAAGGAAGTGCAGCCGGTGGTGTTCTGCGGCCTGTTCCCGGTGGATGCGGCCGAGTTCGAGAAACTGCGCGAGAGCATCGGCAAGCTGCGCCTCAACGACGCCAGCTTCAGCTATGAGATGGAAAGCAGCGCGGCGCTCGGCTTCGGCTTCCGCGCGGGTTTCCTTGGCCTGTTGCACCTTGAGATCATTCAGGAGCGCCTGAGCCGCGAATACGACCTCGATCTCATCACCACCGCGCCTTCGGTGGTGTACCGCGTGCACCTGTCAAAATCGAAGAATGAAGACGCCAAGGTGATCGACATTCACAACCCCGCCGACTGGCCCGACGTCAACCGGATCGACATGATCGAGGAGCCGTGGATCAAGGCGGTGATCTACACGCCCGATGAATATCTCGGCGCGATCCTGAAACTGTGTCAGGACCGGCGCGGCATCCAGACTGACCTAACCTACGTGGGCGGCCGTGCGCAGGTGACTTACGAGCTGCCGCTGAATGAAGTGGTGTTCGATTTCTATGACCGGCTGAAAAGCATCTCTAGAGGGTATGCCAGCTTTGACTATGAACAGATTGGCCTGCGCGAAGGCGATCTGGTGAAGATGAACATTCTGGTGAATGCAGAGCCGGTCGATGCTCTATCGCTGATCGTGCACCGCAACGTAGCGGAAGAGCGCGGGCGCGGCATGTGTGAACGGTTGAAAGACCTGATCCCGCGCCACCTGTTCAAGATCCCGATCCAGGCAGCCATAGGGGGCAAGATCATCGCGCGCGAGACGATCGCCGCGCTGCGCAAGGATGTGACCGCGAAATGCTATGGCGGCGACATTACGCGTAAGAAGAAACTGCTCGAGAAGCAGAAGAAGGGCAAGGCCCGCATGCGCGAGTACGGAAATGTTAGTATTCCGCAGGAGGCCTTTATTGCAGCGTTGCGGATGGGTGAAGAGTAGCTACTCGCCCTTCCGCTTCCGGTTCCGGGCGGTGCGCTTGTTCTGCTTTTCGGCATCGGAAAGCGGGTTCAACAGCTTTTCGTAGAGGCCGAAGAGGTGCTCGACCCGGTCACGGTCGCTGTCGAAGGGCGCGCGGCGGTAGAGCCGGTCCACCGCCTGATCGAGCGCCTTGTGCGCCTTGCTCGATCAAACAGTGCATCTGTGATCAATTGGATTTTGGCGCTTGGACAGTGCTCCATGTGTTCCATCCTGTTGGATTTGGGGAGGGGAGGCTTTGTGTTCCGCGCGCCATCCGGCGCGCAATATCCTCGCGCAAGCGCTGCGGGCGCCCAGTCGGGCTTTGACTGCCGTGACCAAGAGGAGAATTCGTCACACCTATCTACACAAACCCTCTCAACTTCACTTGGCGTTCAGGGGCGCGCTGGTTATAGGCCATCTCTTATGAAAAGAGAGAAACGCGTGACATTCAAACCCGTTCTTGCTGCCGCGATGGCTGGCGCAACCTTGCTGACCGCTGCTTGCGCGGGCTCTGGCGGATCGACCAATGAAGACGTGGCCTATGTCGCGCGCGATGTGGAAACGCTTTATTCAGAGGCGAAGTCGCGGCTGGATAACGGCAACACGCGGCTTGCAGCGGCGCTGTTTGACGAAACCGAGCGTCAGCACCCCTATTCGCCCTGGGCGCGCCGCGCGCAGTTGATGAGTGCGTTCAGCTATTACGTGGCGCAGGATTACAACGCGGCAATCTCCAGCGCGCAGCGGTTCCTCTCGATCCACCCGGGCAACAAGGATGCGCCTTACGCCTATTACCTGATCGCGCTGTCCTATTACGAGCAGATCAGTGACGTGTCGCGTGACCAGTCAATCACAGAGCAGGCGCGGGTTGCGCTGCGCGAAGTGGACCGCCGTTTCCCGACCAGCGAATATGCCGCCGATGCGCGGTTGAAGCTGGACCTCGTCAACGATCACCTTGCGGGCAAGGATATGGAGATCGGCCGCCATTACCAGCGCAACGGGCAATGGCTGGCGGCGACATTGCGTTTCCAGAACGTGGTCAACGAATATGAGACGACCAGCCACACGCCCGAAGCGCTCTATCGTCTGACTGAAAGCAGCCTGGCGTTGGGTGTGCCGAGCGAAGCGGTGAAATATGCCGCGGTGCTGGGCACGAACTATCCGGGTAGCAAGTGGTATGAAAAGGCATTTGATCTGGTGCAGGAATATGCGCCGCACGCCACCGCGAGCTAGGCCGAAAAGGCCGCTTCAAGAAATCTGACCGATTTCATCCGATTTTTGGAAACCCTGCGCTGCGTTCTGCATTATACGGGTGCGGGCCGGGCCGCTCTGGCAAGATCACCCAATTGATCTTGTGATGTCGGACCGCATCGGATTGCCGGTTTCTTCCTGTTACGTTCGGCGCTGCCGACAGCGGAAGAAGCGCAAGCCATGGCAGACCCGGAAGCCAAGGCGGAACCCGCCGAATAAGGCCGGTCTCTAGTCAACAAGGAAAAATCCACAAGAGGGGCGCGCGCCAAGCGGTGACGCGCCCCTTTTGCTGCGCTAGAGATAGGCGCAATGCTCACGCGATTATCCATCAGAAACATTGTTCTTATCGAAGCGCTCGATCTGGATTTCGGGAGCGGGCTGGGCGTGCTGACCGGAGAGACAGGCGCGGGCAAGTCAATCCTGCTTGATGCGTTGGGCCTGGTTCTGGGCGACCGCGCAGATAGTGGCCTCGTGCGCGCAGGGGCAGACAAGGCCAGCGCGACCGCCAGCTTTGAATTCGCCAAATTGCCGGCTTCTATTGCCGAAACGCTCGACGATGCGGATATCGAATTGGAACCGGGCGAGCCGTTGATCATTCGTCGTCAGTTGAAAGCAGATGGCGGGAGCAAGGCGTTCGTCAATGACCAGTCGGTTGGTGTGGCGCTGCTGCGTGAGATTGCGGGGGCATTGGTGGAATTGCACGGCCAGCATGACGATCGCGGATTGGTCAATCCGCGCGGTCATCGGGCTTTGCTCGATCGCTATGCCGGGACCGACGTCGATGGCCTTGCTACCAAATGGCGAGAGTGGCGCGCAGCTGAAGAGCGGTTGGAGGCTGCACGCGGCCAGGTTGAGCAGGCGAAGCTCGATCAGGATCTGTTGATCGCGCATCTGGCCGAGCTCACGTCGCTAGAGCCGCAGGCTGGCGAAGAGGCGCGGCTCGCGGAAACACGCGCAACCATGCAAAAGGGTGAGAAGCTTTCCGGCGATCTGGAGGAGCTGCGGCACATCTTGGAAGGATCGGATTCGCCGCTTGCAAGTTTGCGGGTTGCGGCGCGCAAGCTTGACCGGATTGGCGGAGAGCATCCCTTGCTGGCCGAAGCCTTGGCGGCACTCGATCGCGCTGTAATCGAGGCCGGCGAGGCGGAAGACAAATTGGCTGCGGCAGCTGAAGCACTGGTTCACGATCCGCAAGCTTTGGATGAGGCCGAAACCCGGCTGTTCGAATTGCGCGCGCTGGCCCGCAAGCATCGCTGCGAGGTTGACGAATTACCTGAAAAGATGGGCGAAATGCGCAGCTTCCTGAATGCGATCGAAGGCGGCGAGGCTGAGCTGGACGCGCTGGAAGATGCCGCGCGTAAAGCGAGCGAAGCTTATGCCACGAAGGCAGAGGCCGTTCACAAGGCGCGATTGGCAGCCGCGAAGAAGCTGGACAAGGCAGTCGCGGCTGAACTTGCGCCATTGAAACTGGATGCCGCGCGTTTCCTGACCGCGGTGGGCAAATTGCCGGAAGAGAAATGGGGAGCAGGTGGGATCGACAGCGCCGAATTCCTGATCGCGACCAATCCGGGGGCGGACTTTGCACCGTTGAACAAGATCGCCTCTGGCGGCGAGCTGTCGCGCTTTATCCTAGCGCTAAAAGTCGCGTTGGCAGAGCAGGGCGGGGCCGCAACGGTGATTTTTGACGAGATTGACCGCGGCGTGGGTGGTGCAGTCGCGAGCGCGATTGGCGAGCGGCTGGCACGGCTGGCGGATGGCGGACAACTGCTCGCTGTGACACACTCACCACAAGTCGCGGCGCGTGGAGGCACGCACTATCTGATCGCCAAATCTTCATCCGGCACGGTTACCAAGACCAGCGTCGCGCTGCTCAATGAGGCTGGGCGGCAGGAAGAGATCGCGCGGATGCTTAGCGGCACTGAAGTTACGCCTGAAGCGCGTGCACAAGCGGATCGTTTGCTGGAGGGTGCGTGATGGAGCCGTGGACGCTTGAGAACAGTCTGATTAGGCTGCTTGCGGGAATACATAAACTAGCAGCGGGCCTCGCGCTGTTTCTGCTCACAATTGTCACGCTTATTGCGATTGTGAGTTTGGGTGATTTTCTGTTCAATCCAGAGCCAGTAACGTTCGTCGGCGTATGGACTTTCATCTGGATATTTTGCGGGGTAACAGCTGCTGCGGCTAACTTTGTTTGGTCGTTGACTGCGTTTCGAGATCCAAATTGGAGAGCGATTGGCAAGGTTACAGCGTTATCATTAGCAATTTTGGTTGTTAGCCCGGTAATTTGGACCGCTTGGCTGTAATGGGTATTTCCGAAGCAGATGCCGCCAATGAGCTGATGCGGTTGGCGCGGCAGATCGCTAAGCATGATCGGCTGTATCATGCCGAGGACGATCCGGAGATCAGCGATCAGGAATATGACGCGCTGGTGCGGCGCAATGCCGAGTTGGAAACGCAATTCCCGCATCTCGTTCGCGATGACAGCCCGTCGAAGAAAGTGGGGCATGCGGTCTCGTCGTCTCCTCTAGGCAAAGTGACGCATGAAGTCCGCATGATGAGCCTCGACAACGGATTTTCCGACGAGGAGATCCATGAATGGGTTGCACGGGTGCGGCGTTTCCTGTCGCTGCCTGACGACGAGCCGGTTGCGATAACGGCTGAAGACAAGATTGACGGGCTGTCCTGCTCACTCCGTTACGAGAGCGGAAAGCTGGTGCGTGCGGCGACGCGCGGAGACGGGCAGGTTGGCGAAGATGTCACCGCGAACGTCGCATATATCGCTGACATTCCGCAGGAACTGAGCGGCGATAATGTGCCAGACCTTTTCGAAGTTCGCGGCGAAGTTTACATGTCGAAGCAGGACTTTGCTGCGCTCAATGCTGCGCAGCATGAAGCGGGCGGCAAGCTGTTCGCGAACCCGCGCAATGCCGCGGCGGGATCCTTGCGGCAGAAGGATGCGAGCGTGACCGCGCGGCGGCCCTTGCGCTTCTGGGCCTATGGCTGGGGCGCGGCGAGCGAGGTTCCGGGGGATACCCAGCATGCTGTGATGTTGCAGATCGAGGCATGGGGTTTCCCCGTTTCGCCTTTTCTGACTGTCACTAATAGCGTTGAGGACATGCTGGCCCACTATGCAGAGATTGGCCGCCAGCGTCCTGATCTGCCCTATGAGATTGACGGGGTCGTCTACAAGGTGGATCGGCTCGACTGGCAGCAACGATTGGGTTTTGTGGCAAAGGCTCCGCGCTGGGCGCTGGCGCACAAGTTTCCAGCCGAACAAGCCGAGACGACACTTGAGGCCATCGACATTCAGGTTGGCCGCACTGGCAAGCTGACGCCGGTTGGGCGGCTCGCTCCGGTCATGGTTGGCGGGGTCACGGTCACCAATGTCACGCTGCACAATCGTGACGAGATCGCGCGCCTCGGCGTGCGGCCAGGGGATCGCGTGGTCGTGCAGCGGGCGGGCGACGTGATCCCGCAGGTTGTCCGCAATCTGACGCCAGAGGTTGAACGCGAAGCTTATCTCTTCCCCGATGCGTGCCCCGAATGTGGCAGCGAAGCGGTGGCCGAAGAGAGCGAAGTCGATGTGCGCTGCACCGGGGGGCTGATTTGCCCGGCACAACGCACCGAACGCCTAAAGCACTTCGTCAGTCGCAAGGCGCTCGATATTGACGGGCTTGGCGAGAAGACCATCGATCAATTCTTTGCGTTGGGCTGGCTCGAGAGTCCGGCAGATATTTTCCGCCTAAAGGATCGAAAGGACGCGATTTTGGCGCTCGAAGGGTGGCAGGATAAGTCTGTGGATAATCTGTTGGCTTCTGTGGAGAACAAGCGCGAGCCCGATGCGGCGCGGCTGCTGTTCGGACTGGGCATTCGTCATGTTGGCGAAGTCACCGCGCGCGATCTGATGAAGAATTTCCACGAACTTCCGGCGCTTCGCCAGGCAGCCGAGCAAGCGCGCGCAGGCGATGAAGATGCACTGTCCGAAATCACCTCGATTGATGGTGTAGGCGGCGCGGTGGTCGAAGCCTTGGGTGACTTCTTTCACGAGCCGCACAATGTTGAGGTGTGGGAAGACCTGCTGAGCCTGGTCAGCCCGCCACCTTACATCGTAGAGACGCTCGATAGCCCGGTGGCGGGCAAGACCGTGGTCTTTACTGGCAAGCTGGAAACCATGAGCCGCGACGAGGCCAAGGCGCAGGCTGAAAGGCTTGGTGCAAAGGCAGCCGGCAGTGTAAGCGCAAAGACCGACCTGCTGGTCGCGGGACCGGGCGCGGGGAGCAAACTGAAGAAAGCGGCAGAGCTTGGCATCGAAGTGATTGATGAGGCGGGTTGGGCCGAAATCGTGGCGGCGGCTGGATGAGTCTGCTGAATGAACTCTACCCGCAAGCTGCACGGATTGCCGAACTACTCAAGGTACGCGGCGAAAAGATCGCCGTCGCTGATGGCGCGACAGGCGGCCTGATCGCGGCGAGCTTGCTTACCGTGCCGGGTGCGCTGGACTTCTTCGTAGGGGGCGGGGTGGTCTATTCGCTGCGCGCGCGCGATGTGCTGTTTAATCAACCGCGTGAAGCCTACAAGGGGATGCGCGGCGCGAGCGAGGATTACGCGTTGCTTCAGGCCCGCTCTATCCGTGATAATTTCGGTGCGGAATGGGGCATTGCCGAAAGCGGATCGGTTGGCGGTTCATCACACCCCAGCGGCGCACCGGGGGGGCGAAGCTGTGTTGCCATTGTAGGGCCGGACGGGTTCGAAGTTACGCGTATCACTGAAACGCAAAGCGACGCGCGGATCGCCAATATGGAGGCTTTTACGCGCGCCGCTCTGGGCGCTTTGGAAGATTGCCTGGCATGACAGCTTCATCTTTCTTAGAGTGTTCAATTCGACAAGCAACATTGACCTTGCCAGGCACTTCGTCTTGATCTGCGTGTTACCAAAACCAATGCTTTCAGATACCAACAGGGACACTCCAATGACAGGTCGATTTTTAAGTCGGATCGCAATTGTGTTGGCCGCCTTCGCTTTCACGGCCCCGCCTGCCATGGCGCAGTCCTATCTCGATGGCGATTTCGATGCGTCTGTTCCGACATTGTCTGAAAAGGTTGGCCATGCGCCGGGCACACGGATTACCTCCCCCAGCGAAAGCCTGACCTATCTTGAAGCCCTGGTGGAAGCCGCGCCTGATCGCGCCCGGCTGGTGCAATATGCGACCAGTTGGGAAGGGCGCCCGCTGGTATACGTTGTGATCACCGCTGCTGAAAACATGGCGCGGATCAACGCAATCAAAGCGGATTTGGCCAATGTCGCGGCCGGCCGCCCAAGCAATGGCGACGCATTGCCGGTCACGTGGCTTGCCTATGGTGTGCATGGCAACGAAGTGACTTCCACCGATGCGGCGCTGATGATGGCTTATCATTTGCTCGCTTCACAGGGCGATGCGCGGGTGGACCAGATCATGCGCGAAAGCATTGTGATCATCGACCCATCGCAAAACCCCGATGGCCGCGCGCGCTTCGTGCACAACTTTCGCGCCGCGCTGGGCCTGACGCCTTTTGGCGATCGGCAGGCGGCCGAGCATGATGAACCATGGCCGAGCGGCCGTTTCAACCACTATCTGTTCGATCTGAACCGTGACTGGTTCACGCTGAGCCAACCGGAAACGCGTGGCAAGATCGCGGCCATGCTCGAGTGGAGTCCAGTGGTGGTCAAGGACATCCACGAAATGAGCGGCGATGACAGCTATTTCTTCAGCCCCGCAGCTGATCCGTTGAACCCTAATCTCACACCCGCGCAGATCCGCCTGTACGAGCTGATTGGCCGCAACAATGCCGCCTGGTTTGACCGCATGGGTGAACCCTACTTCACGCGCGAGGTCTTTGATCTGTTCTACCCCGGCTATGGGGACACATGGAATGCGCATCAGGGCGCAATTGGGAGTACATACGAGCAAGGATCGCCGCGCGGGCTGGTATGGGAACGACGCGATGGCACGGAACTGACATATGCAGACGGTGTTCGTAATCACTTCGTGGCCAGCCTATCCACTGCTGAAGCAGTGGCCAGCAATGCTGATCGTTTCATGAGTGATTATGCGGCTTACCGTGCGGAAAATGCGAATGGTGCGGCAGGGCGCGGTGCGTACCTGATCGATCTTGCCGAGCGCCGGTGGAATGCAGAGGCGCTGGGCCGCAGGCTGGCCGCGCAAGGGATCAATGTGCTGCGCCGCGATGGTGCAGCGACGGTATGCGGCAAGAGCTATCCGCAGGGCTATCTGGCTGTGCCGCGTTCTCAACCCGCTGCGCGTCTCGTGCGCAGCCTGCTGGATGCAGACACGCCATTGCCGCGTGAATTCGTGATCGAGCAGGAACGCCGCCGCAGCGATGATTTGCCGCATGAATTTTATGACGTCACCGCTTGGTCGGTTGGCATGATGGCTGGAACGCAAGTGCAACTTTGCGGCTCTGCGGTTGGCGGTGATCCGTTGTCGGCAACGTCTTCGATTGCGCCAGTGGCAGAAGGCAGCGGCAGCTTTGGCGTTGCTGTGCCCTGGAGCGATAGCGGGCAGGCCCGCCTGGTAGCGCTGGCGCTGCGCGAAGGAGTTGTCGGGCGCGCAACCGATGAAGCTTTCACCATGGGTTCGCGCACCTTCCCGCGCGGCACCGTGGTATTTAGCAATGCCGCAAATGGCGCGGACAAGATGGCGCGTTTTGCGGAACTCGCGCAGGAAGTCGGCGCGCATACTGTAGCGCTTGAATCGAGCTGGGTCGAGGATGGCCCCAATTTCGGCAGCGACGCCTTTGTGCGGCTGGACCCGCCCAAGGTTGCCATCGCCTGGGATGATGGCGTCTCACCGCTGAGCGCAGGCGCGCTGCGTTATGTATTGGAGCAACGCTTGGGCGTGCCGGTGACTCCGATCCGCACAGCGCAGCTGAGGAATGCGGATCTATCTGACTATGATGTTCTGCTGATCCCCGACGGCTCGCCGGCAGGTGCGCTGGGCGAAAGCGGCGCAAGCACCATCCGCGAATTCGCGGGCGAAGGCGGCGTAGTGGTCGTGATTGGCGATAGTCTGGACATGCTGGCAAGTGGTGACAGTCCTATGCTGGCGGTCAAACGCGAAGCAGCGCTAGGGCTGGAGCCGGGCGAAGATGCAGATGCAGGCAGCAGTCTGGCTGAAGCGGTCGAGATCACTAGCGAAGCCGAATATCGCACCGCCATTCGTGACGAGAATGCATTGCCAGACACGATGCCCGGCGCGTTGGTGAACACTGTCGCAGACTGCAATCACTTCCTGTCGGCTGGATATGATGGCGGCGCAATCGTGCTGGCAACGGGTTCACGCATATACACTCCGCTTGACCGAGCGGACGGGGTGAATGTGCTGCGCTTCGCAGCCGCAGATGATTTGGTGGCCAGCGGATATGTGTGGGAAGAAAACCGCCGCCAAATGGCTTTCAAACCCTATCTGATGGCGCAACCGACTGGCCGCGGCATGGCGATAGGTTTTGCCCATGATCCGGCTGAACGCGCTTACCTGGACGGGCTGGATCTGTTGCTGGCCAATGCGGTGATCGTTGCGCCAGCGCGGGTTCGCTAATCGCCTTTGGACTCAGGCACCCATTTCATGACGCCGCCTACCATCGGGGTCCACCATCCGGTTTTGATTCCGGCAGCGGCGAGCGCGTTGCTGACCCATTGGTTGCAGGTATTGCCAAGGTGATAGGTGCCGGGCGCATCATAAAACACGTCATAATCTGAATAGCCACGATAGACCGTGCGTTCAGACGCATGCAAAATCTCGCGCTCGATAATCGCGATCAGACGCGCATATTCTGCATGGCTGATCGTCAGCTGACGATGATCGGGCGAGGGGGCAGGGCGGATGTAGTGGCTGACATGCAGCAAGCCTTCACCGCCCGTTGCTGCGCCAAAAACTGTTGGCAGAGACAGGTCCCACCAGGTTGGCGTGTTAAGGAACACTTCGCGTTCACCCCAACTCACCGAGACATGCGTGTAGGGACGGTTCGGCGCGAGCACATCATCCGCGGGAAAATCCGCGCGCCAATCCTTTTGAGCAGAGACTGCAGGCATAACGATAGCGGTGTGCACGCCATTGGTTTCGATCATGATCTGGACCCCGGCTGCGGGTTGTTCCCAATCATCATTGCGGGCAATGGAGGAACCGATCCACGCGGTCAGCAGGAAAACAAGTGCAAACGCCGCCAACACAGCGAGCGGCCAGAGGAGCAAGCGCTTTAGCGTCGTTTGCGCAGCCATAGAATGGACCAGTTTCCATTGACGCGGCGCTCGGCGAGACGGAAGCCCGCTTGGCGATAGGCTCTGCGAACCGCGGGTTCCTGTCGTTCCAGCAAACCGGCCAGCAGGATACTGGCGCCAGGCGTTACAGCGGCTTCAAAATCTGGTGCGAGTTCCACCAAAGGCGCAGCCAGTATGTTCGCGATCAGGAGATCGTATGGCCCGCGCGCTTCGAGGAGCGGGTCCGCCATCCCGTCAGCGATCACCATGGTCAGCTGACCGCGATCTGCGCCGATTGGCAGGCTGTTCAGCTCCGCGTTGTCGGCCACCACGCCTACACACACATCATCGATGTCGGATGCGGTACAGAGCGCTCTCGGCCACAAGCGCATGGCAGCGATCGCAAGCAGGCCTGTGCCCGTGCCAATATCGGCGATATTGCGGCTGACTACGCCGCGTTCCTTCATTGCGTCCAGCATCTCCAGGCAACCGGCGGTCGTCTCGTGGTGGCCGGTGCCGAACGCCTGGCTGGCTGGGATCTCTATGTTCATTGCGCCATCAGCCGGTGGATAATCGGATGTATGGACGTAAAAGCGGCCTGCGCGGATCGGTTCGGCCCCTTGCTGGCTCAAAGTGATCCAGTCCTGTTCAGGCAATTTCTCGACAGTGAAAACCGGCACGTCCCCGTCAAATAGACCGGCTATGTCTGCCTGTTGCGCTTCGCTCGGCTCGTGCGAATACCATGCCTCCAACACCCATTCTTGCGGGCGATCCTCCACCACTTCGCTGCCTGAAATGACAACTTCCGGGTCCCAATCGTCGATCTCTTCATGATAAAGCAGAGCCGCCTGTATGACAGGCTTTGCTGCAAAGGCAGAGAGTTTCCAGCTCTCGCTCACTCTGCGTTGCCCGCGACATGGTCAAAATGTTCGTGGCTCATCAGGATATAGCCGATGTCGGTCGGGTCAAAGCCAAGCTTGCGGATGTTTTCCAGGACCGATGGCGCGGCACCCTCTACACCGCTGTCCAAAAGGATATAACCGTCGTCTCCGGTGACCAGAATGGCATAGATTCCGCAGGTTCCCACGTAATATGTGTTGCCATGTATCTGGAATGGAGGCGCTGTCTTGTCCCACTCGTCCCATGTCTCGCAGCTTTGAAGGAATGCGTTCTTACCGACCCCCTCTGCCGGTTGAAGCGTGGCAGTCTCTTCCGCTTGGGTGGGCAAAGCCAGACAACTCGCTGCGAGAAGACATAAGGGAAGTGATTTAACGTACATAACTGGCTCCATTGGCGTCGATCACCGCGCCAGTCATGCTTTCCGGGGCATCAAGCGAGCAGAATTCGATAATACGTGCAATTTCAGCGGGTTCTGCCACACGTCCCAGCGGGATATCGCGCAACAGCTGTTCGCCCCCGCGGCTCTCCAGATAATCGCCCGCCATTGCGGTGTCGGTAAATCCCGGTGTGATTGCAAAACTCACAATCCGCTGCGCCGCGTAACCGCGCGCAATCGTCTTGTGCATGGCCAGCATCCCGCCTTTCGCCGCTGCATAGTGCCAATGTGCCGGCGAATCGCCGCGATATCCCGCGCGGCTTGCGACATGCACGATCCGGCCAGGAACTCCGCGATCCAGCCAGTGATTTACGGCAAAGCGACTTAGCTGTGCCGCAGCGGTCAAGTTGATCCGCAGCGTCTCTTCCCACCCATCCAGCCATTCAATATCGGAAGAATCGAGAGCGGTCGCCTTGAACAGCCCGGCATTGTTGACCAGCACATCGATATGTCCGTTCGCCCGGTCTAAAGCTTCTTCCCACAATATTTGTGGGGCAGAAGGTTGAGAGAAGTCTGCTGGAATTGTGTTTTCGTCAGCCGCGCTGGTCGCGTGGCCGATCACCTTTGCCCCGCGCTTTTCCAACGCTTCACGCGCTGCAGCACCGATTCCGCGGCTTGATCCGGTAAGGAGAATTGCACTCATTCGAACACCTATCTGAAACTTTGCAGCCCAAGTCGAGCGGAACTGGTTGAAAGGCGGGTTGTCACACGCGCTGTGGACGCTAAGTGGAGTTGCAACAGTGTTTACCGGACGAATTGAATATGTCGAACAACAGACCGCTCTCACCGCACCTCCAGATCTGGAAATGGGGCCCGCATATGCTGGTTTCCATCCTTCACCGGGTTAGTGGAGATGGAATGGCGCTGGTCGGGTTGTTTGTGCTGGTTTGGTGGCTTGGCGCGCTGGCAAGTGGGCCTGCCTATTACGAGACTTTCAGCGGGTTGATGGCGAGCATTCCAGGTTTCGTCGTTCTTGTCGGCCTGAGCTGGGCCTTTTTCACACATTTGATGAGCGGGCTTCGCCACTTTGTGCTCGATATCGGCGCGGGCTATGAGCTCAACACGAACAAGGTGTGGTCGATTGCCTCGCCGCTGATCGCCATCCTCCTGACAGCGGGCTTTTGGGCCCTCATCCTAAACAAGTAAGGCAGCTAGAAATGGCTCACGATACTCCTATCAAGCGCGTGCGCGGGCTGGGCTCGGCGCATCACGGCGCGCATCACTGGCTGGTACAACGCTTTACCGCCATCGGCAATCTGGTGCTCAGCATCTGGCTGATCGCCAGCATTATCGGTTTGCCTGATCTGAGCTACGCAACGGTCAGCAAATGGCTGGCTCAGCCAGTATCCGCGACGGCCATGATCTTGCTCGTTATCAGCACGTTCTGGCACGCGCGCCTTGGCCTGCAAGTTCTGATCGAAGATTATCTCCACAACTCCGGCACCAAGTTCGCTGCGCTCGCCGCGCTAAACCTCACCGTCATTGGCGGCGGTGCCTTCGCCATTTTCTCTGTTGCCAGCCTTGCCTTTGGAGGAGCCGCCTGATGGCCGACACCTCAGCTTACAAGATTATCGATCACACCTATGACGTTGTTGTTGTGGGAGCAGGCGGCTCTGGCCTGCGTGCGACCATGGGCGCTGCCGAAGCGGGCTTGCGAACCGCCAACATCACCAAGGTGTTCCCGACCCGTAGTCACACTGTGGCGGCCCAGGGCGGCATCGCCGCTTCGCTGGGTAACAACACGCCTGATCACTGGTCATGGCATATGTATGACACAGTGAAGGGGGCAGACTGGCTGGGTGATCAGGACGCGATTGAATATCTCGCTCGTGAAGCGCCAGCAGCGGTTTACGAGCTGGAGCATGCAGGCGTGCCCTTCAGCCGCAACGAAGATGGCACGATTTACCAGCGCCCGTTTGGCGGCCACATGCAGAATATGGGTGAAGGCCCGCCGGTGCAGCGTACTTGCGCTGCGGCTGACCGTACCGGCCACGCCATGCTTCACGCGCTGTATCAGCAGAGCCTGAAGTATGATGCGGACTTCTTCATCGAATATTTCGCGCTTGACCTGATTATGGCGGGCGAGGGCGCTGATCGGAAATGCGTCGGCGTGACCGCAATGCGCCTCGATGATGGCACGATCCATCGTTTCCGCGCGCAGTCCGTAGTGCTGGCAACCGGTGGTTATGGCCGCTGCTATTTCACCGCGACGTCTGCGCACACCTGCACTGGCGATGGTGGCGGCATGGTCCTCCGCGCCGGCTTGCCGCTGCAGGATATGGAGTTTGTACAGTTCCACCCGACCGGTATTTACGGCGCGGGCGTGCTGATCACAGAGGGCGCGCGCGGCGAGGGTGGTTACCTCACAAACAGCGAAGGCGAGCGCTTCATGGAGCGTTACGCTCCAAGTGCTAAGGACCTTGCATCGCGCGACGTTGTCAGCCGTTCGATGGCGCTGGAAATGCGCGAAGGCCGCGGCGTAGGCCCCGACGGTGACCACATCTACCTGCATCTGGATCACATTGATCCCAAGGTGCTGGGTGAGCGGCTGCCGGGGATCACCGAAAGCGGCAAGATTTTTGCCGGCGTTGATCTGACGCGAGAACCGCTGCCCGTAACGCCTACGGTGCACTACAATATGGGCGGCATCCCCTGTAATTATCACGGGCAGGTTGTGACACTCGGCCCTGATGGCGATCCGGATCATGTTGTGCCGGGGCTTTATGCCGTAGGCGAAGCGGCCTGCGTATCCGTACACGGCGCGAACCGCCTCGGTTCCAACTCGTTGATCGACCTGGTGGTGTTCGGCCGCGCAACCGGCTTGCACCTGAAAGACAACATCACGCCCAACGGCAAACAGGACGAACTGCCTGCGGACAGCGCGGAAATGTCACTGACGCGGCTTGATCACTTCCGTAATGCGGATGGTGGTTCACCGACCGCCGAAGTTCGCAGCGAAATGCAGAAGGCGATGCAAAAGCACGCGGCGGTGTTCCGCGACAGCAAGCTATTGTCCGAAGGTGTTGATGCGCTGAAATCCGTTAATAAGCGGATGGAAGATATCAAGGTGTTTGACCGCTCGCTGATCTGGAACAGCGATTTGATCGAGACGCTTGAGCTCGACAATCTGATGGCGCAGGCGAATGTTACCATGGCGTCGGCTGAAAACCGCAAGGAAAGCCGCGGTGCTCACGCGCATGAGGACTTCCCCGATCGTGACGATGCGAACTGGATGAAGCACACGATCGCATGGTTCGAAGGCTGGGGCGGCAATGGTGGCGCGGTGAAGATCGACTACCGTCCGGTGCACGAATACACGCTGACGGATGACGCCGAGTACATCAAGCCGAAGAAGCGGGTGTATTAGAGTTCAGGCGCGCGGTGGGAGGGCGCCTTTGACTTCCAAACCCGCACTGACAAAACGCCTAGACGGCTATTGGAAGATGGAGCTGGGCAATGTCTGGCTGCTTCCCGTCTGCATGGTGTGGGCGGCCTATTTCCTCGAGTATCCGTTGGGTTGGCTGAGCTGGACTTCAATGGTGCCTATGTGCGGTTTGCTGCTGCTTGGCGGGCTATACTGGCGCGCGAAGCTTCGGCTTCTTCAAGGCCAAAACCAACCATTGGCGATTCTTTTGCCATGGGCGCGCTCTTTGCAATGGCCGTTCGCCATCGCCAGTGCGATTGTGTGCGCACTTTGTCTGGCGAGCTGGATCACAGGTGAATTTGCCTTGTCTCTGGGCGACCGGATCACGGCCAGTATCGCTGCCTCGCTCGCGATGCTGGAGTATGTGAACTACTATCATCGCCAGTTGCAGCACTTTGACCATGCGGCGGACTGGAAACGGTTACTCGAAGGCAGAGGCTTCAGAGCGTCGCAAATGGCGACAGATTTGCAGCGTCTTCGTCAAAAGCGATAGGCATCAGGTCTTGACCAGAACGCTGTTCTCGCTGCACCTTCCCGGCTATGAAGAGGGGCGCTTTTTTCTCAATTGGTTTGGCAGCAGCGGTGGCGATCACAGCACCGGCGCTGGCACAAGAAGCGTCCACATCAGAAGACAACGCCTCCACTCATAGCGCGCGGTGGCCCAGCCTCGGCTCGGGCTCCACGCCACAAGACATGCAGCAGAGCCTGGAACAAGGGCCAGAGCTTAACCGCAATCTTTCCGCGCTCGATCTGCTCGAGCAGCGCCGAAGGCTGGACAGCGCTCTCGCAGCAATTGCGCCGCAGCGGGCGGGGCAGGTCGATGCATATGTCGTCGCGATCGCGCTCGACAGCGATCCGGTATTCGCTCGCGAGGCGCGCGAAGTCGGTGAGGTATTGAAGCATCGCTACAACGCCCAGGACCGGACGCTGGTTCTCGCCGGGCCTGACGGTGAAGATGATGGCCTGCCGCGCGGTTCGATCCGCTCGCTTTTGATCGCGCTCGCCAGCATCGCTGAAAAGATGGACCCGGCTGAAGACGTGCTGGTGCTCTATTCTACCAGCCACGGACTGCCACAAGGTCTGGCCTATCACTACGAAGATAGCGGCTATGGCGTGCTATCGCCCAAACTGCTGAAAGACACCTTCGCAGAGCTAGGAATCGAGAAACGCTTGCTGCTGCTCTCGGCATGCTACTCCGGAGTTTTCGTGCCAAAACTCGCAGGCGAGAACACCGCGATCATCACCGCGTCGGCTGACAATCGCACGTCTTTTGGCTGTCAGCCAGACAATGACTGGACGTTTTTCGGAGACGCGCTGGTCAACCGCGCAATGCGAAAGCCGCAAACGCTACTGATGGCGCACCGCGAAGCTGTGCTTTCGATAGCGGATTGGGAATCACGCATGCGGTTGCCCGCCAGCTTGCCGCAGGCGCGGATCGGCAATGGGGCGATGAGCTGGCTCAGCGCAATCGAAGCGAGCATGCCGCGGGTCGCGACAGTGCCCACTGGCAAGCCGGCTATGGGCGAATAAAACTATTCTGCCGCGTCAACGCGCCGCACATTTACGATCTCAATTGGCTTCGCAAGCATCTGGCCTTTGAGGAAGCCTTCGCCTTTGTCCGGATCGGTGGGCGTAGCGTGAATTGCGTGAACGACATCAATCCCGCCCACTACATAGCCAAACACGGCAAAGCCGGGGCGGCGACCGGGGTCATCAGATTCCGGATAGGCATCCAGCCCGCGTTGATCGCGGATCATGATCGAGAAGTCACCTGTCGCGCTGCCCGGTTCAAACCGCGCCATCGACAGTGCGCCATCGGTGTGGCTGAGCCCGGTTTCATTGGTCGGTTCGTGAGTAATGCCGTCAAGTATCCGTCGCGGATCGTTTTGTGTTCCACATTGCAGGAAGCCGCTCAGCTCCTGGCCGCCTGTCACCCGCATCGCGCGATAGCATTTGGTGTTGTCGTATCGATCTTCATCGACATAGCGCAGGAAGTTGGCGGCAGTAATCGGTGCGCGTTCAGTCTCGAGCGAGACCGTGATGTCACCCATGGAAGTTTCCAGCACGACCAGTTCGGTTGCATAGACCTTTGGCGGGACGCCCGGAGCAGTCGCGGCGCGCTGACTGACCTGAAATTTCATCAGCAAGGTCCGCTGATCGCTGGAGAAATTGTTGTCTGATACAATGTAGAGAAAGGTCTCTTCGCCTTCTTCGCGCACCGCGATCCCTTCGAAATTGTCGATCGAAAGCGACGTGTCCCAGACGGCGAGTGTCTCATCCAGTCCGTCCGGACCGATTGCGATGATTGCAGCCGAATTTCCGAGTTCCCGAGACCAGCTGCGGAAGAGTACGAAACACACACCATTGCTCGCGCAATCGGCATCGGTCGGGACACCTCCGCGCGTGTCCAGCGGAGCTGGGGGCTCGAGCTCGAAATTGACTAGACCAACATTGTCTTTCAGCACACAGTTTGGCTGCGCTTCGCCCGCCCATTCGCCGCACGCAAGGTAGCCGTTCGACGTTACTGCCAGCGTTTCCAGACCGCTGTTTGATGGCGCATTGGCAACATGCGTGACGGCCTCATAGGCGGCAGGTTCCGCTGGCCCCGCCAAGCTGGCATAGCGCCAAACTCGGTGATCCTGTTCAAACGATACCAGCCAGCCACCATCGCTAGAGCGGGTTATCGCTTCGGCATCGCTGTCGGCTTTCCCGCGCAGGGGCTTTCCACGCTCGTCATTCAGTGCGCCGACTTCGATCTCGATCAAATCGACGAGTGTGCCGCGGATCTCGTCTGTTTCGATGGTCAACCAGCGCCCGTCATCCATCACGCCAACCAAATGTCCGTCGTGCCATTCCAGGCCCGATATCCCGCCGATTTCCAGTTCGCCGGCTTCGATTTCCAGACCGCCACGATAGATCAGCTCACCGAGTTTGACGTTGTCGGCATCATTGGGGTCAAGCGAAACCGGCAAGGTCTCGGGCATCACTGTGCCTGTTTCCGCGAAGGAGGGGGCGTGCATAACAGCGGCCGTTGCCGCAACGCCGAATGCGAGTGGGAGTGCTAACTTCCAAGTCATTCATCCATCGTGGTCGGTCGCTCGCAGAGTTTCAACCCCTGTAATTCGCCGTTAATCCACGCTTCGTGTTTACAGCCGTAGTCGAAATGACTACAGACGTAATCGTCAATTCGTAACCGGACTGATCGAGCGTCTATCGGAGGAAGCAAATGGGACAGGGTAGTAACGCAAAACCCGAACGCATTAGCGAGGCCGAGCACGCCGTTATGGAGGTGCTGTGGGATAGAAACCCGGCAACCGCCGCTGATGTATCGGATGCGCTGGCACAGAATCGCGGCTGGAGCCTGGCCACAGTCAAAACGCTGCTCGGGCGACTGGTCCAGAAGCACGCCATTTCTGCCAGTCCAGACGGCAGGCGCTATCTCTATACGCCGCTGATCGAACGCTCGGACTATATCGGAACCGAGACCAAAAGGCTGGTCGACCGGCTGTTCGGAGGTCGTGCCGCCTCACTGGTGGCGCATCTGGCCGATCAGGAAGCGCTGACAGAAGATGATCTGACGGAAATCGAAGCCCTGTTGAAGGAGCTGAAACGATGATGGACTGGCTAACCGATACATTCATTTGGACCGCGGCATTGATTGCGCTGGTCCTGCTCATTCGTCGCCCTGTGGCACGGCATTTCGGCCCCCAAGCGGCCTATGCACTGTGGGCTCTGCCGCTGATAAGGTTGGTTCTCCCCCCACTGACCTTGCCCGCATGGATGGCGCCGTCGGAGCCAGCAACTGCGCTTGCGACTGAGGTTGAGCCACTTGATGTCTTTGCGCTTGTCGCTGAGCGCAACGCTATTCCTTTTCCAGGGTCAGACGTAACTCTCAGCCAGCCCTTGCTGCCGTTCAATCTTTCAGAATTCGTGCTGGCCATTTGGCTGGCGGGTGCTGCGACATTCCTTTTCCTGCGCTTCCGAGCCTATAGCCGGATGCGGCAGGAGCTTCTGGCCGAAGGACGCGACGTCGGCCAGGCCGGCAAGGTGCGCCTGATCGAAACCCCTTTGACCAGCGCGCCCCTTGCCTTCGGCGTAATCGACAAAGTTGTGGCGCTGCCCGAAGGTTTCATGGCCAGTTGGTATCGTGATGCCCGAGATCTGGCGCTGGCACATGAGTTGGCACACCACAAAGGGCACGATCTTGCAATTAACATGGCTGTGCAGCCCCTGTTCGCGCTGCATTGGTTTAATCCACTTGGCTATCTTGGCTGGCTCGCGCTGCGGCGTGACCAGGAAGCGGCCTGTGACGCGCGCGTGATTGCGAAGCGCGCGAAGGAAGACCGCGCGACCTATGCGCAAGTGATCGCCAGTTTTGCTGCCGGACCCAATGTAGCGCTTGCTGCGCCGATGACGTGCCCAGTGCTCGGGGACAAATCGATAATTCACCGTTTGAGGAGCCTTAAAATGAACAATCAATCAACTAAGCGCCGCATGGCTGGACGCGGCCTATTGGCTGCTGCCTTGGTTGCCTTGCCGCTAACGGCGACTGTCACCTATGCTGACAGCACGAGCTTTGACGATGTGTTTGCCGATGTGCCGGCACCGCCAGCACCTCCAACACCCCCGACACCAGGTACAGCCGTTCCGGCACCTCCTGCGCCGCCCGCTGCGCCCGAAGCGCCCGAGGCTCCTGAAGTTGAAGAGAACGTATGGGTTGAGAAAGACGAAGACGGCGTTGAACGCCGATATGTCATCCGCAAGGCGGTGCATGTCGATGGCCAGCATGACGACCACGAGGTGCATCGCGAAGTAAAGAAGTACCGCATCGTGCGGGTCCAGCGCGAAGGTGAAGGGCTTACCGAAGAGGAAAAGCGCGAAATCCTGATCGAAGTTCGCGAAGGATTAGAAGAAGCGGATGTTGCTCTGAGGGAAGCATTCGCAGAACAGAGCATGGCGTTCGCAGAGCTAGAGAATGGTGAAGGCAACTTCACCGTTGTTGAAGTCAACTGCCACACCGGAGGCAAGGGCAAGAAGCTGATGCAGGACGGTGAGGAAGTGACTGTGATTTGCAAAAGTGAAATCATGGCCAGCGCACTGTCCGGACTGAAAGAGGCTCGCAAAGCGCTCGCAAGCAACCCCGAAATGCCAGAGGATATGCTCAAGGAAGTGATCGCGGCATTGGATGAGAAGATCGCAGCCTGGGAAAGCCGCTGATTCGCATGAGCTAGACCCATCATACTGTTTAAGCGGTGTGATGAATGAAGAGCGGGGGTGTACGGCCACTCCCGCTCTTTTTTGTTTGAGCTGCTTTTGGGCATTCACAACACATTCATTTCATCGTTCACAAAGCACGGTTCATCGCAAGAATAAGGAGGATAAACTGTGCTGAAGAACCGCTCCCCGGGAATGAAACTACTGATTGTCGCGCTGATAGGTGGCGCGCTGATCATACCGTTATTGTTTGTCTACGGATTGGTCAGTGATCGCCAGCATCAGGCGCGGGAAGCGCAGGATTCGATAGCTGCAGGTTGGGCCGGCGCACAGGCCGTTTCCGGCCCGGTGCTGATGCTACCCTACAGTAAAGATCACATCACAACGGAGATTGTCGAAGGCCGAAGCATGCGCCGTACCGTGCGCGAGCGGCACAATCTCTTTCTCTCTCCGGAACAGCAAAGCGTTGAAGCGCAGATTGACCCGCAGGTGAAGGAGCGCGCGATCTATCGTTCGGTTCTGTATCGCGCTTCAATCAACGGTTCGGCACGTTTCGAATTGCCCGATGATCTGACCGGGCTTGGCATCGATCGTCAGGACCTGTTGCTTGATGAAGCTGAGTTGCGTTTCGGAATGAGCGATCCCCGCGGTTTGCAAACTGATGCGCGGCTGGTTGTAAACGGAGACGCAATGGAGCTGCACCCAGGGCGCGGGCCAGCCTCAAGCGGTGGGACAGGTGTACATGCTATGCTCGATTGGACGGGTGGTGAGACACTTGACCTGCAATGGTCCTACAGCCTGCGCGGCAGCCGCAGCTTCGGCTTTGTACCGCGCGGTCAGTCGACTGAATGGACCGTCACTTCAAGCTGGGCGCACCCGAGCTTCGTTGGCAGCTTTCTGCCTGATGCCGATGCCGCGCAGATCAGTGACGAGGGTTTCTCCGCTAGCTGGTCCATCTCCAATCTGGCCCTGGGGCAACCGATGGTATCGCAAAATGACTTCGGCCCGGCACAGTTCGAGCAATCACCGGTCGAGGTTGCAAGTGACAATGGTGCCAGCAAAATGGCGACGATCCGATTGGTCGAGCCGGTTGATCTCTACAGCCTGGTTGACCGTTCCGTGAAGTATGGCTTCCTGTTCATCGGCTTCACATTTCTGGCCTTCCTGATGTTTGACATTATTGGCGGCGCGAAAGTTGCGAGCGCAGAATATCTTCTGAGTGGCGCTGGCCTGATCCTTTTCTTCGTTATGCTGCTGGCATTTGCAGAGATGATCGGGTTCGCTTGGGCATACATTGTCGCCAGTGGTGCGATTATCGGATTGCTCACCAGCTATAGCGCTGCGGTGCTGAAAAGCTGGCGCCGCGCGAGCATGATCGGTGGCTTGCTCGTGGGCCTGTATGTCATGCTCTACGTACTGCTGAACCTCGAAGGCCTATCGCTAGTGATCGGTTCAGTGATCCTGTTCTTTGCACTGGCAGGGGTGATGTACACGACCCGCGATATCGACTGGAGCGATGGTGGTAGCAACGACGGCGAAGTGACTGGCTACGCCTGATTCGCGCGGCTGAATCGGAAAGAATGGGGCGGGGGTGTCAATTGCTCCCGCCCTTTCCCGTTTGGCTACCCGATCAGTCGAACTGGAAGTAGCGGTCGCAGACAGAATCGTCCGCACTCTCTAGCCCCGCGCGCAAAGCGTCCATGCGCTCTGCACTTGTTCCATGCGTGAAACCTTCGGGATTGATCCGCTGACCGGCATTGCGTTGCAGCGTATCATCCCCGATCGAGCTGGCCGCGCGCATCCCTTCTTCCAGATCGCCGCGCTCGATCAGCTGGCGGTTCTTGCGTGCCCACACACCAGCATAGCAATCCGCCTGCAATTCCATGCGAACCTGCAGCTCGTTTGAACGCCGCGGGTTCTGCTGCTGCGCGCTGCGAACTTGCGCCGCGAGGCCGGTCAGGTTCTGGATATGGTGACCATATTCATGCGCGATGACATAAAGCCGCGCAAAATCGCCTCCTGTTCCCGCCATCTGTGCCAGCTGAAATCTTTGATGTGTCGAACCTGCGCAGCTTCATCCTCAATCCCTCCGATTCGCCGAATTGCCCCTTGTTTTGGTGGTTTTAACGCTGGACAGGCGCGCGCGTTACGCCAAAAGCTGTAGTCCGAATCGTATCGTGCAACAGGGGAAACTGATGTTCCTTCAGGGAAAACGCGCTCTGGTAACCGGATCCACCTCGGGAATCGGGCTTGCGATTGCGCGGGCCTTGAGCAGCGAAGGCGCAGAAGTGATCCTGAATGGTTTCGGTGACAGGTCCGAGATTGCGTCACTATGCGATGAAATGGGTGCGACGCATTCGGCCGCCAATCTGCTCGACCCGTCCGATATCGAGGCAATGATGGCGGACGCGGGTGAAATCGACATCCTTGTCAATAATGCCGGAATGCAGCACGTCTCGCCGGTCGAAGAATTCCCGCAAGACAAGTGGGACGCGATCATAGGGCTCAACCTTAGCGCGGTGTTCCACACTACGCGGCACGCGGTGCTTGGCATGAGGGCAAAGGGTTGGGGACGGATCATCAACACGGCCTCTGCGCATTCCAAAACGGCGTCACCGTTCAAAAGCGCATATAATGCGTCGAAACACGGCGTGGACGGTTTCACCAAGACTATCGCGTTGGAGCTTGCGCAGACCGGCGTGACTGCCAACTGCATTTCGCCTGGTTATGTATGGACACCGCTGATCGAAGGGCAGATCCCAGATACGATGAAAGCGCGCGGGCTTAGCCGCGAAGAAGTGATCAATGATGTGTTGCTGGCCAAGCAACCGACCAAGAAATTTGTGCAACCGCATGAGATTGGCGCGCTGGCGGTGTTCCTTTGCCGTGAAGAGGCGGGCAATGTAACCGGTGCGAACTGGAGCATCGATGGCGGCTGGACCGCTGAATAACGGATTTGAGGCTTTGGGGGCCATAATGATCGAGAGACGAACTTTTGCTGCCTTCGCAATCGCATTGACTTTATCGGCTTGCGCAAGCACTGGCCTCAAAGTTTCGGATTCAGAGTTCACCTCGCTCGAAAACAGGATCGATCAGCATATCAGCGTTCTGGCCAGCGATGAGTTTGCAGGTCGCAGACCCGGCACAATTGGCGAGACGAAAACGCTTGATTACATGCGGTCGGTGCTAGAGCCGGCTGGCTTTGTTTCAGGCACGAATGACCCGGCCAATCCATGGAATGCACCAGTCTTGTTGGCCAATATCAAAGGCGAAAGCGCCCTCGCGCAGTTCAAGATCGGAAGGCGCGTGATTCCAGTCGATCCCGAAGCGATTGCCGCTGCTACGGAAGCGCGCCGAGCCTTGATGGAAGACGCGGACACGTTGTTCGTGGGTTATGCCGATGGTGACGTTGACGAGGCGGTTGTGAGCGAGCGTGTCGTGATCATGTTAAGCGATCCGGGAAAAAGCCCGGCACGCCGGGCTGCGCTGCAAGAGAAAGGCCCGGTTGCAGTTGTGACAGTAGTGGAGTCGGCAGAAAGCACCGCGCAAATCCGCCAATTCCAGATGCGAGATAGGCTAGCCCTCGCATCGCAAGCGGACGAAAATGTTTCTGTCTTTATGGCCCGGGAAGTTCTTGCAAACGTTCTGGGTGAAACGAGATGGGCTGAACTGCTGGAATTGGCCGATGCGAGCAAGGGTGCCAATGACTTTGTGCCGATACCGCTGAGCGCCAAATTGACCCTCGACATACGTACAGACAGGCGTGAAGTGCCATCGCGCAATTTCCTCGCCAAGCTTCCCGGGACAAACCCTGATGCCGGAGCGGTGTTGCTTCTGGGCCATTGGGACCATTTCGGCGAATGTGGACCGGAAGGTGCTGAGGACCGGCTTTGCAATGGCGCGGTCGACAATGCCAGCGGGATTGGCCTGATGATGGAGCTTGGCAAGCGTCTGGCAGCTGGCGAACCGATGGAGCGCGATCTCTACATCCTTGGGACGACGGCAGAGGAGTGGGGCTTGTTGGGTGCGCAAGCCTTTGCAGATCAACCGCCGCTGCCGCTCGAAAATATCGTCGCGGCATTCAATTTCGACACCGTGGCGATTTCGCCCAGAGGTAGCCCGGTCGGCTTTATCGGCGAAGGGCGAACGCCGCTTGATGCGATCATAAAGGAAGCAATCAACGATATAGGACGTGAGTTAGCGCCACGTGAGCTGTCAGAGCCGTTCTTGCAGCGTCAGGACGGCTGGGCGTTGCTGCAGCGTGACGTGCCGTCAGTGCTATTGTCCAATGCATTCGGTTCAGAGGAGAAACTGACCGAGTTTCTTTCGGGGGACTATCATCAGGCATCCGATAACCCCGGCGATATCGAGCTAGGCGGAGCGGTGGATGACCTTCTGTTGCACGAGTTGCTGATCCGCCGGGTGGCCGATAGCGCGGTGTATCCCTAGGTGTAGCTTTTCCCGTAGATGCCTCGGGGGCAAAAAAGGCCGCTCCTACCACTAGCGATTTGCACGAGGTGCGGTTACATGGGCCGCCACGAATCTGCAGATGACGAAAGTGGTGCATATGGATATCCCCCTCGGCTTGACCTTTGACGACGTGCTCTTGCGCCCGGCCGAAAGCGATATCTTGCCATCAATGGCGAACACCGCGACGAAGCTGACCCGTGATATCTCGCTCAACATTCCGGTGATATCTTCCGCGATGGACACGGTTACCGAAGCTGACATGGCAATTGTCATGGCTCAGCTTGGCGGGATTGGTGTGTTGCATCGCAATCTCGATATTGCAGAGCAATGCGCTGCTGTCCGCACGGTAAAACGTTTCGAGAGCGGCATGGTCGTCAACCCGATTACGATCACACCGGATGCCACGCTGGGTGATGCACAGGCATTGATGGATCTGCACCGTATCAGCGGGATTCCGGTCACGGATGCTTCAAGCAAGCTGGTCGGTATTCTGACGAATCGCGACGTGCGCTTTGCCGAAAACCCCATGCAGCCTGTGCGCGAATTGATGACAACGGAAAATCTGGCGACTGTACCGCTCGGGACCGGACAAGAAGAAGCCCGCCGGCTGCTACATCAACGCCGGATCGAAAAACTGCTTGTTGTCGATGATGACGGGCATTGCGTGGGCCTGATTACAGTCAAAGACATCGAGAAAGCTGTCAATTATCCGCGCGCAACCAAGGATACAGCGGGCCGCCTGCGTGTGGCAGCGGCAACTACGGTTGGTGACAAGGGCTTTGAACGCACTGAAGCTTTGATCGACGCGGAAGTGGACGTGGTGGTGATCGACACCGCTCATGGCCATAACAAGGATGTCGCGCGCGCTGTTGAACGCGCCAAGAAACTTTCGAACTCGGTCCAGGTTATTGCAGGCAATGTCGCCACTGCAGAGGCCACTCGTGCGCTGGTCGACGCGGGTGCAGACGCAGTGAAGGTTGGCATTGGCCCCGGCTCGATCTGTACGACCCGCGTGGTTGCCGGCGTCGGTGTGCCTCAATTGACCGCGGTTATGGAAAGCGCGGCAGAAGCGGCCAAGTCAGGCATCCCAGTGATCGCCGATGGCGGACTGCGCACTTCGGGCGATGCGGCCAAGGCTCTGGCGGCAGGCGCTTCGACGGTGATGGTCGGTTCTATGCTGGCAGGAACCGCTGAAAGTCCCGGCGAAACCTTCCTGTACCAAGGGCGCAGCTACAAGGCCTATCGCGGCATGGGCAGCGTGGGGGCAATGGCACGCGGCAGCGCGGATCGCTATTTCCAGGCGGATGTCTCCGCGATGAAGCTGGTGCCAGAGGGCATTGAAGGCCAGGTGCCGTTCAAAGGCCCGGCCGCAGATGTGATTCACCAGCTGGTTGGCGGCGTGAAAGCTGCGATGGGCTACACCGGCTCTGCAACGATCGAAGACTTGCAGAAACGCGCGAAATTTGTGCGGATCACCGGTGCCGGGCTTTCCGAAAGCCATGTCCACGATGTCGCGATCACCCGCGAAGCGCCGAACTATCCGACACGTTAGAGCCATACGATGACCCCCGCGGCACGTGTGCAAGCGGCAATCGAGCTGCTCGATCAAATCATCGATGCGGCGAAAAGCAAAGGTGCGCCCGCAGACCGCTTGATTGCAAACTATTTCAAGCAGCGTCGCTATGCCGGATCGAAG
This sequence comes from Altererythrobacter sp. XM-24bin4, assembly GCA_003149575.1. Classification (GTDB taxonomy): domain Bacteria; phylum Pseudomonadota; class Alphaproteobacteria; order Sphingomonadales; family Sphingomonadaceae; genus Erythrobacter; species Erythrobacter rubellus. The sequence continues at coordinate 1,488,660 of QCWG01000001.1, forward strand.
GATCGCCGCGCCGTGCGCGAGCTAGTTTATGCAGCAGTGCGGGCTTGCGGGCCCATTCCCGTTAGCGGACGGGCAGCGATGTTGCGTCTGGCAGAGCAAGACGACACGATCGCAGCATTGTTTGATGGCTCGGCACACGCAGCGGCGGCGATTGGCGATGAAGAGAAGCCAGCACCAGACGGTGTGGCGCCCGATTGGCTGACACAAGCTCTTACCGCGTCCGGGATCGATCAAAACGAGGCCGCCGCGCTGCTCGATCGCGCGCCGCTCGACATTCGCGTGAACACGCTCAAGGCAGACCGCTCAGGCATAGAACTTCCCGAGACCGGCGGGCCGCTCGCGGCATCGCAGGCTCTGCGTTTTTCAACCGGTACTTCGGTCGAGCAATGGCCGGCCTATCGCGATGGTCGGATCGAAGTGCAGGACCACGGCAGCCAGCTGGTGTGTGAGGCGTTTTCGGCCAGACCAGGCGAGACCGTGGTCGATCTGTGCGCCGGGGCAGGGGGAAAATCGCTCGCGCTAGCATCGGCCATGCAAAACCAGGGCCGCTTGCTGGCATGTGATACCAATCGCGGTCGATTGTCACGGCTTGCTCCGCGTGCGGAACGGGCAGGGGCTGGTCTGATCGAAACTCTGTTGCTCAATCCTGATCGCGAATTGGAAATGCTGGCTGAGTGGCGCGGTGTTGCCGATGCCGTGTTGGTGGATGCGCCGTGTTCGGGGACTGGCACATGGCGACGCAATCCAGAAGCACGCTGGCGCCTGGACGAGGGTGAATTAACCAGGCTCACTTTTCTGCAGGACCGGCTGATTGATATCGCAGCCGCGATGGTAAAACCGGGCGGCCGGATCGGTTTTGTCACATGCTCTTTGCTGGATGTCGAAGGGAAGGATCGGATCGCTGCGGCGCTGGAGCGGCATCCAAAGCTCAAACCGATCGACATCGCACTGCCGCTGGGTCGCGCGCATGGGGCGGGTGTTCGTCTTTCTCCTGCTCATGACGGCACTGATGGCTTTTTTGTCGCCATGCTGCGCGCCGGGTGATAGCCAGTAAGGCATCATGACTGTCGTTTCAGTCCCAGAACTGCGCAACAAATTCTCGCGAGCTGCCCGGTTGGGTCCTGCTTTTGCGGCGCTCTTTCTGGTTTTTGCATTGTCAAACAGCGTTGGCAGTTTGAGCAAGCCGCCGCCAGATCCCCGCGCGATGATGATGGTGCAGGAAGGTCAGCTGGCGTTGTCGCGCGGCGACACCGACGGCGCAATCGACGCGTTTGAGGCCGCGTTGGCACTCGATCCGGGCTTCGACGAGGCTTTCGTCGCGTTGGCCGATGCGACACGGGCGCAAGGTCTGACGGGTAAATCGATCGATTACTATCGCCGGGTTCTGGAAGGTGACCCGCGACATTTCGGAGCGCTGGCAGGAGAAGGACAAGCGCTTGCCCAAAAGGGCGCGCTGGCGAAGGCGCGGCGTAATCTGGCAGTTCTTCAGAGCCTGTGTGGCGCGAATTGCCCCGAAACAGTTGGTCTAAGGATGGCTATCAATGCCGGCCCGTCGGCCTCGTTGGCGGCGGAAGATGCCGGGGCGGCCCCTTTGAGCAATTAGACAGAAGGATCAAGGATGCTGACACTCCACCATCTTGAATATTCGCAAAGCTTCCGGATTCTCTGGCTGCTCGAGGCATTGAGTGCAGAGTACGAGCTAAAATCCTACAACCGCAATCCGGAGACCAATCTCGCCCCGGATGATTACAAGGCTCTGTCCCCGCTTGGCACAGCTCCGGTGATTACTGACGGTGAGGTGGTCCTTGCAGAGAGCAATGCGATCATAGACTACATTCTGGATTCCTATCCAGACAGCAAGTTGAACCCGAAAGCTGGCCATAAGGATCGCGTAAGGCACCTGTTCTGGTACCATTCCTCACCCGGGTCACTCATGCCGCTGCAGAGTATAGAGATGGTGCTCAGATTGCTGGAAATGCGTTCGCCTTGGCCGATCAGCTCGCTTTTGAAGGCTGTGTTCGGTCAGGTTCGAAAGATGTTTCTGAACCCGCGCATGCAGGCGCTGCTGGGTGAGATGGAAAAGGACCTTGGTGCCCAGCCATACTTTGGCGGAGACAATTTGACCGCTGCTGACATCACGCTGGCCTATCCGATGTATGCGGCGCGCGATAAAGGCGCGTTCGAAGGCGGCTATCCCAACATCAATGCATGGTTTGGGCGGATTGAGGCGTTGGATTCGTTCAAGTCAGCACGCGCCAAGGACAATCGGGAGCGGATTGCATTTCGCTTTGCAAACTAGATCAGATCGCCGAACTCTCGCACTAAGGCGCGATAGACATCGCGTTTGAACGGAACGATCAGATCCGGCAATTGCGTCGGCTCAACCCATTGCCATTCAGCAAACTCGGGCGGGTCATGCGCCTCCAGATTGACATCATCGTCCGAGCCAGAAAACCGGCCCAGGAACCAATGTTGTTCCTGCCCGCGATACTTCCCGCCCCATAGTTTTCCGATCAGTTCATCGGGCAAATCATAGCGCAAGGGCTCACGCGTTTGCGCAATGATATCCACCAGATGTGTGCCGATCCCGGTCTCTTCATGAAGCTCGCGCAGCGCCGCTTCCCTTGTATCTTCGCCCGGGTCGATCCCGCCCTGCGGCATCTGCCATGCGCCCAGATGCTGCGAGTCGATCCGCTGCCCGACGAATACTTGGCCATGCTTGTTTGTGAGCATGAATCCGGCGCACAGCCGGTAAGCGGCCGCGCTCATGCAAAGGCTCCGAGCATCAGTTTCATTGCCGCAAACATGCGCTCCGTTTCATGCTGATAGCTTGGTACGGCCTGCCGCAGATTGGTAAAGCTATGCGTGCCGCCGCGCACTTCCAGATGGACATGATCGATCCCGGCCGCGCTCAACGCCGCGCCATAGTCGCGACCTGAATCGCGGATCGGATCGAGGCTGGCTGTGACAAGGACTGTTGGCGGTGCTGTGCTGTGGTCGCCCAGTATCGGTATCGCGCGCGGATCATTGCGGTCAGGCGCATAAGCGGCATCGAAAAATTCGACCGCACCCTTTGTCAAAACGAAGCCCTCTGCGAACTCCTCCAGACTGGCTGAGCCCATTGCATCGCTGGCGAGCGGGAAGATCGGCACTTGCAGCACAACGGGAACGTCTGCTGGCTTTGCCGCCAGTTGCTGGCTCACCACGATGGTCGCATTGCCGCCCGCGCTGTCACCGATCGGGATCAGGCCGGTTGCCTTGCGCCCTAATGCCTCAGGCGAAGTCGCAATCCAGCGCGTGGCGGCCTCGCAATCGTCAATCGCCGCGGGGAAGGGATGTTCGGGAGCGCGGCGATAATCGACCGCCACCACTGGCAAATCCATCTGGTGCGCAATTTCAGTGCAGAGGTTGTGGTGTGTATCCAGATCGCCAATGACAAAGCCGCCGCCGTGGTAGAATACGATGACGGGGCCAGGCTCTCTGGTGTCGCGAGCATCATACAGTCGCAATCCGATTTCGCCGCCCGAGGGATTGTCTGTACCGGGGTAACTCAGATCCTTGATGACCGCCAGATCGCGTGGCGGCGCATCCGCCATTCCATGCAGCGCCACATAGCTTGCGCGCGCTTCCTCAAGCGTCATTTCAGCAATTGGAACACCGCCCATAGCCGCAAGTCCATCGAGGAAAGCTTTCACATCGGGGCGGATAAAAGGTGTCTCTGCGGCCATTCAATGCTCTTTCTTGCTGTGCTTTTTGTCAGGTTAGAGGGGACAAACGCGCTTTTCCACTCAACACTTGTGCACATAGGAGAAAAACTTCATTGCGAGAGGAGAGGGTGGAGAATACTTGCCAGCTTCAATAGGGACTGCGCCGGATCTTGCGGCGCGTGACAAGGAACGCAGATGGCAAAGCAAGCCGTTGAAAAGCCGAATTCAGATTCTCAACAGCCTGACGCCGTGGTGGTCCGGTTTGCGGGTGATAGCGGCGACGGGATGCAGCTGACGGGCGGGCAGTTCACCTTATCCACCGCGCTGGCGGGCAATGATTTGGCGACGTTCCCGGACTTTCCAGCGGAAATCCGTGCGCCGCAGGGAACGTTGTTCGGTGTCTCGGCTTTTCAGATCAACTTCGGCAGTCGGGAGATCAACACCGCGGGTGACGCGCCCGATGTGCTGGTTGCGATGAACCCTGCTGCGCTCAAGGTAAATCTGTCAGCGCTCAAACCCGGCGGGTTGATCATCGCAGACACGGGTGAGTTCACGAAGCGTAATCTCGACAAGGCGAAATACGACCAAAGCCCGATCGATGATGGCAGTCTGGCGAAATATGACGTGCTGGCATTCGATATCAGCGCTTTGACGATCGAAGCGGTCAAGGAATTTGGCCTTGGCAACAAGGACGCACTGCGGTCCAAGAATATGTGGACGCTGGGCCTCGCGCTGTGGATGTTTGACCGTGATCGCGAACCGATCCGGGAATGGCTGCGCGCCAAGTTCAAGAATAAGCCGGACATCGCAGGCGCCAATATCGCCGCGCTTGATGCAGGGCACGCCTATGGCGAAACAGCGGAACTTTCCGGCCCGCTCAAACAGCTGAATGTGCCTGCCACACCGAGCGCGCCGGGACTTTACCGTACCATCACCGGTGCGGAGTCGATCTCGCTCGGGCTGGTCGCGGGCGCGCAATTGGCGGAACTGCCGATGTTCTTCGGCGGCTATCCGATTACGCCGGCATCCGCGATCCTGCACCATCTGGCGCGGCTGAAGGAATACAACGTCACCACTTTCCAGGCGGAAGACGAGATCGCCGCGATCTGCGCAGCCATTGGCGCAAGCTATGCCGGATCGCTGGGCGTCACCAGCTCTTCTGGCCCGGGCATCGCGCTGAAAGGCGAAGCCATGGGGCTTGCAATCATGACCGAGCTGCCGCTGGTAATCGTAAATTCGCAGCGCGGCGGACCGTCAACAGGTCTGCCAACCAAGACTGAGCAGAGTGACCTCTACCAAGCGATTTATGGCCGCAATGGTGACGCGCCGATCCCGGTCGTATCAGCCAGCAGCCCGGGAGATGCGTTTGAATGCGCCATCGAGGCTTGCCGTATTGCCACCCAATATATGACGCCGGTCATGTTGCTGACCGATGGCTATATCGCCAATGCTGCGGAGCCATGGCTGGTGCCAGACCCGGCGAGCTTCACGCCGTTTCCGGCAAAGTTCCTCGATGCGAAGAACGGGCCTGCCAACGAGAATGGCGACGCCACTTTGTTGCCTTACAAGCGCGACGAAAATGGCGCACGCCCCTGGATCAAGCCGGGCACGCCCGATCTGATGCACCGCATCGGCGGGATCGAGAAAGCGGTTGATACCGGCCACATCGATTACTCGCCCGAAAACCACCAGGCGATGACTGTCGCACGCCAACAAAAGGTGCTTGGTATCGAAGTCCCCGATCAGGAGGTTTGCCTCGGCGGCGAAGGTGGCAAGCTGGCCGTGGTGGGCTGGGGCAGTACCTATGGCCCGATCCATCAGGCGGTCGGCCGCATGCGCGCCAAGGGGCACGATGTCAGCCACATCCATGTGCGTCACGTCTGGCCATTGCCTGCAAACTTGGGCGATCTGCTGAAGAGTTATGACAAGGTGCTGGTGCCCGAAATGAACACCGGCCAGTTCAAGACTGTTCTGCGCGATCAATATCTGGTCGATGCGAAACCGCTCAACAAGACCAGCGGGCAGCCATTCTACATCCACGAACTCGAAGCCGCGATTGAGGAGGCCTTGGCATGAACGAGATGACCAAGATCGAGACCACGCTCAAGGATTGGGAAACCGATCAGGAAGTCCGCTGGTGCCCCGGCTGCGGGGATTATGCGATCCTGAAGGCGGTGCAGCGCACGCTGCCACAGCTGGGTGCGAACCCGTCCAACACCTGCTTCATCAGCGGGATCGGCTGCTCCAGCCGCTTCCCCTATTACATGGAAACTTACGGCTTCCACACCATCCACGGCCGTGCGCCGGCGATTGCGACGGGCGTGAAGCTTGCCAATCCCGATTTGGATGTTTGGCTGGTGACGGGCGACGGTGATGGACTTTCCATCGGCGGCAATCACATGCTGCATGTCCTGCGCCGCAATGTGAACATGCAGATCATGCTGTTCAATAACGAGATATACGGCCTGACCAAGGGGCAGGCATCCCCCACCAGCCGCGTTGGCACGCGCAGCCCGTCCACGCCAATCGGTTCCTATGATCGCCCAGCCAATCCTTGCGCCTTTGCATTAGGCGCGGGTGCGCGCTTTATCGGGCGCGGTTTCGATGTGTCCAAGAACCTGCCCGATGTACTGAAAGCAGCGCATGCGCACCAGGGCGCGGCCTTCATCGAGATTTTCCAGAATTGCATCGTTTACAACAAGGATGTGTTTGACGATTTCGCCGCGCCCAAAGGGGCGGGTGATCGCCAGCTGTGGCTGGAGCATGGCAAGCCGATGCTGTTCGGCGATCCCAAGACAGGCTTTGAAAAGGGCATCGCGCTGGATCGCGATGCGTTGGAGCTCAAGGTGGTCGATGCGACGGAGGAAAATTGGGAGGAGGCGGGCGTGCTGGTGCATGATGCAACCAACCGCAGCGTTGCGCACATGCTGATTGAAATGCCATTTGGACCGTTCCCGATGGCGCTCGGCGTGCTCTATGACGATCCGCGCCCGACATTCGAAGCTGCCGTGGCCGATGAGCGCGCACGGGCGATTGTAGGCAAGCAGGCGAACCTCGCCAAGCTGCTGGGCTCGGGCCAGACCTGGACGGTGGATGACAAGGAAGGTCACACGACCGACTAGTGTTTCCTACGTAGTGTCTTTCACCCTATCAGGTGGAATGCGCTCTTTATCAGCCATTTTCGGGAAGCTATTGAATTTGTCGGATTTCCACCGAGAGTTTTTTGCGCCTAGGACAGTGTTCCATGTGTTCCATGCTGTAGGGTTTGAGCAGGGGCTAAGAGCGGAGAATTGGCTTGGATAATCTGACCCACTCGCTGGTTGGTGCGCTGCTGGGGCAGGCAGGGCTTAAGAAGAAGACCGGGCTCGCTATGCCCGCGCTGATCATCGGGGCGAACCTGCCCGATGTCGATGCGGCGTGCTTCTTCTGGTTGGAGGGGCAGGAACACCTCGGTTTCCGCCGCGGGATTACGCATGGCCCGCCCGCGATGGTGCTGTTGCCGCTGATCCTCGCGGGGCTGCTGTGGGGTTATGACCGCTGGCAAGCGAAGCGCGGAGCTCGGCCTGAAGGGCGATTGCGCGTGCATTTCGGATGGCTTTACGCGTTATCCTTTATCGGTTGCCTGACTCATCCGGCGCTCGATTGGCTCAATGTTTATGGTGTGCGGTTCCTCGAACCGTTTTCGAGCCAGTGGTTCTTCGGCGACACGCTGTTCATCATCGATGTGTGGCTATGGGCGCTGATGGGCTTCGCGACATGGTTCTCGCTGTGGCGGGAGAAGGCAGGCGGCGATTGGATGAAGCCGGCTCGCGTGGCGATAGCTGTGAGCCTGACGTATGTCGGGGTGAATGGGGTGATCAGTGAATTTGCACGCTCGACAGCTGGTGAAATGGTTTTTGTTAGATCCCAAGAAGCTATCGCATCTCCTGTGCCGCTTTGGTTCTGGCAACGCGAGATTCTGGCTCCGACCTTTAAGCATGAGCACAATTGGTTGGTCGCACACCATCCTCAGTCGATCTCGCATCGCGGAAGATTGCTTTCTGAGCATATCTGCGACTTCGATGCCGCTGTCTCTCAGACAGCGAGCAATTCGGAGCTCGACGCCTTCCTCTTCTGGACCCGTGCGCCGTTTGCCGAACGGGCTGAAGACGGCTCGGTGCTGCTGCGCGATGCGCGGTTCTACGACCCGCGTGTGCGGGACCGTTTCTCGGTCGCGCTGCCCGATGTAAAGTGTGAACCATTGAATCAGGAACACTCAGGCGGCTAGTTTCGTTGCCATTCAAAGCCCCCTAACCTTCAGGGGAGGGGTTGGGGGAGGGGCCAGCCCAGACCGTTCTCCCCTCTCCAGGCTCCGCTAACTCCACTCGGAGCAAGCTTCGATATCCTCTCCCCACATGGGGAGAGGGGAAAGAAAGAGAATGACCAAACCCCAAATCCTTTGGCTCCGGCGCGATTTGCGCATGGCGGACAATCCCGCGCTCTATCACGCGGCGCAAGCGGGCCCCGTGATCGCGGTCTATGTGCTCGATGATGAGATCGCGGGCAGTCATGCCTACGGCGGTGCGTCGCGCTGGTGGCTGCATCATTCGCTAGAAAGCTTGGCAAACAGCTTCGCCCAGCGCCACGCGAAGATCATCCTGCGGTGCGGCGATGTGGTGGAGGAACTCATCAAGATCGCGGAGGAAACGGGCGCAGAAACGATCCACGCCAACAGGCACTACGAACCGTGGTGGCGCAAGGCGCAGGGCGAGTTGAAAGAGCGGCTCGACCTCCAGCTCTATGATGCCAATTACCTGCTGCCACCCGGCGCTGTGACGACGGGCTCCGGCGCGCTGTACAAGATCTACACGCCGTTTGCGAAAGCGACGCTGGAGATGCTGCCGCCACGCGACGCGTTGCCAGAGCCCGAAACGCTGTCATCGCCCGAAAACTGGCCCGCGAGCGATACCCTGGAGAGCTGGAACCTGCTGCCCACCAATCCCGATTGGGCAGGCGGCATGCGTGACTTCTGGGAAGTGGGTGAGAAAGCAGCGAACGAACGGCTCGAATGGTGGGAAGACCACGCAGATGACTATGACGATGCGCGCAATTTGCCGAGTGTGGACAAGACCAGCCAGCTCTCGCCCTACCTCCACTTCGGAGAAATCAGCCCGGTCCAGATCTGGCATGCGCTTAAGCACAAGCGATCTAAGGGTTGGAAGACCTATGAGAAAGAGCTGATCTGGCGCGATTATGCGCAGAATGCGATCTGCCAGTTTCCGCGCTATGCGCTCGACAATTACCGCGCCGACTTTGACAAAATCGCCTGGCGCGATCCGGAGACAGATGAAGCGGCCGCGCGCGATCTGAAAGCGTGGCAGCAGGGGCGCACCGGCTATCCGATCGTCGATGCAGGCATGCGGCAATTGTGGCAGACGGGCTGGATGCACAACCGTGTGCGGATGATCGCGGCGAGCTTCCTGATCAAACATCTGCTGATCGACTGGCGCGTGGGTGAACAATGGTTCTGGGACACGCTGGTCGATGCGGACTACGCTAGCAATGGCGCGAACTGGCAATGGGTCGCGGGCACAGGCGTAGACAGCAATATGTTCGTGCGGATCATGGCACCGCTCAGCCAGTCGGAGAAGTTCGATGCGGCGGGCTATATCCGCGAGTACGTGCCCGAACTGGCAGACTTAAGCGAGCCTTACATACATGATCCCGAAGAGCATGGCGTGCGCCCTTCGTCCTACCCTGCGAAGATTATCGCGCATAAGGAAGGGCGCGAGCGCGCGCTGGCGGCCTACCGCGACATGAAAGCGCAAAGCTAGGCTTGCTCCCGCGGATTGCTCTCCATAGGGAGCGCTGCAACGGAAGACAGGAGAGAATAATGCGGATTTGGATTAGCAGCGCGGCAATGGCGCTGGCACTTTCAGGATGTGTAGCGGGCTATAGTGGCCCGGTCGAAACCGTGGCGGTGCAGGAAAATCCGGTTACGTTTGTCACGCCGCCAGAACGCGATCTGGCTGACTTGCAGGTTCTTTTCTGGAGCGATGAACAACGCAGCGCGCGTTTTCGCGATATGGAGAATTGGTTCGAAGGTCACGAAGTAAAGGGCGCTCTGGAACCGCGCCCATTGCCCGATGGTGCGCCGCTAGATGATGCGCTGGCGGCTGAAATTCGCGACGTGATGGATGCGACCAATGCCGCAGGTGTCATGGTGCTGCAGAACGGGCAGAAACGCTTTGAAAGTTATCGCCTTGGCTTTGGCCCCGAACAGCGCTGGACCAGTTTCTCTGTTGCAAAGAGCTTCACCTCGACGCTGCTGGGTGCAGCAATTCGGGATGGCTTCATTGGCAGTTTGCAGGACCCTGTGACCAAGTACATCCCTGAACTTGCGGGCTCGGCCTATGATGATGTGACAGTCGAGCAGCTTGCGACAATGACGTCAGGCGTCGCGTGGAACGAAGACTATACCGATCCTGACAGCGACGTGGCCAAGATGGCGAGCTTTGTGCTGGAATATGGCGAAGACGCGATGGTCGCGCAGATGAAGGACCTACCGCGCGAAGCGCCACCAGGTGAGAAATGGGTCTACAAGACCGGCGAGACCAATCTTATCGGTCTGGTGGTAGAGAATGCTGTAGGTCTTCCGCTAGCTGCCTACGCCAAGCAGAAGGTCGTCAACCCGGCAGGGTTTGAAGCCGATATGTTCTGGATGAGCGACCCGCGCGGCGGCAGCATCGGTGGCTGCTGCTTGTCGATCCGCTTGGCTGATTATGCCCGCATGGGGCAATTTGCTCTGGAAGGCGGTAAGGGCGTCGTTCCTGATGGCTGGTTTGGCGATGCAGGGGATAGTAAAGTGGACTTCGAACGCCCGGGGTTCGGCTATGGCTATCAATGGTGGGTCTACGATGGCGGGTACGGTGCCCAGGGCATATTCGGTCAATCGATTACGATCATACCGGAGCAGGGCCTTGTGGTTGCGGTGGTCAGCAATTGGCCCACAGCTACCAGTAATGCACGAGGCGAATGGTATCAGTTGGTGCAAAAAATCGCCGCAGCTGAATAACTCAGCAACGGCGATCTTAGCTGCGGCCCGCACTATGATTAAACGCTGCGGTAAGCGCTCATCTGCGCGTAACGCTGAATGATGTTGTCATGCACGATCGGGCTGAGCAGTTTGGTGAAGGCGCAGCCGACAATGCAGTTTTCCCACCATACAACCTGCGCCTGGAGCGATTCCAGGCCGGGCAGCGTCAGCCAGCAAACCTGGCCTTCATGCATCCGGTTGATCGCGGCGGCGGAGAAGCCGGAGATGGACAGGTCGTGCACCACGCTTGGGAAGGCGCAGCCACCCGATGCGCGCAGCGATAGCATTGGCTGGTCAGCTTCTTGCGTGGAGCGCAGCGATCTTCCTGCGCGGAGATTTCGTAGCGGTCTTGCGTTGTATGCATGCCCGAATTCCTTGAGTTCTAGCGTATCTTGCTCTCGAACCGGTGCTCGCTGATCTTGCGAACATGGCCTTAAGCTTCACACACGTTGACCGAGCGCGGTTTCCCATTTGTATAGGAAAGTGGTTAGCGGCGATTTAACCGAATGGTATTGCGCGGTAACAGGCGTACGATTTAGCCGTCAACGCGCTCGCGATGACCGGTCTCAAAACCTTCCTGGACTAGCTCGGCAATACGGGTCGCCACGACGTCAGGCTGCTTTACCGTTTCGGGATCTTCACCGGGATAGGCCTTGGCACGCATGCTGGTGCGCGTGGCACCGGGATCGACAATCGCAACGCGGATATTAGCAATCTTTTCAACTTCTTGCCCGTAAGAGCTAAGAATATTATCAAAGGCAGCCTTGGATGCACCATATGCGCTCCAATAGGCTCGGGGGCCGGCGCCCACGCTGCTTGTGAGCCCGATAATGCGGGCCGCCTCTGAACGTTTGAGCATGGGGTCGAACGCGGACAACAAGGCTTGCGTCGCCAAGACATTGAGATTCAACGCCTGATTAAACTGCTTCGGATCGATCTGCGTGACGGGCGTCAAAGTTGGCAGATAGGCGGCAGATAGCACCATGATATCGAGCACATCCCATCGGCTTGAAACTGCCTGGGCCAGACGCGCTATCGATTCGGGCTCGGTCAGATCGAGCGGGGCGATGGTGGAAGTACCGCCTTCCGCGTGAATTTCGTCTTCTACCGCTTCGAGCGCTTTGACGTCGCGAGCGACCAGCACCACGTGAGCCCCCTGGGAAGCAAGTGTTCTTGCAGTTGCAGCGCCTATTCCTTTGCTTGCGCCGGTGACAAGCGCGAGCTTGCCCTCAAGTGGTTTGTTGCCGTCTGTCATGGCTCAAGCTGCCTTGTGATCTGCGAATGTTAATTGAGCGTCGTCGCTGTCCTTGGCATTTAGGTCTGTCAGCGAGGTTGGATAATCGCCCGTAAAGCATGCATCGCAAAACTGCGGACAACTGTTCTCGCGGTGGTCAGCGCCGACGGCACGATACAGGCCGTCGATAGACACGAATGCCAGGCTATCTGCCTTGATGTATTCGCGCATGGGCTCAACGTCCATCCGGGCGGCGAGCAGTTTCTCACGCTCCGGCGTATCGACACCGTAGAAACAGCTATGCGCCGTGGGTGGGCTGGCAACGCGGAAGTGTACTTCGCTGGCGCCTGCTTCGCGCATCATCTCGACGATCTTCATCGAAGTAGTGCCGCGGACTATTGAATCGTCGATCAGCACGATCCGCTTGCCTTCAACAAGACCGCGATTGGCGTTGTGCTTGCGCTTAACGCCGGAATGACGCGCTGTGTCCGAAGGCTGGATGAATGTTCGCCCGACATAGTGTGAACGGATAATGCCCAGCTCAAACGGTACGCCCGACTCCTGAGCATAGCCAATGGCTGCGGGCACGCCGCTGTCCGGTACGGGCACGACCAGATCAGCGTCGACCGGGCTTTCGATAGCTAATTGCTGTCCAATCGCCTTGCGTGCTTCATAGACCGATTGACCCGCGAAGAATGAATCCGGTCTGCTGAAATAGACATGCTCGAAGATGCATGGTCGCGAACTGTGATTGCCGAAGGGGCGCAATGTTTCGATCTTGCCTTCGAAATCGACACGGATCAGTTCGCCTGGCTCGACTTCCCGGGTAAATTCTGCGCCGACGACATCGAACGCGACGGTTTCGCTGGCAAAGACAACTGCATCGCCCATTTTTCCCATTACAAGCGGGCGAATGCCGAGCGGATCGCGGCATGCGATCATGCCTTCAGGTGTCATAACTACGAGCGCGTAGGCCCCCTCGACCAGACGCAGCGCGTCAACCAGCCGGTCGACCATAGTTGGATAACGGCTGGTTGCGACAAGGTGGATGATCACTTCGGTGTCGGATGTGGATTGGAAAATCGCGCCGTTCTGAACCAGTTCGGCGCGAAGCTTCTGCGAATTCGAGATGTTGCCATTGTGCGCGACTGCAAAACCGCCGCTGGCGAGGTCTGCATAGAGCGGCTGTACGTTGCGCAGGCCCGCACCGCCGGTGGTGGAATAGCGCACATGCCCAGCGGCCATATAGCCGGGCAGTTCCGCAATGGCTTCCGGCGAGGAGAAATTCTCTGCGACATGGCCAAGCCCGCGGCGAGAGAAGAACTCCTTACCGTCATAGCTGGTGATGCCGGCCGCCTCTTGCCCGCGGTGCTGCAAGGCATGCAGCCCCAAAGCGGTCGCCGCAGAAGCGTCAGATGCGTTGATAGCGCCAAACACGCCACATTCCTCGCGCAACTTGTCGCCAAATTCGTCGAGGAAAGGATTAGTCCAGTTCATGCTGAGCCTGCCCGCTAGCGCCGCGTGTTACCGTCGCCGCGTCAATGGCGATATTACAGCAGGATTACAAGGGCGATAGCGGCAGTGTCACAAGCTTTTGATCGGGAAAGACGCAAGTTGTTCCATTGCCTTGAACTGCAGCGCGCCCTAAATCCTGCGTTCAGCCAGGCTCTGCCAGTTGATGTCAGTCACTTTCTCGAGGGCCCAGATAGACCGTGATCCTCTCTCCATTCGAATGGATGATTGCCAAACGATACCTTTTGCCGGGCAAGGGGGAGGCGTTCATTGCGCTGGTTGCCGGTATCTCGGTTGGGGTTGTCATGCTCAGCGTTGCCATGCTGGTGGTGGTGATGAGCGTGATGAACGGTTTCCGCGCTGAATTGCTCGACAAAATTGTTGGCTTGAACGGCCACGCGGTGGTGCAGGCCTATGGCGGACGGCTTTCGAACTGGGAAGAAGTCCTGCGCGAGGTTGAATCAACCCCTGATGTGGCGGAAGCAAACCCGCTGATCGAGCAACCGCTGCTGACGACATTTAACGGACGCGTCGAGGGCATATTTGTGCGCGGGCAGACGCAGGATGATCTGGCCAGCATGGCTGACAAGGTACTGCTGGGCAATATCGGAGAGCTTCAGCCTGATGCCAGCAAGGTAGCGATTGGCTCTCGCCTTGCGCAGAACATCGGCGCGCGGGTGGGAGACACTATTACGATCATCAACCCGCAGGGCCGCACGACTCCATTTGGCACGACCATGCGCCAGGTGGGGTATGAAGTGTCAGCGATTTTCGAGGTGGGTATCTTCGATTTTGACGAGAAGTTCGTGATGATGCCCATGTCCGATGCGCAAACGTTGCTGTTGATGGGCGACAGTGTGGGGCAGATCGAAATTAAAGTGACTGACCCTGACAAGGTTGGAGAGATACTGGCACCAGTACAGGAAAAGCTCGCTGGACGCGCGGTGATTGCCGACTGGAAAACGATGAATGCAACGCTTTTCGAAGCGCTCCAGGTAGAGCGCGTCGCAATGTTTTTTGCATTGAGTTTCATGGTTTTGGTTGCAGCATTTAATATTCTGTCGAGTCTTGTCATGCTGGTGCGTGCGAAGACGCGTGATATTGCGATCATGCGGACAATGGGCGCAACTCGCAAAAGCCTGACCAAGATTTTTGTAACAACTGGATTTACCGTCGGAGCACTCGGCACAATCGCTGGACTGGGGCTCGGATTCGTCGTGCTTTACTTCAGGGAGCCAATTGTTTCCTTCATTGCTTTTGTCACAGGGCAAGAGATTTGGGACCCTGAAGTGCGGTTCCTTTCGACATTGCCCTCGCGCACGGACCCCGTTGAGATCGCAGGTATAGTTGCACTCGCCTTGATCTTGAGTTTCCTGGCCACCCTCTACCCGGCGCTCAAAGCTGCAAGCACTGACCCTGTGGAGGTGCTGCGTTATGAGTGATGTCCTGCATACAACCGCAGCCGACGAGGAGAAGAAGCCGGTTGTCAAACTCCGCGGACTCAAGCGAAGCTTCAAGCAGGGCGATACTGTAATCGAAGTCCTGCGCGGTGCGGATCTTGATATCAGGCCGGGCGAGATCGTCGCTTTGCTTGGGCCGTCCGGAACGGGTAAATCGACCATGTTGCAAGCTGTTGGCCTGCTCGAAGGTGGTTTCGAAGGCTCGATCCAGATCGCGGGCAAGGAAGCAGCAACGATGCAAACCGAAGAGCGCACCAGCTTGCGGCGCGACCATCTGGGTTTTGTCTATCAATTCCACCATTTATTGCCCGATTTCAACGCGCGCGAGAATGTTGTGATGCCGCAGATGATCGCCGGAGTGGATCGCGAATTTGCAGAAGCACGTTCAGAAGAGCTGCTGACCGCGTTGGGTCTAGGTCACCGGATGGATCACCGCCCGAGCCAGCTTTCTGGCGGCGAGCAACAGCGCGTCGCTGTGGCGCGTGCCCTGGCTAATCGCCCGGTGCTGGTTTTGGCTGACGAGCCTACAGGAAATCTGGACGAGCACACGGCCGAGCGGGTGCTAGCCGAGTTCCTTTCGCTGGTGCGTGGCGAGGGCAGCGCGGCGCTGGTCGCGACGCACAATGAACGGCTTGCCAGCAAAATGAACCGTGTGGTGCGTTTGCACGACGGAATGCTAACTTAACAGCTCGCCGACATTGGCAGAGGCGCGTTGGCGTCTGATGGATGCGGCTTTGACGGCAGGCTCTATCTGGCGTCTTCTCCCCACAAACAACGGGGGGAATTTCATGCTTACATCGCTTATCGCCGCATTGCTGCTGCAGTCAGCACCTGAACCCGGCGCGCAGCAACCATCGCCGCCGCCATCCCCACCAGCTTGCGACAGCGAAGGGCATGCGGGGTTTGATTTCTGGCTGGGTGAATGGGATGTCTATCAAACCGGGGGGGATGCCAAGGTCGCCGACAGCCGGATAGAGCGCAAGCACAATGGTTGCGCTGTGATTGAAAGCTGGATGCCATTGCGCGGGGCCGGCGGAACCAGCCTTAATCACTGGGACACTAACGCCGGCGTGTGACGACAGAAATGGGTTGGCTCTTCACCGGGCGCGGTAGAGTTCACCGGCGGCGTAACTGAAGGCAAAATGGTGCTGACCGGGATCTGGCCATCGCCGGGCGCCCCGCACACGCTTGTGCGGATGAGCTACACGGCAAATGAAGATGGATCGATGCGACAGTTCGGAGAATCCTCGACGGACCATGGTGTTTCGTGGCAAAGCGCATTCGACTTTACCTATCGCCCGAAAGAGGACGCACCAGAATGACCACGATTGCCGATTTTACCGTTACCACCAACCGCGGTGAAGAGCTCGATCTTGCAACAAAGAAGGGCAAGGTGCTGCTGGTCGTAAACACCGCCAGCAAGTGCGGCTTTACCCCGCAATATGACGGCTTGGAAAAGGTCTTCCAGAAGTACAAGGATCAGGGTTTCGAAGTGCTTGGCTTCCCCTGCAACCAGTTCGGCGCGCAGGAACCCGGCAATGCCGACGAGATCCAGGAATTCTGCAAGGTGAACTTTGGCGTCACTTTTCCGCTGATGCAGAAGGTTGACGTCAATGGGCCGGATGCCTCGCCGCTGTATGACTGGATGAAGGGTGAAGCGAAGGGTCTGATGGGCTCAACCGGCATCAAATGGAACTTCACCAAATTCCTGATCGACCGCGAAGGCAATGTGGTGAAGCGCTATGCCCCGACCGACAAGCCGGAGCGGATCGCGAAGGATATCGAAAAACTGCTGTGATGTCGGTTTAGCGTGGCGGCTCTGGGTTAGCTTCCGGACAAAAGCGGACAGACCGCTAACGACCCAATTGCGGACATTGGTCGGTGAAATTGGGTCGCAATAGACAAGCCATTTGGTAAGTCTGTCCACTTGTGGAGAATTAACGCGGTTCGGTGCTTCCGAATCGCGCAGCAGTTCCTAAAGTAGCGAAATGGCTTTCGCTCCGTTTGTTCCGCTACGTGTGCAATCATCATACTCGATGCTTGAAGGAGCCATCGAGCCCAAGGCGATTGCGAAGCTTGCGAAGGAACGCGGCTTTCCCGCTATCGCCATCTGTGACCGCAACGGCTTGTATGGGACGGTCGCCTTTGCGGGCGCGTGCATTGATGAAGGCGTTCAGCCAATCATTGGCACTTTGCTGGGTATCGCGCGTGACGAGGATGGGCGTCAGGTCGATTATCTGCCACTCCTTTCGCAGGATGAGGCGGGCTATGACAATTTGTGCCACCTGGTCTCCAAAGCTCATCTTGATCGGCCACTCGAATTTGAACCTCATGTGCAGCTGAGCGAGCTTGAAGGGCACACAGAGGGACTGATTGCGCTGACTGGTGCGGGTGAGGGCGCGCTGACCCGTTTGCTGGCTGAGGGGCAGAGAGATCATGCCGACGCACTCATTACCAGGCTCGAAGCGCTGTTTCCTGAACGGCTCTACATCGAGATCGCCCGGCATTCGGATCCGGTCTGTATTGCGGCAGAAGAAGCCCTGTTGGATATGGCCTATGCGCGCGATCTGCCTTTGGTGGCTAGCAACCCCGCGCAATATGCCGAGCCGCATTTCTACAAGGCGCATGACGCAATGCTGTGCATCGCCAATTCATCGCATATCGATGCCGAGGATCGCCCGCACACCAATCGGGAGGCATGGGTCAAATCTGCGCCGATGATGGAAGAGCTGTTTGCGGACTTGCCGGAAGCGATCGCGAACACGATGGTGATTGCACAACGCTGCGCTGTGATTCCACCCGACCGAAAGCCGATCTTGCCCAGTCTTGCGGGTGATCTGGAAGGTGAAGCGAGAATGCTCGCCGAAGATGCGCGCAAAGGTTTGGAAGCGCGGCTCGGGCCCTATGGCCCGTTATCAGAGGAAGAACGCAAGGTCTATTTTGACCGGCTGGATTACGAGGTCGAGATCATCGTCGGGATGGGCTTCCCCGGCTACTTCCTGATCGTTGCGGACTTCATCAAATGGGCCAAGGATAACGGTATTCCGGTGGGGCCAGGCCGCGGCTCTGGTGCCGGTTCGCTTGCCGCTTGGGCTCTCACGATTACAGACTTGGACCCGATCAAGCTGGGTCTGCTTTTCGAGCGCTTCCTGAACCCCGAACGCGTCTCCATGCCGGACTTCGATATCGATTTCTGCGAAACACGGCGCGGCGAAGTGATCCGCTATGTCCAAGCCAAATACGGGTATGATCACGTGGCGCAGATCATCACATTCGGTAAAATGAAAGCGAGGGCGGTGCTGCGCGATTGCGGGCGTATTCTGCAGATGCCCTATGGTCAGGTCGATCGGCTGTGCAAGATGATCCCGAACCATCCGACAGATCCGTGGACGCTGCCGCGCGCGCTGAATGGCGCGGCGGATTTCAAGCGCGAATACGATAACGACAACGAGGTGAAGGCGCTGGTGGATCTGGCGCTGGAGCTTGAAGGGTTGCCGCGAAACAGTTCGACCCACGCCGCTGGGGTGGTGATCGGCGACCGCCCGCTGGCGCAGTTGGTGCCGCTGTACCGAGATCCGCGTTCGGATATGCCAGTGACGCAGCTCGACATGAAATATGTCGAGAGCAGCGGCTTGGTGAAATTCGACTTCCTCGGCCTCAAAACGCTGTCGGTGCTGCGCAAAGCGGTTGATCTGCTGGAGAAGCGCGGGGTCGAGATCGATCTCGGCGCGCTCGAGTGGGACGATACGGCGGTTTATGACCTGCTCCAGTCAGGCAACACCGTGGGTGTGTTCCAGCTGGAATCCGAAGGTATGCGGCGCACACTCGCGGCAGTGAAGCCAACCAACTTCGGCGACATCATCGCGCTCGTTTCGCTTTATCGTCCGGGCCCGATGGACAACATCCCGCTGTTCGGAAAACGCAAGAATGGCGAAGCCGAGATCGAATATCCGCACCCCAAGCTGGAAGGCATTCTGGCCGAAACTTACGGCATCTTCGTCTATCAGGAACAGGTGATGCAGGCCGCGCAGATTCTGGCGGGATATTCGCTGGGTGATGCGGACTTGCTGCGCCGCGCGATGGGTAAGAAGAAGCAGTCCGAGATGGACGCGCAGCGCCAGCGTTTCATCGATGGCTGCAAGGAAGTTTCAGGCATTGATAAGCAGCAGGCCAACGAACTGTTCGACTTGATCGACAAGTTCGCTGGCTATGGTTTCAACAAATCGCACGCAGCCGCTTACGCGCTGCTGGCGTATCAGACCGCGTGGTTGAAGGCGCATTACCGGGAAGAGTTCTTCGCCGCCTCGATGTGCTTTGACATGCACCATTCTGAAAAGTTGGCCGTCTTTGTAGATGATGCGCGGCGATATCCGGGCAGCGATGGCGGGGTCGAAGTTCTGCCACCTTCGATCAACCATTCCGAGGCGCGTTTCACGGTCGAACAGACCGATAGAGGTTACGGAGTGCGGTATGCCCTCGCGGGCATCCGCAATGTCGGTGACAAGGCGATGGATGCGATCGTCTCTGAGCGCGAAGGCTCTGGCCCGTTCACCAGCCTGAAGGACTTCTTCGAACGAATCCCCAAGGGTTCAATGAACTCGCGGCAGTTGGAGGGCTTGGTCGCTGCGGGCGCGCTTGATTGCCTGGATGAGAACCGCGGGAAGCTGTTTGCCAATATCGACATGCTCCTGGCCGTTGCCGATGCGGCAGAGAGAGAGCGGTCGAGTGGGCAGGCGGCATTGTTCGGCGGCGAGGATGCCGCGGATGAGGACTTGCGGCTTCAGGAAGCCGAAGCGTGGTCTCGTACCGAGCAGATGGCCAAAGAGCGCGAGAATTTCGGCTTCTATTTCTCCGCTCATCCCGTCCAGCAATATTGGCATCTTGCATCTGCCAATGGCGCGCGCAGCTATCAATCGATCATGGAGGCCGGCGCACCTGCCGGGGGGCGTTCACCAGCCGTCTTGGCGGCGATGGTGGAAGGCTTCAGTAAGGGCCGCACCAAGCGCGGCGCAGACTTTATCCGAGGCGACTTTTCCGATTCGTCCGGGCAGTTCAGCGCGGCATGCTTCGAAGAAAGCCTGGTGCCTCAGTTCGAGAAATGGGCAGCTGAAGGCACTTGCATCTTGCTCAATGTCGAACTGGACTCGCCCAATCCAAGTGAACCGCCGCGCGTAACGGTGCGGGGTGCACGGCCGCTAGATGAAGTTCGGGGCGGCAAGCGCATGCGATTGATGCTTGATGTACTCAGCCTGGAAGCGCTCGCTGATCTGCGGCTGGAGCTGGTCCCGGCGTCCGAAGGCAGCAATACGTCGATGGGTGGTGAAGTGATCGTCCGGGTCCTGTTGGACGCGGGTGAGTATGTCACCATCATTCTAGGCGAGGATTTTGCGCTGGATGGCGAACTGGCTGAGCGGTTGGGTGCGGTCGAAGGCATCGGCAATGTCCAGCTTCAACCATTGCGCGGCCGTGCGAATTTGAGATTGGTTGCCTGACGATCGGCTTGAAAGCTAATTCATAGGCCAATTTTGAACGATTGCAAAGCACATCCGGTCTCGGCATGACAGTTTCAAACGAGGATTTCAATTGAGGAGAGAGACCTGATGCTCGGAGCCATGCAAGATTGGACCATGCGGATCACCCATGTGATCGATCACGCAGCACGCGAGGCGGGAATGCGCGAGATCGTGACACGTTGGGCCGACGGCAGCGAGACGCGCACAAACTGGACCGGAATTCGCGCAGATGCGTTGAAAATGGCGCAGGCTCTTCAGGCATTAGGCCTCAAGAAAGGTGACAAGGTTGCCAGCCTTGCGATGAACCATTCACGCCATCTGGTCAGCTGGTATGGCGTTGCGGGGATGGGCGGGGTGCTTCACACAGTGAACCCGCGCCTGTTCGATGACCAGCTCGAATACATCGTCAATCACGCCGAAGATAAGGTGCTTTGCTACGATGCGGCGTTCCAGCCGATTGTGGACCGGATGAAAGAGCGCTGGACCACAGTCGAGCATTACATCTGCTATGACAGCGGTGAGCATTCTCCCGCGTTTGAGGACTGGATTGGTGAGCATGACGGAGACTTCGAATGGGTTACCGGTGCGGAGACTGATCCGTGCATGATTTGCTACACATCCGGCACCACCGGAAATCCCAAGGGCGTGCAGTATGAGCATCGCTCAACACTGATGCACGCATTGGCGGGCTTGCAGCCTGCCGCGTTCAACTTCAGCAGCGCCTCTTGCATGCTTCCGGTTGTCCCCATGTTTCATGCGGCCAGCTGGGGCTTGCCCTATGCAGGCGCGATGGCAGGGATCAAATTCGTGTTCAGCGCGGTGAATGATCCGGCGGTGCTGCATGATTTGATGATCCGCGAGAAAGTAACCGACAGCGCTGGCGTGCCCACCGTGTGGCTCGCCCATTTCCAATATTGCGACAAAGAGGGGATTGATCTGCCGCCGCTGAAGGCTGCGACGATTGGCGGATCGGCTTGCCCGCGCTTCATGATCGAGCGCCTGATGAAGAACGGCACTCGCGTGCAGCACGCCTGGGGCATGACTGAAACCTCACCCATCGGTACAGTCGGCGGCCCAACATGGGATTGGGACGAACTTAGCTTTGAGGAGAAAGTCGACAAGACCGCAATGCAAGGTCGCCCGGTTTTCGGAGTAGAGCTGCGCATTGTTGATCTTGATGACATGATGACCGAACTGCCCCGCGATGGGAAGACTTCCGGTGCATTGCAAATTCGTGGACCATGGATCATTAAGCGCTATCTCAAGGCCGAGCAGGATGCGGCGAACCAGGATGGCTGGTTCGACACCGGTGACGTTGGCATCATCCATCCGGACGGTACGTTGCAGCTGACGGACCGGACAAAGGACGTGATCAAATCTGGCGGCGAGTGGATCAGTTCGGTCGAGCTGGAAAATGCAGCTGTTGGCCATTCAGGCGTTGCAGAGGCAGCATGCGTTGGCATGCCGCACCCGAAATGGGACGAACGGCCCGTCCTTTTCGTGGTCAAAGGCGAAGGTTCCGATGTCACGAAGGAGGATATCCTCAAGCATCTTGAACCGCAGATTGCTAAGTGGTGGATGCCCGATGCGATCGAGTTTGTGGATGAAATTCCCCACACGGCAACCGGCAAGATTTCAAAGAAAGACCTGCGTGATCGGTTCGCCGATTATAAGCTGGAGGGGTGAACAGCATGAGCGAAGTCTACATCGATCCATCGCCCACCAATTTTCAGGCATTCAAGGATCTGCCGCGCGACGAGCCGATCCATATGCTCAACTTGCTGCTCTACCGTCACCTTGCCAAATACCCTGAAGGACACGAGCATCACGGGAACGGCTGGAGCGGGAGGCGCGCCTATGAGGAATACGGCAAAACGTCCGGCCCGATCTTTCGCCGGGTCGGCGGAGAGATCGTGTGGCGGGGCGCATTTCAGACGATGGTGACAGGCCTCGATACCCGCAAATGGCACGATGGCTTTGTTGCACATTATCCCAATTCAGGCGCGTTCTTTGAGATGATCAAGGATGCGGATTACCAGAAAGCCGTGGTGAACCGCACCGCGGCGCTGGTCGACAGCCGCCTCATCCGCTTCAAGCCGGTAATGGTGGGCGCTGCCTTCGGGTGATTCGTTCGCTGCGGCCAAGACTAACAACGTTTGTCCACTATCGACACGTTTAGTTTTGAAATGCAAAGATAGTTGTCTCGCCGATTGTAAGGTTTAAGTGCAACGCCCAACATGCTCATGCGCCCCGAAAAGCTTGATCCGTTTCGTATCGAGTATGTTGCGTACTTATTAGAGCGGTTCATTATCAGCTGGTATTTTTTCTTAGCCCCTCTGCAGCACAATTAACCGAAAACCACCGGCCTTTGCCGAATTAGCACGAATGAGACGTAGACGCCTCTTTAGTGTGCGAAAGCCTATTTCTCTCTTAGACGCGGCATCAGTTCTACGAAATTGCATGGTCGATTGCGGCTGTCGAGTTGTTCGGTCAGGATGCCATCCCAGCCGTCCTTCACCGCGCCATTCGAGCCGGGTAGGGCAAATATATATGTTCCGCGAGCAACCACTGCGCAGGCGCGCGATTGCACGGTGCTAGTACCGATTGTCTTGTAACTGAGCCAACGGAACAGCTCGCCAAAGCCGGGAATATCGCGCGCGCCGTCCAACTGAGCGAGCGCTTCAGGCGTTACGTCGCGACCGGTCAGGCCGGTTCCACCGGTTGAGACAATCGCGTCAATCTGCGGATCATTGATCCAGTCGTTGAACTTGCTTGCGAGCAAGTTTGCATCATCCTTCAGGATCAGACGCGCGGCGAGATTGTGCCCTGCATCTGTAATGCGCGCGGCAAGGATATCGCCCGAGGTATCATTCTCTGCTGTGCGAGTGTCGGATACGGTAAGGACAGCAATATTGATCGGGGTGAATGTCTTGTCCGGATCAATCGCCATACATGTCCTCTTGCGTCCTTTTTCAGTTGCGCCCGGTAAGGCGAACCGCACCGGCACCGCGGCTTTCCGGGAATCTTGGCCAAAGGCCCTGCGCCAGCGCCTTTCGACTTTCTGACGGAGCGCCTGACTGCCGTTCATACATCCAGTAATTGCGCATCACCACGTTCACATATCCGCGTGTTTCCCAATAGGGGATACTCTCCATATAGAGCAGCGGATCGCCCTGATCGCGGACCTCACCATTCCAGCGCGTCACGGGTGACAGGCCTGCGTTATAGGCGGCCATGATCTTGGGCAGCAGACCTTGCGTAGCATTGCTATCCCGCAGCATCTCCAGATTGCGTTGCCCGAAAGCGAGGTTCGTCTCGGGATCGTTGAGATTGACGTAGCTTGCGCTCATATTCATCCGGCCGGCATGTTCGCGCACGGTGATTGGCGTAATCTGCATCAGCCCGCGCGCATTGGCCGGGCTGACGGCGTCGGCGCGAAATACGGATTCCTGCAATGCGAGCGCAAAGGCCAGTGCCGGATCCACCTGCCATCCGGTCGTCGGCTTCCATCGGGCCGTGGGATAGCGCAGAGCAGGTACCGGATCGCTGCCGCGCGGCGTGTTGTGTGCCATCCAAAGCTGCGCCTGCGGGAGGCCAAGTTCGCGAGCAAGCCGTGAAAGCGCGGCAAAGTCTTTCGGATCACCGATGCGCGCCTGATGACGGATGACTTCGTCAGCCAGATCGCTACGGCCAATTTCGATCAGGGCAATCACGATGCGCACGTTTTGCTCATCGCGGAGGCGCTGCCAGTCGGCGGGTGCAAAATCGGCACCGGCATATTGCGTCGGGATATCCTGCCCAAGTTGCTCCAGCGCAAGCATGCCATAGAACGTTTCGTCGTATCTCGCGGCGGCTTGCAGATGTTCGGTAGCAGCTCCTGGTGCTCGGCAACGGGTCAGCGAGCGCGCGGCCCAGAAATGGCCGGCTGTCTTGAGCTCTACATTGCTGGCAAGCTCGGCTGTGCGGGCAAATCCGCGACCGGCGGTGTCGCAATCGCCCATGCGCCATGCGGCCAGCCCTGTGACCCATTCCCCTTCGGCGAGCCATGCGCCAGCGCCCTCGGTAACGGTTTGTGCCATCGCCAGAGCCATCGGATCATTATTCTCGATGTAATAGCTCCAGGCGACACGCTGGCGCCACTCGGCCCGCGCTTCGGCGCTGAGCAATTCGTCAATCCCCTCTAGCAACAGGCGCGCGCTATCGGGATCGTCATTCTTTATGTGCTCCAGGATTTCGCTGCGAATATCCTGTGGCATGGTGCCGTCTTGTACGCTTCGCGGCCGGAGCCGCTTGGAAGCATAGGACTGACGATTAAAGCTTTGAGTCCGGGGGAGGGAGGGTGTGTACTCCAGCCCGCGCTTTTCGCCCAAGCGAGCTAGTTGTTCGGCTTGCGGCAAGTGGGTGCCCATCTCGAGCCATGCTGCTATTTTCCCGGCGTCGATCTTTGGACTGTTGGCATGTGTGTAGTATTCGGCGAGCGCCACTTGCTGCAGCAAACCGTCATGGCTTTTCGCTAACAGCTCATCAACGCGGCTCCAGTCTTCCAAAGCAATTGCGGTGAAAATGTCGCGGTAATGTGCCTGGTCTGCGTCGCTCAGGATTTGCGGGACTTCGCTCGTTTCGGCGCGTTCGCGAAAATAATCCGCTGCACTGTTCGCAGCCAAAGCCGGAGTCGCAGAAAGCGCGGCAACGCTTCCAAAAAGTCCGATTGCCAATGCTCTTACGCTGTAGTGTGCCATTGCGCTTACGTGCCTGTCCATTCGAGCCATCGCTGCCAGAAACGGGCTTTGAGCTGCGGCATTGACATCATGCTGTCGAGCCCGTCCGCCGCCATGGCAGCTACGCTGAACCCTTCTTGGTTAATTTTTTCCAAAGAAGCAGGCTCTTGCGCCGCATCGTGCCCCAAAAGCGGCAAAAGGTTAGCCCCGAACGCTAGCACACGTTGTGGCGAGGCAAGTTTGATATGGTATTGTAAAACTTCGCTGAATCCCGCCTGCACGAGCGCCGCGCCATCGGCCATCGGCGTATGACGCGGCAAAGCGGAGGCGAAATAAACATCGCTCTCTGCAATTTGCATCGCCGCGAGCATTCGGGAAACCAGCTGGCCCTGCGTCTGCGAGAGCAGTTTTTCGGTATCGCCTTGCTCGGGATCGACCACGATCAGCATCAGCTTGGCCCCGGCGTTACCTCGCGGAGCCACCCGACCGCGCGGTCCGATCGCATCGAGCGACGGCTCGCTCATCCACCATTCGCGGAATGAAGCGAGGTCGGCAGGCCGATTTGCAGCGAAAAGATCAATCTTTTGTGGAGGCGGTGTCTCAGCGGATTCTAGCTTCGGCTTGGCCTTTGCCACGGTCTTTTCGGTGGTTTCGGCAACCGCAGGCTCTGCCAGCCAATCCGTAGCGTGATCAACAAAGTCACAATCCACGCCGGCATCCCGCCACCATGAAACCAGCGCGTCAAAATCGCGCGCAGTCAGCGTGTCTTGATTGGCCATACTCACAATTGCGGGTCTTGACCTTGGAAGGCGTAGCAATCAAGGCTTTGCATGACGTTGAACACCGATTTCCGAAGGAAGAGAACTTCATGAGCGCCGAAGCTATTGAACGTGAATCGATGCCCTGTGATGTTGTAATTGTTGGTGGAGGCCCGGCGGGCCTGTCTGCTGCAATCAAATTAAAGCAGATCAATGATGAACTAGAAGTTGTCGTCCTTGAAAAAGGGTCTGAAATCGGTGCGCATATTCTGTCTGGCGCTGTGGTTGATCCAAAAGCGCTGAACGAGTTGTTCCCGGATTGGCGCGAGATGGACTGCCCGATGGCAGAAACGCCAGTCACTGATAATTGGCATTGGGCGCTGACCAAGAACGGCAAGTGGGACATGCCGCATCTGATGATGCCGCCACTCATGAGTAACGCGGGATGCTATACCGGCTCGCTCGGCAATATGTGTCGGTGGCTGGGCGAGCAGGCCGAAGCGCTGGGCGTGATGGTGTTCCCTGGTTTTCCTGCGGCAGAGGTTATGTTCAACGATGCTGGCGCGGTGACCGGGGTCATTACGCAGGACATGGGCATCTCCGAAGATGGCAGCCACAAAGGCGATTTTCAGCCGGGCATGGAGATCGAGGCGAAATACACCCTGTTTGCAGAGGGTGCGCGCGGCCATTTGACCAAGCAGCTCAAGGCGAAATACGATCTTGAGGCCGACTGTCAGCCGCAGGTCTATGGCCTGGGCATCAAGGAATTGTGGGACATTGACCCGGACAAGCATGAGCCGGGCCGCGTGATCCACACGCAGGGCTGGCCGCTCTCAGAAAGTGACAGCTGGGGCGGAGGTTTCCTTTACCATCAGGCGAATGGTCAGGTGGCGCTGGGTTTCGTTACAGCGCTTGACTACGCCAACCCATGGGTTTCGCCTTATCAGGAGTTCCAACGCTGGAAGCAGCACCCGGCGATCCGCGAGTATCTCGAAGGTGGAACCCGCGTTGCTTACGGCGCGCGCGCAATCAACGAAGGCGGATGGCAGTCTGTGCCAAAGCTTGCGTTCCCGGGTGGCGCGCTGATCGGCTGTGCAGCTGGCTTTGTGAACGTGCCGCGCATCAAGGGTAGCCATACTGCCATGAAGAGCGGCATGTTGGCGGCAGAGAGTCTGGCCGCGGCGATTGCAGCCGGTAGTGAGCATGACGAGCGGATGGATTACGACGCAGCGGTTCGCTCAAGCTGGATCGCGGACGAACTGAAACTGGTGCAGAATGCGCAACCTGCGGTTGCCAAGTTTGGCGGCGATGTCGGCACGGTTCTGGCTGGCGCGGATATGTGGATGCGGACACTCAAGATCGGACTGCCGATTGCGATGAAGCATACGCCTGACTATACGCATACAGGCCGCGCAGACCTCTATCCCAAGATCGATTATCCCAAGCCCGACGGGAAGATCAGCTTTGATCGCCTGACCAATGTCGCGTTCAGCTTTACCAATCACGCAGAAGATCAGCCGGTTCACTTGCAGCTGAAGGATCGCGACCTGCAAAAGGTGAGCGAATACGACATTTTCGGTGGTCCATCGGCGCGCTATTGCCCGGCAGGTGTCTACGAATGGATTGAGGAAGAAGGGCGGGAGCCGAAGTTCCAGATCAATTCGCAGAACTGCGTCCACTGCAAGACCTGTGATATCAAGGACCCGAACCAGAACATCAATTGGGTCACTCCTGAAGGCGGCGGCGGGCCTAACTATCCGAATATGTAGTCTACCTCATTCCCGTGCAATGAATGCGAAAGCTGGCCTTGCTCTTAGCCCTTTTGAAGCGACTTTACGGCAGGAATGACGCTGATTGCGCTATTGATTAGGTAATTTCCTGTCTCTGTGCTAAACAATCATTGCTGACGTCGAATAACGCGACGGACTTCGATATTTGACGACCGCTAAGTACCATTGGTGCTCGCGTAAACCAGACGACGACTTCCTTTCACTTTACGACCTGACGCACGACCTACGTGGCACTTCCGTCGCGCGGGTGAATTCGTTTCTTGAAAGGAAACGCACATGAGTAAGACCGGTACTGTCAAATTTTTCAACACCGACAAAGGCTATGGTTTCATCCAGCCAGACGACGGTTCGAATGACAGCTTTGTTCACATTTCAGCCGTTCAGGCCGCTGGCATGCACTCGCTCGATAAAGAGCAACGCTTGAACTACGAAGTTGAGATCGGCCGTAATGGCAAGGAAAGCGCCGTAAACCTCTCGGCTGCTGACTAAATTTCGAATTTCGCCTCTCCCGCTGTTCGAGTGGGAGAGGCAACACTTCTTGCCCGGAGAACCACATGAGCCAGACGTTTGAATTTTACGATGCGCGCGCCAAAGAAGCCGCCGCCGATGCCGAAAAAGCTCAACTGGAAAATGTCCGTGACCGTCATCTGCGAGCAGAGAAGACTTGGCGCGGGTTGGCCGAACAGGCGCGCCGGGTGGCGACTGATCGCGCAAAAGCTGAGCAAGAACGCGCTGATCGCCGTGCAGCCGAAGCTGCATTGGCAGAGGAAGCCAAAGAAGCTGTCACCAGCTGATAAGCTCTCGCTGTAACTATCAGCGGACAGACACAATTTTTCCCGCTAGAGCAGGTGCGTGACTGTAAAAGAAATTGCATTCGCCAAAATCAATCTCGCGCTGCATGTACGTGTAAAGCGCGATGACGGCTATCATGAACTGGAAACGCTTTTCGCCTTCGTAGATAATGGTGATGTTCTGACTGCGCAGCCAGCCGAGGCGGATCGGTTCGAAGTATACGGTGAGTTCGCCGATGTGCTGGATAACCCGTTTGGCAACCTTGTCGCTCGCGCACTTTCTGCCTTGCCGCGCCCGCAGGGTTTGCATGTCACGCTCGAAAAGAATCTGCCGGTCGCCGCCGGGCTGGGCGGTGGGTCAGCCGATGCAGGCGCTCTGTTCCGAATTGTCGAGCAAGTCCACGGTCTCCCAAAAGGATGGGAGGACGCGGCGGTGCGACTTGGCGCCGACGTACCAGCTTGCGTGCGAAGCGAGATGGCAATTGGGCGCGGCACCGGGACTGAACTTGAGCCGGTAAAGAACGACATGGCAGGCATGGCTGTGTTGCTGGTCAATCCACGTGTTCCCGTGCCTACCGGGCCAGTTTTTGCAGCGTGGGATGGTGAAGATCGCGGGCCATTGCCCAAAGGAACTGCGCGCAATATCGCACTGGAAGGTCGCAATGATCTGCGCGCACCCGCACTCAGTCTGTGCCCGCAAATAGAAGATGTTCTTGAGCGCTTGGGTCAAACTGATCCATGGATGTTCGAAATGTCAGGGTCCGGCGCCACCTGTTTTGCGCTCTATGACAGCACGGAGCACCGCGATCGCGCATCGCGTGTCTTGGCCGAGCTCGAGCCGCAATGGTGGCAAATGTCAGGTTTACTAAGGTAAAATGCAGCAATGATGATTGATGACCTACCCTATCGCCAGGTGGGCGAACCCAAACCTGGCGGGATCGTATGTGTGGTGGACCATGCAACCAATTTCGTGCCGGAAGACATCGAGCTTGGCATTTCAGCTGATTTGCTCGAACAGCACATCGCGCTCGATATTGGCGTCGAAGGTATTGCAGTTCGCATGGCGCGCCGCCACGACATTCCCGCGCATCTGGCAACGGTCAGCAGGCTGATATGCGACATGCACCGCGAGGAAAATCACAAGAACGTGGTCCCCACGGAAAGTGACGGGCACCTGATACCGGGCAATATTGGCGCCGATCTTGAAGCAAGGTTGGAGCGTTTGCACCGGCCATATCACAAGGCGCTGGGAGAATGGCTTGATGCGGCCCAGCCCGAATTGATCATATCGCTCCATTCCTTCACACCTTCGCTGGCAACCAGTGACGAAGAGCGCCCTTGGGAAGTGGCGCTTCTGTACAACAATGATGATCGCGCCGCTCGCCATGCAATTCGGCTGTTCAGTGATCATAGGCTCAATGTGGGTGATAATCAGCCCTACTCGGGTAAGGAATTGAACGCGACGATGAACCGCCATGCCGAAGCTCACGGCCGCGCCTATATCGCGCTGGAGATCAGGCAGGACCTGATTGTTACCCGTGCAGAGCAATCGCGCTGGGCAGCGATGATCACAGATGTTGCAAACAGGGTTGCGCTGGCGATGGAGTGAAGGCACTGCCTGTTTCGCAAACTTAGTGAAACAGGAAAGAAAATGTCTGACTCGCGCTTCGATAAGTCGAAATTGCCAAGCCGCCACGTTTCGGTCGGCCCGGAACGGGCACCCCACCGGTCCTATTACTATGCGATGGGGCTGACTGAAGAAGAGATTGCGCGGCCCTTCGTGGCGGTGGCCTCTGCCGGAAACGATTCTGCGCCCTGCAACACCACGCTTGATGCGCAAGCAGACATTTGCCGCACTGGCGTAGAGCAAGGCGGAGGTATGCCCCGCCGTTTCAACACCATCACTGTGACAGATGGCATCGCGATGGGTCACCAAGGCATGAAAAGCTCGTTGGTGAGCCGCGAGGTCATCGCGGATTCGGTCGAACTATCCGTCCGTGGGCATTGCTATGATGCGCTGGTCGGTTTTGCGGGATGCGACAAAAGCCTTCCGGGTATGATGATGGCAATGCTCCGGCTCAACGTGCCTTCTATCTTTGTTTATGGTGGTTCGATCCTGCCCGGCGTTTTTCATGGCAAGGATGTGACGGTCAAAGACGTATTCGAAGCTGTGGGACAGCACGCGGCGGGAAATTGCCCGTTGCAAGAGCTGATCGCGCTTGAGAAAGTCGCGTGTCCGGGACACGGAGCTTGCGGCGGGCAGTTTACCGCAAACACCATGGCGTGTGTCGGCGAAGCGATTGGTTTGTCCTTGCCGAACAGTAATATGGCTCCTGCACCTTACAAGTCGCGCGAGGAAGTGGCGGTTGCTGCCGGTAAGCAGGTCATGGAACTGCTCGCGCGCAATTTACGCCCGCGCGATATCTGCACGCGGGCCGCGTTTGAAAATGCGGCGCGCGTTGTCGCTGCGACTGGCGGATCTACCAATGCCGCGCTGCATTTGCCCGCCATGGCGAGCGAAGCGGGGATCGATTTCGACCTGTTCGACGTGGCGGAGATTTTCAAGTCTACGCCTTACATCGCTGACTTACAGCCGGGCGGGCAATATGTCGCCAAGGATATGCATGCAGCAGGCGGGGTCTACATGGTGATGAAGACGCTGCTGGACGGCGGTTTCCTAGATCCAGAACCGATTACGGTCACAGGCAAGTCTATCGGAGAAAACCTGGAGGAGATCACCTGGAACCCCGATCAAAAGGTAATCTACGAAGTTTCCAATCCGATCACACCCACTGGCGGCGTCGTGGGCCTGAGGGGCAGCATGGCCCCCGATGGTGCGATTGTGAAAGTGGCGGGAATGGAGCGACTGCAGTTCTCAGGCCCGGCGCAATGCTTTGATTGCGAGGAAGATGCGTTTGCCGCGGTTGAAAATCGCGAAATCCGCGATGGCAGTGTGATCGTGATCCGCTACGAGGGCCCCAAAGGTGGCCCCGGTATGCGGGAAATGCTTTCCACAACGGCCGCACTTTACGGGCAAGGTATGGGTGAAAGCGTTGCGCTGATCACGGACGGGCGCTTTTCCGGCGCGACGCGCGGCTTCTGTATCGGTCATGTTGGCCCTGAAGCGGCGGATGGCGGTCCGATCGCGTTGGTTGAAGATGGCGACATCATCAGCATCGACGCGAAATCTGGCACAATCGATCTGGAGGTCGATGAGGCTGTTCTGGCCGAGCGTCGCAAGGCCTGGCAACCGCGCACCAATGATTACCAGTCCGGCGCGCTGTGGCGTTATGCGCAGAATGTCGGCCCGGCGGTAAAAGGTGCGCTTACGCATCCCGGTGCGAAATCCGAACGCCACGTTTTCGGAGATATCTGATAAGCTGCTGCGCATGAAAAACGCGCAAGTCCTGACCGTTGCTCAAATGCAGGCCGCAGAGCAGGCCCTGATCGATGCTGGCACCAGCGTAGACGAAATTATGCAGATTGCGGGCAGGGGCGCAGCCGAGTGGGTCTGGCGTGTTGCAGCGGGCCGGCCGGTCACTGTGCTGTGCGGCCCGGGCAATAATGGCGGCGATGGCTATGTTATCGCAGAGACTCTGCGCCAGCGCGGCGATGAAGTGCAAATTGTAGCACCCATTACGCCTAAGACTGATGCTGCAAAAAATGCGCGCCGGGCATACAAAGGCGTTTTGCTCAGCTCGGGCAAGGATGTCACGGGACAGGTGCTGGTTGATTGCCTGTTCGGATCAGGTTTGGCGCGACCGCTGAGCGGTGAACACATATTGATGCTGCGCGATTTGGCGAAGCGACACACTGTTCGCATTGCAGTTGATCTGCCCTCAGGTGTTGAGAGCGATAGCGGTGCATTGCTCAACGAGCGTTTGCCGGATTACCGCCTTACGATAGCGCTAGGTGCGTGGAAGTTCGCGCATTGGCGGCTGCCTGCTCGCGAAATGATGGGTGACCTTCGGCTGGTACCGATTGGAGTTGCCGCGATCGAAGGGGCGGCGCAATTGGCCGGAAAACCGGATATCCCTGTGCCAGCGAGCGATGCGCATAAATATACGCGCGGGCTATGCGCCGTGGTTGGTGGCGCAATGCCGGGTGCGACCTTGCTAGCCAGCCAGGCCGCGATGCGCGCGGGCACTGGCTATGTGAAGCTGTTGACGCACCATTTGCCCACCAACCCGCCAGCTGGGCTCGTGATCGATCAGGCTTCACTTGAAGATACGCTTGGTGATCACCGCATTGCATCGGTTCTGGTGGGCCCTGGGCTTGGTCGTGATCGCGAGGCTGAGGACCGGCTGGCCATGGCGATTGATTGCGGTAAGCCCATTGTGATCGATGCGGATGCCCTGGTGCTCTTGAAACCGGGAATGTTGCGAGCGGACATGCCATGTCTCGCGACGCCGCATGATGGCGAGTTTGAGACATTGTGCCGCGCGTTCGCTATCGTTGCGCCGGATCGGCAAGCTTGCGCGTTTGCTCTCGCGAAGACCAGCGGGATGGTCATCCTTGCAAAGGGGCCGGATACGCTGATCGCCGCGCCTGATGGGCGTTTGGCAATCGCGCCGCCTGCTCCTAGCTGGCTGTCCGTTGCGGGTACCGGAGACGTGCTGGCAGGAATTGCCGCTAGCCGGATGGCATCTGGTCGCGAGCCGTTCGATGCCGCGTGCGAAGCGGTATGGCTGCATGGTGAGGCCGCACGTCAATGCGGGCCAGCTTTTAGCGCAGATGACCTTGCGCTGGCGGTTTCCGCCGCTATCGCCGCAGCTCTATGAGCGAAAACTTCCAAATCATTCGCATTGCGGCGCGCGGTGACGGTGTGACCGCAGACGGACAGCATGCGGCTGGCGGTGTACCGGGCGATGTTTTGCGCCCTGATGGGGCGCTTGAACATGGACCGCATCATATTGCCCCTGTGTGTCAGCATTTCGAGCAGTGCGGCGGATGCCAGCTTCAACACGCAGACGAGGATGTTCTACGGCAATTCGTTACCGAGCGGGTGACGTTTCAAGCGGAAAAGCACGGATTCTCGATAGGTGAATTGCTGCCCACACACCTTTCGCCGCCTAAAACACGGCGTCGCGCGACCTTGCATGCTCTGCGAACAGCAAGAGGCGCTGCGCTCGGCTTTCGCGAAGGCAGTTCGCACAAGATCGTTGATCTGAAGGAATGCCATATCCTGCGGCCCGAACTGGCCGAATTACTGCCAAAGCTTCGGCAGTTTGTCGCGCAGCATGGGGGCAAGCGACCGGTAGATATCGATCTGACGGTGGCACACCAGGGCGTGGATTGCAGCATCAAGCATCTGGAGCTGGAAGGCTTGGAGGCAACAGAGGCTGCGTTGGAATTCGCGCAGTCGAACGGTTTGGCGCGATTGACGCTGGATCAGGGTTACGGCGCGGAGACACAATGGGAACCGCAGCCGGTTACAATTACGCTCTCGGGCCGACCCGTCGGGATGCCGCCGGGCGGTTTTCTACAGGCAACGCAAGACGGCGAAGACGCTTTGGTCGCTGACTCGAAAGTATGGATTGGCGATGCGGTAAGCGTCGCGGACCTGTTTTCCGGGCTCGGCACCTTTGCTTTTACGCTGGCAAACCCTGCAAAGGTGCTCGCCGTTGAGGCCGCGCGCGACGCACATCTCGCGTGCAAGGCCACAAGCGCAGGATTACCAATGACCGCGATGCATCGCGATCTGTTTCGTAATCCATTGCAGCCTGACGAACTGAACCGTTTTGAAGCCGTTCTGCTTGATCCCCCGCGAGCTGGTGCGAAAGAACAGGTCGGGCAGATTGCGGCCAGCAGCGTCAACCGCGTGGTATACATCAGTTGCAATCCCGTCAGCTGGGCGCGTGATTGTACCAAGCTGATTGAAGCAGGTTTTAGTCTGGAAAAATTGCGCCCTGTGGGTCAGTTTCGCTGGTCAACGCATGTTGAACTGGCGAGCTATTGGACGCGTGGGTGATCTTGCCGGATCAGCCCTCGATCAGCTTCATTTCGACAAATGCCAGCAACCCGCCGAAGGTTTCGAGCATCTCTGCATCAACATCATCATCTTCGATCAGCATGTCGAAGCGGTCTTCGATCTCGGTAAAAAGGCCGGCAACTGCCATGGAATCCAGTTCAGGCAAGTGACCGAACAGGCCCGTTTCATTGTCAAATTCATCGACCTCGTCCGGCTCAAGGCCAAGCACATCGACCAGAATGGCTTTTAGATCGCGATCAATCGCCGAACGGTTTGGCGGAAGGCCACGCTTGTTGGCATGTCCGTCAGTCTTGCTTTCACCCGTCACTGGTGAAGTTCCCCTACAACGAAAAGGCCGCTCGCCTTAGCCGTGCGTTGTTGAAGGTGCAAGTGACTGGTGGATGGGGTGATTATCCGATTGACGCTGTCGCCATGTGCGGGTTTGGTGTGCAGCGATGACTGCTAAACCCGATCCCACCCCTTTTCCGTTGGACCATTTGGCTGAGCGCGGCGCAGATGCCGATGTTGCGCTGATCCTGAAGCAGGAAAAACTGAGCTTTGCTGATCTGCGCGACAGGGTGCGGCGATTGGCCGCATGGCTTGCGCATCAGGCTCCGGAAAAGGGTGCTCGCATTGCAACTTGGGCAACCAAGGGCGAGCTGACTTGTCTGATGCCGCTGGCTGCCGCGCGCGCAGGGTTGGTCCATGTGCCGATCAACCCGCTTCTGAAACATGCGCAGGCCGCGCACATCCTGAGCGATAGCGGCGCAACGATACTGATCGGGACGCAGGCGCGTTTGAAGTCGCTCGAAGCGGGCGATGTGCCGCAACACTGTCGTCTGATCGAGGAGAATGATGCGCTTGATTCCGCTGCCGAGCTCAGTGAGCATATGCCGCCTTCCAATGCGGATCCGGATGACTTGACCGCCATTCTATACACGAGCGGTTCGACCGGCAGGCCCAAAGGCGTGATGTTGAGCCATGCCAATCTGTGGCTCGGCGCGGCCAGCGTCGCACATTACCTTGGTATGGCGTCTGATGACGTCACACTCGCTGTGCTCCCGCTGTCTTTCGATTACGGGCAAAACCAGCTCTTGAGCACTTGGTATGCGGGGGGAGCAGTTGCACCGCTTGATTACCTGTTCCCGAAAGATGTCATGAAGGCCTGCGCGAAGCATCAGGTGACAACGCTGGCGGCGGTTCCTCCCTTGTGGGTGCAATTGACCGAGCTTGATTGGAGTGAACAGGCCGTCGCGCCTATGCTCCGCTTGACCAATAGCGGAGGTGCGTTGACGACAGATATTGTCCGTGATTTGCGCGGGATATTCCCTGAAGCGCGGCTGTTTCCGATGTACGGGCTAACCGAAGCGTTCCGCTCAACGTTTCTTGATCCTGATCTCGTGGATTCGCACCCGACCTCGATGGGGACCGCGATCCCCTTTGCAGAAATTCTCGTCATCAATGATGCTGGCGAGCTTGCTGCGCCTCGCGAGGAAGGCGAACTCGTCCACTGCGGGCCACTCGTCGCGCAAGGATATTGGCAGGATGTCGAACGCACCGCCGAGCGCTTCAAGCCCTCACCAAAGATGTCGAACTATGGCGGCATCGCGGTTTGGTCTGGAGACCGGGTTAAACGCGATGCGCAGGGCTTGCTCTATTTTATCGGCCGGTGGGACGCGATGATAAAGAGCCAAGGCAACCGCATCAGCCCACAGGAAGTGGAAGAAGCTGCGTTTGCCACGGGTCTGGTCGCAGAAGCGGTCGCTTTGGGAATTGCGGATGAACGGCTAGGGCAGGCGGTGCATTTGGTCGTTCGTGCTGAGCCGGGGGCGGTCGATGCCGACAAACAATTGCCCAAACTGCTCGCAAAGGAGTTGCCCAATTTCATGCAGCCGCAAGTCATCCATTGGCGCACAGCGATGCCGCTGAATCCCAATGGCAAGATCGACCGCTCCGCCTTGCAGCGGGAGCTTTCGGTATGAAACCCAAACCAACGGGACCGATTCCTTCGGGCTACTCTGCGATTGATGGAGAGTTGGCGATTGGGGGGAGGGCAGCGAGCGAGCTGGTAGATCTTGCCGGGCGCACACCCTGTTTTGTCTACTCCAGGGAACATCTCGATCAGCGCGTTTCTATGCTGCGCTCGGCAATGCCCGAACGTTTGGGCATCAATTATGCGGTGAAGGCCAACCCGTTTGCGCTAGTTATCGAACATATGGCGGGGCTAGTCGACGGATTCGATATCGCGTCTGCTGGCGAGCTTGAGATGGTCAAGGCTGCCGGTATCGATCCCGCGCGGGTGAGTTTCGCCGGGCCCGGCAAGCGCGATGAGGAACTGGAAGCGTCCATTTCTGCCGGCGTAACGCTCAATTGCGAAAGCGAAGGTGAAGCGCGGCGTGCGATGGCGATCGGCGAGCGACTTGGAAAGGCACCGTGCATCGCAATCCGAGTCAATCCCGATTTCGAGCTAAAAGGCTCGGGCATGAAAATGGGGGGAGGCGCCAAGCCATTCGGCGTCGATGCCGAACGTGTGCCGGCTCTGGCGCGAGAAGTGATTTCCGCTGGTGCTGAATGGCGCGGGCTTCACATCTTTACAGGAAGTCAGGCTCTAAGCGCGGAGGCGATCATTGAAGCGCAAGGCAATGTGCTGGAATGCGCGAACCGGCTCTCGGATGAGATCGGCGCGCCACTGCCGAAGCTCAATATGGGCGGCGGCTTTGGCATTCCGTACTTCTCTGGCGATGCGCCGCTCGATATTTCTGTGATTGGCGGGGCTTTGGGCGAACGCTTCGATGCACTGCCAGACAGCCTATCCGAAACCGATCTTTGCATCGAGTTGGGGCGCTATCTCGTTGGCGAAGCGGGCGTCTATCTAACCCGCATCATTGATCGCAAGGGTAGCCACGGAGTGATTTATCTGATCACTGACGGGGGCCTGCATCACCAATTGGCCGCGTCCGGAAATTTCGGGACTGTGGTTCGGCGAAACTATCCTGTTGCGATAGCCACGCGTTTTGGTGCTTCACCGGAAGAAGAGGCCAGTGTGGTGGGATGCCTTTGCACGCCGCTCGATCGATTGGCCGACAATGCGTATTTGCCACGGGCGCAGGTCGGTGATCTGGTCGCTGTGTTTTGCGCCGGTGCGTACGGTGCTAGCGCGTCTCCAGCCAATTTTCTCGGGCACGGTCCAGCGGCGGAAATACTAGTCTAAGCCTAACCTATTATTCATAAAATTGGCTTAGCCCTGCTGGTATTAGGGAGCTTTGCACCATGTCTGAAGAACAAGAAGCCGCACATATCGAATTCGCTCTGGCAGAGATCAAGCAGTAGCTTGGTGCTCGCGATGATCGTATTGCCGAGCTGGAGAAGCGCCTGGAAGATCAGGAATATTCTGTGCGCAGCGTGCTCGATATGCTGATTGACTGGCTTGAAACGGACACCAAGCCCAAGCCAGCGGTCGATAGCGAAGCGGCCTGAAACTGCGGGAAACAGCCGATTTACCTCAATTCAAATTTTTCCGGTGGTGTGGCCGATTGGGCGCAACCTGACGTCACATAGTGCGTTGATCGGCGGATTTCTGCGTCTTTTGCTTGCTTCCTGACACTGGACAATCGCTTTCCACTGCCCCGATTTGGCACTTGTCCCTCAAACGCGTCGCAAATTTGCGTTTGCCAAGCGACTCCTCTCTCGCTTAGATTCGCCAAACGAAATCAGAAATGCTTGAATCAATTCTAAAGATTTTAAGTATTTCTCCCGATTTCACGGTAATTGGGGCGCGCAACGATGGATAGTGGTATTTCGCAAGCTATACCTTTGTCAGGTGACGAAGAACTGCTGGTTGAGAGCGTGAAGCACGCGGCCATTCCGGACGGCTTGTTTGAACTGAACGAGCTCGACGTTCTTTACGACGATCGCACTGCTGCACTCTGGACGTTTATGAACCCCGAAGGACGACCGAGCTTTACTCCGCCGATGCTGCACGATTTTGAGCGTTGGCAGGAATTGATCCCGACCGGATTTGGTGAAGGCAAGGTTCCGCTGCGCTATCTGATATTGGGCAGCCGTGCGCAGGACGTATTCTGCTTCGGCGGGGATTTGGCGCTATTCGAACAACTTATCCGCAATCGTGATCGCGAAGGGCTGGTCCAATATGGTCACAGGTGCTGCGCTATCCTGGACCGCAATATCAAGAACCTTGATATTCCGATGCTCACAATCGGTCTGGTGCAAGGTGCTGCTTTGGGCGGTGGCTTTGAAGCGCTTCTGTCGTTCGACTTCATTGTCGCTGAGCGTACGGCCACATTCGGCTTGCCGGAAATCATGTTCGGTCTGTTCCCGGGTATGGGCGCGCACGCACTGCTCTATCGAAAGTTGGGCAGCGCGCGGGCCGAACAGTTCATCCTTTCGAACGAAACCTATACTGCAGAGCAGATGTTCGAGCTTGGCCTTGTTCACGAGCTCGCTGAGCCTGGCGACGGGATCAACGCCTGCAAGCAATTCATCAAGAATTCCGAGCGTCGCCACGCCGGGCTGGTTGGTTCGCGTAAAGCCATGAAGCATGCGTGGAACCTGAAACTTGGTGAGTTGAACAAGATCACGGAGATGTGGGCAGACACCGCGTTGGAACTTCGTGAGCAGGACTTGAAAGTGATGAATCGACTGGTTGCTGCGCAAGGCCGCCTGGCGGAACGGATCGCTGCCGCCTAGTCTCTAACTGTTTCCTGTTCTCCGTGGCCGAGTGCCATGTATTCGTCGCTGCCCATTTCCATCAAGCGACTGGCCGTACGTTCGAATTCGAACGCTCCATCACCTTCGATATATAGATCGTCCGGCTGCGCCGCAGCGGTTGCAAACAGCTTTACCCGATGTTCGTAGAGCGCATCGATCAGCGTGACAAAGCGTGCCGCCTCATTGCGCATGTCCTTGCCCATCTGCGGGATGCCCACAATTATCACCGAATGATAGACCCGGGCGATCGCGAGATAGTCTGGTACACCACGCGCTTCGCCGCACAATTTCTTGAAACTGAAAACGCCAACGCCCTTAAGGCTCTTGGGTACATGCAGCATACGTCCGCCACCCACATCCAGCTCGGCTGAGGGAACGTGCTCTGCGTCTTCAGGCTTGTAGTCGGTCAGGCGAAAGAAGACTTCGCGAACCTGCGCGGTGGCCGCGTCGCCAAGTGGCGTATGCCAGCAGTCGATCCCACCCAATCGATCCAGGCGATAGTCAGTCGGGCCGTTCAATGACATCACTTCGAGCCGTTCCCAGATCAGGTCGATAAACGGCAAAAAATGCTCGCGGTTGAGCCCATCCTTATAGAGATCATGCGGCGGTCGGTTGCTGGTAGTGACCACGGTTACCCCTTCATCTTCGATCAGTGCGCGAAACAACCGGCTCATGATCATCGCATCAGCTGAATTGTTCACGACCATCTCGTCAAAGGCCAGGCAGCGGATCCCCTCAGCCAGCTGTCTGGCAACCAGCGGAATGGGGTCCCCTGTCTTTCCTTTACGAACCTCGCGCAGAAGCGCGTGAACTTCCTGCATGAACGCATGAAAATGGACCCGGCGTTTGCGATCAATTGCTAAGGTTTCGATAAACAGGTCCATCAGCATGGACTTGCCGCGGCCCACGCCGCCCCACATGTAAACGCCTTCGATCGAATCCGGTTTTCGAGTGAGCGCGCGCCACAGCACTGAACCGCGTTTCGGCACGGTCTCCAAATCGGTTTGAAGCCTTGCAAGCCGCGTTACTGCAGCACTTTGGTCCGGATCGGCTTTGAGTTCTCCAGCCTCAATCAGCGCATAATAGCGGGCGAGGATGCCGCTCACCGCATTACCCGCGCGGCGCGAATTTGCGCACGATGCCGCTATAAGCAGCTACGCAATCGTCATCTTGCACCACTTCGCCGCGCACGAAAACCAGCTTGCCAGTCTCGCGCATGATCTCTGTCACTGCGTCAAGCGGGCGCGCAGGGTCACCTCCGCCGATGAAATGTGTTGATAGCTCCAGCGTCACAGATGGCCCGGCATTGCCGCTGCCGACACCATGCATGGTGGTGAACATGGAAATATCGATCAGGCCAAGCGTTACCGCGCCATGGATGATCCCTTGCAGGTTTTCATGTTTGCGCTCTGGAAACATGCGCAGGCGGCACTTGTCGCCTTCCTTGCGGGTAATAAGCTTGCCCATCACCGCGCCGTTGAATAGTGTATCGTCTTTCAGATTCCAGTGATGCCAGCCCGGATGTTCAGGATCGGGCCCATGTTCGAATACATCCTTGCTCGGCATGACGATATCAGATCGCGCGCTCTGCCATCATCTTCTTGGTTTCAGCGATAGCCTTTGCCGGCGAAAGCCCTTTGGGGCACACATTCGCGCAGTTCATGATCGTGTGGCAGCGATAGAGGCGGAAGGGGTCTTCCAGCTGGTCGAGCCGCTCGCCAGTCATCTCGTCACGGCTGTCCGCCAGCCAGCGATAGGCTTGCAGCAGGATGGCCGGGCCCAAAAACTTGTCCGAATTCCACCAATAGGACGGGCAAGAAGTCGAACAACAGGCGCACAGAATGCACTCGTAAAGGCCATCCAGCTTTTCACGCTGTTCGGGCGATTGCAGCCGTTCCTTGCCGCTTGGCGTAGGTGATACGGTTTGCAGCCAGGGGCGGATGCTGGCGTATTGCGCATAGAAATGCGTGAAGTCCGGCACCAGATCCTTGATCACTTCCATATGCGGCAGCGGAGTGATGCGGATTTCGCCCGGCAGGTCTTCGATTGCGGTGGTGCAGGCAAGGCCGTTCTTGCCATTCATGTTCATCGAGCATGAACCGCAAATCCCCTCGCGGCAGCTGCGGCGGAAGGTGAGCGTCGGATCGGTTTCGTTCTTGATCTTGAACAGTGCGTCTAGAACCATTGGGCCGCAATTGTCGAGGTCCAGCTCGAACGTGTCGTAACGCGGATTTTCTCCGCTATCGGGATCGTAGCGGTATATTGTGAACTTCTTGATCCGCGAACCGCCATCGGCCTTGTGGGCCTTGCCCTTGCCGGTGATCTTGGAGTTCTTGGGGAGCGTGAAGGTAGCCATATCAGTCGTGAATCCCATTACTTTGCGACCCCTATCTAGCGGCTGAGGCGAGGAGGGCAAGCCATCTGCTGTTGAGACTTTTGAGGGGGGTGGTGAACCGAATTGAACAGTGCTGCGGCGCGCGCTGAATTCCTACAGGATGGAACACATCGAACACTGTCCAAGAGGGGAAAGGGTTTGCGCCGGTCCGCGGGGTTGAAACGGGATGTGAGGGGAACTTCATGGCCATGTCAACCGTCTATCCGGTATGAGTGATGTAGGACAGCAATGGCCGCGCACAGCGGCAGTTTTCGGGGCTTCAGGCGGTATTGGCGCAGCGCTGGTCCGGAAGCTGGCCGATCGCGGCGTGGGAACAATCTACGCAGGCTCTCGCAACGGAAGTGCGCCGGAGGCAACTGGCTTGATCCCATTTAGTTTTGATCTGACCGATGAAGCGAGCATTGCCTGTGCCGCTGAGTCGATGCGCGCAAATCCCCCGGAACTTGTGATAGTGGCGACCGGTGTGCTGACTTTGGCGGATGGAACCGGGCCGGAGCGGACCTACAAGCGGTTGGATAGCGCGGCGATGGGCGAAGTGTTTGCGCTCAACACCATCGGACCGGCGATGATCGCCAAGTATATGCTTCCTTTGCTGCGGCGCGATCGCCGAGCTGTGTTTGCAGCGCTATCAGCACGCGTGGGGTCGATATCCGAGAATGGGCTGGGCGGGTGGCATAGCTATCGCGCGAGCAAGGCCGCGCTCAATATGCTGCTGAAGAATTTTGCGATCGAGCTTGGCCGCACACACGATCAGGCTGTTGTGGTGGGCTTGCATCCGGGTACG
Source organism: Altererythrobacter sp. XM-24bin4 (assembly GCA_003149575.1). Classification (GTDB taxonomy): domain Bacteria; phylum Pseudomonadota; class Alphaproteobacteria; order Sphingomonadales; family Sphingomonadaceae; genus Erythrobacter; species Erythrobacter rubellus. The sequence goes on from QCWG01000001.1 coordinate 1,531,096, forward strand.
GTTGATTCCGCGCTGTCACAGCCGTTTCAGTCGGGTTTGCCAGCCGGGCAATTGACTGACCCGGCGGAAGCGGCCGCGAACTTGCTCGGCGTGCTGAACGGGCTAGGGCCGGATCAATCCGGCAAGGTCTTCGACTGGAAAGGTGAGGAGATTCCGGCTTGAACCTCAATGTCCGCAATCGTTCCAATTCTTGGCCAATCTTAGAGGCCTCAATTGGGGTGGGAAGTGGACTTTGGATTAAGTCGTCACCCTGGCGAAGGCCGGGGTCCAGCTATGATCGAAGAAATACCCCGAAATCGACTGGATTCCGGCCTTCGCCGGAATAGCGGCCTTGGGGTCGTTAGCGGACTGCCAGCTCTTGGCTGTCATCCAAGCAAAAACTGACAACCCGCCATCGTTCCAAAAAGTCTTCTTAGGCCCTAGGCCATCAGCCCGTGTCGCCTCAAACTCTCCGCCAGGATCGTCTCGATCAGCTGCTCCTGCGTCCAGCCAGCGAGTTCTGCCGAGCGGCCGAACACTTTCTGTGACCAGAGGTTGCAGTTGAGGTTGAGTTCAAGGAAGGTCACTTCTCCGGTGCCCTCATTCACGCGGAATTCCCAGCGTCCGTAATCGAACGGGCGGTATTCCTGCATCGCCTTCTGCGTCAGGTCAGTGATCTGGGCGATCATGTCCGCATTTTCGAACGGATCGAGCGAATATTTCTGGCTGCGGTCAACAAGATCGCGCTTTTCCTGATAGGTGCGCAGATGCGATGGGTCTGCCTGGCGGAAGATCATCATCGGCATGATAACAGGCTCGCCATTGATGGTGATAACGGGCACTTCGACGTCGCTGCCTTGGATGAATGGCTCGACCAGCGCATCGTGGCCTAGCGCGTGCACGCTATCGATCGCAGTTATGACGCTGGCCCAATCGGTTGCGTCATTCACGCCCCAGCTGGCAGAGGAGTTGTTGGGTTTGACCACAAAGCGCTCTCCCGCCGGGCATAGCGACGGATTGATTGGCGCGCCGCGGCGATAGATAGCCCAGGGTGCGGTGGGCACACCCGCTTCGACGACTGAACGTTTGGCCAAGTGCTTGTCGTCGGAAAGACCGCGCAGAATCGGGCTCGCGCCCAGATATGGGATGCCGGCACGCTCACACAGCAACGGGCACAACATTTCCGAATTGAAAAAACCGCCGCGGTTCAGAAGCGGGAAAACGAAATCCACTTCGGGATTTTCAAACAGCACTTCGAAGCGGTTTTCGACTCGCAGGTTCAAGCCAAGTCTCGTTAAAACTTCACGCATTTCAACGTGATAGCTCGCATGATTGCCATCTTCTGCACTGCCAGATCCATCCCACAGCGCGTTCTTGGCAATGAACATGATTCGGCAATCGCGCTTTGTCGCGGCGTCGATTGTCAGAGGCTCATGGGGGAATGACATGCAAGCGAACCTTTCCTTTGTCTGCCGGGGCCCATAAGACGGGAATGGGTAATCGCCAAGTCGAAACGGGACATAGATGGGTCAAGACGGATACAGCACCCCCGACATTGCAGCGCATGTTGCAATGGACGAGCTTACAGCGAAGCTGATTGCACAGCTATCATCGGGGGGCGACGCGCGGACTTCGCTGGACCCGATAAGTGGCCTCAATAAATATTTCTCCGCTCCATATCCCCGCAAAACGATGGCTTATGCCTCGTCCACGGCGAATGACCTCTCGCCGGATGCGTTCGAGCATTTGCGCGGGGTTCTGGCGGGCGGTTTGCCGGACTATGCGGCGCATCTGGAAAGTTTACGCGCGCGAATAAAGTCAGCCTATCAGATTGGTGATGATGTCGAGATCGTATTCGCGCCGTCCGGCACCGATCTGGAATATGTCGCGCTGGCCGCTGTTCTGGGCAAAGCCTCTGGGGGTATTCACAACATCCTGCTCGGTGCCGATGAAGTTGGCAGCGGCTGTATCCATTCTGCCCATGCGAAGTTTTTCGCCGACGAAACCGCCTTGGGGATCGCGACGGAAAAGGGCGCATTGATCGAGGGATTTGGCGAGGTAAGCCTTGCTGATGTGCCCGTGCGGTGTCCGGAAGGCGTCTCCCGTTGCAGCGAGACCATAACAGAAGCAATCGGGCGCGAAATCACATTGGCTTTGCAGGCTGGCCAACATGCTTTGGTGCATGTGGTGCACGGTTCAAAAACCGGACTGATACTGCCGGAATTGGCAGAGATTGATGCGCTAAAAGCTCGCTATGGAGATCGGTTCGATTTTGTCGTCGATGCATGTCAGGCGCGGATCACCAATTCGGCATTGCACGAATATCTTGCGCGCGGCGCAATGGTGTTCCTGACCGGGTCGAAGTTCATGGGCGGCGCGCCGTTCAATGGTTGGGCGCTGGTTCCCAAAACGATGGTGGAACAGGCAGCGAGATTGCCCGCCGGATTGTCCAAGGTTTTCCGCCGTGCGGAGTTTCCTCAGGGCTGGACCGGGCGAGACGCGCTGGAGAATAGCGAGAACCCAGGCTTGGCGTTGCGCTATGACGGCGCGATATTCGAGCTTGAGAGGTTTCAGCAACTACCGGCTCCGCGTGTGGCCGCGTTGCTCGACATATTCGAGGCGGCAATGGAGAGCGAGTTGGCCGAACCTTTGGGCATACAACTCGTCCGCCCGTTCACGCCCGGGCATGAAGGAGAGCTGGCAGAGCATCCGATTGAGATGCGGACGCTTGAAACGCTTGATGTCAGCTCGCTAGCGATAACCCCGACCTTTGACGAGGCGCAGGCCGTCCATCGCAAGCTGGCACTTTCAGGGGTTAGGCTGGGGCAACCAGTCAAATGCGTCCGGCGTGGGGGCAAGTGGGGTGGAACTTTGCGGATTGGGCTATCCATGCCGCAAGTGGTCGCGCTTTGCGCTATACCGGAGGAGGAGGCGGAGACTGCGTTGCGCAGTGACATGCGCGAGATCGCTCAAGCTTTGTGCAATGTCGTACATGCCGCTCAAAGCGGTCAGCAAAACGCCGCTTGCTAAGTTTCAAGCCGAGACATAGTCTCTTCGCAATTCAACGCCGGTCTTGGAGAGTGGTGCCGATGGGATTGCAAACTTGGTACGATGCACATCTGATGCCGAAACTTGTCACATTTGCTTGCGGGCAGGGGCAAGTGATGAAGCGACGTTCACAACTCGTACCGCTTGCGACGGGCGATGTATTTGAGCTCGGTTGCGGCGGCGGGCTCAATCAGGAATTCTATCAAACCAGTCAAATATCGAGCTTTTCGGGCATCGATCCGCACGCGGGATTGCTCGACGATGCGCGCGCTCGTGCGAGTGCGCGTGGATGGGACAATACGATCCGTGAAGGCGTGGGCGAGAACATCCCGTTTCGTGACGCGAGTTTTGACACAGTTGTGTGCACCTTTACGCTCTGCTCGGTCGACGATCCGGATCAGGTCATGTCGGAGATGCGGCGTATCTTGCGCCCTGGAGGCAGGCTGCTGTTTCTGGAGCACGGGCGCACGCCGGACGTTGATGTGGCGCGATGGCAGGACAGGATCGAGCCGGTCTGGAAGAAGATTGCCGGTGGTTGCCACCTCACGCGCCCAATTGTTGCGGCGTTGCGCGGCGCTGGTTTCGATGTCGAGCCAATGGGTCAGGGCTATCTGCCCAAGGCGCCGCGTTTTGCGGGATGGAACGAATGGGGCATTGCCCGCAAGGCCGGGCTTTAGTTCAGGACCCTACATCGGTTTGAGTTGCGGGTGCAGCCTGAGCCACACCCGCGCGATACTCATTCCTCGCCAAAGGTTCGCTGCCACCAGCCGCGTTTGGGCTTGCCATCATCATCGGCCTTGTCAGCGGTCGAATTTTGCTCGCTTGCCTCGGCTGTTCTGGTCTCAGCGCTTTCAGAAGCGGCCTTGGCTTTGCGCGGTGCGGACTTCTTCTTCGGCTTTTCTTCTTCGGCCGGGGCTTCATCGGCAGATGAAGTCACTTCATCCGTTGCGGATTCTGCGTGGGCCTTTTTCTTTCGCGGCGCGCGCTTCTTTTTCGGCTTTGCCTCTTCAACAGGCGCTTCGCTAGCCTCGGTCGCCGCGGGAGTGTCGGCGTCAGCCATCGCTTCAGTGTCTGCCTTCTTCCGGCGAGGGGCGCGCTTCCGCTTGGACTTTTCTGTCGGTGCATCATCGGCTATTTCTGCATCGGAAACGGTGTCAGCCTCAGCCTCGGCACCAGCCTCGGCTGCTTCGTTTTCTGTTGCGCCTTCGTCAACTGACTTGCCTTTGCCACGACGGCCTCTGCCACCACGCCGGCGACGTTTCTTTGGCTTCTCTTCGCCGTCGTCGTCAGTTTCGGTTCCGGGCCGCTCAGCTTCGTCTTCACTGCCTTCGCCCTCGACTTGGTCTTCGCGACGCTTCTTACTGCGGCCACGCCCACCACGGCGCCGGCGGCGATTCTTCTTAGCCGCGCTGTAATCGTCTTCCTCAGCGCCGAATACCTCTTCGGGCAGATCGTCATCGTCATCATCGTCGACAATTGGTTCGAATTTCGGTCGTTCGGTGGGGCGAGGGCCAGCGCTGGCAACCGCCATTTTCGCGCCTTCGTCTTCGCCTTCGGGAATTACCTCTACACTCACACCGTAACGCTGTTCGATCTCGACCAGATCGTCACGCTTCGAATTGAGCAGATAGATGGCTGCTTCGGTGCTGGCAGCAAGGCGGATAATCGTGCCTTTGCCCTTCGCAGCTTCATCTTCGATCAAGCGCAGCGCGGAAAGCCCCGCACTGGATGCTGTGCGAACCAGACCGGTACCATCACAATGCGGGCATTCGCGAGTGGTCGCTTCCAACACGCCTGTGCGCAGGCGTTGGCGGCTCATCTCCATCAAACCGAAGCCGGAAATGCGACCAACCTGAATCCGCGCACGATCGTTTTTGAGCGCGTCTTTCATCGCGCGTTCGACTTTGCGGACATTGGAATTGTATTCCATGTCGATGAAGTCAATCACGACAAGTCCGGCCATATCGCGCAGGCGAAGCTGACGTGCGATCTCGCGCGCTGCCTCGACATTCGTCGCGACAGCGGTTTGTTCAATGCCGTGCTGTTTAGTTGATCGGCCTGAGTTGATGTCGATCGACACCAAAGCTTCGGTGGGGTTGATGACCAGATAGCCGCCTGATTTCAGCTGCACGACAGGATCATACATAGCGCGCAACTGATCTTCCGCTCCGTAGCGCTGGAACAGCGGGACCGGATCGGAATATGCCTTTATCCGGCGCGCGTGGCTTGGCATCAACAGCTTCATGAACTGCTTGGCCAATTTGTAGCCATCTTCGCCTTCAACGACGACTTCTTCAATTTCGCGATTGTAAATGTCGCGGATCGCACGCTTGATCAGGTCGGAATCCGAGTGGATCAAAGCAGGCGCGGTAGACGACAGCGTCTTCTGGCGGATCTCATCCCAAAGGCGAGCAAGGTAATCGAAGTCGCGCTTGATCTCTGGCTTCGTCCGCGAAAGGCCAGCTGTTCGAACAATAAGACCCATAGTCTTCGGCAGCTTCAAATCCGCAATAATTTGCTTCAGGCGCTTACGGTCGCTGGATGAATTGATCTTCCGGCTAATTCCGCCGCCGTGACTGCTGTTCGGCATCAGCACTGTGTAGCGACCAGCGAGACTTAGATAGGTGGTAAGGGCTGCACCCTTGTTGCCGCGCTCTTCTTTCACGACCTGCACCAACAGAACCTGGCGGCGTTGGATTACATCCTGAATTTTGTAGCGGCGGCGCAGAGCCTGACGGCGTGCGCGAACTTCGTCGACTTCCTTGGCGCGACTCTTGCCTTTGCCTTTGCCATTACCTTGGCGGCGGCGTCCACGGCGTCCGCGACCCCGGCGAGAATCGCTCCTGTCATCATCCCGATCGTCATCTTCGTCGGACTCATCGCCTTCTGAGTCGTCGTCATCGTCATCGTCCGAACCATCGTAATCGTCGTCGCCATCGACGAGACCTTCTTCGATAGTTGAAACCTTGTCCTTCTCTGAGGTGTCAATTTCCTCGACCCCGTCTTCGGCTAGATCTTCGGCGAGCGCTTCGCCAGATTCTTCGTCTTCGGCGTCATATTCGTCGCCGGGCATTTCGCCGCGATCTTCCTCTTCGGCGCGCAGGCGGGCTTCTTCCTCTGCTGCTTCGGCTTCTTCAGCGAGCAGCGCTTCGCGATCCGCTTGCGGGATCTGGTAATAGTCCGGATGGATTTCGCTAAAGGCCAGGAAACCGTGACGGTTGCCGCCAAAGTCGACGAAAGCTGCCTGCAGCGACGGTTCGACCCTTGTTACCTTGGCGAGGTAAATGTTGCCTTTGATTTGTTTGTGTTCGGCAGATTCGAAATCAAATTCTTCGATCCGGTTGTTCTTGACTACCGCTACCCGAGTCTCCTCGTGGTGGCGCGCGTCGATGAGCATGCGCATTGCCATTATGTATTCTCCAGGCGCGGGGGCTTCGGGGCAATGCTCCGGCCGATGCGCGCCTCTGATTGTATGATGTTTGGAATGTACCAACCGTTCCATGTGAGCGGTTGGCGATAGGGTTTTGACCCGCTACGTGAACGCGTACGGGTGAAAATTCTGTTGTTTCTATTGCGAGAGAAAGACCGCAAGTCTGTGCTGCGACCCGGCCGACACTTGCCATCGCGCGTGGATCACGCGGCGCTGCAAAATCGTCGGAGGGCTGTCTATTCACTGCATCAACCTGTTGTGGGGCCTTGCAAAAATAGCTTCGCAAGGCAGCGGGAGTTGGGTTTGCGGAGGGAGCGGATGTCGCGTCTCTGCAAATGTAAACCGCTTGACAGCCTGCTAGCACCGTGGGTTTCAACCCGCAACCATATTGCGTTTACTTAGCGCAGCAACGTAACACGCTTGGTTAATGACGATACGCCAACATATCATATTGACAGGTTTGCTTCCGATCCTGCTGGTCGGGGGGTTGATGATGGCTGGCGTAAAAGTGCCCGTGCCCGAATGGGGGCGCGACTATGTGCTCCAGCTTTTGATGCCTGATGCTGCGGCCGAACTTGAGCTGCCAAATATTTACGGGCCCAGCGATCCTGCAGCCCCGCTTGTTGTGATCGATGCCGGGCATGGCGGGCGGGATCTTGGTGCCGTGGGCGCGGGTGTTCGCGAGAAGGATGTCACGCTCGCGCTGGCGATCGCATTGCGAGATGCGATTGTAGAGCAGGGGGGTATCCGGGTTGCTTTGACCCGCGAAGACGATCGTTTAATCACTTTGACTGAACGCCCCGATATCGCTCGGCGCATGGAAGCGGATCTGTTTCTGTCGATCCACGCCGATTCCGCTGGTGGCAATGAAGCGGTGAGCGGCGCCAGCATTTATACGCTGTCAGATCGCGCATCGAGTGTCGCCGCAGCCCGCTTCGCCCGGCGCGAAAATGATGCAGACCGGGTCAACGGTGTGTCGATCGAAGGCCAAAGCGGTGACGTTGCGGATCTGTTGGTTGAATTGTCGCAGCGGCGCTCTCAGGCTGAATCTGCCGAGTTCGCTGGTCTGGTGACGCGCGAAGGAGCCGGAGAGCTCGCATTCCATTCACAAGCGCAAAGGTCCGCTGATCTTGTCGTGCTGCGAACGCCTGACATGCCATCGGCACTTTTTGAATCAGGCTTCGTTACCAATCAAGACGACGCAGCGAGGCTCGCGTCTGAGGAGGGGCAGGCGCAGTTTGCACAAGTGATGGCGCGTGCGATCCGGGTGTACTTCATCCGCCAAGGCCAGATTTAAGCCTCCGGTTTTGCCCGTTTCTGCACAGTTCATCGCGAAGTATGTAGCAAGACGCGGAAACCGCGTGCTAAAGCGCCGTCCGAGCTACAAGATCCGACCATGAACAAAGCAATCACCTTCGACCTCGATTACATCCGCGCGCGTTTGCAAGGCGATAGCTTGGCCTCGCTCGCGTGGTTTAGGGAAAACTGGCGTCAGCAGCGCCTGTTTCGCTGGGGTGCGGCGGCCTTGGGTGCGTTCGTCCTGCTGCTGATTGCATCATGGTTCTTGCTAGCACGCGGATTACCCGATGCAGAAGGGCTGGTTGACTATGAGACACCCCTGCCGACGGTTGTTCGCGGAATCGATGGTGAGATTGTCCATTCCTATGCCCGAGAACGGCGCGTACAGCTGCAATATGCGGATTTCCCTGAGCAATTGATCGAGGCTTATCTCGCTGCAGAGGACAAGACATTTTTCACTCACGGCGGGGTGGACCTGACCGGCACGGCAGGTGCGGTTGTCGACTATGTCAGCAAGTTGAGCTCGGGCGAGCGCGCGGTTGGAGGCTCTACCATCACTCAACAGGTCGCAAAGAACCTGCTGCTTGGCGACGAGTATTCCGTTACTCGCAAGCTCAAAGAGATGATCCTGGCGACACGAATCGAGAGCGTGCTCACCAAACAGGAAATTCTCGAACTCTATCTCAATGAAATCCCGCTGGGCCGCCGCAGTTTCGGAGTACAGGCCGCGGCACAGGCTTATTTCGATAAAGATGTTGCCGACCTGGAGCTGCACGAGATGGCATTCTTGGCGATCCTGCCAAAGGCGCCAGAGCGATATGGCCGTGCGCGCAATGCCGAGCTGGCGATGGATCGCCGCAATTTTGTCCTCAGCCAGATGGAGAATAACGGATTCATCTCTGCTCAAGAAATGCGTGCGGCGCAAGACCAGCCGCTGGGTCTGGTCACACAGCGAAGCCTACCCTCGGTCGATGCGGGTTATTTCCTGGAGGAAGTGCGACGCCAGTTGCTTGCGGATTTTGGCGAGACAGCGGACGACGGCCCGAATAGCGTATACGCCGGTGGTCTTTGGGTGCGCACATCGCTCGACCCTGCGTTGCAGACAGCCGCGCGTGACGCATTGCGCAATGGCCTGAACAGCTACCATGGCAGTCGTGGCTGGGCCGGCCCAATCGCGACTATCGATGTCAGCCAAGGCAATTGGGCAAGTCAGTTGCAAAGTTCCTTCCTGGGAATCCGCTATGAGGATTGGCGCATTGGCGTTGTCACCAAAAGCAGCGGCAGTTCTGCGACAATCGGGTTCGCTAGTGGTGATGAAGCACCGCTCGTCAGCCCGCCACCTGCTCTGAAAGCGGGTGACGTGGTCGCGGTCCGGCCAACCGGTAGCGGCTTTCGGATTGGCGTGCTGCCAGAGGTATCGGGCGGATTTCTGGCGCAATCTGTCCAGACGGGACGCATGCTTGCCATGCAAGGCGGGTTTGATTTCCGCCTGAGTGATTTCAACCGCGCGACGCAGGCGGAACGACAACCGGGATCAACTATCAAGCCGTTCGTGTACGCAACTGGACTTGATAACGGTATGACCCCCGCCAGCGAAGTTCCGGACCAAACCTTTTGTTACTACCAAGGCTCAAATTTGGGCGAGAAATGCTTCCGCAACTTCGGTGGTGAAGGTGGCGGTGTGCACACCATGCGCTGGGGACTGGAGCAATCACGCAATCTGATGACCATCCATATCGCGATGGAAGCGGGCATGGAGCAGGTAAATAATACTTTCGAACGGTTGGGGATCGGATCTTATGAACCCTATCCTGCCTTTGCTCTGGGGGCAGGCGACACGACTGTTCAGAAAATGGTCAACGCCTATGCTGCGCTGGCCAATCACGGTCGGCTGAACAAACCGACCGTCATCGACTATGTCCAGAACCGCCGAGGCGAGGTCATCTGGCGTGCGGACAACCGCCGTTGCGATCGCTGCAATATGTCCGAATGGGACGGGCAGCCCATGCCGCGTTTCGGCTTGAAGGGCGAAGAGGCAATGGACGCACGTACAGCGTTCCAGACTGTTCATATGCTGGAAGGCGTTGTCACACGCGGCACCGCCACCCGATTGCGCGATCTCGATCTGCCATTGTTTGGCAAGACCGGCACGACATCCGGCCCGACCAACGCATGGTTTGTTGGTGGCACGCCAGAGATAGTGGCCGGCGTCTATGTGGGTCATGACCAGCCGCGCAATCTGGGTGGATGGGTTCAGGGTGGCAATACCGCCGCGCCGATCTTCAAGGAATTTGTCCAAAAGACACGTGAGCGATGGAGTGATCAACCTGCTGTGGCACCGGCAGGCATTCGCATGGTCCGTATCGATCGCAAGAGCGGCAAACGTGTTTTCGATGGCGATCCTTCGGATGACCCGCAAGCAACGGTAATCTGGGAAGCATTCAAGCCTCACACGGAACCACCGCGCGAAACGCGCCAAGATCAGATCGCAGAGCTGCGCGAGGAATTGCTTGCGCTTATTCGCCGAGGCACGGACGCAAACCTCTCTTCAAGCGACGGCCAGCCCAGCGACTTCGTGGAAGAACAAGGTGGAATCTATTGATCTCCGGGATCAAAGGCGCGCTTTGAACGCTTGGGTGAAGAATAGGGAAACTGGAAACCATTATGCGCAAACTTGTTCTCACCGCTGCCTTGGCACTTGGCCTGGCTGTTCCGGCGTCTGCTGACCTGCCCACGGGCGCTCAAGCGCCTCTGTTCACGACACAGGCGGCTTTGGCGGGACAGAAGTATGGCTTCAGCCTGCGCAGCGCTCTCGCGAAGGGGCCAGTGGTCCTTTATTTTTACCCCAAAGCTTTCACCAAGGGATGCACACTGGAGGCAAATGCCTTTGCTGAGGCCATGCCCGAGTTCAAGGCGCTGGGTGCCACGGTGGTCGGCCTATCCAATGACGATATCGAAACACTGAAGCGTTTCTCGACTGAGGAATGCCGCGACGCCTTTGCGGTCGGTGTCGCCAGCCGGCGGATCGTCGAAGCATACGATGTTGCACTGGTTCGAAATGGTCAGGACACAGGTGTCACTTCGCGCACAAGCTATGTCATCGCGCAAAGCGGCGAGATCGTAATGGTTCACTCGGACATGGACTACAGCGATCACGTGCGCAAAACCCTTGAAGAGGTGCGGATGCTCGCTAGCTGAGTGCAAGATAGCCGTGTTCAGCGCGGCTCAATCGCTTTACAATCACATATGTTGCGCTAATCGCGTGCGCCTAAATTGTGCGAAGGATTTGTTATGCGTGCCGAAGGGCAGGCCAATATTGACCGGATCAAAGCGGCGCTGGCTCTTGTGCGTCAATCGCTCGACTGGGACGTTGCGTTGCGTCGGCTCGATGAGCTGAACGCGCGCGTGCAGGACCCCACGCTGTGGGACAATCCCAAGGAAGCGCAGGCGCTCAGCCGCGAGCAAAAGACGCTTGAGACCGCGGTCAATACAGTCAACGAGATTTCCGCCGAGATGGCGGACGCGATCGAATTCATCGAGATGGGCGAAGCCGAGGGCGAAGAGGATATCGTCAATGATGGTCTCAAGAGCCTGGAGAAGCTGGCGGATCGGTCCGATGCGGACAAGGTTCAGGCGCTGTTGTCGGGCGAAGCGGACGGCAATGATACTTATCTCGAGATCCACGCCGGCGCTGGCGGAACAGAGAGCCAGGATTGGGCGGAGATGCTTTTCCGCATGTATGGCCGTTGGGCTGAACGGCGCGGTTTCAAGGTAGAAACAGTCGAATATCAGTCTGGCGATCAGGCCGGCATCAAATCGGCAACGCTGCTGTTGAAGGGCGAAGGCGCCTATGGCTACGCCAAGACTGAAAGCGGTGTGCATCGCCTTGTCCGGATCAGTCCCTATGACAGCGCAGCCAAACGCCATACAAGCTTCAGCTCTGTCTGGGTCTACCCGGTGATCGATGATGATATCGATATCGAGATCGATCCGTCTGATTTGAAGATCGACACCTATCGTGCGTCGGGCGCAGGCGGCCAGCACGTCAACACCACAGACAGCGCCGTTCGAATTACGCACCAACCGACCGGGATTGTGGTGGCTAGCCAGAATGATCGCAGCCAGCACAAGAACCGTGCGACCGCAATGAACATGCTGAAGGCGCGTCTTTTCGAGCGTGAAATGGCAGAGCGCGAAGCAGCGGCAAGCGGCGAATATCAGGAAAAGAGCGATATTGGTTGGGGTCACCAGATCCGATCTTACGTTTTGCAACCGTATCAAATGGTGAAGGACCTGCGCACGGGCGTGACTTCAAGTTCGCCTGACAAAGTGCTTGATGGAGAACTGGATCAGTTCATCTCCGCCGCTTTGGCGCAGCAGGTGACCGGCGAAACTGTTGAAGTGGAAGACGTCGAATAGTGTTGAACAGAGCCGTCCTCTTGCTGGTTTGCGCGCTGACTCTTGCGGGGTGCGACCAAATGAGCGGAGCCGGTGATCGTCCGGACAGCGCGCGTAGATTTCCCGAGGCAGACAGGCCAGTATCCGGGCTTGGCTCAACAGAATTCTCGAGCGAAGATGCGCGCGACGAGCGCGGTGAAGCGCAAAAGGTGATGGACCTGGCAGAGGTCAGCGTGGGAATGACTGTTGCCGATATCGGCGCAGGTGAAGGGTATTACACCGTCCGCCTCGCCGAGAAGGTTGGCGAGGATGGCCGCGTCCTTGCACAAGATATCGACCGCGATGCTTTGGACCGGCTCGGGGAGCGCGTCGAGCGGGAGCGTATCGACAATGTATCGATCAAGCTGGGGCGCGAGGATGATCCGCAACTGCCACCAGACAGTTTTGACCGCGTGTTTTTGGTCCATATGTATCACGAGGTGAGCGAACCTTACGCCTTTCTTTGGCGGCTCTGGCCTGCTTTGGCAGAAGGTGGGCAGGTGATTGTGGTCGACACCGATCGCCCCACCGATCAGCACGGCATTCCGCCTTTGCTTCTGTCTTGCGAGTTTGAAGCGGTCGGTTATCAGCTCGTTGAGTTTCTGGAGAAGCCTGACATTCGTGGCTACTTTGCGCGATTTGAACGGGCTGACACCCGGCCAGCTGAGGGCAAAATCACCGGCTGCGCGCTCAAGTAAGCTTCGCGCGGCGAGATCAATCACCAATCACGCATCAGCGCGCCCTTTTCCTCTGCAAAGCAGGGTGCTAGGCGCTGCAATCACTCTTGGGGCAACAGGTGAGGAGTACCGCCGCGGATGACCGATTTTCCAACCAGTTTTGACAAAGAAGATCTGTTGAAATGCTCACGCGGTGAGTTGTTTGGTCCAGGCAATGCACAATTGCCGGCCCCACCAATGCTGATGATGGACCGGATCACCCAAATCTCCGGCGAAGGCGGCCTTGATGGCAAAGGTCATGTGGTGGCAGAATTTGATATCACACCAGAGCTTTGGTTCTTCGATTGTCACTTTCCCGGAAACCCGATCATGCCAGGCTGTTTGGGGCTGGATGGACTTTGGCAGCTGACAGGCTTCAACCTTGGATGGCGCGGTTGGAAAGGGCGCGGCTATGCGCTTGGTGTGGGTGAAGTGAAGCTGACCGGCATGGTGCGGCCTGACCGAAAGATGCTCACCTATTACGTCGACTTTACCAAGGCTGTTCAAACCCGCCGTTTGACCATGGGGGTCGCTGATGGACGCGTCGAAGCCGATGGTGAGACCATCTATCAAGTAAAAGATATGAAAGTTGCTCTCTCTGAAGCCTGATCGGGCCAGAGGCAGAAAGGATCACATGCGTCGCGTCGTCATAACAGGGCTGGGGATCGTATCCTCGATTGGCAATAATGCTGCCGAGGTGCTGTCCGCATTGAAGGCGGGCAAATCCGGCATTTCATTTAATGAGGACATGGCCGAGCACGGCTTCCGTTCGCAGGTTGCCGGGGCGATTGACCTTGATCTGACCGAGCATGTGGACAAGCGCACGCTTCGCTTCATGGGCCCGGGAGCGGCCTATGCACATATCGCCATGGGTCAGGCAATTGCCGACGCTGGTCTTGAGGAAAAGGACGTGATCAATCCGATGACCGGCGTGATTGCCGGTTCGGGCGGTCCGTCAACTTCGGCGATGTTCGCGGCGCATCAGTCGGTGCTGAGCACCGGAGCGACGAAGCGTATCGGCCCGTTTGCCGTACCGAAAACCATGTCTTCTACGGTCAGCGCCAATCTGGCGACGGCCTATCAGATCAAGGGCATGAATTTCTCGATTACATCCGCGTGCTCCACGTCGTTGCACTGCATCGGCATGGCTGCGCAGCAGATCGCGCTGGGCCAGCAGGATGTGATGTTTGGCGGCGGCGGAGAGGAACTGGACTGGACGTTGTCGTGCCTGTTCGATGCGATGGGCGCCATGTCGAGCAAATATAACGACACTCCAGAGCGTGCTTCGCGTGCCTTTGATGCCGATCGCGATGGTTTTGTGATCGGCGGCGGCGGCGCCATCCTGGTGTTGGAAAGCCTTGAACATGCGCAGGCGCGCGGCGCGAAAATCTACGCTGAAGTGACCGGTTTCGGCGCTACGTCGGACGGTGCAGACATGGTCGCACCTTCGGGCGAGGGCGGCGAACGCGCGATGCGGGGTGCGCTCAGAACGCTTAGTGAAGATCGCAAGGTAAGCTACATCAACGCACATGGAACTTCGACGCCGGTTGGCGATGTGGGCGAAATTGAAGCGGTGCGGCGGGTCTTCGGAGAAGGCTCAACTCCGCCGGTCAGCTCTACCAAATCGATGACGGGCCACAGTCAGGGCGCGACGGGTGCACAAGAAGCGGCCTATTGCCTGCTCGCACTGGAGAACGACTTCATCATCCCGTCGATCAATGTAGAAACACTCGATCCCGCGCTTAAGCCGGAGGAAATTGCTACTGAACTGGTTGAGAACGCTGGGCTCGATACGGTGATGACCAATTCATTCGGATTTGGCGGCACGAATGGTTCGATGCTGCTATCGAAGTTCCACGGTTAGAATTCTAGCGAGGGTTTTGGAACCCGAAGGCGGAGGTATTGGACATGGGTGTGCTTGACGGAAATCGTGGCCTCGTGATGGGCGTCGCCAATGATCGGTCGATCGCATGGGGCATTGCCAAGGCTTGCGCCGAAGCCGGGGCAGACCTGGCCTTTACTTATCAGGGCGAAGCGTTTGGCAAGCGGTTGGCGCCACTTGCAGAAAGCCTGGGTTCCGACATCATGCTCGACGTTGACGTTACCGACGACGCGTCTCTTGATGCAGCATTCGAGGCGCTGCAAAAGCGCTGGGACCGTCTGGATTTCGTGATCCATGCGATCGCCTATTCTGACAAATCTGAATTGACCGGACGCATCCTCGATACCACCCGCGCGAATTTCAAGAACTCGCTCGACATATCTGCTTACAGCTTCATCGAAGTGGCGCGCCGCGCGCACCCCATGATGGCCGAGCATGGCGGCACCCTGTTGACGCTGAGTTACATGGGATCCAACCGTGTCACACCGAATTACAACGTTATGGGTGTTGCCAAGGCAGCGCTGGAAGCGGCAGCGCGTTATTTGGCCAACGATCTTGGCCCAGAGGGCATTCGGGTCAATGTGATCAGCCCTGGGCCCATGAAAACATTGGCTGGGTCGGCTATTGGCGGCGCAAGGCGGACATTCAAGCACACCGATGCCAATGCACCGCTACGAAGCAATGCGACGTTGGAAGCGGTAGGCGGAACAGCTGTTTATCTGTGTTCAGACGCGGGAGCCTGCACAACGGGCGAAAACATCCGGGTCGACGGCGGTTTCCATGTTCTGGGAATGCCGCAAGCCGAAAATCTTTAGGCAATTGGCCCCCGCTTTTCGGGGTTGGCCATTCGATATTGATTTGATGGAAACTCGGGAGCTGGTCGAGATTGATCTCGTTTGAAGAGATCGCTTTGGCCGCTTACCGCCAGAGCTGCATTTCGCGGATGAGGCCCGGCAAGTTCTCGTTTGTATCCGGGCGTGAAATGGTGGGTTCAACCAGCTTCCATTTGCGGCGCAGGCGGCCACGCTGCCAAAGGTCCGTAATCCACACCTCACCTTCCAGCTTTTCTGTGCCGATGCGTGCTTCGACCGACATGCGCGCTGCAAAGACCGCCATCTTCTTGTGACGGCGGACGTACAGGTCCTTGAAACGATATGCACACAGCTGAAAACGCGTGGTTGCCGCTTCCAGCCAGCTGGGCCGGTCCAGAATCGCGGAAGTCAGTGCGCCCAGCAGGAACACAAAATCGCCAGTGGCGAGCGATTTCATGCCATTGCGATCGCGGTTCATCCAGCTGCGCATGAATTGGTGTTCGAGCGCTTCAATCTGTGCGGTAAATTCGTCTATGAGCCGTGTCCTAATTGACTAACACGCCAACGCAAGCACGAAACGCACAAGCGACATTTATAAGCCGATTAGCACCTGATCCGGGGGGCGGTGTCCGTCCATCCAGAAGCGGATATTAGCAATGACCTTCTCACCGGAAGCTTCGCGACCTTCAGCGGTTGCGCTGCCAATATGCGGCAATGTCATAACGTTGGGGATCTTGAGCAAGCGCCGATCAACATTGGGCTCATCGGGGTACACATCGAGTCCTGCCCCAGCCAGATGCCCGCTTTCCAGTGCTGATATAAGTGCCTCCTGATCGATCAGTTCACCGCGCGCAGTGTTGATGATCGAGGAGCCCGGTTTCATCATCGCGATGCGCCTGGCATCGATCATACCGCGCGTGTCCTCTGTCATCGGGCAATGCAGGGTCAGGATATCCGCTTCGGCGACCAGTGTATCTATATCCGGCACATAACGTGCGGCCAGCATGCGCTCGACAGCTTCGGGCATGGGTTTGCGATTGTAATAGGCGATTTCCATGCCAAAGGCGCGCGCACGGTGCGCAACTGCCTGTCCAATCCGGCCCATGCCGATTATCCCAAGCACTTTGCCGCCCAGCTTGCGGCCAAGCATGCCGGATGGCGCCCATCCGGTCCATTTGCCGCTGCGCACCAGGCCAACGCCTTCGCGGATTCGCCTTGGGACACCGATTATCCCGGCCATAGCTATATCGGCGGTATCATCCGTGAAAACGCCGGGGGTATTGGTTACAATGATCTTGGCCGCCCGAGCGGCCTCAAGGTCAATATGATCCGTGCCCGAACCGAAACTAGCGATCAGCTTCAATTGATCGCCAGCCTGCGCGATCATATCGGCATCAATCCGGTCTGTGACTGCTGGCACCAGAACATCCGCTCTTTGCATTGCCGAAATCAGTTGTTCGCGGGTCAAGGGCGTATCGCTACTGTTGAACTCGGCTTCAAACAATTCACCCATCCGTGTCTCAACCGAGGGCATCAAATGGCGCGTTACGATCACACGCGGAGTGTGATCGATTGGTTTGATCGGTTTGCTGGGATCGCTAGGCATGTATGCGGCGCTAATCGTAGCAGTGGCAAAGGGTCAAGTGGTGATCCGTTTCATCTTGAAGCGAAGAGCAATGAGGCTGTATGGAATCGGCATGCGCTGGCTTCTGTCCATTCTTGTGTTCACAATTGGGCTGGGTGCATTCAGTCCGACTGTCGCGCAGGATAACGAAGTGCCGTATTGGGCCTCAATCGCATCATCCGAAGTGCGGATGCGGGTAGGGCCAAGCCGCGATTTTCCGATCCAGTGGGTCTACAAGCGACGCGGTCTGCCGATTAAGGTTGTTCGTGTGCAGGAAAGTTGGCGCCTGGTTGAAGACCCAGACGGTACGCGGGGCTGGATGGCCTCAAGCTTGTTGAGCCGAGGGCGAACAGCGCTGGTGATTGGCGAAGGCCTTGTCGCGATGCACGACGCGGCTTCCGACCAAGCCAATCTCAAATGGAACGTCGAACCGGGTGTGGTCGGCAAACTTGGCGCCTGCGAATCAGGCTGGTGCGAGTTTGATGTTGAAGGACGCGCTGGCTGGGTTCCGGAAAGCCGGCTCTGGGGAACCGGAGCGCCCTAAACCGCGCTATTCAGCCGCAATCGTCTCGCTGCTGCTATCGGTCTCTTCCGCAATTGGGGTTACGACATAGCTTTGCGAGCCATCATCGCGTGTGGTGCGGAAACTGCCATCTTCGCCGGCCCGTTCATTGGTCCAGCAGCGTTCCTGCTCTTCATCGCCATACCCTTCTGGGTCAAAGCAAAGTTCATCCTCGGCAGTGCGCCAGGTACCACCACCAACAACTTCCTCATTCTCGCCGTAATCAACATAGGTCCCATCTTCGTTAAAACGAGTGGTGCCGTAGACTGTCGTGTCGTCACCAACGGAGTAAAGCCCGGGCTGCACCGATGCAGCTTCAGCTTGTTATTACGCGTCTGGTTCAGGGGCAGGCGCCGCCGCTTGTTCGCAGGCGGTGAGTGCGGTCATGGCGACGATAGAAATTGCAATTTTCATAATGAAATCCCCTGATCACATGTTGTAATCGAGGGGATACCATAGTTCCTGTCGTGGGCAAAAGAGCCGGGGTTATGCGAGCTCGATGGCGATAGCTGTTGCTTCACCGCCGCCAATGCAGAGCGAGGCAACACCACGTTTTTTGCCCTGCTTCTTAAGCGCATTAAGCAGCGTTACGATAATACGTGTGCCCGATGCACCGATCGGGTGGCCAAGCGCAGTTGCGCCGCCGTTCACATTGATCTTCTCATGCGGGATGCCGATGTCGCGCATCGCGAACATGGCGACGCATGCGAAGGCTTCGTTGACTTCCCACAGGTCAACATCGTCGGTTGTCCAGCCAGCGCGCTCAAGCACTTTGGTGATCGCGCCAACCGGTGCGACGGTGAAGTCCTTCGGCTCTTGCGCGTGAGCAGCGAGCGCCACGATCTTTGCCACTGGCTCCTGCCCGTTTTCCTTGGCCACGCTTTCACGAGTGAGAACAACTGCAGCAGCGCCGTCTGAGATCGAGCTGGAAGTAGCCGCCGTGATCGTGCCGTCCTTGGCAAACGCGGGGCGCAGCGTCGGGATTTTCTCCGGCATACCGCGGCCAGGCTGTTCGTCCGTGTCGACGGTTACATCGCCTTTGCGGGTGGCGAAAGTGACCGGGACAACTTCATCAGCGAATGCGCCTGATGCAATCGCTTCGTTCGCGCGGCGGAGCGATTCAATTGAATAGCCGTCCATGTCTTCGCGGGTCAGCTGGTACTCGTCTGCAGTATCCTGAGCGAAGGTGCCCATTGCGCGGCCCGCGTCATAGGCATCTTCCAAGCCATCCAGGAACATGTGGTCATACGCGGTGTCATGGCCGATGCGTGCGCCCGAGCGGTGCTTTTGCAGCAAATACGGCGCGTTGGTCATGCTCTCCATGCCGCCAGCGATGACATAATCGATTGTACCACTGGCCAGCGCTTCTGCACCCATGATCACGGTCTGCATCCCGCTGCCGCATACTTTATTGACCGTGGTAGCCTGCACCGACTTTGGCAGACCTGCTTTCAGGGTTGCTTGACGGGCAGGGGCCTGACCCAGACCAGCCGGCAGAACGCAGCCTATATAGGACCGGTCAAATTTGTCAGGAGCAACACCAGAGCGCTCGACAGCCGCTTTGACTGCAGTTGCGCCGAGGTCGGTTGCAGACACATCGGCTAATGCGCCTTGCATGCCGCCCATCGGTGTGCGGGCGTAGCTTAGGATGACGACGGGGTCGGTGGCGGAAAACTGGGACATGTCATGTTCCTCGTTGGAGAGAGGAGAAGAATCACTTTGCGATCTAATGTTGCAATGCGGCAAACGCAAACCGTACGCTATCGGAAATACGTATTAGCTTGCGTTGGCGGGCGGCCTAAGCGAATAAAGATAGCAATTGAAAACGCATCGGCCCGGTTGGGCTGAGAGAATAGCCGGGAGAGAATAATGGCTGACGATCTTCGCCAAGAGCAGGAACGTATCCTCAAGCTGCAGCGATCTGCATTCACTCAGTCGCGTCCAGAGCCGATGAGCATGCGCAAGGACCGCATCAAGCGGGCTATGGCGCTGATCAAGGAGAATGGCGAAGATCTGGCCAAAACTATGAGCGCAGATTTCGGTAGCCGAAGCATCCAACAGTCGATGATCACAGACATTGCAGCGACAGTTGGCGCAGGCAAGCATGCGCTGAAGAATATGGACAAATGGGCGCGCGTCGAGAAACGTCCGGTGCAATTCCCATTGGGTCTCCTCGGCGCGAAAGCCGAAGTGCGTTATGAGCCAAAGGGTGTAATTGGCATCCTGAGCCCGTGGAATTTCCCGGTCAATCTGGCCTTCGCTCCGCTGATGCAGGTATTTGCCGCGGGCAACCGCGCTATGATCAAGCCGAGCGAATTTACCGAGCGTACCTCACTGCTGATGAAAGAATTGGTGAAGGAGTATTTCACCGAGGATGAGCTGGCAGTGATCACCGGTGGTCCGGAAGTGGCCGCCGCGTTCTCGTCGCTCCCATTTGATCACCTTGTTTTCACAGGCTCGACGCCAACCGGCCGCCGCGTGATGGAGGCAGCTTCTGCCAATCTGGTGCCGGTAACGCTTGAGCTAGGCGGCAAATCGCCCGTGTTCATGGGGCGCAGCGCAGATTTTGCCAAAGCTGGTGAACGTATTGCGCTGGGCAAGATGATGAATGCTGGCCAGATCTGCCTCTCACCTGATTACATGTATGTCCCTCATGACAAGGAAGAAGAGGCTATCGCAGGCGTCACCCAGGGTGTGCACAACATGTATCCGACGCTGCTTGAGAATGATGACTACGCTTCGATCGTAAGCGACCGTCATTTCGAACGTTTGCAAGGACTGGTCGAGGATGCGCGCGACAAGGGTGCAGATGTGATCGAAGTCAATCCGGGTGGGGAAGATTTCTCCAACGCGAATCAGCGCAAGATGCCACTCAACATTCTACGCAATGTCACAGATGAAATGGCAGTGATGCAGGAAGAGATTTTCGGTCCGCTGCTGCCAGTCAAGACCTACAGCCAGATCGACGAGGCGGTTGATTATGTGAACGAGCATGATCGCCCGCTGGGTCTATATTACTTCGGCCAGGACAAGGCGGAGCAGGAACGCGTGCTCACTAAGACGATCTCCGGCGGTGTGACGACCAATGACGTGATCTTCCACGTTTCCATGGAGGACCTTCCGTTCGGCGGGGTAGGACCATCGGGCATGGGCAGTTACCATGCGATCGAGGGCTTCCGTGAATTCAGCCACGCCCGTGCAGTCTATCACCAACCCAAGATCGATATTGCCAAGCTAGGCGGGTTCAAGCCGCCTTATGGTAAGGCAACAGACAAGGCCATTGCCCAAATGATGAAGTGATGCTGCGCACGTTTGTTGCAGCAATCACGCTCGGTCTAGCGGCACCTGCTTTGGCAGGGGAGGGACACGAATGGCGCCCGGTTGACGAGGCCACCGGCCAGATCCGGGATATGGAGGGCTTGGAGCAGCTCGCACGCGATTTTCCCGATGGCGGGACGGTGCGGCTGCGCATGCTTCAGCCGTTGCTCGCGGCGGGTGAGGTCGAGAAAGTCATGGGGGTACTCGAGTGGCTCTATGAGCGCGGCTATGTGTTCAGCGATGTCGCGCAAGAGCAAATCCCGAGGCTGCTTGAAGGCGTTGATCCGGGACGCATTGCGGAGCGCTTGCGCGGCGAAGCCGAAGTAATTGAAGCGAGCGAGGTTGTGGCGACCGCTCCGGCCGAGGCAGGTTTGGTAGAAGATGTTACGCCCCTTGCAAATGGCGAGGGTGTAGTGGTGACTTCGGTAAGCGAGAAATCTCTTTATGGCCCTGGACCGGTCGGAAATTGGATTGCTCTGACATTACCGAAGGCAAATGACCTGTCAGGTCTTGCAACAGACGCAGATCACAGGGTTGGATGGGTTGCGTTGGAAAACATCGATGGTTCGAAAGACGTGCGAGCCCTATTCACCGGCCTGATGGGACTTACGGGTAATCTCGACAGTACGATCTACATTGAGGCTCCAGACGGCCCACGGTATCGGGCTTACATATGGCGGCCGATGGCAAGCTGTTCGCCGGTGACCCGCAAGGTGGTGGTGTTTACACGGCGACCGCAGATGACGAGGAACTCCAGACACTAGTCTCCTCCGGGACATTTCGTTCCCCGCAAGGTCTCGCGACCAGCGAAGACAACACAAAGCTCTTCGTCAGCGATTATCGCTATGGCATTGCGATTATCGATCTGGAAACGCGCGACGTTTCGCGGCTCGCGAGCGATATCCCGGTTATCCTTGATGGGGTCGATGGGTTGTGGCGCTACGGAAGCAAATTGATCGCGGTGCAAAACGGTACATCGCCGATGCGCATCTCCGCCTTCGAACTATCCGAGGACGGCACGCGCGTAATCAGCCATCGTGTGCTTGAACAGGCGCATTCGGAGTGGACCGAGCTATTGTCCGGCAGCATCGACAGCGATGCCTTGATCTACGTCGGCAATGGTCAGTGGGACCGCTATATCGAAGGCGAGTTGAAAGAAGGCATGGAGGCACTGCCTACTCAAATCCGTCGCCTGCCGCTCGCATCCCCGGCGCAGTAATCCCCACAGTTTTACCGATACGCAACGCAAGTGCTATGAATTACACGATTCCCGCCCTTGCACCTTCGCTGCGTGGGGCTTAGAGGCGAGCGCGACTTTGCAGCGACGGGATTCATTGTGGTCGATCTTTCACAGTATCTGCCGATACTGATCTTCATCTTCATCGCGCTCGGATTGTCCGTGGCGTTTGTGTTCCTGCCCATGGGCGTTTCGCGTCTGACCGGGGCACACAATCCCGATGCGGAGAAGCTGAGCGAATATGAATGCGGATTTCCTGCGTTTGATGACGCGCGCAGCCAGTTTGACGTTCGCTTTTATCTCGTCGCAATCAGCTTCATCATCTTCGATTTGGAAGCGGCCTTCCTGTTCCCATGGGCGGTAAGCCTGGGTGAAACCGGTTGGACCGGTTGGATCGGCATGATGGTATTTCTTGGCATTCTGGCGATAGGCCTCGCCTATGAGTGGAAGAAGGGAGCTCTGGACTGGGAATGAGCACTTCTAGCAACAGCACGATTATCACGCCGCCAACCGCGCCGATCAGCGCGGCTGAAGCGGCTGCCATGATGCCAACGGCCAAGGGCGGCGAGGTACGCACGCCTGACAAGGATTACTTCGAGGCGCTGCAAACCGAGGTAAATGACAAGGGCTTCCTGGTAGCCTCGACCGAGGACGTGTTCCAATGGGCACGCACTGGTTCGCTGTGGTGGATGACATTCGGCCTGGCGTGTTGCGCGGTGGAGATGATCCACGCGAATATGCCGCGCTATGACATGGAGCGTTTCGGCGCTGCGCCGCGCGCATCCCCGCGCCAGTCAGACCTGATGATAGTCGCGGGCACGCTGTGCAACAAGATGGCGCCTGCACTGCGTAAAGTTTACGATCAGATGTCTGATCCGAAATATGTGATCAGCATGGGTAGCTGCGCCAATGGCGGGGGCTATTACCACTATTCCTACAGCGTCGTTCGCGGGTGTGACCGGATTGTGCCGGTCGATATCTATGTGCCGGGCTGCCCGCCAACCGCAGAGGCGCTGCTCTATGGCGTGATGCAGTTGCAGCGGAAAATCCGCCGCGCAGGGACGATTGAGCGATGATCGTGGTACATTCCGCTCCCAAATTCGCCAGCAATGAAGGCGTATGCGATGCTCTGGTCGTGGCGCTGGGCGATATGGTGCTTGCTTCAAAGGAAGAGCATGGCGAGATCGTGATCACGGTAAAACGTGATGCGATTGAAATCGCGCTCCGGCTGCTGCGCGACGACCACGAATATCAGCAGATGATGGAAATCGCGGGCGTCGATTACCCTGAGCGTGCTGAACGTTTCGAAGTCGTCTACATGCTGCAATCGCTGACGAAAAACCACCGCGTGATGGTGAAGCTGTCGACTGACGATGCAACGCCAGTGCCAACGATCACCACGCTATGGCCCAATGCTGGCTGGCTGGAACGCGAAGTGTTCGACCTTTATGGCGTGACCTTTGCGGGCAATCCAGACCTGCGCCGCATCCTGACCGATTACGGTTTCGAAGGGCATCCGTTCCGCAAAGACTTCCCGCTGACGGGCTACACCGAGCTGCGCTATTCCGAAGAGGAAAAGCGCGTGGTTTACGAACCGGTCGAGCTTGCGCAAGACCTGCGCCAGTTTGATTTCCTCTCGCCATGGGAAGGATCGGATTACGTCCTGCCCGGCGACGAAAAGGCAGAGGAGAGCAAATCATGAGCGTCCAACTCGAACAGTCGCCCACCACCGGTGATGAAGTCATCACCAATTACACGATCAATTTCGGGCCTCAGCACCCTGCGGCACACGGCGTGCTGCGCATGGTTATGGAGCTGGACGGCGAAGTGATCGAGCGGATCGACCCGCATGTCGGCCTGCTCCACCGCGGCACCGAGAAGCTGATCGAGCACAAGACCTATCTGCAGGCCCTGCCGTATTTTGACCGGCTCGATTACTGCTCTCCACTGGCACAGGAATACAGCTACGTTCTGGCAATCGAGAAGCTGATCAATCTGGAGGTGCCGGAGCGGGCGCAATATCTGCGCGTGCTGTTTGCCGAGCTTACCCGCATCTGCAACCACATGCTCAATATGGGCGCGCACATACTGGATGTGGGTGCGTTCACGCCGAACCTGTGGATCATGGATCTGCGCGAAGATTGCCTGAACTTCTTCGAACGCGCGTCTGGCGCACGGATGCACATGGCATGGTTCCGCCCGGGCGGCGTGCATCAGGATGTGCCGGAAAAGCTGCTGGTTGATATTGGCGAATGGCTCGACGGGCGTTTCTTCCCGCTATTTGAAGACGCAATGAGCCTGGTGATGGACAACCGCATTTTCAAACAGCGCAATGTCGATATCGCCGTGGTCAGCCGCGAAGACGCTATTGCCTGGGGCTTTAGCGGCCCGATGATCCGCGCGGCGGGTGTGCCGTGGGATCTACGCAAGTCGCAGCCGTATGATGTCTATGACCGGATGGAATTCGACATTCCCG
>QCWG01000001.1:1556333-2291516 GCA_003149575.1 Altererythrobacter sp. XM-24bin4
TCGGCACCAATTCGGATTGCTATGACCGCTTCATGGTGCGCGTGAAGGAGATTTACGAAAGCGCCAAGATCATCAAGCAATGTCTCGCAGATATGCCCGAGGGGCCGATTGCGAGCGATGACGGCAAGGTTTCACCGCCGAAGCGCGGCGAGATGAAGCAATCGATGGAAGCGCTTATCCACCACTTCAAGCTCTATACAGAGGGCTTCCATGTGCCCGAAGGCGAAGTTTATGTCGCGACCGAAAGCCCGAAGGGCGAGTTCGGCGTTTATCTCGTCAGCGATGGCACTAATCGGCCATACCGCTGCAAGATCCGCCCGACGGCATTCTCGCACCTGCAGGCAATGGACTTCATGAGCAAGGGCCACATGCTGCCTGACGCGACCGCCATTCTCGGCGCAATCGATGTCGTATTCGGGGAGTGTGACCGCTAATGGCTGACCGTACTCCCGCACCCGACAACCCCGAACTGCGTGAGCGCTGGGGCAATTTCTCTTTCACCGACGCAAACCGCAAGAAAGCTGATTGGCACATCGCGAAGTATCCGGAAGGTCGCCAGAAATCGGCGGTGATGCCGCTGCTCGATCTGGCTCAGCGTCAGGTTGGCGAAGAAACCGATACGCAGGGCTGGCTGCCGCTGCCGGTGATCGAATATGTCGCCGACTATCTCGACATGCCGGTGATCCGCGTGCTCGAAGTCGCGACCTTTTACTTCATGTACAATATGAAGCCGGTCGGCAAATATCACGTGCAGGTTTGCGGCACGACGCCGTGCATGCTGCGTGGCTCGGATGGCCTGTTCGAGACCTGCAAGAAACGCGGCATGAAGAAGGGCCAAGTGTCCAAAGATGGCCTTTGGACGCTAACCGAGGTTGAATGCATGGGCAATTGCGCGACCGCGCCAATGGTCCAGATCAATGATGACAATTACGAAGATTTGACGCCAGAGCGTCTCGATGCGGTGCTCGATGCGCTGGCCAAGGGTGAGCAGCCCAAAACTGGCACGCAAGAACCCGGCCGCCACACGTCAGAGCCTGCGAACGCCCTAAGTAATCTGAAAGAGATGGTCACCGAGAACCACGATTACAGGGGGGATTGGTGATCAGTAAGTACATTACACCCGTGTTGGCAGTGATTGTCGGCATGTTGGCCAGTTTTGGCCTGCAGGAAGCGGGTATTGAATCGCTTTGGGCCAAGGTTACTGGCGTTGTTGTCGCTATCGTCGCGTTCTTTGTGATCGGGTACATAAGGGCATCTCGGGCATGAACGGGGCTGTTCTGACATTGATGATCGCTGGTCTCGTCGGCTTTGGTGCGGGCGCGTATCTCGCCGCGACTGGCAGCCGCGAAGTAGGTATCATCCTGATGGGCGGCGGACTGTTGTTTCAAGTGCTGACGCTGCGCCAGCTGCGCGCGGCCAAGAAGGGTGCCCATGATGATCGGTAAGTCTAAGCGCATGGAGAAGGCAGGCGGACCGGCTATGGTTATCCTTGGCGCTGTATTCATGGGGACATCTCAGGTCGCTTTGGGCGCGGCGTTTCTCGCGATTGGGGCCGCACTGATCACTAAACAGAAGAAGACTGACGATGCTGGCTGATAAGGATCGCATCTTTACCAATGTCTACGGGTTCCAGCCGTGGAACCTGCCTGCTGCGCAAAAGCGCGGCGATTGGGACAATACGAAGAAACTGCTCGAGCGCGGGCAAGAAGCAATCATCGAGGAAATCAAGGACTCCGGCCTGCGCGGTCGGGGCGGGGCGGGTTTCCCTACCGGCCTCAAATGGTCCTTCATGCCGAAGGAAAGCAAGGACGGTCGTCCGAGCTTCCTCGTCATCAATGCTGACGAATCCGAGCCGGGTTCGTGCAAAGACCGCGAGATCATCCGCCACGATCCGCACAAGCTGATCGAAGGCGCGCTGGTTGCCGGTTTCGCCATGCGCGCGCGTGCGGCGTACATTTACATTCGCGGCGAGTATATCCGCGAAGCCGAAACGCTGCAGGCGGCGGTTGACGAAGCCTATGACGCGGGCCTTATCGGCAAAAACGCCAGCGGCTCTGGCTATGACTTCGATGTATTCATGCATCGCGGTGCGGGCGCCTATATCTGCGGTGAAGAAACCGCGATGATCGAAAGCCTTGAGGGCAAGAAGGGTCAACCGCGCCTGAAGCCGCCATTCCCGGCAGGCGCAGGCCTCTATGGCTGCCCGACCACGGTCAACAATGTCGAAAGCATTGCTGTAGTGCCCACGATCCTGCGTCGCGGCGCAAGCTGGTTCAACAGCTTCGGGCGCGAGAACAACAAAGGCACCAAGCTGTTCCAGATCAGCGGGCATGTCGAAAGGCCCTGCGTGGTCGAAGAAGCGATGAGCATTCCGTTCAAGGAGCTGATTGAGAAGCATTGCGGCGGCATCACTGGCGGTTGGGACAATTTGCTGGCGGTGATTCCGGGTGGTTCCTCGGTCCCATTGGTTCCTGCGAAGGAAATTATGGACGCACCGATGGACTTTGACGGTTTGCGTGAACTTGGCTCCGGCTTGGGTACGGCCGCCGTTATCGTCATGGACAAATCGACCGATATCGTCGGTGCGATCAGCCGCTTGAGCTATTTCTACAAGCACGAAAGCTGCGGCCAGTGCACCCCGTGTCGCGAGGGCACAGGCTGGATGTGGCGGATGATGGAGCGCCTGCGCACCGGCGATGCAGCGATCGAGGAAATCGATATGCTGCAGCAGGTCACCAAACAGGTTGAAGGCCACACCATCTGCGCGCTGGGCGATGCAGCGGCATGGCCGATCCAGGGTCTGATCCGCCATTTCCGCCCAGAGCTGGAGCGCCGGATCCACGAGCATAATGCGAAGTTCCAGGAGGCCGCTGAGTAATGCCTAAGGTCACCGTAGACGGACAGGAAATCGAGGTTCCCGCGGGCACGACTGTGCTGCAGGCGTGCGAGATGGCGGGCAAGGAAATACCGCGCTTCTGTTACCACGAACGTTTAAGTATCGCCGGTAACTGCCGGATGTGCTTGGTGGAAGTGAAGCCCGGGCCGCCCAAGCCGCAGGCCTCTTGCGCGCTGCCGACCGGCGAAGGTCAGGAAATCCGCACGGATACACCGATGGTGAAGACCGCGCGCGAAGGCGTGATGGAGTTCCTGCTTATCAATCACCCGCTCGATTGCCCGATTTGCGATCAGGGCGGCGAATGCGATTTGCAAGATCAGGCGGTGGCCTATGGCAGGGGTGGTTCGCGCTACGAAGAAAACAAGCGCGCCGTCACCGAGAAGTATATGGGGCCATTGATCAAGACGATCATGACCCGCTGCATTCACTGCACCCGCTGTGTGCGTTTCAGCGAGGAAATCGCGGGCGTGGACGAGATCGGCGCCCTCTATCGCGGCGAGGATATGCAGATCACCACCTATCTGGAGCAGGCGGCGGCGCATGAAATGAGCGCCAATGTGATCGACCTGTGCCCGGTGGGTGCGCTCACATCGCGTCCCTATGCGTTTGAAGCGCGCCCGTGGGAGCTGAAGAAGACGCTCAGCATCGACGTTTCTGACGCCGTTGGCGCGAATATCCGGATCGACAGCCGTGGCCGCGAAGTGATGCGCGCACTTCCGCGTATCAATGACGACGTCAATGAAGAATGGATTTCGGACAAGGCACGCTATCAGGTCGATGGCCTGACCAAGCGGCGCTTGGACAAGGTCTTCATGCGCAAACGTGGCGGTTTGAAGCCTGCGACGTGGGAAGAGGCCTTCAAAGCGATCGCCAAGCAGCTCAAAGGCGCGAAGTCGTCCATCGCGGCTGTCGCAGGCGACATGGTCGATTGTGAGACGATGTTTGCGGCGAAATCGCTGCTGAAAGCTTGCGGTTCGACCCTGGTCGAAGGTCGCCAGACTGGCATGGACTATGACGTGTCGAACCTTGCGGCAGTCAATTTCAATTCAACGCTGGCCGGTATCGAAACGGCCGACGCAATCCTGATCGTGGGCAGCCACGTGCGCTGGGAAGCGCCATCGGTGAATGTTCGCTTGCGCAAGGCGGTGAAGAACGGCGCGAAGGTCTATGTGATCGGCCCAGAGTGGGAGACGACGTTCCACGCCACCTTCCTGGGCGCGGACCTCTCTGTGCTGTCGAACCTGCCGAGCGATCTGGTCGAGCATTTCCACGAGGCAGAACGTCCCGCAATCATCATGGGCGGCGCGGCGCTGGCGAGGGGTGCGCTCCATGCGGGCCTCGCGGCTGCTGAGCAGTTGAAGGTCGTTCGCGAGGGCTGGAACGGTTTCAACGTGCTGCACTTCTCTGCTGCACGCATGGGCGGGCTGATGCTCGGCTTTGCGCAAAAGGGCGGCATGAAGGACATTGCAGCGGCTTCGCCCAAGGTGATCCTGTCGCTCGGCGCGGACGAGATGAATTTCGAGCCTTATGCGGACAGCCTGAAGGTCTATATCGGGCACCACGGTGACAAGGGCGCGCATGCGGCCGACATCATCCTGCCCGCGGCGAGCTACGTAGAGAAAGATGGCACCTACGTTAACACAGAGGGCCGGGTGCAGTTCGCAGAGAAAGCCGTGTTCGCGCCGGGTGATGCGCGCGAAGACTGGACAATTCTGCGCGCATTGGCCGATGCGCTAGGCGTTAATGTCGGCTTTGACAGCGTTGGCGAATTGCAAAGCGTAATGATCGCCGAAGTGCCTGCGCTGGGCGAAGAAGGCTTGGCCGATTACGGCACGCTACCTGCTGCGCCATCCGGCGCGAAGGTCGAAGGCGTGATCGAGGCCTATCCGATCAAGGATTTCTACCTGACCAACCCGATCGCCCGCGCGAGCGCGGTGATGCAGCGATGCTCGGCAGAACTGCTTCACGGTGATGAACTGAAGGAAGCGGCAGAGTGACCGAATTCTTCCAATCCCTCGGCATGAGCTACGAATGGGCGTGGTTCGTTGCCACGGTCAGCGGTATTCTGCTGATCGCATTCCCGGTGATGCTCGCGGTGGCGATGATCATCTATATGGACCGTAAGGTGCTGGGCGCAGTCATGATGCGGCGCGGGCCCAATGTGGTCGGCCCGTTCGGCCTGCTGCAGAGTTTTGCAGATGGCCTGAAGGTATTCCTGCAGGAAACCATCATCCCCAGCGCCGCGAACAAGGGCATTTTCCTGCTCGCGCCGATCGTGACCTTTACCGTCGCGCTCGCCGCATGGGCGGTGATTCCGTTCGACGCACATATGGTGCTGGCAGACATCAATGTCGGCCTACTCTACATTCTCGCGATCAGTTCGCTGGGTGTTTACGGCGTGGTGATGGCGGGCTGGGCATCGAACTCGAAATATCCGTTCTTCTCCGCAATGCGCGCCGCTGCACAGATGATCAGCTACGAAGTTTCGATCGGCTTCATCCTGGTCTGCGTGGTTCTGTGGGCGGGCACATTCAACTTGAACGGTATTATCGAGGCACAGCGCGGACACGGCCTCGGCTTCGTCAACGGGTTCTTCTTTAACCCGCTGCTGTTCCCGATGTTCGTGGTGTTCTTCATCAGCTGTCTGGCGGAAACCGCACGCGCACCGTTTGACCTGACCGAGGCCGAGTCAGAGCTCGTCGCCGGTTTCCAGACCGAATACAGCTCTATGAGCTTCGCGCTGTTCTGGCTTGGCGAATATGCCAACATCCTGTTGATGTGCATGCTCTGCGCGATCCTGTTCATGGGTGGCTGGCTGCCGCCGGTTGAGTGGGCGCCGCTCTATGCGGTGCCAGGCATCATCTGGCTGCTGGGCAAGACCCTGCTCTTCTTCTTCCTGTTCAGCTGGATTTGGGCTACCGTTCCGCGCTTCCGCTATGACCAATTGATGCGTCTGGGCTGGAAAGTCTTCCTGCCGATGAGCCTGATCTTTGTTGCGGTCATTTCCGGCTACCTCATGGCTACGGGGCATTTTGTAAAATGAGCACCGTCACACATCTCATCAAAAGTTTTACCCTTTGGGAATTCCTGAAGGCGCATGCGCTGACGCTGAAGTATTTCTTCAAGCCTAAGTTCACGATCAACTATCCGTTCGAGAAGAACGCGCTTTCTCCGCGTTTCCGCGGGGAGCATGCGCTACGCCGTTATCCCAATGGCGAGGAACGCTGCATCGCGTGCAAGCTGTGCGAAGCGGTATGCCCGGCGCAAGCGATCACCATCGAGAGCGAGCCGCGTGACGATGGCAGCCGCCGCACCACGCGCTATGACATCGACATGACGAAATGCATCTACTGCGGCTTCTGTCAGGAAGCCTGCCCGGTGGATGCGATCGTTGAAGGTCCGAACTTCGAATACGCCACCGAAACACGTGAGGAGCTGCTCTACGACAAGGCGAAGCTGCTGGCCAACGGGGACAAGTGGGAACGTGCAATTGCCGCGAACCTTGAAGCCGATGCGCCGTATCGCTAACCGCCGCCGCGAAGAGAAACAGGGGTCATGATACAAACCTTAGCCTTTTACCTGTTCGCAGGTTTGATGATCGGCAGCGCGCTGCTGGTGATCACCGCACGCAATCCGGTGCACTCCGTGCTCTGGCTCATCCTCGCATTCTTCAATGGTGCGGGCTTGATGGTGCTGGTGGGTGCTGAATTTATCGCGATGCTGCTGGTGATTGTTTACGTTGGCGCAGTGGCGGTGCTTTTCCTGTTCGTGGTGATGATGCTCAACATCGATTTCGCCGCTATGAGGGCGGGTTTCATCAACAACTTCCCGCTTGGCCTGCTCGTCGCGCTGATCCTTTTTGCAGAGCTGTTCATCGGGATCGTGGCTTACAATGCAGGCGGGCTGGAGCTGGGAACGCCCAATGGCACTGCTGCACAGCCGCTGGGCATGAGCAATATCGAGGCGATCGGCGCGCTGCTATATGGCCGTTATATTTTCCTGTTCGAAGTGGCGGGCATCATCCTGCTCGTGGCAATGATCGGCGCTATTGTGCTGACCCATCGTAAGCGTCCGGACAACGCCCGCGCGCGACAAGATATCGGCAAGCAAATCCGCCGTCGTCCCGAAGATGCGACAGTCATGAAGAACCCTGAAACGGGCAAGGGGGTCGAGCTGTGATCGGCATCGAGCATTATATCACCGTCAGCGCGATCCTGTTTGTGCTGGGCGTGATGGGCATTTTTATCAATCGCAAGAATGTGATCGTCATCCTGATGTCGGTCGAGCTGATCCTGCTTGCAGTGAATATCAACTTGGTTGGTTTCAGCGCTTTCATGAATGATCTGGTGGGTCAGATCTTCGCGATGTTCGTGCTGACCGTCGCTGCTGCAGAAGCGGCTATCGGACTGGCGATTTTGGTCATCTATTTCCGTAACCGCGGCACTATCGCGGTCGACGATGCGACGCAGATGAAGGGATAAGACCAAGTGCATCCGATCCTTCTCATCGTATTCCTGCCCTTGCTCGCGGCTATCGTCGCGGGGCTGGGTAATCGCATGCTTGGCAATACAATTGCCAAGTCGCTGACCACAGGCGCGCTTTTCATCAGCTGTATCCTAAGCTGGCCGATCTTCGTCGGCTTTCTTACTGGCAGCATGGAGGCGAGCGTCGTTCCAGTCCTGAAATGGGTGGAGAGCGGCACGCTATCGTTTGACTGGGCTCTGCGTGTTGATGCGTTGACTGCGGTCATGCTGGTGGTGATCACCACGGTATCTGCACTCGTTCACCTGTATAGCTGGGGCTATATGGAGGAAGACCCGGATCAGCCGCGCTTCTTCGCGTACCTTTCGCTGTTCACCTTCGCGATGTTGATGCTGGTAACGGCGGACAACCTCGTTCAGATGTTCTTCGGTTGGGAAGGGGTTGGCCTCGCATCCTATCTGCTGATCGGTTTCTGGTTCAAGAAACCCAGCGCCAATGCCGCCGCGATCAAGGCCTTTGTCGTCAACCGCGTGGGCGACCTTGGCTTTATGCTCGGCATTTTCGGAACGTGGTTGGTGTTTCAGACCACGTCGATCCCGGAAATCCTCGCGGTAGCCCCCGGAATGACCGGTTCGACCATCGGGTTCTTGGGCTACCGGATGCACACGATGGATATTCTGTGCGTGCTATTGTTCATCGGTGCGATGGGTAAATCCGCGCAGCTGGGTCTGCACACTTGGTTGCCGGACGCAATGGAAGGTCCGACGCCGGTTTCTGCGTTGATCCACGCCGCGACCATGGTAACCGCGGGCGTATTCATGGTGTGCCGCCTTTCGCCGATGTTCGAAGCAGCCCCAGTGGCGCTCAGCATGGTGATCTTCGTCGGCGCCGCGACATGTTTCTTCGCGGCCACTATCGGCACCACGCAGTGGGACATCAAGCGGGTGATCGCGTACTCGACCTGCTCTCAGTTGGGCTACATGTTCTTTGCAGCGGGTGTGGGCGCCTATGGCGCGGCTATGTTCCACCTGTTCACGCACGCGTTCTTCAAGGCACTGCTGTTCCTCGGTGCAGGCTCCGTGATCCACGCGATGCATCACGAGCAGGACATGCGCTATTACGGTGGCCTTCGTAAGAAGATCCCGCTCACATTCTATGCAATGATGGCCGGCACGCTCGCGATCACCGGCGTGGGTGTATTGGGCGTCTTTGGTTTCGCAGGTTTCTATTCGAAAGATGCGATTCTCGAGGCGGCATTTGCGCGCGGCACCGATATGGCAATGTTCGCTTTCTGGGCTGGCGCTGTGGCAGCACTGTTGACCAGCTTCTACAGCTGGCGCCTGGTGTTCCTGACCTTCTACGGCAAGCCGCGCTGGATCGAGAGCGAGCATATTCAGCACTCAGTGCACAAGACACCGGAAGAGGCAGGTGAGGACACGACAGGCGGCTATCACCCGCATGAAAGCCCGATTTCGATGCTGATCCCGCTGGGTGTGTTGACCGTGGGCGCAATCTTCGCTGGCTACGTCTTCAAATATCCGTTCATCGATGGGTCTGCTGAAGCTGTGAACGGCGCGTTCTGGGGGGGCTCGATCTATTTCAACGAGAACCTTATCCATGCGCTGCACGCCGTACCGACATGGGTGAAGCTGACCGCGACATTCGTGATGATAGTGGGCTTTGTCACAGCATGGTTCGCTTACATCAAAGACACATCAATCCCGGGCAAGTTCGTGGAGCAATTCCGCGTCATTCACCGCTTCGTTTACAACAAGTGGTACTTTGACGAGCTCTATCATCTCGTCTTCGTGAAACCGGCTTTCTGGCTTGGCCGCATCTTCTGGAAGAAGGGCGATGAAGGCACGATCGACCGCTTCGGTCCGAACGGTGCCGCATGGCTGGTTCAGCGTGGCGCTCTCGTCGCGAAGAAGGTGCAGTCCGGTTATCTCAATAGCTACGCGCTGATCATGCTGCTCGGCCTGGTCGCGGCAATTACATGGGTCCTGTTCTGATGGAAGGCTTTCCAATCCTTTCCGCAATGCTGCTGGTCCCGTTGATTGCGGGTATCGCGTGTTTCTTTCTTGAGGCGCAGGCGGCGCGCATGACTGCGTTGGTCGCGACGCTGGTCAATCTGGCGCTCGGCATTGTGCTGTGGGTCAACTACGACATCGGTGGCGCGCAGTGGCAGTTTACCGAAACCGCGCCGTTGTTCGCGGGCTTCGAATACGCGCTTGGAATTGATGGTATCGCGCTGATGCTGATCATGCTCAGCGTATTACTTATGCCGATCTGTATCCTTGCCAGTTGGGAGGCGATCCAGAAGCGCGTTGGAGAGTACATGGCTGCGTTCCTGATCATGGAAGTCCTGATGATCGGCGTCTTTGCCGCGCAGGACATGTTCCTGTTCTACATCTTCTTTGAAGCTGGCCTGATCCCGATGTATCTGATCATCGGCGTGTGGGGCGGGGACAACCGCATTTACGCGAGCTATAAATTCTTCCTCTACACTTTGCTCGGCTCGGTACTGATGCTGATCGCAATGTTCTGGATGGTGAACACTGCGGGCACGTCGGACATTCCGACATTGATGCAGTATGACTTCGATCCGAAGGCACAATTCTGGCTGTTTCTGGCCTTCTTCGCCAGCTTTGCAGTCAAGATGCCGATGTGGCCGGTGCACACCTGGCTGCCCGATGCGCACGTTCAGGCGCCGACTGCCGGTTCAGTCATTCTGGCGGGCGTTTTGTTGAAGCTTGGCGGATATGGCTTCATCCGGTTCAGCCTGCCGATGTTCCCGGAAGCAAGCGCACAACTGGCGTGGTTGATCTTCGCACTGTCGATGATTGCCGTGGTGGTGACCAGCCTGATTGCGCTGGTTCAGCACGATATGAAAAAGCTGATTGCCTATTCCTCAGTCGCGCACATGGCGATCGTGACAGCCAGCTTGTTTGCGTTCAACGTGCAAGGGCTGGAAGGCGCGATGATGATCATGCTCGGCCACGGTCTTGTCTCTGGCGCGCTGT
Organism: Altererythrobacter sp. XM-24bin4; assembly: GCA_003149575.1. Classification (GTDB taxonomy): domain Bacteria; phylum Pseudomonadota; class Alphaproteobacteria; order Sphingomonadales; family Sphingomonadaceae; genus Erythrobacter; species Erythrobacter rubellus. The sequence continues at coordinate 1,566,735 of QCWG01000001.1, forward strand.
TCCTCTGCGTGGGTGTTATCTACGACCGTCTGCATACGCGCGAGATTTCGCGTTACGGCGGCCTCAGCATCAACATGCCGTATTACGCGCTTTTCTTCCTGCTGTTCACGATGGCTAGCATCGGCTTGCCGGGAACCAGCAACTTTGTCGGCGAATTCCTTGCGCTGGCAGGGATCTACAAGATTTCGACCTGGGTCGCCTTTGTGTGCACCACGGGCATCATTCTGGGCGCAGGCTATATGCTGTATCTGTATCGCCGTGTTGCTTTCGGCGAGCAAAAAAACGCCGATGCCGCCTCCATGCTTGATCTGGACAAGCGTGAATGGATCATGCTCGCACCGATCGCTGCGGCCGTGCTGTGGATGGGTGTGTACCCTGAAAGCTTCCTTGCACCTATGCGGCAGGATATTGCGGCGCTTGAAGCCCGCCTTGCGCGCGCGGCCCCAGAAGGAGATAGCCAGCTAGTGATTGGCCAGCCGACCGGCGTGATCGCCAATGAAATGTCGCATGACAGCGAAGAACACGGAACGGAGGGAGCCCACTAATGGACTTTGCAGCCTCCTTTGCGTTGATCGCACCTGAGCTTGTGCTGACCGGTACTGGCATGATCTTGCTGCTGATTGCGGCATGGGGCGGTGACAAGCGCGCGCAGCTCAATACCTATTTGGCATGCCTCGGTTTGTTTGCTGCCGGCATATTGCTGGTTCCGACCTTGCACGATGGCCTTATGGGGCCGGACACCCACGCCTTTGGCGATCTGATGCGAGCAGATGCATTCTCCGCATTTGCCAAGTCGCTAATCTATCTCGGCGCGATAGGGTGCCTGTTGGTGGCTCCGGCCTACTTCAATCGCCACAACGCCATGCGCGCTGAATATCCGGTCCTGATCGCGTTCGCGGCGCTGGGAATGAGCATCATGGTTTCCGCTGGTGATTTCCTGACGCTGTACCTTGGCTTGGAACTCAACAGCCTTGCCGCATACGTTCTTGCATCAATCCTGCGCAATGATGACAAATCAGCCGAAGCGGGCCTGAAGTATTTCGTACTTGGCGCTCTGGCATCGGGCATCCTTCTTTACGGCATGAGCTTGCTCTATGGCTTTACCGGCAGCACCAGCTTTGTTGGCGTGTCTGCCGCACTGTCTGGCGATCTCTCGACTGGAGCATTGTTCGGTATCGTATTCGTGCTGGTGGGCCTTGCATTCAAGATATCCGCCGTTCCGTTCCACATGTGGACACCAGATGTTTATGAAGGCGCTCCAACCCCGGTTACGGCCTTCTTCGCGACAGCACCCAAGGTTGCTGCGGTTGCTTTGACCGCACGCGTCGCGCTGGAAGTATTCGGCGCTCAAGTTGATGCATGGCGTCAGATCGTGATTTTCATTGCCTTGGCTTCGATCGTGGTCGGTGCGCTGGGTGCGATCGGACAGGAAAGCATCAAGCGCCTGCTCGCGTTCAGTTCGATCAACAATGTCGGCTTTATCTTGATCGGATTGGCCGCCGCGACGACGCAGGGTGCATCGGCAATGATGGTCTATCTGTGGATATACATGGCCATGTCATTGGGCAGCTTTGTTGCTGTCCTAATGCTGAAGGATGCTGCGGGCACTTCGGTTGAGAGTATATCCGGAATGGCGGGCATGGTGCGTGAGCAACCGCTGCTGAGCTGGAGCATTTTTTTCCTGATGCTGAGCCTGGCCGGCATTCCGCCGCTGTTCGGTTTCTGGGGCAAGTTTGTGGTTTTCCAGGCCGCGGTGGAGGCGGATCTGATCTGGCTTGCTGCAATCGGCATTGCGGCCAGCGTGATCGGCGCGTTCTATTACCTTAAGGTGTGCAAGATCATCATGTTTGATGACTCTGCGGGCCTTGTTACGGGCAAGAACGAAAAAACGCATTGGGCGGTGCTGGGCATCACTTCGCTTATCATTTCGCCGCTCGGTTATCTGCTAACGCCATCGCTGGGCGATCTGGCTGATAAAGCGGCAAGCGCGCTGTTCCTTGCCTCTTGATCCATTTCGTAGACGAAACCGGCTCCACCAATGCTGATCTGCTCGCGGGCTTGAGCGCGGGTGAGGCGCTGCGCGAAGGTGACTGGCTGGCTGCGCGCCGTCAGGTTTCAGGCCGCGGCAGGCAAGGGCGGAAATGGTTTGACGGTGCGGGCAATTTCATGGGCTCTACCATTGTGCGCCCGGCAGAAAGCGATCCGCCCGCGCACACTCTCGCGTTGTTGAGCGGCCTCGCGGTCTACGAGGCTTTGCTGCCATTTTGCCCCGATCCGTCCGCACTGACGCTGAAATGGCCGAATGACCTATTGCTTCGCGGTGCAAAGCTGTGCGGGATATTGCTTGAATCGCAAGCCAACACGGTGGTGGTGGGAATAGGTGTGAATCTGCGCGCAGCACCAGACCTGCCGGATCGCAGGACGATCAGCCTGTCGGAAGTCACCGCTACGCCGGAGTTAGAGGATTTCGCGGATCGCCTCGCCAAGTCATTCGCCGTTGAACTGGAGCGGTGGCGCAGTCACGGTCTGGAGCTTTTGATACGTCGTTGGCAGGCGGCCGGCCATCCAAAGGGCACTCTGCTAACAGTTCATGATCCCTCTGGTGACAGGGTCACGGGTGAATTCGCAGGATTGGATGCTAGTGGTTCCTTGCTGTTGCGTGACAGCGATGGCAAGACCCACACTGTCCACGCCGGTGACGTGAATTTGGATTAGGAGTTCGCAATGCTGCTTGCAGCTGATGTCGGAAACACGAATGTCGTTTTTGCGCTTTTTGAAGGGCGTGAGATCAAGGCACGCTGGCGCATTGCGACAGACCCTCGCCGCACAGGAGATGAGTATGCAGTGTGGCTGCTGCAATTGCTCGAGATCGAAGGCGTAAAGCGTGAAGAGATCACGCAGATCATTTACGCATCAGTTGTCCCGCGCGCGAACCACAACCTTAATGTACTGTCGGAGAAGTATTTCGGCATAACGCCATTGATTGCCGGGCAAGGGGCCGCTGAATGGCCCTTCGCCATTGATGTTGATCAACCCAGTTCACTTGGGGCGGATAGGGCGCTCAATATATTGGCCGCGCATGACAAATATGACGGCGATCTGATCGTGGTTGATTTTGGCACTGCAACCAAATTCGAAGCGATTGATTTCAATGGCACTTACAAGGGCGGAATCATCGCACCGGGCATCAACCTGTCGCTTGATGCGCTGGTCGGCAAGACCGCGAAACTGCCGCGCATCGCAATCCGCGCGCCTGACGATGACAGCGTGATCGGGCGCAATACAGAGGATCAGATGCTAATTGGCATCTTTTGGGCGCATGTCGCCATGATGGAAGGATTGATCGCACGCATGCAGGCAGAGATCGGCCGCCCGGCCAAGATTGTAGCCACCGGTGGGCTCGCGATCCTGTTTGATGAGAAAACCGATATCTTTGACTATGTCGATGCTGATCTGACTATTCAGGGGCTCGCAATTCTGGCGGAGCATGCCACCTCGTGAAGAAAGACTTCACACCGGAAAAAGAGCTGCTCTTCCTCGCGCTTGGCGGATCGGGTGAGATTGGCATGAATGTCAATCTCTACGGTTGCGACGGCAAGTGGCTGATGGTGGATCTGGGGATGACATTCTCAGGCGATGTCTATCCTGGTGTTGATCTGGTTTTCGCTGATCTGGAATTCATCGAAGAGCGCGCGAAAGACCTGCTCGGGATTGTCCTGACTCATGGACATGAGGATCATATCGGCGCTGTGCCGTATTTTGCGGCTGAATTGGGCGTGCCGCTCTACGCAACGCCATTCACCGCAGAGCTGGTGCGGCGCAAGTTGGAAGAAGCGGGGCTTTCCAAGGAGGTTGATCTGTTCATCGTTGAGGAAGATCACGGCGAATTCAACCTCGGCCCGTTCGATATCACTTACATTCCTCTCGCACACTCGATTGCCGAGGGAAATGCGCTGAAAATTGACACGCCCTATGGACGCATCTTCCACACAGGTGACTGGAAGCTAGACGAAGAGCCGATCATCGGAGAGCCGACCACAGAGGAAGAGCTGTGCGAAATCGGCGAGGAAGGTGTACTCGCGCTGGTTTGCGACAGCACCAATGTCTTCAATCCCAAAGCCAGCGGCTCGGAAGGTGCGGTGCACCGCAGTCTGATGGAAGAAGTTGCCAAGCACAGCGGTAAGCGCGTGATGGTGACCACCTTCGCGTCCAATGTCGCCCGATTGCAGACTTTAGGCGAGGTGGCGCGCGAAACGGGCCGGCAGCTGTGCGTAGCTGGGCGCTCGCTTGATCGGATTATCAGCGTCGCACAAGAGAACGGGTATCTACAGGATTTTCCTGAACCAATCGATTTTGATACGGCGATGGGCTTGCCGCGCGGCCAGGTGCTGATCATCGCAACCGGTGGGCAGGGCGAACCGCGTGCGGCGCTGGCGAGGGTAGCTGAAGGCAATCACCCGCTAGAGCTGGCGCCTGGTGACGTGATCCTGTTCTCCAGCCGGCAAATCCCAGGAAACGAGATCGCCATTGGGCGAGTGATGAACCAACTGGCTGATCGCGGGATCGTAATGGTCACGGATCGCCAAAGCGCAATCCACGTTTCTGGTCACCCCGGAAGACCGGAGCTCGAAGCGCTCTACGATTGGCTCAAACCCGAAATTCTGGTTCCGGTTCACGGCGAAATCAGGCACATGCATGAGCAAGCGAGACTTGGCCACGCCAAGGGCATATTGGCCAATATCGTTCAGAAGAATGGCGATATCGTGCGCCTTGCCCCGGGCTATCCCGGCAAAATTGCCGAAGTGCGGGCAGGGCGGCTTGTTTTGGATGGCGATATCATTGCGCCTGCTGATGGTGAGGCGATCACAATGCGCCGTCGCATTGCGCGTGAAGGCATGCTGTTTGTTGTACTCGATCAGCACCGCAACCCGACCATCGAAGCGGTTGGACTTCCGCTCGAAGAGGATCTGGAAGACTTCGTTGCAGAAGCTGTTTCGGACGTTCGCGATGCTTTGAAGCGGCTGCGCGGTCAGGTGAGCCGCGACCCCGCTGCCGTTTACGAAGCCGCGCGTCTTGCAGCCCGGCGCGCGGCTCAACGCTGGTCTGGTAAAAAGCCCCAGGTTCGTGTGCTAATGCTTGAGGAACAAGATTGATGGAATGGACGTCGGTCGTTGCAATTTATGCCTTGTTCTGGGTGATGACGGCATTCGTCATGCTGCCATTCGGCATCAAAACTCATGATGAAGCCGGATTGCCCAAGATTCCCGGGCAGGCCGATAGCGCGCCTGTTGGCTTCCGCCCGGGACGCCACGCGTTGCAGGCAACAGTAATCGCAGCAGCATCGACTACAATTTACGTGGCCAATTATGTCTATGGCTGGGTGACTGTTGATGCTCTCAATATCTTCCCGGATCCACCAAGCCAACGTTAAGCGAAATGTGGCCGGTTTAATCCCGCAAACGCTCTATCGACTGTGCAAGGGCAACGTATAGCTTTCCGATATCCGAACTTAGCAGGGTAACTCCCAGGGCATTACCATCGCGAGTTGAAAGCACATTGCGCAGCATGCTTTCAAAGTCATGGATGTAACGGCTTACATGCTCGCGGAAGTCATGATCGGCTTCGAAAAGCTCTACGACTTCCCGCGCTTCTATATTGCTTACCAAGCGCACAGATTTTCGGGCGAAAACCCCACGATCACCCTTCAGATATGCGGCCCATGCGGTGTCGCTAACGTCTTGCGACAGGCCTTTTGCGATATCGATGGCGTTGGAATTGAGGCTCTCGGTGATCAATGCCATCCGGCGCGCAAAATCATTATCCACCTTCTCGCCCGCATGCTCTCGTGCACGGGCCACGCGTTCTTCCAGATTGCTAACCAATTCATTCACCTTGACCAGCTGATCGCGCAGGCTGGCTGTGGTCGCTTGGACATGCTCATTCGCACGCGTTGAGGCTTCCTCAAGTCGCTCGACCGCAGCATCTCCTTCCGTGCGAAGGCTACGTTCGATTGCAGCACTTGCTTTCGCGCCGATTTCTCCGGCCAAGTTTTCCAGCCGCTCGCCGGATCCACTTTCGATTGCAGCAAACGCGCTCCGCGCGGCCTTCTCAAGCTCGGCGATGGCCGATTGCAGATTTTCGCTCGCTCGAGCGCTGACACGGTCGCTTTCTTCGCCCAAGGCACCCAAAGCGCGACGAAGGTTTGAAATTTGGGTCAGGCTCTCACTGGAGTTATCAGCAAGCTTGTCGTTCAACGACGTGATTTGTTCATCGGCACGATTCAAGCCCTCGCTCGCTGAAATCACATAGTCTGACAGTCCCGCGCTTCGATCATGCGCGGCATCAACGCTTTGCCGAAGTGCAACTGCTTGCTGTTCAATTTGATTGAGTTTGTCACTAGCCTTGCCGACTGCAGCGGGCAGAGTTTCTCTGGCCTCGCGCGCACTTGACTGAATGATTTCCAGCAGCCGAACACCGGATTCGGTCAGTTCTCCGATTGTCTTCCCGCTTGCATTCAGATCGCTGCGAAGCGTTGAAACGTGCTCGCCAAAACCAACGGTGCCCGCGTCGAGTACATCCTGTGTGGCTTCCGCTTGTTCTGCCATGGCGGCAAGCAGTGTGTTAAGCTCTTCAAGTTTGGTGGTTACGTCAGCCCCGTATGACACCAGTCTCTCGAGGCGCTCGTTCTGTGCCTCACTGCGTTCTGCCAGCATTTCATCAAGATCAGTCAGGCGCTGGGCCAGCACTTCGCTGGCCTGAGTTTCACGGGTTTCAAAACCGTGTTGTCTCCGGGCCATCTCTTCTTCGAAGCGGGCATTTCGTGCCGCAATCCGGTCATCAAATTCGCTTGCTTCAATATGAAGCGCCTTGACGCGATCTCGTGAGGCATTGATTGCCTGTTGATCCAATTGGTCCAACCGCGAGACAACCTCGGCAATTTCCTCTTGAAATTCCGATTTTCTGGCGCGCAATTTGTCCAAAGCATCGTCTTGAGACCGCGCGAAAGAGGATGTTACTTCTTCGCTGCCTTCACGCAGAGTATCCAACCGCATCTGCAAATGGCCGATTTGTGCAGTTTCCTGATCCGCGAGTTCCTCAGCCATGCTTATGACCGACTGGCGCAGATCATCCGAACGCCTGCGCATCGCTGCCAACGCATCAACCTCGCGACCCTCCAGCTCAACACGGAAGGCATCTGACTGCTCTTGCAGGCCGGCAAACCGTGCTTCGGCGGCATGTTCAATGCTATCAAGCTGTGTCGCAAAGCCAGCCAAGGTAGTTTCGATCTTGCCTGACAGCGCGCTTAGCTGACGTTCGCTAGCCTTGCCAAACTCATTGAGACGCTCAAATCCGGAAACCAGGTGTTCCAACTGTTCATGCGCCGTTCGTCCGGCTTGCCCAACCTGATTGGATACATCACGTGCCGAATTGGCAATGACCGGAAGATCATCGCGCAATTTAGACATATTTGTCAGCGCAGTATCGCTGACACTTGCGATGGCCTCGACCTGAGCGCCATTGCTCTTGATGAGAGACTGGAGTTCGCTCGCATGGGTTGAAATCCGTTCGCTTGCGATCCTGCCGAGAGAATCAAGTTCGCGCGATTGGCTACCAAGAAATTCGCGCGCAAGAGACAGCTCGCGGTTCACAGCCCCCAAACGATCTTCCAGCGCTTGAGATTCCTGGCGCAGCATCTGCGCCGTGTCGCCAAAGCGCTGCGCCTCGCGGCGACTGTTGCGCATTGAAAGCAGCCAGAAGATCGAGATCAGCAGCATCGGGACAGCCCAATTGATGATCCAACCGATCCACTGCTGTGAGGTACCCCCTGTGATTATGTCGTTGCGGAACGCCCAGGCAAAGAAGCCAGTCCATGTGAGCATCGCAATAACGGCGGTCATGGGGACAAGCCGATCGATCCAGCGGGTGCGTGGAGCGGGTTCGAACTCTTCCCCTTCGGAAATCCATTCCTCCTCCAGTACAATCGGCTCTTCAGCCACATTTTCTGCTGAATCCACAGGTGCTTCCTGCACCGTCTCTTGGCCTACGGCCTTGATTTGCCACTTTCCCGTCATTTGGGGAATCTAGCCGATTTTCGGAAAGGATAAACCCTGCTTTAACCCTTTCTCGGATATCTGCTGAAATATGGCTTATGAAAGTGGATCACTGGATGCGACCCTTGCAGCAGCTACGGGGCAGGATATCGGCCTTTTGGCCGAGCTGCGCACTGCGCTGGTCGAAAGCGCAGACAAGCAACTGGATCTGCTCAAGCGTTCACGTTGCGACGGCAATTGGCAGGTCGCAGCCATGCGTTTGAAGGGTCTTGCCGCCAGTTTCCACGCAGAAACGCTGTTTGATGCAGCGGAAGAAGCGTTGACCTGTGCGCCGGGTGATCCTGTAGTCACACGGCGGATCGAAGCTGCCATTGCCGCGTTGCGCGGGCATGACCCGGCGCCATTCGGAATTAACCGACAATCCTAATCGCGTGCTTGGCAGAGCGATGCTTTAGCGCTTAACAAAGGCTATCCGAACTGGGGGCCTATTACATTGCGCACAGCACTGATCTCTTGTCTTGAGACATTGCCGGATGGCAAGCGCCGCGGGTTTGCCCGATTAGGCGGACGTATGTTGCTGTCGTGGCAGATAGACATGGCGCACGATCTGGGCTGCGAGCGGTTTATCTGCCTGACAGATGCGAAGCTTGAGGCGTTTGAAGAACTCAAGGATCAAATTCAGCAGTTTGGTGGAGAATTTCACACAATATCGGGACCATTGCCGTTGGTGTCGTTGCTGTCTGCGGATCAGGAACTCATGGTCATTGCGGATGGATTGATTGCCGACCGGGCTCAAGTGGCTGCCTTGCTGACGGGCCAGCGTGGCGTGCTGGTTTTACCAGATACCGCAGGCATCGAGGCTGGATTTGAGCGGATTGACGCGGCGCATGCATGGGGAGGAATTTTTGTTGCGCGGGGCCAGATTGTAGAACAACTCGCGCACATGCCTGAAGACAGCGACACCGTTTCGCTATTGTTGCGGCTTGCCTTGCAATCCGCGGTTAAACTGGTCCCGCTCGATGCATCCCACCTCGAAACGGGCGAATGGCTTTTGCTCCGCGAAGGCTCCAAGCTAGCGGAACGAGAGCAATCGCTTCTTAAAAGCAGTGCGGAACGAGTTTCCTGGTGGGAGCCCACCAGGGCAATGAGTCGCAGAATTGCGCGCTTCCTGGCGCCTGACGGGCTGGATCACGGTTCATTAATCTTTGGCGCGCTAAGCGCCGTCAGTTTCGCAGCAGCGGCTGTTGCGACCTTTTTTAATGTAATGCCGTGGGCGTTATTGTTTTTGGCGCTTTCCATTCTTGCATCTGAAACCCGCGAAGGGATGCTTAGAATGAAGAACTTGCTTCGCGGTGCCGTGCCAAAATCCACGCGTAAGTGGTTTGGTTTATTGAAGGATTTTTTTTTGATTGGTGCCCTTTCCTGGCCGTTCATTGTGGCCGAGGCTGCCACAGAGTTATTCCTGCCAGTTCTGGCCATCGGAATGTTGCGATTGGGCGAAAGAACCTGGAAGGCACCGCTGTCACGCTTACTGACTGACCGGGGAATCTTCGCACTGTTCATGGCGGGAATCAGTGCTTTTCACCTGGTCGATCTTGGATTAGGCGGTATATCCCTCGTGATCCTGGCTTTGTCGCTGTATTTCCAACGCGAATCTCAGATAACGGAGGCTTAACCAAACCGTGCTATACGCGAGCGATGAGCAATACTGTGACCCACGCAGACGAAACCCAAGCGGCAGTGGCCGACTTGCGCCATGAGTTGGCGCGAGCGGACGTTGCGGTTGCAGGCGTTGCGCCGGTGCTCAGTCATTTGCTCTCATCGAGCGGTCAAGCCCTGGTGAGCGAAGATCTTGTTGCGCGGATGCGCGGCATGCTTGGGAACCTGGCAATCCAGATACTGCGCACCGAAGCCGAAGTTTCTGGTGGCTCCCGCCAACTTGAGCTGTCAGTCACGGACGAGCTGGCCGGCAAGCTGGCGGGCAGCAGCACTCTGGTCAGCCATTGCTACGCCATTGCCATGGAAAGCCAATTGGCCGAGCAATTGGAACAAACCCATGGGATTGATCAGGTTCTTACACCTTTGCTGCAAGAGCTCATCGCGTCACCGGATGAGAACATGGCCGAGCTAGCCATGGGAGCAATGACGGCGCAGGCGCGATTTGTTCAAGTTCAACGCCGGATGAATTTGCCGCTTGCTGAACTTCCGGCAGAGCTCTTTCATGTCACTCTCGCTCAATGGTCTGCAATGCGTGGAGATGCCGAATCCATACAGAGGGAACGCGTCTTACAGGTTCTGCGTGGCGGCTATGACGAGAGCAGTTCGCGTTTAGGAATGCTAACACGACTGATCGGTTCGCTGGGGCATGGATTGCGTTCCGCAATCGATCTGGAGCATGCCGGATTTGCACTTTTCGTGAGCGGTCTTGCCCGCGCATCGAAGCAATCGCGCGAATTGGCTGTGCTGTCATGTCATGAACGCCAGGCCACACGACTGGCCTTGGCGCTGCGCGCTGCCGGCTTGAAACCAGAGGAAATGCGCAAGCAGTTTCTCTTGATCCAGAGCGATTTGGCCATGCCAAGAGGCGCAGATGCCATCTCGCAGGAAAGAGCTCTGTCGTTGATTGCCGGCACCCCTGCTGACAGGGTAGGGTAAGCCTCCGTGGAAACCCCAGATACTCTTCTGGCTGCTCGCGGCGTCACCGATCACGAGGATCGTTTGCTTTCAGCGGATCAGCCCTTGGCTGAATTGCAGCAGCGATGTGGCGGTGCGGTGCCAGGCAAGCTCGCCATTCCAGAACTGCTTGAGCTGGTCCAACAAGGCCGCGCCATGGGATTGCGTTTGGCTCGCGAATTCAGTGCGTCAGATGGTGATGGGCGCATCACCGGCTATGTCCGGATTCGTCCGTCTGGCGATGAAGCAGGCGGCGGCTGCGAAATACTGATTGAAAATTGGCGCCGCGAAACCGTTGGCGGTGAAGACGACCGGGAAGCAGCTTCGCGTCAGGATGCGATTGACCGAGCGACAGCGGAATTTTCCGCGCGTCTCGACGGCAAGCAGCGGCTTCTTGCGGGCGAGGGGGACGCACCGGACCTGGCCCAGCTGTTTGGCAAGACGCGCAAAGCGTCCGGCAAAATCTGGACAGAATATGTCACTCTGGTCGATATCGCTTATAAGCAACCGCTTCACTGGCGTTTGCTTGACGGTGCGAAGTGCAAGGTTGAGGGATCGCCGCGCAATTGGTTTGCACGTCTGATCCCCGTTGGCAGTGATCAGATCATTCCAAGAGGTTTCGAGTTGCTTTTGGTGGCCGAACAACCGCTGATTGAAGCTGAGAAGCCTGGAGAGCAAAGCGGCAGCTCTCAACTGGTTGGGAATGCTCTAGCGCCTGCGCTGCGGCAGCCAGTCGCTCGCATCATTGCCAACGCAGACAAGATTCGCGGCCGTCTGGCTGGACCGATTCGTCAGGAGTATGCTGAATACGCGAGTGATATCGCATCCGCTGGACGTCATCTGGCAGCTTTGCTCGATGATCTCAATGATCTGGAAGCGGTAGAATCTCCCAATTTCAAGGTTGTGTCACAAGACCTTAATCTTGAGGATGTCGCGCATCAGGCGATCAAGATGCTGCATGCCAGAGCACAAGCGAAGTCGATCGAATTGGTCGGACCGGAAATTGGCGAGAGAGTAAGCGCACGCGGCGACGCGAAACGCATATTGCAGGTGGTGCTCAATTTGATGGGCAATGCGATCAACTATTCGCCTGAAGGCAGCACTGTGACAGTTGCGGTTTCCAAGGTTGGATCCAGCAAGGCCAGTATAGCCGTTTCAGACGAAGGCCCCGGTCTGTCGCCTGGACAGCTGGAGCGTGTGTTCGCCAAGTTTGAACGTCTGGGACGTTCCGGCGACGGTGGATCAGGCTTGGGCCTCTACATTTCCCGGCGTTTGGCGGAGGCAATGTCAGGATCTCTCGACGTGAAAAGCACGCCCGGAATAGGCGCAATTTTCACGCTAGAGCTACCAGCTGGTAAAAAGGCAATCTGAATCGCGGCAGTTCAACGCCCGATGCGGCTTGAGCCCCATAGCAGCACAAGTCCGACAAGCACGGTGATGCCGCCGTAAAGTGCCCAGCTGCGATCTGCGAGCATAAAGCTTTCCGCAGGCCACATCACAATACCGAGGCCTTGGAGAGCCCACAATCCGCCTGACAACACCAGCGCGACGCCGAATACCATCATGACGAATTTTAGAATGCGCGTTCCCACGGCTTAGCGCTGACCCACCGGTACATAGTCGCGCTCTGTCGGGCCTGTGTAGAGTTGGCGCGGACGTCCGATTACCTGCGCGGGATCGGATATCATTTCATTCCACTGGGCAACCCAGCCTACGGTGCGTGCGAGAGCGAAGAGTGCGGTGAACATCGTTGTTGGGAAACCGATCGAGCTGAGAATGATGCCCGAATAGAAGTCAACGTTCGGGAACAGCTTTTTCTCTCGGAAATAGTCATCGTTCAGCGCGAGCTCTTCGAGGCGAAGTGCGGTTTCGAAGACCGGATCGTCAACGTTGAGCGCGTCAAACACTTCACGCAGCGTCTGTTGCATGACAGTCGCGCGTGGGTCATAGTTTTTGTAGACGCGGTGGCCAAAGCCCATCAGGCGAAACGGATCGTTCTTGTCCTTCGCGCGCTCGATATAATGCGGAATGCGATCAGGTGACCCAATTTCCTGCAGCATATTAAGCGCGGCTTCGTTCGCACCACCATGTGCCGGGCCCCACAGGCACGCGATACCTGCCGCAATACACGCAAAAGGGTTGGCGCCAGACGAGCCGGCAAGGCGTACCGTCGAAGTAGAAGCGTTCTGTTCATGGTCCGCATGCAGGATGAAAATGCGATCCATCGCCTTCTCGATGGCCGGATGCACTTCATACTCTTCGGCGGGCACACCAAAGGTCATACGAAGGAAGTTGCCGGTATAGCTCAATGAATTGTCCGGCTGCATCATTGGCTGACCGATCGAATATTTATAAGCCATTGCCGCAATCGTCGGCATTTTCGCAATCAGTCGGTGGCTGCTGATCTTGCGGTGCTCAGGATCAGAGATGTCCGTGCTGTCATGATAGAAAGCCGAAAGCGCGCCGACCACGCCGCACATGATCGCCATAGGGTGTGCATCACGGCGGAAACCCTGATAGAATTGACGAAGTTGATCATGCAGCATGGTGTGGCGCGTGATCGTGTAGGTGAAGTCATCCAGATCAGCCTGGCTCGGCAGCTCGCCGTTCAACAGGAGGTAGGAGACTTCCATGAAGCTTGAATGTTCGGCCAGTTGACCGATCGGATAACCGCGGTGCAGCAGAACGCCTTCATTGCCATCAATATAGGTGAGGGCACTTTCGCAGCTGGCGGTTGATTTGTAGCCGGGATCGAAAGTGAAAGCGCCGGTTTGACCATAAAGCTTCCGGATATCGACCACATCTGGGCCAACACTGCCACTAACAACAGGGAACTCGTGCGTTTGACCGCCAAGCTCGAGTTTCGCGTTTGTGTCCGACAAAATACGTCTCCTTCAATCCTGCGTAACGTCAGCCCGCTGCAGCAGCCTGCGCGTCGATCCGGGCCAAAGCCTCTTCCCGTCCCAATAGGACCAGAACATCGAAAATACCGGGCGAGGTCGTCGTTCCGGTAAGCGCTGCGCGCAGGGGCTGCGCGAGCTTGCCGAGACCCAGCTCGAGTTCTTCGGCGAGTGATTTTGTAGTGGCTTCGAGCGCGTCGATTGTCCAGTTATTTTCCGCCTTCAGGCGCTCGGAAAGTGTGCTCAGGTTTGCGCGTGCCCCATCATCCAGCAAACTTGCCGCCTTCTCGGTCATTTCGAGAGGGCGCTGCTTGAACAGAAAAGCTGCGCCTTCTGCGAGCTCATGGGTGTTCTTTGCGCGGTTTTTCAGCACTGGCATCGCACGGGTAAGCAGGTCCAGATCCACCTCTGAACCAATCAGAGGTGCACATATACTGGCCAGCCGCGCGTCATCGGCTTCGCGGATGTAGCAGCCGTTCAAGTTCTCGAGCTTCTTCATGTCGAAGCGCGAGGGGCTTTTTCCGACGCCGCTCAAGTCGAACAGTTCGATCGCTTCTTCGCGGGAAATCTCTTCGCGGTCGCCGTGCCCCCAACCAAGTCTAAGCAGGTAATTGGACAGCGCTTCGGGAAGAATGCCATGCTCGTCACGATAGGCTTCCGCACCGAGCGAGCCGTGCCGTTTAGACATCTTTGCCCCATCCGAACCGTGAATCAGCGGTACATGCGCATAGACTGGCGGCTCCCAATCACCTTCGATTTCATGCATCGCATGATAAATCGGAAGCTGGCGAAACGCGTTGTTCAAATGATCGTCGCCCCGTATCACGTGGGTCACCCCCATATCATGATCATCGACCACAGCCGCCAGCATATATGTTGGCGTACCATCAGCGCGCAGTATGATGTAATCGTCAATCTCTTCGTTGCGCACGGTAACACGGCCCTGGACCGCGTCATCGATCGAGGTCTCACCTTCAGTCGGTGTCTTTAAGCGAACTACGAATGGCGTACCCGCGGGAGCTTCCGATGGGTCACGATCACGCCAGCGGCCGTCATAGCGCATGGGCAGCTTATTAGCGCGCTGCTCTGCACGCATTTGCTCAAGATCTTCGGGCGTTGCGAAGCATTTGTAGGCGTGGCCTGCCTCAAGCAGTTTGTTAGCCACTTCGGCATGGCGATCCGCCCTCTGCGATTGAAACGTCGGCTCTTCATCGTAGTCGAGCCCTAGCCAATCCAGCGCGTCCAGGATCGCATCGATGGCTTCTTGCGTCGAGCGCTTCTTGTCTGTGTCTTCAATCCGCAACAGCGCCTTGCCGCCGTGATGGCGGGCATAGAGCCAGTTAAACAACGCGGTCCGCGCTCCGCCGATATGCAGGAAACCCGTGGGGGATGGCGCAAATCGCGTCACCACTTCCCTGGTGCGAGCGCCGCTTTCGCTTGCCATAAGACGTTGTTTCCTTTCCTATGCCGGGATGGCCATGCACCATACGCCAGTGGTGCCCACAGGGGCGCCGCCGAGACAAGCGATGCTGCAGCGCAGCGTCAATGGCGCATGCCGCTTTCCATGTCCAGCCTCACCTCGTCGTGCGAACATTTTTTGAGCGCCTCCGGTTTTGACCGTGGGCCGTGGTTGGTTGTGGCGTTTGCTGGGCTTTGTTCCTGCTGGAGTTGAAGCTGCGATCTTGGTGGCGACACCGGTGCCTGAGATCCTGATTTCGCGAGATGGACGGCACGTCGGGATCACGATTCCAACGGAGAATGGCGCTCAGCTTGCGAGTTTGCGTGATACGCGTTCCGATTATGCACGTGAAAACTCGATGGAGCTAGCGAGCGTGAAGGGCGATCCAATTCCCATGGCGGATTGGCCGAGTGCATATTGCACGTCTGAATTTTGTAAGATGGCACTCACGCGTGATGGGCACGACTGGAAATTGCTGATGGCGCGAAACAACATGCGGGTTGAAGAACGCGCCCTTGCCGCTGCTTGCGAGCTGGCCGACATAGTGGTTGCGGACAGATGGCTGCCACGCTCATGCCAACCGCGATGGTTCAAGGCTGATATCACGTCTCTTGAACAGTCCGGAGGACTGGCGATCCTACTTCGCGAACAATCGATTGTGCAGGTTGCTGACCATCAGGGGGAGCATGGGTGGTGGCGCGCCGAGCCCGATTAGGGCGGGGAACCGCTAGATAGCCGAACGGTCCCGGCGCGCACTGGGGACAATCGTTAGTGGTAACGCCTAAGCAGCCCTGCAAGCTTTCCTTGCACCGCGACTTCGTGCGGTTGATAGATCTGAGGGCTGTAAGCTCCATTCGCGGGATCCAACCGGATCATGCCATTCTCACGACGAAGATATTTGAGTGTTGCCTCTTCATTGCGAACCAACGCCACGACAATCTCACCATCACGCGCGCTTTCGGCGCGCTTGATCAAGGCATAGTCGCCATCGAAAATGCCGGCCTCGATCATCGAGTCGCCGGATACCTCAAGAGCATAATGTTCACCGGGGCCAAGCAGAGCGGCAGGAACCGGCATGCTTGACTGGCCCTCCAGCGCTTCAATCGGAGCACCCGCAGCGATGCGGCCGTGTAGCGGGACATCGATAATGTCATTGGCAGCTTTGCGCGCTGCTGGGGGAGGGCTGGTCACACGAGCAACAAGATCATTTGCCGGCGAAGAACGTCCCACAGGAGTCGCATCTTCCGGCATCTTGATCACTTCAAGCGCGCGCGCGCGATTGGCCAGGCGCCGGATAAATCCACGCTCTTCCAATGCTGAAATCAAGCGGTGCACGCCTGACTTGCTCTTAAGATCAAGCGCTCCTTTCATCTCTTCGAAACTCGGAGAAATGCCGGTCTCTTCCAAACGCTGCTGGATGAAACGGATCAACTCGTGCTGCTTTGCCGTCAGCATGGCGAAAACCTCCTATGGGCGCCTGTCCTGTGCTCACACTTTATGGTGAACGAATGCGGAACAATTAGGCAACGAAAATCGGTAAGTCAAGCAATTCCGCCATTTTTCAGCAGTAGGCACGGAACAAGTGTTCCCGCTTCGATCTCGACTGCGTGGGCGGGGCGGTCGATCAGGCAATTGGTATGAGCCAATGCCGCGAGGGCCGAGGAGTCTTGCGAGTCGGCCAGCCTTACGGTTTCGCCATCCCAAATTGCGCGAAGGAATTCGCGACGCGATCCAATTCCGGGAAGGGTGCTTCCGGCGGTCAGGTTGGTCCTGAAAGGTAGGGGCTGACTTGCTCCCATTGCCGCGTGTACAAGCGGCACCACGAATAGAAAGCATGTGACGAAGCTCGATACCGGGTTGCCGGGCAGTCCGAAGATCACTTGCGCGCCTTTGGTCGCGACCATGATCGGTTTCCCCGGCTTCATTGCGACTTTCCAGAAGTCCAGACTCGCGCCCCAGGCCTCAAGCGCCGGGCGCATCAGATCATGATCGCCGACTGAAGCGCCGCCGGTGGTAACCAACATGTCTGCGTCCCCAGCCTTAGCTAGCGCGAATGCGAGCGCTTCATGATCGTCAGGGACCGGTCCGAGCCTCACCACTTCACAGCCCAGTTCTGCCAGCATTGCGCCGATCATCGCGCCGTTGCTGGCCGGGATATGATGATCTGCACATTCAGCAGGATCAGCCACCAATTCATCGCCGCTGTCGAGCACCGCAACCTTAGGAGTAATGCGTACACCGAGGGTGCCGTGGCCCGCGCCCAGTGCCAGCGCTAATTGCGCAGGACCTACGCGCGTACCTGCTGGCAACACGTGGTCGCCCTTTGAAAAATCAAACCCTCGTTGGCGTACGTGACGCAATGCGTTTGGGAAGTCCTGAAAGCAGGCGACAGTTTGATCGGTAACTTGCGCATTCTCCTGGATCAGCACGCGATCTGCGCCTCTCGGTAAATGTGCGCCGGTCGAAATACGCACGGTTTCGCCTTGAGACAACGTGCGATCAAACGGCGCACCGGCGCGACTTTCCCCAACCAGCGCCCAAGGACCGGGCGCATCGCCGCCAATCGCATAGCCATCCATCGCGGAGAGATCCGCGGGTGGTTGTGTGCGCAGTGCTTGCAAATCCTCAGCTAGGTATCGCCCGATTGCTGCCTCAACCGGCACAGTTTCAATCCGCATTTGCGGCGCTAGCGCCAGAACGCGTTCCTGCGCTTCTTCCAATGTAAGCATCGCGTTCATTGTAAGTCTGCGGTCCAGTGGCCGGATTTGCCGCCCAGCTTCTCAAGCAGCCGAACCTCGCCGATTACCATGCCTTTATCGAGCGCTTTGGCCATATCATAGACAGTCAGCAGCGCTGTGGAGGCAGCCACCATGGCTTCCATCTCTACGCCGGTCTTGCCGGTGAGCGATGCGGTTGCAGTAACGCGCACGCCGTTGTCTTCAAACGTGAATTCGACATTGACTGCGTCAAGGCTGAGTGGATGGCAAAGCGGGATCAGCTCGCCTGTCTTCTTGGCCGCCATGATCGCCGCAACGCGGGCTGTGCCCAAGACGTCTCCCTTGGGTGCATCGCCAGCCTTGATCGCGGCCAGGGCCTCTGAGCTCATGCGGATAATTCCGCCCGCTTTCGCCATTCGTTGAGTGGCTGGTTTTGCGCCGACATCCACCATGCGTGCGGTGCCGGTCTCATCGAGATGCGTCAGGCGTTTGCTCATAGATCGCCTTTCTGGCCGATCATCAGCCTTGCAGCAATGCTCGAGTTGCCAATTCAACGTCTTCCTGACGCATCAAGCTTTCGCCGACCAGGAACGTCCGAATTCCTGCCTCCGCCAATCGCTGGCAATCCGCGTGGCTGTTGATCCCGCTTTCACCAACCAGCAACGTTCCTTCGGGCGCAAGTGGAGCAAGCCGTTCGGTCGTGGCAAGGTCCGTGATGAAGGTTTTCAGATCGCGATTGTTGACACCGATCAGCCGCGATTTGAGCTTGGCTGCGCGTTCCATCTCGGCCTCGTCATGCACTTCGACCAGGACATCCATATTCCGCTCGATCGCAGCTGCCTCGATCTCCGCCATCACGGAGTCTTCCAGAGCTGCAACAATGACCAGGATCGCATCCGCGCCGATGCTGCGTGCTTCGGCGACTTGCCATGGGTCAACCATGAAATCCTTGCGCAACACTGGGAGGTCGCAAGCCGTGCGGGCAGCCTTGAGGTAATCTTCATGCCCTTGAAAATAGGGTGCGTCGGTGAGGACTGACAGACACATCGCGCCGCCTGCTTCATAGGCCTTGGCATGGTCTACCGGCTGAAAATTCGCGCGTATCAATCCTTTCGAAGGGGAGGCTTTCTTGATCTCCGCGATCAGCGCAAAACCGGTTTCGGCTTTGATGCGGAGTGCTGCTTCGAACCCGCGCGGGACCGATTGGCCAGCGGCACGATGATCCAGCGCGGTGACAGAACGCTCGGCGCGGCGCTGAGCCACTTCGATCCGCTTATTGGCGCAGATTTCCTCAAGCTTGTTCATTTACTGAGCCAGCTCAAT
Organism: Altererythrobacter sp. XM-24bin4; assembly: GCA_003149575.1. GTDB lineage: Bacteria > Pseudomonadota > Alphaproteobacteria > Sphingomonadales > Sphingomonadaceae > Erythrobacter > Erythrobacter rubellus. The sequence continues at coordinate 1,585,858 of QCWG01000001.1, forward strand.
CCAGCGAGAGAGCATTTGCGCCGCCTTGCCGCTATCAAGCGCTTCGGCTGCCATCTCCGCTCCGGTGCCCCAGTCATCCGTTCTACCCGCTACGATCAGCGTCGCTGAAGCATTGAGCAACACCGCATCGCGATAGGGCCCCGGTGTGCCCTCGAGGAGTGCTTTCAAAGCTTTAGCATTGTGTGTCGCATCGCCGCCGCGAATGGCCTCTACCGGAGCATGCGGCAAGCCCACCATGCCTGCATCGACCCGGCGCATTTCAAACTCGCTTCCGGTTACATCAGCAAGTTCGTTTCCGCCGGCTAGGCTCAGTTCGTCGAGGCCCTCATCTCCGGAGACAATGAATGTGCGCTCTGTCCCCAGACGCGCTTTGGCATCTGCGTAGATGGGCACATAGGCGGGTCGGGCAATGCCGATCAGTTGGCGGGTAACGCTTGCCGGATTGGAAAGCGGCCCCATCAGGTTGAAGATCGTGCGCTTGCCCAATTTCTGGCGGATTGGCTGAATGCGACCCATCGCAGGGTGGTGGTTCTTCGCAAAAAGGAAGCAGATGCCGATTTCGGAGAGCGTCTTTTCGGCTGTTCGTCCTGCTGCGTCCATGTCGAGACCGAGTGCTTCGAGCGTATCTGCTGCGCCGGACTTGCTGGACGCCGCACGGTTGCCATGCTTTGCCACTGGCACGCCGCAAGCCGCCACAACCAGAGAGACGGCAGTCGAAACGTTGAGCGTGTGATGCCCGTCGCCGCCGGTTCCACAGCAATCGACCGCACCTTCGGGTGCTTCGATCGGAATCAGCCGCGCGCGCAATGCCCGTGCAGCGCCGGCTATTTCTTCTGCTGTTTCGCTGCGCTCGGTCATCGCCAGCAGGAAACGCGAGATTTCTTCATCGGAAGCATCGCCGTCCAGTATCCAGCCGAAGACTTCTTCAGCCTCGGCTTCGCTCATATGAGGGACTGCGAGGGGAAGTGTCTTCATTCTGCCAGTTCTTTCGTTTCGATGCCGCATTCGCGCAGGAAATTCGCCAGCAGCGCATGCCCATGTTCGGTCGCGATGCTTTCCGGGTGAAACTGTACGCCGTGGATCGGCAAATCGCGGTGGCGGAACCCCATTGTGTAGCCGTCATCCGACGTCGCATTGACCACTAGCTCCTCTGACTGATCCTGCACCACCAAGCTGTGATAGCGTGTCGCGGTAAAGGGCGAGGGCAGGCCGGCGAACACACCGGAACCGTCATGCGACACCGGTGAAGTCTTTCCGTGCATCAGGCCGCCGCGTTCAACCCGCCCGCCAAAATGCTGTCCGATGGACTGGTGTCCAAGACACACTCCCAAGAGAGGCCTACGGGAATCTGCACATGCTGCAACTAGATCCAGGCTAATGCCAGCTTCATTGGGCGTGCATGGGCCGGGCGAAATCAAAAAACCTGCGGCATTGGTTTGCAACGCGTCAGCCGCGCTAAGCGCATCATTTCGCTCAACCCGCACCTCTGCGCCCAGTTCCATCAAATAGTGGACCAGGTTGAACGTGAAGCTGTCGTAATTGTCGATAACAAGGATCATTGCGATGCCGCCTTCGCGGTTTGCTTGCCCGCGATCAAGAAAGTTTTGCTACGCGGAGGTTTTCCCCGCCAATTCATCGGTCGCACGGACGAGGCCATCGACGATGCCCGGTTCATAGGCGCTATGCCCACCATCATGGAAGATGCGCAGGTCCACCTCGGGCCAGGCTTTCTTCAATTCCCATGCCGAAGTCGGTGGGCAGCAAATGTCGTGACGGCCCTGCACGATTATACCGGGAATGCCTTTCAATTTGTGCGCATTTGTCAGCAATTGCGCTTCGTCGAAATAGAAGTCTTCCAGAAAGAACTTCGCGCAGATGCGCGCAAACGGAACCGCTTTCGCAGGATCGGCAAAGGCAGCTAGTAAGTCAGGATCGGGCAGCAAGGTTGCAACGCTGCCTTCCCATAATGACCATTCTCGCGCAGCGGCAAGCCGGGTCGCTTCGTCGTCACTAGTCAGGCGGTTGTAATAGGCTTTGACCAGGTCGCCGCGCTCGTGCTCAGGGATAAGGCCGGTGAACTGATCCCATTGTTCTGCCATGATCTCGCTTGCGCCATAGCTGTAGAGCCAGTTCTTTTCCTTTTGCCGCGCCAGGAACACGCCGCGCAGAACCAGCTCGTCGCAGCGTTCGGGGTGCGTCTGCGCATAGGCAAGCGAAAGGGTTGCACCCCAGCTGCCGCCAAACACCTGCCAGCTATCGTGCCCGCACATTTCACGCAGTCTCTCGATGTCGGAAACGATCCGCCATGTGTCGTTTTGTTCGACCTCTGCGAAGGGCAGCGATTTGCCGCAGCCGCGCTGATCGAACAGTAGCACGTCGTAAAGCGCAGGATCCCATTGGCGGCGATTTTTCTCGCTGATGCCGCCGCCGGGGCCGCCGTGCAGAAAAACCGCCGGTTTCGTCCCGGGTGTGCCAACCCGCTCATAATACAGCGTATGGCCTTCGCCGACATCGAACATGCCGGTTTCATAAGGTTCGATCTCTGGGTAGAGAGTGCGCTCGTAATTCATTCGCTGACTTTCTTTGTCACAACGATCAGTGGACCGATGCCGTTGGTGTCGTCCAACCGCTCTGTTACCGGATCCCAAAGGCCGGAAATTCCGCCATCAAGATAAAGCGCATTGGGCGTTTGCAACTCGTCCCTGAAATAGCGCGCCAATTGGCCGAAGCTAAGCGCACCATCTGAAATGACGAAATGCGCTTTACCCTCCGCGTCGATGCCCACGCCGTTGCGGATTATCTTGGAGGGACCATCGTCCTGAATCTCGGGATGCAATTGCCCGTCGATCACGAGCATGGGCCCAGATTGCGTGCCAAACTGCGGGCGATCGCTGACATTGTAGAGAAAATTGGTGCTGGTGCGGATTTCCCACCTGCCGTCTGTGCCGAAGAACACGCCATTGGGCTTCAGATAAAAATTTCCCGTGCCGTCGCCGAGGTTGAGCTCTTCTAGTCGTTGGCCCTCTTCGACGTAATAACCGACTGTTTTTCCGTCGTTCTCAAACACCCCGCCATTCATCGCGAAGGCAACGACAGCCGCATCCTTGCCCAATGCTTCGCCATAGGTCTTGAGCGAGCGATATGGTGTGCCGTTCGGATCAGCCAGAACGGTGGAAATATTGTGTTTTACTGGGTCAGCTACACAGTGGGTAAGCGGCACATCTTCGAATATCACGACTTCGCAAGCCGAGACTTCGCGCCGCAACGCAACGCGGGTTTCGGAACCCGATCCGATCTCGGTTCGCGTGACAGGCTCGCCGCCTTGTAATTCGCAACCTGACAGGGCGACCGCAAACAAGCTGAGAAAAAGCAGCCGCTTCATTGGCCAAACTCTGGTTCGCTGGCGACGCTCGCTGCCTCACGCGCTGCCGCGATCAACGCCCCAGCCTTGGCTTTGCATTCGGCCAATTCGTAATCTGGATCGCTATCGGCGACAATGCCTGCGCCGGCTTGCACATGCATGATGCCATCTTTGACCACCGCTGTGCGCAGCACGATGCAGCTGTCAACCGAACCGTCGGGCGCGAAATACCCTACGCCGCCGGCATAGGCGCCGCGCGCTTCGGGTTCCAGCTCGGCGATGATCTCGCAAGCGCGGATCTTGGGCGCACCACTGACTGTGCCGGCCGGAAACCCTGCGAAAAGCGCGTCAATCGCATCGCAGGAAGCGTCCAGTTTTCCGACAACATTGCTGACAATATGCATAACGTGGCTGTAGCGTTCGATTGTGAAGCTGTCGGTGACTTCCACCGATCCCTTTGAGGCCACCCGTCCCACGTCATTGCGGCCCAGATCAAGCAGCATCAGATGCTCTGCCCGTTCCTTGGGATCAGCCAGCAGGCTTGCTTCATTGGCGTTGTCTTCTGCTGTGTTTACGCCGCGAGGCCGTGTTCCGGCAATCGGGCGAATTGTGACTTCACCGTCTCGCACTCTGACGAGAATTTCCGGGCTTGAACCGACAACAGAAAAGCCAGGCAGGTCGAGGAAATAAAGGAAGGGTGAAGGGTTTACGCGGCGCAATGCGCGGTAGAGTTCAATCGGCGGCAGGGGAAAAGGGCAAGTGAATCTCTGGGCCAAAACCACCTGAAAGATGTCACCCGCCGTTATGTAATCCTTCGCGCGTAGCACAATGTCTTTGTAGTCGTCTGCGGGAATGACCGGCTCCAACGACATGTCCGGCAGATGATCAACTCTTTGACGCGGAGCTTTGGCATCTGTGAGTTGCCGCAGCACTTCGTCGATCCGTTTCCCCGCGCGCTCGATCGCCGCGTCCGCCTTGTCTGCCTGCCAAATCGGCGCGATTGCAAACAGCGCATCGCTCAATCCATCGAATACCAGGATGATGGTTGGCCGGACAAACAACATGTCCGGCAGATCGAGTTCGCTGACTGGCGCGCGCGGCAAATCCTCTACCAGCCCAACTGTTTCAAAGCCAAAGTAGCCAACCAGGCAGGCAAGGGCGGGTGGCAATTCTTCCGGAACTTCAATGCGGCAGCTTTCCGCGAGTGATCGCAGAGCATCCAGGCTTGGTTGATCGCATGAGGCAAACCCATCGCGATCCTGGCGCCACCTGCGGTTTATCTCAGCACTGTCTCCGCGCGCTCTGAACACCAGATCGGGGTCAAGGCCGAGCAGGCTATATCGCCCGCGCACTTCGCCGCCTTCGACTGATTCAAGCAGGAAATCACCGCGCTCAGGCTCAATCAGTTTCGCAGCTGCACCAACGGGGGTTTCCGCATCGGCGATAACCTTTCGCCACACCAACGCCGGTCGTCCCGCGGCGAGCGCCAATCTCGCCGCCGCGGAGTTCTCAGGCAAATAGGTTCCGGTTTCAATTGAGGACAAATGCCTGCTTTCTTAGATCTCGCCGGTCATCTGACGTTTGACCGCTTCGAGCGCGGCTGAGTTTGTTTCCACGCCCAGCTCTTGCCGCATCGCGCGGGTCATCTGCTGTGCAAGCTCGTCACCGATGGCACCGCGCAATTGCTGGCGCGAAGCCGCGATGATCGGATCATTGGCTGCAATTTCAGGGGTTTCGATGTCGGTCAGATCAACAACAAACCAACCAAGATCGTTCGGCGCTTCCAGACGTTTGGTCGTGCCTTCGGCCATACTGAACATCAACGCCAAAGCTGGCGGGATTTGTTGCCCTTGCGCGACCAATTGCTGGCGATTGATATTGAGCTCATCAACCGGAGGAAGCGGTGTTTCCTCTTCACCCATAGCCGCAGCCAGGCTGGAATTTGCACCAACCCGTTCGATCACACGATCAGCGGTGGCGCGGGCCAGTTCGGCCCCTTCTGCGAGACGCCAGCTAAGCACAATCTGTTCGCGGATTTCATCCAAGGGTGCCGCAGCAGATTGTGTTATGTCCGATACTTCGAAGATCATGAAGGTCGTGCCACGCGCGATTTCCGCCAATTGCGGTTCGCCTTCGTCCATCTGGAACGCAGTGTTGACCGCGCCAACCAATTGCGGTGGCAACTGTGCGCCAGGTACACCATAAATCTGGCCATCCGCTGTAATCGGGGCCGTCGAGCTGATCTCGACCTCAAGTTCCTGCGCGACCTGCGAGAGGGCAACGCCGCTATCGACCTGCTCTTCAATGCGTGCGCTCAGATCCGCCAAGGCAAAGGCGCGTTTTTCCTGAAGCAATTGCTCACGGATCTCGGGAGTGACGGTCGCCAATGAACGGCCAGCGATACTGGTTACATTGTCTACCCGCACAACGTGCCAGCCCAAAGAGCTGCGTGCTGGCTGTGCGATCAGGCCGCGCGATGCCGCAAAAACTGCCGTCGCCACGGCGTCTGACGCCTGATTGCCGTAGTCTTCCTTGTTAATCGGGCCGATTTGTGTGGTGCTGAATCCGGCTTCACGGGCAACGCTAGCTAATGAAGCGCCGCCATTCACACGGTCACGAATGCTATTGGCGGCATCCTGTGTTGGAACAATCAGTTGTGTGATCGTGCGATCTTCGCTTACCGCATAAAGAGCGCGGTCACGTTCATAGCGAGCTGCGATCTCTTCATCGGTTGGCGTCACATCTGTATCAAGATTCTCAACACCGAACATTGCGTAACGAATGACACGGCGCTCCGGCCGAATGTAGTCACCACGATTTTCCTCGTAATAGGCACTCAGCTGCTGTTCGGTCGGATCGCCACCGGGAGCGAAGGAAGCGCTGGGAATGAAGGCCACCGAGCCTTCACGCCTTTCACGTAAAAGCGATGCGTAACGCATTGCGAATTTTTGCGGCATTTGTGCGCCACTTAGCCCAGGCAAAATGATCTGACGAGCGAGTAGGCTGTCTCCAATTTCCCGGCGCAGCATTGCCTCGTTCATGTTTAGTCTGCGCAACGATTCTTGGAATGATTGCTGACTGAAGTTGCCATCTGGCCCTCGAAAGCCAGGGATCTTCAGAATCTCGCTATTGACCAGATTTTCACCGGCACGCAGGTCATACTTCCTCGCATAGACACCGATCGCGTAACGGTCGATCATTTGCTCGAGGACCTCTTCGAACCCTCCTTGGGCAGCGAAGACAGGCAAAGTTATGGTCGGGTTCTCTTGCCTAACCTGATCGACGGCATTGGCTACAGCGCGGCTAAAGTCGGCATTGCCGATCTTTTCATCACCCACCACAGCGACGCGATCTCCGCCTGACACACCGCCAAATGTGGCCTGATTGGCTACATCACTGCTGGCGAAGGCAAAGGCGATGAGACCGAGGAAGCCTAAAGTCAGGCCCAGACCAAGCTTCGAGCTGAAAAAGTTGCGAAAGATGCTAATCATGAATGCGAGTATTCCGCGATTGTCGACCTAATGGGCGGCCGGTGGATGAAATTGATCGCTGCGCTTTATCGGCCCTGAGTTCTTGCCGCAACAGGTTGCGAACGGTTTTGACTCATTGTGCAAGGTCGGCTAGCGGAACCGTCCCCGATCGCCCTATATCATGGCCAAGATTCGAAAGCACAGGAAAACCCCTATGGCCAGTCGGCCTTTTATTGTTGGCAATTGGAAAATGAATGGCACGCGCGCCATGCTCTCCGAAGCGCGGGCCATTGATCGCGCCGCGCAGCGCCACATGAAAGTGGAGGTGGCTATCGCGCCGCCTTATACGCTGATTCATGCCGTGCATCGCGAAGTGGAGCAAATCGGTGTTGGTGCGCAGGACTGCCATCCTGGTGACGAAGGTGCGTTTACCGGTGACATTTCTGCGCCAATGCTGGCTGATGCCGGCGCGAAGTTTGTGATCGTTGGTCACAGCGAGCGTCGCCAAGGCCACGCAGAAAGCAACGATCTGGTTCGCGAAAAAGCGCAATCTGCGCTGGATGCCGGGATGCAGGTGATCATGTGTTGCGGCGAAGACGCCAAGACCCGCGAAGCCGGAGAGGCGGCATCCTTCGTAACCAAGCAGCTGAAATCTTCACTTCCAGAACTGGACAATGCAGGAGACATTCTGACTGTCGCTTACGAGCCTATTTGGGCGATCGGCACCGGAAACTCTGCGACGCCAGACGATATTGCAGAAATGCATGCGGAGATTCGCAAGCTGTTGGTCAAGCTCTATGGTGAAGAGCAGGGCACCGGTGTGCGCATTTTGTATGGCGGATCAGTGAACCCCGAGAACGCGCGTGAAATTCTCTCGACACAGGAAGTTGGCGGCGCGCTAGTCGGTGGAGCCAGCCTGACAGCGGACAGCTTCTTCGGTATCGCACTTGCCGCTGGAGACGCGCCAGAAGCCTAATGGGCAGGCGGGTCTGACCACAAACACTTGTTCATTGCCGTTCGCGCCCCTAAATGGCGCACAGCAACTTTACTGGGATTATCATGTCGCTGTTTCTTTTCCTGACTGTCGTTCAAGCCGTTGTCGCGGCTGCGCTTGTGGGCGTAATTCTGATGCAACGTTCCGAAGGCGGAGGTTTGGGAATTGGCGGCGGTAGCCCTGGCGGCTTGATGGGCGCGCGCGGTGCAGCAGACTTTCTGACGCGTTCGACCCGCTGGCTCGCGATTGCCTTTGTCGCCTTGTCGATCACTTTGGCTGCGGTCGCGGTAGGGACTGTTGGCGGGGACGAAATCACCACAACAATCGATCGTTCTGTGGTGTCTGCCGATCCATTGGCGCCGGCTGCAGATCCGCTTGCGCCTGTGCAAGAAGCGCCAGCGTCGGACGACCCCCTTTCCGACGTTGCCGAGTAAATTCTCACCATACTTTCAGCCAGACTTGTGGATTGCGCACAATCGTTGCTGCAATTTGCTTGCCACGAATCCAGTTAGGGGCTTAAGGCTCAGCTCCCATGGCGCGGTACATATTTATCACCGGCGGCGTGGTCTCCTCGCTCGGAAAAGGTCTAATGGCAGCAAGCCTCGGTGCTTTGCTGCAAGCACGCGGATTCAAAGTCCGCATTCGCAAGTTCGACCCCTATCTCAATGTCGATCCGGGCACCATGAGCCCGTATCAGCATGGCGAAGTCTACGTTACGGATGACGGTGCTGAGACCGACCTCGATCTCGGCCACTATGAGCGGTTTACCGGCGTCTCTGCGCGCCAGGCGGACAATATCACGTCTGGCCGTGTATATCGCGATATCATCGCGAAAGAGCGCCGCGGTGACTACCTTGGCGCGACAGTCCAGGTGATCCCCCATGTGACCGACGCGATAAAGGAATTCGCCCTGTCGGACCAGGACGATCACGATTTTATCCTGTGCGAGATTGGCGGAACGGTGGGCGACATCGAATCGCTGCCATTCATAGAAGCCATACGTCAGCTAAGAAATGAGCTGGAGCCACAACAGACTGTATCGGTGCATGTCACGCTGGTGCCCTATATCGCCGCTGCCGGGGAACTGAAGACAAAGCCTACGCAGCATTCGGTGCGCGAATTGGCGAGCCTTGGCATCAAACCGGACGTTTTGCTTTGTCGGGCCGAGCATGAAATCCCCGAAGGCGAACGTCGCAAGATCGCGCTATTCTGCAACGTACGGACTGAAAGCGTGATTCAGGCGCTTGATGCGCCGTCGATTTATTCTGTGCCCTTGCAATATCATAGCGAAGGCCTGGACGCAGAAGTCTTGCGCGCTTTTGGAATCACCGATGCACCAGAACCCGATCTGACAGCATGGGACGATGTGACAGACCGGTACTTCAATCCCGAAGGCGAAGTTACAATCGGTGTAGTTGGCAAATATGTCGGCCTGCCTGATGCGTACAAATCGCTCAATGAAGCGCTTGTTCATGGGGGAATTGCCAACCGTACCAAGGTCAACATCAAGTGGATCGATGCCGAAGTCTTCGAAGGCGATGATACAGAGCTCGCCACCAAGCTAGAGCCACTCCATGGCATTCTGGTCCCTGGCGGTTTTGGCGAGCGTGGCAGCGAGGGCAAGATTGCCAGCGTCAAGTTCGCTCGCGAGCGTTACGTTCCCTTCTTTGGAATCTGTCTGGGTATGCAGATGGCCTGCGTCGAAGCGGCACGGAATGCCGGCTTTGAGGCTGCATCCTCGACCGAATTTGGCCCGACTGAGGAGCCGGTTGTCGGCATCATTGAAGAGTGGATGAGCGAGGAAGGTCTGCAAACCCGTGAAGCGGGCGGCGACCTTGGAGGCACCATGCGGCTTGGCGCATATGATGCGAAACTGTCTGCCAACAGTCATGTTTCGCGCGTCTACGGCGGTGCTGTCGAGATATCAGAGCGCCATCGCCATCGCTATGAGGTGAACGGTGCATACATTGATCCGCTTGAAAAGAGCGGGTTGGTTTTCTCGGGCATGTCGCCTGACGGACTGTTGCCAGAGATTATCGAACGACCGGATCACCCTTGGTTTATTGGGGTTCAATTCCACCCTGAACTGAAATCAAGACCGTTCGATCCGCATCCGCTTTTTGCCGGATTCGTGGCGGCTGCATTGGAACAGTCACGTCTGGTTTGACCCTTAACTGAGGGGCAATCAGCTAATTCTGCAATTTCAGGCATGATCGAGATGGGCGTTTCAAGCGGCTGATTTCGCGTTTGAAATCTATTTTGACGGCGATTGCACCGGTTGCTGTCGTGTTCTTACAAGTCAGCAAGATAATTCTTGCGCATGATAACAATCACAACGTAGCACTTACAAATTCTTCTGGAGGGGGTCCGGAAGTTCGGGGTGAAAGCACCATTTGTGAATTTAGCTAACGTGTTCGCACGTTTGCAAAGAGCTCGAGCTGGTTTGTAACGCCTTTTGCGACCCGGACGTTACAGATCGAACGAGGCGATGAAAACCGCAGGGGGCGGATGAACGGTCCGCCCCCTTATTGTTTCATTCTTTAGTTTTGATTGGCTTACGCTGCGTCGACCTGGTCGCCGTCGCCGGATCCAACTGCCTTCAACTTGGTTGTCTGGCCGTTGACCGCGATCTTTTTGGGTTTCATCGCTTCGGGCACTTCGCGCACCAGATCGATGGTGAGAAGCCCGTCTGCCAGATCCGCGTTCTCGACACGGACATAGTCCGCAAGCTCAAACCGGCGCTCAAATCCGCGATTGGCAATACCGACATGCAGCATCTGACCTTCTGGTGAATCATCGCGCTTGCGGCCATGAACCGTCAGCAGGTTCTGTTGAGCAGTGATATCGATGTCGTTCGGGCGGAAACCGGCTACAGCCAGGGTGATGCGATATTCTTCGTCACCGCGGCGCTCGATATTGAATGGGGGGTAGTTATCGCCGGCGTTCTGGCGAACCTTGTTTTCGAGCAAGTCGAACAGGTGATCAAAGCCTACGGTCGAACGGCGATACGGGGTAAAATCTAAACGTGACATATCAAATCCTCTTCTGAGCAATTCAAAAAATGTTAGGAGCCTGCAATTGCAGCGCCCAAGGTGATTGTCGCAGCCCCCATTGCGGCGAGCCTCAACCTATACCAAATAGGTGTCGCAAATTAGCTTTCAAGTCTCCCGCATTCGGGAGCAAATGGGACGAGATAATTACGATGCCCACAATCGACATCTACACCAAGTTCGCCTGCGGGTTCTGCGTTCGTGCTAAGCGTTTGCTGACGGAGAAGGGCGCCGAGTTTAACGAGTATGACATTACCTTGGGCGGCCCCAAGCGGGATGAAATGCTGGCACGCGCGCCTAATGCCATGACTGTGCCGCAGATTTTTATCGGCGATGTCCATGTCGGAGGATCGGATGATCTCGCCGCGCTGGAACGTGAGGGCAAGCTCGACGCATTGCTGGCGGGGTAGGGCGCAGACGTGCCGCTTATAGCTGTCTTGCAGATGACATCAGGCATTGACCCTGAAGTGAACTACTCCACGCTGGAGGCCGCTGCGATTGAAGCTGGCGAGGGTGGCGCGGAGATTCTCTTCACGCCGGAAATGTCTCTGCTGCTGGACAGGGATCGCAGCCGTGCCGGACCATGGATCGAATCGACTGAGCCTGAGCGTATCAGTGACCGGTTGGCAAGATTGTCGGCGGAAGCCGGGATTGATCTAGCGATCGGTTCAATGCCGGTAATGGGCGCGAATGGGCGCTGGGCCAACAGATCATTCTATATCGGTGGATCGCTGGGGCTGCGCACGACATACGACAAAATCCACATGTTTGATGTGCAGTTGTCGAACGGCGAAAGTTGGCGTGAAAGCGCGGCTTACGAGCCAGGCACGCAAGTGGTTACGGTTGATGATACGCCCCTGGGGCGGCTCGGTTTGACAATCTGTTATGACATGCGTTTCCCGGCGTTGTTCGAGCAGCTGGGGCAGCGCAAATGTGATGCGATTGCAGTGCCTGCTGCCTTCACCGTGCCAACCGGTCGCGATCACTGGCATGTCATGCTGCGCGCGCGCGCAATCGAAGCGAGCGCATTTGTGATCGCCGCGGCGCAAGTGGGCCAGCATGAAGACGGCCGGGAGACTTACGGGCATTCCCTGGTGGTCGATCCATGGGGTAAAGTTCTGCTCGATATGGGCGGAGAGGCCTCTGGATTGGCATATTGCGATATCGATCTTTCGCGCGTCGAAGAGGTTCGCTCTCAATTGCCAAGCCTTGCTAATCGTCGCCCAATCGCCAATTAGAGCGCACTATGATCGTTTACGACCTCATCTGTGACCAAAGCCATCGCTTCGAAGGCTGGTTCGGCTCTTCTGGCGACTATGTCGAGCAGTTGGAGCGAGGGCTCTTGTCTTGCCCGCACTGCGGGAGCGAAGCGGTGACGAAAGCACCGATGGCCCCGGCTGTGCCTGCAAAGGGCAACACAAAGAGCGACAGTCCTCGTGCAGCGTCGGACGGTCAGGACGTAAGCCAGCTTTCGAACAAGCCATTGCCGCCTGAAGTGCAGCAGGCTCTCACCAAACTTGCCGAGGCACAGGCGAAGGCACTGAAGCAGAGCACATGGGTGGGTGACAAGTTCGCTGAAACATCGCGCAAGATGCATTACGGCGAAGCGGATGAGAAACCGATCCACGGGCAGGCCAGCCTCGAAGAAGCCCAGGGCCTGATGGATGAAGGTATTGCGATTGCACCGCTGCCTTTCCCTGTGGCCCCACCTGAAGATCTGAATTGATTGGACGCTCTGCGGTGCTATTGGGGTCCGCTCAACTAGACCCTATTTATGAGCACGGCCCATGCTCGAGTCGAGATCACTGCCTGAGTGGATGACTACAATCGGGGCGACCGCACTCATAGCTTGGCTATGTGACACCGGCGGCGTTCGCCGCTGAACTCGATAAGCAATGACCTGTTTCGCTTCCGCTACGCAGCCATTGCTTCAACCGCTCTCTAGGGGTTTAACGCCGAGTTTATAGATAGCGCTTCGTCATCAGATTTTGGCGCTGGTGGAGCCTCTTTTTGTGGGGCCACAGAAATGGTTGGGGTAAGAGCGACAACTTCTTGCGGAACTCCGACACTCGTATCAATCGAGGCCTCATCCTCAAAAGAAACAGCAGCTAAAACAGGGTCTCCGCTATCCTCGGGATCACTAGGAGTAGGTGTTGGCTCATCGCCAACAGGAGACGGCGGCAATGGATCCGCTGGTTTCACCTCCACCTTTACGATTTCACCGCCAGATTGTTGGCTGGATGTGCTCGACCCATCATCTGAACCTTCATCTCCTCCAACAGATGTGCCGCCGTCGGCACCAGTGTCAGCTTCACTATCAGATCCAGCACCATCGGACGTATCAGTAGAATCGGATCCATCGCTCCCCTCATCCGAACTTGATTCTTCAGATCCTTCGCCCGCATCATCGGACCCCTCATCGCTCTCTTCGGAACCTTCTTCTGAACTCTCGTCGCTATCCTCTGAGCCTTGATCGCCCTCATCGGTACCGTCGTCGCTGTCATCAGAGTTCGACTCCCCAGCGTCATCGCCGCCTTCTTCTGATCCATCGCCACCCTCGTCAGACCCGCTATCACCTGACCCCTCGCTACCATCGCCAGAGCCGTCGCCACTGTCATCAGAACCGCCATCGCCAGATCCTTCACCGCCACCATCGGAGCCCGTATCTCCTGATCCATCTCCACTGCCGCCTGATCCCGAATCAGAGCCCGAAGACACCTCATTAACAATATTTTTTTGTACTGTTAGCGCGGTCTCATTCTCAACAGCCTGCACAAAAATATAGTTGGCTGCGGAAAGGCCTCCCCCAAAGATCGGGTAAAGCCCAACATCGGAATTTTCATCTGCTGGAGACGTGAAAACTAACGTTCCTGTAGTCGCATTTTCTAGGTTCTCGCCAGCAATAAAGCCTGTCACTGTACCCGAGAAAGTTGGATTTTGAGCGCCAACATATCTGGTGGCCTCATCAGCTCTGTATGTCAGAGTAGCGGGCAAAATAACTGCTGGGACAGTTATAGTATCTTGGAAACGATAACCAAACACTGGCGCACCGGATGTATCAGTAAAGTTGGCAGTGATCCCTGCAATCACAGCCTCCGTTGCATCGACTCCAGGTAGGTTCGCCGTGGCCGAGACGATATCAATTATGGCACTGTCCCCATTTACTAAACCAGAGAACAACAGGCTGACTAAATCAGGAGAAAAAGTCGTCGTTCCATCATAAATTCTACTTAGCTCTTCAGCAAGTTCTGCATTTAGCACCGGTGAAAGGCCATAGGCTAAGCCATTTCCTTCTGGTCTTTCAGGAAGTTCTGCTTCTCCCCTAGCACCGGCTAAACTTATGCCATAGTACCTAAAATCATGAACCAGAGATCCAACAATGTCTGGGTTATCTTCGCCGAATGGATCCGGATTTCCGCTCCATACCGTCCAGGCACCAGTCTCTAAAACATCCTCCCTTTCGGAAAGGTTTGTAAAACCCGAAACGCCAATAAGATCGATAATTTGGCGAGCGGATAAGAACGCATTCTCACCAAGTGTTAATCGCCGACCACTATCCGCAAAAATTTCGGCCAATCGGCTGTCTGCTCCTATTGTGCCGTTAAAATTAAGGTCTCCTTGAGCTCCGACCTCTAAAATACCCTCACCATCGTTTTCGGCATTTATTGGGCCTGTCATAGTGCCAGAACCATTAAATAATATCCGCGCGTAATCACCCACTGTTATATCTTGTGCAAGTTCTACGGGCTCTTCTGTTTCTATAAAAAGTTCAGCATTCCCAAAGAAAAGCGTGTTTAAGGGTAAATTGCTCAGATTAGAAATAGCTAAAGCGCCGTTTATAATTCTCAGATTATTTATGGCTGAATTTTCACCCGACAAACGTAACGAGCCGGGACCAGTCGAAGACAAAATATTCGTGGTAACATTACCGAATATTTGACCAGACGTTAGTATGTCTAAGGTTATCTCATCGACATCGACGTCGCCATCGACAAAAATATTCTCTCCCGCGAGAACGAGCATGGATTCTTCATTAGTCGGGTCAGACGAAATGCGGCCGCCAATAAAGATGTCCGAAACAGCACGAATATCGCCCTCGCTAAGCAGTAAAACGTCACCCCTCAATTCAATAAAGTTAGCGCTTAAAGCACTATCGAGATGAATCGTTCCTTGATTTTCCTCGGACCCAAAAGTCGTGATGATGCTGAGATCCCCAGTAAAATCAGCATCAAAAACGTCACTACCACTTATAAATATATCGCCCCCGCTCGTACCAAGGCCAATAAAAGTCGCCGCAAGAATGCGCGCATCTTCACTCAAGATTAGATCACCGCCGTCGGAAACAGCTGTGAACTCTGCATGTGACTGCCCTGTCCCAACAAGACCGTCGACCACAAGATCATTCAATGCAAAGACCTGTAATACGCCGGATCCAGCATCCAGAGCGCTGGTCACAGCCGAGAACGAGCCAGGGCCCCTGAACAGAATTTGAGCTCTATCTTCTACAGTAATCTGTTGGGAAAGAGAAACAGGCGTTTCATCTAACTCCGTGTCAAGAAAACCGTCCACAAAGGGACGAATGTCGATATCAAGAAAGCCGTTGCCAAAGAAAATTGAATCGACCGGTAAATTGCTAACGTCGGAAATAGCTAAAGCACCGTTTATAATTCTTAGATGATTTATAGCTGAATTCGTACCCGATAGTCGGAGAAAGCCTTGGCCCAACTTGGATAAGGTCTCTGCCGTCAGGTCTCCAAGAAACCAAGCATCCCCAGCATTCAAAGTGTCAACAGTAACGTCATTAAAAGTAATGCTACCACTTACTCGCAAGTCACCGGGAGAACTAAGGACGAGCGTTGTAGGTTCGCCTTCCTCTTCCGAAGAAATATCTCCATTAATAATCAGGTTGCTCAGAGAAGTGACTTGTCCGGACCGAGAGAATAAAAGGTCGCCAGATACAAAAATTGAGCCCGCACTAAGAGATTCGACAAGGTTAATTGTGCCACCAACTCCATCACCATCTTGATCAGCCTCCAAGTTTAATTGTCCAGTATAGTCACTGGCCAAAATATCGTCGCTTCCAAGTGAGATATTTCCATGGGCAAAAAGACCAACAAATTCTTCAGCTCGCAATCGAGCACTGTCGGCGAAACTCAGGTCTCCGTCTGAATAGAAAGTGGCAGCATGGAGGGACTGTTCTAGTCCGATTTGCCCAGTAATTGTCAGATCACCAAGTGCACTAACGTTGAAACTACCGACACCCTCCTCAACCGAATTAACTGGTCCTGAAACGATGCCTGATCCTCTAAAGAGGATATCACCAGACTCTTCTACCGTAATCTGTTGCGTGAGAGTTATTGGGCCAAAATCAGTTTCAAAAACGGACTGAGAATCTGAAAAATCTACCGTTTCTGGTTCATGAATGTCGATATCAAGAAGGCCGTCGCCAAAGAAGATCGAGTTCAATGGTAAATTGCTGATATCAGCAATTGCCAGAACACCATTGATGATTCTCAGGTTATTTATGGAAGAATTTGGTCCTTGTATGCGCGCAGAACCAGACCCAAGCTTAGTTAAAGTTGTCGCTGTGATATCACCGCTGACCAATATATCTCCAATGCCAGGCGTCTCTAAATTGAGCTGATCAAAAACAATCGAGCCGTTAACCGATAGGGATAGGCCAGCCGACCTAAGCGTAAGTTCAACGCCCTCTTCTTCCGAAATCGTCGATATGCTGCCATTAATATTGGAATTGTTAAGAACACTTATCTCGCCGGAACCATCAAAAACTAAATTACCTGAAACCTCGAGAGCACCCGCGCTGAGAGAGCTAACGAGGTTAATGGTACCTCCAGTACCATCACTATCTCGATCGGCTGAAATTCCTAACTCGCCGCCGAATTGCGATCCAATCACTTCATCGCTGTCGATAAAGATATCTCCATCGGCAAAGAAACCAATAGATTCGTCAGAAACTAGCCTTGCAGTCTCAGTAAGTTTTAGATCTCCTTCAGAAGAAAAATCGATGATCTCAAGGGTCCGATTAGTGCCAATAGATCCACTAATTGTGAGATCACTAATGGAAGCAATGCGTAAATTCCCAGTGTTTTCCGAAAGGGCGTCTACCGAGCCTGAAAAGGTACCAGAAGCTCCAAAAATTATTTCTCCGAATTCGTCAACCGTGACTAGTTGGTCCAATTCTAAGAGACTTGTGTTGGCAATATTGAGTGTCCCATTACCGAAATAGATGGTCTCGCTTGGAAGACCACTTATTTCCGAAAGATTTAGTCTACCACTTAAAATCCTGAGATTCTCGAGGGTTGAATTGGAGCCGCCCAAATTGACGAGGCCTGTGCTCGTCAAAGTCCCGGCAGTGACATTGCCTAATGTGGCTTCCCCACCCACATTCAGGATGATCTCTTCTGCCTCAGTTTCACCAATTTGAATAACACTACCAGTAACTTCAAGCAGGCCTGCAGTTATTAGCCCTTGAGCGAATACAGATCCAATTTGGCCGCTGTCACTAGCCCCGGCGATTAGCCTCAATTGTCCTAGAAAGTTCGAGAAAACCGCAGAACTGTCTATCGAGACGTTATTATCTGCGCTGAAAATTATCTCTTGGGCCGAGCTATTGGCACCAAAACTTAATGTGAGGGGCCCACTGACAGAAATATTTCCAATACTGTCGTTGCTACGATTTGCCTCTGTGAAGTTTCTTGCATTTATGGTTAGGTTCGCGCCGCTTCCCAAAATATTCTGAAGCGTAGCTGCGCTAATTTGTGAAACTGGATCAAAGCCTTGGCTAAAAATATATGCTGTTTGAGAGATATCAGATATGATGTTTGTCGTGCAACAATTATCAAAATCGACTTCTCGGTATGTTAGCTGAGCTATTTGACTAGCGTCAGCGCCAGTCAAACCAATAGAGACGTTGTGTTGAACAATGCTAACATCACCGTAATTTAAATAGATGTCCCCATTCTCTCGTAGTCGAATTTCAAACGTGTTAAGCTGACCGTTTATATATTCTGAGACCGCTTTCCACTGCAGAATAAATTCTCTGGTGCCGTCAGGATTTGTTATAGTCGTATAAAGGACATCGCCACCTTCATAGTTAGGAATAAGGTCTGTCCAAAGTCCAAAAATAGAGAGAAGCGGAGCATTACCATCGTCCAATGGCTGTCCGTTGCAACATCTGCTATTACTTCCTAAATCACCAAAAGACAGGAATCCGTTAGATGAAACCTCTACACTATCGTATGTTTCTCCAAAAAATTCAAAGGCAAACCCAAGAGAAATTCTGCCGGAAACTTGATCATCACCCAAATTAAGGGATGTCATCAATGCAGGGTCATATAGCGGTGTTGTCTCGGCAGACTGCCACTCAAAATCTGAAAAGGATAGATTTGATGAAGCAGCTGAAAGTTGATCAACTAAGTCAATAGACGCAGCAGTAAGCACAACTGTACCAGCTGTAGCGCCGCTAACAGATAATTCTGACCCCTCAATCTCCAAATAGAACCCTGAAAGGTCAATGATGCCGCCTACGCTATCAGTTCCAACCCCATTAGCCCGGATTTCGCCAGCAACAAACGTTGCTAATTCTTCTTCTCCCGGAGCCTCAATGGTAACTGTACCACCGGACCCTGAAACGGTAGCGCTTGCAGAAATTACGCTTCCATCAACTATCGCTATATCTGCCAGTGCACCGTTAGCCAGTTGAATACGGGTCTCTTCGACAAGAAAGGCTTCAGATTCCGAGATGGATACGAAGCTATTTCCCTCGATCGTTGTTGAAGAATTAGAGCCTTGAGTGGCCGTCGAAAAAATAGATATTGAACCCCCGCCAGCCCCGCCGTCAGCTATTACCTCAGCCGTATCAGCCAAAGTGATCAACGTGCCGCTTGCTTCGATCGATCCACCAACTTCATCGGCTTCAAGACCCGCGACAGTCACAGTACCCGTTATGGTAACGTCACCATGGTCCCCAGCATCCAAGATAATTGTGCCATTACGCTCTTCAACCGAGTTGGCCTGCAAAAGTCCCTCGGCATTTATGACACTATGAATGGCGTCTAACGCTGAGGCCATACTAAGGGCTATCAGACCTCCATCAGCCGTGATGGTTCCCGTATTTTTAATTCCTTGAAATGATGCCGCTAGAGTGGACTCATTGCTCACAGCATAAGAAATCAGGTTACCTTCATCAAAAGAGATACTCAGATCATTACCAGAGGCCAGTAAGACCGCTCCCAATGTCGCGCTAATCTGCCCCTCGTTTGTGATGGAGGCGCCGTGCAGGATTGTGTAACCCAATTCAGTGGCAATGCTACCAGCGTTTTCAACCGATGCAGACGAAACGCCTCCAATGCTGAATTGGTCTCCTCCTGCCATAAAGTCCGTCGATGAAATACTGCCAGTAGACGCGAGAAAACCAGAGGCAGTTACCTGACCAGTTGGAGATATGAAGATGCCGTTAGGGTTAAGTATCCAAACTCTGCCATTGGCCTCAATAGTTCCATCAATAATCGTTTGAGTAGTACCGGTGACCCTGTTTAAAGCTATCGACAATGCATCGGGCTGAACAAACTGTAGGGTCTCGTTTTCTCCCACACTAAGGTCTACCCAGTCTAGAAAAACTCGGTCAGTTGTCTGAGTAATGGTACGGACCGTACCCGCTTCATTAACGCTGTAAGTAGCATCTCCAGCTACGACCGTCGGGGAGGAAGAGGTGTTTAGCGTATCCGCAGCCGCAACGGAACTTATACTCGCCGAGGCCAATAATATTAAGCGTAGTCGTTTCATGACCAATTACTCATATAGGATCGCTTGTACACTGTTGTACTCATTAAAGCACCTGCACAAGACTGAGATTTAGGCGAGCGGGGCGCCTCTTAATTCCAGCAAGTTCCCGCCCGTCTGAGGCAAATTGCAAGTCGAGCAGGGCTCGCTCAGCTACAACAGCTCTCAAACCAAACCCATAGGAAAGAAGGCTCTGTTTTTCAGCTTGCACTCCTTCTCCCGCAAGTAATTTAGTCTTCGCCCAGTCTCCAAAACTGTATGCCTGGAGATTTGCGATTACCCCTGCCTCATATACATCGGGAAAATCGAGCCTTAGCTCACCTAAAAGCCCAAAGCCTCTGTCGCCTGTCAGAGACGATGGCGCATAGCCCCGTCCAAGTTGAGGTCCGCCAAAAGCTAATTGCTCTCCTGCCAACAAACGGTCGTCACTCCATTGACCCGAAGCGCGAAACAAAAATGACATGCTCCGAGAGGGAGGAAAAAGATGGTCAAATTGCCAATCAAATTTCAGAAACTTAGACTCAAAATCAACAACGGATGGCGTTGGATTGGACTGATCCAGAGCTCCGAACGCTGGAATTCCTCCGGTCGCCACGAATTGCAAGGCTGTTTGTCCTAAATCTGACTGATGCTGGCCGCGTAAACCTATTTGTCCGCTGACGATTTTATCACGTGTGATGACCGTATCTAGCGCCTCTACGCGGGTAGAAGCGAATGTTACTGCAGTTTCTAGGTAAATCGCAGTTGAACGGTTTCTGAGTAATGGCGACCTCAATCGCGCCTCGACAGAGTAGGATGAACTGGCGACCTCAAGTTCGGCAGCCTCCCCTCCTGGACGAGCGCGTGCCGCCAGCCCGCCGAGGTAAAGAATGTTACCATCAGGTCCGACAGGAAAGGCATAACGGCCACTTACGGCCAAGAGTTCTTCTAAAGTGTGGCCAGCAGAACTGAGCGACAAATCTAGTGCTGCCGGGTGCCCGAAAGGCGAATTAACCGTATACCCAACAGAATATATGACCGGCCCAATTGCATCAGATCCAGTATTGCTGACACTGAAAAATCCCTGGTTTGAAGGCCTTGATGTTGTGATGGCCATTTCGGCTGCGCCAGACTCGCTTCCTGGCCTTAAAAGTGTTTTTACCGACACACCAGGCGTGTCATTCAAAATGAGTAGTTTGCCATCAAGCTCGCGAATATTGAGAGGCTTCGCACCAACCATTTCAGAAAGAGCCGCTTTTGCAAGATTCGCGCCCAAAGCAGCGCTATCATCAACTGCGATATTGTCTAGAAAACCCTCAACAACCTCGACCGTTACAATTCCGTCCTCGATTGTTTGGGGGGGCAGAATGACTCTCGTTAAGAGAAACCCCTCGTTCGCGTAGAGTTCCTGCAGCTGGTTCGCGTATTCTCTCAACTCTTCTAATCTGACTCGTCGACCTTCTATCGACGAAAATATTTCATTAATTTGGTCTGCAGAGAAATATGTAGCACCATTAACCCGCACTTTTGAGACTAGAAAATCCAGACTTGAAACATCTTTTGGGACGACAGACTCCTCAGGATTCCGTATCGTAACGTCGTAGTCTTCCTGAGTTGGTAAATCTGGGGGAGGCAAGCGTAACCTAGAAATATCTGCGCTAGGCGGGATGACAACCGATTGCCCAAAGGCTGGAACGCCAATCATAAGGCTAAAGGGTGCAGCCATTAAAAAAGACGATCTAGAAATTTTCTCAAAGTTAATCATTTACTACCCATCTTAATCCAGGCCGAAATATCCCCGCTCTGCAACCTGTTACTATGATAAATGATCAAGGGATCCGTAGGGTATTTTCCCTGAAGATCAGAAAACCTTTGAGGAGCTGAGCTATCTCGTTGCTCCAATAAAGAAAATGCTGCCTGATATTCCGCTTCAGCCTCTTCGTTGTGCGTT
This sequence comes from Altererythrobacter sp. XM-24bin4, assembly GCA_003149575.1. Classification (GTDB taxonomy): domain Bacteria; phylum Pseudomonadota; class Alphaproteobacteria; order Sphingomonadales; family Sphingomonadaceae; genus Erythrobacter; species Erythrobacter rubellus. The sequence continues at coordinate 1,607,465 of QCWG01000001.1, forward strand.
GATGGAAGAGGAGTATATAAAGTTGTATATTCAGATTTTCCTTTGAGAGCAAAATGACCGATGGTTCTGAATGCTTGATCTTTTGCTTGATCGACCACCGACTGAGTACAGCATATCCTAGTGCCGAAGTATTTGTTGATCCCTTCAGTTCTCGCAGCTGTGTTTACGGTATCGCCAAGAGCCGTGAAATCCATCCTCTGTGAAGAACCGAAGTTACCAACCACTGCTGGGCCGGCATGAAGACCGATCCTAGTTACGCCAAGAGGGATACCTTTATTATTACACTCCTCACGATACTTTTCTGCGTAAGAATCCAACTCAAGTGCAGCCTGAACCGCAGCTGCAGCATGGTCAGGTTGCTCAATGGGTGCATTGAAGATCGCCATAATGGCATCTCCAATAAACTTATCGATTGTACCCCCATGCCGTAGAATAATTTCGCAGGCCCCATCTAGATATTGATTAAGAACATCTGACAAATCCTCGGGCGAAAGAAGTTCAGACATCGTCGTGAAATCCGCAACATCGGTAAACAAGAAAGTGGTATCTCGTTTTTCTCCGCTTATTGCGGCTGCACTGGGATCTTCCGCAATTCGATCAACCACGGCCGGTGATACATAACGCGAAAATGTTGACTGAATGTATTGGCGCTGCATTCTTTCGGCGCGTCCAATTACGATATCCATCATCCACACAGATAAAAGAAGAGCAAGAGACGGAGGCAAAATAGGCCACATGCCAATCCCGTAGCCATAGCCAATAATGCAAAGCACCCAATAGCCGGCCAGTACCGCAATTGATAAAGATAAATTGAAGACCAGACCTTTGCGAAGTTGGCTAATCAGCACACCCAGAGCCGTGAATGCAATAACAACAAGCAGTGTAAACCCTATTGAGGACTTCGGCTCAGGCATGCCTGACAGCAAGCTGTCAATAGCATGGGCTTGTATAAGTACACCGGGCATAAACCCGCGATTTCCATCGTCTATAATCGAGAGTGGCGTTGAATGACGGTCGGTGATGGATAGAATAGCCCCTATGAGAACTATTTTTTCTTCGAATAGTTCGTCGGGCAAGTAGGTGACGTAGTTGGCTGATATTACCGGAAAAGGCTCTTGGCCTTCTGCTGATACTGGACGCCATGAAATCTCACGAGGTGTTTCGAGCAAAGGGACCCCTTGCGAGTTAGCAATTTTAGCGGCGAAGCTTGGCGGATAATCATCGTTATAAATAAGTTCTCCATCGGAAAAAATTCCACCCGTGTTAATTCGACGAACAAGAGAGTCAAAAGGATCAGATAAGAGCCTGCTTTCCACTCTTTTGTCAGCCGGAATGAAGGCCCTCATGTAATTAAGCTGATCTTCAGTTACGAACGCGGGATCTGCTGTATAACTAAAATATAAAGGTGTCTCAGACCGGCGAATTACCTCAAAAAGTTGAATATCTTTAGATTCCTCGCTGGCTTGATCGATAAGGACATCCACTACAATCGCCGAGGCCCCTGCGGAATCTATGCGCTCGATCAAATCGGCGATGAATGCTCTATCAATGGGTGAACGGTAAGAAAATTGAGCTAACGTATCCTCATCAAGTGCCACCACAATAATGTCATCGGATGGCTCTTTCGGCACTTCCATCGCCGCAACCCGAATATCGGCAAGTTTCTTCTCAAGATTATCCAGTGGTGCAAGGGTTTGTACTGCAACAAAAGCAATGATTGCTGACAGAAGGGCAACAAGGGTAATCCAAAGAGCCGACCGCGTAGGTTTATTTAATACAATCGAAGACCAACTTGCGGGAAGCCTCATTTACTCCTCTACTCCACCGTCTCATTGGATAAGGATGCCAGCAGTGCGTCGACCTGTTGAATACACCCTTTCTCTATCATCCAAGCAGCAAGAAACGTTGGTTCGTCCAGCAGTGGAGGAACTAGATGCACACGAATACTATATTCCAAATCCCTGTCCTCAATCAGGAAGGCCTTGGTCAAGTCTATGTCGCTTACCTTAGTGATGGCGACAGTATCTTGTCCGGGTTTAAATTGAAACGCAGCCTTCCAAGATCGGTCAAGTGGAGACACAACAAAACTTTGTTCTGAAACATCAGATGGCCGCCACCAACCAATTGGGGCCCCTTCTACGAGACACCGTTCCCCTGGTCGAGTTATATCAATCAGCCAAGGTGATGGTATCGGATCTGCATCTGAACCAGACCGAACAGCTCCAACACGATTTGCACGGTCATTGCGGGTGGCAATTAAAGCTGAAAGGGCGCGGCTAGCATTTTGACCGGCGGCTGCCTGAAGTCTTACCGGGCCATTATGAGGACCCCTAAGCCTAATTACACCGCCGTCGGTCCCCACAACCACTAGCTTACCTCCTGGTGGTAGTGAGACTTGACGGTCTGCGCTGATCCGGCTTCCAACACTTATATCTACGCCTCTGACCTCAACAACAATTAGGCTCTGAGCATATGTCGGAACCGTTAACCCGATTACCAAAATGAAACTGATGAGCGCGCGGATCACAATCTTGACCCCGAGCTAAAGACAGTCTCGGCACCACTTCCCACGAAAGAAAATGCTCCCCAGAAGAAGGGGTGTGCCGTCTCTTCATTGGAAATTGCCTCAACCTGAGCGCGCTGAAGTGCCTGATCGGTCGATAGACCCCTTTCGTCGCCTATATTTCCGAAAAGATTTTTCATTAAGGTAGCAGTGGCTACAGAGGGAACTTGCCAATGGGTAACAAGCATACTGCGCGCGCCTGCTATAAAGAAACTTTCAGCCAGACCAGAAAGCGATTCCCCTTTTTGGACAGCCGCGTCACTGCTGGTTGCAGTATTGCAAGCCGATAACACCACTAAATTCGCTGAAATCCTGAGGGCGGCAATTTCACTGGCATCAAGAAAACCATCTTCTGTTCTTGAAAGTGCCATCTCTCCTGGACGAGCTAGCGCTATGCCTGGCTCGCGTTGACAAGCCACCTCTCCTGGCATCACTGCGTGAGTTGCGACGTAGATAATATTATACTGGTTCAGAGCGTCAGTGCGAAAGACTTCTTCTTTAGCTGCTCGGTCAGAAAACACATCAGCATCTTCAATCCCTAAAGAAGCAATAACTGAGTTCACTTCGTCGATTGTGTCGGGCAGTTCTTCGAGGCTATCAAACCGGCTTAGTATCGCAAGGCCTTCGGGATTACAAATTGGATCCTCTGACGTGGGTAGCGTTTGAATGTCAGATACAAACTTAGGATTAGCTACACCCAAAAACGATCTTGGGGGAGCCCTCACAGTTCTTGTGGATCTTAAATTTATAAAACTAACTAACGACGGAGCATGTGTAACCGACATTCGATTAACTAGCCAGCTCGCCTCTGTGTAATCTGCGCTCAGGGGTAAGCGGGTTACTAAAGTGCCAAACGGTAGATCGCTCAATGGGCCATTGGGTATCACAATTAAACGCCCCAACTTGTTAAACTCATCAGCAACAGCCCCAAAAAGCGTCTGATAAAGGAAATGAGATTCATCAAGATTAAATTCGTTTACTGATCCACCCTCTATTTCGAGACCCTGACGCAATTCGCGAACCATTTGATCAAGCTTGTCATTACCAGCTTCTATCGGCGCAATGTGCACTCTATCTCGCGTAATAAGCTGCAGGAAGGATGAATCTTGCCCTATCAGAAAGCTAGCAAGCGCTTCATCAGGTGCTAATGCACCCCGAACAACATTTAGGTCGGGCAGCTCACTACCGTCAAAGCGTTGGTAATCAGGATATTCCTGATTTAGGATATCGCGAATCCCGGACACCTTATCAGACTGTATCTGCAACTGAGAGAGTAAAAACTCTATCAGGCGATCATCACGGTCTCCGGTAACTTTAGCTCGCTCTACACCTAATTTTCCATTAATTTCTGCTTGCAATAATAAGCTCTGCTTAAGGCTATCAATCAGGTCAGCAAGGACTGGATCGTCATCGACAAACTGCATAGACGCAAGATTAATCACATCGTCTCGCCCTGGAACAAAGGCAATTTGGAAGGCATCATAAAGCTCAGTCATTAAACCAAGCCTATCTTCCTCGCTTTCCAAGAACTGCTCTTCATCAAGAACAGCAGAAGCAAAAGGGACTAGATCATCTACCCGAAGTGCTACTGAACCGGGCGGCATATTTTTTGCAATTTCTACAGCTCTACGAAAGGCTATGATCGAGTTAACGTTCATTGCTTCGCGCTGATATGCGCGCCCCTGAGCAAGGAGCAAACGAATCATTCCCGGCCCGTCCCCTTGGACCGATCGTCTAATATCAATCGCTTTCTTAAAAAAAGTATCCGCAGCTGATAAGCGTCCTAAAGCAGATGATGCTTCACCCAAAATAGCAAGTATCTCTGATCGCCATATGGGGGGTTTTTGAGCTGCTGAATTGAACTCAAAAAGAGCTTCGCCTGCCTTGGCATAAGCAGTTACAGGATCGTCCATTCGCAAAAGAATGGCAGCTTCACGAGCTAACGAAAGTGCAAGCTCAGGCTGAACGCCAACCCGCGCCTCTTCCTCCGTTTGGAAAAGCGACAACAAGGCTTGCTGATCATCACTACCAATAATTTCTCTCCACCTGGAACTGGCATCTTGCGCAAAACGGTTGGCGACCGAATAATCGCCTTGAAGCATAGCAATGGTCGCTTGGTAACCGGCAAATCTGGCTCTATCAGTAGGGCGAGGCGATCTATCAATAATTGGTCCAGCTCGACGGACGATCGCGTCAGCACCTTCGAAATCTTCCTGATATGCGAGCACCATTGCAAGATCCAAAAGCAAGGCCGCTGTCGTAAAATCTGAATCACCGAACAACCTAGATTGAACCGCTAATGCGGCCTCAAGGCGTTCTTGGGCCGCAGAAAAATCAAGTTTTTCACTGGCTTCACGTGCAGCATTCCAGTCAGTCTCAATAGAGATAAGTTCAGATGTGCTTTCTGTACTATCTGCCTCCGGCGTTGAGCCCTCTGATTTAATCTCCGCTGAAGATGGTCGGGCGCCAGAGACTAACGGATCGGCTGCCGCAGGTGCGGCAGCCAAAAGTAAAATAAGGCTCAAAAACATGTTGCTAAATGTCTGCAGCAAGTGGTCCACGACAGATACGATAGATACAATTGCCCCCTCTGACGAGTCTAATCTGAACATTTATGCAGATGACAGGTGTTGGATAATCGGCGATACCATTGTGGCTGGGAATTTAAATTAGTCCCTTATTGGACGCCAAAATGAGAGTAGCGACTGATCACGTGATTTTTAGCCACTGAATAGCCCTTAGATTTGTGGACGCCATCGGTGCTCATAATCTGCTGCCTTTCGAACTCTACGGGTGACAGCATCCCGTTCCTTACATGCTTGCGTATCGGGTTGTAGAACACCTCGATGTAATCGAACACATCCTGCCTGGCCTCGTCGCGTGAGCGATCATGAGAGGCAGCTTCAGGTTAGGTGCGATCGTTCTCTAAAAATGGAATATCGAAAACGATGATCTGCGCATCAGCAGATCGGAGCCTCTGCGCCAGCGTGGCGATATCCCTTCGTCATATATGTTGAGAAAAACGACAAGTGGATCAGCCAGTAATCCGCGCGGCGCAAGCGAAGGCAATGACCTATTCAATTGGCGAGAATGGTTCGCTCTTTGTGACTTGCAATCAATGAATTGCAATTAAACAGCCATATGTGTTAGCCGGACTGCAGGGGTGGGAATGACGAGTCGGTTGAGAACTTTATTGGCCCGAGTGGCGCCGCTTGCCGTTGTCCTTACGTTCGCCTTCGCACTTCCGGCTTCGTATGCGCAGAATAGTGCGACCTATGAAGGGGTTGCGACTTGTGCGGGTTCGACTTGCCACGGCCGGGCTGTAGGCAATGGCGCCGTTGTCCGGCAAGATGAGATTGCGACCTGGCAAGATCCTTCATCACCCAGCGGGGCGCATAGCCGGGCCTATGCATCGCTTGCGAGCCGGCGAGGTCAGCAGATCGCGGACAGTCTGGGATTGGGAGCCGCAACCTCTGCTCCCGATTGCTTGGGTTGCCATTCGACCTTTGCGCCGACTAGCCAACGCGGTGACCGCTTTCTCCTGGCAGATGGTGTAGGCTGCGAAAGCTGCCATGGCGCGTCGCAAGAGTGGCTTCCGCTCCACTATGCTCGCTCGGCTACGCATGCCTCCAACGTCGCTTTGGGGCTAGTGCCTTTGGAACGCCCGCAAGTGCGCGCAAACGTCTGTCTGGATTGCCATTACGGATCCGAAAGGACCGGTCAATTTGTAACACATTCGATGATGGCGGCAGGACATCCGCGTATTTCGTTCGAGCTCGATCTCTTCAGTGCGCTTCAGCAGCACCACGATTTAGATAGTGACTATGTTGATCGCAAGGGGGCGTCTGATAGCGTGCGGATGTGGGCGGTCGGCCAGGCCGAGGCGGTGCGTCGCGCAACCAACCTTTTCGCGAAGCCAGCCTTGGCGCAGCGCGGGATGTTTCCCGAATTCTACTTCTACGATTGCCATTCGTGCCATCGCTCGATCCACGATGGGCCGCAGCGAAAGCTAACCTTTGAAAGCAATCCGGGGCGCCCGATACCGTTCGGCAACCCACCATTTAATGATGAGAACATCATCACGTTGTCCGCTGTTGCACGGGTGCTTGCGCCAGACGAGGCGGATCACTTCCTTGCGGCGAGCAGGGCCTTTCATCGAGCGATGGGCGAGGATCATAGCAAAGCGCTTGAAGCGGCCGTGATACTGCGCGGCCACGCATTCAACCTATCCAATGTGCTTGCGTCGCGCGAATACGCCGGATCGGACGCGTTCTCCGTGATCGCTGCGATATCCAATCGCGCGACGTCTTCGCGTTTCACGGACTATGCGGGCTCGGTTCAGGCGGTGATGGCGGTCGATACCTTGCTCAACGCCATGGTGCGCGATGGCCGGGTGACTGTCGGTGCGGCGGCTGGCATTCGCGCGAATATCAATCGCGCTTACGCGGCTGTGGCGGTGCCCAATAGCTACCGGCCGCAATCTTTCCGATCCGCGCTTGGCGAAGCGGCTCGCGCGATAGGCACGCTGCGGTAATGCGGGCGAAGGCAACCAGTTCATCTCTGGCAGTGCTAGCGCTGGTGCTGACATCTTGCGGTGATGGAGGCGGTTCTTCGAGCGGCGGCTCGAGTGTTACTCCCACGCCAACCACGGCACCGTCATCGGCAGGCGCGCTCTACTCTGTGCCAGCACAAGAAGCGCTCAGCGCTGCCGAAGTAGGAACTGTGATTGCGCGGGCCGCGGCGCAGGCGAGTGCGCAGGGAGATGCGGCAACCATCGCGGTGGTCGACCGGGTCGGCAATGTACTCGGCGTATTCGCTATGCCAGGTGCGAGCGCTACCTCTGACATTCCCGATTCGCCGAATGGCAGCAATGTGGATGCGCAAGGACTTACTGTACCAGCGGCTGCTGCGGCTATCGCCAAGGCGATCACCGGTGCCTACCTTTCCAGCAACGGCAATGCTTTCTCCACCCGAACAGCCAGCATGATCGTGCAAGAACACTTCCCGCCTGCACCAAGCACGGCAGGATTGGAAAGCGGGCCACTGTTCGGAGTGCAGTTCAGTCAGCTGCCTTGTTCAGACCTGTCTGCACGCGCAAGCGACGGCTTAATCGGGCCAAAGCGCTCGCCGCTGGGCCTGGCAGCGGATCCCGGAGGCTTCCCGCTCTACAAGAACGGTGTGGTTGTGGGCGGGGTCGGCGTGATCTCAGACGGCGTATACAGCTTCGATCCTAATGTGCTTGATACCGACATAGATGCTGACGAAGCGATCGCACTGGCAGGCACAATTGGGTTTGAAGCGCCGACAAGTATCCACGCAAACCGAATTTTCGTCGACGGGACATCGCTTCGCTATTCGGACGCAGCCTACTCTTCCTTGGCTGACGTGTCTGGAGCAAGCTTCACAGGCACTCCAGGCGCGTTGCTTGCGGTTACCGGCTATTACGATGGTGTGGCGTTACTGGCCGGATCTGCTTATGGTACAGAAACCTCAGGCATTCGCGCGGCTGGTGTGACTGAATTCGGCAATCAGGATGCCTTTGTGCTGAGCGATGGCGCCGGCACCAATCGTTTTCCCATACGAGCGGGAACAGACGGCGCGGACATTGCCTCACCGATCAGCGCCAATGAAGCGCGTGTAATTCTGGAAGAAGCCTTCGCGATCATGAGCCGCGCGCGTGCGCAGATCCGTCAACCGCTTAATAGTAGGGCACAAGTGACGATTTCGCTGGTCGATACACGCGGCGAAGTGTTGGGTATTGTGCGTTCACCCGATGCGGCGATTTTCGGGATCGACGTCAGTTTGCAGAAGGCACGCACAGCCAATTTCATATCTGCGCCTTTTGCAGCCAATGAACTTCAAGCGGCTACGGGTGAAGTGCCAGCTTTCGTCACCGTCTTGCGCACATTTCTCAATGATCCGAGCGCCTTGACCGGACAATTCGCGTTTGCAGACCGCTCGGGTGGAAACCTCTCGAGGCCCTATTTTCCTGACGGCGAAGTGGGGCAGATCAGTGGCCCGCTGTCGCGCCCGATCGAACAATTCAATCCCTTCTCCACAGGCCTGCAATCGGCGCTTGTGGTCGGCAATCTGGCGCAGCATCTGGCTTTCGTTACCGGTGCAGCACCTAACGATACACCTCGATTTTGCACGTCTTTGCCGCAGGTTAGGCCCGATCATACGAGGATAGCCAACGGTATCCAGATATTTCCTGGTTCAGTGCCGATATATCGGGGCGGCGTGTTGGTGGGCGGGATCGGCGTGTCGGGCGATGGGATTGATCAGGACGATATGATCAGTTTCTTGGGGCTTCACAATGCTGGCCAAAGTGTTGGCGGGATTGGCAATGCCGGCCACGATATTCGCGCTGATCGCATTCTGGTTTCAGTTGGCGGTCGTAAGGTTCGGTTGCGTTATGTCAATTGCCCCTTCGCGCCGTTTCTGGACAGCGATGAAAACAATGTCTGCGAGGGGCTTTAGGCGTGTCGCTGTTGCTTGTTCCTCTCGCTTTCGCGTTGCAACCGCCATCGGTAACGCCGGAAGAGCAGCCAGCCGAACCTCATCCGCCGTGGGAGGCCGAACCACCACCGGTTGATCCTGAAGTGATTGAAGGGCGCAGGCGGCCAGACTACACAGACCCGCTGCCTGACCCTGTGACACAGGATAATCCCGGGGCCGTCCGCGCACCGCCACCGCAAGCTTTCCCGACCGATGAGGTCCCGATCCCTGACCGCTGGCGTTTGATCGAAACACTGGGGCTTGTGAAGGAACGCTTCTGGGACCCCTACAACCAGAACACATACAAGGGTGATCGCCCGATCAATCCGGAGAAGGTTCCTTGGTTGCCGATTACCGGGAATGACTGGTTCCTCGTGCTGAACGGCATCAGCGACACTGTGCTGGAACCGCGCAGCTTCCCGATCCCCGTCGGCGTGCAAACGACAGAAGACACGGACCGTATCGATATATTCGGAGACGATTTCTCGACGGTTTTCTCGCAAACCTTCATCGTCGGTGCAGCGCTGCTCAAAGGCAGCACGGCATACAAACCCCCAGATGTCGAATACCGCGTGACGTTGGCGTTCAACATGAACTACGTCGATGTGCCGGAACGCCGCGTATTGTTTGTCGAGCCATCGAAGCCCAGCCATCGCTTCGACCATTTCCTTGGCGTGCAGGAAGCTTTCTTCGACTATCACTTCCGCAACACTTCAGACCGCTATGACTTCGACTCTGCGCGCATCGGCATTCAACCGTTCCAGTCGGATTTTCGCGGCTTCCTGTTCAACGATCAGCAGCTGGGTCTGCGCTTCTTCGGCACACGCGATAACAATCGCTTTCAATACAATCTTGGCGCGTTCTGGCGGTTGGAAAAAGACACCAATAGCGGGCTGAACTCAGTGGTTCAGCGCCCACGCGATGACTTCGTCTTCGTCGCCAATGCCTATCGTCAGGACTTCCTGATCCCCGCGCTAACCAGCCAAATTACGCTGGTTTACAATCGCAATCGCGAAGCCGAACAAATCGAGATTGATGACAACGGTTTCCCCGTACGACCGGCTTTGCTAGGCGACTTGCGTGGGCGCAATTATGACGTGTTTTACTTGGGCTATAACGCCGATGGCCGCATCGGGCGGATCAATGTGACCGCAAGCGCCTATGGAGCTCTCGGCGAAGATCGAAACAGCTTCTTCACCAGCGAGCCTGCCGACATCCGCGCATTCTTTGCTGCTGCCGAGCTTAGCTATGACAAAGACTGGATGCGCTTCCGCTTATCTGGTGCCTATGCCAGCGGAGATGATGATCCCTTTGACAATACTGAAGGCGGCTTCGACGCGATCTTCGAGAATCCGGTTTTTGCAGGGGCCGATACGAGTTACTGGATCCGGCAGACAATCCCTTTCGCTGGCGGTGGCCGCGCGGTTTCCGTCAATGGCCGCAACGGCCTGTTGAATTCGCTGCGTTCGTCGAAAGAACAAGGCCAATCGAATTTCAACAATCCCGGATTGGTGCTGGTCGGCGCAGGTGCGGATTTCGATCTCACTCCTGAGTTTCGAATTTTTGCCAATGCCAATCATCTATGGTTCGAAAACACCGCTACGCTTGAAGCGCTGCGCAATGAAGGCTCGATCCCCAAGAATATCGGCTGGGACCTGTCGACCGCAGCGATCTGGCGGCCCAAAGCCACGCAGAACATCGTGTTCCGACTATCCGCCGCAGCATTGCTTGCCGAAGATGGCTTTCGCGATCTGTTCGACAGCTTGGACGGCGGCGGCGCCTATTATTCAATCCTTGCCAATGCGATACTGACTTACTGATGCTGGCCCTGCGTCATCTTTTTCTGCTCTTGGCAGTCGCGGCGTTTGCCGGGGTAGTGACCTACGGCCCGATCGAAGCGGCCGAAGGCGAGAAACCCATCAAACGCGATTACAGCCGCGTGACCGCGCCGCCTGCTCCCGCGCGGCAAAGCTTCGAAGAGATGATGGGAAAGTCCGAAGGATGCTTGTCGTGCCATGTCAGCACCGACGCACCGACCATGCATTTAACGCCCGCTGTCCAGCTCGGTTGCACCGATTGCCACGGGGGCGATGTGAGCGTGGTCGGAGATCCGCAGCTGCCGCATGACCACCCGGATTATGTCGCGGCGCGCGATCTGGCGCATGTGCTGCCCAAATATCCTGAAAGCTGGCATTGGCCATCTTCCGCCAACCCCCAACGCAGTTATGCATTGCTAAACATAGAGTCGCCCGAGTTTGTCCGCTTCGTCAATCCCAGCGACTACCGGGTCGCGCGCGAAGCCTGCGGTGCTTGCCATATGGCGACGATCGAAGCGGGCGAACGTTCGATCATGGCAACGGGGGCAATGTTGTGGGGTGGGGCATCCTATAACAACGGCATTTTGCCCTACAAGAACTACATTATCGGAGAGGCTTATACCCGCGACGGGGAACCAGCGAAGCTGGTGACACCCGGAGACCCACCAGGAGAGCTGAGCGAAGCCCAGAAGAAACGCGGCGCGCTCGCTGAACTTTATCCGCTGCCGACCTGGCATGTGATCCCGCCCGGAGATGTTTTCCGCGTGTTCGAGCGCGGTGGGCGCAATATCGCGTCACAATTCCCTGAGATCGGCTTGCCCAATCCTACGGGTCAGATCCAGCGGCTGGAAGAGCCGGGTCGGCCGGACCTCAAGCAGTCCAATCGCGGCCCGGCTACGGGGCTTCGTGTCGCGATCCCCGCGCTCAACATTCACAAGACCCGGCTCAATGATCCCTTCACCTGGTTCATGGGCACGAATGACCAGCCGGGCGATTATCGCCATTCAGGCTGCGCGAGTTGTCACGTTGTCTACGCCAATGACCGCGAGCCGCGCCATTCGCTGATCTACGCGCAATATGGCCGCGACGGACAGACGATCACGTCTGACCCGACAATCGCGAGTAAGCTTGAAAGTGCAAACGGCCATGGCTCGCTCAAGCACCCCGGGGGCGACCACGATGACGGCGAGGCACCGAAGAAAGAGAAGGGCCATCCGCTTCAACACGTCTTCACGCGGGCGATCCCCACGGCACAGTGCATGAATTGTCACATGCACCAGCCCAATATTTTCCTTAATTCCTACCTTGGCTATACCATGTGGGACTATGAGAGTGACGCGCCTTTCATGTGGCCGGCTGAGCAGAAATATCCCACTGCCGAAGAGGTTCGCGCGGTGCTGGATCGCAATCCCGAAGGTGCCGCGCCGAAGGGTAAGTGGGCTGATCTCGATTTCCTGCGCAATGTTTATGATTTGAACCCGAAGCTGCGTGATACGCAGTTTGCCGACTATCATGGCCACGGGTGGAATTTCCGCGCGATCTTCAAGCGTGATCGCGAAGGCAATCTGCTCGATGAGAATGACAATATCATTGATCCTGACGATCCGGAGAAATGGCGTCGCGAGGACGAAGGCAAGTTTGTCGAGCCGGGCACCAATCCGGGCAAGGCCGTTCACCTGATGAGCATCCATGCAGAAAAGGGCATGCAATGCGCCGATTGTCATTACGCGCAGGACAGCCACGGTAACGGATTGATCTATGGCGAAGTGGCCGATGCGATCGAGATTGGTTGCAAGGATTGCCACGGCACCGCCGATGCCTATCCCACGCTGCGGACCAGCGGACCTGCTGCACCGCCAAGGGGCAATGACCTAACGCTTTTGCGCAACCCCGATGGCCGCCGACGGTTCGAATGGACCGAAACTGAAGATGGTGAGCGCACTCTTATCCAGCGCTCGATTGTTGATCCCGCACTCGAATGGGAAGTCAGCCTGGTCAAGAACAGTGTCGACCCCGATACATCCGGTTTCAATGCCAAGGCTGCGCGGGCCAAACTGATGAGCCGGCTTGGCGGAGAGACGGGTAATTTCGAGTTCGGTCTGGGCATCGAGCTGGATGATCGCGCGCACCGTGATCCCGAGATGGCGTGCTTCACTTGCCATCTATCATGGACCACATCTTGCGGCGGCTGCCACTTGCCCATCGAAGCCAACTGGAAGAGTAAAGTGCATCGTTACGAAGGTGAGACGACGCGCAATTTCGCGACTTACAACCCACAGGTTGCGCGCGATCAGATGTTCCAGCTAGGCAAACATCAGACGACTAAGGGCAACCAGACCGCGCCAGTGCGCTCTTCCTCCGCGCTCGTGCTCTCCTCGACCAATATCAACCGCGAGCGGATCTATGTGCAACAAGCGCCGATTTCTGCAATCGGCTTTTCAAGTCAGGCATTTGCGCCGCACTTCCCGCATACTGTGCGCCGGACCGAGACTAAGACATGTTCCGACTGTCACTTATCCGAAAATGATGACAATAATGCGATCATGGCACAGCTGCTATTGCTCGGCACGAATTACGTCAATTTCGTCGGCCTGCACGCATGGACCGGCAATGAAGGCGGGTTCTCAGCAATCCGCGTGACGGAGTGGGACGAACCGCAGGCAGTTCTTGGCTCCTATCTCCACCGCTATGCCTATCCAGACTACTGGCGGATGCATGTCGAAGATAATGAACGCGAGTTGCGCAACTGGAACCGCGGCATCACGTTCGATGGCAATTTGAGCGGCGAAACCAAGGCTTTCGAGCAATTTGTCAACACGCATGAGGGGACGCGCGACCGGGTTGGCTGTCTACAGTTGCGGGGCGAGTACATGTTTGTCGCGGAAGGGAAGGGCGGTTTCCGTGCCTATGACGTGGCATCAATCGCCAACAAAGGCATTTCGGAGCGGATCATCACCGCGCCATTCTCTGCGCTGGGGCACGATACCCATGTCGATACGCAGAATGCGACCTGCTTGGCACTGGCGACGAACCAGCCCATCAATCCGCTTCGCAATACGCCTGAAATGCGCGAAGCCAATCAGGAGCAGCCCTTCCTCCCGATCTATAATTATGCAGCCATCACAGATGCCGAGGAAGGGCTGGTGCTGGTCGATGTGAATTCGCTGGCCGATGGCGAGTTCCGCAACAACAAACTGCGCCGGGCCGAGTTTACCGATGGCACTGGAGCGTGGAATCCCGAAGGTGTGCTCGATGGCGCGCGTCACATCCATCTGGCTGGCGAAGTGGCTTACATCACTACGCGGCGCGGGCTGGTTGTGGTCGATCTGGCTGAGCCGCTCGCGCCCAAGGTCACTGCAGTGCTCCCACTCAACGATGCGCGAGCAAGCGCCATCCAGTTCCGCTATCTTTGGGTGTCAGACGCGGAGGGCGTGAAGTTGTTTGATGTCACTCAGCTGCGCAATCCGGTTGCAATGCCCGATGCGACGGTGCCGCTAGACGACGCGCAGCGGATATATGTTGCGCGGACCTATGCCTATGTCGCGGCCAAACACGAAGGCTTGGCGATCATCAATGTCACCAATCCGCTCAAACCGTTCATCTACGCGAAGGAAACGCTCGACGGCACGCTAAACGATGTAGAGGACGTAATAATTGCGTCGACCAATGCGAGCTTGTTTGCCTATGTCGCAGATGGGCGCAATGGGCTCAAAGTGCTACAACTCACCAGTCCAGACAGCCAGCGCAATTTTTACGGATTCAGCCCTGCGCCGGTGCCTGAACTCATCGCCTGGGCCAAGACGCCGACACCTGCAATCGCGCTCAGCAAAGGTCTCGACCGCGACCGCGCGGTTGATGAAACGGGCGGCCAGATGGCGGTGTTCGGTAGGCTTGGCTCGCGGCCATTCACCCGGCCCGAAATGGAGCGGCTGTTCCTACGGCGTGATGGCGTGCCATGGAAGGTCAGCGATGAGCCTGACATGAGCGCTTGGGTGCCGGGGCGCGGGCCTGTTCGCTTCGATTTGGCGAACTGAACTCTATTCACGCTGGCTAAAAATGCCTCTTATCTGCGGCTGGAGCTCTGGCCCGTAGTGCGCAAGCACCGGCCAATCCCCGACCGGCAATTGATGCGAAACTAGCGTAATGCCGTTCCATCGGTGGAATGCGATAATGGGTGGTTCGTCTGCGATCAGCGCCCGGCCATCAGGGGTAGCCCCATCGATTTGGCGCAGGTCGAGCGTCACAGCGGGCGCGATTGATCCCGTGACCCCTAGCGGAACACCACGAAAGCTTGTTTGCAGTGACCGGTGCAAATGGCCGCTATGGATAGCAAGGATTTGATCATTGCCATCGATCGCTTGCGCAAAATTTGCGATCCAACTTTCATCCGGGCTTGGGTCCATCCAGTCGATCCCACTGACAATGGGCGGGTGATGCATGAAGATAAGCGTCGGCGTGTCAGAGTGATCTGCGAGCTGCGTGCTCAACCAGTTTTTGCGCGCCTCGCAAAAGGCACCACCGTGTCGCCCAGGCTCAAATGTATCGAGGCACAAGTTTCGCAGTCCCGCCTGTTCGATCGCGTAATGGACAAATCCATTGTCGCTGGAGCAGTTGGGGAACGTTTCGAGCAGGGTCTCGCGTGTGTCGTGATTGCCCACCAGAGGATAGACCGGGAAAGGTAAATCGAGGAGCGGTTCCACAAGCCGCGCAAAGCTCTCCGCATCTCCTCGGTCAGTCAAATCGCCAGAAAGCACTAGCATGTCGGGAAGCTCGGGTTGGTGCAACAAATGCGCGAGGGCTTGGCGAAAGCGCTTAAGATTCGCCTCTTCATCGCCGCCTTCCCGATCGAAACCGATATGAATATCAGTCATTTGTGCGATCAGCAGAGATTGTTCCTTGTTGGCCATCTCAGCGCGCCTCCGGGCCTAGGTTAGCGATCTCGCTGCGGCGGTTGTCGGGGTGATCTTGCGGCATAGGCGTGCCTGGCCGGTGATATGAATGGCACATTGCGCAGCTTGAAGGCACTTCGGCCTCAATCGCGGTTTCGCCCTGGTGGCATTCGCGACAACTCGCGAGATCAGGCAGCAGTACATCGCTCGACACCTTGGAGCTTTCCGCTTCATGGCAGGTGCTGCATTCCTCTTGCCGGTGCGCGTGATGGTCAAAGCCGCCGTGTGCGAAGTAGCGATCAGGGAGATTCACCGGCATCACGTCGAGCCTATTGCCGCTTGTCGCTGGCAAATGGCATTCGCCGCACACGCCGCCGGGCGCGAGCGCGCGGTCAATCCCGACCAGCGAACGCCCGGGCGGTCCGAAATTTGAGTAGTAGAGCCCGCCACGTGCATATCTTTCAGGGCGCGAGCGTCCCGTGACGACCGGGCGGCGCGGGCTGCGGTCCATCGCCCGCAGATCGGCCAGCATCTGGTCAACATCGCCATGGTGTAACGTTCGGAACGTGCCGCCCACTTGATCATAGGCGAGGCTGTGGCAGCTCTCGCAATTGGCTTCCATGTCGATCGGTTCGAAGCTGACCCGGTCGCTGGTCGCTTCATGGCAGTCTTTGCAAGCCAGCGCTGAGCCATAGCCTGCGCCACGGCCTAGGCGTATCGCCATACGCGCAACCCCACCTTGTGGATCGAGATGCACGTCATGCGGGAACTTGAGCCCGTTGCGTTCGCGCGGCCTGTCGCCCAGCGAGATGCGCCTGGGCTCTTGCTGTCGGAATTCGGTAAAGATAGCGGCTTTGAACTCGGGATGGGTTTTGCCGAAATCGCTCGCATTGGCGAGGGTTGTATCCGTCAGGCGCGTATCGAGCGTGTCGTGGCAGTCAGCGCAGAACAGTTGACTTGCCGGTCCCATCCGGGTTGGGCCTTCGTGCTCAGTGTGGCATGTCGTGCACGCACCCGGGCCTTCCTTGCCGAACATGCCTGCCACTGCCCATTGGAAGCCCTCGCCAAATTCATGCGGCGCGCGTCCATCGGCAAGGCGCGGAGCTTCAGCATGATCGCCGATATCTTCGTGGCAGGTGAGGCAGGCTTCATCGCGGACCGACACGAAAGCGTCCACGTGACAGGCTTCGCAATTGTCTTCGAGGCTGTGATGCGCAAGGCTGAGCTTGCCGGTGCTCCAGCTTCCATCGAAATCGACCTGGCCCGCGCGATCGACGTCGTTTGTTGTAATCCGTTCGCGAGTGAGATGCGAAGCAATCGGGACGGCGAGGAAAGTGAACAGTATCGCCGCGGCCAATCCCCAGGACATCGCTCGCTTGCCGGGCAATGTACCAGCAAGCGCAAAGCTGCGTTTGGCATCGACCGCATCCTCGCCGCTAACCGCTTTGGTGATGATCAGCATCACCTGGCCATTGTTCTGACTGATCGCCAGTCGCGAGCTGCCCAGCGCCAATTCTGCACCTTGCGCGGGATCGATGCTGGCAGCTTTCTCCGTCCGGCCATCTATCTCAAATCCCAGCCTACTGATCGCTTTGATATCAAGCTTTTCGCCTGTCGCGGCGGCGATCGTCACGTGATGCTGCTCAACTGCGAGATCGGACAAATGGATGTCGTTTTCCGCCGCGCGGCCAATTGAGAGCGTGTCTTTATCGACCATGCTCTCGCGCACGATTTCACGCCCTGACGCGGTTTGATCGATGGTGCGGATCAGGAACGCCATCTGCCTAACCCCAATAGTAGAACACGCTGATCACATGCGCGAGCAGCGCGGTGAGCAAAGCGATTGTTGCTGGGATATGGATGAACAGCCAGACTTCGAGCAGCGCCTTCAAGCGCATCTGGAGGCGAATTTGTGCCAATTGTGCGGAACGGGTTCTCAGCAGAGCAGAGACGCGAGCTTTCGGGGCCTGTTGGTCGCTAGCTGCGCGGAAATCTTCCCGGAAGGCAGTGAGCGCGCGTGCGGTGGCGCAGTGGCGATAGCGTCCTGTCAGCCGTACCCATCCGCCTCCCGCAAAAACGTTCTGCTCCAGCGCTGCAATAACCAGATCGGCTTCGTCGCGCGGCAAGGGTTGGGCGGCTTGTTCAAGCTGCCGATCGATTGCAGCAAGTGCTTCGACCATTTGCCCGCGGGTCATTTGCTTGCGGTTCGCGCTCAAACGTTCTGGCAAGGTCGCATAGACCACCACGCCATAGATGCCTGACGCGATCACTAGCATCATCAAGGCCCAAGCCAACGTGTGGACGTTCCAGCCCAGCTGAAAGCCGGTATGGAGCGTGCCAATAACCACCAGTGACAGCCCGAGAAAGACATGCGCGCTGGTCCAAGCCTTGAGGCTCCAATGCCCTTCATTGATTCGGCGCTTGCGCACGCCGAGCAGCGAGAGCCACACAATCAGCCCCAGGCCGATCGTACCCAGCGTATAGCCATACCAGCTGCCTCCATTGGGCCGGGGTTCTTGGTCGATCAGCAGATAGCCGAGGAACAACACTAAGCTCAGCCCACCAGCGATTTTCGCCCAGCGCATGCCGCGATGGGTGAGGAAACTCTCATGTTCCGCGCCGCGCCGCGTGCCATGAAAGTCGACCTTGCTCTCGGGAAGGCTCACCATTACTCGCCTCCCTCGATCCGCGCGACAGAAAGGAATTTCTCAGGCGCAACCCGGATCGCTGCGCCGGTGGGACATGCGCGCACGCAAGCTGGCCCGCCTTCGATCCCACTGCACATATCGCATTTGATCGCGAGCTTGGGCTGCTGCACTGCTTCATTTTCAGCGATTGCTTTGCGCCATTTGGACGGCGCTTCGCCAGGGCCGGGCCCTTTGCCGAACAGTAGCCATTGCAGCAGCGATGGCTTGGCCGGCGGCTTCGCATCCATCCGGATCACGCCATAGGGGCAGTTGCGCTCGCAATTGCCGCAACCGATGCAGGTCTCATCGATGAACACTTCGCCATCCGGGCCACGCTTGATTGCATTGGGGGGGCAATCGGCCATGCAATGCGGATGTTCGCAGTGGCGGCAACTGGTGGGGACATGCAAATGCGCGTAGCTGCGCCCGGCTTCTCTGTCGAGTCGCGACAAGCCGTCATGGCTGTCCGCACAGGCATTCTCGCAATTGTCGCAGCCGATGCAGAGTTTCTCGTCGATCAGCAGCACATCGGTCGCTTCGCCGATGCCGTTATCAACCAGGAATTGTGCGGTTTCCGAATAGAGATCGACGGCGCCGCTGAAGCTCGATTTGCGGCTCTCGACAAAGGCGTTGATCTCGCGCCGGTTCGCCATTTCCGCCAGCGCGGTCTCGCGCAGCGTGGGATTGCGCTCGATCAGAGCTATAAAGGCATCGCCAGGCAGTCGGATCAGTTCGGATTTGATTGCAGCCTTGACGCTGGCGATGCGCGGGGAACCGTCGATTACCGCCATCTCGCCGAAATAGGAGCCCGCGGGGAGATAGTTCAGGAACACCTGTTTGCCACCGATTGCTTTCTCAACGATCATAGAGCCGCTGCGTATGATGAAAACGTCCTTGTCGTCTGCGCCCTCCGTGACAGCAGCTTCGCCCGCCCTCACTTCGACCAATTCAGCGCTTTCCACCAGTTCTGCGACGTCATTAGAAGTCAGACCCGAACCAAACATCTGGAGCAATTGTCGCTCAATGGAGATGCGGTTGACCACGCGATTGGCACCGGGTGACGTTGCCAGCAATTTGAGCGCCGCCGTGCGGGACAATTCGATCGCTACAATCGGTTCAGCGGCGCGAATCGTTGCTCCGCGCTTGCGTCCGGAAATGAGGCCAACCTCGCCAAAGATCGAGCCTTGGGAGATCGGTACAGTCTGTGAAGGGTTGTCGGGATTCACTTCGACTGCGACTGAACCTTGCGCGATGGCGAACATTGATGATCCGGGGGCATTGCGGGCGAAGATCAGCTCGCCAGATGTGTAGGCATGGACTGTGCTGTCGAGCATCAGCTCGCGCAATTGTAGCGGTGAAAGATCGTTGAAGATCTCTACATTCTGGCCAAACAGCTCAAGCCATTCATCAACGCTGCGATTGCCGGGCAAGGGCGCAAATTTCTCTGCCAGGATCGGCTCGTCAGCGGGCTTGAGATTTGCATTTCCATTGAGGAATTCGATCACATCATAGCCCTGGTTCATACAGTGCTTGATCAACGGATAGCCTGCCAAGGCCCCGATCACGTGGATACCGGATTGGGTTGTCTCGAAGCTGGGCGAAAGCTTGGGAAAGGCGCTTCTTTCTCCGCTTGTAAACTCGATTCCGCAAGCTTCGACGAAGGTGCGTGGCGGCTGCGACCCGGTCCGCGCGATGATCCGGTCGCATGGAATCGCGACTTCCCCATCGCGAGTCTCAAGAACCAATTCGCCAGGCTTGACTTCGGATGGGCTTGTCTCGCGCCGGACGATAAGGCGACCGTCCTGCTCCGCCTCTTCAAGCTGTTTGACGTTAGCGGCTTTCGCGCGGGCGAAATCTGCCCGCCGATTGAGAATGGTGACTGTGTTGCGCTGCGCTTCGTCAGCGGCGAGTCCAAGCGCATTCTCGATCCCTGCATCGCCTGATCCAACGACGGTGATGTGCTCGTCGAAATATTCTCCCGGATCGTCGAGCTGATACTGGATATGCGGCAAGTCAGCGCCAGGGACCCGCAAGCGATTGGGATTGCCTTGCGTGCCGATGGCGAGGACTACGGCTTGCGCAGTCAGTTCGCGCCCGTCTGCTAGCTTGATGGTGAAATCACCCGTCTCGCCTTCGATTGCGGCAACTTCAGCATTGAGCATCACATTGATGTCTTGGCTTGCGGCCTGATCGTCCCAAGTGCTGAGGACTCGCTCTCGCTTGCCGGCTTCGAAATCGAGATCAGAGCGCAGCACGAGGTTGGATGGTGTCGCCATCACATGCTTGCCCTTCTGGTATTTGTAGATCGTGTCAGACAGGTGGTCGGTTTTCTCTATCAGCACATGGTTCATGCCGAGGGCGGCCGCGCGCCCGGCCGCGCTCAGTCCAGCGGGGCCGGAACCAATTATCGCAACCCGGAAAACTTTGGGCAAGTCCGAACTCCAATATTCAAATTGCCGTTACAAACGACTGTACCGCAAGCTGCCAAAAATACCAAAGGTAATTGCCCACAATCATTGGAAATGCTAGTTTGAAAACATGCATGTATCAGAAAACCCTAAGACTTTGGAAAACGGCATTAGCCGCCCCCAACTTGGAGTGCTGTTTGGTGCAGTGCTCCTGTTGATAGCGGTGGTCGGTTATAAGGCATGGGATGGTGGCAGTGAGGCAAAGGCCTCAGGTCAAGACTCAGCGGGTCCGATCAACATCGAACAATTGCGTGCAACAGCAGATGCGGCGGGCGACAACGCACTGCCGTGGCAGCAATTGGGTTTCGCACATTTTCAGCGGGGTGAATTTCTCGAGGCTGAGGCTGCATATGAACGCTCCGTCGCTCTGGACGATGATGAAGCCGTGCTTTGGTCGGCCTTGGGCGAAGCACGTGTCATGGCGTCTCAGCGCGAACCGTTGCCTCCCAGTGCATTGGAGGCATTCAATCGCGCAATCGAACTTGATCCAAGCGATCCGCGCGCTCGCTATTTCCTCAATGTAAAGAAGGATCTTGACGGCGATCACAATAGCGCGATCGCGGGTTGGTTGGCCCTCTTGGCAGAAACACCGCAAAGCGCTCCATGGGAAACCGATCTCATCCGCACAATCGAGCAAGTCGGTGCGATCAATGGCATCGATGTCGAGGAGCGGATTGTTATCGCGCAAGCGGTGCGGGGTTCAACAGCGGTTAGCGATACTCCGCGCGGACCGACGCAGGCTCAGATCGCTGCGGCAGGCTCAATCCCTCCAAGCGAACAGCGTACGATGGCCGAAGGCATGGTCGGGCGGCTAGAAAGGCGGCTAGCAAAAAACCCCAGCGATGTTCAAGGTTGGATCATGTTGATTCGCAGCCGCATGACGCTAGATCAGACCGATCTAGCGAACGAGGCCTTACAGGCAGCGCTTGCCACCAATCCCGCTTCCGAAGCGCGAATTCGCGAAGAAGCTGCGCTACTAGGTGTGCGTTAGAACGCGCTCATCACAAAGGTTGCGAGCGAGGCGGCAAGGCCAGCCAGAAAAACGCGGGATGACCATCCCAGTAGCCGATATTTCTTGCGGTGTAACACTTGGCCGTTCTGGTAGATGTCACGCAGCATCAAGTGATACATCGCTTCCTCATCGCTGAGCTTTGACACTACGGACTTTGCGAACTGCTCTTCTTCCATCTGCGTAAAGACTCCGAAAAACAGGATATTGGACTGATCGTCTGCGACCGGCTTGGCGCCTGCTGTTGGCAAGACAGCTACAATCGCCAAACAAGCTGACACAAAGGCGGAAACACCTAGCGCCACCATTGCAGGCGCCGGATCGCCGCTGCTTGCCTGTCCCATGGCGAGTGTGAAAACCACGATGGCTGCACCCATCAGTAAGCTTGCCTTTTGGTCAGCCATCTGGCTCAACGTGAGGTTGGTCTGCGTGATCGTGCGCACCAGATGAATAGCTTGCGGAGAGAAGGCCTTGTCTGAGCCTTGCGGAGCCTCGCTCATACGACGCCAAACGCCAACATGGCATCTGCAACCTTCTTGAAGCCTGCAATATTTGCGCCTTTGACATAGTCAGTATAGCCGCCGTCTTGCGTTCCATAGGTGAGGCAGCGCTCGTGAATACCGTGCATGATATCACGCAGCATCTCTTGCAATTCATCTTCGCTCCATGACCGGCGAAGCGAATTTTGGCTCATTTCAAGCCCTGATACTGCAACGCCGCCCGCATTAGCGGCTTTGCCTGGCGCGTACAGCAGCTTGGCAACTTTGAACACATGCACACCTTCAAGGTCGGTTGGCATGTTCGCGCCTTCTGACACCGCGATGCAACCATTTTCAACCAATGCGCGGGCATCATCGCCCAGCAGCTCGTTTTGTGTCGCGCAGGGCAGCGCAACGTCGCACGTCACATGCCATGGCGTCTTGCCTTCGTGGAAAGTCGCATTGCTGTATCTCTCCGCGTATTCGGAAATCCGTCCGCGCTGGCGGTTCTTGTGGTCCTTCACCCAATGAAGTTTCTCCAAATCAATCCCGTCGGGATCATGGATGAAGCCTCCTGAATCTGACAAAGTGAGCACCTTGCCGCCGAGCTGGATGATCTTCTCTGCAGCATGGGTTGCGACATTGCCTGAGCCGGAGATTGCGGCAGTCTTGCCCTCAAGATCCATCTCCTTGGTCGCAAGCATATTGGCGAGGAAATAAACCGCGCCATATCCGGTCGCTTCCGGCCTAATGAGCGAGCCGCCATACTCCAGGCCTTTGCCGGTCAGCACGCCGTTGAAGTGGTTGGTGATGCGTTTGTATTGGCCGAACATGTAGCCAATTTCGCGCCCGCCGACACCGATATCACCTGCGGGAACATCAACATCAGGACCGATGTGACGATAGAGCTCGGTCATGAAGCTTTGACAAAACCGCATGATTTCGCGCTCGCTCTTGCCTTTGGGATTGAAGTTGGAGCCGCCTTTCCCGCCTCCCATAGGTAGGCCAGTTAGTGCATTTTTGAATGTCTGCTCGAAAGCGAGGAATTTGAGCACGCTCTCGGTGACGCTCGAGTGAAAGCGAATGCCGCCTTTGTAAGGGCCGATGGCATTGTTGTTCTGCACGCGCCAACCGCGTTGGACGCGTATATCGCCTTTGTCGTCTTCCCAGCACACGCGAAAGCTTACGACCCGATCGGGCTCGGCGATACGCCGCAAGATTTGCTCGCTGTGGTAGTCTTCCTTGTCTTCTATGAAATCGAAGATATCTTCCGCTACTTCCTGCACGGCTTGCACAAATTCGGGTTGATGCGGATTTCGTCGCTTGACGCCCTCCATAAAGCCATTGAAATCGACGTGTTCTACCATCTGCTGTTGACCTCCCCCTAACAGGCTACTGCATTTAACGTATGACAGTTTTTATCTTGTGTGACCAAGGGGCAAAAGACGCAATGTCTTTTTCATAATACTGCCCGTCATCAGATAAATTGAGACACGCTGAGGCTTTGGTTTAGCGAGTGTTTGGCCTCATCTGGTTGATGTTTTTTAAGCGGCGAGCTTGCGGTGAAGCACGCGATGTTCAAACTTCTTTCGTTTCAACTTTTCTCTTATTTGGATAATTTCTGTGGCTCTGCCGAATTAGGCATCGGCCGGTGTGACGTTGTCGAGGCTTTCGCGGTAGCTTGTGTGTCAGTGAGGAGGTAATCGAGTATTGCACTTTTGCATTCTGGGCTTCTGAGTTTGGGTCGCAGATTTGCGCGGCGCACCGGTCAGGCAAGGGGCTATCTGCGCGTTAACTGGGGCTTTGCTGGCAGCTTTGTGTTGCGACACATAGGGCGAGGGACTAGGCAGCGACGGCTTTTCGCAATTATATAACCTAAATAGAGTTGACCATCGGTTACCCACAGGTTTGAGGAAAGGCTAAAACACTAGGTTGGCCCCGTAGCTCAGCCGGATAGAGCACCAGATTCCTAATCTGGGGGCCGCGTGTTCGAATCACGCCGGGGTCACCACTCAGTTAGCGCGCGCCAATCCGTCGGTAATTTGCCCAGGCCAAAAGCGAGATTGTGGCTGAAGCAATGGCGACGAGCAGACATGTGCCGGCCCAGCCGTATCCATCATAGATCGCTGTGCCCAAAACGCTTCCAATGCCGCCGCCGATAAACATGATCACGATATAGATTGTCGTCAGCCGGGTTCGGATCGCGGGCTCCAGCGCCAGAAAGATCATCCGGCTTGTCACATCGACCGATGGGCCAACCAGATTGATGAGCGTGAGCGGAATTAACACAGCCCATGCGCTGAATCCGAACGGATAGAGTAAAGCAATTCCCGCAGATTGCAGCACAGCGACAATGGCTCTGGCGCGGCGCGGCCCGACATGGTCAGCCCATCGACCAATGCGCGGGGTTGTAAGAACACTGATCGCGCCAATACCCGCCAGATAACCGACAGTATCGACCCCATAACCAAGCGCAGGACTGGTTAGGTGCAAGGCAAGTGCCAGCCAGACTGCGGTGAAACAACCAAAATTAAGACCCTGAATCATCGCGGAATGGAGAACGTCTTTGTGCTGCTTAGCCAAACTGATCACCGACGCTAGAAGCTCTCGATAAGAACCGGTCGGGCGTTTTTCTGGCGCCGTCTCGCTCTGCATCGTGATCGGGAGCATCAACGTAACTGCAATCATCAGGCTGGCGGCGATCCAATAAACTGTGCGCCAACCGTAAACCTCTGTAACGATACCAGCGCCAACACGTGCGACAAGAATGCCAAAGATTACACCGGCTGTGAGTAGCGCAGTCACTTGACCGAGCCGCTCTGGAGCAACCCGCTTGGATGCAAACGCCGGGAGCTGATAGGGGGCAATTGTCACAAAGCCCAACAGTGTCGATGCCAATGTGAAGAGCGCAAACTGCGCTGCCAAAGCCATTCCCAACATCGCGAGCGTTTGCAGGCTGACAAACAGGATACAAAGGCTGCGGTTGGAATATCTATCGCCGAGCGGCAAAAGCAGGAAGATGCCAATTGCGAGTGCGATCTGATTGAGCGCAGGAACGACGCCAATTGCGCCATCGCTTACGCCGAAATCGCGCGCAACCTCTCCGATAATGGGATGGATGTAATACGCATTGGCAGTGACCACCGCGGTCGTCGCGGCGAGCCCGTATTCCTGAGCGCGGCTGAGATAGCCCACTTGGCTCAATCCAGAATACCCGCCAGTTTACCCATCTCGATCACGCCCTGGGATAGCTCTGCCGGCCGGTCTTCCTGACAGAAATGACCGCAGCCGTTCAGGATTTCGTGCGGCATGCCCTTTGCACCTTTGATCCGCCCGGCAAGAGCTTCGCCTAACCCGCCCGTAACAGGATCATCCGCACCAAACAGGGTCAGGAACGGTTTATCGAAAGCGGCCAGATGCTCCCAAGCTGCGGTGTTCTCTTCAATGCCCGCCATGCCATTTTCGACCGGCACCAACTGAGGGAATGCGCGTGCGCCCGCTTTGCTTGGTTCATCGGGGAAGGGGGCGTCATAGGCGGCAATTTCCGCCGCTGATCGTTCAGTATATGCGGCGCGTTGGAGCAGCTCACCGATCTTGAAATCGGGCGAGCTCTTGGCATACTCGCGCCAAGCGAGAAACGCAGGCGACGGCGTGCCGCCTGTCGGTAGGAATGTGTTACTGGCCACAACTAAGTTGAACCGGTCTGGCGCGCGGCCAACCATTCGCAGACCAAGCAGTCCGCCCCAGTCCTGACAGAATAGTCCGGCGGTTTTCGGCACAACTGCGTCGCGCCATTGTTCAAGCCAATCAACGTGGCGGGCATAGGTGTAAAAGTTTTGATCGTCGGGCTTGTCGCTTTTGCCAAATCCGATCAGGTCTGGCGCCAAACAACGAAATCCGGCATCGACCAGGATCGGGATCATTTTGCGATAGAGAAAGCTCCAGCTTGGCTCGCCATGGAACAGCAGGATGGGCGGCGCGTCACTCGGGCCTTCGTCCAGATAATGCATCTGCCCTTTGTGCCCGTCACCCAGATCAATTTCGAGCCATTGCTCTGCAAATGGATAGTCAGGGATATCCGCAAAGCGGACTGGGTCGTAACGCAGAATTTCCATCGCTCTCAATCTCCTTGATGAAATTGAGTAGCACAAAAAAACCTAAAAACCACTAGGCCTTAACCATGGGTGCTATTTGTCGAGCGGGACCGCACCCTTGAATGTAGGTGTCACGTGGGAGAATGGAATTTCTATTCCCGCATTGTCCAGACCTTGCTTGATCGTGCAGATGACCTTGTCACGGCTTTCATGTCCGTCGCGATTGGTTGAACCAGTCCACCAACGCACCTTGAAATCGACAGAGCTGGAATTGAACTCCTACGCGAAAACATCGATCCCTTTGTCGAGAATGATGCCATCGACGCTCTCTACCGATTTGCGGATCACTTCTACTGCTTGATCAAGGTTTGAGTCATAGGCAACGCCAACTACGACATCGAAGCGGCGCCGGTCCTGATCGGTCAGTATCTCGACCGGGTTCTTGAACAGTATCGAGTTTGGAACGATCGTCAGCTCTCCAGACAGGGCGCGAATGTGCGTTTCGCGCAAGGTGATGTGTTCTACCTTGCCAATTATCCCTTCGCATTCGATCGGGTCGCCAATGCGCATTTTCTCGCGCAGCATGATCAGCACGCCTGCAAGGAAGTTCTCGAAAATATCCTGAAATGCAAAACCGATTGCAACTGCGCCGATGCCAAGTCCCGCAAACAGACTGCCGGGTGTAAGGTCGGAAAAGATTATCGCTGCCAGCATTACGCCGAACAACCAGATGGCCAGTTTCACCAAAGTCTCCACCAGATTGCGCAGAGAAGGGCGAAGGTCAACTTTTTCCGGTAATGCGACCCGCAATCTTGACTGCAAAACCAGTAAGCAATCCGGTCAGCAAAAGGACAATGATGGCGACGATGATCACCGGTATCGACTGGGCAAATCAGTCCATCATCGCCGTGACCTGATAATCGATCTGATTGAGCATATTTGAGTTTTCCCTCTTTGCTTACCAAGCCAATGGATAGCGCGAGGGTAAAGTTCCCAAAGTTCCGATTGCGCAAGTCTATCAACTTGATCAGGTGGACTTGGCGCGCGCACTTGGGCAATCAGCGCAAGCAACTTCAAATAGGGAAATCCAGCAGTGATGCAGGAAAGCGAAGAACTGACTGAAATCCGGCGCGCGGTGCGTGCGTTATGTGAAGAGTTTCCCGGCGAATATTGGCGCGACAAGGATCGAACGCGGGATTACCCGGCCGAGTTTGTCGATGCGCTCACCAGATCTGGGTTTCTGGCAGCGCTGATTCCGGAGGAATTTGGGGGCAGTGGCCTAAAACTTGATGCGGCATCGGTCATTATGGAAGAGATCCAGGCTTCAGGTTGTAATGGCGGTGCGGCCCATGCGCAAATGTATATCATGAACACGCTGCTTCGGTATGGGAGTGACGCGCAAAAGGCCGAATACCTGCCCAAGATCGCCAATGGTGAGTTACGCCTTCAGGCGTTTGGCGTTTCCGAGCCAACCAGTGGAACAGATACACTTTCGCTCAAGACTCGAGCGACCAAAGACGGTGATGAATATGTGATCAACGGCCAGAAGATCTGGACAAGCCGTGCAGAGCATTCCGATCTGATGCTCTTGCTAGCTAGGACAACTCCGCGAGAGGAAGTGGAAAAGCGAACCGAGGGACTGTCGATCTTCCTTGTCGATATGCGGGAAGTTGTGGGCAAGGGAATGACGATCAAGCCCATCCGCACGATGATGAACCATTCATCCTGCGAGGTGTTCTTCGACGATATGCGTATCCCGGCAAGCGCGCTGATCGGGGAAGAAGGCAAGGGCTTCCGCTATATCCTGTCCGGCATGAACGCAGAGCGCGTTTTGATCGCTGCTGAATGCATCGGCGATGCCAAATGGTTCATTGAAAAAGCGAAGGGCTACGCCAATGAGCGCGAAGTTTTCGGCCGCCCGATCGGCCAGAATCAAGGCGTGCAATTTCCGATCGCGCGCTGCTACGCGCAAATGCGCGCGGCCGAATTGATGGTGCACCATGCGGCGGATGTTTATGATCAGGGCGGCAATGCGGGCGAAGAGGCGAATATGGCAAAGCTGCTTGCATCGGAGGCGAGCTGGGCCGCGGCTGAAATGTGTGTGCAGACCCTTGGCGGGTTTGGATTCGCTGAAGAATATGATGTGGAGCGCAAGTTTCGCGAAGCGCGGCTCTACACAGTTGCGCCCATATCGACCAATCTCATCCTGTCATACTTGTCCGAACATGTACTCGGACTGCCGCGTTCATACTGATTTGTGACACAAACCACTTGCAAGCGGCAGTTAACTATGATTCTGTGGCTTTGACGAGGACGGGGCAAAATGCGCAAACCACCAAAAGAGCAATTGAGGCAGGGCTTGGCTCTTGCGGCACTGCTGGTCATTGCGAGTTTTGCGATTGCGGGTCCGACAGGACTGTTGGCTTGGAACGAGAGTGAAGAGCTGCTGGAACAACGCAAGGCTCACATTGCGGAAACGCAAGCCAAGCGGGACATGCTCAAGAACAAAGTCGACCGGCTTCACCCGGATGGAGCGGACCCTGATCTGGTCGGCGAACTGTTGCGGGAGAACATGAATGTTGTTCACCCGGATGAGATCGTCATAACGCTCGATCAAGAGTAATCGCGGCGCAATTCAAACTCGCGGCGCAATTCAAACTAAAGATTTCGTATGCGCAGATGCGCGCTTGACGTTGCGTAACCGTGCGGCTTGCGCCTATATCATGCGCGCAACCCACCTCTCCGGGGAAGAACAATAAACAAGGATGAGAGCTTTGGCTAAAGCGGCGAAAAAGGCGCAGAATGCGTCTGGTAAATCTCCAGCTTCGGACGACGGCGATTTCGTTCTGCATTCGCTCCAGGAAGCGCATGAGAAGAACCTGAAATACGATGCCAGCGACGAGGAATTGCTCACATTCTATGAGCAAATGCTTCTTATTCGCCGGTTTGAGGAGAAGGCCGGGCAGCTATATGGTCTCGGCCTGATCGGCGGGTTTTGTCACTTGTATATCGGGCAGGAAGCGGTTGCGATTGGCCTCCAAAGCGCGCTCGACAATGATCGCGACAGCGTGATCACCGGCTATCGCGATCATGGGCATATGCTTGCGTATGGCATCGATCCCAACGTCATTATGGCAGAGCTGACCGGACGTCAGGCTGGTATATCGAAGGGGAAGGGCGGCTCGATGCATATGTTCAGCACCGAGCACAAATTCTATGGCGGCCATGGCATTGTCGGGGCACAGGTGTCGCTCGGCGGCGGGCTCGCCTTGGCGCACAAATACAAAGAGGATGGCGGTTTGTGCCTGACGTATTTTGGCGATGGCGCGGCCAACCAAGGACAGGTCTATGAGACCTTCAACATGGCGTCCCTTTGGAATTTGCCGATCGTGTTTGTGGTAGAGAACAATCAGTATGCCATGGGCACCAGCACTGCACGCTCTAGCGCGGAAACCGAATTTCACCGGCGCGGTACAGCATTCCGTATTCCCGGGATGGACGTGAATGGTATGGACGTGCTCGAAGTGCGTAGCGCGGCCGAAATCGCATTCAAGCACGTGCGCGAAGGCGGCGGCCCCGTGCTGATTGAGTGCAATACCTATCGTTACCGCGGCCATTCAATGTCTGACCCTGCGAAGTATCGTAGCCGCGAAGAGGTGCAGGGTATGCGCGACAATCGCGATCCCATCGAAGGGCTCAAGAAAGTCCTTCTCGAAAAAGGGAAGACAGAGGAAGACTTGAAAGCCATCGACAAGGCAATCCGGGCCCGCGTTGCAGAGAGCGCGGACTTTGCCGAAACTTCGCCAGAGCCGGATGCATCTGAACTCTACACCGATGTTTTGGTGGAGGAGTATTGAGCCATGGCGATCGAACTCAAGATGCCCGCGCTTTCTCCGACTATGGAGGAGGGCACGCTCACCAAATGGCTGAAGAAGGTTGGTGATACGATCGAAGCTGGCGACATCATTGCAGAGATCGAGACCGATAAGGCAACGATGGAATTTGAAGCCATTGACGATGGTGTGATCACGAAGATCCTCGTCGCGGAAGGCACCGAGAATGTCGCTGTCGGTACTGTAATTGCCGAGCTCGAAGGCGAAGGTGACGAGGCGAGCGCTTCGGAAACACCTTCGGCTGCCGCTCCTGTCGTCGCGCCTGCGCCAGCACCGTCAGCTGCTCCTTCGAAGCGGGTTACTACACCAAAAGCTGATCCTTCGATCCCCGAAGGCACGAGCTTCTCCCAAGTTTCGGTACGCGAAGCGCTGCGTGATGGGATGGCAGAAGAGATGCGCCGCGACGATCGCGTCTTTGTGATGGGTGAAGAAGTCGCCGAGTACCAGGGTGCCTATAAGGTTACGCAAGGACTGCTCGACGAATTTGGCCCGAAGCGCGTGATCGACACGCCAATTACAGAATATGGCTTTGCAGGCATTGGAACCGGCGCGGCTATGGGTGGATTGCGCCCAATTGTCGAGTTCATGACCTTCAACTTCGCGATGCAGGCGATTGATCATATCATCAATTCAGCCGCGAAAACAAACTATATGTCTGGCGGCCAGATGCGCTGTCCAATCGTATTCCGCGGCCCGAATGGCGCAGCCAGCCGGGTTGGCGCCCAACACAGCCAGAACTATGGCCCGTGGTATGCCAGCGTGCCGGGCCTGATCGTGATTGCACCATATGACAGTGCTGATGCGAAAGGCCTGATGAAAGCAGCAATCCGCAGCGAGGACCCTGTTGTCTTCCTCGAAAACGAGCTGGTCTATGGTCGCAGCTTCGATGTGCCCGACGTTGACGAATATGTCCTGCCCATCGGCAAGGCGCGCATCATGCGCGAAGGCAGCGACGTTACAATCGTCAGCTACTCAATCGGGGTCGGGCTCGCGCTGGAAGCCGCGGATACGCTGGCCGAAGAAGGCATCGATGCAGAAGTGATCGACCTGCGCACTTTGCGTCCGCTGGACCGGGAAGCAATCCTGACTTCGCTCGCCAAAACAAACCGCCTCGTGATTGCTGAGGAGGGCTGGCCAACTTGCTCAATCGCGTCTGAAGTGATGGCGGTTTGCATGGAGGATGGCTTCGATCATCTAGACGCGCCGGTCTTGCGTGTATGCGATGAGGATGTCCCGCTGCCTTATGCGGCAAACCTGGAGAAGCTTGCGTTTATTGACGCTCCGCGCATCGTCGCAGCAGTCAAGAAGGTTTGTTACAAGGCCTAGTCCGCAACGAAAACGGCGGGCACTGTGGCCCCCCGCTTTGACGCTAATTTTTTGATGCACCCTTACTCGTCAAGCACGATGATCGGGCGAGAGAATGTAAGTTGCGGCGACACCCAGTTTACCAGAGGTACAACCGCAGGCGGGGTGTAGGTCAGCGTGATGGTCTTCTCGAATGTTCCGGCGACTCGTGGCGTCGGAACGCTTGTCACTGTCGCGTCGAAAGTGTTGTTGAGCAGATAGGGCGCGGTTGCTGCGGCGGTCTCTGCCCAGGTTTCGATCGTCGCATCGGTGATCTCGTTACCCTTTTGGTATTCCACAACGGCAAAGCGAGAGGTTTCCTGAGCGATTGATCGCAGCGCATTTTGCGCCTGCATGCCGATCCCAACCTGGAAGACACCAAACAGCAGGCCGATAATGGCAGGTGCCAGAATAGCGAATTCGACAATGGTCGAACCAGACTGGTCCTTGACGAGATTTCCGGATGTTCTGCTCATGAGATCTGCACCCGCCTCGTAATGTTGAAGTTCACCGGGCCACCAATTCCGAAATCTGTCCATGCCGGAGTGTAGGTGTCAGTCATTGTGATGATAATGAATTCCGACACCACCGCAGTCGTACCGCAACTGCTTGCATTGGCTTCCAAGGTGGTTGCCGTATCACAACGATAGCGCAGCTGCATTAAAACCTGATCAGCAGGAAGACCTGCCGAAGCCTCGATAATCGCTTCAAGCGTGGCGCGATCGCTCGCTTCTGCCGGCGGGCGTGCAACGACCACCGCCGCAGCCTCTGCCATCGATGTCTGAAGCTCGGCCTGACGCGAGACGATGCTGCTCACCTCCAGGCCACCAAGGGTCATCGTAGCCAGGATTGGCAGGATGAACGCGGTTTCAATTGCTACGCTTCCGCGCTCGCTATTAGCGAATGTCTTGGCAAGCTTGCTTAGCATGATCACCCCACCAACCTTACGCGTGTGCCACCATTGCCGACGACCACGCTGTGTGTCTCGCCAATCGGGCAAAGCGTGGTCAGATCAGCTGTACCTGCTACTTGCACCTTCGATGACATCACCATCATGCAATTGGCGGTTGCCTGGATGTTACCAGCCAGTTTCAATTCACTTTTGGGCATGTAAATCACGCCATTGATGTCAAAGTTGGTAAAGTTGGTAAAGTTGGTAAAGTTGGTAAAGTTGGTAAAGTTGGTAGCGCCGGTGAGCTTGCTTCCCAAGTTGCCTGGAGAGTTCGGATCTTCGAAGATCAGCATGTTCTCCATACGGGCAGCATCATCCGCCGGAATGCCCAATGCCAGAAGTTGCAATGCGCTCATCGGTGACAGAAAAACGTCTGCTCCACCGTTGATGTCTAGCTGCGCGCCGTTCTTCAGCACGAACATCACGCCGGTTCCGGTCAGCTGATTGCCACCATTAAGTTTCAACCGACCACCATCGATCACGTAGATCCCGCTAGTTAGGTTGGCATTGCCGCCGATCTCTAAATCGGTGTAAGTTCCCGGTAGCGCCTTGCATGTTTTTCTCGGGAATTTGGTATAGACTTTTTTTGGAATCGATAATGGTTGATCGCCATTATCAAAACCATCTCCTGTGTAGGTCAAACCAGATGACCCGCATGACAACGTCCGCGGGGTGGGATTGTCCGGCGGGGTGAGACCTGAATACGGATCATTCAGGCCGTCGAAATTCTCGATCGTGCTGGCGTTAGCAAAGGCACCCATACCATCGTCGATACCGCCAGCAGACGCGACAGTGTTGATGTTTTGTGCGCGGCTGCTTCCGTTGGTACGGATCGAGGTGTCCGACGTAGACAGTGAAGCGACACCGCAAGCCGCGTCGACTGTTGGGCCACCATTAAACCACATTGCACTGCCAGCGGTAGGGTGGAGCGCCATCAGGCAGGCAGTGTATTCATCTGTTCGCTCAAACGTTGCTTGTGCGTTGACACGAATGGTAGTGGATCGCCCCATAACAAAGCTTGCAAACGGCAGGTCAGCCACAACCTCTGCGCGTACGATCACGCTGTTCTGTGTACCAGTGCCCCAATCGGCCAGGCTAGCCGCGTGCGTCGCGCCATTGTTAGCGATGATTGACAAATTGTCGGAGAATTCCTGATTGGCGCGAGTGATATAGATTGTACCGGTGTCGCCATTGCCGCGTGCCCATGCGCCGGCCAAGGCGGCCTGGTCTGCTGCGAATTGCAATTCGCGCTGCCACAAATACCATTGCGCGGTGTCTACAGCCAGGCCTGCGCCCCCCATCAGGGCTGGCATCCCCAGCGCAACGAGAATTGCGGCATTGCCGCTCGTGCTGCGGCGCAGTTTCCGGCTGAATTTCTTCAACACACCCATGGCGTCTATTCCTTTCGCAGAACCTGAATTGGCTGCATTGGTTAGTCTTTAGCGCGCACTAGGTATGCGGTTCGTTCACTTGTGTGGTTAATGAAGGGCTACTGAATCAGCGCTCATTTCTCCGCAAACTTACGGATTCTGCGATCTTCAAAGGTTGACACGTCACGCGGCTCCGGCACTAGGGCTGCCCATGACAAGCGACCTTGAAGCCGAAATTGGTGATGCCGAACGGGTGGCGCTGAATTATGCCAAGCCGGACATTCGGCCGAAGCTCGCGTCATTCTTTGCTTTGGATCGCCGTTTGGGACAGATCGTCGCAAACTCTAGCGAATCTTTGCTGGGACAGATGCGGATAGCCTGGTGGCGCGACATGTTATTGGCTTCGGCGAGGGACCGCCCGGCGGGTGACGTTGTGCTGGACGCAATCGGGGCAAGCTGGGGAGGGGATGCGCAGCTGCTTCAACCTTTGGCAGATGCCTGGGAGGTCTTCCTGATTGCAGAAGAGCTCACAGCCGATATTCTGTCACAGTTTGCCCAAGGTCGCGCCAGACCCCTGGCTCAAGCCTTCGGATGCGCGCACGAAGGTTTAGCAAAGCGGGCGCAACAAGCAGGCTCACTATGGGCGCTTGCGAATACAGCCGCGCATGTTTCTGATCAGACAGAACGAGAGCTGATACTTGAACTGGCCCGCGCCGAGTTGAGCGTGAATACTCCAACCGGATCAATGCCCAGAGCACTTGCAGTGCTAACCGCACTTTCTCGGCGTTCTATCAGGCGCGGTGGCCATCCGTTGATGGTGGGCAGAGGTGCGGCCTTGGCTGCATTACGTGCGGGTTTAATTGGAAAGTAGTTTCGTATAGCCTCCTTTTAATTTAGAGGAGGAAGTAAGGAGTCGAGTGATATTGGGCTTATCATGGCGACAATTGGTCTTTACTGGTGGCAAGGAAAGGCCGAGGCGGAAGAAGCACGCCAAAATCCCGATGAATTGCCTGTCTCAAATCCGGGTGAGATGACGGGGCCAACTACACCTGAGGCCAGCGAGCTTACGAGAGAGCAGCGACGCTTCTTTCTTTACAACCGCACTCGCGATTGGTGCATTTCGCGCAATGAAATGCTGTCCACCCGCAGCTAGGGCTTTCGTAAGCTCGATTTGGACGGCAACAATTTGCTCGCCTTCGAAGAATGGGCCGTGGCTACCGCAGAGAAGTTCGAAGGGGCCGATGCTGATGGGGACGGCAAGTTGCCATGAAGGAATTCGCAACAACCGCATCAAAACGCCGCTTGAGGCGGTCGTCCTGCCGATGCTAAACGCTACGCAGTTGCAGCTTCGTTTGACCTGATCCAATCGGTTAATTTGGCCTTGGCCCGTGATGTATAGGCCTCTTTTCGCTGCTTCTTCTTCACATCATGCAGCGGCGGGAATAGACCAAAATTCACATTCATGGGCTGGAACGTCTCTGCCTCTGCATCGCCTGTAATATGGCTAAGCAGGGCTCCCATGGCAGTCGTCGCGGGCAGGGCGGACCACTCGCGCCCGGAAAGTTCGCAAGCCGTCATAATGCCCGCAATCAGCCCCACAGCAGAGCTTTCGACATATCCTTCGCAGCCGGTGATCTGTCCGGCAAAGCGGATATGGGGTGCCTCCCTCAGCCGAAGCTGCCGATCAAGCACGAGTGGCGAATTCAGGAATGTGTTGCGATGCAGCCCGCCAAGTCTTGCAAACTCCGCGTTTTCCAATCCAGGGATGGTACGGAACAGCTCCATCTGTGCGCCATATTTCAGCTTCGTCTGGAAACCGACCATATTCCATAGCGTGCCGAGCTTGTTGTCCTGACGCAGTTGCACAACTGCATAGGGCCAGCGCCCCTGCGGGTGCTCTTCATTGGTATCGTAAGGATTGTCGAGGCCAACACCCTTCATTGGACCATAGCGAAGTGTTTCGACCCCGCGCTCAGCCATGACTTCAATTGGCATGCAGCCTTCGAAATAGGGCGTGTCCTTCTCCCATTCGCGAAATTCGGTCTTCTCTCCATCAATTAAGCCCTGATGGAAGGCGAGGTACTGTTCCTTTGTCATCGGACAGTTGATGTAATCGCCATTTTCATTGCTGGCTTCGGTTCGCTTGTTCCAACGACTCTGTATCCAGCATTTAGACATATCAATGCTGCCGCGATGAATAATCGGTGCAATGGCATCAAAGAACGCCAAGCGCTCTTGCCCTGTGGCTTTCACGATATTCTGAGCCAGCTCTTGCGCAGTCAGCGGACCGGTCGAAACAATGGTCATGCCGGCATCGGGCAGAGTGTCTACACGTTCGCGCACGATCTCGATTCTCGGATGTTCGGCCAATATGCGCGTCACTTCATTGCTGAAGGCATCCCGGTCGACGGCCATCGCGCTACCAGCAGGGACGCGCGCCATCTCCCCGGCACGCATAATGATCGAATCCAGTTCCCGCATTTCATGGTGCAGCAGGCCAACAGCGTTTTTTTCATCATCATCGGACCGGAAACTGTTAGAGCAGACAAGCTCCGCCAGGCCATCAGTCTGGTGCGCAGGTGTCATTTCTCCTGACCCGCGCATCTCGGACAAACGCACCCTGAAACCGCGCTTTGCTAGCTGCCAGGCCGCTTCGCTTCCCGCGAGGCCGCCGCCGATAATGTGCACATCGAAAGTCATTGTGTCGCGCAGTTAGACTTGCAGTTGCACCCCATCAAGCCCTAGCAGTGTCGCCAAGGGGAGTTTGCATGCCAAAACGCGCTTTGATCAATCGTCGCCCTTGGTTGCTGGCCAGCTTGATTGCTGCGGTTGCCTATTACTTTTTGCGCGACAATCCGATCGGGGAAGTGTGGCTGATCGTGCTGAAAGGCATGGGGGTGGCCTGTCTCGCATTCTATGCGATGCGGCGCGGGTTTGGCCCGGATGCGCAAATCCTCGCGGTGGTGATGCTGTTTAGCGCACTGGGTGACATGGGCATCGAGTTCGATATCGCGCTCGGCGGTGGGCTTTTCTTTGTCTCCCATGTGCTCGCGATCTGGCTCTATTTACGCAATCCGCGCGACAATCCTGTTAGCTTGCAGAAAGCATTGGCGGTTGTATTGCTGCTCGCAACACCCGCGATCAGCTGGCTGTTGAGCGGCGATTTGATGGTGGCACTCTATGGGCTGTCGCTGGGCGGAATGGCGGCGTGCGCGTGGATGAGCCGCTTTCCGCGGTACCGCGTTGGCATCGGTGCTGTGCTATTCGTAATCTCGGACTTTGTCATTTTCAGTCGCTTGGGCGCATTCGATCTGGGCGATCTGCCGCATTACCTGATCTGGCCGCTTTACTTCGCTGGACAGTTCATGATCGCAACTGGTGTGGTGCAGACACTGGGCGGAGAGCATCCGGGGCGCCAAAAGGCCGCCTAGCCTGCCTAGGCGGCAATCGTCGTTCGGTGCAATTCACGCCGATGGCCTTCATAGCCGCCGGTCGCCTTGTGTAGCACGCTCCGATTATCCCACATGACCAGCATGTCCGGCTCCCAGCGATGGCGATAAACGAACTCGTCGCGCGATTGCCACTGGGCTAGCTCTGACAGGAGAGCGATCGCATCCGCTTGATCCATTCCTTCAATACCGATGATGTAACCGAGCGTGGAATACAGCGCCTCTTCACCGGTTTCAGGGTGTCTTTGCACCAATGAGTGTGTTTGCGTTGCACGGGCGCTTTGATCTGGCCGAATGTCCATGCTTCGGCCGGTGTCTTTCTCGCCATACGAACCATCCGGCGCATAAGCGAGCTGAGCGGAATGGATGGCGGTTAGAGCCCGAAGAAACTCCTGTCGCTCAGGGGTAAGTGCATTGAACGCCGCGATCTGGTTGGCGAATAGCGTGTCACCGCCCGTTGGCGGAATATCCACGGCCAGTAAGCAGGTGCCCGATGGGGGCTCTGCCAGAAAACTCCAGTCACTATGCCAGTTTTCGGCAAACAGTGGCGATGTTTCATCAGCTTCGCGCAGGATAGCGGCGATATTCTGCCGACCCTTGATTGGCGCGAAGAAAGGGTCTTCGCCAAAGCCGCCCATTGCAATGGTAAAGCGTTCTAGTGCGTCATCGTCCATCTGTTGGCCGGCAAAGGCGAGCACTTTGTGCTGCAACCAGGCGGCCCGAATATCGGCAATGAGCTTTGCGGTTAGTTCTCCCGACAAATCAACCCCGGTGACAGTCGCACCGCATGATTGACCTGAGGGACTAACTGTCAAACTCATTCTTCGCTGTCGCCTGCGATATCCTTATGCGAATGCAGCGTGGTTGGCGGCGTTGTTACATCACCGTCGCCGCGCCGTTCGACCATTTCCTCGACGATAGTTTCTTCAACCTCATTTTCAGGCTCTTCAGTCTCGTCGATCAGCGCCGCTCCGACGATCTGTTCGTCCTTCGAGACATTGAATATGCGTACGCCAGATGAGCTACGCCCAGATACCGAGTAGCCAGAGTGGTTCTCAAACCCGCTTTCAATCATGTGGCGGAAGTCAACCGGCAAGCGGATAAGTTTTGCCTGATCGGTGACCAGCATCAGTTGAGAGCCATGCTTCACCGGGAAACTCGCGACGACAGAACCATTGCGGTTCTTGTCCGAAGGTTCACCAATATTGGTCAGGCCCATACCGCCCCGGCCAATGGTGCGATATTCGTAGGCGGAAGAGATTTTTCCGTAACCGCGCGATGTCAGCGTGAGAATGAACTCTTCATTCTCGGCCATTTCCGCGACTTTCTCCCCGTCTAGTGAAGGCTCGGCATCGTTTTTCTTCCACGCCGCTGCTCGCAGATAGGCATCGCGAACTTCGGTGTCGCGCTCACCCGCATCCAGCACAGCCATTGATACGACTTTCTGACCGTCCTTCAGCTTCATTCCGCGCACGCCGATGCCGGTGCGGCTCTTCGTCTCGCGCGCATCAGTGGCGGAAAACCGGATCGCCTTGCCGGAATCGGACGCAAGGAAGATTTCCTGATCCTCGGTCAGCAATTCGACTCCGATCAAATTGTCACCGCTGCCTTCAACAAAGCCCATGGCGTATTTGCCATTGGTGGGCACGTTGGTGAACGCATCCATCGAGTTGCGTCGTACCATTCCTTGCTCGGTGGCGAAGACAATGTTGAGCTTGTTCCACTCGCTTTCATCCTCTGGCAAGGCCAACACATTGGTGACGCGTTCGTCATCGCCCAACGGCAGGAGATTCACCATTGGGCGACCCTTGGTCTGTGGTCCACCTTCGGGCAGTTTCCAGACCTTCAAACGATATACACGGCCGGTGTTTGTAAAGAACAGCACCGGATTGTGCGTGCTGGTGACGAACATCTCGACAACAGCATCTTCATCCTTCGTGGCCATCCCGCTGCGGCCCTTGCCGCCGCGAGCTTGCGCGCGGAACGTGTCGAGCGGTGTACGCTTGATGTATCCGCTATGCGTGACCGTCACGACCATCTCGTCGCGCTCGATCAGGTCTTCATCTTCAAGACCATCCCAGGCAGGCCCGATTTCCGACACGCGCGGGGTGGCGTAGGTATTGCGGATTTCCTCCAGTTCCTCGCGCAATACCCCGTAGAGCTTTACGCGGTCGGCAAGGATCGAGAGATACTCTTCAATGGCGATCGAAAGTTCCTTGAGCTCTTCACCAATTTCATCCCGGCCCAATGCGGTAAGACGATGCAGGCGCAGGTCCAGGATCGCCTTCACTTGACGTTCTGAAAGATTGTAAGTGCCACCTTCTTGATCGGCAGTGGGCTCGATTGCTTCAATCAGGCGGATGTATTGCGCGATGTCGCCGATCGGCCATTCCTTGGCGAGTAAACGTTCGCGCGCAGTTGCAGGGTTTGGCGCACCGCGAATGATCGCCACCACCTCGTCCAGATTGGAAACCGCGACAACCAGACCAAGCAAGGTGTGCGCACGTTCGCGCGCCTTATTGAGTTCGTATTTTGTCCGGCGAGTAATGACCTCTTCACGGAAGGATATGAAGGACTGGATTATGTCGCGAAGGGCAAGCGTTTCAGGGCGTCCGCCACGAATGGCGAGCATGTTTGCAGGGAAGCTCGATTGAGCCGGCGTGAAGCGCCAGATCTGATTGAGCACGACTTCCGGAGATGCGTCTCGCTTCAAATCAATAACGACGCGCACACCTTCGCGCGAACTTTCATCGCGAATGTCCGATATGCCCTCGATACGCTTCTCTTTCGCCGCTTCGGCAATCTTTTCTACCAGGCCCGATTTACCGACCTGGTATGGCATCGAAGTCAGGACGATAGACTGCTTGTCGTTCCGGCCGGTCTCGATCTCGTGCCGTGCACGCATCAGGATGGAGCCGCGTCCGGTCGTATAGGCCGATCTGGCGCCTGACTGGCCAAGTATCAGCGGGGCTGTTGGAAAATCGGGTCCCGGAATGTATTCGATCAGTTCTTCTGATGTGATCGCCGGATTGTCGAGAAAGGCAAAGCAACCATCGATCACTTCACCCAGATTGTGCGGCGGCACATTGGTCGCCATACCAACGGCGATACCCCCTGCGCCATTGACCAGCAGGTTAGGGAAACGCGCAGGGAGAACCTGTGGCTCCTTCAGCGAACCATCATAGTTATCCGCGAAATTGACTGTATCCTTATCCAGATCATCTAGCAGCGTGTTCGCCACCCGCGCCAGCCGCGCTTCGGTATAGCGCATGCTCGCAGGGGGATCTGGATCCATGGAGCCAAAGTTACCTTGGCCATCGATCAATGGAACGCGCAGCGACCAATCTTGCGTCATCCGGGCGAGGGCATCGTAAATCGCGGAGTCCCCATGTGGGTGATAATTACCCATCACGTCACCAACGATTTTCGCACTCTTGCGATAAGGGCGGCCGGCAACAAAGCCACCTTCCTTGCAGGCGAAAAGGATGCGGCGGTGAACCGGTTTCAAGCCATCGCGCACATCTGGTAGGGCGCGGCTCACGATTACGCTCATTGCATAATCAAGATAGCTCGTTTTCATTTCGTCGACGATGTCGACTCGTTCAAACTCACCTGATGGTTGTGGTGCGGAAATTGTATCGGTTTCGTCGCTCAAAGCGTATCCGTTCTAGCTAGGCTGGTCTCCAGCGGTCAATGAGTGTCGAATGTAGGCTTTCGGACCATTTTCCGCCAGTTTATGGGGCAACAAATGCGGTATAAAGAAAGCTTTTTCCACACATAGGGCGGTGCTCTTGTGCAAATTCCAAAACGCTTGCTTTTAACATCATTCAAAGCTCGTTCAGCACGGCTTGCATAGGAAAAATTGCAAAATAGGCCAGACCAGGCCATTGGATTCTGCTTGTTGTATTTTACAAGCGGGGAATCCGCGGTATTTTATTTGTTTCAGGAGTAAATTTCATGCGTCTTTTTGTGTCACCTTCGCGCGCTCGCAAGAAGCCGGGGTCGTCAATCGTTTTGGCAGTGGCGCTGCTTACCGGGGCTGTGATGCTGAGCGGAGTTATTTCAGATCCGGCGCATGCGCAGCGTGACCGCAAGAAGAAAGACAAAGAACCAAGAGCTGAATATTCAAAGGAATTCATCGAAGCGTTCACGCCGCTGCAGAATGCAGTGAATGCCAACGATGGCTCTGCGGCGACGGTTGTTGGACAGTTTCCCGCGATTATTGCGCTCGCGCAGTCTGGCGACGAGCAGAATGCACTGGGCGGCTTGATTTACAACGCTGGCGTGCAAACCAGGGAGCAGGCCCTTCAGCTGCAGGGCATGGGCTTGATGCTGCAAAGTGGAAAGGTTCCAACTGAGAATATCGGTCGCTTCAACTTCATCGCGTATCAATTATCGAATGCTGCAGGGGACCATCCCGGAGCGAGAGCCTATCTTCAGGCGGCAATCGTTGCCAATTTCAACACGGATTCTGTCTCTGTTTCTGACATGCAGATCGCGATGGCAGAAAGTTTTATTTCCGAGAGCCGTATAGCAGAGGGGCTCAACTATCTTGCGACTGCCATCGAGAGCCGCAAGGCTGCCGGTCAAAGCGTTGATGAGGCATGGTACCGTCGCGGATTGAGTGTGGCCTACAACAATGAAGTCGTTCCGCAGGTTTATGATTTCGCTTCGATCTGGATTGCGGCCTATCCAAGTGAAACCAATTGGCGCGACGCAATTAACATTGTCCGTAACCTAAACACTTACGACAGCGGTCAAATGCTCGATCTGATGCGTCTTTCCCACCGCGTCGGCGCGTTGAAAGAGAAGTATGAATACATCGACTATGTGGAAGCCGCCGATGCGCGCCGTCTGCCGAATGAGGTTAGACGCGTCATCGAACAGGGATACGCTTCGGGGATTGTCAGCCGAGATGACATTTACCTCTCTGACGCACTAGGCACAGCGAAG
Organism: Altererythrobacter sp. XM-24bin4; assembly: GCA_003149575.1. Classification (GTDB taxonomy): domain Bacteria; phylum Pseudomonadota; class Alphaproteobacteria; order Sphingomonadales; family Sphingomonadaceae; genus Erythrobacter; species Erythrobacter rubellus. The sequence continues at coordinate 1,649,930 of QCWG01000001.1, forward strand.
AACCGGATTGCGGCCGATGAAGCAGAGCTTCCTTCTCTAGAGCGTGATGCTGGTGTTTCTGGCGCTGGCGTGCGCACAGTTGTTGCCGCGGGTGACGCGTTCCTGAGCTACAACGAATACACAAAGGCAGAGGTGTTCTACACCAAGGCATCCACGATGCCAGGCGCTGACAAGAATGAAATTCTGACCCGACTTGGTATTAGTCAGCTAGAGCAAGGCAAGTTCGACGCGGCGATGGAGTCGTTTGCTCAGGTTGGCGGCAATCGCTTGCCCATCGCAAGGCTTTGGACGGCCTACACGACTCAAAAGGCGGCAGCGGTGGCAACTGTAAGCGAGCCGGAAGTGCCAGCGGTAGCAGAACCGGAAGCCCAAACCAGTTAAGCCAAATGAAATGTGCATTTCGAGCGGCGCAGTTTCTAAGCGAAAGCTGCGCCGTTTTTTGCTTGCAACGGCTTTAGCGTTGTCGCTTCAAATAAACATGGTTCTCGCGGCGTTCGACTTTGAAATTGTCCAATGCATCAAACATCTCATTAACGCTTTTGAAGCCGTGATTTCGGACATCGAAGCTCGAACGGTTGCCCGCAATCTGTCCGAGATGTGAGAGATTGGCGTAGCCCTTTTCGTCGCCTTCGGCATCGGAGTAAACAGCCGTGATCATTTCCATCAACTTGGTGTCGAGACCTTCTGAACCTAAAGAATTGCCGTCTTTGTCCTGGGCAGCAACTTCAGATTTATAGTTCGTAATCAGTTTCATGAATTCGATGAAGCGCGTGTACACGCTCTTGAAAGCCTGTTGGGTTTTGGCCTTTCCAAAGCCGTGAGCCAGGATCCCGTCCTGACGCAGCCGCGTGACCAGCGGTGCGAAATCGCTGTCCGCAGTCATGATGCCGAAGCCATCAACCTTGCCCTGATAAAGCAGATCGATTGCATCAATGGTCATCGCCATATCGGTGGCATTTTTGCCTTTGCAAACATTAAATTGTTGCTGCGGGCAAATACCGAATTTATTGGAGATCTTGTCCCATTTTGCGAGATTGTTCTTAGGGAAATCGCCGTAGGCGTGCCAAATGTTCACTTGGACCAACTCGGCCATTACCGTCAGGGCAGGATCGATTCGTTCCGGAGTGGTGTTGTCTGCGTCAATCAGCTGAGCGATATTTACGGGTTTTGACATGCACTGACATGGGGGCAGGGCACACCGGGGGCAAGCGATTAATCCGTTCGATTTAGTCTTCTGGCAGAAACTCGCCGGTGTCCTCATCAAGTGAATACAGCACACCTTCCTTGATCGAAAAATGGGCCCCGCGCAGCTTTATCTTGCCAACTTTTTCTTTGTCTGCGAGCCATGGAAAGCTGCGCAAATTAGTGAGGCTTTGTCGAATAGCAGCAAACTCCATCGCAAGTTCTGCTTTCCGACCTGTGCTGCCATGCTTGGCCGATACTGCCTGGCTTGCATCGTCGAGGAGGCTGACCCAGTTTGCCACAAACCCGCCTTTGCCCGGATCTTTGGCCTTCATGCTTTGTGTGAGCGCAGCCTGGCATCCGCCGCAGCGTCCATGCCCCATCACGACAATTTGCCTGACCTCCAGCATCTGAACCGCAAATTCGATTGCAGCAGAAACGCCGTGATAGCCAGGAGTGGTCTCAAATGGCGGTACTAGGGCCGCAACATTTCGTACGACAAAAATCTCGCCCGGATCCACGTCAAAAATCTGGGCTGGATCAACGCGGCTATCTGAACAGCTGATTATCATGACTTTGGGGCTCTGGCCCTCGCGTACCAGTTCCTCAAAACGAGCTTTCTGGCGCGGATAACCGTCCGCGCGAAAGCGCTTATAGCCCCGCAGCAGTTCAGCATATTCAGGATACTCAGGCATTCGTCATTTCATCTCCGAAGGGGTTTAGAAGCGCTCGCCTCTGATCATTTCAACGTCCCACATGTTCAAAAGTAACCCGTCAGTTGTAGCGTTCATGGCGCTGCGTTAGCTATGCATACCAATGTCGGCAAGTGCCCATTGCGCAGTGTCCAGCCTTATCCTACATGGCGCGCATGAACGACCTTGCATCTGTTCCGTCGAAAGATAAAACGCTGCGTCCCGTACGACAGCGCAAGCCCGACTGGATTCGCGTAAAAGCTCCTGTCAGCAAGGGCTATAATGAGACGCGCAAACTGATGCGCGACTTGAACCTCAATACGGTGTGCGAAGAAGCTGCCTGCCCGAACATTGGTGAGTGCTGGACAAAGAAGCACGCAACAGTGATGATCCTAGGTGATGTTTGCACGCGTGCTTGCGCGTTCTGCAACGTGAAGACCGGCATGCCGCGCAAGGTAGACCCAATGGAGCCCGACAATGTTGCAATTGCGGCAGGTAAGATGGGCCTCGAACACATTGTCATTACCAGTGTGGATCGCGACGATTTGCCGGATGGCGGGGCGGGGCAGTTTGTGAAGGTGATCAATGCGCTCCGCCGTGAGACTCCCAACACAACAGTCGAGATCCTGACGCCAGACTTCCGCGGTAAAATGCGGCCCGCGATTGAGGCAATTTGTGAAGCGGGGCCAGACGTTTACAACCACAACCTCGAAACGGTTCCGCGGCTTTACCCTACAATCCGCCCGGGCGCGCGTTACTATGCATCCTTGCGTCTGCTTGAAGAAATCAAACGCCACGATCCGATGATTTTCACCAAGTCTGGCATCATGCTGGGACTGGGTGAGCAGCGGCTTGAAGTGCATCAGGTGATGGACGATATGCGCAGCGTGGAAATCGATTTCATGACGATGGGCCAATATCTCCAGCCAACGCCGAAGCATGCCAATGTCGAGGATTTTATCACGCCTGATGCATTCAAGGCATACGGCTCGATTGCGCGCGCAAAGGGTTTCCTGCAGGTCGCATCAAGCCCTTTGACGCGTTCAAGCTATCACGCGGGCGATGACTTCGCAGTCATGAAGGCGGCGCGGGCTGAAAAGCTGGCTAAGGCGCAAGCTCGCGCAAAGGCCTGATGCCCGGAATACGAGAAACCCGAAGGCTACCTTACTCCGCCGAACAGATGTTCGATCTGGTGGCGGATGTGGGGCGCTATGCCGAATTTCTCCCGTGGGTCATCGCGACACGCGTAAGATCTGACAGCGATACTGAAATGGTCGCCGATATGGTTGTCGGCTTCAAATCACTGCGGGAAAAGTTCACATCACGCGTGGCGAAGGACCGCCCGCGTGAGATCGATGTGCATTATGTCGATGGTCCGCTGCGCGATCTAGACAATACATGGATATTCAGACCGCATCCCGAAGGCGGATGTGAGATCGACTTCAAGGTCGAATTCACATTCAAGAACCGTATGTTTGAACGGATTGCAGGGCAGTACTTCGACCGTGCATTTCACAAGATGGTAGCCGCCTTCGAGGCGCGCGCGGTAGAGGTTTACGGGAGCAAGAGCTCAAGCGCGCAAAGCGTGGCTTGATGGCGTACCTCTGCTCTGTTCATATCCGCAAAATGCTTTAGCTCGCCTTCCGGCTTTGCCTCGCTGTCCCGCGTGGCCCGTGCAAAAACGACAGTGCCAACTGGTTTCAGCTTGGTTCCGCCTCCGGGGCCGGCAACCCCGCTTATGGCTACGGCAACATCTGCATTGCTCTTGTGAAGTGCACCGTTCGCCATCGCCCAAACGCACGCGATCGAGACCGCGCCGAATGTTTCGATGATGTCGAGTGCGACACCCAGCGCTTCCATCTTGGCTTCATTGGAATAGGTAACAAAGCCACGATCAAGCACGGCGGACGAGCCAGGAATCTCGGTAAGCGCGGCCACAACCAATCCGCCCGTGCAGCTCTCTGCCAAAGCGATCTTGCGCCCGGCGGCAGCATTCTCTTCTATTACGCGGCGAGCGAGCGCATCGATATCAGCGGGCAGCAAGTTGCCGTGGTCTGTTTGCGTATTTTCGGTCATATCTCTCTCTGGAGGCTCACCATCGCTTGCGCCGCTATACCTTCGCCGCGACCTGTAAAGCCCAGACGTTCGGTCGTAGTCGCCTTAACGCTCACTTGCGATGCATCAATCCTTAGCAGCTCTGCAAGTCTTGCGCGCATCGCGTCCCGATGCAGGCCAATCTTGGGTTCTTCGCAAATCAAAGTGAGGTCGACATTGCAAATCCGGTATCCGGACTGATCGACCAGTTTCACTGCATGTTCCACAAACAAGGGTGAAGGCGCGCCTTTCCATTGCGGGTCGCTGGGTGGAAAATGCGTGCCGATATCGCCATCGCCAATCGCACCGAGCAATGCATCGACCACGCAATGGAGCGCGACATCGGCATCTGAATGACCGGACAGACCCTTGTTGTGCGGGATTTGCACGCCGCACAGCCAAAGATCCTCGCCTTCGAGCAATCGGTGAACATCAAAGCCTTGTCCGACCCTTATTTGGGGTTTGTCTGACATCAGATCCTCTGCAAATGTGATTTTCTTGAGGCATTCATCGCCATCAACCAAGCCGACTTGGCCGCCTGCGGCCATGAGTACTTGTGCATCATCGCCAGCATCGGTTGCGCCTTTCCATGTGCGATGTGCGGAGAGGATATCTTTATAGATGAACGCCTGCGGTGTCTGAACGCGGCGCAAAACCTCTCGGTCTGCCTTGCCGCACATTGCATCTCCCTCGGCCACGGCAATACTGTCTACGACGGGCAGAACCGGGATGGCACCTGCAGTCTCAACAAGTTTGTCAAGCAGGCGCTCGATCACGCCGTTGGGAAGATCAGCGCGAGCGGCATCGTGGATCAGTACTTGCTCCGGAGCCGATGTTGCCAATGCCTCGAGCCCGTTTCGCACCGAATCCTGGCGCGTAAGGCCACCGATTGCAAAAGCTAAATCTTCGATTCCCTGAAGGGCCGCCCTTGCGGCATTTTCTTGTCCATCGCCGATCACCACAATCAGCGGTGAAGCCCCGGCTTTGCCCAAAGCCTCTACCGAATGGCGTACCAATGGCTTGCCGCGATATTGCGCAAATTGTTTCGGAACATCGCCGCCTGCGCGCAGGCCTTTTCCAGCTGCAACAACGATTGCGGCAAAAGGGGGAAGGGGAGTGGCTTGTGTCACGCTTCTCTCAGACTCGGTGCACGCGCTTAGGGGCTGGACGAGCAGAGCGCAATCCACTATGAGCTGCCCAAATTTTAGGCACATGATTAGACGATGACTTCGCTCCCCTCCCCACCGGCTGTGACGCAGATCAAGATCGGCACGGTATCGATCGACACTCCTGTTATGCTCGCGCCAATGACGGGCGTGACCGATTTGCCGTTCCGAAAACTGGTGCGTCGCTATGGCTCTGGCCTCAATGTAACAGAAATGATCGCTAGCCAGGCTGCGATCCGTGAAACGCGCCAGTCGATTCAGAAGGCTGAGTGGGACAAGAGCGAAGATCCCGTTTCAATGCAGCTTGTTGGCTGTGATCCCGAAAGCATGGCTGAAGCGGCCAAGCTTCAGGAAGGGAATGGCGCCGCGATCATCGACATCAATTTCGGATGCCCAGTGCGCAAGGTTGTGAATGGCTATGCCGGAAGCGCGCTGATGCGCGAGGTTCCGCTTGCGATAAATCTGATGGAAGCGACTGTGAAAGCGGTCGATGTCCCGGTCACTGTAAAAATGCGGATGGGCTGGGATCATGCCAGCCTTAACGCGCCCGAGCTTTCTCGCATTGCAGAGGATATCGGGGTCAAGATGATCACCGTTCACGGGCGAACGCGCAACCAGATGTACAAAGGCAGCGCGGATTGGTCATTCATCCGCAAGGTCAAGGATGCCGTCAACATTCCTGTGATTGTCAATGGCGACATCTGCACGATTGCAGATGCGGCAAAGGCGCTTGAACAGTCGGGTGCGGACGGTTTGATGATCGGCCGTGGGGCATATGGCAAACCTTGGCTGCTGGGGCAGGTCATGCAATGGTGGCACACCGGCGAAAGCCTGGAGAGCCCTAGCTTTGATGAGCAGTACGAGACTCTGGTCGAGCACTATAACGACATGCTTGAGCATTATGGCCGCGATGTCGGAAGCAAGATCGCGCGAAAGCATCTTGGTTGGTATACAAAGGGGATGCATGGCTCTGCCGAGTTTCGCAATCACGTGAATTTCATCGACAATCCGGATCAGGTGCTGGGCGAGATCGAACGCTTTTACACGCCGTTCCTGCATCGCCGTGCGGCGTAAGCCTCTGGCGTGGACGAAATCGGCACCATCATTGGCGAAAAGCCGGACAAGGCCGCTCAGATAGAGGGGTTGGTGTTTGCCGCTGTTCTGATCGATCCTGAGGGCCGGATTGCTGAACTGAACTATGCGGCGGAAAATTTGTTGAGCCGCAGTGAGAAGAGGCTGCTAGGCAAAACTGTCGTGTCCAAGATAGATATTCTTGACGATCGCGTTGTGGCGCATCTGAACGAGCCTGAATCGCAATTGGTTGCGCGCGATGTGGGTCTGCGCGTGAACAATCAGGAGAGCAGGGTCAATTTGACCATTTCCCCACTGGCATCTCATCCAGGCTGGCGGATCATGACCCTTTCTGACACTGGGCGTGATGATGGTTCGAACGAACGCGAGGCAGAAATCGCAAGTTCCGGTGCTCCATCGATATTAGCGCATGAGATTCGCAATCCACTGGCCGCAATTCGCGGTGCAGCGCAGCTCGCGTCCCGCAAACTCGAGCCGAAGGACCGAGGTCTCGCCAAGGTGATAACGGACGAAGTCGATCGCATTGCCCGCCTCATCGACCGGATGCAGCAATTGGGCGGCTCAACCCGCGAAGAGCTGGCGTCTACCAATCTCCACGAAGCTATTCGATCAGCGCTTGCCACCGTACGTGCTGCGGGAACCGAGGGAGTGGAGATCACCGAAGAGTTCGATCCTTCTTTGCCTCCGGTTTTGTCAAATCGTGACGCGTTGGAGCAAGTTGTCATGAACCTGGTCAGCAATGCCTGTGATGCATTGCGTGCGAGCGAACAGGCCAATCCTGCGGTTATTGTTCGTACACGGTTTGTAAGCGGATTTGCTCTCAGTGCTGTCCACGATGGCAAGGCGGTCAAATTACCGATTGAAATCACCGTTACCGATAACGGTCCCGGTATTGATGAGGCTCTGCGCGATCATGTTTTTGAACCCTTTGTGACGACCAAGAAATCGGGGCAGGGGCTAGGCCTCGCGTTAGTAAGAAAGCTGGTCCGCGACATGCATGGTCGCATCGCGCACGAGCGGGATACACGGCTTGGTTTGACGCATTTCCGGATGCATCTGGCGTTGGCTGGTGACGGAGAAAAAACTTGAGCAGCAAGATTCTGCTGGTGGAAGATGATCGTTCCATCGCAACCGTGATCACCGCGGCATTGGAAGATGAGGGCTTTGTTCTACACCACTGCGAGAGCATTTCGGCGCGCGATCGCCTTCTGTCGGAGCACAGTTTCGATGCGATGTTGACCGATGTGGAGCTTGGCGACGGAGATGGCATTGCCTCGCTAGACTCCGCACGCGCGATCGGCCCTGACATGCCGGTAATTGTCATATCCGCGCAGAATACGCTGGATACGGCTGTGCGCGCCAGCGAGCACGACGCCTTTGAATATTTACCCAAGCCGTTCGATCTGGACGAGCTGGTTCGCGCTGTCAGACAGGCGGCCGGGCAGAGATCGGGGGCTGAGCCGCTGCCTGTCTCAGAGGGCGACGGAATGCCTTTGGTGGGCCGCAGCCCGGCCATGCAAGGCGTCTACCGCATGATTACGCGCGTCCTGCGCAATGATTTGACGGTTCTGGTCATTGGCGAATCCGGGACAGGTAAGGAACTGGTTGCGGAGGCGATACACCAATTGGGTGCACGCAAGTCTGGGCCCTTCGTGGCCGTAAACACCGCCGCTATCCCTTCCGAATTGATCGAAAGCGAGCTCTTTGGGCATGAGAAGGGCGCATTCACCGGGGCCGTGGCACAAACCATCGGCAAGTTCGAACAGGCCAATGGTGGAACATTGTTTCTGGACGAGATTGGCGACATGCCGGCAGAAGCCCAAACGCGACTTCTGCGAGCGCTGCAGTCAGGCCGCATACGCAGGGTGGGGGGGCGTCAAGAAATTGCCGTGGATGTACGCATCATTGCTGCGACCAATCGCGACCTGCCCCCCATGATTGCAGAAGGCCGTTTTCGTGAAGACCTCTTCTACCGATTGAACGTCGTGCCGATCGAGCTTCCACCTTTGCGCGAACGCCGTGAAGATATCGAAGTGCTGACGCAGCATTTCTTTGGTCAGGCGGCCGAAGATGGTTTGCCGCGACGTCAGATTTCAAGAGAAGCGCTTGATACCTTGGCATTGCGGCGCTGGCGGGGGAACGTGCGCGAATTGCGCAATGTTGTGTATCGCCTGGCGCTTTTGGCGCGTGAAGACGTGGTCGATGTTGATGGACTAAACGAGATATTGGGCTCGGAAGGTGAGGGTGTACCAGAGCAGCGCAAGCTCGATTTCGAAGGTGCGTTGCAATTGTGGCTGGCGGACAATCACCCGGCTCCTGGCGCATTGTATCACAGCGCATTGGCCGCATTCGAAAAGCCCTTGATGGAATATGCGCTCGCTCAGACCGGGGGCAATCAACTGCGAGCGTCGAAGCTGCTTGGCATTAATCGCAACACTCTGCGAAAGCGGTTATCAGAACTGGCGATTAACGCTGATCGCTTTACCAGACCGCTTTAACGCAACTACCACACTTAATGCTTGCATAATTGCAACAACCTAGTTGTATCGTTGCAACTATGCATGCTCAGGCAGGTTTTCAATCGCGGCGGTCGCCGCGCTGGTGGCGGCAGTTTACTGTCGCGACCAAGCGCTCGAACCTGATTGTCTGGTTAGAGATCGGTTGCGCTCTAACCCTGTTTGTGGCGCTGTGGGGAACCTGGTTCGCCTTTACGCGCGATCCCGTTGACGGCGAATTGCTCCCTTCGGCGCAAGTGTCGTTCCTGCTTGTGGCTTCATTGATTCCTGCCATTGCGCTGATTGTTTTAATGGGTCGACGACTTGCCTTGCGGCGAGCGGCAGGCAGCACAGCGCGTTTGCACGTCCGCCTGGTGTTTCTGTTCTCCCTGATCGCTGCTGTGCCAACGATCTTGGTTGCTGGCTTCGCGGCCTTTTTGTTTCAATCCGGGGTCGATTTCTGGTTCTCTGACGAGCCACGCAATTTGATGGAAAACGCCAATGAGTTGGCGCAGGGATATTACGATCAGAACCAAAGGCAGGTCGCCGCAGAAACAGTCACCATGGCTGGCGATGTGCGTTTCTATTTGCAGCAGGGATCTGTCGCTGATGAAGAGTTCATCGATTTCTATACATTGCAGATAACCGGTCGCGAGCTAACCGAAAGTGCGATTTATCAATTGGTGGACGATGGTTCCATTCGCACCGCCGCAATGCTGAACTTGTCCCAAGATAACGACACCAGCGATGTGATAAACGCTGCGCTTCCCACTATCGAACAGGGCGAACTGGTTTGGGTAGGTGGCAGCCCGGAACGCATTGAAGCCTTTGCTCCGATCGATAGAGCTGCAGGCATATATCTCTACAATGCCCGCAGCGCGGAAGAGGTTTCATTCGGTTATTGGGAAAACGCACAAAGCGTCGCCAGTAGTTTTGAAGCGCTGACCGCAGAAGCCAGAACCCTGCAGCTGCGCTTCAATCTGGCTTTGTTCATTGCCAGCCTGGCCTTGGTCAGTCTGGCTGTATGGTTCGCGCTGCGCTTTGCTGACCGACAAGTTGAGCCACTGACGGATCTGGTTGTGGCCGCGCGCAAGGTAGGTGCGGGCAATTTCGCACTGCGGGTCGATGGTCGCACAGGTGCAGATGAAATCGGTATGCTCAACCGCGCCTTTAACCGTATGACGCAGCAATTGGACAAGCAAACCACCGCGCTGGTTGAAGCGAACACCCAGCTTGATGAACGCCGCGCCTTTATGGAGGCGGTCCTAGATTCTGTTACTGCGGGTGTTGTTTCGATAGACGCCAAGGGCGAAGTACTGCTTATGAACGGCTCTGCTCAGACATTGCTGTTTCAAGATGCAGCAAAAGCAGCGCCAGTGGGAACCAAGCTAGAGGCACTGCTTCCGCAGATTGGCTCGTTGATCAAAGCGGGCCTTTCAAGCGGTGTTGTGACACATTCCAAGGGCAGCGAACTGCTCACGCTCGCGGTAAAAGTTGCGCGGGAGAATGATGGCCACGTTATCACTTTCGAAGACATCACCCGGCAGCTGCTCGATCAACGCCAGGCGGCGTGGTCTGATGTGGCGCGCCGCATCGCGCATGAGATCAAGAATCCACTGACGCCGATCCAACTCGCGACTGAACGCCTCAAACGCCGGTATCGCAGGCAGATTGAAAGCGACGGCGATCTATTTGACGAGCTAACCAACACCATCGTGCGGCAGGTCGGTGACCTGCGCAAAATGGTTGATGAATTCAGTTCGTTCGCGCGTTTGCCCAAGCCTACTTTCCGGCACGAAGACGGGCTTGATCTGCTTCGCCAGGCCCTCTTCTTACAGGAAGTTGCGCACCCCGAAGTCGACTTTGCTCTTTCGGTTGATGATCTTGAGACGCCAAATCTCAATTGCGACCGCCACCAGTTCGGTCAGGCCATGACCAATGTGCTCAAAAATGCGGTTGAGGCGGTCGGCGCTAGGGCTGTCAATGAAGAACCTGATTTTCGCGGCAAGATATCAGTCGAGATGTCGGATGATCTCGGTCATGTTACGATCGCTGTAGAGGACAATGGTGTAGGCCTTCCGCAAGAGCGGGACCGGATTACCGAACCCTATATGACGACCCGTGAGAAGGGGACCGGTCTGGGTCTCGCGATCGTCAACAAAATCGTTGACGAGCACGGCGGAGAGATGAATTTTTCCAGCGGAAAGCAAGGTGGCACGCGCGTGGTCCTGCGCTTTGCACGCGACCCGATGGATAGCGGGGCGGGGCAGCACAGTGATAACATCTGAAGAGGGAAATTGCCGGAATGGCGCTTGAAATCCTAGTAGTCGATGACGAACGAGATATCCGGGATCTGGTCTCGGGCGTATTGTGCGACGAAGGCTATGAATGCCGCACGGCCGGCGATAGCGCCAGCGCGCTAGCGGCGGTTGATGAACGTCGTCCAAGCCTGGTCCTTTTGGATGTTTGGCTGCATGGCAGTGAGATGGATGGGCTTGAAGTGCTCGATGCGATCAAGGTTCGCGAACCGGAGCTGCCGGTCATCATCTTCTCTGGCCACGGGAATATCGATACCGCTGTCTCTGCTGTAAGCCGCGGTGCGATGGACTTCATCGAGAAGCCATTCGAGGCAGAGCGCCTGCTGCTTCTTGTCGAACGTGCGACAGAGACAGAGCGGCTTCGGCGCGAGAACACGCAACTGCGCGAAGGCTTCTCTCGCGGTGAAGAGTTCACAGGTAACTCTTCAGCTATCAACGCTGTTCGTGCGACTCTGAAGCGCGTCGCCAACACTGGCAGTCGAGTTATGATTTCAGGCCCAGCAGGCGCCGGCAAAGAGGTTGCCGCCCGGCTTCTTCATACCTGGAGCGGGCGCGCCGAGCATGCGTTTGTGATAGTCAACTCTGCGAGGATTACGCCCGAACGTTTTGAACAAGAGTTATTCGGCGAGGAAAATGACGGCAAACTGGTCCGTCCCGGCCTGCTGGAGCTGGCCGATGGCGGAACGCTCTACCTTGACGAAGTGGCCGATATGCCTCTTTCGACTCAGGCACGTATCCTCCGCGTATTGACTGACCAAAGTTTTGTGCGGGTCGGCGGCAATCGCCAGATCGGTGTGGACGTGCGTGTTGTATCCTCGACTTCGCGCGATTTGGCCGGAGAAATGGAAGAGAAACGTTTTCGGGAAGACCTGTTCTACCGGCTAAATGTTGTTCCAGTGGAAATACCGTCCTTGGCCGAGCGCCGCGACGATATTCCCGCGCTGGCTGAACATTTCTTCACGCGTTATGCCAACGATCAAGGTCTCCGCCCGCCAGAGATCGGAGACAAGGCTATGGCTGCCTTGCAAGCCTATGACTGGCCCGGCAACGTGCGCGAGTTGCGCAATCTGGTCGAAAGAACGATCATCATGACGCCGCGCGAGGAATTGAAGGTTGTGGAGCCTGAAATGCTTCCACCCGAAATCACAGGCGGAGCGGGTTCGACCGACACCGACATTCCATCGATGGGCGGCGTAATGGGTGTTCCGCTGCGAGAGGCACGTGAGAGCTTTGAGCGCGAGTATCTGTCCGTCCAGATCAGGCGCTTTTCCGGCAATATCTCCAAGACAGCGACCTTTATCGGCATGGAACGATCAGCTTTGCACCGCAAACTCAAGCTGTTGGGGATGACCGGCAAGAAAGCGAAGGACGAGCATGATTAGGCTCTGATTTCCTATTCATTCTAAAAACATCGTTGCAGCTTGGCGGCTATCACGTCATGGTATGGATATGCCGGCAATTTAACGAATACCGGTCAGAACAAAACAATATCGCGGACCATAAAGGTGGCCGCCAACATACTCATAGGAGACACAACGATGTCTGATGGGCGAACCCTCTCTACCCGCCCGCGTTCCGCTCCAGCTACTCCGCAGTCTGGCGGCAAGCAAGCGAAGCTTCAGGACGCTTTCCTCAATCTCATGCGCCGCAACAAGACGCCTGTGACCATCTTTCTGGTCAAGGGCGTGAAACTGCAGGGTATTGTCACCTGGTTCGATAATTTCTCGCTGTTGCTGCGGCGCGATGGCCAATCTCAACTGGTCTACAAGCATGCGATCAGCACGATCATGCCCGGCCAACCAATTGAGGCCGAGCAGTTCACAAGCCAGCTGGACAACGGAAAACAGCGCCTTTTGCAGGACGTGTTCCTCTCTTGCGTCAGCGAGAGCGAAGTTGAAGTCACGATGTTCTTGGTGAATGGCGTAATGCTGCAGGGACAGATTGCATCCTACGATCTTTTCTGTGTTCTGCTTGAGCGCGATGGCTTTGTGCAACTTGCGTACAAACACGCTGTGTCAACGATCCAACCCGCGAGTCATGTTGACTTGAGCGGTGATTGGGAAGGCGAGGAAGACTGAGTTTCGACGAAAATTTGCTCGATGAAGTAACGCGCGGCGCGCGAGCGCTGGTTTTGTGCCCGGATATCCGGGGGCAGGCTTATGTCATCGACAATGCCGAGCGGCTCGAAGAAGCATGCGGATTGGCTTTGGCCATTGGCGTGGTAATCGCCGATGCGCGCATTGTTCCGGTTCGCACGGTTCGGCCCAACACTCTGTTCGGTTCAGGTCAGGTAGAGCAGATCAGGACCGATTGCGAATTGCATGAAGCCGAATTGGTGATTGCAGATGGTGCGCTATCACCTATCCAGCAACGCAATCTTGAAGAGAAGCTAAAGCGCAAGGTCATTGACCGTACCGGCTTGATCCTCGAGATATTCGGAGAGCGCGCCGCGACTGCAGAGGGGCGCTTGCAAGTCGAACTGGCTCATCTGGATTATCAACAAAGCCGGCTTGTCCGCAGCTGGACGCACTTGGAGCGTCAGCGCGGCGGTTTTGGCTTCCTCGGTGGCCCGGGTGAAACACAGATCGAAGCCGATCGCCGAATGATCCGCCAGCGCATGGCGCGCTTGCGCAGAGAGCTTGAACAGGTTCGCAAGACCCGTGCGCTCCACCGTGTGCGACGGGGTAGAGCGCCATGGCCGGTTATCGCGCTGGTTGGTTATACAAATGCCGGGAAATCGACGCTGTTCAACCGCCTGACCGGTGCTGAAGTGATGGCAGAAGACCTGCTGTTTGCGACTTTGGACCCCACCATGCGCGCAATTGCGCTGCCAGGCGTCGAGAAAGCCATTCTGTCCGATACGGTCGGATTCATCTCGGATCTGCCTACGCAATTGGTGGCGGCATTTCGAGCGACTTTGGAAGAAGTAACTGGCGCGGACATCATCCTGCATGTCCGGGACATGTCGAACCCGTCCAACGAAGCGCAAAAGAAGCAAGTACTATCCGTTTTGGCGGATCTTGGCGTAGTAGAAGGCGAGGGCTATGTGTCCAACATCCCGATCCTGGAGGCCTGGAACAAGGTCGATCTGGTAGAGCCCGAACGCGCCGAGGAGCTACGCATAATGGCAGAAACTCAGGACAATGCGCTCGTTCTTTCTGCCCTTACTGGCGAGGATGTCGATGCTTTGCTCGAAAAGGTCAGCGTAATGCTGACGCGAGAAGCGCGCGTTCTGAGTGTTGAACTGCCCGCCAGCGACGGAAAACGCATTGCATGGCTGCACGCGCATGGAGAGATTTTGACAGACGAGGAAGCCGGGGAAGGGGAGCAAGGGCCGCTACGCAGGCTCAGCGTCAGGTTGAATCCCAAGCAACTCGGCCAATTTGAACAGTTATGAGCGTTTCTCAGCCGCCTTGACTCTTTGCCAGAGCGCTTCTTGTTCATCGAGGTTCAAATCCGCGAATTTCCCTTCGCCGAGTGTTTCCATGTCCCGAAAGCGGCGTTCGAATTTTGTATTTGCGGCGCGCAATGCCTCCTCAGCATCAATGCCGTGGGCACGAACCAGGTTTACCGCCGCAAAAAGGAAATCTCCTGCTTCTTCGGTCTTTTCTCTATCTGAATTAGCTGTTTTAAGTTCCTCTATTTCTTCATGAAGTTTAGCGGTCGGGCCTGCGGTGTCTGGCCAGTCAAAACCGGTTCTGGCGGCGCGTTTTTGTAGTTTCTGGGCGCGCATTAACGCCGGAAACGCTTTCGCGACGCCGTCCAGTGCACTTGTTGCACCTTTGGTATCGCGTTCTGCTGCCTTGATCGTTTCCCAGCGGGCTTCACCAATGGTCCCGGTCTCATCGCCAAAGACGTGGGGATGACGTGCTTCCATCTTGTCAGAGATTGATTGGGCTACGTCGCCGAAGTCGAAGTATCCGGCTTCTTCGGCGATGCGGGCGTGAAACACGACTTGGAACAAGAGATCCCCGAGTTCATCCTGTAGATCCGCATGATCGTTGCGTTCGATTGCATCCGTAACTTCGTATGCTTCTTCGATTGTGTATGGCGCGATGGTTGAAAATGTTTGCGCGAGATCCCAGTCACATCCGGTTTGCGGATCACGGAGTTTCGCCATGATGCCGAGCAGACGTTCCATCTGATTTGTTTCCGGATTTCCCTTTTGTTTTGACATTGCGGCGGTTCTGGTCTGCCTTCAATAGTGGAATGATAATATATATTATGTTAAATACGATGGTCTAATGCTGATACAGGCATCCCTACTGACGAAACTCGATAATGCTGAAGAACAACGCCACCGCACAAAAAATAGCACCCCAAATCAACGCCATACGCAACGCCTTCGACCAACTAAGCCTAAAGGACGCCAGAGCGCTGCCGGCCAGGATGAGAAAACCCACCAAACTGATGATTTGGACAATCTGAATCTCGCTCATGCAGTTATCTCCAAACCGTCATATCCAACAATAACATGATCAGGCGTCTCGGCCTCTAATGTGGCGTAATCCATCGTCTTGTCCAAATGGCTCAAAACCAGCTTGCCCACGTTTGCACGCTCGGCCAACTCCATAGCCAGCGCCAGACTGGCATGCGTCGGATGTGGTTCACGCTTCAAACAGTCGCTTACGAGAATATCCACGCCTTCATACAGTTCGACCATGTCGTCAGTTATCTCCGAATAATCAGTCGAATAAGCGATACTTTTGCCATCGGCATCGAAACGATAACCGGTCGTTTCACCGGGACCATGCGGCATCTGACACCATTCCACACCAAATCCGGCATGCATTCTCAGCCTATCAAGCGTCTCTAGCGTCGCGATGGTCGGATAACCATGTTGACCAGCAAAAATGTATCCGAAACGCTGGCGGAGCCGATAAGCAGTATCTTTGGAAGCAAAGCCTGGAATCGGACCTCCACGGCCGTATCTCAGCACGCGCAGATCGTCGATCCCATGGCAATGATCCGCGTGATCATGCGTCCAGAAAACGCCATCCAACCGGTCAATATTGTTGTCGAGCAACTGCTGGCGAAGATCCGTCGAAGTATCGACTAATATACGCTTGCCCTCATTACTCTCGATCGCAATCGACACCCTCGAGCGCCGGTTTCTGGGTTCGTTGGGGTCGCAATCTCCCCAGTCATTTCCGACCCGTGGTACACCGGTCGACGTGCCCGAACCGAGGACTATCAACTTCAAAACACAGCCTTGCTGAACAATATTTTGAAGTTTTCTGTGGTATAATCAGATAGTTCACTGACATCATCACCGCGCAGGCCAGCCACGAATTGCGCAGTATTGGCGACGAATGCAGGCTCGCATGGTTTCCCGCGATGCGGAACCGGTGCCAGAAACGGACTGTCGGTTTCCACCAGCAAACGATTTCGGGGAATTTCTCTCGCGATTTCCTGCAGTTCCTTGGCGTTCTTGAAGGTCACAATCCCTGACAAAGAGATAGTGAGGCCCAGCTCCAGCACGCGGTTCCCGAAAGCTTGCGATGCTGTGAAGCAATGGATGAGGGCAGGGAATGCCCCCTTCCCCAGCTCGTCTTCAAGAATTTCTAATGTGTCATCCTCGGCATCGCGCGTGTGGATGATCAGCGGAAGGCCAGTTTCGCGCGATACACCGATATGCATTCGGAACAGGTCCCGCTGCGTTTCGCGGTCCGAATGGTCGTAATAGTAATCGAGCCCGGTCTCGCCAATGGCAATTACGCGTGGGTTTTCGGTGGCTTCGAGCAGGACGTCACGGCCCAAATCGGCATGCTGGTCAGCTTCGTGTGGGTGAATGCCCACGCTGGCCCAGACGTCCGGTTCACGTGTCGCTGTGGCTACAACCTGATCCCATTCGCTGCGACGGGTCGAAATGTTGAGGAACTGCCCTACCCCGGCTTCGCGGGCACGCGTGAGGACGCCTGCCTGATCCTCGACCAACCCTTTGTATTCAAGATGGCAATGGCTATCGACCAGCATCAGGCGGCGCTTTCTTCCTCGCGAAGCTCAAGGCGTGGGAACAGTGGTTTGGGCGCTTCAATCTGGAAACCGCTTTCGGCAAGAGCCGAATACCAATGGTCGCGAATGCCGTCATAAGATCGGTTTTCAGTAGGAATCCCCATAGTATCGAGCAATGTGGCGCTGCTGCCCGGGATCACAGGCTCTATGGCAACCGCCAGCTGCGCGATACAGATGTAAAGCGTTGCAAGAACGGTCTCCATCCGTTCAGGGTCTGTCTTTCGCAGTGCCCAGGGGGCCTCGGCGTCGATGTAGCCATTGCAGGCGAACGCCGCCCTTAGCCACGCCTCAACGCCCTGTTGAAAGGCAAGGCTGCTGAATGCGTCGGGTATTTCAGACGAGATAGCTCGATCGACAGTTTCGAAAAGTTCGGCATCTGACTCGGTATGACCATGAATAGCGGGCAGATATCCATCGAGGTTCTTGGCAATGAAGCCGAGTGTACGTTGTGCAAGATTTCCGAAAGCATTCCCCAACTCGCCATTGGCCCGCTGCACAATTGCCTCGGCAGAATAGCTGCCATCCTGCCCGAATGCGATTTCGCGCATGAAGAAATAGCGCAATTGATCGACGCCATATGTATCGGCAAGTTCCATTGGGTCGACGACATTGCCCGCGCTCTTGCTCATTTTCTCGCCGCCGCGAGCCAGCAGGAAGCCATGCCCGAAGACCTGCTTTGGCAAGGGCAGGTTCGCGCTCATCAGGAATGCTGGCCAATAGACCGTGTGGAAACGGACAATATCCTTGCCGATCATGTGGATGTTCGCAGGCCAATAGCGCTGGAACATCTCGCCGTTCGCATCGGGAAAGCCAACGCCCGTCATATAGGTCGTCAGGGCATCTACCCAGACATACATGACGTGGCCTTCGCTGCTTGGCACAGGCACCCCCCAGTCAAAACTGGTACGTGACACGCTCAGATCCTTGAGGCCGCCCTCAACAAACCGCATCACTTCATTTCTGCGGCTCTCCGGGCGGATGAAATCGGGATTGTCGCGATAGAGAGCGAGGAGCTTGTCCTGATAGTTCGAGAGGCGGAAGAACCAGGTTTCCTCTGCGGTCCATTCAACGGGCGTTCCTTGCGGAGAGAGCTTTTCATCGGCCTCCCCATCGACCAGCTCGCTCTCGTCATAAAAAGCCTCGTCGCGCACCGAATACCAGCCTTCGTAGCGATCGAGATAAAGGTCACCATTGGCCTCCATCCGCTTCCACAATTCTATGCTGGCCGCGTGGTGGCGCTGCTCGGTCGTACGGACGAATTCGTCGTAAGAGAGGTTGAGCTTGTCCGCCATGTCGCGGAAGTGGCCCGACATCTCGTCTGCCAGATCGATCGTTTTGCGGCCCAAATTGCGCGCAGTCTGATCCATCTTGAGGCCGTGCTCGTCCGTTCCGGTAACAAACCGCACGTCGCGGCCCATCAAGCGTTGGAAACGCGCCATAACGTCTGTCGCGATACCCTCGTAAGCATGCCCGATATGCGGACGGCCGTTTGGATAGTTGATCGCAGTGGTGATGTAGAATGGTTCAGCCATGGATCGGCTCGCTAGCGCCCCCCGCGTTGGCAAGCAAGCTGGCTATTTCACCGACCAGCAAGCCATTGTCGAAATTGTAGGTTGGTGCCTTGGCTGCCAGATCGACCAAGGCGGCATGCGCATCAATGATTCCAAGGCGTTTGTCAGCCGGTGCATCTGCTATCGACTGCGCCAGAGTTGTCCGGGCCAGATCAAGGATCGACTGAATGCGTTCGCGGCTTGGCCGCGCACCAATCTCCGAGATCAGTTGGGCGCGCAATGCCAAAGTGGGGTCCCCTTGCGCCGCTAATTGCTGCATTACTTTTGCGATCGGCTCCAGCTTCATTTCCATGAACTTCCGGGCCGCGCCCAGTGAACCGCCAGCCAATGCTATCGCTGCATTTGACCCTGCGCCCAGGTGCCGGGCAATGGTTTCATCATCCATATCCGGAAAGCGCAGGATACGGCAGCGCGAACGGATCGTGGGTAGCAGGCCTGAGGCGCGATGGGTGACGAGCAAGAAAAACGTGCCTTGCGGCGGCTCCTCAAGGCTTTTGAGGAGCGCGTTTGAGGCTGGCCGCTCCATATCATCCGCCGGATTGATGATGATCACGCGGCGCGATCCGACACTTGGCCGCGTGTTCAAACGCTGCTGCATGGCGCGGATCTGCCCTATCCTTATCGACCTTGCCCGCTCGTAATCCTTACCCTCTGCTGCCGCCCGCGCAGCCTTGTCGTCCTTTGGACCATAAGTGAGCATATGAATATCGGGGTGCTCACCGATCGGTTGAGGAACGGCTTCCTCCGACACAAGCTCGCGTGCTGCCTGTAGCGCGAAGTCATGCTTACCCAGCCCGGCCTTGCCCGCCAGGATCCAGCCATGATGCATTCGCGCGCCTGCAGCAGCTTCGCGCCATTCACGCCATGCGGCAGTGTGGTTGGGCCAATCCATGCGGTTCAGCTTTCCGGCAGCAACGAAATTGCAGACATGATGCGCGCGTGCACCTCTTCTGGAGTGCCACCTGCGTCGATCACTGCGAAACCCTTAGGGTCCTCGCTTGCGTAGCGGCGAAAAGCCTCAGCCACGGCGCGGTGATAGGTGATATCACGGCCACCGATGGCATCTGAGTTGTCACCATCCCGCTGTGCAAGACGTGCGGCGACATGATCTTCTTTGGCTTCCAGCAGGATTGTGAGATCAGGCCGCAGCCCGCCACTGCCAATCGCGTGAAGTGCAACCACAGCTTCATCGCCCAGCTGGCCGGCGCCGCCTTGATAGGCGCGACTTGAATCAACAAAACGGTCGGAGATAACCCAGTCACCGCGATCCAATGCTGGAACAATCCGCCGCGCGACATGATCTGCGCGGGCAGCGGCGAACAGCAGCGCTTCTGCTTCGGCACCCCACCCCTGACCCGGAGGATCAAGCAGCAGGTTGCGGATAGCTTCCGCTCCGGGTGTACCCCCGGGTTCACGCGTCAAATCGGCATGGATACCGCGTTCGGCCAGCGCACTGACCAGCATGCGCGCTTGCGTGGATTTTCCAGCCCCCTCGCCACCTTCCAATGCAATGAATTTCCCGCGTGTCATGTAAACCAACCGATAACGCCATTGATCATTCGAGCAAGGGGGCCGGCCGGACCAATCGCTTCGGACGCATAGAGTGGAACGCGTGATGGCTCCGCCCCGTCTATCGAAATTTCAAGCTCGGCTATTTGTTCTCCGGCCGCGATGGGTGCGCGAACCGGTCCGTCATAAATGATCCGCGCTGTGATGTCGGGACTTTCTGTTCCTTGCGGCAAGGCGGCTGCAATCGCTCTTGGGCTGACGAGCGCCACCGATCTCTTGGAGCCGCCTTGCACCCGAATGACTCCGACAGTCTCGCCGGCAGCAAACAGGCGGCGGCTTTCAAATGCAGAGAACCCCCATTCGATAAGGCCCCGCGCTGCGCGTGCCCTCTCTGAGTTCGTATCGGCACCCGCTACAACCACCATCAGTCGCCTGCCTTCTCGTTCGGCAGAACCGAGAACTCCGAAGCCAGCTTCATTGGTGAAGCCTGTTTTAATCCCGTCACCGCCAGCCACTCGGCCAGTCAGTGGCTCGTGATTGGACTGTGTGATGCCGCGATATGTCAGCGAGCGATGCCCGAAGAAAGCGCGATACTGATCCGGGTGATCGGTAACCAAGGCCGTGCCAAGTGTGATCAGATCGCGCGCCGTTGTGAATGTTCGGCCTTCGTCAGGCCATCCATTGGGCGTTCCAAAACGGCTGTTGCTCATGCCAAGCCGCTGCGCAGTCGCATTCATTTGCTCGAGCCAACCCTGGACAGAGCCCGCCGCGCCTTCTGCCAACACAATCGAGGCGTCATTGGCGGATATTGTGGTAATCCCGAGCAAAAGGTCAGAGACGCGGGTGTCCTCGCCAGCATTGAGGAACATGGTAGAGCCTTCGCCGCCCCGCTGTCCAAAGGACGACCGGGTAAATGGAAACGACTGATCCAATTGAAGCTTGCCAGCTTCGAGTAGTTCGAAAGCCTGATAAGCGGTCATCACCTTTGTGATTGAAGCCGGAACAAACCTGCGATCCGGATTGCGTTGGAACAGGATTTGTCCACTGGACAAATCAACCAGCAAGATGATCGGCACGTCTTCCACATTGGTTGGAGGAGCCGGACTAGCCGCGGATACAACCGGATTGCACAGCACAAGCAGAGCTGCCGCCAAACCGATCTTTGTTTTGCTAAGGATGCGCAACGCCAACTCCATGACCTTGCGTCGGTCTATAGCGATGGTCAGCAGCACACGCGAGCGCCTCTGCGCCGCAATCCCCTTCGAACTTTAGTTCGGTTAACGAGCGATCTCGTCTGCGAGAAGGCCCACGCTCATCGCGTAGTAATTCGAGCAATTGTACTCGAGGATCGCGCGGTAATTGCTGGTCAGTAGCCAAGCACGTGTCCCCGGCCCATCGGGTTGGAAAAGCGAGGCAAGCACGTCGTCACCCAGCGACCTTTGTGGATAGACGCCCAACGCACGCCATTCAGCGACTGTCTTCCATTCGCTGTGACGTTCGTGAACCCGCGAACAAACGGGAGAGACGATCTTCGTTTTCAGCGCATCGACATCGAATCCTTCAGGAACACGCGCCAACACACCCCAAGGCTGCCCCTCACGCCATCCGGCATACTTCAGATAGTTGCCGATAGACGCGAATGTATCTGCGCGATTGGTGAATATA
Organism: Altererythrobacter sp. XM-24bin4; assembly: GCA_003149575.1. Taxonomy (GTDB): domain Bacteria; phylum Pseudomonadota; class Alphaproteobacteria; order Sphingomonadales; family Sphingomonadaceae; genus Erythrobacter; species Erythrobacter rubellus. The sequence continues at coordinate 1,671,729 of QCWG01000001.1, forward strand.
TTCGCGCGGCCATCCCCGTCGCCGTCTTCGGCCAAGCGAAGGTAAACGCTCGGCAGGAACTGCGGATTGCCGAAAGCCCCGGCATAACTGCCTACCAGCTGCTGACGTGAATATCCTTTGTCAGCAACTTTCATCAAGGCAATGAATTCATTTGCGAAAAGCTCGCGCCTACGCCCTTCCCAAGCGAGCGTTGCTAGCGATCGCGCGAGATCGAAGCTGCCAGGAATGCGGCCATAGCTCGTCTCATGGCCGAAAATTGCGACAATTATCTCCGCGGGAACACCATATGCGGCTTCAGTTGCCATCAACGCTGAGCGGTTTTCAGCAAAGACATTGCGCCCTCCCCTGATACGGACGCTGTTTACATGTGTGTTGATGTAAGGCTGAAGCGCAGGATAACCCCGGCTTGTCGGCCTGCCCGGTTGACCGCGATCCAACTGGATAACTCGGCTGTTGGGGGTCAGCCCCGAAGTCATCCGGTCAAGCGTGCTCTCGCTCACACCTTCGGCACGGGCGCGCGCGATCAGCAGTTGCAGATAGGCATCAAAGGAAATGTCACCAAGTTCTTGCGCAGCGTTCGTCGAATCCTGAGCGATAGCTGGACTAGCGAATACGGACAGAGCCATGGCCGATACGGCAAAGAGAAATGGTTTCAATGTCATAGCAATCACATTGTCATGCGCTGGATAAATGGTCCATGATTCTGTTCTTCTGGCGGCCTAAATTGCCGTAATTGCATGTCGTTTCAGCGCTAGATAATCCTCACGGCATTGCTCGGCCACTTCGGCGTAGGCTCCATCCAGATCAGGAAGTGGCGCGTGATTGGATCCGAATCCTGTCGACGCATTCACCTTATCATACCAATGTGTACCCCAGACACCGTCCTCGGGATGCGGTCCTTTCTTCCAAGACAGCATGGCCGGATCCCAAGATATCCCAAGCGCATCGCACAGCGCAGCAAGTACACCCGCCGGATCGCGCAAGATATCGTCAGAATCAACGACAGGCGGCGATTTCCCTGTGCGATCGCGCTCCAGGTCGAAGTACTCACGTAATTGCGCGAAGCCCAACATCTCTGCCCGGCGCAATTCGTTCTTCTTGCGATAGCTTGCTACGACGCGCTCTGGCGCTCGGATCAGAAACGCGTGCTGATGCCCCGGAAAGTCCGTAATGTTGATAGGCCCGACCATATGGTGCGGCATATGCTTCTGGTACCATACGGATTTGCCGCCCGGGATCGGTCCGGACTGTGCGGCCGTGACACTATCCCAATCACAAACCATATCCGCGATGGTTTCTGCGGCCATCGGGTGTTGTTCGCCGCTATCCTTCAGAAACGCACCATAGAATGGTTCATCGGATACCGCACAATCCGCTCGTGCCCCGAAACTGCGCATCATTGCCGTCGAGATATTGCGCGGTCCAGACCACATGGCAATCCGAACTGCCGACGTCACGCCGCCACATCCCGGTCCATCAACGCCTTGTACAATTGTTGCAGGCGTTCGACCATCGGCCCCCGCCCATCAGTCAGATCGCGCCCATCAACTTCCGTCACAGGGACCACGCCTGCAAATGTTCCGGTTACAAAAGCCTCGTCTGCGCCATAAACATCGGTGAGAGAGAAGTTCTTCTCAAACACGGGAATACCTTCCTCGCGGCACAGCTGGATCACATTGCTGCGGGTGATACCTCCAAGGCAATAATCGCCGCTGGAGGTCCAAACCTCTCCCTTTCGCACGATAAAGAAATGGGTCGAGTTGCATGTCGCGACAAAGCCATGCGAGTCGAGCATGAGTGCCTCATCAACACCTGCCTGTGTCGCTTGAATGCAGGCTGTGATGCAATTCAGCTTGCTGTGTGAATTCAGCTTTTGATCCTGTACCGCTGGATCACCGCGCCTGACATGCACAGTGAACAACCGGATGCCGTTTTCTATAACTGCAGGAAGCGCCGCCTTGTATTCCGGAATAATGACGATGGTTGCGGGCGAAATCACCACCCGCGGATCCTGATATGGCGTCGAACGGATGCCGCGCGTCACCATCAAGCGGATATGAACCCCCTCTGCATCGCGCATGCCATTGCCATCAATGGTTTCGTCAAGACGCGCGGTCAGTTCATCCCTCGTCAGGCCTATATCCATCGCAATGGCTTTTGCCCCTTCATAGAGACGGTCCATATGCGCTTCGAGGAAAGCGATCTTGCCGCGGTGAACTCTCAGCCCTTCCCAAACGCCATCGCCGAGCATGAACCCGCTATCGAAAACCGAGACGGTGGCCTCTGCGCGCGGTGTCATCACACCGTTGACATTGATCAGAATGCTGTCGTTGCGCGGGTCCTGCGCAAACTCATGTGTCCCTTTTCCCATAAAGTGGTTTTAAGCGCTTGTTTGAGGGTGACAATGGCGAAATGACACGCTAGCGGGACTTTCGAACGGACAGTTGGCAGAGTGGTTGAATGCACCGGTCTTGAAAACCGGCAAGGGTGCAAGCCCTTCCAGGGTTCGAATCCCTGACTGTCCGCCACCCAACCCGATCAGTCGCTTGCGCATGGCCCAAAGCCGCTTGGGCGCAAGCTCAAGCCCGATGATGAACAGCATCATCACCACGCCGAACTCAGCAAAGTGTTGAAGCTGAACAACGTCCACGCCGAGGAAAGCTAGCAATGGGGCAATCGCCATTCCGGCGAGGAGATAACCGAGCACCGACCCAAGCCCGAAACGGCTCGCGATAGGGACGGAGACCACGCCTGGTACTAACAGGATAAACGCAAGCAAGAGGAATTCAGTCATATGCCTCGCGGCTCCTGCTTGCCCCCCCTGTTCGCTTTATGGGTCAAATGTGCAGCGCCTTGCCGTATGCCGCCAGCACGCTTTCGTGCATGCTCTCGCTGATTGTGGGGTGCGGGAACACCGTCTGCATCAGCTCGGCTTCGGTGGTCTCAAGCGTCTTGCCGATGGTGTAGCCTTGAATCATCTCGGTCACTTCCGCTCCTACCATATGTGCACCGAGCAGCTCACCGGTTTTCGCATCGAACACCGTTTTGGTGAAGCCTTCTGCCTCGCCCAGTGCAATCGCCTTGCCATTGCCGATGAACGGGAAGTTGCCGACCTTTAGCTCGTAGCCAGCTTCCTTCGCCTTCGCCTCGGTCAGGCCAACGCTTGCGATCTGCGGGTGGCAATAGGTGCAACCCGGGATCGCATCACGGTTCAGCGGATGAGGATGCACATCCTTATTGCCCAATTCCCGAGCGATGGCTTCGGCAGCCGTCACCCCTTCGTGAGAAGCCTTGTGCGCCAGCCACGGCCCCGGGGTGCAATCTCCGATGGCCCAGAGGCCCTTCGACTTGGTGCGGCCATAGGGGTCGATCTGGATGAAGCCGCGATCCATGTCTGCTAGCTTCTCCACCCCAATGTTTTCAGTGTTGGGGACGATACCGATGGCTACTATGCAGTGCGAGAATTCTTGTTCGCTTACCTTGCCATCCTTACCCTTGATCTTGGCCTTGACGCCTTTGCCGTCAACTTTGATGTCTTCGACGCCAGCCCCGGTCATGATGGTTATGCCTTGTTTTGTTAGCGACTTCTCCAGGAATGCGCTGACTTCGTGATCTTCAACCGGCACGATCCGGTCGAGCATCTCCACGACCGTCACGTCACAGCCCATATCGTTGTAGAAACTGGCGAATTCGATCCCGATGGCACCGCTGCCGATTACCAGCAGTTTCTTGGGCATTTCGGGCGGCGTCATCGCCGTCCGGTAGGTCCAGATGCGTTTGCCGTCGGCAGGCGCGAAAGGCAGGTCGCGCGCCCGCGCACCCGTGGCGACGATGATGTGTTTCGCGGTGAGTTTCTCCTCACCCTTTTCGCCCTTCACGCTGAGCGAGGTAGGTCCGGTCAACGTGCCCTCACCCATATGCACGGTTATCTTGTTTTTCTTCATCAGGTGCGTGACGCCCTGATTAAGCTGCTTGGCTACACCGCGGCTGCGCTTCACAACCGCTTCAAGGTCAGCTTCGATCGTGCCAGCGATCTTGAGGCCGTAATCTTTGGCGTGCTGCGCGTAGTGTAGTATCTCTGCGGAACGGAGCAGTGCTTTCGTAGGGATACAGCCCCAGTTTAGGCAGATGCCGCCCAAATTCTCCCGCTCGACAATGGCAGTGTTCAGACCAAGCTGTGCGCAACGGATCGCGGCGACATAGCCGCCAGGACCAGAGCCAAGAACGATAACGTCATAACTAGCTGACATTGCTCAATAACCTCATTTCAAATCCAACAGGATGGAACACATGGAACACTGTCCATGGGCCAGAAAATCTTGCGGGTCGGATCGGCCCGAAATTACGGCTGCGAACGATGGAACAAGGACATTTGTCATGCCGCACCCTTCGCATGATCACCGCCTTGTAGGACAGCGCGCACCGCGCGTGGATTGCCCTCTTCATCGGCAAGCACGAACACAAACGTGCCTTTACACACGAGCTGCGTGGTTTCTCCGTTGCGCTCGCGCGAAATACCTTCGGCGGCGATAGTGATCGAGGTGTTTCCCTCTCGCACAATCTCGCAGTAGATGCTCAGCTCATCGCCCAGCGCCATCGCCGCGGGAAACGCAAAATCGGTTGCGGCGACGACATTGGCGCGCCCCTGCCCAGTCCGGCTTGCAAGCGATCCCGCACCCAGCGCCATCTGGCTCATCAACCAGCCGCCAAAAATCCCGTTATAGGGATTAAGGTCGGTCGGCATGGCCGTGACGCGGATTGTAAGCTCGCCTTGCGGCATAACTTTAGACCACCAGACCCATAGGGTTTTCGATCAGGCTGCGGAACTGGTCGAGCAGTTTGGCTCCGTCCACGCCATCAATCGCACGGTGATCGAAGCTGCCGGTCACGCTCATCACAGTTGCAACTTGTAGCGCGCCGTCCACCACAAATGGCCGCTGTTCGCCAGCACCCACGGCCAGGATCATAGCCTGCGGCGGGTTGATCACGGCGTCGAACTGCTTGGTGCCGAACATGCCGAGATTAGAGAGTGACGCGGTTCCGCCCTGATACTCATGCGGTTGCAGTTTGCCATCGCGCGCTTTGCCTGCGAGTTCCTTCATTTCGGTCGATATCTGCGCGAGCCCCTTGTTGCCCGCATCGGTGATGATCGGCGTGATCAGGCCAGAAGGCGCGGCAACAGCTACAGAGATATCCTGCCGTGAATATTGGTGCATCACATCGCCCTGGAAGCTGACATTGCACTGCGGCTCACGCTGCAATGCGCGGGCCAATGCCTTGATGATCAGATCATTGACTGAAAGCTTCACACCGTCGGCCTCAAGCGAGGCATTCAGTTGGCTGCGCAGCTTCAGCAGCGGATCCAGACGCACATCTACGGTCAGGTAGATATGCGGAATGTTCAGCTTCGCTTCGGTCAGGCGGCGCGCAATAACCTTGCGCACGTTGTTGAGCTTAACCTCTTCATACGGCGCACCACCGTCCGCGGGTGAAACTGACGGAGTTGGCGCCGGTGTAGGCGCTGGCGCAGAGGCAGCGGCTGCAGGAGCAGCACCCGGCGCGGCGTCTTCAACGTCTGCCTTGACTATACGGCCATTGGGTCCGCTGCCGGTAATGGTAGAAAGGTCGATACCCTTTTGCTCGGCAATTCGTTTTGCAAGCGGTGATGCGACAATACGTTCACCAGAGGCTGCGGGAGCGGCGGCCGCAGCAGCCGCGGGAATTGGCGCAGGCGCCGGCGCACTCGTTCCGCCAGCCGCCTCAACATCATCCTTGGTAATCTTGCCGTTCGGGCCAGTGCCAGTGATTGTGTTGAGATCAATCCCGCTAGCTTCAGCTAGTTTGCGCGCGGTCGGAGTGGCAGCCGGGCCATCATTTGACGGTGGCGCAGCAGGTGCTGGTGCCGGCGTAGGAACCGCCGCCGCTGCATCTGCATCTTCACCCTCTTCCGCCAGCACAGCGATAACCGTACCGACTGAAACGTTCTCGGTCCCCTCTTCGACAGCGATCGAGACCAGCGTCCCTTCATCGACTGCTTCGAATTCCATTGTCGCCTTGTCGGTTTCGATTTCGGCCATGATATCGCCAGACCGGATTTCATCGCCTGGCTTCACCAGCCATTTGGCGAGTGTTCCCTCTTCCATCGTGGGCGATAGCGCTGGCATCTTGATTTCGATTGGCATTGCTGGAGAGATTTCCTTTCCTTTACGCGAGGGAAGCCTGTGCCGAATTAGAGCGCATGGGGCAAGAACCTTGCTAAGAATACGTTTTCAGCCAATACCTCTAACCCAAAGAACGGAGCGGGTCACATGCGGGTATTTCTGGTCGTTATAGACGAGACCGACGAAGCACGGTCAGCCTTAAGGTTTGCCGCCAGGCGAGCAGCCGCGGTAGATGGCGGCGTGCATATTCTGGCGCTGGTCCCGCAGCAAAATATCAGCGCGTTCGGAGGGGTTCAGGACACCATTGAGCAGGAGGCTCGCGACCGCGCAGAGGTGCTCGCGCATGGGGCGGCCGGCAGCCTGCTGGCAGAAGGCGGAATTATGCCCAGCATTTCTGTAGTCGTCGGGGGCGGTCAGAAGGTGATCCGGGAATTTCTTGAAGAGCACGATGAAGTGGCCGCTCTGGTACTTGGCGCCGCGCATGGGGGCACCCCGGGCCCGCTGGTTACGCATTTCTCGGCTAATGCCGGGACTTTGCCATGCCCGCTCTACATCATCCCGGAAAATTATGATGAAACAGCCGACAAAGCGTAAATCGCGTCCCGATCAGCGTTTTCGCCCCTGATGACGAATGTTTTTCGGGCGGCCGCGTTTGGCGACCATGTGCTTGCCCTGCTTCTTGTGGCCAAATCGAGGGGCCGGTCGTGCACCGCGTGGTTCGATTTCGTTTCCATCTGCGTCAACCGGAACGAATTTCAACGAACCGGTTAGAGCATTGGCTTCTGCCAGTTTCAGCTTCAGCCGGTCTCCGGAAGAGTAGGTCGTGCGGCTGTCCTCGCCGATCAGGCTTTGCGAGGCTTCTTCGTAGCGGAAGTGTTCACGGCCCAGAGTTGAAACCGGCACCAGGCCATCACCGCCCATTCCAAGGATTGTCGCGAAGAATCCGAACGCCTGTACGCCGGTGATTCGGGTGTCGAATACTTCCCCGACCCGAGCAGACAGCCACGCCGCAACATAGCGGTCAATCGTGTCGCGTTCGGCCTCCATCGCGCGCCGTTCAGTCTGGCTGATCGCATCGCTTACTTGTTGAAGGCTGCTGCGATCACGGTCCGACAGTCCGGTGAAATCGCGCAGGTCGAGATCGGTTTTTGGCTGTTCCAGCTTGTAAGCATCAACCAGGGCGCGGTGAACCAGAAGATCCGAATAGCGGCGGATTGGTGATGTAAAATGGGCGTAGCTGCCCAGCGCGAGCCCGAAATGCCCAGCGTTGGTTGGCCCGTAATAGGCTTGCATCTGGCTGCGCAGCACCGCTTCCATCACTTGCGCCTTTTCGCTTTCATCGCTTACATCCTTGAGCATCCGATTGAACAGCGACGGCGTGATGACCTGACCCAAGGCGAGTTTGCGTCCAAAGGTGGCCAGGTAGTCGCGCAAAGCGATCAGCTTCTCACGCGCAGGGGGCTCATGCACGCGGTAGACGACTGGTGCGGTCTTGGCCTCCAGCGCCTTGGCGGCGGCAACGTTCGCCGCGATCATGAAATCTTCCACGACCCGGTGGGCATCCAGCCGCTCGCGCACGGAGATTTCGGCGATCTGGCCGTGCTCGTCCAGCACAACCCTGCGCTCGGGCAATTCCAGCTCCAGCGGATCGCGCGCATGCCGCGCTTTTTCCAGCGAGCGCCAGCAATTCCACAGGTCTACAAGATGTTTCGGTGCTGAACCGTCATCGATCGCAGCTTGCGCGTCTTCATAAGCGATATTGTGATGGATGCGAACAATGGCGCGGGTAAAGCGCGTCTTTTTGACCGCCCCATCTTTATCGACGTGCAAATGGCAAACCATTGCCGCGCGATCCAGGCCTTCCTTCAGCGAGCAGACGTTCGCGCTAAGCACTTCGGGCAGCATGGGAACAACGCGATCCGGGAAATAGACCGAATTGCCGCGTTTGCGTGATTCCTTGTCCAGCGCGCTTCCGGGGCGAACGTAAAATGACACATCTGCAATTGCGACAATCGCGTTGAAACCGCCCTGCCCATCCGGCTCTGCCCAGATGGCGTCATCGTGGTCGCGCGCATCCGCCGGATCTATCGCAACAATCGGGACATGCCGCAGATCTTCACGGTGTTCTTCGCTCAATTCCAGTTGTGCAGCCGTTTCCGCTTCACGCAGGGTTTCTTCTGCAAAAACATGCGGAATGCCGTGCTTGGCAATCGCGATCAGGCTGAAGCTTTTCGGCGCTAGCGGATCGCCGATGACTTCCACCACTTTCACACCTGCGCGTTCGGATCGGCCGATCCGTTCGGCAATGACCAACTGGCCCTCTCCCGCCTCACCCACATCCGCGATCCGCGTTGAGTTTCGGACCCGCTTGTCAATCGGGGCAAGCCAGGCCTTGCCGCTGCCATCCAGCTCGACCACGCCCATCAGGCCTTCGGTCCGCGCGGGCAGTTTCTTCATCGGGTGCGCGATCCAGCCTCTATCGGTTTCCTCGGTTCGCGACAGCACTCTGTCACCGGTTCTGAGCGCAGGCAGGCGCTTTCCTCCCCACCCCTTGAGCTCTCTCATGGTGATACGCGGCGGCTTACCCGGCGCATCGGGAGACCAATTGTCGGGAATGGCAATCGCTTCGCCATCATCAATCTCGACCACACGCAGTACGGTTACCTTGGGCACACCGCCCATGCGGTGATAGGCCGTCTTCTTGCCGTCGATCAGGCCTTCTTCGGCCATGTCTCTGAGAATGCGCTTCAGCGTAATCTTTTCCTGCCCTTTAAGCCCGAACGCTTTTGCGATCTCGCGCTTGCCAGCAGGTGTGTCCGAAGATTGAATGAATTCGAGAATTTGTTCTTTTGACGGCAGCCCGATCGGGCGCCGCATTTTCTTATTATTTTTATTCATGTCCCCTTATATCGGATTCGAGGGCGCTTCAATCAATAGGCCTTGGCAATCAGGATCCGTTCGACCGCAGGGTCTCCGGTAAAAATACAGGGGCCGTCAGCAGGTTCGGCATCACGCGGCACGTTGCGGATGTTGAGCTTGTGTCCCTTTAAAGTCTCGACCACCTTCTCCAACGCGTCGCCTGTCGGCTTTGACCACTGCACTTCCAACCAGCCAGGATATTTTGCAGAGCCATCATAAAACGCCGCTACTTCATCCAGCGAAGTTACGCCGCGGGTGATATTGGCGTCGCGGCGTTCGGCAGCCTCATTGAATAGCGAGTTCTGAATATCTTCCAGCAGCGCGCTCAATCCGGCAACGGCGTCTGCGCGAGGTGTGAAAGCGAAGTTGGCTTTGCCGTTGTCCATGTTCCAAAGCTGGTCGCGGCGGATCATGGCAACTTTGTTGTCATTCATATCGCGCGGACCAACTTCCATGATGACAGGGGCGCCCTTGCGCACCCAGTCCCACCGCTTGGCCGCGGCTTGTCCAGGCTTCTTGTCCAGCAATACGCGTACCGGTTCGCCCAGTGCCTGTTGCGCCGCAATTTCTGCGCGCAAGCTCTCACAATACTCGAGAACGACCTCGTCTTCATCTTTGCCGCGCAGCATCGGCAGGATCACGACCTGATGCGGAGCGATACGTGGCGGCACGCGCAGGCCGTCATCGTCACCATGCGTCATGATAACGCCGCCAATCATGCGCGTCGAAACACCCCAGCTGGTTGTGTGGCAATGCTGTTCGGTGCCTTCACGATCCTGATATGTGATACCGGCAGCGTGCGCAAAATTGGTGCCGAGATAATGCGAAGTTCCCGCTTGCAGCGCCTTGCCGTCCTGCATCATCGCTTCGATTGACCAGGTCTCGACAGCACCGGGAAAACGCTCGTTCTCCGGCTTCTCGCCCGCGATCACAGGCAGCGCCATGTCTTCTTCTGCGCACGCACGATACATTTCCAGCGCGCGGTGTGTTTCCTCCAGCGCCTGTTCCCGATTTTCATGGGCGGTATGCCCTTCCTGCCACAGGAATTCGCTGGTGCGCAGGAACATCCGAGTGCGCATCTCCCAGCGCACCACATTGGCCCATTGATTGGTAAGCAATGGCAAATCGCGCCAGCTCTGGACCCAGCGCGCCATGGCATCGCCAATAATCGTTTCCGATGTCGGGCGAACAACAAGCGGCTCTTCCAGCTTGGCTTCGGGATCGGGGATCAAGCCGCCCTTGCCATCGGAAATCAGGCGGTGATGCGTGACAACAGCCATTTCCTTGGCAAAGCCTTCAACGTGTTCGGCTTCGCGTTCAAAGTTCTTGAGCGGAATGAAAATCGGGAAGTAGCAATTCTGTACGCCCGCAGCTTTGATGCGGTCATCCATCAGGCGCTGGATACGTTCCCAGATGCCGTAACCCCATGGCTTGATCACCATGCACCCGCGCACACCCGATTCCTCGGCCATGTCGGCGGCTGAAATAACTTCTTGATACCAGGCGGCGAAATCGTCCTCGCGCTTGGTGTTGAGGGCGTGGCGAATATTGGACACGTTTACTGGTTCCTGCTGCTGCGGCGATTGGTTCGACCGCGCGTTTGTTCTTACTTGCTGAGCTCGTCCAGCTTCTTCTGCATTTCTGACATCTGCTGGCGCAGCGCCTCTATTTCAGAGCTTGAGCTGTCTTTGGCCTTGCCGCCGTTCTTGCTGGCGCCCGGCATCAATACATCCGTGGCGGCGCGCATCATCGCCATATTGGTTTCATGAATCTTGGCAAAAGGCGTATTGCTTATGCCCTTCTCAAACGCTTCACGGATCTTTCCCTGGTTATCGCGGAAGTTGGTCATGGCCGCTTCAAGATAGCTTGGCATCATCGACTGCATCGAATTGCCATACATGCTGATCAGCTGCCGCAGGAAGTTGACCGGCAGCATCTGTTCACCGCCACTGGCTTCCTCATCCATTATGATTTGCGTCAGGATCGAGTGGGTGATGTCATCACCAGTCTTGGCATCAAGAACTTGAAACTGGACATCTTCCCGAACCATCCCAGCCAAATCATCCAGCGTAATGTAGCTCGATGTGCTGGTGTTGTAGAGACGACGGTTTGCGTATTTCTTGACGATGACGGTATCGCCATCGCCTGCGTTTTTCTTGGCCATTATGCTGCAACCTTATAGGATCTATGCTGCGCCCTTAGCACTTGCACAATGTGCAGTGCAACATGCGACTACCGCGGCTTGAAGCGTTGTCCCAATGTGGTAAGCAATTCATACTGAGACAGGCCCGAATTCGGCGCCACATCGGGAAGGTGGAATGGCACTTCAAGCCAGTCGCCCTCGCGCAAGCTGGGTGCGTTGGAGAGGTCGACAATGAGCATGTCCATCGAAACTTTGCCCACGATCGGAAGCCTAGTTTTGCCAAGCAGCAAGTGGCTGCCTTCGCCGCCTCTGCTGCGAAAAAAACCGTCAGCGTAACCAAGCGATACAACACCCGTTGGCATGGCACATTGGGCAGTAAATTCCGCATTGTAGCCAACAGAGTCACCTGCACTGAGCGAACGGGTTTGCAAGATTGCAGCTTCCGGCCTGGCGACCTGTCTGATCTTGTTCGCAAGTTCAGGCCTTGGAACACCGCCATACAGCGCCAGTCCAGGCCGCGTCAGGTCGAAGTGATAGGCGCTTCCAAGCGCGATCCCTGCGCTGTTAGTCAAACTGGCGGATTGGTGCGGAACGACTTCTGTTGCTTGTTTAAATACCGCGAGCTGCCGTGCATTCATGACATTGTCTTCATCGGCGCAAGCGAGGTGCGACATCAAGATATCAACATCCAGCGAGGCAATCGCAGGGTCAGACAAGTCCCCCAGCGAGACGCCCAGTCGATTGATCCCGGTATCCACCATCAGTTGGCAAGTTCCGCCGCCGCTTTCATGCCAGAGCCTGGCTTGAGAAACCGAATTGATCACAGGTGCGGCACCGGTCTGTTGCGCATAGGCAGCGTCAGCCGCATTCATTGGGCCATGCAGCACGGATATCCTGGCCGGTGGTACATGGCTGGCAACCGCTTCGACTTCGCTCCAGTGTGCAACGAAGAAGTGCGTGCAGCCTGCGTCGCGCAAAGCGGGTACGCATGCATCCACGCCCAACGCGTAGCAATCGGCCTTGACAGCTGCACCGGTCTTGGCCTCGCCGGACATCGCATCGAGCGCGCGCCAATTATCTGCCAGAACGTCAGCGTCAATTGTCAGCCGCAGGCTGGGCGGCGGAAGTTCAGCCATGTTCGTCTGTGAAGTCTTTCGGTGGGCCATCAGGGATGCCCCACCACAGCACAACGACACCAAATGCAACGACGACCCATGTGTACCAAAGCCCGGAGTAGATGTTGCCCGTGCTCGCCACGATCACACCTGCAATCAGCGGCAGAAATCCGCCCAAGTAACCCGCGCCGATGTGATACGGGATCGACATCGAGCTGTAGCGAATGGTTGGGGGAAACATTTCAGAAAGCAGCGCTGCAACCGAACCGTATGTGAGCGCTGATAGCATGCCCAGCCCGAGCAGGATCGCGACAATGCCAAGGATATTAGCGGCCGCCGGTTGTTGCTTGCTGAAGTCAAAACCGTACTCACCCAACGCATCGCGAATACCGGCATTGCGCGCGGCACCATCATCAAACCATTCTTGCTCAAGCGTCACGTCTTCAACGCCTGCGAGCAATCTCAGATCTGTGGCTGGCTCAACCTTGTAAGGGACGCCAGCGGCCGTAAGCGTTTCCAGCACCTTGCCGCATTCGGTCTGCTCCCGGTTGAACATTTCGGCGAACGGGTCTGTCGTGCACTGGCTACCCTGGACCACAATCGGGGTCTGCTGGGCGGCGCGCTCAAGACCCGGATTGGCCAGACTGCCCATGCCCCAGAAAGCCGGGAACAGCAGAAGCAACGTCAAGACAGCGCCGATCATAATCGGTTTTTTGCGGCCAATCGTGTCCGACCATTTGCCGATCATGACGTAAAAACTCATCGCGATCAGGCCGGAGAAGAAAAGGATAAGCTCGACCGTCAGATCATCGACATGCATCGGCCCCCTCAGGAAGCTCATGCCGGAGAAAAACGCGGTGTACCAGATAGTGGTCAGAATGCCGGTTACGCCAAACAGCGCGACAAATATCCGCTTCTTGTTTCCGGGATAGGTGAAGCTCTCCTTGAACGGATTGCCGGCGATTTTTCCCTCCGCCTTCATCGCCTGGAACACCGGGCTTTCTGACAGCATCAGGCGCATCCACAGAGAGATCACGAGCAGAATGATCGAGAGCAGGAATGGCACGCGCCAGCCCCAAGCGGCAAAGTCATCTGCCGGGATAAGATACCGGCAAGCCAACACTACTGCGATGGACAGAACGAAGCCGCCAGCAACACTGGCCTGGATGAAGCTAGTATAGAAACCGCGCTTTTCCGGTGGAGCGTGCTCGGCAACATAAATCGCTGCGCCGCCATACTCTCCGCCTAAGGCGAGGCCCTGGATCACGCGCAGCAAAATCACGATAATCGGTGCAGCAATACCGATCGTGTCTATGGTCGGGATCATGCCCACCCCGGCGGTGGCAATGCCCATCAGGGTCACAGTTACAAGGAACGTATATTTGCGCCCCAGCTTGTCGCCCAGATATCCAAACAGGATCGCGCCAATCGGACGAAAGGCAAACCCGACTGCAAATGTTGACCAGACGAGCAGCAGTCCAAGCGTTTCATTGTCCGTATCATAGAACGCATCCTTCAGGATGTAGGCAAGCGTGCCGTAGATGAAGAAATCATACCATTCGAAAACGGTGCCCGCCGAGCTCGCTCCGATTACAAGTTTGATTTCTTTCTCGGACGGTTCGCGAACCGCGACGCTAGCGCTTTCTGACATGGCTGCTGCACTCTCCCCTACAACATTGTGCGATGCGCCGCTCTAGCGTGTGTCTGGAACCTTGCAAAGCGCTTGCTGGGCAGCCTTCCACGGTAACAGGATTGCGCCATGGCGCCCCTTTAGTTCGCGCGCCGCAGACAGGGCCTGAAAGTCTGGCCAATCAGGTTCAGGTGCGGACGGATCTTTCATCCAGGCTTCTATTTTCGCAAGGACGAGATTGATCGATGTCAGCCTGGCCCCTGCTGCCGCACGCGCAAATACCGCCGCAGCGGCCTGACCAACTGCGCAAGCTGACACGCCCAGCCCTAACTCCGCGATTGCGTCTTGGTCGGTGAGATTGATGCCGACCGTTAAAGAGCTGCCGCAGGTCGTGGAGCGCGAACTTCCCTGTGCCTGCCAATCCCCCGAGAGCGGAAAGGCAGCCAATTCTGTCGCCAGTGATAGCAGATTGGGAGTGTAAAGTTTCGCCGCAGTGCTGGCGGGCATCACTCGCCTTCCACATCGATACGCAGGCGTTCCCTGCGTTCGGCAATAGTATTCACCAGATCACTCGAAGCGGAATCGATGACTGGGTATGTGCGTGCTGTGGTGATCCAGACGGGGCGCCCTTTGTACCCCCACAAGCTATCAAATCCGAGCGCGATGACCGAGAACGCAAACACTGTAATCAGCGCGCCCTTGACCACGCCAAATCCAAATCCCAGCACGCGGTCGATCGGTCCCATAATCGAACCGCGCGATGCCTCACCCACGTTGTTTGCGATGAGTTTCATGGCCGCATATGGGATCAGTAACAAAAGTGCGAACGCGAGGATAGAAGTTGTCGGTTCTGCATCGAGATACTCGAGCAGGATTTCCGTAAAAGGCTCGTGCAAATAGTAGATTGCCGCCGCGGCCAATGCCCATGCTGCGAGCGATAACACCTCCTGCACCAATCCGCGCAGAAAGCCGCCTATCGCAGCCACCCCGATAATGATGAAAACAATAATATCGAACCCGTTCATGGGGGCGGATTATGACTTTGACATCACGCGGTCAACGAGGTTCGCAACTTGTCCCAAACCATTGAACGCGATTTTGGATGCACCGGTCTTGCTGCTCGCCGGGCCAAACGCAGCGGCAAAGCCAAGTTTGGCCGCTTCCTTGACGCGCAAATTGGCATGAGCAACGGGGCGCACTTCGCCGGAGAGTGACACCTCACCGAACCAGACCGACTTATCAGGGAGCGGCCGATCCGCCAACGCGCTGACCAGCGCGGCCGCCACCGCCATATCGGCGGCGGGATCTGATAAACGGTACCCGCCGGCAATATTCAAATACACTTCGGCCGAACTGAAATTGAGCCCGCAGCGAGATTCCAGCACCGCCAACAACATCGCCAATTTGCTGTTGTCCCAACCGACCACCGATCGCCGGGGCGTTGCTCCCGATTGCAAGCGGACAATCAAGGCTTGAATTTCGACCAGGACGGGCCGTGTTCCTTCGAGAGCGGGGAAAACCGCGCTGCCTGCCAATGGTTGATCCCGTCCAGATAGAAACAGCATCGAAGGGTTGCTGACTTCTTCCAACCCTTCCTGCTCCATAGAGAACACGCCGATCTCGTCGACCGCGCCAAAGCGGTTCTTGAGTGCGCGCAGGATGCGGTATTGATGGCTCCGCTCTCCCTCAAAGCTCATCACGACATCGACCATGTGTTCCAGCACGCGCGGCCCAGCGATGCTGCCGTCTTTGGTCACATGTCCGACAAGCACGAGCGCGACACCATTCTCCTTGGCGTATCGGATCAATTCAAAGGCACATCCGCGAACCTGACTAACAGTGCCCGGAGCCCCCTCGATTGTGTCCGAATACATGGTCTGGATCGAATCGATCACTAACAGAGCTGGCGCTTCCATCTGACCCAATGTCGTCAGGATATTCCGCACTGATGTTTCTGACGCCAGCTGAAGCGGTGCATCGGACAAGCCGAGCCGTGCTGCGCGCATCCGCACCTGGCCCGCGGCCTCCTCTCCGCTGACATAAACCACACTTCCACCATTCTTCGCTATGGTCGCTGAAGTCTGTAGCAAAAGAGTGGATTTCCCGATCCCGGGATCACCGCCCATCAGCACCGCCGAGCCGGGCACCAGCCCACCGCCAAGTGCGCGGTCAAATTCCGCCAGTCCCGTCGAACGGCGTTTGGGTAATTCTGTTGGCGCATTCAGTTCTTCAAAGGCAACCGCACGACCGCCTCTCGATAGGTCATGCTTTTGCGAGAACACGGTCGCTGGCGCATCCTCAACCATAGTGTTCCATTCGGCACAATCGGGGCATTGCCCCTGCCACCGGTGTGTCACGCTTCCACAAGACTGACAGACATATCGCTTCTTTGCTTTCGCCATCCGCAGATCGATAAACGGAACATAGATAGAACGCAATTGCCTTCTGTGGTTAAACCCCTAAGGAAATCAACATGCACCAGAAGGAACTTCGTATTGCATTGGTTTGCTACGGCGGCGTCAGCCTGGCGATATACATGCACGGTGTTACGAAAGAGCTCTGGCATCTGGCCCGCGCAAGCAGATCCTACCACCTGGAGGAAGAGCCAGAGGGGCACGTGGCCAAGGTCTATCATGACTTGCTGGGAGAGATTGAGGCGCAACAAGGACTAAGATTGCGCGTGCTGCCTGATATTCTAACCGGCGCAAGTGCAGGCGGGATAAACGCGGTATTTCTGTCACAAGCTATATTCGCCGGACATTCGCTTGAGCCACTTACCGATCTGTGGCTTGAGAATGCCGATGTCGACAAATTGCTGGACCCCGATGCCCGCCCAATGTGGAAGTTCGCCAAATTCTGGGCCCAACCGATAGCCTGGTGGCTGTTCAAGCGACCCGGCAATGTGGTGTCGGAGAGCGTCGCCCCTGAAACGCGGAGCGAGGTGCGCCGGAAGGTCTCGCGTTTTGTGCGGGGGCGATGGTTCCAGCCACCCTTTTCCGGCGACAATTTTTCGCAGCTACTGTTCGATGCAATCAAGGCGATGAACGCCAACGAAACGGGGCCGCCGCTTTTGCCACCAGGCCATCCGTTGGATTTGCTGGTAACGGCCACAGATTTTCGCGGGCATGTAGAGATGCTGCGCCTTCATAGCCCGGCGGTTGTTGAAGAAAGCGAACACCGCTTGCCGATCGGATTTCGTGGTCTGACCCCGGCTCAATCTGGTGCAGGACTTGCTGATCCGCTTGAGCTGACGATTGCAGCGCGCGCGACGGCAAGCTTCCCGGGCGCCTTCCCGCCGCTTGAACTGGCAGAGATCGATCGTTTGGCCCAGCGAAGCAAACACCATTGGCAAACTCGCGGTGCCTTTCTGAAACGTGTCATGCCCACTCACGTGCGTCTGGGCACGACCGAACAAGTTGCGCTTATCGATGGCTCGGTGCTGGTCAACGCACCGTTTGAGGGCGCAATTGATGCCCTGCACGGCCGCCCTGCCCATCGTGAAGTAGACCGGAGATTTGTATATATCGATCCGCGTCCAGATCGGATTGCTTCACTCAAAGATGAGGAACAAAAGCCCGTCGGGTTCTTCGCTGCGATTTTCGGTTCGATATCCGCCCTGCCGCGAGAGCAACCGATCCGCGACAATCTGGAAGAGTTGAAACAGCAATCCCGCAACGCCGAAAGGTTGCAGCAAATCCTTGCCGGTCTTCGGCCTGAAGTCGACCGCGCGGTTGAGAAACTTTTCGGGCTGACATTCTTCCTCGACCGGCCAACGCCCAAAAGGCTGCACAACTGGCGCGCGAAAGCGCAGCAATCGGCAGCGCAAGAAGCAGGCTATACTTTCCATTCCTACGCGCAGGTGAAACTGGCAGGTATTGTCGAACGCCTGGCGAAATTGGTTCATCAGGCGGCACCGCAACTGGATCTGCCCGACTGTGATCCCATTGTTTCTACCCTGCGCGGCGAATTAATGCGGCGCGGGTTGGATCAATTGTCCGAGGAAAAGGGCGGTGCAAGCGAGGCTGCAATCGCATTCTTCCGGACACATGATCTGGGCTTCCGGATTCGCCGTTTGCGCTTGCTGGCGCGGCGATTGGCGCGCGATTGGGAGCGTGATCCCGAAATTCCTGACGATGTACTGGACCTCGCGAGGGGTGAAATCTACGCCATTATGCGGCTATACCTTGATCGGGACAAGCATGCGGTTCGGCACCCTGAATTCGGTGACCTGGCCGCCAATGTTTTTGTCGATCCCGGCGCGGTGTTGGACCACTTGGGGGCGCATCGCTTGCTGCCGGAAATCGATGATGAAGCGCTAGATCGCCTTTGCGCTGCACTGGCACAGATGCCCAAGCAACTTCGCCGACGTATGCTGTTCGCCTACCTCGGGTTTCCGTTTTACGATGTCGCGACGCTGCCACTGTTGCGGCACGAAGGATTTACCGAATACGATCCGATCAAAGTGGATCGAATTTCTCCTGATGATGCCCCATCGATACGAGATGGCGGCGCCAGAGCGACGCTGCGCGGCATAGAGTTCTACAACTTTGGCGCTTTCTTTAGCCGTGCCTATCGCGAGAATGACTATCTATGGGGCCGATTGCACGGGGCAGAGCGGATGATCGACCTTGTTTGCTCAACAGTAGACAGCGGTGTTGATAGCCGCGTCTGCCATGGGTTCAAGCGGCGCGCATTCGAAGCAATCCTGCAGGAAGAGACCGAAGCCGGACGCTGCGACGCCGGCCTGATCGAAAGCCTGAAAAGTGAAATCGCGGCGAAGTTTGATACCGTTTAAGCTGTCGAATTAGTTGAGGCTTTTCCAAACGGCCTCAATAAACCGATCTTCGTTGATGAAGCCTTCACCCCCATCAAAACTGTCGAGCGGGCGCAAGGCTTGAGCTTCCTCCAGCGATGATCCGGAATCGCGCAGCGCGCGAATTCGGGTCACAGCCTCACCTACAGTGTTGCGATAAGCGATCAATTCGCGGCGATCCGACATTGTGCCATGGCCCGGGATCACCTTTGTATCCTCATCCATCAGGTTGATCGCGCTATCCAGCGAATAGAGCAGGTCTTCGATATCACCGCCGGACGCCACATCGACAAAGGGCCAGCGCGGTATCTTGAAGTAAAGATCGCCCATATGGACGATATTCTTTTCGCGCCAGCGCACGATACTGTCGCCATCGGTTTGGCCACCACCGACAAACACGACATCAATTGTGTCGCCATTGAGGTGCAAGGTCACACCGCGTTCATAAGTGACAACAGGCAGAGCCGCCTTGGGTGACGGCGGCGTTACGCGCTCACCGCGGGTCGGCGGGAATGACATCCAGAAGCGCACATTGTGATGCGCGGAGATCGTTGCGCCAGTGCCGCCGAAATGTTCGTTTCCGCCCGTGTGGTCACCGTGCCAATGCGTATTGACGACATATTTGACGGGCGTCGCGCCAAGATAGGCGACCGCGCCTTCGATCTTCTCTGATAGCGGCGCGAACTGGTCATCGATCAGGATCGTGCCATCCTCACCATGGCTAACAGCCATATTGCCGCCCGCACCGAAAAGTACGGCCACACCCTGCGCCAACTCTTCGGAAGTAATATCCACCTCGCTGAAGTCTCGCTGAGCTGCCAGGGGCGATGCAATAAAGATCGATGCGGTTGCTAGTGCGGTGGCGAAAATGCGTTTCATGACTGTTCCCTCTGTTTGACCTAGGCTTAAGTCTTGCCGAGAGAAGGGTCGAGAATTGCCCGTAAATTAACTGCCGAACGCTTCCTTCACGCGGTCGAAAAAGCCCTTGCTTTCGGGGCATTCTTCACCGGTTTCGGTTTCGCGAAACTGCTTCAGCAGTTCCTTTTGCGCCTTGGACAGTTTGGTCGGTGTTTCCACCGCAATTTCGACCACCAGGTCACCACGTCCGCGGCCTTGCAGCACGGGCATCCCCGCTCCGCGTACGCGCAACTGCTTGCCGGATTGAATGCCCACCGGGATTTCAACGCTGTTATCGTCACCGCCCAGATCAGGGATATCGACCGTGCCGCCAAGCGCAGCTGTAGTGAAGCTGATCGGAACGCGCGTGAGCAGCGTCGTACCCTCGCGCTGGAAAACCGCGTGCGGCTTCACATGTACGAAAATGTATAGATCGCCCGCAGGAGCGCCTCTGGGCCCGGCCTCCCCCTTGCCAGACAAACGAATGCGCGTACCGGTATCGACGCCTGGCGGAACTTCAACCTCGAGTGAGCGCGCCTTGTCGACGACCCCTTCCCCGCGGCAATCACCGCAAGGGTTTTCGATCACAGCGCCGCGGCCGTGACAGGTCGGGCATGGGCGTTCAACCACGAAGAAACCTTGCTTGGCGCGAACTTTGCCGTGACCATCGCACATTCGACATTCGCGTTCGCTTGTACCCGGAGTAGCGCCAGACCCATCGCAAGTGCCGCAGCTCTGCGAGACTTCGATTTCCAGCTCGACTGTTTTTCCGTGGAAGGCATCGTCCAGGCTGACTTCCAAATCATATCGGAGATCCGCTCCGCGCCGCGGCTGCGCGCGTTGCCGCCCGCCACCGCCGCCAAAAGCGCTGCCGAAAATAGTCTCGAAGATGTCCCCGATATCGCCAAAATCGCCTTGCGGACCACGACCGCCGCCGCCACCGCCGGACATTCTCTGCGTATATGCTGAATGGCCATAGCGATCATAGGCCGCGCGCTTCTGCGGGTCCTTCAGGCAATCATAGGCCTCGTTGATGGACTTGAATTTTGCCTCACTCTCGGCATCGCCCGGATTACGATCCGGATGATACTTCATCGCAAGCTTGCGGTATGAGCTCTTCAGCGCACCGCCGTCAACGTCGCGCGAGACTTGAAGCAATTCGTAATAGTCGATGTCGGTAGATGCCATGCTGCTGCTTCCCTGCCCTAAACGCTAACCGCCACCGGCGCTATATGCGCTGGCGGCGGCAGAGTTTCCCATTAGGACATCAGCCCTTTTTATTGTCGCTGTCTTCGCTCGAATTTTCGTCAACTTCGGAGAATTCCGCATCGACAACTTCTTCGTCAGCCGAACTATCCGAAGAACCTTCCGCGCCAGCGTCAGGACCGGCAGCCTGCTCTTTTTCGTAGATCTGCTGACCCATCTTCATGGCCGCTTCTGTAAGCGCCTGCGCCTTTGCATTGATCGCATCGACATCATCGCCTTCGAGCGCGGTCTTGGCTTCGGCCAAGGCTGCTTCGACGGCAGATTTCGTATCAGCGTCAACCTTGTCGCTATGCTCTTCGATCTGCTTCTCGGTCGCGTGCACCAGGCTGTCTGCCTGATTGCGAGCTTCCGCAGATTCGCGGCGCTTCTTGTCTTCTTCCGCGAACTTTTCGGCATCCTGAACCATCTGATCAATGTCCGAATCCGACAAACCACCAGACGCCTGGATCTTGATCTGCTGTTCCTTGCCGGTGCCCTTATCCTTGGCAGAGACATTCACGATACCGTTTGCGTCAATGTCAAAGGTCACTTCGACTTGCGGAACACCGCGCGGCGCGGGCGGGATGCCCACCAGATCAAACTGTCCAAGCAGCTTGTTGTCAGCGGCCATCTCGCGCTCACCCTGGAAAACCCGGATGGTCACGGCATTCTGATTGTCTTCAGCGGTCGAATAGACCTGTGTCTTCTTCGTCGGGATCGTCGTGTTGCGATCGATCATGCGGGTGAAGACACCGCCCAGTGTTTCAATACCCAGCGACAGCGGGGTCACGTCGAGCAGAAGCACGTCTTTGACGTCGCCCTGCAGAACGCCCGCCTGAATGGCGGCCCCCATGGCCACCACTTCATCAGGGTTCACGCCAGTGTGCGGCTTCTTGCCGAAGAATTCTTCCACGACTTCGCGAACCTTTGGCATACGGGTCATACCGCCAACCAGGATCACTTCATCAATCGCGCCTTTATCCAGACCTGCATCAGCGAGCGCTTTCTTGCACGGATCGAGCGTGCGCTTGATCAGATCGCCAACCATCTTTTCCAGGCTGGAACGTGTGATCGTTTCAACAAGGTGCAGCGGCGTGGAAGAACCATCTTCCATGCGCGCGGTAATGAACGGCAGGTTCACTTCTGTCTGCTGCGAGCTAGAGAGTTCGATCTTGGCCTTTTCAGCCGCTTCTTTCAGACGCTGTAGTGCAAGCTTGTCCTTGCGCAGGTCCATGTTCTCTTTCGTCTTGAACTGGTCAGCCAGCCATTCAACGATCGCGCTGTCGAAATCTTCACCACCAAGGAAGGTATCGCCATTGGTCGATTTAACTTCGAACACGCCATCACCGATTTCGAGGACGGAGATATCAAAAGTACCGCCGCCAAGGTCATAGACAGCGATGGTTTTGCCGTCTTCCTTGTCGAGGCCATAAGCCAGTGCCGCGGCAGTAGGCTCGTTAATAATACGCAGAACCTCGAGGCCTGCGATCTTGCCCGCGTCCTTGGTTGCCTGACGCTGGGCATCGTTAAAGTAGGCCGGAACAGTGATAACTGCCTGCTCTACCTTCTCGCCAAGATATTCCTCAGCGGTCTCTTTCATCTTTTGCAGGATGAATGCAGAGATCTGCGACGGTGAATAATCTTCACCGCCAGCGTTGACCCATGCATCGCCATTGGTGCCCTTGACGATATTGTAAGGGACCAGTTCCATGTCCTTCTTGGTCATCGGATCATCGAACCGGCGACCGATCAGGCGCTTCACTGCATAAACCGTATTGTCAGGGTTGGTCACTGCCTGGCGCTTTGCCGGCTGACCAATCAGACGCTCACCATCTTTGGTGAAAGCGACGATAGAAGGTGTAGTGCGCGCACCTTCAGAGTTTTCGACGACCTTGGGCTTGCCCCCGTCCATAACAGACACGCACGAGTTGGTGGTGCCGAGGTCGATACCGATTACTTTACCCATGTTTCTTCGTTTCCCATCAGTTCAATTATTGGACACCGCGCATTGTGCTTTCCAAAGTTGGCAAAACAGCTCGGCGGCTCAGTCCGTCAGGTGTGATACTCGGGGGATATAGGTGCGGTTTTGCTTGGCACAAGGGAACAGGCACACTAGATTTTGCATGTTTTCAGACCGGAGAAACCTGACATGAAGTTCAATCAATTGGCCGCCGCGAGCATGCTCTTCTCTACATTCGCCTTGGCAGCTTGTGGCGCAGAGCCGGAGACTGTGGTCGAAGCCGAACCCGAAGGTGTGCCCGGTTTGAGCGTCGAAAATGCTCGCGTTGTTCTGGCGCCGGTGCCGGGCAATCCGGCTGCAGGCTATTTCGATCTGAAGTATGAAAACGACCGCGGCCTCGCGATCCGCCGGGCCGATGTAAGCGGCGCTGAGAAGACCGAAATCCACGCTTATGGAGAATGGAACGGCAAGATGACCATGGCCGAAGCCATGGAAATTGCCATTCAGAAGGGCACTGAAATCGCGTTCGAGCCAGGCGGCTATCACCTGATGGTGTTTGATCTGGATGAAAGTGTTGAGCCCGGTGATACGGTCGAGTTTACGCTGACTGTGTCGGGAGGGGACAAACACAGCTTTGAAGGCGAAGTTCGCGCCGCCGGGGACGAGCGCTGAACCACGTTTCCACCGGAGGAGATTTAAGCGTTTCTCCACTCGCCTGTCCGGTGGGTGGCGAGCGCGCACTTACTCCGGGCGAAGTGAAATTGGCAGCTTCTGTTTTCGGGACGGCGATCGACTACGCTGCAGTCACAATCCGGCGCAGAAAGTGGTTTCCGTTTCAGCCGCGCAAGGTCACGATGGCACCGGGCGGGCATTTGCATTTCCATCCCAGGGGCAGCGCCTATTGCGATGATTTCTCAAGCGAGGATCTGCACCGGCAGGGCTTCTTCATACATGAGATGACAAATGTCTGGCAGGCGCAGGCACGCGGCATCTGGAGTACGCGGCAAGCTACATCAACAAGCAGGCCGGCAGTATCGCGGGCAATGACCCCGATGTCGGCACCGGCGGCACGCCTTTCATGAAGTATGTGAAGAAGCACCACGATGAAAACTGTGCGCAAGTAGTGGCGTGATACAAAAAGGGCGAGGTAGCAAACGCCGCCTCGCCCCTTTTTCAAATTCTAGTCTCTGACTCAGGGCTTCTTCGCCACGCCAACCATAGCCGGACGTAGCAAGCGGTCCTTGATCATATAGCCGCTCTGCATTTCTTGCACGATCGTGCCTTCTTCGTGCTCTTCAGTTGGCACTTCCATCATCGCCTGATGCTGATTCGGATCGAGAGGCAGGCCAACCGAAGCAATGCGCTTCACACCGTGCTGGCCGAATACTTTCTCAAGTTCGCGCTGAGTGGCTTCAATGCCGGTTACAAGCGCCTTCATCTTGTCGTCTTCACGCAGACTTTTGGGAATTGCCGCAATCGCACGCTCAAGGTTGTCTGACACGCTCAGAACATCTCGTGCAAAGCCGGTCGCGGCGTAGGCGCGCGCGTCTTGCACATCCTTTTCCGCGCGGCGGCGCACATTCTGTGCCTCTGCTTTGGCGTAGAGAATATCCTGCTTTGCGGTCTCCAGATCGGCCTTCAGCGCATCGAGCGCTTTCTCGAAACCGTCTTCAGATGCCTCGTCCTCTCCATTGTCGAGGAACTCCTCCGGCACGCCTTCAAGTTCTTTGTCTACCGCATCATCTTCTGCTTGCGATTTGTCGTTGTCGATCATGTTCTTACATTTCCAAAGCTATCCGATAAGCTTGCCCAGCGAACGGGCGGTCAGGTCAATCATGGGTATCACGCGCGCGTAATTCAACCGTGTGGGGCCGATGACGCCAAGCACGCCGACCACCCTTCCCTCACGGTCACGATACGGCGACGCGATAACCGAAGAGCCGGACAATGCAAACAACCGGTTCTCGCTTCCGATGAAAATCCGCGTAGCTTCGGCTTCGCGCGCGCTTTCCAGCAATTCGGCAACTGATTGCTTGCTTTCCAAGTCTTCGATCAGGCTGCGCACACGCTCAATGTCCTGCATCGCTGCGTCATCGAGAAGATTCGCTTGTCCGCGTACGATTAAAACCGGACGCTGTGCTGCGTCTTCGCTAAGAACCGCAAGACCACGCTCGACCAGATTGCGGCTTGCGCTGTCGAGCTGAGACTTGCCCGATTTGATTTCTGCCCCGATCGCAGCATTGGCTTCGGCCAACGTCCGCCCAGCAAGACGTGCCGTGATGTAATTGCTCGCTTGCTCCAGCACTGAAGGTGCCAATGAACCACCCAACTCGATTACGCGGTTCTCGATCGATCCATCTTCGCTGACGAGCACAGCTAGCACCCTCCCCTGGCCCAGATTGACCAGGCTGAACTGTGCAAGCTTGGCCTCGCGGGTTGGGACCAACACCATCCCGGCAGCGCCTGAAATGTCAGACAGGATTGCGCTGGTTTGCTCCAATGCTTGTTCGATCGGGCCGCTGTCTGAAAGACGCCCCTCTATCGCGGCGCGCTCCTCCGCATTGGGCTCTGACACGCGCATCATCCCGTCAACAAACAGGCGCAAGCCGCTTTCGGTTGGCATGCGCCCTGCACTTGTGTGCGGCGCGGATAGCAAACCGTGTGCCTCAAGGTCCGACAACACCGCGCGGATCGAGGCCGGCGAAAGATTGACCGTACTATCGCTGGCAAGCGTTTTTGACCCGACCGGCTGCCCGCGATCCAAATAGCCTTCGACCACGAGACGGAAAATCTCTCTCGCACGGTCGGTCAATTCTGCGATGGGTGGTGTGGACATATAACGCTATCTAGCGCTTTGCTCCACAGCCTCAAGCCTTGCAGGTGACACCGCGCACAGCCTATCGCGGCGGCAACGAATCAAAACACAAGGGATTCTCATGCGACCTTCCGGCCGCGCGCCTGACGAAATGCGCGCTATTAGTATCGAAACCGGCTTTACCAAGCACGCTGAAGGCAGCGTGCTGATTAGTTGCGGCGACACGCGGGTGCTGTGCACAGCGAGTATCGAAGAACGCATTCCACCCTGGCTGCGCGGCAAAGGCGAAGGTTGGGTCACAGGCGAGTATTCTATGCTGCCCCGTTCTACGCATACGCGCAGTGGGCGCGAAGCAGCGCGCGGCAAGCAATCGGGCCGAACGCAGGAAATCCAGCGCCTGATCGGCCGGTCATTGCGAGCTGTCGTTGACTTGAAGAAGCTTGGCGAGCGTCAGATCACTCTCGACTGCGATGTGCTTCAGGCGGACGGCGGAACACGCACGGCATCCATTTCAGGTGCCTGGGTGGCGCTGCGTTTGGCGGTGAACGGCCTCATGGCGTCTGGCGACCTCAAAGAAGATCCGATCACAGGCCAGGTCGCTGCAATCAGCTGCGGAATCTACAATGGCACACCTGTGCTTGACCTCGATTATGATGAAGATTCCAGCGCCGATGCAGATGCGAACTTTGTCCTGATCACAGGTGGCCAAATCGCCGAAGTGCAAGCAACAGCAGAAGGCGCAACCTATGATGAGGAGGGCCTGCTACGCTTGCTGCGTTTAGCCAAAATCGGCTGTGACGGCATCTTCAAGGCACAGCTGGACGCCTCAAAATGACTCGGAAGCTGGGCGGAGGGTCACTCGTTATTGCCACTCACAATGAAGGCAAATTGCGCGAAATCTCTGCCCTGCTTGCGCCATATGGCCTGAAATGCATTTCGGCAGGTTCGCTTGGTCTGCCGGAGCCCCCCGAGGATGGAAAAACCTTCGTCGACAATGCGTTGATAAAGGCGCGCGCAGCCGCCGAGGCGTCGGGTCTCGCGGCGCTGGCCGACGATAGCGGATTGTCCGTGGACGCATTAGGTGGTCGCCCCGGTGTGTACACCGCGGACTGGGCCGAACGGCAATGGTTCGAAGGCGATCCGGGCCGCGATTGGTATATGGCGATGGGCAAGGTCGAAGGGATGCTCCAACAGCTTGGCCCGGATACAGACCGCAGCGCGGCTTTCCATTGCGTACTGGCGATTGTGTGGCCCGGTGGCGAGCATGAGGTTTACGAGGGAACATGCTCGGGTTCGCTGACGTGGCCGCCGCGCGGTGAGATGGGTTTCGGTTACGATCCTGTTTTTGTCCCTGAAGGCCGCGATCAGACCTTTGCTGAAATTGACCCGCAAGAGAAACACAGCATGAGCCACCGCGCGGATGCGTTTGCCAAGCTGGTCGCGGACCAGTTTGGCAGTTAGTATGGGCGCATGGCGCGCGCACTATACATCCATTGGCCCTTCTGCTCGAAGAAATGCCCCTATTGCGACTTCAATAGCCACGTCCGCGACTTGGTGGATGTGGCGGCGTGGCGCGATGCCTTGTTGGCGGATATGCGCCACGAAGCCGAACTGGCAGGCGGTGAACCACTGCATTCGATATTCTTTGGCGGTGGAACGCCTTCCTTGATGCCACCTGCCCTGGTCGAGGCATTGCTTCAGAAAGCGGAGGCGTTGTGGGGTTTTGACGCCAATATCGAAATCACGCTCGAGGCCAATCCATCGTCGGTCGAGGCTGCGAACTTTGCCGCTCTAACGCAAACAGGCGTAAATCGGGTTTCTCTGGGTGTTCAATCACTTGAAGACGATACCTTACAGTTTTTGGGGCGCCTGCATGGGGCGCAGGAAGCGCTGGATGCGTTCGAGACTGCGCAACAGAATTTCGACCGCGTCAGCATCGATCTGATTTATGCGCGCCCGGGGCAGTTGGCTGAACAATGGACAGCGGAGTTGAGCCGCGCTCTGGCGCTCGGCACGGACCACATGTCACTCTATCAACTCACGATCGAGCCAAACACGCGCTTTGCCACCGATGTCCGACGTGGCGTGTTCACCCCGCTGGACGACGATCCGGCAGGTGATCTGTATGCGCTAACGCAAAAGATCATGAACGCGGCGGGCCTTCCTGCCTATGAGATCAGCAACCACGCCAAACCGGGGCAGGAAAGTCGCCATAATCTGACCTATTGGCGGTATCAGGATTATTGCGGGATCGGCCCCGGCGCACACGGACGACGCGGTGGAGTGGCAACCGAACGCCACAAGAAGCCGGAGAATTATCTGTTGGCGGTCAGCGAGCACGGACATGGCATCAAGGATCAGCGCGCACTCTCGATGGGTGAACAAGCATCCGAAGCGCTGCTTATGGGCCTGCGCCTCGCTGAAGGGATTGATTTGAGCAAGTTGGAGGCGCGGTTTGGAATCCCTTCTACCGATCTGATCAATGCGGATCGCCTTGCACTTCATAGTGACCTTGGCCTGCTTGAATACGATAGTGGCCGGATCACCGTGACGCCCTCCGGAATGCCGTTGCTGGACGCGCTTCTTGGCGAAATTGTTGCGGACGCGCTGGTAACCGCATGAGCGCGGCGGATCTCCTCGAAGCGTGGAACAATGAGCTGACCAATTCGCGCCGGCGTAGCCCGCATACGGTGCGCGCCTATCTGGGCTGTGCGGATCGTTTGCTGAAAGCGCGTGATTTGGTCGATTGGGATGGTGTGGCCTTGTTGGAGGCCCAAGATTTACGCCGTCATCTGGCCGAGCGCCGCGCGGATGGAATCGGCAATGCCAGCGCCGCGCGTGAATTGTCCGCGCTCAAAAGCTTTATCGCTTTTGCACGTGAGCAAGCGGGCGATCCTGACCCCGCCTCACCGCGCCTACGCGGGCCGCGCGTCAAGAAGGGCTTGCCCCGCCCGGTTATGCCCGATGAGGCAAGCAATCTCGCCGATCTGGTCGCGGGCAATGCCAAGGCGGAATGGCTGGGCGCGCGCGATCGCGCGGTGCTGCTGCTGCTGTATGGTTCAGGCTTGCGGATTGCCGAGGCGCTGTCGCTCAAAGCCAATGACGTGCCGTTGGGAGAGGTGCTGCAAGTGACGGGCAAAGGCGGGAAGCAGCGTATGGTGCCGGTGCTGCCGATCACCCGCGCTGCGGTGGCGGATTATTGCGCAAAATGTCCGTGGCCGCTGCCGGGCAATGAGGTGCTGTTCCGCGGAGAGAAAGGTGGCCCGCTTAGCCCCGGCATGGTTCAGAAGGCGACCGCGCAAGCGCGCCGCGCGCTGGGCTTGCCTGAGACCGCCACCCCGCATGCATTGCGGCACAGTTTTGCGACGCATTTGCTCGGGGCGGGAGCGGATTTGAGAAGCTTGCAGGAATTGCTCGGCCATGCTTCTTTGGGATCGACGCAGATTTACACCAAGGTTGATGCGGCCACGATGCTGGAAAACTACCGCGACGCGCACCCGAGGGCGAAGAAGAGGTAATTTCCACCAAAAGCAGACATTCCGCAAACGACCCAATTGCAGACATTTGGCTGCAAGATCGGCTAAATCTTGAGCGGACCTAAGCTAATCGCGCCTCAATCGCGTCCCAGATCATTCCGGCGGTATCGGTGCCGTTGAACTTATCAATCGCAACAATCCCGGTCGGTGAGGTGACGTTGATCTCGGTAAGGTATCTGCCGCCGATCACATCGATGCCGACGAATGTCAGCCCGAGCCGTTTCAGTTCCGGTCCCATCGCATCGCAGATTTCCTGCTCGCGCTCGGTCAACTCGGTCGCTTCGGCGCTGCCGCCCATGGCTAGATTTGAACGAAACTCGCCCTCGCCCGGCCGGCGGTTGATCGCGCCCGCCACCATGCCATCGACCAGCACGATGCGCTTGTCCCCTTCGGCCACTTCGGGAAGGAAAGGCTGCACCATATGCGGTTCGGGCCAGGTCTGGTTGAACACTTCGAACAGTGCAGACAGATTGTCGCCATCGGCGGGCACGCGGAAAATTGCCTTACCGCCATTGCCGTGTATCGGCTTCACCACCAACGCGCCATGCTCAGCCATAAAACGCCGCACTTCGTCGACTGATCGCGTCACCAGCGTGGGCGGCATAAAGCGGCGATAGTTCAGCACCATCACCTTTTCCGGCGCATTGCGCACGCTGACCGGATCATTGACCACCAGCGTCTCGTCCTTAACTCGCTCGAGCATATGCGTGGCGGTGATATAGCCCATGTGGAATGGCGGGTCCTGCCGCATCAGAACAACATCGATATCCTTGCCCAGGTCGAGCCGCTGCGCTGCGCCCTTAGTCACATGGTCGCCCTTAACGCGTTGAAGTTTGACCGGATGGCATTCGGCATAAAGCCGATCGTCTGCATCCAGCGTCAGGCTCTCAACGTGGTATTCAAATACCTCATATCGGCGCTCCTGCGCGCTCATCATCAGAGCAAAGGACGAATCCCCGTCTATGTTGACGGTTTCGATCGGGTCCATCTGAACGGCGACGCGTAGGCTCATTCTGTATTCCTAATTCTCGCCCTACTCAGGGCATCAATGCATTGGTGATGTGGCGAGGGATGCTCGCGGGTGCAAGCAGGATTACGTCAACTCGTATATCATCGCCGTCGCGAACATATTGATGTGCAACCGCTACTGCCGCTGCGGCAAGCCTACGCAGCCGGTATTCATCAATCGCATGATCAAAGTCTTCGCGGCGTTTGCGCCATTTAACCTCGGTGAATGCGACCACACTATTTCGCCGCGCGATCAGATCAATCTCGCCCAGCGGGGTTTTCACCCGCTCAGCCAAAATTTGCCAGCCTTGCAGCCGCAAAAAAAATGGCGGCGCGAAATTCGCCTTGCCGCCCAGCTCGCTCGGCACGTTTTCTGGTCGCTGCGGGCCGCTTCATTCGGCCTTCAGTTCCATAGCACGAGCGTATAGCGCCTTACGGTCAAGCCCGGTTGCCTTCGATACTCTGGCGGCAGCCTGAGAAGTCTTCATCGTAGCAAGCGCCTCTCGCAGCAGCACGTCCGGATCAACATCGCAAGAGTTCTCGACCGGCGGACCCACCATCAGCACAATCTCGCCCTTGGGCGGGTTGGCAGTATAATGATCGGCCAGTTCCGTCGCTGTCCCGCTTCGGCATTCCTCGTACAACTTGGTCAGCTCGCGCGCGACCGCCACTTCGCGGGTGGGCCACAGTTCCCCCAACATATTCAGCGATTTCACCAGGCGCGGTCCGCTTTCGTAGAATATCAGCGTAGCGTGGATGCTGGCCAATTCCGCAAGTGCGTCTGCACGCGCTTTTTCCTTGGTCGGCAGGAATCCCGCAAACAGAAAGCGGTCATTGGGCAGCCCGGACATGGTGAGCCCCGCGATTGCAGCACACGCGCCTGGCAAAGTTGTGACCGCAACGCCGCTTTCGCGGGCAGCCTTCACCAGACGATATCCCGGATCGGATATCAAAGGTGTGCCTGCATCGCTGACCAGTGCAATCGCTTCACTGCGGGCGCGTTCGACAATTGCCAAACCCGCCGCCTCGCTCGCGTGATCATCATATCGAATCAACGGTTTATGAGTGAGCAGACGCTTCAGCAGCTTGCCCGTCACCCGCGTATCTTCGCAGGCGACAGCATCGCATTTGCTCAGTATATCGACCGCACGGAGCGTTATATCGCCAAGATTGCCAATCGGCGTGGCGACGATGTACAGCCCCGGATGAAGAGGTTCAGACAGGGCTTGCTCAGGGGCGATTGTGTTCACAAGATGCTCTTTGGAACAGCCAAGACAGGGTCGGCAAGTATGAAGCGTAATTTGTTTAATCGGCGCAATCTGGTTGTGGGCGCCACAGCACTGCTTTTGGCAGGGTGTCAGGTCATACCCAAAACCGGTCCTGCCACAACTGAGCCAGTAGCCGGTCCAACTCCCGAACCAAGCGCAACAGCGCTTCCCACAGACGAAACACGCCACCGGATAGCAATTCTGGTGTCTTTGTCCGGTCGCAACGGCGCGGTTGGCGAATCGATTGCCAATGCGGCCAACATGGCGATCCTCGATACCGGCGCGGATAATATCCGTATCACGACCTACGATACATCCAGTGGTGCGGCCGAAGCTGCGGCCCAAGCGGTCGCAGATGGCAATCGACTGATACTTGGCCCGATGCTGGCAGACAATGTTCCCGCGGTGCGTAACGAGGCTGCCCGCGCGGGCGTTCCACTGATCTCGTTCTCCAACGACACCAATGTTGCGCGGCCAGATGCATTTGTGATGGGTCACATCCCGGAACAGTCTATCGCGCGCTCTGTCGCCTACGCCCGTTCGCGCGGGGCGGAACGGTTTGCCGCATTGTTGCCCAGTGGCGACTATGGTGATCGAGCAGCCAGCGCGCTCGACAATGCATTGCAGGACTACGGAGGTCTGTTGTCTCAGACACGCCGTTACGACCGGGGCAGCAGCGCGGTCATCAGCGCAGCGACGCAGATGCGCGAAGCTGGTGGCTATGACACCGTTCTGATCGCAGACGGGGTACAATTGGCGTCGCAAGGTGCCAATGCCCTGCGTGAAGATGAGACAGGCTTGCCGCCGCGGGTGCTGGGCACAGAGCTTTGGAGTGGTGAAAGCGCTGTGACGCGGACCAGCGCATTGCGCGGCGCGATCTTTTCCGCGGTGTCTAACCGTCGGTTCCAGCGTTTTCGCGATAGCTATCAGGAGCGCTTCGGCAGCGCGCCCTACCGGATTTCGACATTGGGCTATGACGCTGTCTTGCTGACCTTGCGGGTTGCGCGCGATTGGGAGGTTGGCCGCCCTTTCCCCACGCGTCAGCTGACGACCAACGACGGGTTCCTAGGTCTCGACGGGGCTTTCCGCTTTGGCGGCAATGGTGTGATTGAACGGGCCATGGAAGTGCGCGAAGTTCAGCAGAACCAAGTTTCCGTTGTGGATCCAGCACCTGCCCGCTTCAGTGACTGAGCAAAACATTTTGTGCCCGCTTGTCGCCGTGATCGCGCGCGGCATATAGGCTGACCTATGTCCGATGACCTGTTTGAAAACGCGCCAGCTTCCAGCGGTGACTATGATTCCTCCTCGATCGAGGTCTTGGAGGGGCTTGAGCCTGTCCGCCGCCGCCCTGGCATGTATATCGGCGGCACCGATGACCGCGCGTTGCACCACTTGGCAGCCGAAGTGCTCGATAACTCAATGGACGAAGCGGTTGCCGGCCACGCCAACCGCATTGAGGTGCGGTTAGATGAAGGCAACAGGTTGTCGATCAGCGATAATGGTCGCGGCATTCCGGTTGACGAGCACCCCAAATTTCCGGGCAAGTCCACACTCGAAGTGATCCTGTCTACACTGCACTCAGGCGGCAAATTTTCTGGCAAGGCCTATGCCACATCTGGCGGTTTGCACGGCGTGGGCGTGAGTGTGGTCAATGCGCTGTCGAGCCACACCCGCGTCGAGGTGGCACGCGACAAACAATTGTTCGCGCAGGAATTCTCGCGAGGCCAAACCCTTGGCAAGATCGAAAAGCTGGGCGCTGCGCCCAATCGCCGTGGCACAACGGTCAGTTTCACGCCCGATACGGAGATTTTCGGCGACCGGCAGTTCAAACCGGCCCGCCTGTTTAAACTGGCCCGGTCAAAGGCGTATCTGTTTGCTGGCGTCGAAATCCGCTGGAAATGCGCACCTTCGCTGGCAAGTGAAGATGTACCCGAAGAAACAACCTTCAAATTCCCCGGCGGATTGGCGGATCACCTGGCCGAACAGATCGGTGAGCGCGAATGCGTGACGGCTGAAGCCTTTACCGGCAGCCAGGATTTCCCTGAAGAAAAAGGCCGCGTGGAATGGGCCGTCGCATGGCCGCTATATTCCGACGGCTCGACCAGCTGGTATTGTAACACTGTGCCCACCCCGGATGGCGGCACACATGAACAAGGCTTGCGCGCGGCATTGACCAAAGCATTGCGCGCGTTTGGCGAACTGACCGGCCAGAAGAAGTCAAAGGATATCACGGCAGACGATGTGATGACCGGCGGCGAAATCATGCTGTCGGTTTTCATTCGCGATCCGCAATTCCAGTCACAGACCAAGGACCGGCTGACTTCATCGGAAGCCTCTCGCCTGGTTGAAAACGCTGTGCGCGATCATTTCGATCACTTCCTGACCGCTAATATGGAGCGCGGTAAAGCGCTGCTGGGTAGCGTGATGGAACGCATGGACGAGCGGCTGAAGCGCAAGCAAGAGCGCGAGATCAAGCGCAAGACCGCGACCAATGCAAAGAAGTTGCGGCTGCCCGGCAAGCTTACCGATTGCAGCGGTGAAGGTGACCGCGAGACCGAGCTGTTTATCGTCGAGGGCGATTCTGCGGGTGGCAGCGCCAAACAGGCGCGCGACCGCAAGAGCCAGGCAATTCTGCCGATCCGCGGCAAGATCTTGAACGTTGCCAGCGCCACCGCTGACAAAATCCGCGCCAATCAGGAGATAGCTGATCTTTCGCTGGCGCTGGGTTGTGGCACCCGCAAGGACTGTGACCCAGAACAGCTCCGCTACGACCGCATCATTATCATGACCGACGCTGACGTTGACGGCGCGCATATCGCAACGCTGCTGATGACATTCTTCTTTCAGGAAATGGCGCCCATTGTGCGTGGCGGGTATCTCTATCTAGCGCAGCCTCCTCTATATAAACTCAGCAGTGGCAAAGAGACGCGTTACGCGCGCGATGATGATCATCGAGCCGAACTGGAAGAGACTGTCTTAAAAGGCAAAAAGGTCGAAGTGGGCCGTTTCAAGGGCCTTGGCGAAATGAACCCTGGTCAGCTGCGCGAAACCACCATGAATCCGGAAACGCGTTCATTGATCCGTATAACCTTGCCCGAACAACATGAGCAGCGTTTTGCGGTGAAGGAACTAGTCGAGCGTTTGATGGGACGCAATCCAGAACACCGGTTCAACTTTATCCAGAACCACGCCAGCGATGTCGATCGTGACATGATTGACGCCTAAAAAGGTGCGCCTTCGATAGGCATTGCAGAGAATATCGATATCTCTGGAGGTATGATCGCCAACCCGCCAATCTGCTGAACAAATGTACCGGATTCGGGCACTGCAAAGTGTCTTTGAACGGCATCCATATCACGCCATTGCTCGAAGAAATGTATCCGGTTCGCATCCTCGGCATCGAAATAGCAATTGTGCGAAATGCAACCTTCCTCCGCGCGTGATCGTGCAGAGTGTTCACAACCAATCCGGATGGCCTCATCACGCTTGGTCGGATCAATAACGACCGTGCCTGTGATAATGATCATTGAGCGACCTCCGTATGAATATGCAAGTGTCCTTCGATTGCTTGGTGCGCGTAAAACAATGTGCAAACACCGCCGCCCCCCGCACCAGCCCAGTTGGCAATTCCAACGCGCCAGAAAGCTCATGCCCTTCAGATGTTGTGATCTTTAGCGTTTCAGTTGGCATTGTTCTCTCCTTGGCCTGATAGCTCTAGAGCTTTATTCGCGCGCCAGTGTCAAAGGTTTCATGGACTGCATTACCCACTCGCCAATTCGATAGCTTACGCAGCGTCACCCTTGCGCTCGTCGCGTGTGTAACTTAACGCGCTCGGCAAGTTTCAAACGAAAACCTCATGGGAAAATTCATGACCGATCAGCCGCAACGTTTCGAAGGTACAAACGACTATATAGCTACTGACGACCTGAAGGTTGCGGTGGATGCTGCGGTCATGCTGCGACGGCCCTTGCTGGTCAAGGGTGAGCCAGGCACCGGCAAAACCGTGTTGGCACACGAGATTGCCAAGGCAATCGGTGCCCCGCTGATCGAGTGGAATGTGAAGTCGACTACCAAGGCCCAGCAAGGTCTGTATGAGTATGACGCAGTTGCCCGTTTGCGCGATGGCCAGTTGGGTGATGAGCGCGTTCATGACATTGCGAACTACATCAAGAAGGGCAAATTGTGGGAGGCATTCACCTCCAAAGAACTGCCTGTCTTGCTGATCGACGAGATTGACAAGGCGGATATCGAATTCCCCAACGACCTTTTGCAAGAGCTCGATCGGATGAGCTTCGACGTGTATGAAACGCATGAGACAATCACTGCGAAAGAGCGCCCGATTGTCGTGATTACGTCGAATAACGAGAAAGAGCTGCCCGATGCGTTCCTTCGCCGCTGCTTCTTCCACTATATCAAGTTCCCAGATCGCGACACGATGCGCGACATCATCGAGGTTCACTATCCCGGAATTCAGAAGAACCTTGTCAGCAAGGCGATGGATATCTTCTACGAATTGCGCGACGTTCCCGGCCTGAAAAAGAAGCCGTCAACCAGCGAGCTGCTCGACTGGCTCAAGCTGCTTCTGAATGAAGATATGCCGATGGATGTCCTGCAAGACAGCAATCCGAACAGCGCCATTCCCCCACTGCATGGTGCCTTGCTGAAGAACGAGCAGGATGTGATGATGTTCGAACGGCTCGCGTTTATGGCGCGCCGCAATCCGAGTTAAGCCAGCGGCCAGCTTTAGTCGAAGCTGTAGGCCAGTTCGTAATCACCGCAGCTTTCCGGAATCATGTCGAGCGCACTCGCGCTTCCCGTGTCGATCTCAATTGGCTTCATGCCGTGTCATGCCCCTGAATTTCCGTCTTGAGAACCTCGGTAACCGCGTATGGTTATCGTTGGGTTAAATTAGATAGGGGTTTGCACTCAGGGCTGGCGAGGCCACGATAGGTGCGCTATCGAAATCGTCATGTTCTTCAATTTCGTCGATGAGCTTCGCGCTGCGGGCATACCCGCTAGTTTCAAAGAGCACCTCACATTGCTTGAGGCGCTCGACAAAGATGTGATCGAGCAAACGCCAGAAGCGTTTTACTACCTGTCGCGCGCCACATTCGTGAAGGACGAAGGCCTGATCGATCAGTTCGACCAGGTCTTCAACAAGGTATTCAAAGGCATTCTGTCAGACTACGGGCAAAACCCGGTCGAGATCCCGGAAGACTGGCTGAAGGCCGTAGCTGAGAAGTTCCTGTCCGAAGAGGAAATGGAAAAGATCAAGTCACTGGGCGACTGGGACGAGATCATGGACACGCTCAAGAAGCGCCTTGAAGACCAACAAAAGCGCCACGAGGGCGGTAACAAATGGATCGGCACCGGCGGCACATCCCCGTTTGGACATTCCGGCTACAACCCGGAAGGCGTGCGTATTGGCGGCGAAAGCAAGCACAAGCGTGCAGTGAAGGTGTGGGAAAAGCGCGAGTTCAGGAACTTGGACAACACCAAGGAGCTTGGAACGCGCAACATCAAGATGGCGCTGCGCCGCTTGCGCCGTTTTGCGAGGGAAGGTGCGCAGGACCAGCTTGATCTGGACGCGACAATCGATGGCACGGCCAAGCAGGGCTGGCTCGATATCCATATGCGCGCCGAGCGCCGCAATGCGGTGAAGCTACTCTTGTTCCTTGACGTAGGCGGTTCGATGGATCCGTTTATCAAGCTCTGTGAAGAGCTGTTCAGTGCGGCGACTAGCGAGTTTAAAAATCTGGAGTTCTTCTACTTCCACAACTGCCTTTATGAAGGTGTGTGGAAGGACAACAAGCGTCGCTGGCAGGAACGGACCAAGACCTGGGATGTGCTGCACAAATACGGACATGACTACAAGGTCGTGTTCGTCGGTGACGCCGCGATGAGCCCTTATGAAATCACTCATCCGGGCGGCAGTGTAGAACATATGAACGAAGAAGCCGGTGCGATTTGGATGCAACGTGTCACGAACACCTATCCAGCGACTGTGTGGCTCAATCCGGTGCCGGAGAAGCAATGGGGCTATTCACAAAGCACCAAGATGCTGAAGCAACTGGTCAATGACCGGATGTATGGGCTGACATTGGATGGCCTGGATGAAGCCATGCGCGAACTCAGCCGAAAGCAAGGGCATTGACCTTCAGATCGGAATATCAGGCATTTGCCGTAATTATCGCTTGTTCCCGTCACCAACTAAGGCGTAGGTGTCTAGCGTCACTTTCGTGCAAGCTAGAGGGGCATGTGGTCGCAAGCCAACCTTAAGGGTCACAAAACCTAAAAGGGGGAATGACCAATGAAACGCATTATACTGAGCAGCATCGCAACTGCATCTTTAGCCTTTACCGCAGCACCTGTAACTGCACAGGATGAACCGGAAGAGGCGCGCACAACCTACACCGTCGAGTTCTTGCGTTTTGAGCCGGACAAGGCGGAAACATGGACGGAAATGCGCGAAAAATACTGGGTCCCTGCGGCCAAAGCGGCAGGCCTACCCGTACCCACAGTTCATTGGATGATGGATGGGGAATGGGATCTGATGGTGATTCGTGAGATTCCACGCGGCATGGCGTCTTTCGACAGGCACGGGTCTCCTGAGGGGGAGCGCTGGAATGAAGAGTTTCTGAAGCTGGTCGGCGGTGAATAAGCTGCTGCAGCCCTTCGCGAGAAAAACGGCCAACTGATCGAAGCCTCGGCAAGCTACTTCACACACACTCATCCTGACTAAGCGAAAGCCAGTCGGACAGTTTGAATCGATTACAAGGGCGTCATGTCATTCTGGGTGTGGCGCCCTTGCTAGGTCTGAAATCGTTCAGCCGCCGGCATCTGTATTGCTAATAAATCAGCAAATCCCGCACATCGGCGATCCACGCCGCTTCGTCATTGCTCGCTAGCGCATCCAGATCGGCAACCCTGGCGGCAGGATCATCGACCCATTCGCGCAGCGCCGGCCCACCATTGATCACATCAATCGCGAGCACATTGTCCGTGTACTCGTATTTGAAGTCGGACCCGCGCCACAATTGATAGCCCGGATACACGTTACGGATCGCCTTGAACGCGAGCGCCTGCAACCTCCATGGTTTGAAGGCATGATGATCATAAAACGGCCCTTCTGCGTGGATCATCAATGCGTTACACAGCTTACCTGCATGTTTGTGAAAAGTAGGTTCGAACCAACATTCACGGATCGCGCAGCCTTCGATCCAATCAGGCGCTAGCCTCCACATTTCGGCCAAGACAGCCTTTGTGTCGATGTCAGGCGCACCGAACAATACCTCCAGCGGGCGAGTAGTGCCCCTGCCCTCGCTCACCGTCGCGCCTTCGATCATCACCGTTCCGGCATAGGCGCGCGCCATGTTTACATTGGCGGCATTGGGTGAGGGATTGATCCATATGCGTGTCAAAGGCCAGCCATGGCCTGGACCGTCAGGCTCCCAACCCTGCATCTCGATCACGCGATAATCTACGTTAAGGTCAAAATGGCGGATGAACCAATGCCCCATTTCTCCCAGCGTCAGCCCGTGCCGCATCGGCATTGGAGCGGCCCCGACAAAGCTTTCATTGCCCGGAATCAGCAAACTTCCTTCCACGGGCCGGCCTGCCGGATTTGGCCTGTCTAGTACCCATACGGTCTTTCCAAATTTCGCGGCTTCTTCAAGTAGGTAGAGCAGAGTGGTGACAAATGTGTAGATGCGGCAGCCGAGATCCTGCAGATCGAACAGAAACACATCCGCACTCGACATCATCTGACACGTTGGCCGACGCACTTCGCCGTAAAGCGAGAATACGGGAATGCCGTATTGCGGATCGTTTTCATCCGCTGTTTCGACCATATTGTCTTGCTTGTCGCCTTTCAGCCCATGTTGCGGGCCAAATGCGCTGGCGACGTTGACCCCGGCGGCGATCAGCGCGTCCAGACTATGCGTCAGGTCTCTGGTCACTGATGCGGGATGAGCGACCAAAGCCACGCGCTTGCCATCGAGCTCACGGAGAAGCACTGGATCGCCAAGCAGCCGGTCGATACCGAATTGCACGCTCATTCTCCTCGCTCCACCCGCAATTGGCGGCAAACCTCGCTGTGGAATTCCGGCTTTCCATCGGGGAATGCCAATGCCCAGAACTGGATATTGCCCTCAAGGTCCTCGACAATTGCATTGAGCGCCACTTGCGCAGGGTCCCCTAGCTCGGACGCAATGCCCGCGCGCAGCAGCAGACCATCGGCGGAATGGGTACAAGCGACCGCAATTGCCTCAACTGGCCCATCACGTGAATTGAGGCGGAAATCGTCAAAATCATAACACGCCCATTTCGATGAAGGTGAAAGATTGAATTCGCGGTACCACTGGCCACCGTTTGGCTGCCAGAAGATCTCGAAACAGGTGGTCTTCCATAGGAAATCCTCGCGCAAGGGTGTCGCTTGCGTCGGAATCTTTATTGCGCCGATGTCTCCTTGAAGGCGAAACTCGGCCGTACAACCCCCTGCCGTTGGTGAGAGGCTGGCCGTTACCGATGTAATCGGCCCAGGCTTGCAATCGGGATGAAGAACTAGCTTATGCATGGCTTTCAGCCCTATGTCTGTGCGAACAGGCAAGCAAGAGGCTTACCTTCCGCAAAATGCATTGCTAGAGGCCTCTCCACAATGAGCACATACAAATCCGATCTTCTGCGCGTCCTCGATGAACGCGGTTATATCCACCAAACAACTGATGCAGAGGGTTTGGATAAGCTTGCCTGTGACAGAGTGATCCCGGGCTACATCGGCTTTGACGCGACTGCACCCTCGTTGCATATTGGCAGCCTGGTGCAGATCATGATGCTGCGCCGCTTGCAGCAGGCGGGGCACAAGCCGATTGTCGTGATGGGCGGCGGGACGACCAAGATCGGTGACCCGTCTGGCAAGGATGAGAGCCGCAGGCTGCTGACCGCTGAACTGATCGATGAGAATATCGCGGGCATCCGCACGGTATTTGAGCGGCTTTTAACCTTCGGCGATGGTACGACCGATGCGATCATGGTCAATAACGATGAATGGCTGAGCACGCTTGGCTATATCGAATTGCTGCGCGATGTTGGCCCGCATTTCACAATCAACCGCATGCTGACCTTTGATTCAGTCAAGCTGCGGCTTGAGCGAGAGCAGCCGCTCACCTTCTTGGAATTCAACTACATGATCCTGCAGGCCTATGACTTTCTCGAGCTGGCACGCCGCTATGGCTGCCGCTTGCAGATGGGCGGCAGCGACCAGTGGGGCAACATCGTCAACGGTATGGAGCTTTCACGACGCAAGGATGGGCGCGAGCTCTACGGTTTGACTACCCCGCTGCTGACCACTGCCGATGGCGCGAAAATGGGCAAGACCGCAGCGGGTGCTGTTTGGCTGAACGAAGCCCAGCTGCCCGGATACGATTTCTGGCAATACTGGCGCAATTGCGATGACCGCGACGTCGGGCGTTTCCTTCGCCTGTTCACCGATTTGCCGCTGGATGAGATTGCCCGGCTCGAAGCGCTAGAGGGTGCAGAGATCAACGATGCCAAAGTCGTGCTGGCCAATGAGGTGACCAAATTGGTCCGCGGCGAAGATGCGGCAAGAGCGGCGGAGGCCACCGCGACGCAGACTTTTGCTGGCGACGGAACCGGCGATGACCTGCCCAGCGTGGCAGTCGGCGACGAAGGTATGCGCATAGGCGCATTATTGACTGAGATCGGGTTCACAGCTTCGAATGGCGAAGCGAAACGCAAGATTGCCGAAGGCGCGGTGCGACTTGATGGATTGCCCATTATCGACCCTTCAACCTTGGTCGAGGTCGGTGAAGGTGATCAACGCAAGCTGAGCCTTGGAAAAAAGAAGCACGGCATCGTGACACGTTAACCGCACTTAATATCTGTATCATAAAGTCGTTTGCTCAGACCGGCACGAAGAGCCTGGCTCAATTGTCGTTTTGATCCAACCGGTCCTTACCAAATATCAGCCTTTAGCGCGCATACCGCATCCTCAGAACGATAACTGGAGGTTGTGTTGTGAGTGCCGGAGCAAATCTGAGCGTTACTGATCTACGTCGCGCTGCGCGTCACCCGGTTGATTTCCCGGTGATTGCAGAACACCGCCGTCTCGGTGATATCGAACTGCACGTGGCCAATCTGTCAGCCCACGGTTTCATGGTCGATGACGCTGAGAGCCTTCAACGTGGAGACCGGGTTATCATCCGTCTGCCAGTTGTCGGACGCATCGAAGCCTATGTGATCTGGACCCGCGACGAGCGAGCCGGCTTCCAATTCGAACGCATTTTGCGCCTGGACGATTTCCTCGCCATCATCGACGAGCTTCAGCCAAACCCGCGTTTGCGCAAACTGCGCTGAATAATCGCAACTCCGATAAGATAAATTTTTGATATCTTGGCACAGGGCATTGGCCCTGCCATGGCGGTTGGGTGAATAACGCAGCCTCCCCCTCTCCGGATGACTTGAGCGAGCCTTCGCACCCGTTCCGTGTCGCTAACTTCCGTTACTATTGGGTCAGTCGTCTCAGTATGACACTGGCGCAATATGCCATGCTGCTGATCATCGGTTGGCAGACCTACAATATCGCGCGTGATGACGGGATGGGCATCGCCGAAGCATCTGGCCAACTGGCGCTGATCGGCCTGCTTCAGTTTCTGCCCCTGTTTATCCTGACCCCGTTTAGCGGGCTCGCAGCAGACCGGTTTGACAGGCGTAAACTGGGCCGGCTCACCGTGCTGCTTCAGCTAGCATGTGCGTTGGTTCTGGCATGGTTCAGTTGGACCGAAGAGATTACGATCCCGATCCTGTTCAGTGTGGCTGTGCTGTTGGGAATTGCGCGCGGCTTTGCTGGCCCTGCGCTCTCCGCACTGTCTCCAAACCTGGTGCCCAGAGCTATACTTCCCACCGCAATCGCGCTTTCCTCTATCTCTTGGCAAGTCGGCATGATCGTCGGGCCAGCGTTGGGCGGCGTGCTCTACCGGATCGCGCCCGCACTACCCTATGCCGGTGCCGCAATTCTTTTTGCTATTTCAGCTATTGCACTGACTTTGATCGGTAAGGTTCCGCAGCCAGCCACGCGCAAGGATCAGCGGCCAATTGGTGCGATCGTTGACGGCTTGGCCTATGTCGTGCGCAACAAGATGGTTCTTGGTGCAATAACACTCGATCTTTTCGCGGTGTTTCTGGCTGGAGCGACTGCGCTTTTCCCGGTCTATGCGCGTGATATCCTGCAAGTAGGTGAGATAGGATTGTCCATGCTTGCTGCCGCACCTGCTACTGGTGCAGCGCTCACCGCTCTATTTTTCAGCTTCCGTCCCTTGGAAAGCAATGTTGGCCCGAAGATGCTCTTGGCCGTGGCGATCTTTGGCGTTGCGACAATTGTCTTCGGTCTATCAACCAGCATGCCGCTGAGCCTTGCGATGCTCTTCATTGTCGGCGCGGCGGACATGTTCAGCGTCTACATACGCCAGTCGCTCATCCAGCTGCACACACCCGATGACAAGCGCGGGCGCGTATCATCGGTCAGCCTGCTGACCATCAGTGCTTCCAATGAAGGGGGGGATGCTTTTTCAGGTGCCCTCGCCTTCGTTATTGGCCCGGTTGCGGCAGTGGTGGTTGGCGGTGTCGGTGCGCTTGTAACCGTTGGGCTTTGGAGCCGAATATTCCCTGTATTGCGCACGACAAAGACCTTCGATCCGCCAGAAGACGTGCTACAAGCAGGTCGACGAAATTAATCTCAGGAGGCCTGACATGAAAGCCGCAAACATCCTCGAAACGATTGGCAACACCGCACATATCCGGCTGTCGCGTATGTTCCCTGACCATGAAGTGTGGATCAAGAGCGAGCGATCCAATCCGGGCGGATCAATCAAGGACCGGATTGCACTGGCGATGGTGGAAGATGCCGAACAATCGGGCGCTTTGAAGCCGGGTGGCACCATCATTGAACCGACAAGCGGCAACACGGGCATCGGCCTGGCTATGGTGGCGGCTGTAAAAGGCTATAGGCTGGTTTTGGTCATGCCGGAGAGCATGTCGCTTGAACGTCGGCGTTTGATGCTGGCTTACGGTGCATCCTTCGATCTGACCCCGAAAGAAAAAGGGATGAAAGGCGCGATCGAACGCGCGCACGAATTGGTCGAGAGCACCGAGAACTCGTGGATGCCCAGCCAGTTTGACAATCCCGCGAATGTCGCTGTTCATGTGAAGACCACCGCGAAAGAAATTCTGGCGGATTTTGCCGAAACACCGATTGATGTGATGATCACGGGTGTGGGCACCGGCGGGCACCTGACAGGGTCTGCAGAGGAGTTGAAGCGTCATTGGCCGGACATGAAGGCCTATGCCGTGGAACCGACGCTTTCGCCGGTGATCAGCGGCGGACAGCCAGGCCCTCACCCGATCCAGGGTATCGGCGCCGGCTTCATTCCCGGCAATTTGCACACACAAGCTATCGACGGCGCGATCCAGGTTGATCCCGAAGACGCAAAGGAAATGGCGCGCCGCGCAGCAAGCGAGGAAGGCATGCTGATCGGTATCTCGTCCGGCGCAACTCTGGCAGCGATTGCGCAGAAACTCAGCGATTTACCTGCTGGATCGCGCGTACTCGGCTTCAACTACGACACAGGCGAGCGGTATCTCTCAGTGCCGGATTTCCTGCCAGTCGAATAAGCGAAAGAACAGGCCACAATACAAAAGGCCCGAAGGATTGTTCCTTCGGGCCTTTTTTGTTTCCGAATTCAGATCGGTTTAGGCTGCCGTGGCAAAGGCCTCTTCACCCAGCGCCATCAT
Source organism: Altererythrobacter sp. XM-24bin4 (assembly GCA_003149575.1). Classification (GTDB taxonomy): domain Bacteria; phylum Pseudomonadota; class Alphaproteobacteria; order Sphingomonadales; family Sphingomonadaceae; genus Erythrobacter; species Erythrobacter rubellus. The sequence goes on from QCWG01000001.1 coordinate 1,716,046, forward strand.
GCTCTCGCTACCTGCTTCGATCTTGCGGCGAAACGCACCGGCATCCGGCAAATACCGTTCAGCGTAATAACGCGCGCTGGTAAGCTTTGCTTCGTAATAGGCCTTGTCCTCGGTATCCGCGGCCAAAGCCTGCTTCGCAGCCTTTGCCATGCGCAGCCACATCCAGCCAAGCGTAACAATGCCCATAATGTGCATGTAGTGATGCGCGCCCGCGCCGAGGTGGTTCGGGTTCTGCATCGCATTGTTCATGAACCACATGGTGGCCGCTTGCTGCTGCCCGAGAGCTTTCTCCAGCATTTCGGCGATGTCTTTCAGCGCTTCGTCTTCCTTGGCTGAAGCGATGTCTTCACCAACGATCTTGAAGAAGGCCTGGATTGCGGCGCCACCTTTGCTCGCGAGCTTGCGCCCGCAAAGGTCCATCGCCTGCACGCCGTTGGTGCCTTCGTAGATTTGCGCAATGCGCGCATCGCGAACGAACTGGCTCATGCCCCATTCTTCTACATAACCATGGCCGCCGAAGACCTGCTGCATGTTGGTGGCAATGTCATAGCCCTTGTCAGTGCCATATCCCTTGATCACCGGGGTCAAGAGACCAATCAAAGCGTCCGCCTGGTCGCGTTCTTCCTCAGTCTGCGCCTTGTGAGTCAGGTCGACCTGCAATGCGCCCCAAAGGCACAATGCCCGCATGCCTTCTGTGAAGACCTTCGCGTCCATCAGCATCCGGCGAACGTCAGGGTGAACGAAAATCGGATCTGCTTTTTCTTCTGGCTCCGCTGGACCGGTAAGCGCGCGGCCCTGTCGGCGATCGAGCGCATAGGCAACTGCATTCTGATATGCCGCCTCAGCCTGTGCGAGGCCTTGAATGCCAACGCCAAGACGCGCGGCATTCATCATCACGAACATGGCCGCCAGCCCCTTGTTCTCCTCGCCAACCATCCAGCCTTTCGCACCGTCATAATTGAGCAGGCAGGTAGCGTTTCCGTGGATGCCCATCTTGTGCTCGATTGAACCACACGAAACCGCATTGCGGTCGCCTAGCGAGCCGTCATCATTGACCAGCACCTTTGGCACCACGAACAGGGATATGCCTTTGGAGCTATCCGGTGCGCCTGGTGTCTTGGCGAGTACCAGGTGAATGATGTTTTCAGTCAGGTCGTGCTCGCCTGCCGAGATGAAGATCTTCGTTCCGGTAATCGAATAGCTGCCGTCTGCCTGTGGCTCTGCCTTGGTGCGGATCATCCCCAAATCCGTGCCGCAATGCGGCTCAGTCAGATTCATAGTGCCAAGCCATTCGCCCGAGATCATTTTCGAGACGTATTTCTCTTTCTGCTCTTCAGTCCCCGAAGCGATCAGCGCCGCCACGGCTCCAGTGGTCAAACCCGGATACATACCGAATGCCTGATTGGCTGATGCAACGAATTCCTCAATCACGAACCCCAAAACGTGCGGCATGCCCTGTCCGCCGAATTCTTCAGGCGCAGAGATCGTACCCCAACCTGCTTCACGATATTGCTTGAAGGCTTCCTTGAAGCCATCTGGTGTTGTCACGCTGCCGTCATCGTGGCGCGTGCAGCCTTGCTGGTCGCCAATCTGGTTGATCGGGGCCAAAACCTCGGAGCAGAACTTGCCGGCTTCGTCCACAACCGCTTCGACCATGTCGGGCGTTGCCATTTCAAAGCCTGGCAGATTACCGAAGGATCCCAGCTCCAACATTTCGTTGATTACGAAACGGGTGTCACGGGTGGGGGCGTTGTAGGTGGGCATCTGTGTGTCCTTGCTGCAATAGGGTTGCGACTATAGGAAAAAGCTCACTTGTTGAGGTTGAGCGTTTCGATCTGTTTGATGAATTCGCTGAGCTCTTTGATCGAGGAATCAATGTCTGCGCGCTGGCGCTTCAGCTTTGCAACATGCGCCTTGCATTTTTCGATTGTAACGCGGCGCTGTTCAACACGGCCATCATCGAGATCGTAAAGGTCGATCATTTCACGGATTTCGACGAGGCTAAAGCCGACATTCTTTGCCCGCATGATCCACGCCAGACGAGCCCGATCGCGCTTCGAATATACGCGCGTCAATCCGACCCTTGCGGGCGAGATCAATCCTTCGTCCTCATAAAAGCGCAGCGCGCGGGCGGTGCACTCAAATTCCGTTGTCAGATCGGAGATTGAGTATTGCTGGCGTGCGAGTTTATCGGGTCGGTCGATATGGGCCCCGGCATGCTTGCCGTCTTGAGCTATTTGATTCGATTTTGCTGGTGCTGTTGCCATACCACTGGCTATAGCTTACCTTTACGTTAGCGTCAAGTCTTGACCCTTACGAGAGTGCCGTCACTGACAATCCGATAAAAGCACGAATGCTCTCCGGTATGACACGCAGGACCGGCTGGATCGACGTAAAGAAGCAGCGCATCCTGGTCGCAATCAGTACGCATTTCAGTGACGCTCAAGTTATTGCCCGAGGTCCCGCCCTTCATCCAAAGCTCTTGCCGCGAGCGTGACCAGAAATGCGCTATCCCACTACTCTGCGTTTGAGCAATGGCATCTGCATTCATATGTGCCACCATCAGAACATCCTTGGTCGAATTCTCGATCACAACCGCGGTAACAAGCCCGGCCATGTCGAACTTAGGCCGGAACTCTAATGACAGTTCGGGTGATTCAGATCCGCCATTGTGATCAGTCAAAATATCTTCCTTCGATGAACGGGTGGTGGCTTACGATGGGTTGTTGCAGGATAACCACATTGCCGCTCCAAAATCTATTGGCAAGCGACTTCACACTTTGAGTTTTGACGCTGCAGTGAGACGTAGCGTCGTCGGGCTTAGGCTCGACCACCGGACAAAGGTGCAAAATGCGCCGGGTTCAGGGGGCAGTCGGAATGCAGCACTCCTTTTGGAAGAGCTCTTTCGGCAAGAACGATGAGGGATAGGACCCGAACAACCAAAAAGGGGGTGGTTGTTCAAGCTTCTATGAAGAGGGTTTGTTTAATTTCGTCACGTGGCGCCCGGGGCCTTTTCGGCCTCGGGCGTTATGTTTTCAGACCTTGGGGTATCGCGGCATGATCGCCATGCAGAGCACCCGACATCACCCTTGCAAAACACGCGATGGAGACGGACCGCGCTCCGCTTTTCAGAAGTACGCGCGTGCACACATCACTGGTTGCTCCGCTGGTCAGCACATCATCGACCAATATGATATCCTGACCAGATAGCATTGTTGCCCGACGCGGGTTCAATCGAATCGCACCTGAAAGGGTTTTCTCGCTTTGTTTAGGAAGCATTCCGCCAAGCATTGGCGTATTCCTGATTCGGTATAGCCCGTCGACAAGTGCTTTCCCTTTTCCCAACATCTCCAGTTCTAGCGCGAGAAGCGCGGATTGATTGTATCCCCGCCGCCATAGCCTCCACCTGTGCAGTGGCACCGGCACCAGCAAGGGAGGTGGCACCACACCATCCGTTTGTGGAATCTTGGACCCGATCATTTCTGCGAGCTGCCGCGCCAATCCGATCTTTCTGCCATGTTTGAAAGAGAGGATCAGCTTGCGCGACGCGTCATTGTAAATCGTTCCTGCGTAAATCCCGGAGTGCTTCGGCATACGCTCGAGGCAAACGGCACATTGTGCGCCATCGGGATTGGTCATGTCGCTTGGAAAAGGCCTGGAGCAAGTCGCGCAAGCAGGATCACCGGGAATAACAAGCCCACTCCAACATGGTGCGCAAAGCCCGTCTTGATTGGCTGTCGCATTTCCGCAGATCGGGCAGCGCGGCGGGTAAACTAGATCAATCAACGGCGCGAAGGCTTGCGCGGCCTGCGCAAGAACTCTTCCGCCCGATCTGCTGCTGGTCATGCGGCCCTCTTGCGTTGGCAATGTAAGCACGGCAGTGATCGCATGATGTCGCAAACACAGGTACCTACTATATTCTCAAGAGCGCGCCGGGAGCAGCGAGAGCAACGGGCGTCAGTCCGCATCGGCACAAGCTGGCTCTATGACGCTATGCAGGAAGATATCGGTGAGCGGCTCGACTTCATGCGGCACGAGGCAAAGAGTGCCCTTCTGGTGGGGCACGAAACTTCCTTGCTTGAGACAGCACTTGCGGCCTCAGCATCGAATATCTGTTCAGCCCGCACTCTTGATGAAGAAGAGCCACTGCCATTCTCCGAGCTTAATCTGCTTGTCAGCCTCGCCCGGCTAGATAGCGTCAACGATCTGCCGGGCGCGCTTATCCATGCGCGCAATGCACTGGCTCACGGAGGGCTGATGATCGCGCAGATTATCGGGGCTGGTAGTTTAACATCGCTTCGGGAGATCATGTTGGCTGCGGACGGCGATCGGCCAGCGGCGCGCATTCACCCACAGATTGATGATCGCGCGGGGACTGCTCTGCTCCAACGCGCCGGGTTCTCAAAACAAGTGGTCGATACACACAAACTTACGGTGCGCTATAAATCAGTGACGACGTTGATTGATGATCTTCGCGATCAGGCGCTGACTTCAGTGCTGGTATCACCGGCCCCGTATTTGGGAAAGTCGGGTCTGGCCCGCGCGCAGGCCAAGTTCGATGAGCTGCGCGAGGACGACGGGAAAGTTTCCGAAACCTTCCAGATCCTGACGCTGACCGGTTGGCGCTACGCCTTCAGTGATGATTGCGCCGCCGCCAGTCGCGCGATCGGCACGCGGTATGGCGATGCGCTGACATAATCCAGGCCAACGCTCTCGTAGAAGGCGATGCTGGCAGGATCACCGCCATGCTCGCCGCAGATGCCTAGCTTGATATCAGGGCGCGTTGCCCTGCCGCGCTCTGCCGCGAGTTCGACCAGTTGCCCGACACCTTCGATATCCAGACTCACAAACGGGTCACGCGGGAAAATGCCCTTCTCAACATAAGGCGCCAGGAAACGTGCACTGTCGTCGCGCGATACACCAAGCGTGGTTTGCGTAAGGTCGTTCGTGCCGAAGCTGAAGAATGCACCTTCTTCCGCGATCTCTCCGGCCATCAAGGCCGCGCGTGGCAGCTCAATCATGGTGCCTACTAGATAGTCGACCGCAATACCCTGCGCCGCGAACACCTCAGCCGCGGCTTTGTCGACCAAGGCTTTGAGAATCTCCAGCTCCCGCTTGGTCGCAATCAGCGGGATCATGACTTCCGGAATCGGGGCTTCGCCCGATGTCTTTGCCACCTCACACGCGGCTTCAAAGATCGCCCGCGCCTGCATCTCGTAGATTTCAGGGAAGGTGATCCCAAGGCGGCAACCGCGGTGGCCCAGCATCGGGTTGAATTCGTGCAACTCTCCCGCGCGGCGCTTTAGGTGATCCACGCCAAGGCCGGTTGCATCCGCGAGATCGGCAAAGTCTGCATCCTCGTGCGGCAGAAATTCGTGCAGAGGCGGATCAAGCAAACGGATGGTGCATGGCAAGCCGACCATCACTTCGAAAATGGCCTTAAAGTCTGCGCGCTGTTCCGGCAGCAGTTTCTCGAGTGCAGCACGCCGTGTTTTCTCGTCTTCTGCAAGGATCATCTGACGCACTGCCCGGATCCGGCTCGCGTCGAAAAACATATGTTCTGTGCGGCAAAGCCCGATGCCTTCAGCACCAAATTGCCGCGCCATCTTGCAGTCTGCGGGCGTTTCGGCATTGGTTCGCACACGCATGCGGCGGTGTTTGTCCGCCCATTCCATCAAAACACCAAAGTCGCCGGCCAGTTCTGGCTCGATGGTGCGAACCTCACCGGCCATGATCTGGCCATTCGCGCCGTCTATGGTGATGGTATCACCCTCTTTCAGCTCACGATTGCCGATGCGCAAAGTCTTGCTCGCGCGGTCGATCGAAACGGTCGACGCGCCCGAAACACAGGGCCGCCCCATACCGCGCGCAACCACGGCTGCATGTGACGTCATGCCGCCACGCGCTGTCAGAATGCCTTGCGCGGCGTGCATTCCGTGGATGTCCTCTGGCGAGGTTTCTAACCGGACCAAGATCACTTTCTCGCCGCGACCGGACCACTGTTCCGCGGTGTCTGCATCCAGCACGATCTTGCCTGAAGCTGCGCCTGGTGAGGCGGGCAAACCGGTACCCAGAATATCGCGGTGCGCCTTGGGATCAAGCGTGGGGTGCAGCAACTGATCCAACGCCATCGGATCGACGCGCAGGATCGCGGTTTTCTCGTCGATCAGGCCTTCACCAACCATATCGACCGCCATCTTCAGGGCAGCCTTGGCAGTGCGCTTGCCCGATCGTGTCTGCAGCATCCACAGCGTGCCCTGTTGCACGGTGAATTCGATGTCCTGCATGTCCTTGTAGTGATGTTCCAGCAGGTCAAACACGCGGGCTAGCTCGCCGTAAGCCTCTGGCATCGCCTCTTCCATACTCAGCGGTTTGGCATTCGCTTTCTCGCGCGCAGCTTTCGTCAGATATTGCGGCGTGCGGATGCCAGCCACCACGTCTTCACCCTGCGCATTGATGAGATATTCGCCATAGTACGCACGCTCGCCTGTTGCCGGATCGCGCGTGAAGGCAACGCCAGTGGCCGATGTGGCGCCCATATTGCCGAACACCATGGCCTGCACATTGACGGCGGTCCCCCAGTCGGCAGGAATATCGTTCAACCGGCGGTAAACCTTGGCGCGGTCGCTATCCCAGCTGTCAAACACTGCCTGGATCGCGCCCCACAGCTGCTCGGTCACGTCTTGCGGGAACGGATGGCCTAGCTCTTTTTCGGCGATGGTTTTGTATTCGGCGACCAGTTCCTTCCAGTCGCGCGCCTCCATCTCGGTATCGGCGTAGAGGCCCTTCTCGTCTTTCGCGATCTCCAGCGCTTCCTCGAACAATCCGTGATCTAGGCCGAGCACAACGTCCGCATACATCTGGATGAACCGGCGATAGCTGTCCCACGCGAAGCGTGCATCGCCCGATGCACTGGCGAGGCCAGCAACGGTATCATCGTTGAGGCCGAGATTCAGGACGGTGTCCATCATGCCCGGCATGGAAACGCGCGCGCCCGATCGGACCGAAACGAGCAGCGGGTCACTCGCATCACCAAAGCTTTTACCAACGGTCGCTTCGATATGCTTCAGCGCGCCTGCAACTTGCGCGCGTAATTCTTCCCCGAATTCCGCACCTTCTTGCAGATACTTCACACATTCTTCAGTGGTGATGGTGAAGCCCGGAGGGACCGGCAGGCCGATGCTCGCCATCTCTGCCAGATTGGCGCCCTTCCCGCCGGTAACGGTCTTGTCCTTTTGGCGTTCATCCGAGTGATCTGCCGATCCGCCGAAAGTGTAAACCGTTTGAACCATCAACCTTCAATCCTTGAGAAATCTGCTACTTGATGCACTGCATCGTGGAAGCGCGATAGCAGCGTCAGGCGCGCTGCGCGAACATGCTTTTCTTCAGCGTTGACAATCACGTCTTCAAAGAAGTGGTCAATTGGCGCGCGCAGACTGGCGAGAGCAGACATGGCAGCAGCAAAGTCTTCTTCGGCAATCGCTGCGACTACCTTGGGTTCCGCAGCCTGAAGCGCATCGATCAGAGCCTTCTCGGCGTCTTCAGGCGCATGCGAAGGCTCGGTCGGCTCGAATTCCTCTTTCTTGAGGATATTCGCGGCACGCTTGTAGCCTGCTAGGAGGTTTGCGCCATCTTCGGTGTCTAAGAACACTTGAAGCGCTTTGGCGCGACGAACAACGCGATCCATTCGAACGTCTTCCCGGAAGTTCCAGCGGTCTGAAGCGTCAATTCGATCGTGCTTAATACCCTGCTCTTTTAACTGAACCTTGAGACGATCAAGTAAGAAGACCGGTATCGCCGTTAGAATGCTTCGACGCGCAATATCCTGCTCAGAAAGATGCTGCGTCGGATCAGCCTGTCCGAGCCACTTCTCGATTACAAAGTCTGTTTGGACCCTAATGTCATTTTCTAGAAGCAACCGAAGGATTCCCAGTGCCGCGCGCCGAAGGGCAAATGGGTCCTTCGACCCGGTCGGGAATTCCATGATATCAAAGAATGCGATGAGCGTATCAAGCTTATCCGCCAAACTCACCGCCACGGTCACCGGCTCGGTTGGCACTTCATCACCCTGCCCCACCGGCTTGTAGTGATCGCGGATTGCGTCGGAAACTTCCTGACGCAAGCCTTCCTTCTCGGCGTAATATCCGCCCATCAGGCCTTGTAGCTCGGGGAACTCGCCGACCATTTCAGTGACGAGATCGGCCTTGCACAGGCGCGCGGCCCGTTCGGCCAAATCGGGATTGGCTTTGACGATCCCTTCCTCGCACAGCCAGCGGGAAAGCTTCGCCACACGCTCGACCTTGTCGGCAACGGTGCCGAGCTTCTCGTGGAAGGTAATCCGCTCCAGCTTTTTTGCGTGATCTTCAAGGAAAGTCTTCTGGTCCAATTCCCAGAAGAACCGCGCGTCGGAAAGCCTTGCGGCAAGGACTTTGCGGTTTCCGTCGACCACAACCGCCGGATCGTCGGCTTCGATATTCGCAGTGCAAATGAACGCATTGGCCAGTTTGCCATTCGCATCCTCGCACACGAAATACTTCTGGTTCACCCGCGCAGTCAGCTGGATCACTTCGGGCGGAACGTCGAGATAACTCTCGTCGAAACGGCCGAGCAGCGGCACCGGCCATTCGGTCAGGCCGGCATTCTCGATCACAAGACCTTCATCTTCGACTAGATTCAGGCCCGCATCTTCCGCTGCCTTTTTCGCACCCGCGCGCACAGCATCCTGCCGCTCTTCATGATCAACGATCACATGACATGCGCGCAGCTTCTCGACGTAGTCATCAGCCGAACTGATGGTGATTTCACCTTGGTGATGGAACCGGTGGCCAACCGTAGCATAGCCGCTTGTGATGCTGTCTACGCCGCATTCGATCAGATCTTCGCCCAATATCGCCACAATGCCAGACAATGGACGCACCCAGCGCGGGCTTTCCGTGCTGATCGAGGCATCGCCCCAGCGCATCGACTTGGGCCAGGCGAAATCGCGGATGATCGCAGGGATAGCCTCAGCGAGCAGATCCTTCACTGCCCTGCCCGGCTTTTCGATCACGGCAAAATAGGTATTGCGCCCTTTGACCTCGCGCACTTCCAGCTGATCACGCGTCACGCCGTTCTTGCGGCAGAAACCCTCGATTGCTTGATCGGGCGCGCCTTCGGGCGGCCCCTTGGCTTCTTCGCGAACCGCCTCGGTCTCGGTCGGTAAATCGCGCGCGATCAGCGCCAGCCTGCGCGGGGTCGAGTAAACGGTCAGATCACCGACCGAAACACCCGCCGCATCCATCTCGCGACGGAACAGTTTCTCCAGTTCAGCGCGCGCACCAGCCTGCATCCGCGCGGGGATTTCTTCGGATAGCAGTTCCAGGAGGAAGTCGCTCATTTCGACCACTCCGGATATTTCTCCGCCCAGCCCGCGGCTTCTTTTTCCATATGCGCTTCGCAGCTTCCTCGCGCCAGATCACGTACGCGGCCCATATAGCTCGCGCGTTCCTGAACGCTGATTACGCCGCGCGCCTGCAGCAGGTTGAAGATGTGGCTCGCCTCGACTGCCTGTTCATAGGCCGCGATCGGGACATTGGCCGAAAGTGCGTTCTTGCACTCCGCCTCTGCCTTGTTGAACAGGTCAAACAGCGCGTCTGTGTCAGCAACCTCGAAGTTCCACTTCGACATCTGTTTCTCGTTTTCGAGAAACACCTCGCCGTAGCTTACACCGCGACCGTTGAAGTCGAGGTCGTACACATTGTCGACGCCCTGGATATACATCGCCAGCCGCTCTAGGCCGTAAGTTAGCTCGCCAGCAACGGGTTTGCAGTCAAACCCGCCCATCTGCTGGAAATAAGTGAATTGCGTGACTTCCATTCCGTCACACCACACTTCCCAGCCCAGGCCCCATGCACCCAAGGTGGGGCTTTCCCAGTCATCCTCGACAAATCGGATATCGTGCTTAAGCGGATCGATCCCGATGACCGAAAGGCTATCGAGATACCATTGCTGGATATCCGGCGGGCTTGGCTTCAGGATCACCTGATACTGATAGTAATGCTGCAGGCGATTGGGGTTCTCGCCATAGCGCCCGTCAGTCGGGCGGCGGCATGGCTGAACGAAAGCCGCGTTCCAAGGCTCCGGCCCTAGCGCGCGCAGCGTGGTGGCGGTGTGGAACGTGCCAGCGCCCATGCGCATGTCGTAAGGTTGCAGCACCAGACACCCCTTTGCGCTCCAGAAATCATGGAGCGCAAGGATCATGTCCTGAAAAGACCGCTTTGGATCGCGTTTTGGCGGGTCGAAACTCATAGCGCAGGCCAATGGCTCAACCCCCTGCCCTCGTCAATGCTGCGATGCAGCGTTGGCGCGCGTAAGCACGATTTTCCCAAGATACACAGCAAGACTTCATTGCGTGTTAAGGGCAGGTGCGGATACGGTCGATTTCAACATTAGCGAGACAGGACTAACCCGAAGATGCGCATCAGGATCACCACAGCACTAACCGTGTCTGCTTTGCTACTGGCCGGGCCAGCCCTGGCACAAGATGAGATTGCTCCTGAGGTAACAGAAGAAACCGCGGCAGAAACGGGATCCCCCGCGCTTTGGAAAGTCGCAGACGAAGACACCACGATCTATCTCTTTGGAACCGTCCACGCGCTACCTGACGACGTCGAATGGTCGACACCGATGCTGGAGAACGCGCTTGCCGAATCCGATAGCATCGTGACCGAAATCAAGATGGGCCCTGAAATCGGGCAAGAAATGCAAACTCTTGTGATGACCAAGGGGGTCCTACCGAAAGGTACCACGTTACGCAGCTTGCTGTCAGCGGAACAAAAGGCTTCATACGAAGAAGCGATGGGCAAACTTTCTGTCCCGCCAGCGGCGTTTGACCAGTTCGAGCCATGGTATGCTGGTATGATGATGAGCATGTTGCCCTTGCTGCAGCAAGGCTATTCGCCGGATGCTGGCGTTGAGAAAGTGCTGCTCACAAAGGCCGGCGAAAAAGACCAGCAAGCACTTGAGACCATCGAATTCCAGATCAGCGTGTTCGATGAACTGCCCCAAGAATCGCAGATTGGATTCCTGATCGACGCCGCAAATGGGATCGACGAGATCAAGCCCATGCTGGACAAGATGGTCGCAGAGTGGGTCGAAGGTGACGCTGATGCCCTGGCAAACCTGATGAACGAGGGCCTGACCGATCCCGCGGTCGCTGAGAGCCTCCTCTACATGCGCAATCGCAATTGGGCCGACTGGATTGACACGCGTTTAGACACCCCTGGCACTGTCTTCATCGCCGTGGGTGCGGGCCACCTCGCGGGTGACAAGAGCGTTCAAGACTATCTGGCAGAACGCGAGATCGAAACAATCCGCGTTCAATGATCGCAAGGTTCGCTTTCTTGCTGGCGGGTGCCTTGGTGCTAGCCGGCTGCGAAGCTGGCGGTGAAACGGTCGAAAACGACCAGCTCACGCCGTCTCCGATCTTGTACGAGATCGCGGACGCGAAAGGCGAGCCTCAGGGCTGGCTGTTTGGCACTATTCATGCGCTGCCCGACGGGGTCGAATGGCGAACCGCTGATCTCGAAAGGGTTATCGATCAGGCACAGCTACTTGTCGTTGAAGTTGGCGATTTGTCTGACACACGCTCGATCAACAGCACATTCACCACTCTTGCCACGACCCCCGGTCAACCCGACATACGGACCCGGGTCGATGCCGAAGACCGTCAGCAACTCGATGAAATGATGGCAAAGGGACATTTTTCATCGCGCGATTTTGCAAATGTGGAAACCTGGGCGGCAGCCCTTATGCTCGCGCGGGTTTCCAACACCGGCTCCCCGCGTAACGGAGCGGACAAAGCACTTCTGCTTGAGTTCCCCGACCATCGGGTGCGCGAGCTCGAAGGCACACTCACCCAAATGCGCATCTTTGATGATCTGGCACCGCAGGATCAAACAGATTTGCTGAACGGAATTATAGCCGAGTACCGCTCGCTTGGCGACAATCCGGAGCGATTACGGAAGGCATGGCTCAGCGGTGACGAGGAAGGGCTGATCAACGCAACCCAATCGGGCATTATGGCTGATCCCGAACTCTATGAGGCCCTACTAGCCGGCCGTAACCGTGCCTGGATGAAAGAAATTGACGACCTACTGGCTGATGGGCCCAATCCTCTCATCGCTGTGGGCGCTGCCCACCTGGTTGGCCCAGACGGGCTGACGACCCTGATTGAACAGCGCGGATACACCCTCACCCGCCTGCAATAGCGCTTGCCATTCATCTGCACCCCCTCTAAAGGCCCGCGCTTCGGCGTCATGGTCATCCCTGGAGGTGTGGCGCGCGAAGTAACCAAATAAGCATTTCGAAAGGTAAGCGACATGAGCGACGCTCTGACACTTCCGGCCGAGACGCGCGAACGGGCTGGCAAGGGAGCCTCCCGTGCACTGCGTCGCGAAGGCCGAGTACCCGCTGTAATTTATGGCGGCAAAGAAGCACCAACGACAATCCATCTGGAAGAAAAAGAACTGGTCAAGCAACTCGGGACCGGTCACTTCATGAACTCGATCGTTGAGATCAAGCTAGGTAGCGAAATCATTCGCACTCTTCCCAAGGACGTATCGCTCCATCCGGTCACAGATCGTCCGGAACATGTCGACTTCCTCCGCATGACCAAAGGTGGCAAGATCGGCGTGTCTGTCCCTGTTGTCTTCATCAATGAAGACGCATCACCAGGTCTCAAGAAGGGTGGAGTTCTCAACGTAGTCCGTCACGAGCTGGAACTGGTCTGCGAAAACGACAAGATTCCGGGCGAGATCGAGATCGATGTCACTGGCAAGGAAGTGGGCGATTCGATCCACATCAGTGAGTTGACGTTGCCAGAGGGCAGCGAGAGCGCCATCACCGATCGTGACTTCACCATCGCAACGCTGGTTGCTCCGTCCGCACTTAAGAAGAGCGAAGATGAGGCGGCAGCAGGCGATGAAGATGCAGGCGAAGCAGCGGAAGCTGAAAGCGGCGATGACGCAGCTGACAGCGAAGAAGGCGGCGACGAGTAACTCGCTTCCAACCGCTTTCTCATTGAGAAATCACCAAGGCGCCGGGCTTCGAAAGAAGTCCGGTGTTTTGTTTTTTGCCTCCGCTCGCTAGGGGATCTGCATGCAAATTTGGGCTGGCCTTGGTAATCCTGGACCGTGTTACGCGATGAACCGGCACAATGTCGGTTTCATGGTGTGTGACGTCTTGGCTGAAATGCACCCGTTCGGCCCGGTGCAGAAGAAATTTCAAGGATGGGTGCGGGAAGGCCGGATCGGCCCCGAAAAAGTGCTTTTGCTGAAACCTGCGACTTTCATGAACGAAAGCGGGCGTTCCATTGGCGAAGCGCTGCGTTATTACAAGCTTAGTCCGCAAGACCTGACCGTATTTTATGACGAGCTTGATCTCGAACCGTTCAAGATCAAGGTAAAGCGCGGCGGTGGGGCTGCTGGACACAACGGAATACGTTCTACAATTCAGCACATAAGCGAGGATTTTCGCCGCGTTCGCATCGGTATAGGTCACCCTGGACATAAGGAACGCGTCACTGGCCATGTGCTGGGTAACTATGGCAAAACGGAACAAGATGATTTGGTTCAGATGCTGGGGGCGATCGGAAGCGAAGCCGAATTGCTGGCGAAGGGAGATGATGCCCGGTTCATGAGCGACTACGCGTTGCGCATAAATGGCTGATACAATGCAAAGAGTGATAGTCATTGGGCCATGCGGGGCTGGCGAGAGCACGGCGTCACATCGGATCGCGACAGCTCTAGGCCTGCCAATCTACCACCTGGACAAGCTCCATTAGAGTGCCGGGTGGGTGGAAGGCTCGAAAGATGAATTGCGAGCAGCTCTGGCGCCGATTGTCGCGAGCGATTGTTGGCTAATCGATGGCAACTATGGCAGCACAATGGAGGCGCGCCTTAAGCGCGCTGATACGGTTGTCTACCTCGACTACCCAATCACCCTTTCCCTTTGGCGAGCAGCCAAACGAGTGTGGTTTTACCGCGGGCGATCTCGACCGGACATGGCAGAAGATTGCCCTGAAAGGTTCAGTTTCGAGTTCTTCTGGTACATTGCGAATTGGAACCGCCGCGCGCGACCAAGAACCGAAAACTTGCTCAAGGGATCTGAAGCACGCATCCTGCGTTTCAAGAAACCACAGCAACTCGATCGCTGGTTGTCGAACCTGGAGAGTAGATCATGAGCAGTATTTCCCGTCGCGACCTTCTTGCTGGTGGCGCAGCAGTTGGAACTTTTGCAGCCACCGCCAGCTTCGCGCAGACAGATCAGATTGCGGTCAAGCACGACATGCGCGGCAAAAGCATCCTTATCACCGGTTGTTCTTCCGGCTTCGGACGGTTGATGGCTGAAGATTTCGCGCGCAAGGGTGCCAAGGTTTTCGCGACCATGCGCAATTTGCCGCGCCCGGAAGCAGGCGAGCTTGAGGCGCTGGCAAACACGGAAAACCTTGATCTGCATGTGATCGAGATTGACGTGCAGTCCGATGAACAAGTCACCGCTGGTGTTGCCAAAGCGGAAGAGATTACAGGCGGCGCGATAGACATTCTGATCAACAATGCTGGGATCGGTTATGCTGGCCCGATCGAGTTGCAGGATATGATCGCAACGCAGCTGATCTTCGATACCAATGTCTATGGCCCTCACCGTATGTCGCGCGCTGTCCTTCCCGCGATGCGCCGCGCCAAGAACGGCTTGATCTTCAACATCTCCTCTCAGCTAGGGCGCGTAATCGTTCCATCAGCGGGGCATTACTCGCCAACAAAGTTCGCGTTGGAGGCGATGAGCGAAGCAATGGCTTATGAGCTTGTCCCGCACGGCGTAGAAGTGTGCGTGATCGAGCCGGGCGGCTATCCGACCAAGGTCTGGGTCAATCGCAACAAGCTGGCAAGTGAACTTAAGGAACGCCTCAATTTTGACGAACGCGCCGCCTATCCGCAATTGGTTGCACGCATGGGGCGGGAAGATGGCACTCGCCGCACTGCGGACCCGATGGATGTGCCAAATGCTATCGCCGAAATCATTTCCATGCCGCCCGGCACGCGCCCGCTGCGAAAGGCGGTTCATCCTGGCAGCAAACCGCAGATTGCGATCAATGATCTAACTGCGAAGGTTCAGGTCGATTGGCTGGGTGAGACCGCCTTCGGCCCTTGGATCAAGGACGTTCACAACGTCTGACCTGATCAGATCGGGCTGCCTGGTGGTAGATCAGGCAACATGCTCTTATTGCTGATCGCCGCATCCAGCGCCTGACGGTCTGACAGAAGCGCGCCCAGCCCGCGCGCCCAGTCTCCGTCAGCACCCTTGGCACGGCTGCGGCTGAGTTCCGCCGCCCAGGTCGCAATGCGCCCGTCCATCTGCATCCCAATCGATTGCGAGAGCGCGCTTTCACGCGATGCTTTGGCCATGGACAGCGCTATCGTGGTCGCGATCCTGCGGCCCAGCGCTCCCTTTCTGGCGGAATCATTGGCATGCCCGATCAGTCGGTCAAGCACACGTTCGACATCGGGCGCGGCAATCCCGTCTGCCTGCTGAATGTCGAGCCGGTTGAGCCGGTCTGGCGCAAGCAAATTGTCCAGAACCGCGACGGCACCGATTTCGGCAGCGCGCATAGGATCGAAAACCGATCCACCAGCCATTGGCAAGATCTCGATTGTCGTCGAGTAATCGTAATCGGTGCGCGGGCCGTATGACAGCGCATGCCATAGTTGCCGGGGTATGCTCAGCGTTTCGACTGACAGGGCACGCATGAGCGCATCCAGCGCGGCATCCTGCTGGTGAGCCGGAACCTTTGAGACTGCGACATCGTCTCCGTTCAGTCCGATGGGAGTATAGACCCCGCCAAGCAGCTTTGCGCTCGCCTCTGTCTGGTAGCGATGAAGCAGCCAGATTGGCACGAACGCCCGGCGTAGGCTCGCCAGATCCTGACCCGCAGGGATCGCATCAATATTGAAGCGTTCAAGCGCCGCTTCGCGCACATCCAGCACCCGGTGCAGTTCGGCCGCAGGCTCCAACCCGTCATCCCACAACCCGCCATATGGATTGGCCGCGCCGGTTCCATCAGTGTCGGCATTGGACGCAAAGCGTAACCCCCTCGCTTGCGCTTCCTGCACCATGGCGCGGGCCTCTTCATCTGTCTTGGCAGCATAGAGGTATTTGATCGCGAACTTGTCCCACTCGCCCACGCCTACGCCATATGCATTGGCAATGGACAACTTGCCTTCAACCAGCTCCACCCGTGGCGCAGGGTAATCCATGACCGAGTATCGATCCTGCGTGCTGGCCGCAAAATTATGCGCCAAGCCTAGAGTATGACCGACTTCATGCGCGCCCAATTGGCGAATGCGCGCCAACGCAACCGGAACAGGATCGTTGGGATCGCCAGTGTCCGTCAGCCCCGCCCCCATCAGCGCCTGGAAGATCATGATATCCTGCCGCACGCGCAGCGAGCCGAGCATTACGCTGCCCTTCAGGATCTCTCCGGTACGCGGGTCGACTATGCTCGGGCCATAAGACCAGCCCCTGGTTGCTCGATTGACCCAATTGACGGCATTGTAGCGCATGTCGAGCGGATCGACGTTTGCTGGAAGAACTTCAACGCGGAAAGCATCGATAAAGCCCGCTTCGTCAAACGCCTCTGCCCACCAACCAACACCATCAATCAGCGCTTGGCGCACGGGCTCTGGCGCGGCCCCATCAACGTAATAGACAATCGGCTCTTTCACCGGACCGCGCTCGGCCGCCGGATCGACTTTCTCCAAGCGGTACCGTTCGGCCAGATTGACCAGCATGGATTTGCCCAGAGGCGCAGAAAAGTCATAGGTTTGCGTGCTGAACGCAAAGCCATAGGGATCGGTGCGCCGCGGCATCGGATCATCCGGCAGTTCGACAAGCGAATGGCGCACCCATAGCGAGATGTCGCTGCCATTTGGCGACACATTGCGCAGCGATGGATCAGGCTTCTTGGAGGTGAAACTGAGCAGCGCGGAAAACTCCACGTTCTCGGGAAAGGCCTTCACCTTTGCCGGGTCCGCAAGGGAGTAATCCCCTTGCAGAGTGTACCCGTCTCCCAGTTGTTGCGCGAAGCCGAAGTGATCCTTGGCTAAGAAAGGCGCGAAGTCAAAACTGAAGCTGCCATCTTCGGACGTTTCCTTGATATCGCCAACCCACATGGTCGCATTTGAGAAGCTGTTCGCGATGGAGTCCTGTTGCGCCTTCGAACCATTGGGCGCGATGAACTTGGTATTCTCAAGCTCTGCCACAACCTTCTTGCCAAGACGGCGGAACCGCAGGATCCCTGTGCGCAAAGGTGCGCCGCGATCTACACCAGTCGCGGCTGATCCCACGCCTGTTTCTATCTGCGCAACATAAAGATATCGTCCTGCTATGCCGGCATCGTCGGGGGCTGACATTTTTACCATGATCGTGCCCGTTTCGGTATCGGCAGCAACCGGCAGCAAAGTGTCTTGAGCAGCTAGCGGTCCGAACGGCATGGCGCTCGCTAACGCAGCAGCAAGGATGAGTTTACGCATTGTCTATCCCCTGTTGTTGCACAAAGAGTTAGCAGCTTCACACAATCTGTCGAGCATCGCGCTTCCCCCCGCGCCGCTAACCCGCTAAGGCGCGCGCGAAATCACTTTTACCGGAGTTTTGCGATGGGTTTCCGTTGCGGGATCGTCGGCTTGCCCAATGTTGGCAAGTCCACCCTATTCAATGCATTGACTGAGACGCAGGCTGCGCAAGCTGCTAACTATCCTTTCTGCACGATTGAGCCGAACGTCGGCCAAGTCGCCGTTCCGGATGAACGGCTCGACAAGATCGCCGCGATTGCCGGTTCGGCCAAGATCATCCCCACACAGCTGGCGTTTGTCGACATTGCAGGCCTCGTCAAAGGCGCAAGCAAAGGCGAAGGATTGGGCAACCAGTTCCTGGGCAACATCCGCGAAGTCGACGCGATTGTGCATGTGCTGCGCTGTTTCGAGGATGACGATATTCAGCATGTTGCCAACAAGGTCGATCCGCTGGCCGACGCTGAAGTGGTCGAGACCGAGCTGATGCTGTCCGATCTGGAAAGCCTGGAGAAACGTGTACCCAATGCGCAGAAGCGCGCCACCGGCGGCGACAAGGAAGCCAAGATCATGGCGTCCGTGCTTGGCCAAGCGCTTGAATTGCTGCGCGAAGGCAAGCCAGCCCGGCTGACACAGCCCAATGACGAAGAAGAAGCGCGGGTCTTCGCGCAGGCGCAATTGCTGACAGCGAAGCCGGTTCTCTATGTCTGCAACGTTGCTGAGGAAGATGCGGCAGAGGGCAATGAACTGTCCGCACAGGTATTCGCCAAGGCCGAAGCAGAAGGCGCGCAGGCAGTGGTCGTCTCGGCTGCGATCGAGGCTGAGTTGGTTGCAATGCCACTGGAAGACCGCGCGGAATATCTTGAAGCGCTGAGCCTTCATGAAAGTGGCCTCGCGCGCGTTATCCGCGCCGGATACGAGCTACTCGATTTGCAGACATTCTTCACCGCGGGGCCAAAGGAAGCGCGCGCATGGACGGTCGCAAAGGGCGCGAAAGCTCCGCAGGCCGCTGGCGAGATTCACACCGATTTCGAGAAGGGATTCATCCGCGCAGAAACCATCGCCTATGACGACTACATAGCTCTGAACGGCGAAGCGGGCGCAAAAGAGGCAGGCAAGATGCGTCAGGAAGGCAAGGAATATCTTGTCCAGGATGGCGACATCATGCTGTTCAAATTCAACGTCTAAATCGGAGCACCTGATGAGCGACGACATGATCTATTACGAAGATCTGGAAATCGGTGCGAAGCAAAACTTTGGCCGCTATGAAGTCACGCGCGAGGAAGTGATCGAGTTTGCGAAGCAATACGATCCGCAAGCCTTTCATCTCGACGATGATGCCGCTGCCAGAACGCATTTCGGCAGGCTTTCCGCAAGCGGCTGGCACACCTGCGCCATGACCATGGCGATGATGGTCGAGAATATGAAGAACGTGAAGCAGGCCGGGCTCGGCTCGCCGGGGCTCGATAATCTGCAGTGGAAGAAGCCGGTCTATCCCGGCGATACTTTGCGCGTGGAAAGCGAAGTTATCTCGAAACGTCGCAGCCAGTCGCGCCGCGAAATGGGCCTGTTCAAGAGCCGCGCGCAAATTTTCAATCAGAACGATGAAATTGTGCTGGAGATGACCTCAAACGGCCTTATCGCGGTGCGTGATCCTGACGCCCCGATCGAAGGATGATTGTCTGATTTTGGGGTGGAAAGCGGACGTTAGTGGGAACGGTCAAAATACCATTTCAACAAACGGTTGATACCAAAAGCGATACAGAAGGCCACGATAGCTAGAACAGCAGGCCCGATCCATGTGGAACTGTAATCCAATATGCAGTTCGCAGGATCAGCGACGAACTCGCATCCTCCACCACCCATAGCTCCCACCATGAACCAAAGAACGGCGAGAGGACTAACTAGGAGGGGGCTTACCAAATAGCCCCACCTTGGGGGTCCGTCGTCACTGAATGCCATAAGTCACCATACGTTTTTCGATAAGGTCAGCAATTGGGTCGTAAGCGGACAGTCCGCTTTCTAGTGCCGCCCGAACAGCTTTTCGACGTCTTCCATGCTGAGTTTTACCCATGTCGGGCGGCCATGATTGCATTGCCCTGAACGCGGGGTGGCTTCCATCTCGCGCAGCAGGGCATTCATTTCCTCGACACGAAGCACGCGCCCAGCCCGCACCGATCCGTGGCACGCCATGGTCGCGAGCACATGTTCGAGCTTCTCTTCCAGCAACAAAGCTTGCCCGTGCTTGGCGATATCATCGGCCAGATCGGTTAGTAGCGCTTGCGGATCGCCCTTGCGCAACGCGTGCGGCATTGCGCGCACCAGCATGGCGGATGGTCCAAACCGCTCGATTACCAGACCGAACTTCGCAAAACCCTCGGCTGCCTCCTCAAGCCAGTCGCAATCAACCTCGTCCAATTCCACAACATCGGGAACCAGCAGAGCTTGCGAACGTGCCACTGCGTCCCCTGCCCCCGCCGCACGCAACCGTTCCAGTACAAGCCGTTCATGCGCTGCATGCTGATCAACCAGCACCAGACCATCAGCTGCTTCAGCAACAATATAGGTGTTTGCCACCTGCCCACGCGCAACGCCCAGCGGGAATTCCTCTGGCGCTTCCCGCTGTTCGGCCTCTGTCGCCCTGCCCCGCGGCGCGTAGTCATCACGCGCCATCACAACGCTCTCATAGGCTCGGTATGTCAGGCCCGCGCCGCTTACCCGCGATTGCTGCGCCGACCAGTCACGTCCTTCGAAGATCGAACGCAGGGCCGGCGATGGCTCAGATACTGGCTCTTGCTGCCAACGTTCCATCGCACCGCGATCCGGCCCCTGCGCGCTGCGCCTGTCACCCGTCCCAAGCGCTTGCCGCAAGCCCGAAACAATAAACCCGCGCACACCACTGGCATCACGGAAACGAACCTCCGTCTTTGCCGGATGGACGTTCACATCGACGTCTTCGGGCGGCAGTTCGAGAACCAGCGCGAGCACTGCATGGCGATCACGCGCCAGCATATCGGCATAGGCCCCGCGCACCGCACCAACCAGCAGCCGGTCTTTCACCGGGCGACCATTGACGAACAAGTATTGATGATCAGCCACGCCGCGATTGTATGTCGGCAGACCCGCAACCCCGGTCAATCGCATCACACCGGCGGGGCTTGGTCGCTCAAGATCGATGGCAACGCTGTTGTCCTTAAGCTCGCGCGCGATAATGCCCGACACGCGGTCGATCAGCGGCTCATCCGCTTGCAGACCGAATATCCGGCGCTCGCCATGCATCAGAGAGATCGCAATGTCAGGCCGCGCCATGGCAAGTCTGCGAACCACATCCAGGCAGGCAGCATACTCGCTGCGCGGCGTGCGCAGGAATTTGCGGCGCGCAGGCACTTTGGCGAAGAGCTTTTCAACCTTCACGCGTGTGCCGGGCGGTAAAGCAGCTGGCCCTTCTTCAACCATCTGGCCGTGATCGACTATCTTCCGCCATCCATCAGCGGCGTCTCTAACGCGGCTCTCGATGGTAAGTTGCGCGACGCTGGCAATTGAAGGCAGCGCTTCGCCGCGAAACCCCAATGTGCTCACCAGCTCGATCGCTTCATCCGGCAGCTTGGACGTGGCATGACGTTCAAGCGCGATGGACATTTCCTCCGCACTCATCCCGCAACCATCGTCGACAACCTCGATCTTGCCGAGCCCGCCTTCAATCAACTTCACATCGATGCGACTCGCGCCGGCATCAATTGCGTTCTCGACCAATTCCTTGAGCGCGGCTGCCGGTCTTTCGACCACTTCACCTGCCGCAATACGGTTGATCAGGCTTTCTGGAAGGCGGCGGATTTGCGGCATTTTGACAAGGTAGCGGCCAATCGCTGCAAATTCGAGGCCAGCGGTGGAAAATACTGTGTGGATCGAACAATTATTTTGGCCTTTTCCCTGGCGATCCGTTAGATAGAGATCATCCTGTCAAATTGGGATCGCAGGGGAGGCCCCGTGGGGGTTGCCAAGGCGGTCCACTACACATGAATTGCATGGTCAAATGAGCTTCTTTTCCAAATTTCTGAAATTCGGTTCACACAATATGGCTATCGATCTGGGCACAGCAAACACGCTGGTCTATGTCGAAGATCAAGGCATCGTGCTGGATGAACCTTCTGTGGTCGCGATTGAAACTATCAACGGGATCGAACGCGTCAAAGCCGTGGGTGATGACGCAAAGATGATGATGGGCAAGACACCCGATACGATCAAGGCAGTCCGCCCGCTTCGCGACGGTGTGATCGCTGATATCGAGGTGGCAGAAAAGATGATCGAGCACTTCATCCGAAAAGTGCACGGCAAGCGTACGCTGTTCCGCTATCCCGAAATCACGATCTGTGTGCCGTCTGGCGCTACTTCGGTCGAGAAACGTGCGATCCGCGATGCCGCCTCGAATGCCGGTGCCTCGGAGGTCTATTTGATCCTTGAGCCGATGGCCGCCGCGATTGGAGCGGATATGCCGGTAACCGAACCGGTTGGTTCAATGGTGGTCGATATCGGTGGCGGCACGACAGAAGTCGCCGTGCTTTCGCTCCGTGGTCTGGCCTACACCACTTCGGTGCGTACTGGTGGCGACAAAATGGACGAAGCCATTGTCTCCTACGTTCGCAGACATCACAATCTCCTGGTCGGTGAAACCACGGCAGAGCGGATCAAGAAGGATTATGGCATCGCGATCATTCCAGAGGACGGCGTAGGCGAGACCTTCACCCTCAAAGGGCGTGATTTGGTCAATGGCGTCCCCAAGGAAATCACGATCAATCAGGCGCACATTGCAGAAGCATTGTCCGAGCCGGTCGGGGCCATCGTGGAGGGCGTGCGTATCGCGCTTGAAAACACCGCGCCTGAACTGGCGGCCGACATTGTCGACCAAGGCATTGTGTTGACCGGCGGTGGTGCGCTTATTCGCAAACTTGACGAGCATCTTCGGGAAGAAACCGGCCTGCCGGTTAGCATTGCGGAAAACCCGCTAACTTGCGTAGCGATCGGGACAGGCCGTGCGATGGAGGACCCAATCTATCGCGGCGTTCTGCACACGGCGTAGCTCATGGCGCCGCCGTCGTCCCGGGCTTCTGGCCACTCACGCAAAGCGCAATACTCACGTTTTACGAGTTATCTGATTGCCGCCGTCGGGGCGGCCATCGGTCTGGTTCTGCTCGGCATTTCGCTTTGGCAACCAGCGACATTCAGCTCGCTGCGCGGCGTCGCAGGTGATGTTGGTGAACCCGCCGGACAGGCGGTTGCCGTATCACGCGACGGAAGCGGAACTGTGCTCGATCGCATTGCCGGATTTTGGAATGCCGGCAAACAAAACGCCGCCCTGCGCGAAGAACTTCAGCTCGCGAGAATTCGACTGAAGGAGCTGGAGGCGACCGAACAGGAGAATGCGCGGCTCAAGGCACTGCTCGATTTGACCGAGGAAAGTGGAGCGCCCGTCGCTATCAGCCGCATAGTCGGGTCCAGCGTGGTCAGCGCGCGCAGGTTTGCCTATATCGGAGCAGGTTCCAGGGATGGAGTGCAGGCCGGAATGCCCGTTCGTTCCGAACGAGGAATTCTGGGCCGCGTTTTCGAAACAGCATCGTCAACCGCACGCGTTCTTTTGCTATCCGACAGTGAGAGTGTTGTCCCAGTGCGGCGGGCTCAGGATGATCTGATTGCTTTTGCCGAGGGGCGAGGTGACGGCCTGGTCCGAATTCGCTTGATCAATCTTGGCATCAATCCTGTCGAGGAGGGTGATGTCTTTGTGACGAGTGGCGCCGGCGGCTATTTCAAGCCAGGCCTCGCCGTCGCGGTGATCCATGAAGTAACCGATGACGGAGGTCTGGCTCGCATGATTGCAGATCCTGCGGGGACTGACTTTGTCCGTGTCGAGGCATATTGGGAACCGGAGGCGGTCGAAGCCGCCCAACAGTCGCCTGATCAGATGCTGCAAGGCACGAACGCGCCACAATGATCAACAGCGATCTTCAGATGGGCCCGCGTCCAAAGTACTCTCGGCGCCAGATCAATCGAGAGCCTTCGCCCTTACTTGCCGCCTCGGTACTCTATGGATCCATCATTTTCGCGTCTTGGGTCCCAACATTCCTGGTGACTACCAGCATGCCGTTGGTTCCGCCGATGGGATTTCTCTTGCTAATCGGCTGGCGCCTGATGCGGCCGGGAACCCTGCCCGCCTGGATCGGCTGTCCACTTGGTGCGATCGACGATCTGGTTAGCGGTCAGCCCTTCGGCAGTGCCATCTTGCTCTGGGCTGTCACTCTGCTTGCCTTTGAGTGGTTTGAGAGCCGGTTTCCATGGCGCGGCTTCTTTCAGGATTGGCTTGCAAGCGCAATTGCTTGTGGTTCTTACGTCGTTTTGGCAGCGCTGGTATCAGGAGCGGTGCTCAGCCTGCCGATTCTTGCAGCAATTACGCCTCAACTCTTGCTGTCGATGGCGCTCTATCCCATGATAGCCGCCATGGTCGCCACGCTTGATCGCATCCGTCTCATACGCATCAGGGAAATTCGCTGATGGCGCTACGCGGTGCGCGTTCGACACTTAATCCAACGAAGCTGAAGAATGCCTTCGATCGCCGGAGCTTTGTAGTCGGCACGGCGATGGGCGGGATTGGTGTGCTGCTGGCCGCGCGGATGGCCTATCTCTCGATCGGAGAAAATGAAAAATACCGCACGGAAGCGGAAAGCAACCGCGTCAATCTGACTCTTATTCCGCCGCGCCGGGGCTGGATTCTAGATCGCAATGGTGCGCCATTGGCCTCGAACCGTGCGGATTTTAGGGTCGACATCATTCCGGAGCGAATGAACAACCCCAATGCCACGATTGAGCAATTGGGCGATCTTCTTGGTCTTGAGGCAGACCGGATCAGCGACATCAAATCCAAAGTTGAGGGCTCGCGTGGTTTTCGGCCCATCGAAGTTGCCAGCGGTCTCGATTATCGTGACTTTGCTGCGGTTAGCGTCCGCCTGCCGGATTTACCGGGGGTCGTTCCGCAAAGGGGTTTCTCACGGTATTATCCAACCGGTCCTACAGTCGGTCACTTGATCGGCTATGTCGGCCCGGCATCGGCCGAAGAATACGAGCTGGATCGCAATCCCCTTCTCATTACGCCTGGTTACAAGATTGGCAAAGACGGGATGGAGAAGCAGTTCGAACAGACGTTGCGCGGGGTACCCGGTGCCCGCCGTGTCGAGGTTACGGCATCAGGCCGTATTGTGCGCGATCTCGAAACACGTGAGAATATTCAGGGCAATGCTGTCCGACTGACTATTGACGGGCCATTGCAAGACTATGCCGCGCGGCGGATCGGACTGGAAAGCGGTTCCGTAGTCGTAATGGATTGCCGGACCGGCGATTTGCTCTGCATGTCGTCCATGCCCAGTTTTGATCCCAACAGCTTTTCTGCCGGCATTGGCAGTATCGAGTATTCGATGCTGCGCGAAGACGAACGGGTTCCCCTTCGTAACAAGGTCCTGAAGGGACTTTATCCGCCGGGCTCCACCGTCAAGCCAATGGTTTCCATGGCCTTCCTCAAGGAAGGCATCGATCCTGAGGAAACCGTGTTTTGCGGTGGGGGATTGCGGGTTGGCAATCGTGTTTTCCGCTGCTGGAACCGGAGCGGGCATGGCCAAGTCAACATGGCCAAGGGCATCTACCAGAGCTGCGATGTCTATTTCTACCATCTGGCCCAACGCATCGGAATGGACCCGATTGCGGAAATGAACCGCCGTTGCGGCCTGGGCGAAGAATTTCCCTTGCCGGTCACAAGCCAGTTTTTCGGCACCGTCCCTGATCCGGAATGGAAGCTCAGCAAGTTCGGCCGGGAATGGCAGGCTTTCGACACCGTTAATGCTACCATTGGTCAGGGTTATATGCTGGCCAGTCCACTTCAATTGGCGGTCAGCGCCGCTCGGGTCGCGACAGGCAGGCATGTCATGCCGCGCCTGACAATTGATACGCCGCCCATGGGCTTCGATCAGGTAGACTTTCCACCCGAGCATGTGGCGTATGTGAGGCAAGCCATGAGTGATGTCGTAAATGGCCCGGGAACCGCAGGGCGTGGCCGCCTGCCGTTCGATGATATATTGATGGCAGGCAAGACGGGCACTGCACAAGTCGTCTCGCTAAATGTTTCTGACGGCAAAAGCGGGCCGTGGAAGTACCGCGACCACGGTCTGTTCACTTTCTTCGCACCGTTTGATAATCCGCGCTACGCAGGCGCGGTTGTGATCGAGCATGGCGGTGGATCAGGCGCCGCTTACCCGATCGCTCGCGATGTAATGACTTTCCTGTTCGACCCGCAACAGGGGTTGGAAAAACTCCGCGCCCTGGAAACCCAATGGGGAGGCAATGCGCAAGACCGGCTGTCCGCAAAATACGCGGCATATGCCGAAGCAAGGGGCGAAGTGGTCAGCCCTCCGCCTCGGCGCGACGAGGACATATTTGCAAGGGTCGAAGCCGAAGCACGAAGTGCCGCCGCGCAATCTGAAGCGATTGCCGATCAGGCTGTTGCGCCGCGGCCAGAGGCTGCACCGACTGGCGAACCCCGGCC
Source organism: Altererythrobacter sp. XM-24bin4 (assembly GCA_003149575.1). GTDB lineage: Bacteria > Pseudomonadota > Alphaproteobacteria > Sphingomonadales > Sphingomonadaceae > Erythrobacter > Erythrobacter rubellus. Next base: position 1,742,230 of record QCWG01000001.1, read on the forward strand.
CAGTCCGATCGAATTGATCCGGAACGAGGCGCGACCATGAGCAGATTCGGCGAGCCCGCCAATACATCGCTCATTCCTGCGCCCATCGCTCGGCTGCCTTGGGGCATGCTGATCCCTCTGTTCCTGCTGGTAATGTTCGGCGCAGCCGTGCTCTATTCGGCGGCTGGGGGTGCAATGCAGCCATTTGCCTCCTCTCATCTTATCCGTTTTGCCGTGTTTATGGTGATGGCTGCCATCATCGCTTCATTGCCACAACCATTCGTCAAGTTCATGACATATCCGGCATACATCGTCGTCCTGCTATTGCTGCTGGCTGTAGAGATTGTCGGCGCTATCGGCGGGGGAAGCCAGCGCTGGCTCGATCTCGGCTTCATGCGCTTGCAACCATCAGAAATCATGAAACCGATAGTTGTTCTGGCCCTGGCGCGGTTCTTCTCATCCCTTCCTCCGGGCATGGTCGGCAGTTGGCAGGCTCTGGCGCTCCCCGGCGTGCTGATCGGATTGCCGATGGCGCTTGTCTTGATGCAGCCAGACCTTGGAACCTCGCTTGCGTTGGCATTTGGCGGCGCTGTGGTAATGCTGCTTGCAGGCCTTCCGATCAGATGGTTCGCAGCCGGTGGCGCAGTCGCAGCGGTAGCCGCGCCGATCGCGTTCTTCTTCGGACTGCAGGATTACCAACAGCGGCGCGTCACAACTTTCCTTGATCCGGAAAGTGACCCACTCGGCGCCGGATATCACATTACCCAGTCAAAAATTGCGATCGGATCCGGCGGTATTACGGGAAAGGGATTCAATCAGGGATCGCAGAGCCACCTCAACTACCTCCCCGAGCCGCATACCGACTTCGTCTTTTCAACGATGGCAGAGGAATGGGGCCTGATCGGCGGTCTTTTCGTCATGGCTATGTTCGCGCTTATCCTGCGTTGGGGTTGGCGTGTTGCCGCTGCATCAAACGATCGATTTTCCATGCTCCTCGCAGGAGGGGCGACAGCCACCATTTTCTTCTACATTGCGATCAATCTGATGATGGTGATGGGCTTGACGCCGGTTGTCGGCATCCCGTTGCCGTGGATGAGCCATGGTGGATCGTCGATGCTGACCAATATGATCTGCATTGGCCTGTTGATGATAGTGAACCGATGGAATCGGACCGCACCGCGGCGCGGATTGTCGGGCTAGGCATTCAAACGCCTAACAATCGCTTCCAATTCGAAACAGCATCGCTATATGAGCCCGTCTATTGATTCGAAGCGGCTTGCTCAAGCTTCTCCGAAAGTCAGGAATGGACGCATAGCTCAGTTGGTAGAGCAGCTGACTCTTAATCAGCGGGTCCTAGGTTCGAACCCTAGTGCGTCCACCATGTTCTCTTAATGATAGCATATATTTAGGGCTCCTGCCGAGCTTCGCCGACGCATGCGCAACATGGCCAAAATCATTTTTGGCAGCATTTCGAAAGCAGATGCATAACGTACCAGTCGCTACGCAAGCTGCGTGTCCTCACACGCAACGGGCAATCTATTGGCGATATGCTGGTGAGTGAGAGATTGGCGCGGACTTGGACTGGCCGCCGCCAGCCTTGGTGCTAATGCGATGAGCAACACAGACCTCGCCGCCCGCGTCGAAGGCGCATACCGCACGTGCTCTGAGCTGCGCGAGCGCAACAACGGCGATGGCACATTTACGATTGACGCAGCTAAGATGATGGCGTTGATTGAACTGCGGAACCTAGCGCCTGATGTGGTGCTGGCTTTGATCAAGTCAGACTAACCTGCACCCACCATTCAACCGCCCAGTGCTAGCCTGCGGGTCCTTGATGTAGATCAATGACAGCCCTCCTCGGTTGGTGCACTCAGTTATTGCGACCCGAAGGAGTGGCATCGTCATTCCTCCAACTAAGCCCCGAGTGGATGTCCCAAAAAGCCCGCTCGGAGTATTTTTAGGTCCGCCTTCACCCACCAAGGGCAAAAAGGGTCGTACAATTTTCAAGGCTGTCTAAGGCAATACTTTCCAGAAGTATACCAACCTGAAGGACAAGAACCGCCAACCTTTGGGATCGCGATTGCTTCATTTGAAGTGGAAGCGACGCAGTAGTTGCCGCTGCTAAAAAATCCTGAAGGGCAAGAGTTCAATCTCTTAATCGCTCGGCGCGCACCCGTCGAAGGGACGCAATACGCCCCACTGGTGAAAAATCCGCTCGGGCAGGCGCCGTCTTTCGCCAAAGGCTCGGCATGACACGAAGCCGCCGCGGGAAGAGAGTAAGAAAGCATTGCTATGGCAATTAAAGTGATGCGCATGGGCTATCCGAACTAATTTTCAGTGAGGCAGACAGAGTTATATAAGCGCTTATTAACTGGGGATTACCATTCACCCCCATTCTCGACCAATGCCGACAAGTCCGGCTTCGAGCGGATCGATGGCCAAGGCGATAAGGGTTCGACTTTGCTTACTGGCGGGAGGAATGCGAACGGGTGGCTTCACTCTAGCCTCTTATCAAGGCTGGGCTTGCAGTTTGCGCTTGGCCCGATCAGCGACACTCCATGTGAGTAAAAGCAAAACCTCCGAGAGGCGAACCCCATCCCAGTTTGACCAGAACCACTGCAATTCCCAGAAAACGAACGAGGCAATGCCGCTGAGCATCAAGGCGATGGCAGCAAGGCCGAAAACGATGGAAACCACAGTCGACATTTACAAATCTCCAAAGCAAAAACAGACACATAACGGCGATTCACGCTACATCGACCTAGCTGTCGAGACTGGTCACAACTTCGTTGCCTTCTTGCTTTGAGAAGAGAAACAGGCTGGCTGAGAAGGTATCGGGAATCATGGAAGTCCGCACCCAAGACCAATTCACAACCCCCAGACCGAGGGGGACATGGGACACCCCTATAGGGTTGTGTCCCGTCCCGCCTATTCGGCTTCTGCATCGGGACATGTCCCGCTGTTGTCCCGTGTCCCGCCTCATAGATATGGCAAAGACAATGCCTTCATCATTCCAGAGATAAATATCCCCTCGAACCGCGACTAACCCGTCTTTTGAGAGACTGTCGCGTGATCGACTAAAGGCACGCTTCTTTGTGTCGGTGTTGTCGCCTGAGTGGATGGCGTAGAAGGCAGGTCGCCAATCATCCAGATGAAGACCTGCAAAGCCTTCATCATTCCAGATCCCGCTTTTGATTGCGACCTCGATGTAGGAATCTTTGGCCAGCTTCTGATTGGCAGTGAGTGGCTTGTTTCGTTCGCTTGCTGTGCCCTCTGTTAGTTCGAGCACCGCACTCGAACCGCCGTCATCTAAACCGACAGACAACAGCTTGAATGTCTGTAAATTAGGCGGCTCAGCATCCTTCATTTTGGTGTTGGATAGCTTCACGATGCTTTCGTTCTTTGAAAGGTAGTATTCGCAATCGGGCGCAGCTTTGAGCGCAATGGAGCCGCGCGCACGCGACTTTTGGCGCGTCTGCCAGGCGATATTCGAGAAGGTAATGCAGAGCGGCATTGCTGCGATACTGGCTTCACGAACACTTACACATCTTGGTGTGAAGTTGCGTGATTCTGATAGGGCGACCAGCCTTGAAATCACATCCCGATGTGATACTAATGATGAATGGACACATCAATCATCACACGCGTCCGTGAGATTGTTTCCTCGGGCGAACTCACCAAAGCCGGTCTGGCTCGAGCCTCCGGCCTTCACGCAAACACACTGCGCGAATGCACAGAAGATGGCTGGAACCCCACAGCTGAAACGTTAGCCAAGCTCGAAAACTTTCTGTCGGGCAACGACGACCGCCCTGCCCTTGTCGGTATCGAGGAAATTATTGACGAGGCCCGGAACGGCCGGATGTACATTCTGGTCGATGACGAAGATCGGGAGAACGAAGGCGATCTGATCATACCTGCACAGATGGCCACTCCCAATGCTGTCAACTTTATGGCGACATACGGCCGCGGTTTGATCTGTCTGGCGCTGAGTCGCAGCCGGGTTGAAGCCTTGGGGCTTGAACCCATGACCGCGAACAACACTGAAAGTATGCAAACCGCCTTCACCATTTCGATCGAGGCGAAAGAAGGCGTAACCACCGGCATTTCAGCCGCCGACAGGGCGCGGACAGTCTCTGTCGCGATTGATGCGACCAAGGGCCCCGGCGACATTGTCAAACCCGGCCATGTGTTCCCTTTGACTGCACGCGATGGCGGGGTTCTGGTGCGCGCCGGACATACCGAAGCAGCGGTAGATATTTCGCGCCTTGCGGGGCTCAATCCCTCCGGCGTGATCTGCGAGATCATGAACGAAGATGGCAGCATGGCTCGGCTAGACGATCTGATCGGATTTGCGCGGAAGCATGACCTCAAAATTGGTACAATCCGCGATCTGATCGAATATCGCCGCCGCAACGACCACTTGGTCGAGCGGGTTAGCGAGCGTACGTTTGAATCCGATTATGGCGGGCAGTGGAAACTCATCACCTATCGGAACACCGTCGACGGGAGTGAAGCGCTGGTTCTGCAAAAGGGGCATGTAGTACACGGTGAGCCCACTCTTGCCAGGGTGCACCCGATCTCGGTGCTGGACGATGTTCTTGGTCAACCCGGCGAACGCAAACGCGTTTTGCAGCGTTCCATGCAGGCCGTTGGCCAGCATGGTTCAGGCGTCATCGTTGTCCTTCGCGACCGCCCGGCCACAGGTAGTTATAGCGAAGAGGATGAGATCAGAAATGTGGGCATTGGTTCGCAAATTCTTGCAGACCTCAAGATCCATGACATGATCCTGCTCAGCAATTCCCAACCCAATGTTGTCGCGATTGAAGGCTATGGCCTCAATATCGTCGACCATATGCCTATTCCGGATTGACTAAAATGGCGAAAATTCTGATAGTTGAAGCACGCTTTTACGGTCATTTGAATGACATGCTGATCGCTGGTGCGAAGGCCACGATAGAAGCGGCAGGGTATGAGGCCGAAGTTCTGACCGTTCCCGGCGCGCTGGAAATTCCCGGCGCAATCGCTCTCGCGTTGGAAAGCGATCAGTATGACGGTTTCGTAGCGATTGGCGTGGTGATCCGCGGCGAGACCTACCACTTCGAGATAGTCGCCGGCGAAAGCGCTCGCGCGATCATGGCGCTGACCATGGATGGCATCGCCATTGGCAACGGCATCCTGACGGTCGAGAATGAAGATCAGGCGCTGGTGCGCGCAGACCCTGCACAAAAGAACAAGGGTGGCGAAGCAGCCGAAGCCGCCCTCGCCTTGCTCAATTTGCAGGAACGCTTTGGCGGCTAGTCAGGCAAGCCGACCGAAGCAGCCGGCGCCGGCGTAAACTGCGTTCGCGCCCAGCTCTTCTTCGATCCGGATCAGCTGATTGTATTTCGCCAAACGGTCAGAGCGCGCCAGCGAGCCGGTTTTGATCTGCCCGCAATTGGTTGCGACTGCCAGGTCAGCGATGGTGGAATCCTCGGTTTCGCCCGAGCGGTGGCTAATTACAGATGTATAGCCCGCGCGGTGTGCCATATCGACCGCAGCCAGTGTTTCTGTGAGCGAGCCGATCTGATTGACTTTCACGAGCAGCGCATTGCCCAGCCCCTTGTCGATACCCATGGCAAGGCGTGCCGGATTGGTAACGAACAAGTCGTCACCCACAAGCTGAACCTTGCCACCAATCTTGTCGGTCAGGATTTTCCAGCCTTCAAGATCATCTTCATCCATACCGTCTTCGATCGACCGAATGGGATAATCATTGCAAAGCACCGCGAGATAATCAGCCATTTCCTCGCTCGAAAGCGATGTCCCCTCACCCTTCATCTCGTACCGGTCTTCAGAGAAATACTCGGAAGACGCACAATCAAGCGCCAACACGACTTCGCTGCCAGTTTTGAAGCCAGCCCGTTCGATCGATGCCATAATGAAATCGAGTGCGGCGCGCGTGCTGGCCAAATCAGGCGCAAACCCGCCCTCGTCGCCGACAGCTGTCGACAAGCCTTTGTCTGACAGGCCCTTTTTGAGGGTATGGAATATCTCTGCGCCCCAACGCACCGCTTCGGCCAGGCTGCTTGCCCCAACCGGCATGATCATGAATTCCTGAATATCGATCGGATTGTCGGCATGTTCGCCGCCATTGATGATGTTCATCATAGGTACCGGCAGGACATGCGCAGACACACCGCCAAGATATGAGTAGAGCGGCAGGCCGCGCGCATTGGCCGCTGCCTTTGCCACCGCAAGACTGGTGCCCAGAATGGCATTCGCCCCGATCCGTCCCTTGTTCGGCGTCCCGTCCAGTTCGATCATGGCGAAATCGACGTCGCGCTGATCTTCCGCATCCAAGCCAAGGATTGTATCGGCGATCTCGGTATTCACTGCATCCACCGCCTTGAGCACACCCTTGCCGAGGTAGCGATCTGCGTCACCATCACGCAGTTCTACCGCTTCATGTGCGCCAGTCGAGGCGCCTGATGGCACTGCGGCGCGCCCGAAACTTCCGTCCTCAAGCAAAACATCGACTTCCACTGTCGGGTTTCCGCGGCTATCAAGAATTTCTCGGCCATGGAGGTCGATAATTGCAGTCATTTTCAGGCTCCTGGATGGGACTGTTGTATTCGGGTAAAACACCCCCATATGAGGGTTGCAATCGCGCTCTATGCGCCCGCTCATCGTGGTGCAAGCCGCGTTGCAGAATTAGTAGGTTCGGCAGACGTATTCATGCCGAACGCTTTAACACATTAGGCAAAGGACGGATCATGGCAGAAACCAGCAAAACCAAGACCCGAAAGTCTGCCGCCAAGAAGCCGGCAGCAAAGAAAACAACCAAGGCAAATGCGCCTGAGAGCAATACCGCTGAAGCGAAATCGCGCTTCAACGCGGCGCTTGACGAAGCAAGGGCCGGTGCTGCCGCATTGAAGGCGGAGGCTGGCGAACGTGCAGGCGCCTATCGTCAACAGGCCCGTGAGAAAGGAACGGATCTCGTGTCGGAAGCAAAGAATTACGGCAATGAAGCCAAAACAAAAGCCAGCGATCTGGCGGTTGAGGGCAAGACTCGCGCGAGCGATGCGCTGTCATCTTTTGGCAAGATTGTAGCAGACGTGGCCCCTCAGATTGATGAGAAGGTCGGCGAGCAATATGGCGACTATGCTCGCAAGGCATCGCGTAGCCTTCAGGAAGCCTCTGCCAAGCTGGAAGCCAAAAGCGTAGATGAGATCGGCGAAGATGCGCGTGAATTCGTGCGGAAAAGCCCGGGCACAGCGCTTGGTATCGCAGCTATTGCAGGCTTCATCATTGCTCGGCTATTCCGTGGGAGCAAATAAAGCGCCACACGGAAGGGGCTGATCATGAGCGATACGGATCGGGCTGAACGCAGCCCGGCCGAATTGGAGGACGAATTGAACGCTGCGGTTCGCGGCGAGAAGGATTCTGCGCCTCCTGAATCCTCTTTGATCGATGATCTGACCGCACTCGCTGACGATGGTAAAACGCTATTCGAGGCTGAGATTGGATTCCAGAAAACCCGTCTTGCATTTGCAGCGAACCGCAGCAAAACCGCAGTTCTGTCCGGCCTTATGGCGATCGGGTTTCTTCATCTCGCTTTGATTGCACTCGTGGTTGGAGCGGTGATTGGATTGACTCCCTGCCTTACCGCATTCGGCGCCACTACCGTAGTTGTAGGCGCATTGCTGCTTGGCGCTCTCGCGTTCTTGAGTCGTGCACGTGGATCCGCGCGTGACATTGGTGAAGCATTCGACAAAAGTTCGGGAGAGACTGATGACTGATCTCAAACGGCAATTAAAGGAAGACAAGGCCATTCGCAGCGCGGCCCGCTCGATATTGTTGGCGCAGATAGCACAGGTTCGCCATGGCCTGTCCGGTCAACGTATCGGGGAAAAACTAGCGGACAAGATTGGTAATCCTGCGCTGGAAAAACTCGAAAACGCGGGAACACCTGCAAAGGTGATTGCGGCTGCCGTTGCCGGGGCCGCCAGCGTCGTTGCCGTCGCACTGGCCTGGAAACCTTTAACTGAACTGTTTGCGACAACTGCCGAAGAAGAAGCTTTGGAGACCGACGATGACGCGTGAACACAAGCGCGAAGCGCTTAAAGAACGGATCGCGGCTGCTCAAGCGCGCTTCAGTGACCGGCCTCCCGAAGAGATCGTGGCGGATGCTGCCGGTGCAGCCTTTGATTTTGCCAAACAAAATCCATTGGTGGTGATCGGCGGGGCGGTTGTTTTGGGGTTGACGATTGGAAGCCTTAGCCGGCGTGGCCGCAAGGCAGCCAGGACAGGCGGAATTCTCGCCCGGATCGCTATCGACGCCGCAATAGGATTTGCGCTGGCAATGTATGAGAAAGCCAATCATGCACCAAAGGAAGTTGGTCTTGCGAAGGGCCAGGATTTGATCGAACAACAAAAGACCGATCAAGAATAGACCTGCACAAGCCCCTCCCCTTGCCTCTGCGGCACACTTGTTTATTTCGCGCGGCATCAGAACAAGCTTACAGGACAATCCATGGCCGAACTCGAAACCAAACAACGACTCCACCTTGTTATGGGTGGCCGCGTCAGTGATCCGCGATCATACGAATTTCAGGACCCGGAAAGCATCCACGTCGTCGGCGTGTTCAGCAATTATGAGGACGCGGTTGAGGCATGGCGTGGCCAGGCCCAGCGCACCGTTGATGATGCTGAAATGAAGTATGTCGTGGTGCACATTCACAAGCTGCTCGAACCGGACGCATAAATCCAACTAATGTCGTATTCTCTTCGCCTGTTCTGGAGCATCGATGCCGCACGCCTCGGCGAAATCTTCGCGGAAGCTGTCCGCGTTGTGGGTGCGCATGGCTATACGAACGAGCAAGTTGCAGCATGGGCGGCGAGGTCACCCGCCGCAGAATCTCGCATCTTTGAGCGCATATCGGCAGGCGATAGGATAATGGTCGCAGTTGGCTCAGACGATGATCCTGTCGCCTACGCCATTCTCGAACAAGACGGACATCTGGACCACCTCTACTGCCACCCGAATCACACTCGGCAAGGTTTGGCTGATTTGCTGCTAGAAGCGGCCGAGGAACAAGCACGTGCGCGGGGGTGTTCGCGCCTATACACCGAAGCGAGCGAGCTTGCTCGCCCGGCATTTGAACGTGCGGGCTATATCGTGACGCATAGACGCGACTTTTACATCGCACATGCCGGGCAAGATGTGCCGATCCACAACTACGCGATGGAGAAAGCGCTCGATTGAACGCCGCTCAATTCGAGATCAGATGAATTCGATCTTGCTGACGAGATAGAACTTGTCGCCTGACGGGACAGTCACTTCGATCTCGTCGTCGACCTCTTTGCCGATCAGAGCGCGCGCAAGCGGTGAACTGTAAGAGATGCGGCCCGATGCCACATCAGCTTCTGTTTCGCCAACGATCTGATATTTGATCGGCTTATCGTTTTCATCAAGCAATGTAACGGTCGCGCCGAATACAATCCGGTTACCGCTCAACGTTGCAGGATCTATAATCTGCGCGCGGCTCACCTTGCTTTCGATGTCGCCGATCATGGCCTCAACCTGGCCCTGACGCTCCTTCGCGGCATGATATTCAGCGTTCTCGGACAGATCGCCATGTGCGCGAGCTTCCTCAATCGCATCAACAATCTTGGGTCGTTCCTCGCGCAGCACTTTGAGGTCGGCTGTCAGCCGTTCGTAACCCTCTGCCAGCATTGGAACCTTTTCCATCGTAGCCATCCAGTCTTTCCTTCAGCGCTCTTCCCTACTGAAATCACAGTCATTTCGAACGTGACCGCTTCTGTCGAAGCGGCTTGGTCACGCTTGAAATGTGGGGAAAGAGCTAAGTTTCGCTAGCGATAATAGTCCTGCAATGACCGGACTTCAAGGTCACTTGCGCTTATAGCACGAATTGCATTGGCAACGGCCAGCGATGCGGCGGCTGTTGTATAGTATGGTAACTTCGCCTCCAGGGCCGAAGCGCGGATCGATTTTGAGTCCAGCAAGCTCTGCCAGCCTTCGGTTGTATTGAAAATCAAATCCACATCGCCATCGATGATTTTGTCGACAATATGCGGCTGTCCTTCGGCAACCTTGTTGACGCGTTCAACGGCCAATCCCTGCTCGCTCAGATAGGTCTGCGTGCCGCCTGTGGCAATTGCGCTGAAGCCTTGCTCGATCAGAGACTTTACTGCCGGAAGGATGTACGCCTTGTCGCTATCCTTGACCGATACGAACACAGTTCCTTCAGACGGCAGTTTCATGCCGGCCCCGAGTTGCGACTTGAGGAAGGCCGCTTCGAAGGTCAAATCGATGCCCATGACTTCGCCGGTCGATTTCATTTCCGGTGAAAGAATCGGATCCGCGCCGGGGAAACGGCTGAACGGGAAAACCGCCTCTTTCACTGCCATGTATGGCAAGTCGCGCTTGAACGGCTCAAAGTTAGAGAGCGGTTCGCCCGCCATTACCCTGGCAGCGATCTTTGCCACCGGCTGACCGATTGCTTTGGCGACGAAGGGCACCGTGCGTGACGCGCGCGGGTTCACCTCGATCAGATAGACCTCGCCATCCTTCACCGCGAACTGGACATTCATCAGGCCCACGACATTCAGCGCCTTGGCAAGCGCATCTGCCTGGCGCTCCATCTCTTCAACGATATCAGCCGGAAGCGAATATGGCGGCAATGTGCACGCGCTATCGCCCGAATGGACGCCCGCTTCCTCGATATGCTGCATCACGCCCGCAATGCGCACTTCCTTGCCATCACACAGGGCATCGACATCGCATTCAATCGCATCGCGAAGATATTGATCAACCAATACGGGACTGTCGCCCGATACGTTCACAGCGGTGCGGATGTAGTCATCGAGTTGCGCTTCGCTGTCGACGATTTCCATCGCACGGCCGCCCAAAACGTAAGACGGGCGCAGCAGCACCGGATAGCCGATCCGCGCTGCCACAGCTGCGGCTTCGTCGCGGCTATATGCAATGCCATTGTCCGGCTGCTTCAGGCCGAGCTTGTCGACCAGTTTGGCGAAGCGTTCGCGATCTTCGGCCAGGTCGATCGCATCCGGCGAAGTGCCAAGGATTCGCACGCCTGCATCTTCCAGCGCCTGTGCCAGCTTTAGCGGCGTCTGCCCGCCAAATTGCACGATCACACCTGCCAGAGTGCCCTTGGACATTTCGACGCGCATGATCTCCAGCACATCTTCTGCGGTCAGCGGCTCGAAATACAGGCGATCGGACGTGTCATAATCAGTCGACACCGTTTCCGGATTGCAATTGACCATGATGGTTTCATAACCCTGCTCGGCCAACGCAAAACAGGCGTGCACACAGCAATAATCGAACTCGATCCCCTGCCCGATCCGGTTCGGGCCTCCGCCCAGGATCACGACCTTCTTGCGCTCTGACGGATCAGCTTCACATTCCGGCTCGCCGAATGTCGGTACCTCATAGGTAGAATACATATACGGCGTGATGGCTTCGAATTCCGCTGCGCAGCTGTCGATCCGCTTGAAAACAGGCCGCACGCCCAGCTTTTCGCGCAGCGCGCGCACTTCGGCTTCGCTGGTCGCACCCGCCATCGCCTGCAAGGCATCGTGCAGCAGGCCGGAACGTCTCGCCTGTGTTTCGCCCAGACTGCCTGCAACGCCGACTGAACGCACAGCCAATGTTGCCAGGCGCTTGTCAGAAAAGCCCATCGACTTAAGCTTGCGCAGCCCCGCCGCATCGCGCGGCAAGCCATCTTCGGAAATCTGCTTTTCAGCAGCGATAATCTCTTCGATCTGGCGCAGGAACCACGGGTCATAGCTCGTGATTGTGTGGATCTCTTCGACGCACATGCCTTCGCGGAATGATTGCCCGACATTTAGCAACCGGTCCGGCGTACGTTTGCTGAGCGCCGCGGTCAGCACTTCGCGCGATACACCTTCCAGCGCGAGTACGCGGTTGAACCCATCGAGATCGGTTTCCAGCCCGCGCAGCGCCTTCTGCATCGATTCCTGGAAGTTACGCCCAATCGCCATGACTTCGCCGACCGATTTCATCGCGGTCGCAAGCTCGTTCTCCGTGCCCTTGAATTTCTCGAACGCAAAGCGTGGGATCTTGGTCACAACATAGTCGATAGTCGGCTCGAACGATGCCGGGGTTGCGCCGGTAATCTCGTTGGTAATCTCGTCGAGCGTGTAACCAACCGCCAGCTTTGCCGCGACGCGCGCAATCGGAAAACCGGTTGCCTTGGAAGCAAGCGCAGACGAACGCGACACGCGCGGGTTCATCTCGATCACAATCAGGCGGCCATCTTTGGGATTGACCGCAAACTGGACGTTGGAGCCGCCGGTTTCGACGCCAATCTCGCGCAGCACGTTCAGAGACGCGGTGCGCATGATCTGGTATTCCTTGTCGGTCAGCGTCAGCGCGGGTGCGACAGTGATCGAATCCCCGGTGTGCACGCCCATCGGATCGACATTCTCGATACTGCAGATGATGATGCAGTTGTCATGCTTGTCGCGGACAACCTCCATCTCATATTCTTTCCACCCTAGCAGCGATTCCTCGATCAGAACTTCTGTGGTTGGCGATGCATCCAGCCCTTCGCGAACGATGCGTTCAAATTCGGTCTTGTTATAGGCAATGCCGCCGCCGGTGCCGCCCAGAGTAAAACTGGGGCGGATGATCGCGGGCAATTTGGTTCGCTCGAGAACTTTCAGAGCATCGTCCAATGAATGCGCGATCCCGCTGCGTGCGCTTTCCAAGCCGATCTTGTCCATCGCGTCTCGGAATTTCAGCCGGTCTTCGGCCTTGTCGATGGCTTCGGCATCGGCGCCGATCATCTGGACGCCGTATTTCTCCAGCACGCCCATCTTGTTGAGCGAGAGCGCGCAGTTCAGCGCGGTTTGCCCACCCATCGTTGGCAGCACAGCGTCTGGCCGCTCCTTGGCGATGATCTTCTCGACGATTTCGGGCGTGATCGGCTCGATATAGGTCGCGTCGGCAAATTCGGGATCGGTCATGATCGTCGCCGGGTTCGAGTTCACCAGAATGACGCGATAGCCCTCTTCCTTCAGCGCCTTGATCGCCTGCGTGCCGGAGTAATCAAACTCGCACGCCTGGCCGATGATGATCGGGCCTGCGCCAATAACGAGGATCGAGGAGATGTCAGTGCGTTTGGGCATCAACTAGCCTTTATTTCGAGGGAAACTGGCTCAGGCGAGTTTCCGAAGTTCACTACGAGACAACACAAAGAGGGCTCGATTTCCTCCGTAATAGGAACGGCATAAGCCAGACCATGACGGTTCAATTCAATCTCGAATGCTTCCAGGCCACATTGGCTAATAACTTCGCCCACTTTCAAACTAAGGTTCTCGAGTTCATCGAAATCTGACTCAGCATAACGAATGTCAGGAGCGCCGATCACTATGTGAGGCATTGGCGCCTCTTCTTCAGCCTCAAATAAAGAGACCGAAATAGCCCAGCTTGCGAGAACCGAAGAAGCACCAAAAGCAAACCAGATAAGTTTGGTTCGCCTCACCCCAACATCCCCACGAATTTCTCGAACAGGTAGAAGCTGTCTTGCGGGCCGGGTGAGGCCTCGGGGTGGTATTGGACGCCGAAGGCTTGCTTGCCCTTGATCGAAATGCCGCAATTGCTGCCATCGAACAGGCTGACATGCGTCTGCTCGACATTGTCAGGCAGGCTGTCGGCATCCACCGCAAAGCCGTGATTCATGCTGGTGATTTCAACCAGCGTTTCGCTGTGCCCCCAGCTTTCGCCCACACGCTGAACCGGATGGTTCGCGCCGCGGTGCCCCTGATGCATCTTAACCGTCTTCGCGCCCGCTGCCAGCGCAAGCATCTGGTGCCCCAGGCAAATGCCGAACAGCGGAATGTCACGTTCCAGTAGAGCCTTGATCACCGGCACCGCATACTCGCCCGTCGCCGCCGGATCGCCCGGACCGTTCGACAGGAACACGCCCGCAGGCTCCAGCGCCAGCACATCCTCCAGCGAGGTCTTGGCAGGAACCACGGTTACATTCGCCCCGGCGCGCACAAGATTGCGGAAGATATTGTCTTTTGCGCCGTAATCTATCGCAACGACGTGCGGGCGATCTGCGCCCTCGCCTTCGCCATAGCCGTGGCCGAGCTGCCAGTACGAACCGCTCCAGTCTTCGCGGGCTTCGCGCGTGACAACCTTGGCGAGGTCCATCCCCTCTAGCCCCGCCCAGCCTTGTGCCTTCGCAACCAAAGCCGGGATATCAAACTTACCCTCAGGCGAATGTGCGATCACCGCATTGGGCGCGCCGCTCATCCGGATACGTCGGGTCAATGCACGGGTATCGACGCCCGATAGGCCGATCTTTCGATTCGCCGCCATCCACTCGGTGAAGCCTTCGATGCTGCGGAAATTGCTCGGCTGCGTCACATCTTCGCGCACCACGCAGCCCACTGCGCCTTCAACCTTGCTTTCAATGTCTTCAGGGTTCGCGCCGACATTGCCGATATGCGGGAATGTGAAGGTTACGATCTGCGCCGCGTAGCTCGGATCGGTCATCACTTCCTGATAGCCGGTCATCGCGGTGTTGAAGCACACCTCGCCCAATGCATCGCCGCTCGCGCCGAACCCCTTTCCCCAGATTACCGTGCCATCGGCCAATACCAATACGCCGGTAGCTCCAGTGGGTTGCGCAGGCGTAGAGGCAGAAGCCATTCGGGCTCTCCAAATTCAAGGGTTTTCCGGCGATGTCGCTAAGACCCATCCGCTAAGCTTGCGTAACGGGTCCGTCAACCTATCTGTGCAGGGTATTTTGCGCTATCGGCGCTTGCATACGAATCCATCCACAAGAAAGACAATCAAATGCCCGAAGCGAAACTGCGCGATGACATCAAGGCCGCCACGATCACTGCCATGAAGGCAGGTGAGAAGGATCGCACCGCCGCGCTTCGCCTGATCGCCGCCAAGATCAAGGATCGCGATATCGAAGCGCGTACCGGCAAGGCGCCGGATAATGACGACGATCTGGTCATCGAAGTGCTGCAGAAGATGGCCAAGCAGCGCAAGGAATCAATCCAGATGTACGACGATGGCGGGCGCAAGGAACTGGCGGATCAGGAACGCGCTGAACTGGCAGTGATCGAGGAATTTCTGCCCGCAATGATGGACGAGGCCGCTACCAAGGCCGCAATCGAAGCGGTGAAGGCCGACGTCGGCGCCGAATCGATCAAGGATATGGGCCGCGTCATGGGCGAGCTGAAGAAGCGCCACGGCGCCGAACTCGACATGGGGCTCGCCAGCGGAATGGTAAAAGCCGCGCTTTCTTGAGATTGGCACAGGCTGGTCCACAGCCGACGCTTGAACATGGCGCGCATCCCGCGCATTGGTAACCTATGTCGATAACCCCGCAATGGAAGGATGAATTGCGCGCACGTGTGACGCTGTCTTCCGTCATCATGCGGACGACCAAGCTGCAACGTGCGGGGCGTGAGTGGAAGGCTTGCTGCCCGTTCCACAATGAGAAGACGCCCAGCTTCACGGTCAATGATCAGAAGGGTTTCTACCACTGCTTCGGCTGCGGCGCGCATGGCGATGTAATTTCATGGATGACCGACCAGCGTGGGCTGCCCTTTATTGACGCGATCAAGGAACTGGCTGCGCAGGCAGGTATGGAGGTTCCGGCCCCCGATCCTGTGGCCGCGAAACGCGCGGAGAAGCGCGCCGGCCTGGTCGATGTGACCGAAGCGGCACAGAAGTGGTTTGCCGCCAATCTGTATGGGCCGGACGGGGAGAGCGCTCGCGAATATCTGCGCTCAAGAGGTTTCAGCCGCCGCATCGTCGAAGAATTCGGCTTCGGCTATGCGCCAGACAGCAAAATCGCCCTGAAAAGCGCATTGTCCGACTTCGATGACGCAATGTTGGTCGAAAGCGGAATGCAGATCAGTGTTGAAGACAAAACACCCTATGACCGCTTTCGTGACCGGTTGATGCTGCCCATACAGGATCAACGCGGGCGCGTGATCGCATTCGGCGGGCGCATTCTTGAGTCGCGCGATGGCATGGCGAAGTACCTAAACTCGCCCGACACCCCGCTGTTCGACAAGGGCCGCACGCTTTACAATCTGCACCGCGCAGGGCCCGCTAGCCGCCAGACCAATCGTTTGGTCGTGGTTGAAGGCTATATGGATGTCATCGCGCTGGCCAATGCGGGCATTACCGATGCGGTGGCGCCGCTCGGCACCGCGCTCACGGAAAACCAGCTGACCTTGTTATGGCGCTTGGTCGATGCGCCAATTTTGTGTTTCGATGGCGACAATGCCGGGCGGCGTGCGGCGATGCGAGCGATCGGACGCGCTTTGCCGATGTTGCAACCTGGAAAGACATTGTCGATTGTGCGCCTGCCCGCCGGGCTCGATCCGGATGATCTGATCAAAAAACAAGGCGCGGGTGCGCTTGAAAAACTACTCGCGAGCCCGGCCAGCCTGCTCGACAACCTGTGGATTTTTGAGCGCGACGCGCAGGAACTCAGTACGCCAGAGGACAAGGCCGGCTTGAAAGCGCGTTTGCTGGAGCATGTCGATACGATCCAACATGCCGATATTCGCGCGCTTTACAAACGTGAATTGCTGGAGCGTTTTTCCGATTTCGCTTTTCCACCACGCCCTAAACGCGATTGGAAACCTGGCTCCCGCTCAACTTGGCAGCCCAGCCCCCGCCTTTCCAGTGATGCCGCCTCCAAGCTGCAACGCGCTCTGTCTGGCGGCGCGCGTGACGAGTTTACGCGCGCGGTTATCCATGGGCTTTTGCAGCATCCAAGCGAAATTGTCCGGCACACCGAAGCCTTGGGTAAACTCGCACAGAATGATGCAAAAATGACAGAAACTGTCGAAAGCTTGCTTGAACTGTCAGAAACGCTTGATTCGCACGGGCAAGTCGCCATATCAGGCGCAGAAGGCCTTCCTGCCCCACCGGATAACAAACGATACGCTTTCCTGCGAGAAAGCACCGACCCGGTAGATGCGCGCGAGGAATTGGCTGAAGCCGTTGCGTTACTGGTCGAGAGGCCGGCCCTCTTGTCTGCCCTCGAGGCTGCAAAGGCGCGGTTTGATGAAGACCCAGAAGGGGCGTTTGCAGAGCAGACGCGTTTGCGGGAACGGTTGGCTACACTGAATTTACGTCTGAAGGAATTTGGACGACGCAAGGCCGGGAAACCGGCCGGGACAGAAATTTCTCGCGAGGGTGCTGAATTCGAGCAGCTCTCCGACATGAACACGGACTGATTTGGACCTATGGCTTCACGGACAAAAAGCGCACCGAACAAAGATGACGACGCTCCGCTGATCGACCTCAACGAAGCTTCGATCAAGAAGCTGATGACCAAGGCAAAGAAGAAGGGCTACGTCACGCTGGACGAGCTGAACGAAGCTTTGCCAACGGATATGGATTCCGAAAAAATCGAGGACGTCCAGACCGCTTTGTCTGAAATGGGCGTGCAGATCGTCGAGAGTGACGAAGATGCTGAAGCTGAAGCCGAGCAGGAAGCCGAAGTGGCTGAAATGCAGGTCGATGAAGGCAAGAAAGACGCGAAGAAGCCTACAGCGGCGGCGGCTGCCAAGAAGACGACAACCGGTGACCGAACCGACGATCCGGTGCGCATGTATCTGCGCGAAATGGGCGCAGTGGAATTGCTCAGCCGTGAAGGCGAAATCGCGATTGCGAAGCGCATTGAGGCTGGCCGTGACATGATGATCATGGGCCTTTGCCAAAGCCCGATCACGTTCCACGCGATCATTCAGTGGTCCGAAGCGCTCAACAATGAAGAAATGCAGCTGCGCGAGATCCTGGATCTCGACGCGATGCTATCCAAGGAACCGCCTGCAGAAAAGCTGCAAGACGGCGCCGAAGATGACGATGATGACGATATCTCGGAAGAGACCGCTGGCCCGACTATTCGCGACGATGATGATGTCGAAGACGAAGATGACGGCGAAGAAGGCGAAGACGGCGAAGGCAAGAAAAGCGACGACGATGAAGATGAAGACAACACCATGTCGCTCGCGCAGATGGAAGAAGCGCTAAAACCTGACGCAATCGAACGCTTCGCGCGCATCACGCAGACCTTCAAGAAGTTCGAAAAACTCCAGGCCGAGCGTGTCGAAACACTCGCTGCCGGCAATGAATTCCCGAAGACCAAGGAAAACCGCTACGAGAAGCTTGGTGAAGAGCTGACCGGTGAAGTGGAAAGCATGCAGTTCCACGCCACCAAGATCGAATTCCTGGTGGATAATCTGTATGCGTTCAACCGCCGCCTGACGGCGCTCGGCGGCCAAATGCTGCGGTTGGCCGAACGTCATAAAGTCAAACGCCTCGACTTCCTGAAAGCCTATGTCGGCAATGAGCTGGACGACGGCTGGCTCGAAGCCAACGCAAAGAAAGACAAGAAATGGGCGGCCTTCGCTGAAAAGGAAGCCGACGCAATTGATCGAATTCGCGCTGAAATCTCAGACATCGCCAGCCAGACCGGCATGTCGCTGACTGAACTCCGCCGAATCGTAAACATGGTACAGAAGGGCGAGCGTGAAGCGCGTATCGCCAAGAAGGAAATGGTTGAGGCCAACCTTCGCCTGGTGATCTCGATCGCCAAGAAATATACCAACCGCGGCCTGCAATTCCTTGACTTAATTCAGGAAGGGAACATCGGCCTGATGAAAGCGGTCGACAAGTTCGAATACCGCCGCGGCTACAAGTTCAGCACCTACGCGACTTGGTGGATCCGACAGGCGATCACGCGCTCGATTGCCGATCAGGCGCGCACTATCCGTATCCCGGTCCATATGATCGAGACGATCAACAAGCTTGTACGCACCTCGCGCCAATTCCTGCACGAGGAAGGCCGAGAGCCCACTCCTGAGGAAATGGCAGCACGCCTCTCCATGCCGCTGGAAAAGGTTCGCAAGGTGATGAAGATCGCCAAGGAACCGATTTCTCTTGAGACACCAATCGGTGACGAAGAAGATTCACATCTGGGCGATTTTATCGAAGACAAGAACGCAATTATCCCTGTGGATGCCGCGATTCAGGCGAACCTCAAGGAAACCGTCACTCGCGTGCTCGCATCGCTCACCCCGCGTGAGGAACGCGTGCTGCGCATGCGCTTCGGTATCGGCATGAACACCGATCACACGCTGGAAGAGGTAGGCCAGCAGTTCTCCGTGACTCGCGAACGTATCCGTCAGATCGAAGCGAAGGCGCTGCGCAAGCTAAAGCACCCAAGCCGCAGCCGGAAAATGCGTTCGTTCCTGGATCAGTAAGGTCGGTTTTCCCCATAAAGGCGCTTTCCGCTCTCGCGTTCTAGCTTGAATTGCGATACCCATTGTGCGGTGCAGCATTTTGGGGTTGGAACCATGCCAACCATTGCCATTATCAGCCAAAAGGGCGGGTCGGGTAAGACCACCATCGCCCTGCACTTGGCCGCGAGCGCTACGCAGGCGAAGCAGCCAGCCTGCGTCATCGATACCGACCCGCAAGCCACCGCGGCAACGTGGGGCGACTGGCGCGGGGATTTCTACCCGCTTGTTGTCACCAGCCCCCCCTGCCCGGCTCGCGAAGACCATCGAGCGTGCGCATAAGCAGGTCGAAGTAGACGTGGTGGTCATCGACACGCCGCCACACGCCGAAGCTGCGATGCGCGAAGCAATCAAAGCCGCTGATCTGGTGCTGATCCCTTCGCGCCCACGTGCGTTTGACTTGCACGCGCTCGAAGCTGTGGCTGAAATGATCGAGTTCGCAGGCAAGCCCGCCTATGTCGTGCTTAACGCTGTGCCTGCAGGCGCGACCCGCCAGATCGCAAAAGCCAAAGAGACCGCAAAACAGTTTGGTCTCAAAACCTGCCCCGTGACCTTTGGCGAGCGCGCGGACTTCCACCGATCCTCTGCCAAGGGCGAGGTCGCTTCAGAAATCGATGCGACCGGAAAAGCTGCTGCTGAAGCCAAAAAACTTTGGGCGTGGGCACGCAAGCAGGTAAGCTGATCACAGATCGCGGTAGAAAAGCCGGTATTCGGGGTAGAGAGAATCATCACCCTACCCTATGTGGTCAACATGCGTATCGCGATTGCATCTGACCACGCCGCCACCGAACTCAAATCAGAGCTTGCAGAGTGGCTGATGGAAGCCGGGCACGAAGTTGCAGACCTTGGGCCCCATTCGACCGAAAGCGTCGACTACCCTGACTATGGCTACAAGCTGGCCGAAGTTGTGGCTGATGGCACAGCAGAGCGCGGAATTGCCTTGTGCGGCAGCGGGATCGGAATCTCAATTAGCGTCAATCGCAATCCTGCTGTGCGCTGCGCCCTGGTTTCAGAGCCCTTGTCGGCGGCCTTGTGCCGCGAGCATAATGACGCAAACTGCATTGCCATGGGCGCGCGGCTGATCGGGATCGAAATGGCCAAGGCCTGCGTTGCAACATTTCTAGACACCGAATTTGCCGGCGGGCGCCACCAGCGCCGTGTCGACAAATTGTCCAACCCGCCCTTTAACACCGACACGATTGAGCCTCTCCAATGAGCACAGCACCCTCTACCGATACCGATATCATGCGCCGTTTCTGGCATGACAACCTGGCTGAAGCCGACCCTGAAATCGCAGAGGCGGTTGGCAAGGAACTGAAACGCCAGCAAGACAAGATCGAGCTGATCGCGTCTGAAAATATTGCTTCAAAGGCCGTGCTCGAAGCAACCGGCAGCGTGTTCACCAACAAATATGCAGAAGGCTATCCCGGCAAGCGTTACTATGGCGGTTGCGACTATGCCGACGTGGTTGAAACACTCGCAATCGATCGCGCGAAAGAACTGTTCGGGTGCAACTTCGCCAATGTTCAACCCAATTCGGGCAGCCAGATGAATCAGGCCGTGTTCCTTGCGCTGCTGCAGCCTGGCGACACCTTCATGGGCCTAGACCTCAATTCGGGCGGCCACCTGACCCACGGTTCGCCCGTGAACATGAGCGGCAAGTGGTTCAATCCCGTCGCCTATGGCGTACGCAAGGAAGACGAGCGTATCAACATGGACGATGTCATGGCCATCGCGAAAGAGCATAAGCCTAAACTCATCATCGCAGGTGGCACGGCCTATTCGCGCGTTTGGGACTGGGAGGCTTTCCGCAAGGTGGCCGATGAAGTCGGTGCATATCTGATGGTTGATATGAGCCACATTTCGGGCCTGGTCGCTGGCGGTGCGCACCCCTCACCCTTCCCGCATGCTCACGTGGTCACCAGCACGACTCACAAGAGCCTGCGCGGTCCACGTTCAGGGATCATCCTGTGGAACGATGAAGAGCTGACAAAGCCGATCAATATGGCGGTTTTTCCCGGTATGCAGGGCGGCCCACTGATGCATGTTGTCGCAGCGAAAGCCGTTGCATTCCGCGAGGCATTGCGCCCCGACTTCAAGGCTTACGCCAGCGCCGTGGTAGAAAACGCTCGGGCTCTGGCGGCCAGCCTCGAGGAAAACGGTCTGCGCATCGTGTCGGGCGGGACGGACAACCATTCCATGCTGGTTGATCTGACTGCCAAGGATGTGACCGGCAAGGATGCCGAAAAGGGCCTCGACCGCGCGTGGCTCACCTGCAACAAGAACGGCATTCCCTACGATACGCGCAGCCCCTTTGTAACAAGTGGTATTCGCCTTGGCACGCCAGCGGGCACTACCCGCGGTTTTGGACCCGCTGAATTCCGCAAGGTCGGCAAGCTGATCGCCGAAGTGGTCGACGGACTTGCCAAGAACGGTCCGGAAGGCGATGCTCAGGTCGAGGAAGCCGTGCGCGGTCGGGTATCGGAGCTGTGCGCAGCCTTTCCTGTCTACCCGGAGAGCTAAACCATGACTGACAAGAACCCTCAAGAAGGCAACATCTTCGAAGATGTGAAAGACGAAGTTGTCGGTATCGCCAAAGGGGGCGCGAAGCACCCTGGAACCAAGCCAGTTCTTACAGGCGCAGCTGTCGGCGCAGTCGCAGGCGCGCTTCTGCCCGTCGTGACGTGGCCTGTTGGTTTGATCGCGGGTGTAGGCATCGCGATCTACAGCCGCGTCAAGAAATAGCGGGATAGCTTCGACAAATCATGCGCTGCCCATTTTGCGCCCACGATGACACGCAGGTTAAAGACAGCCGCCCGACCGAGGATAACACCTCGATCCGGCGGCGTCGGCAATGCTCAAGCTGCGGTGCGCGTTTCACGACATTCGAGCGCGTCCAGCTGCGCGAAGTCATCGTTGTCAAAAGCGGAGACCGGCGCGAGGCATTCGATCGCAGCAAGCTGGAGCAATCGGTTACACTCGCCTGCCGCAAACGTGGGGTAGAACAGGAACGTATCGATCAGCTTGTCTCTGGCATCCAGCGACAGGTTGAAACAGCGGGTGATCCCGAAGTTGCCTCCTCTCGCATCGGCGGCATGGTGATGGACGGACTACGCCAGATCGACAGCGTCGCCTATATCCGCTTTGCCAGTGTTTATCGCGACTTCTCAGAGGCCAAGGACTTCGAAGAATTTGCCAGCACTGTGCAGGAAGCCGCGATAGATGGGACAAAGTAACCAGCCCGTCTTTGTGCTGGTTCGCCCGCAACTGGGTGAGAATATCGGCAAGGCAGCGCGCGCCATGCTCAACTTCGGGCTGACCGAAATGCGTATTGTTGCGCCGCGCGATGGCTGGCCCAACCCCGATGCCGGCCCCTCAGCTGCTGGCGCGGATATCGTTCTTGAACGCGCAAGAGTCTACGAGACCACAGCCGAAGCTGTCGCGGATTGTGCCCACGTCTATGCCACGACTGTGCGCAAGCGCGGCGTTACCAAGCCGGTGGTCGGGCCGGACGAAGCAGGCAGCGCGATCCACGCCGAGATTGGAAAGAGCGCGATCCTGTTCGGGCCTGAACGTTCAGGTCTGGAAACAGAGGATGTGGCTCTTGCCAGAACGATCCTTACAGTTCCCATCAACCCGGAATTCGGCTCACTCAATCTCGCGCAAGCTGTGATCTTGTGTGCCTATGAATGGTCAAAGCAGGCCGATCTGGTTCAACCCACTGCGGAAGACGAAGCGCTTCCCCCCGCCCCTCAAGAGGAACTAGATGGCTTGATCGCACATCTGGAGCGCATGCTGGAACCAAAGGGCTATTTTCTGCCGGAAGCGCGGGCAGAAGCTACCCGACGGACCTTGCGGACAGTTCTGACCAAACCCGGTTGGGATCACTTGCAAGTGCGAACATTGCGCGGGGTGTTGTCATCGCTTGATCGTGGTGATCGCAAATAAAGCGGAACGCTCGAGGAAACAGAGCGTTCTTCTGTAGACATTCAGATGGGCGTGTAGTTAAAGTACGCGTCCCCCCAACCCTCTCCATCCATAGGATTTTATTCATGTTTTCTACGATGCTAGCTCTTGCGCTGGTCGCACAAGCAGAACCTGCTCAGCCCGAAGTTCAAGAAGAAGAGCGCGCCGCCGAACAAGCTCAAGAAGAAAAGGCCGAAGACAAACCGATTTGCCGCCGGATCAGCACCGGCATGGGTTCACGCAAGAAAGAGCGTGTATGCATGACGAGCAAGGAATGGCGCGAATTCAATCGCGGCAACTAAACGCAGTTCGTTTCTGGAACGCGACTTCGATCAATCGCGCGTCGCGTCCCAGATTTCGAATTCATAGGCGATCGAGTTCTCGACCAGGAGATCCCAGATTGCCTCGATGCGATCACGAGGCATTCCTCTTGCTTCGGCTGCATCGCCTGCAGCGTTGATCACCGCAGCCTTGCGATCCTCGTCCCGTACGGTGTCACGCGATGGTTTTATCCGCGCGGCGGCACGCATGTAGTCAAACCTGCGCTCAAGCAACGCAATCAACTCTCTGTCAGTTGCATCTACGCCTGCCCGAACTTCGATCATGGAAGTACAGTCAGCAGGCATAACAATCGTATCAGTCATGGCCGCGCTCTTAGCCTCTGGCGCGCGTTTGTCGAGGGGGCATCTGATCTCCGATCCCCCTCTTGACGCGGTGCACAATCCTGCTATCTGCGCGCCTTCGCAAATTGGCTCCGCACCCCGGTGAAGCGGTAGCCGCGCTTGAAACTTTCTCAAACGCAGCGAGGCCGGGTTAAATGGTCGCCACAGGGGCGGCTCATGCAATTTGAAGGATAATCCATGACGAAGCGTACCAGCTCGAAGCATAAACTTGATCGCCGGATGGGCGAAAACATCTGGGGTCGTCCCAATTCCCCGGTGAACAAGCGTTCTTACGGCCCGGGCCAGCACGGTCAGCGCCGCAAGAGCAAGATGAGCGATTTCGGCTTGCAGCTGCGCGCCAAGCAGAAGCTTAAGGGCTATTACGGCGACGTAACCGAGAAGCAGTTCCGCTCTACTTACAAAGATGCAACCAAAATGAAGGGCGACACCGGTCAGAATCTGATCGGTTTACTTGAGCGCCGTCTCGACATGATCGTGTATCGCGCGAAGTTTGCACCAACCATCTTTGCCGCACGTCAGATAGTGTCGCATGGCCACATCTATGTGAACGGTGTGAAGTGCAACATTGCATCGCGTCGTTGTGATGTAGGCGATGTGATCAGCCTCGGCAGCAAGGCGAAGGAAATGGCGCTGGTTATCGAAGCCCAGAGCCTGCCAGAGCGTGACATTCCTGATTATGTTGCCCCTGACGGCAATGACAAGGTTCAGTTCACCCGCGTGCCGAAGCTGGACGAAGTGCCTTATCCGGTAACGATGGAACCGAACCTCGTGGTCGAGTTCTACTCGCGCTAATCCAAGAGATCAGCACGATATACAAACAGGGCGGCCTTTGCGGGTCGCCCTTTTTGTATTTGCCTAAATCCCTTTGCAGGGCCTATCCTCCGCGAAATGCGTATCCTGATCCTTGACGGGCACCCTGATGCCAACCGGCTTACGAGTCATCTTCTCGACTTGTATCAGGCAGGTTTAGCACACGGTGATGAAGTCGATCGGATTGCGGTGCGTGACCTGCAATTCGATCCGGTTTTGCATCATGGTTATGCCAAGCGAACCGGATGAGAGCCGGGCTTCCATCGTGTCGCTGCCTTGCTGGATGCTTGCGATCATTTGGTGGTCGCCTTCCCAATGTGGTGGGGGAGCGAACCAGCCCACCTTAAAGGCTTGCTTGATCGCGTCCTCTTACCCGGCCTAACCTTCGCCTATCATGATGACGACAACTGGTGGGACAAACTGATGGAAGGGCGCTCCGCCGATGTTATCGCAACTATGGACACCCCACCGCTGTTCTTGCGGTTGATGTATGGCAATGCGCTGATCAAGAGGTGGAAACTTCAGGTTCTGGGTTTCTGTGGATTCAAGCCATTGCGTTTTCTCGCCCTCAGACCCGTAAAGCATGGCGAAGCGGACAAGCCTTTGCCGAAATGGCGCAAACGAATTGAGAATATGGCGCGAACCGAAAGTCCCTCAGAGGCAGCCAAAAAGCGCGCAAGGCTGAAGAGCTTCTTGAACCGCTAAGCGGACAGGTAATCACGGCGGAAATCAGCAGCAAACGTTGCAAAGCGCTCTTCGGCAATCGCATCGCGCATGGCCTGCATCAACTGCTGATAGAAACTGAGATTGTGCTCAGTCACCAGCATAGCCCCCAGGATCTCACCCGATTTCTGCAGGTGATGCAGATAGGCGCGCGAGTACGTATTGCAGACATCGCAGGCGCATCTTTCATCAAGCGGGCCGGTGTCTTCTGCGTGTTTGGCGTTGCGTAGATTAAGCGGCCCGTGCCAGGTAAAGGCCTGACCATTGCGCCCTGATCGCGTAGGCAACACGCAATCGAACATATCTATCCCGCGTTCCACCGCGCCAACCAGATCATCGGGCTTGCCAACCCCCATTAGATAACGCGGTTTGTCTTGAGGTAGCTGGTCTGGGGCAAAGTCGAGCGTTGCGAACATTGCCTCTTGCCCCTCGCCCACTGCAAGCCCGCCGACTGCATAGCCATCAAAGCCGATCTCGGTTAGCTTGTCGGCGCTGATTTGGCGCAAATCTTCATCAAGCGCGCCCTGTTGGATACCGAACAAGGCTGATTTTGCGGCGTGTTCTCCGCCGCTATCAAAGCCATCCCGGCTGCGCTTTGCCCAACGCATCGACAGCTCCATGCTTTCTGCGATCACATCACGGGGCTGATCTGCACGCGGACATTCGTCAAACGCCATGACGATGTCGGACCCAAGCAAGCGCTGTATCTCCATCGATCTTTCTGGCGTGAGCATATGCTTGGAGCCATCGATATGGCTGCGGAACTCGACGCCTTGCTCGGTTAGCTTGCGCAGATCGGATAAGCTCATAACCTGATAGCCGCCACTATCTGTCAGGATCGGCCGCTGCCAGTTCATGAAGCTATGCAACCCGCCCAAGCGCGCAACACGCTCTGCACCGGGGCGCAGCATCAGGTGATAGGTATTGCCAAGGATAATGTCCGCGCCAATCTCTCGCACCATCTCCGGCTTCATCGCCTTCACCGTCGCGGCGGTCCCAACGGGCATGAAGGCAGGCGTGCGAATGTCGCCCCGCTGCATCTTGATACACCCGGTGCGGGCCTTGCCGTCCGTGGCGCTTATAGTGAATTTGAACCGTTCGCTCATGGCGCTACCCGCTAGCCGCCAGAGACAATCATGTCACTCAAAAGAAAAAGGCCGACGATGCAACGCACCGCCGGCCTGTTCCTGTTTCTCGATGATTAGAAAGAGAAAACGAATCCAGTGGTGCCACGGACCGTGTCGAACGAAACTGTGTCGACATTGAAACGCAGCTTTCCGCCTGCGAGCGGAATATCGATGCCAGCACCGACGATCAGATCACCATCGCTGGTGTCAACACCGTCCAGGTCGCCATCGTCGAGCTCAACATTCAGAATTTCTTCAACGTCGAGTTCGATTTCCTGGTAGCCACCACGCAGTTAGTATTTGGTGCCGCTTGAATCGACGATATCGAAACCCTCGGCTTCGTCGGAACCGATACCAAGATCATGGTAGCCAGCTGATACGCCGATGAATGTTTCGGTTTCGTTGGAATCCTGAGCCAGCGCAGCGGCTGGCGTCATCATAGCCGCTGCGAACAGCCCTGCTACAAACTGCTTTTTCATTCTTTTGTACTTTCATTCTTCACCGCTCAGGGGGCGAGCGGCGCAGCCCATATCGTTCCCAAGCCCGAGGCCAACAAGGCAACTTAAAGTCGCATTTTACTGTTTATATTCGATAATCTGAGGGTGTTGTAATACGGTAACACACAGCGCGTTCTGGTTAGGCTCTCAGGCGCCATCCGGTCTTGAAGATGAAAGCAATTATCGCTGTACAGGCTGCCAAAAATCCCAGCGTGATACCCAGAGACAGGCCAAAGCCTACGTCTCCACTGCCATAGAATGTCCAACGCAGCCCGCTGACCAGATAAACGATCGGATTGGCGAGCGCTATCTTGCCCCACGGCTCTGGCAACATGTCGATCGAATAAAACGTGCCACCGAGGAAGGTCAGAGGGGTTAAGAACAACATCGGAATAATGCCAAGCTTCTCGAAATTGTCCGCCCATACGCCAAGGATGAAGCCGAAGAGTGAAAAGCTTGCAGCGACCAGCATGATATAGATCACCGCCAGGATCGGGTGCGCGATGGTGTAATCGACAAACAGGTTTGCGGTAATCAGGATAATGCTGGCCAGGATTAGGCTTTTCGCGGCTGCCGCGCCGACAAAACCAATTAGTGTCTCCGCGACGCCAACGGGCGCAGAAAGCAATTCGTAGATGGTTCCCGTAAACCGCGGCATGTAAATGCCGAAACTAGCGTTCGAAGTCGTCTCACCCAGCAAGGTAAGCATCAACAGTCCAGGGATAATGAACGCGCCATATTGCACACCATCAATCGGTTCCATCCGGCTGCCGATCGCCGATCCAAACACAATGAAATACAGCGATGTCGTCAAGACTGGCGCAAGGATCGACTGGAACGCAGTGCGAAAAGCGCGGGTGACCTCACGTTTGAAGATCGACCATGCGCCGCGAAAATTGAACCCCATCATGCCAGTTCCTCTTCGCCAAGCAGTGATACGAAGATATCTTCAAGCGAACTCTCGTGCACATCGATGCCGGTGTAGTCGATGCCAGCTGCGGTCAGTGCCTTTGTCAGTTCAGCAACCTCGGACTTGCCCTTGCCTGTGCCATCGCCGCCGCGATAACACAGCGAACGTCCACCTTGCTCGATCTCGACAGGAAAGTGAGCGAGTGCTTTCGGCAACTCGGCAAGAGGTGAAGCCAGCTCGATATGTGCTTCAGTCCGGCCCAAACGCTGCATCATGGCAGCCTTGTCGTCGACCATCAGCAAGCGTCCCTGATTGATAATCCCGACACGGTCCGCCATTTCTTCGGCCTCTTCGATGTAATGGGTGGTCAGGATGATTGTAACACCGCGTTCGCGCATGGTGCCGATCAGCTCCCACATGCCTTTGCGCAACTCGACGTCTACCCCAGCAGTGGGTTCGTCGAGGAAAAGCAAGTCAGGTTCATGGGCCAGCGCCTTCGCGATCAGCACACGTCGTTTCATGCCGCCTGAGAGCGCCATGATCCTTTCGCCGCGCTTGTCCCAAAGGCTAAGCGCGCGCAGTATCTCTTCAATCCTGCCAGGATCGGGTGGATAGCCGAAAAGGCCGCGTGAATAGCTGACCGCGTCAATCACCGGTTCGAACATGTCTGTAGAGAGTTCTTGCGGCACCAAGCCTATCCGCGCTCTGGCATGCCGCCAGTTCCTGGCAAGATCATGCCCGAACGCGCGTATCGTGCCAGAAGTTGGTCGGACCAGACCGCAAACCGCACCGATCAATGTAGTCTTGCCGGCTCCGTTAGGCCCAAGCAGCGCGAATATCTCACCCTGCCGGATCTCCAGATCAACACTGTCCAGCGCTTTGAGACCACTGGGATAGACTTTGCTGAGGCCATGCAGCTCAAGGATCGGTTCGTTCATTGCAACCGATTAGGGCAGCAATAATGATGAGTCACCATACGAATAGAACCTGTAGCCATGCAAAATTGCATGCTCATAAGCTTCCATCATGCGTTCGCGACCGATGAGCGCGCTGACAAGCATCATCAGTGTGGATTTGGGCAGATGGAAGTTTGTCATCAACCCGTCGACACCCTTGAAGCGGTATCCCGGCGTGATGAAAATATCGGTGTCACCTTCAAACGGGGCAATGGTTCGATCTTCGCGGGCCGCGCTTTCCAGCAGCCTCAGTGAGGTTGTCCCAACTGCAATAATCCGCCCTCCTGCAGCGCGCGTTGCGTTGAGGCGCTCAGCAACTTGAGGCGTAATCCGCCCCCATTCCGAATGCATCTGATGGTCGTCGGTGTCATCGGCCTTAACCGGCAGGAATGTGCCCGCACCGACATGCAGGGTCAGCGTTTCGTGCTGGATACCTGCTGCGTCCAATTCTGAAACCAGGCGTTCTGTGAAATGCAAGGAAGCCGTTGGTGCAGCAACTGCGCCATCCTCTTGCGCAAACATCGACTGGTAATCTTCATAATCCTGCGCGTCGATCTGGCGCTTGCTCGCGATATAGGGCGGCAATGGCATTGTGCCTGCACGGTCAAGCAACACTTCGACGGGTTCATCACCCTCGAAAAACAGTGTGAAGCTGCCGTCCGAATTTCGCTTCTCTGCAGTGGCGGTCACGCCGCCGCCGAAAACAATCTGATCGCCTTCCTTCAGACGCTTCGCATTACGAATGAACGCGATCCATCGGCGCAGATCCTCACGCTTGTGCAAAGTCGCTCCGATCCTGGCCACTCCGCCTGCACGACGGCCTTCTAACTGCGCGGGAATGACACGGGTGTCGTTGAACACCAGTACATCGCCCCGTTTGAGAAGCCTCGGCAGGTCCCGCACACCCAAGTCTTCAAATGCGCCCTCGCCCGGAACATAGAGCATGCGCGCCGCATCACGTGGGCGCACGGGACGCAGCGCGATCAGCTCTTGCGGGAGCTCGAAGTCAAATAGATCAACACGCATGATTGGCGCGCCTTAAGGTGCACCAATCGCAATGGAAAGAGAGATTAGCTTAGCGGCGCGCTGAGAAGATCAGCAGTGATCTCTTCTTCAACCGGCGCCTCGGGCTGCGGGAACAGCTGCGGCTTATTGTCCGAAGCAATGCTGGCCTGAAGAATGCGCGTAGGATTGGCAGGCGGTTCGCCGCGAGTGATCGTATCCACCCCGTCCATATTCGAAATCACGCGGCCAAAGTTGGTGTAACGTTTGTCTAGGCTGAAACGAGGATAGAATACAATGAAGAACTGGCTGTTCGCGCTGTTCTCATCTGTCGCGCGGGCCATCGAAACAGTTCCGCGAATGTGCGGGCGCGGATTAAATTCTTCCTCAAGGTCAGGCATCGCAGAGCCGCCTTGCCCAGTGCCGGTGGGATCGCCGCCCTGCGCCATAAAGCCGTCGATGACACGGTGAAAGATCACACCATCGTAGAACCCGGTACGGGTCAGTGTCTTTACACGCTCGACATGGTTGGGCGCCCAACCCGGCATCAGGCGGATTGCAACACGCTCACCATTGGATAGATCGAGCAGCCAAACATTGTCAGGGTCCGCTGTCACATCGTAATTGATCGAATATTGAACCGCGGAAGCCGGCGCCTGTTCAACGGCCTCAGTCTCAGCGTCTTGTGCAGGCGCCGCGGCCGGAAGGCCAAGCAAGGCCGCTGAAATAGAGGCTGCGAGTATTTTCTTCATCATGTTCAAGGTCACGCGATCTTAATGTCCTGATTTTCTGACATGCGATCTAGCGGCAAGCATCTGTCGCCGCAATGAATGATCGCCCCACTCTACACAGAGCGCTGTTTTGGAACCCGCGCTATCACGTCTTCGCGCACGGAAGCGGTCACGAACTTGGATATTTCTCCGCCGTAGATCGCAACCTCTTTGACCAGCCTGCTCGCAATATGCTGCAAAGAGATATCTGCCATCAGGAACACTGTCTCGACGTCATGATTAAGTTGGCGGTTCATGCCGGTGAGTTGATATTCGTATTCGAAGTCTGTGACACCCCGAATGCCGCGAATGACCGTGCCCGCGCCCATTTCATCGGCAAAATCGACCAACAGAGAGTCAAACCCGACTACCCGGATGCTGCCATCACCGATCCCCGCAACCTCGCGCTTTACCATCGCGATTCGTTCATCATCGGAAAACATGGGTGATTTGGCGGCGTTGGTCGTCACACCGATGATCAGCTCATCAACCAGCTTCGCGCCACGTTCAATGATGTCCATATGGCCCAGGGTGATCGGGTCAAATGTGCCCGGATAGATACCTATGCGTTTCTTCACCTGTCCCTCTCCACAATGTAACGCGCGACTGCAGCCAGCATCTTGGCATCATCGCCGTGCACTGACAAATGACCGATCGCCTGATCGACCAGCGCGCACGCCTGTTCCCGAGCCTTGTCCACGCCCATCAGTGTCACGAAAGTCTGCTTGCCTTGGCGCTCATCCTTGCGCAGAGCCTTTCCGGCTATCTCGGCATCGCCTTCCACATCGAGCAGATCATCTGCAATTTGGAAAGCGAGCCCGATGTCGCGCGCATAGGCGCGCAGGTGCCCCCTTCCCTCAGGCTGAACATGGCCCAGGATCGCTCCCATTTCGACAGAAGCGGCCAGCAATGCGCCAGTTTTCAGTTGCTGCAAGCGCGTGATTGTGTGGAGATCATAGTCTTCACCCTCGGCCATCATATCCATCATCTGGCCGCCAGCCATACCGTCCTTGCCGCTAGCGGTACCGAGTGTCAGGATCAGTTCGGATCGGGTGAACGGATCTTCACTGGCGTCCGTGTCCGCAAGAATTTCAAACGCGAGCGCATGCAATGAATCACCTGCCAGAACCGCAGTTGCCTCATCGAACTCCACATGAACCGTAGGCTTCCCGTGGCGCAGCGAGTCATCATCCATACACGGCAAGTCATCGTGGATCAGGGAGTAGACATGGATCGCTTCCACTGCACAGGCAGCGCGCAATGCAGCATCCCGGTTCACACCGAACATTTCGGCTGTGCTAACCAACAGCAGCGGGCGAACACGCTTGCCGCCGCCAATCGCTGCGTAGCGCATAGCCTCTACCAGACGCGCCCGGCCGTCCTGCGGCACCGGCAAAATCGCGTCAAAAACGCTGTCCACTTCGCGTTGAACCCGCGCGAGACCTTCTTTCAACAGACTGTGTTCCATCCCCAAAGACACCGACCTATCCGTCGGTATCGAATGGGACAGTCGAACTGGCCGCACCGTTGGCGTCTGTCACGATCTTCTCAATGCGTGCCTGCGCATCATCAAGCCGGGCTTGGCACAGCTTTCGCAACTTCTCACCGCGTTCATAAAGCGTAATTGATTGATCGAGCGGAACGCTGCCGCTTTCCAGCTGCTGGACCACTTCTTCCAGTGCAATCAATGCCTGCTCGAAACTCAATTGGCTAAAGTCTTTCTCTGACACGTCTTTTCTGATCCCCTGACTGGCAAGAAGCATTGACCGCCCTCATGCCGACGGTCAAGCTGCGATGCAATAGAATGGGAGTCGTGAATGACAAAGTGGGTAATAGCCTACATCTCCGCCGCCATCGTGTTCGGCGTTATGGATGCAATATGGCTTCGATGGGCAGGCCCGAATTTGTATGAGCCCGTGATTGGCGAGATCATGGCGGAAAACTTCCGTATTGCGCCTGCGGCTGCATTCTATCTCGTTTACCTCGCCGGAATGTGCTGGTTCGCGATCAAGCCCGGGCTTGAAAGCGGGCAAGTGTCTACTGCGCTGCTCAATGGCGCGATACTCGGCGCGGTTTGCTACGCCACTTTTGACCTGACAAGCCAGGCTGTGTTCAAGGTTTGGGCGACACACATCAGCGTCGCGGATATCTTGTGGGGGACATTTGTAACCGGAACCTCGGCGGCGATTGCCACCTGGGTCACTCTCAAGTTCTCTGGTTAAGCGAATGTTTATAGGCCACTTTGCTCCTGCCTTTGCCGCTGCAGCGGTCAGCCCCCGTTCGCCGAAACTGGGCACGCTCTTCATCGCCGCCCAGCTGGTCGATTGGGCATTCTTTTGCTTCGCGATAATCGGCATCGAAGCGATGCGAATTGATCCAACGGCCACGGCAATGGTCCCGTATGATCTATATCATATGCCCTACACGCACAGTCTGCTGGGGACTGGTGTATGGGCCGTCATATTCGGACTGCTTGTCTTTGCCATAATGCGCGAAGCTGTAGCAGGCATCCTGGCCGGTCTGGTCGTTCTGTCACATTGGGTGCTCGATTTTCTGACACACAGACCCGACCTGACGCTGGCAGGTGGCGATTCACTTTATGGGCTGGGCCTGTGGAATCTGCCTTTTGTCGCTATTCCACTCGAACTCGCCATCACGCTGGGTGCCTTTTATTGGTTTGTGAAGCGCACAAGGGGACCAGTTGGTCCACCATTGGTCTTGCTTGCTTTGCTGCTGGTTATGCAGGCTGTGAACTGGTTCGGCCCACATCCAGAGGAGGCCGGCCTTGGCCTGTATATTCAGGCGTTGGTGGCCTTTGCCGTGCTGACATTGCTCGCGCGTTGGGTCGGGGACAATCGCAAGCACAAGCGCGCACGGGGCTAGCGCAAATATTACCTCAACGCTAAGGGCGCTGGCATGGCTACTACTGCATCTGAAATCACCCCAGACGTCGTCGAACAGCACGGCCTTTCTCCGGAAGAATACGAGCGTGTTCTCCATGCGCTTGGGCGCGAACCCAATCTGGTTGAGCTAGGCATATTTTCTGTCATGTGGTCAGAGCATTGCTCTTACAAAAGCTCGCGCTTGCACCTGAAGAAACTGCCGACCGAGGCGCCTTGGGTAATCTGTGGTCCGGGCGAGAACGCTGGCGTTATTGATATTGGCGATGGTCAGGCGGCGATCTTCAAGATGGAAAGTCACAACCACCCCAGTTACATCGAGCCATATCAGGGTGCAGCGACAGGCGTCGGCGGCATCCTGCGCGATGTATTCACCATGGGCGCGCGCCCGGTTGCAAACGCCAACGCGCTGCGATTTGGCCGCCCGGATCATCCCAAGATGCAGCATCTGGTCAAAGGCGTGGTCGCGGGCATCGGCGGCTATGGCAATTGCGTGGGCGTGCCTACGGTTTGCGGCGAGACCAATTTCCACCCCGCTTACGATGGCAATATCCTGGTCAACGCGATGACCGTTGGCGTCGCGGACGCAGACAAGATTTTCTATTCGGCTGCGACCGGGGTTGGCAATCCGATCGTCTATGTCGGCTCAAAGACCGGCCGCGATGGCATTCACGGTGCAACCATGGCGAGCGCGGATTTCGAAGAAGACGCAGATGCCAAGCGCCCTACTGTGCAAGTGGGTGACCCGTTCACGGAGAAGCTGCTGATCGAGGCCTGCCTCGAACTGATGGCGACAGATGCGATCGTCGCGATTCAGGACATGGGCGCAGCGGGCCTCACCTCTTCCAGCGTCGAAATGGCGACCAATGGCAAGGCGGGCATCCGGCTCGACATGGACAAGGTGCCATGCCGCGAGGAAGGCATGACGCCATATGAAATGATGCTGAGCGAGAGCCAGGAGCGGATGCTCATGGTGCTGAAGCCTGGCAAGGAAGCCATGGCAGAAGCGATCTTCAAGAAGTGGGAACTTGATTTCGCGGTGATCGGCGAAGTCACCGATACGCGCCACATGGTGCTAGAATTTGGCGGTGAAGTCGTTTGCGACATTCCGCTTGGGCCGCTGGCTGCCGATGCCCCCGAGTATGACCGTCCTTACCTCTCTAAAGAGAAATACACCGCGTGGGCGTCAATCACGCCCATGCACGACGCGCCCGATAGCGCCGATCCGGGTGCAGACTTGCTCAAAATGATGGCCAGCCCGCAACTGGCCTCTCGCGCCTGGATTGCCGAGCAATATGACAGCCAGGTGATGGGTGACACCATTCAGACTGGCGGTGATGCGGGTGTGGTGCGGGTGCACGGCACGAAGAAGGCGCTTGCGATCAGCACCGATTGCACGCCGCGCTATGTTTATGCCGATCCTTATGAGGGCGGAAAACAAGCGATAGCAGAGGCCTATCGCAATTTGTGTGCGGTCGGTGCGCGTCCGCTCGCGGTGACCAACTGCCTCAATTTTGGCAACCCGCAGCGGCCCGAAATCATGGCACAATTCGTTCACGCACTCGAAGGCATGGGCGATGCCTGCCGCATGCTCGATTTCCCGATCGTTTCCGGCAATGTCAGCCTCTATAATGAGAGCAAGGCGACAGGCGGCGGCTCAGCGATCCTGCCCACCCCTGCCATCGGCGGCGTCGGCATTATCGATGATTACGATCACATGATGACAATGGGCTTCAAGAATGAGGGTGACACGCTCTATCTGGTCGGCCCTGAATTCTGGGCCAAGCCAGACCCGACACGTTCGCACCTTGGCAAATCACTCTGGCTGCAAATCGTCCATGGCCGTGATGAAGGGCGCACTCCGCCGACAGATCTTGTGGTTGAACGCAATGCGGGCAAGATCATTCACGAGCTGATCGAGGATGGCCTGGTCAACGCAGTGCATGATCTGTCTGATGGCGGATTGGCCGTAGGCTTGGCTGAAATGGCACTGGCGAGCGGACTGGGCGCAGATGTCGAAGCGCATCCGGATTATAGCGCCGCGCAGTGGTGGTTTGGCGAAGATCAGGGGCGCTATATTATCTCGGTTCCTAACACCGAAGCGCTCAATCATGCGCTTGCCAAAGGCACGGAGAATGCAGAAACCGCGCAGATCGGTTTCCGTCGCATCGGCACCGTTGGCGGTGACAACCTGCTTGGAATCTCTCTTGCCGATCTTCGTGAGGCGCATCAAAGCTTCTTCCGCGACTGGATGGAGGCATAGAGCTCTTCCAGGCAATTCTGCACTATGGCGGTCATTGGCTAGCGCCGTTTGTGATCTCGGCAGTTATCTGGCGCAGGAAATGGATCCGCGCAGGGTTTGTGATTGCCGCTGGAAATTTGATCGACCTGGATCATCTCATGGCCGATCCGATTTTCGATCCCAACCGATGCAGTATCGGGTTTCATTTGCTGCATGGCTGGGAAGCCGCAGTCATCTACCTGCTCATGCTGGGGGTGCCCAAATGGTGGGTTCGCGCTTTTGCTTTGGGCGCTTTGTGGCATTTGGCGGTCGACTATGGCGACTGCGTGATGATGCAGGCCTCTTAA
The DNA here is from genome assembly GCA_003149575.1 of Altererythrobacter sp. XM-24bin4. Classification (GTDB taxonomy): domain Bacteria; phylum Pseudomonadota; class Alphaproteobacteria; order Sphingomonadales; family Sphingomonadaceae; genus Erythrobacter; species Erythrobacter rubellus. The sequence goes on from QCWG01000001.1 coordinate 1,778,480, forward strand.
GCCGCCAATGCCTCTGGCATGATCATGTCTTCGTCTTGCAACCCTTCTTCGAACAGCTGCGCGATACATTGGCGATAGATCAGCGGCTCACCGATATTCAGGCGTTTGCGCGCTTCATCGATGTCCTCTCGCATAAGGGCCTCGATGTCCTGATGCGCGATCTTGGCCGCAGCCCTGCCTAGCTTGCGACCTTCGCGCAGAGCGTCAAAGATTGGCGCCTTGGTCGGCACTTCCTTCAATCGGTTGCGCGTTCCCGCATAGGCAATGAAAAGAATGCCCAGATTGTGGTTCTGCTCGTAACTAAAGCCCAGCAGGCACGCCTCACCTAGCCCGTCGCGATTGTATGTAGTCAGCACGTGAAAGAGATCATGCGTGTCACGCAGCCGTTCGAAATACCATTCGGTCTGATCCTGATGGCGTTTCTCGGCGGGTTGCCACTTGTGACTTTCAGCCACAAGCCCGGCTGCTGACAGACCTTCGCGCTTCATGAAGCGGATATAGTGCTGCGCCACGGTGTTGGGCCCGCAATCTGCCCAGCGTTCGTGATCGTCGAGCATGGCCGGAATGTTCACTTCCTCGCGCATCATGCGTTGGCCTTCGGGTGAGCGAATAAAGTCCCAACCCTGCTTGTGACCTTTGCGCCCCTTGAGCGCCTCTATGATATGAAAAACCTGCTCGGTGTCTTCCTTGTCCGCAACAAGTTTGCGGAAGTGCTTCAACACCTTGAAAGGCCTGAAACCGGTGGTCTTGCGACCTGGTGCAACCAAAGGACGATCAATAACAGCCATTGCAAGCTCCCGAGTAGCTGGTCGCAACTTACATCATTGTAAATTCGCTGTCCACGCCCTCGGCGGTGTAACGACTTTCGTTCCGAGCTCGAATGCGCAAGAGGAGGAAACATGCAAGACACCGATACCCTGCCCTATTCGCTGCCGGCTTTGTCCGATGAGGAAAGCATAGCTCGCGCGCGATCGCTGCGTGACCGATTGAAAGAGCGCCGCACATGCCGGTACTTTTCAGACGAGCCAGTACCACGCGAAGTCATCGAGGCTGCCATCGAAGCTGCGGGCAGTGCTCCCAATGGCGCGAACCATCAGCCCTGGCATTTTGCGGTGGTGTCCTCCGCAGACAAGAAACGCGCCATCCGCGAAGCCGCAGAAGAAGAGGAACGTCGCTTCTATGGAGCAGACGGGGACAAGCCCAAGGCAAGCGAGGAATGGCTAGAGGCACTCGCCCCCATCGGGACGGACGAAAGCAAGCCCTTTTTGGAGACTGCACCTTGGCTGATCGTGGTCTTCGCCCAGCGCAAGGGCGGGATCGAGGAAGATGGCAAAACGCAGAATTACTACGTTAACGAAAGCGTGGGCATCGCTTGCGGAATGCTGATTGCGACATTGCACGAAGCCGGCTGCGCAACATTGACGCATACCCCGTCACCCATGGGTTTCCTGCGCGAAATCTGTCAGCGGCCAGAGCACGAAAAGCCTCTGATGATCGTTGTTGTGGGCCATCCCAGCGACGACGCGACTGTGCCGGCGCATGCCGTGAAGAAGAAACCGCTTAGCCAGATTGCAAGTTGGCTTTAGGCTAATCGAACGGGAGGTTAGCTCGATGGAAAAGACGTGGCCGGTCTGGATTGGGGGCATGCTAGGCCTTGCAGCCATTGCATTCGCGTTTGCGACACAGGCAGGCGTGGTCAATCAATGGCATGAGGCCGCCCATTACACAGCCCGCGTTGGCTTCCCCCTCCTCATTCTCGCCTACGTTGCAAGGCCGCTGGTCGAACTAACCCGCAGCGAGTTGGCGAAGTACATTCTGGCACGGCGGAAATACTTCGGTCTTGGCTTCGCCGTCGCGCATACAATCCACTTGGCGGCGCTGATCACAGCGATTGAAGTGTCGGGCGAAGGCAAAGGCATTGTGACCTATGTCTTTGGCGGCGCTGCCTATACGATCCTGTATGTCATGGCTTTCACATCCAACACCGCTGCAATGAAGGCCATGGGCGCTTGGTGGAAACGCGTTCACCGCGTGGGCATCCATTATCTCTGGTTCATATTCTTCCAGAGCTATGCCGGTCGTATGGCCGACCCCGAACAAGCAATGGTCGCGATACCGTTCACCATCATTGCTCTGGCCGCAGCAGCTGTCCGGTTTACAGCATGGTGGAAGTCGCGGCAGCGCAAGCGCGCTCAAGCGGATAGCTAACCGCGAACCCAATCCTCTTCCGGGATGCCGAGCAGGCGTAGCACCGACGTCAGGTCGCCACTGTCGATCCACGCATTTGCGGCCTGTTTCGCTTTGGGCTTGGCCTTGTATGCAAAGCCGTAGTGCGCAGCCTCCAGCATCGGAATGTCGTTGGCTCCGTCACCCATAGCAAGCGAAACTGCGCCCTCACCCAATCTCGCCAGCTCGCTCTTCAACGTAGCGCGCTTGACTGAACTGTCGACAATCGGGCCCACCAATCCACCGGACAGCTTGCCTCCAGCAACATCTAACCGGTTGCCTACGACATGTTCAAAGCCAAGCAGCCGAGCCACCGGATCTGCAAAATGGTGAAAACCACCGGTGACGAGGACGGTCTGGCAATCGTGCTCTTTGAGAGTCTGCACCAGCTCGCGTGCGCCCGGCATCGGAAAAATCCGTTCATTCAAGCACAGCTGGATCGCGCCTTCATCCAATCCAGCCAGCAGTTTTACACGTTCACGCAAAGCCTCTTCAAAATCTAGCTCACCCTGCATCGCGCGTTCGGTAATCGCGGCAATCTGCGGCTTAATCCCGGCATAATCCGCCAGCTCGTCGATACATTCCTGCCCGATCATGGTAGAATCCATGTCCGAGATGAACAGGTCTGGCAGATCAAAGCCGTGATCGCTGATTAACGCTGCCTCTGCGCCCAAAGCTTCACTCAACACACGCGATAGAAGCGAAGGATCATACTCACCGCTCCACTCAAACTCGTGCACGCCTTCGTCGATCTCGACCGGCTCGAACGCTGCGCCAAGTTCAATCAGCCATGCCGGCGGATTGCTCAAACGAGTTTCAAGCTGAGCTGCGTCTGCTATCAGACGGGCGATGGGCACGGGAGAATCTCCGAATAGAAAACCGGTTGCGCTCATCGCAGGGCCAACCGCCAGCGGCAAGAGCGCAATTGCTTTGCGGCTGGCAAGCGCACGTTTGGCCAAGGGCCTGCGAACCGCCATCATCAATGCGGACAGCATGCAGGTTTATCGCGATATACCCGTGCTCGCCGCTTCTCCGGACGCAGATGAGCAGAGCCAGTGCCCGCATAAGCTTTATGGCGCATGGGATGGATCGGAGGCTTGCTCCGCTGCGGACTGGGCTGCGCGTGCGAAGCAAGAGATTGCGGCAGCGCATACGGCAGGCGCTCTGCCCGTCCTCGTTGGCGGCACAGGTATGTATATGAAGGTACTGCTGGAAGGGATCGCGCCCATCCCCGAAATCGATCCGGAGATACGCTCGCAAGTTCGCGCGATGGATACGGGTCTAGCATATGCCGCGCTCCAAACCGAAGACGCAGAGCGAGCTGCCCTGTTGGAGCCAACTGATAGCCAGCGAATTGCACGCGCGCTGGAAGTGGTGCGGTCTACAGGTCAGACACTCGCACACTGGCAATCACGCAAGGAGGGCGGGATTCAAGACGACATCGATTTGCATCCGCTCATCCTGCTGCCAGATCGTGATTGGCTTTATGAGCGATGTGATCGACGCTTCGTGCAAATGTTGGAAAGTGGGGCGATTAAGGAGGTTGAGGCGTTGCTATCACGAAACCTGAATCCCGATTTGCCGGTCATGCGCGCTATCGGCGTTCCGGAGATCGCGGCGTTGGTGAAAGGAGAACTTTCCCGAACCGAAGCAATCACCGCTGGTCAGCAATCGACGCGCAATTATGCCAAGCGGCAATACACATGGTTTCGGCGACAACCACCGGAAGATTGGCCAAGGATCGAGTCATCAAATGTCGATTTTGAGCCTTATTTCGCATCATTATTACAGCGATAACGGTTGACACGATAGATTCGAACGCATAGCGAGACTTGCAGAGGCCCGGTGTTGCAGTCCCTGCACCGGGCCTGCTTATTTAGGGGCCAACTGAGCCAGAGATGCGGGAAAGTTCCTGCGCAGATGGAAGGAAGCAAAAGTGTCGAGCGAACGCAGCGGCGCCAAAATCCTGGTAGATTGCCTGATCGATCAGGGGGTCGAATTTGTATTCGGCTATCCCGGTGGCGCCGTCCTCCCCATTTACGACGAACTGTTTGGAGACGAACGCATTCGCCACATCCTGGTGCGCCATGAAGCCGGCGCGGCACATGCGGCAGAAGGTTATGCTCGTTCAACCGGTAAACCCGGCGTGGTTCTGGTTACATCAGGGCCGGGTGCGACCAATGCCGTTACCGGAATTGCGGATGCATTTCTCGATTCGATCCCGCTGGTAGTTATCACCGGCCAGGTCCCTACCCCGCTGATCGGGACCGATGCATTTCAGGAAGCCGACACCGTGGGCATCACGCGCCACTGCACCAAGCATAACTACCTGGTGAAAGATCCGGCGGATCTGAAGCCGACTTTGGAAGAAGCTTTCCGGATCGCCACTACTGGTCGGCCTGGCCCAGTTGTTGTCGATATTCCCAAAGACGTGCAAATCGCAGTTCCTTCGATCCAGCGCGCCTCCAAATCGGCGGCGCATCGCTATGAACCGCAAATGGTTGGCAGCGCGGAAGCGATTGCAGAAGCAGTTGAATTGCTTGCCAATGCAGAGCGCCCGATCCTCTACACCGGTGGCGGTGTTATCAACTCCGGCCCTGAAGCGAGCAAACTTCTGCGCGAATTGCAGGACCTGACTGGAGCTCCGCTGACAAGCACGCTGATGGGGCTTGGCGCGTTTCCGGCAAATCATCCCGATTGGCTTGGCATGTTGGGCATGCATGGCACTTACGAAGCCAATCTGGCGATGAACAAATGCGATGTGATGTTGTGCGTCGGCGCACGATTTGATGACCGCGTTACAGGTAGGCTCGACGCGTTCTCGCCTGAATCGACTAAGATCCACATCGATATCGACCGCAGTTCAATCAACAAGACGGTACCGGTTGATTTGCCCATACTGGGTGACTGCGCCGCTGTCCTGAGCCAGCTGATTGCCGCTTGGGGTGATCGCAAGCCGCAAGATCTGGGCGAGTGGAAAGCCCACATTGCGGGTTGGCGCGCGCGCGAATGCCTGGCCTATCCGGAAAAGTCAGAGATGATCATGCCGCAAAAAGCGGTCGAGAGGTTGTTCGCGCTAACCAAGGATCGCAATCCGATCATCACAACCGAAGTTGGCCAGCACCAGATGTGGGCGGCACAATACTTCGGCTTCAACGATCCGAACAAATGGCTGACCTCTGGCGGGCTTGGTACCATGGGTTATGGCCTGCCCGCGGCAATCGGCGCGCAGCTCGGCAATCCGGACGATCTGGTGATCGATATTGCTGGCGAAGCATCGATCCAGATGAACATTCAGGAGCTTGGCACAGCCAGCCAGTATCGCTTGCCAGTCAAGGTGTTCATCTTGAACAATAAATATATGGGCATGGTTCGCCAGTGGCAGGAACTGACCTATGAAAGCCGCTATTCCAACAGCTATTCGGACAGCTTGCCCGATTTCGTGAAACTGGCCGAAAGCTATGGCTGGACCGGAATCCGCATCCACGACGAAAGCGAATTGGATGCGGGGATCGAAGCCATGTTGGCAGCCGATGGACCGGTGATGGTGGATTGTCTTGTGTCCAAGGATGCAAACTGTTTCCCCATGATCCCGTCAGGGGCTGCGCATACCGAGATGCTCCTTTATGGAGACCAAGTCCAAGGCACGATGGACGACGAAGCAAAAGCGCTGGTTTAGGAATATCCGACAATGAAAATCAGAGACGCAGCGTCCGAGCGGCACGTCCTTAACGTTACCGTCGACAATGAACCGGGTATTCTGGCCAAGATCACCGGCCTGTTTACCGCGCGCGGATATAACATCGACAGCCTGACCGTGGCGGACATATCCGAAGACCATGCTGTCAGCCGAATTACCATCGTCACCAATGGCCCGCCCGAAGTGATCGACCAGATCGAAGCGCAGCTGGAACGGCTCGTGCCTGTCCACCGCGTGGTGGACCTCACCACCGCCGGCGAACATGTCGAGCGCGAGCTGGCCTTGGTGAAAGTTGCCGGCACTGGTGACAAACGGGTGGAGGCTCTTCGGATCGCGGAATTGTTCCGCGCCAATGTGGTCGATACCACCATCGAAAGCTTCGTCTTTGAAATCACCGGAGCGCCGGACAAGATTGACAGTTTCATTGCGTTGATGCGCGAACTCGGCCTTGTAGAGGTTGGGCGCAGCGGCGTGGTGGGTATGATGCGCGGCGCTGAAGGCGCCTGAAAAAAGGGAATACGATGAAAGTTTATTATGACGCCGATGCAGATCTGGGTCTGATCAAGGGCAAGAAGATCGCTGTCTTGGGTTATGGTTCGCAAGGCCATGCGCACGCGCAGAACCTGCGTGACAGCGGTGTGGCCGAAGTCGCAATCGCACTGCGCGAAGGATCCGCGACGGCCAAGAAGGCCGAAGGCGCAGGCTTCAAGGTGCTTTCGAACAGCGAAGCCGCCGAGTGGGCTGATATCCTTATGATCCTTGCCCCGGATGAGCATCAGGCCGCCATCTACGCTGACGACGTCCACGGCAAGATGAAGCCCGGCAGCGCGCTGGCTTTCGCGCATGGTCTCAACATCCACTTTGGCTTGATCGAAGCTCAAGATGACATCGATGTGATCATGATCGCACCAAAGGGCCCCGGGCACACTGTACGCAGCGAGTATCAGCGCGGCGCCGGCGTACCCTGCCTGATCGCGGTGCATCAGGATGCCAGCGGCGCTGCGCATGACGTGGCGCTTGCCTATGCTTCCGGCGTTGGTGGTGGCCGCAGCGGCATTATCGAAACCAATTTCAAGGAAGAGTGCGAAACCGACCTTTTCGGTGAGCAGGCCGTGCTGTGCGGCGGGATCACCCACCTGATCCAGGCCGGCTTCGAAACGCTGGTTGAAGCCGGCTATGCGCCGGAAATGGCCTATTTCGAATGCCTGCACGAGACCAAGCTGATCGTTGACCTTCTATATGAAGGCGGCATCGCGAACATGCGCTATTCGATCTCCAACACTGCGGAGTATGGCGACATCAAAACCGGCCCACGCATCATCACCGATGAGACCAAGGCTGAGATGAAGCGCGTGCTGGCGGACATCACCTCTGGCCGCTTCGTGAAGGATTTCGTCCTCGACAACCGCGCGGGTCAGCCAGAACTGAAAGCAAGCCGTAAAGCAGCCGAAGCGCACCCGATCGAAAAGACCGGAGCAGAGCTGCGCGCCATGATGCCGTGGATCAGCGCCAATAAGCTGGTCGACAAGGAAAAGAACTAAGCCCAAAAAGGCGCATCATGCGTCTTTCCGACTGTCATAATATCGATGATTTCCGGAAACTGGCCAAGGCGCGCTTGCCTTGGCCGGTTTTCGATTACATCGACGGCGCGGCAGATGACGAGCTGACCAAGGCGCGTAACACCGCTGCATTTGATGACGTTGATCTGGTGCCTGATGTGCTGGCGGGTGTGGCGGAAATCGACACCAGTTGCACAATCATGGGCCGCACAAGCGCCCTGCCCCTGATGCTGAGCCCCACAGCCGTGCAACGCGCATTCCACCATCAGGGTGAGAGCGCGGTGGCAAAGGCAGCAGAAAAGTTCGGCCTGTGGTTCGGCATTTCCAGCCTGGCGACCCGCAGCATCGAAGAGATCGCGGCGCTCACCAACGGCCCGAAACTGTTCCAGCTCTATGTTCACAAGGACAAGGGGCTGAACCAGTCGATGATCGAGCGCTGCCAGAGTGCCGGTTTCCATGCCATGGCGCTGACTGTCGACACCATTGTGTCCGGCAAGCGCGAACGGTGTTTGCGCAGTGGCTTCACCACCCCACCCCGCTTCACACCATCAGCCGTCTGGAGCTACGCCACGCGCCCGCGCTGGACGCTCGACTATCTTCTCCGCGAGAAATTCCGACTGCCTAACCTCGACACGCATGTGTCCGAGGGTACCGGTAAAGCAGTGAGCATTGCTGAATATTTCAACACCATGCTCGACACCTCGATGGATTGGGACACCGCCGCGCGCATCAGGCAGGATTGGGGCGGCACATTCTGCCTTAAAGGCGTGATGAGCGCCAATGACGCACGCCGTGCGGTCGAAATTGGCGCCGATGCGATCATGATTTCCAACCACGGCGGGCGGCAACTGGACGGCAGCCGTGCACCCTTCGATCAACTGCGGGAAATTGTCGACACGGTCGCGGGAGAGATTGAGATCATCTGCGATGGCGGCGTACGGCGCGGTACTCATGCGCTTAAATCGGTGTGCGCCGGGGCAACCGCCGCATCGGGTGGGCGGTTGTATCTCTATGCTTTGGCTGCGGCAGGTCAGCCAGGTGTGGAGCGCGCGATTGGTATCCTGAAAGACGAGATCGAGCGCGGGATGCGTTTGATGGGCGTAACTTCAGTCGACCAGATGACACCGGAACGGCTGCGCTGGCGGTAGCCGCCTAGCTGCGAGCCTTCTTGGAGGCATCCTCGACCCGCGCCCGATCAGCCAACAGAATAGTGCTGGTTGCCTTTGCCAGAACAGTGCCGTCGGGCGATTTCAGATGCCCTTCATAAAAGCTCGTGCGCTTGCCATGCCGCTCAACCCAGCCTTCAGCAATCACCAGCCCCGGCCGTGCGGGAGCGAAAAAGCTCACCTTAAGCTCAAGCGACATCGGTGTGATGTCAGGCCCGTTTCTAGCGATCGCCGCATGCGCCATGGCGGCATCGATCCAGCCTGAGATAAACCCGCCCTGCACCACGCCTCCCGAATGACACATCTCCTCTCTCGCATGATACTCGAGAGTGGCGCGCCCTTCGGGATTCATTTCGACGATGCGGGCTAACCCCATCATCTTGTACAGCGGATCTTGCAAATCGAATGCCTGTGTCATCTGCGCTGCTTAGCCGATTGATCACCACATACAAGAAAAGGGCGAGCAAATGCCCCCCTTTCCTTGCAAGAGATCTCGAAGGATCAGTTGGTTGTGTAGTGCTCATCCGGTGCGTGGGTAGGATAGTTCACGTCAGCTTTCTCGATGAAGCCCGGGATATCCTTGTTCCAACGCTCGGCCACAGCCTCGTTGAAATTCAGGTAAAGCTTGCCGTCAACGATCTTGTAAACATTGGGATCGCCTGATGCCAGCGCGTCATTGGCGCCGATCGCCCATGCACAGTAACCGCCATATTGGGGCGCATACTTGGCTGGATCTTCCTGGAAAGTCGCCGCGTTTTCTGCTGACGCGAATTGATAGTCATAGCCTTCGTACTTCACAGTGAATTCGGCCGATCCAACAACTGGCGCGTCACCTGTGAAATAGCTCACCGCGTCATAGCCTGACAGTGCCAGCGTTTCTCCGGCGACTTCGGTGTAGACCGGACCGCTGTTTTCGCCGCCAAGGTCAGCAATCACATTTGCCGCCTGAACGGCCTCTACCGCGCTATCGGTGCTCGATGCGTCAGTTGCATCGTTTTGCGCAGAGCAGGCCGCGAGTGCGGTGGACAGTGCAAGTGCAACAATAATCTTCTTCATGGGTTGTATCCTATCATCATTGTTCTGACGGGAAGTTCGCGGCCTGGATCAGAAAGGTGACACTGGCGGCCGCGAGAAATGAAATTCGCCAGAAAATGTCACTTTCGGTTGCGTCCGTTGAAATTTTCCGCAATGCGTCAGGTCATGACACGCAACGGCCTGCTTCTACTACGACTTACACGCCCTTGGGCGTGACGTCTCGCGTGCCTTTAGAGCGCGCGGATGCGCTCAAGGGAACAATCAAGCAGTAAACCCCAAATCCGTTCGAGTTTTTCCAACCATGACCATGCTTTCTGATCCAAGCCGCAAATACCGGCCATTCCCGCAGGTGGCGCTGCAAGACCGGCAATGGCCTTCACGAACCATCACCGCCCCGCCCCGCTGGCTTTCGACCGATCTGCGCGACGGCAATCAGTCGATCATTGACCCGATGGATGCGGTAAAGAAAAACCGCTTTTTCGATGAACTGGTCCGAATCGGGATCAAGGAAATCGAAGTCGGTTTCCCGAGCGCCGGTGCGACCGAGTTCGACTTCATTCAAGGATTGGTTCGCTCCGGCCGTATTCCTGACGATGTCAAAGTACAGGTGCTGACCCAGAGCCGTGAAGACCTGATACGAACAAGTTTCGAAAGCCTTGAAAGCGCGAAGCAGGCCATCGTGCATCTCTACAACGCAGTTTCACCGGCGTGGCGAGACATTGTCTTCCGTATGTCGAAAGACGAAGTGCGCGAAATCGCTCTAGCGGGCGCAAAAGTGATGCGAGACGAAGCGAGCAAACGACCAGATACAGACTGGCACTTCCAATACTCACCGGAAACATTCTCGACCGCCGAGCTAGATTTCAGCATCGAGGTTTGCGAAGCGGTTATGCAAGTTCTGGCCCCAACACCAGAGCATCCGATCATTCTCAATCTGCCTGCCACTGTCGAAGCGGCGACGCCCAATATCTACGCGGACCAGATCGAGTATTTCTGCCGCAATCTGCCCAATCGTGATGCAGCGGTGATCAGCCTGCACACACACAACGATCGCGGTACTGGTGTTGCCGCGGCCGAGCTTGGCCTAATGGCAGGTGCAGATCGTGTTGAAGGTTGCCTGTTCGGAAATGGAGAGCGAACCGGCAACTGTTGCCTCGTGACGGTTGCACTCAACATGTATACACAAGGGATCAATCCCGGCCTCGATTTTTCAGATATCGACCGAACCATCGAAACGGTTGAGTATTGTAACGAGCTGCCCGTGCACCAACGCCACCCCTATGGCGGTGAGCTGGTGTTCACCGCCTTCTCCGGCTCACATCAGGACGCGATCAAGAAAGGCTTTGAAGCCAATGATCAGCAAAATGACGAGCATTGGCGCGTGCCCTATTTGCCCATTGATCCTGCGGACTTGGGCCGTGACTATGAAGCTGTCATCCGCGTCAATTCGCAGTCAGGCAAAGGCGGCTTTGCCTGGGTTTTGGAGCAAGACCAAGGCCTGAAGCTGCCCAAGAAGATGCAGGCAGACTTCTCCAAACATGTCCAGCACATGGCGGACGAGCTTGGCCGTGAGCTGAACGCAGCCGACATCTGGGAAGCGTTCAAATCCGCCTATTACGTCCAAACAGACAGCAAGCACTTCCAACTGGTTTATTACGATGAGAGCCGCGCGCCCGACGGAACGCGCGTATTTGCTGGAAAGATCGCGGTTAAGGGCCAGGAGCAAAGCGTTTCCGGCCGGGGCAATGGCCTGATCTCGTCTGTGGTCACGACCCTGGAAGAAAGCTTCGGGCTAGATTTGAAGGTGCTCGATTATTCCGAGCACGCCATGGGTTCAGGCCGCGATGCGCGCGCGGCGGCTTATTTGATGTGCCAATCGGGCGACCGGATCATCTGGGGCTGCGGAATCGATGAAGACGTTGCCACGGCCAGCGTACGCGCCGTGCTCAGCGCGGCGAATGGTATTGTTGGCTAGCGTCCGCAATTGGGTCGGAAAGCGACATATATTCCTTTAAGCCGCCAGAACAGACTGACCAGTAATGCCGTTCAAATACTTGCATTGAGATAATCCAACAGGCGTTCCATTACCTTCATCCCTTCTAGATGTGTGTACAAATCTCAATCACGCCCAAATTTTGATGTGTTCTTGCAAAATGAGTGTGGTTCACTCTCTCATGCTTGAGATATAGTCTCTTGCTGTCGCAATTTTCTCAAAGAAAACTTCATTCGATCGATCAGCTTACTCACATTTTCCTACACTGACTTGCACATATCGAACCTTGCCGATGACCGAAGCCCACCCTTTTCGCTATCAAAATGTGGTTCGACACAGCGAGTTTTCCGGTCCACCTTTTCTGGCAAAGGACAGTGTTCCAAGTGTTCCACCGTGTTGGAATTGGCGAACTGTGCACGAGGGGGATAAGCCGCGATGACTGAAGCTATAATCGAGCCTGATCTGCCGATCATAGATCCGCACCATCACCTGTGGGATCTTCGGCCCATTATACCCTTGTTCCCGGCGCCCCGGCATCGATTCATCGAAACGCTGGTGCCGGCCGCGTACTACACGTTCGACCAGTTCAACGAAGAGGTTGCAGGCAGCGGTCATAACGTCGTCGGCACGGTCTTTATGGAATGCGGTGCCTTCTACAACGCTGTCTATGGCGATGCGAAAAAGGTAGTTGGCGAAGTCGAATTTGTAAACGGTGTCGCAGCGCAATCGGCGAGCGGTCTTTACGGCACCAGGCGGCTTTGCGCCGGGATCGTTGGCCATGCGGACTTGATGCTGGGCGCGGCAGTGGGCGAAGTGCTCGATGCGCTTGCGGCGGCTTCGCCCCGTTTCAAGGGCATCCGCCATGCAGGCGCATGGGATGCGGACCCCGACGTGCTTGGCCCTCCATTTGCCCACCCGCCTGAGCGTTATCTCGATGCGGGCTTTCGCGAAGGGTTCTCTGAACTCGGCAAACGGGGAATGAGCTTCGATGCGTGGATCCTTGAACCACAACTTCCCGACGTGATTGACCTTGCGCGGGCGTTTCCCGACACGCCGATTTGCCTGGATCACTGCGGCACGCCGCTGGGCAGCGCGAGCTATGAGGGCAAACTTGCAGAACGGTTCGACATCTGGCGCGCCAACATTCTTGAACTGGGCAAATGCGAGAATGTGATGATCAAGCTTGGCGGGCTGGCCATGCACAATTGTGCGATGCCGGAACAAGGACAGGCGGCGGGCATAGGGTCGGAAGAGCTCGCGAGGCTATGGCAGCCCTATATCGAAACCTGCATCGAAGCCTTTGGCACCAAGCGTGGAATGTTCGAAAGCAACTATCCGGTGGATCGCTGGGGCGCGACCTATCCTGTGCTCTGGAACGCATTCAAACGCATCACATCAGGTGCAAGTGCGGAGGAAAAGGCAGACCTTTATGCGGGCAACGCAGCGCGATTCTATAGAGTCGAGCATTTGCTGCCATCCGCATGACGTTACGGCATCGGTGTGTTGCGTGCGCTAGTAAAATCACCCCCTTCACAGAGCTGGAACCCGCGCTAAATAGCCTCGTAAATCAGAATATCCCTTTGGAGTATCCGTATGGCCCTTCCCGCACCGTTTGACCGTCTTCGCCTGCCACTGATCGGCTCTCCTTTGTTCATCGTTTCCGGCCCTGAACTCGTCATTGCGCAGTGCAAGGCTGGTATTATCGGAAGCTTCCCCGCATTGAACGCTCGCCCACAGACATTGCTTGACGAGTGGCTCCATCAAATCACCGAAGAATTGGCAAAGCACAATCGCGAGAACCCCGATCGCCCGGCGGCGCCGTTTGCGGTCAACCAGATCGTCCACAAATCCAATGATCGCGTGATGGCTGACATGGCGACTTGCGAAAAGTGGCAAGTTCCCATGGTCATAACATCACTGGGTGCGCGCGAGGAGATTTTCCAGGCTGTGCGCAACTGGGGCGGGATCACGATGCACGATGTCATCAACAACCGTTTTGCCAACAAAGCGATCGAGAAAGGTGCGGACGGGTTGATCCCCGTAGCTGCGGGTGCTGGCGGCCATGCAGGGGCGCTTTCACCATTCGCCTTGATGCAGGAAATTCGCGAATGGTTCGACGGCCTTGTCGCCCTTTCTGGCTCAATCGCCAACGGATACTCGATCCTTGCAGCACAGGCGATGCGTGCAGACTTCGCCTATGCGGGCAGCGCATTCATCGCCACCAAAGAAGCTAATGCTGACCAAGGTTACAAGGAAGGCATCGTCGGCGGCGACGCTAGCGGGATCGTGTACACCAATCTCTTCACCGGCGTTCACGGCAATTACCTTCGCAGCTCAATCGAAAAGGCCGGGTTGGATCCCGACAATCTTCCCGAAAGCGATCCTTCCAAAATGAATTTTGGCAGCGGTGGCAACACCAAAGCCAAGGCCTGGAAAGACATTTGGGGCTCGGGCCAGGGCGTTGGCGCAGTTAAGTCTGTCGGGTCGGTGGAAGACATGGTTGCCCGTTTTGAGCGTGAGTACCATGCTGCGAAGGAAGGGCTTGCAGGTAAGACTGGCTACAAAGCCTGGAACAACTAAGTCGCTGCCCAAAGCAGTTCGGCCATCGCATCGAGTTCGGTAAAATCAAACCCGGTTCCCAGCGGATCCTCGCGGTTGAGGACAATGCCGCGGCGATCGGCAAGTAACCTCTTGCGCAAAGCGCTCTGTAGGAGCGACAACCGGTAGAGCGAATCCACCATGGCTTTCGCCGGGTCGCTCAATCGTTGCCTCGACCATGTCTCCTCAACGCATCCGACCCGTTCAATAACCATCTCGTTGTAATCGCGATGCGGCCCACGATGCAGCGGCATTGACTTCTGAACGGCCGCTTCTTCGTTAGCTGGCAGTAAAAGACCGTTGGCTCTGAAATCCTGAAAGCCCACGCGCCGCAAGCCAATCTGGGAGAACATCCTTCCGAAGCAATGTTTTGTGAGCAATTGACAAGGCAAGAGATGATGGCGTTGAAGTCCGGGATCATATCCAGGCTAATCGAGATGCCACGGTTCTGGCTAATGAATCGATAGATGTCTTCAGAGCTTGGACGATACCCATCTCTGAACAAAAAATAGATACCGTGCACATCACTTCGCGCTTGGTGATCCAAACCCTTTGACACAATTACAGCCAGCTCTCCACTCCTGCATCCGGCCCTGATCCCCTTTTGGCCAAAATTATTCAGCACCTCGAGTCTTGGAAAATGATTATACAATTTAAGTGGTAAACGCTGCCACCGCCTTCATCAATAAATACCGAGCTTTATCGCCTCTACTAAAGTAATGCCCAAATCCTTTGCAGCATTGAGATCAGTATCCGGTAATACTTTTAAAGCTTCGATTTCTTGACGAGTCTGAGAGTGGGTTCTCACAATCCAAGGGTCGCTAACTCTTCGCAAGCGCCAGCCAGTGGCGATCCGATCCACTTGACGCTGCGCGCCCTCCCCATCCGAACCCGCTGCGATGATCGTTGCATATGCGCGACCTTCGATATGGCCCAGAACAGGGTAATAACACCGATCAAACATTTCCTTCATTTCGCCGCTCATCGTCGCAAGGTTCTCAGGGCACACAAAAACGTATGCAGATGCCGACAAGATATCTTCGGGGAATACGGCGGATGCCCGGGCCAAGCGGCCCAGTTCAGCTGCACCGGCCGCGACATTGCGAGCCAGGGCCTCGCTGGCACCAGTCCGGCTATGCCAGATGACAAGGAGATGAGGAGCAACCATGGTGCAGATTGTCAGACGTTCAGATGCGGAAAGTCAATTGCCAGCACTGTTCGTAGTCCACTTCCTCGGGTAATCTCCCCCGATGGCATCGCGATCCCTCAACCATGTTCTTGGCGTTCAACGTTCCCTTTCCGGCAAAGCCTGGCTTTGGCGCGGCGGAAACATGGAAATCGATCCTGCTAGTTCGGGCATAGGCGATAACATTACGACCCAGCTGCTCAAAGCCCGCGGCGTTTCGGACAGTGACATTCCACGCAATCTCAATCCCACGATGCGCGAATTCTTGCCTGATCCCAGCATCTTCAAAGATATGGACAGCGCAGCCGAGCGGATCGTCCAGGCGATCCTGAGCAATGAAAAGATTACTGTTTATGGCGATTACGATGTGGACGGCGCAACTAGCGCGGCCTTGCTTATCAACCTGCTGAACGATCTTGGCGCAGAAGCAGAATATTACATTCCGGACCGTCTGCTTGAAGGATACGGCCCCAGCGGTGAAGCTCTGATCAAACTGGGAGAAGCAGGTTCCAGCCTGATCGTCACCGTCGATTGCGGTGCGATGGCGTTCGATGCCTTGAAACAGGCGCACGATGCCGGCGTCGATGTGATCGTAGTCGATCACCACAAATGCGCAGCAGAACTACCTTTGGCTGCTGCGCTGGTTAATCCCAACCGTCTCGATGAAGATGATGAGGCCGCTGCACATGGTCATATGGCGGCGGTAGGTGTTGCCTTCCTGCTCGCCATTGCGCTTATCCGGACTTTGCGAGAGCAGGCGTTCTTTGAAGATCGTGCAGAACCCAATCTGATGGCACTCCTCGACCTTGTCGCCCTGGGCACGGTTGCCGATGTTGCCGCCCTTTACGGAATCAATCGTGCGTTTGTAGCACAAGGCCTGAAAGTAATGGGCAAGCGCGAGCGGGTCGGGATGTCTGCCCTGATCGACGCAAGCCGGTTGAAGCGCGCACCGCAATGCAGCGATCTGGGGTTCGCGCTGGGCCCGAGAATCAATGCCGGCGGCCGGGTGGGCGAGTCGACCCTCGGTGTAAGGCTCCTCACTACCAACAACCGATACGAAGCAGCAGAAATTGCAGAGCAATTATCCCGGCTCAATGAAGATCGCCGTGCGATCGAAGCAGAGGTTCAGGCCGCAGCAGAAGATCAGATCGCATCCCAACACAATCGTTCGGTCTTGCTACTATCGGGATCAGGCTGGCACCCTGGCGTGATCGGGATCGTTGCAGGGCGAGTTAAGGAGAAAACAGGCAAACCAAGCCTGGTCATTGCGATCGATGATGACGGGACCGGCAAGGGTTCGGGCCGGTCAATCTCTGGTGTTGACCTGGGTGCGGCAATTATCGCGGCGAAGGAAGCAGAACTTCTGGTGGCCGGAGGCGGTCATGCAATGGCGGCAGGACTCACGATAGAAACTGCGAAGATCAATGCCTTGGCAGACTATCTTGATGAAAGGCTGTCGCGCGATGTCGAGAAAGCGCGTTTGAACCAGGCCATGCAACTTGACCTCGCACTCGCTCCGGGCGGTCTGGTCCCGGATCTCGTCACTACGCTAGATCAGGCTGGGCCCTATGGCGTGGGCTGGCCTGCACCACGTGTCGCTGTCGGGCCCGTAAGAATCGTAAAAGCCGATATTGTGGGGACGGATCATTTGCGGATCATTGCCGCTGGCGAAGACGGTCGATCGTTCAAGGGAATCGCGTTTCGCGCTGCGGATACAGAGATGGCGCAAACCTTGATCCATCGCTCACACGGACGGCGTTTTCACTTGGCTGGACGGGTTAAGATCGACGATTGGGGCCCGCGCCCTCAAGCCGAATTGCATCTGGAAGACGCCGCTTTCGCAGATTGATTGAAAACTGGGCTTGACCGGAATCGCGCGCCCATCTAGAGGCGCGCTCTCGCAAACGAGCGTGGCCCGTTCGTCTAGCGGTTAGGACGCGGCCCTTTCACGGCTGAAACACGGGTTCGATTCCCGTACGGGTCACCACCTTTTCTTCCGCTCTCGTTAAATCGACGCAGTTCTCACCAAACTGCGCGTAGTTGCGCTTTCCTTGTCCGCTTGATCTGATATGGGCAAGGTAATGGATAGCGGATCAGAACAACCGATCGGTGCGATACTGATTGCGGCCCTTGCCTGTATTGCGCTGGCTATGTTTGGCGTGGGCTTGGCTACAGTTGCTGGTGTATTCATCCTTTGGATTGGCTCGATATTCCTCGCGAACGCCCGGCCGCCGCAGATCGAGAGTCAGCCAGACACGGATATCATTTCCAGCAAGTCTATGGCCAAGCTGATCAAGCATTCGGCAACGCCGCTGTTGGTAATCGAAGGCAGCAAGGTGACCCTGGCAAGCCGATCCGCTCAGCGGCTGCTTGGCAAGCATATCATCGGGCAAGATGTTCGGATGGCCTTTCGGCAGCCGCAAGCGATCAAATTGCTCAACAAACAAAAGAGCGGCCTGGCGATTATCAAGGGTCTCGCCAGGCGCCGCGATATTTGGCGCCTGAAGTTACAGAAGATCGATACATCGATGTCTGTGATTGAACTGACTAGCCTGACGGCAGAGGCCGACATCAGCCGTGCGCATACCGATTTTGTCGCCAACGCGAGCCATGAGCTGCGTACGCCGCTCGCTTCCATCATCGGATATGTCGAAACACTCCGCGAGGATGGGACTGATCTAGACAACAAGACTTCGAAGAAATTCCTCGAGACTATCCATCGTGAAGCGCAACGCCTTGAGTCGCTTGTCTCTGATTTGATGTCCTTGTCCCGCATCGAGGCCGAGAAACATGATGAGCCCAGCGGTATCATCGAATTCGGAAAATTGATTACGCAAGCCGCACGCGATGCCGCCGGCGCAGAGCGTTTGGATCGAGTCAATTTTGATATCGATGACACCTTGCGGATCAAGGGAGACGCGCAGCAGATTGAACAGCTGGTACGAAACCTTACCGATAACGCGCTGAAGTATGGCGACCCGGAACAACCAGTGAGCCTGCAGCTAACGGAAGGCAAAGATGGCCAGGCACGCTTCACTGTCTGTGATCGAGGCGCCGGGATCGATCCTCAGCATCTGCCTCACCTTACCAGACGCTTCTATCGCACTGATCCAGGGCGCAGCCGCGCCGCTGGCGGCACTGGATTGGGATTGGCCATCGTGAAGCATATTGTGGAGCGACACCGCGGACGCCTCGACATCGAGAGCCAGTTGGGCAAAGGCACCAGTGTGATCGTCAGGGTTCCGGCGGTCACAGGTGAAGTGGACTGACTGTCATGAATTTGTCTTATTTCTTTCACAATGTGGAGAAGCACTGAGCGGCATGGACGCCAGATTCGCGCTTACGCAATAATGACACAGTCTCGCATTAGCCTTGCAACACTAGACGATCGCGCACCGGCAAGCGTTGGTGCATTAGGGCAAAACGTTCAATCATGACGCAGATATCCTTGCTCTTGATAGCTCTTGGCCTCGCATTGGCTGGCTGGCTCGCTGCGCGAGCCCGTGCGTGGAGCTTTCAGGCAGCCGCAGGCGCACCACGTCTCGCTGCGCGTCCAAACTATCACGCATGGTATGTGGCGCTTTGGATCATCGGGCCCGTTCTGGCCTTCATTCTGCTTTGGTCCTTTATTGAACCCCAATTGGTGATGCAGGCCGTACTGGCCTCTCCGGCGGCATCCGAATTGCCGGAATTCGGCTTTGAACGCGATTCCATCCTGGCTGAGGCGCGCGCTGTTGCAGCCGGGCAATCCAGTTCCGTGTTCAACCCAGCAGCTCAGGCCATGGTCGGCCCCTTCGGTGAAGCGATCGAGAAAAATCAGTTGATCGCCATCGCAATCACAGTTGCAATCGCTTTGGTGGCAGGTTCGCTCGCATTTCTGCGCGTCAAGCCGGATTTCACGGCGCGTACCCGCGTAGAAAAGGCTGTCATGGCTATCCTGCTGGTGGCATCGCTCGTCGCCATCCTGACAACCTTCGGGATCTTTGCCAGCCTGGTTTTCGAGACGATCCGTTTCTTCGGCATGGTCTCACCGATTGATTTTCTGTTCGGCACGTTCTGGGCACCGGATCCGATGAGCAATCCGACAAATCCGGACGGTTCGCGTTTCGGCGCAATTCCGCTGTTTTGGGGTACCATCTACATTGGCGCGATCATCGCGATGATTGTAGCGATTCCGCTCGGCCTGATGAGCGCGATCTACCTCACGCAATATGCAGACCCGCGGCTGCGCGCCTGGCTTAAACCTGCTCTGGAAATCCTGGCTGGTGTTCCAACCGTGGTCTACGGATATTTCG
This sequence comes from Altererythrobacter sp. XM-24bin4, assembly GCA_003149575.1. Lineage (GTDB taxonomy): Bacteria > Pseudomonadota > Alphaproteobacteria > Sphingomonadales > Sphingomonadaceae > Erythrobacter > Erythrobacter rubellus. The sequence continues at coordinate 1,798,238 of QCWG01000001.1, forward strand.
CTGCGCTGACGGTTGCACCGGCAATCCGCGATGCGGCTGTATCGATCGGTATCAGTAATGCGTCCAGCGAAAGCGCCTTGGCCGCAGGTCTGGTTATGGGCGTCATGATCATTCCGTTCGTATCTTCCATGGCAGACGATTCGATTGCGGCTGTCCCCAGTGCAATGCGCGACGGCAGTCTGGCGTTGGGCGCTACCAAGTCTGAAACGATCAAACGCGTGCTCGTTCCAGCAGCCCTACCTGGCATTGTGGGCGGCGTCATGCTCGCAATCAGCCGCGCAATCGGTGAGACGATGATTGTCGTGATGGCCGCAGGTGCGGCAGCCAACCTCAGCGCAAATCCGTTAGAGGCGATGACCACTGTTACGTTCCAGATCGTCGCCATGCTGACAGGCGAAGGCAGTTTCGATCACCCGGCAACGCTCAGCGCTTTTGCGCTCGGCCTTGTGCTTTTCCTAGTCACCTTGGCGCTCAACTTCGTTGCCTTGCGCGTCGTAAAACGGTTCCGTGAAGCTTATGAGTGAGGCAATCATCTCGGAGGGTATTCGTCCCACCCGGACTGACGAATTCCGTCAGCGCTTGGAAAAGCGCTACAAGGCTGAACGCCGCTTCAATCTCGCCGGTCTGAGCGCGATTCTGATATCAGTTGCCGTGCTCATCTTCCTGCTTGGCAACATGACATTTAATGGAATGGGTGGCTTCCAGCGCGCTGAAATCGATGTATCGATCGATCTCAGCCAATCCGGAATTGCCGGCGATTCCAGTACTCTTAGCGGCGACGACGCGCTTCAAGTTCTACAGCGTCAGGGCTTGCCCGATGTGGTGCAATTTTACGCGGAGCAATCTCTCGGCGAAGAGGCTGCGCAAGGTATCAGCAGCGAAGCATGGCGCGACGTGGCTAATGATATCATTGCAGACACCAGCATTCTTCGTGAGGAGGTAACTTTCAGCCTCGCGGCAACCGATGGTCTCGCCTCGGGTCTTAAGGATGAAGGCAGTGCAGAAATGCAGGCTTTGGCCGACCGGCTCGAGGCTGACGGAGTGTTGGCTAGCAATTTCGATCCGGGTTTCCTTGCACGTTCGGACGCAACGAGCCCGCAAAAAGTGGGTATCTGGGGCGCGCTTAAAGGCTCTATCCTGACAATGATTGTGACTTTGCTGCTCGCATTTCCGATCGGCGTTCTTGCTGCGCTTTACCTCGAGGAATACGCCCCCAAGAACCGCTGGACTGATGTGATTGAAGTCTCGATCAACAATCTGGCTGCGGTACCGTCGATCATATTTGGCCTGCTTGGCTTGGCCGTGTTTCTCTGGATGTTCCCTAATCTACGTTCAGCGCCGCTGATTGGCGGTATGACCCTGGCGTTGATGACAATGCCAGTGATCGTAATTTCCGGGCGTAACGCGATAAAGGCGGTCCCGCCTTCGATCCGCGACGGCGCGCTCGCAATTGGTGCGTCTCCGGTTCAAGTGGTGTTCCATCACGTGCTCCCGCTGGCGTTGCCCGGCATCCTAACCGGCACCATCATCGGGATGGCGCGCGCACTTGGCGAAACCGCACCGTTGTTGATGATCGGTATGCGCGCCTTTGTGGCAACCGCGCCCGATGGGTTCACTTCGCCGGCCACTGTGCTGCCGGTGCAAATCTTCCTTTGGTCAGATGAAATTGACCGAGGCTTTGTCGAGCGGACCAGTGCCGCTATCATCATCCTGTTGCTGTTCCTTCTGCTGATGAACGGCCTTGCAATCTACCTTCGTAACAAATTTGAGAAGACCTGGTGACTGTAATCCATCCAAACCTAGAGCAGCTCGACGCCAAGATGAGCGCGAAAGACGTTTCGGTCTTCTACAGTGAGAAGCAAGCGATCGATAACGTCTCGATCGACGTGCCGACCGGCCACGTAACCGCCTTCATCGGGCCGTCTGGTTGCGGCAAGTCGACCTTTCTGCGCGTTCTCAACCGTATGAACGATACAATCCCGACAGCTCGCGTTGAAGGGACGATCGAACTGGACGGAGAAGACATTTACCGGTCTGGAATGGATGTGGTTCAGCTGCGCGCCCGCGTTGGCATGGTTTTCCAGAAACCAAACCCATTTCCCAAGTCGATCTATGACAACATCGCTTACGGCCCGAAGATTCACGGTCTGGCGGAAAGCAGAGAGGAACTGGACGAGGTCGTCGAGCGCTCGCTTACCCGCGCCGGTCTTTGGGAAGAGGTGAAGGATCGCTTGCTGGACAGCGGCACCGCGTTATCCGGTGGTCAGCAGCAGCGGCTTTGTATTGCGCGTGCAATCGCGGTCGATCCGGAAGTCATTCTGATGGATGAGCCATGCTCTGCGCTGGACCCGATTGCGACGGCAAAGATCGAAGAACTTATCGCGGAACTTACTGATCGCTATGCGATCGTGATCGTCACCCACTCTATGCAACAAGCCGCACGTGTTTCGCAGCGAACGGCATTCTTTCACCTTGGCAAGATCGTGGAATATGGTCAGACAAAGGACATATTCACGAACCCCATCGAAGAACGAACCAAGGATTACATCACAGGACGGTACGGATAATGGCTGAACACACAGTCAAAGCATTCGATGAAGACATCACGCGTTTGCGTGGTCTGATCGCAGAAATGGGCGGCCTGGCAGAGACTGCCTTGCAAGATGCGCTGGAGGCCATGGCACGCGGTGACGAGACGCTGGCTGAGAAGGTTATCGCAGGCGACAAGAAGATCGACGCGCTCGAGTCCGAAGTCGACAAGCTGGCGGTGCGGATTATCGCCTTGCGCGCACCAATGGCGGACGATCTGCGCGAAGTTATCGCAGCACTCAAGATCGCCGGCGTGGTCGAGCGGATCGGCGACTATTCGAAAAACATTGCACGCCGGATCGGCCAGATCGAAGATCGCAAGCGGTTCGAGCCGCTGACCTTGCTTCCCGCCATGGGTGAATTGGCGGGTGAGATGGTGCATGACGTACTGACCGCCTATGCCGCGCGTGACCCAGACCTTGCGCTGGAAGTGATCGAAGCGGACAACAAGGTTGATGCGTTCTTTGACAGCATTTTCCGCAATCTTGTGAGTCACATGATGGAAAATCCCGCCACGATTTCCAGCGCGGCGCAGCTGTTGTTCGTGGCGCGCAACATCGAGCGAATTGGTGACCATGCTACCAATGTTGCAGAGATGGTGCATTTCGCGGCAACCGGGGTTTATCCCCCAGACCACGATGACTGACATCAAACTGTCGTAAAAGTGCAATAGTGCGGTTGTCGTCGCTTTCGGTTGAAGGAGCCTAACGAGAATGTCCGCGGCCAAATTGCTTCTTGTTGAGGACGATCCGGCTCTGTCGGAGTTGCTCGAGTATCGCTTCTCGAATGAAGGGTATCACGTCCGCTGCACAGCCGACGGTGACGAAGCCCTAATGCTGGCGGCTGAAGATCTTCCCGATTTGATCATTCTCGATTGGATGATTGAAGGTACGAGCGGGATTGAAGTTTGCCGACGTTTGCGCCGCGACAAAAAAACAGCTCACGTACCCATCATTATGCTCACCGCCCGCGAAGCAGAGGATGATCGTGTACGCGGTTTGGAAACTGGTGCGGATGACTATTTGACAAAGCCATTCAGCCCGCGTGAATTGTTCGCCCGCGTTGTGGCAGTCATGCGCCGTATCCGCCCCGCACTGGCCGGTGAATCAATATCGGTAGGCGATATTACGCTGGATTCAGTGGGACATAAGGTTCAGCGTCGCGGGCGTTACCTGAAGCTTGGCCCGACCGAGTATCGCTTGCTTAAATTCTTCATGGAAAGCCCCGGCCGTGTATTCAGCCGCGGGCAATTGCTGGACGGTGTCTGGGGAACCGAAAGCGATATCGAACTGCGCACTGTCGATGTGCATATTCGCCGCCTTCGCAAGGCTATCGAAGTTGACGGCTTCGAAGATCCGATACGCACCGTCCGGTCAGCTGGCTACGCTATGGAGGCGGTTTAACTTTCAGTGAAAATCGCGTGACTTGGGCAGGATGCGCAAGTTACGCGGGTGCCCCCTGACAGGGGCCGGTCGCTCACCATGCAGGTCACGCGGTTTAACGGCGAGCGATTTTCGGGTATTGAGCGGACTGCTTACATGATCTGCGCGTGCCACAGGTGACGTCAGCAAGTCATCCGCCAGACCGTACAGGCTATCGGTCGCATCAGTCATATGATGTGCGATGACATGAATAACCTCATCGTCATATTCGACCCGCCCGCGCACTTCCATCAGCCGCGCGCCCATGATGACACGGCGCTGTTTCTCCATGACGTCAGGCCAGATTACAAGGTTGGCTACACCGGTTTCATCTTCGAGTGTAATGAAGCACACGCCTTTGGCAGAGCCCGGGCGCTGGCGGATCAGCACAAGGCCCGCGATCTGGACCATGGAACGGAACTCACGTGTCCGAAGCTCGCCGGCGCGGACGAAGCCACGCTCCGCTAGCGATGCACGCAGGAATGACAGCGGGTGTGCCTTCAAGCTGAGGCGGGTGGTCTGGTAATCCGCCACCACTTCCTCGCTCAGCGGCATTTGAGGCAGCTGAGTACGGGCTCTCTCCGCCCCTTCATCTCGCTCCGCTGCAGCCTGGAACAGCGGCAAGTCAGGCGCAGCAATCAGGCTGCGTGCATCCCACAGCGCCTGTCTTCGCGATAGCCCTAGCGAGGTAAAGCAATCCGCGCTCGCAAGCCGTTCGATATGCGCAGGCGAAAGCCCTGCCCGTTCGCGCAGCTCGGCCACATCCTTGAACGCGCCGCCTTCTGCACGTACTGCAACGATCTTCGCGGCAATATGCTCCGGCAGGCCATCGACCTGCCTTAGGCCCATACGCATGGCGATGTCTTTTCGCTCGCGCCGGGAAATGGCATCACTTTCAAGCGTATTGTCCCACATGGAATGGTTCACATCCGCCAGCAGCACCTCCACCCCATGCTCGCGCGCATCGCGCACGATCTGCGCCGGAGCGTAAAATCCCATCGGCTGCGAGTTGAGCAGAGCGCAAGCGAAAGCAGCGGGAAAATGGCATTTGAGCCAGCTAGAGACATAGACCAGATGCGCAAAACTGGCCGCATGGCTTTCGGGGAAACCATATTCGCCAAAGCCCTTGATCTGGTTGAAGCAGCGCTCGGCAAAATCCGGGTCATAGCCGCGCGCAACCATTCGCCCGACCATCATATCCTCCAGCTCGTGCACCATGCCGCGCGACCGGAAAGTCGCCATTGCTTTCCTCAACCGATTGGCCTCCGCGCTGGAGAACTTCGCTGCATCAAGCGCGATTTTCATCGCTTGCTCCTGAAAGATCGGCACACCCAGCGTGCGGGCAAGAATGCTGGAAAGTTCATCCGGTGGGCCATGCTCTGGCGCTGGAGCAGGAATTTGTACCGGTTCCGCCCCCCTGCGGCGCTTCAGATACGGATGCACCATATCACCCTGGATCGGACCGGGGCGGACAATGGCGACCTGAATCACAAGGTCATAGAACTCCCGCGGGCGCAGGCGGGGAAGCATATTCATTTGCGCGCGACTTTCGACCTGAAACACGCCGAGCGAATCCCCGCGCCTCAGCATCGTGTAAGTTTCCGGGTCTTCACGCGGAACAGTGGCCAGTGTCAGCGTTCGGTCATGATGCACCTCTAGCAAATCAAAGCACTTCTTGATGCAGGTCAGCATCCCCAAAGCCAGCACATCGACCTTGAGAATGCCAAGCGCTTCGATGTCATCCTTGTCCCATTCGATGAAACTGCGATCAGGCATGGCGCCATTACCGATCGGCACGGTTTCGGTCAGCGCTTCTTCCGTCAGGATGAAGCCGCCGACATGCTGGCTGAGATGACGCGGCATACCGATCATCTGTTCCGCCAGCTTGATAACCCGCTTCAAATGCGGATCGCGTACATCCATGCCGGTTTCACGCACATGCCTTTCCGCAATCTCGCTGCCGTAACTGCCCCAGACGGTGCGCGCCAGCGTGCTAGTGACATCCTCTGAAAGCCCCATCACCTTACCGACTTCGCGGATCGCCATGCGCGGACGGTAATGGATCACTGTCGCCGCCAGACCGGCGCGATGGCGACCGTATTTCCTATAGAGATACTGGATCACTTCCTCACGCCGCTCATGCTCGAAATCGACATCGATATCAGGCGGTTCTTTGCGTTCCTCAGAGATGAAGCGATCAAACAGCAGCTGATGTTTCGCCGGGTCGACACTGGTGATTTCCAGACAATAGCAGACCGCGCTGTTCGCAGCAGAGCCCCTGCCCTGACACAGGATCGGCGGATCAACGCTACGCGCGAAATCGACGATATCCTTGATAGTGAGGAAATAGCGCGCAAGATCGAGCTTACCGATCAACTCCAACTCGCGCTTTAATGTTTGCCGCACACTATCCGGAATGCCCCCCGAATATTCACTGGCAGGATAACGCCGAGCCGCTCCCGCCCATGTCTCGCTTTCGAGATATTGCTGAGGGGTCATTCCATCGGGATAGATATCTTCGGGATATTCATAGCGCAGCTCTTCAAGGTTGAATTCGCATGCATCAGCCACATCGCGCGCCGCTGAGAACGCGTGTGGCCAGCGTTCAAACAGCCTCTGTATCTCTTGTGGGCTTTTCAGGTGCCGTTCTGCATTCGCTGCAAGCAGATGTCCCGCTTCGGCAACCTTGGTCTTGTGCCGGATCGCGGTCATCACATCTTGCAAGGGCCGTTTGTCAGCGCTTGCATAGTGCACGTTGTTAGTGGCGAGCAGGCTGAGGCTGTTCGCTTTGGCCAGCGTATCAAGCCGCTCGATCCGTGCCACATCATCGCCGCGATAGAGATAACTCGCTGCGATATGGTGCAGTGTCGGAATCCCCGCCGTTAAATGCGGGAGAAGTTCCGCAAAACTGCCTGACACGCTATCGGAAAGCTCACTATTGATATCGAGCGCGATTACATTGTTGGCCCAGGCAGGAATGGTGAAGCGTGCGCTCAAATCATCCGGCGGAATCAGGATCAGCTGCACATCTTCGGCATGTTCGGCGAGCATGGCGAGCGAAATTTCGCACACTCCCTTGTCCTGCCATTCCCCGCTTAGCGTCTGCATTCGACCTGCGCTGATCAGCTTGCATAATCGGCCGTAAGCAGCCCGATTTCTAGGGTATGCAAGAAATGCAAGGCCCTCGACCGTCTCTATCCGAGTGCCGATAACCGGCCGCATTTTCAACGTTGTCGCCTCGCTGTGAATACGCACAACGCCTGCAAAGGAATTCACATCTGCAATGCCAATGGCGTCATAACCAAGGGCGTATGCCGTACTCACCAAATCCATGGCATCGGATGCACCGCGCAAGAAACTGAAGCAGCTAACCAGGCCCAGCTCTACAAATGCTGCGCGCGCAGGCAGCACAATGGCATCGGGATCAATGTGGATCCGGCGCTTGGCAGGTGTCAGCGGTGTATCGGGCATAGTTCACATAGATTGACCTTCTGGATCAAACTTATGTTCACTAAATGTTCTAGATCAACTTTTCAAGCAGAGTGGGGCAAAAGACGAGCAAAGGATCAGGCGGCGTTGCCCGTGCTCTTAGATTCCTTGCTCTTCAAGCGTACATTGTAGAGGAAATCCACAATCGCCGGATGCATCTTGCCCTCGAACTTCAGCCCGGCATACTCATCTTCCACCCAGACAATCTTGCCCAGCGGCGTGCTTACACCATCGATTTTGAGAACGACGGCCTCTCCCGCTTCGGCAAAGCCATGACGGCCTTTGATCTTGCAGCCACCCTCGGACACGTCGATCACTTCGACATAGACCGAACGCGAACGCATCCACCCTTGCACGAGCAGATCCAACGGCTTGCGCACCGATGTACGAATTGATTCAGTACCTTCCATGGCCACATTTATGCCGGAAAAGAGTAAAGAAACGGCTACTTATCAAATTCCATGTGATTTTAGTTAGTTGGTCATTAGCCATATAGTCCGTGTAAGTACCAAAGCGGCAAATCGCCCCGCCCATCACCGCTGATTCCATGGCGGTAGATCCAGTATCTCCGCCCTTCTCCATCTTCGATCCGGTAATAGTCACGCAGTCGTGCGGTGGACCTTTCACGCCACCATTCGGGCGCAATCCGTTCAGGCCCCTCCACACGTGTGACTTCGCGCACGCTCCCGCGCCAACGAAACGAGCGTGGGTGACCGTCTGGCGACGCATAAAGCACCGAAATCCTTTCGGGCCGGTCGAGCAGCTTCAGCGGCCGCTGATGGAAGGCGAGTTCGCCTTGAATCACTGGCTGCGGTTCTAACGGAGCCCGCCAGCGCTGCGCACGCTCGGGCATATGGCTCGCATGCGGCACAGGGCGTTGCACAGCCTGCTTGCCGAGCCGCACCGTTAGCCGGTCAACACAAGCATTAAGCGAAGTGCCCTGCTTTTCTACTGCGCTTTCAATATCTCGCTGATCGAGCGCTAATGGTTCAGCCCAACTTGCGCGTAGACGCAGAAATTCGATCCCGAAGCCGGCATCAACATCGTCCAGTTTGGCAGCAAACAACCGGCATATATGTACGGGGTCACGGGTAGATGCAGACAGCTCTAGCGCGCGGATCACAACCTCGCCATCCACTCGCCACAATCCGAGCTCCAGACGCCGCGCGCCTTCGCCCTTGCCTTCCAGTTCGCGCGCCATGTCATCCGCCAGATCGCGCATCACCTGATCTAGCAGGTCGCGATGGCGAATCGGTTCCATCAAGCGGCGCTCGACCAGCGGTACATTCTGCGGAATGACCGGCAGCAGCGGCTCTGGCACCCGCCCCAGCAGCTGATCCATTCGCACCAGCGGATTGGAAGCCGGAGATTTGCGATTGCGGAACCGCCGCTGGAGCGCATCGCGCCCTACCCCGTTCAGATCCTCCAAGCGTTTGAGCCCCAGACGGCGCAGCACTGTCAGTATATCGGGATCCAGCCTTAAGGCTGCGACCGGCAATTGCCCCAGTCGCATCACCGCATCATCCTGAGGACCGAGGATCGCCTCAATCGGCCCATAATGCGCCAATGCCCATGCTGCACCTGCTGTGGACGCAATCGCGAGCCTTGCGGAGATATCGCGCGCTACAAACGCCGCCTGTGCGTCAGCTATCAAGCGCTGCTCCCCTCCGAACAGATGTGCCACGGCTGTGACATCAACGATCAATCCGTCCGGTGCATCTAGCGCACTCCATGGCCCCCAGCGCCGCGCCCACAGCGCGAGCTTCTCCAGGAAAGCAAGATCACCTGCCGGATCTGCTGGAGCTGTCTGTATCTCAGGACACAAAGTGCGGGCATCGGCCAGCATTGTTCCAACACGCGCCCCGGCCAAGCGCGCTGCTTCATTGATTGCAGCAATCCGCGGCCCATGCGCGCTCTCGCGGATCAGGACAGTAGGAGCGGCGTCCGCACCCTCCCCGCGTTTAATGCCGTTAGAGAGCCGCCAGCGATCGACCGCCAGCTGTGCGAACCAGATCGACATGATCCGCCGCGGTTGCGACTGACGCGTCTCCGGGTGATAGCTTTTGCGATCGAGCGGCGATGAGACCACTGCCGTCATCGCTCATACTCCATTCTCCAGGTGGGTGCGCACGCGCGCGAAACAGCTCTGCCTGCCAGCTCGACCAGCCAGGTGCAGCGCGGTTCCAGCGCGGCAGTGCAGATGGAGCGGACACAACCTTCCAACGCATCCGCGCAGAAGACAGGTCTGGTGATGCATCAAGCCGCACCAGCCAGAGCGGAACGCCGTGTTTTTCAGCGGCCAGGCTTAATCGCCGTGACGCAGTAAAATTAAGCCCGCGCGGATTGCCTGCAATCTCTCCCAGAACGAAAGCCAAGTCACGGCAGCGCAACCCCTCTTCCAGCGCGAACAGCGCATCTTCGGGGGACTTGGCTTCAACATGGATCACCCGGTGGCGCAGTTCCTCTGGCAGTCCATGCACATAAGGGCGCCCGCCCAGCCGCACAGCAGATGTATCCTGCACCCACAGAACCTGCCGCCGATCCTCTTGCGCTGGCGCGTTTCCCCTTGCCGCGACTTGCATCGCGTCACGCGCTAGCGACAGCGCCAGCCCTGCCCCTGCAGCCTCATCCCCGCGCGCAAACACTTCGCTATGCTGAGGTGCGGGGAGGCCCGGCCTCCAGCGAGGTAGACGCGTACGGATTAGCGCTGATGCACTGTCGGTACATGCATTCGCAGCAAGAATTTTTGCAGCAGGATAGGCAGTATGGGACACAGCAGAACGACTCATTTGTTCTTATTATGTTCCATCACCTTCCATTTGGCAATGACTGGCAATGCTTCACCCACGAAAAAGGCCGGAGGATCGCTCCCCCGGCCCTAATCTCAATCTTGCGGTCAAATCAGGCAAACAGGCCCGCCAGCAAAATAACCGTCAATGCAATCGGGCACACAAACCTGACCAGCGCGCGCCAAGTCTGGTGCAGAACCCCGTCCAGACCATTCTCATCATCGATCAGCTTGGCATCAGCGATCCAGCCAACAAAGATACAAGTCAGGATCGCACCAATCGGCATGAACAGTTTCGCGGTTACACCATCAAGCGTATCGAAGAAATTGGTCTCAGCGAATAATGGGATGAAGTTAAGCGGATAGAACTCAGCCATTTCGTTGAACGAAAGCGAAGCAAACACGCCAAGCACCGCGGCGCCCAAACCTACGATCAGTGTCGCAATCGGGCGCGTGATGTTGAACTTCTCGAACACATAAGCCGTGGGTGCTTCGAGCAAGCCAACGGAACTGGTGAGCGCCGCAAAAAAGACCATGATGAAAAACGCGAGACCAATCAGCGAACCGAACGGCATGGCCTGGAACGCAATCGGCAGAGACTGGAACATCAAACCGGGCCCGGCGCTCGCTGAAAGTCCAGCAGCAAAAACGATCGGAAAGATTGCCAGACCCGCAAGCATCGCAACGGCGGTGTCGGCGCCAGCAATAATACCGGACGTTTCGCCCAAGTTGGTGTCGCGATTAGCATAGGATCCGTAAGTTATCATACCTGCCACACCGAGAGAGAGCGAGAAGAACGCCTGCCCGACGGCAGCGAGCATGACTTCACCAGTCAACTTGGAGAAGTCAAACGTGAACAGATAGGCGACCGCTTCGCCGAAGTTGCCAGTAAAAGCACCATAGACCGTGATGCCGAGGAAGAGCGCGAAAAAGATGGGCATCAGGTAGACAGCAACCCACTCGATCCCGCTCGAAATCCCGCGTGCTACAAAAAACATTGTCACGGCAAGGAAGCCGAGATTGAGCCCTACCATCAGCCCACCATTGCCGAATAATCCCGGCAGCAGACCTTCAACATCACTCGCTGCGCGACCTTCAAATGCACCGCCAGCAAGGCCGGTCTGGAATAGATCACCAACAAAAACGCCGATGTAATAGACAACCCAGCCGCCCACGACGCAGTAGAAGCTGAGGATCAGGAAAGCGCCGAGAACGCCCAGGGAAGCAAGAATACTCCAGCCTTCATGTGCATTGGAATCGCGCGCGACGCGGCGCACACTTTCCGGCGCATTTGCCTGGCCGTGTCGACCAATCATAACTTCCGACAACAAAACCGGCAAGCCGATCAAAAGCACGCAGAAAATGTAGAACAGAACAAAGGCCCCGCCGCCATTCTCTCCGGCTTCTGCCGGGAAGCGCCACATATTACCAAGGCCCACGGCCGAGCCAACTGCTGCCAGAATGAATGCGCTACGCGATGACCAATTCTCGTGGGTCTTGCCTGTTGCTGCCATAGTTTAAGGATTTTCCCTCTAGCGCACGTTCCCCGACGTGCTCTCTTGTGGAATGCCTTCTGCAAGAAAATTACGCCCGCGCCAAGTGGCTTAGCTTTGCCTTATCCCCACAGCACCGCTAAAGCGGCGACATGTCTACGACTTTTCAACTCGATACGAGCACGAGCAGGGCAACGCCCACACCAAAGCCACGCAAGCGGCTGACTGTTCCAAAGATTCGCGATCACAAGAAAGACGGCCAGACTAAAGAGCCGCTGGTCATGCTGACCGCTTACACGGCGCGGCAAGCCCAACTGCTCGACACGTATTGCGACATTCTGCTTGTGGGGGATTCACTGGGGCAGGTGATTTACGGGCTTGATTCCACCTTGCCAGTAACGGTCGATATGATGATCGCACACGGCGCCGCCGTCGTGCGCGGCAGTTACCACGGCGTTGTCATCGTCGATATGCCATTTGGATCCTACGAAGGTTCAAAAGAGCAAGCATTCGAGACTGCAAGCCGCATCATGGCGGAAACAGGCTGCGCTGCTGTAAAGCTGGAGGGTGGTCAAGCGATGGCGGAGACGATTTCATTTCTGACCAACCGTGGCATTCCCGTGATGGCTCACGTCGGGCTGACGCCTCAGGCCGTGAACGTCTTGGGCGGCTATGCGGCCCGCGGACGTTCACAACAGGAACATGACAAGATCCTGGGGGACGGTAAAGCCGTTCAGGATGCCGGTGCGTTTTCTGTCGTAGCCGAGGGGGTTTTGGAGCCGATTGCAATCGCACTCACCAAATCACTCGAAATCCCGGTCATTGGCATTGGCGCGTCTGCACAATGTGATGGCCAAGTGCTGGTAACCGAGGACATGCTGGGCATGTTCGAACGCGTGCCTCGCTTTGTGAAGAAGTATGATGACATTGCAGGAATGATCGACAGGACGGTTGCGCAGTACGCAGAGGAAGTACGCGCACGTAAATTCCCGACTGCGGACCAGACCTATCATCCGAAAAGCTAAGAACTGATGCAGACCTTGCTTCGATATTACAGCTTCTCGCTGGCATTTTCAGCCGCCAGCCTTGCACTTGCGGTTTGGTACGGCTGGGCGAGCACGGGAAACGTAACCGCGACGTTGGGCATCCTCTGGATTGTTCTCGTACTTTCCATCCTCGAAGTCTCGTTGAGCTTCGACAATGCGGTCGTGAACGCCACAGTGCTGCGCAATATGGATCCGGTTTGGCAGCGACGTTTTCTAACTTGGGGGATCCTGATCGCCGTGTTCGGCATGCGGATCATTTTTCCGATCGCAATTGTCGCCATCGCGGCGCAAGTCGGTCCGGTCGAGGCGATCAATCTCTCCCTCAATAACCCGGACGAATACCAGCGTATTGTCTCTGACGCTCACGTCGGCATTGCCGGCTTTGGCGGCGCGTTCCTTGCGATGGTGGGCCTGACATTCTTCTTTGAAGAAGACAAGGAAGTGCATTGGATCGCAATGCTTGAACGCAGTATCAATCGATTCTCCAGTGCTCCCGCGATTGAGATCGGACTGGTGTTGAGCGTGCTCTACGGCGTGTCGACGCTGCTCTCGCCGGAGGACACGATCACATTCCTCACCGCAGGCATCCTTGGCCTTGTCACTTTCATCGGCGTGCAGGCAATCTCTTCTCTGCTGGAAGAAGCAGAAGCGAAGAAGCGCGCAGCAGGCATTGTGGTCAAGTCCGGCCTAGGCGGTTTTCTTTATCTTGAAGTGCTGGATGCCAGCTTCAGCTTTGACGGCGTAATCGGTGCATTTGCGCTTTCGAACAATATGGTGATCATCGCGTTGGGCCTGTCTGTTGGCGCGATATTTGTGCGTTCGATTACGATCCATCTGGTCCAGACCGGTACGCTCAACCAGTATCGCTATCTTGAACACGGGGCATTCTGGGCAATCATCGTGCTCGGCGGCATTATGTTGTTCTCGGCCAAATTCCATATTCCAGAAACAATCACTGGTCTGCTCGGCGCAACCCTGATCGGATTGAGTTTCTGGTGGTCCGTACGACACAATCGTCGCGAAGGCAGTGAGAAGATCGACCTCAACTCTGCGCCGCTAGACGGTTAGCAATAGGTGCCGCTATCACTAGCTGTATGAAGTGATATGCGATCAGCGGAATCAAAACCACGCCAGCTATTGCCGGGTCGAACATCAGCGTTGCCAGCGGCGCGCCCATAGCCAGGCTTTTCTGGGTTCCGGCAAACAGGAACGCGATACGGTCTTCGCGTGTCTTGGTGAGCAAGCCACCCGCGCTCCAGGAACCGACAATGGCATAAACGAGATAGATACACACAGCGGAGAGCGCAAACAGCCACGCTGTGCCGTCTATTCTGTTCCATATCCCTTCGCTCACCGCACCGCTCATCGCGACATAGACCGCGATGGCGATCGGAACTCTATCAGTCCATTTAGTCAGCGCTGGGTTCTGGGTAACAATTTCGCCAAAGCGGGGCTGAAGGAGCTGACCCAAAGCAAACGGTAGCAGCAAGACCGTTGCGATCTTGACCAGCGCTTCGCTGTGAAATGCAACCACCTCACTGCCCGCAAGCAATGCGAACAATGGCGCGCTTAGGAATACGCCGAGAATATTGAGCAGCGCGGCTGCGACAACGGCATGCGCAACATTTCCGCCTGCCATTGAGGTGTAAACTGTGGCCGATTGAATCGTTGAGGGCAGTGCACCAAGGTAGAGAAAACCTACTGCCAACAGGGCTGGAAACAGCCCTCCGCCCAGCTGCCAGATCGCCCAACCGCCAAACAGCATCGCACCAAATACCCATAGCGCCAAGGCACCGTGGAATCGCCAGTCAGCGGCGCCCCGCACAACCTGGTCGCGTGGCAGGCGCAAGCCATTGAGAAAGAACAGGACAAAGATCGCCGCGTTGGCAATCCATTGTCCCAATTCCTGGCGAGATTCTGGTACAGGAACAAGGATTGCCAGGACCAAGGCAAGGATCAGCAAGCGGACCATCGGGTCAAAAACACGGGCAAGCGAAGCAAGCATGCTTCGCCAGTGGCCTGCCAACCCGATTCTGTCGAGGGCGCGGTTTAAAACCTCCCCCGATCAGAGAGCTTTACCTGCAATGGCAGCGCGATATCGCTAACCTCATCGAGGAAAGGCGTGCCCCCGGCTGAGTTCTCGATCTTGCCTTCAGTCGTCTTCACGGCTTCCGCGAATGCGCCCTTCTCGTGACCGAATAACTAACTTTCCAACAGATTTTCAGGGATAGCTGCGCCACGATCTCATCGCTGGGCTTCTCCGTATTGATAGACCCAAGCAGCCGCAAGCACACGGGCGACGACGCCGGTGATCCCTGGGAACGTCCCGAATGCTTAATTCAAACTGGTCGAGAGACCGAACCTTGGACTACTCTTAATGAGCAGAAGTGAAATGTCGGTAAACTTTACACTAGCGCCCTAAATTGCAGATATCGCGGCACTCCAGTGGTTAAGCAGTGATAATCGTTAACGTCGATCCAAGCCTTGAAACTCGAATGGTGTCACTCCTCGGGCAAGCCGATCAACCTGGAGCGGTGCCCCGCTTGGTGGAAGCGAACGCTGCCTGCAACCCTCCCGATAACATCTTGCGCACCCCAGACCGATTGCTTCTGCAGATTCAGGATCGAGAGACAGCCCCTTGGCGGCTGACAACTGGGCTGCGAAGCGCGCTTCCACACCCAGAACGATGACAAATCTAGCCTGATCACCTGCGCCAATCGCGTCGACAGTCCGCGCGATGGTTATCCAATGGGTGGGGCCAGCATCAACGCCCTCGACAAACACAGACTGCACGCAAAGATCGCCCCGACGTTCAAATGCAGTATGCACGATCCACAACGGGCAAGATACATCACTTTCCAACAAGGTAGCGCCGCTTGCACCTGAGAACCGTTTTGAAAACTGCCCGGCCCGATCGATCCGCGCCATGAAGAACGGCAATCCGCGCTGTCCGACGCGCTGCAATGTTGTGAGACGATGCGCTAGTTGCTCAAAGCTCACGCCAAACCGACGTTGTAGTACCGTGAAGTCATAGCCTGTCTGCTCGCAGGCCCGCAGGAATCGCCCATAGGGCATCAGCAAGGCGGCCGCGAAGTATGCCGTTACGTGCCGTTCAAACAATTGCCGCGCAGCCGCGTCATCGAATTGAGGACCCGCCACAAGGCTTGAGATGGCCTCTCGCTGCTCAAGTGTGACCAGTTGTGCAGCAATCTGGAAATTGCGCGAGGAACGGTCGAGCATTTCGGATAGCTGGAGTTGCCGTGCGTGCAGGTCCAGGCGACGCACCGCGTTGGGCATCACCTCCAATGGGAGTATGCGAACGCTCAACTGGTGCTTCTCGCGCAGTCTCTCAGTCAACGCTGCGCCAAGATCGCTATTGGATAGCCGTAGCTCATCAGCAAGCTTCTCTGCCACTTCATCGATATCGGCGAAGTGGTTGCGCCAACGCTCAATCTCGCGCCGCGATTCTACCAGGCTATCATTCACGCCGCCAACGTCCTGCCCGGACCTGTCATAAAGACGTGCTAATGCCGCAGCGGCCTGAGGTGCTGAGTTGAGTAGCTCGCTTACTTCTTCCCGGTCGATATTCAGATCAGCGAAACGCTCATCGGCCAATCTGCGGGCAAGCCCATCGATTCCGCCAATGCTCTCGTCTTCTCTAAGCGTGCGCGGATCAAAGTCGAAGCGGTCAATGACTTGGATCAGAACTCTTGCGGACAAGGGACGCTGATTGCGCTCGATCAGGTTGAGATAGCTTGGACTGATACCCAGCGTTGCGGCCATCGCGGATTGAGTCATGCCTTCGCGCTTGCGTAGCCGCCTCAATGCAGGGCCAGCCAAAAGTGTATTGTCGCTCATTTCTGTGAATATATTTACATCATGACAAAAGAAAAGCCAAAAATACGCTCAATAAGACACGAATTTTTGTAACATTTCCTGTTCTCTCGCGCGTTTTTGCCGCAAACCAGCATTCAAGAGGCACCTCCCCGCCTCCGCAGGAGATTCAGATGACGTACTCAAACACAATAGCAGAACTTCGCAACACCATCGAAAAGAATGGCCCATCTTGGGATGCGATTGACGCGGAGAGCACAGCTCGCATGCGTATCCAGAACCGCTTCACTACCGGTCTTGATATCGCGCGCTACACCGCGAAGATCATGCGCGAAGACATGGAAGCCTATGATGCAGACCCGGCAAACTACACCCAGTCGCTCGGATGTTGGCACGGTTTTATCGCCCAACAAAAGATGATCAGCATCAAGAAGCATTTCGGAAGCACCAAGCGACGTTACCTCTACCTGTCCGGCTGGATGGTTGCTGCGCTGCGAAGCGAGTTTGGTCCACTGCCCGATCAGTCAATGCACGAGAAAACCAGCGTTCCTGCCCTGATTGAAGAGCTCTACACATTCTTGAAGCAAGCCGATGCACGCGAACTGGGCGGAATGTTCCGCGAGCTTGACGTGGCCAAGGAAGCTGGCGACGCTGTTGCAACGCATCGCTTGCTGCACAGGATCGATAATTATGAAACGCATGTTGTGCCAATCATCGCAGACATTGATGCTGGATTCGGCAATGCGGAAGCAACTTACCTGCTTGCGAAGAAGATGATCGAGGCAGGTGCGTGTGCACTGCAGATCGAAAATCAGGTCTCCGACGAAAAGCAGTGCGGCCACCAGGACGGCAAGGTTACCGTTCCGCATGAGGAATTCCTGCAGAAGATCCGCGCGATCAGGCATGCATTCCTCGAGCTGGGCGTTGAGGATGGAGTCATCGTTGCCCGCACGGACTCGCTCGGTGCCGGCCTGACAAAATCTATCGCGTACACCAAGGAGGAAGGCGATCTGGGTGACCAGTACAACAGCTTCCTCGATTGCGAAGAAATTGCGCCTACAGACATCAATAATGGCGATGTATTCCTGAGTCGTGAAGGCAAGCTACTTCGTCCAAAGCGTTTGCCGTCAAACCTCTACCAGTTCCGCGCCGGAACAGGTGAGGATCGCTGCGTGCTCGACTGTATCACATCGCTTCAGCATGGCGCAGACCTGCTCTGGATCGAGACCGAGAAGCCACACATCGGCCAGATTGGCGGGATGGTTGATCGCATCCGCGAAGTCGTCCCGAATGCGAAACTGGTTTACAACAACTCGCCTAGCTTCAACTGGACGCTCAATTTCCGCCAGCAGGTTTACGATGCTTGGGGAGCTGAAGGAAAAGATGTCAGCGGGTTCGAGCGCGATAGGCTGATGAGCATTGATTACGACGGCACTGAACTGGCAGCGGAAGCGGACGAGCGCATCCGCACTTTCCAGCGCGACGCCGCTGCTCAGGCTGGCATTTTCCATCACCTGATCACGCTGCCGACTTACCACACGGCTGCGCTGAGCACCGATAACCTTGCAAAGCGTTACTTCGGCGAAGACGGGATGCTCGGCTACGTTCTCAATGTTCAGCGTGAGGAGATCCGCCAAGGGATCGCCTGCGTTAAGCACCAGAACATGGCCGGCTCTGACATCGGCGATGATCACAAGGAATATTTTGCCGGCGAAGCGGCTTTGAAGGCTGGCGGCAAAGACAACACGATGAACCAGTTTGAAGCAGCCTAAGGAGAGCGAAGATGAGCAACACCAACTCAAAGGAACCTGGCCGCGCACGCGCGCTGCTTTCGACTGCCGACTTCCGATTGCTGCGGCGCGCGCTGGAAAGCCATGCCAAATCAACAGAGGATCGGGAAGAATTAGCTAAGATCAACGCACTGCACCATCGCCTTGGCAATTACACCTAAAGGATTAGCGAAGCGGCCCTTCCCCCCGCTGCCGAGCTAGAACTTTTCTCCTGGGGAGGAGAAGTCGGCCGTCGGAGCTTCATTGCTTCGGCGGCCGAACCATTTGCGCGAGAGTGACGACGTGCCGGATCTTCGCCGGATGCTTCAAAGCATTCCGTAAGACCAGGCCAGCATAGCGGACAGGCTAGTCACCATAATCAAAACAAGCGGAACGCCAGTGCGGATATAGTCCTTAAAGACATAGCTGCCCTCACCCATAATCAGCATATTCGTTTGATAGGCAATCGGCGTGGCGTAACACAGGTTGCAGCCGAACAGCACAGCCAGCACAAGTGGTTCAGCAGGAACCCCCAACAGGCTTGCGATGCTGAAAGCAATCGGCGTACCCACAGTGGCCGCCGTCGCATTCGATGCGAAGTTCGTCAGCACCGTTACGAACAGCATGATTGCGGCAATAACACCGGCCGGCGGAAGAAACTGCAAGCCTAAGGACAACAACTCACCTAGCCACGCCGCAGCTCCGCTTTCCAATATTACGCGCCCGATGGCGATACTGGCCGCAATCAGCACGATGACCTGGGCAGACAAAGCGCGCCCAACACGTTCAAACTTCACGCAGCCGGTCAGGAACATAAGAATAGCGCCCGCCAATGCAGAGATCGCAATCGGAAAGATACCGACAGAAGCGGTAAAGATCGACACGCCCATGATAGTCGCAGCCAGCGCAGCCTTGGATTTGCGAGGCAACTCGCGTGCACCTTCCAGCATCAACAAGCTGTCGCTGGTGGCAAAATCCTGAAGATCCTCTGGTAATCCCATCACCAGCAGCACGTCGCCTTCACTGATCCGCAGATCGCCAACTTCGCTATAGTTTGCTTTTTCGCCCAGCAAACGGTCCGGCCTGTGAATACCTAACACAGCCACACCGTGGAGATCAGCGATGCCCGAGGTTGGCAAGGTACGGTTTATCAGACGCGAATCCGCGGTCACTGTCATCTCGACTACGACAATATCCCTCTCGCGATTGCCGGACTCGCGGCGGATCCGGTCGAGCACCCATGTCGGTGCGAGCTCGCCCTTCAACACGCGTACGGCATCTTCCAGCGCCTGGTGCGAACCGGACATATGTAGCCGCTGCTGAGGCTGTATCGGCCCGGTCATCTTGTCGTGAAAGCGAATACCCTCGGGAAGCTTTGGCAGGACTGCAGCCACTTCCTGACCGATCAGCTCACTGTCCCCACCGATCCGCAAACGTGTGTGGAACATGCGCGGGGCATGAGCCGCCGCGACGCGATTGTCACCCAGGAGCCTGGGCATCACCAACCAAAGATAAGGCAACGCAATCAGCGACGCACCCAGCACAATCGGAGTAAAGTCAAACACCCCAATCTCGCGCATCCCCAAGTCAACCGCGATCGAAACAACAAGTATGTTAGTGGAGGTACCAATTGTAGTGGCGAGCCCGCCCAAGAGCGAAGCCGCATTGAGCGGGATCAACGTTTTGGATGCGGGCAAGGCCCCACGTTCTGCCAATGCAACAAAGATCGGAATCATCAGCACCAGCACAGGGGTGTTGTTGACAACCATCGATAGCGTGAAGGCAATGAACAGCGAGAACAGCAATCCCAGCTGCAAATTGGCTTTGAATATTCGCTCCAGAACCCGCGCTGCCGGTTCAAGCGCGCCTGTAACCACCAATCCGCGCCCCATCACCATAAGCGCGCAAATCGTAATCAGCGCATAGTGACCGAAGCCTTCAAATGCGAGTACGAGCCCGTCCGTGGAGCTCGTGCCTTCGAGCGGGAAAAAATACAGACCGACTGCAATCACAGCGATCGTCAGCAGTGAAATGATCTCAATCGACATGCGGCCGCGCGCGAAGCCGACAAACATTGCGACGGTCAACGCCATTGCGGCGAATGCATGTAGGGAAGGCAGCGCGATCATTGCTGGCGCGAAGAATCATACACCTGCGACGAAAATACAAGCGAAATCACGCTGCGCCGGGTTGTGTTGATACTGAAATGCGCTGAAGGTGGAGGAGCTTAAACTGGGAGACACATAGATGAAGGCATTGGTTTTTAACGGCGCGCGGGACATCCGCTACGAGACTTATGCCGACCCTGAGTTGCGCAGCCCGAACAGCGTGATCCTGAAAGTAGAGAGCTGTTCAATCTGCGGAAGTGATCTTCACATGTATCACGGCGCACACATTGGTGACAAAGACTACGGATCCGATGCTCCGAAGTTCTGTTGTGGGCACGAGTTTATCGGTGAAGTCGTCGAAACAGGCCCGGAAGTTCACGGACACAAGGTGGGCGACAAAGTACTGGCCGCGGGCGGCACGGGTTGCGGGCAATGTCCGTCATGCCGGACCGGCAATGCCGGTTCTTGTGCCCATTCCACCGCCTTCGGGATCGGTCCGACTTTGGAAGGCGGCCAGGCTGAATATGTGTGCGTACCCAATGCCGATGCGACACTCTATTCGCGTGATGGCTTGTCAGACGAACATGCAATGCTGCTGACTGACGGCATGGCCACCGCCTATTTCGGCCTGACGCGCGCGGAACCAAAGCCAGGCGGCTCGGTCGCAATTGTCGGCTTGGGCCCGATCGGTTTGATCGGCGTGGAGCTGGCATTTTTACTTGGCGCATCGCAGGTGTTCGCGATCGACCCGGTCGAATCCCGCCGCAAAATGGCGGAGAAATTGGGTGCCGCCACTTTCGCACCTGGAGCGGACCTGGTTCCGCAAATCCGCGAGCTGACCGGTGGGCGCGGGGCACAATCTGTGTTCGAGGCCTCTGGCGCTAGCGGAGCAATCGCCAGCACACTGCCGCTGGTTGCCCCGCGCGGGAATGTCAGTTTTATTGGAATTCCAGAACCATCCGATACGCTGCCTCTGCCGCTTATCATGTTCAAGCATGTGACGGTGCGCGGCGGAATCTGCGACGTACCCAACATGTGGCAGCATCTTGTACCGATGCTGCAGCAGGGCCGCTTGAAGGCCGAAGGGCTTTTCAGCCACGACTTCAGATTGAGCGAGGGCGCAGAAGCCTACTCACTATTCGACAGCCGTGATGACGGGGTGATCAAAATCCGAATTGACGTGGACTGACGCGAAAAGAAAGTGGTGCCCCTGGCCCGACTCGAACGGGCACTCCGTTAGGAACTCGATTTTGAGTCGAGCGCGTCTACCAATTCCACCACAGGGGCTTCCTTTTCGGAAGGGCGCAGATAGCCGCGCCCGTTGGCATGTTCAACCCTTCAGTTCGTCCTGATTGGGTTATCGCTGCGCTATTTGAGCGCGCCAACCAACAACTTGTGAAGTTTCGAGTGCAAACCATCATTCGCAGCGAGCACCTGCTTTGAAAGCACAGGCTCCGAACGCCCGCGAAAATCGGTTACAAAGCCGCCTGCCTCACGGATCAGGAGACAGCCTGCTGCTGTGTCCCAATCGCTAAGACCAGTTTCCCAGAAACCGTCAAACCGGCCCTGTGCAACATAGGCCATATCGAGCGACGCTGCACCGAAACGGCGGATTCCGGCAACCTCGGGCCCGAATGCCGAGTAGATTTTCATCCATTCATTGGGATCACCCGCCCCTTGGAACGGGATACCGGTGGCAATCAGCGAATCTGACAGACGCGATCTCGCCGAAACGCGCAAACGCGCATCCTGCAGCCAGGCGCCGCGCGTCTTTTCCGCCCAATAGGTCTCGTCATTGATCGGATGATAGATAACCGCCGCTGTCACGTCGCCCCAGCCTGAACCGTCAAGCTTCGGCTCCTGCGCCGCGATCGAGATCGCAAAATGCGGAATGCCGTGCAGGAAGTTACTTGTCCCGTCGAGCGGATCGATGATCCAGCGCGGCTTGATGGGGTCGCCTTCGATGACACCAGCTTCCTCCAGCACAAATCCCCAGTCGGGGCGTGCATGAAGCAATTCGTCATAGATGGTGCGTTCAGCGCGCATGTCCGCTTTGGATACGAAATCCGCCGGGCCCTTGCGGCTCACTTGCAAGTGCTCCACTTCGCCGAAGTCGCGGCGCAAACGATGGCCAGCCTTGCGGGCGGCTTTTTCCATTACGCGGATGAGGCCTGAAAACATCGACATGGGGGGTTAGCTCGCCTTCCCGACGTAGGTTTGCTCATACACATCAACGATGATGCGTGTGCCGCTGCCGATATGCGGGGGCACCATGATGCGCACACCATTGTCGAGGACTGCCGGTTTATAGCTGGAAGATGCAGTTTGCCCCTTCACTACTGCGTCGGCTTCGACGATTTCAGCTTCGATCTGCGCTGGAAGCTCAACACTGATCGGCTTTTCTTCCCACAGCTCGAGCTTCACCTGCATACCATCCTGCAAGAACGGTCGCGCATCGCCCAGCAAATCCGAAGGCAGAGTGATCTGCTCATAGGTTTCCTGATCCATGAAAACGAGCATGTCGCCATCTTCATAAAGGAAGTGATACTCTTGAGTATCCAAACGCACCTTTTCCACGGTGTCGGCGCTGCGAAAACGGACATTGGTTTTGCGGCCATCCTGCAGGTTCTTCATTTCGACCTGCATATAGGCGCCGCCTTTGCCCGGCTGCGTGTGCTGGATCTTGGCAACTTTCCAGATGCCTTTTTCGTACTCGATGATATTGCCTGGGCGGATATCGACGCCGCTGATTTTCATGGGAACCAACCTTTTCAAGGAGCCTGCAGAGAACTGCTCTGCGTTGTGTTGCGCGCCCTTAGCCGAGCCAGCGATGCGGGGCAAGGATGCTGGCAAGTTCGCCGCTCGCATGATATCCGATAATCCATGAAACGGACTACTCTGATTGCTTGCACCGCTGCATTGGTGGCTTCAGCACCGGCAGCGGCGCAAATGCTGCGCACCATGCCTCATGGCCCCTATGAATGCGCCCTGCCCGGCGACGCCTCGAGAGAAGCCTGGATTCCGCAAGAGGATGAGAGCTTTCGCATCGCGCGCGCCTCGCGCTATCGCAATGATGCAGGCCGCGGTACATACATTCTCAAAGGTGACGAACTGACATTTACAGCCGGGCCCAAAAATGGCCAAAAACTTCGGCGTACCGGCCCGAATGAACTGCGCTCGATCAACGAAGACGGCTCGACCGGCCGGATGATTTGCGTGCGTGTGGGTTAGCTTGCCGCGCTGATTGCATCAGTAAAGGCGTTCACTGCCGCAACTTCATCGCTATTCCAGACCGCACCGGATACAGCCAGAAAATCCGCCCCTGCCATTATCAGAGGCCCGCAGTTCTCTGGCGTAATCCCGCCAATTGCCACGCATGGGATTTCAAAGAGTGTGGCCCACCATTCGAGTGTTTCGATGCTGGGCCGTTCAGCATCGCCCTTATCCTTCGTGGTACTCTCGAAGAACGCGCCAAACGCAACATAGTCTGCGCCTGCTTCCCCGGCATCCATCGCCATATGTCGCGATGCGTGACAGGTAATGCCGATTTGCGCCTCGCGGCCCAATTCCTCACGCGCATCCCTTGGGTCGCCATCATCTTGTCCAAGATGGACGCCGTCAGCCTTCAAACGCTTGGCCAGCGCGACACTGTCATTCACGATGAACGCCACGTCGCGCTCAGCGCAGATCGCTTGCAGTGGCTCTGCAAGGCGCGCGGCATCATGCTGATCGAGATCTTTTACTCGAAATTGAAAGGCAGTGACGACGCCTTTGCCCGCATCCAGCGCTCTTTCAAGCCGCGCGGGAAAGTCACCTGAAACATCAAGCGGCGAAATCAGATAGAGCTGTGTTCCAGGTTCAGTCACGCAGGCGCTTTAGCCAGCACACGACGCATCTGCAATCTGATCAATGGCTTTGCCCAGAGCCGCATCAAATTCTGCATCACCCTGGCCTTTGCGAAGGTCTTGCAGCAGCCCACGGCTGAAACTTGCGATCATGCCAGGATTCTTTGCCAGATGCGCGCATGCATCATCGGTCGAATAACCACCTGACAGTGCCACAACGCGCAACACATTGGGGTGCGCGATTGCGGGTGCATATAGGTTCGGTTCAACAGGAATCGACAGTTTCAGCATAACTTTGCGTCCTTCAGGAAGCGCATCGAGAGCTTTCATGATTTCAGCCAGCAAGATCTGTTCACCTTCGCCGCGGTCATCTGCGTTGATGTCATACTCCGGCTCGATCATCGGCATCAGGCCTTTGTCCGCGATCCGGTTGCCGTATTCGAACTGTTGCGCGACGTTTGCGGCGATACCGCCTGCGTTTGCCGACTTGATGACCGAGCGCATCTTGGTGCCAAACATTCCAGCAGCAACTGCCTTCTCGAGCAGCGCGTCAAGTTTCGTCATGTCCTTCATCATCTGGACACCTTGGGCCTCATCTTCCAGCCCCTGATCTACCTTGATGAATGGCACGATACTGCGCTGCTTCAATGCATCCGGCGTGGGCACGCCTTCGACTAATCCGTCCATGGTTTTTTCGAACAGGATCGCGCCGATCACCTTTCCATTTGCAAAGCTTGGCGAGGTTATCACACGGCTACGCATCGCATGGATCGCCGCGAACATCTCATCATCGCCAGACCACTCGCTGTCTTCGACGCCATAACCACGCAACGCTTTGGGGGTGGAGCCTCCCGACTGGTCAAGCGCAGCAATAAAGCCGCTGCCCGTGGCGATTTTGGCGGTCATTTGATCGAGGTTCATGGATGTATTCCTGCTTGTTGCCATTTATGCATAGGTATGCACGCGCCCTTACCCAGCAGCGCGCTGCACTGCAACACCGACAAACTGCTATTTAGACAATGCGGCGACGCCAGGAAGATCCTTGCCTTCCATCCATACAAGAAAAGCGCCCCCTGCGGTTGAGACGAATGTGAAATCATCCTTCACCCCGGCATGCGCAAGCGCAGCGACTGTATCGCCGCCCCCCGCAACCGATATGATCGAACCCTCTTGCGTCAGCGCCGCCGCCGTTCGCGCAAGCGCCACTGTTGCCGCATCGAAAGGCTCAGTCTCAAATGCACCTAAAGGGCCGTTCCAAACGAGAGTGCGGCACGTTTTCAAGACATCGGCCAAAGCCTCAACCGCTTGATCGCCGATATCGAGGATCATTTCGTCCTCGGCCACTTCGTGAACATTGCATGTGCGCAGGCTGGGTGGGTTCGCCGCGAAATCCTTGGCCACGACCACATCATAGGGAAGATGCACGGTGCACCCCGCGTGGTCCGCCTTGTCCATGATGGCATTGGCGGTGTCGGTCAGGTCATGTTCGCACAAGCTCTTGCCCACATCGACTCCGCGCGCGGCAAGAAACGTGTTGGCCATCCCGCCACCGATGATGAGGTGCTGAACCTTGCCGACAAGGTTTTCCAGAACTGCGAGCTTGCTTGAAACCTTGGCCCCACCCACAACGGCCGCAACCGGCTGCTCCGGCGTTCCTAAAGCTGCATCAAGCGCTTTCAGCTCGGCTTCCATCGCGCGGCCGGCATAGGCTGGCAACAGATGCGCCAACCCTTCCGTGGTCGCATGTGCACGGTGCGCAGCCGAAAACGCATCATTGACGTAGAAATCGGCATTTGCCGCAATAGACTTGGCAAAGTCTTGATCATTGGCTTCTTCGCCTGACCAAAACCGGACATTGTCGAGCAGGCCGATATCCCCATTGCGCAGAATACCGATCGATTGCTCGACTACAGGGCCTGCAACCTCCGGAATGAACATCAGCTCTTTGCCCAACACATCTTCAACATCGCCCACAACCATGCTGGTGGACAGCACCGAGCTGCGATTGCCGCCGGGCCGCCCGAAATGAGCAAGCAAGAGCACTTTCGCGCCTTTGTCGCTCAATTCAAGGATAGTGGGCTTGGCAGCTTCGACCCGAGTGACATCGGTTGCTGACCCATCCTTCATCGGAAGGTTGAGATCGACGCGAACCAGAGCGACCTTGCCGGTCACATCGCCAAGGTCATCAAGGGTCTT
Source organism: Altererythrobacter sp. XM-24bin4 (assembly GCA_003149575.1). Taxonomy (GTDB): domain Bacteria; phylum Pseudomonadota; class Alphaproteobacteria; order Sphingomonadales; family Sphingomonadaceae; genus Erythrobacter; species Erythrobacter rubellus. The sequence goes on from QCWG01000001.1 coordinate 1,824,816, forward strand.
GAAGGATGCCATTTTATTCGGTCCTTAAAGGAACTTCGCCATCACGCCCGACGTATCGATCATCCGGTTCGAGAAGCCCCATTCATTATCATACCACGAAACAACGCGGCAAAGCTTGCCTTCCATCACGGATGTTTCAAGGCTGTCGATCGTGGAGCTGGCCGGATAGTGGTTGAAGTCGCTGCTGACCAGCGGTTGATCGGTATAGTCGAGCACGCCTTTCATAGGGCCTTCAGCGGCCGCTTTGAGCGCCGCATTGAGCTCTTCTACCGTGGTATCACGGCCCGGCGTGAACACCAGGTCAACCAGCGATACATTCGGCGTTGGCACGCGAACCGAGGACCCGTCCAGCTTGCCAGCAAGTTCTGGCAGGACCAGGCCAACCGCACGTGCTGCGCCGGTCGTGGTCGGGATCATGTTCTGCGCCCCGCCGCGTGCCCGGCGCATGTCACCGTGCATCTGGTCCAACATACGCTGATCATTGGTATAGCTGTGGATCGTGGTCATAAAGCCGCGCTCGATCCCAACTGTCTCGTTCAAAACCTTCGCCATCGGCGAGAGGCAGTTGGTGGTGCAGCTGGCGTTCGACACGATCACATCGTCAGCGGTCAGCGTCTCATGGTTCACACCGTAAACAATTGTGGCTGAAACATTCTTTGCCGGGGCGGAGATCAGCACCCGCTTTGCGCCCGCTTTTAGGTGAGGCTCAGCAGCCTCGTGGCTCTGGAAAAAGCCGGTGCATTCCAAAACAATATCGATCCCTTGCGCCGCATGCGGCAAATTGCCCGGATCACGCTCGCTGGTCACAGCAATAGACTTGCCATTAACGATGATAGCATTGTCGCCGACTTCCACCGTGCCGGGGAAACGACCGTGTGTGCTGTCATATTGGAACAACAATGCGTTCGACTTCGTATCTGCCAGATCGTTGATCGAAACCAATTCAAGATCATGATCGCTGCGTTCCAGAATGGCGCGCGCCACCAGACGACCGATACGTCCAAAACCGTTGATTGCAACTTTAGTCGCCATGGGGGAAACTCCTGCTTATGCGTTCAATTTGTTCAAGATTTGCGGGACAATTGCCTCCGCAGTGAAACCGAATTTGGCAAACAGATCGCCGGCAGGTGCAGATGCGCCAAAGCGATCCAAGCCAATATTAATGCCATCGGTGCCGGTATAGCGCTCCCAACCCAGGGTTGAGCCTGCCTCAATCGAGACCTTGAGCGCACCCGCCGGCAAGACATCAGCACGATAGTCATCCGACTGCGCTTCGAACAGTTCGGCACAGGGCATAGAGACAACATCGGCGCCGATGCCATGCCCTTCCAGAGCCTGTGCCACTTCAAATGCCAGCGCAACTTCCGAACCTGTAGCAATCAGCACAACCTTGCGGTCAGCATTCGCGGAAACAAGACGGTATGCGCCCATGCCTGAACGGTTCGACAAGGCTGACCAATCCCCATCACCGTCTCCGCGCAATTGCGGCAGACCCTGTCGAGACAGGCACAAGACCGAAGGCGTTTCAGGCGTAGACAAGGCCAAGGCCCAGCATTCTGCAGTCTCGATTGTATCGCATGGGCGATAGACATTGAGATTCGGGATCAACCGCAGGCTCATGACCTGCTCTACCGGTTGGTGCGTTGGCCCATCTTCACCCAGGCCAATGCTGTCATGGGTCATGACATAGATAGCTTGCGTTTGTTGCAGCGCTGACAGGCGGATCGCATTGCGGCAATAATCGCTAAAGATCAGGAACGTACCGCCGTAGGGCACAACGCCGCCATGCAGTGCCATTCCATTCATTGCTGCGGCCATGCCAAATTCACGTATGCCGTAATAGACATAGCGACCCGCATAGTCTTGAGCGGTCAATGGCGTTGTGCTGGACGTTTTGGTGTTGTTGGAACCGGTCAGGTCTGCTGATCCGCCAATAAGCTGGGGCAAAGCCGCTGTAAGAGGCTCCAGCGCCATTTCCGAAGCTTTGCGAGTGGCAACCTTCTTCGGTTCTGCAGCCAGACCATGGATATAGGCCTCAAGTGCAGGCGACGCCAAATCGGCCACGCCCATCATATGGTTTTCGAATTTGGCCTTGCGATCCAGATCGGTCGCAAGCCGCCCCGCCCAGGCGCCATGTGCAGACGCACCGCGTTCGGCAGTCGCATGCCAATCGGCCAAAATGTCAGTCGGAACCTCGAACGGTTCGTAATCCCATCCAAGTTCTTCACGCGCAGCCGCGATTTCATCCGGGCCCAGCGGCGCGCCGTGCGTTGCACTGGTACCTTGCTTGTTCGGCGCACCTTTACCGATCACGGTTTTGCAAGCGACAAGCGATGGACGACCATCAGCAACAGCTTCATCGAGCGCGCGAGCGATATCAGCAAAGTCATGCCCGTCACAGCTAACCACGTGCCAACCAGTCGCCCGATAGCGGGCCTTGATATCTTCACTGGTGGAAAGATCGGTGCCACCATCGATGGTGATGTTGTTGTCGTCCCAAAGAACATTCATCCGGCCAAGGCCGAGATGACCGGCAAGCCCGATCGCTTCGTGATTGATGCCCTCCATCAAACAGCCATCGCCCGCGATAACCCATGTACGGTGATTGACCAGATCATCGCCGAAGACAGCGTTCAGGTGTCGCTCAGCCATCGCCATACCCACTGCCATGGCAAGCCCTTGCCCCAATGGGCCGGTGGTGCACTCGACCCCGGGCAGCAAGAAGTTTTCCGGATGGCCCGCGCACGGGCTGCCTAGCTGACGGAAGTTGCGGATGTCGTCCATCGTCGGAGCAGCGTATCCCGACAGATGCAGCAGGCTATAAATCAGCATTGAGCCGTGCCCGGCTGAAAGCACAAACCGGTCCCGGTCGGCCCAGTCGGGTGCATGAGGGTCAAACTTCAGATAATTGGACCACAATACTGTAGCGACATCCGCCATTCCCATTGGCATTCCCGGATGCCCCGAATTCGCAGCTTGCACAGCATCCATCGACAATGCGCGGATTGCGTTGGACATGGGTTGAAGACGGGCGGGATCGAGGCTCATTCGCAAACTGCTCCTGACAAGCATTGAGCGGTGCCGGATCAGCCACCGCCCGGCGCGTCGATTCGACGCGTTGGCGGACCCTTCGCGGAGGGCCGTTATCAGGTCAAGGCGAACAATCGAGCCTTCCACTGACTGTCGATTTTTCTAATGAAACAGGGTTCTTGAAGAGCAGTTATCAACAGGATGCGCCAAGGCTTTGCTCCTGCTGACGAATTTGGGTAAATCCCTGCTATGGAAAGTGATCGTATTTCGCAGGCGATCGAGAGGATCGAGGCAGCTGCCAACCGTATCAGCGCGGCGGGCGGCAAGCTGAGCGTTTCAGCGACGGGCGATAATGAGCTGGCAGCAAAGCACGAGGCGCTGCGTCAAGAGGTCTCACAGACCCTTTCCAAACTTGACGAATTGATTGAGGGCTTCGAGCAATGAGCGAAGTCACACTCCGCATCGCCGGCAAGGCTTACAAAGTCGCCTGCGCCGACGGTGAAGAGGCGCACCTCGCCCGCCTTGGATCAATGATCGATGAAAAGCTGAACCAGTTGCAAGGCAATCTAGCCGGGACAGAAGCGCAGAATCTCTTGTTTGCTGCACTGTTTCTCGCGGATGAATTGCACGAAACACGCGAAGCACTTGGAGAAGATCCAAGGGATCTCGCCTCAAAAATCCAGGCCCTTGAAGAAGGTGCTGAAAACGCAGAGAAAAAGACCCGTGAACTTTCGCTGGAGCTCAACGCGCTTAGAGCTGAACGAGATGCAATCGCCAACGATCTGGCCAACATGAAGTCTGCTGCATCAGGGCAGGAACCGCTTTTTGCGACTGATAATATCAGTTCCAAACTGGAGCAGCTGGCGGATTTGATCGAAAAATGTGCTGACACGCTTGAGGCATAGGCTGCGACACACTAAATAGACAATTGGCGGGACTGCCCGGCACGAGCCGTTCGAACATCCCTGAGGCTATAAGCAATTCCTAGGGAGCTGTCCCTGTCTTGGATTACGGGTTCGTCCTGGGGCCCAGGACATACGGCGCCCACCTGACGTTTAGGCGTCAGAGGATTTCTCGAGCAAACGACCCATGGTGGTTCCGCCACATCTTTCATTCCGCACGCTTTCCAGCGCGCGATTTCCTCGCTCACGCGACCTTACGGTCGCATCGCTGCGGGCGCCCGGTCGGGCTTGCGGCCATGCAGGCCGATTGATCGAGTAGGATACGTAGCAATGAAGAAGCCCGAACTTCGAAAGAAATTGCGCGCAGCTCGCCGGGAGCATGTTGAGAAACTGCCAGAAACAATGCGCGGGCTGGTGTTCCGCCACCCCCCGTCCCAGCTTCTTCAAAAAATCGCTACAGACGCTGTGATAGGCTTGTACCATGCCGGCCCATACGAGGCTCCGACCGCCCACTACACAACCTATTTCCACGAGAACGGGCACACGATCACTCTACCGCGCTTCGCATCAAACAAGTCTCCAATGGAATTTGCTGTTCATGTGGACCCGTTCGGCGAAAGCGACCTGGTTACCGGTCCCTTTGGAATGCTTGAGCCCCGCACAGAAGCCGAGACCTTGATTCCGGATGTACTGCTAATCCCGCTGGTAGGTTTTACCGCCAACGGAGACCGCCTCGGTCAAGGTGGCGGGCACTATGATCGCTGGCTGGCGGAACATCCTGGACGGATAGCGATTGGTCTCGCGTGGGATGTGCAATTATGCGACGCCTTGCCCACAGAGCCACATGATCAGCGTTTAGATGCTGTGATTACACCAACGCGGATGTACGGACCTTTTTGATGCGCGAAACTCCAACCTGGCGAATCCCCGTTGGCATACTCGGTCTTTTCGCCGCCCTCATTGTCTATGGTATCGTGATCGCGCGCCACGCGCCTGATCTGATCGGCGGCTGGCCGATATGGGTACAGACGATCATCTACCTCGTGCTCGGCCTGATCTGGCTGCTGCCTTTGAAACGCTTCCTGATCTGGATGGAGACAGGGCGCTGGAACGCTCCAGATTAGGTTACCGTTTGAACCGGAGGGTCAATGACACGCAAACTACTGATCGGCTTGCTCCTTGTCGCAATTCTAGCAGGGAGTTTTGCCCTATTCGGAGGGCAATGGATTGGACAACGCGTGTTCGAACGCGCGGCAGAGCAGCGCGCTGGCGTAGATCAGACTGTCGATTTCGCCGACGGATTGCATGTCTTTGTTTGCGGTAGTGGGTCACCAATGCCTGATGCCAATCGCGCTGGCCCATGTCTGGCGGTACTGGCGGGCCGCGATGGATATATTTTCGACGTTGGTTCGGGTTCCGACCGCAAGCTTGGCGCTATGGGCTTTCCTATGGTTCGTCTCGAAGCGACATTCCTGACACATCTGCATTCGGACCATTTCGACGGGTTAGGCGCGTTAATGTTGCAGGCGTGGATGGCCGGCGGTCGCAGCACGCCACTGCCAGTCTATGGCCCGGAAGGGACCGACCGGGTGGTCGACGGTCTAATGACAGCCTACGGGATCGATCGCGGCTATCGCATCGCGCATCATGGCCCGGAAGTCGCAAGGCCAAGTGGATTCGGCGGCGTGGCGACGAACATTGATGAGAGTTTCACCTTCGAACGCAACGGACTGTCAATTCGCACCCTACGCGTAGATCACGCTCCAATCGACAATGCCTATGCCTTTCGGCTCGACTACAAGGGGCGTTCAGTGATGATCAGCGGTGACCTGAAGTACTCAAAAGAGTTCGCGCGGTTCGCGCAAGGTGCCGATCTCATTCTGCACGAAGCGCTCAATCCAGCGATGGTTGGCAAGCTGGGCGAAACGCTGGCCGCACGAGGCAATACCGATGGCGCGAAAATCATGGCCGATATTCCGGATTATCACACCACGCCTGAAGAAGCGGCACGGGTTGCGCAGCTCGCCGGTGCGAAAGCGCTGGTTCTATACCATCTGGTGCCAGCACCGCCCGCGCGCCTGATCGAGCCCGCATTCTTGGGTGATGCCAAACAGAATTTTGATGGTCAGCTGGAATTGGCCAAAGACGGCATGTTGATCAGCCTACCGGCGCAAAGCCAGCAAGTCGAAATCGATCAGCTTCTCTAGGAAAATTCCCCAAGTGGCGCGAGTGACGGGACTTGAACCCGCGACCTTCGGCGTGACAGGCCGACACTCTAACCAACTGAGCTACACCCGCGCAGCCACTTGGGAGACGGGCAAATACGGCCGAGTCCAGATGCTGTCAACGACCGTTTGCGCGAAAAATCAAACTTTATTCGCTCAAAAGCAGGACAGGTGTTTCGATCAGTTTTTTGACCTCTTGAATGAAGCTGGCCGCGTCATATCCGTCGACTACGCGATGATCGCAACTGATCGAGATATTCATCAGCTTGCGCTTCTCGATACGTTCCTGTCCATCAGGACCAGTGACAAACATCGGGCGCTCGACGATGCGATTCGGGCCGATTATCGCGACTTCGGGGCGATTGATCACCGGCGTTGTTGCAACCCCGCCGAGCGGCCCAAGTGACGTGACGGTCAGCGTCGATCCAGACAGCTCGTCCGACTTGGCAGAGCCGTCGCGCGCTGAATTGGCAAGTCGTCCAATTTCGTTCGCAAGCTGCCACAGGTTTTTAGCCTGCGCATCCTTGATAACCGGTACCATCAATCCATTGTCGGTCTGGGTTGCCATGCCCAAATGTACAGAACCATGGCGCGTCACCACGCCTGCTTCGTCATCATAACGCGCATTGATCATCGGATATTCTGGCAGTTTCTTGCAGATTGCTGCGATCAACAGCGGCAGCATAGTCAGCTTGGGTTTGCTACCGCGTGCAGAATTCAGCTGCGCGCGCATCCGCTCAAGCTCGGTTACATCGCACTCTTCAACATAAGTGAAATGCGGGATGTTGCGCTTCGCAGCAGACATATTTTGCGCAATACGCTTGCGCAGGCCGATGACTTTGATGCTCTCGTCCGCACGCGCCACTCCGGCGGGAGCAAAACCTCCGCCCGCATTATAGGCTAGAAACTGATCCAGATCGCCATGGCGAATGCGGCCGTCTTCGGCGGGTTTTACTTCGGACAGATCAATTCCCAGATCGCGCGCGCGCTTGCGTACCGCAGGTGTGGCAAGGACCTTTTCCACGGCCTCAGCCGCAGCCGGAGCTGGCTTTGATGCTTGCTCAGGTTCTGGTGTTCGTTCAGGTTCTGGTTGACGTGCTGGCTCAGCTTGCTGAACCTCTTTAGTTGCCGGTTCAGCTTCAACTTCGTTCGCTTCCTCGACCTCGTCAGGCACTTCGCCTTCGACCTCGACAACGACCAGCATCGCGCCAACCGCGATCACATCGCCAACTTCACCGGCAACTTCAGTGACAACACCGTCAACCGGGCTTTCGATGTCGATCGTCGCCTTGTCGGTCATCACATCGACGAGATGCTGGTCTTCCGATACAGTGTCGCCAACCTTCACGTGCCATTCAACGATCTCGGCTTCGGCAACGCCTTCGCCGACGTCAGGCATATTGAATGTGAACTTTGCCATCGGGTCAGTCCTTCAGAATCTTGTCGATCGCTTCGCCAATACGAACCGGGCCAGGGAAATAGGCCCATTCAAGGCTGTGCGGATAGGGTGTGTCAAATCCGGTTACACGCTCAACCGGAGCTTCGAGATGATAAAAGCAGCGTTCGGTCACGAGCGCAGATAACTCGGCGCCGAAACCGGCGGTTCGAGTCGCTTCGTGTACGATCAGACAGCGCCCGGTCTTTTCGACCGAAGCTTCGATTGCTTTGATATCAAGCGGAACAATTGTCCGCAGGTCCAGAATATCGGCGTCGATACCCTTTGTTGCACACACAGCCTCTGCCACGTGTACCATCGTGCCATAGGCCAGCACAGTCAGTGCTTCACCCTCTGTCACTTGACGTGCTTTGCCAAGTGGAACCTTGTAGTACCCTTCCGGTACAGCGCTATCGTTGTGCTTCTTCCACGGCTCTACCGGTTTATCATAATAGCCCGAGAACGGGCCGTTGTAGATACGCTTTGGCTCGAAGAAGATCACCGGATCATTGTCTTCGATGGCGCTGATCAACAGTCCCTTCGCGTCATAGGGTGTAGCCGGAATGACTGTCTTCAAACCCGCTACATGCGCAAAAATCGCTTCGGGTGACTGACTGTGCGTCTGGCCACCGAAGATGCCCCCACCGAAGGGAGACCTCACAGTCATGGGTGCGATATAGTCATTCGCCGAGCGGTAACGCAAGCGTGCTGCTTCCGAAATCAGCTGATCAAGGCCGGGATAGATATAATCGGCAAACTGGATTTCCGGAACGGGTCGTAGGCCATATGCCCCCATCCCCACCGCGACGCCAATAATGCCGCACTCGGAGATTGGCGTATCAAAAACACGGGTCTTTCCGTGCTTTTCCTGCAGACCAGCAGTGCAACGGAATACGCCGCCAAAGTAACCGACGTCCTCGCCCATCACGATCACATCGTTGTCACGCTCAAGCATAATGTCGAGCGCGTCATTGATCGCTTCAATCATGTTAAGGCGGCGCTCCGTGCCCGCGTCACCCGTGGCTTGATCTTTCACATCAATGCTCATGCGCCCGGCCCTCCCTTGGGCCATTTGACCTGGCGTTCGCGAATGGCTTGCTCAGCCTGTTCTTCCAGATTCCATGGCAGTTCTTCGTAAACATCTTCAAACATGGTGTGGAATGGGTGATGCATTCCATGCCCGAGGATGCCGTTCTTCTCGGCTTCCTTGGTAGCGGCCTTCACCAGCTCCGCACATTCAAGGTCCATCGCTGACTGGCGATCTTCGTCCCACTCGCCTAATTCGATCAAGTGGTTCTTGAGGCGCATCACTGGATCACCCAGCGGCCACTCCTCGCGCTCCTGTGCACTGCGATAGCCGGACGGGTCGTCCGACGTAGAGTGGCCCTCTGCGCGATAAGTGAAGTATTCTATCAAAGTCGGACCAGCATTCGCGCGCGCGCGGTTCGCGGCCCATTGCTGCGCTGCGTAACATGCTAGTGCATCGTTTCCGTCGACGCGAAGGCCAGCCAAGCCATATCCCAGTGCGCGTGCAGCAAAGGTAGTGCGCTCGGCACCTGCAAAGCCAGAGAAGCTGGAGATCGCCCACTGGTTGTTGATCACATTCAGGATGACCGGTGCGTTGTATACCGTTGCGAATGTACAGGCGTTGTGGAAGTCACCTTCGGCAGTTGAACCCTCACCAACCCATGTTGCGGCGATCCGGGTGTCGCCCTTGATCGCGCTCGCCATCGCCCAGCCCACCGCCTGGGGGGTTTGTGTGGCAAGGTTGCCTGAAATCGAGAAAAAACTGTGTTCTCTGCTTGAATACATGATCGGCAGCTGGCGACCCTTCAACTTGTCGCCTTTGTTCGAGTAGATCTGGTTGATCATGTCGACAATGGGATAGCCGCGCGCGATCAAAATGCCTTGCTGGCGATAGCTGGGGAACACCATATCGTCAGATGCGAGCGCCATTGAGGATGCCACGCTGGTCGCCTCTTCACCGGTGCACTTCATGTAGAAACTGGTTTTGCCTTGGCGCTGGCCGCGGAACATGCGGTCATCAAAAGCGCGCACCATCGCCATGTTGCGCAGCATCGTTCGCAAGGTATCCGCATCAAGTTTCGGATCCCAGGCGCCATGCGCCTTGTTGTCGTCACCAAGAACGCGGACCAGACCATAGGCAAAGTCCAGCATATCCTTTGGATCGCTTGTTTCATCCGGACGAGGCTGTGTACCCGCCTCAGGGATCTCGAGATGACTGTAGTCCACCTCATCGCCCGGCCTGTACTTCGGCTCTGGAACGTGAAGCTGTAGCGCCGGCTTGTTGCTTTTCGGCTCAGGTGTTGTCTCAGGCCTATTGGCCATGGCTGGCTCTCCCCCTGCTAACAGCAGGTCTGTAGCATTCTTTTACGTTGGTGTTATTTTATTTCACGCAAAGACTACGGTCAAGCTGGTCTAGCCGCTTTCACTCATACCGCAACAGGTGCCTTGATCGGGGCCTGCGGTGCGTAATCATGCACTACAAAATCATCGATTGTGTAATCGAAAATTGTGTCCGGCTTGCGCGTGATTTCAAGCGTCGGGTTGCCTTGCGGCTCGCGCGAGAGCTGTTCGGTGATCAAATGCTCGTGGTTCAGATACAAATGAACGTCGCCACCCATCCACACCAACTCGCCGGGTTCGAGGCCCGTTTGCTGCGCGATCATCCGTTGCAGCAGCGCCGCTGACCAAAGATTAAACGGCAGGCCCAAGGCGACATCACAGCTGCGTTGATACAGCATGCAATTGAGCCGCTCTCCCGCAACATGAAACTGATAGGTCTTATGGCATGGTGGCAATGCCATCCGGTCCAGCTCTGCCACGTTCCAGCCTTCGATGATGTGCCGCCGGCTGCCGGGATTGTGGCGCAGGCTTTCGACGACTTCCGCAACCTGATTGATGCCTGGCCCGCGCTCGTAGAGCCCGTCTTTGCGATAGCGATAGGTCGGCCAGTCAACCCATTGCTTACCGTATACTGGCCCCAGATCACCCCATTGACACGCAAACTCTTCGTCATCAGCAATCCGTTGAACAAAATCGTCAAGCGCGATGTTATCGCCTGTTTCCTTGACGTATCGCGCGTGCGGCCATTCATTCCATATCTTCACGCCCTGCAGCACAAGCGGACGAATGTTGGTCTCTCCAGTCAGAAACCACAGCATCTCGCGCGTGGCGGTTTTCCAGTAGACCCGCTTTGTGGTGAGTAGCGGCATCGCGCCATCGGCAAGATCGAACCGCAGCATCGCGCCGGCAATCGAGCGCGTACCAATCCCGGTGCGATCAACGCGTTCGCTGCCGCCCTCCCAGATGCGCCGCATCAGGTCGAGATATTGCCATTCAGGCTGGCCTGGGCCGGTGTGTTTAGACGGAATTATTTCAGGAGACTCAAGCGTTGCCATGGGCGGACCCTAAACCTGCATTTGCTCGCTTGCCACCCCGCAAAAGCACACTTATATCGCGCCTCCTGCCGCGACCCACAGTTTTGTGTGGGGCCGATCCGGTCGGGGAGTAGCTCAGCCTGGTAGAGCACTGTCTTCGGGAGGCAGGGGCCGGAGGTTCGAATCCTCTCTCCCCGACCATCTAAACTGGCTCGATGCCGATTATTCCTAGCGCAGCCGTGAGCGCACCCAGCCCTAGCGACAGGTGCCAGCGCAGCCGCACAAAGTCTTGTCTGCCAAGATCGAGCCATCGGTCTACCAGCGGACTGAGCGCGATCAATGCAGCAAGAAACATTAACGCCGGTCCGGGCCATTCCCAGCCGAAGGTCCATGGCAAAAACAAGGCCAGAGCAAGCAGGCTAGGCAGCACGGCGACAAGGTATGCCGCAGCATCTGCTCGCCCCGAAGCCAGCGACTGACCCCACCACACACCGCCAAGAAAACTGAAGATGAATGCAGCGTAGCCAAAGCCTGCGGCAAGCGCCACATACCCAAACTCCCCGCCTTGCAATACCAATGCAAGAGCGATGAATTGTGGGATCAGTCCCGCATAGCCCAACCCTTTGGCGACGGGAGTCAATGTTTGCTCTGCCATACCCGAACAATAGCCAAACACATCATGTGTTCCCTCCCCCCTCGCATTTTGTGTGATTGCAGTCACAATGCTCATGGCGCAAAACAAAATACATGAACTTGTTTGATCTTAGCGGAAAAACCGCAGTCATCACCGGCGGCAATAGCGGCATCGGGCTCGCCTTTGCGCGCGGGTTGGTAAAGTCCGGCGCGGACGTAGCCATTTGGGGGCGCAATGAAGCGAAGAACGCCGCCGCGGTGGAGGAGCTCAACGCCTTTGACGGCGGGAGCGCGGCAGCTTTCCCTTGCGATGTCGCCGAAGAGGAGCAGATTGCCGCTGCGATGGCCTCGACACTCGATAGCTTCGGAAAGGTCGATATATGTTTCGCCAATGCGGGAATTGGCGGGGGCATGGCGCTGCCGGAAATGACCGCTGAGGCATGGGACAAGGTGATGGCCGTCAATGCCCGCGGCCCCGCCCTCACCTATCGCTACGTCACCGAACATATGGTTGAGCGCGGCGAAGGGGGGAAGCTGATAGCGACCAGTTCTGGCCAATCGATCATGGGCGTAAACCGTAGCTCGAACTATGCCGCATCGAAAGCCGCTGTGAATGGGCTGACACGCGCGGCAGCATTCGAACTGGCGAGATACCAGATTACTGCGAACGCTCTGCTTTTCGGTTTCTACGAAACCGATCTGACTGCTCAGGCAGATCCGCGTTTTGCCGAATGGATGACCAAGCGCATTCCCTTGCGGCGGTTTGGCGACCACGATGGACTGGAAGGTCTGGCGGTGTTCTTTGCTTCGCCGCACAGTGACTATATTACAGGGCAATGCCTGCCCGTAGATGGCGGGCTCTGTATTAGCTGAGGAACAGGCGATGCCGCCGATCATTGGGCTATGGTATGCAGCACCTGACCGGGCCAAATCTCAATGTCACATGACAACGATAGATCGCGATACCGCGCTGTACCCAGCTCGCGCCTGAGCCGCGTCGCGGGTTTCGGACGTTTGGCAAGCGGTGTCGCTGGCGGAATGCTGGCCGAGGGCGTGCGGCGTATGGCCAGCGGAAAGCGCATGTCTGCCCAGGATCTGCTGTTGACCCCAGGCAATGCTCGGCGACTGACAGAGCGGCTGTCGCATTTGCGCGGCGCAGCGATGAAGCTGGGCCAGATTATCAGTATGGACGCAGGCGACTTCTTGCCGCCTGAGTTATCGAACATACTTGCGACCTTGCGCGACCAAGCGAACTTTATGCCTGCGCGCCAGCTCGACAAAGTCTTGCAAGAAGAATGGGGACCGGATTGGCGAAAGCAATTTCGCTGGTTCAATCCGCGCCCGATTGCCGCAGCTTCGATTGGCCAAGTACACAAGGCCATGACCCGCGAGGGCGAGGAACTGGCTATAAAAGTCCAATACCCTGGTGTGGCCGACAGCATCAGCGCGGATGTCGATAATGTTGCCACATTGCTTTGGATGTCAGGCCTGTTGCCGGACTTTCTCGATATGGAACCCTTGTTAAAGGCAGCAAAGGAACAGCTTCACGAAGAAGCCGATTATGTCCGAGAAGGTGAGCAGATGCGGCTCTATGCCGCGCGCATGGCACAAGACGAACGCTTTGTGGTCCCTACCCTGCATGAGGGCCTGACCAGAAAACGTATACTCGCGATGAGCTTCGAAGATGGTATTGCGATCGAAGCCCTCACAGATGAAGCACAGGAGCTTCGCAACGAAGTCTTCGAGCGGATCGTGGAATTGGTGCTGCGCGAGCTGTTCGAATTTGGCGTCATGCAAACCGATCCCAACTTCGCCAATTATCGCTATCGCCGTAGCGATGGCGCAGTCGTACTGCTGGATTTCGGAGCGGCTCGAAACGTCGAACCGCACGTGGCAGAAGGCTATCGCCGCTTGCTCGGCGCAGGACTTACAGGTGAAGCAGACAAGATTCGCGCAGAAGCGCTCGCGATTGGCTTCATCAATCCGACTGTGATCGAGCGGCAAGGCGAGCGTGTCGACAGAATGATCGGCGTGATCACTTCAGAGATGAATCGCGATGCGCCCTTCGACTTTGGCGATCGCGCCTTCGTGCCGCTGTTGCGCGAAGAAGGCATGGCCATCGCCGAGGACAAGCAGAGCTGGCATATTCCGCCAGCCGAAACGCTGTTTGTACAGCGCAAGGTCAGCGGCACTGCTTTGCTTGGAGCAAAGTTGAAAGCCGTGATCAACATTCGCCAGCTGGTCGAACGCAAGCTGGCGGAATTGGTTTAGAGCTTCGCTTTTTCAGCTGCGATCCAGCGCTTCACATGAGCCTCAAGGACACTGAGGGGCACTGAACCGTTCTCAAGAACCGTGTCGTGAAACGCACGCAGATCAAAAGACTCGCCAAGCTCGCCTTCCGCCAATATCCGAAGCTCGCGAATTTTTAGCTCGCCCACTTTGTAGGCCAGCGCTTGGCCGGGCCAAGTGATATAGCGGTTCACTTCGGCATCAATATTGGCGGGAGAAAGCGCGGTGTTGTCGAGCATGTAATCGACCGCTCTCTGCTTGCTCCATCCCTTCGAGTGGATACCTGTATCGACCACAAGTCGGGTGGCGCGCCACATCTCATAGCTCAACCGCCCCATTTGCTTGGCTGGAGTATCGTACAAGCCCATCTCGATTCCCAGACGCTCCGAGTAGAGGCCCCACCCCTCAACAAACGCGGTGAAAAATGTACCATTGGCACGCAGGGGGTGCAGATCTAGCTCGCGTTGCAGTGCGATTTGATGGTGATGCCCTGGAACAGCCTCGTGCACGCCCAAGGCCGGCAATTCCCAAAGTGGACGCTGGTCCAGCTCCGTCAGGTTCAAACGATAGATGCCCGCCTGCCCGGTCTCCAGCGAACCTGGCTCATAGTAGGCCGTCGTATTCCCGGGGGCCCGCTCGGCGGGGATTGGCAGCACAGTGTAGGGCTGGCGCGGAAGCTTGCCGAACAGCTTCGGCATCCACCCGTCGATCTCTTTCGCAAGCGCCTGAGTGTAGCGCAGATATTCCTGTTCATCGGTCATGTAATACTGCGGATCGGTGCGCAGATGTTCGACGAAGGCTTCGCGCGTCTCGAAGCCAGCTTTAGAAGCCACCTCCTCCATTTCAGCACGAATGCGCGCGACTTCGGATAGCCCCAGCTGATGCACTTCATCAGCTGTCATATCCGAAGTGGTGAAGCTCTTGACCCGATAGTCATAGAATTCGGTCCCACCCGGCGTCCCCAAGATACCCGGCATACCAGTGCGACATTCAGGCTCGTATTCTTGCCGGTAGAAATCGGCAAAGGCTTGTAGCTCGGGAAAGACCGTTGTTTCCAGCGCAGCCTTGGCGCGCTCTTTCAAACTCGCCCACTCGTTATCACCAATGGTCGAAGGTTGAGTGGCGAACGGTGACCAATAGGGAGAGCTTTCCGCCTCTGAATAGACCATGCTTTGCATCCGTTCATGGAAGCCCTCCATCGGTCCGCACGCGTGTGTGAGCCCCTTTTCAATCGCAATTCGTGTGCGCGCCATCGCATCCTGATTGACCTTCGCATAGGCTTCCAGTCGGCCAACGTAGCTATCGTAATCTGCGCTGGTGAAGAAAGGTGATCCGTTCGGAAGCGATGCAAGTTGATTGAACCAACCGCCGCGGTTGGTGAATATCTGATACCAATCATGTTCGTGTAAAGACGCGGCAATGATGTCCGCCATGCTCACGCGCACGACATCGTAATCCACTTGAAGATCTGCGGTTAGTTCAGCCCGGTCAATTGCATCAAGCCGCGCCACGAACTGCCGGGCATCCACGATACTGCGTGAATGTGCTTCAACTGACCAATCGCCCAACTTGCCGTCACCGCGCCGGTCGCCCACGCTGGTTGCCAGGCCGGGGCTGTTGTCGAGCTGCCATTGCCATATGTCTGCGCGAACACTCTTGTAGCTTCCCGCCGAGGCATTGTCCGCCGTTTGAACCGAGTGATCATCCGCGATTGCAGAGCTAGGCAAAACCGTGGTGGCGGATGCCAAAAGTGCTGCGGCGAAAAGCTTGTGCATGGAAAATTCTCCTCTTGGCCCCGCTTCCTATTGCGCGGGCACCCCAAGGTCCAGTAGCCTTTCGCCAATGGCACAAACAGCATCCGTTTTGTTCGTTTGTCTCGGCAATATTTGCCGCTCACCTTTGGCCGAAGCCGCATTTCGCGCGGCTGCGGATGACGCAGGTTTGGCGGTGCATGTCGATAGCGTCGGGACAGCTGGCTATCATGTGGGCAAGCCACCAGACCCGCGCAGCATCCGTACAGCAGCATCGCGGGGAATCGACATCACGCACTATTGTGGGCGGCAGCTTGCGGAGAGTGACTTCAGCGAATTCACGCATATCTTCGCGATGGATCACGAAAACCTGCGCAATGTCGAAGCGCGCGCACCAGCGAACGCGACGGCTGAAATCTCGCTTTTGCTCGATGTGCTGCCCCATCGGGTGGGCGATCCAGTTGGCGATCCCTATTATGGCGGAGATGACGGGTTCGAACGGACCTGGGCTGAAGTCAGCGAAGCCGCACAGGCGCTGGTCGCGAAACTAGCCTCCGCGCAATAGCTGTACGCCCCAGTCGCGCTCAAACAGATAGAGCAGTGTGCGTGCCGCCTGGCCGCGTCCGCTGGCTAGACCCCTGTCGCGCTCCATAAGCAGACGCGCATCGGCATGGGCAGCTGGCAGTAGCCGCGTGATCTGTTCCAGATTGGCAACCCGGAACAGCGTGTCGCCTGATTGGCGCGTACCCAACAGCTCGCCGCCGCCGCGCAGTTCGAGGTCTTCTTCCGCAATACGAAAACCGTCCTGCGTCTCACGCATCAATGCAAGCCTTCTTCGTCCGGTTTCGCTTAGACCGCTCCCTCTCAGCAGCAAGCATACCGATTTCTCGCTGCCGCGCCCTACCCGACCGCGCAGCTGGTGCAATTGTGCTAAACCGAAACGCTCGGCTTGCTCAATAACCATCAGCGTGGCGGCCGGCACATCAACGCCCACTTCGATGACAGTTGTTGCAACCAGCAGCTTTGCCTGACCGCTAGCGAAGCGTTCCATCGCCGCATCTTTGAGTTCCGGTTTTAACTGACCGTGGACCAGCACCACGTCATCGCCGAAACGCTCCTTCAACACTGCATAGCGCGCTTCTGCCGCCGCGAGGTCAGCAACCTCGCTCTCGTTGACCATCGGACAAACCCAATAGGCTTGCTGCCCGCTGGCTACGTGCCGGGCCACGCCTGCAATGACATCCTCCATCCGGTCTTGCGCAATCACGCGGGTGTCGATCGGTTGCCGCCCAGGCGGCATCTCGTCCAGACGGCTCACATCCATTTCACCATACTGAGCAAGCGTCAGCGTTCGGGGTATCGGTGTCGCGGTCATGGCAAGTGTATGCGGTGTCCGCTTGCCTTTGCTGGCAAGTTGCAATCTTTGGGCAACGCCAAAACGGTGCTGCTCATCGATCACCACCAGACCAAGGTCTTTGTAATTAACCGTATCCTGAAAAATGGCGTGCGTGCCGACCACAATATCGATTGAGCCATCGAGCAATCCCATCAGAATACTCTCGCGCGCTTTGCCTTTGTCACGCCCGGTCAAGATCGCAACTTCAACGCCAGTTGGCGTAGCCATCTGACGCAGGGTATCGAAGTGTTGCCGCGCGAGAATCTCAGTCGGCGCAAGTAGAGCTGCCTGCTTGCCGGCTTCATTCGCGATCAGCATGGCATAGAGCGCGACCACCGTCTTGCCGGCCCCGACATCGCCTTGCAGCAATCGCAGCATGGGCGCTTCCTGTGCGAGGTCGCCTTCGATCTCGCGTACTGAACGCGCCTGTGCGCCAGTGAGAGAGTAAGATAGCTGCAACTTGCCGCGTAGCCCGCCGTCGCCCTGCAATGGCTGGCCCTTCCGGCTGCGATTATCCGCGCGAACCAGCATCAGGGCGAGCGAATTGGCTAGCAACTCGTCATAGGCCAAACGGTCACGCGCATTGGAGTTCTCGGACTTATGGGACAGCTGCAGAGCGTCACGCCATGCAGGCCATCCTTCTTTGTCGAACTGCGTCGGCTCGATCCATCCGGGCAATTCCGGTAGACGCTCCAGCGCCTGCTGGACCAATCCGGCAATGCGCGGCTGAGTTAGCCCCTCTGAAAGTCCATAGACCGGCTCGCACATCCTGCCGATATTGGCGCTGCTTTCTTTCTCGACATGATCCGGGTGGACGATCTGCAGCATGTCTCCATAGCGATCGAGCTTGCCCGCCACCCAACGCTTCTCGCCTACCGGCAGCTGCTTCTTTGCTGTAAAGGATGCGCGCCCGAAGTAAGTGAGGTTGCAAATGTTGCCCGCGCTATCTTGTGCAAACACCCTGTAAGGCCCGCGATTATTGCGCGCTGGCCTGTGTTCCGTGGGGGTCAGCGCGATGATCACATTCTCGCCTTCAGCTGCATCATCCAGCGATTCAATTACGCGGCGAGTCACGAATCTCTCGGGCAAATGATAGGCCAGATCACGCACCCGTGTGAGGCCCAGCTTGGCGAGCGGCTTTTTTAGCTTCGGCCCGACACCATCGAGCGCATCGGTATCGATAAACAGCGGATTCAAAACATCAGGGCGCATTCGCTTGCTATAGCCGCTTGCGCGTCACGTGCGAGTCCCCTACCCGCGCCTTATGCCCGACGCATTGACATTCGAAGCCCGCCTTGCACGCGCCAAGTTTCGCGCATGGCACCGTGGCACTCGCGAAGCCGACTACATGATCGGTGGCTATTTCGACCGCTATCATGCCGAATGGGATGAGGCTGCGCTGGTTTGGTTTGAGGCCCTACTCGACCAGGATGATGTCGATGTGATGGCTTGGGCTCTGAAGACTGCACCTGTTGCAGAGCGATTTTCCGGCCCCATGATGGAGCGGATGCAACTGCTCGACTACGTCGACATTCCGCGCTGATCCAGCCTGTTTTAATGCCTGATCTTTCACGTATACTTACCGCCTCGGCGCCGCTGACACTCGCTTCGGTAGCGCGTGGCGCGCAGCCATTGATGATGAGCGATCTGGCGCGGGCTGCCAAAGGTCGCGCGGTATTTATCGCCCCACACGAAGCTACAATGCACTCGATCGCGGAAGCTGCGAAGTTCTTCGCGCCCGAATTGGAAGTGATCGAATTTCCGGCGTGGGATTGCTTGCCATATGACCGCGCAAGCCCTGCGCTTTCCGTCAGCGCAAAACGTTTGGCCGCGCTGCATCGCATGCAATCGGGCAAGGCAGGCTCGCAGCTTCTGGTAACGACCGCAAATGCTGTGCTGCAACGTGTCCTGACTCCGTTTCGAATTCGCGAAAGCGTACGCGATTTCAAGCAAGGCACCATAATCGGCCATGGCAGTCTTTCAGCGCTGCTGCAGCGTCAGGGGTATTCGCGTACGGATACAGTAGTCGATCATGGCGAATATGCATTGCGAGGTTCGATAGTCGACATCTTCCCGTCGAGCCTCGACCAAGGCTTACGGCTCGATTTCTTCGGCGATGAGCTGGAAAGCCTGCGCCTGTTCGACCCTGGCACTCAGATGACCGTCGGCACGCTCAAACAACATTTGTTGCTACCCGCCAGCGAGGCATTGCTGGACGAAGAAAGTATCAAGCGTTTTCGTAGCCGCTATCGCGAAATGTTCGGCGCCACCGCAACCCAAGACCCGCTCTACGAAGCGGTAAGCGATGGTCGCAGGCTTGCGGGAATGGAACATTGGCTGCCGCTATTTGAAGAACGACTGGCGACAATCTTCGACTACATGGAGCCAGAGGATCTCGTGGTCATCGACAGCGGAGCCATTGGCGCTGCTGACGAACGACTGAAAGATGTGACCGATTACCACCAGGCGCGCGAAAAGGTCGCCGGGCAAGCCGCGGGCAGCTACCGTCCATTGCACGAACATTCACTCTATCTTGCCAAGGATGAGTTCGACGCATTGCTGAAGGAGCATACAGTCCATCGTAGCGTGATCTTTGCAGAGCCAGAGAGCGATCATGTTGTCGACTTCGGCTTCTCCTCTGCCAGAGACTTCGCTCCAGACCGCGCGCGCGGTGACAACATCTATCCGATTGCCGCCCAGCATCTCTCTGCGCTGAGCAAATCGGGAAAGCGCCCGATTATCGCCGCCTATTCGAGCGGTAGCCGGGCACGTATCGCGTCGATACTGCAAGAGGCCGGCTGCAAGGTTACCCATGCCGAAACATGGCAGGAAACCTTGGGTGTTAGCTCAAAGGGCAATCCGGTCGCCACTGTCCTGCCGCTCGAAACCGGTTTTGCCAATGATCAGCTGGAACTGCTTACCGAGCAGGACATCCTTGGTGACCGTCTGGTTCGCCGCAAGAAGCGCCGCAAGGATTCCGACGCATTTCTGGCTGAGCTCCAGTCACTCAATCGCGGCGATCTGGTGGTTCATGTAGAACACGGAATTGGCAAATATCTCGGGCTGGAACCTGTGCCTGTCGGCAAGAGCCAGCACGACTGCGTGATGCTGGAGTACAAGGGCGGCGACAAGCTGTTCATCCCGGTCGAGAATATCGACGTTCTGTCGCGATACGGATCTTCTGAAGATGCTGTCATGCTGGACAGGCTTGGCGGTGAAGGCTGGCAGAAGCGCCGCGCCAAGCTGAAGGAACGCATTCGTGCGATTGCCGGCGAGCTGATGCAGATTGCTGCGCAGCGCGCGCTGAAGAAGGCGCCGGTGCTGGAGCCCGATGAATCTGCCTACAACCAGTTTGTCGAGAAGTTTCCCTGGCAGGAAACCGATGATCAGGACGCGGCAATTGATGACGTGTTGCGCGATCTGGAGAGCGGTAGACCGATGGACCGGCTGGTTTGTGGCGATGTCGGGTTTGGCAAAACCGAGGTCGCGCTTCGCGCGGCATTTGTTGCGGCAATGAATGGTCAGCAAGTCGCGGTTGTTGCCCCGACCACGCTGCTCGCACGCCAGCATTACACCAGTTTCGCGGAACGCTTTGCAGGTTTCCCGCTCAAAGTTGGCCGCCTCTCGCGGCTCGTGCCGCCAAAAGAGACCGCCGCGACCCGCGAAGGGCTTGAGAAAGGCGATGTGGACATCGTCGTCGGCACACATGCAATCCTGTCCAAGAGCACGAACTTCCGTGATCTGGGGCTCGTTATTGTCGACGAAGAGCAGCGCTTCGGAGTGACGCATAAGGAGCGCCTGAAGGCTTTGCGTGCTGATGTGCATGTGCTGACGCTGACTGCCACACCTATCCCGCGCACCCTTCAAATGGCGATGAGCGGGCTGCGGGAACTTTCCACAATCCAGACGCCACCCGTCGACCGCTTGGCCGTTCGGACTTATGTTATGGAATGGGACGATATGGTCATGCGCGAGGCTTTGCTGCGCGAACACCACCGCGGCGGGCAAAGCTTTATCGTCGTGCCGCGCATCTCGGACATGGCCGATGTCGAGGAATGGCTTCGCGAACATGTGCCGGAAGTGAAAAGCATTTCTGCACATGGGCAAATGTCGCCAAGCGAAGTCGAAGAACGCATGAGCGCCTTTTATGACCGTCGATATGACGTGCTGCTATCGACTACGATCGTCGAGAGCGGCCTGGACATCCCGACTGCCAACACGATCATCATCCACCGCGCGGATCGCTTTGGCCTGGCGCAGCTATATCAGCTGCGCGGCCGCGTGGGTCGGTCAAAACTGCGCGCCTATGCTTATCTCACCTATGCAAAGGATGTGCAGCTATCCGAAGTCGCGGAGAAGCGCTTGAAGGTGCTGGGCGATCTAGACTCGCTTGGTGCAGGCTTCCAGCTTGCCAGCCACGATCTGGATATTCGCGGTGCCGGAAACCTGCTCGGAGACGAGCAATCGGGCCACATCCGCGAAGTCGGGTTCGAGCTGTACCAATCCATGCTTGAAGACGCGATACTCGCCGCAAAGGCCGGCGAAATGGGTCTTGAGACGGCTCGCGACAAAGTGAGCCCACAAATTACCGTTGATGCACCGATAATGATCCCAGAGGATTATGTGCCCGATCTCGCGGTACGCATGGCGCTTTATCGACGTTTGAACGATGCCAAGGATAAGGCCGAGATCGAGGCTATGGCAGCCGAGATGATCGACCGTTTCGGTCCCCTGCCCGATGCAACCTCAAATCTTGTGCGACTGATCGAGATCAAACATCAGGCGATCGAAGCCAATATTGCCAAGATAGATGTCGGCGCGCGCGGTACACTGGTCAGCTTCCACAAAGACCACTTCCCCGATCCGGCCGGATTGCTCGCCTATGTCGACAAACTGCAAGGAACGGCAAAACTGCGCCCTGATATGAAACTGGTCATCAACCGGGCCTGGGGCGATCCGCAAAGCCGCCTCAATGGTCTGTTCCAGCTGACTAAGGGCCTTTGCCGTATCGTTCAAAAGGCTAGTAAAGCCGCCTGAGCGTTGAAAAGCGCAAGTTTCGCGCATAGTTGTTCAATCTAGCGCGGCGATGAAGGGGGCTGGGTTTTGCCCGATACGAATACATACGAACGGTTTGCCCTTCTGGCCTCGGACGCGCACCGCGCCAGAGCGGCCTATGCTGACCTTTTGCCGACGCATGATTGGGTGCCGATAGAGGAAGCTGACGTTGCTGTGGTGCTGGGCGGCGATGGTTTCATGCTGCAAACGCTGCACGAGATGCACGATCGCGGCAAAGTGATCCCTGCCTACGGCCTCAATCGCGGCACAGTCGGCTTCATGATGAACAAATACCGCAATGGCGGCAATGTGCTGAACCGGGTGCAGAAGGCCCGACCGTTCAAGTTTTCTCCCCTCAGAATGGACGCAGTCACTCAGGATGGGGAAGAACACACTTTTCTCGCCATCAACGAAGTCTCCTTGCTGCGTGAAATGCGGCAGACGGCCAAAATCGAAGTGTCGGTGAATGGTCGCGTTCGGATTAACGAGCTTGTCTGTGACGGTGTGCTGCTGGCGACCCCTGCTGGCTCTACCGCTTACAACTTGTCTGCCAATGGCCCAATCCTTCCGCTTGATTCTAAGCTTCTGGCGCTGACACCAATCAGCCCATTCCGCCCTCGCCGTTGGAATGGTGCCATCCTGCCAGATCATTTGCCGGTCAAATTTCGCATACTCGAAGCGGCCAAGCGGCCGGTTTCGGCCGTGGCTGATCAAACCGAGCTGCGCGACATTGCCGAAGTGATGCTGACGGTTGAGCGCGACACAGAATTGACGCTACTGTTCGACAAGGGCCATTCGCTGGACGAACGGATCGTTGCCGAACAATTTGCAGTGTGATCTGCCCGCCACCGGCTTGCATGAAAAAGTACGTAATTGGGGCGAGTCACCACTTGCCAAATAATTCCAGCCCCCATATAGCGCCGCTCTGCCTTTCGGGCTGCTCCCCGATAGCTCAGCGGTAGAGTAGGTGACTGTTAATCACTTGGTCGTTGGTTCGAATCCAACTCGGGGAGCCACTTTTCTCTATAAATCACTGTATTACAGAGTATTTTAGAGAAATTGTGCTTTAAATCCGCCCTCCAATCCGCCCTTAAAAATCGCGACTTTGCCAGTGTGGAAATCCGCATACCGCCGCGCACAAGGGCCGACCCTAGCACACCTAATCGAGCAAATATCTGCCCCAGTGATCAGCTGGGATGACCCTGACTGCAAGGTATGGATGCGTAAGCAGGGTGAGAGCCTTAGTCAGCTCAGGCGGCGCGTTGGGCATGACGCAGGCTGCCTAGAAGGTGAGCTAAGCTTGTTTGATGCGGTGAGGTCGTCCTGAAAGAGAATTCCTGCCTGCCTTTAAGGACAGCGAATTTTCTCGAACTCATAATCCTCGGTCTTGATTGTCAACTTTTGACCGTCTTCGGAAAGCTCGTAGGAACGATAATCTGTCCAAGTGTCGCCCTCGCCTTGCATGTTTAAGCTGACTTGAATGCGGTTATCGCCTTCTCGGACGACATCACCCGTTACATCACCCGCGGACTCGTAGAAAACTATGCTGTCCTTATAAATCGTTAGTCGACCATCGCTATAGCGAAAGGAACATCCGGCTTCACTATTATCGAAAACTCCGTGAAACTTTTTTGGGATTTCATTTGCTGGAGAGCTTTCATTTGCCGTCGAATTATCTTCGACTGGATCACTCGAGCATCCGATCAAAGTCACGCCTACTAATAATATAGAAAAAGGTTTCATCAATTCTCCTCCCTAAGCAGTGCCAGCACCACCTCTGGTGCCAGATTTCGGAGTTCAATCAACGCCATCATCTTAGCCGCGTCTATCGTAAACGTGCCATCGCCATTGTTGCGCTCGCGCAGGTCAGAGCACTTGCGATATGCGCCCTCGACACGGGCGGCAAGGTCATGGTTGGACATGGTCGCATACTACATCACTGCCGAAGGCTGGCAATAGCGGGTCCTTCTAGCTAACCTACCGTCACCGTTTATTGGGACTGCGCCAGTCTTGCAGACTGATCATTTTTGAGAACCATTTGCGATAGAGTACTATGCCGCAACCCAGCCGCCTCCGGCATGACCGTGTGCAGGTACCACGGGGCTAGAAAGCCAGAGACCATCCAGTCCGGCTAGGCACATTGGAACTATCGACACGGGAAAGAGACGATGAAGGCAAAGTCAGACCGGAGCCTGCGGCTTATCGAGCTGCGCGAGCTGGAGGCACTATCTTTCTCGCTCGGATTAGCTTCTGGACCTAAATGGCGGGGCAGAAAGCCCAAGGTCCGCTAACGACCCAATTGCTGACGTTGCCGCCGACGGGCTTATTCGCCGTTGCGATAGCGCCATTCACCATCAGACCTAAGGTAGCTAATGAAAATAACGGCCGCAGTCAGTGGGATCGCCGCAATTACGAAAGCCAAGGTCGGAAGTAGCGATCCGGATAAGATCATGGCAGCCACGTATAGACCTAATACTAACCATCCCTCCCAAGCGATGGGGAAACCTACCCCGTATCCATATCGCTTCACAGGGAACCATGGTTTTTTGCCTTGGGTTGGCATGACATCTCCTAGTCGGCAGAGTCTCAGAATAAATTAGCCCTTCTAAGGCAGTTATTGGTCCTGTTAAGCGCACGGATTTTACGGTGCAACTCAGCGCGCTGTTGTTGGTTGGTCACGTAATTGATCCCCTGAACTTTCAAGCGCATGCCTAAACCCAATCTACAGATCATTAAGCAAGACGATGTCACGCTAAGCCTATGATTTATAAGGTGGACGCACTAGGGTTCGAACCTAGGACCCGCTGATGTTTAGAACTATTTTCAGGTATAACGGGGCCTAACTAATCACTTGTTTTCTCCATTCGTAAACCACAGAAAATCTTGCTTTAGTTAGTCGAATGCAGACGGGTTTTGGCGCCCCTCTAGCCACTGATAAAAATTGTGACCGTCCTCGGTTTGATCAACCCGCCACGTAAATTCAGCACCGAGGGTAAGCCATTGCCCCTTCTGTTTGTGGTAAAGCGAGCCCGAGCAAATAGCGTTAGAAAAATCCTGCCTGAGCGTAACTACTTCTCGAAACTGAAATTCAGTAGCATCAATAAATCCGCTCAGGGTTGCGCCGGTATCACCCTGACCAGCCAGCGGAAGAAAGGCATCCGCGATTTGTGCCACAAAGCCACCAAAGGGGTTAGAAGCTATCTGATCGATCGTATCATTAGCGATGACCTCAGCGGCCCCGTCTGCATCGCAACCCTGCTGTAGGGCCTCCGTACATCCGGTAACTAATAGGGTAAGGGCTATCGCTGCCGCGCACTCTACTCTTCTCACATCGCTCTCCTCAGCAGTCGTTATGGTTCTTTGTGCCCATTCAGGCCGTTATTCAACACCTGCCGTGGAGAGATCCAGATAGCTCTTTCAGCATGCCAAAATTTCTCATCAGCCAAGCCTGTCTTCTCGAGGTCTGCCAAGGAGCATTTCGAATTCAGGGGGTTGTCATCAGATAATACATCTCGAATCCCGATTTCGTTTATTTTGCCGCTAGTAACGATGTTCCCTCCATCACCGCTTATTTCCAATGACAACAAAGCTGCTGCTTCCTCATTGTAGTGTTGCCCACTTAAAATGAACCCATCTAAGTCGATCCATTTTCCTTCTTTATTTGCCCAAACATCTGCGCTTTTGATGACCTCCCGACCGTTTTCGAAAACCTCATTTACATCTAAAATATATTCAGTTCCTTCCGCCCCTTCATATTCATATGCAGCCCTCGAAATAGTTCCCAAGCTATTCGTTTGCTTTGGATCTACCCAATTGGGGTATGCATAGTATACGCTCTCGGTCCTGGGCTTCATATATGAAAAGACGGCTCGATTATGTTGGCCATGTATCGAAAACATAGCCGTATCTAGTTTCATCTGCTCATCGTATCTGAGTATTTTATCGCATTGATAAATAGTAGAAATATAGATGAGCCCATTAGGAACCGGCGTCCTCTTCCAAGCTGGATCCTTGAGCTTGATTTCGGAAAGCTCTCGAGTACTGCCTTCAATTTGTGTGTTCTGGAGATCTGGCTTTGAATTTTCGTCGCACCCAGCAAGAGCAATTAGCAGGACTAAGAAAGTTGGTTTTGTCATTGACCGAAAAGAAAGCCGCTTCGCTTAGCAGGGGTAGGCTTTGGTGTTGAAACGTCATAATCACACACCCACAGCAGCAATTCTACATCAGCCTCACTTCCAGTCCCATCGTCACCCCATGCAGGTTTAATCCTCAGGGGGCGAAAGTCTCCCACTGATCCTTCTCGTGTGGAGACAATCAAAGTCCGCCAACTGTACATCGTACAGTCAAACTCTCTGGTTCGCTGAAAATGGATACCATCTTCTAGTCGAACCGTGAGCGTCCTTGCCTCTATCAAACCGTTATCTCTGAGAACTATGCTCGATATATCAATTGATACTTTTTCTTCGGGTGTTTGAATTATAGCAGTCCAGTCGGAGGCCATCAGAGGGCTGGACAGTGTGGCGGCAATCAGGGCGGCTGAGAGAGTTAGTATACGCATGGCCGCAGATTAGCGCGGAAAGGGTGAGGGGCAACAGGTTTTGTTTCCCGTCGTTTGTTACCCCATTTGTTACCCCAGAGGCATTTTCCGGGTAACTGGGACAGACCCCAATTCCTATTAAACATCTGTATTTTCGTGGGAATTAGTGGCTCCCCGAGTTGGAGAAAATGCCTGGATTTGCCTGCCAAGCGCACAAAAGGGCTGGCTAACCGCCAAGCAGAAGCCGCGCGCCCACGATGGTCACCAATCCTGCGGTGAGCCACCGGATCCAGCGTGATGGCAGTAGCTTCAATGCCATCAAGCTGCCAAGCTGGCCGCCAATCGCAACCGCGATGAGCAGCGGGAGGCTCTCATAGAGAGCCCCCGTGAAGGCATCGGGCCCACGCTTCAACATTTGTCCGGCTAGGCCGAACACGGAATTTACCAGGATAAATAAGCTTGCCGTCGCAGCGATCGCGCGAGGCTCTCGCCAACGTGTAAGATGAAGTAGAGGCGCGAGGAATATCCCTCCCCCGATACCCACTAATCCTGCAAGATAGCCAAGCGGCGCTGCAAACAGCGGCATAAAGCGCACAAGCCGCGAAGGTTCGCCGCTGTCCTGGCGTTCAAACTGCGGCAACACCATTGCTGCGCCGGTCAAAAGCAAGCTCGCCCCTAACAGGTTGAAGAACAGACCTTCGGTAATTGGTGTAAGCCCGCCAAGCAAAGCCGCAGGGGCAGCTAAAGCTGTGACCGCGATAGCGCCGCGCCACGGCGTCACACCCGCTCTGGCAAATCGCATGGTGCTGCCCGCAACGACTACGATGTTGCACGCGAGTGCAATCAACGGAAGGACCCGGTAGTCGAGCCCAGACAATGCCAGCAAAGCGGCATAAGTTGATCCACCGCCAAACCCCACAGCGGCATACAAAACGGCCGTAACGAAGAATGCGGCAACCAGCCCGATTGGGACCAAGCCCGCCATCAATCGCTCCGGCTGCCTATCGCTCTAGACCGTTACGCAGCTGCACCGTGGCAATGCTTGTACTTGTTACCAGACCCGCACGGGCACTGTGCATTTCGGCTGATGTTCTGATTGGCATAGGGGTTGTCGGGGTTTCTGCCGCCCGGCCCAAACCCGGCACGCGGACTCCCCGCCAATGATCCGAACAGTTCTGGACGTTCCGCGGAGCCGTCACCATCATTCGAATTGTCCAGTCCAGTCAACGGATCGATATGTCCGGTCAGGAAATCAGGCAAATCTGGTAGGGCTTGCGGCTCGGGCATCTGCGTACGTAGCTGCGCGGTGGCGAGAATTTTCGTCACATCTTCGCGCAGAGTTTCCAGCATGTTTTCGAACAGCCCGAACGCCTCTTGCTTGTATTCATTGATCGGCTGCTTCTGCGCAATGCCGCGCATCCAGATCACCTGACGCAGCGCATCAAGCGTCGCGAGGTGTTCTTTCCAGTGGTAGTCGAGACGCTCAAGCAGAACTGACTTTTCAACCTGGCGCCAGATGTTGGGATCGGCCTCTGCAATCTTTCGATCCATCATCGCATCCGCTTCAGCCTGAATGCGCTCTTCAATAATTTCAGGCTCGACCTGGTCTTCATCAAGCCATTGATCGATCGGCGGTTTCAGGCCGAACACATCCTCGATCTTCTCCTTCAGGCCCGCAATATCCCACTGTTCAGGATAGGATCCCGGTGGGCATGCCTCGCTAACCAACGAATTGACCGTATCCTGACGCATGTCGAGCACGACATCGTCAACCTTTTCGGCTTCCATGATCTCGCCGCGCTGCTCGTAAATCACCTTGCGCTGGTCATTCATCACATCATCATATTGGACGACTTGCTTACGCGCTTCGTAATTGCGTGCCTCAACCTTTTTCTGCGCAGTCTCGATGGCTTTGGAGAGCCATTTCGAACCGATCGCCTCTCCATCGGCGAGGTTTGAGTTCATCATCTTGGAGAACAGCGTGTCCGGTCCAAAGATGCGGAGCAGGTCATCCTCAAGGCAAAGGTAGAAACGTGACAAACCGGGGTCACCTTGTCGCCCCGAACGGCCGCGCAGCTGGTTATCGATCCGGCGGCTCTCATGGCGCTCTGTACCTAGAACAAACAGGCCGCCCGCCTCCAGAACCTTCTGCTTCTCGGCAGCAACTTCGGCCTTGATCCGATCTTCTTCCATCTGCCGTTTGGGATCATCCTCAGCCATTTCACTGAGCTCGTCACCAATGCGGAAATCGGCATTGCCGCCCAGCTGGATATCGGTCCCGCGGCCCGCCATATTGGTGGCGATCGTTACAGCGCCAATCCGGCCAGCCTGAGCTACGATATGAGCCTCGCGCTCATGCTGACGCGCATTGAGCACCTCGTGCTTCACACCTTCCTTCTCTAGGAACTGGCTGAGCAGCTCTGACTTCTCGATGGAAACGGTGCCAACCAGAACCGGCTGACCTATCTCGTTCTTCTCCTTGATCGCCTTCGCAATAGCGCCGAACTTGTCCATCGTGTTCTTGTAGAACTCGTCTTCTTCGTCGATACGCTGGACCGGCACGTTAGTTGGGATTTCGACCACATTCATCTTGTAGACGTCCCAGAATTCCGCTGCTTCGGTCGCTGCGGTACCGGTCATGCCTGACAGCTTGGGATACATACGGAAATAATTCTGGAACGTAATCGAAGCCATGGTCTGGTTCTCAGGCTCGATCTTGACGCCCTCCTTGGCTTCGACCGCCTGGTGCAAGCCGTTTGACCAGCGCCGGCCATCCATCATTCGGCCGGTGAATTCGTCAATGATCACGACCTTGTCGTCTTTGACGATGTAATTGTCATCGCGCTTGTACATGATGTTAGCGCGCAAAGCCTGCTCCAGGTGATGGACAACCTGAGTGTTCTCTACGTCATAGAGATTCTCGGTTGCGAGAAGGCCTTTATCCATCAGGATTTTCTCGATCTCATCCGTGCCTTCTTCGGTAAGCTGGACGTTTTTGGTTTTCTCGTCCTTCTCGTACCAATCCTCGGGAACTTCCTTCACGACTTCGTCGAGCGCGACATAGAGATCGGATTTGTCTTCAGTCGGACCGGAGATAATCAAAGGTGTCCGCGCTTCGTCGATCAAGATCGAGTCGACTTCATCGATAATCGCGAAATTGAACGGACGTTGGACCATTTGATCGCGCGAATGCTTCATATTGTCGCGCAGATAGTCGAACCCAAGCTCGTTATTGGTGCTGTAGGTAATGTCCGCATTGTAGGCCTCGCGGCGCTGGGCTTCAGGCAGATTTGGCACAATCACACCCACGGTGAGGCCAAGCCAGTTGTGAAGACGCCCCATCCATTCCGCATCGCGGCGGGCGAGGTAGTCATTCACGGTTACAACGTGAACGCCCTTGCCCTCAATCGCATTGAGGTATGTCGCCAGCGTAGCCACGAGCGTCTTGCCCTCACCCGTCTTCATCTCCGAAATTTCGCCGCGATGGAGCACAATGCCGCCCACCATCTGCACATCAAAGTGCCGCATGCCGAGAACACGGGAAGATGCTTCTCGAACAGTCGCAAAGGCCTCTGGCAGAATGTCGTCCAGGGTCTGTCCATCGTCTAGCTGACGGCGGAACTTGTCCGTCTGGGCACGAAGTTCATCATCGCTCAGCGCTTGAATTTGCAGCTCTAGTGCATTGATTTGATTAACGACTTTTCCGATTGATTTGACATAGCGATCGTTGGAAGAGCCAAAGAGTGACTTGGCAATTGTCTGAAACATGAAAACGGTCCTGTCGGGACTGGAAATATAAGGAGATCAGCCACACCAATAGGGTGCCGACTGCAAAATTAGCATGGGTATGGGATGTTTGCTGCCCTATTCGTGGGCGCGATCAACACCATAAAGTACCGGCAAACGCAGCACGCGTTTTGAGCGCTTGGCGGGTTTGCTGGCCTTGTCACCGTCATCGGCTTCGTCAGCCTCGTCGGGATTGTGATGACACGTCCGGTTATCATCAGCCTTATCGTCCGCTGCATCAATCGTGATACCAATCTCGCAATCGAGAAGATTGGAAACACTCGCATGTGCAGGCGAGGTGACGGCCACAAGACCGGTCAAAAGCGCAAAACAGGCAAGCAGACGACGTAACATCACCCCCTAAATACGCCCTCTTTTCTCAAACGTCCACCTCCCAAGGTGGATTTACTGACACGAAATGTATCGCTAGCGCGCAAGACATGGAACTTGAACGCTCTCCGCTTGCCTTTCCCTTCCCCGAAGAACTGCCTGAAATCGTGGGGGTGGAACTGCGTGTTGCCCGCGCACGCTACAAAAATTGGGACCGTGCAGACCTGACCTTCATTACTCTGAGTGAAGGCACGGCCGTTGCGGGCGTCTTCACGCAAAGCGCTTGCGCCTCATCCGAAGTCGAACTGGGCAGGGAACAGGTAAAATCGGGCACGGCACGCGCTCTGGTTGTCAATGCCGGCAATTCCAACGCATTTACCGGCTATCGCGGGCGCGAAGCGGTCGAGCAGATCATGGAGCAAGTAGCCGATCATCTTGGCTGCAAAGTTTCCGAGGTCTTCGTGTCATCGACCGGCGTAATCGGTGTGCCATTACCCAAGGACAAAGCCCGCGAGGGCGTTGCACAGGCGCTGAACGCGCAGCCATGCTCATGGCTGGAAGCTGCCGAGGCGATTTGCACAACCGATACATTCGCCAAGGCTGCTCACGCTTCCGCAATGATCGGTGGCCAGAGAGTAAACCTGGTCGGGATCATCAAGGGATCCGGCATGATTGCCCCCGATATGGCTACGATGTTGGGTTATATCTTTACCGATGCAGCTGTTGAGCCCGCATTCCTGCAACAGCTGCTATCAAACGCCAACCGCGAGACATTCTCTTGCATCACCGTGGATGGAGACACGTCTACCAGCGACACCGTGCTCGCCTTTGCGACCGGCAAAGCTGGCAATCCTGCACTTACAGCCTTTGACGATGCAGGTGCCGATGCATTTGCTGCGGCTCTGGCGGATGTCTGCCGCCAATTGGCGCAAATGGTGGTTCGCGATGGCGAAGGGGCGAGCAAGTTCATCACCATTCGCGTCTCCGGTGCCAGTTCGGATGACAGCGCGCACCGCATAGCGCTCAGCGTCGCCAACTCTCCGCTTGTGAAAACCGCCATCGCCGGTGAAGATGCCAATTGGGGCCGTGTTGTCATGGCCGTAGGTAAGGCAGGCGAGCCTGCGGATCGGGATAAACTGTCGATCGGGTTTGGCGGCATTTGGGCTGCACGTGATGGGCTGCCTGTCGAAGATTACGATGAGACGCCAGTTGCCGAGCATTTAAAGGGGCAGGAGATCGACGTCACAGTTGACCTGGGAATAGGGTCCGGACGCGCCACGGTTTGGACCTGCGACCTCACACATGGATATATCTCCATCAACGCCGACTATCGTTCATGAATGCAATCGACCGTCAAATTTGTGCCTTGATGCAACGCGTCAGCCAGGAGGCGATCCTTCCCCGGTATCAAAACCTGTCTTCTGCGGAAATCGACCAAAAGGCTGCGGACGATTTCGTGACTGTCGCGGACCACGAGGCCGAAGAGAAGCTGAGCGAGGGGCTCGCTGCCATTGAAGGCTCCCTGGATATTGTTGGTGAGGAAGCATCGCACGCAGACAGTAGCGTGATGGACCGGCTGTCCGGCGATTGCTGGATTATCGATCCGCTCGACGGAACGCACAATTTCGCCCATGGAAAACCGCCCTTCGGTATCATTATCGCAAGGGCTAGCGGGGGGCTCTGTGAAGCTGGCTGGATCTATGACTGCCTGTCAGGGCGCTTCTGCCACACGCAACGCGGCGCGGGCGCGTTTGTTGATGGCGAACCGATCAAATCCCGTCCGACCGGGCACGACAAGCCAGTCGCGGCCATTTCACGGATCTTTCTGACTGAGGAACAGCGCGCACTCGTCGATGCGAAGCTGGCGCCGTATTATGAACTTGCTGACATACCGCGCTGCGCGGCCGAGCAATACCCACGTCTGGCCTTGGGCGAAAACGATGTGTCCAGCTTTAAACGGACCCTTGCCTGGGATCATGCCGCGGGGGTGCTCTGGCTCAACGAAGCAGGCGGAAAGGCATGTAGGCTGGATGGCAGCGCTTATCGTGTCGACGAAAGCGACAAGCCGGGCCTGATTGGTGCATCAAGCCCGGCCATCTGGGATGAATTTGCCCGGCGTGCGCTGGGCTAATATCTCTTAGAGTTCGCTCTCAAGCCATTCTTTAAGTGCGCTTTTCGGACGCGCGCCGGTCAGCGTCGCGGCGATTTCGCCATTCTTGTACAGCGCAAGATAGGGTATGCCCTGCACGCCCAGCTTACCGGGAACATCGGGGTTTTCCATGATGTCCATCTTCGCAATGGTGACTTTATCGGAAAGCTCTTCACTGATCTCTTCCAGCGATGGCGCGATCATTTTGCACGGACCGCACCAGTCGGCCCAGAAATCAACCAGAACGGGCTTGTCGGCATCGACCACATCGGCCTGAAAACTTGCATCGGTGACTGCTACTGTCGCCATGGGGAATCTCCTGATTTTGTGTTGCGGCATATCTAGGAATTTTTCGCGCTCACTCAATGTTTGAACGTGGATAGCTTTCTCACCCGTCCACAAAGGCGTTCTTGTGTAACGCGATAAGCTCTTGAGGTATTTCGATTAATTGTGGCGTTTGCGTGTAGAGCACTCCCGCGCGGATCGTGCGCCCCGGGTAGATCGCCTCAAGCGCAAGGGCATAGGCCGCCATTTGCTTGAGGATACTGTCGGGAACGCTATCTGCAGTAGAGGTCGGTCGCCGTGCTGTCTTGAAATCGACTATCGTGATCGCATCATCTTTGATGAGTATCCGGTCAATAGTGCCTGCAATCACTTGCCCGGCTACCGTTGCCGCCATCGGGACTTCCGCGAGCGAGTCAGGTCCGAACACATCGGAAAATTCAGGCGTTTCGAGCACACGCAGGGCCAGATTACGCATCTCGTGTTGCGCGACCTCGTCAAACTCGCGCCCATTGCGCGCTAGCCATTTCGTCGCCAATCGGGCGCGATCATCCGCTGGCACATCCGGCAGGCGCTCTAGCAATGCATGGATCAGAACGCCGCGCTTCGCCGCATGCTGCACCTGATCCAACGGGAGCGGAGGATCGCTGCCATGGTCTTCCCCGGCCGAAGAAGGAGCCAAAGGACGCGGTGGCTTGGGCTCAGGTCCGATGGGTGTCTTGAGCCATTGAGGTACCGCAAACTCAATCTCGGCGATTGCGTTGGCGGTCTCAAGAACAGGCTTGGCGCGAGTCCCATATTCCCTGCGGCCAAGCCAGATATCGTCCTCAAGCACGACATCCCCCATCAGCGGGGTCAGCCGGGCGTACCAGCTGTCAGGATGCGGTTCTTTGGTCTTTGGGCCTAAAGAGCCGCCAATGAACAACGCCTCTTCCGCGCGGGTCATTGCTACATAGAGCAGTCGCCAATGCTCCTGAAGTTCCTTCGCCTTAGCCAACTCATGCGCTTCTTCCAGGCGCCCCTTCCGCTGCTCAGACTTGACGCCCGGCAACGGAATGCGGCGCACGTCATCGCTTGCGTCCAGTGAGGGCGCATTCTCTTCCAGCTCAAGTTCACGCACATCGCCGGGCTTGCTGGTCGCATCGGCCAAAATCACGATCGGCGCTTGTAGCCCTTTGGAACCATGCACTGTCATCACGCGGACCAGGTCGGGCGCACCATCGGGATCGCGTTTTAGCTCGCCCTCGCCCACGTCGAACCATTGGATGAAGCCGGCAAGACTGGGAGTATTGCCGCTTTCGTAGGCGAAGGCAGAATTCACCAGCTCGTTGATCGGGTCGTTGGCCTCTTGCCCAAGGCGCGAAACAAGCTTTCTGCGGGCTTGCCATGGCCCTACCAATATCCATTCGAGCAGAGCTTGAGGGGTTTCATAGTCAGCCAGAGCCAGAAGTTCGCGAAGCCGTTCGACCGTCGCATGCACAAAGGGGGCCTCATGGCCGCGTAAATGGTGCCAGAGACGCTTTTTCTTCTCGCGCGGCACATAGGCGAGAAGATCATCCTGGGACCAACCGATCAATGGGGACGACAGCAGATTGGCCAGCTCCAGATCATCCAACGGCTGTGATGCGAAACGCAGTGCCGACATCAGATCCTTGACCGCCAACGGCTCGCCCAGCCTCAACCTATCAACGCCAGCAACAGGAACTCCGCGGGCGTGGAGCCGCGCGACAATCAGGCCGGCCAGATCCTTGCGGCTGCGAACGAGCACCATGATATCGCCCGGGCGCACATTGCGATGCTCGCCCTTCTCCAAGGCAAAGGGTTCGCTTCCGTCGAGCCAGCGCTGCACCTGCCGCGCGATCCGTTCCGCATTCTTGCGATCGTGCTTTGCAAGCCAGCCTTCTTCTCCGCCTTCACGATCGTCGCTCTCGCCGGAATCCCGTGTGTCGTGCACCGGGTTCCACAATGTTACCATCCCGGCACGTGTTTGACCTTCATGATGCTTGTAATCGTCTTGCAGCCCCAATGCCGTCGGCCCGATTGCCTCAACCGCGCGGTCCACGAAATCAAGAACAGGATAACTGGTCCGGAATGACTGGCCCAGATCGAGGTCTTGCAACTCTCTCTGGCGCGAATTGTGCCGCGTCTCTGCTGCGTTCTGCACCGCGCTCAAGATCGATGCCTTCACGCGTTCCTTTGCCTTGCGGAAGTTCTCCGGACTTGTGCCTTGAAAGCCAAAGATCGCTTGCTTGTAATCGCCGACCGCGAAAATCGTGCGCAGCTTATCGCCCGATGCGCCGAGCCCGGAAAAATAATCATCGATCAGTGCATCGATGATTCTCCATTGTACTTCATTGGTGTCCTGCGCCTCGTCGACAAGGATATGATCGAAGCGTCGATCCAGTTTGAAGCGGATCCAGTCGGCTGCATCCTTTTGCCGAAGCAATGCGGCGGCTTTCTGGATCAGATCGTCAAAATCGAGCAGGCCTTCGCGCATCTTCGCCGCATCCCAGCGCAGGGCAAAAACACGCCCAAGCTCCAGTGCTGGTGCGAGGAATTCGGAAAGCTCCAGCAGTGATCTGCGCTCGTCGAATATGGCCAATGCTTCGGCTATCTCTTCCTGCCGACCGGGCAGAGAAGGATCCTCTTGCGCGGGCTTTTTCATTTGGCGCGGTGCGCCATTCGCCGTCAAAACGGTTTTGTAGAACTGATCGTACCGCTCTGCTCTTCCCGTAACGCCAAGAGGCAACCATTCACGGATAAAAGCGGCGGTTTCTGCCCCTGTCTTCGCACTCCAAGACTCCATCACAGGCAACATCGTCTGCAACTGGTGATCCGGAAACACATCCGGGGAAAGCGCATCTTGGGCCCACGCTTCATCCGCATCGCTTGGAATGCCCAGCAATTGCCTTACCTGCGGCGCCATTGGCGGCTGCCATGCGCCGGGCCCATACCAAAGCTCGTTCGAGTTTGCGCAGCGCATCAGCCATTTCTGCAGCGCATCCTGACCCTTGCTGAGAGTAAACTCCGCAACCGTTTTGAGCGTTGCGGTGTCATTATCGCGCTCGGCCGCGACCAGCATATCGGTCAGCACGTCTCGCGCCAGCAACACCCGTTCACGATCCTCTATCGGGCGCATTCCGGGCATCATCCCGGCCTCATTGGGGAAATTTGCAAGCAACCATTGCGAGAAAGCGTGGATGGTGTCGATACGCAGTCCGCCACCCGGACAATCGAGCACACTGGCAAACAACGTCCTTGCGCGATCACGTGTTTCCGGACTGTTCGAAGCCCCGATATGCTCAAGCTCTTTGCCAAGTTTCGCGCTGTCGATCCGCACCCAGCGTGCCAACACCGAATTGATCCGGTTTGCCATCTCCGCCGCGCCCGCTTTCGTGAACGTCAGACAAAGTATCTGCGAAGGATCAACATGGGGTTGCAGCAGCAGCCGCAAAACGCGCGCGGAAAGAACCTGGGTCTTTCCTGTGCCGGCAGAGGCGGACAGCCAGACGCTGTCCTCGGGTGCAACCGCCGCGCGCTGGTTGTACTTGAGGGGGAAGACTGCACCGCTCATGCCGACGCCTCCTCATAGTCATCGACCAAGTTGGCCTGCCACTCATCCAGACGCATCAATTGATCATAGTCATTGTAGCCCGGATAATCCGGGTTCAGCTTCGCAGTGAAAGGATTATCGCCTTTGACAAATTGAGTGATGGCTTTGCGCAGAAACTCTTCATGTTTGGGCAGGAACTCGGCGGGTTCAATGCCACTCCGTTTCTGTCCGTCCTTCCAAGGTGTAGACACAAATCCGAAATCGCCATCGTCCTTGGCCAGCGACCAATACTCGAAACGCGACGTGACACCACTGTATCCAGCAAAGTCGCCATCCCGTGCGATCAATCCCATCGTGCCCATCTGCAGGGCATAGCCTGCTTCAACTTGAGCGGCCGAAGGTGGCTTGCCTGTCTTGTAGTCAACAATCGCAAGTGAACCATCGTCCATCCGGTCAATCCGGTCAGCGCGCCCATAAACCCGCACGCCGTCAAATGTCATCGAGCCTTGGGCTTCAACCGCTACAATCGCCCGATCTTCCAGAACGGCGACCTCTCGCTCAACCCACTCAAGCCCGGCCAGCAGACGCGGCTGCCACAACCCGCGCAAGAGCGGGTGAATGTTAGCCTCATCCAGAACCTTCGCTACAATCCCGGCAATGCTGACGGTATTGCCGTTCAAATTTGCCTCATGCCAACGCTGAAGAATCGTATGCGCTTGCGTGCCTTGCCAGGCGAAATCACGCGACGGATCTGCATCCAGCGGATCAAGCTTGCGCAATGCCAGAATTTTGTCCGCATAGAACTGGTATGGATCACCCAGCAGCCGGTCGAGACCCGTTACATTGATTGCGACATTGCGCAGCTCCAACGACGGTTTCGGTTCGGGTCTCGGGTAGGCATCCCGTTCGCCAGCGTCGCGGTCGATCGCATCGACCAATTGCGCGACCTCGCTAAATTCATGCGCTTTCGCGTTTTCGCCCAGCAGCGCTTCGATACGCAGGAGAAAACGGGACGGGATCGTAGGCCCGTCCATGTCGCGTATAGCGCGGGTCAAAACGACGTCAGGCGCGCCCAGCGCACCCGCCAGATCATGCGCCGCTAGACCAATTCGGAATTCCGGGCCGGGCATTCCCAATGCGCGCAAAATAGCTGGCGCCAGCAGTGGATCAGGCGACGGAGCTTGCGGCCACGTCCCCTCATTCAAACCGCCACAAATCACCACATCAGCACGCGTCATGCGGGCTTCAAGCAAGCCGTAAATGGCTACGCGCGGATGGCCGCCATAAGGTGGGCGGACGGACACTTGCTCCATCGCATCGCGCAAAGCGGAGTGCAGCTCTTCCAGCGATATCTTTGTCCCCACGTCACGCGCATGGAGGCGCAGTTCTTCAACCAGCCGCGACAAAGCGCGCCCGTCTTCATTTCGCCAGACCGCTTCGCCTGCCATCGCTTCTGCAGTAGCGGACAACACATCTATGGTGTCCGCGAGCCCGATCAGGTCACTTTGCCCGGCAAGGTCGATAATCGGCTGCAGCAAGTTTTCCACCTCACTCCACCAATCTGCAACACCAGCGTCACTCGCGACCTTTCGCAGGCTTTCCAGCCCGGGTGCAGGCCGCGGCCCACGCAGCTTTCTTTCGAATGCGCGCAACGCCCTGAGCCAATCCGCGCGTGCATCATCTTGCTTCACCAGCGGGTGGCCAAGCGCGGCAATCAGCTGGACTGGCGCTAACTCCTCAACCGCAAGTTCCGCCAGTTGCAGCGCGAAGCGACCAGCAGGCGTGAGCGACAATGGCATGCCTGCGGTATCGTCCGCTTCGATGTTCCAGCGCGTCAAATGCTGCACCACGCGCCGCGCCAATGTGCGATCGGGTGTGACGACCGAAACGCGCTTCTCAGGCTGTTCCAAAGCTTCACGCACCAGAATGGCGATTGCTTGCGCCTCGTCCTCCGAAGTCGCGCAGGCAAGCGTCTTCACGCCCGAAAGCCTGCGTTTGTCAGCAGGCAAATCGACCCAGGCTTTGCTCGCTTCCGGTGGCAGGAATAGCGAGGAGATCGCGTGACTGCGCTCTGGCGGGGCCGCGCTCATGCCCTTGCGATGCCATTGCCGAACCTCTTCCCGCGCTACGCCCATCCGGTGCAGCAGGAGCTTCAAGTGATACTGCGGGTGCGTAGCCGCTTCACGCGCTGAGAATGGCAATTCGTCCGGCTCGGGCGAACGCCCTGCCCGACCCAGTTCATCCCAGCCATTATCTGGCATCGAAAGATCAAGATCGGGCAGAATAACGGCGCCGTTCGGCAAGTCCGCGATCCGGCGCAGCATCCGCGCCAGAGCTGGCGAAGCGCTTGTCACTCCGGCGGCCACAATGGGCGTTTCTGGTGGAGCATCTTTCCATCGCCGTGAAGCTTTATCGAACAGCATGTTGCGCCGTGTCGCCAGATCGACTTCGCCGCGTTCGTCCAATTCCGCCTGCCAAAGCGTTTGCACCAGCTTGAACAGTTTGGTGTTGCGCTGCCAATGTTCGGATAGCTCTGTATGCGCGCCCAGAACACGCTCACTAAGAAAGTCATTAAAGCTGATTTCCTCTGCGATCAGCCTATCCATGGTGCCTGCCAATTCGCGCGACATGCGGAGCAACGCCGCATCACCCGAAATGTGTTGCCCCTCGCGTTCCATGGCGGTGCGCAAATGGCTTGCTAGAACCAGCCATCGCCGCGTCGGATCAGCAGCCGCCGGGATGTCTGACGCACCCAAAGGATCGAGCAAGGCGCCCAGCGCTTCATTGAGGTCAAGATCGCCGATCATGACCATGCGCGGCATCAAGAGGCCGTTCGCATCGCCTTGCATTCCATAGTGACGGATGAAGGCTTCACTCACGCTGCGGGCGGTCCTGCTGGACGGCAAAAGCAAGGTCAGACGGGCAAGGCCCACGCCCTCCTCGCTATAGCGCGGGACAAGACCCGCCACGAGCGCATCCGCGAAACCGCGATGAGCGGCAATTGAATAGATACTTGGCTGTTTCGCTTCAGCCACGCTGCAGCGCTGCTTCTGTCGGCGCTATCGCTTCTGGCGTGCCGACTTCAAACCATTGTCCTGTGAAAGATGCCCCAAACAGGCGTCCTTCCTCGATCGCGCGGTTCCAGAGGAGGTTGGTTGAGAAAGCGCCCTCTGGCGCTTCACGCATCAAGCGATGCGAGACCAGCTGGATTCCCGTATAGATAAAGGGTGCAATGCGACCGCTGATGCGGCGGCGAAGGCGACCGAGCGGATCCATGTGGAAGTCACCCGCGCCACTGAAATTGACCGCGCGCGCATGCGGCACCACAAGCAGCAAAGCGTCCATCTCGTCCGGATTCCAGCGATTGGACAGGTCATGGAATGCGCTGCTCGGCCCATCCAGCCAGATATTGTCCGAATTGAGCGAAAAGAACGGATCGGGCAGCCGCGGCAATGCCTTCAACATGCCGCCACCCGTTTCGAGCAGCTCCTCACGTTCATCGGAGATAGTCACCGCAGGAGCAGCGCGCCCGACGATATGCGCTTCCAGCGCATCCGCGAGATAATGCACATTGACCACAGCTTTAGCGACCCCTGCATCTTCGAGCCGGTCCAGCGCATGATCGATCAGCGGTTTTCCAGCCACGCGCACCAGTGGCTTGGGCTGACTAGCGGTAAGCGGACGCATCCGCTTACCCATCCCGGCCGCCAAAATCATCGCAGTATCCGACGCCAGTTCGCTCATGCGATTGTCCCTCCGCCGCTGCGGCGAATTTCATCGGGAATGTTCGCATCAAACCAATCGGCAACGGGTGAAAGAGCCGGATGCAGAAGGTCGCGCTCCATCAACGCCCAAACACGCGGGATGTAATCGAGATATTTCGGCTTGCCATCCCGCTTGCATAACCGTGTGAAGATACCGACGATCTTGGTGTTCCGCTGCGCGCCGAGCACGGCATAGTCCGCCTCGAAATCTTCTCCCGCATGCGCAGCAGAAACGTATCGGTCCAGCATCGCGCGCTCTAACGCCGGCGCAACATCGCGGCGCGCATCCTGCAATAAAGAAACCAGATCGTAGGCGGGATGGCCCACCAAAGCGTCCTGGAAATCGATGAGGCCTTGCTCGCCCTCTGCACCGCCAGCCCCGTTCAGGATCATGATGTTCTCGGCGTGGTAATCCCGCAGAACAGTGACCCCCGGTTGCTGCCGCGCCAACACCGGTGAAAGAACCGCGTCCCAGGCTTTGATGAAGCCGGCTTCATCCACGTTCAAACCAGCCGCCGGGCAATACCATTCGGTCAACAGCCCAACTTCGCGTTGGTACACAGACATATCGTATGACTCGAGCGGGCCGGCTTTGTGCTGATGCAGCTTCACCAAAGTGTCTATCGCCTGCGCATAGATTGCGGTCTCTGTCTCTGGTCTCGCCTCGATCCATTCACGCATTCGATCGTTGCCAAAGTCCTCGATCAGCAACCACCCAGCATCCAGATCCTGCGCCAACAATTCGGGCGCGCGCATATCGTTATCGAGCAACCATTCGGCCACAAATACGAACGGTCTCGGGTCCTCGTGAGGCGGAGGTGCGTGCATCAACATTGCGGTATTTGCACCATTGCGCAGCCGGAAATAGCGCCTGAAAGACGCATCCCCCGGGATCGCCTCAATCGACGCTTCACCCCAACCCGCACCAGTGATGAAACCTTGCAAACCTTCAGGCAGAACAGTCATGGCAAACGGCTTAGCCACTCCCTGCCGCCTTGAACATTCGCACGGCGTGATTGGCCCACAATTTCCAGCTCGATCGCGAGGCAGGCTAGTTCATTCGAAAAACCACCAGCCTTTTCAGGCCATTCAGCGATCAACGCAGCACCTTCGCGATAGTCATCCAACCCAAGCTCGAGGACTTCGGCCGGGTTTTCCAAGCGATAGAAATCCGCATGGACGATTGGCGGTGATAGCGCATCATAAACCTCGATGATTGTGAAGGTTGGTGACGGAACCTCCCCCGTATGCCCCAAACCTGCGATGATGGCACGTGCCAGTGTCGTCTTCCCGGCGCCCAAATTGCCCGTGAGCGCAACGACATCACCGGCTTTCAGCTTGCGCGCAATCGCCTGGCCAAACTCGGTCATGGCCGGCAGATCAGGTAATTCACGAATCACGGCA
The DNA here is from genome assembly GCA_003149575.1 of Altererythrobacter sp. XM-24bin4. Taxonomy (GTDB): domain Bacteria; phylum Pseudomonadota; class Alphaproteobacteria; order Sphingomonadales; family Sphingomonadaceae; genus Erythrobacter; species Erythrobacter rubellus. The sequence continues at coordinate 1,866,738 of QCWG01000001.1, forward strand.
GCATGATCAAGGCGGTGGTGCCAACGCCCTTCCTGCTTTCGAGTGTCAATTTGCCGCCGTGCGCTTCAACAAACTGGCGGGCCAGGGGAACGCCAAGCCCGTCGCGCCGCTCGACCTTGCCGTCTTCGGTCAGGCGCAATCCATCGAGTAAACGTGCCAACTCCTGTTTGCCCATTCCGGATCCATTGTCCGAAATCACAATCCGCGCGCCATCCTTCGTACGGGCAACGTCAACCAGGATTTTGCCGCCGCGATCTGTAGCTGCGATGGCATTGTCGAGCAGGTGACCAATCGCACGGCTCAATTGCCTGGGGTCAGCATCAATCGCACCGCCCGCATTTCCGCGCAGGTCCAGGCTAAGTCCCTTGTCGCTGATCGCCTGCTCTCGCTCACGCACAATGCCGGTCACAAAGGGGAGCAGTTCGAGCCGCTTCTTCGAAAGCGGCAACATGCCCGCTTCACCTTGCGAGAGATCAAGCACGTTCTCGACCTGATCGGTCAGGCGGTTGACCGAATCCAGAATGGCTTGAACGTATTCTTCCAACTGCGGACTGACGGGGCCAGCTGCACCGCTTTGAATCAACTCCGCAAAGCCGCCGATCGACGTGAGCGGAGTACGAAATTCATATGACATATTGGCCAGGAAGCTCGCTTTCACACGATCCGCCTCTTCCAGCGCTTGATTGCGCTCACGCAGCGCGGTCTCTGCCATTTGTGAATCCGTGATGTCGAGAACCGTCAACAGTCCATTGCCATCGGGCAAAGGCACACCCGCAAATTCAAGCGTTCGACCGCCCGCCAGCTCAACCCGCCCGCCTTTTTCCTTGCGGTCCAGTGTGGCAGACCGGATGATCTTGCCAATCGCATCCGCATGGGCAGACTTCTGCAGATTTGGCGCGATTGCTTCGATCAACTTGTCGGCAGAAGGGTGACCGTCAAGCGCTTCGGGTTCAATGCCCCAGATTCCCGCAAAGCTGCGGTTCCAAAGCTGAAGTGACCCATCTGGAGCGAACACAGCGATCGCCTCGAACAGGCTGTCGAGCATGGCCGTTCGCGTTCGCAGCAAGGTGTCGCGCGTGGCGGATTCGGCCAATTGCTCTGTGCGATCTTCGGCGAAAAGAACCAAGCCGCCATCCGGCATAGGTTGACCGACAATCCGAAGATGTTGCCCCGCACCGAGCGGCCAAGCCTCCTCCACCGCCTCGTTTAAGCTGAACCATTCGACCCGCTCGCGGCGCCAGGCGGGGAAATCTCGAACCTCTGGCGTGCGCCGTTTCTCTCGAGCATCGCTCAAGAAACGATCAAAGGGAATGTGATCGGATACGATTCCAAATGGCAGATCGAACAGCCGAATGAAGGGTTTGTTCGCAAAGGCCAATTTCTGATCGGCGTCAAACTGAGCAACCCCAACCGACAATTGATCCAGCATTGCACGTTGCGCTTGGCGGAATGCGCGGAATTTGCGGGCAATCTGCTCTGTTTCTTCGATATCAATCGCGTAGCCAGCAATGCCTTCGTCACCGACTGCAAGGTCGCTAACCCGCAAAAGCCTGCGCTGCCAATCAATTGTCGCAGGAGATTCCCGCTCAATCGTTTCACCGCTTGCAGCGGCTTCCTTCGCGTAATCTCGTGCTGACTTGCCTTGATGGGATTCCAACAATTCGATCTGTTTGCTGACCACTTCGTCGGCGCTTTGCGCTGCCACAGCGTCGACATAGGCCCGATTCACCAGCTTGATATTGGCATCTTTTCCCCGGAACCACATGGGAATCGGGGCCGCCTCAATCAAACCAACCAGAGCAGTGAAATCACTTTGCGCCCGCGAAACCTGTTCGCGCAATAGAGCCAATTCGCCCTCGCTCTCGGTAAAATCGAAAATCCACACCTGCGCCGCCCCGCCTGGCGCGACTTTGGGGTCTGCCGCACACCCACGGAATGCCAGGCTGCGCCCCGCGCCATCCAATTTGATCGACATGCGAAAAGGCGCGGCAGTTCTCTGTGTGACCTTGATAGCCTGGGTCAAATCTTCAAGCTGCGCAGTTGTGAGGCCAGCGCTCGCGCCGCCGTCGAGCTCGCTCAAGAACGATGGAGGTGAATCTAGGCCAAGCCACCCAGCAAGGCGTTCATGCACCTCTAACCTGCCATCGGCAAGGACCAGCATCGGGATGGCCGGGGCTTCTTCGAGCATGCCCGAGAGCCGCGCGCTTGAACGTTTCAGAACCTCAAATTTCTGGGACCTTTGCGCTGCTCTGATCATAAGCAACGCTGCGCCCACCGTCCAAGCGGCTAGCAGTAGCCCGATCATGGCCAAAGCGGTCGGCGAAAAGTCCATCGATCCCAGCTATGCGCGGGCTGCGGCGGATGCAACCGATCACTAAAGAAAAGCCCCCGCAAACACATCAGTTTGCGAGGGCTATCGTAGATTTTCGGACGAACCGAGCGCTTAGTAGCGATAGTGATCCGGCTTGAAAGGTCCTGCCTGTGGCACGCCAATGTAATCGGCCTGCTTCTGGCTCAGCTGAGTCAGCTGAACACCAAGCTTCTCTAAGTGTAGCGCTGCCACCTTCTCGTCCAAGTGTTTGGGCAGAACGTAGACTTCATTGTCGTACTCATCCGCCTTCGTGAACAATTCGATCTGCGCCAGCGTCTGGTTAGTGAAGCTGCTGCTCATGACGAAACTCGGGTGACCGGTCGCGCAGCCGAGGTTGACCAAGCGCCCCTTGGCAAGAACGAGGATCGAAGACCCGTCCGGGAAAGTCACAAGGTCGGTTCCTTCCTTGATTTCTTTCCATTTGTAATTGTCGAGCGCAGAAACCTGAATCTCGCTGTCGAAGTGGCCGATGTTGCACACGATTGCCATGTTTTTCATGGTTTCCATATGCTCGCCAGTGATCACGTCTTCGTTGCCGGTCGCCGTCACGAAGATATCAGCGCGTTTCACCGCTTCATCCATCGTCACAACTTCATAGCCATCCATCGCTGCCTGCAATGCACAGATCGGATCGATTTCTGTGACCATAACGCGCGCACCGCCATCGCGAAGTGACGCCGCTGAGCCCTTGCCAACGTCGCCATAGCCAGCAACGCAAGCGACCTTGCCAGCCAACATCACGTCAGTCGCACGGCGGATCGCGTCGACCAGCGATTCCTTACAGCCATAAAGGTTGTCGAATTTGGATTTGGTCACGCTGTCGTTCACATTGATCGCCGGGAACGGCAATTTGCCCTGCTTCGCGATCTGATAGAGCCTCATCACGCCGGTAGTGGTTTCTTCCGAGACGCCTTTGATGTTTTCAACCGACTTGGTCAGATAACCTGGCCGTGCAGCAACGAAAGCCTTGAGCGCGCGCTGGAATTCGATTTCCTCTGCATTGCCAGGTGCTGGCAATTCTTCGCCAGCCTCGATGCGGGCGCCCCAAAGCGCGAACATGGTGGCATCACCCCCATCATCAAGGATCATGTTCGCCGTCAGGTCAGCATGTGATTCGGTCGACCAATCAAAGATACGACCAACATAGTCCCAATAATCGGCCAAACTTTCACCCTTGATCGCAAACACGGGGATACCCTGCGCCGCAATGGCTGCCGCTGCGTGATCCTGAGTCGAGAAGATGTTGCAAGTTGCCCAGCGGACTTCCGCACCCAGTGCAATGAGAGTTTCGATCAGAACGGCCGTCTGGATGGTCATGTGCAGCGAACCGGTGATGCGTGCACCTTTCAACGGCTGGCTCTCTCCGTATTCCTCCCGCAATGCCATCAAGCCGGGCATTTCCGTTTCGGCGATCGCGATTTCGTCTCGACCATACTCGGCCAGCGCGATGTCTTTAATGATGTAATCTTGTGCAGCTTTTGCCACGGCCAAACTCCTGAAAATCAATCCAGCATCGCAGCCGATGCCAGTGCCAAAAATATGTCGGGGGCTCTAACGCCACGACTGCCCTAGGGCAAATATAAAAGATTCTTTATATCCTTCATTATTGCGGACGCGCAGCAAGCGCCTATATCGAGCGCAGTTAAACGGAATTTCGAAAGGATATTACGCGATGGCAATTTCGGTTGGTGACAAGCTTCCTGATGTAACTCTGGTCAAAGCGACCGAAAACGGGCCGGAGCAAGTCTCCTCGGCCGATTATTTCGCTGGCAAGAAAGTAGCTCTCTTCTCGGTTCCGGGCGCCTTCACACCCACCTGTTCAGCACGCCACCTTCCCGGTTATGTCGAGAAGGCCGCAGAGCTGAAGGCAAAGGGCATTGATGAAATCGCCGCGACCGCAGTGAACGATGCCTTTGTCATGGGCGCATGGAACAAGGCAGCTGGCAGCTATGACATCACGATGCTGGCAGACGGCAATGCCGAATTCGCGGAAGCGGTGGGCCTGACCATGGATGGTTCGGGCTTTGGTATGGGCAAGCGCGGTCAACGCTTTTCGATGATTGTCGAGGACGGCATTGTCAAAGAACTGAATGTCGAAGCGCCAGGCGACTTCTCGGTTTCGAGCGCGGAACACATGCTCGGCCAGCTCTGAGCTTTCCAACATATGTAAGCTTGAAGGGCGCCCAGTGCGGCGGCCTTTTTCGTTTCATTGAGGCGAATTGAACCGAATCAGACGCGCGATTCAGGCCGATACAATCAGTTCGCCGCAACTTGCGCTCGAAACACCCCCAATAGCTATCAGGCAAGCTGGGATCGTGTGAATGGCGCGATTATGGCTTCTCGTCACATTTTAAACGGGGGTTTGGCTCGCGCAAGCGGGTCAATTTCATATGGGTCGGCCGGTTTGTCCATAGATACAACATTGCAACCGGCTACGAATGAAGGAGTACACTGATGAAAGTCCACTCAAAGGGAACCAAAGCGATGCTCGCAATGTCGATTGTCGCAGCGCCCGCTTGGAGCGGAGCGGTTGCCCAAGACCAAACCGCGCCATCGGAAGAAGTCTTGACTACGGTTGTTGGCGTTGAAGGCCCGAAGATCGAAGGAATTATAGCCGCTCGCAATGAAGATCGTCTGCAAATCACAACGGCAGGCGGAACTACCACCACGGTTGCGGTAAACGACGAAACCCGCGTACGCGGAACTGGTGGCTTCCTTGGTCTGGGGCGCAAAAGCCTCGGCATCGATGCGCTGCTCAACGGCCTGCCTGTGACAGTTGAAACCTGGCAATCCGGCGCAACGCTTGTTGCCAGCGACATTCGTTTCAAGAACGATGATCTTAAAACCGCTGCGATGATCCGCAACGGAACCGCTCAACGCTTCGCAGCAAACGAGCAGGCGATCGGAGAGAATAAGGTCGGCGTTAAAGAGAATGCACGCGCAGCAGAGGCTCTTCGCGGCCGACTTGGCGACATTGATCAGTATAACATCAAGGGCGTGACTAATGTCTACTTCGCCTCTGGCCGCTACCAGCTGTCTGGCAAAGCTCGCGAAAAGCTGTGCGCCGCAGCCGCTGAAGCCGATGCGATCGAAAACTCACTGCTACTGGTGGTTGGATACACTGACTCAACTGGCAGCTATGAAGTAAACCAACGCCTGAGTGAGCAACGCGCAGGCCGCGTAGTTAACTACCTCCAACAGGAATGCTCGTGGAAGCCATTTCGCATGTTGACGCCAACTGGCATGGCCGCCTCTGATCCGACGGCCGACAACAGCACTGCCGCAGGTCGTTCAGAAAACCGCCGCGTTTCAGTCAACATTCTGGTGAGCAAAGCGCTCGACGGATTTGGAGACAGCTAAGTCAATCTGACTTTTAGTTTTGGAGAGGCGCCCGCCGAAATTCTCGGTGCGGCGCCGTTTATTTTGCCAATCAATATCTAGGCCAGTCTCGCAGCGATGCGCGCAAAACCAGGCTCGCAGCCCGATCAAGATTTTGAGACCAGCCACATCTTCACCATCGGCGCGGGCAAGATCGGCGGCCTGACCCAACTTTGCCTCGTAATCTACGCCGACATAGGGGGCGAATTCAGGCACGAATTCATAACGTAAGCGAAGGCCGGGTTCGATCTTGGTCAGACCCGCACTAATCTCTCGCTCCGGAATATCTTGCGCTGACATCTCGAGCTCGATTGGGTGTCGATCCCTGTTGCGCTTCTGATTGGCTCAATCGGTGCAATCAGCGTGTTCAAGGCGGTGTATATCGATAAGCGCGAACTGAAATGCGCCTGCGTAGGCGGAGACAGTAATGTGCCCTTGGGGTTTGTCTCACTGACCGAAAATCTGTTTATGATCAGCATGGCGCTGTGGATGTTGGTGAAGCCAAGCCTTGTCGGCTAAACGGTTATATCTGGCCCGGAGTGAAATCGAAGCCCTCTCCGTCCAATGCCTAGCATAGAGCATCGACGGCGCTCTTCAGGTCGTTGTCCTTACCAGTCGAACGCATTACCAAGTTCGCGACGGCTACATCAAGGGAACCGGATATCCCAATGATCCGAACAGGGTTTTGCTTGTCTCAACACAAACCCCGTCGCCGAAGAAATATATCTTCGACACGGTAAGCGCATTCGATATTCCGTGCGCTATGACTGCGGGCAAAAGCAGGAACGCACAGCCGCCTTAGAGACCCGTTGAACGAAGCTTCAGCTTGAGGCACGCCTACAGTGGAACGATTAGATGATAGAAGAAGCACAGCTGCGCTGAGATCTAGTAGCCCATCAGGCTCATCACTTCCTTGCGGCTGCGATGATCTTCGAGAAAGCAGCCCATCATGCGGCTGGTGAGCATTTCCACTTCGTGCACTTTAACACCGCGGCCCGTCATGCAAGCGTGCTCGGCCTCGATAACAACGGCTACACCGCGCGGTCCAAGGTTCTGCCAAATGCAATCGGCAACTTCAGCAGTCAGGCGCTCTTGCACCTGCAGGCGGTTGGCGAAACCATGAAGGACGCGCGCGAGTTTAGAGATGCCGACAACTTTCTTGTCGGGAATGTAGGCAATATGCGCCTTTCCCGTGATTGGCGCCATGTGATGTTCGCAATGCGACTGGAACGGAATGTCTTTCAGAAGAACAATCTCGTCATAACCGCCAACTTCTTCGAAGATGCGGCTGAGATGGACTGCGGGATCGCTCTGATAGCCTTGGCAGTATTCCAGCCAGGCCCTGCCCACCCGTTTGGGCGTGTCGACCAGGCCTTCTCTCTCTGGATTATCTCCGGCCCAGCGAATCAGTGTACGAATGGCTTCTTGCACATCTTCAGGAACGTCAGGCTTGTTCAAGGGATTCTCCGGATCAAACTCAGCGTTATCATGCACGCTCATATAGTTCATGGCTATGTCTTTCGCGTATGTCGTTCTTTCCTGACGCGCCATCTAAAACGGCCGGCGCGTCTTGACGGGTCTTTCAAACACGCACTTAGATTCACGAGTTAAGCCCGGAGAAAGAACAGCATCTGCCCGTGAATGTTCCAAAAACTCTGCAGATTCTACAAAAAAACCCACCCCCGAGGGGATGGGTTTTCTTGGCGCGCCAGGAAGGATTCGAACCTCCGGCCGCCTGATTCGTAGTCAGGTACTCTATCCAGCTGAGCTACTGGCGCGCGAGAGGGCCGGCACATAAGGGGGCTTTACCGCCTTTGCAATCCCTTATCGGCCAATTCTTCAAACAGTTTTTCCGCTAGCACTACGTCAAGCGGTGGCTTGTCGAGCTTGTTAATCTCATCAGGCGTAAACCAACCGATTGACCCGCCTTCCAATGCCTGCGGCTCCCCCACCCAATACCGGCAAGTGTATAGCGCGATGACAATCTTTTCACCTCCGGTCGGCGAAGCATGTCTCGCTTCAGCAATCGAGCTATGCGAGTCGAGGACGGCTTTGATCCCGAGCTCTTCGTGAAGCTCGCGAATCAAGGCTTCGTTCTGATTTTCATATACTTCCGCTTTGCCACCAGGAAATTCCCACAGTCCACCATGCTGTTTGTGCAGGGGCCTCTTGTGCATCAGCCAGAGGCCATCTTGGCGCTGCAGAGCGCCAGCCACCACACGCATGAATGTCGGATTTTTTTCCAAACTTCGGTTCCCCCTCAACACATTTTTAACACCCTGAGGCGCAGAAGGCTCTCATCACGACGTAAAAACAGGTTTTGTCTATGAAATTACCGACTTTCGTTAAGCGTATCGGGAGCGACAATTCCGGGGTAACCGCCGTCGAATACGGCCTGATCGCAAGTTTAATCGTTATTGCATCCATGGGAGCATTTGGTTCGGTTGCGGACGAGAATGCCCGGATGTGGAACACGGTTAAAACCGTGATGGTCGAGGTGGGATCAAGGTAAATATTTTGAAAGCATCCGATTTAGGATTTTTCAATAACTGCGGATTACACCTTTGTCAGTTCGGTCGGAATACTCGATCGGACACGGGTACCGAAGACTGAACTAGGGGACGACTAATGACTTTCTTCAACAAGCTTCTCAAAAACGAGCAAGGCGCGACTGCAATTGAATACGGCCTAATCGCTGCACTGATCGCAGTTGCTGCTATCACTGCAATGGGCGCTTTAGGTGACCAGTTGGACAACACCTTCACTGACGTTTCGACCAAATTGGCAAACGCCTAATTTTCGAACGGCATCGCCGAAAAGCGAAGCGGCGGGGGTTTCCCCGCCGCTTTTCTTTTGTGCGCAGTAAATTCCTCGGACTCTGCGCCCTGCTGGGCCTCTTACTGCGTAATCGGGGTCGAGGCGCTGGGAATGCTGCCCCCGCCCATACAACCGGTGAGCGCCAGACTGAGCGAAGCCGCCGTTGTCAGTGCCAATGCCTTGCGCGAAAAAGCCATGAATTCTCTCCGTTTTTCAGCGTCTGCGCCCCACCACGCGCTTTGGAAAACACGCGCAGCATCGCGCATCGCAGCCTTCGCTGCAAGGGCGATCAACGGCAATTTGAAACGATCTAACTTGCGCCGATCTGCAGGAAGCGTTCTTCGCGCATCTGCCGGATCTGGTCCGATGGCATCTTGCCAAGCTTCTCAAGCTCTTCAGCAATCGCATTGCCCAGGCTCCGCGCCATCGCTTCAGGCGCGCGGTGCGCGCCGCCAACAGGTTCTTTCACGATCCGGTCAATAATCTTCAAGCGCTTCAGATGTTGCGCAGTGACGCGCATAGCTTCGGCTGCGTCAGGTGCTTTCTCAGCGGTACGCCAAAGGATTGATGCACACCCTTCAGGAGAGATTACCGAATATACCGCGTGTTCAAGCATTAGCACACGCTCCGCACTCGCCAAAGCGACTGCGCCGCCAGAACCGCCCTCACCTACGATCGTCGCCACCATCGGTGTCGGCAATGCCAGACATGCCTCCGTCGAGCGTGCGATCGCTTCTGCCTGGCCCCGTTCCTCGGCCTCAACGCCGGGAAATGCACCCGAAGTATCCACCAGCGTGACCACCGGCAGATCGAACCGGCCAGCCAGTTCCATCAAGCGGATTGCCTTGCGATAGCCCTCTGGCTTGCCCATGCCGAAATTGTGTTTGAGGCGCGTCTCGGTATCGTGGCCTTTCTCATGGCCGATCAAAACAACGCGCTTACCCTTTAGCCGGGCAAATCCGCCCTGAATCGCTTCATCATTGCCGTAATAACGATCACCGCCCAATGGCACGAATTCGTCAAAGGCGTGTTTGATGTAATCGCGCAAATGCGGCCGCTGCGGGTGCCGTGCAACCTGCGTCTTTTGCCAAGGGGTTAGCGAGGCATAAGTGCTCGCCAGAAGTTCCTTGCTTTTTTGTTCGAGCCGCTTGAGCTCCGCGCCGACATTGACCTCGTCATTGTCAGCAGCGGCGCGCAGTTCTGCGATCCGCTCTTCGAGCTTGGAAATCGGCTTCTCGAATTCGAGATATGAAATCATGCGGCAGCGCTAGTCTTATGTTGCGTTTCGGGCAAGAGGATGTCGCGCATTTACCAGCGCAACCAAGCGCGCAGCATCGACATGGGTGTAAATTTGCGTTGTGGAAATATCCGCATGTCCAAGCAGAGTTTGTAGCACGCGCAGGTCCGCACCACCTTCCAGCAGATGCGTTGCGAAGGCATGGCGCAACACGTGCGGACTGACCGATCCGGGATCGATATCGGCCCGCAAAGCCAGTTCTTTCAACATCTGGTATAGGCGCACACGGGTCAAATGCTTGGCGCGCGACGGGAACAGGAATCGCGCAGCTGGCCCAGAGGGCGCCCCTCGAACCGCCATCCAAAGCGCGATTGCCTCTTTGGCGCGCTCGCTCACCGGAACCATCCGGGCTTGCCCGCCCTTGCCCATCACCGTCAGCAAGGGGGCATCGCGAGGGACCGAGGAGACAGGAAGCGAAACGAGTTCACTTGCGCGCAATCCCGAACCGTAAAGCAATTCCAGCAAGGCCAATTGACGAACCGCCGCCGGTTTGCCGCTGCCCGTCTCCAATTCCGCTCGATTGAAAAGTTTGTCGACGTCATCATGCGAGAGAATCTTGGGCAAGGGTCGCCGCGCACGCGGCTTGGGAAGCGCATTCGAGGGATCGTCTCCCCGCCAGCCTTCATCCACTGCAAAACCGAAGAATTGTCGTAGCGCCGAGCTTTTGCGCGCCACTGTAGAAGGTGCCAGCCCAGACCATGCTGCGGCCAGTTTCTGTACATCTGCGCGCGATGCCTTAGCTAGGTCTCCGATCAGGTCCTCCGAGCCCTGCAAGTCGCGTCGATACGCCGCCAGCGTGTTGATCGCTGCCCCGCGTTCGGCTGCCAACATGTCGAGAAAGGCTTCGCTGGCCGCGCTCATGGTCTAAACGCGCGCGATCGCCTCCACAGCGATCATTCTGGCTTCCGCCTCCAGACCGACCCGGCGCAGAGAGGAAACTATGAAGTAGAGATGACGCGGTGTCATGCGATCCCATCCCTCGCCCTGCATTCCCAACCCTGCGAGCAATGCGACCAATGCCGCGTTATTAACGTCTGCCGCGCGTGTGATGGCGCGTGACCAACGGCTTTGGCGGACTAGGTCTGCCTCCGTTCGGCTGGTAAAGTCACTGAGATCTCTAGGGGCAACCCGTTCCAGCCCGGCCAATCCCGCCAGCAGAAACTGCGAACGGCGGTAATCTGCGCTGCTATCACCATCAATGAAGCTATCGATCGCTTCGCGAGGCTCAATTCGGCCAACGGCGTTGCGCCCCACCGCGATCAGCGCCCATGCATCGCTTCCTTGCTCGACGGCCTCAGACCAGGCTGCCGCATCGCGGTCCAGACCAGCAGTCAGCATGGACGCGATCAGAGCCGGTGCATGTTCCGCCAAATCGGGTGACGCGGGAATCCTCGCGGCTGCATAAGCTGTCAGGACCAAGCGACCATAGTCAAGAGAATCCCCATTCCCCCAGACCGACTGCATTGCCGAGACGCGTTCGGGCGCTGTGTTCGCGACGTAAGCTTCTCGCAACAGAGTGGCGCGGTCGGCGGCTTCGCCTGTAATATTCTCATTCGCATAGATTTGGCTGTAGAGATCAATCGCGGCCTGCGAAGAGAATATACCTTCACGTGCTGCTCGATCCGCGCCAATCGCCCGCTGTTGCAAGGAAAGTGTCGGCGTTACCGCCCAAACCCGCTCGTAATAGGGTTCCACATTTGCTCGAAGTGATTCGGGAATTTCCTCTCCAACAGCGTTTGCTATCGCAAATCGCCACGGATTGATCCCGTCCACGCCGTCCCACTCGACATCAACTGCTCTGCGGCCCCGCCCGGCAGCCCCAGCCAACCGTTGAGCCAGCAAGACATCAATACCAGGGGCAATTTCGTCGCGCAGCGCACGATCGAGCTGACGCCCGCCCAATACACCCTCGCCCGCATAGGAATTGCAGATTGCACCAAGCATGCGCCATTGTGGGTCTTCGCGCTCGGAACCGACCAATCGAACAACCGGACAGGTACCGATCAGGTCGGTCGTCGCTATGTAGGCTTCGAGCCCGGCGTCAACGAGCGCCGTATTCCAATTGCCCGTGTCGATATCCTGCAGCAGCGATCGTGCAGCATGATATTCGCCCATATTGTTGAGCGCCTGAACCCGAAGAGCGGCGAATTCGACCGGACTCATGCCTTCGGGAGCCTGCAGCCTGCTCGCCAAAGCCCGGCGCAGCAGAACATGGCCCCAGCGCGAGACGACTGGCCGTTCAAGCCCGCGAAGCGCAGCCTGAACCAATACAGCTGGTTGCCGCGCCAACGAGGCGGAGGGAAACCCGCCTTCCTGTGAAGAAATCACTCCGACCCGCGTCATCGCACGCCGTGCCGCCGGCGGAATGTCGTAACTGGGGCTTAGACCAAGTAGATCGTCCAGCTCGTCTGGCGACATTTCTTCCAATTCCTCAAGCGTGGGAATGGTCGAAAAATCGAACTGAGAGAGGTCGCGCAAAGGATCGCCCGCACCCGGTATCGGCTGCACGGTTGGCGCACCCGGTTCCTGCGGCTGCCCCGGTACAGGAGCGGTTGGCGCGGCTGGAGCGGTGGGTGCAGGTGTCGGCCTTGGTTCCGGATCGTCAAAGCCAGGCGGCAGCAAAGATTCCGGCGCGTCTTGCGCCGCAACGAAACTGGCGCTGAGCGCAATTGCAGCCACGCCTGCACAAATCCATGTCTTGCGGGTCATTGTTCGGCCAACTCCGGAATGGCAATTTCCTGCGAGATCGGGTGCAATGCCTCTTCTCCGCCATCGAACCAAGCCAGGCAAAGGATCCCGACCAAAGCGGCAACCGCCAGCCAAATTCGCTTGGCGCGCGGCTCGCGCTTTTGCGAAGTCACACCAACCGAGTCATCCATGGAAAGAATTGTGCTGCGTCTGCTTACCATATTGCATGGCCGATAGCCGATCTATAGGCCGCTCTGCAATGACTGACGCACAGCCTACCCTCAATGAAGAGCGGATTGCCGGAATCATCAAGCGGCTGGACCGGCCAATCGCATTGGTCGGGCTGATGGGCGTGGGCAAGTCGACCATCGGAAGGCGGCTGGCCAATGCGTTGGGCCGCCCGTTTGTCGATGCGGACGACGCGATAGAGGATGCCGCCCAGCACAAGATTTCAGAAATCTTTGAACAATTCGGTGAGGACTATTTTCGCGACGGAGAACGGCGTGTGATTGCCCGGCTCATCGAAGAACACGACGGCGTTATCGCGACGGGCGGCGGCGCATTCGTAAACGACGATACACGCGCCTTGATTCTGGAACAGGCAATTGCGGTTTGGATTGACTGCGACATCGATACCTTGGTCGAGCGCACAGCGCGCAAGAACACCCGCCCACTGCTCAAAACCGGCGACCCGCGTGAGATACTCGGCAATCTCTACGAAAAGCGCAAAGGCTTCTATTCGCAGGCACAAATCCATGTCATGAGCGACGCCGGTCCGCACGATTACACTGTGACGAAAATTCTGGAGGCGCTCGACTCATGGCTGTGATCCCGGTCCAACTAGCTGGTCGAAGTTATGAAGTGCTGGTCGATCACGGCTTGCTTGACGATGCCGCAAATGTTGGCGCAGCATTTTTGCGCAAGGAAACTGTCCCGATTGTCGCCGATACCAATGCGAAGGCGCACCATGGCAAACGTCTTGAAGCTGCCCTGGCTACGGCAGGCCACAAAGCCACATGGTTTGAGGTAGCATCCGGAGAAGCCTCAAAAAGCTGGCAAGGCCTCCAGGAACTAACCGACTGGCTGCTTGCGCAAGGGGTAGAGCGCGGCGATCATGTGTTTGCGCTGGGCGGCGGCGTGGTTGGCGATCTGACCGGATTTGCCTGCGCAATCCTGAAGCGTGGCTGCGGCTTCGTGCAAATCCCCACCACCTTGCTCGCTCAGGTTGATTCGAGCGTAGGCGGGAAGACCGCAATCAACACAAATGCGGGCAAGAATTTGATCGGGGCATTCCATCAGCCCGCGCTCGTGCTGATCGACCCGGCCACACTCGACACATTGCCGGATCGCGAGATGCGCGCGGGCTATGCCGAAGTGATCAAATACGGCGTTCTGGGGGACCGCGAATTCTTCGATTGGCTCGCCGAAAATGGCAAGAAAGTAGTCGCCCGCGATCCAGGCGCACTTGTCCATGCGATTTCGACCAGCGTAGCGGCCAAAGCGCGGATTGTCGCAGAGGACGAGCGCGAGACCAGCGGCGCGCGCGCGTTGCTGAATCTGGGTCACACGTTTGGACATGCGCTTGAAGCGGAAACGGGTTTTTCCGACAGATTGCTTCATGGTGAGGGTGTCGCACTCGGTATGGTACTCGCCGCCCGGTACTCGGCGCGGCGCGGACTAATCAGCGTTGAGGACGCCGCATTGGTTGCCAGCGCTATCGAGGCATCCGGCCTTCCGTCGGAGATTTCGCAGCTCGGACTCGATTGCGATGGCTCCAAACTGGCGGATCACATGTTGCACGACAAGAAGATGGACGCGGGCACTTTGCCATTCATTTTGCTGCGCGGCATCGGTGCAGCATATCTGGCAAAGGACGTAGCTCTGGATGACGTTGCAAGCTTCCTCGACGAGCAGCTTCAATAGGGCTAGATCAGCGACAAAAGCAGACATGAGGGGAGTTCTGCATGACCGTTGCCGAAGCCACACCAGAGCTTGATTTCGATTGGGACGATAAAAGCTTTCTTGGCCACCCGAAGGGGCTTGGCTATCTCGCCTTTACTGAAGCGTGGGAGCGTTTCAGCTTTTACGGCATGCAGGCACTGCTGGTGCTCTACATGGTCAATTTCCTGCTCTTGCCGGGAAATGTCGAGCAAGTCGCGGGCATCGAACAGCTTCGTGCGCTCTATGGCGGACTCGAAGGACAAGCCTTCGCAAGCGCGATCTTCGGTACCTATGCCGCAACGGTTTATCTGACACCCATCTTTGGCGGCCTGCTGGCTGACCGGGTTCTGGGCAAACGGCGCACCGTGCTTCTTGGCGCGGTCACCATGGCGCTCGGCCATTTCCTGATGGCGTTCAACGTCACCTTCCTGTTCGCGCTGCTGTGCCTGATCCTTGGTTCAGGAATGTTCAAAGGCAATATCTCCAGCCAGGTGGGTAGCCTTTACAAACCCGAAGACCTGCGCCGCGCCGATGCTTTCCAGATCTTTTATCTGGGCATCAATGCGGGCGTGATTGCGAGCCCGCTGGTGGTTGGCACATTGGGTGAAACCATGGGCTGGCATTGGGGGTTTGGCGCAGCGGGGGTCGGCATGCTGATCGGCCTTGTTATCTATGTCGCAGGTCAGAAATATTTGCCCAAGGAACATTTCGACGTCGCAGCGAAAACAGCAAAAGCAGCGCAGGATCCGATGTCGCGCAATGACTGGCTCGCCACCATTGCACTGCTGCTGCTGATCCCCGTTCTGGCCGTCGCAATCGTTCCCAACAACCAGATATTCAATGCCTATCTGGTTTGGGGGGATCAGCAATTCGCGCTTTACTGGGGTGACGAGAAGCTTCCTACGACTTGGCTTATCACGCTCGATGCTGTCGTATCCGTCAGCTTCCTCGCCGGTGTTGCTGCCTTTTACCGTTGGTGGAAGACCAAATGGCAGGAGCCCGATGAACTGAGTAAAATCATCATCGGATCGGTATTCTCGATTGGCGGCATGGCCTGCCTCTATATGGCCGCTACAACGACACCTGCGGGCGAGAAAATCGGCCTGTTCTGGCCGGTCATGTTCCACATCGTAAACTCGATCGGCTTTGCGCATATGTTACCCGTCAGCCTTGCACTGTTTGCGCGGCTCGCGCCCAAACAGATATCCGGAACGGTTATCGGGCTTTACTTTCTGGCATTCTTCGCCGGCAATTCGATGGTGGGCTATGTCGGCGGCTGGTTCGAGACTATGCCGGTTACGCAGTTCTGGCTGATCCACATGGGCTTTGCCGCGGCGGCGGGCGTGGTGTTCCTGCTGTTCAAGCTGCTGCTCGCACCGCGCCTGATGCATAGCGCAGAGCCGGAGGATGTCGCGCTCGCATGACCCGCTTCATCGATCTCTCTATCCCGATCACCAACGATGTGATTTCCGATCCGGAGGTGATGCGGCCCAAGGTCACTTACATGACCCACGAGAACACGTGGGAGCAGATCGCGATGTTCTTCCCCGGACTCGAAAAGGACGATCTACCAGACGGTGAAGGATGGGCGGTCGAATTCCTTGAACTGTCCACGCACAACGGCACACATATGGACGCGCCGTGGCACTACCATTCAACCACGGACGGCGGAGCCAGCCCTGCCCCGAGCATCGACGAGGCACCGCTCGACCGGTTCTTCCGACCCGGCGTGAAGCTCGATTTCAGTCATCTGCCACACGGGCATGTGGTGAGCGCGGCGGAGCTGGAGGAAGCGTTCCAAAAGATCGGTTACGCGCTACAGCCGCTAGACATCGTATTGATCCAGTCAGGCGCGGTCTATGGAACGGAAAATTTCACCGATCAGGGCGTGGGACTTGGCACGGAAGCGACGCTGTGGCTGACCGAACGCGGCGTGGAAGTTGTCGGCACCGATGCCTGGAGCTGGGATGCACCGTTCAGCCACACCGCTCGGCGCTGGGCCGAAACCAAAGACCCGTCGATTATCTGGGAAGGGCACAAGGCCGGGCGCATCCGCCCCTACTATCAGATTGAAAAGCTGACAAACCTGGCCACACTGCCCGATTTTGGCTTTACTTTCAGCTGCTTCCCCGTGAAGATTGAACGTGCCAGCGCAGGCTGGATTCGTGCGGTCGCAATCGTGGAGTAAGTCAATGCGGGTTGGAAAGGCGTCCTTGACGGATAGCCAGGTCAGGGACTTGCTCGAAGCGCATCAGCGCAACATGTTTGAAATATCTCCGCCTGGCACTTCATTTGCGTTGGACTTGTCCGGGCTCTCTGGCCCGACGATTTCCCTGTTCGGGGCATGGGAGGGTGACACGCTGATGGCGGTGGGCGCGCTCAATCGACTGTCGGACACCGAAGCCGAGATCAAGTCCATGCGTACCCATGCAGACCATCTGGGCAAAGGCGCAGCTCAAGCCGTTCTGAATCTGATTCTGGAAACCGCGCGAGCTGATGGCGTTGAACGTCTCAGTCTGGAAACAGGGACAAGTGAGGAGTTCATGCCCGCAGTGAAGCTTTACCTCAAGAACGGATTCGAGCGGGGTGAAGCGTTTGCCGACTATTCAAATGGTCCGCACAATCAGTGTTATCACTTAGCGCTTTAGTGCCTCCGGTTATTCCAGCTCAAGGATGATCGCATCAACAGCCAGGCTCTCGCCCTCGCCCGCGTTAATCTTGGAAACAATCGCCTGTTTCTCCGCGCGCAGGATGTTTTCCATCTTCATCGCTTCGACGGTCGCCAGCGGCTGTCCGGGCTGAACTTCATCGCCTTCCTGGACGTGTAGCTTCATCAGCAGGCCCGGCATCGGGCAGATCAGCAACTTGGAAAGATCAGGCGGTTCTTTCTCAATCATGTGGCCCGCCAAATGCGCAATTCGCGCTGGTAGCACGCGCAAGATGTGGGTCGCGCCGCGTGTCGTGATTGCATAGCCGGTATGATTGCGCGCAAGCTGGATCGTTAACGCCTCTTCGCCAAACTCTATATCCACCATCGTTTGACCCGGCGTGTAATCGAATGTGAGATCAATCGCCTGGCCATCAACGGTGATTGCATCCTCTTCGAGAACCACCGCATATTCGGTTTCGCCAATCTTCACCGACCAATCGCCCGGCGCATACATCTCATCAGCAAGCTGCTGATCAATACGCCGTGCGCGGTCTGCATCAACCGTCGCGATGACGCCGCCGATTGCCGCCAATCCGCGCAGCAATTCGTCAGACGTTGCAGCGCCTTCAAAACCGTCCGGATATTCCTCTGCGATAAAGCCGGTGGTCAGTTCGCCTGAACGAAACCGATCATGCTGCATTATGGCGCTGAGAAAATCGACATTGTGCCCCAGCCCCTTGATGCGAAAAGCATCCAGAGCCTGAATCTGCAGATCAGCCGCTTCGTCGCGTGTTTCGCCCCAAGTGATCAGCTTGGCGATCATCGGGTCATAGAACATGGAAACTTCGCCGCCTTCATAGACGCCGTCGTCAATCCGCACTCCATCGACGCCGCGCCTGCCATTGGCATTGCCATCGTCGGTCCAGCCTTCGAGCGCGGGCTGGTATTCGACCAAGCGGCCCGTCGACGGCAGAAAGCCGCGATAGGGATCTTCGGCATAGACACGGTTTTCGATCGCCCAGCCATCAATGCCGATATCATCCTGCGTCATTTCCAGCTTTTCGCCAGCAGCAACGCGGATCATCTGCTCGACCAGATCAATGCCGGTGATCGCTTCGGTAACCGGATGTTCCACTTGCAGGCGGGTGTTCATTTCTAGGAAGTAGAAGCTTTCGCCAGTGGTGTCCGCGCCGCTGACGATCAGCTCAACCGTGCCGGCGGAGTGGTAATCGACTGCCTTGGACAACGCGACGCATTGCTCGCCCATCGCCTTGCGCATCTTGGGGGTCACGAAGGGCGACGGCGCTTCCTCGACCACCTTCTGGTGGCGACGCTGGATCGAACATTCGCGCTCGTTCAGATAGAGCACATTGCCGTGCTTATCGCCCAATATCTGGATTTCGATATGCCGCGGGTCTTCAATGAATTTTTCAATGAAAACGCGGTCATCGCCGAAGGAGTTCAGCCCTTCACGCTTGGTCGCTTCGAAGCCTTCGCGTACGTCCTTCTCTGAATAGGCAAGGCGCATGCCCTTGCCGCCGCCACCCGCGCTGGCCTTCATCATCACCGGATAGCCGATGTCATTGCTGATCTCGACCGCGTGCTCGGTGTCGCGGATCTCGCCAACAAAGCCCGGGACGACATTCACGCCTGCTTCCTTGGCAAGCTTCTTGGATTCGATCTTGTCGCCCATCGCCGCGATGGCCCCGGCTGGTGGTCCGATAAACGCGATACCTTCCTTCTCCAGCGCTTCAACAAAGCTTGCACGCTCGGAAAGGAAGCCATAGCCAGGGTGTACAGCCTCCGCGCCGGTCTGCTTGCAGGCCTCGATGATCTTGTCCGCAATGAGGTAGGACTCAGCGGCAGGCGGCGGGCCGATGTGCACGGCCTCGTCTGCCATCTTCACGAAGGGCGCGCGTGCATCAGCATCGGAATAGACCGCAACGGTCTGAATACCCATGCGACGGGCGGTCTTGATAACACGGCAAGCGATTTCACCGCGATTGGCAATCAGGATTTTTTTGAACACTCAGGCGTCCCCTGGTTTTTCAGGCCCAGTTTGCGGGCTTTCCATTTCATTGTCGCTATAGCCGATGCAATCACAGTCCTTGCAGGAACAATGCATCTCCGGATCGGTTCCAGCATGATGATAGCCAATCGGATGGCCGCAGTTTAGGCAATCACTGCTCACTCCGCCGCCTCATCCATTGGAGGCATGTTGTGGCCAAGCAGCGTCAGGATATCTGCCGCACATTCGACCACGTTCGAGCCAGGGCCATAAATCCCCTGAACGCCCTTTTCGCGCAGGAAATCATAGTCTTGTGGCGGGATCACCCCGCCGGCAGTCACCTTGATATCAGGCCGCCCGGCATCGCGCAGCAGCTGTATCAGCTCGGGGATCAGCGTCTTGTGCCCTGCGGCGAGCGAGCTTGCACCCACCACGTCGACCTGCTTTTGCAGCGCGAGCGCGGCGGTTTCCTTCGGCGTCTGGAACAGCGGGCCGGAAATCACCTCGAAACCCATATCGGCAAACGCGGACGCGATCACATTCGCGCCGCGATCATGCCCGTCCTGCCCCATCTTGGCGACCATGATGCGCGGTTTGCGGCCCAGCCGGCGCTCCACGGCGTCGACGCCATCGGTTACCTGAGCCCAACGCTGATCAAATTCGTATGCGGTTTTGTAAACCCCGCTGACCGGCTTTGGTGTCGCGTCATGGCGCCCGAACACTTCTTCCATTGCGGCCGAAATCTCGCCCAGCGTCGCATCATAGCGTGCAGCGTCTACCGCCCGCGCAAGCAAATTGGTGTCACCCTTTCGGGCCATTTCCTCCAGGACTGACGGCGGCAACGGAATCCCGTTCTCGTC
Source organism: Altererythrobacter sp. XM-24bin4 (assembly GCA_003149575.1). Lineage (GTDB taxonomy): Bacteria > Pseudomonadota > Alphaproteobacteria > Sphingomonadales > Sphingomonadaceae > Erythrobacter > Erythrobacter rubellus. Next base: position 1,886,748 of record QCWG01000001.1, read on the forward strand.
AAGCCCGGTGCTCAGTGCTTCGCTACTTGCGCCCGGGTAAGCCGCAGCGGCTTCGCGCAGTGCCGCCAACGCCGCCTGACACGCTGCTTCATCACGGCTCGCGCGCACTTGCTGCAATCGCTCGATCTGGCCGGTGCGAACCTTGTGATTGTCGATGTCGAGCGTTTCGATCTGCGCTTCTTCAGCAAGGCGATACTTGTTGACGCCAACAATCACGGTTTCGCCCTTGTCGATGCCGGTCTGCTTTTGAGCAGCCGCGCTTTCAATCGCAGCCTTGGGTGCGCCTGTATCGACATAGGCAGTCATTCCGCCGGCCTCATCGACTTCCGCGATCAGCTTTTCAGCTTCTTCAACCAGTTTCGCGGTCAGCGCTTCGATGTAATAGCTGCCACCCAGCGGATCGACGACGTTAGTGATGCCACTTTCTTCCTGCAGAACCAGTTGTGTGTTGCGAGCAATACGCGCTGAGAAGTCGGTAGGTAACGCTATAGCTTCGTCCAGTGCGTTTGTGTGCAAGCTTTGCGTGCCGCCCAGCGTCGCCGCCATCGCCTCCACCGTCGTGCGGATTACGTTGTTGTAGGGGTCTTGCTCTTGCAGTGAAACGCCGCTGGTTTGGCAGTGGGTGCGCAACATCTTGGAACGTTCCTGCTTCGCGCCGAGACCGTGCATCACGCGGTACCACAGCGTGCGCGCCGCGCGCAGCTTCGCGATCTCCATGAAGAAGTTCATGCCGATCCCAAAGAAGAACGATAGGCGTCCGGCAAACGCATCGATGTCCAGCCCTGCCGCCATCGCCCGCTGCACATATTCCTTGCCGTCAGCGATGGTGAAGGCCAGCTCTTGCACCGCTGTCGCCCCGGCTTCATGCATGTGATAGCCGCTGATCGAAATAGAGTTGAATTTCGGCATGTTGGCCGAGGTATAACCGACGATGTCCGACACAATCCGCATGCTCGGCTCAGGCGGGTAGATGTAAGTGTTCCGGACCATGAATTCCTTCAGGATGTCGTTCTGGATCGTGCCCGAAAGCTGTTCAGGCGAGACACCCTGACGCTCGCCCGCAACGATATAGAACGCCAGTACCGGGATCACAGCTCCGTTCATCGTCATGCTGACGCTCATCGTGTCGAGCGGGATCTGATCGAACAGGATTTCCATGTCCTTGACGGTGTCGATCGCAACGCCCGCTTTGCCGACATCGCCAACTACACGCGGGTGATCGGAATCATAGCCGCGGTGTGTCGCCAGATCGAACGCTACCGACAACCCCTTCTGGCCTGCTGCCAGATTGCGGCGATAGAATGCATTCGATTCCTCAGCCGTAGAGAAACCCGCATACTGGCGGATCGTCCACGGGCGGCCCGCATACATGCTGGCCTTAACGCCGCGTGTGAATGGCGCAAATCCCGGAAGCCCCGGATCCTGAGCATCCGCTTGTGTATAGAGCGGCTTGATGGCGAAGCCTTCGGGCGTTTCCCAAGTCAGGTCACGCCCCTTCACTTCCTTGTCGGCAAGCGCTTCCCAGTCAGATACGGTCGGTTTTTCAGTCATAGCGCGGCTCTTAGCACAGTTGGATCAGCGCGGAAGTCTGCGGCAAGCTTACTTCCCCTTAAACTCAGCCTTGCGCTTTTGAAGAAAGGCCATGCCGCCTTCCCTCGCATCTTCGCTCCGGCCCGCAATGTGCTGTGCCTCTGCTTCTGCGAGAAGCACTTGCTGGAGCGAACCATCGAGCGCCGTCGCAATGTTGCGCTTCATCGCCGCATAGGCCAACGTCGGCCCATTCGCGAGCTTGCCTGCCAAGGCGCGCGCTTCTTCCATCAAGTCTTCGGCTTCTACGGCCTTGTAGATCAGACCCCATTCCTCGGCCTGTTCTGCACCGATCTTCTCGCCCAGCATCATCATGCGGGTGGCGCGCGCGCGGCCAATGGCACGGGCGAGCAACCAGGTAGAGCCGCCATCGGGGACCAGGCCGATATTCACGAAAGCTTGCAGGAAGTAAGCATTCCTGCTGGCGATGGTAAAATCAGCTGCGAGAGCGAGTGAACACCCCACACCTGCTGCCGGGCCGTTTACGGCACAGATCACAGGAACATCTGCGCGGATAAGATGGCTTATCGCCGGATTGTAGTGGTTGTTCAGCGCTTCGTGACTGCCGCCCTTGCCGGTCAACGCACTGTCGGAGCCCCGCGCAGACAGATCAGCGCCCGAGCAGAAGCCCTTGCCTTCGCCGGTAATCAATACGGCACGCGCATCACCCAGATCGTAAAACACCTGGCCGATCTCGTCGGCCATAGCGGGAGGCATGGCGTTCAGGCGTTCTGGTCGGTTCAATGTGATGGTGAGCAGTGGACCGTCGCGGTCAACCTTGATGGTTTCGTAGGACATTAATGCGCTCCGTCTTTCGGCGTTTCCATGATTTCCGTAAGCATGCCCTGCATATCCTTGGGATGGACGAAAAAGATAGGCGTGCCGTGCGCACCAATGCGTGTGGGGCCAAGAATACGCTTGCCTATTGCTTCGAATTCCTCCCTCGCCGTAGCGATATCTGGCACTTCGAAGCAGACGTGATGCTGGCCGCCCAAGGGATTCTTCTCGAGGAAGTTATTTATCGGGGAACTGTCATCAAAGGGCTCGATCAGCTCGATTTGCGTCCCATTCATGCCCGAATCGGTCGGCGTATTGACGAAGCAGACCTTCACGCCCTGCTCTGGCAAGTCGAAGGGCTCCTCGATATCTGTCGCACCCATCGTGTCACTATAATGCGCGATCGACTCTGCGATCGAGGGCGTTGCTACGCCGATGTGATTGAGACGTCCCAGTTTCATTATTCCACCACCACTTCCGTTTTGACCGAGTTGGCTATGAAGCAGGCCTTATGCGATTTGTGATGCAGCGCATCGACTTCTTCCGCAGTGGGCCGGTTCTCGCCGGAAAATCCGATTTTCGGCTTCAAGCTAACCCTGGTCATGGCCATCTGGCCACTCTCGTTTTTCTCCATAAGGCCTGACGCCTCGTCAACGTAGCTATCGACGCAGAAACCGCGCTGAGCCGCGAAGGAGAGAAAGAACAGCATATGGCAGCTTGATAGCGCAGCTACAAACGCCTCTTCCGGATCGACGCCTGCTTCGTCGGAATAGGGCAATGAAACGATATGCGGAGAGGATGACGCCGGGACCACGGCCCCGCCATCAAATTCCCATTCGTGCCGTCGGCTGTATTTGTTGTCTGTGAAGTCTTCCGATGCAGATCGATTCCAAGATACCGTCGAAGTGTAGATTGCCATGGTTGCGAGCCCTTTGTTTGAGGCTTCGCCACTTGTCATTTTTTGTTCGGTCTATCCAGCGATATAGCGAGGCCCAGTGTCAAAGTTGCAGCCCCAAAAAACTCGCGACGCCTAGACCAGTAAAAATCACGGCCAATAACAAATGAAAAGACTGTGTCCCTTTGTATCCATCAGAACCGCGCCCAAACCTATCTATAGACATCGCCTCGCCAAAATCCTCACCGGCATCACCGTTCAGATCGTTGCGCAGCCAGGCGATCAGGTTGATTCCCGCGAGTGCAAAACAGACATAAGGAAACAGTTCAGGCATCACAGCAGCACTCTTCAGTTGGATGAGGAGGCGTAGAGCCGATTGGTCGTCAAATCCTTACAAGTTCGAAGCCGTGCCGCGACAGCAAGTCGCAAGACGTTATTCACGTCCTGCGATGGTCAAAGCAAGAAACGAAAAGCTAAAGCGGGATATTGTCGTGTTTCTTCCACGGGTTCTCGAGCGCTTTGTTGCGCAGTTTCCTGAGGCCGAGCGCGATGCGCTTGCGGGTCGAGTGTGGGTAGATCACTTCGTCAATGTAACCTCGGCTAGCCGCTACGAAGGGATTGGCAAACCGGTCTTCATATTCCTTTGTTTTCTCCGCAATCTTGCCCGGATCGTCGCGGTCTTGGCGGAAGATGATCTCCACCGCACCCTTCGCGCCCATCACCGCGATCTCTGCAGTCGGCCACGCATAGTTCAAATCGCCGCGCAAATGCTTTGAGGCCATGACGTCATATGCCCCGCCATAGGCCTTGCGAGTGATAATGGTGATCTTGGGCACAGTCGCCTCGGCGTAAGCGAACAGCAGCTTCGCGCCGTGTTTGATGATCCCGTTATGCTCTTGCGCGGTTCCAGGCAGGAAGCCGGGCACATCCACAAAAGTGAGGATCGGAATTTCGAATGCATCGCAGAAACGCACGAAACGCGCGGCTTTCTTTGATGAGTTGATGTCGAGCACACCAGCGAGCACCATCGGTTGGTTCGCGACGACGCCCACGGTGCGCCCTTCCACCCGGCCAAAACCGCAAATGATATTCGCTGCATGGGCAGGCTGAATTTCAAAGAAATCGCCTTCGTCCAGCGTCTTGCGGATAACTTCGTGCATGTCATAGGGTTGGTTCGCATTGTCGGGAATCAGCGTGTCGAGGCTGTCCTCGATGCGGTCCCAGGGATCATCGGTCGGGCGCTCTGGCACGTCTTCGCGGTTGCTGAGCGGTAGATAATCAAAGAACGCCCGCGTTGCCATCAACGCTTCGACATCGTTTTCGAACGCGATATCCGCCACCGAAGTCTTAGTGGTGTGAGTGATCGCACCACCCAGCTCTTCTTGCGTGACTTCTTCATTGGTTACGGTCTTCACAACGTCCGGGCCCGTCACAAACATGTAAGAGCTGTCCTTCACCATGAAGATGAAGTCAGTCATGGCTGGCGAATAGACTGCCCCGCCCGCGCATGGCCCCATGATCAGGCTGATCTGCGGCACGACGCCGCTGGCCAGCACATTGCGCTGGAACACATCAGCATAGCCGCCCAGTGACGCCACGCCTTCCTGAATGCGCGCGCCCCCGCTGTCGTTCAGCCCGATTACCGGCGCGCCATATTTCATGGCGCTTTCCATTACTTTGCAGATTTTTTCCGCGTGCCGTTTGGACAGACTGCCACCAAAGACAGTGAAGTCTTGCGAATAGACATAGACGAGGCGGCCGTTGATCGTCCCGGAGCCGGTGACCACGCCATCGCCCGGAATCTTCTGATCCTGCATGCCGAAATCGACGCAGTCATGCTCGACATAAGCGTCCAGCTCTTCAAACGAGCCCTCATCGAGCAGCATGTCCAGCCGTTCGCGCGCGGTCAGCTTGCCCTTGGCGTGTTGCGCGGCGATCCGCTTTTCTCCGCCACCAAGATTTGCAGCTGCGCGGCGGCGTTCCATTTCAGCGATATTTGCGGACATCAGGCCCCCTGAATGTGACTTTGTACTTGAGTAAAGCGCCTAGCCAGCGAAAGCCTGCAGCGTCAACGTATCAAAAACGCAGTGTTATCCGGCGCGCGAGAGCGGGAGATAATGAATAGGCCCAGCGCAGCAGCCGAACCTGCCCAATATTGGCTTCATCTGCTCCGCTTTCGATCGCGTCCATGATCTGCGCCGCGCACTCGGCGGCGGGCATTTTCGACATCAGATTATCCGCGTTCATCTGCGTGTCCACAACCGGCGGCAGCGCTTCGATCACGTGGATATTGGTGTCCTTGAGCTGTTCGCGCAGCGTCAACGAATAGGCACGCAGCCCCGACTTGGTGGCGCAATAGACCGGCTGGCGCGCAGCAGGCGCAATCGCAAGCCCGCTGGTGACATTGACAATCGCAGCCTCAGGACGGTGCCCCAACATCGGCACCAAAGCCGTAGTGAGCCGGATCGGCGCGCTCAAATTGGCATAAATACAATCATCAGCAGCATCACTGTCTGGCAAGCCCTTGCGGAAATCGTGATCGACCAATTGCCCTGCATTGTTGATCAGAATGTCGAACTCGCGCTCGCCAATATCCGCAATCAGCGCATCGACACCTTTCGCGTTGGACAGGTCGGCCTCGATCACTTCGAAGCCTTCTTCCTGCATCGCCGCCATTCGTTCCTTGTTGCGACCCGTTAGCGTAACTTTTGCGCCCTTTTTTTTCATCAAACGCGCCAATTCGCGCCCGATCCCCGTGCTGCCTCCGGTCAGCAATACTGCCTTGTCTTTCAAGTCCATCAGAGTTTCACAATCCCATGCTCGACCAGGCTACGTGCCGTGTCTTCCAATGTCTGTTCGGCAGAAATGAACTGGAAGCCAAGCACTTCTTCGGTGTGCTTGCCGGACACATCACGCACATTGCCCAGCTCTGGCTTGATCTGCTTCATTTCTTCCATGAATAGCGCGAGGATGCTGACAAGCCAGTTCGGCATCGGTCGTTTGGGTACCTTGCCGGCAAGTTCGGGCGCGCGTTGTCGAACTATGTTGGCCATTTCGCGCAGCCACAGAAATTTCTCGGACGTGGGGAAGCGTTCGCCGCGCACCTTCTCTTCCGGGGCTTCAATTGCCAGCACATGCGCCCTTCCAACATCGCGGATATCGGTTACGCATATGCCCATATTCGGGATCATGGGGATCGATCCGTCAATGATCTTCTTCACCAATTCGATGCTTGTTGACAGGTCATCATTGTAAACCGGCCCAAACACCGCAACCGGATTGACCGAACAAAAGATCATCTCTGGCGCGTTTTCCGCCACCCAGTCGCGCGCGGCACGTTCTGCCACGGTCTTTGACTCGATGTACGGTGCGACATTCGCATCAAGGTTCGTCCAATCAGTGTGATCGAAATGGTCCTTCTCTGGATGGCCATAGGCAATTGCAGCGGCAGAGCTTGTCTGAACAAACCGCTGAACCCCAGCGTCCTTGGCAAAACGCAGCGCGCGAAGAGTGCCCTCACGCGCGGGAACTAACAGCTCGTCCTTGTGCTTGGGTACGGCGAGCGGAAAAGGCGAAGCGACATGCGCCACGGCGTGACAACCGGCATTCGCCTCTGCCCATCCCTCATCGCTCATCAGATCAGCCTGAAAGACCTTGAGGCGATCACCAGCATCCGGCCAGCGTTCACGCAGGCGTGGCTCGCTCTTGGCAGCGTTCCTCACGGTAGTATGAACGGCATATCCCTTGACCAGAAGCTGGTCGATGACTTCGCCGCCAATATAGCCTGTGCCGCCAGTTACGAGTACAGTGCCTGTCATTGACTTTCTCCCTTGAAGCGAAGGATATGTCGCGGGATTTCAAATGACAACGCAGATAATCTCTCGGCGATGAAGCAGATCGACTGCCTTGTGGTCGGCGCAGGCATTGCGGGGCTGTCCGCCGCTGCACGCATCGCTGCGCACCGCAGCGTTATCGTATGCGAAGCAGAAGGGGCAGTGGGTATGCACGCGTCCGGCCGCAGCGCTGCCTTTGCCCACTTCGACATGGAATCGGCGATCGTGCGCGCATTAACGGCGGCAAGCCTGCCTTTGCTGCAAGAGCTAGGCGCAAAGCCGCATCCCGCGCTGTTCGTGGCGCTGGACGGACAGCTGGAGAAACTCGACCAGCTGGAGACGAATTACCGCAAATGGGCACCCGGTATCGAGCGGCTCGACCCTGTTCAAGCCTGCGAACTGGTTCCTGTTCTGAAGCAAGACAGTGAGGGGATCGTCGGCGCGCTGCTTGATTCCGATGGGCGCAAGCTGGATGCGCACGCCCTGTTGGAGGGGCACCGCAAGGCCCTGCGTGTCTCGGGCGGTGAATTGACCGTTGGCGCGCCTGTCAAAGCAATACGGCGCAATTCCGATCGCTGGATCGTCGATACACCCGGACAAAGCTACTCTGCCAAGGTTATCGTGAACGCTGCGGGTGCTTGGGCAGACCATGTCGCAAGCCTGGCGGGGGTTGAACCTGTCGGCATTCAGCCGCTGCGACGCACGGTAATTACCTTCGATGTGCCTGCCGATATGGACGTATCGCGCTGGCCGTTCACAAAGACTGTAGGCACAGGTTTCTACATCGAGCCGGAGGGAAGCGGACGATTGCTAGCCTGTCCGATGGACGAACACCCGAGCGATCCTTGCGATTCCCAGCCGGAAGAAGAGGATATTGCGCTGACCGCCTGGCGGGTAGAACAAGCGACCACCCTCGAAATCAAACGCATCGCCAGCAAATGGGCGGGGTTACGCAGCTTTGCACCGGACCGTGAACCGGTTGTCGGTTTCGATCCGGACGCATCGGGATTCTTCTGGCTCGCAGGACAAGGCGGCTTCGGGTTGCAAACCTCGCCCGCGATGGCGTTGACCGCCGAAGCGCTGATTTGTCAGCTCGGCTGGCCAGAAGAACTGCGCGCAGTCAGTGTTGCGCCCGCCCAGCTCTCGCCCGCCCGCCTGCGCAGCTAACTTACTTCAACAGCACGAGTTCTTCCGCCATCGAGGGATGCAGCGCCACGGTATCGTCAAACGCCTGTTTGGTCAGCCCGGCTTTCACCGCTACTGCCGCAGCTTGCAATATCTCGGGCGATTCCGGTCCGATCATGTGGATGCCCAGCACCTTTTCAGAAGTTGCCTCGACGATCATCTTGTATAGCCCGCGTTCAGCGTGGGGTGAGAAGATGTTCTTCATCGGCCGGAAGTCCGAAGTGTAGACTTTTACGTCGCCATATTTCGCCCTCGCCTCTTCCTCCGTCAGACCTACACCAGCAAGTGGCGGCTGGCTGAACACAGCGCTTGGAATGGAGCCATAGTCGATCATGCGCGGGTTGCCGCCGAACACGGTGTCAGCAAAGGCATGGCCTTCGCGAATCGCAACCGGCGTTAACTGCACCCGGTCAGTGACATCGCCCACTGCATAAATGCTGTCGCAGCTGGTCCGGTTGTATTCGTCAACCTTGATGGCGCCATTGTCGGCCATCTCGATGCCAGCGCACTCCAACCCCAGTCCCACGCTATTGGGGTCGCGACCAGTTGCGATCAGCACCTGATCAACTTTTACCGGATTGCTGTCCCCCAGATCGACCACAAGGCAGCCATCTGCGCCCTTCTCAACCGATTTGATCTGGCTGTGCATGCGGAAATCGATCCCGCGGCCCATCGCGATATGCAGCATACGATCGACGATCTGTGCGTCATAGCTGCGCAGGATGCGGTCAGTCCGGTTCACCACCGTTACTTCGCTGCCCAGCGCATTGAATATCCCCGCGAACTCCATCGCGATATAGCCGCCGCCAACCACCATCAGACATTTGGGCTGCTGTTCCAGATGGAACACTTCGTTGGAGCTGATGCAATGCTCAAGCCCCGGAAATTCGGGCATTGCCGGCCATGCGCCGGTTGCAACAAGAATGTACTTCGCGGTTACCTCGCGCCCGCTCGCAAGCCGCACCGAATGAGGGCCGGTGATGGTGGCTCGCTCTGCAAACACCTCAACATCGTGGCTGGCCAGAGTTTTGCCATAGAGGCCCTCTAGCCGGTCGACATCGGCATTCACGAAATCGCGCAGTGTCGCCCAGTCAAACCGCTTGCCTTCGATAGTCCAGCCAAGTGTTTCAGCATGGCCGAGCTCCTCTGCGAAAATGGAACCATAGACCAGCATCTTCTTGGGCACACAGCCGCGTATGACGCAGGTTCCGCCAACGCGGTATTCCTCTGCAACTGCAACCTTGGCCCCATGGGCAGCGGCCACACGGCTGGCGCGCACACCGCCGGAGCCAGCGCCGATAGTGAAGAGGTCGTAATCGTATTCGGGCATCTGCGCGTTCCTTCAAGTGTTGGCGCGATATGGCGGTTGGAACGCCAAATGCCAACCGCTCACGCCAATCGGAACGCTATTCGTTCAAGAAGTGCAGATTGTTACGCGCTGGCTGCGCGCGGGCCGCGGCTTTCGCCGCCGCCATGTCTGCGCCCGCCGCCTGGCTTGCCCCGGAATCCGCCTGAGCGATTGGGCTTGCCTTTACGTGCAGTATGCTTCTGCTTGGGTTTGCCCTGGGGGCCGCTTGGTCCATCACCACGCGGTGCAGCGCTGCGCGCTCCACCCTTGGGTTTAGGCTTTACGCGAGTGCGCTGCCCAGGCGCTGCGCGCTTGGTTGGGCCGACGCCTTCGACCACGGCACGGAAGTTATCCGGCAATGGCAAACGCTCAAACTCTGCGTCGGTATTCTTGCGAATATCCTTCAGATAGTCGCGCTCATCCTCGGCACAAAATGCGATTGCGATACCGTCCTTGCCCGCGCGAGCGGTACGACCGATCCGGTGGACATATTGCTCGGGAACGTTGGGCAGTTCGTAATTGATCACGTGGCTAACGCCGGGGATATCGATCCCGCGTGCCGCAACATCAGTCGCGACCAGAATGGGCGTTTTAGCCCGTTTAAACTCGTCCAAAGCGCGCTGCCGCTGCGGCTGCGATTTGTTGCCGTGAATAGCGTTGGCTGGAATGCCTGACTGCGACAGCTTCTTCACGACGCGATCCGCACCATGTTTGGTTCGCGTGAAGATCAGCACGCGTTCGAACTTGCCCGGAACCGGGTGACGCTCTTTCAGCATCAATTCGAGCAAGGTCTGCTTTTCGTCCTGCTGGACCATGAACAGATATTGATCGATCCGCTCTGCCGTCGTCGCGGCGGGTGTCACGGAGACATGGGCGGGGTTCTTGCAATATTGCCCCACCAGATCCTTGATTGCCTTGGGCATGGTCGCGCTGAAGAACAGCGTCTGGCGGTCCTGCGGGACCAATTGGCTGATCCGGCGCAATGCGTGGACAAAGCCAAGGTCGAGCATCTGGTCAGCTTCGTCGAGCACCAAGATTTCAACGCCGGCGAGATTGAAGGCTTTCTGGTCGATCAAATCGAGCAAACGGCCTGGTGTCGCGACAAGAATGTCTGTTCCGCGATGCAGCTTGTTACGGTCTTTGCCGACCGATGTGCCGCCCACAATGCTGTGCACTTTAAGGCCAGCCATCGCGCCATAATCCTTGGCGCTTTGAGCGATCTGTCCGGCCAACTCGCGCGTTGGTGCAAGCACCAGCATGCGGCAGCTCTTGAAAGGAATACGATTGTCGCTTTCGCGCAAGCGATCAATGCTGGGCAGCATGAATGCAGCCGTCTTGCCGGTACCGGTTTGCGCGATTCCCAATAGGTCGCGCCCTTCCAGCACTGGTGGAATAGCCTGCGCCTGGATCGGCGTTGGCGTGTCATAGCCCTTCATATCAAGGGCTTGGAGAACGGGCTGCGACAGCCCGAGATCAGTAAAGTTAGTCATAGTAACTCGCAATAAATGCGGCGCACGACTTGCTCTCTGGCGGATTCCGGATGGAATCATCGCGCGGCGCGGGTGTCAAACGACCCGCGTGAATAGGGAAGTCTTTGGGAAAAACCGAGGTGCGGCCTTAAGCGGATGTTTTCAAATCTTCCGCTGCTTCACGCTGGCACTGGCGCCTCGCTGAGAGAGTTATGGAGGCAAACCTGTCAGAAGTCAAAGTTATTCGCTGCGGTGCAGCATATGCTTCAGGTGGATCGCGCACCAAACGGTTTGTTAAGCTGCACTATTTTCCAGTTAAGGCACGCCGCGAAGCTCACCCAGACCAGATATGGCACGATCAACCAACTGGCGAGTACTGACCAGTCACGCAGAAATATCGCCAACGCGAGAACACTGGCCCACAGAAACGGCACTTCGATCAACGCCCAGTCCAGGCGTTTCAACGTGAAGAAGAGCGGCGACCATGCAAAATGGAACACACCGTTGATGGCATAGAGCGCGATGAGAAGGCCGGTTTCACTATCTGCCTCTGCCGCCGCCCAGCTAAGCCAGAAGGCGTAAGCGGCAAGGCTAAGAATCACTGTCCACGCGGGCCCGAACAGCCAGTCGGGCGGCTGCCAGCTGGGTTTTTTCAGCTCGTAATACCAGCTCCCGATCGAGGTGAGTAACCCTCCTCCGCCTGCCAGGATAATGGCCCATGCGATGGCAAAGATTATTGGGAAGGTCATAGAGGATGCCTACGCGCAACCGTTCAATCCGCCAACCCCGCCCTTTCAAGCAGCGCTTTCGTGCTCGCATCAAAGTCGCCGTCGCCCGAACCAATCTCGTTCGCCATTTTCTTGCCCAGCTCCACGCCAAACTGGTCGAAGGGGTTGATCTCCATAAGAACTGCATTCGCAAATACACGGTGCTCGTGAAACGCGATCAGCGCGCCCAATGTCGCTGCATCCAAATCGTCGCACAACATCGTCACGCTCGGCCGGTCTCCTGGGAATGCTCGCGCGGGATCTTTTCCGTCGGCCGCCATATTTCCACCCGCCATCAGCGCCGCACCTTGCGCAAAGCAATTGGTCAGCAGGATCGCGTGATGCGCAGGATCTAGCGCATCGCCCGGCGCAATGCTGACGATAAAGTCCACCGGCACCAGATGCGTACCCTGATGCAGCAGTTGGAACACGGCATGCTGCGCGTCAGTACCCACTCCGCCCCAGGTGATCGGCGCAGTCGGCCCGTCGACAGGTGAACCATCGGCCTTTACCCGCTTGCCATTGCTCTCCATCTCTAGTTGCTGGAGATAGTTGGGCAGCAGGCCCAGCCGCTCATCGTAGGCAAAGCACGCGCGTGTCTGGCAGCCGCGAAGGCGCGTGTAATATTGGTCCGCAAAGGCTGCGCGCAGGCACAGGTTTTCGGCGCCATCGGTATCACGGAAATGCAGGTCTACTGCTTGCGCTCCGGCCAGCATCGGAGTGAAATCTTCCATCCCTACCGCCAGGGCGACCGGAAAGCCGATTGAGGACCACAGCGAATAGCGCCCGCCAACGCTTTCCGGGAACGGAAGTACGCGCGTTTCGTCGACGCCCCACTCAACCGCCCTTTCAGGCGACGCAGTCAGCGCGACAACACGGCCTGTCGGGTCTGGCACGCCATTGTCGCTGAGCCACTTCAGCGCCGATGCCGCATTGGTCATCGTCTCTATCGTCGTGAAAGTTTTGGATGCGACTGCGATCAGCGTCTTCGCCGGATCGCAGGCTTCAAATGCTGCCTCCAGCGCTACGCCATCGATGTTCGAGACAACATGCACATCAACCAGCGCCAGATCGCGGGTCAGCGCATCGACCGCGAGCGCAGGGCCCAGCGCGCTGCCGCCAATACCGATGTGGATCAGGTGCTCGACCTCTCCCAGTGCGCCGCCGTGGATCGCCTCGACCAGCATGCCCATGCGTGCGAGCAAAGCCTGGCCCTCTTCGACATCTGCATCATCCCCGACGCCGCGCATCGCGCTGTGCGTTGCCGCGCGGCCTTCGGTCACATTGACTATTTCGCCGCCAAACAGTTTCGTACGCTTACCAGCGAAGTCACACGCCTTGGCCAGCTTCTCAAACCCTGCGATCAGGTCAGCGTCCAGATGTGTCTTTGACCAATCGAACAATATACCCGCTTGTCCTTCTTCCACATCCCATTCGATCCGCGCGGACAAGGTGTCGACGCGCGCATCATCGCCTTCAAACAGTTCCGCGAGCGTCCGCTGCGGGAGGGATTGCAGATGGGTCCAAGCGGAGGAGATGTTGTCGCTCATCGCGAAAAGCCTTTCACAAGTTGGTCTCGCGCGATTAGGGACGGATGCGATGGATGGGAAGACCGTAGGTACGAATGCGCCCGCAATTGATGCGGAAGAAAGCGGCGAAAGCTGGGGCAGCTTTGCGCTGTTCGTGTTGAAGCTGGCACTGGTGGTGCTGATATTTCGCAGCTTCGTGTTTTCGCCCTTTTCGATCCCCTCGCAAAGCATGCAGCCAAGTCTATGGAATGGCGACTATCTGCTCGCGGCGAAATGGCCCTATGGAATCTCGAAATACTCGCTCCCTTTCGAGGCGCCGTTGATTTCCGGCAGGGTTTTTGCAGGCCAGCCCGAACGCGGTGATGTGGTTATCTTCAAGCACCCGATCGACGGTACGGATTATATCAAGCGCGTTATCGGTTTGCCCGGAGACTCCTTCGCGATGCGTAATGGGCTGGTCGTGCTGAACGGCGAAGCCCTGCCGCAAACCCGGCTTGATGATATCGTAATACCTGTTTCGCCCAACAGCGGCTGTTCGCGAGATTCTGCCCTTGAAACGACTGCAGATGGCAGCGAGGTTTGCCGCTACACCCGTTTCCGCGAAACGCTGCCGTCCGGCAAAAGCTACGATGTAATCGATCTTGAGCCCAGCTTCGTTGATACAACCGCGCCGCGCATTGTGCCCGAAGGCCGCGTGCTGGTTCTGGGCGACAACCGTGATGCGTCCTATGACAGCCGCTACCCCGCTGAACCGGACAAAGGTGTTGGGCTTGTCCCGCAAGAAAAGCTGGTTGGTCGCGCCAGCTTGATCATGTGGTCAACCGATGGCAGCTCGGAATGGTTGAAGCCCTGGACCTGGATCAGTGGAGCACGCTGGGACCGGATCGGAGATAGCTTGTGACCGATCTCGCACCAGAGACACGCGAATGGCTCGCCTCGCTTGGCATAGAGCCGGCAGACGAACCACGCTGGTTCGAAGCCCTCACGCATGGCAGCACTGGCGAAAGCTCTGATTACGAGCGGCTCGAGTTTCTGGGTGACCGGGTGTTGGGGCTGACCATCGCAGAATGGCTGTTCGAATCCAGTGCATCTGCGGAAGGCCGTTTGTCACAGCGCTTGAATGCACTTGTCAGCAGGCAGACATGCGCACGGGTCGCCAAACAGATCGGTCTTGGCGACCACATCCGCCTGGGCAAGCAAGCACGCGATGATGGAGCGCGCGAAAGCATCAATATCCTTGGCGATGTCATGGAATCGCTCATCGGAGCGCATTTTGTCGAGAATGGCTTTGCGCCTACGCGCGATCTGATCCGGCGGTTGTGGCAAGCCGAGTTTGAAGGCAGTGCGGGCAAGTCCAAACATCCCAAAAGCGCGCTTCAAGAATGGGCAGCGGGCAATCAGCGTCGCCCTCCGCAATATGAGATAGTCAATCGCGAAGGGCCGGACCACGCGGCCAGATTCACTGTCCGTGTCAGCGTCAAGAATGTCGGGGAAGCCGAAGCCACCGCGAGCAACAAACAAGAGGCAGAGCGGCTCGCCGCTGCTGCCTTTATGGAGCAATTTGCATGAGTTCGAATGATAGCCAAAAATGCGGTGTCGTCGCCGTGATTGGCGCGCCCAATGCGGGCAAGAGCACGCTGGTGAACCAGTTGGTCGGGCAAAAGGTCGCGATCACCAGTTCCAAAGCACAAACGACCCGCGCGCGCATGTTGGGCATTGCGTTGCATGATAATGTGCAGATGATCCTGGTCGATACGCCTGGTATTTTCGCGCCGCGCCGCAAGCTCGACCGCGCAATGGTTAGCGCCGCTTGGGAAGGCGCACAAGCCGCCGATGCAGTGTTGCTGATGGTCGATCCTATCAAGCAACGCCGGCATGAGCTGGAACCGCTGCTTGAGGCGCTGGAAAAGCGGCCTGAACGCAAATTCCTTGTCATCAACAAAGTTGATCGCGCGAAGAAGGAAGATCTGCTTTTACTCGCACAGGAATTGTCCGGAAAGGTCGCGTTCGAGGAGATTTATTTCGTATCTGCGCTGACCGGCGACGGCGTGCCGGAATTAAAGCAGGCACTGGCTGACTTGATGCCTGAAGGCCCGTGGCACTACCCCGAGGATCAGGTGTCTAACGCGAGTGAGCGCTTACTCGCAACAGAAGTGACTCGCGAGCAGCTGTATCAGCAGCTGCACGAGGAATTGCCTTACGATTCCGCAGTACGCCCGGAAAGCTACACCCAGCGCCCCGATGGTAGCGTGGAAATCCGCCAGCAAATCGTGATTGGTCGCGAGAGCCAGAAGCCGATCGTGCTTGGCAAGGGCGGATCCAAGATCAGGTCCATTGGCGAAGCTGCGCGCAAGGAATTGTCCGAGATCCTAGGTGTGAAAGTGCACCTGTTCCTGCATGTTAAAGTCAGCCAAAACTGGGACGAGGACAAGGAAATCTACGAGGAAATGGGCCTCGATTGGGTGCGATAGGAATACTCGGCCTTTTGATACCACACGTCGAGCACGTCATAACTTGCCTAGATCCCGTCAGGCTCTTTCAAGCGCAGGCCTTCTCCGATACGCGGCACAGCCGCAAAACGCAGCCGATACTGCGTTTGGTGCGTTTCATTCTGTACTTCGATTTCGATCACGTCTGCTGACCCCTTGGTTCAAGGCGATGGCATAAGGCTCAAAGCTTGACGATTTCCCAACGCGAAAGAGTGAAAGTTTCGCAGTGCAAGAAGGTTACTTTTTCGCTGCTGCTGTCTTCTTCGCAGGAGCCTTCTTCTTGGCCGGGACCTTCTTGCGCTTTTTCTTCGCCGGCCCCTTGGCCGCACGCGCGTCAATCAGCTCGATGGCCTTCGCCGCTTCGATGTCTTCCGGCTTGATATCCTTGGGAATAGTCGCGTTGACATTTCCATCGGTGACGTATGGGCCATAACGACCTGGCATGACCTTTATCTCGCCGCCAGAGGTCGGGTGCTCACCCAGCGTCTTGATCGGTTCAGCCTTGCCGCGCCCGCCGCCCTTGCGATTGGCCGCTTCCGCCAGGATTGTGACCGCGGCATTCATGCCAATATCAAACACATCGCGCGTGCTCTGGAGCTTGCCGTATTTGCCATCATGGCGAAGATAAGGGCCATAGCGCCCAATCGCAGCTTCGATTTCCTTGCCGGTTTCCGGGTGCGCTCCAACGATGCGCGGCAGGCCAAGCAGCTTGATCGCCCACTCCAGATCGAAGTCATCCAGATCCTTCGGAATTGAGGCGCGCTTTTTCTCCCCGTCAACTTCCATCTCGACATAAGGACCAAAGCGCCCTGTCTTGCGATGCACCTCTGCGCCGCTGTCCGGATCGGTTCCCATGACACCGTCTTCAGCGCCGCCGTCACCCTGCCCACCTGGCTGCGCAAAGCGGCGGGTGTATTTGCATTCGGGATAGTTGGCACAGGCAATGAACGCGCCGAAACGGCCACCGCGCAGCGCCAGGCGGCCATTCTCGCGCCCTTCGTCCCGGCACATGGGGCACATACGCTGGCTTTCGCCATCCTCGCGCTCAGGGAAGAGAAAGTCAGACAAGTAATCGTCAAGAGCTTCGGTCACTTCCGAAGGCAACTTCTCCATCACCTCTTCGGTTTTGGGTTTGAAGTCCTTCCAGAATTTGCTCAGCAGTTCTTTGTACTCTTCGCGTCCGTCCGAGACCGTGTCGAGTTCGTCTTCCATACCTGCGGTAAAATCATAGGCGACATAATTGGGGAAGAATCGCTCCAGAAATGCTGTCAGAAGACGGCCAGATTCCTCTGCAAAGAAACGGTTTTTCTCCATTCGCACATAATCGCGATCACGCAGCGTCTGAATGGTCGAGGCATAGGTAGACGGACGGCCAATGCCCAACTCTTCAAGCCGTTTGACAAGCGAGGCC
Organism: Altererythrobacter sp. XM-24bin4; assembly: GCA_003149575.1. Taxonomy (GTDB): domain Bacteria; phylum Pseudomonadota; class Alphaproteobacteria; order Sphingomonadales; family Sphingomonadaceae; genus Erythrobacter; species Erythrobacter rubellus. The sequence continues at coordinate 1,904,038 of QCWG01000001.1, forward strand.
TCAGAAAAACGCGGCGGCGGCTGAGTGAAGTGCTGGTTGGCTTCCACCGCCTTTTTCAACGGGCTGTCGCCCTTGCGGATGACGGGCAACATACCGTCATCATCATCTTCCGACTTGTCGTCAAAGCCTTCCTGATAGACCGCAAAAAAGCCGGGGAACTTCACAACCTGTCCGGTCGCGCGCAGTTGATGCTGTCCGCTGGGGTCGCGCATAGTTACGGTTGTCCGCTCAAGTTGCGCAGCGGCCATCTGGCTTGCCATCGCGCGCTTGAAAATCAGATCGTAAAGCTTCGCCTCGTCGCCAGAACCCGCGTGATCGCGGCGGAAATCGGTTGGACGAATCGCCTCGTGCGCTTCCTGTGCGTTCTTGGCCTTGGTGGAATAGAAACGAGGCTTCTCGGGGAGATATGCCTTGTCGTAGCGGTCACCGATTGCATCACGCAAAGCGTGGATCGCGCCGGGGTCCATCTGCACGCCATCGGTACGCATGTAGGTGATCGCACCCGCTTCATAGAGCGACTGCGCACAGCGCATCGTGTGGTTGGCGGAAAAGCCCAGCTTACGCGCAGCCTCCTGCTGCAAGGTTGATGTGGTGAACGGCGGCGATGGATTGCGCTTGAGCGGTTTGGTCTCGATATCCTCGACCATAAAACGCGCACCCTCGACAGCAGTCTTGGCCGCCATCGCGCTGCCTTCATTGCCCAGCGTCATCTTGTCGAGCTTCTTGCCGTCGAACTTGACCAACCGGGCATCAAATTCGCTGCCGTCCTGCTCCATCTTGGCAAGGACGGACCAATATTCCCCTGGCTTGAATATCTCGATCTCGTGCTCGCGCTCGCAGATCAGACGCAGCGCAACCGATTGCACTCGCCCGGCACTCTTCGCGCCGGGCAGTTTGCGCCATAACACCGGGCTGAGCGTGAAACCGAACAGATAGTCGAGCGCGCGGCGAGCCAGATATGCATCGATAAGCGGTTGATCGAGCTCGCGCGGGCTCTTCATTGCTTCGGTCACAGCCGCTTTGGTGATCGCGTTGAATGTGACGCGGTCTACCTTGGTGGGCAGCGCCTTGCGCTTCTTCAGCAGTTCCTGAACGTGCCAGCTGATCGCTTCGCCTTCGCGGTCAGGGTCAGTGGCGAGAATGAGCCGGGTTGCATCTTTCGCCGCATCGGCGATTTCCTTGAAACGCTTCTGCTTGTCACGATAGAGTTCCCAATCCATCGCGAAATCTTCGTCCGGGCGCACGCTGCCATCCTTGGGCGGCAGATCGCGGACGTGACCATAGCTGGCCAGAACCTTGAAGTCTGATCCGAGGTATTTCTCGATTGTCTTCGCCTTCGCGGGCGACTCAACGATAACAAGCTGCATTGTTTTGTTCTTAAGAATCCCTGACGTGTCTTTCACGCGTGTACGTACGCGCGAGGGTGGGAGCGGTTCTGCGGATTCGTCAAGAGCCTAACGACACCCGCCCACCAGCATACCTCTGCAGCTGGCCGCTTATCTCCAGCTCCAGCAGCGCCAATTGCACCGATGCCGCATTTTCTCCTGACTGCCGGATCAGCTCGTCCACTGCAACAGGCGCAGTGGTCAGCAGCGATCCGATATCGGCAGACTCGGCCTCGGCCAATTCTTCAGGCTCGTGGTCGAAACCGACGGTTGTCTCGCGGAATGTCGAGCGCGGATTGCCATCGAAACCGCTTAGCAGCTCAACAACTTCCTCTGGAGACTGCACCAGCACTGCTCCTTCGCGGATCAGATGGTTGCAGCCTTGCGAGCGCGCGCCGAGCGGCGAGCCGGGGATCGCCATCACCTCCCGACCCGCTTCGCCCGCCGCACAGCATCGACTTCGCGCTCGATCCGCTCGACAGGTGCCGCTGAATAGCTACGCTTGCCCTTCGCACCCAGCTCCGGCAGCGCCTCAAGCGAATGTTCAGCCGTGCCAAACCTCGCGAGCAATTGGCGATAGGTTATGGGCCCGATGTGCGATGAGCGCAGCAGGCGAATGCGTGCAAATGCCTCTTTCTGGGAGAGGAGAGCTGGCTGCGACCCCGTGCTCTCCATCAGCTTGCCGCTGGCCTCATTTCTTGCCCCCCACTTTGGGTTCTTCGCCCTTCATCAGGCGCCCGATATTTTCGCGGTGGAGATAGATGATCAGGCCTGCGATCGCGGCCAATACGGGGAAATACTCAGGGAAACCGAACAGCGGGGCGGCGGCAGCGGCGGCCACAACCGCGCTCATCCCGGCAAGGCTGGATATGCGAAAAATCGCAAGGATGCTGATCCAGATCGCGGCGTAAGCAAGACCAATCGGCCATGCGAGACCGAATGCCACACCTGCGTTGGTGGCAACGCCCTTCCCCCCTTTGAACTTCAGCCAAACCGGGAAACAGTGACCGATCACAGCCGCACCCGAAGCGAAAGCGACCGTCGGGCCGCCCCACACTTGCTGCGCGATAAACACCGGCGCAAACCCCTTGGCCAAATCAAGCAGCAAGGTTGCCGCGGCCAAACCCTTGTTACCGGTGCGCAGCACGTTGGTGGCGCCGATATTGCCGCTGCCAATGCTGCGCACGTCGCCCATGCCCGCAGCTTTTGTCAGAAGCAAACCGATGGGAATCGAGCCGAGCAAATAGCCTAGAAGCGTCGCAAGAAGTATTGAGATCGAAACATCGCCAGTCATGAACATATGCATAATGCAATCATTGCAATTGGACAGCACTATTATTCGTAGCGAGTCCACGCGATAAAGGGCCTAGTACCATTCGCCCCTACCTTGTCTGCGCGCAACAAATTGCTACCGTCCAACTGTGGATCAGGTCTTCCCAGCCCCATCCCCGTCCGACGCAGATGAAGCGGATCTGGTTTCCCGCCTTACGTCGAAAGAGCGCGAATGCCTGAGGCGCTAGCTGAATGATGAGACCGCCAAGCAGATTGCTTTGGCGCTTGATTTATCGCACCACGCCGTCGAAAAGCGGCTCAAGTCTGCCAGAGCCAAACTGGGCGTAGGCTCTTCGATCGAAGCCGCGCAAATGGTGGCACGCGTCGAAGGGTACGGTCAGACCGTATCCCAATCGCCGGACCTGTCAGATGCGGCAATCGCCGGTCACACAGGACGCTCCAACTCACTGAAGATCGAAGCACTAACTATGATTATCATTCTTGCCGCATTGGTAACCGTCGCCATGCAGGCAAACCTCACGGCGTCATCAGCCAATGAAGGCTTAAGCATCGAAGCTGACGAATTCCTGGTCGACGATTCGGGCCAGATAGAGGCACTCAGCATTTTCCGACTGACCAGCAAAGGCCCGGGGCAGGACGCCCCAACGGAAGAAGAGCTGGTCGAGTATCTTAATAGGCAGTTTCGCAAATACGACATGGATGGAAGCGGGTCGATCACAGACACTGAAGTCCCAGATGCAGTTGCGGTTGAAGAAGATGGTAGGCCGATCATTGTTCACGATGCTCGCGCCCGAACAGAGTTCCTCGATCGCCACGATCAGAATTCAGATGGCACCGTTAGCTATGCAGAATTCGTCGAAACCTCTCTCGCAAACTATCATAACGGTGTCGGAATCCTGGAAGTTCTGCGGGTCAAAACGTTCCTGAAGTAAGTCATCGAAGTCGCAGTTATTGACCTTGCAAAGGGCATCGGCCATTTTCGCACACCATGGCCGATGCCGCTTCACCCATTCTGCTATTCGATTCCGGAGTCGGCGGACTGACCGTGCTGGCAGAGCTTCGCAAGATCATGCCTGATGCGCCGGTGATCTATGCTGCCGATCTGGCAGGTCTGCCCTACGGCGAGAAATCGGAAGCGCAGATCGCTGCGCGGGTCGCTGGATTGCTGGGCCGAATGGCAGAGCGATACCAGCCGCGTCTGGCCTGCATCGCTTGCAACACCGCGAGCACGATTGCACTTGGCATGGTACGCGATGTGCTGGAAATTCCGATTGTAGGCACGGTTCCGGCGATCAAACCGGCTGCGGCCATAAGCAAGACAGGCGTGATTGGCTTGTTAGGCACCGCGGCAACCATTCGTCAGCCCTATGTCGACCAGCTCGAGGCAGAATTTGCCAATGGGAACAGCCTTCTGCGTCATGCAGCGCCAGGGCTGGTCGAAGTGGCCGAAGCAAAGCTGCGCGGAGAAGCCGTCGACATCGGTGTGATCGAAGCTGCGGCGCGAAAATTGCGGGACATGCCTGAAGGTGAACGGATCGATACAGTCGTTCTTGCCTGCACACATTTCCCTCTGCTTGAAGACGAATTGCGCGCGGCATTCGGTCCCGAGGTTCAGTTTGTTCACGGCGCGCAAGGCATAGCGCGAAGGATCGCACATTTGACACAAGGCCAGTCATTCGCAGCCAGCCAATCAAGCCGGTTCATAACCACCGGGAACGTGCAATCTGCGCAAGCCCTGTTGCCTGCGCTTAATAAACATGGTTTTTCAGGGATCGAAGCCTTCTGAACTGCGAGTCATTCGCAAAGATCGCAGTAGAAAAGTCGTTTCGTCTCCACTACATCGCGTTTCCAATCGAAGCCGGAAACAGGGCGCAACGCAGCGGAAATACGCGAAGTGAATTACGACCAGATCTTCGACAAAGCGATTGATCGCCTGCACGAAGAAGGCCGCTACCGCGTCTTCATCGATATCATGCGCAACAAAGGCGCGTTTCCCAACGCGCGCTGTTTCCATGGGCACAACGGGCCCAAGCCAATCACGGTGTGGTGCTCGAACGATTACCTCGCGATGGGCCAACACCCGAAAGTGATCGGCGCGATGGAAGAGGCACTGCACGATGTCGGCGCGGGTTCTGGCGGCACGCGCAATATCGGCGGCAACACGCATTTGCATGTCGAGTTGGAAAACGAACTGGCCGACCTGCATGGCAAAGAGTCCGCACTTCTGTTCACCTCGGGCTATGTCTCGAACGATGCGACGCTATCAACGCTGGGCAAACTGCTGCCCGGCTGTGTGATCTTCTCTGACGAATTGAACCACGCCAGCATGATCGCCGGCATACGCAATTCGGGCTGTGAAAAGCGCGTTTTCCGCCACAATGACCTGCAGCATCTGGAAGATTTGCTTGCGGCTGAAGATGCCGAAACACCCAAGGTGATCGCGTTTGAGAGCGTCTATTCTATGGACGGCGATATCGCGCCAATTCACGCGATCTGCGATTTGGCTGAGAAATACAACGCGCTCACCTATATCGACGAAGTCCACGCGGTGGGCATGTATGGCGATCACGGTGGCGGGATTTCGGAACGTGACGAAGCCGCGCATCGCATCGACATTATCGAAGGCACGCTGGGCAAGGCATTTGGCGTGATGGGCGGCTATATCGCGGCCGACAAGAAGATTGTCGATTGCATCCGCAGCTATGCGCCCGGCTTCATCTTCACCACATCGCTTTCCCCGGTTCTCGCGGCAGGCGTGCTGGCAGCCGTGAAACACCTGAAGGAAAGCTCGGAAGAGCGTGACGCCCAGCAAATCAACGCCAACATGCTCAAAGCGAAGTTCCACGACGCCGGCCTGCCAGTGATGGACAGCGTCACGCACATCGTGCCTGTCATGGTCGGAGATCCCGTTCGCGCCAAAAAGATCAGCGACATCCTGCTCGCGGAATACGGCGCCTATGTGCAGCCGATTAATTTCCCGACTGTACCGCGCGGGACAGAGCGTCTCCGCTTCACCCCCGGCCCAGCTCACACCGAAGCAATGATGGACCAGCTGACTCAGGCACTGGTCGAGATTTGGGACCGGCTAGAGCTGGAGTTGCGCAAGGCCGCCTGACTGAAGTCCATGTTCCGTAACGTCCTTTGAGTTCCCCAATTCATGCGCTAGCACGCGTGTGAACTTACAGGAGAGAAACGCGTGTACGGCAATCCGGATCAAAAGTATGATGAAGTCGTTCTTGGGCGGCGCTCGATCCGCGGCTATCTCGACAAGCCCGTTCCGCAAGAGCTGATTGAAGAAATTCTGGCAATGGCGATGCGCTCGCCCTCTTCAATGAATACCCAGCCCTATTACTTTCACGTCATCACCGGAGAGCCGCTCGACCGGATTCGCAAGGGCAATACCGAGCGCATTCTGGCAGGTGAACCAGACAGCCGTGAATTTCGCAAAGGACACCCGTTTCAAGGCGTCCATCGCGATCGCCAGGTCGGCTGTGCGATCCAGCTGTTCGAAGCGATGGGCATCGAACGTGATGACAAGGAAAAGCGGCAGGACTGGGTTCTGCGCGGCTTTCGCCAATTTGACGCGCCCGTCTGCGTAATCGTGACTTACGACAAGGAACTATCGGACGCAGACGATACGGTGTTCGACTGCGGTGCGGTAACAACTGCGCTGGTAAACGCCGCATGGTCACGCGGGCTCGGCTGCGTGATCAACAGCCAGGGCATCATGCAGTCACCTGTTGTGCGCGAACATGCCAGCATCCCTGACGATCAGGTGATCATGAAAGCGGTCGCGATGGGCTGGCCCGACGAAGACTTCCCAGCAAACCCCGTAAAAATCGTCCGCCGTGAAGTGTCAGAGGCGGCTAGATTCGTCGGTTTTGACTAGCCGTCATACATCCGGCGCTATGCCTTCGTCTCGCAGGAAATATGGGTGAGGAAGAAACGGTCTTCGTTGGTCTAAACGCGATAATCAATCATCCGACCAAACCGATCACCCAGCACTTTTTCGCATGCATCAGTCGCGAATGCCTGATTGGTATTGTAGTTGTTATCCGGTGATCCGGGGTGCTCGGTCGGCGAGAAATGCAGCACAACAACCTGTTTACCTGCAGTCTCCTTCAGCGCGTCAAGCTCCTGCTGCAACGCATTGAGGCGCGTGATAACCGGGTCGGGCTTCACCGGTTGGAAATCACGGGACGGTGTAGTCTGAGTGGATGTCGTTACCGCCCTTGATTGCGATAGAGCGGGGCTTGCCACCGCAACTGCCAACGCAGCCGCTGACGCTAAAATCATCTTTATTGACCGTCTCCCACATTATGAATGAGAGAGACAAACGGCGCACATCAGTTTTCGTCAAGGCTGAGGGCAATTTACCCGGAAGTGGCCAATCAACGCAAGTTTACCACGTTGTCCGCATCAGGACGGATGCGGTCACCACGATAAAGGCTCATCATCGGCTCGTCTGCCACAATGTACTCTTCCGCATTGCCGAAGCCGTTGAACCCGGTCTTCATCGCTGCACCATAGGCGCCGAGCATGCCGATCTCGATGTAGTCGCCGGCCTGAATGTCGCAGGGGAGCGGGAATGGCCCCTGCATATAGTCAGCGTCATCGCAGGTAGGGCCATAGAAGGCGAAATCCTGCGCCGCGTCGCGCAGATCATCTTCCAGCGCGACCACCGGGAACCGCCAGTCGACATGCGCAGCATCGTAGAGAGCGCCATAGGCTCCGTCATTGATGTAGAGTTCTTCGCCGCGGCGCTTTTCTACCTTCACGATCATGCTCGAATATTCGGCACACAGCGCCCGACCAGGCTCGCACCACAGCTCTGCGTTGTAGGCAATTGGCAACGCTTCGAAGTGCTTGGCGATCATCGCGAAGTAATCTTCCAGCGGTGGCGGCTCCAGCCCCGGATAGGAGCTGGGGAAACCGCCCCCAACGTCAATCATGTCAATCACAACAGACGCTTCGGCAATTGCCGCACGGGTCCGGTCCAGCGCCTGCACGAATGCAAAAGGGCTCATGGCCTGACTGCCGACATGGAAACATACGCCCAGCCAATCACAATGCTGGCGGGTCTGCTGAAGCAACACCGGCGCTTCGACAAGATCACAACCGAATTTGCTTGCCAGTGAGAGCTCGGAAAATTCGCTCGACACACGCAGGCGCACGCACAGCCGCAAATCTTTCGCAGGCTTACCCGCTTGCGGATTGGTGCAAGCCTTCACGATCTTATCAAGCTCTTCCGCGCTATCGAGGCTGAAGGTTTTCACGCCATGCTGGAAATAGGCTTCACGGATCGCGCTGGGTGTCTTGATCGGGTGCATGAAGCACAGCACAGCCTCGGGCAGCGTCGCGCGCACCAGCCGCACTTCAGCGATCGAGGCGACATCGTAATGCGTCACGCCCGCATCCCAAAGAACACGCAGCAGATCAGGCGAAGGATTGGCCTTTACCGCATAGAGCGATTTTCCCGGAAACCTATCCAGGAAAAAGCGGGCCGCGCGATGCGCAGCTTGCGGGCGATTGAGGATAACGGGTTCATCCGGCGCGATCGCGCGAACTACAGCCTTAGCGTTGGGATAGATGTGCAACTCAAGGGACCCCCTAAAGGTTCAGTGTTCAACCAAACGGTTATGAGCCTGCCTTGCGGATGTCCCTTGGGGCAGAAGAAGCGCGCATATAGGGCTTCTGCAGCAAATCGCAAATGAAAAAGCACGCCTCGTACGCGCGATCATCGCCCTCATGTCCGGCCGTTTCTAAACCAACGCGCTCAGCTCAATCGGTTCCGAAAATCTTCGTACCCGAATGACTTCACCAGCTCCAGCTGGTCGATCTCGCTGTCCCAGAGGTATATGCTGGGCAGTTGCACGCCGTTAAACGTGTTGGTTTTGACCATCGAATAATGCGCTTGGTCGAGAAACGCAAAGCGTGCACCGGGTTCTGCCGGCACAGGCAGGCGATAATCGCCGATCACATCACCAGCCAGGCAAGACGGCCCGCCCAACCGGATCGGTACGTGCTCCTCGTCTGTGACTTCGCCAAGCATTGCGGGACGGTAGGGCGCTTCGATCACATCGGGCATGTGGCAGGTGGCGGAAACATCGGTGATACCCACTGGCATGCCGTTCCACTGCACATCCAGCAGCGTGCCAACAAGAATTCCAGCGTCCAACGCGACCGCTTCTCCAGGCTCGATGATGATCTCTGCGCCCGTGTCCGCTTTGGCATCGCGCAGGAACTGGATCAGTTCGTCGCGTTGGTAGTCGGCGCGGGTTATGTGATGCCCGCCACCCATGTTGATCCACTTTAGCTGGCCGAAATAGGGCTCGAGCGCGTCAAACACCGCGTCCCACGTGCGCTTCAATGGCTCCAGATCCTGCTCGCACAGATTGTGGAAATGGATGCCATCCACGCCCTCCAGATGCTCTTCGGTCAGCTGGTCAAGCGGGAAGCCCAGTCGCGAACCGGGGCTGGATGGATCGTATTTCGCCACTTTACCGGTTGGCACCATTGGGTTGATGCGCAGACCAACGTCAAAGTCCTGCCCCCCTGCCCGCGCGTTCTCCAATATCAGCGAGGCACGCTTGAGCTGGTCAGGTGAATTGAAGATCACATGATCCGAAAGTCGGCAAATCTCTTCGAGTTCTTCAGGCTTATAGGCAGCCGAGTAAGTCGCAATTTCGCCATCATAGAACTCGCTTGCGAGCCGCGCTTCCCACAGGCCCGATGTGCATACACCATCGAGGTACTCGCCGATGATGTGCGCGGTCGACCACATGGAGAACGCCTTCAGCGCACCCAACACCTTGATCTCGGCTGCATCGCGAATATCGGCCAATATCTTGCAATTGGCGCGCAGCTTAGCCGCATCCACAACGAAAGCGGGGCTATCGACGCGGTTCAAATCAAATTGGGCAAAGGCGCCCGGATCGCCAGCTTTCGTTTCCACTAGAAGGAGACCGGCCCATCAAGCTCTTCAACCGTCCACGGCAGACCGTGCTGGTTGAGCATTTCCATGAACGGATCGGGGTCCATTTCTTCCATATTGAACACGCCGTCGCCTGACCAGATGCCCTGCACCATCATCGCGCTGCCGATCATCGCGGGCACGCCGGTGGTATAGCTGACCGCTTGATTACCGGTTTCCTTATAGGCCGCTTCGTGGCTGCAGATGTTCTTGATATAGAATGTCTTTTCGCCCGACCCATCGAGCGCCTCACCAGTCGCGATACAGCCGATATTGGTGTTGCCCTTCGTCGTTTCACCCAGAGTTTCTGGCTTCGGCAAAACAGCGGCGAGGAATTGCAGCGGGATGATCTCCTTGCCCTGATACTTCACCGGATCAATGCGCGTCATTCCGACATTCTGCAGCACGGTCAGATGCGTGATGTAGGCATCGCCAAATGTCATCCAGAAGCGCGCACGTTCAATCTCGGGATTAAATTTCGCCAGGCTTTCCAGTTCCTCGTGATACATCAAATAAGCATTCTTCGGCCCGACCGCTTCGAAATCGAATTCGGTCTTCACTTGCATCGCGGGGGTCTCGACCCACTCACCATTCTCCCAGTGGCGGGCAGGCGCGGTCACTTCACGAATGTTGATTTCCGGATTGAAGTTGGTGGCAAAATGCTGGCCATGGTCGCCGCCATTGCAGTCAAGAATATCAAGGGTGCGAATAGTCTTCAGTTTGTGCTTCTTCAGCCACATTGTGAACACGCTGGTCACGCCGGGATCGAATCCGCTGCCCAGCAGCGCCATCAGCCCGGCATCCTTGAACCGGTCGTGATAGGCCCACTGCCACTTGTATTCGAACTTGGCCTCGTCCTTCGGCTCATAATTCGCGGTGTCGAGATAGGAAACACCGGCCTCAAGGCATGCGTCCATGATCGGCAGATCCTGATATGGCAGCGCGAGGTTGACCACCAGGCTTGGCTGAATTTTGCTGATGAGGTTGACCATGGCGGGCACTTCTTCCGCGTCGATCTCGTAAGTGGCGACGTCATTTCCGGTGCGCGCCTTCACACTTTCGGCAATCGCATCGCACTTGCGCTTGGTCCGGCTGGCAAGGTGGATGTCAGAGAATATCTCTGTATTCATCGCCATCTTGTGGACGCAAACCGAGCTGACTCCGCCGGCTCCGATGACAAGGACTGTGGACATGAGGGATTTACCTTTCGAAATCGAATCTTTGGCCGCTCTCTAAAGCAATGCGCGGAGTGCGTAAATTGATCGGAATCTTTCCTACTTTGCGCGGCTTGGGCATGATGCTCGAATGCAAGCAGAGAACACCCCAAACCCGCAGAAATCCGTACAATTTCGGTTTCATAAACCGGTGAGTATTTTTCACCAATGGACTGTGTTCCATGTGTTCCATCCTGTAGGAAACTAGCCTCAAATAACAAAGTGCCAGGACAAGAAGAGCGCGATGACAGAAACCACACGACTGCCGACCCGCGAGGGAGTGATTGAAGCCGCGGAGAGAGTTGCAGCGATCTTGCCGCCTACTCCGCTACTTCCGATAGAGATCAATGGAACCCGCTGCTGGGTGAAGGCCGAGAATCTGCAACCTATTGGCGCGTTCAAGATCCGCGGAGCATGGAACCGGCTCTCATCGCTCAGCGATGAGGAACGCGCGATGGGCGTAGTCGCGGTTTCAAGCGGTAATCACGCGCAGGGGGTGGCTTGGGCGGCAAAGCGGCTGGGAATTGCGGCGGCGATCGTAATGCCGGCTGACGCGCCAGAGGTGAAGCTGGAAGGGACGCGGGCACTGGGCGCGAAGATCGTCACCTATGACCGTCAGGGAGAAGATCGCGACAAGGTTGCTGCAAAGCTGATTAAGGAACGCGGCGGCACATTGGTGCACGCCTTTGCCGATCCATGGGTAATGGAAGGTCAGGGCAGCGCCGGAATCGAGATTGCGGCTCAATTGGGCCGCGAACCGAGCCGGATCATTGCATGTTGTGGTGGTGGCGGGCTGACAGTCGGTCTCACGCTGGCGTGCCCCGATGCGTCTATAGTGCCGGTAGAGCCCGAAGGTTGGGACATGGTCGGGCAATCGCTAGCGAAGGGAACGCTTGTGCACGCCGGAGCCGACGCGCCAAAAACGATATGTGATGCGCTTCAGCCTACTGCGACGAAGCAGATCAACCTCGATCTGCTTTTGGGGCGAAGCGACCCGGGCGTGACTGTAACCGATGACGAGGTGCGTGCGGCGCAACGCTTTGCCTTCTCGCGACTGCACCTTGTGGTTGAACCGGGAGGCGCAGCAGCTCTGGCCGCCGCGCTGGCGGGCAAAGTGCCGCTTGATGAAGCTACAGTGCTGATGGTCACAGGCGGCAATGTCGACGCGCATGCCTATGCACAGACGATTGCCGGAGATGCATAGGTTGCGTTTGACAATTGACCTTGTGCTGCGCAGTCTTGCTGCTTCGAGGGGAGATAAATCATGCAAGCTCAAATGCTAGCACCAGGAGCGGTGCTTATTGTCTGGTCAATAATCATGTTGATGTGGACGGCGGGAACCCGGTTTCCGGCCATGGCAAAGTCAGGCATGGACTTGAAAAATGCCAAGCCTGGCGGACGCGGACAAGATCTGGAAGGCGCCATTCCCGACAAGGTGAACTGGAAATCGCACAATTATTCGCACCTGATGGAACAGCCGACCATCTTCTATCCGACCATCATCATTCTGGCGATGATGGGAGCTGGCGCGATCGACGTTTTGCTGGCGTGGATCTACGTCGGTCTGCGGATCGTCCATTCGCTCTGGCAAGCGCTAGTGAACGTTGTTGCCATTCGCTTCCTGCTTTTCATTCTTTCAACCTTGGCACTGGCCGCGCTTGCTGTGCGAGCGGTATCGGTCACATTGCTGGCAGACCCGGGAGTACTTTGATGATCGGAATGGATATCCTGCAACCTGTTGTCGCGCTCACCATCTGGACGATGGTTATATGGTTCTGGATGTATGCCACACGCATTCCAGCGATGAGCAAGGCAAAAGTCGATCCTAAGGAGCTTTCACGCCTGCCCACCTCCGCAGGATTGGATGCTCAACTACCACCCGAAGTCCAGCGAAAAGCGCACAATTACAATCACTTGCACGAACAACCGACGGTTTTCTATGCTGTGGCGATTGTACTTGCGATCATTGGCCAGGGCGACGGTATGAATTCTCTGCTGGCCTGGATATATGTTGGGCTTCGCGTCGCGCACAGCCTTGTCCAGGCAACCGCCAATGTAGTGTTGGTTCGCTTTGTGCTGTTCGCCCTATCGAGCCTTGTGCTGATCGCGCTGATATTCCACGCAAGCATCAGCGTGTTTGATATTCATATGTAATGAAAGCGGGGGGCGCTTTAACGGCGCGCCCCCTGCATTCTACTCGGCCGCTTCTGTCGCGGGTTCTTTTTCAAATTCCAGTGTCGCGAGGAACTTCTCCGCATCGAGCGCGGCCATGCACCCCATGCCTGCCGCTGTTACCGCCTGGCGATAGACATGGTCCGTCACGTCGCCGGCTGCGAAGACGCCTGGAATCGCGGTTTTCGGCGTGCCAGGTTTCACATCGAGATAGCCACTCTCGTCCATCGCCAGCTTGCCTTTAAACAGCTCGGTCGCAGGAGCATGGCCGATAGCCACGAACGCGCCATCGACTTCCAGAGTGGATTCTTCGCCAGTCTGGGTGTCTTTCAGAACCAGATGATGCAGCGCGCCATCTTCGCCCGCCTCGAACCGGACTACCGTCTTGTTCCAAAGCGGTGTGATCTTGTCCGACTTGAACAGCCTTTCCTGAAGGATCTTCTCGGAACGCAGTTCATCACGGCGATGGATCAAGGTAACATCGTCCGAGTGATTGGTAAGGTAAAGTGCTTCTTCAACGGCGGTGTTGCCGCCGCCGATCACCGCCACCTTCTTGCCGCGGAAGAAGAATCCGTCGCAAGTCGCGCAAGCACTCACGCCCTTGCCGCCCAGTTCTTGCTCGCCCGGAACGCCAAGCCATTTGGCTTGCGCGCCAGTCGCGATCACAACCGTGTCTGCAATATACTCATCGCCGCTGTCGCCCACCGCGCGAAACGGTGAACCATTGTCAAAATCAACCTCGACAATGGTGTCCCACATCATCCGCGTGCCAACATGTTCGGCCTGCTTCTGCATCTGCTCCATCAACCACGGGCCTTGAACCACATCCTCAAAACCCGGGTAGTTCTCGACATCTGTCGTGATGGTCAGCTGGCCGCCGGGTTGGATGCCTTGCACAACAATCGGTTCAAGCATGGCGCGCGCGCCATAGATAGCTGCGGAATAACCCGCCGGGCCTGAGCCGATAATGAGCATCTTGGTGCGGTGAGTAGCCATAGTAAAATCCTGATAGTGTCACCAAGCGATCTAGTCACTGTAACCACAAGCTTCAATTCGTGTACGCAAGGAAAGCGTTACACATCCACAAGCGCGGCTTTCAACGCCTCGCGTTTGGCCGCATCGACGTCCAGAACCTGCTCCAAGTAAGCTTCGGTTGATCCGAAACGCTCTTTGACTGAACGCCGCGCCGCTTCGAGAAATTCGGCGTCAACTCCCATCAACACGCGCACCGTCGCTTCATCGATCCCGCCATATTTGTCGCCCATCAGCTCCATGCCATGGCGAATACGCTCTTCATTGCGCGGCGAGTGATTGGTGAGCAGGTAATCCTCCATCGCATCATCAGGATGCACGCCCAAGATGTGATGGAGAAGATCGACAGCGATCCCGGTGCGATCCTTGCCCGCTGCGCAGTGAACCAAGCTGGCGCTCTCTCCCTCTGTCAATACGGAAAAATAACGCTTGAGAACCCAATTCACGCCTTCGCGATCGGGCAGCGCACCATACAGGTCTACCATCGCCTGATGCGCGTTTGCCGCATCAACATTGCCTTGGGCTGCCTCCAGATGCGGAGCGAGCCCGGCCGTCTCGCCAGAGAAATAGATCACCTCTCCGTCAAAGCCTTCAGGTCGCTTGCATGTGTGCCGTTCTCGCTCGCTATCGCCGCGCAAGTCGATCACATAGCGCAAATCCAGCGCTTCGACCGTCGCCAGGTCATGCTCCCCTGCCTCGGCATGATGGCCAGAGCGAAACAATAGCCCAGTTTTGACCTTTCCGCCTCCGGCAACGGCATATCCGCCATAGTCACGCAGGTTGTGGATGGCATTGGTCGGCAAGAAGCGGTCACGAATCATGCCTTGACTGGTGGCAGCCTTCGTGGGGTGCGGCAAGCTCAACCGCTCATCTGATGAAGGGCGCGCGGCAAAGTAGTGTGAGCCCAAACGCCAAACATCTCCTCGAGCTAATCTGGATTGGACCCCATGGCTGGCAACCATGTTAGAGATGGACGAGCTGATGGGCTAAGCCTGTGTCTGGACAGAGCCAAGTCCGCGAATTCGCTCTACCCCTTGCCCTTAGTTTTGGTGTTACCCTTCTTCGCATTGGCCTCGATAAATTCGATAATCTGGCCGGCAATATCTTTGCCGGTTGCGGTCTCGATGCCTTCTAGTCCGGGCGAGCTGTTTACTTCCATGATAACTGGGCCATGATTGCTGCGCAGCAGGTCCACTCCGCAGACATTCAGCCCCATCGCCTTCGCCGCACGGACGGCGGTTGAACGTTCTTCAGGGGTGATCTTGATGAGGCGCGCGCTACCGCCGCGGTGTAGGTTGCTGCGAAACTCTCCCTCGGCCCCTTGGCGCTTCATTGCGGCGACCACCTTGCCACCGACCACGAGACAGCGGATGTCCGAACCGCCAGCTTCCTTGATGAATTCCTGCACCATAATGTTCACATTTGCGCCGCGGAACGCCTCGATAATCGACGCGCCACCCTTCAGCGTTTCGGCAAGGACCACACCGATACCCTGTGTCCCTTCAAGCAGTTTGATGACTACCGGCGGTCCATTCACAGCCTTGATAATCTGCTCGGCTTGCTTTGGATCGTTGGCATATGCCGTCAGTGGCAGGCCGAGGCCGTATTTCGCCATAATCTGGGTAGACCGGAGCTTGTCCCGGCTGCGACCAATCGCGACACTTTCGTTGAGTGACCAGACTCCGCCCATTTCGAACTGACGCAGAACGGCCAATCCATAGTTGGTGATCGACGCTCCGATGCGCGGGATGACGGCATCATACCCCTTCAGCGTTTCTCCACGATACATGACAGTGGGTCGGTGACTGGCGATATTCACTGTGCAGCGGGTAGTGTTGAGAATATCGAGTGTATGCCCGCGCTCCTCCGCAGCGCTGACCAGCCGCTGGTGAGAATAGAGGCTGGGATTTCGCGCTAGCATGGCAATTTTCATAAGAATTATCCTCTGCTTTTCAGCAATTTACGCTCGTGCAAGGGCGATTGGAGATAGGAGCGGCTCGGTTCGACCAGAAACCTGCGCCGTAATGCGGTCCGCCCGATCAGTATCGGGAATTTCATGTCTGATCGGTCAGCAAGGCTGAATTCAGCACGGAATTTATGGCTTCCCAGTGTTAAAGCGGTTTTGATGATAAAACGTGTCTGCCCGTCGCCATTCGAGCTTGTAATGATACGGCGATCTGCGCGTGGGACTTCGCATGTAACCGGCTCGCTGCGGCCTTCACCCAGATCGAGTAGAAAGCGTACCCAGCGTTGGCCATCGCGATCAAACCGCTCGATCTCGGTTGCGTGAAGCGAAGATGTCCGGGCGCCAGTATCAATCTTGGCTGGGATGCGCGCCGATACAAGATCGGGCAGACCGACCAGTTCACGCCATCCGACAATGGCCGGTTCAGGGCGACTTGCAGCCAACTATCTTGCTCCCAAAATCGCTAGACCATCGCCGCCGTCGCCGACATCCAATCGCCTCAGCACTTCACCGGAGGCGAAATCGACTTCAGCCACGGTATCGCTTGCGGTTTCAGCGACATACACGCGCTTGCCATCATTCGACCACAGGATCGTAACCTGGAAACGATCTTCGGCTTCCTCTGGGCTGGAAACAGAAATCTTGCGCACGACTTCGCGTTTGTCCAGGTCGATCACTGTCAGACCGCCATCCATCAGGTCGGACGTGACGGCAAAGTCACCTTGCGGCCGGATAGCCAATCGCAGCGGAAACGCTCCGGTCTTTAATGTGGTACGCACCGCCATAGTATCAGGATCGAGCTCATAAGCTTCGTTCGATCCGCGCGCTGACACCCACAGCGCCGTCCCATCCGGCGACAATGCAATGCCCTCTGGCTCTTCCCCGACAGTGACCGACATCGGAGCGCGGCGTGTCCGCAAGTCGATCCGTGTGACGGTCTTCGAACCCAGATCAGTGGTCCAGGCATGCCGTGAATCGGGGGCCACGACCAGCATGTGCGTACCGAGTTTGCCCGACGAATACTCGAAGGTCTTCGCATCACCCAGCGGATCGCGGATCCAGAAGATCGACTGACGCCCCTCAGCGGTAGAATAGAGATCGCCATTCGCATGCCATACGATGCCGTGTGGACGAGCATTCTCGCCCAGATCAATGCTGCGGACCTTTTCCAATGTGTCGGTCGCAAAGATGTCGACTGTAGTACCGCCATAGCATGCCAGGGCGACATGTTGACCATCAGGCGAAGTCGCCAGTTCATGCGGATTTTTGCAACTGTCGAGCCGCAACACTTCCACGCCTGTTGCCAGGTCAACCTTGGACAAAGTGTCGCCGAATTTGTTGGCGACAAAAAGCGTACCTGACGCAGGGCTTGCTGCATCACTGGAGTTCGCAGCCGGGCCAACCTCGACCGGCGAACAGCCAACAATCATCAAGGCGGTGCAGAGGGCATGGAGTTTTGCCTTCATCACAATTCTCTCACTTTGGTCCAGCCGTTACGGAATGCAGGCCCCCTACAGCATTTGTCCCATCCATCCCAAGCGGATTCGCGGGGCAAACGGCGATTGCGAGAAAATCACAACAAGCATGGAACCATCCCTTTCTCTCGTGGCTATTTGACCACGGGCCAGGCCCCTCTGGCGTGCGACAAGAAAACGCACGTGATGGCGGACCGTACCGACTTCGGTCGAGTGGGGTCCGTTATGCGACCTCTCCAAAGACCGCAGTCGATGATCATTATAACATTCCCCGCGTGGGGGCAGACATGCTTTTGGAGACCAAAATGCGCAAGAACGTAATGGTACCTGCGATTGCAGCGGCTAGCCTTGCTGTTGCAGCCTGTGGTGGCGAAGCAACCACTGAAGCTAATGCTGGTGCAGCACCGATCACAGCTGAAGAAGTAGCAGCGGCTCAGCAAGGCTGGGGCGAAGGCATCGTCAATATCGGCAAGGTTCACAGCGAAGGTGGTGACGTTGCTGCCGCAGCGACAGACCACATCAACACATTCTACGCCTACGAAGATGGCGCTGACGTACTGTTCAAGCCGACTCTGGCTGCCGAAGACCAGTTCCGCGGCAATTTCGGCGAAGCGCTGAGCTACTTCATCGGCACCGAAGGCACGGAAGATGGCGGCTTCGCAATCGCACCTTACACAAACGTGCGGTGGGAAAACGAAGGAACCATCACTGACGGTGACAGCGCGCTGGCGATGGGCAATTACTACTTCACCGGCACAGACGGCAATGAAACCAAGGTTGAATACACCTTCGGCTACATGCGCAATGAAGCTGGCGACGTGGTGATTAACCTGCACCACTCGTCGCTGCCATTCAGCGCAGAATAAACGCTGAACAGCGAGCCTGCCAATAAGGCAGGATATTGGCCCCCGTCGCGCAAAGTTGCGGCGGGACTCTTATTTTGCTTCATGTCTTGGGACGATTAACAAGTCGGGCGCAAAGCGCGGCGAGCACTCCAAAAAAGGTAACATAGAACGCAGCAAACTTGATCGGCTGAGCCGTCGCAGCCGTAGCTGCCATCCAGTCAACGCCTTCGTTTTGCAGCATCTGAGCGAACTGCAGGATAGTTTCCAGATAGTCGCTGATCAGGAAGACAACGGCGGCCGCTGCTATAAATCCGCCAAGAAGCCGAACCAGTGCGTTGCCGGACCGATAGAAACTTCGTCCGGCAACAAAGCTCCCCCAGCCATAAACCGCAATGAACACAAAGTCCGCGATCATGCCGTAGATGACTGCATTGCGCAGGCCGTTGGCGCGCCAGTCTGCTTGAATGGTATTGACCATTTCCGCAGTACCGGCACCCTGATGATCGACGATATTGTATTGGCTCGCATCGCCGGCGAGCGCGCCCAACACGATGAATATTCCAAATATTCCGAGGCCAGAGAGCCAAAACTTGAGAGGGGGCTTTATCTTAGGTTATGCCGTCTCCTGAAGCCAGTTAGCGATCGCATCGCCCATTTCGGGCTTGGTTGCGCTCATCAAATGATTGCCCGGCGTTTCAACGAATGTCGCATCTGGCAGCATGCCAGCAAGCTCTTCCGCCGATCCATTATCGCGGTCTTCCTCACCACATACCACCAGCGTCGGGACCGTGACATTGGCAAGCATCGCAAGATCAAGATCAGGCATGGTGTCAAGCAAAAGGCGAGCCGCGACCCGGTTCACGCCCTGAGACTTCAGAAACTGACGCGAATAGTAAGCTGGATCGTCTTTTCCGATCGTGTCGAATTCATCAATCACGCGTTTGAAAAAGGCTGAGCGCTTGTTCCACTCGCCTAGCCCCGCTGTGCCCATCCCGCCGACAATCAACCGTGAGGGATTGAGCACGCCATGCGCCACCGCATGCAGCGAAGTGCGCGCGCCAAGTGAAAATCCGCCGAGAACATAGTCGTCAAGCTCGAGATGCTCGATCAATGCCGCAACATCACGCACCAGGACATTTTGCGGATAGCTGTCGGGATCGGTCGGGCTTTCGCTTTCCCCATGCACGCGGAAATCGAGCATGATCGCTTCGTACCCAGCCTCGGCGATCTTTGCGTCATGCCCCCATTTGATCCAGTTCATATCCGCGCTGGAAAACAACCCGTGCAGCAGTACCACGGGCGGTCCTTCGCCCGTACGGTGAACGGCAAGCTTGGTGCTGTCGAAGCTTTCAAAATAGTCCGTCATTCTTCGCGTCCGCCGCTCCAGAGCATCTCCCATTCGTCCGGCGCTGTCGGCTGCGTTAGCCACACGGGCAATTCCTCTCCTAGATGAAGCCACGGTTGCTTGCGACTGACCCAGAGGTGCCCGGTCAACTGCAGAGCGGACGTGTCGTCAAGCGTACCCGCCTTGATCGTGACCTTCCCCGGCCTGCTTTTGCCTTCATGATAGATCCGGCTGCCGCAACTGGGGCAAAAATAACAATCGGTTTGAGCGCCGCTATCGGCGGTCTTGGTATAGCTGCCCAGCTCGCCCTCAACGGTCAGGTTCGTCGTATCCATGGACAGTGAGATACCAAACGCGCTTGACGATTGCTTCTGACAATCAAGGCAATGGCAGGCGTACCCCTTAGCCTCAGCCTTTGCGCGATAGGTCACAGCGCCGCACTGGCACCGCCCAGTCAGAATAGCTGTCATCGCTTGGTCAGCCCTTTTTGCTCCATGCGCCATTTCGCCATTTCGATCCGGTCCTGCCCGAAGAAGGGTTCGCCCTCAAACACCAGCGTCGGCACCCCCCAATGACCAGCGGCCGCCAACGCATCTTGGTTCGCGGCGATTTCCGCGTCGAGTTCCTCTGTCCGAGCTGCCGCCTCGGCATCCAGCTCGTCCAGATGCAGCCCTGCACGTTTGACCGCTTCAGCCAGATGGTCACCCTCGTGCCAATTATCGACTTCACCTGACCAGATGATCTTGGACACTTCGTCGGCGAAAGCGATACCTTTGCCGCGCCTTTGAGCCGCCTGCCCCATACGCGTCAGCCGGTAGATGTAAGGCTGCTCGTCAGACACTTTGCGTGTCATCATGTCCTGCACCACCGGGTCAGGGCGCGGCCAACGATAGGGAGTTCCCAGCATCTGAGCCGAACGCGCGGAATCTATGAAGATGTATCGGCCCTGCAAGGCGTTGGTGAACAGGATGTCGGGATCGCGGATCGCGATCGGATATACCGGCCGCAGCGCGATATCGACATTGTGAGTCTCAGACAGTTCGCTATATCGCCCTATGGCGAGATAGCTGTAAGGCGAACGAAAGCTGAAATAGAGATCTGCAGTCAGTGTCATGCAGAACTTGTGCCGCATTCATAGACACTCGTCACCCCTTGAAATGCGTCACCCCTTCTTGAGATGCGTGCGGCCGAGCAGTTCGGCAATCTGAACAGCATTCAGCGCCGCGCCTTTGCGCAGATTGTCTGACACGCACCAAAGCGTCAGGCCATTCTCTACCGTCGGGTCTTCGCGAACCCGGCTGACATAGGTAGCGCCATCGCCTGCGCATTCGACCGGGGTGACGTATCCGCCGTCCTCGCGCTTGTCGACCAGCATAACGCCCGGCGCCTCACGCAGGATTTCCATCGCTCGTTCGGCTGAAAGCTCATTCTCGAATTCGATATTGATCGCTTCGGAATGGCCAACGAACACCGGCACGCGCACACATGTGGCAGTCAGTTTGATCTTGGGGTCAAGAATCTTCTTGGTCTCGACCACCATCTTCCATTCTTCCTTGGTCGCTCCATCGTCCAGGAAGACATCGATATGCGGGATCACGTTAAAGGCGATCTGCTTGGTGAACTTTTCCGCTTCAACGGGGTCACCAACAAAGATTGCGCGGCTCTGCTGGAAAAGCTCGTCCATTCCGGCCTTTCCTGCGCCTGACACGGACTGATAGGTCGAAACAACGACACGCTTGATCGTCGCCGCATCGTGCAGCGGCTTTAGCGCGACAACCATTTGCGCAGTCGAGCAATTGGGGTTCGCGATGATGTTGCGTTTCGAATAGTCGTCGATCGCTTCCGGATTGACCTCTGGGACGATCAGCGGAACGTCCGGATCCATCCGGTAGAGAGAGCTGTTGTCAATCACCACACAGCCTGCCGCCGCAGCCTTGAGCGCATATTCCTTCGCCGGGCCGCTGCCAGCCGCGAACAGCGCAATATCCCAGCCCGCCCAGTCAAAATGCTCAATGTTCCTGCATTTGAGCATCTTGCCGGTGTCGCCGAATTCCACCTCTGTCCCGTGCGAGCGCGACGATGCGACTGCCGCGACCTCATCACACGGAAACTCGCGCTCTGCGAGGATCTGCATCATTTCGCGCCCGACATTGCCTGTCGCGCCAACAACTGCCACCCGATAACCCAATTACATTCTCCGTCGCATAAAATTGCTTGCACACCCCGCTGCCGCGACTAGCCCTGCATAGCAAGAGGAAAACCTATGCATGCCAATACAGCCGAATGGCGCGGTCGCGCGAACTATTTCACCTTTGAGGGACACCAGATCGCCTATTGGACCGGCGGTGAGGGTCCCCCCCTCCTGCTTGTCCATGGTTTCCCAACCTGCGCATGGGATTGGGAACCTGTGTGGGAAGAGCTTTCCAAACATTACAGCCTGATCGCGTGCGACATGTTAGGCTTCGGCTTGTCGGCAAAACCCCGCTCAGGCTATTCGATCCACCTTCAAACAGATCTTCAGGAAGCACTGCTCTCACACCTCAAGGTTAGTGAGTGGGATGCGCTCGTGCATGATTACGGCGTGTCGGTGGGGCAGGAATTGCTGGCCCGAAACGTCGACGGTACTGGCGCAACCGGATTGGGTCAGATGATATTCCTCAACGGGGGCATATTTCCGGATCAGCACCGCCCGCGGCCAATCCAGAAACTGGGCACTTCGCCCATGGGCTTTATCGTCAGCCGATTGCTGAACCGAAAGGGTTTCGGGAAGAGCTTCTCAGAAGTTTTCGGCCCAGACACTCAGCCGAGCGAAGCCGAACTGGACAGCTTTTGGGAATTCATTAACGAGCATGACGGAAACCTGATCTTCCACAAACTGCTGCACTACATCGCCGATCGCCGCGAACATGAGGCGCGCTGGGTGGGCGCGTTAGAACATTCGCAAGCGCGCATCGGCCTGATCAACGGTGCACTTGATCCGGTGTCCGGAGAACACGCCTATCGCAAATGGCGCGACGTGTTGCCCAATGCGCGCAACCATTTACTGCCCAAAATCGGGCACTATCCCCAGGTGGAAGCTCCCGACGAGGTCGCAGCCAAGGTGCTTGAATGGTTGGCGGAAACCCCGCGCCCTATTCAGGCGGAGTCACGCCGTGCCGTTCGAGGAAGTTGAAATAGGTATTCCAAAGATGCGGTGAGATATTCTCGCCCGCCACGCGGTGCGTGTATCCGGGATAGAGCATCATCTCGAACGGGACATTGCCCTCTTGCAACGCCGCGATCAGTTCTGACGAATGTTCGAACACCACATTGTCGTCAGCCATGCCGTGCACCAACAACAGCGGATCTGACATCTTGGTCGCGTCCTTCATCGCATTGGAATCCTCATAGGCCGTCGGTACAAGTCGCGGATCGCCCATATAACGCTCTGTATAGTGCGTGTCGTAAAGCTCCCACTTGGTAACCGGCGCGCCGGAAATACCCGCGGCATAGACGCCCGGCTCTGCCTGCAAGCGCTTCAAGGTCATGTATCCGCCGTAGGACCAGCCGTAGATCGCAATCTTGTCCGGATCGACGAATTCAAGCGTCTTAAGGAACTCGGTACCTTTCGCCTGATCGCGCACTTCGACCCCGCCCATCGCGCGGTAGATTGGCTGTTCGAAATCGACCCCGCGATTGTTCGACCCGCGATTGTCGAGCGCAAACCAGATATAACCCTTATCGACCACCGCTTGCGCCAAAGCCCCGTCCCAGCCGCGATCGACCAACTGCGGGCCAGGTCCGCCATAGTGGTAGAAGAACACGGGGTATTTCTTGCCCGGCTCCATTTCCGGCTTGATCATCGTGTAATGCAGCGGTGTGCCATCTTCGGCGGCCACCGTGCCAAATTCTGGCGCAACATGGCTGGCCAGATACGGCGCATAAGGATGATCCACGTCGAGCGCGTTTTCTTCAACCCAGGCGATCCGGTTGCCGTCCATATCGGCAAGATAGGTTTGTGGCGGCTGGTTTGATGCAGAGCGCGAGATCAGCAGCGATTGCCCTTTCTTGTCCATGCTGGCGGAGTTGACGAAGCCGGGTTCGGTCAGCCGCGTCCATTCGCCGGGGGTATCGAGGTCAAGCGCGTAGATATGCCGTTCCAGCACACCATCGGCATTGCCTGCGAAATAGAGGCGGCCACGCTCCTGATCGACGCCGACAAGGCCAGTGACAACCCATTCGCCGCTGGTGAGCTGTGTCCATTCGCCTTCAGCAAACCGGTAGAGGTGCCCAAAACCGTCGCGCTCGCTCCACCAGATCAGCGATCCGTCGTTGAGGAAGCGATAATTGTCGTCCAAGTTGATCCAGAAGTCATCACGCGCTGCGCTTTCCGTGAACCACAACTGACTTTCGCCGGTAATCGGATCGACACGCAGCATGTCGAGCACGGTTTGTTCGCGGTTCTGGCGCTGGACATAAAGATAATCGTCCGGGCCCCAATCGACCCGCGCGAGATAGATATCGGTCTCTTCGCCCAGATCTACTTTCACACGGTTCTGCCCGTCCGGGTCCATGATGTAGAGCTCGACAATCGCATTGTCGCTGCCCGCGAAGGGGTATTTCTGAGAAAATACCCGTGTGCCAGTCGCGCCAATCGCGGCGCGGTTCACAACCGCCACAGGTGTTTCATCAGTGCGCTGGACTGCGATGCGCGTATCATTCCCGTCCCACCAGAAGCCAGTGAGGCGGGCCATTTCCTCCTGTGCGACGAACTCGGCTTCGCCCCAGCGGATGTTCTCGCCTTCCTTGGGAGTGATCGACGTAGCTTCCGAGCCTACTTCGCCAACCCAAAGCTGGCGATCGCGCACGAAAGAGACATAGCCAGCGCGGGGGCTGAGCTTGGGGTTGAGCTCGCTCTCTTCAGTGTCAGTCAATTGCGTGACTGATCCATCAAGGCCTGCGAGATAGAGGTCACCGTCCAGCGGCACGAGCACGGACTTGCCATCGCTCGCCCATTGATAGCTGATGATGCCCTTGAGATTGCCGACACGCTGCCGCTCGCGCTGCATCAGCTCATCCTCGGACAGCGTGCGGCCTGAGCTGAGCTTCTCGCTGTCGACCAGCATGGTCCACTCGCCCCTCTCACGATCAAAGCCCCACAGATCATAGCGCGCGCTGTCATCCTCGCGATTGCCCAGCAGCGTGAGATAGCGTCCATCGGGCGAAAGCTTGGCCTCGCGCGGGCTTGATCCATTGAGGCTTGGCGAAGCGAATACCCGCTCAAATGTCAGTTCTGGCGCATCGCTCATCGCGTGATCATCCGCGAGTGTTGGAGTGGCAAGAGCAAGCGAAGCGGCAACGGCGATGAGTAAGCGCATTCCAAGGACAGACCTCTCTCAAATCGGTTTGGCGATGCATGGCGAAAAACTTGAACGATTGCAAAGTTCCAACGAAAAAGGGCGGCCCCGCAGGACCGCCCTTCTCTATTTCGCTGATGCGAGATTTACGCCTTCGGCGCATTCTCACGGCGTTCGGCGATACGCGCACGTTTACCGGTGCGGCCACGCAGATAATAGAGCTTCGCGCGACGCACGACACCGCGGCGAACCACAGTGATGCTGTCAACGATTGGTGCATAGAGCGGGAATACACGCTCAACACCTTCGCCAAAGCTCATCTTGCGGACAGTGAAATTCGAACCCATTCCGCGGTTGGAACGGGCGATCACTACGCCTTCGAAATTCTGAATACGCTCACGTTGTCCTTCGACAACCTTCACGCCCACGCGAACGGTGTCGCCGACGCGAAATTCGGGCATGTCCTTGCCAGCTTTGGCAATTTCTTCCGCTTCGATTTGCTGGATCAGGTTCACTGGTCCTAGTCCTTCTTTTTTCGCTGCACACCAGAGGCAGATCGGACTGGATCGCCACTATAGCGTTCCCATAAGTCCGGCCTGCGTAGCCGAGTGTCGGTTTCCGCTTGCGCTTTACGCCAAGTATCCACCTTCGCATGATCCCCCGATCGCAGCACTTCAGGGATCGTGCGCCCTTCCCATGTTTGAGGTCGGGTATATTGCGGATATTCGAGCAATCCATCTTCGAAGGATTCTTCGGTTCCGCTTGAAGGCGCGCCCATTACGCCGGGAAGCAGCCGAATGCAAGCATCAAGTATCGCCAATGCCGCCGGTTCCCCGCCGGAAAGCACGATGTCCGCCAGGCTGACTTGCTCGATTTCGGGGCGAGCCTCGAACAGCCGCTCGTCAAACCCCTCGAAACGGCCGCAAATGATGGTGACGCCGGACCCTGATGCTATCTCGCGAATCCGTGCCTGCGTGATGGGTTTCCCGCGCGGTGTCATGGCGAGGATGGGCACTTTGGGCGAGGAAGCCCCCTCCACTTCAGAGGAGCGCTTTTGCATTTGCAAAACAGAATCAAGCGCAGCCGCCATTACATCGGCCTTCAGCACCATCCCGGCACCGCCGCCCGCTGGCGTATCATCAACCGTGCGATGCTTGTCCTCGGTAAAATCGCGCGGATTGACTGTGTCGCAAGACCAGTCCCCGCGCTCGAGCGCCTTGCCTGCGAGCGAAACGCCCAGCGGCCCGGGAAACATCTCTGGGTAAAGCGTGAGGATGGTGGCAGCGAAGGTCATGGCGAGGCGACTAACAGAAGAGTTGAAGGTCCGAAAGCTGACAAAACCCTCCAAAAACCTCTAAATACCTCTTTACAGCTCATAAACCCTCTAAGTCTGGAAAAGAACAATGCGCACTATTGAAATCTCGAACGAAATCTTTGGCAAGATTTGGAGCGCTTCCGTCGAGGGAGACAAATCGGAGAATGACATACTGGCTAGGATGTTTGCCGAACGAGAATTTCTAGCCGAAGTGGAAGCAGGACCCGAACATGTCGAAACCAAGACCATCCAAGTTAAATCGCACGAGAGGACAATCACCATACCCCGCATAGGAAAGATTACATGGATCGACGACGTAGCTTTGGCGCTCGACCATATCGGTGGCAAAGGTCACTTGGCTGAAATTTACAAATCTGTCCGCGCGATTAGAAGCCGGGGTGGAAGATCACTTCCTCCGAGCACCGAAGCCGTGATCCGAAAAACTCTGGAGGAAAACTCCTCAGATTCTGACGCGTATAAAGGTGGAATGGATCTTTTCGCGTTGCCCGAAGGGAAAGGGCGAGGCATGTGGGCGCTTCGCTACGCCAATTAACAACATACTCTAATCCGCCCAATTCACCCCATCCTTCGCCCGAGTATCGACGTGCAGTTCGAACACATCGGGCCGCGAATAATGGCCATCGGTGTCGAGGCTCGCGAGGCCTTGGCCGACCTCTGAGAGATCAAGCTCCGCGAAGAGCGTTTCCTCGCCCTCGCCTGCCTGCGCCAAAACCCGCGCATCGGGGACGATGATCATCGAGCCGCCACGATTGAGTTGTTCGCTTTCGATGGCGTTAAATAACGCGAGCGCTTCGTCGTTTCCGCCAACTCGTTCCAGCCCGTCGAACAGATCATCGCGATGCTGCACCAGCCCCGCCGCCAGCACAAAGCACCGCCCCTCCATCGCATAATGCCTGCTCGCCAGCGCATATTCCTCTCGCACTGTCGGCCATGCGGCGACATGCACGCTCTCACCCAGATTGTGCATCGCAGCCCTTGCCAGCGGCATCCAATGTTCCCAGCAGATCAGATTGCCGACCTTGCCCCACTCGGCCTGATGCACGCTAAGCGTCGAGCCATCGCCGCGCATCCAGATCAGCCGCTCACCATGCGTCGGCACCAGCTTGCGGTGATCCAGCGGTGTGTCTTCCGGGCGGAACATCAGCTGATTGTTGTAGAGGCTTTGGCGCACCCGCTCATGCGCGCCGATAGAGATGCATGCACCGCTTGCGTCGCACAGCTCCTGCAAGGGCAGCAAACGCTCGTCATTTGGAACAATCGCCTGCTCGAGCATGATTGCATGCAGCGCTTTCGTGCCCGGATGATCCCACAGCGCCGCGCCCGGCGCCTCATCCAGCCACAGCGGATATCCGCCAAGAAAAGTCTCACCGAACGCGACCAGCTGCGCGCCATTGTCGATCGCCTCTTTCGCGATCCGCGTCGCTTTCTCGATCCCGCCAGCAAAATCGAGCGGCACCGGCGCAGCTTGGCATATCGCGACGTTGAGAGAGGTCATGCCGCTATTCGTCAACGAAATTGGCTGCAATCACAAGCTTTTCTGCGTCCCACTCGATCACCGCGTCCTTGGTTATCGGGACCATAAAGGACTTCATGCCCTTTGCAGGCACAGGGTCTTTGGCGATCTCGATAATGTCGGTCGCGCCGAAATTCTGAACATCCACGGCGCGCCCCACGGCGTCGCCGGTATCGGTGAAAACGGCCAGCCCGATCAAGTCCATGAAATAGTATTCGCCATCGTCCAGCGAAGGCAGTGCGTCACGCGGAACGCACAGTACGGTGCCGCGCAGTTTTTCCGCCGCGCCGCGCCCAGATACCTCGGCGAAACGCGCAATCGCGCCGCCCTTATTGTCTGAGCGGATCTTCTTGAGGGTCAGAGTGAGATCGGACCCTTTGGTTTTGAAGCTCTTGTGCTTGGCTAGCGCATCCACGCCTTCGCCAAACAGCTTCAAGCGGACTTCGCCCGCCACGCCATGCGCGCCAGTTACGGCTGCAAGATCGAGATCCTTCGGCGTGACGGGCGTATCCGTCATGAAAGGGCTTACTCAGCCTTCTCTTCGGGTGCTTCTTCAGCAGCCGCTTCTTCAGCCGGAGCTTCTTCGGCCGGAGCTTCTTCGGCTGCGGCTTCTTCAGCAGGCGCCTCTTCAGCGGCAGCTTCTTCAACCACTGCTTCTTCTTCTGCAGGTGCCTCGGCTGCTTCCTTGGCCGCTTCTTCAGCTTCAGCAAGCTTTGCAGCTTTCTCTTCAGCGCGTTCCTTCGCAGCTTCGCCCGGCTCACCCTTGTTCGGGTTGTTGCGCGGTGCACGCTCAAGGATGCCAGCCGCATCCAGGAAGCGGTGCACGCGGTCAGACGGCTTCGCACCGACTGAGAGCCAGTGACGCGCACGGTCTTCGTTGAGCTTCACGCGCTCGTCCGAATCCTTCGGCAGCATCGGGTTGTAGGTGCCGATCTGCTCCAGATATTTGCCGTCACGCGGCGCGCGGCCGTCTGCGACAACGATGCGGTAGTAAGGACGCTTCTTCGCGCCTCCGCGCGACAAACGAATTGCAACTGCCATTGTGTATTACCTTTCCAGTCTAAATCTTTGTAAATTAGTAAAATTATTTCTTGTTCAACATGTCTCTAAGTTCCGGCGGGAGCGTGTCGGGATCAACCGACGGCCCCTTTGGACCACCCAAGCCGGGCATGCCGCCACCCGGGCCACCGAGGCCGGGCATGGCTGCACCTAGGCCACCGCCACCAAACATCGATGCGAGGCCTTTGAGGCCACCCATCTTCTTGATTTGCTTCATCGCGCGGCTCATTTCCTTGTGCATCTTCAGAACCTTGTTCACGGTCTGCACATCGGTGCCGCTGCCTGCCGCCACGCGCTTCTTGCGTTTGGCGTTCATCAATTCGGGCCGCGCGCGCTCTTTACCGGTCATCGAACCGATGATCGCGTCCATATGCACCAGCACCTTGTCATCCATGTCGCTCGCCGCGAGCGCTGCCTTGGCTTTCTTCATGCCAGGCATCATGCCCGCCAGCATGCCGAGGCCACCCATATTCTGCATCTGCCGCAGCTGGGTACGCAGGTCATTCAGGTCAAACTGACCCTTTGCCATACGCTTGGCGAGTGCTTCGGCGTCTTCTTCCTTGATCGTCGCCGCAGCCTTCTCGACCAGGCTGACAACATCGCCCATGCCAAGGATGCGGTCCGCAACGCGCGAGGGATGGAATGCTTCAATCGCGTCAAGCTTCTCGCCTGTACCGGCAAACTTGATGGGTTGTCCCGTGACGTGGCGCATGGAAAGCGCCGCACCGCCGCGTGCATCGCCATCCATACGGGTGAGGACAACGCCTGTCAGCGGCACTTCGCCGGTAAAGCTTTGCGCGACATTGACCGCGTCCTGGCCGGTCAGGCTGTCGACCACCAGCAGCACCTCGGTTGGCGCTGAAACGGCAGAAATAGCCTTCATTTCGGCCATCAGCGCTTCATCAACATGCAGCCTGCCCGCAGTATCGAGCAGCAGAACATCCACGTTCTGCAATCTGGCCGATTCCATCGCGCGGCGCGCGATATCAACCGGTTGCTGGCCCGCGACGATTGGCAAAGTTGCGATATCGGTCTGCTCACCGAGCACAGCCAGCTGTTCCTGCGCCGCCGGACGATTGACGTCGAGCGAAGCCATCAACGCTTTCTTGCCGTGCTTTTCGCGGATCAGCTTGGCCAGCTTGGCGGTAGTGGTGGTTTTACCCGAACCTTGCAGACCGACCATGATGATCACAACCGGCGGTTTGGCATCAAGATTGAGGCCCGGCGTTTCTTCCCCGCCCAGCATCTCGACCAGCTCGTCATGAACGATCTTGACCACTTGCTGGCCCGGGGTGACCGAACGCAAAACGTCCTGACCAACGGCCTTTTCAGTGACAGCGTCGATGAAACGGCGCGCGACCGGCAAAGCGACATCGGCTTCCAGCATAGCAATGCGGACTTCGCGCATCGCATCGCGTACGTCTTGTTCCTTAAGAGCGCCCCGGCCTTTGAGCTTGTCAAAGACGCCGCCAAGGCGGTCGGACAAATTGTCAAACATCGTCTTCAACTCCAAGTCTCGAAGCTCGAAAGCTTCGCAAATGCGAAAAACGCCGGCGGACGAGAACTCGTCGGCCAGCGTGCGAATCTCATATGAAATCCGACTTTATCAGGTGACTGGTGGAGCCTAGCGGGATCGAACCGCTGACCTCTACAATGCCATTGTAGCGCTCTCCCAGCTGAGCTAAGGCCCCGCGCCAGTCATGTTGCAGGCTCTTCGACCTGCAGGGAGCGCGCGTTAAACACGCCTTCCGAGTTATGCAACGATAATCTTAGCTATCGTCTTCTTCGTCGTCGCCCTTGCCCTTGCTTACGCCAAGGTCATCGTCACCGCCGAGATCAACATCATTGTCTGGCGAATCTTCTGCGTCATCGATGTTTTCCAGATCCTTCAGATCATCATCATCGTCGCCGCTCAGATCGCTATCCGGTTCTACGTCCTTCTTCTTCTCGTCTTCGAACGGAATCGGCTGCTTCGGTTTGAGAACCGGCTCAGGATGCCATTCTTCACCGCATTCGATGCAGGTCGCAGGGTCATCCTTGCCCAGATCGTAAAAACGTTCCCCGCATTTAGGGCAGGAACGCTTAGTGCCCCATTCTGGCTTAGCCATATCTTCGTATTCCTTTGGTCGGGCCTGCTGTTCTTGCTAAATCAGGCCGCGCGAAAAATTCTTTTTCTTTATGGGTAGTAATTCAGCCCGAATCAAGAGCGCGGCGCCTTGCCATAGGGCCATGCGCCTGTCAAAATCCGCGCTGCTAAAATCTCAGCTCAAAACGGACCGGAAACCCTCTTGCCCAGCCATAGATTCACTTTTTCAGGACCTCTGACGGGGCGCTTGCGCGTGCCAGGGGACAAATCAATCAGTCATCGATCGATTATGTTTGGTGCGCTGGCCATTGGCGAAACCCGCGTCACCGGCTTGCTCGAAGGCGAAGACGTGATGGCGACCGCCGCCGCTATGCGCGCCATGGGTGCAAGGATCGAAAAATCCGGCGAGACATGGCACATCCATGGCGTGGGTGTAGGAGGGTTGCTGCAACCTGACGCGCCGCTCGACATGGGCAATAGCGGCACCAGCACGCGCCTGCTGATGGGGCTGATCGCCAGCCATGGGATAACCGCGCAGTTCACAGGAGATGCTAGCCTGTCGAAGCGTCCGATGGGCCGCGTGATCACACCGCTGAGCCAGATGGGCGCAAATTTTGATGCGTCCGAGGGCGGAACCTTGCCGCTGACCATGCATGGTGCCCTTCCCGCAGTACCGATTACCTATCGCCTGCCGGTGGCGAGCGCTCAGGTAAAAAGCGCGGTGCTGCTCGCAGGCCTCAACACGCCGGGTATTACAACCGTGATCGAACCCGTTCCGACGCGCGATCATTCCGAGCGGATGTTGCGCGGCTTTGGCGCTGAGCTGAAAGTCGAAGAGGTAGATGGAGAGCGTGTGATCCGAATCCACGGCGATGCGGAGTTGAAGCCACAAGATGTGGTCGTTCCGGGTGATCCATCATCAGCGGCCTTCTTGATCGTTGCTGCACTGATCACCGAGGGTAGCGATCTTGTCATCGAAAATGTCGGTCTTAATCCGACACGAGCGGGTCTGATCGAAGTGCTGCGCGCGATGGGCGGACAGATCGAGGAACTGGACCGACGCGAGGTTGGCGGTGAACCCGTTGCCGATCTTAGGGTCAAGCACTCTGCACTTACCGGAATCGATGTCGATCCTGAGGTTGCGCCCAGCATGATCGATGAGTTTCCAGTGCTGTTTGTCGCCGCCGCCTTGGCGAAGGGGACAACCACCACCAGCGGCCTAGACGAATTGCGTGTCAAGGAGAGCGATCGCCTGTCTGCAATGGCGGATGCGCTGACTTTGGCCGGCGCGCGAGTTGAAGAGCGCGGGGATGGCTTGGTTATCCACGGCAGTGGCGGCGATCCCCTGCCCGGCACGTCTGGTGTGCCCGTGACCACGCATTTGGACCACCGCATTGCCATGGCGATGGCAGTGGCCGGAAACGCCAGCCGCAAAGGAGTCGAAGTGGACGACACCTCCCCAATCCAGACGAGCTTCCCTAACTTCATGCACCTGCTCGCGAAGGCTGCGGCATGAGCGAAGCAATGGACATCTATAGCCTGATCGGCTTTGTCGGGATGGCCTGCATCATCGGGGCATATTTCTATCTGACCGCGACGGACGAGCCCAATCCGTTCATTCTGCATGGGACCAATCTGGTGGGGGCGGCGCTGCTCACCGTGTCTCTAATCGTCCACACCAATTGGCCCAGCCTGGTGCTCGAAGGTTTTTGGGCCGCGATTGCGATCTGGGGCTTGTGGAAGGCTGTAAAGTCGCGGAAAGCGAAGTCATGATCATCGCAGTCGACGGACCCACTGCTTCTGGCAAAGGCACTATCGCAGAGGCTATCGCCGAGCATTTCGAGCTACCCTATCTTGATACAGGCCTGCTCTATCGCGCGGTCGGCTATCAGACGGTGGCTGACGGCGGCGATCCGGATAGCCCCGAAGATGCGCTCGCGGCTTGCGAATTTCGCAGCGATTTGCTGCGATCCTCAGCCCTACGCAGTGAAGAAACAGGCGGATACGCGAGCCGTGTGTCCGTGCACCCCGAAGTTCGCCAAGCACTACTTGAGCGTCAGCGTGCCTTTGCGCAGCAGCCCGGCGGCGCAGTGCTGGACGGGCGAGATATCGGCACAGTGATCGCGCCAGAAGCCGAAGTGAAACTGTTCATCACGGCCAGCGTGCAGGAACGCGCGCGGCGGCGCTGGCTCGAGATGCAAGGGCGCGAAATCGACATTCCGCTGGCCGATATCGAACGCGATATCGCCGCTCGCGATGCGCGCGATATCAACCGCAAGGATGCACCATTGCGCGCAGCGCCCGATGCGATGGTGATCGACACCACTGCATTCGGCAAGGAGCAGGCGATTGATGCTGCAATAGAAGCTGTCCGCCAAGCGCTGCGCTAGGCTGCAAACCACTTGCTTTCCTGCCCGCTTTCGCCTAGGCGCGCGGCCGTTCTCTTGCATCTCTGTGATGGAAAGAACCTCTGCGCTGGTATTCGGCCTCGCGGAGACGTCGGCCTCTTGCCCTGCTAGCCCCCGCAATGGTGCGTGGGAGGCAGTTTAAGACCCGGAGAAAAACTCCGTGGCCGGTAGCAAACAGTGAACGAGGAAACTCAACCTATGGCGACTTCGCCTAACCCTACGCGCGACGATTTCGAAGCGCTTCTTAACGAACAACTCGGCGGTGCAGAAGATGATGGCTTTGAAGGCCGCGTCGTAAAAGGCACCGTGACCGCCATCGAAAACGGCATGGCGATGATCGATGTGGGCCTAAAATCAGAAGGCCGCGTCTCACTCAAAGAATTTTCCCGTGGCGAAGACGATCACGGCTTGACTGTCGGCAGCGAAGTCGAAGTCTTTGTCGACCGTGTCGAGAACGCAGACGGCGAAGCCATGCTCAGCCGCGACCGCGCGCGCCGCGAAGCTGCCTGGGACAAGCTTGAAAACGAATTTGGCGAAGGCAAGCGCGTAGACGGCCGTATCTTTGGCCGCGTCAAGGGCGGCTTCACTGTCGATCTCGACGGTGCCGTAGCCTTCCTGCCCGGTTCACAGGTCGACATCCGCCCGGTTCGCGATGTCACTCCGCTGATGGATGTGCCGCAACCGTTCCAGATCCTGAAAATGGATCGTCGCCGTGGCAACATCGTCGTTTCACGTCGTGCGGTTCTCGAAGAAACCCGTGCGGAACAGCGCAGCGAGCTGATCAATGATCTCGCTGAAGGTCAGGTTATGGACGGCGTGGTCAAGAACATCACCGATTACGGTGCATTCGTTGACCTGGGTGGCATCGACGGCCTGCTCCACGTCACCGACATGAGCTACAAGCGCGTCAATCACCCGAGCGAGATCATCGAGATCGGCCAGACCGTTACTGTACAGATTGTCCGTATCAACGAAGACACGCAGCGCATCAGCCTGGGCATGAAGCAGCTCGAAAGCGATCCATGGGGTGGCGTGGTCGCGAAATATCCGGTTGGCGCGAAACTGTCTGGCACAGTCACCAACATCACCGAATATGGTGCCTTTGTTGAACTGGAAGCTGGCATCGAAGGCCTGGTCCACGTTTCCGAAATGAGCTGGACGAAGAAGAACGTGCACCCTGGCAAGATCGTTTCGACCAGCCAGGAAGTCGAAGTTCTGGTTCTCGAAGTCGATAGCGAGAAGCGCCGCATTTCGCTTGGCCTCAAGCAAGCTCAGGGTAACCCTTGGGAAGATTTCGCACAGAAGCACCCAGTCGGCACTGAAGTCACCGGCGAAGTCAAAAACGC
Organism: Altererythrobacter sp. XM-24bin4; assembly: GCA_003149575.1. Lineage (GTDB taxonomy): Bacteria > Pseudomonadota > Alphaproteobacteria > Sphingomonadales > Sphingomonadaceae > Erythrobacter > Erythrobacter rubellus. Next base: position 1,938,822 of record QCWG01000001.1, read on the forward strand.
GACCGAATTCGGCCTGTTCATCGGCTTGGAAGGCGACGTCGACGGCATGGTCCACATGTCAGACATCGCATGGGGCATCTCGGGCGAAGACGCATTGGCGCTGCACCGCAAGGGTGAAGAGGTCAAAGCAATCGTTCTCGACGTCGACGTCGAGAAAGAGCGTATCAGCCTCGGCATGAAGCAGCTTGAAAAGGGTGCGCCTTCGGCAGACGGCGCAGACTCAAGTGCACTGCGCAAAGGCCAGACCGTTACTGTCACTGTCCTCGAAGTTCGCGATGGCGGCCTCGAAGTTCAGATCGGCGACGACGGCGCAACCGGCTTTATCAAGCGTTCCGATCTTGGTCGTGACCGTGACGAGCAACGCCCGGATCGCTTCCAGGTCGGCTCGAAGGTCGACGCCATGATCACCGGCTTTGACCGTTCGAAGAAGCCTAACTTCTCCATCAAGGCACGTCAGATCGCTGAAGAGAAGGAAGCAGTGCAGCAGTTCGGATCTTCCGACAGCGGCGCTTCGCTCGGCGACATCCTTGGCGAAGCCTTGAAGAAGGGCGAATAAGCCACTTCAACGCTTTCAGACGGAAACAGACAAGGCCCGCCTGCTCATTTGAGCAGGTGGGCCTTTTCTATTGGCGCTCTGGCCACTAGGTAACAGGGCATGACTATACAAATCCACCAATTCCCGTGCCTGTCCGACAACTACGGATTCCTCATTCATGATCCGGCAAGCGGTGAAACCGCGGCGATCGATACGCCGGATGCGAAGGAATATTTGAAACAAGCCGAGGCCAAAGGCTGGACCATCACGCATACCTGGAACACGCATTGGCATCCCGATCATGCAGGCGGTAACAAGGCTATCGTCGAGGCCACCGGCGCAAAGGTGATCGCGCCCAAGGAAGTCGAGAAACTTTCCGAGATCGATCAGGTCGTGGCCCATGGCGACATCGTTTCGCTGGGCGGCTTCAAGGCCGATGTGATCGATGTTTCGGGCCACACTAACGGCCATATTGCGTTTCACATCCCCGACGCTGGTGTCGCCTTCGTCGGCGACAGTGTGTTCGCGCTGGGCTGCGGCAGAATGTTCGAAGGCGAGCCCAAGCAATTCTGGGACAGTCTATCGCGGATCAAGCAATTCCCGCCGGAAACCATGCTGTATTGCGCGCACGAATACACCACTTCCAACGCGAAATTCGCTCTACACGCGGATCCCGACAATGCGGCACTGCAAGCCTATTCGGACGAGATCGATGCCAAGCGCGCGAAGGACGAACCGACCGTACCGACACGGCTTGCGCGCGAGCTTGAGACGAACCCCTTCCTGCGCGCTGACGATCCGGTACTGATGGCGAAGTGGGGCGGAGATGCTCCGTACGAGACATTTGCGGCGCTGCGGGCCGCGAAAGACAAATTCTAATCCGTATGAAGGCGCTACGCGTCTTGGAGCTTACAGAGGATTTGTCAGGCGTATCCTTGAACGAAGTCGAGCCGCCTGAACGCATACCCGGCGAAGTTCTGGTTCGCGTTCGCGCCGCTTCGCTCAACTTCCCTGACCTGCTAATGACGCAGGGAAAATACCAGTTCAAACCCCGGCCGCCGTTTACCAGCGGGCTGGAACTGGCAGGCGAAGTCATTGAAGCAGACACTAATAGCGTCTTCAAACCTGGCGACAAAGTGATTGGCGGCAACAAGACCGGCGCCTTCGCCGAGTTTGCCTGCGTGCCAGAGCGCGGCCTGAGCCCCCTTCCCGTTGGAATAAGCTTTGCCGAAGGCGCGGCCATGGGCGCGGCTTACTCAACAGCTTACACCGGCTTGATCGAACTGTGCGGTCTTAAGGCAGGCCAGTGGGTACTAGTAACGGGGGCGAGCGGCGGCGTGGGACTGGCTGCCGTTAATCTCGCCAAGGCGATGGGCGCAAAGGTAATCGCAGAGACAGGCGTCGATGCAAAGCGCGCGCAGATCGAGCAGCTCTATGCGCCAGATGCGGTGATCGTTAGCGAAGGCCGCTTCCGCGAACAGGTTAGCGAGATTACCGGCGGCAAGCTGTGCGATGTCGTGTTCGACCCGGTGGGCGGCGATGTGTTCGATGAATGCACGCGCTGCGTCAGCTTTGCGGGCAAGTTGGTGGTGGTTGGATTTACCAGCGGGCGGATCGCTGACATCGCGACCAATATCCCGCTGATAAAGGGCTTTTCTATTGTAGGTCTACGCGCGGGAGAGTATTCGCGGCGTTTCCCGGAGCGCGGTGCCGCGATCAGTGGCGAAATAGCAAAACTTGCCAGCGAAGATCGCATCAAACCTGCAATCGATCGCATGCTGCCACTCTCACAGTGGCGCGAAGGCTTCGAAGCTATGGCCAACCGTGAACTGGTCGGCAAAGTAGTGTTTGAGCTGGGCGAATAGAGAATATACGCGCAGACAAAAAAGGCGACCATCGCTGGCCGCCCCATTTGCTCTAATGCAAGCCTAAGCTCAGATCGAAGAGATCATTTCGTTAGCGAGCTTCTTGTCGGCTTCAGCATCGTGTCTATCGGCAATCAGAGTGCGCGCTGCCGCAGCTGCGGCATTGACGGCAACCGATTTGACTTCAGCAACAGCCTCACGCTCTGCTGTTGCAATTTTATCTTCGGCCATGCGCTTGCGGCGCTCGACCATCAGCTTGCCATCAGCTTCGGCTTTCTTGAGGATTGCGTCGGCATCACGCTCTGCATTGGCAAGCATGTCTTCCGCGTGCTTTTCAGCATCCTTGATCTTGGTAGCATATTCGTCGCGAAGGGCTTCGGCCTCTGCCCGCAGATTCTTCGCTTCGTCCAGCTGGTCCTTGATCTCCTGAATCTTGGAATCAAGCCCGCCCGTGATCAGGCCAGGGACCTTATTCCAGATGAAGATACCGACCAGAACAAGCATCGCGATCGATACCCATTGGTAGGAGTCGAGACCCAGAGCCGCTGGCTCGTTATCGCCCGCAGCGATCAGAATTGTGAGAGCATCAACCATTGGTCATGGCCTCCTTCACCGCGGCCTTTGCAGCTGCACCATCAACCGATGCTCCAGCAATACGCGCCACGATATCCTGCGCTGCCTCAGCAGCCACGTCCTCTACTTCGGCCATTGCCGCACCGCGCGCTTCACCGATCCGCTGCTCAGCTTCTGCCAGCTTCTTGTCCAGTCGCTTCTGCGCGGCGGCGATCTTCTTTTCATTCTTAGCCGCGGCATCCGCCTTGGCTTTGGCGATCACGGCCTGCGCCTTCGCATGGTTCTTATTCTCGCGCTTGCGCCATGCCTCTTCCTGCTCGTCAGCAATGTCACGCGCAGCTTGAGCGGCAGCCAGATCGTCTGCGATCTGCTTGTCACGCAAAGCCACGGTCTCCATCACCTTCGGCACCATTCCGCGCCCGATGACGAAGAAAGTGAGACCGAAGAAGATCAGTGTCCAGAAGACCTGGCTGGACCAGACTTCGGCAAGTTGAGCTATCTGAGGCATGCGTAGGGTCCGAAAATCAATTCCATAGAGACACTGCCCGGTCGGCTGATGGAGCCGACCGGATAATGCAAATCGTCTTAAGCAACGAAGATCAGGATCATCGCAACGACGAAGGCCAGCAGACCGAGAAGTTCTGCTGCGGCGAAGCCGATGAACAGACGGCCCTGCTGGCTGTCTGCTGCGCCCGGGTTACGCAATGCTGACTCAAGGAAAGAGCCGAAAACGTTGCCCACACCGATGGCTGCGGCGCCGCAACCAATCGCTGCGAGACCGGCACCGATAAGCTGTGCTGCTGCTGGTTCCATTGTGAAAAACTCCTTTAGGTGGAAACTTGAAAATTGAGTGAGAAAAAACTCAGTGAAGATTCTCTGCGTCGTTGATGTACAGCGACGTCAGAAGAGCGAAAACATAGGCCTGAATTCCCGCGACCAGGATTTCCAGCGCGCTGATGGCAACCATCAGGATCAAGCTTGGGATACCGATCAAGCCACCGTAAACCGCGCCCGCATTCACACTGCCAATCACGAAGCTGGCGAGCACTTTCAACAGTACGTGGCCGGCCATCATGGCAACGAACAGACGCAACGCCAGGCTGAACGGACGAACGAGGAAAGAGATCAACTCGATCACCGGGATAAGCCAGATCAGCCACAGCGGCGTGCCGTGCGGCACGAACAGGCTGAAAAAGTGCAGGCCGTGCTTCCAGAAACCAACAATCAAAACGATCGCAAAGCTGAGGATCGCCAGAACGCCGGTTACCGTGAAGTGACTGGTAAAGGTGAAGGCGTGGACACCAGGCACCACACCCACTGGCAAAAGGCCCAACAGGTTGGCGAATAGGATGAACATGAAAAGGCTGAAGATGTAAGGCACATATTTGCGCCCTTCCTTGCCCACATTGGCTTCCAGCATGTCATCAATAAAGCCGGTGAAGCTTTCGACGGCCATCTGCCAGCGGCCAGGCACGAGCTGACGCTTCATGCCGCCTGCGACGAATACCCAAAGCAGCACAGTGGCAATCAGCATCCACAGTGCGGAATTGGTAAAAGCGAGATTGTAACCGGCCACCGTGAAATCGCCTGTGCCGAACAACGGCTCAATGGCGAATTGCTTCATTGGGTCTACCTTGCCTTCTTCGGCTGCCACGATCGTCTGGTCCCTAACGCCTAAAACTCTTGGGCACTGTTACTGATCCTTGTCAGGATCGGCAGAGTGCGCGTTTGCTGAACGAATAACGTTTCTGAAGGCAACAATGATCCCGAGGAACAGCATCACCAACAGGCCCCAGGGCGATGTTCCAGCGAAGTGATCAATCACCCAGCCGATAACAAAGCCGCCAAAGATCCCACCAAGCAGATCCGCCAGCACCCGGTTGCCCATGCGATAATTCGCATCAGCACCCTGCACCTTTGGCTGGTTGCGTTCCTCTTCACGCTCGCGTGCGGCCTTCAGCCGCGCTTCGAGCGCGTCAATTCGCGCATCCTCAGCGATGGGTTCTCGTGCGGGTTTTTCTTCACTCATGCCAGCCTCCAGATATGGAATGCGCAGCACGCGCAAAAAGGTGCCCGCCGAGGGCGCCTGCCCACTAGGCGAGGCCTATAGGCAAGTCAACCGCAAGCGGGCCGCTTTACGCTGAAAGTCAGCGCTATTTTGCAGTGCAGCGAAAAATCAACGTATTTCGCCCGATTTCAGCCAGCATTTAGCCCGGAGGAAAGCGCGAATCGCGCAGCGGCGAGGCCGATGTGCGCGTTTGCCACGAACCATCAGGTGCCTGATACATCTCCCCCGGCACTGTCTTGAGAATCAGCTGGCAACCAGTCGACAGCGCGTATTCCTCAAGCGTTATGCCATTCTCGCGGGCTTGCTGTGCATAGACTGCTCGACGCTTGATATTGATGTCGCTCACCAACCGTTGAAGTTCGGGGGTCGCGGAACCTACTATTGCTAGATAGCCGTCCATTTTCTCGCCCACTTGGCCGGACGAACGCGCGGCGGCATAGGCCGGGTCTCGCTGCGCCATAGCAGGCACTGTAAGCACACCCAAAGCGACGGCGGACATCATACAGGCCCAGCAAAAGCACCGGGTACAGGGTGACACTTGGATGCACACCGCTGATCATGAATGCGGCCACGACCGTAGTGCCGACGTATACGCGGGCGAGTTTACGCCAAAGCGTACTTTCCTTGCCCGCTTGCACGCCTGTTTCCGCGGTCTTTGCCTGCCCGGCCATCTGCTGTTTCCTCCTGCCCCTCTGGTTCGCGCCAGATGCAGGACCGTTACATTGCAGCAGCATGGTAGCAGGGGAAAGCGCAAGTTCCGTACCCCTACCCCCTTGCCATTCTTGGCTGCACCGCATAGCCGCGCCTCACACGTTTAATACCTCGATCGGAGTTCGAAGATGGTTCCTCGCTATGCCCGCCCTGCCATGACGGCGATTTGGGAGCCGGAGAGCAAATATCAAATCTGGTTCCTGATCGAAGCGCATGCGACGCAGAAGCTCGCCGATCTGGGCGTTGTACCGGAAAGCGGGGCGAAAGCGCTGTGGGACTGGTGGGCAACCGGACCCAAGATCGATGTGGCCGCAATTGATGCCAAGGAAGCCGTTCTCAAGCACGATGTGATCGCGTTCCTTGACTGGGTGGCAGAACAAGTCGGCCCCGAGGCACGCTTCATGCACCAAGGCATGACCAGCAGCGACGTACTCGACACCACGCTCGCGGTGCAGCTGGTGCGGGCAACCGACATTCTGCTGGAAGATATGGATGCACTGCTTGCGGCGATCAAACGCCGCGCAGAGGAGCACAAGTTCACTCCAACCATCGGGCGCAGTCACGGCATCCATGCAGAGCCGGTCACTTTCGGACTGAAGCTCGCGCAAGCCTATGCCGAATTTGATCGATGCAAGACGCGCCTCGTCAATGCACGCGCCGAAATCGCGACTTGCGCGATCAGCGGAGCGGTAGGCACCTTTGCCAATATAGATCCTTCGGTTGAAGAATATGTCGCCGAGCAGCTGGGCCTGACACCGGAGCCAGTCTCGACGCAGATAATCCCGCGTGATCGCCATGCGATGTATTTCTCTACACTCGCTGTCATCGCCAGCTCGATCGAGCGCCTTGCGGTCGAAGTGCGACATCTGCAGCGCACCGAAGTTCTGGAAGCCGAGGAATACTTCGCGCCGGGACAAAAGGGCTCAAGCGCGATGCCGCACAAGCGCAATCCTATCCTTACAGAAAACCTGACCGGACAGGCCCGCATGATCCGCGGCTATGCCGTGCCTGCGCTGGAGAATGTCGCGCTTTGGCACGAGCGCGATATCTCGCACAGTTCGGTTGAGCGCTTTATTGGCCCGGATGCGACGATCACGCTCGATTTTGCTTTGGCTCGCCTGACAGGCGTGGTGGACAAGCTGCTGGTCTATCCGGAACGTATGCAGAAGAACCTCGATATGATGGGCGGTCTGGTTCATTCGCAGCGCGTGCTTTTGGCGCTGACGCAAGCGGGGATCACGCGCGACAATGCGTACCGCCTGGTTCAGCGCAACGCGATGAAGGTGTGGGAATCGGACGGCAAACTGTCGCTGCTCGAGCTTTTGAAAGCCGATGAGGAAGTCACCGCAGCGCTTTCGACCGAGGAACTCGAGGAAAAATTCAATCTGGATTACCACTTTAAGCACGTCGACACTGTCTTTGCTCGTGTGTTTGGCTCCTAGGCGCTTGAGACGAGCCGCCTAGACTCCTTCGCGAAAACGCTTAGGCTTCGGATACAAAGGTTTGAGGGGATACAACAATGCAGATTGTCCGCACGATTCTTTGGGTACTGATCTTTGTCGGGATCGCACTGTTTTCGGCCATCAACTGGAAGGCTGTTGACGTGAACCTTTGGGGAGACTTCGTGGTCGAAACGAAGGTGCCGGTTCTGGTCATCGTATCATTCCTGCTCGGACTTGTACCGATGTGGCTGTACCATCGTGGCGCGAAATGGAGCCTGAACCGCCGGATCGCGAGCCTGGAAAACGCGGTGCGTTCAAACGCTCTCAGCAGCCGCCATAGCGCGCCGCCGCCCTCTCCGGCGTCAACTGCGCCTGCGCCGCCAGCCACAGATCCTGCCCCTACTGACGACACACTGAAACAAGACAGCAACTAATGAGCAACCCCGTCTACCTTGCCCTGGATTTGCCTCAGATTGAGCCGGCGAAGGCGCTGCTTAACAAGGTGAAATCGCATATTGGCGGAGTAAAGCTGGGCCTGGAATTCTTCTGCGCGCATGGCCATCACGGGGTACACGAAATCGCGCACGCCACCGGCCTGCCGATCTTCCTTGACCTGAAACTGCACGATATCCCCAACACCGTTGCCGGAGCGATGCAGGCGATCCATGTTCTGGAACCAGTGATTGTCACGATTCACGCCAGTGGCGGGCGCGCGATGATGGAAGATGCCAAGACCGCAGCGGCTGACGGGTGCAAGGTGGTTGCGGTGACTATGCTCACCAGCCTTGATGAGCGCGACATGACCCGCACTGGCATTAAGGGTTCGCCGCATGATCAGGTTATGCGGCTGGCCGAACTCGCGCATGATGCCGGGCTCGATGGAATTGTCTGCTCAGGGCAAGAAGTGGGCGCGGTACGCCAGCAATGGAGAGACGGCTTCTTCGTCGTGCCCGGCCTTCGCCCCGGCGGAAAGGCCACGGGCGATCAGAAACGCGTGGTCACTCCGCGCAAGGCTCGAGATGATGGCGCCAGCGTGCTGGTGATTGGCCGCCCGATCAGCAAAGCGGATGACCCGCTGGAGGCCGCTCGCGCAATCGAAGCGACGCTTTAGAGGCCAAGAATGTCAGTTCAGATCAAAATCTGCGGGCTTTCAACGCCCGAGACTATCGACGCCGCTGTAGATGCGGGCGCGACACATGTCGGCCTCGTGCATTTCGAGCCGAGCGCACGGCATGTCTCGCTGGAAGATGCGGCCAAGCTGCGTGCGCGTGTGCCGGCCAACGTTAAAGTGGTGCTCTTGCTGGTCAATCAGCAACCCGATGCGACCGCCAAGGCGCTTGCCGCCGTCAAACCCGATGTGGTCCAGTTCCATGGTCGCGAGACCCCTGAGTGGACCGAAATGGTCCGCGAAAAGACACAACTCAAAGTGTGGAAAGCGTTGGGCCTGAGAGATGCGGGCACACTGGAACGCAGCGCGGCATATGTCGGCAAGGTCGACCGTCTGCTGTTTGACGCTCCTGCAAAAGCGCTGCCTGGGGGCAATGGCACCGCCTTCGACTGGAACCTTCTGGCGGGGCACAAGCACCTGGTCGATTGGGGCATTGCGGGCGGTCTGACGCCCGACAATGTCGCTGAGGCAATCCGGGCAACCGGCGCGCCGCTGGTCGACGCATCCAGCGGCTTGGAAAGCGCGCCGGGCGTGAAGGATGTGGACTTGATCCGCGCGTTCTGCAAAGCGGCTCTGGAAGCTTGAGAAATCCATGACAGAAAATACCCCCAATTCATTTCGCAACCAGCCTGACGAGCGCGGGCATTTCGGCCAGTTTGGCGGGCGTTATGTCGCCGAAACGCTGATGCCGCTGATCCTCGATCTCGAAAAGGAATATCGCAAGGCGCAGGCCGACCCCGAATTCGCGCGCGAGTTCAACGACCTGATGAAGCATTATGTCGGGCGCCCTTCACCACTCTACTTCGCGGAGCGGCTGACAGAGGCGCTGGGCGGCGCACAGGTCTGGTTCAAGCGCGACGAACTCAACCACACCGGCGCGCACAAGATCAACAATTGCATCGGGCAGATCCTGCTCGCGATCCGCATGGGCAAAACGCGGATCATCGCGGAAACCGGTGCAGGCCAGCATGGCGTCGCCACCGCGACCGTCTGCGCACGCTTTGGTCTGCCTTGCGTGATCTACATGGGCGCAGAGGACGTGAAGCGGCAATCGCCCAACGTCTTCCGTATGAAGCTGCTCGGCGCGGAAGTTGTCCCCGTCACCAGCGGCGGTGCGACGCTGAAAGATGCGATGAACGAAGGGCTGCGTGACTGGGTCGCGAACGTCCATGACACCTTCTACATCATCGGTACGGCAGCAGGGCCGCATCCCTATCCGGAGATGGTGCGCAACTTCCAGAGCGTGATCGGTAAGGAAGCGCGCGAGCAGATGCTCGATCGCGTAGGCCGCCTGCCGGATCTGCTGGTTGCCTGCATAGGCGGCGGTTCGAATGCGCTCGGGCTGTTCCACCCCTTCCTCGATGATCCGGAAGTGAAGATGCTGGGCGTCGAGGCGGCGGGGCATGGGCTGGATGGAGATGAACATGCGGCAAGCCTTTTGGGCGGCGCGCCCGGTGTGCTCCACGGCAACAAGACTTACCTGTTGCAGGATGAGGACGGTCAGATCACCGAAGGCCATTCGATCAGCGCCGGGCTGGATTATCCCGGTATCGGTCCGGAGCATGCGTGGCTGAAAGAGTCAGGCCGCGTCGAATATACCGCTGTTACCGATGACGAAGCATTGGACGGCTTCCAGCTGCTTTGCCGCACCGAGGGGATCATTCCGGCGCTTGAACCATCACACGCCATCGCCGCCGTTGCCGACCGCGCGAAGCAGATGCGCGATAATCAGATCATCCTGATGAATCTGTGCGGCCGCGGCGACAAGGACATTTTCACAGTGGCTGAAAAGCTGGGAGTGGAGATGTGAGTGCGAAGGCTCTTTTCGTCCGAAACGTCGCCGTAATTGCAGTGCTCTTCTTCTTGGCAATGCTTGGCGCAGACATAGTATTTGAACGCGATCCTGGGCCGATGTTGGAACGTATTGGCTTAGCGGTTTTTATGGGAATCCTCAGCGAAGCCAGCCAACTGATCTACCTCAGGCACACGAAATGAATGACACTCTGCTCGTCATTCCGGGCTTGACCCGGAATCCAGAGCGGCTCGAACTGCGCCCTGCAATTCTGGATTCTCGCTTTCGCGTGAATGACGATTGTTGGCCTGTCCTACACACCCGCAGCAATGCCATAAGACACATATGAAGAATGCTTCAAACCTCTGGAACCGCGCCGAAAATTGCACTCGAATTGACGCAAGATTTTTCGCCCCTAGGACAGTGTTCCATGTGTTCCATACTGTAGGACTTCACGCCCGGAAATGACCGAATCCAACCGCCTCTCAAACGCCTTCTCCAAGCCGCACCCCGCGCTCGTGTGCTTCATCACCACTGGCGATGGCGACACCGCGGCCAATCTCGACGCGCTGGTCGAGGGCGGTGCGGATGTGATAGAGCTGGGCATGCCTTTCACCGATCCGATGGCCGATGGGCCGGCGATTCAGGCCGCGAACCTGCGCAGCCTGGGCAAAGGCACAACCACGGCAGACGTGCTTATGATCGCGAATGAATTCCGCGAGCGGCACCCGGACATTCCGCTGGTTCTGATGGGCTATGCCAACCCGATGATCCGGCGTGGGCCGGGGTGGTTTGCCGAGCAATGCATGGGCTGCGGCGTTGATGGCGTGATCTGCGTCGACATTCCCCCCGAAGAGGACGAGGAACTCGGCCCCGCCCTGCGCGAAGCAGGCGTTGCACCGATCCGCCTCGCGACACCCACAACCGATGCAGCGCGGCTTCCCTCCGTGCTCCAAGGGTCCGAGGGCTTCGTCTATTACGTTTCCGTTGCGGGCATCACCGGCAAGCAACAGGCCGCAATCGACTCCATCGAAGACAATGTCAGCCGCATCAAGCAATCGACCGATCTGCCTGTTGCGGTGGGTTTCGGCGTGCGCACGCCTGAACAAGCCGCAGAAATCGCAAAGGTCGCCGATGGCGTGGTCGTCGGCTCGGCTCTGGTCGAACTGGTCGGAAAGTTTGGCAAAGACGCGCCGGAGCAGCTAAAGGAACTGACGTCGGCTCTCGCACTTGCGATCCAAACCGCGCGATAGGACAACAGATGAACTGGTTTACACGCGTTCGAAACTCCATCGGCTTCGGCGAAAAGCGAATCAGCGAGAAGGATTTGTGGGTCAAATGCCCGTCCTGCGCAGAGATGCTGTTCGAGCAGGAATATAAGGACAATCTGTGGGTCTGCCCGCGGTGCGACCATCATGGCCGGATCAGCGCGGATCAGCGGCTGAAGCTGCTGCTGGACGATGGTTTCGAGATGCTCGATCAGCCTGAGGTCGAGGAAGACCCGCTCAAGTTCAAGGACAGCAAGAAATACACTGACCGGCTCAAAATGGCGCGGGCGAACAATACGCATGCCGATGCCTTCAGCGTCGGTTCCGGCACGATTGACGGCCGCGTGGCGGTGGTCGGCGTTCAGGATTTCGGCTTCATGGGCGGATCGATGGGCATGGCGGTGGGTGCGGCCTTTGTCGCGGGCGCGCAAAAGGCATTGGAGCGCCGGTCGGCATATGTCGTGGTGACCGCCGCAGGCGGTGCACGCATGCAGGAAGGCATCCTCAGCCTGATGCAAATGCCCAAGGCAACCGTGATGACGCGCCGCCTGAAAGAAGCGGGCTTGCCCTATATCGTCGTGCTGACAGACCCGACCACCGGCGGCGTAACCGCCAGCTATGCCATGCTGGGCGATATTCAGATCGCGGAGCCAGGTGCACTGATCGGCTTTGCCGGACAGCGCGTGATCCAGGATACGATCCGCGAGCAATTGCCCGAGGGGTTCCAGCGCGCGGAATATCTCTACGAGCACGGGATGGTCGACATGGTGGTGCACCGTGCGGACCTGAAGGAACAGCTTGCAACCGTGCTCGGCTATTTGCAGCCGCGCAAGGCCGCTTAAGGCGTCACCGCTATGCGCGATATGGGGCGCTCGGACGATCCGCGCGTTCAGGCCCAGCTCGACCGACTTGGCAGCTTAAGCATTCAGCGTGACACGCTGGGGCTCGATGCGATCCAAGAATTGATGCGGCAACTTGGCGATCCGCACAAGCGATTGCCGCCTGTGTTTCACGTCGCGGGGACCAATGGAAAGGGATCAACCTGCGCCTTCCTGCGCGCGATGCTGGAGGCGGAGAGGTACAAAGTCCACGTCACCACCAGCCCGCATCTGGTGCGCTATAACGAGCGGTTCCGGGTGGCGGGCAAACTGATCGAAGACGCACGGTTGGCGGAACTGCTGGAGCAGGTGTTTGACGCCGCCGAGGGGCTCGATTGCAGCTTCTTCGAGATCAGCATTGCGGCGGCGTTTGTGGAATTCGCGCGCGTTCCAGCCGATGCGTGTGTGGTGGAAGTCGGCCTTGGTGGGCGGTTGGATGCAACCAATGTGCTTGAGCCGGGTGCGCTGGCAGCTTGCGGAATTGCTGCGCTGGGGATCGATCACGAGAAGTTCCTCCTCGCGCCAGAGGAAGGCGTACCGCAAGAACCAATGGCTCGGATTGCATTCGAGAAAGCGGGGATCGCGAAACAGGGCGTGCCGCTGGTGACGATTGCTCAGCCGGAGCAAGAGAAGCAGGCAATCGAAGCAGTCGCAAACCCAGCTGGAGCGCCTGTGTTCGTCGCATCGCGCGTGGATGGACGCGAACTGGCTCTTCCCGGCGAACATCAGGGTCTGAATGCCGGCTTGGCGATAGCAATGCTGCGTTCCCAATCAAAGATCGACGTTTCAGACAATGCAGTTGCGGTCGGGCTTCGCACTGCGAGCTGGCCTGCGCGGCTTCATCGACTGGCCGATGGTCCGTTGACGCAAGGGCGCGAGGTTTGGCTAGACGGTGGGCACAACGCTTCGGCGGGGGCCATGCTGGGCGCGTATTTTGCCGGACATAAAGTGCATCTGGTGATTGGCATGATCGAAGGCAAAGATCCTGCTTCGCTGGTCGCTCCGCTCGCAGCTTCACTGGAGACGATCACGGTTGTTCCCGTGCCTGGCTTCCCTTGCCATCCGCCAGAGGCGTTTGGCGCGACGGCTGCATCTGCCTCTGATGTTAGCAAGGCGATTGACAGATTGCGCGATGACGGATTGCCGGTCCTTATCGCTGGTTCGCTCTATCTCGCGGGCGAGGTGCTGCGCCTCAATGACGAGATTCCGGACTGACTACTCCGCCGCAAGCGCTTCTAGCGCGATGACACCTGAATTGCGCCCCGCGCGCCGTTCGCGCCACCATTCAAGGCACACCAGCACGACAGCAGCAAGCCCGATGAAAGTCGTCAGTACGAACACGTCGAAATAGCCCTGATCCTCTATCATCTCACCCAGCGCTCCACGCCCCAGCGTGCCCACCAGCAGAGTGAGTGATGATAGCAGGGCATATTGCACCGCGCTGAACTTCTTCGACACGATCGAGCTGAGCCAGGCGATATAGGCCGCCCCCGCAATGCCAATCGCCAGATTCTCGAAGAAAATCGTGAAGGTGAGTTTAGCGAGCGCAGCGCTGCCAATTCCGGGCACCTGCATGATCAGCCATGTGAAGCCGACAAGATCGCTCAGCGCTTGCATATTGTGCCCGCCAATCGCCAGATCGGCATAAAGCAGGTTCGTCAGTGCCGCGAGCAATCCGCCGATGAATAGCGTAGCCATGCGGCCGATCACAGTGAGCAAGAAACCACCCAATGCAAGGCCGCCGATAATCGCGCCCACGCCGAAGAACTTGGAGGCAAACGCCACTTCGTCGTTGGTGTAATTCAGCTCTCCCAAATAAAACGGATAGGCAAACGTGCCCCAGATCGCGTCGCAAATCCGGTAGGTCAGCACGACCGCCAGTATAAGGACCAGGCTCCATCCCATCCGCCCAACAAACTCAACCAGCGGCAGCACAAGAGCGCGATAGAGGTGGTCCATCGCAAAGCCCGCGCCGCTTGATGGCGGAGCGTCTTGCTCTAACAAATAGTTGCCCTGCTTTTTTTGGCTTGCGAGCCAGCCAGCGATCAGAGCTGGCAGTATGATCGTGGCAACAATAATCCAGGGACCGAAGTTGAGCGTGAATTGGGTGGGGTTTGGCCTGTCCGCTGGCGCATAGGTCATCGACATGATCATGAAGCTCAACACGACGCCAATCGCACCGGCCCAGAGCACGCCGACAATCGCTAATGCGCGGGCGCGGATTTTCGGATCAAGCTCGCCCGCCTTGCGCAATTCGCGCACCAGTTCATCACTCGCGGCCATAGTGTTTGCGGCATCTCCATCGCCATTGGGCGCAAACAGCCCCAGAAATCCTGCCGTCAGCAAGATTGCTCCCATCAGCATATAGGTTTCCGGCCATCCGATCCGTGCCGCGATAATCAGTCCCAACGCGCCACCAACCAGCGAGCTGAACCGATATCCCATCTGGTAAATGGTCGAGAGGATATCGATCGTTGCAACATCGTCGGCTACGTCGATACGCCAGGCATTTATTGCAATATCCTGCGTCGCACTGGCAAACGCCCCGATCCCGGCCAATAGCGAAAACAAGCCAAGTTGCGACTTGGGGTCTAGCAGGCTGAGCGTGACGAGAATCGTGCCCAACGCCACTTGCATCGGCACAATCCATTGCTTGCGCTTGCCAAGCTTGCGCAGCAGCGGAAGATCGACCTTGTCGATCAATGGGGACCACAGGAATTGGAAAGCGTATGCAAGCCCGATAAGCGAGAAAATGCCCATCGTCTCCAGCTCGACCTCGGCCTCTGTTAGCCATGCGAACAGCGTGCCGAGGAACAGTGCGAACGGCAGGCCACTGGCAAAGCCGAAAATCAGCATAAAGCCGGTTTTCCGGTTGGTCAGCGCTAATACCAGCGCCTTCCATGCAGATTTCTTCTTGTCGGCAGTGGCAACAGCCATTCCCTAGCGTCCTTCCAGAAACGTCAAACTTGTGCGACACTACCCATGGTTGAGAGGAATAGGAACGTCCGGATGAACGAGGCTGCAACGAAATCACCACCTTTGCGCCCGACAGAGGGACAATTGGCACTGGCGCGGGCTGTTGCACGTGGAGAGGAGCGCAGCGGAAACGGCATCACGCAAGTTCCCGCGAGCGTTTACACCGATCCGGCGCACTGGACGCGAGAGAAAGCGGCATTGTTTGATCGATTGCCACAAATCCTCTGCCCCAGCGCGGTCTTGCCTCATGCGGGAATGGCCTTGCCGCATGACGCAACCGGGCGCCCGCTGCTGATCACGCGCGATGCAGATGGCACGGCGCATGTGTTCCTGAACGTTTGCCGCCATCGCGGTACGCGGCTGGTCGAAGGTGACGACGTGCAATGCGCCAAGCGGCTGGTCTGCCCTTACCATGCCTGGACCTACCGGTTGGACGGTAAATTGCTTGCCCTGCCCCGTCCGGAAACCTTTCCCGGGATGGACAAGGAACACTACGGCTTGATCGAATTGCCAAGCTGCGAGGCTGGCGGACTAATCTGGTTCGCTCCGCAAGATAACGCTGACTTTATGCATGCACGCATCCTTGGCGAAGATTTTGACGCGTTTGGAATGGCGGAGCACGTGTTGTTCCGCCGCAAGACGCACACAGTCAAAGGCAATTGGAAGCTCATCATGGATGCGTTCCTTGAAAGCTACCATGTCACCCGGCTGCATTCGCAAACCATCGGCCCCTTCTTCAAGGATGGCGTGACCAGCGGTGATCAGATAGGCCCGCACCAGCGCAGCGCCGTGGGCAGGCTCGAAGACATGGAAGGCGTTGACCTGAACGATATGGCCGCGCTGCGCAGGGTCGTCACATACGCCTATCAATTGTTGCCAGCTACCATCATCATCCCCAGCCCGGATTATCTAAATGTAATGGTGCTGATGCCTCAAGCGCACGATCTGACTCTGGTTGAGGACTTCATGTTGATCCCGGAGGCTCCTGCCACGGACAAGGCACGCGATCACTGGGAACGCAGCTGGGCGCTGTTGGACGGAGGCGTCTTCGCTTCAGAGGATTTTCGCGCGGCGGAGCTTGGTCAGCAGGGCTTGTCGACAGGAGCAATTCCAAATTTGACTCTCGGCACGCTCGAAGGCGGCATTCACCGCTTCCACGAAGTGGTTCAAGAAGCGTTGCGCGGAATCAATTGAGCGCGTAACCGGCTGGGATATGCCAAAGGCTCCTCCCCCCTCCGCAGACCGCCCAGATGGTGACCGCATTGCCAAGCTGCTTGCGCGTGCGGGAATTGCCAGCCGTCGCGAGATCGAACGGATGATCGCTGACGGGCGGGTCGCCATTGATGGCAAACCAGTCGATACGCCGGCAACCTTTCTGACAGATCTCAAAGGTGTGACGGTTGATGGCAAGCCTGTCGCTGCGCCAGAGCCCACACGGCTGTTCGCCTTCCACAAGCCAACCGGGCTGATTACCGCTGAACGCGACCCCATGGGTCGGCCCACAATCTACAGCGCGCTGGTCAATGCCTTGCCCAAGAGGACCCCGCGATTGATGCCGATCGGGCGGCTGGACCTCAATACTGAGGGCCTATTGCTGCTCACCAATGACGGTGAACTCAAACGCGAGATGGAGCTTCCTTCTAGTGGAATCCCACGTATTTACCGCGCGCGCACCTTTGGCGATGTGACTCAGGAACAACTCGAAGAACTGATCGACGGCATTTCAATTGATGGTGTGAATTATGGCCCAATCGACGCTAATCTTGAGCGCAGCACGGGTCGCAACCAATGGATTGAAGTCAGCATCACCGAAGGCAAGAACCGGGAGGTGCGCAAAGTTCTGGAACATCTGGGGCTCCAGGTCAGCAGGTTGATCCGCACCGCCTATGGTCCGTTTGAACTGGAAGATTTGCCACGCGGTAGAGCACGCGAGATTCGCAAACACGAATTGGGCAAGTTCCGCAGTCGATTGAAGCGCGGTTTCAAATTATGAGAATCATCGCAGGCGAATGGCGCGGGCGGAAACTGATCGCACCGCGCGGCGATGCGACACGGCCAACAGCTGACCGCACACGCGAAACGCTGTTCAACATGCTTGTTAGCCGGATCGGTGATTTCGATGGGTTGCGTGTGGCCGATCTGTTCGCAGGTTCCGGCGCGCTTGGACTCGAAGCACTTTCAAGAGGTGCAGCGCATTGCCTGTTTGTAGAACAAGAAAAGCCGGCCGTGGACGCGATCAAGGCAAATGTTCTGGCACTTGACGCGCGCGGCCGCAGTGATGTCCAGCATGCCTCGGTCATGTCGCTGCCTCCCGCGCGCGAACCGCTCGATCTGATTCTGCTTGATCCGCCCTATCGCACTGGCGCAGCATCTGTTGCCTTAGACCGGATGCTGCGGCTGGGCTGGATCGGTGATGCGACCTGGATCGCTGTCGAGACTTCAGACAAGGAAGCAGTCGAAGTCGCGGGGCTCGAGCCAATGGCCGACCGCAAGGTAGGTAAAGCGCGATTGACGCTGTTGACCAAGGCGGAGTGAGGCTTGCCGACAAGGCAAACGTTCTCTACCTGTTCACATCAAACGATGACCGATCCAGCCCCCCTTCCCGCTACGCAAGGCCGCGAAAATGTTCCGGCGTACGCCGCGCAGCTGAACCCGCCGCAGCGCGAAGCAGTGCTGACGACAGAGGGCCCGGTCTTGATGCTGGCGGGCGCAGGCACGGGTAAAACCGCTGCACTTACGTCTCGATTGGTGCATCTCGTTGCAACCCGCCGTGCATGGCCAAGCCAGATCCTGTGCGTCACCTTCACCAATAAGGCGGCGCGCGAAATGCGCGAACGCGTGGCAGGGCATTTGGGGCAGACCGTTGAGGGGATGCCGTGGCTCGGCACGTTCCACTCAATTTGCGCAAAAATGCTGCGCCGCCATGCCGAGCTAGTCGGGCTGCAAAGCAATTACACCATCATCGATACAGACGATCAGCTGCGCCTTCTGAAACAGCTGATCCAGCAGAATGATCTGGATGAGAAGCGCTGGCCGGCGCGTCAGCTTGCGGGCTTAATCGACCGCTGGAAGAACCGCGGGCTTAATCCAGGCGATCTGGATGCGGTAGAGAATGAAAGCTACGCCAATGGGCGCGGGCAACAATTCTACCAGCTTTATCAAGACCGGATGAAGGCTCTCAACGCCTGCGACTTCGGTGATCTGATGCTTCATATGCTGAACATCTTCAGGCAATACCGCGAAGTGTTAGAAGATTATCAGCAACGCTTCAAATACATACTGGTTGACGAGTATCAGGACACGAATGCGGTGCAGTATCTGTGGCTGCGCCTGCTGGCACAAGCGCACAAGAACATCTGTGTCGTCGGAGACGATGACCAGTCGATTTACTCATGGCGCGGAGCCGAAGTCGCCAATATCCTGAAATTCGAGAAAGACTTCCCCGGCGCCAAGGTTGTGAAGCTGGAGCAGAACTATCGCTCAACACCGCACATTCTGGGTGCAGCCTCCGGCCTGATCCAAACCAATTCAGAACGCCACGACAAGACGCTTTGGACCGAGACCAACGGCGGTGACAAAGTGCGCGTCATCGGCGTTTGGGACGCTCCCGAAGAAGCACGCCGGGTGGGCGAAGAGATTGAGCGCTTGGAACGTGAAGGCGCGCCGCTAGACAAAGTCGCAATCCTTGTGCGCGCGCAATACCAGACGCGTGAATTCGAAGATCGCTTCATCCAGATCGGGATCAACTACCGAATCATTGGCGGCTTCCGTTTCTACGAACGCGCGGAAATCCGCGATGCGCTGGCTTACCTGCGGGTTATCGCTCAACCGCAAGACGATCTCGCTTTCGAGAGAATTTATAACCAGCCCAAGCGCGGGCTTGGCGCAAAGACACTGGAAAAGATGCACCAGCATTCGCGCAAAACCGGTCTGCCGCTAGCTGCCGCGTCACTGCAGATGGCCGATAGCGACGAGCTGCCTAAGCGTGCCGCTGGCACTATTGCCGCGCTATTGGGCCAATTCCTACATTGGCGCGAACAGTCTGAAGCAGTCACCCCGGCGGACCTGTTGCGCATGGTGTTGGACGAGAGTGGCTATACCGAAA
The DNA here is from genome assembly GCA_003149575.1 of Altererythrobacter sp. XM-24bin4. Taxonomy (GTDB): domain Bacteria; phylum Pseudomonadota; class Alphaproteobacteria; order Sphingomonadales; family Sphingomonadaceae; genus Erythrobacter; species Erythrobacter rubellus. The sequence goes on from QCWG01000001.1 coordinate 1,958,203, forward strand.
TGCTCAATGCGGAACGCACCGCCGAAGCCGCTGGACGATTAGAGAACCTGTCAGAGCTCGCGCGGGCGATGGAAGAATACGAAACGCTTGGCGATTTTCTAGAGCATGTCAGCCTGGTGATGGACAATGACGCGGCCGACGATGGTGAGAAGGTCACCATCATAACCATGCATGGCGCAAAGGGTCTGGAGTTCGATCACGTTTTCCTGCCCGGGTGGGAAGAAGGCGTGTTCCCCTCGCAACGCTCGCTCGATGAAGGCGGATTGGCCAGCCTGGAGGAGGAACGACGCTTGGCCTATGTCGGGATCACGCGCGCCCGGCGCCGCTGCATAATCCTGCATGCAGCAAACCGGCGTATCTACGGCCAGTGGACCAGCAGCATTCCCAGCCGCTTCATCGAAGAATTGCCTGAAGAACATATCGATCAGGAAACCACGCTGACAGGCGGCGCATCACTTTGGCAAGCGAACTGGTCTGAAAGCGAAGACCCGTTTGCACATGTGGCGCAAGATCGGCCACAGCGTTCCTCTCAGCGTGGCCCTGGATGGCAGCGCGCTATCTCTACCGGCTACGAGACCAAGCAAGCCCGCGTACGCGAAAACAAGCGCTCTGCCGCCAGTTTTGCGGCCAAGCCGCGCAGCGATATCGCGATTGGACAGCGCGTCTTCCATGACAAATTCGGCTATGGCATTGTTGTGTATCAAGAAGGCAACAAGCTCGAGATCAACTTCGAGCATTCGGGCACGAAACGCGTGATCGACAGCTTTGTTAGCCTTGCGGATTAAAAACGCCGCGCCCGGCATGCTGCACCATCGTGACTAGCTGAAGCGACAGTATCGAAGCTGCAGCTTCGACCTATCGTTCCTAAACGAACTGACGCAGACGTTTGAGGGAGGCCGCTATCAGCATTCTGGACAATTTTCGCCTTGATGGAGAGGTGGCAGTCGTCACCGGTTCAGGCAAGGGCATTGGCCGAGCGATCGCAATTGGCCTTGCCGAGGCAGGGGCCGATGTGGCGTTGGCATCGAGGACGCAGTCCGATCTTGACGCTGTAGCCGAAGAGATCCGTGCGCTCGGCCGGCAGGCATTACCCATTGCCACTGACGCAACCGACCGGTCTGCGCTTGAGCGACTTGCGGACGAGACAGTCGCCAAACTGGGTAAACTGACGATCTGGGTCAACAATGCGGGCGGTATACCCGATGGCACGCCGCGTTATCTCACCCGTACGTCGGAAGAGAATTTCGATGCTCAGATCGCCCTGAACCTGAAAGCTGTCTGGATGGGTTCGACCGTTGCGGCCGGAAAAATGGCGGAGAGCGGCGGTGCAATCATCAACATCTCGTCCCGCTCTGCCTTTGGCCCGCAGGTCAAAAATGGGCCCTATGGCGCTGCAAAGGCGGCGGTCAACAGCCTGACCAGCACCATGTCCGTAGAAGTTGCCCCACGGATCCGCGTCAATGCCATCGCGCCGGGGCCGGTACCGACAGAGAATTTTGACGACTGCATGGGCACAGACACGGAGGAAAAACGCGAAGAGCTACTCAAGATGATCGGCGTTCCGATGCAGCGCTATGGCCGACCGGAGGATATAGCAGCGGCCGTCGTCTATATGGCATCACCCGCGGCAAGCTGGGTGGCCGGACAATGCCTGTACGTGACCGGCGGTCGCTAGCGCATCGCTCTTGTGAAGCCGGTGTGCTGCAGGCGAAATCATGAACTCGCCAACGATGCCAAGCGTCCATGACACATCGGCATGAGTGAAAAAACCGCCAACTGCTCATTACGCCAGCCAGAACGACAATTCCCATCGATAGCCCAAGCAAAATCGCGAACGGCCCGTCAAACACGACGCTGAGCAGCTTGCCTAACGGGTGTTTTCGCAGAAGCGATTGCCAATGTCGAGAAGCTGACAGGCACGGCGATCACATTTCTGGCGAAGATATTCCTTGGACGTAGCTTTGGCATTGTGCCTGCAAATCGCGTAGTAAAACAGTATGGCGTATACAGGTTTGTGCGCCATCCGATGTACCTGGGATACATCCTGAATCAGCTGGGTTTCCTCTTGTTCTTCTTCTCACTGCACAACGTGGCAGTATACACAGTGGCGTGGATCGAATTCTGGTTGCGCGCCAAAGAAGAAGAAAAATTTCTCGAAGCCGATGAATAGTATCGCACCTATCGTGAAAAAGTAGGTTATCACCTTTTCCCTGGCATAGCTTAGGAACCGAAGCGTTTGCTAGGCCCGGTTTGCCACCTCGAAAGGATGATCCTGAGGTTGCAGACTGGGTTTGTTCATTCCCGAATTTCTAGCCGACCCCGACATCAAGAAAACCGGGCTTCGGACCGTTCCACTCGCCAGCTGGAATCGGCTCGTCATCTTCGTCATAGCGATGCGAACGTGGTTTCTTTTCAGGCTGTTCTTCCGACTTGGGCTTTTTCTCACGTCGCGGCTTCTTGGGAGCATCCTGCTCGACGTCGTCCACTTTCCGGCGACTGTTGCTGCGTGCCTTCTTCTCTTCGCGCGGCTTTTCCGCCTCCGGATTCGGCTGCTTCAGCTCGACGCGCACGTCCTTCTTGCTGAACAACGCGATTTCACTGCCGGTCAGCTTCTCGACATTGGCAATCGCTTCTGCATCTTCTTTCGAAATAAACGTGAATGCGCGCCCCTTTGCACCCGCGCGACCAGTGCGGCCAATGCGGTGGACATAGTCATCGGGATGCCATGGCGTATCAAAGTTGAATACGTGGCTGACGCCTTTGATATCAAGTCCGCGCGCCGCAACATCAGAGGCGACCAGGATGTTCACATCACCGCTCTTGAACCGATCCAGCTCTTTCAAACGCGAGCCCTGGTCCATGTCCCCGTGGATCTCGCTGCTGGCAAATCCATGGCGCTGCAAGCTCTTGTTGAGTTCGCGCACCGTCGTTTTCTTGTTCGCGAAAATCATCGCGGTTTCGACCAGATCGTGACGCAGTAGCCAGCGCAAGGTCTCGCGCTTCTGTTTTGTCTGAACCGGGATCTTGAAAGCGGTGATATCTTTGTTCGTGCTTGCCGCACGGCTCACTTCGATCCGTTTTGGATTGTTGAGGAATTTCTTCGCCAGCTTCTCGATCGGCGAAGGCATGGTGGCCGAAAACAGCATCGTTTGACGCGTTTCGGGCAATTTCGAACAGATAAACTCAATGTCCGGAATGAAGCCCATGTCCAGCATCCGGTCAGCTTCATCGATCACGAGCAGTTCGCAGCCGTTGAGCAGTATCTTGCCGCGCTCGAACAAATCCATCAGCCGACCTGGTGTAGCGATCAAAACGTCGACGCCTTCATCAAGCGCTTTCAACTGATCGCCCATTTGAACACCGCCAATAAGCAGTGCCATTTTCAGGTCATGGTTCTTGCCGTATTTCTCAAAATTCTCGGCAACTTGAGCGGCCAACTCTCGTGTTGGCTCAAGAATTAGAGAGCGCGGCATCAGCGCGCGCCGCCGGCCAGCCGCCATGACATCAATCATTGGGAGCACGAAACTCGCGGTCTTGCCCGTTCCAGTCTGCGCGATCCCGATCAAATCCTTCATCATCAGAATCGCAGGGATCGCTTCCGCCTGAATATCGGTCGGAGTGGTATAGCCAGCGGAATCAACCGCCTTGAGCAATTCAGGTGAAAGGCCGAGATCGGCGAAAGTCATACGTTTTTGAATGTCCGGATCTGGAAGCGTTAAGCGCTCCGTGGATTGTGCAGTTGCGAAAGGTGTTCGCAATGCGAGCCGCGCACTTGCTCAAAAACTGACAAAAGTCAAGAAATCACGATGCAGCAACGCCTCTGCTGAACCAGCACAAGTCGCATGATCAATTGTAGATGGGTGTCAGCTCGCGCATTCTGCTTAGCGCGCATTTTGCGCCTGCGCGCGATTGGAGCTTGTCACGATTAACGCAAATGTTTCCGTGTTCGCCCCGTTCCACGTAAAATCCCGAATAGAAATCGCGCGCGCGGCAACTCTTTTCCAGCCGTGCGCTGAGCATGCGCTGATCGCGCAGGTAGAGCACTAACCGATCACCACTGCCGGTCTGAACACCCGCAATGCTGTTGATCGAAACACACTCTGTGTTGTCGCCCTCTTCATATCGAATGGGCTGCGGGAGCTCCTCCAGATCAGCGGCAAGATTCTGCCTAGGGCTAACTCTGCGAGGAGAGATACGCACAGTCACGCGGCGGTCGATACGGACTTGATAGGCGACATTTGGCGGCAAGCCAGTGAAACTGTTTGCGGTAGCTTCCAGTTTGCTTGACGGCCCTGACAATACCTCAACTTCGCGCGGATCGAGCCTTGCGCTCTTATCGATTTCGCCAACAATCGAACCGTCGGACACGCCGAACGGCAAGATCAGCGCTAGCGGCGCAAGATAGGCGAGCATGCTGGGCATGGTGGTTCAATCTTTTGGGCTAAATTTCACCCGATCTCTGACCCCTGTTTGGCTACTGTGCCACGCGATACCACAATGGGTTGAATAGCGGCTTAATGCGTTTGGGGTTATCTGCAAAGTCTGGAAACACTTGTTTGCCTGTGGCAATGAGCAGGCATGAGCGACGTCCAGACTTTTGTACGACAGGCCACAGACCTTCTGGGACCGCGCGGATTTTCATGCGATCCCGATCTGGTGGAGCCCTGGCTGACCGATTGGCGTGGCCGATTTCATGGCCGGACCATCGGGCTGGCATCACCCGCCTCAACGCAAGAAGTTGCTGAATTCGTCAAACTTTGCCGCAAACACCATATCCCGATTGTCCCCCAGGGCGGCAATAGCGGCATGGTTGGTGGTGCCACGCCTGACGAGAGCGGTCATTCTGTGCTGCTATCCTCACGGCGGATGGATGCGGTGCGGTCATTCGATGTCGACGCGCGCCAGATCGTCTGCGATGCCGGTGTCATCCTTCAGAATCTGCACGAAAAAGTCGAAGAAGAAGGGCTGCGCCTCCCACTGACTCTGGGCGGCAAGGGCTCAGCCACAGTTGGCGGGCTTATCGCGACCAATGCTGGCGGAACACAGGTGCTACGCCACGGAACGATGCGTGCGCAGGTTTTGGGACTTGAAGCCGTTCTTGCAAATGGCGATATTTTTGAGAGCCTTACTGCTCTGAAGAAAGACAATCGCGGCTTTGACCTAAAGCAACTCTTGATCGGATCAGAGGGCACGCTGGGCATCGTAACGGCGGCAAACCTGCGCCTGCTTCCGCAAATTGGCGAACGTGTGGTCGCTTGGGTAGGTGTGGAGAGCATCCACATGGCGCGCGAACTCCTCCTACATTTCGAGGCATGCATGCCGGAAGAACTCGAAGGCTTTGAGGTTGTGCCGGACCATTGCCTTGAAAGCGTACTTGCGCATCTTCCCGATGCCCGTGCACCATTGGCTGAGCGCTATCCGTGGAACGCTTTGATTGAGCTTGTCGCCGCGCCGGCGCAAAGCGCCCTGCTGCGCGAGGCGACTGAGGCCGCCTTTGCTGGAGCGATGGAGAAGGATCTGCTGCTCGATGCAGTCATTGCAGCCAATGAAACACAGGCTGACAACTTTTGGTTGCTGCGAGACTCCATAGCTCCGGCAGAGCGCGCGTTGGGCCCGGCGATGCAACACGATATTTCCGTCCCCGTCGAGCGCATGCCAGATTTCGTGGAAGCTGCCATCCCGCATGTTGAAGCGCAGTTCCCTGGCACGAAAGGTTTGGCATTCGGGCATTTGGGGGATGGCAATGTGCATTTCCACGTGCTTGCTCCAGACGGGGCAGTGCCGGGAGAATGGGAAAACACCCAAGGCAAGTTGGTAAGCCGTGTGATCTACGAAATGGTCACTGAATGGGGCGGTTCAATCAGCGCAGAACATGGTATCGGTCAGGTCAAACGTGACGAGCTGGAGCGGCTGGGTGACCCGGTAGCACTCAACATGATGCGTAGCGTTAAAGCCGCGCTCGATCCGGACGGGCTGCTCAACCCTGGTAAACTTGTCCCGGGCTCAGGTTAGAGCGGCTTGCTTATGAGAGCCTGAAGGCCTAAAGCGCGCATCGCGCGGCCCGCTGGCGATCCAGCGAGGCCTTTTTTGAATTTTGCACTATTTCTCGGAGACGTTTCATGGCCAGCGCGCCGAAGCCCAATCTGCCTATCTTTTTCAATGACTTGATGCCACTTAACAGCCGTGATCACTCCAGCTGGCACAGCAAACAGTTTCCGGATGTGAGCTTTTTAGGGAAGCATCACGCGATTCCTGTAACGGTTGACGAGTTCATCGACACACAGCGTCATTATCCGATCGTGTTTAGCGCAGGCGACAACCCTGTCCCACTGGCATTGATGGGCCTTAACGAGGGCGTGAACACGTTTGTCGACGATGAAGGTAAGATTACTGACGACGTATACATCCCCGCCTATGTGCGTCGCTATCCATTCATGCTCGCAAAGTTACAGCCCAATAGCGAAGAACTGTCGCTATGCTTTGACCCGAGCGCGGGCGTAGTTGGCGATCACAGCGACGGCAATGCGTTGTTTGACGACAAGAACGAACCGACCGATTACACCAAGGGCGTTCTCGACTTTTGCCAGAAGTTCGAAGAGTCGGGTGCTCGCACCAAGGGCTTCATGGAAGAGATCAAGAAGCATGGCCTTCTGATGGATGGCGAGATCGCTATCACGATGCAGGAAAACCCGGACAAACCGTTTGTTTATCGCGGTTTCCAGATGGTCGATGAAAACAAGCTTCGCGAGCTTAAGGGCGAAGTGCTAGAGAGCCTTGCTGGTAATGGCATGCTGATGTTGCTGCACGCACATCTGTTCTCGCTCAACCTGATGCGTGTTATCTTCTCTCGCCAATCACGGCTGGGCAAGGTTCCACAACCTGAAGCGAGCACCTGAACGAGGTAAAATTGTGGTCCGCGGGGCTTGAAAAAGCTCCGCTAAATCCCAAATCTGGACCGTTCAGGCGCGGCTCCCCTCATTGCCCGCCTGGACATCGCGCTGCTTTTACAACAGCGCGATCCTCCCTGAACCTTGGCCACCTCGTGCAGATTGCACGGGGTGGTTTTTATTTTGATTTCCAAGGCTTAATGACCAATCTTGTCATTCAGCCGCATTTCGCAAATCACCTCTGCCCATCATTCTGGCGGTCATCGCGCCGAGATCTTGAACCAAACCAGCAAGCATTTTGACGAGCGTTCGTGCCTTGGGTGAAAGTTGTTCTTGGCGGGCATCGAGATAGGTCGACCGGCAAACTTCAATCTGGATGGCATGAATGCCATTTTGCACCGCACCATGAGTATCCAGGACATAACCGCCGGCATAGGGTCGGTTATGCGAAACGACCTGCCCCTTCTCTTCAAGAAAGCGATAGGCATGGTTAACCAGGCTTGCATCGCAACTTGTGCCAAATCGATCGCCCAGAACAAACTTGGGCATCTGGCTCTCTCCATTTGATGGCTTGAGTGGCGGCATGGAATGCAGATCCAATAACAATGCTTGCCCCCATTGGTCGCGCACCCTTGCCAATTCGCGGCCCAATGCGGCGTGATATGGTTGATGGATGCCTTCAATTCGCGCGTCGAGTTCTTCGCGGGTGAGCGATTGCCGCCAAATCTCGCCAAATCCGGGCAAGCGCCGGGGGACTAGCCCCAGTCCGCTGCGGGCACGCCGGTTGGCCTGCGAATGCCGGATGGGATGCGGCTTTGCTCCCTTGATCATGCCCCAATCGACATCATCGCGCGATCTATTGAGGTCGAGCATCGCGCGCGGCGCGTGCGCTTCAAGCAATACAGCGCCAGTCAGCTTTGCGACCTCTACTCCGATCTCGTCAATCAACCGGTCTTCCAAACGCAAGCTGGAGAATTCGGGATCCCGCATCGCGCGCAGCACGTGCTCTGGATAGTCGCGCCCGCCATGTGGAACCGCGATCACAACGGGTACTGGCGAGGTAGCAGGTGCCTTGAGCGTAAATGAGGGGTAATCCAGACTAGGAATTGCGCCACCGCGCTCCATCCGCCCGCCTACCGATTCGCGCTTGCTTGTTGTCATATCAAGTCTGCTGCCTGCTCTCGCGCAGGGTGTCAAAGCAGTTTGGCTTGTCAAATCGCATCCAAATTATCCTCTTCTCGTCTGTCCCGCAGCCAAATTATTCTCTTCTCGTCTGTCCCAAAGCAGGTCACCGCTTATGTTCAGTAAGATTTCTTAAGCCCTTGGCGCTATGAAAACGCCATGAACAACGGGTCTAAACTGCGAATCCTCTTGGCTGAGGACGAAGATGCCATGCGCACATACCTTGCGCGCGCGCTCGAAAATGCGGGATATGAAGTGGTCTCTGTCGACCGCGGGACGTCCGCAATACCTCATTTAGAAAACGAGCATTTCGACCTGCTGCTTTCGGACATCGTAATGCCGGAGATGGACGGGATCGAGCTCGCGCAACGCTGCGCAGAGATCACCCCTCGAACCAAAGTTATGTTTATTACGGGTTTTGCTGCCGTTTCACTGCGAGCGAGCCGCGAACAGCCTCACGCCAAGGTGCTGTCGAAGCCATTCCATTTGCGCGATCTCGTGCTTGAAGTGGAGCAAACATTCGGCGAAGCGCAAGAAGTCAGCCTTTAGTCCGCGCGAATCGCTTGCGTCTATGGCAGGTGCAGGTTAATGGCGCGCCCTGTCCTTAAGCGGACATGTTCGATAGCGTGGGCGTATAGCTCAGTGGTAGAGCACTGTATTGACATTGCAGGGGTCGGGAGTTCAACTCTCTCTACGCCCACCATCGAAACACAAATCCGCCCTCACCCGGCGGGTTTTTTGTTAGCATCTGTCTCACTTGCGCGCGCGCGCTCCTCTGCTAAAGCGCGGCAAAACCTATTCCGGACAAATTGCAGCACACAGGAACATCATGCAGAAAATTCAGGTCAAGAACCCGGTTGTCGAACTCGACGGCGACGAAATGACAAAAATCATCTGGCAGTGGATCCGCGAGCGATTGATCCTCCCCTACCTCGATGTTGACCTGAAGTATTACGATCTCTCGATCGAGAAGCGTGATGAAACCGATGACCAGATCACCATCGATGCGGCAAATGCGATCAAGGAACATGGCGTTGGCGTGAAATGCGCCACGATCACACCTGACGAAGCGCGCGTGCAAGAATTCAGCCTGAAGAAAATGTGGCGTTCGCCAAACGGCACGATCCGCAACATTCTGGGCGGTGTAGTTTTCCGTGAGCCCATCGTGATCGACAACGTACCGCGTCTTGTGCCTGGCTGGACCGATCCAATCGTTGTTGGTCGCCACGCTTTTGGTGACCAATATCGCGCAACCGACACGCTGATCCCGGGTGCAGGCAAGCTTCGCCTCGTATTCGAAGGCGCAGACGGACAGAACATTGATCTTGATGTGTTCGAGTTTGAATCTCCAGGCGTCGCAATGGCGATGTACAATTTGGACGATAGCATCCGTGACTTCGCGCGCGCATGCATGAACTATGGCCTCGATCGCGGCTGGCCGGTCTATCTTTCGACCAAGAACACCATTCTCAAGAAATATGACGGCCGCTTCAAGGACCTGTTCCAGGAGGTGTTCGACGAAGAATTCGCCGACCGCTTCAACGAAGCCGGCATTCACTACGAGCACCGCCTGATTGATGACATGGTTGCTGCGGCCATGAAATGGAGCGGCAAGTTCGTTTGGGCCTGCAAGAACTATGACGGTGACGTTCAGTCGGATGTCGTCGCGCAGGGCTTTGGCTCGCTTGGCCTGATGACTTCGGTCTTGATGACCCCTGATGGCAAGACAGTGGAAGCTGAAGCCGCGCACGGTACTGTTACGCGCCATTATCGCCAACATCAGCAGGGCAAGGCGACTAGCACTAACCCGATCGCATCGATTTTCGCCTGGACACGTGGCCTGATCTATCGCGGCCGCTTCGACAACACCCCTGATGTTGTCCGGTTTGCTGAAACGCTTGAGCGCGTCTGCATCGAAACAGTCGAAAACGGCCAAATGACAAAGGATTTGGCATTGCTGATCGGCCCAGAGCAGAACTGGCTCACGACAGAACAGTTCTTTGAGGCGATTGTGACCAATCTAGAAACAGAGATGCAAAGCTGGAGCTGATTGTCGGAACCAGCTCCCTTGCACAACGTACCAAAAGGGCGAACGGTCTTTCGGGCCGGTCGCCCTTTTTGATTCCGGAGATCAAGTAAACGCCATGACTCAATCTCGCGCCAAGGCTCGTCTCGAAGTTCGCCAAGCCAAGTTGTGCGATGTCCGCGCGATAGCGGATCTGGTGCGGCGCGTGTACGACGACATGCCTGCCTATACGCATGGCGAGATCCGCGGACGTTGAACAACTATCCCGAAGGCTGTTTTATCGCAAAACTCGACGGCAAGCTGGTGGGCTATTGTGCGACCATGCGGCTGAGCAAACGGATCGCACTTGCGAACCATAGCTGGGATGAAGTGACGGGCAATGGATTTGGCAGTCGCCACAATCCCAAGGGCGAATGGCTGTACGGCTATGAAATGTGCGTTGATGCGAAAACACGTGGTACGCGTATCGGACGGCCACTCTACGAAGAACGTCGCGCTCTCGCAGAACGACTAGATCTGACCGGCATTGTGTTCGGCGGGCGGATGCCCGGCTTTGCCAAAGCGACGCGCCGCAAGAACAACCGTGCGGAAACGCCGGAGGAGTATCTCGATCTCGTGCTCGAAGGCAAAGTGCACGATCCGGTCCTGCGCTTCCAACTCGCAAACGGGTTTGAGCCAGACGGGGTACTTCATAACTATCTACCGGAAGACAAGCAGTCGAAGTCGAACGCTGTCAGGATGGTCTGGCGCAACCCCTATGTCGACGGAAACACACCCAAGAAACACCGCATCCCGCGCGACGTGGAGAGCATACGGATCGCGACGTGCCAGCTACAAGCGCGCGCGGTTGCAGACTTTGACGAGTTCATGAAGCAGATCGAATACTTCGTCGACGTTGCGGCCGACTATGAAGCTGATTTCATTGTCTTTCCGGAACTGTTCACGCTGATGCTGCTTAGCGCGGAAGAGCAAGAGCTGAATCCGCAGGAATCGATCGAAGCGCTTAGCCGCTACACGCCTCGAATTCGCAAGGCGCTGAGCGAAATGGCGCTCAACTTCAACATCAATATCATCGGTGGTTCACACCCGACCCGAATGGATGATGGGGACATTCACAACGTTGCCCATGTCTGCCTACGCGATGGATCGATCCATACTCAAGAGAAGATCCATCCCACCCCGAATGAGGATTACTGGTGGAACATCAAGGGCGGCGACAGCATCGATGCCATTCAGACCGATTGCGGGCCGATCGGCGTGCTGATCTGCTACGATAGCGAGTTCCCGGAATTGGCCCGCAGGCTGGTCGATGAAGGTGCGCGGATCATCTTTGTGCCCTTCTGCACCGATAGCCGCCAAGGCTATATGCGCGTGCGATACTGCGCTTAGGCACGGGCAATTGAGAACCAGTGTTACGTCGTGATGAGCGGCAATGTCGGCAATCTGCCCAATGTCGCCAATATGGACATTCAGTACGCCCAAAGCTGCATCCTGACACCGTGCGATTTCCCTTTGCACGAGACGAAATTGCCGCTGAAGCGAGCGAGAATGTAGAGACACTGACCATCAGCGACGTCAATCTGGCGGACCTCAGCTGGGCCCGCGCTGAAGGGACAGTCCAGAACCTCGCCGACCGCCGTTTCGACCTTTACCGCATCGAATGGGACAAGCGGGTTGGACAGGTCAGCACTCCAATAGGCGAGGCCGGTGAAGGACGAGCGACCGCTCCCGGTGGCAGATATGCTCCCGGCGGCGGTTAAGCCGTATTCTGTCAGTGACATGAGGCAAACGCCCAGCTAACCCAGAACCGTGGCTGGCGAACTGACCCTTTCTCCGATGTTATCTGACGCGCTGGTGATCCTTGGCGCAGCAGGCATCGTGATTCCGGTCTTTACACGCTTCCGCATAACACCGATTATTGGTTTCATTCTGATCGGGATCGCAGTTGGGCCCTACGGTTTGGGTTCATTGGTGCCAGAGGTCCCGTGGCTCAGATACATAACGATCACCGAAGCGGATCGATTGACGCCCTTCGCAGATTTCGGGATCATACTTCTTCTGTTCGCGATTGGGTTGGAGCTCTCGTTCAACCGGCTGTGGCAGCTGCGAAAACTCGTTTTTGGCCTAGGTAGTCTTGAACTGCTGATCATAGGCTGTGTGGGGGCGGCATTTTTTGCTTATGTCAGCGGCATGGGCACCACCGCCGCAATTGCCCTGGGTTTCGCACTTGCATTCTCATCCACGGCTATCGTTCTGCCAATTTCCGGGACCAAGACGCCGGTTGGCCGGGCAGCACTATCCATGCTGCTGTTCGAAGACATCATGATCGTGCCGATTATCTTCATTCTGGGCGCGCTTGCGCCAACCGCAGCGAACGAAGGCGTAGGAGGGCTAACCACCACACTGATTCAGGGCGGCCTTGTTGTTCTCGTTCTGCTGGTGGCCGGGCGGTTTTTGCTACCTAAGCTGTTCAGCCAGGCCGCGCGAACAAAGAATCCAGAGCTGTTTCTATCTGCTTCATTGTTGGTTGTTATCGGTGCCAGTCTGGCCACGTCCGCCGCTGGCCTGTCACCGATTGTTGGTGCGTTGATCGCAGGCCTGCTAATTGCCGAGACCGAGTATCACAGCGAAGTCGAAACGATCATGGAGCCTTTCAAAGGCCTCGCGCTCGGTGTGTTCCTTATCACCATCGGCATGAGCATTGATCTGATGGAGATATGGGCCAATCTGGGCGAGATCGCCTTCGCTGTTGTCGGCGTCCTCACATTCAAGGCAATCGTGACTGGCGTGTTGCTGCGCATGATGGGAGCGCGCCGCAGCACTGCGGCGGAAACCGGTGTGTTGATGGCCAGCCCCAGTGAGACGACCTTGATCGTGCTGGCCGCAGCAACCACGGCATTGGTGATCGATCAGGATACGGCGCAGTTCTGGCAGATCGTCGCTGCGATAGGCCTGACTGTGACACCATTGCTTGCCAAACTGGGTCGCGTCATCGCTCGCCGGATAGAGCCAATTCCTGAGCTGGATGAGGACGAAACTGACGAATCACGCACGATAATCATTGGTGCCGGTCGCGTCGGTCGTCTGGTAGCGGATATGCTCAAGGTACATGACAAACACTATGTCGCAATTGATTCAGACCCTGATTTGATTGAGCGCGCCGCGCGTGACGGATACCGCGCCATATTTGGCGATGCAGCACGTGGAGATGCCTTGTCCCGGTTAGGTGTCGAAACGGCACCGGCGGTCGTTTTGACCATGGACGAGCCCGTACTTGCGCAGCGTTTGGTCTCCAAGCTTCGGAAGGAGCATCCTGAGCTGCTGATCGTTGCACGCGCCCGCGACACGGACCATGCAGCGGAACTGTACCGTGCCGGCGCAAGTCATGCGGTGCCGGAAAACCTCGAAAGTTCGCTTCAACTTTCCGAAGCTGTGCTCGTTGATATTGGCGTGGCGATGGGGCCGGTTATTGCCTCAATCCATGAGAAACGTGACGAGTTTCGCGAAATGCTTGAGCGCGAAGGCCAACTTGAGCATCGCCCGAAACTTCGAACTTCAACGGGCGAAGCTTAACCGGCGATAGCTGCACGTACCGCGGCAATCGCATCCTCGCCCTTGCTGCCGTCCGGGCCGCCACCTTGCGCCAAGTCAGGGCGACCACCGCCGCCCTTGCCGCCCAAGGTCTCAACGCCTACACGGACCAGATCAACGGCACTGAAACGCTCGGTCAGGTCGTCAGTTACTGCAACGGCAAAAGCTGCCTTGCCATCATTCACTGCGACCGCCGCCGCAATGCCTGAGCCGAGACGCTGCTTTGCCTCATCAAGCAGCGGGCGCAGCTCCTTTGGGCTAAGGCCGTCAAGCACCTGACCGCTGAACTTCACGCCGGCAATTTCTTCGTCCGCAGATTGAGCCGGGCCGCCGCCGCCTGCAAGCGCGAGGGCCTTTTTGGCGTCCGCGAGTTCCTTCTCCAATGCTTTGCGCTCGCTTAGCAGAGCGGCAATTCGTGCGGGCACCTCTTCCGGTGTGGCGCGAATCTCGCTTGCGGCGGACTTGAGCGCTTCTTCGCGGGATACGAGCCATTCTCGCGCTGCTTCACCGGTCAGCGCTTCGATACGGCGTACGCCGGAGCTGACCGCGCCTTCTGACACAATCCGGAAGATGCCGATGTCGCCTGTCGCTTTGACATGTGTGCCGCCGCACAGCTCGACTGAGTAGTTCCGATTGCCGTCGGCCTTGCGCCCGATGCTAAGCACGCGAACTTCATCGCCATACTTCTCGCCGAACAGCGCTAGGGCACCAGCTTCGACTGCATCATCCGGGCTCATAAGCCGTGTCTGAACAGCTTCGTTCGCGCGGATTTCTGCGTTTACTTCGGCTTCGACTGCCGCAATCTCTTCAGGCGTCAATGGCTTAAGGTGGGAAAAGTCGAAGCGGAATTTGTCATCCGCAACCAGCGATCCCTTCTGCGTTACATGGTCACCCAAGGCGTTCCGCAAAGCCGCATGGACAAGGTGCGTTGCCGAGTGGTTTGCACGAATGCGATCTCGACGCTCGACATCGACTTCCAGATGCAAACTATCGCCCACCTTTATCGTACCGGTCGAAATCTTGGCGTGGTGTGCATGCAATCGGCCCAGCGGCTTGGATGTATCCGTAACATCGGCCGAAAGACCCTCGACGTTGGTGATTGAACCCACATCCCCGGTCTGACCGCCACTCTCGCCATAGAAAGGCGTCTGGTTGGTTAGGATAACAACCTCGTCACCTGGGAACACAGCTTTGACTTCCGCACCGTCTTTGACGATTGCGACAACGGTTCCTTCACCACTGGTGGACGTGTAGCCAGTGAACTCCGTGCCGCCTTCACGCTCGGCAATATCAAACCAGACCTCGCCCGAAGCAGCGTCGCCCGAACCCTTCCAGGCCGCGCGTGCCGCCGCCTTCTGTTGCTCCATGGCGGCGTCGAAACCTGCGCGATCCACCCCAAGCCCACGCGCGCGTAGAGCGTCTTCGGTCAGATCATAAGGGAACCCGAACGTGTCATAGAGTTTGAATGCTGTCTCACCATCAAGCTCTCCCCCTTCGGCCATATCGCTGGTCGCATCGTCGAGCAGCCGCAGACCTTTTTCCAGTGTCCTGCGAAACTGCGATTCCTCGCGCTCAAGCACTTCTTCGATCAGCGCCTGCCCACGAACCAATTCCGGATAGGCCTGCCCCATCTCGGCCACTAGCGCGGGTACAAGGCGATACATCAAAGGCTCTGACGCGCCCAGCAAATGTGCGTGCCGCATTGCGCGACGCATTATCCGGCGCAGCACATAACCGCGACCTTCGTTGGAAGGCAGAACGCCGTCCGCCATCAGGAAACTGGTCGACCGCAAATGGTCCGCGATAACGCGGTGGCTCGCGGTATGATCCCCCTCCGCAGCCACACCAGTAAGTGACACAGAGGCACCGATCAGAGCTTTAAACGTGTCAGTATCGTAGTTGTTGTGCACACCGTGCATTACAGCTGCAATACGTTCGAGTCCCATACCAGTATCGATAGATGGCTTGGGCAAATTGCTGCGCGAACCATCCGCAGCCTGATCGAACTGCATGAAGACCAGGTTCCAGATCTCCACGAAACGATCGCCATCTTCATTAGGGCTGCCCGGAGGCCCACCTTCGATGTGATCGCCATGGTCGAAGAAAATTTCCGAGCACGGACCGCAAGGACCAGTATCACCCATTGACCAGAAATTGTCATTGGTGGGGATACGAATGATCCGATCTTCCGGAAGACCGGAAATCTTGCGCCACAGATCAAACGCTTCGTCATCCGTGTGATAAACAGTCGCAGTCAGCCTGTCGGGCGAAAGACCCCATTCCTTGGTTAGAAGTGTCCACGCATGATGGATCGCCTGTTCCTTGAAATAGTCACCGAAGGAAAAGTTGCCGAGCATCTCGAAGAAGGTGTGATGCCGCGCGGTATAGCCAACATTGTCGAGATCATTGTGCTTGCCACCCGCCCGCACACATTTTTGCGAGCTTGCTGCACGCAATGCCGGAGGCGCTTCAAGCCCGGTGAATGCATTCTTGAACGGCACCATCCCCGCATTGACGAACATGAGGGTCGGATCATTGTAAGGCACAAGCGGCGAGCTCGCGATCTCGGCGTGATCAGCAGCGGAGAAGTACTCAAGAAAAGAGCGGCGGATATCATTGGTCGACGTCATGCTTGGGCAGTTAAAGGCTAAGCCAGCCAGCGACAAGCCAGATAAAGCATTCAATCGCGTGTGGCCGTGACGATCCAGGCAGCTGCACCAAGTGCAACCTCATCTGCTGAAAGATGCTCTCTCACGAATCCCTCAAGTTTCATGCGGAATGATTGCTTTGCCATGTCATCCATCAGGGAGATCGCCCGTGCCGCCGGGCCAATCCTGCTGAAATAGCTTACCGCGTCGCTGACCGGATCTTCACCCGAACCAGCAATCATCTGGAAGTCAAACGGCACAATCGATACATTGCACCAACCAGCATCAGACAAAATTCCATGTACCCGCTCAACACCCGCAAATGCGAAAGGCCCCGGTGCGTGGGGATCGGGCAACGAAACCCCACCGTCGACCAGTTTGCCAGCCAATCCGAAAAAAGGATTTTCCTCTAACGAGCGAAAGCAGGAGAATATCAAGTTGGCGCCGGGCGCAGATATTGCCCGCAGATTGGCGAAAGCGGCAACAGGTTGATCGAAGAACATGACCCCGTGTCGTGAAACCTGAAGGTCAAAACTCTCCCCATCGCCAGGCCGCCAGCTGGCCGCGTCCGCGAGTTCAAACCGCACATTCGGTATACCGGCGGAGCGTAGCCGTGCGACATCGATAAGGTCAGGTGAGATATCAACGCCCGTCACCCGCGCTTCCGGACGCGCCTGCGCCGCTACAAGCGACAGCTCTCCGGCCCCGCAACCGACATCGAGCAAATTCGCATATGGGCTTCCCGCAATTCTGCGCTCTAACTCGCTAGTTAGCATTCGGAAGCTTCGATCCGTGCGTTGCCACTCGCTTGCCCATGATTTGCCAACGCGGCCTTGCCATTCTTGAGTGTCGGAACTTGCCATAGATGTCTCCCACGTCAGTATCGGACCTGTCTGCTTACTACGCTATTGTATTGTCTCAACACGACAAAGTAACGCAAGGCATCCATAAGCAGTATACGGAAAAGCCGATGTGGGCCGCTCGAGGAGATGAGCTACGCACACCGGCTTTCCAGGTTTCCGGGAACGCAATCACGAGAGTTACTTGAACTCGGCGCGCCCGCTTGAAGATATGTGTCAGGCCTCCGCGTCAGGCCCTGCCATCATTTCCCCGGCGACTTCGTCGGTGCGGCCGCGAATAGCAGCTTCCAACTTGTCGCAAATTTCCGGGTTCTCCTTCAGATAGGTCTTGGCGTTCTCACGGCCCTGACCGATCCGGATACTGTCATAGGAGAACCAGCTACCTGACTTCTCGACTATACCGGCCTTCACACCAAGATCGAGAATCTCACCAATCTTGGAGATCCCTTCGCCATACATGATGTCGAACTCGACCTGTTTGAATGGAGGTGCAACCTTGTTTTTGACTACTTTTACGCGGGTGGTGTTGCCAACCACTTCATCGCGATCCTTGATCTGACCTGTGCGGCGAATGTCCAGGCGAACCGATGCGTAAAACTTCAGCGCATTGCCGCCAGTTGTGGTTTCAGGGTTACCATACATCACACCGATCTTCATGCGAAGCTGGTTGATAAAGATCACCATGCATTTCGAACGGTTAATCGAACCAGTAAGCTTGCGCAGGGACTGCGACATCAGGCGCGCTTGCAAGCCGACGTGGGTGTCGCCCATTTCGCCTTCGATCTCAGCGCGCGGCACCAAAGCAGCCACCGAGTCCACCACCAATACGTCGATCGCGTTCGAGCGAACCAGCGTATCGGTGATCTCAAGTGCCTGCTCACCGGTGTCCGGCTGAGAAATAATAAGTTCGTCAATATCTACACCTAAAGCCTTGGCATAAACCGGATCCAGCGCATGCTCTGCGTCGACAAAGGCAACAGTACCGCCATTCTTCTGCGCTTCTGCAAGAACATGGAGTGCCAGCGTGGTTTTGCCTGAACTTTCCGGACCGTAAACTTCGATGACACGGCCCTTAGGCAGGCCGCCAATACCAAGCGCGATATCCAGGCCCAACGAACCGGTCGAAATCGATTCGACGTTCATCGCTTCTTTGGAGCCCAGCTTCATTGCCGAACCTTTACCAAAGGCCCGATCAATCTGTGCAAGTGCAGCGTCTAACGCCTTCTGACGATCCACGGATGATTCCTTTTCAACCAGTTTCAGATTAGTCGCCATCGCATGGCCTCCCTTGCTTGCCTAGAGCTTTAAATCGGTTATCGACCGCCCTGTTGGAACAGTATGTACCCGATTTGTTCTTATAGAACAAGTAGGGAACTTAATTTTTTTCACCCGGGTGTTTTTGTTCGAATTGCTGGGCTTTTAGCGCTTAGACCTCTCGTACCAGAGGACGGGCTTGCGTTCCTCCCCGGCGCCAAGACTGGTCTTAATGATATGCTCCCCATTACGAAGTTTTAATCCACGTGTGCGGCGCACTTCGAGACTTGCGGAACTCCCGATCCCGAACCGAACCTGTGCGCTTTGCGAGCCGGAGTTCCTGACAACCGCGCGCAGTTCGCGCCAGCCGGCCTGGCCTTCACCCGTTCTTTCGATCTCGCCTGTTCGACGACTATTTGCGCGCGGACCCTCGCATCACATCGGCAACCTTGTCGCCGATCTGCTGCACGCTGAATGGCTTTGGCAGAAAATACATCTTCGGGATATCGATATCCTTGCGCAACTGCTCCTCGGCATAGCCCGACATGAACAGTACCGGCAGGTCCGGATGCGTTTCACGAATGACGCGCGCCATAGTTGGCCCGTCCATCCCAGGCATCACAACGTCACTCACAATCACATCGAACTCGCCGCCTGATGTGATCGCAGAAAGGCCGACCTCGCCATCATCACATGCGGTCACATCATATCCGGCGCGCGTGAGCGCACGTTCCGCAACTGCGCGCACCATGTCTTCGTCTTCAACCAGCAGGATGCGGCCTCCGCCGGACCACTCGCTCGATGGAACTTCGACCGGAGCTTCTGGCGCAGGCGCCATGGGCCCTTCGTGCACTGGCAGGTACATTGTGAAGCGCGCGCCGATCGTGCGCCCGCCAGTGCCTTTGACATTGTCCGCGAACAAAAACCCACCTGACTGCTTTACGATACCGTAAGCTGTCGAAAGCCCAAGCCCTGTGCCCTTGCCTTGCTCTTTGGTTGTAAAGAATGGCTCGAACAGCTTGGGCATCACCTCTTCCGGAATGCCGCCACCAGTGTCCTCAATAACCAGAACGGTATAGTTGGCCACGGGCAGGATTTCAGACCCCATCTGCTCGACCTCGCGCATGTTGACACGCTGCGTGGTCAGAGAGATTTTTCCAGTCCCTCCGCGGTGCATGTTGATCGCATCGCGCGCATTCACCGCCAGATTCATGATCACTTGCTCAAGTTGCTGCGGGTCAGCCCGCACCACACCCAGATCGCGGTCATGTTTGATGCTATACTTGATCTTTTCGCCTAACAGCCGGGTGATCAGCGGACCAACTTCGCTCACCACATCGGGCAATTGCAGTATCTCGGGGCGAAGGGTTTGTTGGCGAGAGAAGGCGAGCAACTGGCGCGTCAGGGAAGCTGCACGGTTGGAGTTTTGCTGGATCTGCTGGATATCATCATAATCGCTGTCGCCGGGCGTGTGGCGGAGCAGCATCAGATCACAGGTACCAATGATTGCGGTGAGCACATTGTTAAAGTCGTGCGCAACGCCGCCAGCGAGCTGACCCACGGCTTGCATCTTTGTCGCTTGTGCGACTTGCCGCTTGAGCTGTGTTTCCTGACTGGAATCGGTCAGGCTAAGCAAGACTGATGCATTACCCATCCCCCGAACGCCAGCCAGTCCCAATGAGACCGTATTATCAGGCGCGCTAGCGAGCCTGATTGCCATGTTCCCACTAGTTGATGGGCCTCGCCCATGGCGGCGCACCGCATCAGACAATGCCGCTTTGTCATCACGCACAACCAGATCGGTCGGGAATGCGGGTAGTCCCAGTTCATCGCGGTTGACGGCCCTTAGGAATGCCTGATTGCCGAACAAGAAACGGCCATCTCGATCCGTCATCGCCAAGCCAAGCGGCAATTGCCCAAGCAACCTTTCCAACTGGGCTGTACCTTGGGAAGAATTTTCCCATCCGCCGCCAATCCCGACTCCTGCATCGATGAGTAGCATCAGCGAAGGTACTTCGTCAGGACCTAGGGCTCGCTCGTCATTGGGATCATCCAGCGGAATATGAATGAGCGTCTGCGGCGTGCCGCTTCGTCCCTCTCGAGAGAAGAATATCCGGTCTCGATCATCCGAGCGCAGGAACGAAACGAAGTCTTGTCCAGCCAACGTAGTCTTCTCGTCCCCGGCGGCGCGGCGTGCAAAGCCGGCACTTGCATTTTTGATCGTCCCGTCGGGCGCGGTGATCGCCGCTTCAATCCCGGCCTTTGCCAGCATTCGCCCGAACGCACCGGTTACGTCATAACTTGCCAGCGGGTCGGCAATTTCGGTCTCGATCTTTCGGAAACGCCAAATCAGATGATCATCGCCGCGACCGACGCGTTGGGCTGTCACTTTCCATTGGCGTTCGATATCCAGCCCTTCCAGCCGATCCGAATGGGCAGATCCATCGCGCCATGCTTGACGGATCAAACGCAGCATTTCCTCTTGACTTGCACGTGTCAGAGCAAGGTTTGGTGGCGCTGAATCCAACCCGAACCATTCGATGTAAGCCGAATTGGCACAAGTAAGACGATTGGCGCGGTCTGTTATCGCAACAGCTTCGCCTGGCTGTTCAATAGCAGCGACGGTGACGGACCAGTCGGGAATCCCAAGCGCTTCAGTTTCGGGCGCAGCTTGCATCCTCTGAAAGGCCAAACCGCCGGCAAGCAGGACGGCAAGCCCCAGCGCATAGGCCAGAACCAACAGTACTTCGCCCGTTGCGAACCATAGTACGGCAGTGCTCGCGATGAGCGCGAGAGTCAGGCCCAAGAAGAGCTTCAAACGCTGATCTCCGACCTGTTTCGAAAGCGCCCCCCGCGCGCCCTCCAGATATGTCATCACTGTTGCGCTCCCAGTCGCTCATCCAGCCGTGCTTCCATCCGGCGCAATCGCTTCGTGCGACGGCGCGCAACCATCACGCGCCAAGTGCGGCCTGCGATCAGGTAACCCATCGCAGCCGACACGACTGCAAGCACCACAAATCCGAATGCCGTTACACCCGCGAGCTGCCAGAACTCCGCAAGCCATGCGAACTGGTCGGCGGCCATACCTTCGGTTGCAACCCCGGTAGTCGCAGCATCAATCGCGAGCGTAAAATTGCCAACCCGATTGGCAATTACCAGCCAGAACGGGAGAGTGAACGGGTTCGTGACAAATGTGACCGCGGCCGCAAGCGGCATGTTTGCTCTGAAAGGCAACGCCAGAAATGCAGCCAGGAAGATTTGTCCGATGGGCACGATAAATGCGGCAAACAGCCCAAGCGCGACGCCGCGCGGCACAGAACGGCGCGTAAAGCGCCACAACTCAGGCGACAAAAACCGATGCGCTATGGGAGCCAGATAGCGATTGCTGGCCAATTCTTCCCGATCTGGGAAGTGTGACTTCAGCTTATCTGCCAACCAGGTTTTTGAACGTGTCGCCATTTCGATTCCGTGTTCGCCTTGCGCTTCTGAACGCGTGTCCGCAAGTGCAGCGAGCCACGTAATTCGGCAAAGCGTTTACTCTTGTCGATATGGGTAGCAGAAACAGTCTGACAATATTGTGAATTCGCGACAGAACGCGCTTAGCTGTCTGCTCAGCCTTTTTCGCGCATCAATCGCGCCTTGTCGCGTTTCCAATCGCGGTCCTTGATATAGTCACGCTTGTCTTGCGCCTTGCGCCCTTTGCCCAGCGCCAGCTCTAGCTTCGCGCGGCCGGTCTTGTTGAAGTACATCGACATCGGGATCAATGTCATGCCCTTGCGTTCGACCGCACCAAACAATTTGTTGATCTCACGCGCCGATAACAGCAGTTTTCGCGGACGCTTCGGCTCGTGGTTGAGGCGATTGCCGTGGCTGTATTCGGGAATGTTGGCGTTGATCAGCCAAACCTCACCATCGCGAACCTCAGCGTAGCTCTCGGCGATCGTCGCCTGACCCGCACGCAGAGCCTTCACTTCCGTGCCTTGAAGCGCCAAACCGGCTTCAAACTTATCCTCGATGGCATAGTCAAACTTCGCGCGACGATTGTCAGCGACGATATTGTGCTTGTCGAAGGTTTCAGGTTTCGGGCGAGCCATGGTGACGCCCATGTAGGCATTTGTGAGCAAATGCGAAAGGGTTGAGAGACAACCGATTATTCTTGCTTTGACGCGGGCTTCAGGGAAAGCGCTGCAAGAGAGGAGTCGACGGGTAATGGGCGAAGCAGAGCAGAACGAGTTCGAGATTGGCGGGCATCATGTCCCGGCATGTAGCTCCTCTGACATTTCCATACCGATCACTACCTTGGCGACTGGATATTCATCGATGTTGTCCGTTCGCGTTTTTCATGGTGCGGAGCCTGGTCCGACCGTATTCGTCAGCGGCGCTGTTCATGGTGACGAGATTGTCGGCACGGCTGTGATCCAGCATCTGGCGCAACAGATTGATCCCAGCAGGCTTTCCGGAACCGTTCTGCTCGTGCCGGTCACGAATATCTTCGGGTTTCTCAATCGGTCACGCTACCTGCCTGACAGGCGCGATCTCAACCGCTCGTTCCCGGGCAGCGTAAGCGGCTCGCTCGCTTCGCAGTTGGCTCAGGTTTTCTTCTCGGAAGTGGTACAACGCGCATCGCTCGGGATCGACATACATACCGCCGCTGTACACCGGTATAATCTGCCACAGATCCGTATCGACAAAGGAAACCCCCGCCTGGTCAAGCTGGCGATGGCATTTGGTGCGCCGGTGATCATCGAGAGCCCATTGCGCGAAGGTTCCTTGCGATCCAAAGCCAAGGAAGAAGGCGTGGATATGCTTCTACTTGAGGCGGGTGAAGCGCTGAGGTTTGACAATCTATCAATCGAAACGGGGGTAGCCGGAGTTTTGAGAGTTCTGGCACATCTGGGAATGATCGACGCCGATGATGGGCTCGCAGGGGTCAGTGTGCCCGCCCGTTCGAACAAGTCCACCTGGGTCCGGTCGACACGCGGCGGCGTAGCGCATCCCGCGAAAACTTCAGGCGATCCGGTGCGCAAGGGGGACTTGCTCGCAACTGTCGCAGGGCTGTTGGGAGAAGAACCAGAGGCCGTCATAAGTCCAATCGACGGAATCATTATCGGACACGCGACTCTGCCAGTGGTGCATCAGGGAGACGCGCTGTTCCATATCGCAGAAGTGTCCCACCCGGAGCAAGTCGGTGCTCAGATAGACTCGATTAAAGAAGCGATCCGCGCGAGCGAACCGGAAGGTCTGGCTGAAGTTCTGCTCGACGAAGACGAAGTGCTCTAGATCAATCCGGCGATTTCCAGCGCTTCATCGACCTGCCGCTTGGCCTCATCCGAGCATTCCACCAATGGCAGGCGCACGGTCGGCTCAACCCAGTCGTGCACGCGGCTGAGCGCATACTTCACTGGCGCCGGCGAAGCATCGCTGAACATTGCATAATGCAGCGGGAACAGCTTGTCGTTCAGCTCGCGCGCGCGCTTCAATTCATTGGCTGCAATCGCTTCATGAAACTCCACGCACAGCGCCGGGGCAACATTGGCGGTCACCGAAATCGCACCTTTGCCGCCAGCAGCCGAATGCGGCAGCCACAGTTCGTCATTGCCTGAAAGCTGACAGAATTCGCGCCCGATGCCCATGCGGTGATCAGCGACTCGCGACAGGTCTCCACTCGCATCCTTGATCGCCACGATCCGCTCCGGGTATTTACGCACCAGTTCGACCACCGTTTCATCTTCGATATCTGTCACGGTGCGGCCCGGCACATTGTAAAGAACAATCGGCAAGTCGCTGTTTTCCGAAAGAAAGCTGAAATGGGCAATCAGCCCGCGTTGGCTCGGGCGATTATAGTAAGGCGCAACGCAAAGCCCCGCGGCAGCGCCGGCCTTCTTGGAAAAATTCATATGCAGCAACGCGTTGCGCGTATCATTCGATCCACAGCCGGCGATAATCGGAACACGGCCCGCTGCTTGCTCTATGCAAACTTCGATCACCCGGTGATGCTCTGCATTCGAAAGAGTCGATGCTTCACCGGTTGTTCCGCATGGCACCAATGCCGAGCTGCCCTGCTCGATTTGCCAATCGACCAGGCGGCGAAAGGCCCCTTCATCAAATTGTCCACCGCGAAATGGTGTAACCAGAGCCGGTATTGAGCCAGAGAACATTGATTTCAGACCTTTCTTGATGGCATAATGCAATTGAGGGGAAATCTTAGCGCCGTGAGCTTTTCCAAGCCGTTCACAGCCTGATAAGGAGCGCACTGGCAAGATGTCCAGCATGCAAAACACCTCGAGCCGAAAATTCGGTATGAAATACCTTGTCGCGACAGTCCTTCTCGGCACGACCGGGCTGGCCATGGGGGCGCCTGCAGCAACGCAGAACGCCAGTGCATCAGACATGGCACGCGCGCAAATGGTGGCGCAGCAGCCAACCCGCATGGAGCAAGTCATCAACCGTTGGGAATATCTCAACGAGAATGATGATCTGGATTTTGATGCCTATTCCGGCTTCCTGCTTGCCTATCCCGATTTTCCGCGCACAGCCCGCTTGCAAATACGCGCCGAGAATGTGCTGGACAGCACAGCCGCGTCTTCGGAACAGCTGGTCGCCTATTTCGATGCGCACCCACCGCTAACCAATACCGGGCGTGCGCGCTACGCTCTGGCGCTCAACACTCTACGACGCCCTGAAGCCGCCGAAATGGCGCGTACTGCCTGGCGCGGTGGGCCAATGAAGGAAACCACCGAAGTCTACCTTCTCGGCCTGTTTGCAGGGCAATTTACACAGGCCGACAATGACGCTCGGATGGAAGCGTTGCTGTGGGAAGGTGATGCTGATGGCGCAGTTCGCCATATGCTCATGACGTCTCTCGACAAGCGTGACCTGTTTGGCAAACGCCTCGCCCTGGTGCAGGATAAACTTCCGCAAGACGAAGGGCTGGCAATTCCGCGCACCGCGCTCGACAATCCGGGCACGGTGTACAACCTTGTACGCTACTACCGTGAAAACCGGCAGATGAACCAGGCGATCAATATTCTGACTAATCGCCCGCAAGCGACTTCATTGCCGTTTGAAGAATCTGACATGATCAATGAGATGCTGATTGCTGCAAAGGGCGCCGGTGCACGCCGTGCGGTCCAGATTGCCGCATCGGCGGATGACCTTTTTGCCCCAAACACCGACATTAGCGAGGGGTCGTTCCGTCTTCGTGACAAATACACCGATCTTATGTGGCTGGGTGGCACACAAGCTCTGTGGGATTTGGGTGACGGCGCAGCCGCTGCCCCTCTGTTCTATCGTTATGGCGCAGCAGCAAAGACTCCGCTGACGCGGGCCAAGGGATTCTACTGGGCGGGCAGAGCGTCGAGCCAGGCAGGCAACGCAGGCGAAGCAACCCGCTACTACGAAATGGCCGGGCAATATGCCGATCAGTATTATGGCCAGCTTGCGCTGAGCGCTTTGAACAAGCCGGTGCCAGAATTCGCGCAGCTTCCCGAACTTGAAGTCAGCGACGAGCAGCGCCGTGAGTTTCGTGCGAAACCGCTTGCGCAGGCGCTGCGTACACTTGCTTCCTCACGCCGCGACTGGCGCACGGAACGCGCATTCTTTGAAGCGCTGGCCGACAAGGCGAGAACTCCCGAAGATATGGTCTTGCTGTCCGAGCTATCGCAAGAGCTGTTGATGGATGAATTCGCGGTCGTGGCTGGCGCAACAGCGCCGGAGCATGGCCTGACAGGGTTTGAAAGGTTCGCGCATCCGACAGTACGCGTGCCATCAACTTCAAACTGGACCATGGCACATGCGATCATGCGCCAGGAAAGTGAGTTCGACCAGAACCGCGTCAGCCATGCCGGCGCACGCGGGATGATGCAGCTGATGCCGGGCACCGCGCGTGAGCAGGCGGGCAAGCTGGGCGTCAATTACATGTCAGCCAGCCTGACCGATGACACACAATACAACATTCGCCTGGGCGATGCATATTTCCGCCGGATGCTGGACTATTACGGCGGGTCATACCCGCTTGCGCTGGGTGCCTACAACGCGGGCCCGGGTCGCGTAAACCAGTGGCTGCGCCTGAACGGTGATCCGCGGACCGGGGCTATCGATTACGTCACCTGGATCGAGAAGATCCCGGCCAATTTCGAGACACGCTATTACATTATGCGCGTTCTCGGTAACGCAGTGGCATATGACAATATGCACCCCGATCGCGCGCCTGGCGGCCAACCGCGGCACATCGATTACTTCCTTCGTAGCTAGCGACTGATGAAACCAATCGGTGATCCGATCACGCCGTCAGGGATGGCGGCGCTAAAAGAGCGATATCACCATCTGCTGGGGACTGAACGCCCTGAAATCGCAGAGATCGTCAGCTGGGCGGCGGGCAATGGTGACCGCAGCGAAAACGGCGATTATCTCTATGGCCGCAAACGCATGCGCGAGATCGACCGCGAACTGAGCCATCTCTCGCGCCGTATGAAAAAGCTGCGTGTTGTCGATCCCAGCGAGCAACCCGATCAATCGCGGGTGTTTTTTGGTGCCACTGTCGAGCTGGCCGATGAAAACGACAATCACAAAACCGTTACACTGGTCGGCGATGACGAGCAGGATGCGGGCAATGGCCGGATTGGCTGGAATTCGCCCATGGCCAAGGCCTTGCGCGGCGCATCAATCGGGGATTTGCGAACAGTCAGGCTTCCCACTGGGCTGAAGGAATGGGAAGTATTGGCGATTAGCTATGATTAGATCGCTCTCTCCTGTTCTGGCCATTCTGGCCGTTGCCTCGCCGTTCGCAGCCAAAGACAGCCTCGGCGTGTTTTCTGATTGGGCAGCGTTTCGCGATCTCGAGGCACCAAGATGCTATGCGATCACCGCAGCCGAACCGGTTGGCCCACGTACAGATGCCGCGCGCGACTATGAGCCCTATGCAAGTGTCGGCACCTGGCCCCTGCGCAAGGTCCGCAATCAACTGCATTTGCGGCTATCTCGCGAGATGACGCAGGGCGCTTCGATCAGCCTGCGCGTCGGCGGGCGCAGCTTCGCTTTGACCGGCGGTGGCGGCGATGCATGGGCCGCAGATCAAGCAATGGATGCGGCGATCATTGCTGCCATGCGTTCCGCCGACACCATGCGCGTTACGTCGACTTCCAAGTCAGGCCGGCGTTTCACAGACACCTATCAGCTGTCTGGCGCAGCGACCGCAATTGATGCCGCCACGCTAGGCTGCGCGCCTGCGGCCTTGAACGAAGCGCGCCGCAGCTAGCCAAACGGTCAAACCAGCCCTATATGCGCGGCCTCCATGGCAGACACTGCACTCATGAGTATACCGGGACAGATTGATCCCGTGCCCGCGCCGCGTGACGTCACGCCGCGCGCCGACGGTCGTATCGATCTGATGGGTTTGCCAAAAGAACGCATCCAGGAACTGTTCGCGGAAGCTGGCTTCGACGCCAAGCAGGCCAAACTGCGCAGCAAGCAGGTGTTCCACTGGATCTATCACCGCGGCGTTGGCGAGTTCGCGGATATGACTGATATCGCGAAAACCATGCGCCCGTGGCTAACAGAGCGGTTTGTGATCGCCCGACCCGATGTGGTCGAGGCGCAGCATTCGACCGACGGAACGCGCAAATGGCTGCTCAAGACCGCTGATGGTCACGAATACGAAATGGTCTTCATCCCTGATGCCGATCGCGGAACTCTGTGTGTTTCCAGCCAGGTTGGCTGCACCTTGAATTGCACTTTCTGCCACACTGGTACGATGAAGTTGGTTCGCAATCTGACACCGGGCGAAATCGTAGGGCAAGTGATGCTCGCACGCGACGCGCTGGGGGAATGGCCCAAAGGCTCGATGGCCGGCCTTGATGGCGCTGAAGACAGCAGCGAATATCGCGCCGATGGCCGCCTGCTGACCAACATCGTGATGATGGGCATGGGCGAACCGCTGTATAATTTCGACAATGTCAAAGCTGCACTGAAGCTGGTGATGGATGGCGCAGGTCTTGCGCTGTCACGCCGGCGGATCACGCTTTCCACAAGCGGTGTTGTGCCGATGATGGAGAAGTGCGGCGAAGAGATCGGCGTGAACCTGGCGGTTTCACTCCACGCGGTGACCAAGGAAATTCGCGACGAAATCGTGCCGCTCAACAAGAAATACGGCATTGAAGAGCTGCTCGCGGCTTGTGCCGCCTATCCGGGTGCCAGCAATGCACGCCGGATTACATTCGAATATGTGATGCTGAAGGACAAGAATGACAGCGACGAGCACGCGCATGAGCTCGTCCGGCTGATCAAGGAATATGATCTTCCCGCCAAAGTGAACCTGATCCCGTTCAATCCATGGCCGGGATCAGCCTATGAATGCTCTACGCCGGAACGGATCAAGAGCTTCTCCAACATCGTGTTCGAGGCCGGGATCAGCGCGCCAGTGCGCACACCGCGTGGCCGCGATATCGATGCGGCCTGCGGTCAGCTCAAAACGGCTGCGGAAAAGAAGAGCCGCGCCGAGCGTGACCGCGAAGCTGCCGCGGCCGCTGCGCAAGCGTGAGTTTCAACTACACTGAATTTCGTCGCAATTGAGGCTAGCTTAATCCCTAATACCGCGGAAACCACCCGCGTTCATGCAAGGTTTTGATCGCGATCTGCATATGCTGCGCATGAAATTATCTTGGGAGGTACCCAAATGAAGAAGTTCGCTTTGGCAATCGCCGCCGCCACTTTGACAATTCCTACGGCACCAGCGCTGGCTGATCCGCCCGCGCATGCCCCCGCGCATGGCAAGCGCGCGAAAGACCGTGCCGCTATCTAAGATGCCAATGGTTATTACATCTCGCCGCGCCGGATCTCTCGGGATTCACGCATATGGCGCGGCCGCGACGGGAAATATTACTGCAAGCGGGATAAAGGCACGACCGGCCTGGTGATCGGTGCTGGTGTTGGCGCATTGGCTGGTCACGAGCTTGCCGGTGACGGTGACAAGACGCTGGGAGTTTTGCTCGGCGCGGCGCTTGGTGGCGTGCTAGGCCGCGCCATTGATCGCGGCGATTTGCAGTGCCGCTGATCAGAAGATAACATTGCTAAAGGTTCGGTACCGGGCCGTCTCTCATCTTAAGAGGCGGCCCTTTTCTTTACCTAAGCGATCGGTTGCAGCGCCCCACCCTGCGCAACCATCGCACAGCGCCCCCCGATCCAGATACTTCCATCTGTTTCCTGTCTGCAATCGACCAGACCGTCCGCACCGGTCTCGCGCCCCTGCGCAGCGCGGTAACTACCTCGTGCCAGCCCGCTGCCGAACAAATGCATCGCCACGCCCGCGTTGAAACTGCCGGTCACGGGGTCCTCTACAAAACGACCCGCGGCGTTGGCGAAGAATGCGCGCAATTCCCAATCCGCATCCGCACCTTTCTCGCATGGCCCGGCTAGCCCGATGTCGGTTCCCAACGGCGCTTTCGATACCGGATCCGCTGCCAAAACATCTGCCGCGCTTGAGAGCCTGAGCAATTGCCATTGCGGGCCATTTTGAACATGCACCGCTTCGACAACAGCATCTGGGTCAACCCCTGTCAGCTTGATCGCATTGTCGCGCTCTTCGGCAGTCAGATCGCCTTGCTTGGTAAACGGCGGCGCCTTGAATGCCAGTTGAGTTCCCTTTCGACGAACTTCGACCAGCCCCACCCCGCATTCCTGTATCACCACCCCGTCTTGCTGCGGCGATCCGCCCGCCTCGAGCCAAGCGTAACAGCTTCCCAATGTGGGGTGGCCGGCAAACGGCAGTTCGCCGCCCGGATAGAATATCCGCACACGATAATCGGCCGCAGAATCGCTAGGTGGCAACAGAAAGGTCGTCTCGGAAAACCCCAACCATTGTGTAAGCGCCAGCATCTGATCTGCTGACAAGTCGCCCGCACCATGAACCACCGCCAACCGATTGCCGCTGAGCGGGCCGGATCCGAATACATCCACCAGATCAATTTTCATCGCGTTTCTCCAACCTTCGCACGCTCTCTAGCCAAGTTGACGCATTTCTGCTGAATAGATTTGATGTCCAGGCCAGCAATTCTCGTTACCGGCGGAGCAGCGCGTATCGGCGCAAGCATCGTTCAGGCATTTGCGAATGCAGGCTGGCACTGTGTGATCCACTATCGCGGCTCTGACGAGGAAGCGCGCGCACTGGCAAATACATTGCCCTCAGCCGAGATTGTCCGATGCGATCTGCTAGACGGGGATGCGGCAGTCGCAATGGTGCACGAGCTTGCGGGCAAGCTGACCGACTGGCGCGTGCTGGTCAACAATGCTTCGGTATTTTCATATGACGATGCAACCAAACTTGATCCCGCAACGAACAAGTATGCGATGCAGGTCAACGCAGAAACTCCCACGCGCATGGCGCAAGCATTCCTGGCGGCAGCGCGAAGCGGCGCCGGGCGCACTGTAATCCACGTCACAGATCAGAAGCTCGAGAATACCAATCCGGACTTCTTCAGTTACACCATGAGCAAACATGCGCTCGCATCGACGATCAAAATGCTGGCAAAGGACACGACCGATCCCGATGACCGCGTGTACGGCATCGCTCCAGGTGCGATACTGCCTAGTCACGACCAATCACCCGACGAAATCGAAATCTCGCATCGCTTGAATCCACTTGGCCGAAAGACTGGCCCGGATGAAATTGCCGATGCTGCGCTTATGCTGTCACGCGGTCATGTTCGCAGCGGCGAGTCCATCTTTGTCGATAGCGGGCAGCATCTGCTCGATCAGGATCGCGATGTGATCTATCTCGCTCGCGAAATGGCTGAGGGAACCGCACGATGAAAAAGAAGCACTCCCTGCTCACGCGTATCTGGCACTGGCTCAATACGCTATGTGTGATTGTGTTGTTTATGAGCGGTCTCGGCATCTCCAACGCGCACAGATACCTCTATTGGGGTGATGCGGGGTCGCAGCCGTCAGAGGCGTGGACCGCAGTCATCCGGTTCCCGGATTGGGCGACACTTCCGCAGCGCTATGATCTGGCCGAATCGCGCGATTGGCACGTGCTGTTTTCATGGCCTTTTGCCGTCGGATTGCTAGTGTTCTGGATCGCGATGCTGATCGGCGGGCATTTCTGGCGTGACCTGCGAACACGCCAGGAAGAATGGAAACCAGCTGCAATATGGGCTGATGTTGTCAAACACGCGAAGCTCGATTTCACCCATGTTGGCGCGAAATACAGCTTTCTGCAAAAGCTGACTTACGGGATCGTACTGGTTGTCTTGCTGCCCGTTATGGTTTTCACCGGTCTTGCAATCAGCCCCGGTTTCGAGCCGGCCGCGCCGTGGCTGGTGGATATGTTCGGGGGGCGGCAAAGCGCCCGGTCGATCCACTTTCTTGCTGCTTGGGCGCTGTTCGCATTCTTTGTCGTTCACATCCTGCTCGTGCTGCTTTCCGGCCCTGCGAAGCAAATGCGCGACATGATCACCGGAGGCGTGGATGAAACGTAGAACAGCCCTCGTTGGCCTTGGTGCGTTATTCGCCGGGGCATGCTCGAAAATCTCTGAAAGCCGTGCGGGCCAATCGCTGTTCGACATGGCGGAAAACTGGCATTTGAAGGCGCATCGCGCGCTGGCAAACCGTCAGGCTCTTGCTCCTGAATTTGCCAAGTCCGATATTTCTCCGGTCTTTAAGGGCAATGGTTCGATAACGGTCGACAGTGACATCTATCGCGATCAGCTGAGCAAAGGCTTCCCCGATTGGCGTCTGCGGATCGGCGGATTGGTCAAGAACGAGATGTCATTCTCGCTCGAAAACCTTCGCACCCTGCCCCAGCGGACACAGATTACCCGGCACGATTGTGTCGAAGGTTGGAGTGCGATCGGGGAATGGACCGGGCCGCAGCTATCGTTGCTGCTTGACGCCGCCGAAGTGCTTCCGGCAGCCAACTTCATTGTCTTCTATTGCGCGGATATTCTCTACGGCAAGCGCTATTACGAGAGCGTCGATATGGTCGATGCCTACCATCCGCAGACAATCGTGGCGCATGCACTCAATGGCGAGCCGCTACCGGAAAAGAACGGCGCTCCGTTGCGGATGCGCATTGAACGTCAACTTGGCTACAAGCATCCCAAGTATCTTACCGGCATCGAAGCGGTAGCCAGCCTTGACGATATCGAAGGCGGCAAAGGCGGCTTCTGGGAAGATAACTACGGATATCAGTGGTATGCCGGGATGTGATTGATCCCTATTTGGCGGGCTTCCGTCCGAGATAGTGCTAAATCACTAGCGGTGCGCGCATCATTTCATCCGGCGTGCCGGAAAAAATTACCCGCCCTTCATCCAGTACATATGCACGCTCAATCAGGCTGAGCATTTCGGGCACGTTCTGATCGGTGAGCAAGATACCAATGCCGCGCGTCCGCATCTCGCGGATCAGTTGCTTGATGCTGGCGATGGTAAGCGGATCAATTCCCGAGAATGGTTCATCGAGCAGCATAATCGCCGGATCAAGCGCGAGCGCCTTAGCCACTTCGCATCGCCGCCTTTCACCGCCCGAAAGGGAATTGGCCGACGCCTTGCGCAGCCGGGCAAGATCGAGCGACTCAAGAATCTCCTCGAGTTTGGCGTCCCGTTGCTCGCGCACGGGTTCGACTATTTCCAGCATGGACAGGATGTTCTGCTCGACGGTAAGTCCACGAAAGATCGATGGTTGCTCGGGCAAATACGCAAGTCCCAGCATCGCCCGACGGTAAAACGGCAATGCCGTCACGTCCGCGCTGGCAAGCCTGGCTTCACCGATGCCTGGACGCGCAAATACATCTTTCCTGGCGGCTACATTCCGGCACTGTCCGAACTTGTCTCTGAAAGCGAGAAGGCCGGCTGGCAGATTATGGATGTGGAGGCGATGCGCTTCCACTACTCCTACACGCTTGAGGAATGGTACAAACGCACCGTCATGCACCGCGAGGAAATCACGGAGATGTCTGACGAGACGTTTTACCGCATGTGGTTGTTCTACCTCGCCGGCGCAGAGCAAAGCCTCCGTAATGGCACGATGGTGAACTGGCAAATCCAGTATGTGAAAGATCGCGCAGCGGTGCCGATGACCCGCGAGTATATAGTCGAGGAGTCGGCCCGTTTGCGCGAGAAAGGCGAAGTACCCAAATGGCGCTTCGATCCGGAGTTAAAGGAAGCGGCAGAGTAGCCACCCTCACCCCTTTGGCGGGCGCGGAAACAGCTTTGGCGTGTTCTTGCGATAATTCTGATAATCCGGATCATCCCCCCAGCGTTCTTTGGCGATGCCATCGAGCAGGTTGATCCCGCTCACCCGCGTCAGCAGCAGGAAGACGAAAATGGGCGATATCACCGCCAGCCATGACCAGCCTGAAAGCAGCGGCATCGCAATCACAAGAATGCCGGTCCACAGCGTGATCTCTCCGAAATAGTTCGGATGTTGAGACCATGCCCACAGGCCGCTCTGGATGAATTTGCCCTTGTTCGCCGGATCTTTCTTGAACTGCCGTTTCTGGTTATCCGCGACCACTTCCAAGCCGAATCCGATCACCCAGATCGCTGCGCCCACCCAGAAGAATAGTCCCAGCGGCGCGCTTTCTTGCTCTGTGATAATAACCAGTGCTGCGGACGCGGTGAAGATCACCCACACCGCTTGCAATGTCCATGCAACCAGGAAACGCGGAGGATTTACCTTGATCTTCTCGAACCGTTCATCCGCACCACCTGCGGCATGAATGCGTGTAAACAGGAAGCTGCCCAGCCGGATAGTCCAGATACCTACCATCGCTGCCACCACCATCGCGCGCGCGTCCAGCGGCGCCGAATTATACGCCGCCACCGCGATGACAGAGAGATAGGTCAGCGCGCCGACCGTGTCATAATAGGTATCCTTCTGCGCCAAAGCCGAGGGGATGAACGCCAGCCAGTTCACCGCAAAGGCCACCATGGCGCACACGAAAACCGCTGAATGCACACCCATCGACACGCTGTTTGCGCCCGCAAGGTAGGCAAAACCTGCCCCCAGAATTGTCGCGAAGACGACAACCGTCAAACTTTTCTCAGCACCTTTGAATGTCATTATCTGCTCCCCCGAAAATTGCTTTGTCCTGGAACGAGTAGCAATACAAATCGATCCGGCAAAGATGCAGGCGATTAACAAGCCGCAGCTTGAAACGCCAAACTCGGCTTGGGATGGGGATTGCGCCTTGTTCAACGGGCTGCGGAACTATAGGCCGGACCCTGCATCAAGGGAGACAGCAAAATGGGACAGCTAAGCATCACAATCGGAAGGGTTCTGCTGGGGCTATATTTCCTGATGCCGGGTTTGATAAAGATCGCAGGACCCGCCCAAACCATCGCCTATATGGAAAGCCACGCGATCCCCTTTGCTGCACCGCTGATGTGTTTTTCTGCCTCCATAAACATATTGGGCGGGCTGGCGCTGATCGCGGGTCGGCATGTCCGACTGGTCGCCTATGGCTTCGTAATCTATGTTTTGCTGGTCAATTTCATGCTGCACGATTTCTGGACAATAGGTCCGGATATGGTCGAGCGCGAAACACAGAATTTCTTCAAGAATTTGGGAATTCTTGCCGGACTGCTGGTGCTGGCAGGCACGGCAACAGTCAGGCCACTATCGATAGCGGGTTGGTGGCTAAGCGACAAATCTGTCTAGGGCTAAGCGCCGCAACCACGCGAAATATTGAGAAGCCATGACATCTGTTCAGCAATGCGAACCCTGCAAGCATTGCTGCGATCAATTCGCTTGAAATATTCTGAGACTGCTGCGCACACTCATACGCATGAGACTTCGTCAGTGGGAATGGTAGCGGAGGTCCGCTGCACGCGTTACCCCCAGTATAATGAGGGCAATGAGATAGTTGAACGACTTTCCAATAAAATCAGAGCTTTAGCTAGAACATACTTGCATAAAGCTGCCTGAAAACGTCAAATACCTACCGCATAATATCCTAATGATAGTTTTGGTAGTGATTGGCCTCCGTTTAATCATTATCTCTACGCTTAAGAACAAGTCGCGAAATTGCGGGGAGCACGAACAACGTGAGCGCCGTTGCGGTTATCAATCCGCCGATAACAACTGTCGCAAGCGGACGCTGAACTTCGGCGCCTGTGCCTGTGGCAATAGCCATCGGCACAAACCCCATTGAGGCCACCAGTGCCGTCATTAAAACGGGGCGGAGTCTTGCCAGTGCGCCTTCGACGATCGCCTTGTCCAAAGGCATACCACTCTCCATTCTTTGGCGTATCGCGGTCATCATCACGAGGCCGTTTAAAACGGCCACGCCTGACAATGCGATGAAACCAACCGCAGCGGATATCGAGAAAGGGATGTCGCGCAGCCAGAGCGAGAACACGCCTCCGGCAAGAGCCATCGGGATCGCGCTAAACACTGCAAGTGTGGAAAGCCAACTTCCCAAAGCCATATAGAGCAGGAGAAGAATCAGGAAAAAGCAGAGCGGAACGATGAGGCTCAGTCTGCTTTTGGCAGCTTGCAGATTTTCAAACTGGCCGCCCCATTCGATATATGCACCTTCCGGCAAGGAGACCGTCTCACTCACCGCCGCCTGTGCTTCTTCGACATAGCTGCCGAGATCGCGCTCGCGTACATTGGCAGAGACGATAACGAGGCGGCTGCCCTGCTCGCGTCTCACTTCCGCCAATCCGTCGCTCACCTCGAAGCTCGCCAGTTCCCGCAAAGGCACTGTTGCGCCGTTCGGCGTCTGGACCGGCAATGCGCCTAGACGGTCGAAGTCACTTCTCAGAGTCTCAGGCAGGCGAACGACAATATCGAAACGCTTGTCGCCCTGAAAAACCGGACCTGCGGGACGGCCTCCCACGGCAATAGCGACAAGTTCGGCAACCTCTTCAACGCTTAAGCCGTAGCGCCCGATAGCGGTGCGGTCGAAACGGACATCAAGTGTCGGAAAGCCGGTAGTCTGCTGCACTTTGACGTCTGCTGCCCCTTCAATTCCGCGAAGTAAGTTTGCCACCTCATTAGCTGATGCCGATAAGGCTTCGACATTGTCGCCATAGAGTTTGACGGCAATGTCACCGCGCACACCCGCAATCAGCTCGTTAAATCGAAGCTCGATAGGCTGGCTGAATTCATAGAGGTTTCCGATCAAGCCGTTCAACTCACTCTCCATATTTGCAACAAGAGCGTCCTTGCTGAGTGAGGGGTCCGGCCATTCGTCCCTCGGATTGAGAAGAACGTAAGCATCGGAGATATTGGGAGGCATCGGATCACTTGCGACCTCTGCCGTGCCCGTTCTGGAGAAAACGGTCGCCACTTCGGGAAACTCCGCTAAAGTCCGCTCGACCTGCCTTTGCATTGCCACCGACTGCTCAAGCGAGGTCGAGGGAATACGCAAACTCTGCACTGCCAAGTCGCCTTCATCGAGCTGCGGCGTAAACTCACTCCCCAAAGTCGTGAAGAGAAGCGCAGCAACGGCAAAGAGTGCGGCACCGCCGCCGATCACCGGCCAGGGCCGTGCGATGGTTTTGACAAGTAGCGGTTCGTAACGCTCCTTCGAGGCGCGGATGACCCGTACTTGCTTTTCCGAGATACGCCCTTTGAGAAGCACTGCGATCATCGCAGGTACGAAAGTCAGCGACAGCACAAAGGCAGAGGCCAGTGCGAGCAGCATCGTGATTGCCATAGGCGAGAAGGTTTTGCCCTCAACGCCCGTGAAGGTCAGAAGCGGTGCAAAGACGAGCAGGATGATGGCCTGACCGTAGACGGTCGGTTTAATCATTTCTTGTGCGGCAAGGCGGGTTTCTGCGAGCCTCTCGCCAAGGGACAGCAAGCGCCCCTCTTGATGTTGACGCGCGGCCAACCTCGCCACCGAATTCTCAACGATGATGACTGCACCGTCCACGATCAAGCCGAAGTCGAGTGCGCCCAGGCTCATTAGATTCCCTGAAACACCCAGGCGGTTCATGCCGATGGCGGCCATCAGCATGGAAAGCGGGATGACTAGAGCTGTAATGAGTGCTGCGCGGATGTTTCCCAACAGCAGAAATAAGATGACGATGACAAGAAGCGCGCCTTCGACGAGGTTTTTTTCGACTGTTGCAATCGTCGCATCCACGAGGGTTGAGCGATTGTAGATGATCTCGCCGACAACACCGTCGGGCAAGACCGATCTCACCTCCTCAAAGCGTTCCGCAGCCCCGGCTGCTACAGTTCGGCTGTTCTCCCCGCTTCTCATTAAAACGGTTCCGATGACGGCTTCCTCGCCGTTGTAAGTGCCTGCCCCTGTGCGCAGATCACCTCCAAGGCTAACCTCGGCAACGTCTGCGACACGCACGGGCACGCTACCCCGATTGGCAACGATGGCTTGCGCGATGTCTTCCACCGAACCCACCCGGGCATCGACACGCACGAGCAAGGCCTCTCCGTCGCGGTTGAAGAAGTTTGCGCCCACCGCAAGATTGGCGCGCTCGATTGCATCGACAAGTTCGTTAAATGCGATGTCATAGCCGTTCATACGGGTTGGATCGGGCTGCACCAGAAACTGCTTTTCATAGCCACCAATCGAATCCACGCCTGCCACGCCGGGCGACGCGCGCATGAGCGGTGCGATTACCCAGTCCTGCAAACTGCGTAGGTAAGCTGCCTGCGCGACCTCATCGGCAAGTCGTTCACCTTCGGTGGTGACAAAACTGCCGTCAGCCTGCCAACCTGTTGCACCGCTAGATGCACCACCTTCCTCGCGCTCGGCAAAGCCGATGCGATACATGAGAACTTCACCAAGCCCCGTTGAGATTGGCCCCATGACGGGCTGTGCGCCTTCGGGAAGGTCGGAGGCTATTGCGGTCAAGCGTTCATTGACCTGTTGGCGGGCGAAATAGATGTCGGTGCCTTCGTCGAAGATGGCCGTGACTTGCGAAAAGCCGTTGCGTGAAATCGAGCGGGTCATGTCTAACCCCTCAATCCCCGCAAGCCCTGTTTCGACCGGATAGGTGATTTGCTGTTCGACCTGTGCAGGCGAGAGCGCCGGCACGACCGTATTGATTTGCACCTGCGTATTGGTGATGTCGGGAACGGCATCAATTGGCAGTTTGAAGAGATTGAACGCTCCCCAACCCGCGACAAGAACGGTCAGGACTATGACCGCCAGACGGAAGCGGACAGCGTAATCGAGGATACTCCCGATAAGACCGTGCTGCGTATCAGTGGCCATGTTCAGCCTCCGATTTTCCAAGCTCGGCCTTTAGCAAGAAGGCGTTTTGCGAAGCGATGACGGCTCCTGCCTCAAGCCCTGAGACGATTATGACCCGCCCTGCCGAACGCGCGCCTGTTTGAACCTCGATGGGCTCGAACGCATCACCTTCGCGGACAAAAACGACCGACTTGCCTTCAACCGTCTGGACCGCAACTTCCGGCACAGAAATTACGTTCGGATCAGAATCCGATGTGCTCGCAATTCTGATCTCCACGAAGGCGTCAGCTTGAAGTGCCGTAACCAAACGGTCGGGGATAATGACGGCCGTTGCCGCCCTGCTTGTAGGATCAAGCGTGGGAGTAATTGAGCGGATTCGTCCGCCGATTTCCTGCGAACCAATCACGATGATCACACGGTCGCCACTGGAAACGCGCGGGACATCACCAAGCGGTATCGCCGCCTCGATCTGAACCCGTGCCGGGTCAACGACCTCCATCAACTCTGTTCCTGCCGTAACAAAAGCCCCGAGCACGGCAGGCGCATCTGTAATCCGACCTGCGATGGGACTTGTAATCGCAATTGTGCCACCGTCGGTCACGCCTGCGGCCGCAGCAGTGCTGCGCGCCCGCGCAAGATCGGATCGGGCAACCGAAAGCTGGGTTTGGGCCGCTTCCAAATCCTGACGCGCGGTCACATTCGCATCAAATAGCCGCTTTTCGCGGTCGTAATTGGCTTGTGCCTGGGTAAGACGGGCTTGGGCTGTTGCAATATCGGATGAATATTGTGCGGCCTGCGCGCTCTCTATAACCGCCACTATTTCACCGCGAGCGACGGCATCGCCAAGTGTCTTGGTGATACGGACAATCGTGCCATCGGCACGTGCGTCAAGCCGTGCCGCCCCGCTCGGATTGGCCTTTACCGTTCCCGGAACGATGATCTGTGCATTGCCGCCAAGGGTCACGGTATGAAGTTCAATCCCGGACGCAGCCATTTGCTCGTTCGTGATAATCAGCAGTTCTTCATCTTCGTGTTCGGCGGATTCCTCCGCATGACCATGTTCCTCGTCGGCAAAGGAACCCGGCAGCGAAAACCATAGGATCGCCGCTGCAATCAGCAGGACCGAAAGAATAGTGAGGACTCTTTGTCTGGTCATGACTCACCTCCTTGTCGCTGGGTGAGCCGCATGAGCGTGGCCGTAGCTTGTGCCAGGTCCGTCCTTGCAGAGATCAAGTCGGCCAGTGCTGCGTCCCTGACCGACGCCGCATCAAGCACATCAATGAGCGTGAATCTGCCGTAGCGGTAACCGATTTGCGCAAGCTCAAGCGCTTCTTCCGCTCGGGGCAGAATAACCCCGGACAGGCTCTCAACGCGCGCCTCGGCGGCACTGATGGTGGTCAAAAGCGTGGTGCGCTCACGCTGCAATTGCATCCGGAGAAGCAACAAACGCCCTTCGGTCGCACGCGCGTTTGCTTCTGCTGCCTCGATGCCTCCCTGATTGCGGTTGCGCAAAGGTATCGCCATCGACGCGCCGATGGTAAAAGCCGTATCACCGGTTTCCTCGAAACGGCGGATGCCAGCCCCGACATTGAGATCGGGAATGGCTGCGCGCCTCTCACGGACAATATCGGCTTCGGCAGCGTTCAGCTCGGCACTTGCACGTGCCAAGGCAAGTGTTCCCGCAATATCTCTCGTGCCTGCAACCGTATCGGGTGTCAGCCAAAACGTCTCAATATCCTCGGGAGGTGTGCCTGCCCCCCAAAGCTCGGCCAGGTTCGTCCGTGCGTTCAGATATTCGGCCTCAGCCGAACGCAGATTGGTTTCGGCTTCCGCCATTGCGGCTTCTGCCCGAATGGCGCGAAGGGGCGGTTCGCGCCCGGCCTCAACCAATTCGCTGGCAATGCGGTGAAGCTCTGCCGAACGATCAAAAATGCTTTGCTGCAATGCCACATTTTCTTTGGCTGCCACGGCTTCAGTAAAGCGCTGTCGCACGGCGAGTGCGAGGTCAGCGCGCGATATAAGCGCGTTAAGTTCGGCAACGCTCGATTGTGCCTGTGCTGCGCGCACCCTTGTACCCCGTTTGCCGCCAAGCTCGATGGGCTGGGTTAGCATCAGTGTTGTTTCATTCGAGCGCAGTCCCGAGAAAGCACCGCTGCCAGCGATGTTCTCGACCTCGAGCGAGACTTCGGGGTTCGGGCCGTAGCCTGCCTGCCGCTCATTGCCTCGGGCAATATCGACTTCGGCCTCTGCTATGCTTGCAACAGGAGATTCCGCTCCCGCCAACTGCAAGGCGTCCTCCAGGCTCAAGCCCTGCTCTTGGGCCGAAACTGTAGTAGGTATGAGCGCAAGCACAATTGCTGCGCATATCGGGCGCAAAAGCGCCAAGTTTGGTGACATGGAAAGTCCTCTTATCTGGTTTGAGTTGGGGGAACCGCGAACACGCGGTCAGGGAACACAAATCAGATGCGTGGAGGACGCTTCAGTTTTGAGAGATTTGCCTCGGGCAAGGCATTGTCGCGCCTAGGACCAAGCAGTGACACCGATACGCTCAGGCCTTCTGCCGAAGCAACAGGTGCCACGACCTGCGCCAGATGATGACAATGCCCGTGCGCGCAAACAGCATGTTTGTCGCCTGTGTCTCCGTCCTCATCGGAATGGCCATTATCGGCCAAATCAGATGATATATGGGAGATTTCCGATTGCACTTCACCTGAACAAGCGGCTGCCTCTGCGACCGTCGAGAATGCGAACATAGCAAGCAACAGCACGGCGACGACACGCATCGCTGCACTTTGGAAACTTGCCTGATGTGTTCGTGCATTCATGATGCGAGTATCTGCCAAATCAATTTCACGGTCAACAAGAGAAGTAATAATCTTTCACGGGAATGATATGACATTACTTCCGGCAGTTTGCATTTGACGATACTTGAAAAGCAAAATCTTCAATTATGAAACTAGTATCTAAGAAAGATTTATCTCGCACATGGATCAAATATCATGCCAAAATGTGTGTGGCAGATATTTTAATAAGGTATTGATTTTACACGATAAAATGGTAGCGGAGGTCCGCTGCACGCGTTACCCACGCGATGAAGCCTCGAACGATGTTTGCCTTAGATTAGCGAGGCAAATTGCAGAACTAGGTAGATTCAGTGCACGAAAGTCCGTTTAGTTACAACGCTTTAGTTGTGCTGAGCGAAAGCCTCGGTGGCTCCATCGTGCCCAATCGCAAAGACTGTGTAAGGTTGCGTCTGGCCACCAGCCTCCATCCCAGGGGAACCCAAAGGCATTCCAGGAACGCTGAGGCCTGCAATATCAGGTCGTTCATCTAGCAGACGCTTTATGTCCTCTGCCGGGATGTGACCTTCCAATGCATAGCCATCGACCTCACCTGTGTGACAGGAGCGCATATTATCCGGCACGCCAAGACGGCTGGCGATAGGTGTGGTGTTTTCGACATCAATAGCACTCACCTCAAAACCGTTCTCGCGCAAATGATCTATCCAAGCGTTACAACACCCACATGTCGGTGTTTTATGAACTGTAATTAGCGGCAGAGCGGACACTTCCTCAACCGCGATATTTTCAGCATTTTGGGGTTCTTCTTCCGAGCAGGCAGCCAAGCCTAGCGGCACTGAAAAAAGAAAAATTGTAAGTAGTAAGCGTATCATGATTTAGAACCAAAACTTCACACCTGCAACGAATACGGTGCGATCCGGGTCTCCCCCTTCCGTTTGTGTTATATTACGTGTTTCACCAAGGTCGGTTTGATATTCGACGCCGATGTAAGGCGCGAATTCAGGCACAAATTCGTATCTCAATCGAAGTCCCGCATCGAGGCTGGTAAGCCCGCTTCCGATATCAAGTTCGGGGATGTCCTGAGCTGACATATTCAGCTCAACGCGCGGTTGCAAAATCAGCTGTTGCGTAATGCGCTGGTCGTATTCAGCCTCTGCCCGTGCGGTAAAATCACCCTCATCAGAGACAAAGCCTGCAACATCGACCTCGAAAAGATAGGGGGCTAATCCCTGCACACCCAACACGAGGTGTGAGGTGTCAGGTTCAGATGGGCGATAATCATATCGCACGCCTGTTTGAAAATCGAACCAAGGGCTGATGGCACGGCTCCATAAAGCTTGCACCTCAGCATCATCAAGGGACTCTTCAAATTCGCCCTCGCCTTCGGTTTTAATCCAAAGTTTGTTGAGATCGCCGCCAACCCATGCGTTGGCTTCCCAAACGTAAGCATCTGCACCTTCACCCGATTGCAGTTCCAATCGGTCGATGCTGATGAGCGAGTTGATCGCACCGCCTTGTTCGCGGCGAAGCTGTTCACGCGATGCTGCCATCTCAGAGTCAGAGAAAATGGTATCGGCGGCATGCTCAGGGCCGGAAAAAGCCTCAGGAGGCGGGCCTGATTGTGGAAGAGACATCGCGTCCATACCACCCATATCATGTCCTGCATGCGGGTCCGCATCGTCGCTGCCTTGCTCTTGCATGTCACTCATATCGTGACCGGCATGGGGGTCGGGTTCGGTTGTGTCCTGGCCTTGCATAATTCCCATGTCATGGCCCGCGTGAGGATCGGTTGCCGCGTCTGAACTCTCAGACATATCGCCCATGTCGTGACCTTCATGCGGATTAGACATGTCATGGCCTGCGCGAGGGTCTTCTATCTGTGCGTCTTGAGCAGGTGCTTCCATCCTATGTGCGCTATGGTGCATCTGCTGTGCAGCGACAGGAATTGGAAGAGCTAGTGCGGCAATAATAAGGGCTGTTCTCATGTCGGTTCACCTTCCATCGGGCGAACCTTCACAACGTTGAACATGCCTGCGTGCATGTGCATCAAAAGGTGGCAGTGAAACGCCCAGTCTCCTGGTGCATCGGCAGTGAGGTCGAACTTCACATAGCCTCCGGGAAGGACATTGACGGTGTGCTTCCTCGGCTGGTGCCCGTCCTGCCCATTGACGATCTCAAAGAAATGTCCGTGCAGGTGAATCGGGTGCGTCATCATCGTATTATTCACGAGTTTGACGCGCACCCGCTCGTCGCGTGCAAAACGGATTGGCTCTACGATTTCGGCAAAGCGTCGTCCGTCGAGGGACCACATATAACGCTCCATATTCCCTGTCAGATGGATGACTAGCTCGCGGCTCGGACTGCGTGGATCGGGGTTAGGATTAAGCGAACGAAGTTGCGTGTAAGTCAAAACACGGTGCGGGACGTTTTCGAGGCCGAGGCCGCGATCACCTGTTCGGTCGGCAGGGTTAGGGGCAATCATATCAACA
This sequence comes from Altererythrobacter sp. XM-24bin4, assembly GCA_003149575.1. Lineage (GTDB taxonomy): Bacteria > Pseudomonadota > Alphaproteobacteria > Sphingomonadales > Sphingomonadaceae > Erythrobacter > Erythrobacter rubellus. The sequence goes on from QCWG01000001.1 coordinate 2,002,106, forward strand.
CCCGGATTGACGTCGATTCCAGGAGCGTTTTCAGGGTCACGCATGCTCATGTCCCCATGATCCATGCTGCCGTGGTCCATGCCGGAGTGATCTTCACCATCGCCCATACTGGCCATGCCGCCCATGCCCATGTCGCGCATGGTGAGCGTTGGACGTTCCCTGAGAGCTGGCACGGGAGCTTCCATACCGAGGCGCGGTGCTAGCGTTGCACGGCCTAGTCCTGAACGATCAATGCTTTCTGCGACGAAGCTGTAAGCCCGATCCTCGCGCGGTGTGACCACCACGTCATAGGTTTCGGCAACACCGATTTGGAATTCGTCTGTCTCAACAGGCTGGACGTTTTCTCCGTCAGCATTGACCACAGTCATCGAAAGGCCAGGAATTCGCACATTAAATATGCTCATGGCAGAGGCGTTGATGATACGTAGGCGAACGCGCTCACCCGGCTCGAACAGCCCTGTCCAATTCTCGTTCGGACCGTGACCATTGATAAGGTAGGTGTAGGTTGCGCCCGTCACATCGGCGATATCTGAGGGCATCATGCGCATGCCTGCCCAGCGAATGCGCTCTTCTATATCCTGACCTTCACCTGCCAGAAGGCCTGCTAGGGTTTGCTGCTGGCGGTTGAAATAGTCGGGCGATTGCTTGAGCGTTCGCATGATCTCATGCGGGTGCATGAAGCTCCAGTCCGAGAGCACAATAATGTGTTCGCGGTCATATTGAATGGGGTCAGTACCTGCGGGATCAACAACAATCGGACCGTAATGCCCCATCGCTTCCTGCAAGCCCGAATGGCTGTGATACCAATATGTCCCCGACTGAATAATCGGGAATTCATAAACGAATGTCTCATGCGGCTTAATGCCCGGGAAGCTAACGCCCGGAACGCCGTCCATCTGGAAAGGCAAAAGAAGGCCGTGCCAGTGGATAGATGTATCTTCTTCAAGATGATTGGTGACAGCCAATCTAACATTTTGCCCTTCGCGCAGGCGAATGAGCGGTGCGGGAAGTGAACCATTGACGGTCACAGCATGTCCGGTGCGGTTACCAATCGAAAAGGACGAGTTGGCAATTGATAGCGCGATGTCCTCGCCTGACAGCGTGGCACCATTCTTCGTCGCAGGCGCGTGGGCCAAACCTTTTGGAGAAGCCCAGGCGGGCATCATTGAGTGGAAGGCAAACATGCCGCCAACGGCTAGTGAGCCCTTGAGAAGGTTTCTTCGCGACTGGTCGATGGGGGCAGGTTTACGCTTCATACTTACCTGCCCATCTTTCCAAAGAGTTCGACGAGTTCCGTAAACTTTTCGCGCTGAGCCTCGCGGTCGCCGCTTTCAATCGCTTCGTTCACACAGCATCCTGCATGAATCGAAAGCACCTTCTGTCTCGTTGACTTCAGAGCCGCTTCCATTGCCTGCATCTGTTGCAGGATGTCGATGCAATAGCGTCCTTCCTCCATCATTTTGGAGATGCCGCGTGCCTGTCCTTCAATCCGCTTCATGCGGGCGATTTCTTTTTGGAACTTCTCGCTCATCGTCTCGTATGTCCTCGGCAAGGTTGCAAAATATACCCTAGTGGAGTATGGTATAGCAATTAGATAGATCGATCAATGACGACGACAAGGGACCGCATGCACAAAAATTTATTTAAACCGCGCTTGGCGGTTTTTGGCGTGTTGCTTGTCATTGTCGCTCTGGTCTTTTCGGTTGGGTCGCCTGTGACAGCACATGAGGCTCACCGACAGGATCAAACCGAGCAGGAAATTGCGACAGAAAGCTCCGCACCGAAGGTTGATCAAGATCCAGCAATCGTTGTCGACGAAAGTGCATTTGATGTTGCCGATTTTCTGGGTCGCCTTCACCCGGCAGCCGTTCACTTCCCGATTGCTCTTCTTTTTTTCGCTGCCATTGCCGAACTTGCGCTTCTCATTCGACCAACTCTTGGACTGGAGAGGACGGTTGGCTTTTTGGTATGGTCGGGTGCGTTGACCGGAATAGGGGCGGTTATCCTCGGATGGTTTGCAGGCGGTTTCCGTTTGACCGACCGATCCGAAACACTGTTCTGGCATCGCTGGAACGGAACGGCGCTTGTCGCAATTGCACTGATTGCTGCGCTCATTCACGCACGAAAATGGAACCGCAACCTGTTCCGCCTGTTAGTGTTTTCAGTTGCTATTGCATTGATAGTTCAGGGTTATTTGGGTGGCGAGCTCGCCTTGGGCCCTGACCACCTTAACTTAAATCCGAAAGGGGGCTCTTAAATGAGTTACGGAAGATTTGCGGCCATGATCCTGGCCTCTACAGTCATCATGTATGGCTTGATGTATTTGAACACTTACGAACTAGGCCACGTGTTTTTCAGTGAGACGCGCGCCTGGATGGCGCTCTACATGGGCGCGATGATGGCAATCATCATGCTCGCCTTCATGCTGGGCATGTATAAGAAAACGAAGGTCAACATTGCAATCTTTGTGGGCGCAGCGGTTGTGTTCGCAGGATCGCTTTTCCTTGTGCGAAGTCAGAACACGATTGCTGATGAGGCGTGGATGAGCGCGATGATCCCGCATCACTCGATTGCCATTCTCACCAGTGAGCGCGCCAATATCGAAGATCAGCGCGTGCGCGAATTGGCAGACGAAATCATTAAGGCGCAACGCCGCGAAATCGATGAGATGAAGTGGTTACTTGATGACATCGAGACGAACGGGCGCGCGACCACGGAAGCTGAGGCCGAGGCTCGGCCTGTGCCTGAATTTGAAGGTGAACTGTAAGCGGGAGGGTAGTGGACATGGCACAGACCAAAACAGCAAAGCTCTATCGGATGGTCATGGAAAAGCATGTCTGCCCCTACGGCCTTAAATCAAAACACCTGCTCAAAAAGCAGGGATTTGAGGTCGAGGATCACCACTTGACTACGCGCGAAGAAACCGACGCCTTCAAGGAAAAGCATGGGGTTAAGACCACTCCGCAAACTTTCATCGATGGCAAGCGTATCGGTGGTTATGACGATTTGCGTGCGCATTTTGGAGAAGAGCCAAAGGGCGAAGACGAGACGACCTATCGCCCTGTTATCGCGCTATTTGCGATGACTTTCCTGATGGCGCTAATGGCAGCCTTCGTTGCCGAAGGTGAGTGGATAACGCTGCGCACCTTCGAGTGGTTTATCGCATTCTCCATGTGCGGACTTGCCTATCTCAAGCTGCGCGATGTCGAGAGCTTTTCGACCATGTTTCTCAATTACGACCTGCTGGCAAAGAAGTGGGTGCCCTATGGCTACGTCTATCCCTATGGCGAAGGCTTGGCAGGATTACTGATGATTGGCGGAATTTTGCCATTCATCTCGATTCCGGTCGCGCTTTTCATCGGAACGGTAGGAGCGGTCTCGGTCTTCAAGGCTGTTTACATCGACAAGCGCGAACTCAAATGCGCCTGTGTCGGCGGGGATAGCAATGTGCCCCTTGGCTTTATATCGCTCACTGAGAATTTAATGATGATGGGCATGGCTATTTGGATGATCGTGAAAATGAACCTGTAGAAATGCGTTCATTGACAGATGTTGACAACCAGTCAAATTCGTCTTAAGCTATTGATATTAAACAAAAAAATGGTAGCGGAGGAGGGACTCGAACCCCCGACACGTGGATTATGATTCCACTGCTCTAACCACCTGAGCTACTCCGCCCCGAAAGGCATGCCGGAAACGAAATCAACCGCTCGGCAGGCGGCGCATTTAGGGCGCGTGTCGCCCTTGGTCAACCGCTATTGCCCGCGAAATGCGCAGCGTTTGACTGCATCCCATGGACCGCCACGATAGATGTGCATCTCAATCGCGGGAAAGTGGAAGCTGCGCGGCTCGATCTGCGCCTTCAATTCGGCTTGAAGAGCCCGCGCTTCTTCCTTGCTGACCTTGTTCTGGATCGTGATATGCGGCCGTGGTTCATACAGATCCTGAGCAGTCAGCGCGCCATGGAAATGCTCAGCAATGAATGCACGGATTTCCAGCAATTCCTCGCTCTGGAGAGCGATCGCAGTCCCCTTCCCCAGATCCATTACGCCGGTCACGCGGCCAAGGGGTGGCGCAAACTCCGCCGCAACTCGAGATAGAAAATCCTTCAGTTCTTCGAACAGGGACGGCGCGAACGAGTGAAACATGGTGACATGGGCATGGAGCTTGTTGCGATGTGCGGGATAGTGCGCGCGGCGCAGGCCCTCAGCCCAGCTTTGAATATCTTGCGGCAAGGCGGCGGTGACAATGAAAGGTTGCGACATAAACCTTGCGCCTAGCGCACCCTAGATCCCGTTCTCTTCGCGAAAGCGCCGCCATTTGGCCACGTTGCGATTATGCTCTTCCAATGTGTCCGCAAAAACGTGACCGCCGCTGCCATCTGCCACATAAAACAGCGCACTCGTTTCTTCGGGATTGAGCGCGGCCTTGATTGCAGCCCGGCTCGGATTGGTGATGGGGCCAATTGGAAGGCCGAAAATCGCCCGCGTGTTGTAAGGATTGGGATCGCGCAGCTCGGATACCCGAATCATGCGGCCCAGCGGTTTTCCTTTGGTAATCGGATAGATCGTCGTCGCATCAGCGCCCAATTGCATGCCGATCCGAATACGATTGGACATAACGCCCGATACCTTGCCGAGTTCATCTTTCGCCTGCGTTTCCTTCTCGATGATCGAGGCAAGGATCACCGCTTCAGCTTTCGATGTAACTGCGGCATCGGCGCTGCGCTCTTCCCACGCCTGGTCGAGATAGTCAGTCATTGCGCTTTGCATCCGTGCCAGCACGGCCGAACGCGCTTCGCCGCGCTCGAAATCATAAGTGTCGGGCAGCACCGATCCCTCAGGCGGGATTTCAATCTCTCCGCTCAGAAGTTCGTGCGCCATCAACCGCTCGAACACCATGATCGAGGGCATGCCTTCCGGAATTGTGATGAAGCGCCGGATCACATCGCCGTTCTGGAACGCGCCGAGGATGTCCGCCTGACTCATATCAGCGGTAAGTTCGAATTCACCTGCCTGGATTGCGTCGCCGCCACCAAACAGTTTGGCATTCAACAAGAAACCATCAGATGAGCTGATCAAGCCTTGCTCCTCCATCCTGTTCGCGACCGCAGTCAGCGAGGATCCAGCCGGAATCGCAAACACCGTGTCTTCTTCAATGGTCGCTTCGCCCATGACAGAACCGATGACGAGCCATCCTGCGATCAAAAGCGCCATCAGGGCCGCAACAAGGCAGCCGAGCTTTTTCACGTCAGTCCTCTACCTGCTTCATAATCAGCGACGCGTTAGTACCGCCAAAGCCGAAGCTGTTATTCAGCGCTGCACGCACCTGACGCTTTTTCGCTTGATGCGGGACCAAGTCTGCACCTTCGGTGCCTTCATCCGGATTGTCCAGATTGAGCGTCGGTGGCACAATCTGGTCGCGGATCGCAAGGATACAGAATACCGCTTCAACAGCGCCTGCACCGCCCAGCAGGTGACCGATGGCCGACTTGGTCGAGCTCATCGATGCTCCGCCCAGATCATCGCCCAATACGCGTTTCACCGCGCCCAACTCAATCGTATCGGCCATGGTCGATGTGCCATGCGCATTGACGTAATCGATGTCTGCCGGGGTCAGGCCAGCCTTGCGCAATGCCATTTCCATCGCGAGTTGCGCGCCCTTGCCCTCTGGGTGCGGTGCTGTGACGTGATAGGCATCACCCGAAAGGCCATAGCCAACCACTTCGGCGTAGATCTTCGCGCCGCGCGCCTTGGCGTGTTCATACTCTTCGAGCACAACCACACCCGCGCCTTCGCCCATCACAAACCCATCGCGATCCTTATCGTATGGGCGGCTCGCCTCGGTTGGGCGGTCATTCATGCTCATGTTGAGTGCGCGTGCTTGCGCAAAGCCTGCAACACCCAGCGGATTGATCGTGCTTTCCGCGCCGCCGGCCAGCATAATATCGGCATCGCCATCTTTGATCATGCGGGCTGCGTCGCCAATCGAGTGAGCGCCGGTTGAACAGGCGGTCACCACCGCGTGGTTCGGGCCCATCAGCCCGTATTTGATCGAAACCTGCCCGCTGATCAGGTTGATCAAGCGTCCATGGACAAAGTGCGGGCTCACACGGCCTGGGCCGCGTTCTTTCAGGACGATCGATTCGCTTTCAATACCCGGCAATCCACCGATGCCTGAACCGATCGAGCAGCCGGTGCGCATCTTGAGATCGTCATCCATCTCGGTCAGGCCTGCATCTTCCAGCGCCTGTCCTGCTGCATCGATCCCATAAACGATGAAAGGATCAACCTGACGCTGGACCTTGTGATCAACGCGTTTGTTCGGATCGAAACCGTCCGGATGATCCGCCGGCTTCACTTCGCAGGCGATCTGGCACTTCTGGTCAGACGCATCGAAACGCGTAATCGGCCCCGCCCCGCTCTTGCCAGCGATGAGATTGCTCCAGCTGGTCTGCACATCGCCGCCCAATGGGGTAACGAGGCCAAGACCGGTAACGACGACACGACGCATCGAATTCTCCGTACTTCAGCGAAACGCTGACAATTCAGTAGACCAGATAGCAACAGGCTCAACCCCTAGGGGGCCGAGCCTGTCAATAACCCGCTAAAACGTGGCCAAAGCCGCGCCGTGGCGGGGCAAAGACGAAAAGGCCTTAGCCCTTGTTGTCTTCGATGAATTTGGTTGCGTCACCAACGGTGCTGATTTTCTCAGCAGCGTCGTCAGGGATTTCAACGCCGAATTCTTCTTCGAACGCCATAACCAGTTCAACGATGTCCAGGCTGTCTGCGCCCAGATCGTCAATGAAGCTGGCTTCCTGAGTAACCTTGTCGCCTTCGACGCCAAGATGCTCGACAACAATTTTCTGCACGCGGTCGGCAGTATCGCTCATAGTGATCCCTCTGCTTATGGGGTTTAGAATTGGCTTTCGCCCTAATGAACGGCGCTGAATAGCGCAAGGGCTGTTCGCAATAGATGGTGGGACTAGGCCGATCTGTCAAACAGGCATAGCTATTCAATTGACGCATCTTGCGGGCTTGCAGAGGCTAGCGCAACCGCTGGCAGACTTAGCGATGCCAATTGTTCGCGCGCCAGAAACCGACTGTCCACACGTGCCATCCCGTTGCGAAAACGGTCTTTGTCGGATGCAAGCATCAATTGACCATACGCTTCAGCGGCGAGTTCCAGCTGGCCGTCCGCCTCGCGGCAAAGAGCAGCATTGTAGAGCGCGGAACGCTGGTATGGATTGCGAGAGAGGATATCTTCAAACGCGATGCATGCGCCGACCGGATCGGTCTTGGTCAGCTTGATGGCATTCTTGAAAGCTCGGCGGTCACTCCTCTCCAGCCCGCTGCGGCTTTCCAGGATGCGAATCCGGTCAAAACGCTGCTTCGGCGCCAGGTCCAGTCGCACTGCCCGCGCAAAGCGCGATATCATCGGTTTGATTATCGCTTCGGCTGATGGGATATAGGAGCTATCCGCGCAGTAACGTTCTGAATTTACGAAGCTATCCTGACGCTGATAAAGCGCGCCCTCATCTGAGAACAGTGCTACATCAGGCCGGAACTCGACGTGTAGGCGTCGGCACTCATAGACGGCCTTGACGCTTTCGACGCACTCTTTCTCGCCGTCTTCATGTTTGATCTTGCGCAGACAGCGGGTGCGCTCAATCTCTCCATCCGAAGCGTCGTAAACGCGTGAATTGGCAAAGCCGCGCAGCTCTGCATGGCCGGGTTGTGATCCTTCATTGTCGAAAGACGAAGGCACAATGCGAAAGTATTGCTCGCCATAGATTCGCGCCGAGCCAAGTTGATCCGCAAGCGCGTTTTCCAATGCGATACCTTCACGGCCGCGAATTGGCTCGATGGATATCTCCGTCACGCCACGCCCGCCATCAGTTCGCGCTGCATACACGCCCTCAACGGCCAGCTGCTCTGCCCGCACTGCGCCGCTTGACACAGCACAGGCCGCCACCAGCGAGAGAACCCATTTCGAAAACGCCATCACTCTTCCCCTTAGAAGGTCGAAGAGGTGATTTTATTCAGATAAATACAACCTAAGCTGAACAAATGGGCTGTGGGTCGCTTATTTCTGTTCCTTGGGCGGCTCAATCACACGCAAATGCAATTCACGCAGCGACTTCGGTTCTGCGGGGCTTGGCGCACCCATCAGCAGGTCTTCCGCCTTCTGGTTCATCGGGAACAGCGTGATCTCGCGCAAATTCTGCGCGCCGCAAAGCAGCATCACGATCCGATCGACGCCCGCAGCCATCCCGCCATGCGGCGGCGCGCCATACTGGAACGCGCGGTACATACCGCCAAAATCGCGCTCGACGTCTGCCTGTGAAAGGCCAACCAATTCAAACGCCTTCACCATGGTTTCAGGCTTGTGGTTACGGATAGAGCCCGATGCGAGTTCAAAGCCGTTGCAGACCAGATCATACTGGTAAGCCTTGATGGTCAGCGGGTCCTGCGTTTCGAGCGCTTCCATCCCGCCTTGCGGCATAGAGAACGGGTTGTGGCTGAAATCGACCTTCTTCTCGTCTTCGTCATATTCGTAGAACGGGAAATCGACGATCCATGCGAATGCAAAACGATTTGTGTCGATCAGCTCAAGAATTTCACCAACGCGGGTACGCGCTGCCCCGGCCAGTTTAGCCGCATCGGCTTCCTTGCTAGCAGCGAAGAACAGACCGTCATTTTCACCCAGACCCAGCTCTGCATAGAGCTCGGCCATGCGCTCAGGCCCGTGGTTCTTGGCAATCGGCCCACCAAATTCGCCGCCCTTGCGCGTTACATAGCCCAAGCCGGCAAAGCCTTCCTTGCGTGCCCAATCGTTCATATCGTCGAAGAACTTGCGGCTCTTCTCATGCGTGTTCGGCGCAGGGATCACACGGACGCGGCCACCGCCGCCCACGATCTTTTCGAACAGGCCAAAGCCGGACTTTTCGAAGTGGCTGGTCACATCGCTGATGATCAGCGGATTGCGCAAATCGGGCTTGTCCGTGCCGTATTTGATCATCGCTTCGGCATAAGGAATGCGCGGAAATTCGCCTGCTGGCGTCACATGCTTGCCTTCAGCGAAAGTTTCGAATGTGCCAGCGATCACCGGCTCCATAGTATCCCACACCTCTTCCTGAGTGACGAAGCTCATTTCCAGATCGAGCTGGTAGAATTCGCCCGGCAGGCGGTCAGCACGCGGATCTTCATCGCGGAAACACGGTGCGATTTGGAAATAGCGGTCGAAGCCAGAGACCATCAGCAGCTGCTTGTAGATCTGCGGCGCCTGGGGCAGCGCGTAGAATTTGCCCGCGTGGATTCGGCTGGGCACCAGGAAGTCACGCGCGCCCTCTGGCGAAGATGCGGTCAGGATTGGAGTCGAAAATTCATTAAAGCCGATCGCGTTCATCCGCTGGCGCAGGTCAGCCACAATCCGTGTGCGTTTCATCAGGTTTGTGTGCAGCGTTTCACGGCGCAGATCGAGGAAACGGTATTTCAGGCGGACGTCTTCCGGATATTCCTGCTCGCCGGCTACCGGCATAGGCAATTCTTCAGATGCGCTCTGCACGGTGATCGAACGCGCAAACACTTCAATCGCTCCGGTAGGCAGGTCTTTATTGACCGTCTCTGGAGTACGGGCCTTCACCTCGCCGTCGATCGTCACAACCGATTCGAGACGAAGCTTTTCAAGCACCGAAAGTGCAGGCGAATCTTCGTCCGCTACGATCTGCGTCATGCCGTAATGATCGCGCAGGTCGATAAACAAAACCCCGCCATGATCGCGTTTACGGTGGATCCAGCCCGATAAACGGACTGAATCGCCAACATTTTCCGCGGAAAGCTGTGCGCAGTTGTGGGTACGATAGGCGTGCATCTAAAATCTTGTCCTGTTCGGGTGTATGCGGCTAAGGGCGCGCGCAAAGAATAAGCACGATGACCTCTAGCGGTTTCAAGCGCGCGCTAACAGGGGATGAGGGTGCTTTTGTCAAGGCTGACCTCACTAACTGGACTAAGTGTCCGAGAGCGGTACTCCGCTCAACGAAAAGAAATGATGCATGAAAATACATGATCTGATTACCACAACCGACGCTTTGGCAGACTTATGCGAGCGTCTTTCCAAATCCGAATTTGTTACCGTCGATACCGAATTCATGCGCGAGAACACCTATTGGCCAGAGCTTTGCCTGGTCCAGATCGCGAATGACAAAGAGGCCGCTGCGATCGATCCCTTGGCCGATGGCATCGACTTGCAGCCGCTGCTGGATCTGCTAACCGAGAATGAGGACGTTCTGAAAGTCTTCCATGCCGGCGGGCAGGATGTCGAGATTATCGTCAATCTGACCGGCAAGACCCCGCATCCCATATTCGACACTCAAATCGCTATGATGGCGATCAGTCAGAGCGAACAAATCGGCTATGCCAATCTGGTCGAAAGCTGGCTCAGCATTACGATTGATAAGGGCGCGCGCTTTACCGACTGGAGCCGCCGCCCGCTGACCGACCGTCAGATCGAGTACGCGATCGGGGATGTCACACATCTCTCGGAAATCTTCCCCGAGATTCTGAAGAAACTTGTGAAAACAGGTCGCGGCGCGTGGCTCGACGCGGAAATGGAAAAGCTCGCGGAGGTTTCCAACTACGTCACAGACCCCGACCTGGCATGGCGCCGGATTCGTTCGCAAGGCCGCAATCCGCAGGTGCTCGGGCGGTTGAAAGCGCTTGCCGCATGGCGCGAAAGCGAAGCGCAACACAAGAACATCCCGCGCGGTCGCATCATGCGCGACGAAACACTGGCAGACATCGCAAGCCATCCACCCAAGCAGCAGAAAGACCTTGCGAAGGTTCGCGGGCTGTCGGCGGCATGGCGGGAAAACGACATCGGCAAGCGATTGATGAAGGTGATCGAGAAGGCCGGACCGCTCGACAAAGACGAAATGCCCGAGAAGATGAAGCGCGGCGCGCCGCTTGGCAAAGAGGGAGCCCTGGTTGCCGATTTGCTCAAGCTGCTGCTCAAGATTCGCGCGCGAGAAATTGATGTCGCGGCGCGATTGCTGACAAAAGCTGACGAGATGGAGGCGCTGGCCGCTGGAATCCGCGAACTGCCTGTATTGAATGGGTGGCGATATGACGTTTTCGGCCGTGACGCTCTCGAACTGGTGGAAGGTAAGCTCGCTTTCGCCGTGAAGGACGGCAAACTCACCATGACGCATATCGACGATATGCAAGCAGCGATGGAAGAATCGCTCGCGGCTGAGTGAGGGCGCACCTCAATTATCATTGCCAGCAGAGGCCGGGCTTTCCAGCCCAATTGCGGTCATTGATCAACACCGTTTATCAGCGCGGATGCGGGGCTGAATAAGGTACTGGTTTGTTTTCCTACTTGCTGCATTGAGGGCTAGACACCGTGTCATGCCCGCCCGCCAATTCCTCTCCGCACCCGCCACAGGGTCACACTCAGCACCCGCGCATTCACACAATGGCGTTTTCCGCCCTTGGACAGTGTTCCATGTGTTCCATCCTGTAGGGCTTTGCGACCGTGCGGCGGCGGGCTAAGGGCTTAGCGATGTCAACTTACCTCCCCACCATCAAGCAGCTGCAATATCTGGTCGCGCTGCACGAGCACGGGCATTTCGGGCGCGCGGCGGAAAGCTGTTTCGTATCTCAATCAACCTTGTCGGCCGGATTGCGCGAGCTGGAATCCTTGCTTGGGGTAACGCTGGTCGAGCGCAGTCGCCGGGTGGTGCGTTTTACTGCTTTGGGAGAGCAGGTGGTGGCCAAGGCACACAGGCTGCTGCGCGAAGCAGAGGAATTGTCCGATCTGGTGCAGGCATCGGGAAAGCCGTTGACGGGGACCATCCGGATGAGCGTGATCCCCACAATCGCGCCCTTCATGCTGCCAAAGATCCTGCCGCGCCTGCGCAGCGAACGCCCTGAGCTAAAACTTCTGCTGCGCGAAGAAACGAGCCAGGACGCTGTCGAATCGCTGCATCACGGCAGGGTTGATTGCGTGCTGCTGGCTTTGCCTTTCGCGACCGGCGAGGTGGAGATGGCGCATATTGCCGATGATCGCCTGTTCGTGGCGTTCCCAAAGGATGATCCAAGAGACCCGCCGGAGACAGTATCAGCGAGTATGATTGACACCATGACATCCGGAGGGCGCTTGCTGTTGCTGGAGGATGGTCACTGTCTAAAGGAACACGCGCTGGCCGCCTGCAATCGGCCTGAATTGCGCGCATCGGCCACGATGATCGGCACGTCACTGCACACGCTGGTGCAGATGGTGAACAATGATCTGGGGCTAACGATGCTGCCAGAGATGGCTCTGGATGCCGGTATTTTGGGAGGAACAGATGTTGTTGCGCGGCCGCTCAAGAACAAGAGCGCCAAGCGGGAGATTGCGCTGATCTGGCGCAAGAATAGCCCCCGTGCGGAGGAATTCGAGTTGTTGGCAGAGGAACTGAGAGCGGGTTAGGCGTTCACCGGAACCGGTTTGAGCAGCTTCTCGTCCGCGAACTTCTGAATCTTTCTCGCTGCGATCAGCGGTAGCTCCACTGACAAGGCGATACCGACGAGCGAACAGAAACCAACCCAGATCGCCATCCACGAACCGCCCGCCTGATACATGTCGTAAAGCACCGGCACAGCCAGGATTGCTCCACGCACCTCATTGAAGATCAAGGCAATCCAGCCGACCTTCAGAAATGCCGCGAGCAGGGTTGAAAGCGTTGCGCTCATGAGGCCTGACTAGGCCCCAAATATTGAGAATAGGTTGACGCGGCATTCACCAATGCACGCGCCGCCTCAATTCACATCAATCCATATGTTTAAGGCCAACCCTCAGATAGTCCCAGCCGGTCATCACTGTTAGAATGGCTGCAGCCCATAGTGTGATCAGCCCGACCGTATGCGGAACATTCGCCAGCACATCGACAATCATCACATTCCATTGCGGCAGCCCCTGCCCCAATATCAGCGCGCCCAACCCAATTATCTGGAATGTCGTCTTCCACTTGGCGAGCTTCGTGACGGGAACGGAGACTTGCAGACCACCAAGAAATTCGCGCAGGCCCGAGACCGTGATCTCACGAACGAGAATGATCAATCCAGCGATTACATGCAGATCGCCCACATATGGTCCGGTCAAAATGCCCTTTGCTGTCAGCACGAGAATGACAGACGCGACCATAATCTTGTCCGCAATCGGATCGAGAAAGACGCCCAGCTTGGACACCGTACCGCTTGATCGCGCGAGGTAGCCGTCGAAATAGTCCGTAATCCCCATCAGGCTGTAAAGGCCGAATGCCAGCAAATAGCCGAGCTCCCAACCCGGCCACCACAAAAGAAAGGCCAATAGCGGCACGGCACAGATGCGCGAGAGTGTGAGGATGTTCGGCAAAGTAAGCATCGATTTCACCCCTAGCGCGAAGGTGCGTTGGGAAAAAGCCGGAGTTTCAGGCTTGTTCACGGCTACGCCCACCCCTAGGGTCCGCAATAGGGAGCAGCTACAGGGCAGATGATTTGACTACTTCAACCCATTTGCTGCGTCGCAGCCGTTTTCTGCCGCTGTTTTGCACACAGCTGTTCAACGCGTTCAATGACAATCTCTACAAGACCGCGATGGTCCTGTTCGTGGTCTATACCGTCTATAATGACGAGAGCGCGGAAGGTATTTTCAGCGGCGTCGCGTCATTTCTGTTCATCCTGCCATTCTTTCTTCTGTCCGCGCTAGCGGGGCAGCTGGCTGACATGCGCGACAAGGCAAAGATCATCCGCACAGTCAAAATGTGCGAAATCGGGTTGATGATCATCGGCGCATCCGGGCTTTATCTGGCGTGGAAAGGGATCGCTGTCGACACAGTCGCTATCCCGCTGATGTTGCTCGCTCTGCTTTTGACAGGAGTGCAATCCACCTTCCTTGGCCCGATCAAATACGCAATCCTGCCACAGCATCTGAAAAAGGATGAAGTGTTGGCCGGGACAGGTCTGGTGGAGGCTGGCACATATATCGCGATTTTGGCGGGCACGATTTTGGCAGGCTGGATTCCGGTTGAATGGGCCGCTGGCGGTATCATTCTGACCTCCGTGCTTGGCTATCTCACCAGCCGTTCGATCCCGGACGCACCGGCGCAAGGCAAGGTGGAAAAGCTTGACCGACACATCATCCGTGCATCGATCAACCTGATCCGCAATGTAATGCTGGACCGGCAGATCTTTTACGCAATCATCGCGATCAGCTTCTTCTGGACGATCGGCGCAGTGCTGTTCATCCAGTTTCCTCCGCTCGCCAAGAATACATTGATGGCAAGCAAAGAGGTCGCGAGCCTGTTTCTCGTGATCTTCTCTGTCGGAATTGCGATCGGTTCGGTTTCGATCAACGCGCTGCTGAAGGGCGAGGTGTCGGCCCGCTACTCACCAATCTCCGTGGTCATAATGGGCGCATTTGTCGTCGCGTTCTATTTCGTGTGCCGCTTATGGCAATCCTACGAAATAACCGAGATTATGGGTGTGACCGAGTTCTTAGCCTGGCCGCTGGCAAGTTTGATCATGCTCACCTTGATAGGCATCGCAATCGCAGGCGGCATGTTTGTGGTGCCGCTCTATGCGTTCCTGACGACGCGCTGCGCGCCGGATCAAGCCGCACGCACCATCGCTGCGAACAATATCGTCAACTCCGGATCCATGGTTGCAGGGTCGCTCGTTGCGATGGCGCTTAGCGCAATCGGCGTGCCTGTGGTGGAGCAATTGCTGCTCAGCGCGGGAATGTGTCTGGTTTCGGCGTGGCTGGGCCACCGTTTGCACCAGGCAGAGCTGGACGAAGGGCAAAGCCCTGCCTGATCAGGCGACAAAGACCAATACTGCTGCAAAGACAGAGAAATATACAGTTGCAAAGCCGCGCACATCATCGCAGGTCAGCTTCCACAAGACGTCAGCCGGAGCCTCATATTCATTGCTGCGTACATGAGCAGGCAGGCTTGCCCGGAACGGGTGGCGCGCTTGCTCGTCGGTCAGGACCAATGCTCTCTTCATGGATCAGAGTCTTAACCCGATACTAACCATCGTGCGCGGCAGAAATCCTGACTGTCGCAGAGCGGGACATTAAGCATGTGTGTTCATGCTGAGCTGTGGATGATTGCCTCTTGAGCGTACCAAAGCTAAGCGGCGAACCATGACAACACGCACAACACCTGACGCAGCAAAACTGCTGGTCGATTGCCTTGCAGAACAAGGCGCGGACCGTATTTTCACAGTTCCGGGCGAAAGCTTCCTGCAGGTGCTCGATGCGCTGCATGGCCGCGAAGACATTGATGTCGTCACTTGCCGGCAAGAAGGCGGTGTCAGTTTCATGGCTTGCGCGGATGGAGCCATGACCGGCCGCCCCGGTATCGCCTTCGTAACGCGCGGTCCCGGAGCAACCAATGCCAGCATTGGGGTGCATGTTGCGCATCAGGATTCGCAGCCGATGATCATGTTTGTGGGCGATGTGGCGCGCGACATGCACGAACGTGAAGGATTTCAGGAAGTCGATTTTCCTGCGTTCTTCGGCCCGATCTGCAAATGGGCAGCGCGGATCGACAATGCTGACCGGATTCCGGAATTTGTTTCGCGAGCCTATGCGACCGCAATCTCGGGGCGTCCGGGGCCAGTTGTATTGGCTCTGCCTGAGGACATGCTGGACGATGCGACCTCCGCATCCCCTCGCCCGTTCGTCGTACGGCCGCCGCAAGCGGCCTGTCCCGATGCGATGCAAACACTGATGGCAATGATAGCAGATGCGGCCAGCCCCATTGCGATTATCGGCGGTGCGGGCTGGAATCCGAAAGCGCGCGAACACTTCCAGCAATTCGCTGAACGGAACGGGCTTCCCGTCGCGACTGCTTTTCGGCGTCAGGACGCTATCTCTCCTTCATCGCCGGTTTATGCGGGCAATCTGGGCTATGGCCCCAATCCGAAACTGGTTGAGCGCGTAAAGCAGGCCGATCTGGTGATCGCAGTGGGTGCGCGGCTTGGTGAAGCAACCACTGATGGTTACACTTTCCCGGAGCTTGATCGCGCCGAGCAATTGCTGGTGCATATTCATCCAGACCCCGAAGAACTGCACCGTGTCTACCGCACCGATCTCGCGATCTGTTGCGCAATGGATGAATTCGCTGAAACTGCTGCCTTGTGGGAAGACAATTCCATCCTGTCTTTCGACGCAGGCGCTGAAGCTCACGCAGAATGGGAGGCTTGGGCCACCCCTCAGCCGAACGATTTCGCGCTCGACATGGGGCAAGCGGTTGCATTCATGCGCGAAACCCTGCCGTCTGACAGCATCATCTGCAATGGTGCGGGTAACTTCTCAGGCTGGTGGCACCGCTACTGGCGGTATGAGGGTTTCCCGACGCAACTCGCCCCCACTGCCGGCGCAATGGGCTACGGCGTCCCTGCTGCCGTTGCCGCTGCGCAGCGCCACCCGGACCGCACGGTGGTTGCGTTGGCCGGTGACGGTGACTTTCTGATGAATGGTCAGGAATTGGCGACAGCCGCACAGCATGGGTGCGACATGATCGTGTTGGTCATAGATAATAGTGCCTATGGCACGATCCGCATGCATCAGGAGCGTGAATTCCCCGAACGCGTTTCAGCAACAGAACTTGCCAACCCGGATTTCGCGGCGCTCGGCGCAGCGTTCGGGGCTTGGAGTGCGCGGGCTGAAACAACCGATCAGTTCAAGCAAGCTCTTACTGAAGCGAATACTCGCAAGGGATTACGGATGATCCATTGCAAGATTGACGTTGAACAATTGGCCGCAAGCGGAGCGACGATTAGCGGGCTTCGCAAGCGGTAACACGCGGGCTTTGAACCTCGCCTGACAGGCCCCCGCCCATCTCAAGGATAGTGTCCCACTCTGCCTTGGTCAGCTCTGCCACTGACAATCGCCCAAGTCGGATAAGCTCGCATTCCGCCAGTTTGGGCTCGGCCTTGATCTGCTTCAGCGTCACCGGCCGATTGAGCTTCGATTTGGGCTTGATCTTTACCGCCGCCCATTTGCCTTCTGGATCTGTCGGATCGAGGATGCCTTCCACGCTAATCGTCGCAACGCCTACAATTTCCAGCCCTTCGCGCGAGTGGTAGAAAAAGGCTTCCTCGCCAACTTTCATCGCAGCCAGATTATTCTTTGCGCGATGGTTGCGGACACCATCCCATAGGCCTTCCTTTTCGGCCACAAGATCGTCCCAACTGTATTTGAAGGGTTCCGATTTCATCAGCCAATAGCGTGCCAAATTCTTTCTCCAAACTGGATTGGTAAACTTTGATAGCCCTACGCAAGCCACGCTTCGGTTTCCACCCCGGCTGCGATGAGAAGTCACAATTAACCCGATTTTTAATCATCGGCGTCATACGTAATGCGAGTTAGTCCGTAGGATTGAGGGCAGCGCCGACAAGGCCTGTAAGACGCAAGAGTGGCTGAAGACGACAACCAGCAAAAGCTAGGCAAAGCCGAGCGCGACATCGTAGCGCTGGGAATTGCAGCGGCAGCGATCATCCTTTTTGTTGTGACGGGCAGCTCGGTTCTGCCGCTTGTTGCCGCATCGATCATGGGCACCGGAGCCGCGCCGGACAATCTGCTGGTCAATGCCATGTTGCTCAACATTGCGCTGATGATTTTCGGATGGCGGCGTTATCGCGATCTCACAAGCGAGATTGCGGTGCGGAAGCAGGCTGAAGAAATTGCGCGCAAACTGGCTGAAACAGACCCCCTGACCAACTGCCTGAACCGCAGAAGTATTGGGAGCGCGACCGAGAAGTTGCGCCGCATGGCCAATGCACGCGGTCAAGCCACCGCGTTTGTAATGATCGATCTGGACAACTTCAAACAGGTCAATGACATGAATGGCCATGGCATGGGCGACAAGGTGTTGACGGTAATGGCAAAGCGCTTGCGCGATGCAGTGCCGGACACGTCACCTGTAGCGCGACTGGGTGGAGACGAGTTTGCGTTCGCAATGTCATACTCGCCTGATCACCCTGAGAAAGTTGATGAGCTGATTGCCGTCTTGTTTGAAAAAGTATCTGGCAAGGTCGAGATCGAAGGGTCCAGCGTGGATACGACAATGTCGATCGGCATCTCTACTGACCACGATTTGAAAGGCAAGGCCGCGGGGATCGAGGACAGCGAAAATCTGATACACCATGCTGACATCGCGATGTATCAGGCAAAGAAGAACGGAAAGAACCGCTATTTCTGGTTCGAACCTACGATGGAGAATGAGCTACGCTTCCGCAATGAGCTGGAGAATGGCATTCGTCGCGGGTTGAAACGAGGCGAATTCGTCCCGTTCTACGAGCAGCAGGTTGACATTTCGACTGGCGAATTGGTCGGGTTCGAAATGCTGGCGCGCTGGAAATCGCCTGAGCTTGGCCTGGTCAATCCGGACGTATTCATCCCGATTGCGGAAGAGATCGGCGTCATTGCCGAGATGTCCGAGCAGTTGATGGTTCAGGCATTCACTGATGCTCAGGCCTGGGATTCCAGCCTGACCCTGTCAGTCAATATCTCGCCAGTTCAACTGCGTGATCCGTGGTTCTCACAGCGGCTGCTGAAGCTGTTGATTGAGAACAATTTCCCGGCACACCGCTTGGAAATCGAAGTCACTGAAACCTGTCTGCATGAGAATCTGGGACTGGTGAAATCGATGATCGCCAGCCTGCGCAACCAGGGTGTTCGAGTAAGCCTTGATGATTTCGGCGCCGGATACTCCAGCCTTTCGCAATTGCGCAGCTTGCCGCTTGACCGGATCAAGATCGATCGCAGCTTTGTCAGCGAGCTCCGCAACAAGGACAGCAGCAAGATCGTCGACGCGATCATCTCACTAGGTGACGGGTTGCAGATGCCGATCACGGCGGAAGGTATCGAGAACGAAGACATTCTCGCGCAGCTTCGCGAAATGGGCGAGCTAAAGGGGCAAGGATATCACTATGGCCGTCCGGAGGATGGATCCCAGATGCTTGAGCGATTGGCAGAGAACGGCAAGCTCGCGAAGACCCCTCCGGTCGTGACAAAGACCGCTACTGAGGCCGTTGACGAAATCGACGCAGCACAAGAGCAACGCCGCGCATAAGTCGCAACCGACTCGACAAATACTGGACGCAGACGCGCCCGCCGCATAGAGCGCGTTTCGCTATGCGAGTTGATTTCACCAAGATGCACGGGCTCGGAAATGACTTTGTGATCCTAGATGGTCGCAAAGAAGCTCTGCCTGTCTTGGATACTGTCACCGCCGCTGCGATCGCGGATCGCCGCAAGGGGATTGGCTGCGATCAACTCATCCTGCTGGAAAACTGTGATCAGGGTGACGCGGATTTCCGCATGCGGATATTCAATTCAGATGGCGGCGAAGTGGAAGCATGCGGCAATGCCGCCCGTGCCGTGGCGCTGTTGCATGGAGTGTCGGCAAAAGTTTTGACTGACGGCGCCGTCATATCGCTGGAACCAACTGATGGCGGCGCAACCGTCGATATGGGTGAACCTCGCTTCGATTGGCAATCGATACCGCTCGACTATGCAATGGATACAGCCTCGATGCCGGTCAGTTGGGGGCCGCTATGCAACCCGATTGCCGTCAATGTTGGCAATCCGCATGTGATTTTCTTTGTCGGCGATACGGATGCGATCGACCTTGGCAATATCGGCCTTGAGATCGAACATGATCCTTTATTCCCCGAGCGGGTCAATGTGAATGTCGCCACAGTGCAGTCCAAAGAGCGGATCAAGCTAAACGTTTGGGAACGCGGCGCCGGCTTGACGCGAGCATGCGGCACAGGTGCTTGCGCGACGGCAGTGGGTGCCATGAGGCGTGGCTTGGTAGAGCGCAAAGTAATGGTCGAATTGCCCGGAGGGGCGCTTCAAATAAAATGGACTGATGACAACCGCATCCTAATGAGCGGCCCAGCCACCGAAAGCTTTCGCGGCAGCTTTGAATGGTCGGACTACGCGGACGGCGAATGATGAGCGGGCCAGAGCTGATCACATTGGGCTGCCGCCTGAATATCGCCGAAAGCGAACGCATGCGCGGTATGCTTTCCGGCGAAGACAATCTGGTGGTGATCAATAGCTGTGCGGTAACTTCCGAAGCGGTCCGTCAGACGCGCCAGGCTATTCGCAAGGCGCGGAAGGCGCGGCCCGATGCGCGGCTGTTGGTCACGGGTTGCGCGGCGGATATCGAGCGCGAGCAGATCGCAGACATGCCTGAGGTAGATGGGCTGATTGCCAACCAGGCAAAGCTTGATCCGCGCGCATGGAATGTGCCGATGGAGGTACCTCCTCTACCGCCAACCCGCACGCGCGCCTTTATCGCGATCCAAAACGGATGTGACCATGCCTGTACCTTTTGCGTGATTCCGCAAGGGCGCGGGCAAAGCCGTTCGATGACCGTCGATGCGGTCAAACGCGAGGTCGAGCAACATCTGGCGCTCGGCGCGCAAGAGGTCGTGCTGACGGGTGTCGACGTGACAAGCTGGGGCTATGACCTGCCCGATAAGCCGCCGCTCGGTGCAATGGTGGGAGAGATTCTGGATGCTTTTCCAGAGCTGCAACGCTTGCGCATGTCCTCGCTCGACGGAATCGAAATTGACGAACAGTTGTTCGAGCTTTTCGCCAGCGAGCGTCGATTGATGCCCCATCTCCATCTCTCACTGCAGCATGGGCATGATTTGATCCTCAAGCGCATGAAACGCAGGCATTTGCGGAATGACGCAGTGGATTTGGTCGCTAAGCTCAAGCGACGCCGTCCGGAGATCGCGATTGGCGCTGACCTGATCGCGGGTTTCCCGACCGAAACCGAAGAACACCACCAGGCGAACCTTTCCATTATCCGTGAATGCGACATCGTGCACGGGCACATCTTCCCCTATTCGCCCCGCCCCGGCACACCCGCGGCGCGCATGCCGCAGCTGGATCGTTCCGCCATCAAGGCACGCGCGAGCGAACTACGCGCGGCAGTCATCGACATGCGCAGCCAATGGTTGCAATCGCTCGTGGGCAAACAGCTTTCTGTCCTCGCCGAACGCGACGGTACGGGCTATGCGCCGAACTTCGCGCGAGTTTCAGTGCCGCAAGGCATTGCGGCGGGGCAAATCGCCACCATCTCGCCTGACGAAGTGATTGAGGGAATGCTCGTATGAGCGAGGCGGAAGCCCCGAAAAAGAGCTGGAGCGAGCGTCTGTTTGGCGGCTTTCGCAAAACCTCTGACCGGTTGAGCGAGAACCTGACCACAGTGGTTAGCACGGCCAAGCTGGACGATGCGACGCTGGACGATGTCGAAGACGCGCTGATTATGTCAGATCTCGGTCCGTCGGCAGCCGCACGCATTCGCGAGCGCTTGCGTGAAAAACGCTTCGGCCTTGAAATCAGCGAGCGCGAGTTGAAAGAAGCCGTAGCGGAGGAGATCGCAGAGATCCTGCGCCCAGTGGCCAAGCCGCTTGAGATCACAGCCTTCCCACGCCCGCAAGTGTTGCTGGTTATCGGCGTCAACGGGTCAGGCAAAACAACCACCATCGCCAAGCTCGCGCATCTGCTTCAGGAAGATGATTACGGCGTGATGCTGGCCGCAGGCGATACTTTCCGCGCCGCTGCGATCGGACAACTCGCCACATGGGCAGAGCGTGTGGGTGTGCCGATTATTCGCGGCCCCGAGGGCGGGGATCCGGCGAGCATCGTTTTTGACGCGGTCAAAGCCGCAACTGACACTGGTATTGATGCATTGATCGTCGACACTGCCGGGCGGCTCCAGAACAAACGCGAGCTGATGGATGAGCTTGCGAAGATCCGCAAAGTCCTCGGACGGCTCAATCCGGAAGCCCCGCATGATGTCATACTCGTGCTTGATGCCACCAACGGCCAGAACGCGCTCGCCCAAATCGACGTGTTCAAGGAAGTGGCTGGGGTGACGGGCCTCATCATGACCAAGCTCGATGGCACCGCGCGCGGCGGTGTGCTGGTCGCCGCAGCTGAGCAATACGGCCTGCCGATACATGCTATCGGCGTAGGCGAGAAAATTGACGATTTGCGTCCGTTCGATCCCGATCTGGTCGCCAAAGTTATTGCAGGGGTGGCGTAATGTCCGAACAGAGAAGCGCGCCCGCCAAGAAGGGTTCTGGCTGGCTCAATGTCCTGGTCGATTATGGCCCACTGCTGGTGTTCCTTGGTGTCTATCGCTGGAATGCGCCTGCAGAGGCAAACCCGGCCGACGAAATTCTCGCGATCATCTACGGCACCATGGCCTTCATGGCCGCCGCCGTAGTGGCGCTGATCACTTCCAAATGGCGGCTTGGCAAAGTCTCCCCCATGCTGTGGTTTTCAACCGCGCTGATCGTGGGATTTGGCGCGCTGACGATATTCTTTGGCGATCCGGTGTTTGTCCAAACAAAGCCGACGATCATCTACGGCGTCTTGGGTGTCGCATTGCTGATCGGGGTCTGGCGCGGGCGGGCTCTGCTGCAGATATTGCTCGAAGCCGCCTTCGAAGGGCTGACCCATGAGGGCTGGCTTAAGCTTTCGCGCAATTGGGGCATTTTCTTCCTGGCTTTGGCAGCGCTAAACGAAGGATTGCGCGCAAATCTCAGCTTTGAAAGCTGGCTCTGGGCCAAGCTATGGGTGTTCTTACCTCTCACATTCCTGTTCACTTTCAGCCAGATACCCATGCTGCTCAAGAACGGGCTGTCATTGGATGATGGCGACGAAGACGCGGAAACTCCTCCACCAGCGAGTTAATCGCGCTCTTGCCATTTTTGTGTCAATCTGCGCAGTGTCCGCGCGTAGCGGGGATTGGCTGACCATTGCCCCCGCGAAAGCTCATAAGGGGGAGTATAATGGCAAAACTTTTTGGAAATCTTCATCTGGTGCTGGCGATTGGTCTCGTCTCAGCATTCGCACTCATGTTCGGCTTTGCAGATTCGGTTGCGATTGACGGAAACTCGATCGGGCGTTGGCTGCACCTATTCTTCGGCGTGCTATGGATCGGCCTGCTGTACTATTTCAACTTCGTACAGGTACCCGGAATGCCCAAGATCGCGGACGAGCATAAGCCGGCTGTGACGAAGACAATCGCACCAAGCGCATTGTTCTTCTTCCGCTGGGCGGCTCTGCTGACCGTGGTGACCGGTCTGTGGATCGCGATGATCAATGGCTACATGGTCAACGCGTTGACCTTCGCCGGAAACTCGTACGAAAACCTGATCGGTGCCGGCATGTGGATGGCGCTGATCATGGCGTTCAACGTGTGGTTCATCATTTGGCCAGCGCAGAAGAAAGTGCTCGGCATTGTCGAGGCAAGCGCTGACGAGAAAGCCGCTGCTGCACCGCGCGCACTTATCGCCAGCCGTCTCAACACGCTGCTGTCATTCCCGATGATGTATGCGATGGTGAGCGCAAATCTGGGCTAACGCCCGGCGATCACTCACTACGAATAACGAAGGGCGCTGCGGGAAACCGTGGCGCCTTTTCTATGTCTGATTATAGAGTGCAAAGCGGACACTACTGATCCCGTGCACCCTGAATATTGGTAACGGCCTTCTGCCAGTCGCGCCACGACGCGGGGTCGCCCGGCATTTGATTAGACCAAATTTCGCGGCTCAAGTCTGACATAAGGATTGCGATGTCATCCGATAACTTGCCTCTTCTCTCCCAATAACTGTTTAGAAACCAAACCATCGCGTCATATGCTTCAAGTTCGTTCAGAGTGCGGAGTTTGTCTGCCGGAAAATCAGTCATGCCACCATGTTACTTGAATATTGCCAACGTCCGCAAATGGGTCGTTAGCGGACCTTAAATCTCTACCTGGCTACCCAGCTCCACCACGCGGTTGGTGGGCAGTTTGAAGAAATCCATCGCAGTCGCCGAGTTTCGTAGCATCCAGGCAAAAATCTTCTCGCGCCAGATCGGCATGCCCGGCTTGTCAGACGGAAGCAGCGTCTGCCGGCTCAAGAAGAAGCTCGTCTGCATCATGTCAAACTCGCCGCCGCACTGCTCCATCTGCTTCAAGCCCGCTGGAACGTCGGTTTTCTCCATGAAACCATAGTGCAGGATGGCGCGATAGAAGCCGTCACCTATATCGTGATATTCACAGCGTTCGCCCGGATCGACATAGGGCACTTCCTCGATATTGACCGTCAGGATCACCACGCGTTCATGTAGCACCTTGTTGTGCTTGATATTGTGCAGCAGCGCGGACGGTACGCCGTTGGTGCTCGAGGCCATAAAGATCGCCGTACCAGGCACCCGCACCGCAGAGTTCTTAGCTGACTTGGCAAAGATCTCCATAGGCAGGCCGCCCTCGGCCATCTGTGCGCGCATCAGCTTGCGCCCGCGCGCCCAGGTCGTCAGCAACGTAAAGGCAATGAAACCGACCATCAATGGGAACCAGCCCCCATCGGGAACTTTGGTGAGGTTTGCCGCGAAATAAGCACCATCCACGATCAGGAACAGGGCGACTACGGGGCCCGCGTACCACCACTTCCATTTCCATACCCCGACCAGCAATACCGCCATCAGCAGCGTATCGATCGTGACTGCACCGGTCACCGCAATACCGTAGGCGCTGGCGAGAGCGGACGAACTCTGGAACGTCAGCACGAGGATGATAACCGCCACCATCAGCGCCCAGTTCACGACCGGAATGTAGATCTGGCCGCCTTCCGTTTCGCTGGTGTGGCGCACATTCAAACGCGGCATGAAGCCCATCTGGATCGCCTGGTGGGTGATGGAGAACGCACCGGAGATAACCGCCTGGCTGGCGATGAAGGTGGCGACAGTTGCCAGGATCACCAATGGCAAGCGCCATTCTTCGCTGGCGAGCAGGAAGAACGGATTGCGCACCACTTCTGCGGCCTGTTCAGGCGGCAAGCCTGCGATCATCGCGCCTTGCCCGAAGTAGTTGAGCAGCAGGCACGGCATCACAAAACCGAACCAGCTCAAGCGCATCGGACCGCGCCCGAAATGGCCCATGTCCGAATAGAGCGCTTCAGAGCCTGTCACCGCGAGCACCACCGCGCCAAGCGCCAGGAACGCCACCACGCCGTCTGTCACGAAAAACATCACCGCATAATAGGGGTTGAGCGCCCACAGAATGTCGGGGTTCTGGACTATCTGCCATCCGCCCAGGCCGGCAATAACCGTGAAATAGACGATCATAACGGGCGCAAACAGCGCGCCTACCTTGGCGGTCCCGCGTGCTTGCAACATGAACAGGAACACCAGCAAACCCAGCGCAATCGGGATAACAAACGGCTGTAGTCCAGCGTCAACCACGGTCAGACCTTCGACCGCTGACAAGACCGAGATCGCAGGCGTAATCATACTGTCGCCGTAGAACAGCGATGTCGCAAACACCCCAAGCAGAACGACCAACCAGCCGTAGCTTGACTTGCCGATATGCCGCGAAAGCAAAGCGACCAGTGCGAGCGAACCGCCCTGCCCCTTGTTATCGGCCCGCATCAGGATGGTGACATACTGGATCGCCACAACCAGCAGCATGGACCAGAATATCAGGCTGACGACCCCCAGCACATGCATCCGGTCAATTGCAATATTGGCCGTACCGGCAAATGTCTCACGAAAGGCGTAAAGCGGGCTGGTACCGATATCGCCAAAAACGATACCGATAGCGCCCACAGCCAGCGCGGTTTTGGACGCACTGTGTGACTTTCCACCCGTTGGTGGCTGATGTGCTGGCGCTGCTGCTTCGCTCATATCAAACGGATTTCCCGCTTTCCCGGTACTGCCCTCACGAGCCTGACTCGCGATCCCGAACATGCCCCCTGTGGCACAAGGCGGCGGCGCTTAGCACTGCGCTTCGCCCCCTGCAAGCCGCTGCGCGCTACTCTTCGACCACCTGCGCGCGTTGTTCAGCGGCATCTTGCGCTTCCATCATACGCCGCATGCTGTCCATTTGCGCTATCAACTGGTCCAATCCGGCCAAGCGAAACTCCAGATCTTGCCGCCAGGGCGCATCTTCCGGGCTGCGCTCCAGCAGTTCGGCCCACACGCGCCGCGCATCTTCTGGCTGTCCTGATCGCAGAAACGCCATACCCAGAAAATAGCCCGCGCCGGGATGCTCCGGGAAGGCTTCCTGCGCCTTGCTGAACGCGGCAATTGCGGGCGGCGTTACCTGACCCTCAGCATGTTCGACCAAAGCAATCGCCAATGCGAGCCAGGTTTCTGCGTCATTAGGATAATCCTTAATCGCATTGCGCAAGAAACCAGCCGCTTCCTCATACCGGCCTTGGCGCGCATAACCATCTGACGTCACCAGATGGCTCGGAGGCGGCGAACCATCATCGAATAGGCTACGCCGCGCTTGCACCAGTTGCTCGCCTGAGCGCATTTGCTCTGCGCCTGCCGCCTTGGGTGCTGCGGGCTTTCCTGGAGAGCCGAACGTTCCATATCCGGCCAGGCCGAATATCAGCACCGCCGCGAACAACATCCAACCTTGCTTCGGCAGCCGCAAGACCAGAATTGCAGTCAACATCGCGGCTATACCAAGCAGTAAAATGGGCATCCAGGCCATCAATCATCGCCCTCGTCGAGAATCTGGTCCAGTCCGCCGACCGATTTACGGCCGATCCGCCGCCACAGAATTGCGCCTGCGACTAGCAAGAGCAGCAGGGGGATTGCGAACAAAGGCCAAGTCGAACTCGTCACACGCGGCGCATAGCTGACATAGTCACCATAGCGATCGATCAACCACTGGCGGATTTCTTCGGGTTCCTGACCCGCCGCGATTCGTGTGCGCACCTGATGGCGCATATCGCCCGCCATTGGGGCATCGCTGTCTGCAATCGACTGGCTTTGGCATTTCAGGCAACGCAGGGATTCCATCAGCGCGACCGCCTCGGCTTCCTGCGCGGGGTCTTCCAACTGTGTGTAGGCATAGGGCGCAGGCGGCAAGTCATCCTGCGCCGCC
This sequence comes from Altererythrobacter sp. XM-24bin4, assembly GCA_003149575.1. Taxonomy (GTDB): domain Bacteria; phylum Pseudomonadota; class Alphaproteobacteria; order Sphingomonadales; family Sphingomonadaceae; genus Erythrobacter; species Erythrobacter rubellus. The sequence goes on from QCWG01000001.1 coordinate 2,029,047, forward strand.
AATGGCAGCGAAAGGCTGACTATTGCGAGAAGTGGCAGCACGCGCTTCACGATGCGTCCTCCAGGATTTCCAACAATCGCCGGACATCGCGCGCGCGAACATCGCCAATGTGCTGGTGAATGATATTGCCTTCCCCGTCTATCACGAAGGTCTCAGGCACTCCGGACGAACCGATTTCGAGTTGTACTGCGGAGATTTCATCTGCGCCAATGCGGGTATATGGATTGCCGTGGGTCGCAAGAAATTCATCTACGTCTTCACGCTTGTCACGAATGGCCACACCGATAATCTCGACGCCTTCTTCCTTGAGGCTTTCCAGATGCGGAGCTTCCGCAATACACGGCAAGCACCAACTGGCCCAGATATTGAGAAGCTTGGGCTTTCCGTCCTTGAAATCGGCAGTGGTCACACCAGGGCGGGTCTCGCTCGCCGCTGGCAGCTCGAATTCTGGCAAGGCCCGCCCGATCATGGTCGATGGAATGAATTCGTCTTTGGGCTGAAACAGTTGATATCCCGCAACGCCCACGAAGAACGCAAACAGCATTAACGGGACCCATAATGTCCAACGCATTACGCTGGCCCTCCTGCCGGTGCCGCACCATTTTCAACGCGAAGCGCCGCCATATCGGCACGCTCGTCAGCTTCGCGGGCAAGCCTTTGGCGGCGCCGGATATCGCTGGAAAGACGCCCGATGATTGAAAGCGTACCGCCCAAAGCAATCAGCAACCCGCCGTACCAGATCAGCGTGACCAGCGGCTTCCACCACAGCCGCAATTGCCATCTTCCGTCCGGAGACGGCGCGCCCACCACCGCATAAAGCTGCCCATCCCAACGCGTCAGCAACGCGCTTTCCGTAGTCTGCTGAACAGGTGCCCAGAAATGGCGCGACTGAGGGTTGAGAACTACAGGCGCTCCATCGCCGCGCTGCGCCGTGATCCGCGCTTCCACCGCTGTCCAATTTGGCCCGGCGATCGGGTCGACACTTTCCAATGTGATGGTGAAGCCTGAAAGCTGTGTCGCTTCGCCCGGTGCGACCGCAACCAGCTTCTCATCCGTAAATGCGCTTTCACTCGCCATTCCCAGCAGGGCAACTGCAATGCCGAAATGCGCAATGACCATGCCCCATGTCGCTAAGGGGACGCGCAGGAGATTGCGCCCGCGCAACGGCATGAAGCTCGCCACGCCCAAGCCCACAGCGAACGCCAGACCCAGCAGCGGCAGTACGCCGATATCGGATGTGAACAGCACGATTGCCAGTGCAGCCGTAACGACAAGAACCGTGACAATAGCGATCGGCAATTTGATGCGATCAATATTGTCTTCGCGCCAGCGCAGCATCGGGCCAACGGCCATCACCGCCAGCATCGGAATGGTGAAGATCGCGCCGACCGGATTGAAATAGGGCGGGCCGACAGACACACGCACATCAAATGCTTCCGTAAGAAGCGGGTAAAGCGTCCCAAGCAACACAATTCCGAGGATCGCAGACAGCATCACATTGTTGAACACCAGTGCGCCCTCGCGGCTGACCAGAGCGAAACGCTGGCCCTCTGAAACGCTGCCCGCGCGCAAGGCAAACAGCAGCAACGCACCGCCGATGTAAAGGCACAAGAGAGCGAGGATAAATGACCCGCGTTCAGGATCGACAGCGAAGGCATGAACGCTGGTCAGGATGCCCGAGCGCACAAGAAATGTACCCAACATCGACATGGAGAACGCCACAACGCCCAGCATGATCGTCCAGGCACGTAAAGCATCGCGAGCGGCCAGAACGCTGGCCGAATGCAGCAAAGCGGTCGCAGCGAGCCAAGGCATTAGTGAAGCGTTCTCGACCGGATCCCAGAACCACCAGCCACCCCAGCCAAGCTCGTAATAAGCCCAATATGATCCGGCTGTGATACCCAGGGTGAGAAACACCCACGCACCCAGCACCCATGGGCGCATTACGCGTGCAAATTCCGGGTTTACCTGACGTGTCAGCAGCGCGCCCACCGCAAAGCTGAACGCGACCGACAGTCCGACATAGCCCATGTAGAGCGTAGGTGGGTGGAAAGCCAAGCCGATGTCTTGCAACAATGGATTTAGTCCATTCCCCTCGACGGCAGGTGTTGCGAGCCGCTCAAACGGGTTCGAACTCAACAACAGAAACGCATAAAACCCAATGGCAACAAACCCTTGCGAGGCAAGCGTTGCCAGCATGGTCTTTTCAGGCAAGCGCCGTTCCAGCCACGCAATCAGAGCCCCTGCCAGTGCCATGACCGTGACCCACAGCAGCATCGAGCCTTCGTGATTACCCCAAGCGCCAGACAGCTTGAACATCATCGGCTTCATAGAATGAGAATTGGTCGCGACCAGCTTTACCGACAGGTCTGTAATCGCGAACACCCACAGCAGCATCGCAAAACTAAAAACTGCAAGGAAACCCTGCAAGATCGCGGCCGGCCTGACCAAGGCCGCCAACGGTGCATCCGGATTGCGTTGCGCAATCGCTCCGCCCACCAGCTGCAGGATCGCAAGCGCGGCGGACATCCACAGTGCGGCTAGGCCAAGCTCAGCGCTCATTCTTAATCGACCACCGTATCTTCGGGCCGGTAGGCATTTTGATGTTCGGACATTTCCTGAAGCTCGCGCGGGACGTAGTTCTCATCATGCTTGGCAAGCAAATTGTCCGCAATGAACACGCCCTTGGCATCCAGACTGCCCTCTGCGACCACTCCGGAATTTTCGACGAAAAGGTCGGGCAGAATGCCTTTGTACATTACCGGAACGCGTGCGTCGCCCTGGTCAGTCACAACAAATGAAATGGTGATCCCATCAGGCTGCTTCTCGATCGAACCTTCAGCGACCATCCCGCCAAGCCGAACGGCTTGTCCGACCGCGGGCGGGTCAGCCATCATCTGGTCAGGCAGATAGAAATAGTTCGCTTGATTGCGCAGCGCCCATGCGGCGAGCAATCCGGCAGCGACAATCGCCACCATCGCAAAGCTCACCAGCACTAATCGCTGATGTTTGGGTTTGATGCCGCTCATTTGCGCTTCACCTTATCACGTATTGCCTCTGCGCGGCGCATGTCCCACCAGGCCCAAGCGACCATGCCAAGCGTTCCCGCAATGCCCACAGCATAGGCAGCGACAACAAAGTCCCATTGATTGAGCGCCTCATACATTACGCAATCTCCAGCGCCATGCGTCGAAGGCGGACTTCGGCTTGAAAGTCTGCCAGCAATGCGCGCATCCGCGCCAGCACCACGCCGCCAAATAACAACGAGAAGCCCACCACTGCGAACGCCAAAGGCACAAGAAACGTGGGATCAATCGCGCTTTTCCCGATGGAAATGCTCGCAGGTTGATGCAGCGAGTTCCACCACACGACCGAGCGATTGATAATCGGAATATTGATCGCGCCGACAAGCCCGAAGATCGCGGCAATTCTCGGCGACACGCCCTCGCGCGCGACGGCTTGCGAAAGCGCGATATAGCCGAAGTAGAGAAACAGCAGCACTAGCATACTGGTAAGCCGACCATCCCATTCCCACCACGTACCCCATGTTGGGCGCCCCCATATCGAGCCGGTGGCCAAACAAATCGCCGTGAAGACCATTCCCGGGACAGCCGCAGCGCGCGCTGAAATCGCGGCCAGTGGATGCTTCCAGACCAGATAGACAAGGCTGCTAATTGCAATGGCCGTCCAACCACCCATCCCGAGCCAGGCGCTCGGCACGTGGATGAATAGAATGCGCACCGTTTCGCCCATCAAGCGGTCAGGCGGGACATAGTACAAGCCCCAAACCAGGCTGATTGCCACCATGACCAACCCGCTCAGCAGCAAAAGCGGGGTTAGCCAGGCTGCTAGCTTGAGAAAACGGGTCGGATTGGCAAAGCCGTGCATTAACGAAGAGGTCCTTTAGGAGAGGGTATTACAGTGCCTCTCGCTCCTTGCAAGGCTGCAAATTTTCAAGTCCCGTTTCGTTCAACGCCCGATCAAGCGCTGCGCCATCTTGTCCGCCACCACGTCCGGCGTTTCGCCAGTGCTCTCGCTCTCTTGCCACACTTGTTCAAGGCGGTGGGGGATGCGATCAATCCGTGCATTGATCTCGCCATCACCGGCGTTGTCGATGTGGCGCAGAACGTTGATGATCCCACCTGCGTTGATGACATAATCGGGCGCGTAGAGGATACCGCGCTCTTGCAGCAGCTTTCCTTCGGTTCCTGTCGCCAACTGATTGTTAGCACCGCCTGCAACGACTTTGGCCTTGAGCCCATCGATAGATCGCTCGTTCAGGATCGCTCCCAAAGCGTTCGGGCTGACGATATCGGCTTCTATGCCAAGGATCTCGTCAGTGCCCGCTATAGTTGCGCCAAGCTCCTCTGCCAGAGCGGCAGCGCGGCCGTGATTCACGTCCGAAAGAATCAACTGCGCGCCGTCTTCCGCAAGATAACGCGCCATTCCGCCGCCAACGCTACCTACCCCTTGAACGGCGACACGCACCCCTTTGAGGTCATCTGTACCAAGCGCGCGCTTTGCCGCTGCTTTGATGCCCAAATACACTCCGCGGGCTGTATATGGCCCCGGATCGCCGCCCTGGCCGGGAAGGCCCGCCACGTGCGATGTGTGCTGAGACAGGCTGACCATGTCATCCTGAGACATGCCGACATCTTGCGCGGTAATGTATTTTCCGCCCAGACCTTCCACCGCGCGCGCAAATGCTGCCAACATTTCCGGCGTCTTGGTGCGGTTGGCATCAGCCAGGATCACGGCTTTACCGCCACCGGCAGGTAGGCCGGCCATAGCGTTCTTATAGCTCATACCGCGGCTGAGGCGCAGCGCATCGCGCATGCCAGAGGCAGGATCGGCATAGTGCCAGAACCGCGTGCCGCCCGCCGCCGGGCCAAGATGTGTCGAGTGAATGGCAATAATACCGGACAGGCCCGATGCTGCGTCGCGCACGAACACAACTTGTTCGTGATCATCAAAATCGGATTCATTCCAGAAAGCCGTCATTTGCCCATCCTTGTCTCGGGCAGCTTCACAATCGCGCTGAAGAGGAGAAATGGGGCGATCGAGGGGTCTCGAACCCCCGACCTCCGGTACCACAAACCGGCGCTCTAACCAACTGAGCTACGATCGCCATATGCCCCGCCTCACATTCGCAAGTCGAGCCGCGCAAGCGGGGCTGATAAGCTTTGTGGCCGGATGGTCAAGACCGGCCTCAACGGGGGCGAGCCTGTTGCATAGCTCGGCCCATTTGGGAAGCGAAAACTGCGCATTTCCCTGTTGAACGCAAGATTATTTCGCGCTTTCGCTGGGCCGCCCAAATGCCTATCGTGCAATCCATGGCGGGACCGGGCGAATCTTCTACCGATCGACTCTTGGCAAAGGCGGGCATGCAGCGCGCGCCCTCCGCCAAGATAGAGCTGTTTCAGTGCCGGGACTTTCTTTCCGCTGAGCTGTGCGAAGAGCTGATCGCACTGATAGATGCAGGCCGCCGTCCCAGCACCATCGCTGACGATAATGGTGACAGCTATTTCCGCACCAGTGAGACTTGTGATCTTTCAGCGAGCGAACCTGCGGTGCAACGGTTGGAAGCCATGCTGTTAGAGTTGAACGGCATCGATCCTGCGCATGGAGAGCCGGTACAAGGCCAACGCTATGCCGTGGGACAGGAATTTAAAGCACATACTGACTATTTCGCGCCCGACGGTCTGGACTTTCACAAGTTCTGTTCAGTCGCCGGGCAAAGAACCTGGACTTTCATGATCTATCTCAATGAAGTCGTCGCCGGAGGAGCTACACGCTTCAAGACGGTAGGCAAAACATTTCAGCCGGAGGCAGGCAAACTGCTCTGCTGGAATAACCGCCGCCCGGACGGCAGCGTGAACCCGAATACGCTCCATCACGGTATGAAAGTCCGCAAGGGCGTGAAATATGTGATAACCAAATGGTATCGGGAGAAGGAGTGGGGTTAGAATGAGCGACTACACGGATATGGCAGAGAAGCTGCGCAAGCGGCTTGATGACTTGCTAGAGCGAACAGAAGTGATCGAAGATGATTTGCGTCATCCGCTTGATGCTGACTGGAGTGAGTAAGCGGTTGATCTGGCAGATGACGAGGCGCTCGAAGGAGTCGACGACGTTCTGCGTGCGGAAATCCAGCAGATCAGGCTGGCGTTGCTCAGGATCGAGAACGGCACATACGGAACTTGCTCCAAATGCGGAAAGGACATCCGCCGCGAACGGCTCGAAGCGCGGCCGATCGCGACACGGTGTATCGATTGCGCCTAGCGCCCGCGCCAAATGCGAAAAAGGCGGCCCTATGGACCGCCTTCTCTATCCGGCATGCCAACGGATTGGGGTCGGAAAACTTGTGAAGCCGCTTATTTTTTAAGCGCCCTTTACTTCTTAAGGGAAAGCCCGCCGAAGCGCTTGTTGAACGCTGCCACACGGCCGCCTTCTTGAATCTGCTGCTTGCCGCCGGTCCATGCCGGGTGGCTGGTCGGGTCGATTTCGAGCGCGAGCGTGTCGCCTTCTTTGCCCCAAGTCGAGCGTGTCTGGAATTCTGTGCCATCGGTCATCTTGACCGTGATCATGTGGTAGTCTGGGTGCCCTTCGGCTTTCATCTCAAATATCCTTTATAGCTTGCGCCGGTACCGACCGGCGGTGCTGTATTCTGGGAAAGGCGCGCGGATAGAGGTGCGCTGCCCAAAAATCAAGCGATTCTGCCCATCAACTCGGTGGATCGGCGATCATCGCAGTAAATTCACATTCCGTGGTGGTCTTGCCTTCAACGCTGGCGCGCCCTTTGAACTTATAGACCCGGCTGCGTTTCTGCAGGAATTGAACCTCAAGATCGAGCAGGCATCCCGGCGTCACCGGCGAACGGAACTTAGCCCCGTCAATACCCATGAAAAAAACCAGTTTGCCCGTGCCCGCCAGCTCTAGCGTCTCGACCCCGAGGATCGCTGCAGCCTGAGCCAGAGCTTCGATCTGCAACACGCCCGGCATTATCGGTGCGCCGGGAAAATGCCCTTGAAAGAACTCCTCGTTGAAAGACACAGCCTTCACCGCATGAATTCTATCACCCAGTTCGATCGAGCGCACGCGATCCACTAAAAGCAAAGGGTAACGGTGCGGCAGAGCCTTCAAAATCTTGTGAATGTCGTATGGCGTATCGCCGTTTGCGTCACTCATGGCCCTGCCCCCAGTTGTCTGTCGCTTAGCGGCCGCTTGGGGCCTGCGTATTCGCCTGTTGCTGCGCCTGAGCAGCCTGCTGCTGAGCCTGGATAGCCTGAGCGGCGGCCAGAGTCTGCTGGATCTGCTGATAGACAGCCACAACATTGCGGCTTGGGCGCCAGTTTTGCGGCGGCACAATCGCAACCGAAGGCACGTTTGTATTCAGCGCGGCAGTAACCTGCTGCGTGATGTTTGCCTGCGGCGGTGCATAAATGACCGTTTCAGGGGACAGAACTACTTGAACATTCAACTGCTGAACCACCTGCTCGAGCGCCGGACGATACTGAATCAGGATTTGCTCGACAGCGTAAACCCGCGCTGCTTCGATCTGGTCGGTCAACTGCGTGACTTCCTGATCGATCGCCTGAAGGCGGGTTTGCTGTGCGCTCCCTTGCGCCGCCTGCTGTTCGGCTTCGTCCAGCTGGCCATCGCTGTTAGTGTCAAGCTGTTGCAGCAAAGTTTGGCCTTCCTGCTGACGCGCCTGGATCGTGTCGATCTGCGGCTTATAAGTAACCGCAATCTGCTGATAGGCAGTTACGAATGCATTGGAATTGATAACTGCAGCTGGCAGGTTCACAGTGGCCATATTACCTTGAACCTGAGCCGTTGCAGGCACAGCCATGGCGGCTGCGGTCGAAATGCTCGCTGCTGCAAGCAATGATGCGAAGAGTTTCATTAGAATTGAGTTCCTACGTTGAACGTGAAGCGTTTGGTATCATCACCGGGCTGACTTCTCAGCACACGAGCGAAGTCGATCCGGAACGGACCGAAGGGTGAATTCCAGTTGACGCCGATGCCGATCGAGACACGCGGCGAAATTGAATCGCCGAGGAATACCTCACGGAAGCGGCTGTTCTGAATAATCGACGGTGCGTTGGCAGTTACGCCGTCGGCGGCGATAGCATTGCTGCTGAATACAGTTGAGGGATTGCCGTTGGCATCGGTAATAACCTCAAGATAAAGGAGATTACCATCGCCGTCGCGCTGCTGAATGCCATTGGGGTTGTCCTGAAGGATTGGCTTGGTGACAGCGAAAAGAGCACCAACATCCATGAAGATGGAAGGACGCAGGCCCAACTCACGCGCGCCTGTACCCAGTGGAAGTTCGAGCTCTGCACGACCGAGGTAGTAAGCACGACCGCCTAGCGCATCATCAACAACCTGATTTCGTTCAGTCAACGGGATAACACCGCCTTCGCCATCATCGATATAAGGCTGACGGATAACACGCGGGCCCACACCGCGAATATCAAACCCGCGGAAACGCGGTTCACCCAGCTGGAAACGATCGGTCAGAATGACATCATCGAAGCCGGGGCGATTGCTGTCTTCCAATGCGTTGATCGCACCACCTTCGGCAGAGACCGAGAAGATGAACCCTGCACCTACCGGCCAATATTTGGACGCTGTGCCGCGCACTCGAACATATTTCACATTGCCGCCCAGTCCAGCCAACTCGGTCGAGAAGCTGACGTTCTCACCGCGCGTTGGACGCAAGCGGCTATCGAGCGTGCTGTAAACCACGTTCGCACCCAGGATCGAACTGGTACGTTTGCCGATCGCGTCACACAGGAAACGGCCTGCAAACAAGGGCTCACAAGTGCGTATGCCGTCGCCGTCGAAGTCGGAAAAGAATGTATTCTGGTCCAGCGTGATATCGTCAAAGTTCAGCGTGTAGCTGGCAATGAACGACATATATTCTGTGATCGGCACACCTGCACGAAGCGAAAAGCCGGTTGTCGATTGTTCGAACGTACGGTTGCGGTCACGGCTTCGGAAGTTGAAGCTGTTGAACTCGCGCCGGTAGATATCGACACCCGCTGAAATGTTGCGGTCAAACAAGTACGGTTCTTGGAAACTGATTGACGCGGACCGGCTGAAACGGGACCAGTTGACGCTGAAGCCAACCGTCTGACCACGGCCGCGGAAGTTCCGCTGACGAACCGAAGCTGCAAGAATGAAGCGCTCTAGCGAAGAATAGCCGGCCGACAGCTGAAGCTCGCCGGTTGGTTGCTCTTGCACATTCGCTTCCAGAACAATCCGGTCGGGCTGGCTGCCCTCTGCCTGGTTAACTTCGAAGTTTTCCTGAAAATAGCCCAGCGAGTTAATTCGAGCGGTCGTACGCGCGACCTGCAGCGAGTTGAACGCATCGCCTTCCGAAATACGGAATTCACGGCGAACCACCTTGTCCTGCGTCAGCGTGTTACCGTTTACGTCCACACGCTCGACATAGACGCGCGGAGCTTCGCGGATCACGAAGTTGACGTTCATGGTCAGGTCTTCGCGGCTTCTGTCGAAGCGTGGCTGCACATCGGCAAAGGCATAGCCGAAGGTACCAGCGAGCTCGGTAATCTGTTCGACCGTGTCTTCGATCTGTTTCGCGTCGTACCAATCGCCCGTCTGCATCGGCAGGCCGCTTTGCATCCGTTCGCCATCAAAGTCGCGCAGCTGGCTTTCAACGGTCACTTCGCCGAATTTGTACCGCTCGCCTTCTTCCACCACGTAAGTGATGATGAAGTCCTCTTTGTCCGGCGTCAGCTCCGCAACCGCGGAAACGACGCGGAAATCGGCATAGCCGTTCTCGAGGTAGAACGCGCGTAGCTGTTGCTGGTCGAATGCCAGCCGGTCCGGGTCATAGCTGGTGTTTGAGCTGAAGAAACGGTGCCAGCGCGACTGCTTAGTTACCATCGCACCGCGCAGCTCTCCGTCAGAGAATTGCTCGTTACCGATGATGTTGATCTGGCGAACCTTGGACTTGGGCCCTTCCGTGATCTCGAAGACGATATCGACACGGTTCTGAGGCAGCGTGACCATTTGAGGTTCAACCGTCGCGGCGAACCGGCCCTGCCTCTTGTACAGCTCGATAATACGCGCAACATCTGCACGAACCTTTGAGCGGGTGAAAATCTGGCGCGGCGAGAGCTTTATCTCAGGCAGGATCTTGTCGTTCTTGAGGCGGCGATTACCCTCCAGGATTATCCGGTTAATGACCGGGTTCTCTGTCACTTCGATCACGACATTACCGCCATCGTTGCGAATCGAGAAATTGGAGAACAGCTCGGTCGCGCCCAAATCTTTCAGCGCCGCGTCAGCGCCGGCCGAAGTGTATTCCTGCCCAACACGCAAACGAATGTAGCTGAGGATCGTTTGCGCTTCCAAACGCTCAGCGCCGACCACGCTGATGGTGCGGATCGTATTGTCGACCAGCTCTGGTGCTGTGACCTGCTCTGGCTCCGCTTCTGCAGGGGCTGTTTGTGCAAATGCTGCGACCGGCACACCGGCCAGCACAGTTCCGCACAACAAAAGAGTCGCGAGACCGGCAGCGGGCTTCCTACGGCAATCGCCCGCTTTGATACGTCCACTCATATTCGCAAATTTCCCGTCCAACTCTAAACCTTCAAGCGTCGCCCCCAGGGCCCGATCTCCAGGTTGAGGCAATTCCCTTTCGCCTCTGCCCGATGCGCGGTTGGCAATCAAGCAGGAGAACCTACCAACTGCCGCCTTACCGGCCCCTTTCCCCGACTAACTCCCGAATATCGGCAGCGACACGAGGTCATTGAATGTCACAACCACCATCAGCATCAGCACGATTGCTATCCCCGTGCGGTACGCCCATTCGGTCGCTTGCGGTCCAACCGGCTTCTTCCTAACGGCCTCAGCCGCATAGAATGCCAGATGCCCACCATCCAGCGCGGGGATTGGCAGCAGGTTAATGAATGCCAAATTAAGCGAGATCAAAGCGGCGAAATTGACAAATGCCAGCAGACCGAGGCTCAACTGCTCGCCGGAGTACTTTGCTATCTTGATTGGGCCGCCCAGCTCCTGCACCGAACGGTCCCCGACGATGATCTGCTTTAAACCCAGCATCATCATCTCGAATGTGTTCCATGTGTAGGAAAGCGCGGCGGGCAAGGCCTCGGTCACGCCCAGCCGCTCATACGTTACTTCCGGAATGCCGTTGTCAGGGCGGAATACACCCAGTCGGCCAAGCGTCATCTGATTGCCAAAGCGATCTTCCTCGACAGCGCTGCCAATTGTAACCGGCAGCGTCAGAGTTTGATCAGCCCGTTCAACGGTCAATTCGATCTGCCGGTTCGGGAATAGCGCAACCTGGTCGATCAACTCCTGGAAATCACCAATTGCCTGCCCGTCTATTGCAATGATCCGGTCACCCACTTCAACGCCCGCATCGTGCGCGGCGGATTCTTCCGCAAAACGGCTGATCATAGTGGAATCGTCGGGAAATGTGACTGTTGGCTGTCCACTGATCGCGAAGAACGCAAAGAAGATGCCTATGGCCACGATCAGATTGGTCGCAGGGCCTGCAAACACAATCAGCGCACGTTTCCACAATGACTGCGACTGGAAAGAATCCGAGTGAACCGGCGCCTTGGGATCCGGAATGCTAGCAGGGTTCATATCGCCTTTGAACTGGACATAGCCACCGAGCGGGATGGCCGCGACTTTCCAGCGCGTGCCGCGCTTGTCAGTCCAGCCAAACAGCTCCCGACCGAAGCCGATCGAAAACGCATCGGCGCCGACGCCAAACCAGCGGCCAACCAGATAGTGACCCAGTTCGTGCACTGTAACTAGCGGACCCAACACCAGCAGGAAACCGGCGATATACATCCAGAAAGGCGGGGATTCGAACAAGTTACGCGGTCTCCAGTTGCGCAGTCGCAGCCGATCTTGCCTCTCGATCAACATTTAGCACGTCATCGAGGGTTTGCGGCGCTGGCGCGCTATAGCGGTTTAGTGTGCTTTCCACCACTGCCGTAATGTCCATGAACCCGATCTGACCCGCCAGAAACGCCGCAACGGCTACTTCATTGGCGGCATTCAGCGTGGCAGGAGCGCCCGCGCCCGCTTCGATGGCCTCGCGCGCCAATCTCGTAGCAGGAAAGCGCGCTTCGTCGGGTGCGAAGAAGCTGAGTTCACCGATTGCCGCCAGGTCGAGCGATTCCATCGGTGTGTCCATACGCCTTGGCCATGCGAGGCAAGAAGCAATCGGCACACGCATATCGGACGGGCCCAATTGCGCCAGCGTGGACTTGTCACGGTATTCGACCATGGAATGGATCACGCTTTGCGGGTGCACCACGATTTTCAAACGGTCCAGGCCCACCGGAAAAAGATGATGCGCCTCGATATACTCCAGACCCTTGTTCATCATGGTGGCGCTGTCGACGCTTATCTTCGCGCCCATATCCCAATTGGGATGCGCGATGGCCTGAGCAGGGGTTGCAGCCCTCAGTTGGTCCAGTGACCAGGTGCGCAGCGGGCCTCCGCTGGCAGTCAGCGTGATCCGCGCGACATCGGCAATGTCATTGCCTTGCAAACACTGGAAGATCGCATTGTGCTCGCTATCGACGGGCAGCAGTGTCGGGCCATGTTTGGCAACCGCTGCCGTCATGACGTCGCCGGCCGAAACCAGCGCTTCCTTGTTCGCCAGAGCGAGCGTGCCGCCTTGCTCGATTGCGGCCATAACCGGCGCCAGCCCCGCGCAGCCGACGATCGCAGCAACGGTGATATCGACCGGGCGGCTTGCCGCTTCGCAAAGCGCCGCACGGCCACCAGCCGCTTCGATATCTGTCCCGACAAGAGCCTCGCGCAATTCAGGCAAGCAGCTTTCGTCGCTGACCACGGCGATCTTCGCGCTGAATTCGCGCGCGAACGTGGCCAGCTGTTTCGCGGAGCAATTCGCAGTCAGCGCCTCAACTTGCCATTCGTCAGGATTGCGACGGATCAAGTCGAGCGTCTGCTCGCCCACCGAACCCGTTGCTCCAAGAATCGAGATCGAGCGGGTCATGCCGGATGCACCGCCCACAGTGCGATGCTCACAATTGCGACAGGTAGCAAGCCATCCACACGATCAAACACACCGCCATGACCGGGAATGAGGTTGGACGAGTCCTTCACCCCTGCGCGCCTCTTGAGCCAGCTCTCAAAGAAATCACCCGATTGGGCGACCACCGCAAGCAATGCGCCGATTGCAAATGCGATAAACATCATTGTCCGAAGGGAGCTATCGCCGCTGTTCCAAGCGAAAAATCCGGCTGAGACAAGTCCTGCCGCCAGCATTCCGCCACCTAGGCCAGCCCATGTTTTGGAAGGACTGATCTTCGGTGCGATCTTGGGTCCGCCGATCGAGCCCCCGCTGAAATACGCACCGACATCGGTAGCGATAACGACCGCAAGTATTCCCACCACAACTGCTATTGGCAGGCTCACCAATGCATATGCGGCCGTGCCGACATAAAGCCCGCCCAGCACGAGAGCGATCAGGCGAGATCCCCTACCCTCGAATGCCAGCATCACCAGTCGCCCGAATTCGCTGACGCAGAGGACCGCGACAATCAGCGCGAACAGGTCAAACCAGAAACCACCCAGCCACAGCGCCGTACCTGCCACCGCCAGCATCACCACAGCCGAGGCGAACCGCACCGGCAGGTCGGATTTCTTCTTAGGTGTCTCAGCGTCCGCCAAAGCGTCGCTCCCTTTGCGCGAAATCGTCCAGCGCAGTTTGCAGCATCTCCGGCGTGAAATCCGGCCACAGCGTGTCCACGAACAACATTTCGGCATAGGCCGATTGCCACAGCAGGAAATTCGACAGTCGGATTTCGCCACTGGTCCGGATCAGCAGATCGAGAGGCGGCAAATCAGCCGTATCAAGATGCGCAGCAATAGTCCGCTCGTTCACTTCGCCAATTGACGCAGCTTTGGTCGCTGCGCGCGCGATTTCTTGCTGCGAGCCATAGTTGAGTGCCACTGCAACCGTATGTGTACCCGCTCTGGTCTGTTCTAGTGCATCTTCGAGCATTTGGACGATATCGGGCTCAAGCCCTTGCCAATCGCCGATAATTTTCAGCCGGACGCCATTCTCGATGAATTCGGGTAAATCCGACTTGATGAACTTGCGCATCAAATTCATCAGGTCGTCGACTTCGTCTTCTGACCGTTTCCAGTTCTCGCTGCTGAAGGCATAAAGCGTCAAGCAATCGAGCCCGGAACTATTGAGGCTGCGCACAAGCTTTCGCACGGCCTCTACGCCGCTTTTGTGCCCCATCGATCGCGGTAAGGCGCGCTTTCTCGCCCAGCGCCCATTGCCATCCATGATGATGGCGACGTGACGTGCGCGGCTCGCATCCTTAGAGGGCGTCTCGCCCATCGATCCCCTCCGGCTACCCCGATCTCACTGAGTCAGAATTTCCTGAACCTTCTTCTCAACCGCCGCATCAATATCCGCGATATGGCTATCGGTCATCTTCTGGACCTCGTCTTCCAGACGCTTGCGTTCGTCTTCCGAGATTTCCTTCTTCTTCTCGTCAGCCTTAAGCGATTCCATGCCGTCGCGGCGAACATTGCGCACAGCGATCTTGCCCTTTTCGCCATATTCGCCGGCCAGCTTGGCCAGATCCTTGCGGCGTTCCTCGGTCAGGTCCGGCATCGGTAGACGGATTGTCTGGCCGTCAGTCATCGGATTGAGGCCGAGGTTTGCCTTGGCAATACCTTTCTCAACCGCGCTGACGTTCGACTTGTCCCACACCTGAACGCTTAGCATGCGTGGCTCTGGAGCCGACACCGTCGCTACTTGCGAGATTGGCATCATCGCGCCGTAAACTTCGGCGACAACCGGATCGAGCAGGCTGGTGTTCGCACGACCGGTGCGCAAACCGCCCAGATCACTCTTCAGCGATTCCACTGCGCCATTCATCCGGCGTTCGATATCTGCCTTTTCATATTGCGGCATGTTTCAGGCTTCCTCTTGTACGATTGTCTGTACGCCGTTTCCTTCGAGCACGCGGGCAACATTGCCCTTTTCGCGGATCGAGAAAACGACGATCGGAATGGAATTCTCGCGGCACAGGGCGACTGCAGTGGCGTCCATCACCTTGAGATTGTCTGCCAACACCCGGTCATAGCTGATCGTGTCAAAACGCGTGGCATCGGGATTTTGCTTCGGATCGCTGTCATAGACCCCGTCCACGCTGGTACCTTTGAGCAGCGCATCACAGTTCATCTCGGCAGCACGCAATGCTGCGCCGGTATCAGTCGTGAAGAAAGGATTGCCTGTGCCTGCGGCGAAAATCACGATCCGCCCCTTCTCTAGATGGCGTTCCGCGCGCCGACGAATGTAAGGCTCGCAAACGCTGCTCATCGGGATTGCTGACTGCACGCGGGTCTGCACGCCGGCTTGCTCCAAAGCGTTCTGCATCGCCAACGCGTTCATAACCGTCGCGAGCATGCCCATGTAGTCGCCGGTGGTGCGATCCAGGCCCTTGGCCGCGCCGGCCACCCCGCGGAAAATATTACCGCCGCCGATTACCAGACATATCTCTAGCCCGGTATCCTTGGCCGCCTTCACCTCTTCGGCCAGGCGCGCAACATAGGCAGGATCAATCCCGTATTCCTGTTCGCCCATCAGCACTTCGCCCGAGAGCTTCAGGAGAATGCGTTTGACAGGTGGTAGGCTCATGGTCGGTCCCGCTCCCAAGTATGGATTGAATTGCGAAGGGCCTTAGCCGCCCTTCCCGACTCGCGCAAAGGGTAAAGAAGCGTCACCCTTACATCCAAACAAGACGGCCGCCGAACATAACGTCCAGCGGCCGCTTCAGAATCGGTGCTTGGAAGAATTAGCCGCCAACAGCAGCTGCGACTTCTGCAGCGAAGTCGCTTTCTTCCTTCTCGATGCCTTCGCCGAGCTGGAAGCGGACGTAGTCGACCAGCTTGATCGAGCCGCCGTTATCCTTGGCAGTGCGCGCAACAACATCTTCAACCGAAGACTTGTTGTCCATCACGAACATCTGGCTGAGCAGAGCGTTTTCTTTCGCGAACTTCTTGATCGCGCCATCGACCATCTTTTCCTGCACGTTTTCAGGCTTGCCGCTCTCGGCTGCCTTTTCCGCTGCGATTGCACGCTCGCGCGCGATTACTTCAGGATCCAGGCCGTCTGCATCGAGAGCCTGTGGGAACATCGAAGCGATATGCATGGCGAGCTGCTTGCCAAACGGCACCAGCACGTCGTCGCCCAGGTCGCTCTCAAGAGCAACCAGAACGCCGATCTTGCCGAGGCCTTCTGCCGCCGCGTTGTGCATGTAAGAAACAACCGAACCCTGCGGTACCGACACGCTTTTCATGCGGCGGACCTGCTGGTTCTCGCCAATAGTAGCGATGTTGTTCGTCAGCTTGTCAGCCACAGTACCGCCATCTGGGTATGCAGCAGCTTTCAGAGTTTCGATATCGTCTGTGTCTACACTCAGAGCGACTTGCGTGGTCTTGCGCACGAAGTCCTGAAACTGGTCGTTCTTTGCAACGAAATCTGTTTCAGAGTTCACTTCGACTGCAACGCCCTTTTTGCCTTCAACGGTAACACCGACAAGGCCTTCAGCCGCAGTACGGCTAGACTTCTTCTGAGCGGTAGCGAGGCCCTTGGCGCGCAACGCGTCAACTGCGGCTTCGATATCGCCGTTTGCTTCTTCAAGCGCCTTTTTGGCGTCCATCATGCCCGCGCCGGTCTTCTCGCGCAGAGCCTTCACATCAGCGGCAGAAAATGCAGCCATGGTGATTTCCTTTTCAAATGGTCTGTGTGCACCGGGACCGCTCTTTAGCGGTGATACCCAGTACATTAGGGGTAGTGGATGACACGCCAAAGACGTACCAGCCGAGATTAAGGCTTAAGCAGTCGCTTCAGCTGGTGGCTGTTCCATCGCACCAACGTCTTCACCGCTGTCGGCAACGGCTCCGCCGCGGCCAGCGATAGCTGCTGAAGCAATCGCATCACAATAAAGGCGAACCGCACGGCTCGCGTCGTCATTGCCGGGTACCGGGAATGCGATGCCAGTCGGATCGACATTGGTGTCGAGAACCGCGATCACTGGAATGCCCAATACAGCCGCTTCCTTGATGGCGAGATCTTCCTTGTTCGCGTCAATCACAAACATCACGCTTGGAACGCCGCCCATGTCGCGGATGCCGCCCAATGAAAGCTCAAGCTTGTCACGCTCACGTGTCAGCTGCAGAACTTCTTTCTTCGTGAAGCCCGAAGTGTCGCCCGAAAGCTGCTCTTCAAGGGTCTTCATGCGCTTGATCGACTGGCTGATTGTCTTCCAGTTAGTGAGCATGCCGCCCAACCAGCGGTGGTTGACGAAGTGCTGACCCGAAGCGCGTGCGGCTTCTGCGATCGGCCCTTGCGCCTGACGCTTGGTGCCAACGAACAATACCTTGCCGCCAGAACGAACAGATTGCTCAACGAAGTCGAGAGCGCGCGCGAACAGTGGCACAGTCTGCGACAGGTCGATAATGTGAACACCGTTGCGATTGCCGAAGATATACGGCTTCATCCGCGGGTTCCAGCGGTGGGTCTGGTGGCCGAAGTGTGCGCCGGCCTCAATCAATTGCTGCATTGTGACGGTAGTGGCCGCCATAGGTAATTCCTTTCCGGTTATGCCTCTGGAGAGCTGGAACCTTGTTGCGGTATGTCCCGCGCAAGGCACCGGTATGTACGCTCACCATGTGGATTTGAACGGTTAGAACTCGGCCGGGATGGCCCTATTCTTCACGAACGCCGCGCGCTCTAGACGTGAAATTGCCAAATATCCAGCCCCAATCGTGAAATTCGCGTGCGAGCCGGATATTCCCGCTTGACACCTTGGAACATTTAGGGAACATGCGAAGCGGAACAAACGTGGTACACAATCAATGCCCGCTAGCGCTTGAAAGGTCAAGTGTTCGGGACAGGCAGGAGACAGCCCATGCTCACTTTCGGACTTGCAGCCCTTTTTATGGTGATCGCCTTGGGGAGTATCATTTCCTTGTCAGACAGCGCACTGAAATGGCGCAATGCCTATCATTCGATGAAAGCTGAAATGGCTTTGGATAGTATTGCAGCTGTTCGGGTCAACGAAGCCGCGGTGGTGACTCTGCGTATGGCACCTGCTGCTCGCGCCGACGTTAGCCGGCAGGTTTCGCCCGCTCATCTTGCAATTGCCGCTTGATTTTTCCGTAGCGGTAAAGAGCCAGCGGCATCAACGCGACATAGATCACGCATATACCCGCAAGGGTCCACCACGGTTCTTGCAACAATGCTCCGAAAACGAGCGCAAAGACACCAATGACTTCCAGGCGAATGCTGCGCCTGGGTCGGATCGATTTCCAGCTGAATGTCGCAACATTGGAAATCATCAGCATGCCCGTTGCTGCAAGCCAGATTGAGACAAACACCGGATTGCGAAATTCCGCGATGTCTGTCGCCATCCAGAGATAGAAAGGCATGAATGCGAGCGCAGCCCCAATCGGAGCCGGAACGCCTGTCAGGAATCCGGCCAGCTTGTGCGGCTGATCATCCGTATCAATCTGCGCATTGAACCGTGCCAGACGCAGCGCGGCACAAATCGCAAATGCCAGCGACGCAAACCAGCCGAGCCGGGGCAAGTCCTGGATTGACCAAAGGTACAAAATAATCGCCGGAGCCACACCGAAAGAGATCGAGTCCGCAAGGCTGTCAAGCTCGGCGCCAAAGCGCGATTGCGCATTCAGGAGGCGCGCGATGCGTCCATCTACGCCGTCGAGCAATCCGGCAAGAACAACCGCGTAAACCGCCAAATTCCAATCGCTAGAGATCGCAAACCGAATGCCAGTCAATCCGGCTGCCAAAGCAGCGGCTGTGATTGCGTTTGGCAGAAGCGCCCGCAGGGAAAGCCCGCGCGTGGTCTTGGCAGGTTTGGGAAGGGTTTCCTCGCCCTCTTCCGACTTTGGCCCAACGCGCGGTGTGTCGCTCACTGAGCGATGCCTTCCAGCAGCTTCTGCGATCCCAGCTCAGCCAAGATGGTTTCGCCGGCGATGATCTTTTGCCCCATCAGAACCTTTGGATCGGTTCCAGCAGGCAGATACACATCTACGCGACTACCAAAGCGGATCAGGCCTACTCTTTGTCCAACGGCAACAATGTCACCTGGTTTAACGAAAGGCACAATACGCCTTGCGACAAGACCCGCAATCTGTGTGAAGGCAATCTTTACGCCGTCCTGTCGCTGTACCAGAAAATGCTGACGCTCGTTCTCTTCGCTCGCCTTATCCAAGTCCGCATTCATGAACTTACCCGGAATATAGACAACACGCTCGATCGTGCCTGCGATGGGTGAGCGATTGATGTGAACATCGAACACGCTCATGAAGATCGAAATTCGTGTTACGGGTTCACGCGTTAAGCTTGGCGCGCCCGAACCATCATCGACGCACAGCTCTTCTGGTGGTTCACACACAGTGATCGTCGAAACCAGCCCGTCCGCTGGCGCAACAATCACGTTTTCACCCTGCGGTACAACGCGTTCCGGATCGCGGAAAAATGCGAATACACCTGCAGACAAGAGCAACATCGGCCAACCGATGATTTCCCAATCGAGCAAGATAAGGGGGATCAGGCTAAGCCCGATAGCGATGACGCCAAATTTGCGCCCCTCGGGGTGTATCGGCGGCCAGCTCCAACTGACTTCGCCGCGCCCCTTATTGTCTAGAATTTCTCCGGCCATGCCAAAGCGTTTAGGAGGTGGTTCGATGCGCTGCAAGCAAAGCCTGCCCGCTTTCGTCAACCAACTTTGCGTACAAACACCGTGCCAGCAGAATATCCTGCTCCAAAGCTGCAGATCAGGCCATCATCCCCTACAGCCAGATCTTCGCTGTGCTTGTGAAAGGCAATGATCGAGCCAGCACTCGATGTGTTGGCGTAAGTATCAAGCACGGTCGGGCTTTCGTCATTGCTTGCTTCGTGACCCAGAACCTTGTGCGAAATCAGGCGGTTCATACCGGCATTGGCCTGATGCAACCACAGACGGCGCAGGCCCTTCGGATCGATCTCCAGTCGCTCGGCTTCATCGATGATCATCTGCGCAACCATTGGCACCACTTCTTTGAAGACCTTGCGGCCTTCCTGCACAAACAGCTTGTCTGGCTTGCCGTCGCCATCAGGATGCGCGCGGTTCAGAAAACCGAAATTGTTGCGGATGTTGTTGGAGAATACGGTCTTTAGCTTTGTGCCCAAGATGTCCCAATGCTCTGGCGGAGCGATAGCTGCATCTTCAACCAGCACAGCGGTCGCAACATCGCCAAAAATGAAATGGCTATCGCGGTCACGCCAGTTCAAATGGCCCGACGTAATCTCAGGGCTTACCACCAGCACACTCTTGGCATTCCCTGCGCGAATGTAATCTGCCGCTGTCTGGATACCGAACGTCGCTGAAGAGCACGCAACATTCATGTCAAAGCCGAAACCCTCGATGCCCAGCTCTTGCTGAATTTCGATGGCCATCGCCGGATATGCGCGTTGCATGTTCGAAGCGGCACAAAGCACCGCATCCACGTCTTTGGGATCGCGCCCCGCCCGCTCCAATGCCTGGCGCGCGGCCTTGACGCCGATCTCCGCCATGATCGAAAGCTCGTCATTGCCCCGCTCTTCCCAGCGCGGCGACATGATGTCTGGATCGAGTATCGGCTCTTTCGCCATCACGTGGCGTGCCTTTATCCCGCTCGCTTTCTCGATGAACTCAACCGAGCTCGGCTGAAGCGCTTCGACTTCGCCTGCAGCAATAGCATTCGCATTGCTCGCGTTGTGCCCCTCCACATAATCGTTGTAACTGGCAACCAGCTCTTCATTGGTTATGACATGTTCCGGTGTAAAAAGACCGGTAGCGGAGATAACAGGGCGGCCTGTTCGATCTTGGGCAGTGAGTTCCATGGTACGCGGGAATAGTAACCTTCCCCCTCCACGGCAAGTCAAAGCGCCCAGTATGCTTGTGAGCTTTTGCACACTTGCACTGCGCTGCTATGACACCGCATGGGAGAGCACGATTGGTCAGCAACGCAGATCCAGTGTCGGTATATATCCACGAAGGTTTTGCCAAGGGCGAGTTTGTTGTAATGCGGGGCGCACGTGATGCGCTTTTAGGAATGCCCGCATTGATCTTGCCCAGAGTACAAGTGAAAATGCGTGCCGGGGATTTACCGAAACCAGAGGAGAACGGCGTGAGATATCTCAAGATACCGGTGGACCAGCTATGACCTTGGCATACTTCCCGGACGCCCAGCCACTCGAAGGCCTGATCGGCGGACTCATGATTGGCATCGCAGCGGCTATCATGTTGCTCGGCCTTGGTCGTATCGCCGGAGCTAGCGGGCTGGCAGGCCGCAGTATTGGACTGAGCGATGCCGGCCCCCCGCGGATTGTCGCCTCAATGTTCATCGCGGGCCTGATACTTGGCGCTTTGTTATTCCAAGGCGCGTTTGGCCCGATAGAATCCACTTACCCCCCATCGATAGGTTGGTTGATTACGGGCGGGCTGATCACTGGTTTTGGAACGCGGCTCGGAAGCGGTTGCACAAGCGGGCATGGTGTTTGCGGGATGTCGCGGCTCAGCCGCAGGTCAATTGTGGCCGTCATGACTTTCATTGGCAGTGGCATGACAACGGTTGCCATCGTCAATTTCGCAGGCGGAGGCTGGTAATGAGGCAAGCAATTATCGCTCTTCTTTCCGGTGCTTTGTTCGGAGGCGGGCTCGCCCTTTCGGGAATGATGGACCCTTCCCGCGTTCGCGGTTTTCTCGACATAGCCGGGCATTGGGATCCCACGCTGGCTTTCGTCATGGGTGGTGCGACGCTGGTAATGGCGGTCGCTTGGCTGGTTCAACGCAGGATGGAGCGGCCCATCGCCGATACCGGCTTCTCGTTGCCGGGCACAGACTTAATTGATCGGCGATTGACGTTCGGCTCAGCGTTGTTCGGAGTGGGATGGGGTTTGGCCGGACTTTGCCCGGGTCCTGGCATCGCATCACTGGCGGTCAATCCGATCCCTGCCGGCATTTTCGTCGCTTCGATGTTCGCCGGGATGACGATTTTCAAAGCAGTCGAAAAATAACCAAACAAGGAAATGGTGGACAGGGCTGGATTCGAACCAGCGTACGCTTGCGCGGGCAGATTTACAGTCTGCTGCCTTTAACCACTCGGCCACCTGTCCACATATTCCTGCGGGAAAAATAGAGCTGCTGTGGGGCGGCTCCGAATGCCGAGACGCGCCCCTTTGGCGAAGCGGCGCTTGCCTGTCAATGGTGTGGCTGGCAGGGGAGCGGCAACAAAGCACTTTTTGGAGAACAGTAATGGCCAAAGGCGATCGCAAACGCGCGCTTAGAGGTCGGGCAGGACGAATGAAAGGTGGGCGGGGCTCCGGTCGTGCGACCGCCGGTCATGCACGGCTATGGGGGCGGCATGCGGTGGAAGCGGCATTGAAAAATCCTGCACGCATTCACCGCAAGCTATGGGCCACGCGCGAAGGCATCGAATCACTCGATGGCGAGTTGCCGGCCGATTTCCCGATCGAGTATGCAGATGTCACCGATCTTGCGCGCCTGGTTGCGAAGGACGCGCCACATCAGGGCCTGGTGCTCGAATGCGAGGCGTTGGAGAATCGCTTTCTGGACGAATTTACCGACGCAGATCCTGCGCGCCCATTGATTGTGCTCGATCAGGTCACCGATCCGCACAATGTCGGCGCAATCTTGCGTTCGGGTGCGGCGTTCGGTGCAGCTGCCATTGTCACGCAAGACAGGCATTCGCCGCCCGAATCCGGCGTGGTCGCAAAATCGGCGTCGGGTGCGCTCGAAGTCGTGCCTTGGATACGCGTGGTCAATCTAGCGCGTGCACTCGAGGAAATGGCCGAAGCCGGCTATTGGCGGATTGGCCTTACGGGGCATGCGGAGGCCACGCTTGCCGAGGCTCTGCCAGCAGGTCCGGTTGCTCTCGTACTAGGCGCAGAAGGCGCCGGTATGCGGCAAAACATCGAAGGGCACTGTGATGCACTGGCCAAGCTGCCGATCACACGGGCAGTGGAAAGCCTTAATGTGAGCAATGCCGCTGCAATCGCGCTTTATGCCACAACAACACGATAGCCAGTCTGTCAGGAGAACAAACATGAATGCCGCCCTACGAATTCGTACGACTGCCATTTTGGCGGCTTTTGCGTTGGCCCTAACCGGCTGCTTCGTTTCACCTGGCAAATTCACCTCTGAGCTGGTGCTAGAGGAAGGAGGCGCATTCAGCTTCACCTATGACGGCGAAATTTTCTTCCTAGGTCTGAGCGACCTAGCCCAGATGGAAGCGGCGGCAGAGGAGTTCGAAGCCGACGAGTGCTACACAGATAACTACGACGTGCGTGATTGCACGGAAACAGAATTGGCTGAGCAACGGGCAGAATGGGATGCGGGCGCGCAAGAGCGCATCGCCAAGGCGCAAAAAGAAGCCGAGGATATGGCGAAGATGATGGGCGGGATTGATCCAAACGATCCGGAGGCGGGCGAAAAACTGCGCGAGCTATTACTGCGTCACAAAGGCTGGGAGCGGGTCGAAATCAAAGGCAACGGCGTTTTCGACGTGAGCTATGTCGCCAGCGGCAATCTGAGCCATGATTTCAGCTTCCCCGTCATCGAGGGTTTTCCCGCCGGCACCACCTTTGTCGAAGTCATCTTACGCGACGAGAATACAGTCAGGGTCAATGCGCCGGGCTACTCTGCACAAGAGGACGCTAACCCGATGAGCGCAATGATGGGCGGCATGATGGGTCTGGCGAGCCTGGGATCATTGGGAGAAAACGCGAACAATATACCCAATATGCCCAGCATGGAAGGCACCTTCACCATCGTTACGAACGGAGCGATCCGGGCAAACAATACAGACGAAGGATCGACAACATCACCGCGCGGCGAAGTGCTGACTTGGGAAGTTGATGGCAGCACACAGAACGCACCGACTGCACTGATCAAGCTGGCCGACTAACACCATCTTTCGAGCAAAGAAAAACCCCGCAGGACTGCTCCGGCGGGGTCATTTTTCTTGCGCGCGGATTGAGCGCGCTTACAAACGTGTTCTTAGTTCACCGCGTCTTTCAAGCCCTTGCCGGCTTTGAACTTTGGCTGGTTCGACGCCTTGATCGTCATCGGCTCGCCAGTCCGCGGGTTGCGTCCGGTCGAAGCTTTGCGCTTTGCGACCGAAAATGTTCCAAAGCCAACCAGACGAACTTCATCGCCACCCGACAATGCTTTGGTGATTGTATCGAACACGCCCTCAACAGCACTGGCTGAATCACTTTTGGACAAGCCGCTTGCATCGGCCACAGCGCTGATCAGATCGTTTTTGTTCATTCTTAGAGAACCCCTGTTTCTCGAATTCAAAAAATATACTCGAAAGTTTTCCCTCTTGGGACGGGCAAATTGAGACGTTTTTACCCGCGCTGTCAAAGGCAAATCGCGCAGAAAAGTGCCATTTTTCGAGAATCTGGCACCATTTACGATAAACTGTGCCGCATTGGCGCAGAGCTAAGGGTCAAGGTCACCGGATTGCGTCACAAGGCGCGTCAGCGCCCGGCAATTTGCACTGCCGAGTCGCTGCGCTGCACCATGTAATTGCTCAATGCGCTGTTGGCGCGCCATGTCCGCTGATCGCTGGCGGCACCGGCTGGCTGGCCAGATCGTCCGCCTCTGTCCACTCGATTTCTTCGAGCGCGTCAGTCAGCGCCCGTTCCAGAACCTGATCGACATGGCTGACCGGAACGATCTCCAAGCCTTCCTTCACATTATCGGGAATCTCCGCCAGATCCTTCACATTCTCTTCAGGAATGAGGACAGTCTTGATCCCGCCACGTAGCGCTGCGAGCAGTTTTTCCTTCAGCCCGCCAATCGGCAACACGCGACCTCGCAATGTGACCTCGCCGGTCATCGCGACATCCGGACGCACCGCAACGCCGCTGAGAGCAGACACGATCGATGTCACCATGCCGATACCGGCGCTTGGCCCATCCTTTGGCACCGCACCTTCAGGCAAGTGGATGTGAATGTTGCGTCGCTGGAAGATCGACGGCTTGATCCCGTATGCAGGCGCACGCGCTTTTACGAAGCTGAACGCAGCCGCAATACTTTCACTCATCACATCGCCCAACTTGCCGGTCGACTTGATCTCGCCTTTGCCAGGCGTGGTCACGCTTTCAATGGTCAGCAGCTCACCACCAACCGACGTCCATGCCAGGCCGGTCACGACACCAACCTGCGCTTCTTCTTCCGACATGCCGTGCTTGAATTTCCGAACACCTGCGAAGTCGCCAAGGTTTTCGGGTGCGATCGTGATGCTGGTGGCTTCTTTTTCAAGGATCTTGCGCAAGCTCTTGCGCGCCAGCCGTGCGATTTCACGCTCTAGTGTCCGAACCCCGGCTTCGCGCGTGTAATAACGGATCAGATCGCGCAATCCTTCTTGCGTCAGCTCGAACTCGCCATCTTTGAGGCCGTGATCCTTTATCTGCTTAGGCAGCAGATGCCGCGTAGCGATTTCTACCTTTTCGTCCTCGGTGTAACCTTCCAGACGGATGATCTCCATCCGGTCTAGCAAGGGCTGCGGGAGATCCAGGCTGTTCGCGGTGGTAACGAACATGATGTCGGAAAGATCGAGGTCCAGCTCCAGATAATGGTCTTGGAATTTGCTGTTCTGTTCAGGATCAAGCACCTCAAGCAGCGCTGATGCGGGATCGCCACGGAAGTCCTGGCCAAGCTTGTCAATCTCGTCGAGCAAGAGGAGCGGGTTCGAACTTTCT
This sequence comes from Altererythrobacter sp. XM-24bin4, assembly GCA_003149575.1. Lineage (GTDB taxonomy): Bacteria > Pseudomonadota > Alphaproteobacteria > Sphingomonadales > Sphingomonadaceae > Erythrobacter > Erythrobacter rubellus. The sequence continues at coordinate 2,054,896 of QCWG01000001.1, forward strand.
GCCTTTTTCAGATTGTTGACGATCTTGCCCGGCATCGATCCGATATAGGTACGGCGGTGGCCGCGAATTTCCGCTTCATCGCGCACGCCGCCCAAGGATTGCCGCACGAACTTGCGCCCGGTCGCCTTGGCAATCGACTTGCCCAGAGATGTCTTACCAACACCCGGAGGGCCGACCAGACACAGGATCGGGCCTTTCAGCTTGTTGGTTCGCGCCTGCACAGCAAGATATTCGATGATCCGGTCTTTGACCTTTTCCAAGCCGTAATGATCCGCATCAAGCACTTCCTGCGCCTGCGAAATGTCCTTCTTGATCTTGGTCTTCTTGCCCCATGGCAAACCGAGCAAAATATCAAGGTAATTGCGGACGACAGTCGCCTCAGCGCTCATCGGCTGCATGCCCTTGAGCTTCTTCAGCTCTGCCTTGGCCTTGGCCTTCGCTTCCTTTGAAAGCTTGGTCTTTTCGATCTTCTCGGTGAGTTCGGCGATTTCGTCGCCATCTTCGCCGTCTTGCCCGCCCAGTTCGCTCTGGATCGCCTTCAACTGCTCGTTGAGGTAATACTCGCGCTGGGTCTTTTCCATTTGGCGCTTCACACGGCCGCGTATTTTGCGTTCGACCTGAAGGACTGACAGTTCGCCCTCCATGAAGGACATAACCATCTCAAGCCGCTTCAGCGGACTGACTTCAGACAGCAATGATTGCTTGTCCGATACCTTGGCAGTTATCGCGCCTGCGATATTGTCGGCCAGATCACCCGCATCCTCAAAATCACCCAGCTCCACGCTCGCGTTATCGCCCAACTTCGAGTTGAGCTTTGCATACTCGGTAAACTGCTCTGCAACTTGACGCATCAGGGCGGTGACTTCGCTGCCAGACAGCGACTCGTCTTCGATCACCGTGACTTCGGCCATTACGTGGCTGTCATGGCCATGGAGTTTCTCCAGCCGTGCCCGGGCCTTGCCCTCGACCAGAACCCGGACTGTGCCATCGGGGAGCTTGAGCAGCTGCAAGACCTGCGCAACAACACCCAGGTCATACAGATCATCTGCTTCAGGGTCATCACACCCAGGCTCAAGCTGCGCGAGCAGAAAAATGTCCTTGCTCACTTCCATCGCCGCTTCGAGCGCAGCAACAGATTTGTCGCGTCCAACGAAAAGCGGCACGACCATGCCCGGAAATACGACAATGTCGCGCAGGGGCAGTAGGGGGAATTGTTGTGTCATATAATCCTATCCCGCGCCGTTTGGGCGCACCTTTGTGTAGGAATATGGGTAGCGTAGCGCAGGCTCGCAATGGGCAATACGGCATCTCTTGTGGATGCAGGCGATCGCCTGTGGATCAGTTGTGGTAAGGGCCCGGTAATTGCGGATACGCACCACCGCTTTTGTCTAGCACACGTTCGACGAACTCCCGCGCCAAAGTGGTTTGTCGTTGGTCAACCGAGAGAAAGACTTTGCCCCGCCTGATCTGGCGGTCGTAATACTCTGCCATAGACCCATCTACATCGTGGTCAGTAAGCATCTTGGCTACAGCGCCACCTGTCGCACCAATGATACTGGATACCGATGCAACCCATGGAATGGCTGATGCGGCTAGCACGCCCGACGCCCGCCGCCGCCAAAGGCCCTACCCCCGGCACAAACAGAAACGCCACACCAAGCAAGGCACCGGCAATACCAGCGCCGGCGACGGCGCCAGTGATACTCATCGAGCTATGTCCCTCAGGCCATTTCGATTCCGGGTCACCAAAATGGCTTGCACGGCAAAGCAATGAAATCGCGGCTGGCGAGATCCCTTCATGATGCAATGCTGCAATGGCGGCTTCTGCTTTGCCGCGATCATCGAAGATTGCCGTCACGACATGCTCTGTAATCGCGCGCTCCTTTGCGATGGCATCGCGAAAGGCGGTGGCAAACCTTTCACGCTCGGCGTCGCTGCGAAAGATGACGCGCAATCCAGAGCTATCGTGCAGTTTTTGTACGCTCGGCGAGGCCGCCGGCTGAAACAGCGTCCGCAGCAACATGTCCGTAGTTGTGGGGCGCAATACCTGATCTGTCCCGCGATTGATCCATTCGACCGATTGTGGGTGCGGGTGATCGTCGGCGAGATAATTCACCGCAACCAGTTCTTCCGCCTTAATCACTTACGCAGGCTGCAAAATGTCGCTCGCTTCTTGGGCAGTGCCTCAAACATTGCGATAGTTAGCATAACAATCTTGCGATAGTATTATTCCGCCAAAATCAGGTCCGGAAGCTCGGGTCAATCCGGTCGAGTTTTCGAAGCAATGCTGGCCAAGCAAGCCCGTTCGCAATCATGCCAATGCCTGCTGGCGGAGTTTGTGCCTTAACCTTTTCCGGCGTGCCTTGCGGCGGATTGTGAAGTCCTTCGCGGCCAGCGGAAAGCATCTTAACTTGCGCATCGCAGGCGCGCTCGATGAAATATAGGCGCAGGAAACACTCGCCAACCGTCTTGCCGATTGCGAGTGTGCCGTGATTGCGCAGGATCATGGTGTGCTTGTCGCCCATATCCTCGACCAGCCGGTCGCGCTCTTCAAGGTCCGTCGCAATGCCTTCGTACTCGTGATAGGCGATATCGCTGCGCGCGATCATTCCGGTCTGCGTATGCTCCATCAGTCCATCGGCCATCGCACTGACTGCCTGACCCGCTGGAGTGTGCAAATGCATGACCGCATGCGCAGCCTCGCAGTTCATGTGGAGTGCTGAGTGGATCGTGAAGCCCGCAGGATTCACAGGGTGCGAAGTCGGGATCACTGGTTGCCCCTCGACATCGATCTTCACCAGCGAAGACGCTGTGATTTCCTCGAACATCATGTCGTAGGGATTGATCAGGAAATGATGTTCCGGCCCGGGCACTCTCGCAGAGAGGTGCGTAAAGATCAGATCATCCCAGTCATACAGGGCGACCAGGCGATAGGCTGCCGCGAGATCAACCCGGACTGCCCATTCTTCGTCACTAACCTGTCCGCGTACGTCCGCGTCATTGCCAGCACCCGTATCGTTCATCAGTGTCGCCATGATGTCTCTCCGAAATTCCGTTTCATCGCGCCACTAGCACGATTTTTGAAGATCACATACCTGGCAAATTGAAGCCCGGGGGCAAGCCCATGCTACCCTGCATCTTCTTCATTTCCTCGTTGGAAACACGGTCAGCCTTGTCGCGTGCATCGTTGAACGCCGCAGTCAAAAGATCTTCGACTATGTGTTTTTCTTCGGGCTTCATCAGGCTGTCATCAATTGTAACGCCCAGAATGCGGCCCTTGGCACTGGCGCGAACTTTCACCAACCCGCCGCCAGACTGACCTTCTACCTCGATCCCGTCGAGCTTGGCCTGCATGTCATTCATCTGGGTCTGGATCGTCTCGGCCGCCTGCTGAGCTGCCTGGATCATTTCTTCCATCGATTTCATGATCGTTACCTATTCCATTTGCTGCCGCCCGCTTGAGCGACTTTGTCTTCATCTGCGAGCAACCGGGCATCTGGAAATGCCTCAAAGGTCGCCTTGACCATAGGATGCTCGCGGATTTCTTGTTCCTTGGCCAATTTGGTGGCTTCTTCCTGCTCGCGCAAGGTCGGCGCGCCAACACCCTGGCCGCGCTCAACCTGCCAGCGGCTGCCTGTTACTCGGTAAAGGCAATCGCGCAGTTCAGCGCCCGGGTCTTCGCCCAATCCATCTTTCACCGAATAGACAAGCTTATTCGGAGCAAGCTCGTTCACCCGGATCCAGTCTCGCATAATCTGCGCGATCCGCAATTGGCCAGCATCATCGATCTGCTGCACCAGCGTGCCCCATTCGACCGAGGCTTGCGCAGGCGCCGTTCCACTTGCATTCGCTCCATCGCCAGATGCGGCTGTTGCGGCAGTGGGCGCGATACCCTTCTCCGCAAGCTCTTCCAGCTTTTTCGAAAGTTTGCCTGGATCTGGCATCTCCGCTGCGTGCATCGCCCGCAGCAATGCCATTTGCGCAGATACCAGCGGATCAGGCGCATTACGCACTTCCTCATGGCCCTTGAGCAGCAATTGCCACAACCGGTGCAGCTGTGCGGGAGACAACCGTTGCGCAAACTCGCCCAGCGCAGCGCGTTCTTCGGCGGTAGGCACGTCGGGCTCACCACCCGAAACCTGCGCTACTGTAACGCGGTGCGTTAGGTCCATCAGCGCTCGCATCAGAGCCAGCGGTTCAACGCCCAATGCGTATTGCTCTTCGATCGCCGCCAGCAAAGCTTTGGCATCGCCTTCGAGCAAATGCCCGAGAACTCTCCGCTGCGCGCCCTTATCAGCAAGGCCCAGCATGTCGCGAACTTTCGCGGCTGTGACCTTGCCGTCTGTATCCATGTCCGCATGCGCAATCGCTTGGTCAAGAATGGACAGGCCATCCCGCACAGAGCCCTCGGCGGCAGCGGCAATGATATGCAATGCTTCGTCTTCGGCAGGAACGCCTTCCTTTTCGCAGATCATCGCGAAATGGCTTTGCAGAAGCTCAGCCGAAATGCGCCGGAGGTCGAAACGCTGCGTGCGGCTAAGCACCGTCACCGGCAGCTTTTCGACTTCGGTGGTCGCGAAGAGGAACTTTACATGCGCGGGTGGTTCTTCCAGCGTCTTGAGCAATGCGTTGAAGGCATTGCGCGTCAGCATGTGGACTTCATCGATGATGTAGATCTTGTAGCGAGCCGAAACGGCAGAATAGCGGACCTGTTCGATAATCTCGCGCACGTCGTCGACACCGGTATGCGAAGCCGCATCCATCTCGATCACATCAATGTGCCGGCCCTCTGCGATAGCTGAACACGGTTCACACTGACCGCAGGGATCGATCGTTGGGCCACCCTGCCCGTCCGGCCCAACACAGTTCAATGCCTTTGCAATCAATCGCGCCGTCGATGTCTTGCCGACCCCGCGAACCCCAGTCATCAAGAAAGCATGTGCCAGCCGTTCTCGCTTGATCGCATTACCAAGTGTGCGGACCATCGCATCCTGACCGATCAGCTCGCTGAAGGTTTGCGGGCGATATTTGCGCGCCAGAACACGATAAGGCTGGTTTGTGTCCACCGGAGCGGCAGCGGCAGAGGGAGTCGCAGGGTCTGGCAAAGCCGTAGGTGCTCCGGTTGACTCAGCGGTGGGCTCGGGTGCGGGTTCGGGATCGCCAAACATGGAATTTTGACCGGCAGCCTCCAACTCGGCTGCACTTGGCTTTCCAGCCTCTTCCTGCTCACCAGTGTCCCATGGCGGCGTATCCGTGTTTTCCGGTGAATCACCCATGCCCACTTGCTACGCGTTTGGCGCGGCAATGTCATGCCATGTGACGTCAGAAATGCATGGAAAAGGAGCCGAGCGACCCGCCGCAATTCACCTGGGCTGCTTCCTTCCGGACCTGACCCGGTGAGCGAACGCTAACGTCCACCCGACTCCCGGGCGGGCATATGGCGATGATTCGTCGAAAATTCAACAGCGCAGTTAGCGAGCCGGTATCAGCGAAAGTTGTCCGCGTAAGCTTGTAGCTTGAGCGATTTGGGCGGTGTCGCATGAATGCGCACGGCAATCCCATGCTTCTCAGCGTATTCCTTCGCCGCCTCTTTAGTCGGGAATTTGAGCGAGACCTGCGCCTGAGTGTCGCCGCTGCCCGTCCATCCCATCAATGGATCGGGCCGACGCGCTTCGGATTGCTCGAATTCGAGCACCCAAGTGTCAATCTTCGCCTTGCCTGACTGCATGGCACTTTTTGGCTGCTGATAGATACGTGCGCTCATGGCGAAGCCCTTAATTCAGTTTTCGCTGCGATTGAAGGCGTTTTTGGTCTTCAGACTTGGTTTTTCCACCCACGGCTCGTCGGGCCAGCGGTGCTTCGGATACCGCCCCTTCATATCTTTCTTCACATCTGCCCAGCTGCCACGCCAAAACCCGGGCAAATCTCGGGTCGACTGAATCGGACGGCCCGCCGGGCTGGCCAGCTTGATTAACAGTGGTGTGCGCCCGATCATCGGGTGCTGGTCCAATCCGAACAGGGCCTGGACACGAACTTCAACTGATGGAGCGTCATCGCCAGCATAATCGATCGTGTGACATGTTCCGGCAGGTGATGTGAACTCGCGCGGAGCCAATCGGTCCAACTGTTGGCGCGTGCCCCAATCGAGCTGATTGAGGATGGCTTCAATCAGCTTTCCGCGCGGCACATCGAGATCGCGCCGTCCATACAGTATCGGTCTCAGCCATGTGTCGGCGCTGTCTCGGAGCCTTTGTAGTTCAAGCGCTTCAATCTGTGCGAATTTTCCGCGTGCCAATAGGTCAGCAGGAAGGAGTTCTCCCAAGCTTTCCAACGCCTTTTCCACTAGCTTATCCACAATCGCTTCCGGGTCTGGCGCGGGATCTGGACCACTTGCCAAGGTGATCGCACCAAGCCTCCTTTCTAGCCGCGCCTCAGCACGCTTTTCCTGATTATTCCAGTTTATTACCGAGCGCTTTTCAACCAGATATTGAAGATGCTCTTCGATGTCTTGCACGCTCAGCTCCGCTGCTGCGGCGATCCGCGCGCCCTTTGCCTGACCCTGCGCATCGCCAATAACTATCCACTCCGCACGCGCCAGAGGTGAAGCAGGATCAAGTTGAAAGCCCCTGCCACCAGCCGACAGCCATTGCTCGCCAGACTTGTCGCGTCTTCTCGCGACAAAATCAGGCCGCGCAAATGCGAGGAAAAGTGCTGGATTGCGTGGCTCCGGTTCCGTGCCTGAAATTAACCGCTGCGCTGCCTTTGCCCAGCCCTGAGCAAGCTTGCGCGAGGCTTCTGCGCGTTTACCCCGATCGCCGTTCCAATGGTCCAGGCGCTTAAGCAGATCCTCACCACGACCGCCGAGCCCGCGCTCCTGCACGAGCAGAACCAACTTCGCTGCGTCAAACGCTTGCGAAACCTCCGCTCCGTATAGCACCGCGGCAGCAGCGAAGGGATCTAGGGGCAATGAAGCGATCTGATTGCCTTGCGCAGTTATCCTGCCGTCTTCGTCCAGAGCCCCCATTTTCAACAGCGAAGTGCGCGCGGTGGCAATTGCGGCTTCCGGTGGGGGATCGATCCAGGCCAGGCTCGCAGGGTCAGAACTTCCCCATTTTGCAAGTTTCAGGACCAGAGGCGCCAGATCGGCTGTCTCGATCTCAGCGGGAGCGAACGCTGGGCGGCCAGCATGCCCACCTTCTTCCCACAAGCGGTAGGCCACGCCCGGCCCTTGGCGGGCGGCGCGGCCGGCCCTTTGCGCTGATGCCGCTTGACTGGCGCGGCGGGTAACCAGCCGAGTAGTTCCAGCTGCCTTGTCGAATTCGGCATATCGCGCGAGACCGCTATCGATGACGACAGATACTCCGTCCAGAGTCAGCGAAGTCTCGGCAATGGCTGTTGCGAGCACAATCCGTCGGTGACCGCCCGCATCGCGTTTGATCGCTGCGCGCTGCTGCGCGGGCTGAACTTGTCCGTGCAGTGGAATGATGGGCACATCAGGCAAGCGTGCTTCCAGGTGTTCTCTTGTGCGTTCAATCTCACCGATACCGGGAAGGAACGCCAGCAATTCCCCCTCTGTCTCTCGCCAAGCCTGCATCACCGCATCGGCCATTGCGTCTTCAATGCGCGCATCGGGTCGCGAACCCAGCCATTCAATACGTAAAGGATTCGCGCGCCCTTCACTTTCGATCACTGGTGCGCGATTCCCCAGAAGCTTCGCAAAGCGCGCACCATCTATCGTTGCGCTCATAACCAATATGCGCAGGTCATTGCGCAAGACGGCGCGGCTTTCCAAGGCCAGCGCCAGACCAAGATCGCTGTCCAGATGCCGCTCATGCGCTTCGTCGAACAAGACAGCGGAAATGCCTGCCAGTTCAGGGTCTTCGATGATACGGTTTACGAAGATGGCCTCTGTTACGACCAGAACGCGCGTTTTGGCCGATGTTTTGCTATCCAACCGGGTCACATAACCGACTTTTTCACCAGGTTTCTCGCCCAGTATTTCCGCCATACGTTCTGCTGCTGCACGAGCCGCAACTCGCCGCGGTGAAGTGAGGATTATCTGTCCAGTGCACCAGGCTTCTTCAAGCAGGGCCGGGGCCACAGCCGTAGTCTTGCCCGCACCCGGCGGCGCAACAAGCACCGCAGCGCCAGAATCTGCCAGTGCTGTCGTCAACTCTCCGAGTTTCTCATCTATTGGCAGTTCGAGAAGCATAGCTAGCCCCTGCCACAATCAGACACGCAGGCACAGATTGAAATTTGCTGTTAGAAGAATGTCCCGACCCTGCATTGCGCAAGGTCGGGATTTTCTTTGCTTTGCTAGGCTTGATTAATAGCCGCGCGCGACCGCGAACATCGCCGCTTCAGCCATCGCCGCGCGAGCCTTGCTTTCCGGGAAGATAGAGATCGCATCGATAGCGCGCTGGGCAAAATGACGTGCCCGTTCGCGTGTATCTTCGACCGCATTGTGTCGCGCCATCAGCTCGCGTGCATATGCGAGGTCTTCATCTGAGGACCGGTGCCCCATGATCGCGTTTTTCCAGAACTTGCGCTCATCCTCTCCGCCGCGCGCATAGGCCAGAATGACCGGTAGAGTCATCTTGCCTTCGCGGAAATCATCGCCCTGCTCTTTGCCCATTTCGGTCGCATCCGAATCGTAATCGATCGCATCATCGACCAGCTGGAACGCGACTCCCAGATTGCGCCCGTAATCTTCCAACGCGCGTTCTTTTTCTTCATCGCATTCTGCAACAACCGCACTGATCTGGCTGGCGGCTGCAAACAATGCGGCCGTTTTTGCACCGATGATATGCAGATAGCGCTCTTCACTGGTTTCAATTTGACGTTGCGCTGACAACTGGGAGACTTCCCCCTCAGCAATCACCGCACTGGCATGGCTGAGTATCTTCAAAACCCGCAGGCTGCCATCTTCAGTCATCAACTCGAACGCGCGGCTAAACAGGAAATCACCGACTAGAACCGTCGCTGGGTTACCGAAAATGATGTTGGCTGCCGCCTTGCCACGGCGCAGTTCGCTGCCGTCGACGACATCGTCGTGCAGCAAGGTGGCCGTATGAATGAATTCAACAGCGGCTGCGAGCAGATGATGCCGCGAACCCTGATAGCCAACGAGTTCGGCTCCAGCGAGCGTAAGCATCGGACGAAGACGTTTTCCGCCGCCAGAGATCAGATGGCCGGCGAGTCGCGGAATAAGCGGGATCTCGCTCTGCATCCGGTCGAGAATTACCGTATTCACCGCATTCATACCGTTTGCCGTCAGCGCGAGCATAGGCTCAAGCGATGGCTGTTTTCGGGGAAGCGGGACGACCGTTGCGCTCATGCCACGCCACATGAAGGTCACAAGCGCGCTTGGCAAGGCTGGATTTGATGCTAGCTTTGCAAGTGATGTCCGATGAATCGCAAACCTCGTCCGAACCCGATCGGGTCCTGTCCGCTTACCGCAAGAGCATCGACAATATCGATGCTGCAATAATTCATATGCTGGCCGAGCGGTTTCGCATCACGCAGGCCGTCGGCGAATACAAGGCGAAGGTTACTCTGCCGCCTGCCGACCCGGCGCGCGAGGAGCGCCAGATATCGCGCCTGCGCAAATTGTCCGAAGAGGCTGATCTCGACCCTGAGTTCAGCGAGAAATTCCTGCGCTTCATCATCGAAGAAGTCATCCGTCACCACGAAAAGGCTCGTGGGGCGTAGACAATTGCAATCCTAAGTATTCGTACGAGGGGTGGTGATCAGCATAGATTGGTCACGCCGGTATAGGGATAGGCCATGCCCTCGCCTCCAAACCTTGCCGCGCATGATCTTGATCAACAGGCCCCGCAGCCAAGGCGCGCTGCATAGCGCTTGCGGCTCCATTTGCCAGCGCACCTGACATTCGTCGGACGAAGAAGCTCGTGTCTGATCGAGAACATCTCCCAGACCGGGGCACAGCTGGTTGTCAATGGCGCGCCCCGTAGAGGCGAGGAAGGCCAACTCAAGTGTGAAGACCTCCTGGCATTCTTTCGCACGGTATGGAGTGCTGGCAATCTAGTCGGTGTCGAGTTTGACGAGACGATTCCTCTTCAGACGCTTCTCAATCTGCGCCGCATCAACGACGCTTATTCGGACTTCCACCGCATGGAGGCCAGGTGTACCGCGCGTCGCTGGGTGGCTGGCGAATTGCGCTAATCTGCAACTGTCGCCGCGCGTGGGAGCGATAACCGGACCAGCAATCCGCCCAAGTCTTCGCTTTCGCCAAGCGTTACGCTGCCGCCGTAGATCTCTGCCACGTCACGCACAATCGCCAGGCCGAGACCCGTACCGGGTTTGCCAGTGTCGAGCCGAACCCCGCGATCAAAGATGCGCTCTCTTTCGCCGTCGGGAATGCCCATGCCATCGTCTTCAACCCAAATGATGCTATGGTGGTCATCCGGCTCGGCATCGACAGTTACAAACACACTGCCGCCGCCATACTTCGCCGCATTTTCTGCGAGATTGCCGAGGATTTCATCCAGGTCCTGCCGCTCGATCGCGACAGCAGCTTCCTGATTACCTGCCAGATCGAAACGAACGCCCTGATGAATACGCGTGACTGCGCGCAGGACAGATTCAACGCTCGGCCAAACCTCCGCCCTTGAACGACCGGAAGAACGTCTGCCCACCGCGCGTGCGCGGGCAAGATGGTGATCGACATGGCGTTGCATGGACTTGGTTTCGCGGAAAACAAGCTCATCCAGCTTGGGATCGTGAGCGGTCGCGGCATTTGTCAGCACAGTCAGCGGTGTTTTTAATGCGTGAGCCAGATTGCCCGCATGGGTGCGCGCCTCTTCGGCTTGCCGTTCGGAATGCTCGAGCAACTCGTTGAGTTCCTGAACCAATGGCTGGACTTCGGTGGGCAGCAGCTCGGAAATACTGCTTGCACCAGTATTGCGCAATTTCTGGATCGCTGCGCGAACACGGCGCAGGGGGGACAGGCCATAGCGGATCTGGAACAGTGTCATCAAAAGCAGGCCGAGCCCCAGCAAGGCAAAACTGCTGATCAAAATCCCTCTGATCTCTGCAATCTGGTCGTCCAGCTCATCGGTTTTAGATGCGACCGCGAAGGTCCAGCGAACTTCACTATTCGGCAAGATGACTGAGCGTTCCACCATCCGCAATTGCTCTCCCTCAAACTGAGCGGAATCGTAGAAATGCGCTTCATTATCGAAGTGATCACCCTGCAATTGCAAGGTGCGGTCCCAAAGGCTTCTCGACGGATAGGGTTCATATCCCTCGCCGTTTATCTGCCAATAAAGTCCGCTGTTCGGTTCCAGAAAACGCTGGTCGCCCAGGATGCGATTAAAGAAGACTTCACCCCCCGCTTCAATCTCGGCCGAACCGATCATCGCTGTCAGAATGTATTCCAACTGCTCGTCGAAGTTCCGCTCGACCAGATTGGTCAGCGTGCGATCAAGTGCGATGCCTCCGCCAACCAACAGCACAGCAATCCAGCCAGCCGCGATCAGCAGCATGCGCCGCGCGACGCTGCCCTGACTTACAGGTGCTTCGTCGGATATCGCCCTATGCTCGTGGAGCGTCTGCGGGGTCGTCGAGGCTGTATCCGAGGCCACGGATCGTAGTGATTACCTCTGCGCCAAGTTTCTTACGGATGCGGGTGACAAACACTTCGATCGTGTTCGAATCGCGGTCGAAGTCCTGATCATAGATGTGCTCGATTAACTCAGTCCGACTGACGACCTTGCCCTTGTGGTGCATCAGATAGCTGAGCAGCTTATATTCCTGAGCGGTCAGTTTGACCGGCTCACCATTCAGCGTGACACGGCCTGAACGCGTGTCCAAACGCACGTCACCGGCGGTCAGCTCTGCCGAAGTGTTGCCCGAAGCACGGCGGATGAGCGCGCGCAGGCGAGCGATCAGCTCTTCGGTTTGGAATGGCTTTGCAAGATAGTCATCCGCGCCAGCGTCCAGCCCGGCAACCTTGTCTGACCAACTGTCACGCGCGGTCAGCACCAGCACCGGAAAGCCGCGGCCTTCCTTGCGCCACATGCCAAGCACCGTCAGGCCGTCAATCTCGGGCAGACCAAGATCAAGCACAACCGCGTCATATTCTTCAGTGCTTCCAAGGAAATGGCCGTCTTCACCATCGGTGGAGAGATCGACCGCATAGCCGTTCTGCTCCAGCGTTGATTTCAACTGCTGGCCTAGGGTCGGTTCGTCTTCGACAATAAGAATGCGCATATTTGCCTGCTAGTCCTGGATCAATTGTCGGGAGTGTTGAGCGTTTGCGTAGCCAGCGTCAAGCGCGCGGCGTGATTGTCAACCTGCATTCAGCGAAAGTCTCAGCTCGAACGGCGGATTATGCGGCCAGTGCGCGCATCGACGTCAACATAAGTCACGCGGCCATCCTTGATGAACTTCAGCCTGTATGCGCGCGCCGTGGCATCATATGCTGGTCCAAGGTATTCACTACCGCGCATTTGCGGCAGAACCCGCCGCTCGATCTCGCGCAGAGACAACACATTGCCGGCGTGCATTTCCTTGCGCGCTTCGTTCTGGTCATTTCGCGATTGCTCATGCGCCGTAACCGGAGCTGCAAGACCGGTAGCGACAATGGCAAACGCAGCCAAAAGAGATGCAATCCGTTTCATGGTGCTGTCATGCCTATTCGCGGGCCATTGAACAAGGTGTGAATATGCCGCCTTCCTGCGGTTCAGGAAACGCGCAACCGATAAGCAGTGGTTTGCAAGCCAAGTGCTGCACGCTAGGGCGATGGCAACTGGGAGACACTCGATGCTTAAGTCATTCTTCAGCGCAGCCGCACTCGCGAGCGCTGTAATTGCTTTTTCGGGGCCTGCAGCGGCACAAATGGAACGCGTGCCCGATCGGCCAGCTGGCGAAGGCGAAGGACCATACGATACGCTGCTCATCAAGGGCGCAACGATGATCGATGGAACAGGCGCACCCCCTGAAGGCCCCGTCAGCATCCTTGTCGAGGGCAACCGTATTGCCCGTATCCTTCGCGGTGGAGCGGATATCCCAGCCGATCGCGTAATTGATGCCAGCGGGATGTATATATTGCCGGGGTTCGTCGACACTCACGGCCATAATGGCGATCCATCGAAGGCTCCTCAGCCATCCTATGGCTTTAAGCTCTGGCTTGCACATGGGGTTACAAGCGTTCGCGGGGTCGGTTTCGGGTTTGGTCCAGACGATCCTTCGCTTGATCAGAAGCGCAGAAGCGCGGCCAATACGATCACCGCGCCGCGTCTGTTCGCTTACACTGTTCCGGGAGATGTCTGGCCGAACGGCGCAGTTCGCACGCCTCAGCAGGGCCGCGAATGGGTGCGCTGGATAGCAAACCGGGGCTATGACGGGATCAAGTTCTTCAACAATGAAGACCCCGCCACGCTTGCCGCGATTCTGGATGAATCGGACAAGCTGGGACTCGGCACCGTCGCGCATCTGGGTCAACGCGGGGTAGCCGAAGTCAATGCAAGGGTCGCGACTGAGCTTGGGCTTGACGGTGTCACCCACTTCTATGGCCATTTTGAGAGCCTGCTCGATGGTGCCGCGCTGCCGCAATACCCCGCTGACTACAATTATCTGGATGAGCAATCACGCTTTGCATGGGTGGCAAGGCTGGCCGATCAGGTGGGCGATCCCGGCACCGAGCAATGGAGCGCCTATATCGATCATTTGATCGAAAATGACGCAACGCTCAGCCCTACATTCAACATTTATTCGGCCAGTCGCGATGTTATGAAGGCGCGCAACATGGAATGGCACGAGAAATACACTCTGCCTTCGCTGATGCAATTCTACGCGCCGAGCCTGACCAATCACGGCAGCTATTACCATGACTGGACCAGCGAGGATGAGGTCGCCTGGCGCAATTTCTATCGCAAATGGTTCGATTTGACGCGCGAATTCAAGGACCGCGGCGGGCGCGTGACCGCTGGTTCTGATCCTGGTTATATCTACCAGACATGGGGTTTTGCCTATATCGGTGAGCTTGAGATGCTGCGCGAAGCGGGCCTGACGCCGCTTGAGGTTATTCAGGCAGCGACCATCAATGGCGCGCGCGAGATCTATGAGCCAAAAGGTGAAGAGCCGCCCATGGGTTCGATAAAGGAAGGCAAGCTCGCCGACCTTGTGATTGTGCCCGAAAACCCGCTTGCCAATCTGAAAGTGCTCTACGGCACTGGCCATACGCGCCTCAATCGCGAGACCAATACTCTGGAGACCGTCGGCGGTGTGCGGTGGACGATCAAGGACGGCATTGTGTTCGACGCACGAGCGCTGCTGAAAGACGTGGCCGATATGGTCGAAATGCAGAAGCTGCAAGAAAACGCCATCATGCAGTAACAGCAGGCAGAATAGTAACAACCGCATGCGGTGATGGCTTGCGGGGCGGCGCGCCCTCGCCTACCTGCCGCCCACTATGGCTCAACCACCAATCCTCTCCTGGGAAGGTCTCGGCCTGCAGCAAGGCGGACGTTGGCTGCTGGGCGGTCCAGAACGCGAAGATATCGATCTGCATATCGGTCCGCGCGATCGGCTCGCGCTGATCGGGCGCAACGGGGCAGGCAAAACTACATTGTTCCGCCTGATCAATGACGAGATCGAAGCCGATCGTGGCCAGCGAAAAGTCAAGCAAGGCACGCGCGTGGTTGTGCTGGAGCAAGACCCTGACTTCGACGGTTTTGAGACCTTGATGGACTGGGCGTTGGCGGGCGAGGACGCGCCGGCTGAATATGAGGTCGAAGCGATCGCCGGTCAGTTGGGTATCGACATGACAACCCCTTCCAAAGGGGCAAGCGGCGGCGAGAGGCGACGCGCAGCCATTGCTCGGGCATTGGCGCAAGAGCCAGACCTGCTGCTGATGGACGAGCCGACCAACCATCTCGACCTGAGCGCTATTGATTGGCTCGAAGACTGGCTGACACGCTTCAAGGGCGCGTTTGTTGTCATCAGCCACGACAGGACGTTTCTGAAACGGCTGACCAATGCAACGCTGTGGCTGGATCGCGGGATCATCCGTCATAAGGATGTCGGCTTTGGCGGATACGAGGCATGGGAAGAGCAAGTTTACGCCGAGGAAGCCCGTGCCACTGAAAAGCTCGATACCAAACTGAAACTCGAGGCGCACTGGCTCGAGCGTGGTGTCACCGCACGGCGCAAGCGCAACCAAGGTCGACTTGAGAAATTGTGGCAGATGCGTGCGCAACGCGCTGCAATGATTTCCGGTGGCGGAACCGCCAAACTGAAATTGGCGACCGAAGAGGAATTCAAGTCGAAGTCCGTGATCGTGGCCGAAAACATCACCAAGTATTATGATGGCCGCGCTGTTATCAAACCGTTCAGCCTGCGCATCCAGCGCGGCGACCGGATCGGTATTGTGGGTGCAAACGGTGCAGGCAAAACGACGCTGCTCAAAATGCTGACTGGCGAGCTCGAGCCGGACAGCGGCAGCGTGACGATCTCCAAGAAACTGACAGGCGTGATGATCGATCAGCAGCGCAGCCTGATGGAAGCGGACACGACAGTGCGTCAGGTACTGGCTGAGGGTGGTGACTGGCTCGACGTGCGGGGCAATCGCAAGCATGTTCAAGCTTACCTTAAAGACTTTCTGTTCGACCCCAAGATCGTCGACACCAAGGTCGGCATATTGTCCGGCGGCGAAAAGTCGCGGCTGTTGCTGGCACGCGAATTCGCCCGCAAGTCGAATTTGCTGGTTCTGGACGAGCCAACCAACGATCTCGATCTGGAAACGCTTGACCTGCTGCAGGAAGTGATTGCTGACTATGACGGAACTGTCCTGATCGTCAGCCACGACCGCGACTTCCTTGATCGCACGGTCACGCTGACGCTCGGCCTTGATGGCAGCGGCAGTGTTGATGTGGTTGCGGGCGGCTATGAGGATTGGGAGCGCAAACGCCGTCAGCCCATCACCTCCAAGGCCAAATCATCAAGCACGAAGAAGAAGCCCGATACAACCACGCAAGCCGCGGTGCAAAAACAGTCAAAGCCCGACAAACTGTCCTACAAGGATCAGCGCGATTACGAACTGCTTCCCGCCCGCATCGAAGAGCTGGAAGGTGCAATCGCCAAGGGCGAGCAAATCCTGTCGGACCCCGAACTCTACACCCAGGACCCGCAGAAATTTGCGACCATCAGCAAGGGTTTGGAAAACGCACGCGCGGAAAAGGACGCGGCCGAAGAGCGCTGGCTGGAGATTGCGGAGATGGTTGAGGGGTAAGTTCCAACACGATGGAACAATTGGAACACTGTCCTGGCCCAATAAACCCCACCTTACCGCACCCGATAAAAATCCGCCACACGGTCGAGCGCCAGCTTGAGGACCAGCTTACCGCTTCGTGCAGGCCAACCGAGCTGCTTTTCTGCGTCAGGCAGGCCTTCCCCTGCACACACCACGCGCCAGAGGATGTCCTGCAAACCGCTGCCCGCTTCGCGCAGCGCGCCATCAAAACGATCCTTGGCTGCGATCTGCCGTTCGGTTGCGGTAAGGCCTTGTTCGCCGGTCGTTTTCACGCGCACCGGATCCCATCGCATGGTGACATTCGCGCCCAATTGTGCTCGTTCATAGTCATCGCGCAAACGCTCGCCCGCAACGAACAGTCGCTCGTCAATATGGCCGCGCGCATGGAGCCAGCTGAGCGGAGATTCAGCCAGATTGACAGTGACGGAGCGACGTTTGCCCTTAGCGCCTGATCCACGAACCAGGCCTTCCTGGGTCAATTCCTTCTCCGCCAATATCCGCCGCATAAACGTGTCTCCTGTTGATGAATTGCAGCGCAGGCTTGCAACGCTGAATGGGCTGTAGGAAAGAAAAATCACCAATTAGGTTAGCCCTCAGGAGAGCTGCTGTGATCAATCGCATCCGGGATATCCGCAAAAGCAAGGGACTGACACTGGCCGAACTGGCCGAAGCCTGCGATCCGCCCACGACCCCGCAAACCATCGGGCGGCTGGAAACGGGCATGCGCAATCTGTCGCTGAAATGGATGGACCGAATTGCGGCTGCGCTGGAAGTCGACACGGAGATGATCGTCCGGTCCGAAGACACACCGGCCCCCATGGTCATTGCACAACTGCGCGCGAGCGGACCCGAAGCACTCGCCAAGCCGCGCGAAGCGATGCTCCCGGCTGATATCGCAGGCGAAGGAACGCTGACTGTGCTGAGCGTTGAAGAAAGCGTCGGCGAGTTTCGGCCCGGTGATTTGCTGTGGATGCGCCAGCTAGACGGAGACGATGTCAGCCATGCCATCAATCGCGATGTACTGGTCCCTCGCCCCGGCGGTCGGTTCTACTTCGGTCGCTTGATTGATCGGCGCGAAAACCTGGTAGGCATTCTGCCGCCGGGCACAGGGCAAAAGCAGCAGGTGATCGACAATCCCGCATGGATAGCCGTTGCGGAAATGCTGGTGCGCAAGCTTTGATCGAACGCGTTTATCGACGGTAGGCTTAGGGGCAGGCTCAGGTCAGCCCGCGTGCCTTCTTTTCCTGCAAATCGGCTGCGCTTTCTTGCGGCACAAAGCTGTCAGAGGTTACACCCAGCCAGATCAGTATCGGTGCAGCCATATAGACCGAGCTGTACGTACCGATAAACAAGCCGAGCGTAATCGCGGCAACCAGTCCGAACAGGCTGGCCGGGCCAAAAATCAGCAATGGCAGCAGCGCAACGAACAGCGTCAAACTGGTCATCACAGTACGTGCCAGCGTTTCATTGACGGACAGGTCGAGCAAATCCGTCAGGTCCATCTTGCGGAACTTCTTCAGATTTTCCCGGATACGGTCATAGACCACGATTGTATCGTTCAACGAATAGCCGATGATCGCCAGAATTGCGGCGATGATCTGAAGGCTGAACTCAAGCTGGAAGATCGCGAACATGCCAAGCGTCAACGACACGTCGTGGAACAGCGCGAACAGCGCCCCTGCCCCGAACTGCCACTCGAAGCGGATCCAGATGTAAATCGCCACCGCCAGCATGGCTGCAACCAGGGCGAGCGCAGCATCGTTGCGGAACTCGCCGGAAACCTTGCCCGATACGCTGTCGACGCCGTCGATTCGTACTTCAGGATGCCCGTCACGCATCGCAGCCGTAATCTGCTCTGTCATCATGGCCGCGAATTCCGGCTGCCCTTCGGCCTCTGCCGGCAGTTTCACACGAATCGAAACCTGATTGGGCTCGCCGAAGCGCTGAATCACGGGATCTTCCACCACCTCAAGCGCGCTGACTGTCTGTCGAAGCTCGGCCACGGGCGCCTCAGCTTCCCCGACAAATGTCGCGCGGATTTCCTGACCGCCAGCGAAATCGACGCCGTAGTTGAGGCCTTGGGTGAATACAGCCGCCCAGCTCGCCGCAATCAGCAGCATGCTGACGACAAAAAACGGAATCCGCAGCTTGAGGAATTTGATGTTGGTATCATCGGGGACAAGTTTGAGAAGTCGCATCGGTCAAATCCCCTTATAGACTTAGATCGTTGGGTCGCGCATTGCGCAGCCATCCGGCCACCCACATGCGCGTGAGTACAACGGCGGTGAAGACGCTGGTGAACAGCCCGATCACAAGCACCACGGCAAAGCCACGGACCGGCCCCGTACCGAACATGAACAACAGGACACCGGCGATAAAGTTGGTGATGTTCGCGTCGTAAATCGCGCGGCTCGCCTCTTTATAGCCATTCTCGACCGCGGCTACGACCCGTCGTCCGCGTTTGCGTTCTTCGCGTATTCGTTCGTTGATCAGCACGTTGGCGTCCACCGCAGCACCAATTGTCAGCACAAAGCCGGCAATGCCCGGCAGCGTCAGCGTAGTGTTGAGGCCCGCCATGATGCCAAGCAGGATCATCACGTTGAATACCAACGCAATGGTCGCATAGACGCCAAAGCGGCCATAGCTTGCGATCATCAAGGCGATGACCGCAGCCGAGCCGATCAGCATCGCGAGCATGCCCTTGCGGATCGAGTCTGCACCCAGGTCCGGCCCAACTGTGCGTTCTTCGATAACGGACAGATCGACCGGCAATGCACCAGAGCGAAGCGAGATGGCGAGGTTGTTGGCTGTTTCGGTGGTGAAGCCACCTGATATCTGCGCTGTACCGCCCAGGATCGGTTCATTGAACACCGGCGTCGAAAGCACATTGCCGTCCAGAATAATCGCAAACAAACGTCCGACATTCTGCGTGCTGAGCTGCGCAAAACGCTGTCCGCCCTGTTGATCAAATGTAATCGAAACAACCGGCTCATTCGTTTGCGGATCAAAGCTCTGCTGCGCGTTGATCAGGCTGTCACCGCGAATACCGCCCAACCGTCGTACCGCAACCGAAGTGCCCGCAAACTGCGACGATTCCGCATAGGGGAAGATCTCCGATCCCAGCGGCGCAATGCCTTGCTGGACATCGCTCGGCAAAGCCGATTGGTCGACCATCTTGAATTCAAGCTGCGCGGTTTGACCCAGCAAGGCTTTGAGCTGATCCGGATCGTCCAGACCCGGGACCTGGACCACGATACGTGTGTCACCCTGACGAATGATCGTCGGCTCGCGCGTTCCTAGCGAGTCAATACGGCGCCGGATCACTTCGATCGCCGTTTCCATCGCCTGATCGACTGCTGTATCCAGGCCATCGCCAGTCGGAGCCAGGATCATCTGCTGGCCATCCTCGACCCGCAAATCCCATTCACGAACCAGCCCGGTGCCGTTCATAACCGGCAGCAGCAACTCGCGCGCACGATCAACATCGGCTGGATTGTCGACCATGAAGCTCAACTCGCCGTTGGCGGTCGATACATCGCCAATGCGGATGCGGTTTTCCGGGACCGAACCGCGCAGCGTTGTGCGCACGGTTTCTTCCATATTCTCCAGCCGCTGTGCGGCGACCTGTGCCGGATCCGCTTCAAGCAGAATGTGGCTGCCACCCGCCAGGTCCAGCCCCAGATTGACTGTCGGCTGAGGGAGAAAGTCCGGAATATCGATATTGGTCGAAGCCAAAAGCGTCGGCAGAGCGGCGGCCGCTGCAATTAGCGTGAGGCCCCAGAGCCAAATCTTCTTCCATCTAGGAAAGTCGAGCATCGGTAGAATCTTCCGTCCGTTCAGTCGCGCCTAGGTTTTGCGTCAGTCGTTCGCTGCACTGCCGCCCGGCGGGATGATATCTCCGATGGTGCTCTTGACCGCTTTCACGCGAACACCCTGCGCAATATCCAGCTCCACATAGGTGTCATCCACCTTGTGCACTTTGCCCACAAGCCCGCCGGCGGTGACGACCTGATCGCCCTTCTTGATCGCTTCGATCTTCTGCTGGTGTTCCTTCTGCCGCTTCATTTGCGGACGGATAATCAGAAACCAGAAGATCAGGATCATACCGATAATCGGCAGCCATTGGATCCATGCTGGTGGTGCGTCGACGGTGGCCGCGGCGGCAAGAATTTCGAACATTGGTTTTAAGCCTGTGAGACTGGAATTAAACTCAAGCGGGTTGCCTCAGTTTCGCACCGTATAGTGCGCGACCTCGTCTCCCCATTCACGGTAAGTGGGCGCGGTTAGCAGCAATGCAAGCCGCTCGCAATTGGAACTGCACCAAGTGTGGCGCGCCGTCCACACCCGCATCATCGGCTCAATGACATGTCTTGCAAGCAGCAAGTCCCGCTCCTATAGGCGCGCTTCCACTCGGTTCGGGAAGTAGCGCAGCCTGGTAGCGCATCACACTGGGGGTGTGGGGGTCGCAGGTTCGAATCCTGTCTTCCCGACCAGTGGTTTACCCCTCATAAGTTGGCTTGCACCTCCCCTTTGCGCGCTCTAACCCGCGCGGCTGAGGAGATTTTTCCATGAGCGAGACTTCCGCCCCGTCCAGAATGCGCAGCTGGCTGTTCGCGCCCGGCGATAGCGAGCGCAAGATGACCAAGGCCAGCGATAGCGCGGCAGACATTGTGCTGCTCGATCTGGAAGACTCCGTCTCTCCGGAAAACAAGCCGGCTGCCCGCACGGCGGTGGCCGATTTTCTGAAGACGCGCGAAGACAAGCACCGCATCTGGGTTCGGGTCAATCCGTTGCGCAGCGGAGAGATCGAAGCCGATCTTGATGCAATCATGGGCGCGGCGCCCGGCGGACTTTTCCTGCCCAAGGCGGAAGGCAAAGCAGACGTTGAAGCGCTCGACGCAATGTTGACCATTCGCGAGGCGGAATACGGCATCCAGAACCGCTCGACCCATGTCGCAGCGCTGGTCACAGAGACGCCGAAAGCCATGTTCCATTGCGGCGATTATGAGGGGGCACCGAGGCTCATCGCGATGAGCTGGGGCGCAGAAGATTTGTCTTCAGCACTTGGTGCACGCGTTCAACATCAGGCCGATGGTTCGTACATGCCGATGTACGAGATGGCGCGGAACCTGTGCCTGCTTGGCGCGGTCGCAGCGGGCTGCGCTCCTATCGAAACGGTTATGCCCGAATTCCGCGATCTCGATAAGCTGCGCGAGCGCGCGCTAATGGTGCGTGGCCAGGGCTATCGCGGAATGTTGGCGATCCACCCGGCGCAAGTCGATGTGATCAACGAAGCCTTCACACCCAGCGCGGAGGAGATTGCGCATGCCCGCGCCATTGTGCAGGCGTTTGCTGACAATCCGGGCGCTGGTACAGCTGGTCTGGACGGGCAAATGCTCGATCGGCCGCACCTCGCGCTCGCGGAAAGGCTGCTTGCCGAAGCGGGCGAATAGAGCCAATTTTCCTACATGAACCCATTTGGTTATATCCGCTGTGATTCCAGTTCACAGGAGCATGTCCCATGGCCCTTATCGACGCACTGATCGGCCCCCTCGCCTCGCTGATCGACAAGCTGATCCCGGACAAGGAAGCCCGCTCCAAGGCCAAACTTGAGCAGATCCAGCTGCAAGGCACGCAGGAGATGGAACTGATTGAAGCGCGCCTGCAAGCCATCGTCGCCGAAGCGCAATCGGAAGACCCGTGTACCAGCCGCGCCCGCCCCAGCTTTCTCTACGTCATGTATGCGCTGATCCTGTTCAGCGTGCCGATGGGGATCATCGCGGCGTTCGATCCCGCTGCTGCCAAAGCAATCGGCGAAGGCATGACCGGATATCTGGGGGCGCTACCCGAAGCGCTCTATGTCCTCTTCGGCACCGGATACCTCGGCTATACTGCTGCACGCCAATGGGGGAAGGTAAAGGGAGTTGATAGGTGAGCTGTTGACGGCGCAGGCTATCAAACCACTATCGATCATCGGTTGAGTATCGAAATTTATGCGCGCTTGAAGCGCGTCCGACTAATTGACCAGCGCTACAGTCCGCCCACGCTTTGTAATCGAAGCTATCGCCGAATTCGGCGGCTAGCCACGTCCGCGATAGCTTTGCACGCCTTGTTCCGGCACCCAAAGCCCTTCCGGCGCAGGCCCGGTCTGCCAGAACACGTCGATCGGAATCCCGCCGCGCGGATACCAATAACCACCGATACGCAGCCATTGCGGCTTCATTTCCGCTGCCAGACGCTGGCCAATGCCAACAGTCACATCTTCATGAAACCCGTTGTGATTGCGGAACGACCCCAGAAAAAGCTTCAGGCTTTTCGATTCAACGATCGTCTGGCCCGGCGCATAATCGATCACAAGATGCGCAAAATCGGGTTGCCCGGTCACCGGGCAAAGCGAAGTGAACTCCGGCGCGGCAAAGCGCACCAGATACAGCGTCCCTTCGCGTGGATTGGGCACATAGTCGAGCTGCGCCTTCTCTGGTGAATCGGGAAGATCGGTCTGTTTGCCGAGAAACTGCGGTTTTGGTGTGTCGCTCATGCCGCGCTGTTGCCGCGAAGTGACGCCAAGTGCAAGAGTTTGGCTGGATTGCGATGGGTTCACTCACTATTCAGCGCCGCACCCGCTTGACCAAATTGATAGCTATGAAACCTGCAATTGCCCTGATCCCTTCCCTGCTCGCGATAGCACTGATCAACCCGCCTGCGTTTGCGCAGCAGAGGGTGCAGGATTTTACGCTTACCCCGGTTGGAACGCCAACACCGTCGCCGACGTCCGAAGCAGCAGGCCCGGTCGACGAAGCAGCAGGTGTTGCGATCCCTCCTCGCACGATCAGAGAGCCTTCACCTACGCCCACACCTGCCCCGGCCTCGGTGCAATCACCAACCAGCACACCAACACCAACTCCAGCTCAATTACCTGCGCCGTCACCATCAGCTACGCAGCCAATAGTTGCACCGCGTACCGTACCCAGCAACCCGCTGCCTTCGCAGCCGGTATCGGCAAGCGATCTGAACGCGAGCAATCCGGAGCCTGAGTCAGAGGTGATCACTCCTTCGATAGCGCTGCCAACACCCGAACCTATCGCGCCATCACAAACGGCGGAGGCACCGGTTCTCGCGGGCACACCCGGACTTCCCAATTGGTGGATCTGGGCTGCAGGATTGGTCGCCTTGTTACTTGCAGCCGGTGCAGGAGGTTGGGCATTCGCCAGAAAACGGGCAGTCGCAGGACCGGCTCCGATCGAGCCGCCCATTGTGCCGTCAGCGGGAAATGGCCAAGCAAGTAACGCACCTATCCGCGCAGACCGGATGAAGACCAATATCCAGGTCGATAACATGATGCGCAGCGTCATGATGCTGACCCTCAAATTCCACGTTGAACTCGCCAACCGCCAAGACCGCGCATTGCGTGACGTGCGTGTTCAAGCTGATTTGATCAGTGCGAAGCGCGGCTTGCCGATGGATCAACAAATGGCCAGCGCTCAGTCTTCGCTGGCGGAACTAGGGCAAACCGACCGCATAGGTCCGCATCAGATGGAGACGCTGGGCGGGCAATTGCAGCTGCCGCTGAGCGAGATTGAAGTGTTCCGCCAAGGACAAACCCCGCTTTGCGTGCCTCTTTTGCGTTTGCGGATCGAGGCGGAGGGCATCGAGCCTCATTTTCACACCTTCCTGATCGGACTTGCAGCCTTGCAGCCCGGTGGTCGATTGCAACCACTCCCCCTGTCTGGGCCTCCTGGTGGTTATGATGGGGTGCAGGCCAAGCGGCTTGACGCCTGAGTTTAACCCTCTCGACGCGCGCGCGCATCGCGGCTACTCCTGCTGCCAATGGATAGTCTCGTTTCTACAGAATGGCTTGCTGCAGAGCTTGGTGCCGCAGATCTCATTGTGTTGGATGCCAGCCGGCATTTACCCGGCGCTGGCCGCGACGCAGGCAAAGAGTTTCTAAAGGGGCATATTCCGGGCGCCCGCTTTTTCGACCTCGCCCGGCTTGTCGATGAAACGTCGGATGTGCCCCAAGCCCTGCCGCGCCCGGAGCAGTTGACCGCAGAACTGGCGCGCTTGGGAGCCGACCGATCCAGCCGGATCGTGTTTTATGATGACAGCGCAGTCAAAACCGCTGCTCGCGCCTGGTTCTTGTGCCGTGCGCACGGGCTGGAAAACGTCGCGATCCTCGACGGCGGTCTTGCCAAATGGAAAGCCGAAAATCGCGCGTTGGAAAGCGGCACTGCGGCATGCCAACCAAAAGACCATTTTGTCTTGCCTCAACCTGATCGCATCCGTTTCAAGCGCGATATTCTGGCCAATATCAGCAGCGAAGCGGCACAGGTGCTTGATGCACGCGATGCCGGACGGTTCTCAGGTTCTACGGGAGATACAGTGCATGGCCAGCCGACAGGGCACATTCCCGGCTCCTGCAACCTACCATTTTCCACATTGTTCAATACAGATGGCACATACAAGGCGCCCGAAGATCTACGCAAGGCGTTGGGCGAAGCCGGCATCACGGCAGAAAAGCCAGTGATTACAACTTGCGGCAGCGGCGTGACCGCTTGCGTGCTGATCTTCGCGCTTCATCTCACAGGTCGGGATGACACCGCACTCTACGACGGCAGCTGGCTTGATTGGGGCAGCGATCCGGACACACCAAACGCCACGGTGAAGGCATGAGCGCTGGCAGCAAAGAACATAAACCTGCAACAAAGCTGGTTGAAGCAGGCCGGAAGCCTGAATGGACAGGTCGCGTGGTCAACCCTCCGGTCGTTCGCGCGAGCACGCATCTATATGCAAGCGAGGCCGAGCGCACAGAGACGCTCAAGAACAATCATGACGGCGTATTTTACTACGGGCGACGTGGCGCTCAAACGCAATGGGCATTGGCTGAAGCGCTGACAGAGATAGAGCCAGGCGCGCATGGCACCGTGTTGTATCCCAGCGGGGTGGCCGCGATTGCCGGCGCACTTATGGCGGTACTTCGCCCGGGTGATGTTCTGCTGGTGAGTGATAATTCTTATGAGCCCAGCCGCTTGATGGCGAGCGGGCTGCTCAAGAAATGGGGTGTCGAGCACCGTTTCTTCGATCCGACGGATCTGGAAGCCTACCATCAGGCGTTCTGCGAACAGACGCGCGCAGTTTGGCTGGAAAGCCCGGGCAGCCTGACCATGGAAGTCTGCGATGTTCCCGCCATGGCCCGGATCGCGCGAGAAAAAGGCGCAGTCAGCCTGATCGACAATACCTGGGCTACGCCACTTGGCTTTCCAGCAATCCGACACGGATGCGATATCAGCGTGATGAGCCTGACCAAGCATGTCAGCGGACATTCGGATGCGATGATGGGCTCTGCCAGTGCGGGCGAACGCTGGTATCGCGCGCTGCGCCTGACGAGCCAGCAATTGGGACAGGTTGTGTCGCCAGACGATGCCTCGCTTATGCTGCGCGGGCTCCGGACAATGCACGTACGGCTGGAACAAAGCACAAAGTCGGCACTGGCAATCGCTGAATGGCTCAAGACCCGGCCTGAAGTCGCGCATGTGCTGTGCCCCATGCTGCCCGGTGATGCGGGACATGAACTGTGGAGCAGGGACTTTAGCGGCGCTTGCGGGCTATTCAGTTTCGTCCTGAAAGGTCGCGATGATGCTGCCCGCGCCCGGCTGGTTGATAATCTCGAATTGTTCGGCATTGGTTATAGCTGGGGTGGTTTTGAGAGCCTGGCGCTCCCATTCGATCCCGCGCCAATCCGCAGCGCCGCGAGTTGGCCGCCCGCTTCGTGGGACCCGCAAGACAAACTTGGCGTTAGGTTATCGATCGGGCTAGAAGACCCTGACGATTTGATCGCCGATCTGACACAGGCTTTCGTTAAAATGGATAACGCATGACAACCTCTGCCACTTTGCCTGCTGAAACAGCCGACGGCGAACAAGCATTCGCTGAAGGCGCGGAGCAAGGCGCAGACGGTGCGACCGAGATGCCAGTTGTCGAGCCTACCCCTGAGGCTCCGGACGAGGCACCCGTCGAAGTGATCGAGGGTTCGCAGGGGCTGAAAGACGCGGTTTCGGAGAAAAGCGAGACTGTAGGCGGAATTCTCGAGTCACTCGACGCATGGGCTTTCGAGATTGGCGATCTGCGGATTTCCACTCTTGATGTGCTGCTGATCATCACCGTCATTCTGCTTGTTTTGACTGCCGCATGGATGGCAAACCGTCTTAGCCGCAGCTTGATCAAACGTATCTCGCGTTTTGACAGCACGCAAAAGCTGCTCGCTGAAAAACTCAGCACGATCGCCATATGGGCGCTGGCGTTCCTGATCGGCATCGATCTGCTGGGCATTGACCTGACTGCGCTGGCTTTCTTTGGCGGCGCCTTCGGCCTCGCCATCGGTTTCGGCCTTCAGAAAACCTTCGGGAACCTGATCTCGGGGATCATTCTGTTGCTCGACAAGTCTATCAAGCCGGGCGATGTGATCTCTGTAACCGATCAGGCAGGAAACGAAGCAATCGGGCAGATCCGCAAGATTGGCATTCGCGCAATTTCAGTGATTACCCGAGATCAGACAGAGCATCTGATCCCGAATGAAAACCTGATGATCAACCAGGTGGTCAATTGGTCTTACAGCTCCAAGGATGTGCGCGTGAAAACGCCGATAGGGGTGTCCTATGACAGCGACCTGAACCTGGTCACAGAACTGCTCTATCAGGCTGTTAATGATGTGCCCCGCGTATTGAACACGCCAAAGCCACGCGTGAATTTAATGGGATTTGGCGACAGCTCGGTCGACTTTGAGCTGCGCTTCTGGATCCAGGATCCGGAAGAAGGCATGGCGAACATTCGTTCGGATGTTTACACGCGGATCTGGGAACTGTTCAAAGAGCACAATATAGAGATCCCTTTCCCGCAGCGTGACCTGCACATCCGTACCAGCAAACAGTTTGACGAGCTGATGGATGCGATCACCGCGCGTGAAACTTCCTCCTAACTTTCATAAACTTAGTCGACGTTACAGCGGGCAGGTATAGCTTTCCTACGCGGTATAAAATCCATTCTCGCTGGCGAGGTGGGCACCATTGGCCCATTTCCCGGCCATGCAAATCCCCGGAACCATATATCTCGTTGGCGCAGGCCCAGGTGATCCTGACCTGCTAACGTTGCGCGCTGCGCGCTTGATCGAAAATGCGCAGATCATCGTGCATGACGGCCTGGTCGATCCAGCCATTCTGGCGCTCGCACGCGACGATGCAGAACTGATCAGCGTTGCCAAGCAGCGATCCCGGCACACGCTCCCGCAAGAGCAAATCAACGCGCTTCTCATCCGCGAAGCCAAGGCCGGGCGTGACGTTGTCCGCCTCAAAGGTGGTGACCCACTGATCTTCGGGCGCGGCGGCGAAGAAGCAGAAGACGCGCGCGCAGCCGGTGTTCCAGTAGAGATCGTTCCGGGTATCAGCGCCGCGAATGGCGCAGCGGCGGCCGCCCAGATCGCGCTTACCCATCGCGATGCATCCAGCATTGTCAGTTTTGTGGCGGGCCAGTGCAAAGGTCTGTCGGATCAGGATTGGAACGGGTTGGCCGGAAAAGGGCGCACGCTTGTTATTTACATGGGCGTAAAGACCGCACCTCAGATCGCGGAAAAGCTGATGGAAGACGGCCTCACACCAGACATGCCCGTAGCGGTGATCGAGAACGCTGCGCGCCGGGAAATGCGGATTATTCGCGGACTGCTGGCCGGGCTACCTGAACTGGTTGAACTGCATGCGATACAAAGCCCTGCGCTGATTGTTATCGGTGAAGTGACTGCCCGCGACGATATCTCGCTCGCCAAGTTGGCTCAGGAGTCTGCGCGATGAACATCCTTACCGGAAACAACCTGGAAAGCGGCGCTGTAGTCTGGTGGGATGGCACCGGCTGGTCGCTCTATGTCGATGACGCCGTTGACGTTGGCGATCGTGCCGATGAAATCATCGCCCGTGAGCAGTCAGCGCGCCGTGTTAACTCGGCCTATGTT
Source organism: Altererythrobacter sp. XM-24bin4 (assembly GCA_003149575.1). Classification (GTDB taxonomy): domain Bacteria; phylum Pseudomonadota; class Alphaproteobacteria; order Sphingomonadales; family Sphingomonadaceae; genus Erythrobacter; species Erythrobacter rubellus. The sequence goes on from QCWG01000001.1 coordinate 2,083,167, forward strand.
CTGGACGCGAGCCGCGACGAAAAAGGCGTCCGCCCTGCCCATATCAAAGACCGAGTCCGCGCGCTTGGCCCCACTGTTCGGCCTGACCTGACACTCAAACCTAAAGACCCGACAGCCATGGATTGGGTGATCTAATGTACAAGTACGACAGTTATGATCAGGCAATGGTCGAGACCCGCGTCGAGGAATTCCGCGACCAGACCCGCCGCCGCTTGGAAGGCAAGCTGAGCGAAGAGCAATTCCGCCCGCTACGCCTGATGAACGGCCTATATCTGCAACTGCATGCCTATATGCTGCGCGTTGCCATTCCCTATGGGACTCTCAACTCCGCGCAAATGCACGCACTGGCGGACATCGCCGAGAAGTATGACCGCGGATACGGCCATTTCACCACGCGTCAGAACATTCAGTATAACTGGATCAAGCTGGAAGAAGCGCCCGATCTCCTCGCTGATCTCGCTAAGGTCGAAATGCATGCGATCCAGACTAGCGGCAATTGCATCCGCAATATCAGTTCTGACCATTTCGCCGGCGCTGCGGCAGATGAGCTGATTGATCCAAGGCCTTATGCTGAATTGCTGAGGCAATGGTCGAGTTTCCATCCTGAATTCAGCTTTCTACCGCGCAAGTTCAAAATCGCGGTGATCGCAAGCGAGAACGACCGCGCAGCGATGAAGCTGCACGATATCGGCATCCAGATAGTGAAGAATGATGCAGGTGAAATCGGTGCGCGCTTCTATGTCGGCGGGGGCATGGGGCGCACCCCGATGATTGCTCCACCAATCCGTGATTTCGTGCCGCTTGATCAGCTGATCACCTATTCCGAGGCCTGCTTGCGCGTGTACAATCGCTACGGTCGCCGCGACAACAAGTACAAGGCCCGGATCAAGATCCTGGTTCATGAGCTGGGCGCGGATGAATACACCTGTCAAGTCGAGCAAGAATTCGTGCATTTGTTGGAGCAAGGTGTCGAGCCACCATTGGCCGAGCTGGAGCGGATCAAGCCTTATTTCGCCGATCCGGCGTTCGAAACCGGACTTCCGACCGAGATCGACCGCAGCGATCCGGATTTTGCCCTGTGGGCCGATCAGAACACACACCCGCACAAAGCGCCCGGCTATGTCAGCGCAGTCATCAGCCTGAAGCCGGTAGGCGGCATTCCGGGCGATGCTTCCACTGAACAAATGCATCTGATGGCAGAGCTGTCAAAAGAATATTCCTTCGACGAAAGCCGCGTCACCCACACACAGAACATCGTGCTGCCGCATGTAAGGATTGCCGATCTTCATGCGCTCTGGACAAGGCTCGACGCGGCGGGGCTTGGCTCACCCAATCTCGATACGATCGAGGATATTATTGCTTGTCCCGGGCTCGATTATTGCAGCCTCGCCAATGCGCGTTCGATCCCGCTTGCCCAGCAAATCTCCAAGCGTTTCGCTGAAACCGGCAAGACTAGGGAACTTGGCGAACTCAAGCTCAAGATTTCGGGCTGCATCAACGCATGCGGACACCACCATGCCGGCCACATTGGCATTCTGGGTGTCGATAAGAAGGGCGTCGAGAACTACCAGCTGCTGCTCGGTGGAAGCGAAGCGCAAGACACGTCGCTAGCCAAGATCACCGGGCGTGGCTTTGACGAGGCGGGCATCATTAGCGCCGTCGAAACCGTCACAGACATCTATCTCGACAAACGGGAGGAAGGTGAACGGTTTCTCGATACCTACCGCCGGATCGGCATGGATCCCTTCAAGGAGGCGCTTTATGGCGAATGATGTTTCCGAAACCGATTTCGGTACCAGCCCCGACGATGTGCAGTTCCGATTTCGCGACGACGAGGTGGCCGATCACGCACAAGTCACCGTCGACAGCTTCCTTGAGCAATCCAATGCCGCTGCGGTGCGGATTGAGCCGGGCGATGACGCGCGTGCATTGCTCCCGCATCTGGAGCGCCTTCGCTTGATCGAAGTAAACTTCCCCTCTTTTGGTGACGGGCGCGGATACTCCTCCGCACGCGTACTGCGCGAGGCAGGCTACGAAGGTGAACTGCGCGCTGTAGGCGATATTGGCATTGATCAGCTCGCTTATCTTCGCCGCTGCGGGTTTGATGCATTTGCCCCGGACAGCAAACTCGACGAAGCGGACGCGGAGACTGCCTTTGCGCGCTGGGAGAATGTCTACCAGCACGCGGCCGACACGCGTCAGCCGGTACCGGACCGCCGTCACGCAAATGTGGGCCATGAATAAGCCTGTGACAGACATTCGCGCGGTCGACCGCATCGACACAGGCCCGCGCTTTACCGAGCATGATGCTGTGCGCCTGAACAATCTGTTTCGGGGCGCCTCGACCGAGGAAATGCTCGAAGCGGTGATCATGGATGGCCTTGCCGGTGACGTTGCCACGGTGTCAAGTTTTGGCGCGGAAAGTGCGGTACTACTACATCTGATCGGAAGCATCGATCCGAGCGTGCCGGTGCTCTTTCTGGAGACCGGCAAGCACTTTGCCGAGACACTTGCTTATCGTGATGATCTGGCTGAGCGTCTTGGTCTCACCAATCTGATCAATCTCTATCCCGAAGTGGAAGAGCTTCAAACGAAGGACGAAACCGGCTTGCGCTGGTCCTACGACCCCGATGGTTGCTGCGAGATTCGCAAGGTCAAGCCGCTGGCAAAAGCGCTCGCAGGATATGATGCAAGCTTCACTGGCCGCAAATCATTCCAATCGGCGACCCGCGCGAACTTGCCGCGGTTCGAAATCGATACATCGGACGCACAAGGCCGCTTGAAGATTAACCCGTTAATCGATTGGGATGCGAGCCAGATTGCTGCATATTTTGTGATGCACTATCTCCCGCAGCACCCGCTGGTGGCGCAAGGCTACCCTTCAATCGGCTGTTCGCCTTGCACCAACAAGGTCGCACCGGGCGAAGACCCGCGTTCGGGCCGCTGGAAAGGCTGGGACAAGACCGAATGCGGCATCCACACCCCGCTGACCGAAGATGGTGAATTGCCACCGGGATACGAGCCGTTTCTGTAAGAGCTCAAGCACCCGGCCCGACCGATTGGCAGGGCCGAGCACTTGATGAACCGGCTGGCTTAGCCTTCGACGCGTTCCACGATTGACGTGTTACCGGTTTCGCGGCCGGTCGATAGCCACTCACCATTGTCGCCATACTTTTCGTCGGCACATTCCTGTGCCGCACCTTCCTCATCCGAGGTTGAGCAGAAAACATCTGGCGACGGCTGCTCCCAGGTGCCATTCTCTACTGATCCGTCCGGCATTGTAGCGGTGTAAGAACCGTCAGCACGGACCTCTTCCATGATCACATCGCCATTTTCTCGGGTAATCTTATAGGTGCCCGGCGTCGCTTTGCCATCAAGAGCCAACGGCTGCGCAGCTTCCGCTACTTCCTCCGTTACCTCTGCCTCAGGTGCGGTTTCAGCCTGCGAGCAAGCGGCGACAGCGGCCAGACTGGCAATCAGAACATATTTCTTCATCGGATCCCTTTCGCGCATTTTTCGACGGTGTTTCCGTCACTCAAAATCTCGACCCCGGGCGGACTCTAATGTGGTCTGCGGCAACTGCAAGGCTGTTAGTTACAACCATCCCTCATCTGCGTACCATTTCGCAGTCATCTTGAAGCCGTCAGCGCCGCCAATCTGCGGCATCCAGACGCTTTCAGGTACCGCTCGATCCGAGCGCGCGACCCAGTTCGGATGGCACATATAGCCCACACGGTCCTGCGTCAGTTTGGCGTTGGAGCCCCGAAAGAGCTTGTCCAAGGCCGCCGCGCTTTGCAGCACTGCGCGCGGTAAATGCGGTGCGAACACACGCTGCCCGACGGCATCGCCAATCGCTTTCGCCATTTCCTTGTGGCTCCAACCTCCTTCCCGGCCATCGTCCGGCTCGAATATCTTCTTCCGCACCAATGCGGGTTGCGCATCCACCAGATCGAGCAAAAGCCGCGCCAGATCCGCCACATGAATGATCGATGTCGCCCCACCTGGCGGCAGCGGCACCACGCCCATTCGTGCGGTTCGAAAGAGCTCGAACATATCGCTGTCACGCGGGCCGTACACCGCAGGGGGGCGGACAATCGTCCAGTCGAGCCCGCTGTCCCGAACCAAGTCCTCAGCAGCTGCCTTCGACGCGCCATAAGCGGACAATTCCGGCTTGCGCGCCGAAAGCGAGGACACAAATACGAACCGCTTCACGCCGTTTTGCTTCGCCGCCGCAATCACATTCGCCGTACCCGCCACATTGGCCGCATCGAAGTCCGCAGGATCAGGCGTGTTGGTCAGCCCTGCAATATGGATCACAGCCTTCGTACCCGCGACAAGGTGGCCCAGCGCATGCGCGTTCGCAAGGTCACCCAGAACCCATTCAACGCGAGTGTGTTTGTGATCGCTCGCGCGCCTGACCAGTGCATTCGCTGGCTGGTGGCGGTGCATGGTTTCATCGAGAACTGCTTGCCCGACAAAGCCGGTTGCTCCCGTTATCGCGATGGGTATGTCGCCGCTCACAGCAGCACCATATGATCGCGATGAACCACAGCCGCGCGCGGAGCATAGCCCAGAATTCTAGCCTGATGATCTTCGCGCAGGCCGGCGATCCTGCGGCAAACTACTGCGTCATATTCTACCAAACCTTTGGCGATCGATTTGCCTTTTGTATCAAGCACTTCAACCAAGGCCCCGCGCTCGAATGCGCCGTCAACTGCGGTGATTCCAACTGCCAGGACGCTCGCCCCTCCATTGAGCAAGGCCTTTGTGCAGCCCTTGTCTACGGTCAGCGAACCCTCTGAAGTCAACCTGCCGCCAAGCCATGCCTTGCGAGCGGTATCGCTGCGCTGAGGGAGGAAAACCGTACCGCGATTGGCCGAGATCGCCTTTGAAATCGGCGAATTCTGCGTGCCGTTGATGATCGCTAGCGTAATGCCGGCACGCTCTGCAATTTGTGCTGCCTGAAGTTTGGAGGCCATGCCGCCCGAGCCCATGCCTGACGACGATTCCGCGCTTGCCATCGCCAACACCTCGGCCGTGATCCCTTTGACGTTTTCGATCAGCCGGGCATCGCCTTTCTTGGGGTCGCGATCAAACAGACCGTCAACATCTGATAGCAGCAATACTGCATCTGCTTGCGCCGCTTGAGCAACCCGTGCCGCTAGTCGGTCATTGTCACCAAACCGGATTTCCTCGGTCGCTACGCTGTCATTCTCATTGATGACTGGTACGGCCCCGGCTTCGAGCAAGCGAGCAAGCGTTGCCGACGCATTGAGATACCGCCGCCGATCCTCAAGATCGCTCAAAGACAGCAGCATTTGTGCCGCCGTCAGTTCCGACTGCGCCAGTTTGTCTGCCCACAATCCCGCCAGCGTGATTTGTCCGACTGATGCCGCTGCTTGTGCATCGGCCAAACTCGCGCGCCCGCCAGATGGCAAGCCCAGCCTTGATGCGCCCAATGCAATCGCGCCGGAGCTGACTACAACCAGCTCCACCCCTTCGTTCCGCAGCATGACCAGGTCTTGCACCAGCGTTTCAAGCCAGTTTCTGCGAGGGCTTCCATTGCCGATCAACAATGCACTGCCGATCTTGACCACCAAACGGCGGCACGAGGTCAATTCGCTCAATGCAGTAAAGGACATCAGCTTAGATAGGCGACCAATTGCCGCCCTCCTCTTCTTCTATGTCTTCGACTTCATTGCCTTTGGTTTCTGTCGAAGTCCGATCTGGCAGATAGCTTAGCACTGCATCCATTAGCGCTTCGATACCCTGGCCGGTGGCTCCTGAAACAGCGAACACATCTTCTGCACCGGCAGCCATCAGCTCTTTGGCAAACTCTGCTGCTAGTTCACCATCCGCAAGATCGATTTTGTTGAGCGCAATCAATCGCGGCTTGTCTTCCAGCCCTTCGCCATAGGCTTCCAGCTCTTCTTCTACTACGCGCATCGCCTCAGCCGGGTCCTGATCACCCTGTCCGGTAATATCGACCAAGTGGATGAGAACGCGGCACCGTTCGATATGACCCAGGAACCGGTCTCCGATTCCGGCGCCATCTGCGGCACCTTCGATCAGGCCGGGAATGTCCGCGAGCACAAATTCGCGGCCCTTGTGGCGGACAACGCCCAATTTCGGGACGAGGGTTGTAAAAGCGTAGTCGCCCACCTTGGCCCGCGCGTTCGATACCGCATTGATAAAGGTCGATTTCCCTGCATTGGGCAGCCCGACCAGGCCCACGTCAGCAAGCAGTTTCAACCGCAGCCATACCCACATTTCTTCGCTGGGCTCGCCGGGCTGATGCTGGCGCGGGGCACGGTTTGTAGAGCTCTTGTAACTGGCGTTACCGCGACCGCCCATGCCGCCTTCAAGAAACACGACGCGCTGACCAACCTCGGTAAAATCGGCGAGAATTTCTTCCTTGTCTTCGGACAGCACCTGCGTGCCAACGGGTACTTTGATCACGAGGTCTGGCGCGCCTGCACCTGTCCGGTCGCGCCCTTGCCCGTGGTTGCCACGCTTTGCCTTGAAATGCTGCGAATAACGAAAGTCGATCAGCGTGTTGAGACCCTGCACGGCCTCGAACACGATGTCGCCACCCTTGCCGCCATTGCCGCCATCGGGTCCGCCATATTCGACGTATTTCTCACGCCGGAAGCTGACGGCCCCTGGGCCGCCGGCACCGGATTGGAGATAGATCTTGGCTTGGTCGAGAAAATGCATGGGCGCTACCTATGCATTTTCCTGGAAAAAGCGAGTGTTTTAGAAATCAGCTTTGATGCCAATGACTGCGGTCCGTCCGGGCGAGACAAAGCTGAACACTTGCTCATATGTCTGATCGAACAAGTTTTCGACGCGGCCGAACACTCTGAACTGGCCCGTCAAGCGCGCTTCCGCGTTGAAATTGACCAATGTGAAACTGTCCAATCGCTCGACCACCGGAGCAAAGCTGGGATCAGTGAAGGCCACATCGTCGGTTGCACCATTGTGCCGCACGATCAGAGTGGTTGATCCCTCGTCACCCGGCGCGGTCCAGGTGAGTACGGCAGACGCGATATTTCCGGGGCGGCGCACTTCTTCCACCCCGTTTTCTTGGGCGTCGAGATAGGTATAGGCCGCATCCAGTGTCAGTTGCTTTCCGAGCTGCGCACGAGCGCTTAGCTCAACGCCGCGCTGTTTCGATAGCGTGCTGCGGTTGGCTGGGGTTGCGATGTATAATGGAGCCGGGAATGTCGTGAAGATTTCATCTTCCAGCCGGCTGTCGAAAAAGGTCGCCGACAATGTCATTGCGCCCTCAGCCAAGCGCTGATCTACGCCCACGTCCCAGCTTTCGGATTTCTCTGGCGAAAGGTCTTCATTGCCGATGAAGCGACCATCGAAGAAGCCAAACAGTTCGAAGAAGCCCGGGTTCTTGATGCCAGTGCCATAATTTGCGCGCAGGCGCGTATCTTCGCTCGCATCGATGCCCGCGCCCATGCGGAAAGTCGTTTCGTCAGCGAAACGATCATTGATGTCATGTCGGATTGCCGCTGAGAAATCGAACCTCTCGCCGTCAAATCGATATTCGCCAGCAAGCCCGACATTTTCAATCGAGCGTCGCCCCGTGAAGGCGAAATCGAACGGATCGTCGTTGCGGAACCGCTCACGCTCCCAGTCGGCGGCGAAAGACAGCGAATGAGCATCCGAGATCCGCAGACCGGATACATAGGACGCCTTCAGGCGGTCTCCATCGCTACCGGATGTGCGCCCGAACTGGCCAAAAGTGTCGCGCGCAATATCCGCGATCTGGGCAGATAGATCGTGCGTCCAGTCACCGCGCATGGTTTCCAATCGTGCGCCAACCAGCGCATAGGCTGCTTCATTCTCGAACCGGGTCCCCGGGCTGTCGATCACAAAACCGAAGGTCGGGCTACTTGGGTCGAAATCACTGTCGTTGAAATCGCCTTCGGTTTGGACAAAACGCCCAGAAGCGCGCAGCTCAAATCCGTCTACGACTTCAAGAGCGCCCTTGCCGGAGAGCGTGTAGCCATCGCGACCGATATCGCGCGCGCCGCCACGGGCATTGGGTTCGCCGCCGGTGCTAACTATTGTGCCTGATAGCGATGCATTCCAACGACCGCCGCTTGTACCGATACGCGCAGCACCGTTGAATGTGTTGTTAGATCCTCCTTCGATCCATGCCGAAGCGCCGTCAAACTGCCCGCTATCGTATGCGACCACTCCGCCGATTGCATCCGAGCCATAGAGCGCTGACTGCGGCCCGCGCAGAACCTCTATCCGGCTGCCGATTTCAGCTTGAAGTGTTCCGACATCGAACTCGCCAGCGAAAGGGTTGGACACTTCGATTCCGTCGACCAGCACCAGCACGTGATTGGCTTCAGACCCGCGCAGGCGCAGCTGGGTCTGACCCGCAACGCTCGCCACGGCGACGCCCGGCACATCGCGCAGCACATCCGCCACATCACGCACCTGGCGTTGCCGGAGTTCATTGGTCTCGATGATAGTGGCGGACCCTGTGTACTCCTCTGGATAAGGATCATTATCAGACCGGCTGCCACTTACGATGATGTCACCACGCTTGGGGTGGTACAGAAAGACGTCGACCTGTTCGAACTCCTCATCGTTGGCATAGGTGCCTTCCTGCGCGCCCTGCGCCACCGCAGGCGAATTCCATGCCAGCGCAGCTACAGCCGCACCGCACAGCAAACTTCGTTTATTCATCATCGAAATACTCCGTCTCAACGCGACGGGCCTCGCGAGATGCACCCACAAGGCCCAACAATGTCGCTCGAAACGAAAGTTCTTCCGCGCCTGACCAATCCCAGAGCCAGACAAAGAGCGACGCGCGCCGGTCGGTCTCCTGGCTCACGGGTCAGTGCCTCTGCTTCCCCTTCCCAGATCGGTTCAGATCCAGTGGGAGTGTCCGTATTGGGACACGCGAAACAGATGCTCGCCGCTTACAGTTGCAGGGACAGCTGCGGAATTGAGTGAAGAACACTCGCACCGCATTCCCGTTACCGGTTTGCTAGACGTGCTCTAGATAGCAAAAGGGCGCGGTGCAAGATTGCACAGCGCCCTTTGGTCGCCCCTGGTAAGGATCAATTATTCTGCGCAGCCGCGCTTTGCGGCGGACCATAATTGGCTTCAAGCGTTACCGGGCTTCTGTTCGGGCCATATTGCGCTTCCCACGCTGCCAAATCGACGCGGTATTGCTCATAAGAAGAGAAAAACTCTTCATAGACCGCTTCCATCCGCGGCAGGGCAGTCTCGGCAAAAACGTGCAATTGACCGGCCGGCACATCAACGATTTCCTGCCCGATCTGATGAGCTACATCGCAGAATGCTGGCAAAGCCGGCGGCAACGCGAAATAGTTATAGACACGGGTCATGTAGGCGTCTTGAGCGTCGCGATAGCTGCGCCCGTGTTGAGCACGATACTGGGACGCCAAAGTACTGTTGGTGCGCGTTAGCTGGCGGCGATGCTTCTTGAGAAATTCACTGTAATTGTCGGCAAGTGCCAGATGCGATGCGTTGCGGCAATTGAGCGCAGCAACATTCAGGCCTGAACGGACATTCCAGAGCTTTTGCTCGTCAGAAATGCCGTAGTTGACGGTCTGGCGAACACCGTCAGCGGCCATTTGCGGAATTGCCATGGTCGCGAATGCACCGGCAGGTGCCGTGGGCCGCGGCGGAATCACTATAGGCGGTGGCGGTGGGGGAGCAACAACGACCGGCGGTGGTGGCGGGGCCGCAGTTCCGCAAGCGGCCAATGTCGCACTGACGACAGCAATGGCGATGATCTTGATCTTCACAATGCCGGACTGCATCATTTTTCGCGTCCCTCTCGCTATCCTTCCGGGCAAGCTACAAATGCGATCCCTAACCGCGCCTGAATCCCGAAAGTTATTTATCGCCTAGGCATATCGTTCAAATGCAGCAAAGAAAATGCCCGAGATGCGAAGGGCACCTCGGGCGTCGGTGAATTGAGTCCTTTATGCGACCAGACGATCACAAACGGAAAATGCCTACTCGCGCGATCCCATGAAGGAGAGCAGGAACTGGAACATGTTGATGAAGTCCAGATAGAGGCTCAGCGCCCCGAGGATCACAGCCTTGCCGGCAAAGTCGGTTCCGCGCAGCTGCGCATACTGGTTCTTCAAACGCTGCGTGTCATACGCTGTCAGACCAGCAAAGATCAGCACGCCGATGAAGCTTACCGCCCACATCAATGCGGGTGATTGCAGCCAAAGGTTAAGCAGCATCGCCACAATCAGGCCAACCACACCCATAATCAGGAAGCTGCCCATGCCGGTCAGATCCTTCTTGGTGGTATAGCCGAAAAGGCTAAGCCCTGCGAACGCCGCAGCGGTTGCAAAGAATGTCGTCGCGATCGAGCCCTGCGTATAGACGAGGAAAATCGTCGACATGGAAAGACCCATCAGCGTCGCAAAGGCCCAGAACATGATCTGGAGCGTTCCTTTGCTAAAGCGGTTCGCGCCAAAACTCATCGCGAAAACAATCGCGAGTGGCGAAAGCATAATGAGCCACATCAGCGGCGAGCCCACAAAGCTGTAGATCAAACCGGTGTTCGCCGTCAGCAGCGCGACAACGCCAGTCAGCAAAATACCAGAGGTCATATAGTTATAGATCGAGAGCATGTGCTTGCGCAGCCCTGCGTCAAACACAGTCCCTGAGCGCGGTACGGACGCGCCAGTGAAAGCCGCCTCCTGCTGCTCCATGCTCCGGGGTTCGTTCCAATCAGCCATCGTAATCGTCTCTCCGATAATAAATCGGGCGCACATTCAGCGCCATCTGTTCAAATATCGGGTGTTTGTGTGCAATTTTCAAGCAAAACTGGATTGCATTCCTTGCAACTGCTTAAGGCTGTTTTCCGGCCATTTTTGACAGTTCAGTCCCGCGATCCGCCGTGGCTTTCAGAGTGCGTAAAAGAAGCGATTTCAGAGCTTTGCTTTCATCAAGCACATTCAGACCCTCGCGCGTCATGCCGCCCGGGCTGGCAACCCGGTCTGCCAGTTCATCTGTTGTGAACTCTGAATCGGCTGCCAAAGAACCTGCCCCGTCGACCATCGCTGTCGCAAGCCGGCCTGCCATATCGGCCGGCAGGCCCAATTCGCTCGCTGCCTCTGCCAGCGCATCGATAAAGCGATAGACGAAACCAGGCCCCGAACCAGCCAGCGCGGTAGCAAGATCGAACAGATTCTCATCCGCAAGCCATTCGGCTGTGCCTAGCTTGCATGCCAGTTCCGTCACCGCCTCCCTATCCGAGCGCGAGAGGTCGTGCGCGGCCAGAACATTGGGCGACTTGCCGATCGCTACCGCAAGGTTGGGCATGAAACGCACATTCGCTTTCGCATCGGGAAACGCTGCATCAAGTTGCGCCAGTGTGACACCCGCCAGGATCGATAGAACCAGCGTGTTCGGACCAGCAATTGACTGCATTTTCGGCGCGATATCGACCAGCATATGCGGCTTGAAACCGAGCACCACGGCATCGAAATCGCCGTCAGGTTGCCGGGTGGTCAATGTCACCCCCTCCGCGCTTGCCTTATGGCGAGGATTATATGCAATGATGTTGCTTGCAGACACACCCGCTCGCAACCAGCCATCGACCATAGCGCCGGCCATCTTGCCATATCCGTAGATCAGAATTTTCATGGAGCCACGTTTACAGCAGGCGCGCGTGCGCTCAAGCCTCTGTGGCCCTCAAGCCTCGCCGACCGCGTCGACCATCGCGCTCTCCAATGCTTGGCGCGGGCTCTTGTCGCCCCAAAACACAAACTGGAAGGCAGGATAGAAGCGATCACATTCGTCAATCGCCGTTTCGATCAGGGCTTGCGCCTGCTGGATACTGAGCAACCCATCGTCACCAAGCAATGCGCCATGCCGGTAGAGCAGGACATTGCCGTTGGACCAGACATCGAAATGTCCCAGCCAGACCTGCTCATTGACCATGGCGAGCAGTTCATAGGCCGCGCGGTTCTTGTCCTCAGACACGCGAATGTCAGGCAGGCAAAGCAATTGCAGCACATTGTCTTCGCTGCGCCAGATCGCCTTGATCTGGTACTTCGCCCAGCTTCCTTGCACTTCGCCAGCGATCTCGTTTTGACTGGTGATCTCGCATGCCCAGCCGCGCGCATCGAACAATGCCGCCAGCATTTCTACCGGGGCAGCATCCTCACCGGTGCCATATTCGACTTCGCGGGCTCTCATGAATTGGGGCTTCCACTTCGCATCGAGTGCTGATTGCACTTGTCCCTGCTTTGAATGCAATGGCTGCGATGTCAGCTTTTGGGGAGAAAGCGACTGGCTTGTTCAAAGCTTGTGCAAAGAAAGCCGTGAACAACTTATATACTATTGAATAATATCAATCTTTTCGCCTTCAGCGCTAGTGTAGCTGAAGCTGTCAAAACCTTGTTGCCGCAATTCGCGCACCAATTGCCTGGCTTCGTCGCGCGTAGCAAAGGGCCCGGTCAGAAGCCGGTTCGCCTGCCCCCACGGGGTGGAATAGGCCTCGCGCCCGTCCAGCAACTCCGGTGCGCGCCGCATCATCCGGCGCCAGTCGAATCGCAATGCGCCAATATCGCGCCCGGTGGCCATCTGCACCCAGTGACGGCTGGGATGCTGCGGCGGTTCGGGTTTCGATTGTTCGCGCGGTATCTCGATTGTCGAAATGTCAACAGCCCCATCAGATGCCGCGGCGGGAAGTTCCTCCGGCGCGATAAAGCCTGAAAACGCATCTGCTACCGAAGCCTGCTCACGTGCTATGCGCGCAAGCCTGCTTTCGCCGCTCGGCTCAGGTGGAGATGTATCGACGCGTGTTCCCAGCGGTGTTCCGCGCGGGGTAAGCCGTTGATCGACGCGGGCGATCCGCGGATCTTCACCGCGGCCCAAACTCGCCATTTGCGGATCATCGCGGCCAATCTCGGCCGCACGCGGGAAAATTCCCAGATTTGCAGCAGCCGCTTGTTGCGATTTGGTCAGGCGCGGCATGAACTCAAAATAGGGGGTCATGCGACTGGACAGATCGGGCGGCAGCAGTTGATTTGCCAGCCTCGCTGCTTGATCGGTGTCACCCAGTATGGCGAGACCAAATGCGCGCGCCCTGAACGCGGCGAGATCTTGCCTCGTCAGAAGCGGGCGCAGGGTGGCTTCGAAGGCATCGCGCTGACCCGCAATCGCCTGGCTTATTGCCAAACGACGCGTCACCTCATCATCCTGTTCCTTCGCCAGAAATGCCCGGTAGCTTTGTTGCGCAAGTTCGTTGTTGCCAACCAGATCCTGCGCCAGCCCCCAATCACCCAGGATCACATCGACAGACGCACCCGCACGTTCTGCTTCGGCAAACATCTGCAACGCCTCTACCGGTTGTCGCGTCTTCAGAAAGACAGACGCGAGCCCGAGCTTGGCTGCAGCAGAATTGGGCGATATCTGAAGTGCGCGCGCGTAGAAACCTTCCGCAGCGCTGTAATCATCGAGTGCGAGCGATGCATCACCAGCATCCACCAGGGCCTGAGCGCTTTGAGGTTGCCGCGCCAGTCGCTGCAACGCGTTACGCAATTCCTCCACTTCCGCCGAAGGCAAAGCCTGCGATACCTCACGCGATGCGGTTTGCTGAGCATTGGTTGGTACGGCCAGTGCCGGAACAGCGGCCATAGCAAGCACAAGGAGGAAGGCGGGGGTGGCCATTACATAACCCTTACAAGGTTCACACCTGCAAGCGCTGCACTAAGCGGGCGCATGTGAACCTTGCAAGAATAGCGCGGTGAGACGAGCCGAATTACTGGTTGTTCTGACGGCCAAGGAAACGCGGGATGCTGAGCGAAGAGCCGCCCTCGTCGCCATCCTCGTCATCGTCCTCGTCGCTGTCAGAATCGCTGGCGCCGCGTGACAGATTTGCCATCCGCTCAAACAGCGTGCTTCCGCCTGCGGATGCAGCAGCTGGTGCAGCGCCTCTGCCGCCGGAACTGCCACTACTACCGCTTGCGCCGGAGGAGACAGCTTCTGACGTGTCTCCACCGAATCCCTCGCGCGAGGCAGGCGCAGCTTCACCGCCTTCGCTCGGCTCTGGCGAGACTTCAGACGTCAAATCGAACGGAGCTTCTTCGGCCAGCTCGTCAGCCACATCATCGGCATAAGGATCGTTGTCCTCATTACGCATGCCCGCAAGCGGATCGACGATGTCGTCAACATCATCATCCTCTTCGCTTTCACCCATATCATCACCGACTTGCATACCGGTAAGGTCAAACGGCTCCACCACAGGCGCCGCTTCCTCGACTTCTTCAGCCGCTCCGTATAGCTCGGACTCAGGCTCAGCCTCCATCGCGAGCTCCAATGGCTCATCGATGATCGGCTCTTCAACGGTTTCCGGCTCTTCTTCCGACAGCGCGATTACCGGGCGCTTGGGTGGGCGCGATGCGCTCAAGCTAATCGGAGTGCTCTGGGTGGTTGCTGAAATAGCGCTCTGATCGATACCGGTCGCGACAACGGATACGCGAATCTTTCCATCAAGGTCTGGATTGAACGCAGAGCCCCAAATGATGTTTGCATCTTCGTCAACCAGTTCACGGATATGGTTGGCTGCTTCATCTACTTCGAGCAGCTTCATATCTTCGCCGCCAATGATCGAGATGATCACGCCCTTGGCGCCTTGCATGCTGACCCCGTCGAGCAGCGGATTTGCAATCGCGCGTTCTGCGGCTTCGAGCGCACGGCTCTCGCCCTCGGCTTCGCCTGTACCCATCATCGCCTTGCCCATCTCGCTCATCACAGAGCGAACGTCGGCAAAGTCCAGATTGATGAGGCCCGGCATCACCATCAAATCAGTGATCGAACGCACGCCTTGTTGCAGCACTTCATCCGCCAGCTGGAACGCTTCCTTGAAAGTTGTCTCTGCCTTGGCGATCAGGAACAGGTTCTGGTTTGGAATCACGATCAGCGTATCGACGTGCTTTTGCAGCTCATCAATGCCAGCCTCGGCCGCGCGCATCCGCCGCGTACCTTCGAACAAGAATGGCTTGGTCACAACTCCAACCGTCAGCACACCCTTGCGCCGTGCGGCTTCCGCGATGACCGGTGCTGCGCCAGTACCCGTACCGCCACCCATGCCGGCAGCGATGAAAACCATGTTCACGCCTTCCAGCGCGTCTTCGATTTCCTTGACCGTTTCTTCCGCCGCAGCCTTGCCGACTTCGGGTCGAGCGCCCGCGCCCAGACCGCCTGTGATCTCTGGTCCAAGCTGGATCTTGCCGTCAGCCTTCGACATCGAAAGCGCTTGCGCGTCAGTGTTGGCACAGATGAAATCGACGCCTTCGATTTCGGACTCGATCATGTTGGCGATAGCGTTTCCGCCCGCCCCGCCAATTCCGACAACAGTGATGCGGGGACGAAGCTCGTCGCTAGAAGCTGGTCCGATATTGATACTCATCAGTTTTCCTCCGGGCGTGCTGGCCCTTTCCTTATAGATCACTTTGCCACAAAGGTATTGCACGGTTGATAGCGCATTCTCCCTTATCCACAGTGGTTAACCGACCCATTTCCCTGTATTTATACCTAGAAATTCTCTTTCAATGCTCGCATCAAACGGCCCACACCCAACCCCAATCCGAACCGCGAAATCGGCGCGCGGCTCTCGCCTACGCTCCGGATGTCAATCGGATCATCGGCCGCATAGAGACACAAGCCAGCCAACGTAGCAAATCCGGGAGTCGAATGCGCTTCGGGCAATCCCGTAAGCGAAGGCGGCTTGCCAATCCTAACCGGCATCCCCAGCGCGCTTTGCGCAAATTCCGCGAGCCCGGCAAGCTCAGCACCGCCGCCGGTCATAACCACCTGCCCACCGTTTGCGCCGGTAAACCTCATTGATTTCAATGCCTTGCCAATCTCATCGGTCAGGTGAGACAGGTTCTGCGTGACTATGGAGACAAGCTCGGCACGAGCGATACGGTTCTTGTCATCGGCACCGCGCGCAACCGGCCCTGCTTGATCATCACCCGGCCCGTTGACCGGGATCATCTCGCGATGATCCGTCGGGCTGGCAATTGCTGATCCGGAAACGCATTTAAGACGCTCCGCCTGGAAGCGGCGAATGCCAAAGGCAGATGCGATCGCATCGGTGATATCGCCTGAACCGTAAGGCAGCGCCTTCAGGCCGAGCAGCATACCGCCAGCATAAACCGCGACATTGGTCACCTCTCCGCCAATTTCCACCATCGCTACGCCAAGTTCGCGCTCTTCCTCGCTCAGGCAGGCATAGCCTGCAGCCAGTGGAGCAGCGACAACGGCCTCTACGTCCAGATGCGCGTTCTGCACCGCTTCGGTGAGGTTTCGCACCGGCGCGCCGTCCGCCAGCATGACATGCACATCGACGCCCAGCCGCTCTGCATGAAGACCTTTGGGGTTCGCTACACCATGTGCGCCATCAAGCGTGTAATGCGCAGGCTGCGCATGCAACACCATCCGCCCGTGCGGCTGAATGGTTTCTCGTGCGGATATCAGCAGGTGTTCGATGTCTTCTTCTTCGATGCGCCGACCATTGATGTCGATCTCGACCTTCGAAACCTGGCTTGCGAGTCCGGCTCCAGCGCAACCGACCCAAACGCTTTGCACGCTGGTGCCAGCATTCTTCTCTGCGCGCTCAACAGCGTCACGAATGGCGTAGGTGGCGGCCGCCATGTCAGTCACATAGCCGCGTTTGATACCGTTCGATGCGCGGTGGCCCGACCCCAGCACCTGTAATTCACCGTCCTCGGTAAGCCCCATGATCATCGCTGAAATACGGAATGAACCCGTATTGACCGCGCCAAAATAGCGGGTGAAGCGCTTACTAGCCATCAGGGGTGGTTTCTCCATCATCATTGCCGCCCAGAACGCGGTCTGCCCGGCCAGGAATTCGCATGTAGATGCGCGGTGGTGCCCGCATATCGAATGTCGTGACTTCGCCGCCGATCAAACGATTCTGTCCGTCGAGCCGCGCAAAGGACACCAGCGCTGTCGCGGCTTCATCCTCGCCTTGTGGCAACGCAAGCACCTGATTACTCTTGAAGGTCAAGTTCCAGCGGCGGTTGCCGACCCATTCCGCAGCGCGCACTTGCGGGCTTATCGCCGGCGCGGCTTCGAGCAGGTTGTCGAGTTGCTTGACCTGGCGCACGGCACCCGGGCCGGAAATCACCAGCCGATCTCCGATATCGGTGCGGTTGATCGGTTCAAGTTCATTGCCTTCAACGTCGACCAGCACGAGGTGGTCGGGTCTTTGCAGCACCGCATGCGGCACTCGTTCAACAATATCGATCGCCAGCGTTCCGGGAAGTTGACGGGAAACGCGAGCGTCCTTCACCCAAGGCAGTTCGAGCAGCTCTTCACGAATTGTGATGACATCAACGTCAGGCATAGGTTCGTTGCGTTGGCTAACCACACGTTCGTAGACGCGATCCTCATTCATTCGCTCGACGCCCGAAACCCGAACATGGCGCACTTCAAAGCCGGCATTGGCTGCGGATTGCGAAATCTGCGCCTGAACCAGAGCAGTGGCCCCAGAGATGCTTGCAATAAACCATGCCGCAACAAGTGCTGCTGCAATGATCAACCACAAAAAGATGCGCTGAAGCTGTTCTTCGGTGAAAGGCAGCAAGCCCATCAGCCAGTCGATAAAACCGCCGGTTGTCTTCTTCGCCTTGCGTGCGGTGTTTGCCCGCGCATTGGCTTTCGCGGCACTGCGTGCACCTCTAGCAGAGCGCCTAATCGTCGCCAAAGGTGCCTCCCGTCAGCTTGTCCGGTGCGTGCTTGCGTAAAGCCGCGGCGATCACCGCTTCCACCAGATCGGCATATTCCATCCCGGCGTACTTGCCTTGCTCAGGGACCAGACTGAGCGGTGTCATTCCGGGTTGGGTATTGGTTTCGAGCACAAACAGGCCATCCTCGCCCTGCTCATCATCCCAGCGGAAATCGGTGCGACTAACTCCGCTACATCCCAGCCTCAAATGCGCGGTTCGAGCATATTGTTCGCACAGCGCCGCGATCTCCGGCGGAATTTGCGCAGGGCAGACATGGACTGTCTTGCCGTCTGTGTATTTGTGCTCGTAGTCGTAAAAACCGGCGTCGATCACCAGCTCAGTGACGCCCAGTGCGCGCGGGCCCTCAGGCGTGTCGATCACAGCTGTTGTCAGCTCGCGCCCGCGGATAAATGGCTCTGCGAGGAGTTCTTTAAAATCCTGCCATGGTCCGGTCGAATCAGGCGCGATCGGATTGCCGTAATCGCTCTCATCCGTAACGATTGCAACGCCAACCGATGACCCTTCATTGACCGGCTTCAGCACATAGGGGCGCGGCAGCGGATCACGCTCGAATATCTCTTCACGGCTTACGATCCGTCCACCTGGAAAAGGCACGCCGTGTGGTCCAAGCACCATTTTGGTCAGCTGCTTGTCAATCGCGATGACCGAGGTTGCAAGGCCTGAATGTGTGTAAGGAACATCCATCAGATCAAGCATGCCCTGCACACTGCCATCCTCGCCAGGAACGCCATGCAGCGCATTGAACACGACATCGGGCGCAGCGTCTGCAATGCGGGCTGCAACCTCCCGGTCCATATCGATCCGCGTGACACGATGCCCCATGCTTTCGAGCGCGTCAGCAACGCCATTGCCGCTCATCACCGAGACTTCGCGTTCATTGGCCCAGCCGCCCATCAGGACTGCAACGTGAAGTTTGGGCAGCAAGCTCATGGCCGCCCCACCCGCTGGATTTCCCATTGCAGTTCGAAGCCGGAGTTTTCACGCACGCGGCGGCGCACCTCTTCGCCTAGCGCCTCGATATCGCCGCTGGTCGCATCGCCGGTGTTGATCAGGAAATTGGTGTGTTTCTCGCTCACCTGAGCACCGCCCATTGTCAGTCCGCGACAACCCGCCGCATCGACCAGCTCCCAGGCCTTGTGACCATCCGGATTCTTGAAAGTCGATCCGCCGGTCTTAGTGCGCAGTGGTTGCGATTCTTCGCGCGCTTTCGCGATGCGCTCCATCTCTGCGCCAATCGTCGCTGGATCACCCGGCGTGCCTTGAAAACGTGCCGAAACGACGATCGAACCCGAGGCCAGTTCCGAATGACGATAGGAATAGGCCAGTTCTTCAACCGGCACACGAGACAGTTTTCCGCATGGGAACATCACCTCGCAATCAATCAATATGTCCGCGACCTCACGCCCGTAAGCGCCGCCATTCATGCGTACGAACCCGCCTACTGTACCGGGTATGCCGCGCAGGAATTCGAGCCTGGCTATCCCGGCATCACGCGCAGTGGAAGATACAAGGATACCGCTGGCGCCGCCGCCGCATTCAAGCTGATCATCGTCAAGTACCTTGACGCCCGAAAATGCCTTGCCCAAACGAACAACCACACCTTCGACGCCGCCATCGCGTACAATCATGTTGGACCCTAGCCCAAGAGCCATAACCGGCATCGCGCGATCCAACGCGCTAAGAAAGTCTCGCAAGTCGTCAATATCGGCGGGCTCGAACAGCCAGTCCGCATTGCCTCCGGTCTTGAACCAAACAAGTTTTGCCAGCGGCGCATTCGGAGTGAGATTGCCGCGCACTTTTGGAAGTGTGTCGGCCATCATGGCTTGCCCCCGCGCGCACTCTCGATCGCCGGTGCAAGGCCCGCGGCCCATTTGGTGATATCGCCGGCACCCAGGCAAACAACAATGTCTCCAGCGTTCAGCTCTCTGGCGAGAGCTCCCGCAAGCTCGGTCTGGTCAGCTACCGCCACAGCAGAACGGTGCCCGCGTGATTTCAGTCCAGCCACCAGCGTAGCGGCGTTCACGCCATCGATGGGGTCTTCGCCCGCCGTGTAGACCGGCGTGACATAGACATGGTCAGCTTCGTTGAAACATGCCTGAAACTCGCCCATCAGATCCCGAAGGCGAGTATAGCGATGCGGCTGCGCAACGGCGAACACACGGCCACCATTATCGCCGCCGACCGCTTCGCGTGCTGCATTGAGCACGGCTGTGATTTCAACCGGGTGATGCGCATAGTCATCAATGATCGTCGCAGTACCGCCGTTGCAGGCCACTTCGCCTACCTTTGTGAAGCGCCGCCGAACGCCGCCGAATTGACCAAAGCCTTCGCGGATTACCTCGTCCGGGCAGCCCATCTCGATTGCGACTGCAATCGCCGCGAGCGCATTCTGCACATTATGCCGGCCCGGCATTGGCAGGCGCACACCTTCGATCCGGCGATCCTCTTCACCGCGCTGACGCACGATAACGTCAAATACATTGCCGCCCGCTTCGGAACGGATGTTTACGCCACAGATGTCCGCCTGAAGCGAAAAGCCATAGGTCACAACCTTGCGATCGCGCACCTGCCCGATCACGGCCTGCACCTCGGGGTGATCAATGCACAGAATGGCTGCGCCATAGAATGGTACATTGTGAATGAACTCGACGAATGCGCGCTTCACGCCGTCGAAATCACCGTAATGGTCCAGATGCTCGGGATCGATATTCGTAACAACCGCAATCGTGCCATCGAGCCGCAGGAAGCTGCCATCGCTTTCATCGGCTTCGACCACCATCCAGTCGCTGTCGCCCATGCGCGCATTCGAGCCATATTGCTCGATAATCCCCCCATTGATCACTGTGGGATCAATGTTCCCGCGATCGAGCAAGGCCGCGATCATACTGGTTGTGGTGGTTTTCCCGTGGGTACCCGCGACCGCAACGGTCGATTTCAACCGCATCAATTCCGCGAGCATTTCCGCGCGGCGCACCACCGGAATGCGGTTCTCGAGCGCATGTGCGACTTCGGGATTTGTTCGCCGCACTGCGGTTGAAGTGACCACCACAGCGGCCCCTTCGACATTTTCCTTCTCATGCCCGATGTGCACCGAAATGCCTTGTGCACGCAGCCGTTCAACACTGGGTCCTTCGTTCAGGTCAGACCCCTGAACCTTGTATCCCAGATTGTGCATCACCTCGGCTATGCCGGACATGCCGATCCCGCCGATTCCGACAAAGTGGATCACGCCAATCTCGGTTCCGACACCCTTCACTTGCCGTCACTCCCGATACCGCGGGTAGCATGCGAGGTAGATGCAGCACGTTCCGCAGCGATATCTTTGGCTGTCTCTCCAACACGGATGACATCCATCATATCCGCGCCGCCAAAACTTTCGACCAGGTCGGCCAAGTCTTTCGCTGCATTTGGGCGTCCGCAATTCCATGCAGCATGCGCAGCATTGGCCAGCGATTGCGGCGCCTTGGCCATGGCTTGAATTTGCAACGAGATGTCTTTGGAAAGCTTCTGCAAAGCATCAGATTGCGCAATGCGCTCGCGATTGTCCTTGTCCTCAAGACCACTGACTTCGCCAACCGTAACCGATGGCTGGCGGATCATTCGCGCCCCACCCGCCTTCACCATTTCGCGGGTATTCGCAGCCTGGTGATCGTCGGTCGCTATGGGCAGCGGGATGAGGATGCCCGGACGGCCCACAGCGGTCAGCTCCGCGATCGTCGAAGCCCCTGCGCGGCCGATGAACAAATGGCATTCCGCCAGCCGCGCTTCCATATCCTCGAAATAAGTGCCCAGCTCCGCCGGGATATCATGTGTGCGATAGCGCTCGCGAACACGGTCGAGGTCTTCTGCGCGGCATTGCTGTGTGACTTGCAGGCGTTGGCGCAGGGCGGGCGGCAACATGGCCAGCCCATCAGGGACAACTTCGGACAGAATACGCGCGCCCTGACTGCCGCCAGTAACCAGCACTTTGAGAAGACCATCCTCAGTGAACGGCGGATAATCCTCATCACGCAGTGCAAGCACTTCGGGGCGGACGGGATTGCCGACCAGATGCACCTTGTCGATGTACTTGTGCTTCAGCCGTTCAATCTCTGTGAACGCGGTTGCAATCGCATCAACGCGTCCGGCCAACATGCGGTTCACGCGGCCCAGAACCGCGTTTTGCTCGTGAAGCACGCTCGGAATGTCTGCGCTTGTCGCCGCTAGCATTGCCGGGGCCGCCGGATAGCCGCCAAAGCCAACCACAGCGGTCGGTTCAAAGCTCTCAAACAGGCGCAGCGCCATACGCCGCCCTTCCAGCAAAGCCTTCAGCCCACCAAACCAGCGCAGGGGATTCTTGCCAAAACGCCCGGCTGGGATGACATGCGACGTCAGGAAATCCGGCTTGCCAGGGATTTCCGCGCCACGCTGATCGGTAATCAGCGCCACGTGATGGCCGCGCTGATCCAGTTCTGTCGCAAGGGCGAATGCCGGGATCAGGTGCCCTCCTGTCCCGCCCGCAGCCAGCACGAAATGCCGGCTTGAGCCTGTGCGTACCGAGCCGCTCATGCAGCCTCCTCCTTGCGTTCCATCATCGCCTTCAAACCACGAGTCTCCCGCTTCAGGAACGGATTGCGACGCGTGATAGCCAGCAATAGCCCAACTGTAAGGCACATGGCGATAGTTGATGATCCGCCATAGCTGATCAACGGCAAGGTCATACCTTTCGATGGGAAGAGCTGCAGATTGACCAGGATGTTGATGAAGGCCTGGCCACCAATTGCTGCGATCAGGCCCGCGCTGGCCAGCACAGTAAACAGGTTCTCCTCATCCACCAGCCGCATAAGCAAACGCCACACGATTGCCAGGTAAAGCACAACTACCAGGGCGCAGGTGATGAGGCCGAACTCCTCCCCGATTACAGAGAAGATATAGTCCGTATGCGCTTCGGGCAGGTTCATCTTGCGCACGCCCAGCCACAATCCTGTGCCGGTCCAGCCGCCCGCCATCAGCGTTCGCTGCGCCAGATCAACCTGATCAAATGCTGTGCCTCCACCCAGGAACGCATCGATCCGGTGCCGCGCATTGTCATACAGGAAATAGGCCGCCGTCAGTCCGGCAATCCCGGCTCCAACGATAATGCTCAAACGTTGCACGCTGATTCCCGACAGCAGCACCAGCACAAACCAGATGCCTGCAAACAACAGCGTCGCGCCCAAATTCGGCTGCATCATCAGCAACAAAGCGATAACGCCCATAATCACGCTAGCCATAGGTACAACCGGCAATTCGGGATCACGCAAGCGCAGGCTCAATATCCACGCAAGCAGAATTGCAAAACCGGGCTTGAGAAACTCTGACGGCTGAAGCGAAAAGCCCAGATCCAGCCAACGCTGCGCGCCATTGCGCTCAAACCCGAAAATGGGGACCAATGCGAGCAGAACCAGCGTTACCGATGCAAGCAAGATGCCTGCTTGACGAGCGCGTTCGCGGGTCAGCGTGGACACGCCGATCATCGCGACCAGACCCAGAAATTGCCAAACAATATGCTGCTTCAGAAAGTAGAATTCGCTCAATTGCACTTCGCTGGTGGAAAGTCGCGAGGCGCTGGCGGGCGATGCTGACGCAACGGCAGCAGTACCGAATAACATCAGTATCAGGATCAGTGTCAGCAAAACCTTGTCGATCTCGCGCCACCAGATGCGCAATTGATCGCGCCAGTTAAGCTTCAAATGCGCGCCGCCTGATGCAGCGCCGCCTTGGCGCGGAATATAGGGTTTGACGGTGCTCATTCAGCGTCCCCGGCCTGCAAGGCGGACCGAATCTCTTCACTTGCATTTGTCAGCGCCGCGACAACTTGGCGGAAAGCCGCGCCGCGTGCTTCATAGTCGCGGAACTGATCGAAGCTGGCGCAGGCTGGCGAAAGCAGAATAACGTCCCCCTCGCGCGCCGATGCCTTGGCGCGGCAGACCGCATCCTGAAGCATTTCTGCGCGTTCAACGTGGACATGCGGCTCAAGCAATTCGGTAAATCGCGGGCCGGCCTCCCCAATGGTGTAGGCGGCGGCGATGTTGCCGAGATGCTGCTCGCATGGGCCAAGCCCGTCTTCCTTGGGCAGTCCGCCGACGATCCAGTGAATGCGCGGGCGGCCGTTCTCGGGTGGGTAAGCCGCCAGCGCGGGGGCGGTACTGTCCGGATTGGTTGCCTTGCTGTCGTTAATATAGAGCACGCCCTCGTGGCGGGTAACGAGCTCCATGCGATGCGGAAGGCCACGAAAGCTCTTCAACCCTTCATTGATCTTCTCGACTGTCAGGCCAAGCCAAGCGCAGACCGCCATCGCGGCACCAGCGTTTTCGGCGTTGTGCGGCCCTTGAAGAGAGGGCCATTCAGCCTGAGCAGTTTCATCAGCTGAAACGATACCGTTAAACCCAGCCTCACCTAGTCGGACCAAACCTGCCTCGAAAGCTTGCCAATTGAGCAATGCATAGCTCTGATCGCCTTGCATCTCAAAAAGCCGCGCCTTGCTCGCTGCATATTTCTCGAAGCTACCATCATAGCGATCCAGATGGTCGGGCGTGATGTTGAGGATCACTGCCACGTCACAATCGAGCGAGTACGTCAGGTCGATCTGGTAACTCGACAACTCCAGCACATAGACCCCGCCTACTGGGAGCGGATCCTGCGCCAGGATCGGTAGTCCGATATTGCCGCCCATCGTGGTCCGCACCCCGGCTGTTTTCAGGATATGGTGCACCAGCGCGGTGGTGGTTGATTTGCCGTTGGTGCCGGTAATCCCGACAACCTTGTGCGGCGGCAATTCAGCTCGTGCGAGCGCGAACAGCTCAATATCGCCGATCACCGGCACACCGAAGTTCTCGGCATGCGGCTTGATCGGATGCGTGTTGAGCGGAACACCGGGAGAGACGACCACCCCATCGAAACCGGTCAGGTCCATCTCGAGCGGATCGGCGAGCTCACAGCGTCCCTCGAAAGGTTTGCGCGCCACATCCTGCCGGTCCCACGCGACAACGCGCGCACCGCTCGCCAACAAGGTCTCGACCGTCGCTGCGCCAGAGCGCGCGAGGCCAAGCACCGCGTAGGTTTTTCCAGAAAAGGCCTTCGCGGTGATCATGCGTTCGTCACCTCACCTTCAGCGTGGCGAGACCCGCCATCGCCAGCACGATGGCGATGATCCAGAAGCGGATCACGACCTTGCTTTCGCTCCAGCCCAACTGTTCGAAATGGTGATGGATCGGCGCCATCCGGAATACGCGTTTGCCGGTCCGCTTGAACCAGAACACCTGAATGATAACGCTGGCGGTTTCGACCACGAACAAGCCGCCCACGATCAGCAGCACGATCTCGTGATGGCTCGCGACTGCAATCGCACCCAGCGCACCGCCAAGAGCAAGCGACCCCGTGTCGCCCATGAACACGGCGGCAGGCGGCGCATTGAACCACAGAAAGGCAAGCCCTGCCCCCATTATTGCCGCGCAGAAGATCGCAAGTTCACCCGCACCCTCAACATAGGGAATGCCGAGGTATTCGGAATAGTCGACGCGGCCCACAAGATAGGCAATGATAGCGAATGTTCCCGCAGCGATGATTACCGGCATGATCGCGAGGCCATCCAGCCCGTCAGTCAGGTTCACGGCATTGCCGAAGCCGACGATCAGAGTGGCGGCAAGGACGAAATAGAACGGCCCAAGCGGGATCGAAACGCCGCTGAAGAACGGTACATAGAGATTGGTGCTGACCTGGCTGACGATGATGTAGCTCGCGATCCCAGCGACTATAAACTCCAGCAGCAAGCGCACCTTGCCCGAAACGCCGCGGTGGCTCGCCTTGGTAACCTTGTCGTAATCGTCGAGAAAACCGATCAGGCCGAAGCCAATTGTCACCGCCAAACACGCCCAAACCAGCGGGTTGGTTATGTCCATCCACAGCAGCAAGGAGAAGCTGAGCGAGACAAGGATCATCAGCCCGCCCATCGTCGGCGTGCCGACTTTCGCCAGATGGCTTTGAGGGCCGTCAGCCCGGATCGGCTGCCCCTTGCCCTGCCTTACGCGAAGCAAGTTGATAAAGCGCGGCCCGATCAACAGGCCGAAGAACAGCGCTGTGATCAACGTCGCGCCCGCACGAAACGTCTGGTAACGGATAAGGTTCAATACACCTTCGAAACCCAGCCATTCGGCGATCAGGTAGAGCATTTATTGTTCCTAGGTCTTGGACTGGGCGAGCGCCCCGCCAATCCCGGTAAAGTGTGACACCAGCGCACCAAGTCCGACTGAATTAGAGCCTTTGATCAGGATCGCATCTCCTTGCGTTATCCCGAATTCATTCAGCGCCGCAATCGCCTCGGCAGGGTTATCGCAATGCGTGAAACCATGGGTAATGCCAAGCGAGGCGCCGGCGAGTTTCCCCAACTCCGCAGCGAGGGCGCGCATCTCGTCGCCAACCAGCACCGCATAATCCACTTTCGCCTCGGAAAGAGGCTCGGTCAGCTGCGCATGGAACTTGTCACTGAAATCGCCCAATTCCTTCATGCTGCCCAGCACGGCCACGCGGCGGGTTGCCGGCGTTTGACCTAGCGCTTTCAAGGTGGCCCGCATCGATGCCGGATTGGCGTTGTAGCTTTCATCAATCATCAGAGCCTTGCCGCCCGGAACCGCGATATGATGGCGCGCACCGCGCCCTTTGAGCCCGCCCATTTCAGCAAGCGCCAAGCCCGCTGCACCCAAGTCTCCGCCCGCTGCATTCACAGCCGCCATGACACCGAGCGAATTGGCGATCCAGTGCTCACCTGGCTCTGCAACGGAATAGCATACACGGGTATCACCCAGATCGGCCGTCACTAGCGAACCGCCATTGGCGCTGGGAATGGCATCGAGCAAACGAACATCTGCGTCTTTGGCCGCACCGAAAGTGACAACCTTTGCGCCGAATTTCTCAGCCACTGAGCGCATCTGTTGGCAATAGGGACTGTCGGCGGGGATCACCGCTGTGCCGCCTGGCATCAGGCCGGAGAAAATCGAGGCTTTCTCCTCGGCAATGGCTTCTATGCTGCCAAGATTCTCTATGTGAGCTGGAGCGATAGTGGTGATCAGCGCGACATGCGGGCGAACGTGCTCTGCCAGAGGTGCGATTTCTCCAGCGTGGTTCATTCCCATTTCGAACACGCCGAACTTGCTGCGCGCAGGCATACGAGCGAGCGTCAACGGCACCCCGACATGGTTGTTATAGCTGCGAATGCTGCGATGCGCGCTACCGCGACTTGCGCGGTCGAGCGACAGGAAGATTGCCTCTTTCATGCCAGTCTTGCCGACTGATCCGGTGATGCCGATGCGCACGGCTTCGCTGCGTTCGCGGGCGGCATGGGCTAGCGCGTGAAGCGCCGCTGTCGTGTCCTCAACGAGCACATGCGGGTACTCGACTGGACGATCGACGATCGCCGCAACTGCACCATTGGCAAAAGCTTGCGGCAGAAATTTGTGCCCGTCCATCGCGTCGCCCTTGAGTGCAATGAACAGATAGCCGCGCTTCACATCGCGGCTATCCATTTCGACGCCCGAAGCCTGAAATTCATGGCTGGCGGTGCCACCAGTCGCAACTGCAATCTCTGCCGCGCTCCACAGCGCCATGGGTAGCGCATCGCGTTGTGCGATGGGCCAATTACGCAGGGCTCGAAGTGCACTCATGCTCGCGCCTCCGCAGCAGCACATTCTCGCGCTACCTGCACATCGTCAAACGGCAATACCCGCATGTTTTCTCCTGACCCGATTATTTGCCCTTGTTCATGACCCTTGCCAGCAACAAGGACGATATCTTCAGCGTTTGCCTGACGGATCGCTTCAGCGATCGCGTCACGTCGATCCGCGACTTCGTGAGCATCCGGCGCGCCGGCCAGCACTGCTGCGCGGATAGTCGCAGGATCCTCACCGCGTGGATTGTCATCCGTGACGATCACTAGCTCGCTGCCCTTTGCAGCGGCTGCGCCCATTGCAGCGCGTTTTCCCTGGTCGCGGTCACCACCTGCGCCGAACACAGTGATAAGCTTGCCTTCAACATGCGGACGCAGCGCTGCAATCGCCGCTTCCAGCGCGTCTGGCGTATGAGCATAGTCGACATATACCGGCGCGCCTTGTGCGGTGATTACTGCACGTTCAAGCCGACCACGAACCGGTTGCAAGCGGCCTGCGGCATCGAAAACCTGGGATGGTGATGCGCCCGTCGCGATTGCTAACGCGCAAGCTGTCAGCGCATTGGCCGCCTGATAGGCTCCAATCAGCGGGAGCTTGATTGTGCAGGATACGC
This sequence comes from Altererythrobacter sp. XM-24bin4, assembly GCA_003149575.1. Taxonomy (GTDB): domain Bacteria; phylum Pseudomonadota; class Alphaproteobacteria; order Sphingomonadales; family Sphingomonadaceae; genus Erythrobacter; species Erythrobacter rubellus. The sequence goes on from QCWG01000001.1 coordinate 2,111,267, forward strand.
CTTCATGCTCGATTTCGAGCATTTGTCCCAATTGCGTTGGCGTGCGCTCTTTCAAGGTAATGAATCCACCTCTCGGACCCACCGTCAGGACTTTTAGGCCGCGCGCTTCTGCATGCTCGATAGGCTTGGCGGTCCATTCGCTATCGCTATCGCCGTGCCAAACAATTGCAGCTGCACCCGGTTCAAGCACTTCATCGAACAGGCGCATCTTGGCCTCGAAATAGGCTTCCATGGAGCCGTGATAGTCGAGGTGATCGCGGCTGAAATTGGTGAAAGCCCCAGCAGTTACCGGCACACCTTCGTTGCGAAACTGGTCCAACCCATGGCTGGACGCTTCGTAAGCGACATGAGTCACACCTTCGCGCGCGAGCCCACTCATATTGCTGAGAAACGAGACGATATCGGGCGTTGTCAGACCGGTCGAAACGCTTTCATCCGGTGTTGTCACACCCAGCGTTCCGATACTCGCCGCCCGCTCTCCGCACATACGCCAGATCTGGCGGGTCATTTCAACGCAGGATGTCTTGCCGTTCGTGCCGGTCACCGCGACAATGTGCCCAGGGACAGGCGTGAAGAATGCTGCCGCCAGATGGGCAAAGGCACGGCGCGGTTCCGGGTCGGCAATGTGCACCGCGCCCGAAACGCGCGCTTCGGGTCGCGCAACAACTGCCACGGCACCCGCTTCAACAGCCGCAGGAATGAAATCCTCCCCGTTGAATTTAGCACCCTGGAAGGCACCGAAAACCGTGCCGGGAGCCACCTTTCGATTGTCAATCGCGAAGCCGGTGACCTGTGTCTGCTCGCCTTCTGTCAGCGCGATGCCTGCCGCCTGTGCCAGCGCCCCCAACTTCATCACTTCTTCTCCGGCACAAGGCGATCTATGTCAGACAGATCGACATCGCGGGTGTTGTCTGGGCGCACACCCAACAGCGGTCCGATGCGCGGAACGAGGCGCCCGACGATCGGCGCCGCGGTCCAACCGGCTGTCCGTTGAAAGGAGCTGGCGACTGTGCCGCGCGGCTCATCAAGCATGGCCACCACAACGTAGCGCGGACGATCCATCGGAAAGGCCGAGGCAAATGTCGAGATGAGCGCATTCTGGCGATATCCGCCGCGCGTCGGCTTTTCAGCAGAGCCGGTCTTGCCGCCTACGCGGTAACCCTGTGCATCGGCAAACCGGCCGGTGCCGTAAAGTGCGGTCATACGCAGCAGCTGACGCATCTGAGCGGAGGTTGATGCCTTGAACACCCGGCGGCCGCGCGGCACATCTTGCGGCGCGATTTTGTGCAAGGTCGCAGGACGCCAAATGCCACCATTGACCATTGCCGCATATGCGCTCGCCAAATGCAGAGGTGTAACCGACACACCGTGACCGAACCCGACGTTCATCGTTTTCAGCCGTCCCCAGCGCGATTCCTGCCAGATCGGGTGGCCCCGCGCTGGCAATTCGATATAGGGCCGCTCGCTCATGCCGAGATCGGTCAGTGTGCGGCGAAGGCGCTCTTCACCCAACTGATCAGCAATCCGGACCGTAACGGTATTGGATGAATACATCATCGCTTCGGCTACGTTCAGCGTATCGCCGTGATCTTTGGAATCGGTAAAAGTCTTGCGCCCGACTTCTGCCGGTGTTGCGTCCCAGCGAGTGCCAAGATCGCGCACGATACCTGCATCGATTGCAGCAGCGAAAGTGATCGGTTTGAATGTCGAGCCCAGCTCGTACACCTGATTGGTGACACGGTTGAAGACCGGAGCATTCTTTCCCTGCGCCGCTGCTTCCTCCGACTGCATCAGATCGCTTTGTGTAACAGCGTTCGGATCAAAGTCAGGCAGGGACGCCATCGCCACGATCTCGCCGGTATCAACGTCCAATACCACGCCAGCCGCGCCAAGCGCATTCACGGCCAACATGCCGCGGCGCAGTTCGTCCTCCAATGCGCCTTGCACGCGAATATCGAGAGATAACGGCACAGAATCGCCGCGCAACACCGGATCGGCAAGCCGCTCATGCAACACTTGCTCCATGCCGATCTTGCCCTGTCCGTCGGCGTCAATGTAGCCTAGAACATGTGCCGCCAGCTGGCCTTGCGGATAATGGCGATCATTCTCGCGCGGCATTTCGAGCGCGAGTTCGCCGATGGCCTGAACTTTGTTCGCGTCTTCGGGAAGCACGCGGCGGCGCAGATAGCCGGATTTGCCGGACGCCAACCGTTCAGCCACATCAATTTCGTCGATCTCAGGGAAGATCGCCTTGAGACTTGCGGCGACTTCTTGCGGAGATTTCACAAGCGGTGAGCCCCCCTCACTCATCGCCTTTGGATTGAACCATAGAGCATAGGCCGGAAAAGCGCGCGCCAAAGGCACGCCGTTGCGATCAGTGATCTCGCCACGCGGCGGAAGCAGCGCTTCCTCCAAGGACGTGCGCACCGGGCCGTGATCGGCCAGGCCCAGATAGGCGATACGCATCAGCGCAGCAGCCGCGACCAGCGCGAACATGATCGCGATCCACAGCACACGCCAGCGCGCCTGGAAAAGCGATTGTTGGCGAAGATTTACTAGGTGGGCCCTGCCGCTTCCGAATGCTGCACTGGCCGAAAGTGCGTTCATTCAGCAGCCTCGGCGCTCAGGAAAGTGCGCGCTTGCGCAGGCCGGATTGGTGAGGCTTCGGCGACGAACTCGCCCAATGCTTCTGCAAATGTAGTCGCTGCATCGGGTGTGTTGACCGCCGCCAGTGTAACCGGCTTGCCGGATACCGGTGAAACCATAGCGCGCGGCTGGGTAGCGCCCGAACCCTCGAGTGGGATCTGTGCCACAGCAACCCTGATCGGGCTGGGCGCAGTTGGTGCACGGTCTCCACCGTAGGCCGCCAATTGACGCTCGTTTTCAATGTATTGATCGGGGCGCGCAGCCTGCAGCCCGAACTCGACAGCGTTCCAGTTAGACAACTGGCGCTGATTGGCACGCGCCTGGAATTCGGTTTCCAGCATCATGGTCTCGCGCTCAAGCCGGATCAGCTCGCGCTCCGCCAGCAGCACTTCGCTTTTCACAGAGTGAACCTGAAAACTCAGTGCAACGAACAATCCCACGACCGCGGCCAATACAACCGCCCATCCGACTTGACGCAAACGAGAACCAGCGAGTGTCATGCGGCAACCTTTCGTGCAGGAGTATCGCTGCGCACGGCATGGCGTAGCGTTGAAGAACGGGCGCGCGGGTTGCGCGCGATTTCCGCCTCAGACGGGCGGATCGCCTTGGAAATCTGAGTGAAAATCGCAGGCTGCTGATCGGTTTCAGGCAGGTGCCGCGATCCGGAATTGCGCCCGGATGCGTCGCGCAGGAAGCGCTTCACAATCCGGTCTTCCAGGCTGTGAAAGCTCACCACGGCAAGCTTGCCACCGCTGCGAAGCAATTGCTCTGCCGCGCTCAAGCCTTCGCGCAGTTCGTCCAGCTCTCCATTCACATGAATGCGTATCGCTTGAAAGCTACGCGTGGCGGGATCCTTCTTGTCGCTGGGCTTGTAGCCAAGCGCCTTGCGAACCACCCGGGCTAGCTCGCCCGTAGTCGTAAGCGGACGTGCAGCAATGATGGCGCGCGCGACCCGGCGCGACTGGCGTTCTTCGCCATATTCATAGAGCACGTCCGCTATCTGAGAATCTGAAGCTGTATTGAGAAAATCAGCGGCGCTTTCGCCTGCCTGGCTCATGCGCATGTCGAGCGGACCATCAGCCGAGAACGCAAAGCCGCGTTCGGCCTGATCGAGCTGCATCGAAGAGACGCCAATATCCATGGCGACACCGTCAACCTGAGCGATGCCCACCTCGGCAAGCGAAGCCACCATCTCGGAAAAGCACCGCGGATGGAGCACGAGACGCGGAGGGGTTGTACGCGCCTCAGCCCATCCGCGGCCTTGCGCGGTCGCATCCGGATCGCGGTCGAAGGCATGGACAGTTGCGCCGCGGTCAAGCAGCGCGCGGGTGTAGCCACCCGCACCGAATGTTGCATCGACGATAACGTCGCCGGGCTGCGGATCGAGCGCAGCGATGACTTCGTCGAGAAGCACAGGGATGTGCGGAGCCTCAGCGGCAGAGGTCATTTGCTGCCTCCTTTGGCTTTGGCCTTGGCCTGTGCTTCCGCGACCAAATTGGCGCAGGCGGCTTGCGCCGCCTCCCATTCATCGCCCATCTGCGAAAGCTCGTCTGGATTCCAGATCGTGAAGAACCGGCCGGCACCCTGGAAATAGAGACCATCATCAACGCGGCCCAGCGTCCGCAAGTGATCGGGCATGATAAAGCGACCGCTGTCATCAAATGGGACTTGCGCGAAACCGAAAAGCTGGCTGGCGCGAAGATCGTAGTCGAAGTCACGGCCCAAGCGCAGAGCACGCTCTTCCTCGCGGTCGATCTGAGCGTTCAATTCGTCATTGCGCGAAAGACCAAAGCCAACGAGGCAATTCCAGCGATCATGCTTGTCGAGGCACAAGATGCGACCGCCGGAGGATTCCTTTACCGCCTTGCGGAAGGAAGGAGGCAGGACAAAGCGGTTCTTATCACCCGCGGGTGAAAAAGCCTGTCCACTGTATCCTCCGAAAGACAACTGCCCCTCTCCACCCTAATCCCTGCGCGATGAAGGCCCCTTCCCTCACCATCTACGGACACAGCTTCACCGTCGCCGCCAGCGCGCGAGCGCAAACAGCGCGCTTCGAGAAACAGAAGCGCAGCACGAAACGTCATGTCCGATGGAAGACGGTCATATCGCGGGCACAGTGGGGATGGAAGGGGTTTTTGCGGGAAATTGCGGGATAATTTGTTAAATATTTGATTTACAATATTATTCTTTTCGCTGATTTTGCGCCCTTGGTATGGAAATTCTCGAGCAATGCGGGGCAATCCCCTGTTTTTCCGCGCAAAAGACATGTTCCGAGTCGCTTTTCCCGCGACTGTCCCGTGAATTCCCCGATTGAACTGAATTCATTCTTCGAACGCGTGTTCGAGCAAAGAGAGCAACTGCTCCTCGGCCGGCCCTTGCGCGTCAGGCATTTCAAGAATGGCAGCGTCGGCCAAGAGAAACACCTGCCCTGCCCCAACGGAACATTGAGCGGCAATCCCATCACCCAAGATCGTACAATTGCCCCGCGCAGCCGATTGGTCGTCGCTAAGTCCTTCGAACTCTTCGAGAAGGATGACTTCGCCCGCCACCTGCACCGGCACGGTGCTCTTGCCATAGTCAGCCTCACGAAGTTCAAGAGGCTGAAAATCGTCGAACCGCAAAGTCATTCCCCAACGCAAGATTACTGGCGGGATAAGACCCACTGCCGTAGGATGACTGGGATCACTCAGCGCAACCGAATAATGACCCGTCAACATCGGATCGAGGACGTAGAGAAGCTTGCCCCCTTCCCGCACCCAGGCATCCAGACCTTCATTGTCCGCAGGGCTCAGCCCACGCGGCTGCGCGATAACAAGCCATTCAAACTGCTTGATCGGTGCAGGCTCGCCTTCATTGCCTGTCAGACTATCAAGCGGTGTTATTTCGTAGCGGCGCTCAAGCGTTTCACGCACCCAAGGAGTCTCGCTGTGCTTATCCACCAGAGAAGCTATATCGCTACCTTCAGGCCAATAGATCGGAAGGCTTGTCATTAATGCAAGCTTGTGGCGTTCGACGGGGACCTCTGGCTCTGGATCGCTAGTGCCCGGCCAGAAAACCACGGCGAGCGCGATGACGCCAGCAACGACGCCAACCAATCCGGCTTTAGGTATCCGGCGTAGCTGCGGCATCGTTTTGCTCCGTTTCGAGCAATGGATCGGATCCGAGCGGCGCAGAAGGTTCCACCGGCAAATCCGGCACAACGCCAGCATCGGCCAGCGGATCGCGTTGCGGCGGTGCTTCTGCCGGTGCAGTGGTTGGCGCGGCGTCAGGAACCGAAGATTCTTCAGTGACACGCGCGCGGTCCTGAATAATATTGGCTAGTCCCACGAGCAAAACCATCGCTGCGAAGCCGAAAAGCCCGACCTGCAATCGCTGAGTCGCTTGCGCGCGGGTACCACCCAGCGGCGCCGCTTCGGTCGCATCATCAGGTTCAGCCGGCCCCCGCAATCGCGCGAGTTTGAAGATGTCAGGTTTCTGCATCGCTCGTCAGGCTACCGCCTTGAGAGTTTCAGTCAATCAGCTTTAAGCCAACCGAATATTGGCAGGCCTTTCTCAGCCAGCCAATCTGCGTTGTAGAGTGTCGAAAGATAGCGGAACCCTGTATCGCACAGGATTGTCGCCACGCGCACTTCCTTGCGTCCTTCGCCCACTAGCCGTTTGCCCAATTCAATCGCGCCAGCCACGTTGATGCCAGAGGAGAGCCCGAGGCAGAGCCCCTCTTCACGCAGCAATTGTTCAACCCATTGCATCCCTTCTTCATCTGAGATGCGGAATTGATCGTCGATCGGTGCGCCTTCGAGATTTGCAGTAATCCTGCCCTGCCCGATCCCTTCCGCGACAGACGATCCTTCTGCCTTGAGCTCGCCATGCGCAAAATAGTTATAAAGCGCGGCGCCATGCGGGTCGGTCAGCGCAATCCGGACATTTTCGTCAAACGCCTTGAGCCCCATGCCGACGCCGGCAATGGTTCCGCCCGTACCAGCCGCACAGGTAAACCCGTCAATCTTGCCGCCAAGCTGCTCCCACAATTCTGACGCCGTGCCTTCGATATGCGCCTTGCGATTGGACGTGTTGTCAAACTGCCCCGCCCAGATCGCGCCATCGGTCTCTTCTGCCATGCGACGAGACACGTGCTGGAAGTGATTGGGATCGGCATATTTGGTCGGAGGAACAAGCACGAGCTCCGCGCCCAGGGCCCGCAGCGTGTCCATTTTCTCTTTCGACTGGTTGTCCGGCATGACAATGATCGTCTTGTAGCCGAGCGCATTGGCGACCAGCGCAATGCCGATTCCCGTGTTGCCCGCTGTGCCCTCGATCACAGTTCCGCCCGGCTTCAACTCACCGCGCGCCTCCGCATCGCGGATCATGTAAAGCGCCGCACGATCCTTCACCGAAGAACCGGGGTTCGCGAACTCGCACTTACCGTAAATCTCGCAGCCAGCCGCTGCACTTGCCCCCTTCAACAGGACAAGCGGCGTATTTCCGATCAGTTCAAGCGTAGAGCCAAAGGGCTGAGTAATATTCATGAGGCAAGAGATAAACCCGACCGGCTCATCCGGCAACGAAGATCAATCTTCAGGTGCGATAGTTACCTTGAGGCCATCAAGATCCGCCGTGAAAGGGATCTGGCACGACAGGCGCGATGTTTCATTACGATGATCTGAACTTTCCAGCAGATCATCTTCATCTTCGCTCATCGCCGGCAGCTTGTCCATCGCGTCTGCGTCAACATGGATGTGGCACGTCGCACAAGAACAGCAGCCGCCGCACAGCGCCAATAGCTCGTCAAAGCCGTTGTCACGGATAGCTTCCATCACGGTCAGGCCGTCTTCGACCTCGATTGTCGATTCTTCTCCATCGCGATTAACGACTGTCAGCTTCGGCATTGTGTGCGCATTCCTTTTGCGGTGGGCTTTTCCCGGAGGGGGCCCTAGATAACGGTTCGAAGGCGCTCGCTAAGCAGGTGCGGCCCGATTTGCAAGCTAGGGGAATAGTTAGTGAGCTTGAGCGCTGAAACAATAAAGGCCGGGTTGGATGCCATCGCAAGCAGCGACAAGCGGGTTTCTGGTGTGCTTGAGCGGGTTGGCTCCCCCGAACCGCGCATCCGCGATACCGGCTACAAGACGCTGCTCCGCACGATAGTCGGTCAGCAAGTGTCCGTCGCCGCAGCAACGTCCATGTGGAACAAGCTGGAGGCCGAGCTTGGCCACGACTTCAAGCCCACATGCATTCTTGAACGCGATTTCGACACACTTCGGGCTTGCGGCCTTTCGCGTCAGAAACAAGGTTATGCGCGATCGCTGTGTGAACTTGTTGCTGCAGGTGAGCTGGACTTTGAAAATTTGCCAGCCGATGACGAAGCAGCGATCGAAGAATTGACCCGCATCAAGGGCATCGGACGCTGGTCAGCCGAGATATATCTACTTTTCGCCGAAGGCCGCCCCGATATCTGGCCCGCTGGCGATCTGGCCGTGCAGGAAGGGGTAAAGCGACTGCTTGATCTTCCCGAACGCCCAAAGGAAAGGCCGACGCGCGAGCTTGCCGAGCAATGGCGCCCGCATCGCGGTGCAATGGCCATCTTTACCTGGCACTTCTACGCCAATCCAGCGCTATAGGCTCAGACTTGAAACGCACGTTGCTACGTGTATTGATTAAGTAATACACCTTGATTCCGAAAGTTCCACCACATGCCAGCTTTAAACACCTCCCCTCTAATCCCGCGCGGTGACCTGTTTGGCAATCCGACCCGCGCAGCCGGCAAGATCAGCCCGGACGGGCAATGGCTCAGCTGGCTCGCACCAAAGGACGGCGTGCTCAATATCTGGATAGCGCCAGCGGACAACCCCGATCAAGCGAAGGCGATGACCGATGCCACAGATCGACCGATCCGGCAGTATTTCTGGTCTCCGGATTCGCAGAGCCTGCTCTACATTCAGGACAAGGGCGGGGATGAAAATTTCCTCTTGTATGGAGTCAATATTGCAAGTGGCGAGGAAACCACGCTGACACCATTCGAGAACACGCGTGTCGATATTGTTGGCGGATCAGAGAGCATCCGCGACAAAATCCTGGTCGGACTCAACAACCGCGATCCGGAATTCCATGACGTTCACCTGCTCGACTTGAACAGCGGTGAGCTGACACTGGTCATAGAGAACAACAGCTACGCCGGGTTCATGGCGGATGACACGTTGACCGTCCGTATGGCACTGCGTCAGAACGAAGCTGGCGGCACAGACTACTTCCGCGTGGTCGATAACAAAGTGGAGGAAGAGCCTTTCACTTCGACAGAAATGGAAGACGCGCTAACCACCAGCCCTGCTGGCTACACCCGTGACGGATCAATCCTTTATTGGCTCGACAGCCGTGATTGCAACACAGCTGCGCTTTTCGCAGAGGATGTCGCGAGTGGTGAGCGCACGCTGATTGCGGAGAATGACAGAGCCGATATTGGCGGCACAATCCGCGACCGCGAAACTGGCGAAGTCCAGGCATATTCGGTGAACTATTTGAAGACCGAATGGACCGCGCTTGATGCTGACATCGGTGCATCGCTCGATTGGCTCGGCACACAACTTGAGGGTGAGTATGGCATTTCCAGCCGTACCGATGATGATCAAACATGGATCGTCTGGAACGATCCGCTGACCGCCCCGACCGCGACCTATATCTATGACCGTCAGGCGCAAACACTCACGCCGTTCTATGTCACCAGACCAGAACTGGAAGGCGCACCGCTTCAGCCAATGTATCCGGTAGAGATTGCCAGCCGCGACGGACTGACTCTGCCTTCTTATCTCACGCTGCCTGCCGGCGTTGCAATGGACGGCAATGGCAGCCCCAGCGCATCATCGCCAATGGTTTTGCTGGTGCATGGCGGCCCGTGGGCACGCGATGATTACGGCTTCAACTCGATCCACCAGATGCTGGCCAACCGCGGATACGCTGTGCTTAGCGTCAATTTCCGCGGCTCGACCGGTTTCGGCAAGGACTTCCTCAATGCGGCGAACAAGCAGTGGGGCCTAGCCATGCATGACGATCTGATCGATGCCACCAATTGGGCAATCACGCAGGGGATCACCGGCAAGGATCAGGTCGCGATTATGGGCGGCTCATACGGCGGCTACGCTACGCTGGCCGGTCTTGCCTTCACGCCCGAAACCTTTGCCTGTGGTGTCGACATCGTTGGCCCTTCCAACCTCGAAACTCTACTTGACACCATCCCGCCCTATTGGGCGCCATTGGTCAAGATTTTCCATGAGCGCATGGGTGATCCCAATACCGAAGAAGGTCTGGCACTGCTCAAGGCGGCCAGCCCGCTTTACAAGGCAGACCAGATTACCAAACCGTTGTTGATCGCGCAGGGCGCAAACGATCCGCGCGTCAAGCAGGCGGAGAGCGACCAGATCGTTGGCGCGATGAAAGACGCGGGAATTCCGGTAACCTACGTGCTCTATCCTGATGAAGGCCACGGGTTCGCGAAGCCAACCAACAACATCGCCTTTTTCGCAATTGCCGAAAACTTCCTTGCCGAATGTCTGGGGGGGCGCGCCGAGCCGCTGGGTGATGTGCTTTTACCTTCGAGTGCTGAAATTCTCGAAGGCGCAGAGCATGTTGCAGGCTTGGCTAACGCGCTGGCGGAGTGATCGCGCTACCTTCAGTGATGTAAATAGCTGACAAACGGGTTTCAGCGAGCTACCCATCCTGCAACACAAGGATGGGAGAGAAACGTTGAGCGATCGCAAGAGCATTTTCATCACTGGCGGCGGGTCAGGCATTGGCCGCGAAGTCGCGATCTATTTCGCGAAGCGCGGCTGGTTTGTCGGCATCGCGGATATCAGCGATGCGGGCATGCAGGAAACGCTTGGCATGATCGAAGGCGGCTTCAAATATGCGCACAAGCTCGACGTGCGGGATCGCGCCGCATGGGATGAAGCGCTCAACGCTTTTTCAACGGCGGCTGGTGGCCGGATCGACGTTGTGTTCAACAATGCCGGCATCGGCCATGGCGGGCCAATCATCGAGCAGCCCACCAATGAAGTTGAGGCGCTGCTGGACGTTAACCTGAAGGGCGTGATCTACGGCGCGCAAGCCGCGCATCCGCACCTCAAGAAAACCGCGCCCGGATCAGCCCTGATCAACACCGCCAGCCTGGCCGGAATCATTGGTGCACCCAACCTATCTGTCTATTGCGCCACCAAATGGGCTGTGCGCGGATTGACCAACAGTCTCGACGCAGAATGGGCGGAAGACGGTATCAAGGTTGCCTCGCTGTGCCCCGGCTTCATCGACACGCCGATCATCGAACAAACGGCAGAGGGAACCAACCAATCGGTGAAGGAACAGCTGGTCGATGCGGGGGTAGAAGTGAACCCCGTTTCCATCGTGCCTGAAGTAGTGTGGAACGCGGTGCATGGCGACAAGCTCGATTATACCGTTGGCAAAATGGCCAAGCGCCTGTTGTTCCTCTCGCGCTGGATGCCGGGCAAGGTGCGTAAGGAAATGCGCACCAACGGCATCGGCACCGAGGATATGAAAACAGCGAGCTAAAGCAGCGCGTCGATTGCAGCGGCCATAACAGCGTCGCGTTCAGACAAGCCACCTGCATCATGCGTGGTGAGCGTGATCTCGACGCGGTTGTAGACGTTGAACCATTCGGGGTGATGGTCATGGCTTTCCGCCAGCAAAGCAACGCGGTTCATGAAGCCCCAGGCTTCGCTGAAATCGCCAAACTGGAACTTACGCTCAATCGCTTTGCCGTCGCGCGCAATCGACCATTCTGGGTGCGCGGTTAGCAGCGTGTCGCATTCGGCATCGGTTAGCTGGGGGACTGACATGATCCATCTCCTTGTTATGGCACACCCTTTCGCTTAACGCTGCGGATCATGCAAGCACGCCTCACAGCTACAGACCTTGCCTGCCGACGCGGGGAGCGTTTGCTGTTTCGCGGGCTGTCGCTGGATTTGAGCGCGGGCGATGTGCTGCACGTGACTGGTGAAAATGGCACGGGCAAGACGAGCTTGCTACGTATTCTGGCTGGCCTGCTGAGCCCCTATTCCGGCGAAGTATCGCACGAAGGCGCAATCGGCATGCTTGATGAGCGGCCCGCGCTTGATCCGGATCAGCCGCTGGGCGAGGCCTTGCGTTTCTGGCAGCAAGTCGACGGGTGCGCCGATCCCGCTGAGGCGATAACCGCCATGGAATTGGTCCCACTGCTGGAAGTGCCGGTGCGCTACCTCTCGACCGGGCAGCGCAAGCGCGCGGCGATGGCGCGGCTGCTGTGTCAGCAAGCTCCAATCTGGCTGCTCGATGAGCCGCTGAGCGGGCTGGATGATCGCGCGCAAGCACGCATTGCCGAAACCGTCAGCGCGCATGCCGCAGCGGGGGGAATTGTCGTGCTGGCATCGCATCAGCCGATTGCGGTCGAGCGGCTGAGCGCGTTTGCTCTGGCGGAGTATGTCGTGTGATCTGGCCGCTGCTCAAACGCGATCTGCGCATGTTGTTGCTTGGCGGTGGGCGCGGCGGCGGAGCCATGCTGCCACTGCTGTTTTTCTTGGGCGTTGCGATGTTGTATCCGTTTGCGGTTGGTCCCAACGCGCCATTGCTCGCGAAAACCGGTGGCGGGGTGCTGTGGATCGCGGCGCTGCTCGCGGCGATCCTGCCACTGGATCGGCTGGTGCTGCCCGATGTCGAGCTGGGCCTGTTCGATCAGCTCAAGCTGCGCGGCGTGACCGAAGAAGTGGTGATGGCGGTCCGGCTGTTCGCGCATTGGCTCAGCTTTGGGCCGCTGTTGATGCTGGCGTGCTTTCCCGCCACTGCGCTGCTCAATCTGGACGGCGCAACTTTGCAACTTCTGTTGCTTGGATTGCTCGCAGGAACGCCGGGCCTTGCGGCTGTAGGTCTGATGATTGCTGCACTGACAGCAGGCTTGCGCACAGGCGCGGCACTATCTGGGCTGCTGCTAATCCCGCTCGCGCTGCCGATCCTGATCTTCGGCGCGGGCGCTCTCGAACGCAGCGATCCGGCAACGCTGGGCTTTTCGGCGGCGATCAGCCTGCTGCTGGTTGCAATCACACCCTTCGCAGCAGGCGCGGCTATTCGAGCTGGGAGAGAGGGATAGAAATGTCCACTAACGACCCAATTGCGGACGGATGTTCAATGGCCCGGAAGTTACTACAGACCCAATCTATTTTATTGTCAGTCGGTCCCGCGTTCGGCTTCCTTAGCGACTAAATATAGATAGTCGACGTAAGCCATCGTTGCTTCATCGAGGCCGTTAACCTTGGGATCGGTGCTTTCAATCAGGAACCATTCGTTGGGTGCATGCGCACCTCCTCCGCGGCTGAGGCCAAACTGCGATGCCGGGAGATTGAGCGGCGCTCCGTTAAAGATCACGCCCGGCCAGCTACCGGCACTTCGTGGTCTGATTGAATAAGCTATCCCGTTCTGTTCGAAGAGCCTCTTCTGCGCCTTGATCAGAATACTGTCTTCATCGGTTTCATTCGGACCATAGCCGCCTGAAATCGTTACCTGCACATCATCAAAACCACGTTTGGCAAGATGCGCCTCCAACTTTTTGACTGCCTCGTCCTTAGTCATTGCCGGGACAAGGCGAAACTCGAGTTTGGCTTCGGCCCGGCCTGGCAAAATTGTCTTGCCCCCGGGGCCTGTATAGCCTGCGACCAGCCCTTGAATGTTGACGGTGGGCTGAGAATAAAATCTTTCAAGGCTTGTGATATAGGGTAGGTCGTCGATCCAACTTCCGATGCCCAGGAGCTCTTTGGCCTGATCTTCGGGATTTAGCTTTGCGCCTTCGGCAATCAATTGCTTTTGCCGGTCAGTAAGCGGCCTGACATTTTCAAACCAACCATCGATGGCAGGAGTGTGCCCATCATCGGCGACCAGCGTGTCGAGAGCCTTGACGAGCCGCCATGCCGGGCTCTCGATCCGAGCGTGATTTGACGAATGGATGTCGGTCTTAGGATATTTGTCGGAAGTCTCGCCTCCGACGACGAGCTGAAACTCAACTGCGCCCTTGGCACCAAGAGTAATATTTGCGCTGCCATCCTTGCTCTGCGCGGCAGAGGGAATGAATACGCCAATAGACTTTGCTAGCGCTTCTTGCACTTCAGGCACCGCAACGACCTGATCAAAGTGCGTTGAGGCAATCTCTTCCTCGCCCTCGGCGACCAGAACAATATTGACGGGAAGTTGGCGGCCGCTTGCCTGAATCGCTTTGAGCGCAGCCAGGAATGCCGTTTGTGGCCCCTTTTGATTGACCGCTCCGCGCCCTACTATCGTTAAGCCTTCGTCATGGCGCTCAACCAGATTGCCTTCAAGTGGGTGGGAATCCCATTCCGATGGGTCGAACTGCTTCACATCATACATGAAGTATATGCCGAGGGTAGTTTCTGCCCCTGCATCGAGTGTCGCAAATACTGCCGGTAGTCCGTCTGTTGGAATGATCTTGGCAGTCTGGAAGCCTGCATCAAGCGCCAATTGCTGCATATATTCGGCACCCTGCGGCGTGTTGAGTTTTTCGGCGGCTATGGTTGGCAAGGCAATCCAGTCCTGTAGTGACTTTACCGTTGCGTCGTGCTGCTCTTCCACCGTTAGTACGATCTCTGCGCGATCGGGTGTCTCTGCCGCGACGGGCACCACTGCGAGCGCAATAAGCGCAACTGCGACGAGCCTAGAAGACCGACGAACCATAATCCCTCCTATATTCAGACAACACGACAGAAGGCATCAGGCTGTCTCTGTTCCACAACCGCTTTTCGCAGGGTAGCAAACGACTTGATCCTCATCTGCGCAAGGCGCAACACAACCGAACCGCCAAGTGTCCGCTTTCGACCCCAGTTTCGGACGTTACGCATAAGGCGGCTTATCCAGACCTTTCGGGCTTTTGGTAAAAAGCTCCGCACCGTTTTCAGTGAGTCCAATCGAATGCTCGAATTGCGCGCTTAGCGACTTGTCGCGGGTCACCGCTGTCCAGCCATCGCCCAGCACTTTCGCCCAGGGCTTTCCGGCATTGATCATCGGTTCGATGGTGAAGAACATGCCCGGCTTCAGCTCGGGCCCTGTGCCCGCCTTCGCCGCGTGCACCACTTCCGGCGCATCGTGGAACAAGCGCCCCAGCCCGTGGCCGCAAAACTCGCGCACCACGCCATAACGGAACTGGCGCGCATGCGCTTCGATCGCGGCGCCAATATCGCCTAGCCGTGCGCCGGGCTTGCTTGCCGCTTCGATCCCCAGCATCAGGCATTCATAGGTCACATCGACCAGCCGCTTGGCCTTGATCGACGGTTCGCCGGCAAAGAACATGCGGCTAGTGTCGCCATGCCAGCCATTGAGCAGCGGCGTGACATCGATATTGACGATGTCACCATCCTTCAGCGCCTTGTCCCCCGGAATGCCGTGGCAAATCACATGGTTGATCGAGGTACAGCAACTGTGCGCATAGCCGCGATAGCCCAGAGTTGCAGGCACTGCGCCCGCGTCCAGCATCATGCCACGCGCAAAATCGTCAATCTCACCGGTCGTCACACCGGGCTTCACGAATTCGGTTAGTTCGTCGAGGATTTCTGCGGCAAGGCGCCCGGCCTTGCGCATACCCTCGAACCCCTCGGGTCCATGCAGCTTAATCGTGCCGTCGCGGTAGACGGTCTCACTTCCATCGATGACTTGGTAATGGTGCATGCCTCACACATAGCGATGGATGCGCAAAATTGCGAGTGACAAGCGCCATATCGTGACTAAGTAGCGCACATGAGCAAAAAAGACGCGTTGATACAGCCTGATCGCGGACAATCCGCGACGTCCATTCACCTGGTTACCAAGGACAGATTCGAGGATTGGCTCAAGCCGCTGTCCGCAGGGCAACGCGCCGCAATCAAAGCGCAAAAATTCGAAGGCAAGCCCGCGCAGGTAGCCATAGTGCCCGATGGCGATGAATGGTTCGCCGCAGGCGGTGTGGCTGACCTGGAGAAAATGACAAGCTGGTGTCTGGCCAAACTGGCCGAGGATCTGCCCGAAGGCACTTATCGGCTGAAGGATGGTGAGGCTGGCGCGGCGCTGCATGGATGGCAGACAGCGCAGTACAAATTCACCCGCTATGTGAAGCCGGATGAGAACGCGCCCGGCCCGCGCGTGCTGCTGAGCCAGAAAGCCAAGCATCTGGATAACGCGATTGCCGAAGCTGAAGCGGAAAATCTGGTGCGCGATCTGGTCAACACGCCCGCTGAAGACATGGGCCCTGCTCAGCTAGAGGCCGAATGCGAAAAGCTGGCGAAGACGTATGACGCAAAACTCAAAGTGGTCAAAGGTGATGCGCTGGAGAAAGACTATCCGATGGTTCATGCCGTCGGTCGTGCGGCCGCGCGCGACCATGCACCACGGTTGATACGGCTTGAGTGGGGCAACGAAAAACACCCCAAGGTCGCGATTGTCGGCAAAGGCGTTTGTTTTGACTCTGGCGGGCTGGATGTGAAACCGGCGGCCGGAATGAAACTGATGAAGAAGGATATGGGCGGCGCAGCGCATGCTATTGCGCTGGCTGGCCTGGTCATGAATGCGAAGCTGCCTTTACGGTTGCAGCTCTTGATCCCTGCAGTTGAGAACGCGATTGCCGGCAATTCTTTCCGCCCCGGCGATATCCTCAAGACGCGCAAGGGCTTGACCGTCGAGATCGGCAATACCGATGCCGAAGGCCGCCTGATCCTGGGCGACGCGCTTACCCGCGCAAGCGAGGATGATCCAGACCTTATCCTCGATTTCGCTACGCTGACAGGAGCCGCGCGTGTGGCGCTCGGGCCGGACCTCCCTGCCCTGATGACCCGCAAGGACGGAACCGCGCAGGCACTGATCGACGCGGGCAAGACATGTGATGACGAGCCATGGAGACTGCCCTTGCCAGAGACATACCGCGAATGGCTGAAGTCTGACGTGGCTGATATGAACAATATCTCCAGCAATGCCTTTGCCGGGGCCAGTGTAGCCGGCCTCTTCCTCGACAAGTTCGTTGGCGACGGAATTGACTGGGCGCATTTCGACACCTTCGCATGGCGTCCTTCGGCCAAGCCGGGCCGGCCGGCAGGCGGTGCCGCCTACGGCCTGCGTGCAGCTTTCCACATGTTGCGCGCGCGCTACTCTGGCGAATAACCCGCAAACGGCTAACTTGCCGGAAAGGCGCGATGTGTATAAGCGCCCGCGAAATCCGTAAAAAACGGGTCCAAATGCACAGGGGATGCGCGCCGGATGAGCGACGTAACGACATATGAGGTTCCCGACGGGCCGCTCAACCTGGCAGGACCTGTCGCGCGCCCTGCACCAGGAACCTTGCCCCTTCGCGGAGACCTTGCGCATATCGCACTGGCGGGCCGGCATCTTGCTGCGCATTACGTCATCCCCACACAGCGCCACATTGGCGATGCAGCGGTTGAGATGCATCTTGCCGGTCGTGACGATAGCGATGTTGTGAGAGAACTTGCCACTGGCACAGCGCTAGAAGTACTTGATATTGCAGGTGAATGGGCCTGGGTATGTCTCGCACCAGAGGGCCCCTCCGGCTATGTGCGTATTGCGCAGCTTGCGCCCGCTGACACCTGATTAGTGCGCCAATGACAACCCGTATCTTCATCGATGGAGCTGTTGGCACGACCGGTCTGGAAATCCGTGACCGGCTCAAGGATCGCAGCGAGTTTGAGCTGATTGTGCTTGATGATGCCCAACGCAAGGACGAAGCCGCGCGCAAGGACGCGCTACACGCTGCGGACATCGCGATCCTGTGCTTGCCCGACGACGCCGCGAAAGACGCGGTGAAGCTGGCGCAAGGTTCGAATACGCGAATGATCGACGCATCATCCGCCCACCGCGTGGCCGAGGGCTGGACTTATGGCTTCCCGGAGCTGATCGGTCATGAGAAGATTGCCGATGCGCAATTCGTCTCAAATCCCGGATGCTATCCAACAGGGTTTCTGGCTTTGGTCGCGCCGCTTGTCAGGGCAGGATTGCTGCCAGCCGACTGGCCTTATGCGGTCAATGCCGTGAGCGGATATTCGGGCGGCGGCAATGCGCTGATCGAACGGTTCGAAGCTGAAACAGACATCGCATTCCGGACATATAGCCTGGATCTGGCGCATAAACACCTGCCCGAGATGTCGCTGCACGCAGAGCTGATGCATCCGGTATTGTTCGCACCTTCTGTCGTGCCCGCGCATCGCGGTATGATCGTAGAGGTTCCGTTGCATCTGGGCGCGATGGCGAACGAACCTCACGCGGATCAGTTAGGCGATGCTCTGCGCGAATTTTACGCCGCGTCACAAATTGTCAGTGTGGTTGATGGCGAAGTGCCCGCAGAGCTGCTGCTCTTGCAAGGCGCAGCACCGCATGACGGTCTGTCGCTGCATGTGTTCGCCAACGAGGGTGGATGGAATGCACGGCTGATCGCTGAGCTCGACAATCTCGGCAAGGGTGCCAGCGGCGCGGCGGTGCAGAATCTCAACATCATGTGCGGATTGCCGGAGACGACCGGACTACGGCTCAACTGAGATCACTGCCTAATATTTAGGCAGAACCCGTCCGACTCTTGGGCAATCTATACCCGTTTGCGCGCACTTACGATCGCTTTGCCTCCATCTAAGTGATTGGCACGATTCTTGAATGTTCACGCGCATCTCTTGAGCGCGGTCCAATATCTGCGCCCCATTCGGAAGCAGGCCATCACGTGAAAAAGATCGAAGCGATCATCAAACCCTTCAAGCTCGACGAAGTGAAGGAAGCGCTGCACGAAATCGGCGTATCGGGCATCACCGTCACCGAAGCAAAGGGTTTTGGGCGCCAAAAGGGCCATACGGAGCTTTATCGCGGCGCGGAATATGTCGTCGACTTTCTGCCCAAGGTAAAACTCGAAGTCGTCGTGAATGACGAGATCGCTGAACGCGTGGTTGAGGCGGTGGCTGCTGCTGCGCAGACAGGCCGCATCGGTGATGGAAAGATCTTCGTTTCGCCCATCGAAGGAGCCCTGCGCATTCGCACCGGCGAAAGAGATAACGACGCAATCTAAGTTTGGCGGGGATTCTCCCCACCCAATGTAACCAATGCCCAAATCCGAACCGGGCAAAACAAGACACTTAAGCTGGAGGCAAAATTCCAATGAGCACTGCCAAGGATATCATCGCGAAGATCAAGGAACACGAGGTTGAGTGGGTCGACCTGCGTTTCACCGATCCGAAGGGCAAGTGGCAGCATCTGACGATGTGCGCCGGAGTTATGGGAGAAGACGAATTCGAAGACGGGCTGATGTTTGACGGCTCTTCGATCGCAGGCTGGAAAGCGATCAACGAGTCAGACATGATCCTTAAGCCAGACCTGTCTGAAACATGGCTTGACCCTTTCAGCGCGACACCGATGCTGATCGTCAATTGCGACATCGTGGAGCCGTCAACCGGCGATTGGTACAGCCGCGACCCGCGCACGACAGCCAAACGCGCCGAAGCTTACCTGAAAAGCACAGGCGTTGGCGACACCGTCTATGTCGGACCGGAAGCGGAGTTCTTCATGTTCGACGATGTGCGCTTCGAAGACGGCTATGCCGGTTCTGGCTTCGCGATCGACGATATCGAACTGCCGACCAACACCGGCAAAGAATATGAAGCGGGCAACCTGGGCCATCGGCCACGGGCCAAGGGGGGATACTTCCCCGTTGCTCCGGTTGACAGCTGCATGGACATCCGCGGTGAAATGGTTGCCACGATGCTGGAAATGGGCCTGCCTTGCGACAAGCACCACCACGAAGTGGCAGCCGCGCAGCACGAGCTGGGCCTGACATATGGTACGCTGGTACAAACAGCCGACCGTATGCAGATCTACAAGTATGTCGTGCAGCAAGTCGCGCACGCATATGGCAAATCAGCGACCTTCATGCCGAAGCCGATCAAGGAAGATAACGGTTCAGGCATGCACACCCACATGTCGATCTGGGCCGATGGCAAGCCGACTTTCGCCGGTAACGAATATGCGGGTCTTTCAGAGAACTGCCTTTATTACATCGGCGGTGTGATCAAGCACGCCAAGGCGCTGAACGCCTTCACCAACCCGACCACCAACAGCTACAAGCGTTTGGTACCAGGTTTCGAAGCACCGGTTCTGCTGGCGTATTCGGCCCGCAACCGCTCGGCATCGTGCCGTATTCCTTACGGTGCAGGCGACAAGGCGAAGCGCGTCGAATTCCGCTTCCCGGATGCGATGGCCAACCCGTATCTTGCCTACTCGGCGCTGCTGATGGCTGGCCTTGATGGTATCACCAACAAGATCCACCCGGGCGAAGCAATGGACAAGAACCTCTACGACCTGCCACCGGCAGAGCTCGCCGAAGTTCCGACCGTGTGCGGCAGCTTGCGTGAGGCACTCGAAGCACTCGAAGCCGATCACGAGTTCCTTCTGAAGGGCGATGTCTTCACCAAAGACCAGATCGATGCCTATGCCGAGCTGTTGTGGGAACAGGTGATCCGCACCGAAACCACGCCATGCCCAGTCGAATACGATATGTATTACAGCGCGTAACTGAGACAGTTTCAATTAAAACAAAGGCCGTTCGGAACGATCCGGGCGGCCTTTTCTTTGTTTAGCTAGCGATCCGAGTGTAGGCCTTCGCGAACTTTCTCGAGACGCTCGATGATGCAATCGTTTGTGCGGGCGGCGACAAACGCGCTTGCGAACGACTTCGGCCCGCTTCACGAATGAACGCCGGCTCAGAGGCATTCGAGCTTATGAAACGCTTTTGGGGTTGCGCGTCGCAGCGAGCCGATGGCCTTATCGAAGGCCACCCGGATCCTGGCACAGGTGGTGCACCATGGACGATCGGCTGGGGAGCGACCTGTGCAGATGTCAGCCCCGGGACGGTCTGGACCCAGAAACAATGCGATGCGCGTTTGGCCGAAGACGTCGCGCGCCACGCAGCGGACGTGACCGAAGCGTTAGGCAATGTTCCGAAGACCAGCCAGGCGCAGTTCGATGCCTTGGTCAGCTTTCACTACAACACCGGTGCAATCCGCTGGGCCACACTGACCACGAAACACCGTAAGGGCGACTACGCTGGTGCAAGCGAAGAATTTGCGCGGTGGAACAAAGCCGGCGGGTGAGTGCTGAAAGGGCTGGCCAGGCGCAGACAGGCCGAAGGCCGCGTCTATGCGAGCGCTTGACGCACCGGCTCAAAAGTCTTCGAGTCTGGGCTGCTTGCCGTCTTTCCCGGTGGGGTTGGGAACCGGATTGCCGGGCTTGGTCGCATTCGCGATCAAGCGCTGATGCTCTTCCTTGCCAATTCGGACCCAACCGTCACGGGTAAGCTTTTCTAACGGGCGATAGCGCACTTTGTATTGCATGCGCGGCGATCCCTCGACCCAATAGCCGAGGTAAACATAGGACAGACCCTCGGCGGCAGAGCGGCGGACATGATCAAGAATGATGTAGTCACCCAGGCCGGAACGCGCGCCATGGTCAGCGTCATAAAAGCTGTAAATCATCGAAAGGCCGTCGCTCTGACGATCCGTCAGGCAAACCCCTACCAATCGGCCTGACTGTCCGGTAGCTGTCGGTTCGCGATATTCGATCATGACAGAGGAAACGGGCGTATGCTCGACCATGTCGGCAAAATCCATCTCGTCCATCGCGGCCATTCCGCCATCGGGATGGCGGGTGCTGAGGTATTGGCGCAGCAGATCGAACTGTTCGTTGGTCGCCCAAGGGCGGCATTCGGTCGCAATCAAATCGCCATTGCGTTTGAGGTTGCGGCGCTGAGAATTGGAGGCTGCAAAGTCGGTCGCCGATACACGCACAGAAATGCACGCCTGACAGTCCAGACAGCTGGGGCGATACGCCACAGTCTGACTGCGGCGAAAGCCGATGCGGCCCAATGCTTCGTTCAATTGCTCGGCATGCGGACCCTTGAGCTCCGTGAACACTTTCCGTTCACTGCGGCCAGGCAGGTACGCGCAAGGTGCCGGACTGGTCACGAAGAAACGAGGAAAGCGTATCGGTGCTGTCACGAGCCTAACAAGGTCCTTAGTCCTGCCAAACGGAATCACGCAGAGGCGTGAGTTAAGACATTGTTATGCCTTTTCGGGGCGCTCGGTAAAAGGTCTTTAACCATGGCGTATGGTTAATATCGCCATCAGGCGGGGGTAAGTCAGGTCAAGTCATTGTAAAAATGACTAATCTAATTCGACCAGGCTTACTGTATAGTCTTTCTGTCTCAACGCCTTAACCAAGGCATCAAGCTGTTCGCGGTCTCTTGCCTCGCATTCGATGTCTGTGATCAGGCCCTTTGCAGGCAGCGACGTAAAGATTCGCTGGTGGTAAATCTCGATGATATTGACGTTGTGCTCGTTAAACTCGCGCATCACTTTGAACAAAGCGCCCGGCCGGTCTTGCAGCTTGACGCGAACGCGTGCGAGGCGGCCCTGACGGGCCAGATCACGCAGCAGGACATTGGCCAGCAAGCGCGTGTCGATGTTGCCACCGCAAAGCACCAGACCGACTTTCTTGCCTGCAAACCTCTCCGGATTGGCAAGAACCGCGGCAAGCCCTGCCGCACCAGCACCTTCAACCACAGTCTTCTCGATCTGGAGAAGAAGAGAGACAGCTTTCTCGAGCGAGCGCTCGTCCACGAGCAGTATTTCATCGACCAGCTGCGCGATGATTTTCGAGGTGAACTCGCCCGGTGCCTTCACCGCAATGCCTTCTGCGAGTGTATCACCGCCGCATGCCATATCTTCCCCGCGCACCTTGGCGTACATCGAAGGGAACAGCTCTGCCTGCACACCAATCATCTCGATATCGGGATTGATCGCATCGGCAACTGTCGCCATGCCGGACATTAGCCCGCCACCGCCGATCGGCACAACCATGCAGTCCAGATCCGGCTGCTCTTCCAGCATCTCGATCGCAACGGTGCCCTGCCCGGCAGCCACCAGGGGATGATCGAATGGATGCACAAAGGTCAGCCCGCGTTCTTTTTCCAACTGCCGGGCGTGCGCGTGGGCGTCATCAAAGGTCTCGCCTTCTAGGACAACCTTGCCGCCGACACTTTCGGTTTGCATGATCTTCACGGTTGGCGTCGTGCGCGGCATCACGATGGTCACCGGAACACCCAACCGGGTGCCATGATACGAAAGACCTTGGCTATGGTTTCCAGCCGAAGCGGCGATAACACCACGCTGGCGCTGTTCATCGGTCAGATGCAACAAGGCGTTGAGCGCTCCACGCTCCTTATACGCCGCAGTGAACTGCAAGTTCTCGAATTTCAGCCAAATCTCGCAGCCGGCAATTTCGGACAGCGTAATTGAGTGCATCATGGGCGTACGCACGACTGCGCCTTCGATCCGCTCAGCGGCGGCTCGGACATCATCAATTGTCAGCGCGGCACGCGCTTCAGCTTCGCTGGCAAAGGCCGGTAGGCTATTCATGGGCGGCGGGATAGGCGTTTGGCCTACGCGCCGCAACGTCAATCAGCCTTTAGTCAATGATAAAAGCGGTTGCAGCGCCGCCAATTCGCATTACCGCACACAGACTATGAAGACACATGGCAAAGTCGCATTCCTTGGGCTTGGTGTGATGGGCGGTCCGATGGCCGGTCATCTCGCACGCGCAGATCACCAAGTCACAGTCTACAATCGCACCAAGGCACGGGTGGAAGAATGGCAGGCCAAGTGGGCTGACGAAGGGCTACAGCTTTCTGGTGCAGGCACGCCTGCCGAAGCTGCGCGCGGAGCAGACATAGTTTTTACCTGTGTCGGCAATGATCAGGACGTCAAGCAGGTCATACTGGGAGAGAATGGCGCGCTTGAGGCGATGTCTGACGGAGCTTTGATGGTCGATCATACCACGACATCTGCTAATCTAGCGCGCAAACTCTTTGACTCGTGCAGAGCCAAGGGCGTTGGCTTTGTTGATGCACCGGTTTCCGGCGGGCAAGCAGGTGCCGAAAACGGAAAACTTGCGATCATGTGCGGCGGAACCGCTGAAGACATGGAGCGCGCGGCCCCGGTTATGGAATGCTACGCGGCGCGAATTGTCCATGTTGGAGATGCAGGCGCAGGCCAGACGGCCAAGATGGCGAACCAGATGTGCATCGCTGGTGTTCTCGGCGGCTTGAGTGAGGCCATCCGGCTGTCACAAGCCGCTGGTCTCGATCTCGACAAAACCTTGGATGCGATCTCGGGCGGCGCGGCGCAAAGCTGGCAAATGGAGAATCGCTGGCACACCATGGTCAAGGACGAGTTTGATTTTGGCTTCGCGATCGACTGGATGCGCAAAGACCTTGGCTATGCACTCGAAGAAGCGCGCGGCCTGGGTCTGTCAGCCCCCGTGACGGAGCTGGTCGATCAACTCTATGCTGAAATTCAGGCATCGGGCGGAGGGCGGAAAGACACCAGCGCGCTGATCAGCCGGTTGCCGAAAGGAGAGAAATGATGTTTCTCAAATTTGCCCTGGCCGGGATCGCCAGCACTGCCACCTTGTTTGCAACACCAGCCTGGGCTGACACGCTGATCGATAATGTGGTGGGTATCACCATCAATGCAGATGGCGAAGTCGAACGATTCACTGGGCTTGTGATTTCGGATGATGGCAAGGTTCGCGAACTCGTAAAGTCGGGTGACCCTCGACCCGGCAGCATCGACTATCAGATCGATGGCGAAGGCCGGGTCATGCTGCCCGGCATGATCGACAGCCATGTCCATGTTATGGGCATTGGTTTTGGCCAACTGACACTCGACCTTTCCCGAACCAACTCGCTGGAAGAAGCACTCGACGCAGTCCGTAACTTTGCGGAAGCGAACCCCGGTCGTCCCTGGATTATCGGGCGCGGCTGGAACCAGGAGAAATGGGGGCTTGGACGATTTCCGACCGCAGCCGAGCTGGACGCAGTTGTTTCTGACCGTCCGGTGTGGCTTGCTCGCGTGGATGGCCATGCCGGCTGGGCGAATAGCCTTGCCATGTCGAAAGCCAACGTCACGCGAGCATCCACAGATCCAAACGGTGGACGGATCATCCGCGACCCGGCTGGCAACCCTACCGGTGTGTTCATTGATGCGGCTGAAAGCTTCATCAACGCGATTGTGCCTGAACCTCGCCCAAGCGACCGCGATGTTGCGCTTCACAAGGCGCAAGATGTCCTGCTCGCCAGCGGCATCACCGCAGTTGCTGACATGGGCACGTCAGTCGAGGATTGGCAGGCTTTCCGCCGGGCGGGCGACCATGGGTCGCTCAAGATCCGCATCATGGCATATGCAAACGATGTCAAAACGATGGAGCTCATCGCCGGTCCCGCGCCCACACCCTGGCTCTATGAAGACAGGTTACGCCTCAATGGAATAAAGCTGTATCTTGATGGGGCATTGGGATCGAGGGGGGCGGTGCTCAAGCAGCCTTATCATGACGAGAGTGATCATCATGGCTTGGCACTCTTGACGCCCGCACAGCTTCGCAACCTGATGAGCCGGGCGGCGATGGATGGCTTTCAAACCGCAATCCACGCGATCGGAGATGCCGCTAACGCTGAAGTGCTCGATGCCATTAGCGAGCTTAGTGAAACCTACTCGGGTGACCGGCGCTGGCGGATCGAACATGCTCAAATTGTCGATCCCGATGAAATCGTAAGATTTGGCCAAAACGGCACCATTGCTTCAATGCAACCGCTTCACCAGACAAGCGATCGTTTGATGGCAGAAGCCCGCCTTGGCCCCGATCGGTTGGGCGGCGCCTATGCCTGGCGCAGTATTGCTGCTGCTGGCGCTCCCTTGGCGTTCGGATCCGATGCGCCCGTTGAACCTGCGGATGCATTCGCAGGACTCTCAGTGGCGATCAGCCGGACCGACGCGGATGGTGAGCCATTCGGCGGCTGGCTGCCAGGAGAAACGATTTCACGCGATGTGGCATTGGCCGGATTCACCGCAGACGGAGCCTATGCCGGCTTCGCCGACGGGCGGTTCGGGCGTCTCATCGCTGGAGAACGAGCAGATTTCATTCTGGTCGATCGTGACCCGATGCTTTCCTCGCCCCAAGATATCCGAGAAATGCAAGTCTTGGAGACTTGGATTGGTGGCGAAAGAGTATTTGAAAACAAATGACTGGGTCAGAATGACCGAATAACCAATAACAAATTCGACGTAAAATTTACCTTTGATTCGCATTGGTGCTTGGTGCAGTGGAGCGGTTCTTCGGGACTAGCGTCGCTTTCGTCGCACTCTTGCAACAGAAAAAGGCACATTTGATCGTTTCGGCGACGTTTTGAACCAGTTTGACGACACTGACATACGAATTCAGTCTTGTCTTGTGAGAGACAGTTTCGTAGGAGACAAATGTGTCAAGAAAATACCCCATAGGAGACACTCGATGAAAATCCGTACTCTCGCAGCAGCTGCTGCGGTCCTCTCGCTGGCAACTGCTCCGGCAATCGCAGAAGTTTCGCTTGACCGTGCTCCGGCACCGGTTGAAGGCGAAAGCCAGCTTCAGGGCGGCTCAGGCCTCCTGATCGCTGTTCTTGCGGCTGCTGCAGTTATTGCCGGTATCGTTATCGCTGCAGACGGCGACGACGATCCCGTCAGCCCGTAAGAGGGTTTTCAAGACAAATTAAACGGGGTCCTTCGGGGCCCCATTTTTTGTGCGTTCGATGTATCTATGGATGGCGGGCCATCGTAGCCGATCTATTCGGGTGCGCTTGTTACCGACTCAACTTCGCTATCCGTGATCGCCTTTCGCTCTTGAAGACACATCAGCAAAAGCGAACCTTCGAATAGCAACAACAAAGGCACCGCCAGAATAACCTGTGAACCAGGGTCTGGCGGCGTAACAATCGCGGCCAACGCAACCACGCCAACGATCACATAGCGCCGCGCCCCTGAAAGCTGTTCGCGCGTGACGATGCCTGCGCGGTGCAGCAACAACAGCAAGACTGGCAGCAAGAAGCTGATGCCGAATGCCAAAATGAACTGCATAACCAGGCCAAGATACTCACCGGCGGCAGGCAGGGCTTCGATAGTCAGTCCGCCTGCTTCACCTTCAAATCCGAGAAACCATCGGAAGGCCGTTGGCATGACCACATAATAGGCCAGAGCCGCGCCTGCAGTGAAGAGGATCGGCGTAGCAACAAGGAATGGCAGAAAAGCCTTCTTCTCTTTCGCATAAAGGCCCGGAGCGACAAACGCCCAAAGCTGATTCGCGATGACCGGGAAACTGAAGAAGAATCCCGCGAACAGTGCCACTTTCAATTCTACAAAGAACACCTCGTAGAGCTTGGTGAAAATCAACTGCCCGTCACCATCAGGAAACGCGTTCTTCAAAGGCTGAACCAGATAGCCAAGAATCGGGTCGGCAAAATAGAAACAGATCGCGAAAGCGATACCGAGTGCCACAACGCACCTGAGCAGCCGTGCACGCAGTTCGATCAAATGATCGATCAGCGGAGCTTCTGTATCATCAATATCGCGGATCTTGAGCGCCATTGCATCTAATCCCCCTCGCCCTTCTTGGGTGAATCGAGTGGCAATTGCGGGTCTTCAAGAGCAACAGGCTTGGCCGGCTTGGGCTTGGCCGGTTCAACAAACGCCGCAGACTCTGCAGAAACAGCCGGTGGCCCTGTCATTTCGTCTTCAGGCGCCTGTTCACCAGTTCCCGTTCGCGCCATGATTTCTTCATTACGCGCTTTCCACTTGGCTTCCATTTCCTCCAGCTCTGCCTCGCGGATCATCGTGTCGATACCGCTGCGAAAATGCGCGGAAACCTTGCGCACTTTTCCGATCCAGCTGCCTGCTGTCCGCATAGCGCGCGGCATTTCCTTCGGGCCGATTACAATGATGGCCACGACAACGATCACCAGCAGCTCGGCGGCGCCGATGTCGAACATGAAAAGTGCCTCCTATCGGCGCTGGTCTGGTGTATCGGGGCGCGGGGCTGGCTGAGGATCAGCCTTCTGCTCAGCATCGCTGCGCGCTTCCTTGGCTTGCCCTTCAATCTGTCCGGCGGGCTTGGAAGATTTCGCTTCTTCCTCGCTCATGCCTTTCTTGAAGCTACTGATTCCCTTACCAAAATCACCCATCATTTCGGAAATGCGGCCACGCCCGAATAGGACAAGCACAACCAGCGCAATAATCAGAAGCTGCCAGACACTGAGACCCATGGGACTGCCTTTCTTACAAAACTTATATCAATATAGGGTGGATTGGCGCGCAGCGCCAGTCATGCTGCAGAAGGTTCGGCGCTTTCCGCATTCTCATCATCGGCAAACGCTGTTTCATCGGCGTCTTCGTCAACATCATCGCTGTTCTGCTCTTTCGTATCTGCCTCTTCCTGCATTGCGTCATAAGCGTCTTCAACGGGATCCAACAGACCCGCTGCCTTCAACTCATCGATACCGGGCAGATCACGGTGGCTGGACAGCCCAAAGTGATCCAGAAATTCGGGTGTGGTGGCGTAAATCACCGGGCGCCCCGGCACTTCGCGCCGCCCGGCGAGCTTGATCCAGCCCGCTTCCATCAGCACGTCAAGCGTGCCCTTGGCGGTCTGCACGCCGCGGATTGCTTCGATTTCCGCGCGGCTGACCGGTTCATGATACGCAACAATCGCAAGTACTTCGGTGGCAGCGCGACTAAGCCGACGAACCTGTTCGCGTTCACGGCGGAGAAGATGCGCCAGATCGTGGGCGGTTTCGAAATGCCAGCGCTTTCCGCGTTCAACCAATTGGATCCCGCGACCTTCGTAGTGCGCTTGCAGCTCCAACAAAGCCTCTCGCACCGACGAAGTCTCCAAGCCTCCCAAATGCCCGGCCAAAGCGTCGACCGACATCGGCTCTTCAGATGCGAACAACGTTGCTTCGACAGCGCGTACCGTATCGTCCAATTGCTCTGCGCTCACTGCGTTATCCTCCGAATACGCATCTCTCCGAAGATCTCTTCCTGCGCGATTTCCGCCCTTCCCAAGCGGGCCAACTCCAACGCTGCGACAAAACTGGAAGCCAATGCAGACTTGCGCAGTCGCGGCTCGGCATGGGGCGGCAGGAATTCCCGTATTCCCATCCACTCCAGCGTTACACCCAACATGGCAGACACACGATCAAGCGCGCTATCCAGCGTCATCACCGGGCGATCAGACACGTGGTAAATCCGGGGCGCAGTGCGCGCCTTGACCTGCCCATAGCCCTGGATCAATGCGTAGCTATCGCAAGTCCATTGCGTCTTTCGATCAATCCGCAATCCTTCCGGCGCTCCGCGCAAGAACACATCGCGACCGATCCGATTGCGACCCATCAGCCGCGCCGCAGCTTCGCGCATGGCGCCCAGGCGTTGCAGGCGTAATTGCAGTTTGAACGCCAGCTCTTCTGGGCTTGGATCTTCCTGCTCTTCCTTGGGCAGCAACAGCGAAGATTTGAGATAGGCAAGCCAGGCGGCCATCACCAGATAATCTGCCGCAAGCTCCAGCTTAAGCGCTTCTGCACGGTCGATGTAACCCAGATATTGATCAACCAGAGCAAGAATGGAAATCTGCCGAAGATCGACTTTCTGCCGCCGGGCCAAGTCGAGCAATAGGTCTAGCGGGCCTTCCCAACCTTCAAGCTCAAGGTAGAGCGCCCTGTCATCCGGCTTCTCGGCCGCCGCGATGCCGCCCCAGCTCTCGGCATCGTCATCTGACATCGGCGTTTCGATAAGCAGGCTCTCGTCGCTCATGCTGCTTCTCCTGCCAATTCCAGCAAACTATCACGCTTCGCGAGCAGCTCTGTGTGCTCGCCAAGGTCATCACGCAGTTGTGTAGTTTTCAGCGCATTGTCCAAACGTGCCAGTGCCACCTGGTCCATAGCCGGCAATTGGTCAACAATTGCAACCATGTCCGGCATTTTCGCCCAGCAGTTGAGCACGATATCGCAGCCCGCCGAATGCGCCGCAACGGCGCGTTCGGGAACGGTTCCGTTCAGGGCTTCCATATCGATGTCATCCGTCAACAAAAGACCGTCAAAGCCGATACGCTTGCGGATGATCTCGCTGATGATGAAAGGTGAGAGCGTGGCGGGTTTATCCTTGTCCCACGCATTGAAGAGCAAGTGCCCGGTCATGCCGATTGGCGCTTTGTTCACAGCTCGAAACGGAGCGATATCCAATTCCAGTTCTTCCTCGCTTGCGGTGACCGTTGGCAAGGCATGATGCGTATCCGTGGTTGTCCGGCCATGGCCCGGCATGTGCTTGATGCAACCCGCAACACCGCCTTTGGCGAGCCCATCCAGAATGGCACGGCCAATTGCGGCCACTTGCATCGGTTCGCTGCCCAAGGCGCGATCACCGATTACGTCATGTGCGCCCGGCTGGCGGACATCGAGCGGTGGATGAAAATCGACCGTGATGCCCATCGCAGAGAGTTCGAGCGCCATCGCATGCGCGCCGGCTCGCGCCGCCTCAATCGCGCTGGCAGGGGCAATTTGATAAAGCGCATCAAAAGTCTGCCCAGAGGGATAATGCGCCCAATGCGGCGGCCTCAGTCGGGCAACCCGCCCGCCCTCCTGATCGATCGAAACCAGCAGCTGCTCCCGCCCGTGAATGGCGCGAAGATCATCGGTCAGCGCGCGCAATTGCTGCGGATCGACACAGTTGCGTCCAAACAGGATGTAGCCAGCCGGATCGGCCTCGCGAAAGAACGCGCGCTCCTCTTCGGTGAGCTGGGCTCCGGCAATCCCGAATATGGCAGGTGTCATGGGCAAAAAATTCGCAGCTAAGCACCGTTACGGCAAGGCGAATGATCATTACTTTGGGGGAAAACGATGCTTTCCAGCACCATTTTAGCGCATTCGGCGCATTCCGCGCGCCCTACTGCTTGATATTGCAAGCAATGCCATCGGCTTTAAGGCCGTTGCAGAGTGTTCGCGCCGTCGCCAGATCGCCGGGAAGCGCTTGCAAACGGTAGACTGTGCCGATGTCCGCCTGCCCCTGAACAATCCGGTAACGCACACCGTTGAGCAATGTGGTTTGCCCACGCAATGTTACCCAGCCGGATTCGGCCTTTGCCCGGGATCCGTATGCGCCCACCTGAACAGCTACACCGCCGTCTGCTGGGGCGCTTCCGCCCTCTGGATGCGTTGTAATAGTTGGACGCGGTGCACTGGTTGGCGCAGCGATCGGCGTTGATGTTTTCACATCAGCCAATTGGGTTTCCGCCGAGACGCCTTCACCCACTCCGGGCGCGACATTACCCGTTCCGGCGAATTCCTTGCCACCCGGGTCCGCAGGGCGCTCTTTATAGGGGCCTTCGGGCGCCTTGATCGTGCTGCCATCAGCAACGATCTGCTCACCCTGGAGACTGTTGGAATACCACCAGACGCCGCCAATCCCGGCGACCAGCAAAAGCAACAACACACCAGCAAACGTCACGATACGCGAGGTATCAACCGCACCCTCATCCGGATCATATTCATCGGATTCGAGCCATGGCAGGCTGTCGTCACTATCCAGCGCCAACTCATTATTGCTGCCAGTGTCACTCATAGAGATCACACTCACATCTCCTCAACCGCGTCGACCCCCAATATCTTTAAGCCGTTTCGGATAACCTGCCCCAATTGAGCGGCAAGGAAAAGCCTTGCAGCGGACAATTCCGGCTTATCTGCCACGATAAAGCGTCTGTCCGTATCTGTGCGGCCGAGCGTGTAGAAAGAGTGCAGAGCGCTAGCCAGCTCATAGAGATAGAACGCAATCCGGTGCGGTTCGCGCGCTTTTGCCGCAGCTTCCACTTCACGCGGGAACTGTGCAGCCAGCTTGATCAGCGCAAGCTCTTCTTCGCCCAACGCAGCAAGATTCGCTGCAGAGGGGGCAATCCCCTCATCAGCCAGCGCCTTGCGCAAATTCGAGCAAATCCGGGCATGGGCATATTGTACATAGAACACCGGATTGTCTTTTGAGGCTTCAATCACTTTGGCGAAGTCAAATTCCATCTGCGCTTCGGGCTTGCGCGTCAGCATGGTGAAGCGAACAACATCCTTGCCGACTTCTTCCACCATATCGGCAATAGTGATGAAGTTGCCCGAACGTTTGGACATCTTGACAGGCTCACCACCACGCATCAGCTGAACCATCTGGACCAGCTTCACATCGAACGGCACGGGCTTGCCCTGCCCCTCGGACAGCGCAGCAACCGCGGCCTTGATCCGCTTGACCGTGCCTGCGTGATCCGCACCCCAGATGTCGATCAGCGCATCAGCGCTTTCCGCCTTCTGCATATGATAGGCGAGATCAGCGCCGAAATAGGTCCACGCCCCGTTCGATTTCTTGATCGGGCGATCCTGATCGTCTCCAAACTGGGTCGAACGGAAAAGCGGCAGCTCAACCGGCTCCCAATCCTCTGGTGGAGCCTTGCCCTTCGGGGCTTCGAGGACACCATCATAAACCAAGCCATATTCACGCAGCCACGCTTCGGTAGCTTCGGGTTTGCCTGCGGCCTGTAGTGCGGCCTCGGACGCGAATTCATCATGATGAATTCCCAGCGTGGCCAGATCGGATTTGATGAGATCCATCATCTTCGTGACCGCTTCGGCGCGGAAAATCGGCAGCCATTCCTGTTCAGGTGCTGACTTGAACCGGTCACCGAGCTCGCTTGCCAGATATACCCCGACCGGTTTCAAATATTCTCCCGGATATAGTCCCTCGGGTATCTCGCCGATATCATCGCCCAGAGCTTCCAGATAGCGAAGGTGCGCCGAGCGTGCGAGCACATCAACCTGTCCACCGGCATCATTGATATAATATTCGCGCGTAACATCATGGCCTGCGAATTCGAGCAGGCTGGAAAGCGCATCGCCCACCACTGCGCCGCGACAATGACCCATATGCATCGGGCCGGTGGGGTTGGCAGAGACATATTCGACATTGACCCGCATGCCTTCGCCCATCCGAGAGCGACCATAGGCATCGGCCTGGCTCGCAATTACGCCAAGTTCTTGCAGCCAAACAGCCGGATCCAAGCGCAAATTGATAAAACCCGGGCCTGCAACCTCAGCGCTTGTAATCGCGGGATCATCGATCAGCTTGCCTACTATTGCCTCGGCCAGCGCGCGCGGATTGGTTTTTGCAGGTTTGGCCAGCACCATGGCGGCGTTGGTGGCCAGGTCGCCATGACTTGCATCGCGCGGCGGCTCGACCGCGACGTTAGCCAGGTTTGTGCCTTCGGGAAGCACGCCATCAGTCTCAAGATCGGCCAAAACGGCCGCGATCTCGGCTTCGAAATTCTTATAGAGTGTCATTGTGTCGGACATACATCTGTGCGCCTAGCCGAATTGGCCAGAATCGCAAGAATTCAGGTAATGAAAGCGCGCTTCGCTTAGCGCGTCACATTATAGGCAAGCTGGTCTTGAGTGAGCTGAAAACCGATCAGCATCTCAAAACTTGCCCGCTGGATAGCGGCGCGCACTTGCGGATCGGCCAGCGGATCAAGCGCTGCATCTGGATCACCTGCACGTCGTCGACGGGTGATCTGCAAACGGATTTCCTCTGGCAGGGTTGCTTCGGTCCGATTTACAAACGAACCAGCCTGCGCGGTTGCACTCGCCCGTTCCTGGCCATCAGCGAAATTCAGCGTCACTGTGCCAACGCTTTTGGTCACAACTGCGCTGCCGCCGCGAAGGACAGTAACGAAGTAAGGCAGTTCGACCGTACGCGCACCACGGACATCGGTACGACGCGCCTGCACATCGAATGTGGCGCTGGTATAGACTTGGTCTGCCGTGCTGTTCTCGTCACATGACGACCGCAGGTTTGTAATCGCCGCGGTCATATCAA
Organism: Altererythrobacter sp. XM-24bin4; assembly: GCA_003149575.1. Classification (GTDB taxonomy): domain Bacteria; phylum Pseudomonadota; class Alphaproteobacteria; order Sphingomonadales; family Sphingomonadaceae; genus Erythrobacter; species Erythrobacter rubellus. The sequence continues at coordinate 2,144,719 of QCWG01000001.1, forward strand.
GGTTGTTCGCGGTTCGATCGCCCTCAATGCGGAAGGCGGTGATATCGCCGGTGTAGTCGGGAATCCCCACTGCAGGGCATTGGCCCAAAACAGTTGTGATACCCACGCCTTGATCAACAACCAGCTCGCCTTCGTTTGTGCAGCCGGCCAGACCGGCGACAAATGCGGTTGCTGCCAAAATGCGAAACTTGCGGTTCATCGCGTTACGATCCTCAATCATTGCCTTGGCCCGCACCAGAATATGCTGGCCGTAGAATACATCGACACGCCCTAGCGGTGCGCGTCACAAAGCGCTAGAGGGCGTGACATGAACGCGCTCTTTCAACAAGCAGAATCGGGGGAAAATAGCCCCGCCCTCAAACTCTTGATCGCAGCCCCGCGGGGGTTTTGCGCCGGGGTAGACCGTGCAATCGAGATCGTTGAAAAGGCGCTCGAACGGTATGGCGCACCGGTGTTTGTGCGGCATGAGATCGTCCATAACAAATACGTTGTGGAAGATTTGAAGGCCAAGGGCGCGATCTTTGTCGAAGAGCTGGACGAAGTGCCCGATGATGCACCGGTGGTATTCAGCGCACATGGTGTGCCCAAATCAGTCCCGGCGGAGGCTGAACGCCGCAAATTGATATATGTCGATGCGACATGCCCTTTGGTGAGCAAAGTTCACCGTCAGGCGGAACGCCAGATCGAAAAGAACCGCCATATCATCTTTGTTGGCCATGCCGACCATCCGGAAGTAATCGGAACCATGGGGCAGGTTGAACCGGGCCAAATGACACTGGTGGAAACGGTTGAAGACGTTGCGAGGCTTGAGTTCGCAGAGAGTGATGACTTGTCATTCCTTACACAGACCACCCTTTCAGTCGACGATACCCGAGAAATTCTCGAAGCCCTACAAGCCCGCTTTCCTCAGATTGTGGGACCCAAGGCCGAGGATATTTGTTACGCGACATCGAACCGGCAGGCAGCGGTAAAAAAGATCGCGCCTGAAAGCGATCTGGTGCTGGTCATCGGCGCGCCCAACAGTTCGAATTCGCTGCGGCTGGTCGAAGTGGCAGAGCGTCTGGGGACGAAAGCATATTTGATCCAGCGCGCAGACGAAATTGATCCTGAGTGGCTCAACGGTGTCGAGACGATCGGTCTCACCGCGGGCGCCTCGGCTCCGGAGAAGCTGGTCCGCGAAGTTATTGACCGTTTCAGCCAATGGCGCGACGTGAAAGAAGAAACGGTCAAGGCGGCAGAAGAGAAAATGGTCTTCAAATTGCCGCGGCAATTGCTTGAATAGCGGCAGATTCAACTGATGGCGGTTTACACACATCTCGGAGCAGAAGAGCTCGCGGAGCTGATCGCAACATATGATGTTGGCGAACTCGTTTCTGCCAAGGGCATTGCCGAGGGCGTGTCGAACAGCAATTGGATCATCGAGACAAGCGGGAGCGATGGCACTGGCGCTCGCTTCATCTTGACCATGTACGAACGGCGGATCGAACTATCGGACCTGCCGTTTTTCTTGTCTTTGCTTGATCATCTGGCTGCAAGGGATTGCCCGGTGCCAGGCACAATCCATGATCGTGAAGGCGCTGCATTCCGGATGATCGGTGACAAGGCAGTTGCCATCATCGAGTATCTGCCTGGCGTCTCTGTGGACCACCCAACGGCCAATCAAGCTCACTCCGTAGGCAAAGCGCTTGCGCAAATGCATCTGGCGGTCGATGATTTTGAACATCAGCGACATCAAACCATGGGTCTTGCCGAATGGGACCACACAATCAATCGTTGCGGCGCCGAAGCGCTGGACAGAATTGACCCGGCACTGGCAGACTTTGCGTTTGATGAGCTTGGTGTACTGGCAGGCGATTGGCCCGGTGGTTTGCCGCACGGTGTCGTGCATTGCGATCTGTTTCCGGACAATGTTCTGATGTTGGGTGATGAGGTTAGCGGCCTGATCGATTTCTACTTCGCAGCGACAGACTTCATTGCCTACGATCTGGCCGTGACGCATGCCGCGTGGAGCTTTGAGCGCGGCGGGCATAGCTATCGACCAGAGATCGGAGCAGCCTTGTTGAGAGGGTACCAATCGGTCCGCGAATTGAGCGCGGCCGAATTGGCGGCCATGCCGGTATTTGTTCGCGGGGCATGCATGCGGTTTATTTCATCACGCGCTGCAGATTGGCTCGATACACCTGACGGCGCCTTGGTAGCACGCAAGGACCCGATGGATTTTGTCCGCCGGTCCCAATTCTATGCAAGCTCCGGATCAGCACTGTTCACACCACATGTCTGAGGCAGGCAGCAAACCCATGCGACAGGTTGAGATCTTCACGGACGGTGCCTGTAAGGGCAACCCCGGCCCCGGAGGCTGGGGGGCGCTGCTGCGGATGGGCAAGCATGAAAAGGAATTGTCCGGTAGCGAGCTGGACACCACCAACAATCGGATGGAGATGACCGCGGTGATTGAGGCACTCAATGCCCTGACCGAGCCTTGCCGGATATCTCTCTATTCAGACAGCAAATATGTGATTGATGGAATCACGAAATGGGTTGGCGGCTGGCAAAAGCGCGGCTGGAAAACGGCGGCGAAAAAGCCGGTGCTGAATGCAGATTTATGGCACGATCTAATTGAGGCAGCCGCAAGGCATGAAATCGAATGGAATTGGGTCAAAGCGCACAACGGACACCCTGAGAACGAGCGGGTTGACCAGCTGGCAAGCGAAAGGGCCGAGCAAGTCGGACGAGGCGAGTAACCTCAACCCAATTTGATCGACCCTTTTGAAACGCGTTCTGCGAACTCTCAAGCAAAAGTCAGTAGTTGTCGACGACCTCTGCATTCGGCCCGTTCTTCAGAGCAGACGCAATCGCGTTATTCGCGCTTGCCTTCGAGCTGTAGCCTTCAGTCCACCAGATCGTTTCCGAATTGTAGATGAAATACGAAACGAATTCGCCTTTCTTGTTTTTGCGAATTTCGAAGCGGTGCGCCATGTAATGGCTCCCTCAAAGGCATTGAACTAAGCCGTGCCGTAGCGTCACCAATTCAAAAAGCTAGACCAAGCGTCGCGATTTTACGTGGCTTTGCAAATGCTGCCGCTTAGCAAAAGCGATCCGGACAATAGAGCGCCAGATCAAGGCCTCTAGTCAATTCGTCTCGCCCTTTCCCAAGCAACAATTGTGCGCCCAATCGCGCGGCGGCAGGTGCGGTTTGAATCCCGTAGCCGCCCTGACCTGCAAACCAGAAAAAATTCTCGATGCGGGGATCAAACCCGTAAACCGGCCGGCGATCAGGTGCGAAGCTGCGCAGCCCCGCCCATTTGCGCTCTACCCTCTCTACGTTCCATTCTGTCACGTTCTGGAACCGATCAATAGCAAGCGCTACGTCGAATTCTTCAGGCGCAGCATCGCACGGATCGGTGGGGGTTTCATCATGGGGGCTAAGCCACAACCGGCCCCCGCTTTCCGGTTTGAAATAGAAACTGCCGGAGATATCCAGACACAATGGCTGGTCAGGTGACAATGGCGGATCGGTGCGAAGCTGAACCACCGTGCGACGCAAAGGCTGGATACCCAACGGAGTTGCCCCGGCCAGCTTTGCCAAGGCATCTGCCCACGCCCCCGCTGCGTTGACGACGATTCTTGATGTATAGCGCCGACCATCTTCGCATTGAATGTCCCAGCCATCGGGAAAAGCATTCAGGTCCCGCACCCGAGCTCGGCAATTGGGTTCGACGCCATTTCGTTTGGCTCGTGCGAGGTAATGCGCATGCAGCCCTGCCACATCGATATCTGCACATGCACGCTGCAAGATCGCACGGTCCCATTCGGGACGAAGGCCAGGCACCATTTCATCCAAAGTTGCTCGATCAATCTGTTCGAACTCGGCTCCCGTGTCCGCAAAGCGCATGACAAATTCATCAATAAGCGGCTGATCCGCCTCGCGCGCGAGATAAAGCGCGCCGCGGTCGCTCAAGAATCCGTGCTCTCTTAGATAACCGCCCGAGGCCATTGTCAGAGGGACAATCTCCGGACCGCCATAGCAGGTTTCCCAGAATGCGGCGGACCGCCCGGTCGAGTGATAGCCCGGCACATCTTCAGCTTCGAGAAGCAAGACGCGCACTGATGCGCCGACCTCAGCCGCTAAACTCGCGCCTGCCATTCCAGCGCCAATAATCGCAACGTCGAATTGTTCGGTCACTTTTGCGGAGCCACCCGATCCAAAAACTCGTCTATTGCTGTCTTTGCCCTCTCCCGCACGGCATCAGTATCGCGCAATATTTCATGCTGAGCTTCCTCGCCAAAACGCACCAGCTCACCCGCTGGCAATCTTTCGGCGGCCTCTTCGATGACGCGCACGGATACAAGCTTGTCGTTCGATGTTCCCAATAGCAGCACGGAGGTGTCGACGCTTTCCAATAGGCCCGGCGCAAACAGGCACCGCATGGATGCATAACTTCGCTCAACCCAGCCCCAGCTTCCCGGCCCCATAACCAGTTCAGGCCGTTCGTTGCGCCACCATTGCTCATCCTCATAGCGATCATCATCGCCCGTCAGCAGCGCTTGCCGACCAGCCGGCACAACGCCGGGCTTTTCGTTCCACTTCCATGCCGGGCGCTTTGGGTCCCCGATCGCGCACATAAGCTTAGCGGCAAGGTGCCCGATTGCAGATGGTATTGAACCCACAAAGCCCAACATCGGTGCGGACAGAACCATTGCGTCGGGATCGACTTTGCGTTCCGCAATACCCCGCAAGACCAAATGTCCGCCCATAGAATGTGCAGAAAGTATGTGCGGCCTCGGAGTCGCTGCCTTCCAGTCCGTCCAGAAGGATTGAAGATCATCAATCCAAGTCGCGAAGTCATCCACATGGCCGGTTACCGCATCATTCCCCAATCGGCCGGAGCCCGCTTGCCCGCGCCAATCCGCGGCCGTCACGCGCCAGCCGGCCCGATGCCACTCTTCCAGCGTCTCAAGGTACTTCTCGTAATTATCGCCGCGCCCGGGAAAGAACAGGATCGAACCGCGCGGCGTGCCGCCTGTTTCCAGACCGGGCCAATCGATCCGGCGGATCTTGTGACCGTCTTGAGCAGTCCAGAAACTCTCGGTTGCATGGACGGGAATGGCGCGGCGGTTGATCTGTTCCAAGGCTGTTTCGCTCACGTGGCTAATTTCAACTCTCTGGCCGTGGTTACTTTTTAGTAAGTCATAGTCTTTAGCACTGTGTCCCAAGGGAAACCTTGGGGGCCAAATGTTGATTGAATTTCTATACTACGGACTGCTTGTCGGCTTGGCAATCGCGCTGCTGTTCGCGGCGTTCACTGATCTGCGTCGGCGCCAGATCGACAACTGGCTCAATGCCGGAATCGCTCTGGCTGCTCCTGTATTCTGGTGGAGCAGTGGTCTGTCGATCTGGCCGGGCGTCGCCATGCAACTGGGCGTTGCGGTCGCTGCGTTTGCGCTCTTTGCCGGACTGTTTGCAGCAAAGATGATGGGCGGCGGTGATGTCAAACTGCTCACCGCACTTGCGCTTTGGATCGAGCCGACCTGGTTTCTCAGACTGCTTGTTGTGATGGCGCTCGCCGGCGGCGTGCTGACCATCGTGATGGGCGGTTGGCACATCATCCGCAGACATAAAAATCGGATCGCAATTCCATATGGAGTGGCGATCGCAATCGGCGGTTTGTGGGTGCTTGGCGCACAATATTTACCTCGGTTCAACTCATCTTCTGGATTGGGATGAACCTGGTTTTAACCAGTTCGATAATATCCGGACAAACCATTCCCGCCCGAATTTTTCGGGCCGAACTAGGGGGCTTGATTAGCCATGGATAGGAAGAAGTTTGTTTTGCTGCTTTTAGCACTGGTCGTTGCGGTCGGTACAGCATTGGCAGCTCGGAGCATGTTTGCCGGATCTTCGGCACCTGAAGTTGAAGCGGCACCTGTGCCTGAAGGACCAAAGGTTCTCGTGGCGCAGCGCGCACTGCCAACCGGCACTATTATCACTGCGGACGCGTTGAGCTTCCAACAGTGGCCGGAAGAGCTGGTGCAGGACGCATACTTCCTTGATGGCGAATCAGACATCAATCAATTGCTCGGCACGGTTGTTCGGCATTCGGTCACCGCTGGTGAGCCTGTAACGCAAGGCTCTTTGGTGAGCCCTGGCGATCGCGGGTTCCTTGCAGCGGCGCTTGGGCCAGGCATGCGTGCAGTGACGGTTCCAGTGTCTGCAAAGACCGGCGTTGCTGGCTTCGTATTCCCTGGTGACCGGGTTGATCTCGTACTGACACAAACTGTCACCGGCGATGATGGCCAGCCTCTGAAAGCAGCAGAGACCGTTCTCCGCAATCTTCGCGTGTTGGCAACTGACCAAGCAACCAATCAGGAAACTACCGAAGATGGCCGCACCATTGTTCGCGCATTCAAGACTGTTACTTTGGAGGTGACACCGACAATCGCGGAGAAGGTCGCCGTTGCACAGACAATCGGCACGCTCAGCCTCGCCCTGCGCTCAATCGCAGACAATCAGGCAGAACTTGAGCGCGCGATTGCTTCAGGCGACGTTGTCATCCCTGATGACGCTACTCCGGAAGAAGAAGAGCGCATTCTGCGTGCAGCAATGAACCGTCCGGCAGAGCGTGGCACTTCAGTCAGCACTGGCGGTGACGTGTCGCGTTTCCAGCGCCGCACAATGCCGGTGATCGAAGCAGCTCAACCTAAGAACGCCGATGGTACCCCTATCGTACCTGGTCCGAAGGTTCGCGTTTCGCGGGGCAGCAACACCTCCGAGGTAACGCTCGGTAATGCTGGAACCGCACTCAATCTGCAAAACGCTCAAAACGTCCGCGCCGGGGGCCAGATGGTTCCTATCGCCGGCAAATCAGTAATCCGGTGAGGAGCGGCACGATGACAAGCATTTTTAAACCGAGGGGCAAGACCATGAAAAGTCGCCTGACTGCCAAATTGCTGCTTGCCAGCCTGGCCTTCGCGCCATTGGCTGCGGCACCGATGACGACTGTGACAGCGCAAACCTTCGCTTCACCTGCAGAGGAAATTGTGATCTCGATTGGCCGCGGTCAGTTGATCTCAGTCCCTGGTCAGATGTCAGACGTTTTCATCGCCAATGACACTATTGCCGATGTACAGGTTAAATCCCAGCGTCAGCTGTATGTATTCGGCAAAGCCGGTGGCGAAACCACAATCTACGCCAGTAACGCACGCGGTGATGTGATCTGGTCTGCCAATATTCGCGTTGGTTCAAACATCGAAAGCGTCGACCAGATGCTGGCTCTGGCTATGCCAGATGCAAAAGTCAGCGTCGCCACAATGGGTTCGGACACGCTGCTTTTGACCGGCACAGTAGGCTCGCCTGAGGATGTTTCAGAGGTCGAGCGACTTGTGCAGGCATTCGTTGGTGACGATACCAATGTCATCAGCCGCATGCGCATGGCCACGCCGCTGCAAGTGAACCTGCGTGTTCGCTTTGCAGAGGTCAGCCGTTCGCTGGTTCGATCGATCGGTGGCAACCTGAACACCTTTGACGGCACAGATGGCTTCCGCTTTGGCGTTTCAACTGGTCGTGAAGGTTTCCTTCCACGGTGGACCGTCAATGGGCCGGTATTCAATGGTGGAACTGAAGCTGCCGACGGTGCGTCGCTTGTAAAGCAAAATGCTCCGGGAACGACGATCTCAGGCTTCGACAAGTTCCTGGGTCTTGATCTGGCCAGCGCGCTTGATCTGGCTGAAACAAGCGGCCTTGTTACCACTCTGTCAGAGCCAAACCTGACCGCGCTTTCTGGCGAAACAGCTGAATTTCTGGCGGGCGGAGAATTTCCGATCCCAACCAGCCAGGGCCTTGGTTCGACATCGATCGAATATCGTAAATATGGCGTAAGCCTGGCCTACACACCAACGGTGCTTTCCAACGGCCGGATCTCGATCCGTGTGCGTCCGGAAGTCTCCGAACTGTCGTCGCAAGGTGCAGTGACCATCAACGGCTTCCAGATCCCGGCGCTTACAACACGCCGCGCTGAAACAACCGTTGAGCTTGGTTCAGGCCAGAGCTTCATGATTGCTGGTCTGATGAACAACAACGCTCAGTCTACAATCGACAAGGCGCCAGGGCTTGGTGACATGCCAATTCTTGGCAACCTGTTCCGTTCACGCTCATTCCGTAAGGGCGAGACCGAGCTGGTTATCGTGGTTACTCCATATCTGGTGAAGCCGGTCAACGACCGCGACATCCGCCTCCCAACCGATGGTTTTAACGCGACAACCGAGCTGCAACAGTTCCTTGGTTTCCGCAGTCATGGTGCAAACGGCGGTGAGCGCCCTAACCCGCAACCGGGCAATGGCGGCGGTGCACCTGATGTGGGCGGCGTGACCCCTGATGCAGTGGCGCCTCGCCGTGCCGAAGACGAAAATAACGAGGGTCGCAGCGCAGCTGTCGCGACTCCTGGTTTCAACCTCTAATTGAGAAAGGTGAGAACAATGCCCCTTGCAAATCACAGCAAGCTAGCAGGCGCACTCGCCCTCTCGCTCGGCCTCGCGCTGGGTGCATGCGGCGGAATGCCAACCACCAAGAGCCTCTACAGCGTCAATCAACCTGTCGTAGAGCGCAACAACTACACATTCGACGTACAGTCGAGCCAGAGCGGCCTCAGCATTGCTGACCAGCAGCGTCTCGATGGATGGTTCGAAGCACTCGAACTGGGTTATGGTGATCGTGTTTCGATTGATGACCCTCTCGCCAGCGATGCTGTGCTCGAAGCCGTCAGTCAATTGGCTGGACGCCACGGCGTACTGCTTTCGGATGAGGCGCCGGTCACCTCTGGCGCATCACAACCAGGCTATGCCCGCGTTATAGTAACGCGTTCGAAAGCTCATGTGCCGGGATGCCCAAATTGGTCGGCTACTTCCGACATGAACTATAACAATGGGACCAGCCCGAACTACGGCTGTGCAACCAACAGTAACCTGGCTGCCATGATCGCAAACCCGGAAGACCTGATCGAAGGTCAAAAGGGTACGGGTGAAACCGTGATCATGAGCTCAAGCAAAGCGATCGAGACATATCGCGATGCGGCTCCGACCGGAGCCGGCGGCCTATCAGAAAACGCAACCGGAGGTAACTAAGCCATGAATGCGCCCTGGAAATCCGGAATGCCCGGCAATCGTGATCCGTTCGCTGCCTATATTTGCGACGATGCTGCGCTTGACGTTCTACGTCCGGTAGTTATCGAGCTCGGCTGGCAGCCGGAAAAGTGCAACAAGGGTGGTTTGCGCAACGCGATCCAATCACTCAGCGTCAGCGCCAGCCCGAACATCCTGCTGGTTGACTTGTCGGAAAGCGGTGACCCGCTGAATGATATCAACGCTTTGGCCGAGGTCTGCGAACCTGGCACTGTTGTGATCGCAATCGGTCAGGTGAACGATGTTCGCCTTTATCGTGACCTGCTTGCGAGTGGGATTCACGATTATCTGCTCAAGCCGCTTTCAGCCGGCCAGCTGCGTGACGCGCTAAACCAGGCACAAGCCGTTTTTACCGAGCCCCGCAACCAGGACGGCGAAGTGGTAAAGCACCACATCTCAACCGCTATCATTGGAACGCGTGGCGGTGTGGGTGCGTCCACACTGGCTACTTCGCTATCTTATTTGTTCAGCGAACAGCACAAGTCGCCAACTGCGCTGCTTGATCTTGATGTGCACTTCGGCACTGGCGCTCTGGCGCTGGATCTGGAGCCGGGCCGCGGCCTGACAGACGCAATTGACAACCCAAGCCGCATTGACGGCCTGTTCATCGAACGTGCCATGATCCGTGTCAATGACAATATGTCGATTCTATCGGCAGAGGCACCGATCAACCAGCCGTTGATGACCGATGGCGCTGCTTTCGTTCAGCTGGAGGAAGAATTCCGCCAAGCGTTTGAAATGACAGTGATTGATCTGCCACGTAACATGCTGATCAACTTCCCGCATGTTCTGTCACACGTGAACCTGGTGTTGCTGGTCAGCGATATGACGCTTGCGTCAGCTCGTGACACGATCCGCATTCAGTCCTGGCTGAAAACGAACGCTGCTCATGCTCACACAATGGTGGTGGCCAACAAAGTTCAGTCGGGCGTTTCGGAAATCAGCAAAGCTGACTTCGAAGACTCGATCGAACGAAAGGTGGATTACATCATCCCTTACGACGCGAAGGCCGCTGCGAACGCTGCCAAGCTGGGACAGCCATTCGTAGAAGCAAACCAGTCAAGCAAGGCAACCAATGCGATCAAGCAGGTTGCCGAGCGCGTGATGGGTGCGAGCGAGGAAGATTTCAAAAGCGTGGACGAAGGCAAGAAATCGTTTCTGGGCGGCTTTGATCTGAAGTCTTTGCTGGCGAAGAAAGAAAAGCCGGAACCTGCCGAGGAACCGGCTGAGTAATCAGCGATGAGCATGGGTGGCGGGTCCGAATTTCGGTCCAGCCGCCCCACTCTTCCCTGATGCATGATTTGATTTAAGGAAAGGCGGGACAATCGCATGGGCATTCTTCAAACCCTGCTGCTGGTTGGCTTCATAATGGCACTGCTTCTTGGCGGGTACGTAGCCTTTGCCGGCCCATCGGTTGGCAAGGCTGCCAATCGCCGCCTCGAAGCTGTCCGCTATCGTCACTCTGAAAGCACGGACACCAAGGTTGAATCGCAGCTCAAAAAAGCGATCGCAGCGCGTAAGCCAAAGCTACATAAGGTTGCCGGTTCAACGTCGCGCATTGATGCCTTGGCCATACGGCTGGATCGCACTGGCAAGAACTGGACGCCTTCGCAATATGCCTATGCCTCCATTGGTCTTGCGCTGTTTATCGCGGTGGTCTTGTACTTGCGCACCGACGCTCTTTTGTTGTCGCTCGGCGTGGGCATACTGATCGGTGCAGGTATCCCGCATCTCGTCGTCAATTTTGCGATCACGAAGCGGACCAACCAATTCAATGCGAAATTCCCCGACGGGATCGAGCTGCTTGTTCGCGGTCTTCGCTCCGGTCTGCCAGTTACTGAAACACTCGCCGTTGTTGCTCAGGAAGTTCCAGGCCAAGTCGGCGTAGAATTCAAAGGGATTGTCGAGCGCATCAAAATCGGTCGGACAATGGAGGAATCTCTCCAGGAAACAGCAGACCGTCTTGGCATCGCTGAGTTCAATTTCTTCTGCATCACCTTGGCCATCCAGCGCGAAACGGGTGGCAACCTGGCAGAGACGCTCTCGAACCTGGCGGATGTACTCCGCAAGCGCTCACAGATGAAGCTGAAAATCCGTGCCATGAGCTCGGAATCGAAAGCTTCAGCCTATATCGTCGGCTCGTTGCCTTTCATCGTGTTCATCATGGTGTGGATGGTCAACCCAGAATATTTGGGCGGCTTGTTCACCGACGATCGCCTGATCGTTGCAGGGCTTGGCGGTATGGTCTGGATGTCGATCGGGGCATTCATCATGGCCAAAATGGTCAGTTTCGAATTCTAAGCGAGGGAAACGGAAATCATGTTGAATACACCATCCGGACCCACGCTGCTCGGCTTTGATGTCATCGTCGTCGGCTCGATCCTGGCCGGGATCGCAGCTCTTGCGGTGATGTTCGCCATCTATAATGCAGTCACAATCAAAGATCCGATGGCAGGGCGCGTCAGAGCGCTCAACGATCGGCGTGACGAACTGAAAGCCGGTATCATTACGCAAAGCGCCAAGAAGCGCACCAGCCTCGTTCGCAAGACCGACAAGACTGACAAGGTCAAGCAACAGCTTCAAGGCATGAGGGTACTGCAGGATAGCCAGATCAAGGACATCCAGCAGAAGCTTGCCCATGCCGGTATCCGCAACAAAGAACTTGCGGTTTACGTCATCGGAGCGCGCGCCATACTTCCGATCGTCCTGGGCCTTGCAGCCTTTGTGATGCTTTATGTTGTCGAGATCTATCCCGATTGGGAGATGAAGCGCGTAATGGCTTTGGCGGCAGCGGTGTTCCTCGGATACAAGGGACCAGAGCTCTATATCGGCAATATCGCGAAAAAGCGTACAAATGAGATCCGCAAGGGTTTGCCAGACGCGCTCGACCTGTTGGTCATCTGTGCCGAAGCCGGTTTGACAGTCGACGCAGCCTTTAACCGCGTGGCTAAGGAATTGGGGCGCGCGTATCCGGAACTGGGCGATGAATTTGCTCTCACCGCAATCGAGTTGTCCTTCCTGAGCGAGCGCAAGACGGCGTTCAATAATCTGGCCTATCGGGTTGATCTGGAACAGGTGCGCGGTGTTGTCACCACCATGGTTCAGACAGAGCGCTATGGTACGCCGTTGGCCTCGGCGCTGCGTGTGCTGTCTGCCGAATTCCGGAACGAGCGTATGATGCGCGCAGAGGAAAAAGCGGCACGCCTTCCGGCTATCATGACTATTCCGCTGATCATGTTCATTCTACCTGTGCTGTTCATCGTGATCCTTGGGCCAGCGGCCTGTTCGATCAGCGATGCGCTGTTCACAGACCAATAGGTTTGCAAAAGACTAGGGCGCGGGTGTTTCGGCAATTCATGTCGTCGCACCCGCGCTCTAGTCGTTCGTCTTCTCCGCAAGATTTGCCGCCCGCCCGCGCATTCGTTTAAGCAAGGAACGAAATTGCTGCTGCTCGGTAGCATCGAAATCAGCAAACAGATCGCGCTCCGTCGCAAGAGCCAGTGGCATGACCTCTTCGTGAATTGCCCTGCCTTCGCCAGTCAACTGCAGAAAATGCGAGCGCCCGTCATCCTTGTTTGGCGCGCGAGCCACCAGGCCGCGATCTTCCAGAACCTTGCACGCACGATTCACCGCGACCTTGTCCATCAGCGTCGCCGCAGTAAGCGATCGCTGGGTCAATGCAGCGCCGCGTGCATGCGCATCGCCTAATACCGCGATCACGCGCCATTCAGGGATCTTGAGAGCGAACCGCTTGTGATACCGCTCCGCAATCAGACTGCTTACCGCGTTCGAGGCGATCGAAAGCTGGTAAGGCAAGAAGCTCTCTAATTGCCCCTCGGGCAATTCGTGATCACGGTTATCTCCCATCAGGTCAGTCATTGTTCCATGTTGTCATCACTATGGTTTCCCATGAAACGATAGCGGGATGCAAGAGCCGCGCAAGGAGGCGGCAAGAGATTCTTCAGCGATACTCGGCAGCATCCCACCAAGGATAGAAGTCCGGCATATCTTCGCTGACCTTGCCCGGATATTGTGGCGCACGTTTCTCCAGAAAGCTCGCGATACCTTCCTTCGCATCGGCCCCTCGCGAGAGACGGTAGATCGCGCGGCTATCAATCTTGTGCGCCTCCATTGGGTGACTACCACTAGGCAAGCGCCACATCATGGCGCGGGTCATCGCGACCGAGACTGCCGATGTGTTGTCCGCAATCTCGCGAGCAAGCCCTCGTGCCGCATCCATTAATTCGGATAGTGAATAAATATCCTTAATCAATCCACCATTACGCGCCTCTTCTGCATCAAATATGCGCCCAGTGTAGCACCATTCCAATGCCTGGCTGATTCCGACAAGTTTCGGCAGGAACCAGCTGGAGCACGCTTCCGGCACGATTCCACGCCGGGCAAACACGAAACCATACCGTGCATTCTCGCTCGCAAGCCTGATATCCATAGCCAGCTGCATGGTTGCACCGACGCCCACTGCCACGCCATTGCAGGCAGAGATCAGCGGCTTCTTGCTTTCGAACAAACGCAGTGTAAGCAGACCGCCGCCATCGCGCACTTTGGGATCAGACAAGTCCTCAACTTCGGAGGGGTCAGAGAACACATGCCCTCCCCCCTCAGGTGTCAGATCGGCGCCTGCGCAGAATGCGCGATCACCGCTTCCTGTAAAGATAACCGCGCGCACGCTGTCGTCGACGTCGATGTCATCCATGGCAGCCATGATCTCTTCGCCCATGATGCGCGTGTAGGCATTCATCTTTTCCGGGCGGTTGAGCGTGATCGTCGCAATCCCATCAGCCTTGTCGACCAGTATCTGCGTGTAATCGTTCATGTCTTTTTCTCTCCGTCAAATCCTTCAGCTTGGAACACATGGAACACTGTCCTAAGGCAAGAAGAAACCCGCCCGCATTCTGCCGATATCTGGTGCAGGACAATGGAAGTTTTGGTCACGCAATGTCACGGCCAAAAGCGATAGGGCAATGCCGACCGAGTAGGATAGAAGGCGACTGACGCACTTTTACCAAGAGCCGCATTGTCATGCAGCGCGCGTCAGCCGGATTCGTCCAGCAACAGAATCCTCCAGATTGATCGGTCAAACGATAACGCCGCCTGCACCACATTGGGCGCGGACGGCGTTTGACATCCTGAGTTCGCTGTTACGCTTAACGAGGCGCCATTCTGATAGCTCCATCGAGCCGGACGTCTTCACCGTTGAAATAGCCGGTTTCGATCATGGTCATCGCGAGCTTCGCATATTCTTCGGGATAACCGAGGCGCTTGGGGAATGGCACGCTGGCTGCCAGCGCTTCCTTAACCTGCGGCGGTGCTGCATTCATCAGCGGCGTGTTGAAGATACCAGGCAGGATCGTGTTGACGCGAATTCCTTCGCGCATCAGATCACGTGCAATTGGCAACGTCATGCCAACAACGCCGCCTTTTGACGCTGAGTAAGCCGCTTGGCCAATCTGACCGTCTTCAGCGGCAACCGAAGCGGTGTTGACGATAGCGCCGCGGGCGCCCTCTTCATTCATCGGGTCAAGCGCCATCATGCCTGCTGCAGACTTCGCGATGCACCGAAACGTGCCGATCAGGTTGACTTGAATGACAAAGTCGAACGCGCTGATCGGGAAATGTTTGATTTCGCCCGTCTGCTTGTCGCGGCTCGCAGTTTTGATTGCATTGCCGATACCTGCGCAATTCACCAGAATACGCTCTTGCCCGTGCGCTTCGCGCGCCTTGGCAAAGCCTGCATCCACGTCGTCATCGCTGGTCACATTGACCTTGCAGAACACGCCGCCAATATCGGCTGCAACAGCTTCGCCCTTCTCTTCGTTCATGTCGAAGATCGCGACTTTCGCACCTTTGGCCGCGAGTGCGCGCGCGGTTGCTTCACCAAGACCAGACGCGCCGCCTGTGACAACAGCTGGGGTGTTTGCAGAGACTTCCATCAGATATTCCTCTCAGATTTCGGGGTTTAAAGCGCTTCGATGATGGTGACATTGGCAACGCCGCCGCCTTCACACATCGTCTGAAGGCCGTATTTCTTGCCGTGACGCCTCAGCGCATGGACGAGTGTCGCCATAAGCTTGGTGCCCGATGCGCCAAGCGGGTGGCCCAGCGCAATCGCGCCGCCATGGAGGTTCAGCTTGTCCGGATCAGCGCCGGTGTGCTTGAGCCACGCCATCGGAACAGGCGCAAAAGCTTCGTTCACTTCGTAAAGATCGATGTCCTCGATCTTCATTCCAGCGCGTTCGAGCGCCCGGTCAGTCGCGAACAGCGGCTCTTCCAACATGATCACGGGATCGCCAGCGGTCACAGTGAGGTTGTGTATGCGAGCCATCGGCGTAAGGCCATGCGCTTTCAGTGCCTGCTCGCTCACTACCAACACAGCAGATGATCCATCGCAGATCTGACTGGCAGAGGCGGCGGTCACACGGCCATCGGGCGCCAGCAGTTTAACGCCGGCAATTCCTTCCAGTGTCACATCGAAGCGGATGCCCTCATCCACCCTGTGCATCTCCTCGCCTTCAGGCGTGTCGATCTCGATTGGCACGATCTCACTATCGAACGCGCCCGCTTCGGTCGCTGCAATGGCCTTTTTGTGGCTGTCCAGACTGAACTGGTCGAGCATATCCTTGGAAAAGTCATGCTTCTTCGCAATCATTTCCGCGCCCATGAACTGGCTGAACTGAATGCCGGGATATTTTTCTTCGAGGCCCGGCGATTTGTAATGGCCCAGCCCTTCTTTCATGTGGAAGGTGGCATTGGTGCCCATGGGAACCCGAGTCATGCTCTCAACGCCGCTAGCGATCACAATGTCCTGCGTCCCGCTCATCACCGCCTGCGCGGCGAATTGGATCGCCTGTTGAGAGGAACCACACTGGCGGTCAATCGTCACGGCCGGGGTCGATTGCGGAAGAAGCTTGGATGCAAGCACGCCCATCCGGGCAACCTGCATCGCTTGCTCGCCAGCCTGGCTGACGCAGCCTGTCACCACATCATCAATCGCTTTGGGATCTACGCCGCTGCGCTCAACAATCGCATCAAGCGACTTGGCGAGAAGATCGACCGGATGCACGCCGGCAAGGCGCCCTCCCCTTCGGCCACCAGCGGTGCGCACGGCGTCTACAATATAAGCTGTCGGCATTGGGGTTCTCCTCTCTCGCGTTGCGAATGGCAACGGGGGTTAAGCACGCTTTACGTTTGCGTCAACCGCGATTGTCCTGTCGCGCAGACGAGACTTGGCAGGATTGCGCGTGAGTGCAATGGACAGTGCGCGATGGGCATGAACACCCCCGATATGGATAGGTTGGCGGCCGAAGCCGATGGCTGGAGGCGCTCGGGTGCTCTGTTGCGCGCGCGCGAGGCTTTCGATACAATTCTTGAGCAGGACAGCAAGCACCCGGCAGCACTACGAGGGCGCGCACGGATCGCCCTGGCTTGCGGGGACGATGATACGCTGGATTGGTTCGATCGCGGCCTGGGGATTGATCCGGGCAGCGCAGACCTATGGCTTGGCAAGGCGCAGGCACTAGATATCACAGGCGACAGCAAAGGCGCGCTGGCGATTACGCGGCAACTCGTGGAACAGGCTCCTAACTGGTTGGAAGGATTGCGGTTCCTGGCGCAATTGCGTGTTGCGCGCGGCGATAGCGATTTTTCCGGCCACTATGCTTCTGCTGCGCGCAAGGCGCCTCGCGACCCCAACATCCTCTATGACTGGATAAACCAGTTGGCTGCGCTGGATCGCTTCGCGGATGCCGCTGAGGTCGCTGGACAAGCCGCGAAAGCATTCCCAAACGAAGCGGTATTCGGCTTGATGCACGCTTCGAACGTAAGCGCATCGGGCGAGCTGAGCATTGCCGATCAGATATTCGCGGGTTTGACACTCGACACTGCCGAACGGCAGCGCAACGAGGCACGCCACCGAATTCGTCGAGGTGAATTCGATCTCTCTGAGGATCTATTGGTCAAGGCGTTGGCGGCAGATGGGGGTGATATCGCCGCGTGGGCGCTGCAGGGGTTGGTCTGGCGCGCGACAGACAAGGCAAGATCCGATTGGCTGCATGACCAGGACAACTTTGTATCACGGATCGAAATGAGAGATGAAGCCGGAGCACTCGATGCGGCTTTGCCGCTCTTGCATGAACTCCATGACGCCGCATCCATGCCAATCGGTCAATCTCTGCGAGGAGGAACGCAAACTCGGGGTAATCTGTTTGATCGATTGGAGCCTGAGCTCGGTGCGCTCAAGCACGCGATCGAAGCGACATTAGAAGACTATCAAGTTGCCCTGCCGCTCTATGACAAAAGCCACCCCTTACTTTGCCATCGGGATACGCAATGGCAACTCGCGGGGTCGTGGTCAGTTCGCCTTTCCGGAGGCGGAGATCATCACAAGTCGCACATCCACCCTGCTGGCGTCATCAGTTCCGCCCTTTATGTCGATGTTCCGGCCCAGTGGACTGGAGACGACGAGCAAGCAGGCTGGTTGGAGATTGGACGCCCGCCGGATGATCTGATGCTGGATATGGGCCCACTCGCAACCATTGAACCCAAGGCAGGTTATCTCGCACTTTTCCCAAGTACACTTTATCATGGTACGCGGCCATTCCGGTCGGGCCGACGCATGTCGGTGGCATTCGACGCTGTCGCAGTCAGCTGAGTTGACAAACAAAAGGCCCGCCTCCTCGCAGAGACGGGCCCTTTATCCAAGCGACTTGCGCCTAATTCTTAGAGACCATCCGGTCCGCAGTCATTGCGAAGAAAGTCGAGCAACTTCGTATTGAACTGTTCCTGGTGGCTGTACATGTGTGTGTTCGAGAAGTGGTCCGCGCCATCAATCGTCATAAACTGCGCGTCCTTGCCCGCCTTCTCGATCGCCTTCTTATAATCCTCGAAGTGATAATACATCACACGGCGATCCTGTTTGGGATGTACCATCAGCAGCGGGATGCTTACATTATCGACCTCGTCGATTGGGTTGATACCGACAAGCCCACCGCGGGCCTTAGACCAATCGTCAAGCGCCTTAAATTGGGTATTGCGGCGACCATAATATTGCTTCTCCGCATCGGCGACTGCTGCACCAGCAATCGCGCATTGATAGAGTCCTGCCTTGTTCGTTGCGGCGTACAACGCAGCCTGGCCGCCGTATGACCAACCGAAAAAGGCAACACGATCCGGATCTACCCATCCAGCTTCAATGAGAGCTTTTACACCGTCGTCTTTGTCATCCTGCATAGCCAGTCCATGCTGGCCGTAGCCCGCATCGAAGTGACGCTGGCCCCAGCCGGTCGAGATCCGGTTGTTCGGGTAAAGCACCATGTAGCCAGCATTTGCCAACATTTGACCCCATTCATCGAACGAAACCATACCATTTACATGGGGGCCGCCGTTATGCTGAACCACTAGCGGATGTGGCCCCTCACCCTTCGGTACAGTTACGTAAGCAGGGATCTTCAGCCCATCGCGTGCGGTATACCAGATGAACTCAACATCATTGAGCTGATCCGGATTTATCAATGGGTTCCGGCTGCCCAATTTAGCGATCCCCGCCTCAGTTATGAGATAGTATGAACCCGGATCGCGCGGCCCGCGGTTTGTCACAATCATCCGTTTCCCGTCGCGTGATCGACTAGATACGCTGATTTGATGCGCATATGGAATTTGTTGCTCCAAAGCTTCGTAGAGTGCCTTTTCTTCCTCATCAAACCAGTGAGTTTCCATCCGCCAATCTGGATACATCGCACCGGCAAGGTGATCATTACCTGGTACGGAATGCAGACGAATGCCCATCACATCTGACGTTTCGGACTGGAAAAGCTTCTTGCCGAACTGCCCGGTGGTGAAGTCAAACTCCCACAGCGCAGCCTTATCTTCACCACGGTTATCGATCATGTAACCAATATTTGGATTATTTGGATCAAATCCAGCTAGCCCCATGAAACCGCTGAGCACGCGATAAAGGTTTTCGTGGTCATCATAATCATAGCGTTGATCGAGTTCTTTCCAGGAACTTTCGCCTGGCAATCTGTAGTAAGAAACCAGCTCGTTCGTACCTGGATCAACCGATTGAGAAAAACGCGGGTTCCCGGCGTTATCAAAGGTGATTGACGGGGTTTTCTCATTTCCCTTAATCTGGAGAGAACGTCCCCCCGTATTCAAATTGAATCGGTAGTACGCCTGCGGTCGAAATGCAGAAAAAGGATCAACACCAAGTCCATCGGAAACTGCACGGCCCTGAGATATCAAAATCGTATCTGGCTCGTTGGGTAGCAATTCGACAATTCCGAAGTTACCATCGATATTATTGAATTTGTTCTCTTCGAGATTGTAAGAGAAACTCTTATAATCGCGGATGTCTGCTTCCGGCCGCGTCACACGGTCTCGATTTACCTGCCAGGCAGTGCCGAAAATGTGATTGTCTGTCACCCAGGACGCACTAATAATTTCCATGGGGCTCGCATTGAGGCGACGATAGGGCTGCGGATCCCCTGAGAGCAAATCGTCAGTCTTGTAGATTTCGAGAAGGTAATCACCTTCACGACTCTCAGTCTTGTGAACCAAGATGTGCTTTCCGTCAGGCGAAATCTGAACCGCATTCACAACGCTTCTCAGAGACCAGATTTCAACCGGAATTGTATCACTGGCAACTTGCGCGTTGGACTGCGCTTGAACGGTATCTGAGGTCGGAGACAGAAGTAGCGCCGCGGCTCCAACCATACCCGCGACCAAGGGGGATTTGATTCGCATCTTTCAACTCACTCAAAAGGATATTTAGACCAAGATCATGCTAAGAACAAAAGGGCCCCGCCACAAGAGTGGCGAAGCCCTTTTTTTTGATTAGCTTAGCTTCTTTGCAACTAGAACTGATAGCTAAACGATGCGAAGATCTCACGACCATCGTAATCGTAACCATTACCGATCGCAACGTTGTTGATGGCAAGCACTTCGTCGCTGTCAACCAAGGGCGGAGCAGTGTCGAAGATATTGTCAACACCTACCAACAGGCTCCACTTGTCAGCGCTGTAGCGAATCGATGCAGTGTGCAGGAATTGCTCCTTCGCAAAGCCTACGTCACGGCAGAAGCGCCCATCTCCAGGTACGTTAGCCGTGCCGTTGCCGGTACATGTGTCTGAGAAGAAACCGGTACCAAGGCTACCAAAAGCATCGTCAAACTCGTCGATACCATCCGAGTCTTGCTCTACCTTGCCGGTGTAGCGCAACTGGTATGTCAACCTGAAATCACTGACGTCGGCGGTGAACGTCGCACGACCCGTCCATTTTGGCAGGCCGAACTCGCCGGCATCGTCGTCAAAAGTGACCGTGCCGTCATCATTCGTGAAGAGCGAGCTACGCTCCAACAGGTTGTTCGCACGGATATTAAGACCAAGGTCAACGTTCTCACCGAATAGCATGACATCTTTGCCAAAATCGGCGTTGAAGTCGATACCGCGAACACTTTCCTGATCAAGGTTAAGGAAGGCCGCCGCGACATTGCTGACTAGACCGCGGCCAGTTGGAGCTGTGTCGACCGAGATACGGTCACAGAACTGACTGCGCTGGCCATCATCCCGTGTGAAGCAGTCATTGACGATGAACTGACCCGAAGGTTCAACGATCGAGTCTTTCAGTTTAATGTCGAAGTAGGTCACACCAAGAGCAACGTCCCATCCGTCACCGAAGGTTTCTTCAAAGGAGAAGCCAGCTGTGATCGAACGTGAAGTTTCCGGATCGATGTCCAAGGTACCACCGGACGTGATCTCTGTGCTTGAGAATTGCTGAGTATTCAGCCCTTCAGGGTCGATACCCACCTGGGTTGGGTCACGACCTTCCCGGAGACAATTCTCAAGGATGGTGGGATCACGCTGATCGTCCTGTGCTGAATAGCCACCAGCAGCTGAATCAAAAGCCGCGTCGGGCACCGCGCAAGGATCAAAAAGTGTATTAAATCCTGAGAGACCAGCCAGGAAGTTCTCGCGCAGGTTTGGCGCGCGGAACGAGGTACCATAGGTCACACGCAGAAGCAGCGCACTCACTGGACGCCAGCCAGCTTTTAGCGAGTAGGTGTAGTTGGTGCCGTAGAACTCTTCGTCGGTCAAACGACCAGCGATGTCCACGTTCAGCTCTTCGACCAGAGGTTTCGCCGCGATTAGCGGGATGCTGACTTCGCCGTAGAGCTCACGGAGAACCTTGCTACCCTGAGCACCTTGGTCAGAGAAGAACCCGAAGAAAAGGCCGTTGGAGGCCTGGAAGTTAGGATCAGTAGAAATCTTATCCTTACGCCATTCGCCACCAAACACGGCGCTGACTGGACCAGCAGGCAGCTCAAAAAGATCGCCCGTGAGAAACGCTGAGAAGAGCATCTGTTCGTAAGTCGTATCTACACGACGTTGATCAAACAGATAAGTACGCTCCGCAGCGCTTGCGAAGTCGCCAACTGCACCGGTCACACGCTAGGTGCGAACAGGTTTACGGGCACACAGCCTTGAGCAAGGTCAGGGGCGGCAAGGTCAGGATTGGCGAGGCCAGCAGTGTTACACTCACCGATCCATAGCGGATCACCGAAAAGACCAAAAACGTCAACGCCGTTATCATAGTCGTCGGCAATTCCGTCGCCGGTATTATCAACCACGCCATCACCGTCATAGTCTGCTGTCGGGTCAAGACCTAACGCCAGTGCAAGGCGGTCTTCACGGATGCCGTTACGGATCGAGACACCTTCAGAGCGTGAGTAGACCCCGGAAACTTCCCATGTCCAACTCGAACCAAAAGCCGGTAGATCACCCTTAACACCAAGAACGCCGCGATACTGCTCTTGCGTCACATCAGTATTGTTCCGGTCGCCACGGATTGAAGCGATTGGAGTTGTTGGGAGCGTAAAGCCCGATGACAGAGCTAAAGAAGTACCCGTGAGCCCCTGCAGTTCGTTGTCGGCGGCACGGCAGTCAACACCGCTTCCAGTAAGGAAGTTACACGGGTTAAACTGGTTGAGGTCTGGAACACTCGGGAAAATCTGAGGATAGCCCGTGTCAGTCGCCTTGATCTCTGCTCGTGAGTAATTCGCCTCGAAGAACGGTGTGATATTACCCGCTCCCGGGAAAGTATACTCACCATAGGCCATCACGTTGTAGAGCTTTTGTTCACTGAGGAACGTCTGCTCTGGCAATGCACCGTTGGTGTTCACATTCTGGAAGTCAACGTCGCGGATACCATCGCCATCGGTGTCGAGATCAACGCCAAATGCATCAGTGGACTCACCATAACCCAAACCAGGGATGTTTGCGATATTGCCGTTGCCTGGGAAATAGACAGAGCCGAAACGTGCAAACGGCTGGAAAATACGGCCAGAAATGCCGCCAACCTTACATTCGGTCTCGGCTACAGACACGCCGGGTGTACGATCCTGAACGCTCGCATTGTCGCGCACACCCAATGTATAGATATTACCGTCCTGGTCGACTTCAAGGTGAGTGTTACAACCATCGAAGAAATCGCGATCACGCAGACGGATTGCGTCGCGATAGTCATATTCGGCACCGATGCCGAAGAAGCCACGGTCTGTGTTTAGGCCGTAAGCAGCACTAATCGTGTAGTCTTCACCAGCGCCCTGTGGGTTTACATCGCCGCGTGCAAATAGTTCAAGGCCATCGAAGTCCTTGCGCAGGATAACGTTACCCACACCAGCGACAGCGTCTGAACCATACACCGACGACGCACCGTCGAGCAGCAAGTCATAGCGTTCGACTAGCGATCCCGGGATCAGGTTGATCGATGGATTGGTTGGCGCGCCTTCTACACCCGCCGGTGCGAGTCGGCGGCCATTGATCAAAAGAAGCGTGCGGTCAGCGCCAAGGCCGCGTAGGTTCAGCGTTTGCGAGCCTGGACCGTTGTCCAGCACAAAACCCTGGAATGTCGCATCAATTTGCGTACCTGCAGCTGATTCATCACGCTGCAGGATCTGAGAAGGATCAAACAAGCCAACGTTATTGGATGCTTCCGTGTTGAGAACCTGAATCGGCGAAATGCTGGTATAAGTATCACGGCGGATACGCGAACCAGTAACAACGATGCCGCCTTGCGGCGCTTGCGCTGTCTCACCCTCTTCGGTGACATCAACGCTTTCCTCTTCTTGCGCTTCTTCACCGTCTGCATCCTGCGCTTGAGCAGGACCAGCGATTGCAAAGGCAATAGCCGAGGCTGAGAAGGCAAGGGCCTTCACTGAATTACTTTGAAACTTTTTCATGTTTACTCCAGTCGCGACAACTGGAACCGCCCTTATCAGACAGGGGCTAAACAAATCGCTCTCACGATTTCTCTTCGCTTAGCCCCCTATAATCCCACAGGCACGGCCCCTTAGAATGCGGAACTAATGCGTTAGCGCTCGCGCGATGTCAAAGCGTAAGATCAAATTTTGCAGAATTGTTGCGCGAATCACACATGACCGCTTTTGTGTGATTTTAAGTCCTCACAACGCGCATGACGATTCAACTTTAGTTCGGATATCAATCATCCAACCCAGATCTTTAATTCGCCATCGCCTTCGTCAACCTTGATGACGCTTCCATCTGGCACTTTCCCTTCCAGAATCATTTCCGCCAACGGGTCCTGCAAATAGCGCTGAACCGCGCGTTTAAGCGGTCTCGCGCCATAAACCGGGTCATAGCCGACTCTGCCGAGCCAACGCAGAGCAGCGTCAGTCAATTCGAGCTCGATCTTGCGATCCTCGAGCAGTTTACCCACGCGCTTGACCTGAATCTCAACAATCGGCGCCATATGTTCAGCCGCCAAGCGGTGGAACAGTATGATTTCGTCCAGCCGGTTCAGGAACTCTGGGCGGAAATGTCCGCGCACAACGTCCATGACCTGAGGTTCGAAATCCTTGACCGTCTGGTCATCGGTCATTTGACTGAGATACTGACTACCGAGGTTCGAGGTCAGGATGATCAACGTGTTTGAGAAATCGACCACACGGCCCTGCCCATCGGTAAGCCGGCCATCATCGAGAACCTGCAACAGCACGTTGAAGACATCGCCGTGCGCTTTCTCGACTTCGTCGAACAGCACAACCTGATATGGGCGGCGACGGACCGCTTCAGTGAGCACACCACCTTCATCATAACCGACATACCCCGGAGGTGCGCCAATAAGTCGCGCGACCGAGTGCTTCTCCATGAATTCACTCATGTCGATGCGGACCATCGCCTGATCATCGTCGAACAGGAATTCCGCCAGAGCCTTGGTCAGCTCGGTCTTGCCCACGCCCGTTGGGCCCAGGAACAGGAAGCTGCCAAGCGGGCGGTTCGGATCCTGCAAGCCGGCACGCGCACGTCGCACAGCTTTGGACACAGCCTCGATGGGCTGTTCTTGCCCGATCACGCGCTTGCCGAGCAGCTCTTCCATTTGCAGCAGCTTCTCGCGCTCACCCTCCATCATCCGTTCCATCGGGATGCCGGTCCAGCGCGCCACAACGCTTGCGATATCTTCTTCGGTCACCTCTTCGCGCAGCAGAGCATTCTCTGATTGCGCGCGTGCACCTTCCAACTCTTTTTCCAGTTCGGGGATCCGCCCGTAGGAAAGCTCGCCAGCCTTGGCCAAATCGCCTTCGCGCTGGGCTTGCTCCAGTTCAAGGCGCGCCGCATCGAGCTTTTCCTTGATCCGGCTTTCCGCATGGATCTTGTCACGCTCGTTCTGCCAGCGGGTGGTGAGCTCCGACGATTCCTGCTCAAGGTTCGCCAGCTCTTCGCGAAGAGTGACAAGACGATCCTTCGATGCATCGTCGCTTTCCTTGGCCAGCGCCGATTCTTCGATTTTCAGCTGGATAATGCGGCGGTCGAGATTCTCGATCTCTTCCGGCTTTGATTCCACTTCCATGCGGATGCGCGACGCGGCCTCGTCCATCAGGTCGATCGCCTTGTCGGGCAGGAAGCGGTTCTGAATATAGCGGTTCGAAAGCTGCGCAGCCGCGACCAATGCGCTGTCGGTAATGTTCACACCGTGATGCAGCTCGTACTTCTCTTTAAGTCCGCGCAGGATAGAGATTGTGTCTTCAACGCTCGGCTCATCAATATAGACCGATTGGAAACGCCGCTGCAGCGCGGGGTCCTTCTCGACATACTTCTGATATTCATCGAGCGTGGTCGCGCCGATGCAGTGCAGTTCGCCGCGGGACAGTGCGGGCTTGAGCAGGTTGGATGCATCCATCGAACCTTCAGAGGCCCCAGCCCCGATCAACGTGTGCATCTCGTCAATGAACAAGATGATCTGACCGTCAGAGCCCTTCACTTCATCAAGCACCGTCTTCAGCCGCTCTTCAAACTCGCCGCGATATTTCGCGCCCGCAATCAGCGAACCCAGGTCGAGGCTCATCAATGTGCGCCCCTTCAAGCTATCGGGAACATCACCGTTGGCGATGCGCAGCGCGAGCCCTTCGGCAATTGCGGTCTTGCCCGTGCCCGGCTCACCGATCAGCGCGGGGTTGTTCTTGGTACGACGAGCCAAGATCTGGATCGTGCGGCGAATCTCTTCGTCACGACCAATCACCGGATCAAGCTTGCCGTCGCGCGCAGCCTGCGTGAGGTCGCGCGCGTATTTCTTCATCGCATCGTACGCGCTTTCAGCATTCGCGCTGTCGGCCGTCTTGCCTTTGCGCAATTCATTGATCGAGTTTTCCAGTGCCTTGGGATCAAGCCCTGCTTGCTTGAGCGCCTGCCCGGCTTTTGTTGTTGTCGCCAACGTCAGCGCGGAAAGAAGGCGCTCAACCGTGACATAGGAATCGCCGGACTGCTCCGCGATCTGCTCTGCCTGATCGAGCACCCGCACCGCATCATTGTCCAAGCCTGGCGTTGATTGTGCGCCGCCGCCGGACACCGCAGGAATCTTGCCTAGCTCGGTATCGACCTCTGTGATCGCCACGCCCGGGTTGCCGCCCGCACGCTGGATCAGGCCTGCGGCCATGCCCTCTTCATCTTCGAGCAGAGCCTTGAGCAAATGTGTCGGCGTGATCCGCTGATGGTTCATGCGGATGGCGACGGTCTGCGCGCTTTGCAGAAAGCCCTTGGCGCGGTCAGTGAATTTCTCCAGGTTCATTGGTGATCCCTCAGTGAATTACCGCTTTCATGTAGTGTTGCTATTTTGCAACACAAGGCTCTTGGCCATTTTTCCGTAGGTCGGTGTGTTACCTGACTAGGTGGGTTTGGCAATCCGCATTGCAAGCCCCTGATCGCTACCATCAAACTTGATGGCTTGACCTGCGCGCGACTGACAGCGAGTGTCACGCCAAGAGCTGGAGAGAGATTTGAACATGAAATGGCTGTTACGCGGTGGCTTTGCGCTGCTCGCATTGGTGCTTGTTGCTTTTATCGGACTCGCGACTTGGGAGCCGTTTTTCGCCCACCAAGGTAAAGCGCCTGATGGCGATCGTGAATACAGCGCCGAAATCATCCGCAGCGAATACGGCGTGCCGCATATCTACGGAAAGACCGACGCGGACGTGGCATTCGGTGTTGCGATTGCGCAATCGGAAGATGATTTCTTCACACTTCAGGATGTGATCGCCATGGCGCGTGGGCGCTACGGCGCAATCGCTGGCGAAGATGGCGCAGCAGTCGACTACGTCTATCACCTACTTGATGCGCGCGGCACAGCTCAGCGGCATTACGGCAGCTTGCCCGAGGATACACGCGCGCTGTTCGAAGCCTATGCCACCGGCCTCAACCAATATGCGCGAGACAACCCGGGCGAAGTAAAGCTCGCGAATCTCTTTCCCATGAATGGAGAGGACGTGGCAGCCGGCTTTGCGCTGCGCCAGCCGTTCTTTTTCGGGCTCAATAATGTCATCCAGCCTTTGGTAAGCGGCGATCCGCTTCGCCGCGAATTTGGCCCCGACATTCCCGGTTTCCCGCGTGACAAGAATGGAGATGTCATCGGGCCTGACTTCGATGGAGAACCTGCTGACGCTGCGGTCTTCACGCCATTCGGCAATGATGGTGCATTGAATGGCTCCAACGCTTGGGCCGTCAGCCCGGATAAATCCGGCGGGCCAACAGTGCTCATCTCCAACTCGCATCAGCCGCTGCGTGGCGGCGTTGCGTGGTACGAGTTGACCGTTGAGAGCGAGGAAGGCTGGCACTTCACCGGTGCGAACTTCCCCGGCTCACCCTTTCCATTCCTGGGGCACAATCGCCACTTGGGCTGGACCAATACCGTCAACCGCCCGGACATGGTCGACGTCTATGCCCTGGAAATGGACGACAGCGGTACGCGCTACATGCTCGATGGTGAATGGCGCGAGCTGGAAAGCAAGACCGTTACTTTGCCTGTCAAAATTGGCCCTGTGGTCTTGCCGATTCGCCGCGAAGTGCATCGCAGTGTGCACGGTCCAGTCATCATCAATGACAATGGCGCATTCGCGATCCGCTATGGCGGAATTGACAGGATCGATCAGCTGGACGCTTATTACCGCCTAAACAAGGCAACCAGCCTTGAAGAATGGCAGACACAGCTTTCACGTATGGCGATCCCCAGCACCAACTTCATCTACGCCGATGAAGCGGGCAATATCGCCTATGTCTACAACGCTGCAATTCCGGACCGCCCCGAAGATGCGGAGGCGAATTGGCGCGGCTTGGTTGATGGAACGCGGTCCAACCTGATCTGGCAAGGCGCAGTCGAATATGAAGAGATCCCCAAACTGATCAATCCATCCTCGGGCTGGCTCTATAACTCGAACAACGAGCCTTTCACTGCCGCGGGCGCATCGGACGATATCGACCGCGACAGCGTCTCGCCGATACTGGGTGTGGAGCTCAAGCAGACCAACCGCTCACGCCGTGCATACAAGCTGCTTAGCGAGACCGAAGTGCTCGATCGCGCCAATCTGGAGCGGATCAAATATGACACCGCTTACGAACGCGAAGGTTATGTTGCGGAGCTGTGGGACGCCGTGCAAGCGCTCGATCCCGGCGAGGACAAAGATGTCGCCCAAGCGCGCGAACTGATGCTGAGCTGGGATTTCAAGGCGGACAATATCGGAGGTGCAGATGCGATCGCGCTGCTGATGATCCGAGACTTCATGTCAGCCGAGTATCAGAACAAAGACTATCCCGATGTAGGTGAGAGCCTTGAGAATGCAGTGGATCATCTCAACACCCACTTTGGCCGGATCGATCCGCCGATGAGCGATTTGTTGCGCTTGCGCCAAGGCGATGTAGATCTGCCGCTTGATGGCGGCTCGGACACATTGCGCGCCTCAACCACCTGGCGCGTCGATGACGATGGCCGGTTGAGCCTGGTCCATGGCGACAGCTTCATTCAATGGGTCGAATGGCGAGAGGGTGAACGCGTCCATTCACAGTCGATCCAGCCTTTCGGCGCAGCGATCAGCCGCCCAGAAAGCCCGCATCACACCGACCAGATGGAACTGTTCGTGAATCATCAACTGAAACCGGTCCATTTTTGGCGCGAAGATGCGATTGCCAATGCTAGGCGGCGATATGTGGTTGAGTCCAACTGACAGCCATGTAAACAGGCGCAATGCCCCGCCCGGCGGCAATGGCCGGGCATACAGTTCAATTTAGGAGAATCCGATGTCCGTAGCAGGTACCTATAACACAACCGTCAAAAGCCCGATGGGCGATCAGAGCGGCACTCTTACCGTAACCGACAATGGCGACGGCACTTTCAGCGGCAACATGGCTGGCGCCATGGGCGCAATGGATGTTGAAGATGGCAAGATCGACGGCAACACCATCACCTGGAAGATGCAGATGACGGTCCCGATGCCGATGACGCTCGATTGCGAAGCGACAATCGACGGCGACACTCTGACCGGCAATGTCAACGCAGGTGCTTTCGGTGCAATGCCAGTTTCAGGCACACGCGCTTAAGCGATCAATTGTAGAAACAGTGAAGGGCCGTCGGAGCGATCCGGCGGCCTTTTCTATGGCCGATGATAATGTCGCAACTTGGGGTGGGAAGTGGACATTGCCAAAGCTGCTTCTACCCAAGCTTGTCTTTCAGGATCTGGTTCACGACCGCGGGATTGGCCTTGCCCTGCATGGCCTTCATGGTTTGCCCCACGAAGAAACCGAACAGCTTGTCTTTCCCGCCGCGATATTCTGCAACCTTGTCGGCATTGTTGGCGAGAATATCGTCAATCGCAGATTCAATCGCACCGGTGTCCGAAACCTGCTTCAAGCCCTCGCTATCAGCGATCTCGTCAGGCTCGCGCCCGGTCTTCAAGACGATCTCGAAGATCTCTTTCGCCTGACCGCCGCTAATCTCGCCCGCGTCCTGCATCTTCAGGATCGCAGCCTGACGCGCGGCGGTGGCATACTCGACATTGGCTTCGCCACCCAGTGACTTAATAACACCGGGAGCAACCGAAAGCGCCCAGTTCGCGACAGGAGTCGCAACAGCCTTCTCGTCCTTGCCGATTGCCTTCGCCGTTTCTGTCAGCAGCGTTTCAAACCGCGCGAATGTCTCAACCTCTGCGGTCAGTTCGCGCGCGTTGTAAGGCGTGAGACCCAGCTCGTTCTCATAACGTGCACGCTTGGCATCAGGCAGTTCTGGCAACGATGCGCGGCATTCCTCAAGGAAGTCATCTTCCAGCTCAAGCGGCAGCAGATCAGGATCGGGGAAGTAGCGATAATCATGCGCATCTTCCTTGGAACGCATGCTGCGTGTCGTACCGCTAGCGACATCGAACAGGCGCGTTTCCTGCACCACCGAGCCACCGCCTTCGATCAGATCGACCTGGCGATTCGCCTCATGCTCGATAACCTGCATCACGAAACGCACCGAGTTGACGTTCTTTGTCTCGGTACGCGTGCCGAATTCCTCGCCGGGTTTGCGCACAGAGACGTTCACGTCGGCACGCATGCTGCCCTCTTCCATGTTGCCGTCACAGCTGCCGACATAGCGCAGGATTGAACGCAATTTGCGCACATAGGCTCCGGCCTCAGCTGGCGAACGCATATCGGGTTTGGAGACAATCTCCATCAACGCCACGCCGCAGCGGTTGAGATCAACGTAAGACATAGTCGGGTGCTGGTCATGCATCAGCTTTCCCGCATCCTGCTCGACATGAATGCGCTCGATACCGATGATTTTCTCTTCCGGAATACCGGCCTTCTCGTCCGCGTCGAGAACCAGCTGCCCTTCGCCCACAATCGGGTGGTAGAGCTGGCTGATCTGATAGCCCTGCGGCAAATCGGCGTAGAAGTAGTTCTTGCGGTCGAAGCGGCTGTATTTGTTGATCTGCGCCTCGATCGCCATGCCGGTGCGCACTGCCTGACGGATACATTCCGCATTCGGCACGGGCAGCATGCCGGGCATCGCCGCATCGATCAGCGAAACTTGCGCGTTGGGCTCTGCGCCGAATTCAGTCGAAGCTCCGCTGAACAGCTTGGCATTGCTGGTGACCTGCGCGTGGACTTCAAGGCCGATCACGACCTCCCATTCGTCGGTGGCGCCCTGGATACGATATGTGCTCATAGGTTTTGCTCTAGATCGGGTGTGCTGCCAGTCAAGCGGGCTCTAGAACAAAATAGCCCTGATCGCCCTTGTCGCGGGCATTTAGCGCTTTGGCTTGTTCTTCGAAAGCGGAGATTTCCTGTTTTGTGAGGGGGAGCGCGTTCGCTGTGCCATCAAGGTTGTTGGACGGGATATCGCGCGCGCAGGTCTCACTCCACGCGAGTGACCAGCCGAGCGTGTCGGTTCCGTGCGCGATGCATTTGAGGGCAGCGCGGCCTGCGAGACTGACAAAGGCTTCTGGTGTGAAGAGGTACAAATGCCTTGGTGCATCAACCTGCACCCAGTCCGCCCCGTATTTCGCCCAGATCTCGTCCTGCAACAGTGGCAACCGAACGAATATCTTGCCGCCGGGATTCAGACGCGCGCGCGCCGTCTCAAGTAGAGCCTTGAGATCGGGCGCATGCTCCAGCGAATGGTGCATGGTGATGCAATCGTACTTGCGATCATGGCTGTTCAATTCGCCGCGAATGAGCGTGACGCCCGACGGCCGCCTGCCTTCGCGTGCCTGCGGCAGAAAGGCGTCGATCCCGGTCAGGTTCGCAAAACCGAGCTTGGCCAGTTTCTCGAGCCGTGCGCCCTCCCCGCATCCCACATCAAGGATCGCCGAATCGAATGTCAGCCTCGGTATCGTCGCAATCCATGGCTCGGCTCCGCGGCGGATACGATCGGTTATCCCTTATCCGCGTGGAAAGGCTTGCGGGTTGCCAACCAGTCCAACCGCCGCCCATCGCTTGAGCAGGTTCTTCCAGAGCGGATCTTCGCGGCGATTATTGAACGAGTAGTAGGTCTCGCTGGCTTAGAAGCGCCCAAGGTCTTCGGGGATGTCCGCGATCTGCAATGTCCCGCAAGAACCGCAACGGAAGTACTTAAACGCCTCGCGGGTCCCGAACATCATCTCGCGCGCTGTGATCCGTTCCGAGACTTCGTCAGCGCCGCAAATCCGGCACGCCATCGCTTAGCTATCGTCGATACGCCGCGCGGGCGTCGCATCCTTTGCGTCAGGCTTCTTGGCCTTGCCAGTGGTGTCGAACCGCGCTTCGCCATGCTCGACATTCCTGCTGAGCCATAGCGCGAATAGGCCTAGCAGCACGAAAGCGATCAGGAAGATGATGGCGAAGAGCATCGTCTTACCACCACTTCTCCGGCTTAGCCGCGAAGTTCGCACGCTGCTGAATCGCGAGGCCAGCGTTGAGCACTCCCTGCTCGTCAAACGGCTTGCCCACCAATTGAAGCCCCAGCGGCAGACCATCATCGGTCAGTGTCGCAGGTACGCTCATCGCAGGCAGGCCAGCGAGCGAAGCCGGTACTGCAAACACATCGTTCAGATACATTGTCAGCGGGTCTTCATTGAGCGAACCTAGCGGGAAACTCGGCGTTGGTGTCGTCGGCGCCAGGATCACATCGCATGTCGCCCAAGCCTCTTCGAAATCACGCGCGACCAGTGCTCGCACCTTTTGCGCCTGATTGTAATAGGCATCGTAGAAGCCTGCACTCAGCACATAAGTGCCGATCAGGATGCGACGCTTCACCTCGTCACCGAAGCCCGCAGCACGCGTAGCGGCATACATATCCTGAAGGCCCGCACCTTCGGGCAATTCGCGCAACCCGTAACGCACGCCATCGTAGCGCGCGAGGTTGGACGAAGCCTCTGCAGGCGCGATGATGTAATAGGCTGGCAGCGCGTATTTCGTGTGCGGCAGCGAGATATCGACGATCTCCGCGCCCGCATCGCGCAGCCATTCCTTGCCCTGCTCCCAGCTTTTCAGGATCGCCTCATAGGTGCCATCCATGCGGTATTCCCTGGGAATGCCGACTTTCTTGCCCTTGAGATCGGCTGAAAGCCCCGCTTCCCATGCGGGCACATCCATCTGCAGCGACGTGGAATCCTTCGGGTCAAACCCGGCCATGGCTTCCAGCATGATCGCGCAGTCTTCTACGCTGCGCGCCATCGGCCCAGCCTGATCAAGCGAGCTGGCAAAGGCGACTACGCCCCAACGGCTGCAACGCCCGTAGGTCGGCTTGATCCCGCAAATGCCGGTGAAGGCGGCAGGCTGGCGGATCGAACCGCCGGTGTCAGTGCCGGTTGCCGCTGGCGCTATGCGTGAGGCAACCGCGCTGGAAGAACCGCCTGACGAGCCACCCGGCGACATCGCGGCATTGCTGCCTTCTTTGCGCCATGGCGAATTGACGTTGCCGAAATAGCTTGTCTC
Organism: Altererythrobacter sp. XM-24bin4; assembly: GCA_003149575.1. Taxonomy (GTDB): domain Bacteria; phylum Pseudomonadota; class Alphaproteobacteria; order Sphingomonadales; family Sphingomonadaceae; genus Erythrobacter; species Erythrobacter rubellus. The sequence goes on from QCWG01000001.1 coordinate 2,177,643, forward strand.
GTTGGATGAACCCATCGCGAACTGGTCAAGATTGAGCTTGCCCAGCATGCCTGCACCGGCCGCCCAAAGGTTGGACGAAACAGTGCTTTCATAATCGGGCTTGAAGCCTTCCAGAATATGCGAGGCCGCGGTGGTCTGTACGCCGTGCGTGGCGAACAGATCTTTCATGCCGATAGGCACGCCGGCCATCTTGCCCAGGTCTTTGCCAGCCGCGCGGTCTGCATCGACTTTGTCAGCCGCAGCCAGAGCATGCTCAGGCGTGGTCACGATGAAAGCATTGAGCGCCGCCGCATCCGCAACAGCTGCATTGAAGCTTTCCGCCACTTCGCGCGCGGTGAATTCGCCGCTCGCAACACCGTCGCGGATGTCCTTGACGCCAAGATCAGTAAAGTCAGCCATCACTCGATCACCTTCGGGACGCCAAAGAAGCCATGCTCTGCGGCGGGCGCATTGGCGAGCACATCTTCACGCTTGCCGCCGCCCGTCAGCGGGTCAGCGTCAACCACGTCATCGCGCAAGCGCAGCTTTTTCGGGATCACTGCGGTCATCGGCTCGATCCCGGTCACATCGACCTCGCCCAGCTGCTCGACCCAATCGAGGATGCCATTGAGCTCGGGCACCATGCGCTCGAACTCTTCATCACCCATTTTGATGCGCGCCAAGGAAGCGATCTTGGCCACTGTTGCTTTATCTACGGACATAGCGTTTCCGTTAGCGGTGCGCTGGACCGCCTTCAAGCGCCCATTGCGCGGTTTAGGATGGAATCGAAACTTATGGCTGCGGCGGTGGTGGCGCGCCCGGCCCGCTCGGCCCTTGCGGCGGCATCATTTGTTGCAGCATCTGGATACGGCGTTCCGCATCTTGCCGGCTCATAAAGTCGACCAGTTCGACTTCGAAATTGAGACTGGCTCCAGGTGGAATGTCAGAGCCCGGTGGCGGCGCATCACCATATGCCAGGTCCGCAGGAATATAGAGCTCGTAAGTGCCGCCCTTCTTCATCTGCTTCAGGCCTTCGTAAAAGCCATCGACCACTGCACCCTTTTCAACCAGCATCGGCACGCCATCAGGGAATATTCCCGGCGGGAACGGCGACGAAGAAGCTTCGTCGAAAATCGTCCCGTCATCCAACGTGCCTTTGTATTTGATGAAGGCCACGTCGCCGTCGGTAGGCGCAGCGCCTGTACCAGCGGTAATCTCAGTCACGGAAAAAGTCTTGGGCAGTGCGGCCCAGGCAATGCCCGCGCCCAGCAGCACGGCAGCAACCACACCAAGCCACAGTTTGGTCAGCGAGCCTTTGGCAATGGGCAAAATCGGAACGCGGGTGACTTCGGTCATGCAAGATAATCCTGATATAGTCTGTGTCTTCGCCGCTTACGCACAAGCAAAAGGGCGCGGAATCAATCCGCGCCCTGATGGCTTATCGCTGAAACCTATTCAAGCCGGAAAGCTTGAATAGGACGGCATTACTTTAGCCGTCGCGTTCCATACGCTTGCGCTCAAGCTTGCGAGCGCGGCGAACAGCAGCAGCCTTTTCACGGGCGCGCTTCTCGCTTGGCTTTTCATAATGGCGACGCAACTTCATTTCGCGATACACGCCTTCACGCTGAAGCTTTTTCTTAAGCGCACGGAGAGCCTGGTCGACATTGTTATCGCGAACCATGATTTGCATAAATTCAAACACCTCACAAAAATGAGCCAGAGCCCGCATGCGCGCGAGATACCCCACTTGAAAATAAACGAAAATTGGGCCGAATCCGCAAACGGTCAGCAATCTCTGAGCGCGCTCTAGCCAAATCGGATACGAATGGCAAGTGCCTGAAGGGTTGCGGGAATACAACATGTGGCCTGCGTGCGATGATCCGTAGTCGGCGCTATGCAGGTGCGCCAAGCCTCGTTAAAGGGAGCCGCAATGAGCGCTTCACTCTCTCCCATTATGGCCAGCATCAACGTTGCCATCGGCGGCGCAATCGGCGCCGTGCTGCGTTATCAGCTTGGCCGCGGCATGACCGGATGGCTGGGTGCGCCAGTTGTTGGCGCGTTTCCGTTTGCTACGCTGGCTGCCAATGCAATCGGGAGCCTGCTGATGGGCGTGCTCGCGGGTTGGCTAGCGCGCCATGGCGGCGAAGGTAGCGTGGCTCCTGACCAGCTGCGCCTGCTCCTGGGAGTCGGCCTGCTTGGCGGCTTTACTACATTTTCTGCCTTCAGCCTCGAGATGGTGCTGCTGATCGAACGCGGACAATATCTGTTCGCGTCGCTCTATGTGATCCTGTCTGTTGCATTGGGCATCAGCGGCTTGCTCGTGGGGCTTAACCTGACGAGGCTCTTCTCATGAGCGAGCAGACCACCAACGCAGACCAGACGGTGCGCCAGTTCACCATAGGCGAAGACGATAGTGGCATACGGCTGGATCGCTGGTTCAAACGCAATCTGCCGCAGATCGGCTTTGCCACGGTCAGCCGCTGGGCACGTACCGGCCAGATCCGCGTCGATGGCAAGCGCGCCAAACCCGATGATCGTTTGAGCGAGGGGCAAGTGCTGCGTGTGCCGCCAGGCGGCGAGCAAGCCCCCGGTGGACGAAAGCCGAAGCAGCGCCGCGAGCTGAAGCCTGAGGAAATCGCCGAGGCCCATGCCATGGTGATTCGCGAGACCAAGTCCGCAATTGTGCTCAACAAACCTCCCGGCCTTGCGACGCAAGGCGGCAGCAAGACCAACAAGCATGTCGATGGCCTGCTTGATGCCTTTGTCGAAGACGATGACACCCCTCGCCCGCGCCTGGTTCACCGGTTGGACAAGGACACTTCCGGTGTGATCCTGATCGCGCGCACTCCAGGCAGCGCAGCAAGCTACTCCAAGCGATTCTCCGGCCGCAGCGCGCGCAAAGTCTATTGGGCCCTGATCGTCGGGGTTCCCGATGTGAAAGAAGGCACAATCGATGCCCCGCTCGCCAAGCAGCCGGGGAGCGGCGGCGAAAAAATGCATGTCGATCTGGAGAACGGTCAGCCTGCAAAAACGCGCTATCGCGTGGTTGAAACCGCGGGCAAGAAAGCGGCCTGGGTCGAGCTGGAGCCGCTTACCGGGCGCACCCACCAGCTGCGCGTACATCTGGAGGCGATTGGCCACCCCATCGTGGGCGACGGCAAATATGGCGGGCAAGACGCGTTTCTGACCGGCAGCATCAGCCGCAAGATGCATCTGCACGCCCGCCGCCTGGTCATTTCCGAACCCGGCGGCGGAAAGATGGATGTTACAGCCGATCTGCCCGACCATTTTTCAGCAAGTATGCAGCAACTGGGTTTCGATCTCTCGCTAAGCGATGCCGAGCCCCTGCGCGAAGATACGACCGAGCGCACCAAGGCCGAGAAGAAACAGGCCGCCCGCGCCCATGCCAAGCAATATCGCCGCAGCCAGCGCGGACCGCGCCGCGCGCGCGGAGACGCTGGCAAGTCTGGTAAGCCGCGCAAGCTCGGCAACAAGGGGCGCAAACGCTGATGCACCCGAATCCCAGTTTTCGCGACGACAGCCCCGATCTGCATCGATCGCTGGTCGACGCGGTCGGTTTTGGCACAATCTTCCTTCAGACACCGGCCGGGCCAAGGGTAGCCCACTCTGCCCTGCTAGCGATGGATTCGAGCAAACTGCAATTCCATCTCGCACGCGGCAATGCGCTCACGCGGCATTTGGAAGGCAGCACCGCGCTGGCCGTGGTCAATGGACCTGATGCCTATATATCCGCTATATTCGCCCGCTGGTACGCCGGCCCCGATCAAGTGCCGACGTGGAACTACATTGCGGTCGAGCTGGAAGGCAGCGTTCGCAAGCTTGATGACGCCGAACTGTTGCAGCAGCTTGAAATGTTGAACGATCACCACGAGGCCAAGGTCAAAGGCGGAATACCCTGGACCATGGACAAGATGTCAACGCGCCACCTGGACGGATTGGTGCGGAGCATTGTGGGCTTCGAATTGGAAATTGAAACGCGCCGAGAAACGGTAAAGCTTTCGCAGAACAAATCGGTTGAAGAGCGCGAGCGTGTTATCGCTGGCCTGGAACAACAAAATGCGGCCGGCATCGCGCAAGCGATGCGTAGGATTAACAAATGACGCGGCTCGCTGTCTTTGATTGCGATGGTACGCTGGTCGATGGGCAAGCCCATGTTTGCGATACTATGGAGCAAGCTTTTGCCGAAGCCGGGCTTTCCTTGCCTGATCGCAACGAGGTACGCCGTTCTATGGGCTTGAGCCTTCCCATGGCGGTCCGGCGACTGGCCCCCGAGATTGACGAGAACACTAATGCGCAGCTGGTTGCGGCCTACAAAGAAGCCTTCTTCGAGCGCCGTCTGCGCGGCGCCATTCACGAGCCATTGTATGAGGGCATTCGCGAGCTTCTGATCACGCTTCGGGAGGCGGATTGGCGGCTGGCCGTTGCGACCGGCAAATCCGATCGCGGTCTTCAGGCCTGCCTGGAACAGCACGGCCTGACCGACATGTTTGTATCCTTGCAAACCGCTGACCGCCATCCCTCCAAACCGCATACCGACATGTTGGATGCGGCGATCTTCGAAGCGGGGGTCGCGCCGCAGGACGCAGTCATGATCGGGGACACCACCTTCGATATCATCATGGCGAAGGATGCCAACGTTCGCTCGATCGGTGTCGCATGGGGATATCACGCACCGGAAGAGCTGCTCGAAGCGGGGGCAGAAGCGGTTGCCCGGGACGCATTGCATTTAGGGGAACTCGTGTGAGTGGGTTTGACGAGAGCAAAGCCAAAGAGCGCTTCATGCTGCTCAACCTTGTGCGTTTGGCGGGAATTTCGCTGGTTCTGATCGCAATCGCTTTCTCTCAGATGGACCCCAATGTTCCTGCAGCACTCAACATCGTTCTCAGTTTGACGGGAATGGGGATCTTCTTCTTCTGGCCGCGCCGGCTCGCAAGCCAATGGAAGTCCGAAGTCGAATGAAACGTTTTTACGAGAATGTCGATGTATCAGAGGTCGTTGATGCCGGCTGGCAAGTGACGCTCGATGGACGCGGGCTGCGAACAGTCAAGGGCACGCCGCAAATCGTGCCGACGCGCAAACTCGCAGAGGCTTTGGCGCGCGAATGGGCGGAACAGTCGGAAGACATTGATACGTCGCGTTTCGTTCATCGCGATCAGACCGATTTCGCGATCGATATGGTTGCCAACGATCCTGAAGAAGCAATCAACCAGATCTTGAAGTACGCGGAAACAGACACGCTTTGCTATCGCGCTAACCCGGAACAACCGCTCTTTGAGCGTCAACAGGCCGTCTGGGAACCGCTGATCAAGCGGGTGGAACAAACCCATAGCATCAAGTTCACGCTGGTGAGCGGGATTGTGCACCGCCCGCAACCACCGGAAACGCTTGCGACTTTGAGTGATTTTCTGCGCGGCAGGGATCACTTTACCCTGGCCGGCATGCAAACCATGGCCTCGCTGGCCGCTTCACTCTGCATTCCATTGTTGGCTTTGGAGGATGGTGCGGAACCGATTGCTCTATGGCGCGCGGCAAGCCTTGAAGAAGAATGGCAATCGGATCTGTGGGGCCGTGATCAGGAAGCCGAAACGCGCCGGAGAAGGCGGCAAGAGGCGTTCCTCGCGGCTTGCGACTGGATCGGTCTGCTGAACGACTAAAGCGCGCTACTCGAGCCAGTCAGCAACTTGTCTGGCAACATCATTGGCCGCACTATTGAGCGCCGGACCGACTGAAGCAGCGTCAGCCAAGACCCCTGTTTCAATTGCTTCGAAACGTTGTTGTCTGACCACCCCGTCACTGTCCAACAGGGTCGCATCGAAACGCACAATGACCGCTGACTGGGTCGCATTATAGCCAAACTGCGACAGACTGCCGCGTATTTGCAAGCTTCCCCGCGCCGCTGGGTCGCCGCCCGCCAGAACCACACGTTCGCTTTGCGTACGAATGGTCTCTGCCAGCAAGCGACGGAACAATTGTGCAGGACGCTCGACCCACACTGCATCTTTCAGATAGGCCAGCGACGCATCGTCAATCCGGACGGGCACGCGGAGCACATCCAGCTCTGCCGGAACGACCGGCTCGTGCAGGGCAAGAGCCTCGCCGCGCGCGGCGCTGATCGCGGCACCAGCCGGAGCAGAGGTGGTCGGGGTCAAGGTCAGCAGGCTTTCCGGCGGTTCTGCGCCGCCCAAGTTTACACAGCCGCCTAGCGCGAGGCATGAGAGCAAGAGACCAGCCCGCAAGAATGCTACAGGCCGGCTTGAAGAAGTGATCATCGACTTGCCCTTTCTCATGGCTCGTAATCCGGCAAAGTTTGCCCGCCTATCACAGCAGCCGCGCCTTGGCTCTCAAGCCGCTCTGTCACCTTGCGCAATGCGCGGCTCGTTGCTTCCAAATCGCGCATTGCGGCTTCGGCGGCCGGGATTGTTGTTTGTGAAAGTTGTTCAGCTGCAGGCTGCGCCGCGTCCAGCGTTGCGGCCAAGGACGCTGATGCAGCATTAACAGATTCCAACGTGTTTCGTAGTTCCTTAGCCAGGGATCGGCCCTCGGAATTGATGACTTTGTCTGTCGATTCCATGACCCGTTCGAAACTGTCGAGCGCTTCGGCACCTTCCTTAAGGGTAATCTCCAGCTGCGCCAGATTGGCATTTACCGCCGGGGCAGTCTCGGCAAAACTGGCGGTCATGGCGTTGGTATTTTCCAGGATCGCAGCAATCTGGTTCTGGTTGTCATCGTCCAACACTTGCGTGAGGCGCTCGGTCAGCGTCGCCAGCCTTTCCAGCAGCAGTGGTGCAGACGCTAGCAATTCACCAAAGCCGCCGCGCGCGGGCGGAATGACCGGGTTTCCATCGGGGCAGGCTGTCGTTTCACATGTGATCGGCGGCGCGTCGATACGTGCGCCATCAAGCAAAATTGTTGAGACGCCGGTAAAGCTCGCTTGAATGGTCGCCGTCGTCCCGACAAGCATTGGCACATCATCGCGCACCTTGATGGTGACTTTCACATACTCGGGATCCTGCTTCCAGAGCTCGATCTCACTGACCTGTCCAACCGGCACGCCCGCGAACGAAACCTGGGATCCCTTGGCAAGACCAGCAACAGATTGTTCAAAGAGAATATCGTACTCATCGTTTGCGCCTTCGCCAATTCGCGCAAGCCAGACGATAAATGCAGCCAGCGTCGCAAGCAGCGCCAACGTGACCACGCCCACCCAGATATTGTTGGCTTTTGTCTCCATGCCTGCCCTTTATGCCTCGCTATCCGGTTGATTGTCCACGCTTGCACGCGAATTTACCCGCGGCGGCTTGCCATGCGATGCAGCCCTGCCGCGCGGGCCGTTGAAGTATTCGTCGATCCACGGATGATCTGTTTCCAGCAATTCTGGGATAGTGCCCACTGCGATAATTCGTTTGTCGGCAATCACCGCCACACGGTCACAAATCTCATAAAGCGTGTCCAGATCGTGGGTGATCAGGAACACAGTCAGGCCAAGCGTTTCTTTCAGCTCACGCGTCTGCCGGTCAAACGCAGCCGCACCTATCGGGTCAAGTCCGGCAGTCGGCTCATCCAGGAACAGCAATTCGGGATCAAGCGCCAGCGCGCGAGCAAGGCCGGCGCGCTTCTTCATACCGCCGGAAAGTTCAGACGGAAATTTGTCGATCGCGTTCTCTGGCAGGCCTGAAAGAATGACCTTGTAGCGCGCAATCTCGCGGCGCAATTCAGGCTCTATGTCAGGATAGAACTGTTTGATCGGCACTTCGACATTCTCGCCCACGGTCAAGGTCGAGAACAGGGCCCCGCCCTGAAACAAGACACCCCAGCGGCAACGGACGCCCATGTCTTCATCGATACCCGCTTGTGTAATCGAATTACCAAACACCTCGATTTCGCCAGCCGCTGGTGTCTGCAAGCCGATAATCGCGCGCATGAGCACCGACTTGCCTGTCCCCGAACCACCAACCACGCCAATAATCTCACCGCGATTGACCTTGAGCGAGAGGTTTTCGTGAACGACATGTTCGCCGAAAGCGGTCTTCAGGCCCTCAACAACAATCGGATGCTCGCCGCGAAAACGTTCGTGCTGTTGAGGTTCGTGCTGGTTGAAAATGCTCATCCCCAACCAACCTCTGTGAAAAATACCGCGAAGAACGCATCAAGCACGATCACTGCAAAGATCGCACTGACCACTGCCATGGTTGTGCGCAGCCCGACTTCCTCTGAATTCCCGCGCACTTGCATGCCGTGATAACAGCCCGCCAGCGCAATGATCAGGCCGAAGACCGGCGCCTTGATAAGCCCAACCCACAAATCGTGGGTCGGCACGACTTCTTCGATGCGGGTCAGAAATGTCCAGAAGGGAATACCCAGCAACAGGTCACCCACTACAGCGCCGCCGATGATTGCCATGACTGATGCATAAAAGCCCAGCAACGGCATCATGATGACAGCCGCCAAAGTGCGCGGAATTACCAGAGCTTCGACCGGAGATATTCCGATCGTGCGCATCGCGTCGACCTCTTCGGTCAGCTTCATCGTGCCAATCTGCGCGGCAAAGGCAGAGCCCGAACGGCCCGCAACCATGATTGCCGTCATCAACACGCCAAGCTCGCGCAGGGTAATCCGGCCGACCAGATTGATCGTCAGCGATTCAGCGCCAAATTGTTCCAGTTGCACCGAGCCTTGCTGGGCAATCACAATTCCGATCAAGAAGCTCATCAATCCGATGATCGGTAACGCGCTGACGCCAACCAATTCGATCTGGCGAACGAATGCCGTCCCCCGGAACCGGCTCGGTTTGCGCAACAAGTTCCAGACAGCAATCAATATCTGCCCCAGGAAATCGAGCGCGCCTATGGTGCCCACCTGCGCTTTCTCGACCAACTCACCAGTCTTTGCGGGGATCGGTTGCCACCAGGCCAAACCCTCTGGTTCCTGATACTCACCGCCGCCCGCTGCCTCGACCGCATTGAGCAGCCGACGCGCTCGCTCGCTTGCCCCGACAATTTCGGCCCCATGCGCCCGTGCGGTCCGGCAAGCAACCCATGCGCCGACCGTGTCTATCTCGCTCACACCTGAAAGATCGATCTCGGCAATTTCTCCGCTCAACGCGTCAAAATCCTGATCAATCGCGCCAATCGAAGACACCAGATACGGCCCCGACAGCAACAAGCGCCATCCGCCAGCTTCCCGCTCTTCAATGGAAAATTCGGCTCCGCCGCTCATGCGGTAAACTATGCGAGGAAAACGGTACGATAACAAGCGCTCTGTTGCGTCGCAGCTTATCAGCCGTTGCACCTTGCGCGTGGCGCTGGCAAAGGCGCTATCCAAGATGACTACAGAGTTAGATAAAACATTCGATCCCGCCACGATTGAGGCGAAATGGTATTCCCATTGGGAAGAGAGCGGCGCATTTCGTCCGGAGCGCCCCGACGCCGAGCCGTTCACTATCGTGAACCCTCCGCCGAACGTGACCGGATCGCTCCATATCGGCCATGCGCTCGATAACACATTGCAGGACATTGTAATCCGTTATGAGCGCCTGCGCGGCAAGGATGCGCTGTGGGTGGTTGGAACGGACCATGCGGGCATCGCGACGCAGATGGTGGTCGAACGCCAGCTGGAGGAACGTCAGGACAAGCGGACGAATTATTCGCGCGAAGAATTCGTCGACAAGGTGTGGGAATGGAAAGCCGAGAGCGGCGGAACCATTACAAATCAATTGCGCCGACTGGGCTGTTCGATGGACTGGTCACGCGAGCAGTTCACCATGGACGAGCATTTCACCAAGGCCGTTCTCAAAGTGTTCGTCGACCTCTACAATGACGGCTTGATCTATCGCGACAAGAGGTTGGTGAACTGGGACCCGAAGCTCAAGACCGCGATTTCCGACCTTGAAGTCGAGCAGCAGACAATCGCGGGTAGTTTTTGGCACTTCAAATATCCGCTCGCGGACGGTGTAACCCTCGACAACGGACAGGACTTTATCGAAGTCGCGACCACGCGGCCCGAAACCATGCTCGCCGATATGGCGGTCGCGGTGCATCCCGATGACGAGCGCTATAAGAGTATCGTCGGCAAGCATGTGATCCTACCGATCACCGGTCGTCGAATTCCCATCGTGGCGGACGAACACGCCGATCCCGAGCTGGGCAGCGGCGCGGTAAAGATTACGCCGGGGCACGACTTCAACGACTTCGAGGTGGGCAAGCGCGCTGGTTTTGCCGCAGCAGACATGCTCAACATGCTCGATGGCAATGCCGATGTTTGTCAGACGGCAGACGGGCTGGTCCCCGATGAATTCCTCGGCCTGCACCGCTTTAAGCGCGACGGCCAAGATGGCGCGCGCGAACTGGTGGTGCAGCGGCTGAAGGAACAGGGCTACCTGATCCCGCATATCGCCAAGACGAAGAAGGGCGAAGAAGTCGAGCATGACGCCGAACCGCGCCAGATCGCGACGCCCTTTGGTGATCGCGGCGGGGTGGTGATCGAGCCGTGGCTGACCGACCAGTGGTATGTGAATGCCGCGGAGTTGGCTAAGAAGCCGATTGAAGCTGTGCGCGACGGCACCATCGAAATTGTGCCCAAGAGCTGGGAAAAAACCTTCTTCAACTGGATGGAGAATATCCAGCCGTGGTGCGTCAGCCGCCAGCTGTGGTGGGGTCACCAGATCCCGGCCTGGTATGACGACGACGGAAACGTTCATGTAGCCATGACCGAAGAAGAGGCTCAATCGAAGGCTGGCAATGGCGTTAAACTGAGCCGCGACAATGACGTCCTCGACACCTGGTTCTCGTCAGCCTTGTGGCCCTTCGCCACGCTCGGCTGGCCGGACAAGACCGACTTGCTTGAAAAGCACTACCCCAACGATCTGTTGGTTTCCGGCTTCGACATCCTGTTCTTCTGGGATGCGCGGATGATGATGGCGGGCTATTTCAACACGGGCCAAGCACCGTGGCCGCGCCTCTATCTGCACGGCCTTGTGCGCGCGGCAGACGGCGCGAAAATGTCCAAGTCGAAGGGCAATGTGGTCGATCCGCTCGGCCTGATTGACCAGTATGGCGCGGATGCGCTGCGCTTCTTCATGGCGGCGATGGAAAGCCAGGGCCGCGACATCAAAATGGATGAGAAGCGGGTCGAGGGATATCGCAATTTCGCGACCAAGCTGTGGAATGCAACGCGTTTCTGCCAGTCGAACGGGATCGGCGCGTCGAGCACGCTGGCCGCACCCGAAGCCAGGCTTGCGGCGAACCAGTGGATCATCGGCGAGGTCCAACAGACCGTCGAAATGCTTGATGCCGCCATGGCAGACCTGCGTTTCGACGCGGCGGCCAACACGATCTACCAATTCACCTGGAGCCGCTTCTGCGACTGGTATCTGGAACTGATCAAGCCGGTGTTTGCAGGCGATGCGGATAGCCCGGCTGCGGTGGAAACCCGCGCGGTTGCCGGATGGGCACTCGATCATATCCTGGTGATGCTGCATCCCTTCATGCCGTTTATCACGGAAGAATTGTGGCATGCACTGGGCGCGCGGAAGTATGATCTTATTCTGGCGAAGTGGCCCAATCCGCGTGCCAGCGTCAGCAAGGACGCGACCGACGCGATTGACTGGGTAATCGATCTGACAACCAATGTCCGCAGCGCAAAGAACGAGTTAGGTATCCCCCCGGGCGCGAAGCTGGCAGCATTCCTGCCTCAGGCCTCCACATTGGCAACGAGCACAATCGAGCGCAGCAGCGCCGCGATCGAACGCCTCGCGCGTTTGACACCCGTGACCGTGGGCGAAGCGCCGGCAGGGGCGGCTATGCAAGTCACAGCTGGCAGTGATGTGTTCATTGTGCCGCTTGAAGGCATTATAGACATTGAGGCTGAGAAAGCGCGTCTGAGCAAGGCGCTTGAGGCCTCGCAAAAGGAAGCGAAATCCTTGGAAGGGCGTTTGTCCAACGCCAACTTCGTCGAGCGCGCCAAGCCTGAAGCGGTCGAGAAGGCGCGCGAGGATTACGCGCATCATTCGGCAGAGGCAGAACGTTTGACCGCGGCGTTGGCGCGGTTGGGGTAAAGGTGTCGCTCGTCCTCGCCACTGACGACACCGGCGGGCCGGAGATTTTTGCGTCATTGCAGGGCGAAGGACCAAGCACGGGTATGCCGGTTGCCTTCATGCGGCTCTCGCGCTGCAATCTGGCCTGCACCTGGTGTGACACCGCCTACACGTGGCGCTTTGAAGGCGACAATCGTCCGCACCGCGATGGCGAAACGTTCGAGCGTAAGGCCAATCAGGTGAAGCTCTCCCCTTCGGAAGCGGCCGAGCGCATCCTTGCGTTGGGACAAAGACGGCTGGTGATCACTGGCGGGGAACCTCTGCTGCAAGGCGGAGCTTTGGCCGAGCTGCTCGCGCAAATCCCCGACATGGAGATCGAGATCGAGACCAATGGCACGACCAAGGCGCCATCGCATGTCGATATGCGGGTCGATCAGTATAATGTCAGCCCCAAGCTCGCGCATTCGGGCAATGAGGCAGAGCTGGCGCTCATCCCCGCGCGGCTTGATGCCTATGCCGCAGATCCGCGGGCCTGGTTCAAATTCGTGATCTCAGAGCCGTCCGACGTTGACGAGGTGCTCGCATTACAGCGCCGCTATCGCTTCAAGCCCGGACACGTCTTCCTAATGCCCGAAGGAACGGACAGCGAGGCAATCGGTTCGCGCGCGCGCTGGCTCAGCGAACTATGCCTGAAGCACGGCTTCCGCATGAGCGACCGTCTGCATATCCACCTTTACGGCGATACGCGGGGAACGTGATTACCCCTGCGAACGCCACATTTGGACAACACGCTCGACGGTCTCTGGTTGACTGCCATTGGTAGAATTGAACTGGTCGAAGTTTTCGTTGCCTATGTTGCTTTTCGAAGCCCCAAATCATTGGATTACAGGGCATGTCGATTAGATCGGTGAGGTTAAGATCGCGTCAACGATAGCTCGCAAGCATGGGCTTTACCCGCTCAGACCATCGCGAATAGACGGCCCGCAATCCACCCCATGGATACCGAAAGCCCCACAGCCAGAAGTCCGTACAACAAGGCAAATCGCTGCGAGAACACCTCTACTAAGCGTTCAAAGCCGACCTTTCGCACTTGAACTTCCGCAATTGCGGAAGCAATTACTCGGCCGTCGAAAATGGCAAATGTTTCAGCAGTATATTTGCCAGTTATAACATTTGATGGCAACTGGATTCGGGCCTGATACAGAACCTGCTCGTTGATCTTAACTCCGCCCATGTCTTCATTGTAAAGACCGAGCCTTTGGCGCAAATCGACCAGGCCAGCGGCAAAACGCGCTTGCCTTTCAGGATCGATCTGACCGGTTGGAGAAAGCTGGATGAATTCCGTTCCGAGCTCGTAAATCGCGGCAGTGCGTTCATCAACAATCTCTTCAACAGGGCGCGAAGCGGCAACAGAAAAGAATGACGGGGCCGAGCGGAAATCGCTCGATTGCGCATTCATCCAGACCCCGGCAATGCGATCTTTTTCGCGGATTGTGATTGGTTCTGTCGGGCCTTTCAGCACCACAACTATGTCGTATTCGGCCCCGCCTCTTTGCCCCCGCGGATCGAGGATCGCTCCGTAGAGCAACAGCTCAGTACCGGTGAAACCCTGGCGCACTTGCACCTGGTCCTGCGAAACCGCCGGTACCAGGATCGCATCGCTTTGCCCCATCAGGAAGAAGGCCGCAAACAGGACGAAAAGAGCCCTCATAGCGGCGCCACTGTGTAAATTTCGTCAGGCTGAACGGCCAAGCCAACAAGCATTCGGAGCGCCACTGCCAGCACGATTGCGGCAAGGACAAAGCGCAGGATCTCTGGCTTTGCTTTCATTGCGATTTGGGTGCCAAATTGCGCGCCGATAACTGAGCCAAGCAACAACAGACCAGCAAGCACGATATCGACTGCTTGCGTGGTCAGCGCGTGCATCATAGTTGTTGCCATGGTCACGAACAATATCTGGAACAGCGAGGTTCCAACGACAACGTTCCCGCTCATACCCAGGATGTAGAGCATCGCTGGCACGAGGATAAATCCGCCGCCTACTCCCATTAGCATGGTCAGAATTCCGACGATGAAACCGAGGAGAAATGGGGCGAGCGGAGAGATATACAAACCGGAACGATAGAACCTCCACCGCATCGGCAATGCCGCAATCACGGGATGGTGGCGCCGCCTACGCACCTTTTTTGAAGCTTCACCGTCAGATCTGATCGTCGCCAGAGCTTCTTGCAGCATCAACCCACCTATTGCGCCGAGCATCAAGACGTAGAGTATGTTGATCGCGATATCGATCTGCCCTACCGCTTGCAGCAATCGGAAGAGAACAGCACCGATAATCGCACCAAAAATGCCGCCTCCGACGGTCACTGCCCCCATGCGATAGTCGACACCGCCTCGCCTGCTGTGCGCCAGGACGCCAGAAACGCTCGCGCCAGTGACCTGTGTAGACGCAGACGCAGCTGCGACCGTGGGCGGAATTCCGTAGAAGATAAGCAGCGGTGTGGTCAGGAAGCCTCCACCTACCCCGAACAGGCCCGACAAGACGCCTGTAACCGCGCCCAGCAACACAATCAAAAACCCGTTCACAGACAGGTTTGCGATCGGCAAATAGACGGGCAGGATATCTTCCATAAAGAACGGCCTAGCCCAGCCGTCCCTAGGTTTAAAGTCGCGACATCGCGCGAGCCGATTTAAAAACGCGAGGAGAGCGTTACAGCAACACCAGATTGCGGTTCTGCGTCTCCTGCGACCCTTTCGCGATAGTCGAACGAAAAGCGTGTGGGGGCTTGTGCAATCGTCAAATCAACCCTTGCAACCAGCAACAAATTACGAAAAAGGGCGCTCCAACCATGGCAAAAAACAACCCTCCCCTCCGCTCGCTTTTTGCGCCTGTGCGCGCGCTGTTTGTTAGTGATGCATCAGCTGGCATCCTGCTCATCATTGTCGCTGCAGCGGCTTTGCTGGCGGCGAACTCGCCGCTGGCGGGCGATTACAAGGAATTGTTCTACGGTGATCTGACCTGGACCCCGATCGCAAAGCTCGATGATTTGCATTTGTGGATCAACGACGGCCTGATGGCGGTATTCTTCTTCGTCGTCGGCCTCGAAGTGAAACGCGAGCTGATCGAAGGGCAATTGGCAGACCCGATGAAGCGCCGTTTGCCAGTGGTAGCAGCGGCAGCGGGCATGTTTGTGCCGGCAGCGGTCTACATGCTGGTTTCCGGCGGTGGAGAATATGCAAGCGGTTGGGCGATCCCGGCCGCGACCGACATCGCTTTCGCCATGGGCGTTCTGGGCTTGTTGGGGAACAGAGTGCCTGCCTCGCTGCGCCTGTTTCTGCTAACAGTGGCGATCGTCGATGACATCGGAGCGGTCATGGTGATCGCGCTTTTCTACACTCCTACCATAAAGATGGTCTGGCTAGTGGCTTCTGTTGTGGTGTTTGGATTGATGGTCGGCCTCAATCGTGCGCGTGTCAGCGTATTATGGCCGTATGTCTTGATGTCCCTCGTCCTTTGGTATTGCGTGCTCAACACAGGCGTCCATGCAACGATCGCCGGCGTCGTGGCTGCACTGACAATCCCGATGCACGGCAGAAGCGGCAATCACATGCTCGAAAAGCTTGAGCACAATCTTGCACCCTGGAGCGCCTATCTTGTGGTGCCGGTCTTCGGGTTCGCGAATGCCGGCGTGTCGTTGCAGGGCCTGGGGGTCGAGGCATTGCTCGACCCGCTTCCCTATGCAATCGCCGCCGGTCTGGTCATAGGCAAGCAGCTCGGCATCTTCACCGCAGTTTGGCTGGCGGTGAAAACCGGGTTTGCGCAAGCACCGGACAATGCAAGCTGGATGGAAATCTACGGTGTGTCGATCCTGTGCGGCATCGGCTTCACAATGTCGCTGTTCATCGGCGGGTTGGCATTCCCGGGCAATCAGTTGCTTATCGATGAAGCGAAGATCGGCATTCTGACCGGTTCCGCCATTTCAGCGATACTGGGCTACATCGTCCTGCGAATGACCACCGCACACACAGCCGAAGAATGCGACGACAAGGGCAATCCGCTTCCCAAGGAATAACGACGGCGGAGAAGTCGCTGCCTACCAGCTGCCGGTATTTTCCATACTGCACCAGGGCTCTTGCGGATCGAGATTGCCTTCCTGCAGCAACTCGACGGAGATGCCGTCAGGTGATTTGACGAATGCCATATGCCCGTCGCGCGGCGGGCGGTGAATGATGTGGCCTGCATCCAACAGCCTCTGACATGTCGCGTAGATATCGTCGACGCGATAGGCCAAGTGGCCAAAGTTGCGCCCTCCATCATACTCTTCCGGCGTGGTGCCATCTTCTGGCGGCCAATTGTGAGTTAGCTCGACCTCGGCCACACCCTCTTGGCCAGGCGCAGCGAGGAAAATCAGCGTGAACCGCCCCGCTTCGACTTCAAACCGGCGGACCTCTTCCAGACCGATGAGATTAAAGAATGCCACCGTCGCGTCAGGATCGGTGACACGGATCATGCTGTGCAGATATTTGACCATGGAGCTGTCCTTTAGTTTACGCCGTTCTTGCACACATGGCCATCGACCGTCGTTCAAGCAAGTCAAACGGGCACAAGTTCCGAAGAACCCGTGCCCGCCAGATGTCTCGTAAATGCCTGAATCTTATTTGCGTCAGATACTTGCGCTCAGCGTAAATACGACAGCATCGTCTGTGTAATCATAGGCTCCCGCCGGAATATCACCTTCAGCGCCGACATAAGCTACGCCAATGCTAACTGGACCTCCAACAGCCAAATCAAGGCCGATCGACCAGTCAAAAGCCTTGCCATTATCGGTAAAGGTCAGGAACCCATCCGTGTAACCCAAGTGCGCCGTCACGCTAATCGGTGTCTCGGGAATACCCGCAGACAGATCTGTATAGATGTAAAAATTGTCTGAATCACCAAGCGAATCCTGATCAGGTGCGTATGCCACGCCAATGGTTGCTTCGCCTGGCCCGAAGCCAAAACCGACCGAACCATAGAATTCGTAATAATCGAAATCACCTGGTCCTGCATCTGGGTACATATAGACGATACCGCCGATATCGAATGACACCCCTTCAGCCAGACTGCCGCCAAAGCCTGCATACACATCAAGCTCGGTTGATCCAAAGCCGACTGTGTCTTCGTCCAGCGAAGAGGCCCACGTGCCGGCATAGAAGCCAGAGTCATGAGCGAGATCTACGCCTCCTTGGATAGCGATCTCGCCACCCGACAAATCTACACCGCGGAATCGGTACTCGGATGCCAATGCCACATTGCCCGAGAGGGTAATGCCAATATCACCACCAACGTTGTTGGCAGTTTTTTCAGCGACAGGTTCTTTAAGTGGCGCGATTTCACTGACATCGACATCAACGTCAGCAGCAGCCTGAAGAGTAGCGAGGTCAAACTCGCTTTCAGCTGCGTTTTCATTTGCGAGAGCCGGTACTGCGGAGAGTGCGAGACCGGAAACTAAAGTTGCGGTAAAAGCACCGCGTACGGACGTTAGCATGACAACTTCCTTATGTTGTTTTTTTGCTTCGTCCCACCTGCAAACCCAGCGGACACCTGTTTGATGCGGCGTTCTCGGCCTGAGTTCGCTAGAAAACTGCACAGCTTTGCTGCATTGCACAAGAGTTATTGCGGCGATTCCCCCAATTGAAGTAATTTGTAGAAAATTGTGTTGTCATTACGCACCACTTGGGAAACAGTCCATCTGTTGAGTGCTACATGTTGCCGTAAAGCCTCCCCTAGCCTAAATGCAGCGCAGGTTTTCCCGAACGTGCCATGATATTAAGCAATCTCAACAAGCTCCTGTGCCGCAAGAAAAATGCACCATCCGGACCACGTGTCCCCGATGGTGAGCGCTATTATGTCGTGGGTGACATCCATGGCCGCCTGGACCTGTTTGAAGCACTTGTCGATGCGATCGAAGCAGACATAGCCGACCATCCCGATGCCGATGTAACTGTGGTACTGCTCGGCGATCTGATCGACCGCGGCCCTGACAGTGCCGGTGTGATTGAACGCAGTTTGGAATGGCAGGAATGCCGAAAAGTCCGCATTCTCGCGGGCAATCACGAAGAGATGTTCCTAGAATCAATCGATGATATAGAAGTACTTAGGCACTTTTTGAAGCATGGAGGCCGTGAAACGATCCTGAGCTTTGGCTTGCCGGTCAAAAAATACCGGAAGCTAGACCTCAAGGAATTGTTCGAACTTCTACCCGAGATAATTCCGGAGACAACACGGAAATTCGTCGCCGGCTTTGAAGAGATGATCGAAGCGGGAGATTATGTTTTTGTTCATGCTGGGATCAATCCCGAGCTGCCGCTGGATAAGCAGAAGCGCAGCGACCTGCTTTGGATTCGCGAGCGGTTTCTGAGGCACCAAGGCCCGTTCCCCAAGACAGTCGTTCATGGACATACCATTTTTGACGAGATAGAAATCAAGAATGACCGGATTGGCCTCGATACCGGCGCTTTTCGAAGCGGCATTTTGACAGCCCTGGTTCTCGAAGGAACAAATCAGCGAACGATCCAATCGATCGAAAAAAAGAAACATATCAAAATCAGGCACGAGGAAATCAGCTCATGAAGATCGCTATGGTTGGATCCGGCTACGTCGGACTAGTTTCTGGCGCCTGCTTTGCCGATTTTGGTCACGAAGTCGTTTGTATCGACAAGGATCAATCGAAGATCGATCGTCTGCATGATGGCATTATGCCGATCTATGAGCCCGGTCTCGACGCCCTTGTTGAGACAAACGTAAGCGCGGGCCGGCTTACCTTTACGACCGACCTGGCTGAAGGGATCAAGGGCGCAAGCACCATCTTTATCGCCGTTGGCACACCAAGCCGCCGGGGTGATGGGCATGCAGATCTGTCCTTCGTCTATGCCGTAGCCGAAGAGATTGGAGCTAATCTGTCGAACGACGCTGTCGTCGTTACCAAGTCGACCGTACCCGTAGGTACTGGAGATGAAGTAGAGCGCATCCTGAAAGGCAGCGGTACGAGCCACAAAGTGTCTATCGTATCCAACCCAGAGTTCCTGCGCGAAGGCGCAGCAATCGGTGACTTCAAACGGCCCGATCGGATCGTGATCGGTTCAGAGGATGATTTCGGACGCGACGTCATGCACGAGGTATACCGGCCACTCTTCCTAAATGAATCGCCCATTCTCAACGTCAATCGCCGATCAAGCGAGCTGATCAAATATGCCGCCAATGCGTTCCTTGCTACAAAGATAACCTTCATCAACGAGATGGCCGATCTGTGCGAGAAAGTGGGTGGCAATGTGCAGGATGTTGCGCGCGGGATCGGCATGGATGGCCGGATCGGGAGGAAATTTCTCAACCCTGGGCCCGGCTATGGCGGCTCTTGTTTCCCGAAGGACACTTTGGCGTTGCTGAAGACCGCAGAGGATCACGAGAGCCCGGTCCGGATCGTGGAGGCGGTTGTTAAAGTAAACGAGAGCCGCAAGCGCGCAATGGGCCGCAAGGTGATCGATGCATTGGGCGGCATGAAAGCTGCTCGCGGCAAGAAAGTCGCCTTGCTTGGCCTGACCTTCAAACCCAACACCGACGACATGCGTGATTCCCCGTCGATTGCTATTGCCCAGGCACTCGCCGATGCGGGTGCCCATATCACAGCCTTCGATCCGGAAGGTATGGAACAAGCCATGCCGCTGATGCCCAAGGTCAACATGTGTGAGAGCGCTTATGAAGCGATCGAAGATGCTGACGCAGTTGTGATCGTAACCGAGTGGGATGTGTTCCGTGCGCTGGATGTCTCAAGGATCAAGGAATTGGTGAAGACCCCGATCATGGTCGACCTGCGCAACATTTATAGCCCCAATGACATGCGCGCGGCAGGCTTCACTTACGAGAGCATTGGCCGCGGATAGGTTCGGCGCTTCGCCAGTGATCTTGTAACCCTCTTCGAATTGATAAGCAATTCAAGGGGATTGGAAACGGTTTCACCTGGCAAACATTCTCGACTGGCTGTCATCACTCTTTGTTTATAAAATCGGAATTGTGCCGCCAGCGCTAATAGTGCTGTTCATAATCAACCGCGGACAGGCGCAGGATGCAATGCGTCATAACTATCCAGTGAGTGGCCACCTACGACATGTATTCACCGGACCTGGCGAATTCTATCGACAATACTTGTTTGCCATGGACTGCGAAGAGCTGCTGTTTACTCGCTTGCAACGCGATTGGGTGAACGAAGCATCTGCAGGCGAATCAACCAATGTAGCTTTCGGTTCGACCCGTCATTTGGAGCCGGCCGGCACACTCATCTTTGTGAAGAGCCCGCGGCGGATGAAGCTTTTCAATTGCGTATGGGGTTTGCCGATGGGCATTCTAGGCCACTGGATGACCTCCATCCGGCATTGGCGGCGTAATGCTCGTTCGCCATGCCAGACAGGCCTGAGGATCATCCGATCAGGCAAAAGAAAAGCCGCGGACCGAAGTCCGCGGCTCTCTTTTTTCTAAATCCTGAGCGGATTAGAACGAGAAGGTCACACCACCGAAGAACGTACGAGCAGTGTCGTAGATCGTCGGGAAGGTGTTGCCATTACCCAGCGGCGGACCCGAAGAGGTCGATACTGGGGGCTGGGTGTTCGTCACGTTCTGGACACCGCCTCGTAAGCGTATCGTGTCATTCAGCTCGTAGAAGAATGACAGGTCAACATAGTTGATCGTCTGCAGATCATCGTCAATCAACGGGCTGTCACCAGCTTCGTTCTTCGTTCCCGCGAAGTAACGCCATGTTGCAGCGGCCTCGAGGCCTTCAACCGGGGTTTCCCAAGTTGTCGTCACACGGTGACGATACTTCGGGTTCACCGGAGAAATACAACCATTGTTAAGGAACCCTGCACATTCAATCGGGGTATCGCCCGGGAATGAAGCAAAGTCGAACTTGTCTAGATAGGTACCAGCGTAGTCAAAGCGCATACCGCCAAACGAACCAAGATCGGTTGAATAGCGAACTTGGATATCAATACCCGAAGTTGTCAATTCAGCGATGTTGAGGTTGGTCTGTTGAAAACCTACGCCCGGAATACCCGCGATGAGCGAGCCGTTCGATGCGCGAACGATCAGATCGCAGAAGGTTGGGTTACCGGTTGAAAGACACTGATCCAAAGTGGTCTGTGCCTCGATACCAGCTGAGATGAAGTCTTCAACTGAGATATCAAAGTAGTCAACTGTGACCGACAAACCTGGCGCGAACGAAGGTGTCAGAACGGCACCAAAAGTCCAAGTGTCCGAGCTTTCCGGGGTCAGCTGCGGGTTACCACCAGTCAGCGACTGGGTCTGACCAGAGATCACGTCTGGAACATTACCATACTGAGCCGCAGTAACGCCAGTGTTTGCACATGCTGACTGTGAGGCAGTTGGTGCAGAAGTCGCACAAGGATCGTAGATTTGTTCCCCGAGCGAGTTCTGAGACGAGTTGAGGTTCGGCAGGCCAGTGTTCTGGCCTGTGTAAAGCTCAATCACGTTCGGTGCACGAACAGCACGCTGGAACTGACCGCGAAGCGTCAGATCTTCAACCGGTGACCAGGTCAACTGAACACCGAAAGCATCGGTGCTGAAGCTGTTGGTCGTGCCGTTACCCGAGTTGTCATAATCCGAGTAGCGGTACTGACCAGCAAGTGTCAGCTCGTTGAAGAATGGCTTGTCCTGAACGAGTGGGATCTGAAGCTCAGCGTAGAGTTCCATGACTTCCACCTGACCCTTAACAGGCAGGGTTGCGCCACCAACACCGGTGAAACCGCCGCCAGGAACCTGGCTGATTTCATCGGGGATTGATTCCAGCTTGTCCTTACGACCCTCAACACCAACAAGCAGAGCGACGCCATCGTCTGCCCAAGGTGTAGAGACACCATATTCGCCGAGGTCGCCCTGAATGTTCGCGCCATAAACCATCTGACTGGTTTTACCGATCACAAGGCCGACACCCTGAATGAAGTCGAGAGCTTCCCGGGTCACACCTGAGCTGCCGCCAGGACGCGTAAAGATGTTGTACGGAACGCAGCCACCCGAGGGATCGGAACAAACAACATTGCCATTGCCATCATCGACAGCAAGAAACGCCTGCTGCGTCTTCGAGATAATGAAGTCGTTAGTAGACAGCGAGCTGTCCGAAGTCTCGGCATACTGACCGAACACTTCGTACGCCCACACGCCATCCGCAAAATCACCGCGCAAGCCGCCAACGATGCGGAATGCAGAGTTTTCGAGGCGCGAGTTACGAGGACCACCTTCAACGTTACGGTGCGACATGAACTGGCTGTCCTTGATCACGCCATCAGCGATGTCCTGCGCCGAACAGCCGAACACTTCAGTGGCCAAGTCAATGCCTGGTGTGCCGTTGATAAACGGGTTGTCACAGTTGATGTCCCAGATACCGAATGACGCAGATTCAGCAATCTGGGCGTCTGAGAAGACGTCCGTGTAGCTTACGTCCAGGAATGCTTCCAGATTGTCCGTGATGTCATAGTGACCACGAGCGTACAAAGTGAAACGCTCTGAAGGACGCTGGAAGAAGTTACGCTGACCAAAGTTGTAGGTCTGAGCAGGCCCGCCAGCGAAAGGAACGAGCGTACCATCTTCAAGCTGGAAGACGTCGTCGTTTACGCCGTCACCGTTGAAGAAGTCAGCAAAGCGACGGAAGTTCGAAGAGCCTACGCAGCCCGCACCGCCGAAGCTGGTCGAAGAACCGGATTCACCGATTGTACAAGCCGAGAAAGAACGGTTGTTCTGAGTTACCTCGTTACGTTTTTCGTAGCTGGCATAAACGGTAACGTTACCACGGCCGTCAGCGGTGTTGGTGCCGATCATACCGGTGATCACATATTCTTCACCGTCAATAATAGGCGACGCAACAGTCTGTTCTGCAGCAGAGGTAACATTGTTGAAAAACTTGTTGCCGTTACCAGTCTGCTGGAAGTTACCCTGCAGATCTAGCTCGATGCCTTCGAAGTCGCGGCGGAGAATAAAGTTAGCAACACCGCCAACAGCGTCCGAACCGTAAACAGCCGAAGCACCACCGGTCAGCACGTCGACGCGCTCAACCAACTGGGTCGGGATCAGGTCAAGGTTCGCTGATGAGATGGACGAAGAACCATAGGGCAGTCGACGACCGTCGATCAACACGAGCGTACGCTCCGAACCAATACCGCGAAGGTTTAATGTAGCGGTACCCGATGCACCGTTTGAAACTTCACCAGCTTGACCAGCAAATACCTGAGGAAGCTGGTTGGTTAGGTCTTCGATACGAGCAGTACCGGTTGATTTAATTGTATCAGTAGAAACACTGAGGATTGGAGCCGCAGCTTCAAGGTTCGGGTTCACGTTCAGACGCGAACCAGTAACAACGATGGTGCTTTGCTCTTCGATTGCGCTGTCGTCAGACGTAACGTCTGCATCTTGCGCCAGGGCTGGAGCCGCCGTGATTGCAAGACCTGCAATCATGGTAGAGCTCAGGAAACGCCCCATAAACTTAGTATTTTTCATGTCGTTCCTCCGGATAGATTAATCTTCCGTTCTAGTTTTGCCAATAGGGACCAAATGGCTACACAACGCACCATTTGCGCGTGCAACAAACCACCCAATCCCACTTGGATCGGGTGCAACTGTATTCCAGGGCCACCCAGGTCAACCTGCGAGGGAGTAACTTACGGCTTTTCTAGGGAAGTGTTGCAGTCGTGTTACACATCATTTCCCGCGTTTTAGCGTTGCAGTTCATCCACTTATCCTGATGTTAACGTTAAAATAGAATTGAACGCCAACGCATCAGTAAGTGTGCCAGGAGGCCTGTAAGCCGGGTTCTGTCCTGCAAGCGGTATGTTCGCACACCAGCCTTGCAGCGGCAGCCATTCATCTAGGCTACGGATTGCTCCGCAGCTCAAGCAGCCAACCCGGGCCTCTCAGGGCGAAACGCCCCTGCTTTTGACAGCGCGAGCCCCCTATTTGGCCTTGCTCCGGGTGGGGTTTGCCATGCGGGCGCTGTTACCAGAGCCCCGGTGCGCTTTTACCGCACCCTTTCACCCTTGCCTGTGCCCTTTAGGGGCCATCGGCGGTATACTCTCTGTGGCACTTTCCCTTAGGTTTCCCTCGGCGGGCGTTACCCGCCACCCTTGTTTCGTGGAGCCCGGACTTTCCTCGTAATCTCGCGAAAACGCAGCTGCCCAGCCTCCTGGCACAGCGCGATATAGGCATGACCGCCAGAAATGAGAAGGGCCAACCCGTTTCAAGGCCGACCCTCCATCAATTCGGAATTTCAGCGCCTACTCTTTGCCGCCAATGCTCTCGATCGATTCATCGGGCGAAAGCGCCATCTTCCAGATCAGTGCGCCGATCACTGCGCCCACTAGCGGTGCGACCCAGAACAGCCACAGCTGTCCGACAGCGCCGGTCTCTGCATAGAATGCAACGCCGGTTGAACGCGCCGATCACCTGCGCCACCCAATAGGGCAGCAGCTCACCCCATGAAAATCGGCCTAAAACAGCAAGGCCAAGCGAAACAGCCGGGTTAAAATGTCCGCCGGAAATCCCTCCAACCGCATAGGCCATAGTGAGCACGGTCAAACCAAAGGCCAATGCGACGCCGGCAAAACCGATCCCCAATTCCGGATAGGCTGCTGCCAGCACAGCTGAACCGCAACCGCCAAACACAAGCCAGAATGTGCCGATCAACTCAGCAGACAGTTTTCTAATCATGAACTTACTCCCCTCCCCGGAGAACAATGCGCAAGACTAGCATCTAGAACAAGGCGCAAGACTAGCATCTAGATTGCAGGGGGTAGATTGCAGGGGGCAAATTCCAGATTGGGGAAAGAGGATCAGCCTACCGGGCAGCGCCGCGGTCACGATCAAGCAACAGCTGAAACAGGATCGCACCCACATGCTGATCCACGATCCCGTCAATCAGCTCAGGACGCCACCGGCGCTGGAATGCTTCGACTGCCTTGTGTCCGTCTGTGATGTCATAGCCAAACCGCTCCAGCGCGAGATAGAACGCGCCATCGTTGTCGAACGGATCGCCCAGGTCGAGTTTCTCCGGCTTTGGCAGGCAGAGCCCGTATTCAGCCAATCGATCCCATGGAAACAGCTCGCCCGGATCGGTCTTGCGCGCTGGCGCAACATCGGAATGACCGACAACGTTTGCGCGGGGAATATCATTCTCTTTCACTATCCGCGCCAATAGCGGAACGAGGGCTTTGATTTGCGCTTCGGCAAACTCGCGATAGCCTAGCCCATGCCCCGGGTGATCCAGCTCGATCCCGATACTTGCCGAATTCACGTCCTTGTGACCGCGCCAGTAGGACATACCCGCATGCCATGCGCGCTTTTGTTCCGGCACCAGCCGGGTGACTTCGCCTTCTTCGCTGATCAGGTAATGCGCAGAAACCTGCGCTTCCGGATCGCACAATCGCTCCAACGCTGTCTCAACCGGTTTCATCTCGGTATAGTGCAGCACCACCATATTAATCGGCAGCGCGCGATCGTTAAAATTTGGCGAGAGCTGCTCGCGATGGACCAGCTCGTCACGCATTTTAGCCGATCATCCCTTCAGGCTGCGGCAGCACCGCGCCCATGACCAGGCTAGTATCGGTCTTCTTATACTGAAGCCCACCGCCCATTTCCTCAGCCAGCGTTGCGATCATATGCGCAGCGGCAGTTCGGCTGGAGAGTTCGCCTGGCGCAAGCTCGCCTTGAATCGCGCGACCGATGTTGTCATCGAATGCAAGCCGGTCCCCACTCGCCCGGACAACGATCTCTACATTGCCGCCTTGCAGCTCAGCACCAATATCGAGTGTCCCGCCACGGATGAGCGCATCAAGTGCAATATGCGCGAGATTGAGCATCACCTTTACCGCGGGCTTCGGAAGGCTGGACTCACTGATCGCCCAATTCTGCGTCACGCCTTTGGCGTCCGATACCAGCGCGTCGATTACGCTTTGCGCCTCTTCCACCGGAACAGCTCCGCCAAAACCACCAGCCGCGCCGAACGCGAGCCGGAAGAACTTGAGTTTGTTCGTGCTGATCTTTGCGCTTTGTTCGAGCAGCTCCATGCAGCGCGCGCGCATCTCCGGGTCTTTCTCGTCAGCGAGCAATTCCAGCCCGTTGGAGAGAGCTCCTACAGGTGACAGCATGTCGTGGCACAGCCGCGAGCACATCAATGCGGCAAGTTCAGTGGAAAAGGTCATCGAGGCCATTAAAGTCCTACAGAATGGAACACTTGGAACGCTGTCCTACTCAGAAAATCGCTACCATACCAGCCGTGTCGAATCCGAATGCGCGAAAAGGTTATTCGCCAAAGGCAGACCAGTCGAGCACAGGTCGCTTCTAGTCGTCCACCACTGCGTAGGAAACTTCCGTGAATCCGTCTGGATCATCCCGCCACAAGCCAATCTCCTGCCCCGCGATAATCACCCAGATGCTGCCGTCACCAGTGGACATGACCCGATCCGTCTTTGATGGTCGCGCATCACCCACCGGATGCGAATGGTAATAGCCGATGACTTGAGGCCCGCCTTTGCGGGCAGCGCGATGCGCATCGATCAGTGCTTGCGGATCAATTTCGAAATGGGTTGCAGGTGCCGGATGGACATTGCGGGTCGCAACACAATCGGAAATTCGATCGCCCTCGCGCAGCATAATTCCGCATGCCTCGAGCGGATGGGCTTTTCCCGCCTCCCGCAAGATCCGATCGATCACTCCACTTGCCACTTTGATGTCCATCGCGCATGCCTCTAGCATGACCGAAAGCGAAGTCATCATCGGATCAATCGGAACGTCAGACCGCCTCGACAAGGCGTTGGCTGACGCGAGCGATTTTTCGCGAGCGCGAATTCAGGCGCTAATCGCGGAAGGTCGTGTTGCCATTTCCGGTCAGATCATGACGAGCGCAAAAGCCAAGATTCCGGCTGGTGCGCGGTATGAAATCCGCGTCCCGCCTCCCATCGAAGCCGAAGCCCGGCCGCAGGATATCCCGATCAATTTTGTGTTCGAGGATGAGCATCTGATCATCGTGAACAAGCCTGCCGGCATGGTGGTTCATCCCGCAGCCGGAAATCCTGACGGGACTCTGGTCAATGCGCTGCTCCACCATTGCAAAGGCCAGCTTTCGGGCATTGGCGGCGTCGCGCGGCCGGGCATCGTCCACCGGATCGATAAGGACACGTCCGGCCTGTTGGTGGTCGCAAAGTCCGATAAGGCGCACGAAGGTCTTGCCCGGCAGTTCAAGGACCACTCGATCGAGCGGCGATATCTGGCGGTTTGCGGGGGGCATCTGCGCAATTCCGAAGGCACGATTTCCACGCGAATCGGCCGTTCTGATGCCAATCGCAAAAAAATGGCTGTGCTCGCCAAGAATTCCTCGCGCGGCAAAGATGCTGTGACCCATTATAAGCTTTTGAAGAAGCTCAAATCCGCTTCGTTAATCGAATGTCGGTTGGAAACGGGGCGAACCCACCAGGTTCGCGTTCACTTTGCGTCAATTGGTCATCCGCTAGTAGGTGATACGATATATGGACGCACTCCAGCCGAATTACGTAATATTCTGAAGGCTTTGGGTTTCGAAAGGCAGGCCTTGCATGCGGCATCGCTTGGCTTTGAGCACCCGATAAGCGGAGATTGGCTCGAATTCCGATCGGAACTGCCGGAGGATATGCAGGAACTAATCGACCAAACCACGCGTTGAAATCGATGAAATACACTGCAAATCTCTGCAAACGCGTGTATGTGTAACCATGTGACCCGCACCAACGGATGCCCATTAGGGGTCCAGATACCGTCGGGTTGACGCAAGAAAGGTTAGGGAAAGAGTGACCAATACCAAGTCTATGAGCGTCCCGGCGCTCGGCGGAGAGCAAAGCCTCAACCGCTACCTCTCGGAAATCAAGAAATACCCCGTTCTCACCGCTGAGCAGGAATATATGCTCGCCAAGCGTTATGAAGAGCATGAGGACCCCGAAGCTGCGGCGCAGCTCGTGACCTCGCATCTGCGCCTGGTTGCGAAGATTGCGATGGGTTATCGCGGCTATGGCTTGCCGGTCAGCGACCTTATTTCAGAAGGCAATGTTGGCCTGATGCAGGGCGTCAAGAAGTTCGAAGCCGATCGTGGCTTCCGCTTGGCGACCTATGCGATGTGGTGGATCAAGGCTTCTATCCAGGAATACATTCTCCGCAGCTGGAGCCTCGTGAAGATGGGCACCACCGCCGCGCAGAAAAAATTGTTCTTCAACCTGCGACGGATGAAGAAGAACCTCGACGCTTACGAAGATAGCGATCTTCATCCTGACGACGTGGCGAAGATAGCGACCGATCTGGGCGTGCCGGAGCAGGAAGTCGTCAATATGAACCGCCGGATGATGATGGGCGGCGACGGTTCGCTGAACGTCCAGATGCGCAATGGCGAGGAAGGTTCTGGCGAATGGCAGGACTGGCTGACCGATGATCGTCCGCTGCACGACGAAACGGTTGCCGAAGCTGAAGAAGCCCAGGTCCGCCACGAAATGCTGGCTGAAGCCATGGATGCGCTGAACGATCGCGAGAAGCACATTCTGACCGAGCGCCGCCTGACCGAAAACCCGCAAACGCTAGAAGAGTTGTCGCAGGTTTACGATGTCAGCCGCGAGCGTATTCGCCAGATCGAAGTGCGTGCATTTGAAAAGCTGCAGAAAGCGATGCAGCGGATTGCCGGTGAAAAGCTCTTGTATGCAGGGGCTTAACTAGCCCGGCAGACGGTCCAAGAGATCATCGAGAACCGAAACATCGAAACGCCGGGGTTTTCCTCCGGCGTTTTGCTTTTCATCTCGCACAGCACATCTCCCGGCTCTGGCCACTGGAATTGGACCTGCTCGGGAATGACACCGACCAGAGCTTCGAACCATGCGATCAGGTGGGGCTGTAGGGCCAGGTGCATGTCAAACCCTCAGCGGCTACGCGTCTTGTCACCTTCCTTTTGCGCGCGGGCAACGTCAGGTTCGATGTGCTGTATGAAATAGCGATCCGCGAAGCCGATCGCCTCTCGAGCCAAAGGCATCGTCTCGTTGAAGACGTCCATCGTTTTGAACCCGGCGCGGGCCATGCACCAGTCAAAGTGTGATTTGAACGGCTCTGTGTCGCAGATCGCGAAACCGTGCTTTACCTCTATCGCCTGAGCTGGCCTGAACCGCCGGATATTGTGCTGAAACCAGTATTCGGCGTGAACGGCAGGCGCATCAGCAGCGCCCAGAACCTGGCCTTCTGCCTCAAACTCGAGCACGCAATACTGCTCGCCAAAACGGCGCGAATATGTGGTCTTTCCCGCGGTGCTGATGCCTTCGATGACAATAATCATACTACACCAGTCAGTGTCGCCGGGTGACCCGTTTGATTACTCGCTTGGCGCAAGATCCAGCACAGCTGCGATCATCGCTCGGGTGCCCACAGTCACACTCTCGCGCGGGGCGATCTTGAATAGCGGTGAGTGGTGCGAAGGCACTGCAGGGCCGCCATTCGCCGCCGCGTCGAACGCCTCCTGAGGCGTACCACCAACGGCGAAGTAATATCCCGGAACGCCGGTGTCCTCAGCCACGAAGAAAGCAAAATCCTCTGCCCCCATCCCCTGCTGACGGAATGCAGGAGTCGCTTCTTCGCCAAAGGTTTCACGCATCACACCGTTGAGGCGGCGCGCCAGCTCGGGATCGTTGTAAGTCACCGGCGTGCCTTCGGTCACGGTGACCTGCACCGGCATGTCGTCCGGCAGGCCATGGGCCTTGCCGATGTTCACCGCCACCCGTTCGATCGTGGAAAGCAGCTGTTCGCGAACGCGCTCGTCATTGGAACGCACCGTCAATTGCAAGTCAGCGCGGTCTGAAATGATGTTGTGCTTGGTACCTGAGTGGAACGCGCCGACAGTGATGACGGCTGGCGACAATGGCATGACTTCGCGGCTGATGATCGATTGCAGCGCAGTGACGATTTGCGATCCGATATAGACCGGATCACGCCCAGCATGCGGGCTCGCGCCGTGCGCGCCAATACCCGGCACCATGATGTCGACCGAATCCGCGCTGGAGTACTGAATGCCTTCCGACGCGCTGACGGTGCCGGTCGGGATCACAGAAGCGACGTGGAACGCGACTGCGTAATCGGGCTTGCCAAAGCGTTCATACAGCCCGTCTTCCATCATCGCTTTCGCCCCGCCCACACGCTCTTCAGCGGGCTGGACCACGAACATAAGCGTGCCCGACCATTGGTCCTTCATCGACGCCAGCAAGCGCGCCGTGCCGACCATAGAGGTGATATGCACATCGTGCCCGCAGGCATGCATGACCGAGTATTCCTCGCCATCCTGCCCGACCTGCTTGGCCTTGGACGCATAATCGAGCCCCGACTTTTCTTCAACCGGCAGCCCGTCCATATCTGCGCGCAACAGGATCAGCGGACCGTCGCCGTTGCGCAGCATGCCGACCACGCCGGTTCCGCCAACATTCTCTGTTACTTCAAGCCCGGCATCACGCAGTTCTGCCGCCATACGCGCGGCGGTTTTGGTCTCCAGAAACGAAAGCTCGGGGTTCTGGTGGAAATGCACAAACAGATCGTCGAGATAGGCGTCATAATCGGCTTCGACTGCCGCTGCGATCTCGCCGCTATCCGCCATAGCCGGCATTGCCAGCATTGCTGTGCTGAGGGCCAGCGACATTGCTATATTGCGCATGAACTTCATCGATTCTCTCCCAATCCCCGTGTTGATGACTTCCAAGCATCTTCGCGCCCAAGTCGCAAGCGCGTTCCTGATTGCGCACGCGTCACCACGCGCCTATTTGCACCAACATGCGTCTCGCAATCCTTCCCCGCATCCGTGATGGCTTTGGCAATCTGCGCCGCTCGCCCGGACGCACCCTGCTGCGCTGGACGGCCATGGCGATCCTTGGCTTTGTGTTTCTCAGCTTCGTGCTGGTCATATTCTACAAATGGGTACCCGTACCGATCACCGCGACAATGATCCTGGACGAAGAAGTGTGGGAGCACGGGCTTAGCAAAGACTGGGAATCGCTCGACTCTATCGACCGTAATCTGGTCAGTGCCGTGATCGCGGCGGAAGATGGCAAGTTCTGCAGCCACAACGGGTTCGATGCAGAAGCCATCGCCAAGGCCGCCGCGCGCAATGCCCAAGGGGGGCGCATTCGAGGCGGCTCGACCATCACGCAACAGACCGCCAAAAACGTCTTCCTGTGGCAAGGCGGTGGCTATTTCCGCAAAGGTATCGAAGCCTGGTTCGCGTTCCTGATTGAGCAAATCTGGGGCAAGCAGCGGATCATGGAAGTTTATCTGAATGTCGCTGAAACCGGCATTGCAACCTATGGCGCAGAGGCTGGCGCGCAGCGTTACTTCGGGCATTCCGCGGCAAGGCTGCCCCAAAGCGAAGCTGCGCGCATGGCGGCGGCGCTGCCGCTCCCCAAGCAACGCCCGGTTGTCAATCCGACCGGTTTCACAAGGCGTTACGCAAACACGATATCCGCACGAATGGGAGTTGTAAGGCGTGACGGGCTTGATTCGTGCGTCTATGACTAGAAGCCATGGGCGAGGCGCATAGCCATTCACACTCGCATTCGCATGGCCACAGCCATGGGGCTGGCGGTCATTCTCATGCGCCGGCCGATTTCGGGCGCGCCTTTGCAATCGGCATCGTTCTAAACAGCGCCTTCGTTATAGTCGAAGCGACCTACGGCTTTCTGTCCGGATCGATGGCATTGGTCGCCGATGCAGGCCACAATCTGTCAGATGTGCTCGCATTGATGCTCGCCTGGGGCGCAAGCGTCGCGGCGAAGAAACCAGCCTCCCCGCGCTATACCTATGGCTTCAAGAGCTCGACGATCCTGGCTGCGCTGGCCAACGCGATGTTGCTGGCGATCGCCATTGGCGCGATCCTGTTCGAAACAATGCACCGCATTCTTGAGCCTGCTCCGGTCGAAGGCATGACCATGGTGGTGGTTGCCGGGATCGGGATCGCGATCAACACATTCACGGCGCTGATGTTCATGCGGGGACGCAAGAATGACCTCAACATTCGCGGAGCCTTCCTGCACATGGCGGCTGACGCGCTGGTATCATTGGGCGTGGTGATCGCAGGCGTTGCAATCCTCTATACCGGACAAATCTGGATCGATCCGGTCACCAGCCTGATTATTGTTGCAGTGATCGCGTGGGGCACATGGGGTCTGGCAAAAGACAGCATAAAGCTGGGCCTGCACGCAGTGCCCGAAAATGTGGACGAGACCAAGGTGCGTGCTTTCCTTGCGAAATGCGAAGGTGTGAGCGAGGTGCATGATCTGCACATCTGGCCAATGTCGACAACCGAGACCGCGTTGACCGTGCATCTGGTCGTGCCCAATGGCCATCCGGGCGACAGCTTTCTGCACTCAATCAGCCACAAGCTGGAACACGAGTTTGGTATCAATCACTCGACGATCCAGATCGAGCGCGAGCGGGATTGTGCGACCAGCGACTGCTAGACTAGCGCAGCATCGACTGCTGCCAGCGCATGCAATCCAGTCGTATCGAACAGCGGGATCTCACTGTCTTCCTGTCCAACCAGCAGCATAATCTCGGTGCAACCGAGGATGACCGCCTCTGCGCCGCGATCGACCAGACGCGCGATCACTGCGCGGTATATCTCGCGGGACTCTTCGCGTGCGGAACCATTGACCAGTTCTTCATAAATAATGCGGTGCACTTCGACCCGGTCGGCATGCCGGGGGATCAGGACTTCCAGCCCGTGCCTGTCCTCCAAGCGCCCCCGATAGAAGTCCCGCTCCATGGTGAAAGCGGTGCCCAGCAAGCCGACCTTCGTGAAACCCTGCAGCTTAATCGCTTCAGCTGTCGGGTCCGCGATATGCAGCAGTGGCAGGTCGCAGGCTGCTTCGACTTCGGGCGCAAGCTTATGCATGGTGTTGGTCGCGATAATGAGCAGGTCTGCACCGCCTGCCTGCAATGAACGCGCGCTTTCGCCGATCATTCTCCCCAGCGCTTCCCATTCGCGTGCGTGCTGCAACCTCTCGACCTCGCCGAAGTCGAGCGAGTGCATCAGGATTTTGGCGCTATGCGGCGCACCCAGCCGTTCGCGAACCGCGCGATTGATGATCGTGTAGTACTGGGCCGAGCTTTCCCAGCTCATCCCGCCGATGATGCCGATGGTTCTCATGCTGGTAACCAACGCCGCATTTTCGATTCGATCAAGCGGACCAGTTCAGTGTCCATGAACTGGTACTCGTCGGGAATGCCCAGCACGATGATGCGCATGTCCTTCAACGCCGCGCGGTGCCGGTTTTGCAGCTTGGTTCGATGGGCTCGCTCCATCACGAAGATGAAATCGGCCCATTCGACAAGCTCGTCCGAGAGCGGATATTCAGCGTCGCGTTTGGTCCCTGCCGAGATTGTGGCGATGCCCTGGACTTCAGCGAAGAGATGTTCAGCTGTCGGACTACGCAAGCGGTTATGGCTGCATACGAACAGATAGTTGCGATCAGCCAAACAGAGCGATGCGGTTGCTAAGCCGCTTCGTCGTTCTTGCCCTTCTTGGAAGAGCTGCTGACCACGCGGACCGGGTCCTTGCGGCCATGGACCACATCGGCATCGACCACGATCTCACTAACATCTTCCATGTCAGGCAGATCGAACATCGTGTCGAGCAGAATGCCTTCAACGATTGAGCGAAGTCCGCGTGCACCGGTTTTGCGCAAGATCGCTTTCTCGGCGATTTCCTTCATCGCTTCGGGCGTAAAGGTCAGCTCGACATCTTCGAGCTCGAACAGTTTCTTATACTGTTTGACCAGCGCATTTTTTGGCTCTTGCAGAATAGTGACAAGCGCATCGACATCCAGATCGTGCAGCGTTGCGATCACCGGCAGACGACCGACGAATTCGGGGATCAGGCCGAATTTCAGCAAATCTTCCGGTTCGCTCTTTTCGAGCAGTTCGCCCACTTTGCGCTTGTCCGGATCGGCGACATGGGCTCCGAAACCGATCGAGCGTTTCTGCAAGCGGTCAGCGATAATCTTGTCCAACCCAGCGAATGCGCCGCCACAGATGAACAGGATATTGGTCGTGTCGACTTGCAGGAATTCCTGCTGCGGATGCTTGCGGCCACCCTGCGGTGGAACGCTGGCCGTGGTGCCTTCCATCAGCTTCAAGAGAGCTTGCTGCACACCCTCACCCGACACGTCGCGCGTGATCGAAGGATTTTCCGCCTTGCGCGTAATCTTGTCGATTTCGTCAATGTAGACGATGCCGTGCTGTGCCTTCTCGACATTGTAGTCCGAGCTTTGCAGCAGTTTGAGAATAATGTTCTCGACGTCTTCGCCAACATAACCCGCTTCGGTCAGAGTGGTCGCGTCAGCCATTGTGAACGGCACATCGAATGTGCGCGCAAGTGTTTGCGCGAGCAAAGTTTTACCCGATCCAGTCGGGCCCACCAGCAGGATGTTCGACTTGGCCAGCTCTACATCGCCAGCCTTGTTCGAATGCTTCAAACGCTTGTAATGGTTGTGCACCGCAACAGCGAGAACGCGTTTCGCGCGATCCTGCCCGATGACATAATCATTCAGCGTCGCAAATATCTCTGACGGCGCAGGCACTTCGCCTTCTTTGCGTCCGGTCAGACCAGCCTTGGTCTCTTCGCGGATAATATCATTGCACAGCTCAACGCATTCATCACAGATGAACACGGTCGGCCCCGCAATCAGTTTACGCACTTCGTGCTGCGACTTCCCACAGAAGCTGCAGTAGAGAGTGCTTTTGCTGTCAGTTCCGCTCAATTCGGTCATTCCTAAGGCTTCCTAGCCCCTGAAAATCAGGGGTTCGCTGACTTTATAGCCGCGTAATGATGAATCAACCTATAGCGCAGCGATTTTGGATGCTGCCCTAGTGAATCTGTGCAGATTCGCGGTTGATGTGGTCTTAATGTCCCGCAAAGGGACGAAATCCGGCAGAATTCCTTACTCTGGCGCGCCGCCAGAGCCTTCTTCGTCGCCAGTTTCTTCGCTTTCCGGACGGGTTTCGAACACTTTATCGACCAAGCCGAATGCCTTCGCTTCCTCTGCTTCGAGGAAGGTGTCGCGATCCATCGCCTTTTCAATCTCTTCCAGGCTCTGCCCGGTGTATTTGACATAGAGGTCGTTCATACGCGCCTTGATCCGCAGGATTTCGCGCGCCTGGATCTCGATATCCGAGGCCATACCACGCGCCCCGCCAGATGGCTGGTGGATCATGATGCGCGCATTGGGCAGCGCGACTCGCATGCCGGGTTCACCTGCGGCGAGAAGGAAGCTGCCCATCGACGCTGCCTGCCCCATGCACACGGTCGAAACGCGCGGCTTGATGTATTGCATCGTGTCGTGGATCGCCATGCCGGCCGTCACCACGCCGCCGGGCGAATTGATGTACATGCTGATCGGCTTGGACGGATTTTCGCTTTCGAGGAACAGAAGCTGCGCTGTGATCAGCGAAGCCATGCCATCTTCGACCTGACCGGTTACGAACACAATCCGCTCGCGCAGCAGACGGCTGAAAATGTCGAAGCTGCGCTCGCCACGGCTGGTCTGCTCGACAACGACCGGTACCAGCGCGCCCGTTAGTGGATCGTGCGTAAACTGGCCTTGGGTAGAATGGGCGTCTGAGCCGAACAGGTCGATCATAGTGTGTCCTTGTGAATCTGAATGATTCCCTATGTCGGACGCAACGCCGCGATGTTCAAGGGGATTAACCTTTGCATCTCGACAAAAAACTGGAACCGATGCGGCGACCAATGATTTCAACCGCAGCGGGCAGCGCATGCACGCCATCGCCGTTCGTCGGATGGCGAGAACTACCGGTCGACGGTGGGTTCAATAAATCTTGTCCTTCGGCAACAGCGCGGCTTGAAGGGAACTGGAATCATCACGTATCGCCTAGATCTTCGCCGGGCCCTGCTTGCTGCCAGTGCGATGCCATTGGCATGGTCGAACGCCGCACTTGCAAGCGAAGCAAACGCTGTCACAGCGTCTTCGCGCGAGCCGGGTGCTCCGGCTGCGACCATGGATGGCCGCGTCTTCGAGCCGGACTATTTCGAACGATTCGCCCCTCGCAACGCACTCGATATGCTGCGACAGGTGCCGGGATTCTTGTTGCAAGGCGGCGGCGGTGGAAACAGCGGACGCGGCTTTGGCCAAGCGAATGAGAATGTCCTTGTCAACGGACAGCGTCTAACCAGCAAATCTGAAGGTGCGCAGGATCAACTCCGCCGCATACCCGCTGGAAAAGTGATCCGTATCGAAATTGTCGATGGGACAGCACTGGATATTCCGGGTCTTACCGGACAAGTCGCCAATGTGATCGTCGAGTCAGGCGGAATTTCCGGCCAGTTTACTTGGGAGGGCGCGGTGCGCACAACCGAAGTCGATCCGGAATGGTATGGCGGAGAAATCTCCATTTCGGGCAGCACAGGCGCGCTCGATTACACATTTGCCTTCGAGAATAACAACAGCCGGTTTGGCGGCACGGGGCCTTCCTTCTTCGCTTATGGATTTGGGGACCTGAGCGAGCGACGCGACGTCGTGCGGGTCGGAGCATCTGACTTGCCGCGTGTTTCAACCGCGCTTGGCTATGATTTTGGCAATGGGACAATCGCAAACGTCAATGCCTATTTCGGTCATACCTTCTTCGAGCGTGTCGAAGACGAAGATCGGCAATTAGCCGATGGTTCGCAGATTGCGCGCATCAACTCGCGTCGCGGTTCCACGCCGGAGTATGAAATCAGCGGCGATATCAGTTTCGACTTGGGCGCCGGTCGGCTCAAGCTGATCGGACTCGAAGCCTACGACACCGAAGAGATCAAAAGTGTTGTGATCGATACATCGCTAGCGACCGGGGGCACATCTGGCAGTCGTTTTGTGCAGACTGGCGGTGAAGGAGAGCGGATCGCCCGGTTTGAGTACAACTGGCCGATGCTGGGCGGGGACTGGCAGCTTGCCGGCGAAGCGGCCTTCAACCGTCTCGACCGGGTTTCGCGACTGTTCGAAATCGATGACGAGGGCGACTTCAACGAGATCGCCTTTCCAAACGGAACGGGCGGCGTCACGGAAGAGCGCTACGAAAGCATACTCAGCTATAGCAAGCAATTGACCGGCAAGCTTGCACTGCAGATATCGGCTGGCGGCGAATACTCCAGGATCGAGCAAACCGGTAGCGCGGCAAATTCTCGCACGTTTCAGCGGCCCAAAGGTGCATTTTCGCTCGGGTGGCAGCCCGAGACCGGATTGGATATCTCGCTTGGAATCGAGCGACGCGTCGGGCAACTGGATTTTGGTGATTTCCTCGCTGAGATCGAACTCGATGAAGACAATGAAAACACAGGCAACAATCAGCTTGTCCCGTCCCAGACATGGGAGGTCGTTGCAGAGATCAGCAAGACCTTGGGGCCGTGGGGCACGACCACGTTGTTCTTCGAAAAGCGCTGGATTGATGATTTCACCGACATCATCCCGCTAGCCGGCGGCGGAGAATCCCGCGGCAATATAGCCAGCGCCCGTCGCACGGAGATTGAATGGACAACGACACTGCAGCTCGACCCTATCGGGTGGCGCGGCGCACAGCTTGATATCCGGCTGGAGTATGAAGAAGGCGAAGTCCGCGACCCTCTGACAGGCCGACTGCGTGACTTTTCCGGCGGACGTGACCGCGAGGTGGAGATTGATTTTCGCCACGACGTTCCCGGTAGCAACTGGGCCTATGGCGGCGGGTTCGAATATAATCGCGATCGGCCAAGTTTCCGCCTTTCCCAAGTGCGCCTTCAGCGCGATCTGCCTAATCGCCTCAGCGCCTTTGTAGAGCACAAGGATGTCTTTGGTTTGACCGTCAATCTGGAGGTCGCGAATCTGCTTGGCGCTCGAGACGAGGAATTTCGAACCGTCTTTGATGGCCCGCGCACCAATGGCATTGTGCAATTCACCGAAGACCGAAGTTTTCGCGAAGGCCCGATCTTGCGCTTCAACGTCAGCGGGAATTTTTAGACGCTCGCTCTTGCATCGCCCCGCGCACGTGGCAGTGTGCCGTACATGAGACATACAACCGCCGCCGCGCTGGCGCTCGTACTCCTTGCTTCTCCCGTCCTGGCCGACGAGCCATACGATGCAGCTGCCGAAGCGCAGCAGCAACTGGCGCGCATAGCGGCGCTGGATGATGCTGGGCCGCAACTGAATGCTGTCATCGTTTATGAGCCAGAGGGGCCCAATTATGCCAACGAGGCGAGCGAAGCTGGCATGCCACTCGACGGGCGCACAGTGCTGGTGAAGGACAATATCGAAACATTCGAATGGCCGACCACCGCAGGATCGCTGGCATTAAGAAACAATGCGACTGGCCGCGATGCTCCGCTGATTGCCAATATCCGCGCAAATGGCGGCGTGATCATGGGCAAGACCAACTTGAGCGAATGGGCAAACATTCGCGACAACCGTTCCACCAGCGGATGGAGCGCGATTGGCGGGTTGACGCGCAATCCGCACGCAACCGACCGCAACGCCTGCGGCTCGTCGTCGGGCAGCGGCGCAGCGATTGCCGCGGGCTTTGCCTGGGCCGCGATCGGAACCGAGACCAATGGCTCGATCACTTGTCCCGCCAGCGTTAACGGCATTGTCGGTTTCAAGGCGACCGTGGGAATGGTCAGCCGCACGCATGTTGTGCCGATCAGCGCGACGCAGGATACTGCCGGACCGATGACGCGGACAGTGCATGACGCGGCGCTCTTGCTAAGCGCAATGGCGGGTAGCGACCCGCTTGATCCCGCGACAGCAGAAGCAGACACGCACAAAACAGACTTCACCACCGGCTTGGACGATTTCTCGCTCGCCGGCGTACGCATCGGCGTGATGCGCAATCAGGTGGGCAATGTGGCGGGAGTGACGGCGCTATTCGAGCAGGCACTCTCTGACCTCGAATCGCAAGGCGCAGTGCTGATCGATATCGAGTACGACTGGCCCGACGATTTCTGGGGCCGCTCTTTAACGGTGCTGTTATTCGAGTTGCAACGCGACATGGCGGCCTATCTCGGCACGCTCGAAGACGGGAGTATGCCCGATACGTTGGCAGACATCGTCACCTTCAATCGCGAAAATTCAGAAAAGGAGCTGCGCTGGTTCGGGCAGGATCTGTTCGAACAAGCGCTCGAAACAACCGATGAAGCGGCTTATCGCGAGGCGCTTGAGACCAATCTCAAAGCGACGCGCGAGGACGGCATCGACCGCTTGCTGGCAGAGCATGGCGTCCAATTCCTGGTCGCCCCGACCACCGGGCCCGCGTGGTCGACAGATCTTGTGAACGGCGACAATTTCGGCGGCGGCGTGGGCGCAGGATCATTGCCCGCCATTGCAGGCTATCCCCATATCACTGTGCCAATGGGTGCGGTCGAGCGCTTGCCCGTGGGCTTCAGCATCTTTGCCGGCAAGTGGCAGGATCACGAAGTGCTGAAAGCAGGCGCTGCATATGAAAAGGCGCGGACAGCCGAGCTGCCCACGCCTTCATTCGATCCGTGGAAACCAGCAGAGTAATCCGCCGCCGGCATTCCGGTTGATTACTTCTTCGCTGCCTTCTTGGCCGGTGCCTTCTTTGCTGGCGCTTTCTTGTCAGCAGCCTTCTTGGCAGGAGCCTTCTTCGCAGCTGGCTTGTCGTCCGCCTTTTTCGCCGGAGCTTTCTTGGCAGGCGCCTTCTTGGCGGCTGGCTTCTTGTCGTCAGCTTTCTTAGCCGGAGCCTTCTTGGCGGCTGGCTTCTTCTTGGCTGGCTTGGCTTCAGCAGTTTCTTCCGCTTCGATCGCCGCTTCCAGCTCTTCTTGCGTTACTTCGCGTTCGGTCACCTCTGCCTTGTCGAACAGGAAGTCGACGACTTTATCTTCATAAAGCGGAGCGCGCAGTTGAGCGGCAGCCATTGGCTCGCTCTGAACATACTGCATGAACTTTTCGCGATCTTCCGGGCGATACTGCTGTGCAGCCTGCTGCATCAGCATGCTCATTTCCTGCGCGGAAACCTCAACTTTGTTCGCCTGGCCGATTTCCGAAAGGAGCAGACCCAAACGCACCCGGCGCTCGGCGATCTTGCGATAGTCGTCCTTCTCGGCTTCGATTTCCTTCAACGCCGCAGCGGGATCTTCTTCCTGCTGAGCTTCCTGCAAAAGCTGCGCCCAGATCTGTTCGAACTCGGCGTTGACCATGCCTTCCGGCACTTCGAAATCATGACCAGCAGCCAGCGTATCGAGAAGCTGGCGCTTCATCTGCGTGCGGGTAAGGCCGGCGGTCTGCTGCTCCAGCTGGCCGCGCATCAATTCCTTGAGCTTGTCGAGGCTGTCGAGGCCGAGATTCTTAGCGAACTCGTCATCAACCTTGGTCTCTGTTTCGACCTTCACCTGTTTTACAGTGATGTCGAACTCGGCATCCTTGCCTGCCAGATTTTCGGCCTGATACTCTTTCGGGAAGGTGACTGTGATGGTTTTCTGGTCACCGGTCTTCACGCCAACCAGCTGCTCTTCAAAGCCGGGTATGAACTGGCCAGAGCCAATCACCAGAGCCGCACCTTCCGCCTTGCCGCCTTCAAATTCGACACCGTCGAGCTTGCCAACAAAATCGATGATCAGCTGATTACCTTCTGCCGCCTTCTTGCTCTTCGCAGCATCCTTGTAGCTCTTGTTCTGGCCTGCGATGCTGGCAACGGCTTCATTAACCGCTTCATCGGCAACCGGAACAACCAGACGCTCAAGCTTCAGGCCATCGGTTGATGGCACTTCAACAGTCGGCAGCACTTCCAGCTCGATTGCGATTTCAGCGTCCTTGCCTTCTTCGTAACCTTCGCCCAGCTCGATCTTGGGCTGCATCGCCGGACGCAGCTCTTTGTCTTTCATCAACTGATCGACCGATTCGCGAATAACATCGTTCACGGTTTGCGCATGCAGCTGTTCGCCATGCATCTTCTTGATGAGATTCGCAGGAACCTTGCCAGGGCGGAAGCCGGGCATCTTTACCTGCGGGGCGATCTTCTTGACCTCAGCCTCGATTTTAGCTGCGATATCCTTAGCTGGAATGGTCAGCTGATAGGCGCGCTTGAGGCCTTTATTGGTGGTTTCCTTGATCTGCATGGGATTAAAACTGAAGCCTTTTCAACAATTTCGCTGTGTCTATGCGACGTAATTGGCAACGTTCAGGCGAATTGGTGCGGGCGAAGGGACTCGAACCCCCACATCTTACGATACTGGTACCTAAAACCAGCGCGTCTACCAATTCCGCCACGCCCGCTAGCCCGAACGAAGCCGTGCGCGCAGTAACCTGCGACGCATGTAGGGGTGCGCCATTAGTCGGGCGGGCGCAAAAGGGCAAGCGGAACTGGCTTGTTAGTAGGGCAAGTCGGCTTTAAAGGCGCGCAGCATGACTGAAGAGACACAGAACAATACCCCGCCTGACCGCATGTCGGTCAATCCCCACAGCGAGTATTTCGACGGCGAGCAATTGCAGCGCGGCGTCGGCATCAGGTTCAAGGATCGCGTACGCACCGACATTGAGGAATATTGCATTTCCGAAGGTTGGGTCCGCGTGCAGGCAGGCAAGACGGTCGACCGCAAAGGTAACCCGTTGACGATCAAGCTGACCGGTCCGGTCGAAGCCTGGTTCGAGGATCTGGGCGACAATCCGCCGGTGGCCCGAAAAGACGAAACACAAGATTAAGCACGCGCTCTTGCTTGTCATTGCGGCCGGCAAGGGCCAATTGGCAGTAGCGCAATGAAACCCGAAGTCATCATCATCGGCCGACCCAATGTCGGAAAGTCCACGCTGTTCAACCGGCTAGTGGGAAAGAAACTCGCGCTGGTCGATGACCAGCCGGGCGTCACGCGTGACCGGCGCATGGGTGATGCAGAAGTCGCGGGAATGACTTTTACTGTGGTCGATACCGCTGGGTGGGAAGACGAAGACCCGGACACCCTGCCCGGCCGGATGCGGATGCAGACAGAGGTCAGCATCGAAGGCGCAGACGCAGCGATGTTCGTGATTGATGCGCGTGCAGGCCTGACCCCGCTCGACGAAGAGATCGCACGCTGGCTGCGCGAACAGGAAGTGCCTGTGGTGCTGGTGGCCAACAAGGCTGAGGGCAAAGCTGGCGAGGCCGGCGTCTATGAAAGCTATTCTCTGGGACTGGGCGAACCGGTTCCCCTGTCTGCTGAACATGGCGAAGGTATTGCAGACCTGTTCGGCGCGCTGTGGCCCATTATCGGAACCAAATCCGAGGCGGCTGAGGCAGCTGCCAAATTCGCCGCGAGCGAGGGTGAGGAGACACCGCTCGGCCCGCTCAAGCTGGCGATTGTGGGGCGGCCGAATGCAGGTAAATCCACTTTGATCAACCGGTTGTTGGGCGAGGATCGCCTGCTGACTGGTCCGGAAGCAGGGATCACCCGCGATTCCATTGCGATCGACTGGAAATGGACCGACCCCAAGGCAGGGCCGGACGATCCGGGCGAGCGCGAAATCCGGCTGATCGACACCGCCGGCATGCGCAAGAAGCGCAATGTAACCGAAAAGCTGGAAAAGCTATCGGTGGCCGACGCGCGCCGCGCGGTCGATTTTGCCGAAGTGGTCGTGTTGCTGCTCGATGCGACTCAAGGCCTGGAGCACCAGGATCTGAAGATCGCGGACATGGTGCTGCAAGAAGGCCGCGCTTTGATGATCGCGATCAACAAGTGGGATATCGCGGAGAACCCTTCGTCCCTGTTCAACGGTATTCGCGGAGCGCTGGACGATGGCTTGGCGCAGGTACGCGGCTTGCCGCTGTTTGCAGTCAGCGCGAAAACCGGCAAGGGCTTGGACGACATGCTACGCGCGGCGTTCGAGATCCGCGAAAGCTGGTCCAAACGTGTACCCACCGCTGCGCTTAATCGCTGGTTCGACGATGCGATGGAGGCAAATCCGCCGCCAGCACCAGGCGGCCGCCGGATCAAGCTGCGTTACATTACGCAGGCCGGTACGCGACCTCCGCGCTTCGTGGTGTTCGGTACGCGGCTGGAATCGCTCCCCACCAGCTACGAACGCTATCTGGTGAACTCCATCCGCAAACATTTGGGCTTTGATGCGGTTCCTGTTCGGGTCGTGTTGAAGAGCCCCAAGAACCCGTATAACGCCAATCGCGGTGGCGGCGGCAATTACAGTGGCAGCTCGGGGAAAACATGATTGTATTTGACCTGCTAGCCTCGGGCAGCGGCAATATCGCAAGCGATTTGCTCGAGCGCACATCAAGCACGCTACGGGTGCAGGAAATTGTGCGGCTAAGCCTTGCGCCGGCATTCTTGC
The DNA here is from genome assembly GCA_003149575.1 of Altererythrobacter sp. XM-24bin4. Lineage (GTDB taxonomy): Bacteria > Pseudomonadota > Alphaproteobacteria > Sphingomonadales > Sphingomonadaceae > Erythrobacter > Erythrobacter rubellus. Next base: position 2,221,045 of record QCWG01000001.1, read on the forward strand.
TCGCCGGTATTGGCGCGATCATGAATGTGATGATGACACGGCTGATCTGGGTTGCAGAGCGGATCGAACGGCTCGAAGCGCGCATGCGCGGAAAAGAGAACCCGACCGCCGAACACGAATTGAAATGGCTGCGGCATCGCCGCCAACTGGCGCAGCGCGCAGTGATGTTCAGCACCTCTGCCGCGCTGACGATTTCGGTTGTGATTGCGCTGTTATTTATCAGCGCTTTCATCAAGCCTCAGATCGGGACATTGGCCGCGCTGGCCTGGATCCTGACGATGGCCCTGCTGTTCACAGGCCTAGTCAACTTCGCGCGCGAGACGATGGTAGCAGCGAAAGGCCACCGTGTGGCCCGCAGTCAACCAGGGCAGGAACAAGACGAGCCCCATACGTAAAAAGGGCGGAGCATTGCTGCCCCGCCCGGATTGATCGGTATTACCGTTCAGTCGTTCATTACAAGCTCACGCAGGATGTAAGTGCCTCTAATCTTGCGGATATTGTTGTACAGCTCCCTTACGGTTTCGTTGCTGCTTTCCATGTTGGTGTCACCCCAGGCTTCCATGAACTTCTCATACTCGGCCTTGTCGGGATCAAGCGACGCCATGTTGGGATAGTTGATCCGCAGCACGAGGTTCACCTCGTTCGCGCCATAAGGAACGGTGTAGATACCGTAATCTGTTATTTGGCCGAGCTGCTTGGCCACTTCGTTCGCTTTCACCCAGGTCTGCTGCAAGCCTTCTAGGTAATAGGGTAGCTGCCCCTCATCCACCTTCACATAGGTCAGCTCAATTACAGTTTCCTGAGGGGTATAATCCTCCCAAGCTTGAAGCTGAGCCGCAGCAGGTGTCGCAAACGCCACGGCGGACGCGGCAAGCAGTCCAAGACCAACTGATTTAAATTTTCGCATGTGTGTACTCCAATCATTAACAGGTTGAGCGACCCAGAAAACTGAAGGGGCGCTACCCAAGCTATCACCCCTCTCCACACTTGAAGGTGACAGGATAACCAATCAAGTCAACGGAAAAGGGCTGATGGATTCCAATCTGGTTTGCCGAAAGAAGCCTTCAGTTGGCATGCATGAAAGCCTGGGAGAACCGCCGGAGGACCAACTCTCCTTAAGCCTCGCCAGCCGCCTGACTTTGGAGCTGCACATAATTTTCTAGACCCATCCGCTCGATCATGTCGAACTGGGTTTCAAGGAAATCTACGTGCTCTTCTTCAGCGTCGAGGATCTTCGCAAATAGATCGCGGCTCACATAGTCGCGCGCCTTCTCGCAATATTCGACCGCATCGCGCAGCAGGGGGATCGCGTCTTCTTCAAGCGCCATATCCGCTTTCAGAATTTCTTCGACGGTTTCACCCACGCGCAGCTTGTGAACCGCTTGAAAATTGGGCAGCCCGTTCAGGAACAACACGCGTGCCGCCAGTTCATCGGCGTGCTCCATCTCTTCGATCGATTCCTTGCGTTCGTAAGCGGCAAGTTTCGTCACGCCCCAATCGTCAAGCACGCGATAATGCAACCAATATTGATTGATCGCGGTCAGCTCGTTCGTGAGCGCCTTGTTGAGATATTCGATGACTGTTGCGTCGCCCTTCATGGCGATACTCCTGTTTGAGACCGATTGCGCGCTTATATGCCCCAACCGCGCCTCGCGGACAAGGCGATACCATGAAAAATTGTCGGATTTCCGCTACTTGAGAGCGATAATCACTAGCACGCAGTCAGCTTATGCTGCGACTGATTTGCAACTGAGCTCGCGCTCTTCAAAGAGGATCGCATCCGCATCGCTCAGGCAGGTTCCGCAATTGGGCCTTTTACCCAATGCCGCATAGGCCGCTTCGGCATCGCCGGACGTTTTGCGCGCCATCTGACGCAAGTCGGCCTCTTTAATCGCATTGCAGATGCAAACGTACATCGGACAGCAATCTCCTGCGAGTGATTCGCAAGAACGAGGATATGCGAATTATTCTCAATAGCAAGGAGAAAGGTGCTTGCCTGTGGACTAGGGTCACCTCTTCAACGGAAACATCTTCCTATAGTTCAGACATCTCCACAGCCACTCAAGCGGACCGTAGCGATAACGCTCAAGCCACGGCTTGGACCACGCCAGGATGACAATCCATGCGGACAGAACGACCAGATAGAGCTGCGGTCGATTGAGCTCACCAAAAAGACCCAGCGCCCAGCCATGGAATACAAGCAGCATCAGAATCGATGTGCCGAGGTAGTTTGTGAACGCTGCGCGCCCGGCCGCAGCAAAGCGTTGCGCGAGCCATCCCTTCCAGCCTGGCCCGTAGACGGCCAGCAAGGCCATGATCCCGATCACCATCATCAGGCGCGGTAGTGGACTGACCCCCACGAATGCCACGAGCGTGCCATAATAGGTAAATCCGATCGATTGGACCCATAGGCCGATCAAAAGGTGCAGTAGACCGCCTCCTAAAAAGCCGATCCAGCCCCAGAACCGCATCCGGCCTGGATCAATGCCTCCATTGAAGAACCCAAGCCGATAAAGCCCCATCCCGATCAGCATCAGCGGCAGCGATTCCAGTCCAAAGAACAGCACGTTGGTCAGCGGCTCGAACCAGTGCTCTGAAAAGCGGTGCTCGACAAACCCGATGTAATCGCCTGATTGCTTCAACCCGGATTCGATCACATCATCCGCAAGCGTCTCTTGCTTACCTTCTTCAAGCCCGACGCGGGTTTCAGCCATCGCCACATTCTGGCCGAATGACGTGTCGGCAATAAAGTGCAGCGGCAACATCATGAGCGCATAAAATATTGCGCCGGCAAAATAGCCGAGCAACCCCACCTTGAGCTGGTCCTTGGGGCTCCAGCCCAAACACAATAGCGCGATGAACCCAATCACAGCGTAGTAGAACAGAATGTCACCGCGCCAGATGAAGAAGAAATGCACCATTCCGAACAACATTAGGAAGAATAGCCGCCGCGCTTGCAGCCAGCGCGTTTGCCCCCTTGCCCAGGCCCGCTCCATAAACAGATACAGCCCCACGCCGAACAGGACTGTAAATATCCCGCGCATCTTTCCGTCGATCAGCACAAATTGTGCGATCCACATCCAGCCGCCATCGTCTCCAGCGGGAACAAGGAATGTTTCAGGGAACATGTAAGCGCTAAACGGCTGCCCGAAGGCAACAATGTTCGCAGCCAGAATGCCAAGCACGGCAATCCCGCGCATCAGATCAAGGCTGCCGATACGCTCTGCAAGCCGGGCGTGCGCAGCCGCCTCCAAATCCGGAGTTACCGCTTGATCGGCCACAAGGATCTCCCTTTGCCCCTTTTTCGGAAGCCAACTTAACAGGCTTTCGGCACAAGCAAAGAGCCAACCAATCGGTCCAAGTTAACCTAAAAATAACGGTATCCTGCGATCCCCGTATCCAGAAGTCGCATTTGCGGCACCAACCTAAGGGCTAACCAGTGGGATTAAGGCGTTGCGAGTACTAACATTAGCATCGCAGAAAGGCGGATCGGGTAAAACTACCCTGTCAGGGCACCTTGCCGTACAGGCACAGCGCGCAGGCGCTGGGCCAGTCGTACTTATCGATATCGATCCACAGGGCTCGCTGGCTGATTGGTGGAACGAGCGCGAAGCGGAATATCCTGCTTTTGCTCAAACAACAGTAGCGCGTCTTGCCAACGATCTTCAGGTTCTGCGCCAGCAGGGCTTCAAGCTTGCAGTGATCGACACGCCGCCAGCGATTACCATGGCGATCCAGTCAGTGATTAGCGTTGCTGAACTGATTGTTGTGCCAACTCGCCCAAGCACGCACGATCTGCACGCTGTTGGTGCGACGATTGATCTGTGTGAACGTGCCGGCAAACCGCTGGTATTCGTAGTCAACGCAGCAACCCCGAAAGCAAAAATCACTTCGGAAGCTGCGGTTGCCTTGTCACAGCATGGCACAGTCGCTCCGATCACTCTGCACCACCGCACAGACTTTGCTGCATCAATGATTGATGGCCGCACAGTCATGGAAGTCGATCCGGAGGGCCGCAGCGCTGCAGAAATGACCGCGCTTTGGAAATATATCTCGGATCGTCTTGAGAAGAACTTCCGTCGCACCGTATTCGCAGCGCCCGGCACACAGCCGCAAGTTGCAAGCGCACATCGTCCGGCTGGCGGTTTCAGCCGCCGCGTAGCACAGTAAGCGGAGGCGCTGGCCATGTCTGAAGCCACATTAGCCTCTCTCAATCAGTCGCTGCTTGCACGCAAAGGTGGCGCAAAACCCGCCATGCGTCGGCAATCAGGACTGCCGATCGCAACTGCCACCGCAGAAGCGCTCGAAGATCTGGGCTGGAACGATATGGGCGGCGATGAGCTGTCCAATGTCGTGCCGATTTCACCGGCCTCGGACGATGCAGATGACGCACCGGTTCTGACGCTAGCCAAGAAGATCGCCGCGCCCGCCAATACAACAGCCGTTCGCAAGAGCGCTCTCAAGCAAGGCAAACGCGCTGCATTCACGCTGTGCCTGGATGCTGAGCGTCACCTCAAACTGCGCCTGGCTTCGACCATCAAGGGTCAAAGCGCACAGCAGATTGTGACTGATGCTCTCGATTCGCTTCTGAACGAGATCAAGGAACTGGACGCTCTTGACGCGCAAATGCCGCAGCATTGAGTGATTTGAGCAAGAGCAAGGGAAAGCCCTCATGAGCAAGACCGCACACAACACGCCAAAGATTGCATTCGCACTCAGCACCGCGCTGGTCAGCGTCGCACTTGCCGGTTGCACGACTTCTGCCGCGCCGCCCGCTTCTGTTTCGCTTGCAAAGGCGCAGGCTGCGATTGAAAAGGGCAAGGCTGCCAAAGCGGTTGAGTATGCGGAAGCCGCTGTCTTGGCCGATCCACGCAATGCGTCAAACCGTGCCCTGCTTGGTGCGGCCTATCTTGAAGCCGGCCGGTTTCAGGCTGCGGCGACAAGTTTTGGTGACGCGCTTGCTCTTGGCGACACCGACAACCGCACGGTTCTGAGCTATGCGCTGGCGCAGACTGCACTAGGCAACAATGCCGAAGCGATCCGCATACTGGACCAGTATGAAGGCCAGCTCGATCACGCTGACCGCGGTCTGGCACTTGCTCTGGCAGGCGAACCACGTGATGGCGTTCGCGTTCTCAGTAATGCACTGCGCGGTGGTCAGAACACAGCCAAGGTTCGCCAGAATCTGGCCTACGCCTATGCGCTGTCGGGCGACTGGCGCGCGGCTCGTGTGATGGCTGCCGAAGATGTGCCGGCCAATTTGGTTTCCGAACGCATCGCCGAATGGGCAGAACAGACCCGCTCGGAAGCTTTCCAAACGCGCGTCGCAAAACTGCTTGATGTCACGCCAACATATGATGCTGGTCAACCCATTCAGCTCGCTTTGGGCAACTTCCCGAGCCAGGATGTGATGGTTGCACAAGCTGCACAAGATGCAGTCGAACCTCAGGTGGCGGTTGCAGACACACAAAGCACCGAACTGGCCGCAGTTGACGCGGACGTTGTTTCGACTCTGATCGCAGCACCCGCTCGACCGGAGAAGGTTGCAGCTGCTGAGCAAGTTCAGGTGGCCTATGCGCCAACACCTCAGGTCGCTACCGCACGCGTGGTTTCGAACCCGGTGGTTCAGGAATTGCCCGCCAACTATCAAGCGGCAGGTCGCAAACCTGCCTCGCGTTGGGCGGCCAACACCTCACAACGCCCTATGGCAGCGACAAGCAACGCCACCGATGGCACGCATCTTGACCAGCTTGGCAGCTTCTAACCAGTGACGCAGCCGAGCGTGCATGGTCGATCTATCAAAGCCGCCATTCACAGCTTGACGGCCGCGATCTCGTGATCACCCAGGCTGAAGTCGATGGCAAAACCTACTACCGTGTAGCCGCCGCTGGATTCAGCGCGCGTGGTGCGGCTTCGATGTGTGCAACTTTAAAGGCCGGTGGTGCCGGCTGCATCGCACATGCCGAAAGCAGCCCGTTGCCAGGCGCAATTGATCGCGGTGTTCGCTTGTCTTCACGCTAACCAAGAGCTTCTCTCTCCAGCGAGAATAACCCCCGGGTGCGAAGGCGCTCGGGGGTTTTGCTTTGTTGGCTAGAACAGCCGCTTCCCGCCTTTCCAAAGCGCGGTTGCGCGGCCTTGCATCGGCTGTTTGTCAAACGGCGTATTGCCGGCGCTAGCAGACATTTTTGCGCTATCGACAATCCAGGGCTTCTCAGGATCGATTAACGCGATGTCCGCCTGATTTCCGGGGGTAATTTCGCCCGCATCAACGCCCAGGATCTTCGCCGGATTGCCGGCCAGAAGCGCAAAAGCGCGACCAAGATCAATCACTTCATCGCGCACCAATGTCATGGTCAGCGGCAAAAGGGTCTCCGCCCCCGCCATGCCGGGTTCGGCATCGGAAAACGGCAGGCGCTTGTCCTCGGGCCCGCGCGGATCATGCCCTGAAGCGATCACGTCAATCGTCCCGTCTGCAATCGCCGCTATGACCGCCTGACGATCAGGCTCGCTGCGCAAGGGAGGCGAAAGCCGCGCAAACGTGCGAAATTCAGCGGTCGCCAAGTCTGAGAGCATAAAGTGCGCCGGTGTTACACCTGCGGTAACGGCAACGCCGCGCGCCTTCGCCGCGCGCACCAGATCAAGCGCAGCTGCGGTGGTAACCTGGCGGATATGCAGTCGCGCGCTGCTCATCTCGGCCAGCGCGATGTCGCGCGCCACCGCCAGCACTTCGGCTTCGGCGGGCGCGCTGGGCAATCCCAGCCGGCTCGCCATTTCGCCAGCCGTCGCAGCGGCATCTCCGGCCAGTCCGCTGTCCTCGGCATGACTTACCACGACCAGGTCCAGCATGGCGGCATATTGCATCAACCGCAGCATCACGCCGCTGTCTGCGATCCAGCCGCGACCGGTCGAAAGGCCGCGCGCGCCGGCCTCTTTCATCAGGCCCAGTTCTGCCAATTGCTGACCGCCCAAGTCACGTGTGGCTGCCGCGAGCGGATGCACCCAAAGGTCAGGCTTCCCGCTCTTCGCGATATAGCTGACCCGGCTCGGCAAATCGAGCGGGGGGGATTGGTCTGGCATCAAAGCCGCGCGTGTAATCCCGCCGAAATGGAACGCGGGCTTGTCGACAGCGAATACACTCAGATCGACCAGCCCCGGAGCGATCACCCGTCCCCTCGCATCGACGATCTCGTCGCCATCTTGCGGTGCGATATCGCCTAGCGCATCGATCAGCCCGGCCACCAGGCGAACCACCCCCTCTTTCACGCCCTCGCCAGTAACGACGCGTCCGTTTGTAATTGTGATGGGTGAAGCCTGCTTCATGCCCAGCTCTCCACACCGCGCGTCTCGCGCGTCAGGATATCAAGGCATGCCATGCGTACCGCAACGCCCATTTCAACCTGCCGTGTGATGATTGAACGATCGATCATGTCCGCTACATCGCTGTCGATCTCTACACCCCGGTTCATGGGCCCCGGATGCATCACCAGCGCATCTGGCGCCGCGCGCTTCAATCGTTCCTCGGTCAGGCCGTACAAATGATGATATTCGCGCGCGGAAGGGATGAACTGCCCCTGCATCCGCTCAGTCTGCAAACGCAGCATCATCACCACATCACTGCCCGACAGCGCTGCATCGAAATCATGAAACGGCTCTGCTCCTATCGCCTCGACATTTGCCGGCATAAGCGCGGGAGGAGCGCACAAGCGTACAGTCGCTCCGAGAGCTTGCAGACACAGAAGGTTGGACCGCGCGACACGGCTGTGCAGAATGTCCCCGCATATCGTGATCGTGAGCCCGGTGAAATCCTCCGCCGTCTCACCGCGCGCCTGCAAGGCATGTCGCAGCGCGAGCGCATCCAGCAGTGCCTGCGTCGGGTGTTCGTGCTGGCCATCACCGGCATTGAGCACCGGGCAATCGACCTTGTCAGCAATCAACTGGGTCGCGCCGCTGGAAGCATGGCGGATAACAATTGCATCGGGGCGCATGGCATTCAAAGTGATTGCCGTGTCGATCAGCGTCTCACCCTTCTTCACGCTCGATTGCGCGGCATGCATATTGACAACATCCGCGCCCAGGCGCTTGCCCGCGATTTCGAAGCTCAGCAGCGTTCGCGTTGAATTTTCGAAGAAGGCATTGATAATGGTCAGGCCTGACAGCAGATCGCTGTGCTTGCTCCGCTGGCGGTTCAGACGGATCCATTGTTCCGCCTGATCCAGCACATAAAGAATCTCGTGGCGCTCCAGGTGTCCGATGCCCAGCAATCCGCGATGCGGAAACGCCATTCGCCCGGCCGGAAACCTGCCCGAACTGTGAGCCGCGGCAGGTTGATTTGCCTCGTATCCCGCTATGAATTCGCGCAACTTCGTGGCTGTGCTGCCGCGCAAATCACGGCCTGCCTTCAATTGCGATACGAACGGCTTGTCGTTCATCGCCAGCTCGCCGAAACGCGTTTCCGACATGTCATTTCGCTGGCAGAATTGTTCAATTTCAAAGAGCAAATCGTGCATATGGCGCCCTTTAAGTTGGATTTATCCAACCGTCCAGCCTGAATCGGCACAATCCACCGCTCAAGCTGTTGAACGAACCATATTGCGCACTCGACGGCATATTCGGCGAAAGAAGGTGGAAATTTGCAGCGCGCGCCCTAGTTTATGTACACAGTACCCGATTGAAAGATGACAATATGAGTTTTGCAGGCAAGGTTTGGCGGCTTCTGGTCGGGATCAAGGATGGCTTGGTTCTGCTGTTCATGCTGCTGTTCTTTGCGATGCTGTTTGCGATCCTGTCTGCGCGCCCTAGCCCCGGCATGGTTCACGATGGCGCATTGCTGCTTGAACTGGACGGCTATGTTGTCGAGGAACGCGCAGTCATCGATCCGATCCAGGCGTTTATCAACCAGCAGGCGCCTGTCACCGAATTTGAAGTAAACGAGCTTGTCCGCGCGATTGACGCAGCCGCGGGCGATGATCGTATCAAAGCGGTCGCGCTTGATCTCTCGCGTTTTCTGGGCGGTGGACAGGTCCATATGCAGGAAATCGGCGACGCGCTGGCGCGGGTTCGCGCGGCGGAAAAACCGGTTGTTGCCTATGCGCTGGCCTATTCAGACGACGCGTTGCATCTGGCTGCGAACGCGAGCGAGGTATGGGTTGATCCATTGGGTGGCGCCATCGCAGCGGGGCCTGGCGGGTCCTTTCTGATGTTTGGTGATCTGCTCGAAGAGTATGGCGTTAACGCGCGGATCTACCGCGTTGGCACATTCAAGGCCGCGACAGAGCCTTATTCACGCAATACTCTATCTCCCGAAGCACGCGAGAACATCGGCGGCCTGCTCGCATCCTTGTGGGAAGAGTGGCAAGCCAATGTGAAGAAAGCGCGGCCAGCGGCTGACCTTGAACGCGTGACGTCGGACCCCGTGGAGTGGATCCAATCAGCCAATGGAGATCTTGCCACAGCGGCGCTGAACGCTGGTCTGGTCGACAAGATTGGCAGCCGAGTTGAATGGGGAGACCGCGTAGCGGAATTGGCCGGCAAGGACAGCTGGAACGACATGCCGGGCGCCTTTGCATCGACCGACCTCAGGCCATATCTCGCTGATGTTGGTGAGGATCGAAGTGGCCGGGCGATCGGCATCGTTACAATCGCCGGTAATGTTGTTGACGGTGAAGCGGGCCCTGGAACCGCCGGCGGAGACCGGATTGCTGAACTGCTCGACAATGCCTTGAATGATGATCTGGCGGCGCTGGTTGTCCGCATCGACACGCCGGGCGGCACCATGACCGGATCTGAGCAGATCCGTCGCGCGATTTTGCGTCACAAGGATAAGGATATTCCCATCGCGGTATCAATGGCGAACATCGCAGCGAGCGCTGGCTATGCGATCGCTTCAACCGGAGACCGGATTTTCGCTCAGCCAGAGACAGTAACCGGCTCAATCGGTGTATTCTCGGTTATTCCGACGTTCGAAGGCACAGCCGAACGGTTCGGCATCAATGCGGACGGAATCCGAACCACGCCGCTGTCTGGCCAGCCGGATATCTTCGATGGCTTCACGCCAGAGGTGGATGCCATTCTGCAAGCAAGCGTAGAGGACAGCTACCGCGATTTCCTGAACCAGGTCGCTGAGGGACGCGGAATGGACGCTGCGCGGGTGGACGAGATCGGGCAGGGCCGCGTCTGGGACGGCGGCACTGCACGCCAGCTTGGGTTGGTCGACCAGTTCGGCGGGCTGCAAGAGGCGCTCGAATGGGCCGCCAAAGAAGCGGGTCTGGAAGACAATGGCTGGCATGCCAAACGGCTGGGAAGCGCGGAAACGAGCTATGATTCGCTGATCCGGCAGATACTGACGAACAATTCGGAAGCTCGCGCGCCTGCCGGCGATATGTTCGCCGTGTTCGCGCGGCAGCAGACCGGCCAGGTCTCACGCGCGCTTGGAGATCTTGAACGATTGACAATGGTGCAAGGGGTTCAGGCCTATTGCCTGGAATGCCCGCGTGAAGTGCGCGGAACCGATGGCGCTGCGATCAAAGGATGGCTCGCAAGGCTCAGGGCAATCCTGGCAAACTAACCGTTGTCGAAACAGCCTAGCTCTGGCCTTTTCGGGCAATCCCGTTGGCTAGCATGTCATTGACAGTCGCAGCGACCTCTTCCGGCGTTCGATTGCCTTTGTCCCATATTGCAAAGCGCAGGCCAACAAAGACATTCATCCCTATCAAGGCCCAGGCGTGAATTTCGCCCAAACCGGTGCGGCATTCGCCCGCTGCGGAACAAGCGGAGCGCCCCTCGCGTCAACGCTGGGCCTCGAAGGAACGCTGACCGGCTTCTATGGCGATCCGCGCCCGGTCTTCGTGACTGGCGAGATCCGCTTCTAAGCGAGTCCCAATACCACCAGCTTTCCCTGTGGCCCTGACCTGCATCTTGCGGGTCAGCGCCGCAATCTTTGTGCAGCAAGTCCGGTTCGCGCGCTAATCACTGGAAATGCATTCTGGCCTCGTGCATAGGCGCTGCCCATGCATGATATCCGATTTATCCGAGAGAACCCGGAAGCCTTTGACGCAAAGCTGGTACGGCGCGGGCTAGAGCCTGTATCCGCTAAGCTGATCGAAGCCGACGAGGTTCGCCGTGCCTCCGCGACGCGCCTGCAAGAAGCGCAGAACCGCCGAAACGAAGCATCAAAGCTGATCGGTCAGGCCATGGGCAAAGGCGACAAAGAAACCGCCGACGCGCTTAAAGCCGAAGTATCCGAGCTGAAGGAGACGCTGCCCGCCCTTGAAGAAACTTCACGCGCCGCAGAAAAGCAGTTGGAGGATATGCTTGCAGTCATTCCAAACCTGCCGGCTGACGATGTGCCCGATGGCGCTGACGAGAGCGACAACGTCGAAGTATCGACCTGGGGCGAAAAGCGCAGCTTTGACTTCGAGTCGAAGGAGCATGCGGATATCGGCCCCAATCTCGGCATGGAGTTCGACACCGGCGCAAAGATTTCCGGCGCGCGGTTCACATTCCTGCGTGGCGACATGGCACGGCTGCACCGCGCACTGGGCCAGTTCATGCTCGACCGGCAAACCCGTGAATATGGCTATACCGAATGCAATCCTCCCGTACTCGTCAAAGACGATGCCATGTACGGCACCGACAAACTGCCAAAGTTTGCAGAAGATAGCTTTCGCACAACGGATGATCGCTGGCTGATCCCCACGTCCGAAGTCAGCCTGACAGCTTCGGTAATGGGCGAGATTCTCGACGATAGCGCCCTGCCCATGCGACTAACTGGCCTGACGCTTTGCTTCCGCAGCGAAGCCGGTGCGGCTGGCAAGGATACGCGCGGCTTCATCCGTCAGCATCAGTTCGAAAAATGCGAACTGGTCAGCATCGTTCGTCCGGAAGATAGCGAAGCCGAACATGAACGCATGACCGAAGCTGCCGAGGCCATCCTGCAAGCGCTTGACCTGCCATATCGCAAAGTTTTGCTGTGCACCGGCGACATGGGCTTTGGCGCGCGCAAGACTTACGATCTGGAGGTCTGGCTGCCCGGACAGGGCGCCTATCGCGAAATCAGCTCGTGCTCGAACACTGGCGATTTCCAGGCGCGGCGGATGAAAACCCGCTATCGCCCCGAAGGCGAAAAGAAGACCGAATTCGTACACACATTGAATGGATCGGGCTTGGCAGTCGGGCGGACGCTGGTCGCCGTGCTGGAGAATTACCAGAACGCCGATGGTAGCATAACAGTGCCCGACGCATTGCACCCCTACATGGGCGGCTTGACCAAGCTGGAGCCAGCGGCCTGATGCGCATATTAGTCACCAATGATGACGGGATCCATGCCCCCGGCCTCGTGGTGCTGGAAGAGATCGCGCGTCAATTCAGCGACGATGTATGGGTCTGCGCGCCTTCGGACAATCAGACGGGTGCGGGGCACTCTCTGACGCTGTCCATGCCGGTCCGCTTGCGCAAGCACAGCGCGCGACGCTGGTCAGTCACCGGCACGCCGACCGATGCGATCTCGATCGGCCTCAAGCAAGTACTCGACAGCCCACCCGATCTGATCCTGTCAGGCGTCAATGCGGGCGCCAATCTGGGCGATGACCTTACCTATTCAGGCACAGTGTCCGCTGCGATGGAAGGCGCGCTTGCTGGCATCAAGTCGATCGCGATGAGCCAGGTGATGAAGCAGGAACGTCCCGCTTGGGATGACCGCTTTGCCGCCGCGCGCCACTGGGGCCCGAGAGCGATTCAGCCGCTGCTTGATGCGCCGTTCGAACTGCGCACTCTGGTCAGCATCAACTTTCCCTGCCGCGCGCCGGAAGATGTCCAGGGAATGCGCGTGGTTCGCCAAGGCTTTCATGACTATGATCGCAGCAGTGTGATCGAAGCGCGTGATCCGCGCGGCCAGCGCTATTACTGGTTTGGGCTGGATGCGATTGAACATACTCCCGATCATGGCACAGATCTGGAAGCGATCGCCGATGATTGTATCTCCATCACTCCGCTACAGCTTGACCTGACCCATCATGCTTCGCTGGCAGGGCTGGCGCAGCGCTTCGAAGGGCATTAGATCTACGACAGGAATGAAAAAGCCGCTCGACAGAATTGTGCCATCTCACCCGCAACGGCGCGTTCGCGGCAAGGGATTTAAGCCCCTAAGGCGTGCGGTCAATGTGCCGGTGTGGGGCGACCTTAGCATCCGTCTGGGCCTTGCCCTTCTGCTGCTTTCGATTGTTGTCCTGATCCATTGGTGGGATCGCGGCGGACTTCAGGATGCAGTCGATGGCGATGTCAGCTTCCTCGATGTCGTCTATTTCACGATGATCTCTGTCACAACGACCGGTTTTGGCGATATCACACCGGTTACAGATCGTGCGCGCATGGTTGAAGCGATCATCGTGACACCGATCCGCTTTGCAGTGTTCTTCATTTTCGTTGGCACAGCCTATAATTTCATCATCAAGCGCAGCTGGGAGAAGTGGCGCATGGCCCGTATTCAGGAAAACCTCGAAGGTCACATCATCGTTCTGGGGTTCGGTATCTCCGGCTCTGAGAGCGTGAATGAACTGATTGAACGCGGCACGGACGCGCGCAATATCGTGGTTGTGGACCCAAGCGAAGAACGGCTGAAAGAGGCGGAAAAGCTCGGCTGCAACGTCATTGCGGCAGACGCAACCCGCGATTCCACTTTGGAAGCTGTACGTATCCACCAGGCGCAGAACGTCCTGGTTTCGGCAGGCCGCGATGACACTTCGATCCTGATCGTGCTGACGGTGCGCCATCTTGCGCCGGACGTGCCGATCAGCGTTGTCGTACGTGCGGACGATAACGAGATACTCGCGCGGCAAGCCGGCGCGAACAATGTGATCAATCCGGTGCGCTTTACCGGGTTGCTGCTGGCCGGAAGCGCCAAGGGCGCGCATATCGCGGATTATCTGGCAGACCTCGCCTCAGTCACCGGCCGCGTCCAATTGGTCGAACGCAAGGTCACATCCGAAGAAGCCGGCAAATCCATCAGCGAACTCAGCTCGGGCGGGCGCGGTTTGCGGGTCTATCGCGGCGGCAAAGTTCTCGGCTTCTGGGAAGACGAGTGCCAGCAACTTGAGGCAGGCGATGTCGTGGTCGAGATTGTCCCGACCACGAATGGCGAAACAAACGGTGATGGCGCCTGAAGCCCTAGGGCAGATAAGCGTGCACCGTTCCCATCGCGATATAGAACAATAGCCAATAGCTCGCGTCGATAAAGAACAGCCCTTTGCTTTTCTGGCTGAAGAGATAATTCGTGCCGATAGCCGGGACAATGAACCCCAGCGCCGCACCGAATGCTGTCATGATCTTTGCGACAACTGACAAATCAGCGCCGACATCAGCATAGCTATGAAAAGTGTGTGCCAACGTCCAGCTGGCGAGCAGCGAGAACAGTAACGCACCGCCATAGATCAGCGGCATATTGCCTTCCTTGATCTTTTCTTCGGTCAGGCCAACCGCGCCCATCCACTTTTTGCCCATGACCGGGCCATACCATATCCCGCCAACAACAAACCCTGCGAAGGCAGCGAGAAAAACACCAATCCAATTGACGGCAAACAGATCCATAACATCCTCCCCGAAATCCGGTCCGATAGAGACTGGCTAGCGCGTTTGCGCGCGCTCGTGTAGTGGGCGCGCCAACTATGAACAAAACTGCCACGCAATTACCCGAAGCCAAGAAAGTTGGCATGGTTTCACTCGGCTGCCCAAAGGCGCTGGTCGATTCCGAACGTATTCTCACGCGCCTGCGCGCCGATGGTTATGCGATGAGCCCGGATTATACCGGGGCTGACGTGGTGCTGGTCAACACTTGCGGCTTTCTCGATTCCGCCAAGGAAGAAAGCCTGGCCGCGATTGGCGAAGCGATCGCTGAAAATGGCCGTGTGATTGTGACAGGATGTATGGGCGAAAAAGCTGACGCGATCCGCGCTGCTCACCCGCAAGTTCTGGCCGTAACTGGCGCGCATCAATACGAACAGGTCGTGGAAGCAGTGCATAAGCATGCGCCACCAAGCCAAGGCCCATTTGTAGACCTCATCCCGCAGCCGGATGTAAAACTCACTCCGCGTCACTATAGCTATCTGAAGATCAGCGAAGGCTGCAATCACTCCTGTGCATTCTGCATTATCCCGGACCTGCGCGGAAAACTCGCTAGTCGGCGGGTCGATGCTGTCCTGCGCGAAGCAGAAAAACTGGTGGCGGCGGGCACGAAAGAACTGCTGGTGATCAGCCAGGATACGTCTGCCTACGGTGTCGATACACGACATGAGGCCCGGACGTGGAAGGGCCGCGAAGTGCGCGCGCATATGACCGATCTGGCGCGTGAACTGGGGCAACTCAAAGCACCGGATGGCGAACAGCCGTGGGTGCGCCTCCACTATGTCTATCCATACCCGCATGTCGATGCGGTGATCCCGCTGATGGCGGAAGGCTTGCTTACGCCATACCTCGACATCCCTTTCCAGCACGCTTCGCCCAAAGTGCTCAAGGCAATGAAGCGCCCCGCGAACGAAGCAAAGGTGCTTGAGCGGCTGAAGGGTTGGCGCCAAATCTGCCCCGATATCGCCGTGCGTTCGAGCTTCGTCGTCGGCTTTCCGGGCGAGACCGAAGAAGATTTCCAGTATCTGCTCGATTGGCTGGAGGAGGCTCAGCTCGACCGCGTTGGCGCGTTCCGTTTCGAGCCGGTCGAAGGTGCGCAGGCCAATGCGCTGCCCGATCACGTGCCTGAGGAGGTCAAAGAAGAGCGCTATGCCCGCGTGATGGAAGTGACCGAGCAGATCAGCGCGGCTAAACTTGAGGCAAAGATCGGCAAGACCTTGCTCGTGATCATCGATGAGGTGGGCGAGCCAGACGAAGATGGCGACATCGGCGCAACCGGCAGATCACAGGCCGATGCGCCAGAAATCGATGGTGCGGTTTATCTCCGCAATGTCGCGGCGACGCTCAAGTCAGGTGACATTGTACAGGTCGAAATCGAAGATGCCGACGCGCACGATCTGTTCGGGGTGATTGCCTAGCCTAAAAGGGCCGCCCTAACTACTTGCCCGCTCCAGCAAGCGCACCCGTACACGCCGTATGCTGGGATGTTCTACCTCTTCACCAGCTGTCACCGCTTCAACCAGCAAGCGACCCGCCTGATCAAGATCGGGCTCAATGGTCGAAAGAGGCGGATTTGAGAGCTCGCCAGCAGGGATCCCGTCGAAACCGACGACTTTGACCTTGCCCGGCATTTCGATTCCTGCGGCCTGAAATGCTTCCAGAACTCCAAACGCAATGGCGTCACACACGGCGAACACGCCGTTAAACGCCTTGCCACTGTCGATCAGCGCTTTGGCCGCAAGGCGCCCCTGTTCGCGGCGTTCCCGACCGTGTTCGATTTCAATCAGTTCCGCAGATTTGCCGAGCTTCCTGGCTTGATCGAGAAAACTGTCCGTGCGTTCGGCAAACTGGCGCTGAACCGAATCGTGCGACCCGATGCACACGAGATTCTTGCACCCGCGCTGCACAAGGTGGTCAGCTGCCAGCCGCGCACCAGCATCATTGTCCGAACTGACCCAGTCGAGATCACCCAAGGGCGAGCCCCAATAGGCGATCGGCTGGCTCGTCTCGCCCACTTTGCGGAAATAGTCCCAAGCTGCGCGATTTGCGGTGGTGCCGATCACGATCAGCCCTTCTGCCTGCCCGCGTTCGACATAGTGGCCGAACAGCTTGTCTTCGTCGGCTTGCAGAGAGACCAGGACTTCCAGCCCGCGATCCGCGGCAGCTGCGCAGATGCCCCCCAGCAAGGCGTAGGAGAACGGATTGACATCGCGCGCACCGCCGCCCGGCTTTGATATCACAACTGTCGCCAACGTGCCTGTATGCCCGCGCCGCAGTCGCGCTGCGCGTTCGTCAACGAAATAGCCCAGTTCGCTTGCGGCTTCGAGAACGCGGGTTCGCGTTGCCTCTGTAATAACAGCGGAACCAGACAATGCGCGCGAAACTGTCGACTGGCTGACGCCAGCCTTTTCAGCCACGTCAAAACTTGTGACGCGCATAGGCTTGCGGGTCGCGTCCATTTCTCTCCCTTTCATGGCCGAAATTCTTGTTACGGTCCGTGCATAGCTATGCGATGCTATGGCCGAGAATTGTGCGGTGCGCTAGATGGTGGTGAGACCATCCTTGGGAGAAGCGTTTAGATGGAAGTGTCTTCGACAGGCAGCGAACAGTTTACCGCTGACCGAATCTTGCTGTTCGGGGCCACAGGTGACCTCGCGCAGCGTATGCTTTTGCCTTCGCTCAGCGCGCTGCATGCTGACGGCCTGATCGCTCCTGATTTGAAGATCATTGGCACAGCTCGGTCTGAAATGTCCGATGCGGAATTCCGCAACTTCGCCCGCGAAGCTTTGGAAAAGTATATGCCCGCCGAGCGACGCGGCGGAATGGCAGAATTCCTGAACCGACTCAGCTATCAACCGCTTGATGCAACTTCGCTGGATGGGTTCAAGGAACTGGCGGAAAAGGTCGGTGAGCCCAAGCAAGGCCTGGCAATCTTCCTGTCGACAGCACCCAGTCTGTTTGAACCGACCATAAAAGGCTTGCAGCATGCCGGGCTCGACGGCGCAAACGTGCGCATGTGCCTGGAAAAACCGCTTGGCACCGACCTTAGTTCAAGCTGCGAGATCAATGATGCAGTCGCGACCGCATTTCCGGAGGACCGGATTTTCCGGATCGACCACTATTTAGGCAAGGAGACGGTCCAGAACCTGCTCGCGCTGAGGTTTGCGAACCTCATGTTCGAACCGATCTGGAATGCAGCGCATATTGACCACGTCCAGATCACTGTCGCTGAGACTATCGGTCTGGAATCGCGCGTCAGCTATTATGACGACAGTGGCGCACTGCGCGACATGGTACAGAACCACATGCTGCAATTGCTTGCATTGGTAGCCATGGAGCCGCCCAGCGACTTTGACGCAACTGCCGTGCGCGACGAGAAGGTCAAAGTCCTGCGTGCCCTTCGAAAAGTTGCAGTCGGAGATACTGTAATCGGACAATATCGCGCTGGCGCAATCAGTGGCGAAGCCGTGCCAGGCTATGATGACGAACTCGGCAAGGATTCCGGCACCGAGACGTTCGTTGCGATAAAGGGCCATGTCGACAATTGGCGCTGGAAAGGCGTGCCGTTTTACCTGCGTACCGGCAAACGCCTGCCTGAGCGTGTGACCGAAATCGTAGTTCAATTTCGCTGCGTGCCGCATTCGATCTTTGCTGGCAAAGGCGCGACGATGCAGCCCAACCGGCTGGTGATCGGAATCCAGCCGGAAGAGAATGTCACTTTGTCACTTATGACCAAAGTGCCCGGGCTTGACCGCGAAGGCATTCGACTTCGCCAGGTTCCTTTGGATATTGCCATGCCTGATGCCTTTGTAGGGCAACACCGCCGGATCGCCTACGAACGGCTGCTGCTGGATCTGATCGAAGGTGATCAGACGCTATTCGTTCGTCGTGACGAGGTAGAGGCGCAGTGGCAGTGGATCGATGCCATTCGCGAGGTTTGGCAATCGAGCGGGCAAACACCGAAAACCTATACAGCGGGCAGTTGGGGCCCAAGCGCCGCCATAGCGCTGACAGAACGTGACGGAGTAAGCTGGCATGAGTGAATTGAACTCAACTATTGCCAAAGTGACCGCGCGCGTGATCGAAAAGTCGCGCGATAGCCGTCAGTCCTACCTGGATCTGATGGATCGCGAAGCGGACCGCATGCCCGATATGAATGCGGTATCCTGTTCGAATCTCGCGCACGCTTTTGCCGGTGCGGTCGAAGATCAGGAGACGCTCCGCCAAGGTACGAGCCCCAATATCGGCATCGTGAGCGCTTACAACGATATGCTGTCCGCGCATCAGCCCTATGGCCGCTACCCTGAACGACTGAAGGTCTACGCCCGTGAAGTTGGCGCTACCGCGCAAGTGGCTGGCGGCACGCCTGCCATGTGTGACGGTGTGACACAGGGCGAGGACGGGATGGAACTCTCGCTCTTCAGCCGAGATGTGATCGCGCTGTCGACCGGTGTCGCGTTGAGCCATCAAATGTATTCGGGCGTGGCGCTGCTGGGCATTTGCGACAAGATCGTGCCCGGCCTGATGATAGGTGCGCTGCGTTTCGGCCATTTGCCCGCCGTTTTCGTGCCATCTGGCCCGATGCCCAGCGGGATTGCCAACAAGGAAAAACAGCGAGTCCGCCAGCTTTATGCAGAAGGCAAGGCGACCCGCGCCGAACTGCTCGAAAGCGAAAGCGCCAGCTATCATTCGCCCGGTACTTGTACCTTCTTCGGCACCGCTAATTCGAACCAGATGATGATGGAGATGATGGGGATGCACATCCCCGGCAGCGCCTTCATCCAGCCCGGCACAAAATTGCGCCAAGCGCTGGATCGCGCCGCGGTGCATCGCTTGGTCGAGCTAGCCGGGACGCGTGAACGCAAGATGGCAAAGATGGTTGACGAAAAAGCGATCATCAACGCTGCCGTCGGCCTGCTCGCCACCGGCGGATCAACCAACCACGCGATCCATATCCCCGCAATGGCTCGTGCAGCGGGCGTTCAATTCGATTGGAATGATCTCAGCGAGCTTTCCAGCGTCGTGCCGCTGATCGCGCGCGTCTATCCCAATGGCGAAGGCGATGTGAATCATTTCCATGCCGCAGGCGGGATGGGATATGTGATCCGCGAATTGCTCGACGCAGGTCTGGCGCACCGCGACATCCTGACCGTGTGGGATGGCGATCTTTCGGCATACGGTAAAGAACCAGGCCTCGACGAGAATGACGAGCTCGTCTGGCGCGAGGTCGGGTCAAGCGGCGATGAAACCATGCTCAAACCCGCCAGCGATCCGTTTCAGGCCGATGGCGGCATGCGGCTGGTACAAGGCAATCTGGGCCGCGGCTGTTTCAAGTCCTCCGCAGTTGCCAAAGAACGCTACACTGTCGAGGCACCATGCCGCGTATTCGAAGATCAGCCTTCTGTCGCAGCGGCGTTCAAAGCGGGCGAGCTGGACAAGGATGTTGTGGTCGTGGTCCGTTTCCAGGGACCGCGCGCCAATGGCATGCCCGAATTGCACAGCCTGACGCCGCCGCTCGGCGTCTTGCAGGATCGCGGGTACCGCGTTGCGCTGGTGACTGATGGCCGCATGTCGGGCGCATCGGGCAAGGTCCCCGCCGCGATTCATGTCACACCCGAAGCGCTCGGCGGCGGACCGCTGGCCAAACTGCGCGATGGAGACATTGTGCGTGTATGCGCAACGACCGGCGAGCTTTCGACCACCGCCGATCTCGACAGCCGGGCACCCGTGCCCGATCCAGCGGCGGATGTGGGCGTAGGGCGTGAGCTTTTCGCCATGTTCCGCAATCTGGCAGACGGCGCGGAGCAAGGCGGCAGCGCGATGCTGAAAACAGCGGGGCTTTGATGAGCGGCGGCGTAACCGAGATCGTTACCGTCGATATCGGCGGCACACACGCGCGCTTTGCCTTGGCTCAGATCGCCGCCGATGGCGCGATTACGCTGGACGAGCCCGAAACACTAAACACCAGTGATCATGCGAGCTTTCAGACTGCATGGGAGGATTTCCGCAAACGCAAGGGCGGCTCGCTTCCGTCTGCTGTCACTATGGCTGTCGCCGGGCCGGTAAAGCACGATCTGATCCGCTTCACCAACAACCCGTGGATCATCCGCCCGCCATTGATCGAGGAAAAGCTGGGCTGCACGCATTTCACGATCGTGAATGATTTTGCTGCTGTTGCGCACGCTGCAGCACGCGCACCGAACGAACAATTCCTGCATCTGGCGGGACCCGAAGAGGATCTGCCTGCTTCCGGAACCATTAGCGTTGTCGGCCCTGGCACCGGGCTTGGCGTGGCGCACTTCTACCGCGATGAAGACGGAAGCTACCGCGTCCAAGCCACCGAAGGTGGGCACGGCGACTATGCCCCGCTCGACAGCATTGAAGACGCCATCCTCGCGCGGCTGCGCAAGCGGCACAATCGCGTGTCTGACGAACGCGTCGTATCGGGCCCTGCAATTGTCGACATTTATCAGACGCTTGCCGCCTTGGAGCACCGCTCGATCGATCCCGACCTTGATGACCGCGCGATCTGGACACGTGGCACGACAAACAAAGACAGCTTAGCATCGGCGGCTGTGGATCGCTTCTGCCTGGCTTTGGGCTCGGTCGCAGGTGACATCGCATTGGCCCAAGGCGCCAGTGGCGTCGTGATCGCGGGCGGCCTCGGCTATCGCATCCGCGACACACTGCTCGCGTCGGGCTTTGCTGACCGTTTTGCCGCCAAAGGGCGCTTTGCCGGAATGATGGCGAACATGCCTGTTAAACTGATTGTGCACCCGCAACCCGGCCTGTTCGGCGCGGCAGCGGCATTTGCAAGGGAACATTCGAAATGATGGACGTGGAAAGCGTCATGCGCTTGGCACCTGTTGTGCCCGTGATCGTGATCGACGAGCTAGAACATGCTGTGCCGTTGGCCGAAGCACTGGTCGCAGGCGGACTGCGCGCGCTTGAAGTCACATTGCGTACCCCTGTGGCACTCGATGCGATCAAGGCAATGAAGCAAGTGCCGGGTGCGGTAGTGGGCGCGGGTACTGTGACGAATGCAGACGAATTGGAAGACGCGCTGGAAGCAGGCGCGGAATTCATCGTCTCGCCCGGACTCACAGAACCACTTGCACGCGCAGCAATCGCTTCGCAAGTCGCCTTCCTGCCCGGAACAGCGGACGCCAGCGATATCATGCGCGGGCTGGATTTGGGCCTGAGGCATTTTAAATTCTTTCCCGCTATGGCGGCGGGTGGCTTGCCCGCGTTAAAGGCGCTGTCCGCGCCATTCGGCCATGTAAAATTCTGCCCAACAGGCGGGATCGGGCCAGACAATGCGGCAGAATGGCTTGCCCATGACGCTGTGCTGTGTGTGGGCGGCAGCTGGGTTTCGCCGCGGGGCGTGCCGGACAAGGCCATGATTGAAACGCTCGCCCTCGATGCGGCGCAGCTTGGTTCATGAAGAACGTCAGCGATCTTCTTGAACATCTGAGCGGCCTCCATGCGCGTACGCGAGAGACGCCACTGTTCAATCCTGTCTTTCAGCTGGGCCTTGATCTCTCTCGCAAACTTGAATCGAGCGAGATCAATCTTGACGCGATCGAGGCGCTGGTCGCGGAACTGGAATGCCAGAGCATGCAAAGCCGCGCCAAGCGCTTGCGGCGATTGGTCGCACCGGTTTCGCCAGCAAAGAACCATGCCGCGCTGGCGGCCGCGCTGACGGAAGAAGATTTCGACGCCTTCCGTGCGCGCTGGGAACGCCCGCAACTGCACGCGGTGTTCACCGCCCATCCAACCTTTCTTCTAACGCCGGCGCAATCGGCAGCGGTTGCCGATGCTGCGAGCAGCGAAGAAGATATCGGCGCGAACGCCTGTGTCGCCAATGCCGACCGCCCAGCAGTGACACTGGAATACGAACATGGTCGCGCCATGCGCGCGATTGCCAATGCGCAGGATGCGCGCGATGCCATTGTTGGTGAAGTGCTAGAGCAAGCCGCAGACAGGTTTCCCGACCAGTGGCACGACTTTGCGCCGCTGCCTTTCCGTTTTGCAAGCTGGGTCGGTTACGACATGGACGGACGAACCGACATCAAATGGTTCGATTCGATCGGCTTCCGCTTTTCTGAAAAAGTTGCCCGATTACAGCGCTATACAGCATCTCTTGAAGCTATCGACGAGCAACACGCGCTACTTGAGACACTGCGCCCTGCCCGCGCCTATGCTGAAGCGAGAGCTGCCGATTTCGCGGAAGACTTGAGCGAGCCCGAGGCATTGTCGAAAGCGGCAAACACGCTGACAGCGGATCATCCGCACAAACTGCTCAGCCTAGCGCCGATCATCACATCGCTGGAAGAAGAAGCGGCCGGTGCTGACGTGGCGCGCGCAGTGCAGCTCAAAACGCTTGCTGCAGGGATGCGTGCCGACGGACTTGGCATGGGCTGGATCCATTTCCGGGTAAATTCAAGCCAGCTCCACAATGCGATCCGTCGCCGGATTGACCCGAACAACACGCTCGACCTGGCCAGCAAAGGCGCCATGGTGGCGCTGCGCGACATTCTTGCCCGGGTTAAGCCGCTGCGGACCAACTTTGCCGCACTGGCGATCGAGAGCTCGACCGCGATCCGCCAATTCATCGCGATGGCGCAGATCATCGAGCATATCGATGGGGACGCACCGATCCGCATGCTGATTGCGGAATGCGAGCAGCCCTCCACGATTCTGGCGGCGCTCTATTTCGCCAAGCTGTTCGGGATCGAGGACAAGGTTGATGTCTCCCCCTTGTTCGAGACAGAGGGCGCGCTTGAGCACGGTGGGCGTTTCCTGGATGCCCTGTGCCGCGAAGAAATCTATCAAGACTACGTGCGCAAACGTGGCCGGCTGGCAATCCAAACGGGCTTCTCCGATGCGGGACGGTTTGTCGGGCAATTGCCCGCCAGTCTGGCGATCGAGCGGCTGCAGGGTCGCCTGAGCGAAGCGATGGACAAGAATGGTCTGAACGATGTTGCAGCGCTGATCTTCAACACTCACGGCGAGAGCATGGGCCGCGGAGCGCATCCGGACAGTTTCGAAGACCGTCTGACCTGGCCGCTAAGCCCGTGGGCCAAGCGACGTTTCGCGCGCGCAGGAATCAAGCTTGAGCCTGAAGTCAGCTTCCAGGGCGGCGACGGCTATATGTTCTTCGCAACGCCAGAGCTGGCGCGCGCCACACTGACCCGGATTGCCGAGTTGCAACCTGCCCATACTGATCCAGATGCGCCGGCTGATCCGTTTTATCGGCGCACTGATCTCAGCTTGGACTTTTATCGCGCAATTCGCCGCCATCAGCACGAGCATCTGGAAAGCCAGACCTATTCGCGCGCGCTGACGGCCTTTGGCCTTGGGCTACTGAATTCCACCGGCAGCCGCGTTTCCCGCCGCCAAAGCGATATTCGCGCTGACCGCGAGATGAGCCTGCGCCAGATCCGCGCCATTCCGCACAACGCGATCCTGCAGCAGCTGGGCTATCCGGTGAATATCATTTCCGGCATCGGCAGCGCGGCAGATGGCAATTATGAAGAGCTTGCAGCGCTGATCATGGAAAGCGAGCGCGGGCGCCAGCTGATCCGGCTGGCGCGAAGCTCCAACGCGCTGGCAAGCATCAAGACGGTTGCTGCGCATGGCGAGCTGTTCAACAGCGCTTATTGGGCCAGCCGCCCTTATCGCGGCATAGAAGGCCACCTGTCCGATGCCTGTGAGGCGCTGGCAGAGTATCTGACCAAGGATGACCGTGCGGGCGTGTATCGCCGGCTGGCATCGCGGCTGAGGGTTGATGCGCTGAAGCTGCATCGCCTGCTCGATCTGATCCCGGACGAGAATCCGTTAGAGGATCGTGAGAATATCCGCCGCACGATCGGCGCTGCACAAGCGCTGCGTTTGGCGTTGCTGCAGCATATGTTCCTGCGCGCTGTATCGGTGCCGGTTTTCAGCCGGGCAAACGATATCAGCCGCGATGATGTGTTGGAGATGGTATTCTCGCTGCGCGTCGACGATGCTTTGGTGCAAATGCGCCGGGCCTTCCCAACGCACTTCCCGCAGATGACCGATTTCGCGGTCGATGCCCCCAGCGACTATCCCGACAGCACCGGCGAAAGCTACGCCAATATCGCGCGCGACTATATCGATCCGATCGAGCGCGCATACGGGCTCTGTTTGAGGCTATCTACCGCTATTGCAAACGTGTTCGGCGCGCACGGCTGAGTCTAGGATCGACGCGGCGGCTCGGGTGAAAAGTTGAGGAACTGTCCGTCATCCTCAGACCGCAACTCGACCATCACGCCCGCCACATTGCCCTTGCGTTGATTGGAGAATTTGTCGTCGAGACTGGCAATGTCGCTACCCCGTGGGTCACCGCCCAGCTCCTTGATGGCGCGGGTCATCAGACGCAGTCTCGTCTCACGCATCGGGTGTAATGGTAGCCGGATAGCATTGCGTGTGCGCTGTGCATTCTGTTCCCAGAACCGCTGAACCTCATAATCCAGAGCTTCATCCGCATCGGCCAGATGTTGCGCGGATTGCGCAATCGCCAACGGGTCAAGCCAGTCGGCGTCAGCCAGCGCCTGCCGGATCCGCACTCTGTCGAAACGATCATTCTGGTTTGATGGATCTTCTACCGCGTCCAGCCCGGCTGCCGAGACCACGCTTTCCAGCTCTGCTCGACGAAAGCCAAGCAAGGGCCGGACAATGCGCAGCCCTCCTGCTTCGGTCTCATTAACCCGGCGCACGCCTGCCAAACCGGCAACGCCGCTTCCACGGTTCAACCGCATCAGCAGGGTTTCGGCCTGATCGTCCGCATGATGTGCCGTCATGATAGCCGCCAGACCGCGATCACTCACCCAGTGCTCAAGCGCTGCGTATCGTGCTTCACGCGCTTGAGCCTGCAAGTTGCCCTCGGGCACCTGAACGGTCAGCACAGTGCACGCAATATCCCGCTCAGAGCACACCTGCTCGACGAAGGCGCATTCGCTTTTCGCTTCTGCCCGCAGGCCATGATCGACGGTAGCCACCTCGAATTGCTCCGCATACACAGCATGGGCCATAAGCAGCATCGCCAAGCTGTCTGGACCGCCAGACACAGCCAAGCCGAAGCGTTGATCACCCAGACCCGCGCGTTCGACCTCGGCGCGAAACCGCCGGGTCAATTCCGGATCGAACGCCGTATCAATTACAGGTCACTTTCTGGCGGCTTGCTTCATATTGATCTTGAAGCCGCCCGCTCGCCAGCGCCGGATAGGTGTCGCCGAATTCGGCGAGCGCGATGCACGCGCGATTGGTATCTTCCAGAGCAATCATCGCGTCTGCGAGAAACAGCAAGCTGTCACCGGCCCGTGCTGCCTGCTTGTCCACCTGGTAATTGCGCAAGAACCAAGGCGCGGCCTCGCGTGCCTTGCCATCATCCAGATAGACGCGACCAAGCAGGTTGCGGCCATATGTAGCGCGCCAGTGATCGGGATGCTGATCTACGAACAAGCGCAATTGCTGCTGCGCTTCCGGATAGAAGCCCGCGTTCCATAAACGGAATCCATAGGTATATTCATCATCTCCCGCATCGTCGGTTTGCGGCTTCATGATTTCTTGAACACCGGCGAGCCGTTCCTCGCTTGGTCCCGCGGTCTGCGCCGGCGCAGGCTCTGCTGTTTGTGCTGGCCGCGCTGGTTCGACGGTCGATGCGCCGCCGGTCATGGCTGACAGATTGCTCTGCGTCGCCGGAGCTTCCTCGGCTGCCGGTTCCACAACTGGTGCCGGATTGTTGGCAGCTTCCAGCGCTTCCAAACGTTCCTCAAGCAGCATCACGGCATTTCGGTTCTCTTCACCGGCTGCTGTCAATCGCTGCATTTGCGCTTCGATTGCATCAAGCCGCGCGAGAATGTCTGTCACAGCGGTGGTCGAAGTCGCGCTGGATGGATTCGATGGAGTGCCTTGCTGCGTGTTGATCTCTGGTTCGAAAAACCGTGCATCCCCGCCCGGAAACACCTGGCGTTGCAAAGCCCGGATCTCTGCTTCGATCTTGCGCACACGCGCTTCTGATACATCGTCCTGCGCCAGCGCAGGTACCGGCGTGGTCGCAATAACAGCACCGGCCAGAGCCAAACCAGCTAAATTCTTCAATTGGGGCAATTTCACTTCGAGAGCTCCTCGATCTTCAATGTTCTGCAAATAATGGTTTGCAGATGAACCTCAGGCGAAACTTGCATCACCCGGACGACAATTGTCGACCCGACAGCATGCCAAAATGGTGGGAATCCTTGCGTAAGCTCTTATTCGGGAGCCTCTGATGCGGCCCCGCTATCTATCGCATCCGGTTCCGGCGCTTCCGTCATTCGATCACGAAGGGCGTTCGCTGTAATCGGTATGTCGCGAATGGTGACCTGTTCTTCCGCCAGTGGTTCAACATCTTGCCCGCCGATTGTGACGGCAAAAGCATCAGGCCGGCCAGTCCATATTCGCGGGTCTCGCGCGTCAGCGGGAACAGCAAAGCTCTCGCCCATTGCCATCAGCTTTTGCTGAAGCCTGCGTCCGCCCGCCTCGTAAAAGCTAACCCATATGCCGTCTTCCAAGGCTGTAAACACCACCTGATCGGGCGCCGTACCATCAACCGAAGCGCCAGATGTCGTTTGCGCATCCGACAGCGTCGCGACGTCGGCACCGGTGACACTGTCTTCTTCAGCGACCAGAGGTGCGGGATCAGCGCCCGGCGCCATAAACCGGGCGTAAAAGGCGTAACTACCTGCTGCCAGCAGCAGCACCGCGATAGCCGATGCCCATACTAAACCGCTGGGCGGAGCTTTGGCTGGGTCACCAGGCTCAAACGCAGGCGTGTAACGAGGGCGTTGCTCGGTTTGATTGTCCAGCTCAGCGCGGAGCGAAGCGACTATTTCGGCTTCGTCCAAGCCCAGTGCGCGTGCGTAAGTCCGTGAAAAGCCAAAAACATAAGTACGTGCCGGTAACTCAGAAAACTGATCTTGCTCAATCAGTTGCAAGTGCCGTTCAGAGATGCGCGTGCTTGCGGCAACCTGAGCAAGCGAAAGACCCTTTTCCTCGCGCGCTCGGCGCAATCGGCGTCCGACGCCCTCTAATGGGAGTTCGTTATCCGGCTCGATATTTATTTCCTCAACCATTAGGTACGACCCGATTTTCGTGTTGGCTACATGACTGTCATGGCTCTTTCGTGTCAAGCAGCCCGCCATACAGACAGACCTAAATCAGATGAAGCGAGCGAGATGTCAGAGCGACTGCTGTTTGCAGCCTCGTAGGCAGCGCTTAATCGGTCTCGATACCGCGCTCAGCCACCCATTCCTGAAGATTTTTCCGCAAGTCGGTTTGCGGGTCGGACAGCCAGCCGGTCATTGCTTCGGTAATCTCTCCAAGATCCACCCTGCGCACCAATTCTTTGATTGGACCTACAGCCGCAGGCGTAATCGACAAACGCCGGTATCCGAGGCCGAGCAAGGCGAGTGCTTCCAAACGCCGTCCACCCATCTCGCCGCAAACGCCCAAGTCAACCTGATGCCCCACCATGCTCGACGAAATCCGGCGCAGAAAACGCAGGATCGATGGGCTTAGCCAGTCATAACGCTCTGCCAATTTTGGATTGGCGCGGTCTGCTGCAAACAGGAATTGTGTCAGATCATTGGTTCCAACCGACAGGAAATCGACCCGTGGAAGCATCAAATCCAGGACCTCTGCCAGTGCGGGCACTTCCAACATCGCCCCGTAGCGGATCGTATCCGGCAAATGCTTCTTCTGCTTCCGCATATGCTGGATTTGCGCTTCGAAAACCTCCTTGGCCGCATCGAATTCCCACGGCTCGGAGACCATCGGGAACATCACATGCAATTCTCGCCCGGCGGCCGCTTCAAGCAGCGAGCGCGCTTGCACTTTCATCAGCCCGCCGCGCTCGAGCGCGAGCCGCAATGCCCGCCACCCCATCGCCGGGTTTTCATCATGTTCGGACTGTTCGGACTCAAGGTAAGGCACGGCTTTGTCACCGCCGATATCGACAGTGCGAAAAACTACAGGCTTGTCGCCTGCTGCTTCTAGAACATCGCGGTACAAACGGGTTTGTCGTTCGCGCTGAGGCAAAGTAGCCGAAACCAGAAACTGGAACTCAGTTCGGAACAGCCCCACGCCATCAGCGCCAGTCATCGCGAGTGCAGAGATATCGTCGCGAAGACCAGCATTTATCATGACCTGAATGCGCGTACCGCAACGGGTGAAGGGCTCTACATCGCGCAGCTTGGCGTACGCTGCCTGTTTCTCACGCGATTTCTCGAACCGCGTATCGAATGCGTCTGCAACCTGCTGTGATGGCCGGATCGTGGCTGTCGCCTGGTTCGCATCGAGCAGAATTTGATCTCCGTCGCGCACAATTCCCCGAATACCGCGCGCACGACCCAACACCGGCAGCCCCATCGCACGCGCGACAATCACCACATGCGATGTGAGCGAGCCTTCCTCCAGGATCACGCCCTTCAAGCGGCGCCGATCATATTCGAGCAATTCGGCCGGGCCCAGATTTCGCGCGATCAGGATAGTGTCTTTGCGCAGACCTTGCGATGCTGCGGTGCCCAGCTGGCCAGACACGGTCCGAAGCAGCCGATTGGAAAGATCCTCAAGATCATGCATCCGGTCCGCGAGCAAGGGATCATCAATTTCCCGCATGCGCATACGCGTGCGTTGCTGCACGCGTTCGATCGCAGCTTCCGCAGTCAGGCCGGAATCGATCGCTTCGTTGATGCGACGCCCCCACCCTTCATCATAAGCGAACATCTTGTATGTTTCGAGCACCTCGTCGTGCTCTCCGCCCACGCCGAACTCGGCCTGGCTTGCCATATTGTCAATCTGCTCGCGCATCTTGTCAAAGGCGCGATAGACACGCTGCCGCTCTGCTTCGATGTCGTCTGCAACAATATGATCGATTGTGATGCGGGGTTGGTGATAAACGGCGAAACCGCCGGCCAACCCTTTGACCAAAGCTAGGCCGGTAATGTTCTGCGTGCCTGTCTGCGCTCCGCTAAGGCCGCGTGCGTCTTCCTCGTCGACCAGTTCTGCATTCGAGATCAGCTCTGATAGAACCATGGCCGTGGTTTGCAGCGCTTCAATTTCGACGTCTTCGTATTTGCGGGGATCAACATGTTGCACGCACAATGTGCCCACTACACGTTCATGGTACACGATTGGCACCCCGGCAAAGGAATGGAATTTCTCCTCACCGGTTTCCGGGCGATATTGAAAGTCGGGATGTGCCTTTGCCTCGGCCAGGTTCAGCGTTTCATTGTTTGCGGCAATGGTCCCGGTAAGCCCTTCTCCAATCGCCATGCGTGTGACGTGGACAGCGCTTTTGTTCAAACCGCGGGTCGCGAACAGCTCCAGCATGCCTTCGCGCAGCAAGTAGATCGAGCAGACCTCGCTATCCAGGCTTTTGCCAACAATCTCGACCACACGGTCAAGCTTGGCTTGCGCATGCAAACGCGAAGCCATGACCTCGTGTAAACGAGTCAGGATCTGACGGGCCGAAGCTGCTGCTGTCATATGAAAACCGCTATAGCAGGTTGGTAGCGAAGCGAAATCCCGCCCAACAACAATTTTATCTCAGTTCGGCGACTATCCGTTCCAAAACGGCAGTGGAGCGATAATGCTCAGGCTTCGGCGAGCTCTTGCTTGATTTGCAGCTTTTGTTTCTTGAGCATCTGGATCGTACTTGTGTCCGGAGCTGGTCGGTTCATTTCCTCGCGCAATTGCGCTTCGAGACCTGCGTGCTTGTTCTGTAAAGCTTGGACATGTGTCGATACCATCAAGGCTCTCCTCTTCGCGTGATTACCGCAAAGCGACTCGCCTACGCGCGGACGAGCCGCGAAAGAGTATGAAACCATAGAATCGCTATCTTGAAAAGGCTGTGGCGTTACGTATGCGTTGCGCAACAATGTAAAAACGCCGAACCGATAACGAAGGAGTGGGGCAAGTGAACGAGCAAGAGCTTAGAAAACGGCTTGAATTGCTTCGTTCGGAGCACCGCGATCTGGATGCTGCGATTACCGCGCTGACGGAATCCGGTTCGCAAGACCAACTTCAGATTGCACGCTTGAAGAAACGAAAATTGCGCCTGAAGGACCAGATCGCAATCTTCGAAGATCAATTGCTGCCTGACATTATCGCCTGATTTTTCATCAACCTAAGTGTTTATCCTGGATAATTTGCCTCAATCCGTTCCGGTTTGGGACACGCATAGGCAAAGGCGCGGAAAACATGGTTGCCAGACTGGACGCAGGACGAAACTCCATCTTAACCCAGTTTCATGATGCGCCCTTCAAACCTTTCCCGCCCGATTATTGAATCGCTCTACAGCGAGGCATTGCTGCTGGCTGATGAAACGCGCGCCGTGTTCGCGATGGGGATGGGGGATGCCGCACCCGACGCAAGCGACCGCTTGCGACTGGCGCTTTCGAGCGAAGGGCTGAAAGCCACGACACGCATGATGCATGTGCTGGCGTGGCTGCTGAACCAGCGTGCTTTCTTTTCCGGCGAGTTGAGCGAGAATCAACTTCGCCATCACGGGCGCCTGCCCGATGACAGGCCAAGCAATGCAGACGATCTTGAACTGCTCGAGACTGAGACCCGCGCGTTGATCGAAGAAACGATTAAACTGCACCGCCGCATTGCACGTTTGGATCAAGCGTGGGCTGACGAGTTCGAAACGCAGCCGGTCGTACACGCGCTGCGCGCGAGGCTCGACCGCGCCATCAATATGCGCTGACCCGTCCTAGGCTGCGATCAAAGCCTTCTTCCAGGCTGCCAATCGACCTTCGCGCACGTCGCTATCCATTGCGGGGGTAAAGCTTTGCAGATTGCCGCGCAGCGCCGTTGCCGCTTCGTTCAAGTCGGCGTAAATGCCAGCGCCAGCTGCTGCGAGCATGGCTGTACCCAGAGCTGTCGTTTCCACGAATTCAGGGCGCTCGACAGTCAAATCGAGCATGTCGGCCAAATCTTGCGCCATCCAGTTGTTCGCGCTCATCCCGCCATCGATACGCAACGTTTCCCAAGGTGCGCCATCGGCGGCAAAAGCCATTGCCAGATCGTGGGTCTGATGGGCCATCGCCTCCAGTGCCGCACGCGCCAGCTCAGCCTTGCCAGTTGAAAAACTCAGACCGTTTATCACGCCGCGCGCCTCTGCCTGCCAATGCGGCGCACCAAGGCCGCTCAGCGCTGGCACAATCGTAACCCCGCCACTGTCGGGAATAGACCGCGCAAGCTCTTCTGTCTGACTCGCGACCTCAACGATGCCAAGCGAATCGCGCAGCCATTGGATCAGGCTGCCCGCCACGAATACGGAGCCTTCCAGCGCGTAGGTACGCTGGTCATTGATCTGATACAGGACAGTGCCCAGCAAGCGGTTGGTCGAGCGCGGAATCTCGCCGCCTTTGTTGGTCAGCACGAAAGCGCCAGTGCCATAAGTTGACTTGGTCTCGCCCGGCGAGAGGCAAGCCTGGCCAATGGTGGCCGACTGCTGGTCACCTGCAAGGCCAGTGATAGGGATCTCGCGCCCTAGCCATTCGGCGCTTGCGACCGCGACCTCCCCCGCATTGTCGACAACTTCAGGCAAGGCCGCATGCGGAACGCCGAACAATTCGCAAAGTGCCGGATCGAACAACGCGCCGCCTAGCTCCAGCAACAAGGTTCGGCTGGCGTTGCTCGCATCCGAGATGTGCGCTCCGCCTGAAAGTTTGAAGATCAACCAGCTTTCGATAGTGCCAAATGCCAAAGTGCCCATTTCCGCAGCTGCGCGAACCGCGGGTTCATTTTCGAGCATCCAGCGCATTTTCGTGCCAGAGAAATAGGGGTCAAGCAGCAATCCTGTTCGTGCCTGAACATCACCTTCGTGCCCCGCTTGGCGCAATTCCTGACATGATGGTTCCGTTCTGCGGTCCTGCCATACGATCGCCTTGCAGAGCGGTTCGCCCGTGGTCTTATCCCATGCGACCACCGTTTCACGCTGGTTGGTGATCCCGATGCACGAAATGCGATCAGCTCCGCCCGCCTGCTCAGTAACGTCGCGCACACAAGCGAGCGTCTTGTCCCATATTTCCGATGCGTCATGCTCAACCCAGCCAGGCCTTGGATAATGCTGTTCCAGCTCGCGCTGCGCCACATGATGCAGCTTGCCCGCGGAATCGAACAGCATCGCGCGCGTCGAAGTGGTCCCTTCGTCCAGCACCAGAATGAAGTCTGACATAATTCTCCCCAAATTCGCTGGCGTGACATGTGCACGACCATCCTTCATATGCAAGTCATGGCTTTACCACCCGAACCATGGCCCACGGGCATCGCCGAACAATGCGAACCGCTGGTGCGGCGCGTCCTCGCCCCTAACCCGTCACCTTACACCTATACCGGCACGCAGACCTATATAGTGGGCAGTGCTGGCGATGTGGCGGTGATTGATCCGGGGCCAAACGAACCTGACCATATTGACGCGATAATGGCTGCGATTGGTGATGCCAAAGTCGCCGCGATCATGTGCACGCACACACACCGCGATCACTCGCCTGCGGCCGCCCCCTTGGCAGAGCGCACCGGCGCGCCGATTGTGGGCTGTGCTCCGCTTGTGATCGACAGCGATCTGCCGCGCAGTGACGAAGCTTTCGATACTACCTATGCGCCAGACCGCGTGTTGGAAGATGGCGAAGCGATGACCGGCGAAGGTTGGACTTTGCGCGCGGTGCATACGCCGGGGCACACATCAAACCACCTCTGCTTCGCGCTGGAAGAGAGCGGCGCGCTGTTCACTGGAGATCATGTGATGGGCTGGTCAACCAGCGTGGTGATCCCGCCTGATGGCGATATGGGCGACTATATGGCGAGCCTTGAACGGCTGCAGGCACGCGAGGACAGGGTGTATTATTCGGCGCACGGGGCGCCGATCGAAAAGCCGCGCCAGCTGGTACGCGGGATGATGGGGCATCGCCGCCAGCGCGAGAACCAGATTCTGCGGCTATTGGGCGAACAAGCTCGCACGATCCCGGACTTCATTCCGGTGATGTATAAGGGCTTGGACGAGCGCCTGCATAAGGCCGCGCAAATGAGCGTGATGGCGCATCTGCTCGATCTGGAGAAACGCGGGCTCGTTGCTCAGGGTGAGAACGAAGTCTGGCAGACAAACTAGCGAGATTTAACTGCGAGCCGGAAAGTCCGAAACTGGGGTGGAAAGCGGACAATATCTGTTCGACCGCGCGCTGATCACAAAAACGGGTAACGACGAAGCCAGCGCTCCTTCCTACAACGGTCTCTGCAAAAACGGGGGTCGGAAATTGGTCACGACACTTCGTAAGTCCGAGGCTGCCGCGTAGGCTGCTGGGACAACCAGCAGAGTCAGGAAAGTGGAAGTGGTCAGCCCGCCGATGATGATGAAGCCCATAGCATTGCGCCACTCTGCTGCATCTGACTGCGCCAGCGCTACCGGCAGCATGCCGAATACGGCAGCAAGCGCGGTCATGAGGACGGGTCGTAAGCGTTTTGGCGCGGCGTTGCGCATTGCAGAAGCCGCATCCTTATCAGCTTCGCAATACCGGTTGGCGAGATCGACAAGCAAGATACCGTTTTTCATCACGATCCCCATCAAAGCGATCATGCCGATTTGCGCGAACAGGCTCATTTCCTGGCCCGCCGCCCACATCAGGAAGTAGGCGCCGGAGAACGACAGTGGTGCCGTAAGCATAATGATGATGGGTTGCCCAAAGCTATTGAACTGGCTGGCGAGCACGATGTAGAGCGCGACGATTGCGAGCGCGAATGCAAAGATAATCGCCTCGCTGGTTTCGGCGAGGAGACGGGCAGTGCCTTCCATTCGCGTCGCCAAGCCGGCAGGTGGCGGATTGGCGGCAAGCAACTCTTCCACATCAGCCACGGCAACGCTCAGCGCCACACCGGGAGCCGTATTGGCGAGCACTGAAATCTGGCGCGATCGATCGATGCGCTCAATTTCCGCAGCGCTCAATGCAACGTCAACATCGGCAATCGCAGCAAGATCGACCAGGGTGCCCTGTCCGGTCCTGAGCGGAAGTGCCTCGACGTCGCCAAGCCCCTTTCGTCCACTTTCCTCGAGGCGCACGCGAATGTCATAGCGACGTCCATCAGCCTCGAATGTGCCTGCATCGCTTCCGCCGACCAGCGTTCGCGATGCGGCGGCCAGGTTGCGCGCCGAAATCCCGAGATCGGCGGCCCGGTCGCGGTCGAAGGCGATCTGCAGTTCCGGCCTGCCACCTTCGTAGGACGAGCGCACGTCGACAAATTCGGATCGTGCGGCCAGCTCGCCCTCCAGCCACCGCGCGTAGTCGTTGATGGCTGCGGTGTCCGGTCCGGTTATTATCAGTTCAATTGCAGTCTGTCCGACCCCGGCACCCGATACCCACGGAACCTCCTCCACGGACACCTCCTGTGCTGCCGGAACATCTCCCATTATCTCGTTCCGTGCGAAGGTCATCACGTCGTCCTGCGTCGCCTCGCGCGACCGCTTGGGCCTCAACCCGATATAGACTTCCAGCTCATTGATCTTGGGATTGGTTCCGCTGCCCGCACTCACGAAAACGAGTTCGACTTCCGGATTCTGGCGCAGTGAGGAATCGACCTGCTCTGCCGCCTTCTTCGCTTCGGAAACCCCTGTCCCAAGAGGAAGCTTGATCGTCGCAAGGAATTCGGATCGATCCGTTGTGGACATGAAGGTGCTTGGAACGAGCGCTGCAAAAAATCCGCCGATCAGGACGCTTGCGAGCGCGCCGCCAAGCACGAGATAACGGCGGTTGATCGCCCAAGACACGAGCCTTTCGTAGAGTTGACGCATCTCGATATGGAACCGTTCAATGCGTCCGAACCAGCCACTTTCCGCGTGTTCGGGGCGAAGCAACCTCGCCGATAGTGCAGGTGCAAGCGTGAAGGCGACCAGCATCGACACGCTGACCGAAAAGACGATTGCCAGACCGTATTGAAAGAAGAAACGACCAACAATTCCTTCCATGAAGGCGATCGGCACAAACACCGCCAGCGTTGCGAATGTGCCTGCCAGCACGGCCAAGGCCACTCGTCTGGTTGCGGTGTGGGCGGCTTCGGTCGCATTTTTCCCTTCATCAACGTCGTTCTGGACCGCCTCAACCACAACGATGGCATCGTCGACCAACAGGCCGATAGCGACTGTCAGCGCCAGCAACGTGACCATGTTAACGGTAAAATCGAAAGCCGCGAAGGCAACAAAAGTTGCGACAATCGAGGTCGGAATAGCAAGCAGCACGATGACCGTCGCGCGCCAGCTAAGGAGAAACAGGAAGGTCACCGCCACCACCAGCACCACGGCAATGAATAGGTCGAACAGCACGTCGCCGATGGCCTGCTCAATAAAGCGAGACGTGTCGCGAGCGATGATGAAATTGATACCCTTGGGAGCGGTGGTCCGGATGCTTTCGATTTCTGCGCGGATCTGTTCTGCCACCGCGACCGTGTTCTCTCCGCTTTGCTTGCGGACTTCGAGAACAACGCCCGGTTCCCCATCGAGCTGGGCATAGCTCTCCTCGTCCTCAATGGAGTCCTCGACCCGCCCTACATCGCCGATCCGAACAGTCTGTCCATTGGGCCGGTAAAGGATCGGTATTGCGGCAAATTCCGCCGCCGTTCGTGCTTCGGCAAGGATGCGGATGCCGAACTGGCGCGTACGCCCCTCGGTAACCAGGCGCCCGCCCGGCAGCTCAGCATTCTCGCGTTGGATTGCGCCGAGCACATCCTCTGCCGTTACTCCGCGCGCGCGCATCGCAGCCGCATCGAGCCATATGCGCATTTCGCGTTCTCGCCCGCCAACCAGCTCGACCGAACCGACGCCGGGCACTCGCTGCAATCGCTCTTTCACCTCCTCATCTGCAAAAGTGGTCAGGTCGCGGATGGGCATGTCGCCTGACAACAGAACCGACAGGATCGGCGCGGCATCGGGATCGACTTTCTCGATGACCGGCGGTTCGGAATCGTCCGGCAGATCGGCCGCGAGCCGCGACATCTTGTCGCGTACTTCCTGCGCCTTGAGATCGGCGTCCTCCTCCAGCTCGAACTCGAGATTGACGATGCTTACACCCTCGGCGCTAATCGATCGCATCTGGCGCAAGCCGGAGATCGTGTTGAGCTGTTCCTCTATGACGTCGGTGACTTCGGTTTCCATGGTGCCCGGCGAAGCGCCGGGCAGAGCTGTCGTTACAGATACGTATGGAAACTCTACCTCAGGAAAGAGGTCGACCCCGAGCCGGTTGAACGAGACCAAGCCAAGTACGACGAGCGAAGCGATTAGCATCGTCGCGAATACCGGTCGCCGGATCGAAACGTCTGCAAGCCACATATCAGCTTGCGCCGCGGGTTCGGCGTGATTTGAGCGGCTCGTCATTCCGCAATGTGGCCGGAGGATCGAGAATAACCTCGTCGCCCGGTTCCAGCCCTGAACGGATACGCACCTGATCGAGATCGATACTCTCAAACGCCACTTCCCGGCGCTGTGCCTTTCCGTTTACGACCACGAAGACGTAGGCCGCAGCACTGTCGCCGAGTATTGCTGGGCGGGGCAAAACGATCGCTTGCACTGGCGGCACCGAGATCTCGGCTCTGACTGCCAGCCCTGAACTGATGCGGTAATCGGGATTGGCGATCGGCAGCCGCAGTTCGACCATCCGGCTTTCAGGATCGACCCGGTCGTTGATGATGTACACGGTACTGTCGAATGGCTGCTCGAATCCTTCGATGAAGACCCGCGCTGGCATGTTGCGTCGAAACGCGTCGACATATTCCTGCGGCGCGTTGACGATGGCGGCAACGATCCCGAGCTCTTGCAATTCCAGCGCGGCTGATTGCCGTCCCATCGAAAAGCGATTGTTCAGGTATACACCTTCATCGACCATCCGCGCGGTTACAACCCCATCGTATGGCGCGCGCGTGATTGTGTCGGCCAATGCCTGCTGTGCGGTGCCAAGGGCCGCCTGAGCCTGTGCCTTCTGCGCCCGCGCTACAGCCAGCTCCGTCTCAGCCGCGTCAACCTGTGCTTTCGAAACGAAACCTCTTGGGGCAAGGGCCATAACGCGATCGTAACGCCTTTCAGCCTCAATCGCTTGCGCGCTTGTCAGATCGACTGCTGCCTGCGCTTCAACTACGCGTCGCTGATAGTCGGCCTGGCGGATACGAAAAAGCGGTTGTCCGCGAGAAACCCTGTCGCCGACCTTGACGAAAATTCGTTCTACCGGC
This sequence comes from Altererythrobacter sp. XM-24bin4, assembly GCA_003149575.1. Lineage (GTDB taxonomy): Bacteria > Pseudomonadota > Alphaproteobacteria > Sphingomonadales > Sphingomonadaceae > Erythrobacter > Erythrobacter rubellus. The sequence goes on from QCWG01000001.1 coordinate 2,258,932, forward strand.
CCTTCGGTAAGCGCACCAATTGCACTGCGCTGTTTGGCTGCAATCGTGCCGAATGCCTTAACTGGTTCAGCGAACGGTTGGGGTTCGACGATTGTCGTCGTAACTTCGCGCGGCTCTGTCTGAGCTTCTGGCGCAGCCTCATCCCCTTCAGTTTCACCCGAACAGCCAGCCAGGGTCAGCGCAAACACAGCCACCCCACCAAGAGCAAGACGCGCTAGCATATGTAGGCACCTCTACCGCTGGCGAGCAGGACGGGCAACGCGCTGTCGTCACCGACCATTTCTGCGGCAAGGGAGAGTCCTCCCGATCCCTCGTTTCTAGTGGTCACGTTCTCCATATCGCGACCCACTATATTGTAAGTTGCTTTACAGTAAATAGCTTTATCTAAATCGATGCTGTGTTAAGGTGCTCCGCATGGCAACCAAGCTCGAAAATGATGCCGACGAAAAGGCAGCAGCCTTCCTAACCGATCAAGACCGATTGGTTTTTCTCTTGGAAGAGCTGACAAGACGATTGCGTCGCACCTTCGACACCTCACTAGAACAGTTTGGCCTCACTCGTACCCAGTGGCGTGCATTGGCCTATCTCTACCGCACACCCGGCATGACCCAGACCGAACTGGCTGGGCAACTGGAACTGGAGCGGGCAAGCATCGGGCAAGCAATCGACCGGCTGGAAAATCTGGGCTTGGTCGAGCGGCGCAGCGCCGAAGACGACCGGCGCGTGTGGCAGGTGCACCTCCAGCCCGCTGCAATCGACTTGCTTCCAAAAATGCGGGTCGAGGCGGATCAGGTCTATGAGCGCTTGCTTGAGGGAATAAAGGACGAGGACTTGGAAGCATTCAAGTCTACCTTGGCCACAATGCAGCGCAATTTGGGCGATGCCTAACGGGAGGGATGGTCGCCCGAACAGAACGCTACATGGCCAGCTGGATTTGGCCCCATCCCCGAGAAGCGGTGGCAATTTTGCTACTTGGCCATTTGTTTCCGCCATTGGGTCGTGAGCGGACTTAGGCGTATTCCCCCTTCGCAAAGGCTTCGGCCATTGCGAACTTCTGGATCTTGCCTGATCCGGTGAGAGGAAATTCCTTGACCCATACCCAATGCGCAGGCGTCTTTTGAGGTGACAATCGCGCGCGAATAAAGCTGCGCAACTCGCTATCATCGGGTCGCTGAGCGCCCTCTGCCAGTCGCAAGAACGCGGCAACAATCTCGCCCCATTTTTCGTCCGGCACACCTACCACCGCGACTTCGGCGATCACCGGATGTTCCAACAAGGCGGCTTCGATTTCGGCGGGAAACAGATTTTCGCCGCCACGAATAATCATCTCTTTCACACGGCCCGTGATCTTCACATAGCCACGTGAATCCATGCTGCCCAAGTCACCGGTATGCAGCCAGCCGTCCGCGTCGATCGTCTCCGCGGTGGCCTGAGGATTGTCATTATAGCCCGCCATCACGTTGAATCCGCGCATGCAAATCTCGCCTTGTTCGTTCGGTGCGCAGATTGAATTGTCCGACGGATTGCGGATCGCGACTTCCATATGGCTGCATGGTTGGCCAATGGTCTCCGTCAAATCAGGCCCGGTATCGGTTGGCCATGCAGCTGTGATCGCCGGCGAAGTCTCGGTCTGGCCGTAAACGATCAGGATCGGCACCCCGAAAATCTCTTGCGCGGCGCGATTCAGCTCAGGTTGGACCATGGCTCCGCCGCTGACGATTGTCTCTACGCATTTCACATCCGTTCCGGTTGCTCTGGCAGCTTCGATAAGCGCAAAGATCATAGTCGAGACGCCGCCGATAACCTCGGGTTTCTCGCGCGCAATTCCACTCACCACCGCCGCGGGATCGAAAACGGTGACCAATAGAATTGTCGCTCCATGGCTGAGCGCGCCCAGTACACATACGGCGCTTCCGGCCGTGTGGAACAGCGGGAAAGGGCATAGCACCTGCTTGCCCGGCGCCAGATTCCAGCGCACGAACACGTCGTGATTGCTCTGCAATAGCCCGTGCTGATGCAGCAAAACGCCTTTCGGGAAACCCGTGGTTCCAGAGGTGTACTGAATCATGCAGATATCATGCGGTATGGTTTCGCGTAGTTCGCCATCACCTGCACCCGCGAACAGGTCAGCGTGATCCTCTATATCGATGACATAATCCGCCGCGGGCAACCCGGCGGCACCTTCATCCACGATCGGCCTCAAGGCTGAGCCGCGGACATGCGGCTGGTAGTAAACCGCAGCCGAACCTGACTGCTCCAATACATAATGCACTTCGCGCGGTGTGAACGACGGGTTTACAGTGACGATGGTGAGACCCGCCAATGCCGCGCCAAGCTGCACAATAATCCACTCGGGACAATTACCCGCCATGATCGCGATACGCGTGCCGGCTGGGTGGCGCGCCGCCAAAGCTCGCCCGCAACGCTCGGCATCGCTCAACAGCTCGGCATAGGTCCATTCGCGCCCCACAGTGCCATCGGCCAACATCTCGCGCAGTGCCAATCCATCACCGTGCGTTTCCACCTGTTCGCGCAGCATTTCTTCGATTGTGCGTTCGCGCATCGGCGTGTCGGCTTGCGCCGGACAGTATGCTTCAGTGAGGTTGAGCTTGTACATCGCAATCATCTCCCGCCAATCTGGCTACCATAGCTGCGACCTAAAGCACTCGCAAAATGCCATATTCTGCCTATATGGGAAGCGAATTCTCTGATCTTACCGGATATGATTGATGAGCGTAGAAACCAAAGTCCCTACTGGCACAGACTTACTCGCGGAGATTGACCGCCTGCGTAAAGAGCGGAATGCGGTAATTCTGGCGCATTATTACCAGACGCCGGACATTCAGGATATCGCGGAGTTTGTTGGAGATTCGCTGCAACTGTCGCAAATGGCGGCGGAAACGGATGCAGATGTCATCGCATTCTGCGGCGTGAAATTCATGGCGGACACCGCCAAGATACTGTCCCCTGAAAAGATCGTCGTGCTGCCCGATATGGATGCCGGTTGTTCGCTTGAAGACAGCTGCCCGCCGGAAAAGTTCAAGGCTTTCCGCGAGGCACACCCCGATCATATCGCGCTGACCTACATCAATTGCAGCACCGAGGTGAAGGCGCTGTCGGACGTGATCGTCACCAGTTCCAGCGCGGAAACGATCCTGCAAAAGATCCCGCGCGACCAGAAGATCATCTTCGGGCCTGACCGGCATCTGGGCGGCTATCTCAGCCGCAAGTTTGATCGCGAAATGCTGTTGTGGCCAGGCGTTTGCATTGTGCACGAGGCGTTTAGCGAGACAGAGCTGCTCAAGCTGAAAGAGCAATATCCCGGCGCACCGGTTGCCGCGCACCCCGAATGCCCGCCGACGATTATCGATCACGCAGACTATGTCGGATCAACCAGCGGCATCCTGAAATTCGCGCAGGAATTTGAAGGTGACACACTGATCGTGGCGACCGAGCCGCACATCATCCACCAGATGGAAAAGGCGCTGCCGGAAAAGAATTTTATCGGCGCACCGGGCGCAGACGGTAACTGCAGCTGCAACATCTGCCCATATATGGCGCTCAATACGATGGAGAAGCTCTACGTCGCGCTGCGCGATCTGGAGCCTCGCATCGAGATTGAGGAAGAACTGCGACTGAAGGCCAAGGCGAGCTTGGACAAGATGTTGGAAATGGCCAGCGGAGCAGTCGGCAAGGGCGATTTGGGGAAGGTTTAACTTCTCACCCTTGCGACACCGCGAGCCAGGACCAGCGCGCTGCCGAGCAGCACCATGCCAGCAATATCGAGCAGTGTGAGCACTTCGCCGAAGACTTGATAGCCGATCAATGCGGCAACGGCTGGCTGTGTCAAAAGCGCCAACCCGATCACCAATGGCGGAAAATGGCGCAGGCTGAACACCAGCAATCCCTGTCCGACAAGCTGGCTGGATATGAACAGAATCAGGATCGGGGTCCAATCGTTTGGCCAAACCGGCTCCCCGTTGATCAAGGCAATTGCCAGCAGAAGGGGGCAAGCGAAAATGCTGACCCAGACCAGCAAACTCCACCCGCCAATCGTTTGCCGCGCACCTTGAAGATTGATGAGATACACCGCGTACAGGAGACCTGCGGTCAAACAGAACAGGTCCCCGATCAGCGTAGTGGTCGAAATATCCGCACTACGCCCCATCAGAATTGCCGCGCCTGCAAGCGCAAAGACAATCGCGGTCCATTCCGTGCCGCGCGGCAGGCTGCGCGAAAGGATAAAGCCCCATAATAACAACACGATACTTCCGGCATTGCCGAACAGCGTGGCGTTGCCTAGTCGGGTCATCTCAATCCCGACATGCCAGCTTGCCAGATCAAGCCCGAATGCCACCGCGCCCAACGCCACGAACATCAAAGTTCGGCGCGGGATTCCAGTTAGAGCTTGGCCGCTAAACCGCGCAAACACGGCCAGGAAGGGCAAAGCCAAGAGCAACCGCCAGAAGCCTGCGCTGACCGGACCGGTGTCGGCCAAGCGCACGAACCACGGCCCCATCGCCAATGCGACATTGCCCGCAAGCAAGGCAAGCAAAAGCAACCAGCCACGCGGACGGGAAAGTTCTGCTGGCATACCCCCATCATTTTCCATGGTTGCGCACTAGCTGCTTCGCCCCCAAGTGCCTATTACAAAGAGACAAAGACGAAGGAAATTCAATTGCACGACACGCTGTTCCAGCCGCTCAAAATGGGTGCACTCGAAGCGAAGAACCGGATTTTCATGGCGCCGCTAACGCGTGGACGCGCTGCAGAGCCGATGTTCGTTCCGAACGAACTGATGGCGCAATATTATGGTCAGCGCGCAGGCGCGGGCATGATCCTGACCGAGGCGACAGGCATCAGTGTAGAGGGACTTGGATGGCCTTCCGCCCCTGGTATCTGGAGCAACGAGCAGACCGAGGCGTGGAAAGCCTCGACCAAGGCCTTGCATGATCGCGGCGGCCTGATCGTGATGCAATTGTGGCACATGGGCCGGATTGTTCACCCATACTTCCTCGGCGGCGAGCCTCCCTTCTCTGCCAGCGCGACCAAGGCGCCCGGTGAGGCACATACGCCCGGAGGCAAGAGCGAATATGCGACCGCGCGGGAAATGACCCATGAGGACATCAAGCGCACGATTGCTGACTATCGCCGTGCCGCGGAAAACGCCAAGGCTGCAGGCTTTGATGGCGTGCAATTGCACGGCGCGAACGGATATCTGGTTGACCAGTTCCTGAGGGACAAGACCAATCTGCGGACCGATGAATATGGTGGATCGCCGGAGAACCGCACCCGCTTCATGCGCGAAGTGCTGGAGCAATTGATCGACGTGTGGGGTGCGGACCGCGTGGGTATCCGCTTGTCGCCCAATGGCGATAGCCAAGGCACTGACGACAGCAATCCAGCGGCAACTTTCGGTGCGGCGGCCAAGGTTTGCGAAGATCTGGGCCTTGCTTTTGTCGAGCTGCGGGAACCGGGACCGGACGGCACTTTCGGACAAACCGATGTGCCCAAGCAAAGCCCGTTGATCCGCGAAATCTACTCGGGCGCGCTCATCCTCAACAGCGACTACACCGCGGAAGAAGCAGAGGCAGATGTCAGTTCAGGCAAATGCGATGCGGTGAGCTTTGGTCGGCCCTATATTTCCAATCCCGATCTGGAAGATCGCATTCGCCAGGGCGCGCATTGGAACCCTAATAAGGATGTACCCAAAAGCTGGTACTTCCCCATCCCAGAGGGATATGTCGACTATCCCACGCTGGCTGAAGAGCAAGCGGCCTAGCCTTCTGGCGGTTGTGGCGGCGCGGGCTGATTGTCCGCACCGTCACCACTAGTCACAGTGACACTCGTCTCGACGCTGGACGAACCATCTTCATTCTCAGTCACCGTTACCGTGCGTTCTTCGCGGATCGGCGGAGACTGGGATTGCAATTGATCTAGCGGCAACATGTCGTCGCTGATCGATCCTCCCAGAACCTCGCCTTCGGCCTCGCGCGCATCATCGGCTCTATCGGGCACATCTCCGCTGCAAGCTGACGTAAAGACCAGCGCTGGCAAAAGTGCAATTGTCAAACCTCGCATGATCGTCTCCGGGCGACACGCGCCAAATGTTCAAAGAATTCAGGGGCAGTTGTCATCAGGGCTTCGTCCCATTGCGCAGGGCTGATGTCCAGTCCCAAGCGTTTGAGGCTGGTCACGCCAAATCCCTCAATCCCGCACGGCACGATACCGGTGAAGTGCGAGAGATCAGGGTCCAGATTGACGGAGAAGCCGTGCATCGTCACCCACCGGCGCACACGCACGCCGATCGCACCGATTTTGGCTTCGCGCCCATCAATGTCCCTGGTCCATATACCCACGCGGCCATCCACCGCCCAGCTTTCAACACCGAATGTCTTGAGCGTTTCGATCACCCACTGTTCGATGCCATGCACAAAACAGCGTACATCCTTGCCGCGCTCTGTCAGGTTGAGCAGCACATAACCCACACGTTGTCCCGGACCGTGATAAGTGTAGCGTCCGCCCCGCCCGGCCTCGACCACTTCGAAACGTGGGTCGAGCAACTCGTCGCGCGCGGCGCTGGTCCCAGCGGTGTAAACCGGCGGATGTTCCAGCAGCCAGATCAGTTCGCGCGCATTTCCAGCCGCAATCGCGGCGTTGCGTTGCTCCATCGCTGCCAGCGCTTCACGATACGGAACCTGCCGTTCGTCTCGCTGCCATTCAATCGCGTCTGTGGTTTCACTGCTCATTGCCAATTGCGTGGGGACTATCAACGCGCTTATCAAGAGAAAAGGCGATCAAGCCGCGCGGGAGAATTGGCAATGAAGTTCGATATGGGGCGGGCCTGGTCAGACGCGATGACGTTGCTGTCCAACAATAGCAGACTGATCGTGATATTGGCGGGCGTGTTTCTGTTCTTGCCTTCTCTGGTCTTGGGCGTGTTTGCGCCTAGCACAGAACTTGAGGCCGCAGCAGCGGGCAGCTCCGAACAGATGCAAGCGGCGATGGCGGCTTATTTGAGCACAAGCTGGCCGATAATCGTAATCTATGCGTTAGCGAGCACCATCGGGACGCTGGCATTGCTCGCCTTGCTCGGCCGAGATCAAAAACCCACCGTTGGTGAAGCAATCAAGATCGGCGCTATTGCCCTGCTGCCCTATCTGGCCGCATCGCTGATTATCGGTGCAGGCATTGGCCTTGTAGCTGGTGTCGTTGTTGCGATCGGCGCGGCGGCTGGCCCTGCGGTGGCCGCTTTGCTTGGATTTGTGGTGCTGATCGGCATCCTGCTGGTTGCCTTCAGGTTGATTCTGGTTGGCCCGGTTATGGCGATTGAAGGGACGCTCAACCCGATTGAAGCTCTGCGCCGCTCGTGGACATTGGTAAAAGGCAACACCCGCTATGTGGCTGCGTTCATGATCCTGCTGGTCATTGCACTGCTTGTCCTGTCGCTTGTAATCGGGATGGTATTCGGCGTGATCGGCGCGCTGGTGCCCAGCGGGACCGTTACGATCTGGGTAAACGCCATTTTCGAAGGATTGATCGGGGCAGTTGGTTCAGCAGTATTCCTGGCTGTCTATGCAGCGATGCACAGGCAACTGGCCGGTGAAAGCCCACAAAGCCTTAGCCAGACCTTTGACTAGGCGTTAGCCCTCGCCATCTGCCTTCCAGCCCCAGAACAGCTTGCACGGCAAGATGTTCAGCCATTCGAAGCCCTTGTCGATGCGCGCATAGTGCGGGCGCATATAATCAAGGCATGCAGCCGTGAACTGATAAACCAGAAACGCGCCGCCGGGACGCAGAGCCTTGTGCGTTGCTTCGCCAATTGCCGGAGCAACACCAGCCGGCAGTGTCGAGAACGGCAGTCCTGACAGGATATAGCCAGCATTCTCAAATCCATGCTCGGCGATGATCTGTTCCACATCAGCAGCAGAGCCGTGGACCGCAATGAAACGTTTATCGCGGATCGTCTTGCGCAGATAGTCAATGTAGAGCGGGTTGGTGTCGATAACGATCAATGTCGCATCGCCGCGCAACCGCTCCAGCATAGAACGGCAAAACGTGCCGATCCCGAGACCATATTCGACAAACAGATTGCAATTGCCCAATCGACCGGTGCCAGCATCTTGCGCACGGTGAAACGTAAGGAGGGAATGATCGAACCGACCATCTGTGGATACTCCACAAACCCGCGAAAAAACACCGCGCACTGCGCGGCATATTGGGAGAAGCGCTCGGTTAAGCGCCGTTTGATTTCAATGGCTTTGGTAGTCATGAGGTGGGAATCGCGCTCCGCGTCAACTCGCTGGGGGGATGGCTAGCAGGTCGAATCGCAGATGCGCGATTGCATTGCAAGCACAGCTCGCCTCGCCTAGCGGTCAGTTTGTCATGGCTGATCGCGATCCACTCCTTGAGAACACTGCCCCGCCCGCTGCTAGCGGCAACGGCATTTCGCGTGGCCGAATGGCGTTGCTGTTTTCCGTTATGCTGGTCACTGCGGCGGGCAATACAGCCATGCAATCCGTGATGCCATCGATCGGCACAGAGCTTGGTGTGGCCGATGTATGGATCAGTCTCGCCTACACATGGTCAGCACTGCTGTGGGTCACCTGCGCACCATTCTGGGCGCGGCGATCTGACAAGCGCGGACGCAAGTCGATGATGGCGCTGGGCATGACCGGCTTTATCACCAGCATGGGCTTTTGTGGTCTGGTCCTGTGGTTTGGCCTCGCCGGTTTGCTGCCCGCCGTTTGGACGTTGCTGTTGTTTGCAGCTGCGCGCAGCCTTTACGGCGGTTTTGGATCGGCCGCGCCGCCTGCGGTGCAAGCCTATGTTGCATCGCGCACAGCACGATCAGAGCGGACCAATGCGCTTTCTCTTATCGCGTCGAGCTTCGGGCTAGGTACGGTGTTGGGCCCGGCGCTCGCACCATTGCTTATTCTCCCGGGACTTGATTTGGTTGGACCTTTCCTCGCCTTTGCAGCAATCGGCGTTGTCGCGCTTGTCGCTTTGCGCTGGCGGCTGCCAGATGACGAACCTCGGTATGCGGCGCGCGGCAAGACTTTCAGCGAGCCATTCAGCGCCAGTTCCCAATCAAACCATGACGCCGAAGACGATGAAGACGTTGGCGTGGATGGGCCAAGCGAAAGCGAACCGAAGCGACTGACATGGTGGGAGCCGCGGGTGCGCCCTTGGGTGATTGCCGCTTTGCTTGGCGGCCATGCGCAAGCAATGATCCTCGGGATTGTCGGTTTTCTGGTGCTTGATCGGCTGGGGCTACGGGCTGACCCGCTCGCGGGCGCCGGTCCGGTGGGTCTAGTCCTGATGGCCGGCGCGCTGGCTTCGTTGGTGGCGCAATGGGGGGTAATTCCGCGCTTCAATCTAGGCCCGAGAGCCGCGACATTGAGCGGGATCGTCCTGGCGGGTTTTGGCGTATTCGTCTTCGCATTGGGAGACGCGATCCACACCATTGCGCTTGGTTATGCCATTGCCAGCCTCGGTTTCGGGCTGTTCCGGCCCGGCACGACCTCAGGCACATCGCTCGCCGTGACCCGTGCTGAACAAGGCGAGGCCTCAGGTATCGTGGCATCCGTTGCGGGTGCTGCGTTCGTGTTTGCACCGGCGCTGGGCGTGCTGCTCTACAATCTGTCAGAGCCACTTGCCTTCGGGCTGGTGATCGGTTTTTGCTCGGTCGTGTTCGCTGTGGGCTGGAAGCAGCTCTCCCTAGACGAGGTGCTGACGCGGGACAGGCGCTAAGCCGCTGCTTCGCAGCCGGTCGGCAGCTACAAAATTTCGTGAACCACATCCTGCGGACGGCACAGGCGCACGCCCTTGTCCGTTTCAACCAACGGGCGTTCGATCAGGATCGGCTCGGCTGCCATCGCGTTGAGGACCGTGTCCGCGTCTGCGTCTGGCAACCCGCGCTTCGCCGCGTCTGTGCCGCGAATACGCAAGCCCTTTTGCGGGGTGATGCCGGCATCGCGATATAGCTGCGCCAGCTTATCCCGCAATGGCGCGTCCTTAAGATATTCCACAACGGTCACGTCTGCACCGCTTTCTTCAAGAATAGCCAGCGTCTTGCGCGATGTGCCGCATTTCGGATTGTGCCAGATGGTCGCTTTCACGCCGTGAACTCCTTTACCGCCAAGGCTGTATGACGTGCGATGCGCCCTAACCAAACGTCTTTTTCGCGACAAGTAGATTTGCTTCTTGCTTTTGAGAATAATTCTCAATAGCGACTACGGCACGGATCACGACTCGACAAAAGATTGGACCCTTGAATGAAGCTTCTCGGCAAAGCCCTCCTGCTTGCTGGCACAGCCACTTTCGCTCCTGCTACCGCTGCTTTGGCAGAGACAGCAGAAAGCGCGGAGAGCCAGGCGTTGGCGCCTGACCCTGACGAGGGCACAATCATTGTTACCGGCACGGTGCTGCAATCCAACCAGATCAATTCCGTCAAGACACCCACCCCGATCATCGATGTCCCGCAAAGCCTCAGCATCACGACCGAGGAAGCGATTCTTGATCGCGGTTTTACCAGCATCGGCCAGATCATTGATTACACACCCGGCGTCAACACATCGCAGGGCGAAGGGCACCGTGATTCGATCGTCTTCCGCGGCGTGCGCTCAACCGCAGATTTCTTCATCGATGGCATGCGCGATGACGTGCAATATTACCGCAGTCTCTACAATCTGGACCAGATCGAGATATTGCGCGGGCCCAACGCGCTGCTGTTTGGACGGGGCGGCGCTGGCGGTGTTCTCAACCGCGTCACCAAGAAGGGCGTCATTGGCGACACATTCGGCGGCGGCCAGATCGCCATTGATACCTTTGGTGCATACAGCGTGCAGGCCGATATCAATCTCTCAAATGGCGATGCATCGGCGTTCCGCATCAATGCGATGTACGAAAACCTCAACAATCACCGCGATTTCTACGATGGCGAGCGCATAGGCATCAATCCGACCGTGCGTTTTGCATTGAGCGAAGATACAACGCTGGATCTGTCCTACGAATATGCCGATCACGATCGCTTCATTGATCGCGGCATTCCAACCGGCACGGATGGCCGCCCGATCGAGGAATTCAAAAACATCACCTTTGGCGATCCGGAATTGAACTTCAACGATCTGGAAGCGCATCTGCTGCGCGCCAACCTTCAGCACACATTCTCGGACAGCTGGAAAGGCGTGTTCAGCGCATTCTACGGCAATTACGACAAGGTCTATTCGAACTTCTATGCTTCGGGCTATGACCAAGCCAACTCGCCAGATGTCGTGACCACCGATGGCTACATCGACGCGACCCAGCGTGAAAACCTGATCCTGTCTGCGAATATGGTCGGCGAGTTCAACACGGGCGCGGTCGCGCATACGCTGCTGTTTGGCGCAGAATACATCAACACGTCGTCTGATCAGGACCGATTCAATCCGGTTTGGGATCAGACCAATAATGACAACGAGATCTTCGCAATTACCCGCCTGCTGAACTTGCGCGGGGGCGTAGGTTTGAACGCATCAGGCGACATTACCTCAGTCACATTCGGCGATCTGAATGACTTCACGCAGGTGGAGATCGATGTCGTCTCGCTCTACATTCAGGATGAGATCAAGCTGACCGATTGGCTTAATGTCGTGGTGGGCGGGCGTTTCGACAGCTTCGATATCGAAGTACTCGACGTCCCCAGCGACGAACTACGCACGCGCAAGGATGAGGAATTCTCTCCACGTGGAGGCGTGATCTTCAAGCCGCGGGAAAACATCTCGATCTACGCAAGCTATTCGGAGAGTTTCCTGCCGCGTTCGGGTGAGCAATTCGCCAATATCAACGGCAGCAACAACGCACTGGACCCGGACAAGTTCACCAATCTCGAAGCCGGCATAAAGTGGGATTTTGCAGACCACCTCAGCTTCACCGCGGCGATATTCGAGATCGAGCAAAGCTCCCCTCAACCCAATGACAATGACCCGTCGACGCTGGATGTGATCGATTCCAAGATCGACGGCTTTGAACTGCAACTGCAAGGTGAAGTGATGCCAGCCTGGACCGTTTCAGCGGGCTACAGCTTCCTGGACGGAGAACAGCAGAGCCGCACGGGCCCGACAGGTCTGCGCCCACGCGAACTGCCAGAGAATATGTTCTCGATCTGGAACCAGTTTGAAGTCACCGATCGACTGGGACTTGGCATCGGCATGACGCACCAGGATGAAAGCTTCATCGACAATGGCAACACCGCTGTGCTGCCATCCTTCACGCGATTTGATGCATCAGCCTATTACGACGTGTCGGAGAATCTTCGGGTGCAGGTCAATATCGAGAACCTGACCGACGAGCTTTACTTCCCCAACAGCCACGCCAGGCACGAAGCTTCGGTCGGCGCGCCGCTCAATGCGCGCTTTGCCATCACAGGCCGGTTCTAAAGGCAGCTAGCCTTCGGGCTCTTCGGAGCTCGAAGGTGGCCGGATCGCAGGCACTTCGCGCGCTGCATCTTCGCTGCTTATGCCCGGAGCAGGTGCAGCGCTGATCGTTTCCAATCGCCGCGCTACGCGCCCCGCCCGCTGGATCGCGCGCACCAGCCGGGGATAGACGCCGCAGCGGCACAAGTTCGGGATCGCCGCCTTGATTTCCGCTTCGCTGGGATCGGCATTCCGCTCAAGCAACGCCGCCGCGGCCATCACGATGCCCGGCGTACAGAAACCGCATTGGATTGCTTGTTCGGCGACCATGGCTTGCTGCACCGGATGGGACCGATCACGCGACAAGCCTTCGATAGTGGTGATGAATCGCCCTTCCGCCTCTGCGATCGTCACCAGACATGACCGTAAGGCTGCGCCATCAACGATAACCATGCACGATCCGCAATCGCCATTGCCGCAGCCATACTTGGTGCCGGTCAGGTTTGCCGCATCGCGCAGCGCCCACAGCAAGGGGGTGTCCGGATCCATATCGAACTCGAGCGGACGTTCATTTACGGTCATGCGCGGCATGCGACAACTTATCGCATGCACTATGTTGGCTAACAAGACGCTCTGTGTGGATGCAAACACAAATTGCGCTTGTTATGTGTTGATCCTGCGTTAGTCGGTTGGCCATGAGCGAGAATGCCAAACTGACGCGCGGTTCGATACGTGGCCATCTCGTTTCTCAAACTTTGCCAGCCATTGTCGGTGTTGCTGCAGTCATGTCGATCGGCTTGGTCGATGCCTATTTCATCGGGCAGCTGGGCGCGGACGCTTTGGGGGCAATTGCGGCTTCTTCGACTTCCCACGGCTGGAAAAGCTTAGCCATGCTGCCGAAGATACACTGGCCGACGTACGCAACGATAGGCGCGAGGCAGATAGCCAGCCGTTCTGGCAATCGTTGACCGAATATCTGACATGATCACCGCAATCGAAGGCGGCCAGGATCTCGCGCGCAGCATCGAGCTTGCGGCACAAGCGACGGACGCAGTGTCCAGCCATATCGACGACGTGCGAGAGCTCTCCCTGTCGACAGGCGCGGCGGCTAGCCAGGTCCTTTCGTCTTCGACTGATCTGGAAAAGCAAGCCTCGACACTGCGCACGCAAATGCAGGCATTCTTGAGCAAGATCAGGGCGGCGTAGATACGGCATCGGCCGGTTTAAGGCTGAGCTTTACGCCAATCGCGCTTGATCTTCTTGGCTAAGCTCCATTTGTGGACTTCAGTCGGCCCGTCGTAGATACGAAACGCTCTGATTTCACGAAAGAATTGTTCGACAATCGTATCGCCTGTTACTCCCGTGCCGCCCATCACCTGTACGCACCGGTCGGCAATCTGAAACAACGTTTCAGCCACAAAGGTCTTGGCCATTGAGCTCTCGGTTGTTCCGATTTCACCGGTGTCCAGCACGCTGGCGCACCAGTCGATCATCAACTCGCACGCCTTCAGATCAATCTTGTTCTGAGCCAGCATGAAGCCCACTCCCTCATGATCGACCAGCGGCTTTCCGAACGCCGTTCGCTTGCAAGCATAGTCGGTTGCAATCTCTTGAGCCCGATCCGCAACGCCAAGCCAACGCATGCAATGCGTGAGACGTGCAGGCGCCAGACGGACCTGTGCGTATTTGAAGCCCTCACCCGCTTCGCCAAGCATCTGGTTCGCCGGTACACGCAGATCGTTTATGGTAATAACAGCGTGACCGCCCGGCATGGAACTATCAATCGTCTCGAGCACGCGTTCAATCTGGATAGATGGATCGGGTAGATCGACAAGGAACATACAAGCTCCGCCTTCGGAATCAGCCTCAACCGATTTGGCCATGATGATCCCTACCTTTGCGCCGTCTGCACCGGTGATGAAAGCCTTTCGCCCATTGATCACCCAGTGGTTGCCATCGCGTTGGCAGGTTGTTTGCATCAATGACGGGTCAGACCCTGCGCCGTTGTCTTCGGCCGGTTCGGTCATGAAAAAGGCTGAACGAGCATCCCCTGACTCCAAGGGGGCCAGGAAACGTTGCTTGATCTCGTCGCTGCCAACCTTTCTGAGCAGGTACATATTGCCTTCATCGGGAGCCATCACATGACAGGCAATCGGACCAAGCGGCGAAATGCCGCTCTTGCGCAGGATCAATGCGGTATCAGCATGGCTGAAATGCGATCCGTCCTTTCGAATATGCGGGACTAGCAGGCCTACCGCCTTGGCCTTGCCCCGCAGTTCCGCTCCAAGTTCATCGGAAGGCCCATGACTGCCGCAACGTGGGTCTGCCTCGTATGGAGCGACGACCGTGCGAACAAACTCTTCAACTCTAGCCGCGATCTGTTCGGCTTCAGACGTATAGTGGGCCATTCAAACTCATCCTGTTTTGGTATTGGTGCGGACCTAATCGACCACGAGCCAGCTTCCACCTCCCCAATTGGTCAGCGAGTTCGAATGCACCTCAAGGAGTTGGTCCTATTGAACCGAGATCGTTGATGAGAACTTGCTCAGCAAGTTCAGGAATGGACCATGGCTTGAATAACTCTGGTCCGTCAGATCATCCAAGAAGCCGGAAAGTGAGTCGCCGACACCAACTTTCATATTGTTGTTCACGCGCCGGTTCGAGAATCCCAATCTTTCAGAATTGTGACGGTGTGTGCCTATCGATTGCTATCACTTGGCTTATCGCATCTATTCCGCTCACGATGAACAAGAACGATTCGCGATCCGTATTAGCGGAAGCCCTCAAGCTTGCGCTTGCTGGAGATCATGACCCCGCGCGATTGGGAAACGCCATCGCCAACCCGCAACGATTAACCGCAATCGAGAAAAGCGCGTGGGTGCAGCTTCACAACTGGTCGGCCGATGCGAACCTGCGGGCGCAGTATCCGCAGATTGCAGATTTCAGCCGCCGCCGGATAACCGAGTTGCTGGTGCAGCTCGAAGACTAGGGCTTTAACGGGCTGCCATCTGTTCGGCCCGGAACTCTCCACGGTCGAGCATCTGCAGAGCCAATCGTGCCAGATGACGCGATTCCTTCCATTCGCCCTCGGCAGTCTCCAGAACAACACGGTCAGAACCACGCATCGCCGCTTCGAACATGGCGCGCGCTTCCTCAGTGCGACCCTGACGTGCGTATGCGATGCCAAGATTGATCAGTTTGGCAGGATCATCTGCGGCAAGTTCGGTGTTTGCCTCAATCACTTCAACCGCGATTGCGTCATGACCATCCAGCAAGGGTTCGTAGCCGATATCGCTCGGTGCACCACTAACAAGCATCATCAAAGCTGCAGTACCGGTTAGAAACATATGCCATCTCCCAAAAGAGCTTGCATAGTGTGGAAAAGTATTTCGGGCTGCAACAAAAATGAAACATTGTCATAAAACAGCAGCATTTAGACATGTTCTATATATAAAACAGCTGGTTAGAGGCTGTAACAATAGCTAGCTGGAGAGCCTCTGGTATGTCATATTTGTCATATACCTGACATTTTTTGTCATGTGACAATTTTGCGATATTTTGGCTGTTTCCGACCACAAAGAGTCACTGCCCGTCCTTAATAGCACTGGAGCGCGCTTGATGCGTGACTAACTTTTACTCCGGATTTTTAAGAGGACCGCTCGCTGTGAAAACTCTCAATCGCTCGCTTATAATGGGCGCAAGCCTGATCGCACTCGCTGGTTGCGGCGCGGATGAAATCGCCTCGCCCGGCACGGGGGGCAATGTCATTATCAATGGTGGCGGTGGTGGCACCCCGACGCCGTCACCAACGCCAACGCCAACCACGACCACTACAGCGGCGGCCGACTGTCCGTTTATTGAGGATCCGCAGGGTCTAACAAGCCGCGGTACAATCTCTGGCCCGACTGGCTCTTATCGCCTTTGCCAGCTTCCGGCTCGCTTCAATCGTTCAACCACGCTTCCGTTTACGGCGTCTGATTCTGCGGTCATCTATTTGATCGACGGTCAGGTTGACGTCGGCACTGATGGCGGACCGACTGCTGATAACTCTGACGGCCTCGATGACACCAATATTGTCCTGACTATTGAGCCAGGTGTGATCCTGGCAGGTCTTGATGCGTCTTACTTGAACGTCAATCGCGGCAACCAGATACAGGCAAACGGGACAACCGACCGCCCGATTATCTTTACCAGCCAGCAGAATATTCGCGGCGAGAACACTGATAGTTCTTCGGGCGATTGGGGTGGACTCATTCTCAATGGCCGCGCTCCGATTACGGACTGCCTTTCGAATACAGCTACGCCAGGCACAGCCCAATGCGAACGCGAAGTCGAAGGTACAACCACGCCGCCGCGCTATGGCGGCGACGATGCTTCGGACAGCTCGGGTTCCGTTCGCAATGTCCAGCTGCGCTTTTCGGGTACTGTGCTTGCAAATGGTGACGAGCTTCAGGCTCTGACGACAGGCGGCGTTGGCTCAGGCACCACCTTCGAAAACATCCAGTCGTTCAACAGCGCGGATGACGGCGTCGAATTCTTTGGTGGCGTGGTGAATATGAAGGGTCTCGTGGTTGTCGGCGCAGAAGACGACTCGATCGACACCGACACAGGCGTGAAGGCTACACTGCAGTATGTTGTCGCAGTGCAGCGTTCCGATGTCGGTGACACGATCATTGAAGCCGACAGCAACAACGCTCTGGTTGATGATACGCCTCGCCAGAACACATTGATTTCGAACGCTACTTTCATTCAGCGCAAGAACGATGACCAGGTCATCCGTATCCGCGGGGGAACAGATTATTCGCTGTTCAACACCATCATCTTCGACAATTCTTCAAATGGTACGCCGTGCTTGCGTATTGACCTGCCGGAAACAGTTCGTGCCGCGAATGCTGGACTTGATGATGTCGGTCCGCCGCGCTTCGAGTCCGTGGCAATGGATTGTGCGACACCTTTCCGTGATGGCAGCAGCGGCGTAACTGCCGCTGATACACAGGCAATTTTCGAGAGCGGCTCGAACAACACCACTGCGCTGACCAACACTCTGACGATGACCTATATCAACGGTTCGAACGAGGACGCACTGGTGGCCTTCGACGCGACGGGCATCTCCAGCTTCTTCGACAATGCTGGTTACGTTGGTGCAGCACAATCGGGTGATACGCGCTTCGAAGGCTGGACTTGCGACTCAGCGACCATCTCTTTCGGAAACAACTCGGGCGCCTGCACCTCGCTGCCGGTTTACTGATGATCCATTTGCTCCTGGGCGGTCAGCACCTCTCTCGCTGATCGCCCAGGAGCTTCGCTGCATGAATCAAACTCAGGCCTCTATGAAAGGGTCTTCGAAAATGAACACTGGCAAGCAGTTGACGGGGCTGCTCCTCCTCACAACCGCTCTCACATATCCTGCAGTTGCACATGCCCAGGATAGTCAAACCACCGATGCAGTTGCACAGTCGGAGGATCAGGTCGATCCGGAGGATGATGCCTTCGAGGAGCCCGAAATCTCAGTTCCAGGCGGTTCCATCATCGTCACCGGGCGACGCAATCGCGATGTTACACGCAGCTCGAGCCAGGTCATCTCTGTTCTGTCGCAGGAAGAGATTGCCCGAACCGGCGAAGGTGACATTGCGGGCGCGCTTGGGCGCACAACCGGACTGGCTGTTGTGGGCAATGGCAACGTGTTTGTCCGCGGCCTTGGTGACCGTTACTCGCTGGCATTGCTCAACGGTCTCCCACTGCCATCTCCACAACCGCTCAGCCGCGTCGTTCCGCTGGATATTTTTCCGACCAACATCGTAGCCTCCTCGCTGGTCCAGAAAAGCTACTCGGCAAACTTCCCAGGCGAATTCGGCGGCGGTGTGATCAACCTAACCACTCGCGCTGTGCCAGATGAGAGCTTTCTCGATATCAGCCTGAGCATAAGCGGCGATACTGAAACCACTTTCAGCAATGGCCTCGACTATTACGGGTCAGACTATGACTGGTCTGGCTTTGACGACGGCACACGTGATGTGCCGCCAGCGCTCCAGGATTTCTTCAATAGCGGCCGCCGCATCGGTGACCTGACAACTGCAGAACAAGGCGCAATCGTTAAGCAGTTGGGCAACCCCAATCTGGTGGTGCTGCAGGAAGTGGGCGACGTGAGGCCGAACTTCTCTAGCGGGATCACGGCTGGCACCGCGTTTGATGTTGGTTCAGACGGCCGGCTTGGCTTGATCGCGACTGCGTCGCTCAGCAACAAGTTGCGCACGAAGGTAATTACGTCGCAGAACCCGTTCACGACTGATCTTCAGCTCGATCGTGACTCGCGAAATTTTGTCACCGACAACCGCATTCTGGCCAACGCCATGTTGGGTGTCGGTCTCGAGATTGGCGAACATCAGTTCCGTTGGACAAATCTGTTCATCCGGGACACGCTGAAGCAGTCAGGGCTGGGGTTTGGTGAGCTGCTGCTCGACGGAGACAGCCTGATTACCCAGAACACAGGCTGGTATGAGCGGCAGCTGATCGATACGCAGCTGGTTAGCGAACTTGAGTTCGGCGATCTTTCTGTCGATGTGCGCCTTGGATACGCGCAAACCCAGCGCGAAGCGCCATACGAATATGAGTTTGTCTATGTCCGCACCAATCAGGACAACCAGGACACGGGCGATATCTTCATCAACGTTCTGGACCGCCAACGCGGCAGCGCATCAGTTGCATTTTCCGAACTGAAGGAAGATCTCCTCTACGGCGGTCTCGACTTGAGCTATCCGCTGACCGAGTGGCTGACGGCTACAGTTGGCTATGCCTACACAGACACCAGCCGTGATTCCGAGCGTCGCGAATTCTTGATCGACGGTGATAATATTCCACCAGGCGTTGGGGCACTTCGCCCCGATCTTTTGCTCGGCGATGCAATCATCGATTACTTCGGCATTGGTTTGAGTGAACCAACCCAGACTGATCCTGCGTTTGCTGCTGATCTGGAGATTCAGGCCGGATATGCGAAGGTTAACATTGTTCCGGCCTTCGGTGTAAGTTTGGATCTTGGTGTCCGATATGAAGATGCTTCACAGTCGGTTGGCACGGTAAGCCGGTTCGAGAATCCGTTCGTTTCGCTTGCGACGACAGCGCTCAACAACGACTACTTCTTACCCGGCGCAACGATTACGTGGGAAGCGACGGATTCGCTGCAATTCCGGGCGAGTGCATCCAAAACGATCGCACGTCCGCAGTTCCGCGAACTGATCTTCCAGCCCTACACTGACCCTGAAAATCAGCGTCAGTACATCGGCAACCCGGCTTTGATAGATTCAGAGCTGTTCAACGCAGAAGTTCGCGCCGAATATTACTTCGGTCGAGGCAATCGTGTTTCTGCAGCTGGTTTCTACAAGGAAATCGAAAACCCGATCGAGCCCTATGTTTCGATTGGCGCGGATACGAGCTTCACTACGCGTTTTGCCAATGCGCCAACAGCCGAACTGTTCGGCGGTGAGTTCGAGTTCCAGTTGACCAAGCCATTGTTCGATTGGGGCGCGACCGGTTGGCTTGAAACGAAACAGATCATTTTCGCGACAAACTACACCTACACCCAATCCGAGTTGAAAGTAGGCGAAGGCGATACCACCAGCCTCTTCACCGCCGGTGTTGGTGCGATTGAGAGCGATGCAGCACTGTTCTTCAACGATGGTGACCCGCTCACCGGTCAGTCGGATCATTTGGTCAATGTTCAGCTCGGCATCGAAGATCAGGACAAGCTGCAACAGCTGACTTTCCTGCTTAGCTATGCCAGCGAACGCGTTACGCGCCGTGGTACGGCTGGCTTGCCTGACATTGTTGAAGATCCCGGTCTGACATTCGACTTGGTGATGCGCCAGGAGTTAAAGCTGTTCTCAGTTCCGCTGGAACTCAAGGCTGAAGCGCGCAACATTTTTGGGCGGGGGAACTTTGAATTTCAGAAGGTTGGCGACAACCGCATTGAAATCAACAGCTACGATGTCGGCACATCATTCTCGCTGGGCCTTACTGCCAAATTCTAGATATCGGCACGCCCCGTCTTCGGGCGGGGCGGCCGCCTAGGCTATCGCCGAAGCTCAAGGTCGAAGACGTAGCCGATTGAACGCACGGTTCGCAGGGGGTTACCGCCCCCCGCAGCCTTTATAGCTTTCCGCAATCGGCCAATCCATACATCGACCGTTCGTTCGTCAATCATCTCTTCCTTCTTGCCCAGTCCGGACATTATTTCCGGGCGTGACAAAGTGCGGTTGGCATTCTCGGCTAGAAACCGGAGCAGCCTGAATTCGTTCGGGCTGACATCGATTGGCTCATCGCGCCAGTAAGCGCGGTAGGCAGGCAAATTGATGGTCAACGCCCCATAGTCGAGTTTCTCGGTAGTGTAGTTCGCCGCCATGGGCTTTAACGCAAAAATACGATCCAGCACCGCGCGCCGGTCGATTGGCCCCGACATATAGTCATCCGCCCCGGCATCGAGTGCACGCTTGCGCGCTGCGAAATCGTCATCGTTCAAGACCATTGTAATGTGCGCGCCTGCTGTCTGGGGATCCGCCCTCAACCGGCGGCAAAGCTCCAGGCCGGCAAGGTCATCGAGCACCCAGTCGATGAATATCCAAATCGGACCTTCGAATATCTGCGAAGGAGCGCGCGAAGTGATCTTCGAGAATTCATACTGCGCGTCATCATGAGCGAATGGCTCGAACTCATCAGCGTCTGGATGTGTGAGCAGAATCTTGACAACCGACATACAACTTGGCCCCTGGTTCGAACCCAGTTTGCCCTCAATTTATGACGTGTCCGTGACGAAGCAGGCGCTTTGAGCATTTGCAGCTGTAGCGTCAACTATCCGCAATTGGCTCATTAGCCGCCAGTCCGGTTTTCGTGCTTAGTTTGAAAGCAGACAGGCCGCTAACAGCCCAAGATTAGCCGAGAACCCAATTCGACCGGATGTCCGCCTTCTACCCCATAAACGGCCTTCAGCGACGGCGCTATGTTGGCCGATTGCGGAAAGTCCAATTTCGGTGCCATTGAGAAGCTGAGCAGACATTCGGCTTTTCGCGCAGTTGCAAGCATTGAACGGCCGCAACGACCAACGATTTGCATTGTGCGGCCCGCGCCCTATGCTTTGAGCTCATCCCACGCAAAGAGACGCACTCTCGCTCGTTGAGCGAGCATGCGAACATTTCCCTGAAAATACATGGACGCAGCAGCTTCAGACATGCAATCAAGCAACAACCTACCAATTGATCCACCCATAATTGACCTACCCATCGAAACCCATGACCGGGGATTCTATGATGGCTTCAGCCGTGAAGTGACGATCCCGGGCAAGATCATAGTCTCACTGCTGATCATGTGGGCGATCTTCTTCCCGGTGCGTGCCAATGAGACTTTGAGTGCCGCGAATGAGAATATCATCTCGAGTTTTAGCGGGTGGTATGTCTATCTGGTAGCGCTGCTGATGGTAATCGCATTAGTCCTTGCTGCGCTGCCACAATCGGGGCGTTTGCGGATCGGGGCGCCCGATGACAAGCCCGAATTCTCTCGATTTTCATGGTTTGCCATGTTGTTTGGCGCGGGGATCGGGATCGGCATGCTGACCTACTCGACGGGCGAGCCCCTGGCTCATTTCTCTAACAATCCGGAGATCATCCGTGGCGCGATCGAAGCGAGTTCTGCAGAAGCCGTTCGGCCGGCCTATGTCTACACCTTCCTGCACTGGGGCTTTGCGGCTTGGGCAACCTATGCACTGGTCGGGCTGGCGATTGGTTATGTCTCCTATCGCCGGGGATTGCCCCTAACAATCCGTTCTGCACTGGTGCCGCTGTTCGGAGAGCGGATGTCCGGTACTGCAGGCCACGTGGTTGACGTGGTTGCAGTAGTCGCCACGATATTGGGTGTCGCCGTGACCATGGGTCTGGGCGTAGAGCAATTTGTGGCAGGTCTTTATCGGGTCGGAATGGGCGATTGGCTTGTCAATTCGGAGGGGACGGCGAGCACAATCGCGATTATTGCCGCGCTGCTGGTGCTGGTGGGTGCGTCAACAATCAGCGCCTTGTCGGGCGTTGGGCGAGGCATCAAGTGGCTTTCGAACCTCAATATGGGTTTGTCGTTCCTATTGATCGCATTGTTCGTGATCGTTGGTTCCGGTCTGTACGGGTTGGAGCTGATGTGGACTGGACTGACCGACTACCTTGTTGCCCTCCCTGCCAAGACACTGACGCTGTTTACCAGCGACGGAAGCCAAGTGTCGGAAGAGCTGATGCAGTGGCAACTCGACTGGACCATCTTCTATTGGGCGTGGTGGATCGCTTTTGCGCCTTTCGTCGGCATGTTCATCGCCCGGGTCTCACGCGGCCGTACAGTGCGCGAATATGTGTTTGGCGTGATCCTTGTTCCCTCGCTGATGTGCTTCTTCTGGATGGCGATTGTTGGCGGCACCGCGATCGATCTGGAGTTGAGCGGTGCCGCGCAAGGCGCGATTGCCGAAGCGGGCATTTCTGACCAGCTATACGCAACGCTCGCAGTGGTGCTTGATCCGGCCGCAGCCCAGATCGTCTCGATCCTAGTCGTGGTATTGCTTATGACTTACCTCGTAACATCTGCGGACAGCGCGATACTGATCGTCAACACAATCAATGGTGCTGGCGAGGATGAAGGGCAGCGCCGCTATCACATTTTGTTTTGGGGTGTAGCGTTGGCGTTCATGGTCGGCAGCATGCTCGTGCTGGGTGGAATTGATGCGATCCGGATAACCATGATGATCGGAGCATTGCCATTCTCATTCGTGCTCGCATTAATGGCTATCGCGATCATCAAGGCGATCATCTTCGACCTTATCCGCAAGAAGCACGGTGTTCCGACAACCGCAGAGGCTTGCGAGGAATGGGAAGCAGCCAAGTAGAGGTAAATGATTAAAATCACTCGGACTTAGCGATGCCATAGTATTGATTTCTCAATATTTTAGTATTCTTGATTATACTATAAAATATACACTGACTTAGATAGTGTATAATAAGTCTATATTACCTATACTTGATATAATTTTTTAAATATTTGAGTTATATTTGAATCTAAGATTCAATGTTGCTTTAGGGCAACATTGGAATTATTTTAAAAAAAATCCCTGTCGCTGCTGTGGTGGACTCCTCCGAGCATTGGTACTGCCCGCATCTAGAGGCATGACTTCATTCTATTTCCTTCCGTTTTGATCGCGAATATTGGCGATGTGCGTTTCCGCGCATCCCTTTCGTGCGTCCAATCGGGTAAAACAAAGGGGCAGCAATAATGAGAAAATTCGCAAGAGGTGTATCGCTTGGCGCGGTCGCAGTGGCCATGGCCACGCCAGCCATGGGGCAAGATCAGACACAGCCAGAACAACAAAAAGTAGAGCAGCGCACCGGCGGTGTTCCGGTAATCGTGGTTACCGCGCAGCGCCGCAGTGAAGACCTCCAGGACGTTCCTGTCTCTGTCCAGGCGCTTGGACAGGAAGGTCTTGAGCAGCTCAATATCGATACGTTTGAAGACTATCTTGAGCAACTGCCGACTGTGACCGCCGGCGGTTCCGGGCCGGGTCAGAGCACGATCTACATCCGCGGCTTGGCTTCAACGACACCAAACCTCACCACCGCTGGCGTTGCCGGCCTTGCACCAAACGTCGCTCTCTATCTCGATGAGCAGCCGCTGTCTCAGCCAGGACGCAACCTGGACGTATATGCGGCCGATATGGAACGGATCGAAGTTTTGTCCGGTCCGCAAGGCACGCTGTTCGGCGCAAGTTCGCAAGCCGGTGTTGTGCGCCTGATCACCAACAAGCCAAGCCTGTCGGGTTTTGATGCCAGCGCCTCCGCTGGCGTCTCGTTCACTAAAGGCGGTGAGACCAGCTACAAGGCCGAAGCCATGGTCAACGTGCCGGTCACTGACACGATCGCGCTGCGCGGCGTAGTCTATCTCGACGATCAGGGCGGCTATATCGACAATGTGGCTGGCACTCGCAATGCCGGCGAGAGCGGACGTTTCCGTACCGCGGGCACCGTGCGCGACAATGGCGTGCCGGTCAGCGCAGGTCGCGCCGGTTTCCAAGCCGGGGCGGATCTTTCAGCAGTCAATCTGATCAATGCCGACAATGCGTCGCTTGTTGAAGAGGATTTCAACGACACGCAGTACTCCGGCTTCCGCGCCACTGCACTTTGGGAAGTGACGCCTGATTGGAAAGTTACTGTAGCGCACTCACGTCAAAGCGTTGAGAGCGACGGCGTATTCTTCGCCGATCCGGAGCTTGATGGTCTTGATGATCTGGAAATCCAGCGCTTCGAAGACGATCGTATCGAAGATGATTTCTCCAACACCAGTTGGACCGTCGAAGGTCGCTTGGGCGCGCTCGATATTGTTTATAGCGGCGCATACACTGACCGGGAAACGCAGCAGAAGGTCGACTACTCGGACTATCTGTTTGTCGGCCAATACCTGCCATACTACATCTGTGACACAGCCGTGGTCTATTCCGGCTATGTGACCAATGCTCCGGCTGATCCGACCTGCCAGGCACCAAATCTGTTCGTGGCATCGAATACCGATACCACCGTGTTCACGCAGGAATTCCGCGTCAGCACGCCGCAAGATGCGCGCATCCGCGCAACCGCAGGCGCGTTCTATAGCGATCTGGAGCTCAAGGAACTCAATGACTTCGCCTATCCCGGCTCGCAGTTTGTGCGTGGTTCGGATGGCGTGACGACCGGCTTCCTGCCTAACTTCCCGCTGACCAACGCAAGCGCGGCCGGCGGCGGCAATTCGTCGACTGGCTATTTCCAGGAAGCCGGACCATTCCCGACTGTTGTGATTTTCCGCAACGATATCCGCCGCACGGACGAGCAGCTGGGCATCTTCGGTGAAGTTGCTTTCGATATCATTCCGGATACGCTCACGCTCGCAGGTGGCGCGCGATATTATGATACCGAGGTTGACCTGGAAGGCAGCGCGAACTCGTCCTTCTTCAACCTTAATTCGGCTATTTTCGGCCCCAATGCGGGTGCGGCACCTGGCACAGGGGCAGATGCCCAGCTTGCTGGTACCAACATCAGCGCTCAATTTGCGCCAGACAATGCGGTGGGTGCGCCCGACACCGCTTCGACTGATGGCTTCATCTTCAAAGGCACACTCACGTACACGCCAAATAGCGACCTGATGTTCTATGCGACCTATTCGGAAGGCTTCCGCCCGGGTTTGCTCAACCGTCCAGGTGGTGCAAGCAACGGCGCAGGCTTTACCGTGCCTTATGCGCTCGATACCGATGAGGTGAAGAACTATGAAATCGGTTGGAAAACCGATCTGGCTGACGGCCAGTTGCGATTGAACGGCAGTGCTTTCTTCGTCGATATCAGCCGCCTGCAGACCACTATCTTCGATCCGAGCATCACTAACCTGTTCTTCTCGGACAATGCGGCCGATGCCGAGATTATGGGTGTGGAAGCAGACTTCACCTTCGCACCTTATGCGGTGCCGGGCTTGACCGTAGCCGGTGCATTTTCCGTTCTCGACACAGAGATCACGGATGTGCTTACGCCAACCAATGACGTTGTTGTCGGTGAAGAGCTCGCATTTGCACCGTCATTCCAGGGCAACATGCGTGCGCGCTATGAATGGGATCTGAGCAACACGCTGGAGGCCTTTATACAGCCGCAAGTGTCGCATTCGGCATCGAAGTTCACGGACATTATCGAGATCAACAAGCTCGAACTGGAAAGCTACACGGTGTTCGATCTTTCGGCTGGCGTTAAGAGCGGCCCTTGGAAGTTCGACGTCTACGGAGAGAACCTGTTCGACACACGGGCACAGATCTCTGGCAACTTCGTGTTCGACCGTGCACGCATTTCCACCAACCGTCCGTTGACAATCGGCATGCGCGTCAGCTTCGACTACTGATCCAGCAGTTTGGCAAAACGAGCGGTGGGGGTGAGTCTGGACGGGTTCACCTCCACCGTTTTGCTATGTAGGGACAAGCAATGGCAACACGCGAAGAACAGCTCAAGGCAGCCCAAACGGCATTGCAAGCCAGCGAGTTCGCAAAAGGGCTGGCTCTAGCGGAAAATCTGCTGGCAGAGCGGCGAAGCGATCCAGAAGCGCTGTATCTTGCCGCTGTCGCAAGTCGCTATCTCGGTAAACATAGTGATGCCGAGAAGCATCTTGGCGCTCTCCATCAGGCAATGCCCGAATATGGGCGCGCGTGGCAGGAAGAGGGGCACCTGGCACTCGCTCTTGGGGACAAGACCAAAGCGCTGGAGGCTTTTGCCAGAGCAACGCGCTTCAATCCGGCGCTAACTGCCAGTTGGCGCAAACAGGCCAAGCTGCTGAGTGCGACAGGTCGCAATGCCGAGGCGGCCGCAGCCAATGCGCAGCTGGAACGGCTTTCTTCGCTCCCGCGCGAGCTGATCGCGGTGACCAACCATCTTCACGAAGGGCGGCTGCTAAGGGCAGAAGAAATCTGCCGCCATTTCCTGCGCAGCAATCCCAAGAATGTCGAAGGGATGCGACTGCTCGCTAAGATCGGAATTGAACTTGGCATTCTCGATGATGCCGAATTCCTGCTGGAAAGCGCAGTCGCGTTCGAGCCTGACAACATTCAGCTCAAGCTCGACTACACCGATGTGCTGCGCCGCCGCCAGAAGTTCGGCAAGGCGCGGGCACAAGCTCAGGCGCTGCACGATAGCGATCCCTGCAATCCCATGTTCCAATCACAACTTGCAATCGAAAGCATGCAGACCGGTGATTACGATCGCGCATTCGAACTGTTTGACGCGGTACTTGTGAAGCTGCCGCGAGATCCGGCAACGCTGACGAGCAAAGGGCATGCGCTCAAAACATTGGGCCAGACAGACGAGGCGATCACGAGTTACCAAGCGGCAGTCAGTGCGAAGCCTGATCACGGTGACGCCTATTATGCGCTCGCCAATCTCAAGACCTACAAGTTCGAGAATTCAGAGATTGACGCGATGCGCGCGCAAGCTGCGCGGCCTGATCTTGCCTTTATGGACCGGGTCCACCTGTCCTTTGCGCTTGGCAAGGCGCTGGAAGATCGCGAAGACTACGAAGCGAGCTTCAAGCACTATGATGAAGGGAATGCCTTGAAGCGCGCGCAAACCCGCTACAGCGCCGATGCGATGAGTCGCGAGCTGGCGGCACAGAAATCGGCATGCACAGCAGACCTGTTCGCAAAGCATGAAGGCACGGGATATGATGCGCCTGATCCGATATTTATACTTGGCCTGCCGCGCGCAGGCTCGACATTGCTCGAGCAAATCCTTGCCAGTCACTCGCAGATCGATGGGACGCTCGAGCTTCCCAATATCCTCGCGCTCGCGCACCGGTTGCGCGGGCGCAAGGCAGGCCAGTCACGGTACCCGGAAATCTTGCATGAACTCACGGCTGAGCAACTGACGACTTTCGGTGAGCAATTCATCGAGCAAACGCGTATCCACCGCCAAGGCGCGCAATTCTTCATCGACAAGATGCCCAACAATTTCCGGCATATCGGGCTGATCAATCTGATTCTGCCGAATGCGAAGATTATCGACGCGCGCCGTGATCCGATGGATTGCTGTTTCTCGGGCTTCAAGCAGCTTTTTGCCGAGGGGCAGGAGTTCACTTACGGCTTGGAAGAAGTTGGCCGGTACTATGCCGACTATGTCGATTTGATGGACCATTGGGATGCGGCGCTGCCAGGCAAGGTCTTGCGCGTACAACATGAAGATGTGCTCGACGATGTCGAAGCGCAGACGCGCCGAATGCTCGATTTTATCGGTGTCCCGTTCGAGGATGCCTGTCTTGAATTCCACAAGACTGACCGCGCTGTTCGCACCGCGAGCAGCGAACAAGTGCGTCAGCCGATCAATCGCAAGGGGCAGGATGCCTGGAAGCCGTTCGAGCCTTGGCTTAAGCCACTCAAACAGGCTTTGGCCGGAACGCATTGACCACACTCGATCACTCACGCGCATCAAGGAATATTTTGATGCTGGCCGATAAGGGCGTTATCTGGCTGGAATGATTGCATCTGCTCTTTCAGTGCGCGCATTGCTCAGCGCGATCTTCATCCTGATGGCGGGCAGCGGGTTTCTTTCAACGCTTATTGCAGTTCGTCTTGAGAGCGCGGGCGTCCCTTCGCTCATCATTGGCCTTGCAGCGACGAGCTATTTCACCGGACTAACTCTCGGATCACTTAGGGTTGAGCCGCTGATCGCACGCATCGGGCATATTCGCGCCTTCGCTGCATTTGTGACGATCTTTTCTGCCAGCAGTCTGACCTACGCCATCATTGAACAGCCAACCGTCTGGGTCGTGCTGCGCTTCATCGATGGCTTTGCCATGGCCGGCGTGTTTGTTTGTCTTGAAAGTTGGCTCAATCGGCAAGCCACACCTGCCAACCGGAGCATGGTGCTCGCCTCCTATATGATCGCGTTATATTGCGGGCAGGCTGCTGGTCAGTTCTTGCTCAATTTGGGCGAGAATGCACCAGACCTTCCCTTCATGATCTCGGCAGTTTTGCTCTCTGTCGCATTGCTGCCAGTGCTGCTCACTCGCATGGAGCAACCGCAGGTGGAGGCGTTCACGCCATTTTCCATCCGCAAGCTCTATACAGCTTCTCCGCTCGGGATCGTTGGAACGCTTGCCACCGGCGCAATGTTGGGCGCATTCTACGCCATGGGCGCGGTCTACGTTCAGCGGATTGGAATGGATCTGTCACAGGTCGCGCTGTTTACATCATTTTTGATTGCAGGCGGAGTAGCGCTACAATATCCTCTTGGTAGACTTTCTGACAGGTTTGACCGGCGGCGCGTGATCATCGCCTGTTTTGCAATAGCCGCGGGTGTCAGCGCTGCGATCGCAGCATTAAAGCTGCCAACCGTTGGAATGATCGCAATGGGCAGCATTTTTGGCGGCTTCGCTTTTGCGCTCTATCCGCTCTGTGTCGCGCATTCGAACGACCATCTTGAAGAGGAAGAACGCGTGGGTGCGAGCAGCGGCCTGGTGCTGACGTACTCCGCCGGCGCGATGGCTGGGCCGATGATTGGGTCAAGCGCCATGAGCGCGTTCGGTCCGGCCGGTTTATTTGCGATGATCGGAGTCCTTGCGGCTGGCGCAGCGATTTTCGGTATCTGGCGCACCGTAGTGCGTTCGGCTGTTCCAGCAAGCGAACAGCAGGTCTTCCAAAGCCTGCCGCGAACAACGCCCATGGCCGCCGTGCTGGAGACAGAGGACAGCATCGAGGGCTGGAAATCTGACTAACTGACATGAGCGCGGGAAGGTTCGCCACCAATCTCAGAGGTTTTAGCGATTGAGTTCGGCTCCTGAAGGCGGTCAGTCGGCTTTCAGACTATTCAGAGCCGAGCCGGAATTTCCGCATTTGGGGCGCACTGCAGACGTGGGCAACCCCAACCGTAGTTTGTGCATCCTAAATGCTTTCAGTCACAAACAGAAAGAGCCCCACTGGTAACAGTGAGGCGGAATATATCATATATGTCAGAGAGATGGTGGTTGCGGGGGTTGGATTTGAACCAACGACCTTCAGGTTATGAGCCTGACGAGCTACCGGACTGCTCCACCCCGCGGCACCTAGTTATTGACGCCCAAGATTACCTATTGCGAACTATTCAATCCGCCTGGCATTCGGCCAAACCGGCCGTTGGGCTATCCCCATGCAAAACTCTGCGAGCTTCGTTCAGGGTATTGGCAACTTCCCGAAAATATCCCGGAAAGCGAACCTCTAGCGGAGGCTAGAGACGCCAAAAGGGCCGCCCTGGTGGGTCAGCCCTTCGACTTGTGAATGGGTTTTATTACCGCGCAATCGCTGGCTTCAATGCCTGGCGACGACCTACTCTTCCAACGCTTAAACGTTAGTACCATCGGCGCTACCTGGTTTCACGGCCGAGTTCGAGATGGGATCGAGTGGGTCACAGGCGCTATGGCCACCAAGCAATGGAGCCAGCGAATACGGGTCTAAATCGATGTAGTGTGCTCGAAATATTCGAGCGGGCGACGATCTGGCCGAAGAGTCTTCCTCCTCAACACACAGTCGCAGGACTGTCGTTGATAGTGCGAACTCTCAAGCGTGATCAGAACTATTAGGACTGGTTAGCTTCACGCATTACTGCGCTTCCACACCCAGCCTATCAACGTCATGGTCTATGACGGTTCGAAGATACCTAATCTCAAGGGAGGCTTCCCGCTTAGATGCTTTCAGCGGTTATCCCGTCCATACATAGCTACCCAGCGGCACGCCTGGCGGCATGACTGGTACACCAGAGGTATGTTCACCCCGGTCCTCTCGTACTAGGGGCAACTCCTTTCAAGTATCGACGCCCACGGCAGATAGGGACCAAACTGTCTCGCGACGTTCTGAACCCAGCTCACGTACCACTTTAATTGGCGAACAGCCAAACCCTTGGGACCTGCTCCAGCCCCAGGATGTGATGAGCCGACATCGAGGTGCCAAACGATTCCGTCGATATGAGCTCTTGGGAATCATCAGCCTGTTATCCCCGGCGTACCTTTTATCCGTTGAGCGATGGCCCTTCCACGAGGGACCACCGGATCACTATGACCGACTTTCGTCTCTGCTCGACCTGTCGGTCTCGCAGTCAGGCATGCTTATGCCATTGCACTCTCGCAGCCGGTTTCCAACCGGCCTGAGCATACCATCGCGCGCCTCCGTTACTCTTTAGGAGGCGACCGCCCCAGTCAAACTACCCGCCATAGAGGGTCCCTGGTCCGGATAACGGACCTAGGTTAGACATCAGAAAACAACAGGGTGGTATTTCACAGGTTGGCTCCACTCGGACTGGCGCCCAAGTTTCAAAGCCTCCCACCTATTCTACACAGTTCTTTCCTAATGCCACTCTAAAGCTGCAGTAAAGGTGCACGGGGTCTTTCCGTCTAACCGCGGGTACTCCGCATCTTCACGGAGAATTCAATTTCGCTGAGCATATCCTGGAGACAGTGGGGAAGTCGTTACGCCATTCGTGCAGGTCGGAACTTACCCGACAAGGAATTTCGCTACCTTAGGACCGTTATAGTTACGGCCGCCGTTTACTTGGGCTTCAATTCGGAGCTTGCACTCCTCCTCTTAACCTTCAAGCACCGGGCAGGCGTCAGACCCTATACGTCGTCTTGAAGCCGACTTAGCAGAGTCCTGTGTTTTTGCTAAACAGTCGCTACCCCCTGGCCTGTGCCCCCCGCTAAAAGTTGCCTTCTAACGGGGCCTCCTTCTTCCGAAGGTACGGAGGCAATTTGCCGAGTTCCTTCAGGATACTTCTCTCAAACGCCTTGGTATACTCTACCTGACCACCTGTGTCGGTTTCGGGTACGGTCTATACGGTGGGGCTATTTCCAGGAACAACTTGGCAGCATGCCCAATCCAATAAGGACACACTACTTCCGCCATCCGTCACACACCACCAGGCCCACGAATATTTACGTGGTTCCCATCGACTACCCCCTTCGGGCTCGTCTTAGGGGCCGGCTAACCCTGCTCCGATTAGCGTTGAGCAGGAACCCTTGGTCTTTCGGCGAGAGGGTATCTCACCCTCTTTATCGCTACTCATGTCAGCATTCGCACTTCCGATATGTCCACCGTCGGTTACCCTTCGGCTTCAACCACTTACGGAACGCTCCGCTACCGCTCATAGTAAACTATGAACCCTAAGCTTCGGTGCATATCTTTAGCCCCGTTACATCTTCGCCGCAGGAACCCTTATTTAGACCAGTGAGCTGTTACGCTTTCTTTAAAGGATGGCTGCTTCTAAGCCAACCTCCTGGTTGTTTTGGGATTCCCACATGCTTTCCCACTTAGATATGACTTGGGGACCTTAGCTGTAGGTTAGGGCTGTTTCCCTTTTGACGACGGACCTTAGCACCCGCCGTCTGTCTGCCAGACAAGACTCGATGGTATTCGGAGTTTGGTTAGGTTTGGTACCGCTCGCGCAGCCCTAGCCCATCCAGTGCTCTACCCCCATCGGCATACATCTGACGCTCTACCTCAATAGATTTCGCGGAGAACCAGCTATTTCCCGGCTTGATTGGCCTTTCACCCCTAAACACAACTCATCCGAGAATTTTTCAACATTCAACGGTTCGGTCCTCCAGTGCATGTTACTGCACCTTCAACCTGGCCATGCCTAGATCGCCGGGGTTCGGGTCTAA
>QCWG01000010.1 GCA_003149575.1 Altererythrobacter sp. XM-24bin4
TTTCAGGGCAAATCCAGATGCGTAAAGTCGACGGATGGCAGACCATCAACCAACCGATCGAACCCATGACACTTGACCTCGCCGCCTGATCAGGCACAAATCAAAACACTCGGAGAGCGCTGCTGGAGAATTTCCACAACTTTCGAGACACAACCCGAAAACGTCATGCGTCAAATGGCAAATAGGACTCACCCCAAAACCGACCGACAATCCGCGAGGGGGTGCTTGGGAGTTACACTTTACCCTCAAATCGACTGAATCAGCGGACTAGAGTAGACTGATGCTGTGTGACCAGTTTCTCAAGGACAGTCACCATGTTCCTGCCCTGCTCAGCCATGGCTAGTTCATCCTTCGAGCCTTTGATCGACTGTATGTCAAAGCGCATCGTTTCCTCCACACCCGCGAACGCCATCGCCCACTCGTCAAAACCACGTTCTTCGATGGGTTCGAAGTGGAGGACTGTCACCTCCCCGTGGCGATCATCCATCTGGATACTCTCGAACAGTTCTTCCAACGCTTCTTCAGGCCCTTCAATCACCTGACAAAAGTAGCCTCCGGAATAGAGTAGCGCCCCGGTGATGTTCTTGGATGGATTGTTCGTATGGGCGACTTCCAGGATTTGTCGGATCTGCGCTTCGACCTCAGATCGACCGCCAGGAATAGTGTTCTTGCTGATGTAAGCGAGATGATAGAGCTGGGACATCATTAACCTTTTGTTTAAATGGATACCTCGGCAAGATAGTCAGCTATGGCATCTGCCGCCATTGGTTTGGAATAGAAATAGCCTTGGATCAGATCTCCGCCCCATTCTCGGATACTTTCGACCTGCTGTGCGGACTCGACGCCTTCAACGATCGAGGTCATATTGAGGGCCGTAGCGCAAGCCAAGATAGAGCGTGTTAAAAGCTTGAATTGATCGGCCTTCTCCTCGTCCCTTTGCTCCGAGCCACGCATAAAGGACTGGTCGATTTTGATGTAATCTAATGGCAAAGTAAGGATTTGGGTCAGCGACGAATAGCCGGTTCCGAAGTCGTCCAGAGCAATCTGGCAGCCCCGCTTCCGTAAGATGTGCAACTGTTCCGCAATATGAACGTCGGATGCTACGGCCTCAGTGACTTCCAACTTGAGGCGGTTTGGAGCCAATCCACTCTCGATCAGTGCCTGATCGAGCGCATGCTCAAACAGTCGGCTTTCTTCAAGCTGTGTTGGGCTGACATTGACGCTCACACTTGGTGCCGGACCACCATCAACCGCCTGCCACGTCGTCGCGTCGGCGCAAGCGCGTCGTAGGACCCAAGCGCCTAGCACATCCATCACCCGGATCTCCTCCGCGATAGGAATGAACTGCGCCGGGGAAACGACCCCCAGTTGGGGATGGTTCCAGCGCAGCAGGGCTTCGAAGCCGTGTACGCGTCTTGTCAAGATGGAGATGATGGGCTGATAGCACAGGAAGAACTCGTCATTGGCGATCGCACTGTGAAGGGCCGCTGCTTTCGTGACAAGTGAGACCCGCAGATCGTTTTCAAGACGATGCGCCGCGCGGGCATCATCTATCATGGCAGCATTGAAGTAGGAGATCTTGGCAAGTTGCAATTTAGCTCGGTGGAGCGCTACTTCGGCGGCATGCAGCAGATCAGAGGCACTCTCAGCATGGCAGCTTGGATCAGCGACCCCAACTCGTATGCTGAGGACAATTATTTCGCCCCGTACGACAAGTGGGCGCTGTGTGAAATCTAAGAGTTTCTTAATCGCTCCGTCTAGATCGACAGACTTGTCAAAGGCCATACAGAAGTGATCGCCGTGCATTCGTCCGGTCATCAGTGCGTCCGGAAAGGTCTTCAGAAGACGCTTTGCAGTCATAGCGATTATCTTATCGCCTAAAGAAGCTCCGATGCTGTCATTTATCGATCCGAAGCGACTAATTTCAACGGTGACTACCGATAGGGAGCTCAATTCCCGATGCTCAGCAATACGCGCCAATTCTTCGATTGCGCCACCCCGGCTGAACAGACCAGTAAGTGGGTCAAGTGCCGGAATTCCAGTCTTAGATTCTGTCCCGTCAGATGGTGATTTGTCTGCGGGCATCTTTCCCCCCTTGCACTCGGTTCTATCTGACAAAAGTGAAAGCTAGTCTTCAAGTGCCGCGCACTCAAGCCGTAAGTGAGGGTCGGCTTAATGGGCTGAAGCCGCCGGTTTCTAGCTCGGCCACTTTCACAAGTGTCTACGCGCGGCAGGTCGCTGCGCTCTTATCTGAGGCGCTGCAAGGGAGAGCGTGGCTTTACCGCAACTCTGCCACCCAAAGCAGGCCAGCCCGCTCTTGATCTGCATTTTGGGGCAAAGCGCATCAAGGGGGGTGAGCTACTGATCGTAGCCTGCTCCGAGCCGCTGCGTGGCAAACGCATCCTGCGGTACTACAGCTGGCGATGGTTCATCGAATGCATGTTCGCTGACTGCAAGACAAAGGGGCTGACTCTCGAGGATACGAGGATAAAACTCTCCAAAAGGTTGAGCCGTTTGATTGGTATCTCCGCCATCGTCCTCGCTATGGCCTGCCATACGGCGTCCAAGCTCATGGGCACAAAATATCCCGCCCGCAAAAAGCACGGGTACTGTTCAAAGTCGTGGTTCAGGACCGGTTTCGACGAGTTACGACGCCGCCTCAGAACAATTGAGGGCATACCAGTCTTCGGTAGGAAATTAGCCATCAAGAAGCAATTGAGGATCAGAGATGCCGTAACAGGGCTTGGCCCGACTGGCATCGTTGTGCGTTGATTGACCGTTTGATGTGAGGTGTCGTTGCCCTTGGCACGCTGTGCGGCGTGTCTACGGGGTCGTGCTGTGAGGCGCGCCCCAAGATATCTACAACAGAAAAGGCAACGACATGGATGTGTATATCGGATTGGACGTCTCACTCGCAAGCACGGCAATCTGCGCGGTGAGTGCGCAGGGCGAGATCGTGAAGGAAATGACCGCTGCCAGCGAGCCAGAGGACCTTGTTGCGACCCTGAAGGCGATGCCGGGTGACGTTATTGCGGTTGGTCTGGAAGCTGGTCCCCTCTCGCAATGGCTATATCGGCATTTGACCAATGCAGGCTTTGCTGCGGTCCTGATGGAGACGCGGCAGGTCAAGGGTGCACTGAAAGCGATGCCCATCAAGACGGACCGTCGGGATGCAGAGGGGATTGCGCGGCTCGTGCAAATGGGCTGGTACCGACCTGTCCATTGCAAATCGATATCAGCTCAAGAGATGCGCGCCCTTCTGTCCACGCGCAAGACTGTCCAGCAGGCGGTGATCAATCTCGAACTATCGATCCGCGGCGTGCTCCGGAACTTTGGGCTGAAGATGGGACGTGTTGCGAAGGGTCGCTTTGAAGCACGGGTGCAAGAGTTGGCCGAAGGCAATCCCATGTTGGAGGCGGCTGCAAACCCGATCCTCGCCGCACGACGGATGCTGCGACAGGAGTTGGCCAGCTTGGAGAAGCTTCTGCGCAGCCACGCTAAGGAAGACCGGGTTTGTCATACGCTCATGACGATGCCCGGGGTTGGCGCTCTCATTGCGCTGACCGTCAAGGCGGTCATTGATGATCCCGATCGGTTCCGATCCTCCAAGGACATCGGTCCGTGGGTCGGGTTGACGCCGAGGCGTGAACAGTCCGGCGAGCGCGACATCATTGGCCAAATCTCCCGGGCTGGCGATGTCGGATTGCGCACGGCGTTGTACCAGGCCGCGACAGTCATGCTGCAAAGGGGCCGCAAGAACTGGCTGACTGCATGGGCGCTGAATGTCGCCAAGCGGCGAGGGAAAAAGCGCGCTACTGTCGCGCTCGCCCGACGGATCGGGGTGGTTCTGCATCGTATGTGGAAGGACGGCACAGACTTCCGCTTCACCCGGGAAAAGGCCGCACACGTTGCTGCTGCATAACGCCAATTCCTGATGCACGCCCAAAACAAGATTGAAACATAGGAGATCAGGCCGCGCCTGATGGCGCTGGTTTACCGATGTCCCAACCCGGGACGCGGTCCCCGACGATGCCGGTACGCGACTAGCTACCAGACACACTGTTTGAGTGCGCATTAGAGATAGGCACGCGGGAACCGCTCTTGGACTAGGCATAATGTGGCAGCCACAGCGCTGACCACGGACAGATGCGGGACAACACTCGGTGGCCAGAGAAATCGGCAACGCCCTCATGCAAAAAGATATCAAAGATGCAAACCTCGCTGGCCAATCAAACTGGTTGGCCACTGGCTTCGCTTTGAAATTTTCTCTTGACCTCAAACGCCCTGTTACAGAAGTCGCGTAGTGTGCACTCAGCAATGAATTTTCAAAAAATCCTTACAAAGAATTGATAATGTAAAGGGGATCTCTATAAATTGCCGGTTTGTCTGTGAGCGGGTATAAATTTGCTAAGGATAGCAGCCTGGAGAACGTGAACTACTCCCACCTGAAGGAAGGAGCTTCTGGCATCCCCGCAAGCTGGCATTGAGTCATCTGGCGGCGACTTGAAACATTTGTCACTCAGCAGCCAGACCAAAGGCCTGACTGACTGTTTCTTTAGGCTTGAGGAAGAGCCAGCGTCCGATCATTTCGGCGCCGTGCATATCGGCATCCCAGGTCTTTCCATCTGCTGCAGACTTGAAGATCGGCCCACGTCGCTGTGCCTTATCGACAAGGCCGTGACGCCAGTCCGTGCTGCTGGTGAAGAAGCTGGGTATTTTGATCTGCGGGAGTCCTTTCCAAGCCAATTTGTCGTCAGCGCGGGATGTATACTGCGATCGCGCGCCATTATTGATCATGCGGTTGAACGTCCGACCTTTGTAGCCGGCATCGTCGGTGGGAATGGTGACGTAATCGAGCTTCTCACTCACCACCATTGCGTCATATTTCTGCGCCAGGCGCATGCGGATATTGGACACGTATCCAAACCAGCTCTTTTTCAAGCCTGCAATCGTGCGGTAGATGCCGCGACGACGCTCCTTAAGCTTTCCGATAGCGGCAAAAAGCCGGAAAAACCGGACATGCATCGAGGTCAGGCGCTTTGAATCTACCTCATTCAGCTCGCTCGGCACGCCCGCCAAAGCCTCATCCACAAATGCGTCATGATCGCGACGCAGGAGGATGTTGATTTCGCGTCGCAGGCGCGACAGGCGGGTATAGCCGAGATCAATCTCTGAGCGGAGGCGATCGATCTTGCCCGCCAATTCGTTGATGCGGGCAAGGAAGTTGCGGCCGGAAAGCTGTAAGCTTTCAACAACCTCAATCTCCTCACCCGACACGTGAGAACGAAGATATTTCTCCGCTTTGGGTTTTGTCATCCCGGTGTCAGGAAGGGACGCAGGATCAACCGGTCTTGGAAGCTTCAAAACCACCAGGCTTGATGTGTTCACAACGCCAAAATCTTCCGCCACAACATGGGTGATTTGGGATAGATCGTCCTGAGCCTCTGGGCGCGCCAGCACGCCCCGGACCTGTGCTGTCTCAGGCCCCAGCTCAATCGCGAGACCACTCAGGCGGACTGGGCGATCGCTGTCCTGATGCTTGTGGATATCCCGCGCAACAGATCGTTCCAGGTTGATATCAAGATCGATACCGCGGCCACGCGCAGTGTGCGAGGCAATGGAAATGCGGTGGCCTGCTGACTTTCCTTCGCCGAGGCGCGCTCCGATCTTGTCCAAAGTCGAGGTGAGCGCAGCCTTTGTTCCCTTGATGCAACGATAGTCCAGGTGAAACTGTATCACAGCCTCACTGTCCCACTCGGGACACTGAAACCGCTCCTGCACCTGATCCATCATTGCCAGAAGCGCGTCGCGCTGGAGATCAGATACCTCGCCTGTGTCCTCTCCGCCCCGGAGCTTGCGAAAGAACGCCATCGCCTCATTGAAGTCGAGAGGCTCAGCCAGCGCTTTCATCGCCGACACATCCGCCTCGCCCAGTCGTCGCGACCACTCTTCGGGAAGATTCACCAATCGCTTGGTTCCGTCTGAAAGCGGCCTATCTCCGACGGTATCAATATGCTTGAAGCAACCAAACAGATTTTTCTGCCGGCGCTTCATCTGCTCGATGATTGCGGGTTTTGCGAGAAGGCGGCACTTCTCTGCCCAGACGACATTGAGAAATTTCTCCTCCGATACGGATTTTTGCTCCCGTAGCATGATCTCGTCGAGGGATTTTAGATCAGGGATTGGATCGGTCACATGCGTCGTGAAACCGGACCTAGCCATGCGACTTGTAACGACAAGGCATCGCGCGCGCAGCTCAGCAAGATCATGCGACAAGGCGGGGCGGCCGAGATCGGCCATCCGCTTCAACATGTCTTTGGTTTTTCCATTGCCGTACGCCAAATGGCCAATCTCAACCTGCTGCGTGAAAATGTTTCATTTCCATATATTCTGAATAGTTGCATTTACAATGAACTGTCCAAAATATCTAAGAATATTGCGAGGTCGAAGACCTCAAGTTGCCGCGCAGCCGCACATCCCGGCCATAAAGAGACCGGGTTTCCGTGCGCGGAGGATAAGGCTTAGATGTGTTTCTTTGACCTTTCCGACCGATATGCCAGCTTGTACGCGGAGAAAGACCCCCTACTGGAAATTGACCGAATTGTCCCGTGGGAGGACTTCCATTAAGCCCTAAACTGCCCTTCTTGCTTGCAGAACCAAGTGTATGTCTGCTGAATACCCTCCTCTAGGTCGATGGAGGCTTGCCAACCAAGGCGTTTCAACCGGCTTACATCTAATAATTTGCGCGGTGTGCCGTCCGGTTGTGAAGGGTCAGTTTTGATCGTACCTTTAAATCCAGTGATATCAGCAACCATCTGTGCAAGTTCCAAAATCGAGATATCATTACCAGTGCCAATATTGATGTGGCTCAACATGGGGTCTGTCTCGCGGGCATAGATTTCTACGTCCAAGTCCAGCACGAACAGGGAGGCCTCCGCCATATCATCAACATGCAAAAACTCTCGCCGTGGTGTGCCCGTCCCCCAAATTGTCACACTCTCTCGACCACTTTGTTGCGCTTCGTGAAACCGTCGGATCAATGCTGGTAGCACGTGAGAGTTGTCTGGATGAAAATTGTCGCCCGGCCCATAGAGATTGGTCGGCATTACAGAACGGTAGTCGACACCATACTGCCGATTATAGCTTTCACACAGCTTGATCCCGGCGATCTTGGCTATGGCATATGGCTCATTCGTTGGCTCAAGAATTCCAGTAAGCATCGCGTCTTCCGACATCGGTTGCACAGCATGTTTCGGGTAAATGCAGCTTGATCCCAATTGTAGTAGTCGCGTGACCCCGGATCGGTAAGCCTCGTGGATCACGTTGGCTTGGATCATCAAATTTTCATGGATGAACTGCGCCGGATAAGTGGTGTTGGCCAGAATGCCTCCAACTTTCGCAGCAGCGAGTATGACAAGATCGGGACGCTCTTGGTCAAAAAAGTCCCGTACAGCTTCCTGATTAGTTAGATCGAGTTCGGCGTGGGTGCGTGTGACGATTTCAGCATTGTTTGCTTCCAGCCGACGTAAAATCGCACTGCCAACCATACCGCGGTGACCAGCAACGTAAATTTTGCCGTCCACGCCAACCTACCCTTCGACTGCCACTGGGAGATCATAGCCATGCGATTTGAGAAATGCATGACGCTCAGCTGTTTTGAGATCCTCTGCAACCATTTCAGCGCACATTTCTCGTGCGGTGATTTCCGGCTCCCAGCCCAGCTTGGTCTTGGCCTTTGAGGGATCCCCCAACAAGGTTTCTACCTCTGCTGGCCGGAAATACTTTGGGTCGATCCGCATGATTTCTTGTCCCAGATGCACACCGGGCGCTTTGCTGCCGATAATTGCGGTCACGCGGGCCACTTCTGAAACGCCCTTCCCTTCAAAGGCCACGGTCATACCCAGATCCTGTGCCGCCCAGGTGATGAACTCTCGCACAGAATATTGTTTGCCGGTTGCGATGACAAAGTCTTCTGGCGTCTCTTGCTGCAGCATCATCCACTGCATACGCACATAGTCCTTGGCGTGCCCCCAATCCCGCAACGCATCAACATTGCCCATGTAGAGACACTCTTCTAACCCCTGCGCAATGTTTGCCAGACCGCGCGTGATCTTGCGTGTGACAAATGTCTCCCCACGGCGGGGACTCTCGTGATTAAAAAGAATGCCGTTGCACGCATACATCCCGTAAGCTTCACGATAGTTCACCGTGATCCAGTACGCATACATCTTTGCCACAGCATAAGGTGAGCGCGGATGAAACGGAGTGGTTTCAGTTTGTGGTGTTTCCTGCACCAAGCCATAGAGCTCTGATGTCGACGCCTGGTAAAACCGAGTTGTCTTTTCCATGCCAAGAAATCGAATGGCCTCTAGAAGCCGTAATGTGCCAATCGCATCGACATCGGCGGTGTATTCTGGGCTTTCAAAGCTCACCGCGACATGAGACTGGGCGCCCAAGTTGTAAACTTCATCCGGTCGGATTTCGGCGAGGAGACGCGTCAAATTTGAGGTATCTGTCAGATCACCGTAGTGTAGGCGCAGTTGGGGATTAACCTCATGCGGGTCCTGATAAATGTGATCGATCCGCTGGGTGTTAAACGCGGAGGCACGGCGCTTTATGCCGTGCACTTCATAACCTTTATCCAGCAGAAATTCCGCAAGATAGGAGCCGTCTTGACCGGTAATACCGGTTATCAATGCGCGTTTGCTCATGTGGCCTACTCCTTTCTGAAGAACTGCCCGATCTTACTGGTGTTCTTTGCAATCAATGTCCCTATCCCACCTACCCCATGCATCCTCATGGCGCGATAATCTTCGCGATTTTTCTGCAAGATACGACCAAGAGACCGGTTACTTTCGCCGCCCACACGCATGCGCACCATGACCTCTGGGAGGTAAGCGAGGCGAATTTTCCCTTTAATCAGGTACCGTAACATCGCTTCATAATCAGCTGCGATCTGAAACGACG
Organism: Altererythrobacter sp. XM-24bin4; assembly: GCA_003149575.1. Classification (GTDB taxonomy): domain Bacteria; phylum Pseudomonadota; class Alphaproteobacteria; order Sphingomonadales; family Sphingomonadaceae; genus Erythrobacter; species Erythrobacter rubellus. The sequence continues at coordinate 8,968 of QCWG01000010.1, forward strand.
TGTCATACAAACCAAAGTGGTCGAAAACATCGCGACGTAGGTAGAGGGTTGGATGTGGTGGCATCCATCCTTTACGCAGTCTTGTCTGATTGTAACCACCTGATTTCCAGTAGCGGATTACCCGGTTAGGATCATTTGCAGCGACATAAACCAAGTCGCCGTACACCCCATCAGCGTTGGTCTGGTTCATGGTCTCTGCCACACGAGACAAGACATGCTCGTCTGAAAAGATATCATCGGAATGCATGAGTCCAACAACGTCTCCCGTGGCACGTCTAATGCCGCGGTTGATGCCGTCATAAATGCCTGTGTCGGGTTCCGATCTTAACTTGATCGGAGGACCGCCATCGCGCTGCAAAACTGCCAAAGTGCCATCGCTGGACGCCCCGTCTTGCACAATATGCTCAACATCTGAGTGGGTCTGCTGCGCAACGGATTGAAGGGCCTCATTGACCATATCCACACGATTAAACACTGATGTTACAACAGAAATTTTCATACGGCTTTCAGTTTATCTCTCTCCTCCCGGGAAACCCCGTCGTTTACGGCGGGGATGGTAGAAGCTCCTTCCTTCAGGGAGGAGTAGTCCACTAGCTCTTCAGAGCAACTTGAGCTTGTCGCTTGCGTGCACTCGCAGCGTGGAAACCACGGGATTGCACGCCGGACCAATGCCATCGTATTCCTTGCTGATGGGCAGAACGGAAGAGACCGGGTGGAAATCACGAGTGACCGACAAGAGCTCTATTCAGGCGACCCTAGCCCGGGTTCGAGAGCGCCTAGCCGATCTGGACGACGAGCGGTGTGAGCTTCAGCGCGAGATGGAGGCACTTGAGGCTCGCCTCGCTTCAGAGCCCTCGCCAGCTGTGAAACAGCCGGCTTTCGAGAACGCCACCATCACGAGCGCCTCGCCGTCGCACGAAAAAGTTGATTTGTTTCGCCGCCTGTTCGCCGGTCGCCCTGAAGTGTTTCCGCTGCGATGGAAAAACAGAAAGACTGGTCGCTCACTCACTCTGAGCAAGAGCCCCGTGACGGGCAGTCACCGCCACCCGCGCAGGGGGACAGGGGTGCAGGGGAGTGTCAACGACGCCCTGCCCGCAGGTGTATGAATATATTCATACATCGAGGAAGGGGGGGTTTCGGAAGGGGGGCGGCGCCTCTCTTTCGTCTCCATGAAATGGCTCAATGGAGATTTTGGGGTGGCGCGTAGCGGCGGGGTCCACAAAGTCTCCATATAAGCAAAGACACTCCAACGAGTGGTCTTTGGTCTTACACTTTTTCGGAGTATCATCCGATCATCATTTTTTCAATTTTCCAGTCAGAGAGGGACTTCATAATTTTAAAAATGACGAGATCAGGTTGTGGGTTGGATGACAGATTTTTCAGAATTTTGGGACGAGATTTTGGGTGTGAGTAGGACTTCAAACATCTGGAAAACACAGGATCAGGTTGGAGGTTTTGAGTGTGAAGGGATCACCAGTTTGAAGCGCCCCGGGTTTACC
>QCWG01000011.1 GCA_003149575.1 Altererythrobacter sp. XM-24bin4
ACCAATCTACGCAAGATCCTGAGATATCTCAGGTCTCTTTTTGTCCGCTGGCGCACGGCAATGCTCAAGACAATCCAAAATTCACCAGCCAATAATGCCCGTAATCAGCCGCAATACACACCCAACATGGCCTGAATTGCCTTGTTCAGGGTCGACTACGTTAAGAGATGACCTCAAACGTCCTGTTGCAAAAACCCAATCAGGACATGGATGTTGAGATGTACGACAGAGAAACACAACGTGCTTTGATCTCAGATGGCCTTAAAGGGCTTCGATATTCAAAGTCATTCCAAACGCATCTCCTTGAGCGGCCTGAAAGCCCTCACCTCACCATGGCGACTGAGGCGCTGGCTTCAGCCGTCGAAACCAATCCGTTGCAAAACCACGGTCAAGTAGGTGTCTGTGTGCCCCAATTGGCTTTGGGCCAGCTTCACAAGCCTTTGGGCATGTCGATTAAGCTTAAAGACAATAGTGTGGCAGTGTTTTGCCTATATGAGGATATGTCTTGCATCCTCGCTCTTCCGACCAATGAGCGCGGCATGTTGAGAGCGACAACGCTGCCGTTTCAATTGAATAGTGCCGGAGGCAGGCGACAAAATGGTCTAACGGTCAGGCCATCGATAGCGACCACGGGTGAAAAATACCTCATGCTCCAGTGCGATACAGACAGTATCCCTTTGCCTATGGATCAAAACATACCTGAGCACGCAGATTTTATGGTCGACCTTGCTTTGGAGATTCAGGCGATTTTCGATCGCGTGCAATCCGACGGCCCTGTCTATCAGACGAACGCAGCCACAATACCAAAGTCTTTAGGGCATGATGGCAAGATGCCCGTGTCGGTCTACCCAGGAGTAACGCGTAACCTGAGCCCCGAACTTCTCGGGTGGTATGGACGAACTTTGCATGCGTATGATGCGCATTTACCGTATCTTCGAGTTTCGTTGGAAGACATTGCCTTTACACGGCGGCTGGTAAACGATGCGGCCGAATATATTTGGCGAGAGCATGGGTTTAAAGGAAAGTCGTTCCCCGGTGTGATCTACCTCGAAGCTGCTTCTCCCTTTGGCAAAGAAAGTCCGCGGCTTAGATTGTTTGGTCAACGTGAGGGAGTCTATGGGCCACAGTTGCGCTCAAAAGACACCTTATCCTACCAACAGATCGTGACGTATGTCGAAGCCCTCTCTGATGTTTTGCAGGATATTATTAGAGCAACGTACTTTTCGGGTTTTCACTATCTTTATCGTCGCAACCAAGTTGGGTCAGCGGTCCCCTTCAAGCTCGCCGAAATCAACCTGACTCAAGACCTGACCACAGGCCAAACCACCAAAGAACTGCAAAGCCGACTTAAGGCCCGCCTCCGTCTGGCAAAGCGCAAGATGACAGCCTCTTAGGCATAGCGCTGATATCTAACACAAACCACTTGATCGCGGCTGAAAAGACCGTCATCGTAACCGTTAAAGCCCTCGTCGCGACCAAGGATTCTCATCTGTCTGGACGAGACCTCCAGACAGCTGACCGTGGACTATGCTCACGTCCTTAAAGAGCTGGCCGACGGCCACTTTGCCAAGGCTGAAAAGATTGATCTGGTTCAAGACAACCTCAACACCCATCGTCGCGCGTCGCTCTATGAAGCGTTTGCTCCAGACGAGGCCAAACGCATCGCTGATCGCTTCAACTGGCACTATACGCCAAAACATGGCTCTTGGTTAAACATCGCAGAATGCGAGCTGAGCGTACTGGCCCGCCAATGCCTCGATCGACGTATTCCTGATCAAGCTTCTCTAGAAACACAGGTCGCTGCTTGGACCCAAAATCGAAATAATGCGCAGGCTAAAACCAGGTGGCACTTCACAACTGAAGACGCCAGAACCAAACTCATCAAACTTTAGGTCGTGTCGGGAAGTTGGTAGAAATTTGAAGGAGGCGTAATCTCCGGGTGACCCAAAACCACCCAACCGGCGGCTGTCACCGCCTAGGAGATCACGCCATGACCAAGACTACAGACACCAACCAGCCCGATTTCGCTACTCGCATGTGAAGAGGGATTTGATCTGATCGAGGACCGGCTGCGAGCTAACATTCGCACGACGATCGAAGCTGTTTTTGAGGAGGAACTGGACGGCTTCCTGGGCCGATTGCGCTACAGCCGTGAGATCGGGGGTGCGAAGGGCTATCGCCACGGGAAACGGGAGCGCCAGATCACAGGGACCTTTGGGACCGAGACCGTCAGCGTGCCGCGCGCTCGGATTGAGGACGAAGATGGCAAGGTTCGCGAATGGCGGTCAAAGGCTTTGCCGCGCTACCAGCGCCTGACTAAAGCGGCTGAAGCGCTGATCATCGGCGTCTAAGCTTCGCTCTTATGGAGCCGCAAAAGTGGAGATTGCACCCGGCCTGGAGCATCGCCAGCACAAAGGTCTGAACAACCGGAGCGAAGCATCGCACCGACACACCCGACGGCGAGAAAAGATAATGGGGCGCTTCAAGTCCCCGAGGCAAGCACAACGCTTCCTGTCCGCTCATGACCAGATTGCCTGTCAGTTCCGCCCAAAACGCCACCGCCTGTCCGCCAATGCCAACTCGTACCGCCACGCAAGAAACGATGCATTCGACTTGTGGGCTGGCTATGCAGCGGAATTGGCCGCCTGAGTGGCAACGTTCCCGCCAAGCTGAGGCTGAGCGTCAACAACCTGACAAAGCCCTTTCAAGACACTCAACTGTCTCAGGAGACGCTCCACTGTCTTCCAAGACAATTTCTGTCTCACAAGACAAATTCTGTCTCACAAGACAAATTCTGTCTCACAAGACAAATTCTGTCTCACAAGACAATTTCTGTCTCACAAGACAAATTCTGTCTCACAAGACAATTTCTGTCTCACAAGACAAATTCTGTCTCACAAGACAAATTCTGTCTCACAAGACAAATTCTGTCTCACAAGACATTTCGGTGGTAGACGTGAACTGGATGCCACTGCGAAGGATTGCTAAGCTAACCTATGGATTTCCTAGATATTGATCAGAGTCGCTCACAGGCGCTCCCTGAGTGCTTTCTTGCAATTTGCAGTGGTAGGCCCCCAAACAACCAACGTGCGACTCCTGAGGCGTTCTGAGCGGCTCTGTGGCGTAATTGGATGTGTCCTCAGGCAGGCTCTTGGAGCCGCTACAATATGCTGACAGACCTTTTGGCTAGGTCAACAAGGGGAGGCAGAAGAAGCGCCTCCTGGGCCACTCTAGAGGCGCTCCAGTGATTTAACTTGGGCTAGGCTCCGATTCCTCAGCAGGACTGCTTTCAAGTGCATTGGTGAATGATGCTTCTAGTCGGCACACCGTTTCTGGATCTGGTTGTGGCATCCAACCGCCTGAACTTTCGCCGGATTTCTTCCATCTTTTGTTGCGTTTGCCATAGCCACTTGTGGTGCGTTGCCCGACATGTCCAAGGCAGGCAGCCGCTTCTTCATAGGACATGCAACTTCTAGCGCGTGTGCCAAAGGCATGTCGAAGCGCGACGAGATCAAACTTTTCAATCTCAAGGTCGTCAAAAATTGCAGCTAGTCGACGCCTGAGCTTGACGAGAAACTTTTCTTTTTCACGATGACCGTCATCTGTGCTTCGGAGCGTTGACCAATGATCCCGCTCGCAAGCCCCGCCGTTCAGGGCGGGGTTAGAGCGGGCGCGTCTGTTGCTCGATATACTGTCGAAGCACACTGATCGGAGCGCCCCCGACAGACCCCGCGAAATAGGAGGGCGACCACAGGACACCCTTCCAGAAGTAGCAGTGTAGCCGCCCATACTTTTTCGCAAGGCGGCGGCTAGAAACACCCTTGAGACTGTTCACCAGTTTCGAAACTGCGACCTTCGGGGGGTAGTGGACCAGCAGATGAACGTGATCTTCCTCACCGTTGAACTCGACCAGTTCGGCCTCGAAGTCGGCGCAGACCGACCGGAAGATACCTTCGAGGAAATCCAGTTGCTCGGAAGCAAACACTGCGCGCCGATACTTCGTCACGAATACCAGATGCACATGCATCGCATGGACGACATGCCGACCCTTGCGAACCTCCATAGACCAATCCCTTGAATGACGGCATTACACCACCCATATATGACATATAATGAAAAAGACCAAAACCCTCCGCGTCCGAGTGAAAGACAATCACGCCGCCCAGCTTCGTCGCATGGCGCGGTCAGTGAATACAGTCTGGAACTATGTGAACGAACTGAGCGAGCGGGCCATCCGTGAGCGCGGCCTGTTCCTGTCGGCGTTCGACTTACAGAAGTATGTGCAGGGTTCAAACAAGGAGCTCGGCCTTCACAGCCATACGCCCCTAATGGTCTGCAAGGAATACGCGACCCGTCGGAAACAGTATAAGCGACGCCGCCTTGCATGGCGCAAATCCCATGGCGCACGACGATCGCTTGGGTGGGTGCCCATTAACACGGGTATGGCTAAGTGGAAGAACGGCGCAGTCTACCACGCAGGCACTTACTTCAAGGTGTGGGACAGCTGGGGGCTGAAAAATTACAATTTCCGCTCAGCGTCCTTTTCCGAAGATGCTCGGGGTCGCTGGTATTTCAACGTCGTGGTGGAGTTTGAGGCCGAAGCGTCGACGGGCGCTAGCACGGTCGGTATCGACTTAGGCTGCAAGGACGCGGCCACCGTTAGCGACGGGACCAAGGAAACAGGACGCTGGTACCGCGGGATCGAAGCCGATCTTGCAGTTGCACAGCAAGCGCGAAAGAAAAAGAGGGTCGCTGCCATCCACGCGAAAGCAGCGAACCGCAGGAAAGACGCGATGCATAAGCTGTCGCGCACATTGGTTGATGCGAACGCCGCCATCTTTGTCGGCAACGTGTCTTCAAAGGCCATGTCTCAGACCCGCAACGCCAAGTCTGCTCTCGACGCAGGCTGGGGGATGCTCAAGGCGATGCTGTCTTACAAATGCGATCACGCAGGCGTCGTCTTCGAAGAGGTCAACGAGGCTTTCACCACCCAGCGATGCTCGTGCTGCGGGAGTATTCCCGCCAGCAGTCCGAAAGGTATGGGCGCGCTTGGAATGAGGGAGTGGGTCTGCGATCAGTGCGGCTCCGTACACGACAGGGACGTGAATGCCGCCCGCAACATTCTCGCGCTCGGGCATGAGCGTCTCGCAGGAGGAATGCCCGCCCTTTAGGGCGGGCAGGATGTCAAACTCTTACCGCTGTTGATGTTCGCTATTTCAGCGATATCGGACTGGACAATCATATGTTTTTCAAAAATTTTTTTAAATTTTTGCCCTTCAGCTCTGACGCGGTCGATCTGCGTCCCAGCTCCAGTCGTCAAGGTCTTCCTCAACCCTTCCAAAGTCAACCAATGGAATTCGTCTTCGAGCTCTCGGAATTTGCCGTCCAGTAGCGCTTTGAGTGCAGATACTGGTTGCCCGGTATTTTTTCATAGGCCGGTCTGCATCTCAAATCCGATCAAGCCAAATACAAATCTTGGCTCCAAGTTCAGTCCATGTTCCTTTTGGAGAACTTCTAACTTATTACATGTTGACCTGAGCAAAGACAGGTAGGTCCTATGTGTTGTCTTGTTCATGGTATTTTTCTTTATTCTTCAAACTCGTACTGTTTTTCTTATCTAACCCATTCAATTCAAACAGAAATCCTTGAATTCTGTTCATCATCTCACGTGTGATATCCTGTTCAACGTCATCAAACCCGTAGTGTTTTTCTTATCTAACCCATTCAATTCAAACAGAAATCCTTGAGTTCTGTTTATCATCTCACGTGTGATATCCTGTTCAACGTCATCAAACCCGTAGTGTTTTTCTTATCTAACCCATTCAATTCAAACAGAAATCCTTGAGTTCTGTTTATCATCTCACCTCGAATAGATGTCCATGTTACTTATCACACTCTCTACCGTTCTTATCCTGGATTTTTGTTCTAAATCCTGTTCTTCAAAACCAGATGTCTAGTACATCTTATCCCGTTCTAACTGTCACAAAACAAGATCCCTCGATCCACCCCCTGTTTTCTGTTATTGTTAATAGTGTTTTTCTCTCATCCTGTTAATAATTTTCTACCCTCTGAGGTTTTGTCCCTCTGTTAATATATCAGTTCTTCTATTCTCTATATACACAACACCACGCTACATTCTTCATTTTGCCTTGTAACTTACTGTTTTTGATAGTTTTTTTATATTCACAACACCTTAGGGTGTCGGTTTCAGATTTTTTGGGCAGTTTTTGGTCCAAAAATGGGCGTTGTTTTGATGCATCGAGTTACCGTTGTTTTGATGCAAAAAACTCTGGCTTCCCTATGTTAACAGACCACGCTGGTCGCGCTCAAAATTGGACGAAATCTGAGCCAATTCTATCAGCCTCCATTGGTGTGTTCAGCCAGGTGTGCTTGGGGATCAGGTCGATCTCGCGATCTACTGCATTCACGCTGAGGGCATTGTCAGGTTGATTGAACCGAATTGCCGTTGTAGCGCGCTGCTATGTTAAATCTATCTGATCTTTCCCGTCTCAAGGGGTTTCGATTCCCGCGCGCGGTCATTGGCTACGCGGTTTGGGCGTACCACCGCTTCGCTCTCAGTCTGCGTGACGTTGAAGATCTGCTGGCAGCGCGAGGCATCAAGGGGGGT
>QCWG01000012.1 GCA_003149575.1 Altererythrobacter sp. XM-24bin4
CATTAGTCACCCTGCCGCAGCAGGTGCAACCACTGGCTTGGCCACCATCTTCTGCCAGTCCAAACCTTCGAAAAGGGCCTCGTACTGTCCCCGGGAAAGCTGCATGACGCCATCCTGGATTTTGGGCCATACGAAGTTGGAAACTTCCAGCCGCTTGTAGATCAACACCAACCCGGTTCCATCCCAAACCAAGATCTTCAATCTATCCCCACGCTTGGAACGGAACACCACCGTCAGCCCTGAATGTGGATCAAGCCCCAGCTCGTTTTGCACCGTTGCTGCGAGCCCATCATGGCCGCGACGGAAATCGACCGGCTTGGTCGCAATCACGATCGGCAGACGCTGTCCCACAACAATCATGACGCACCGCGCATCGCCCGGATCAAGGCCGCCGCTCGCGTCACGTCCACATCCGCGGGAATACAGACTACAACATCCGGTCCGATCTCTACCGTCAGCGCATCGCGACCTCGGTCCCGTCTCACATCTCGTGGTGCTGCATCCATCTGCGGCGCCGCCGCAACCTCCACCGAAACAAAAGCCGGGTCTCGATCAGTCACGACCCGGTCCAAGGCAGTGGCCCCTACCATCAGATCAGCAGGCAAAACCAGTTTGCCCTGACGCGCCATACGCCGCCAGTCCGACAGCTGATGAGGAATAATATCATGCCGCCGTGCCACATCCACAACCCGTGCGCCAGGTTGAAAACTCTCCGCAACAATCCGCGCCTTCACCTCATCGGGCCAACGACGGTTGCCCAGACGAGAGCCAACAATCTCCACACGACCCAAAGTCCCAGTTCCATCCGCCATAACCATCTCCAACAAAAATGTTGGAGACAGATATCCGACCAATCAAAGCAAACCGGAATACACCAAATCAATGGCACAGGGACAGCGCTTACATTTCATTCTGTCGCCAGTCCCGAAAGAACCAGTCGAGCTGGGCCTTGTAGCGGGCGACCACGGCTGGTCCCGCAATCTCAAACACAGCGGTGACCCGCTCGCCGGTATTGGCGTTCAACAACGGCATGGAAAACGCAATGTCACTGCGCGGCTTTGCGGCCGCAACGGGGGCAGGGGCCTCTTCTGCGGGTGCGGGTATTCGCAGTACCTGCTGCGGTCGCTCCAAAGATACCACCGGTCCGGGCGCGCGCGCAATCAGCGGTCCGTTTGAGCCAACGATTAACCCAGCCTTTGCAGGTGAGGCAAAAGCGGTAGCTGAGACAAGCGTAGCAAGAGCTTGTCTGCGGGAGAAGATCACTGGCGACATACAACGGCAGCTGCAAGTCCTGTGCCAGATCTGATAGTTTTGCGCCTCTTTTAGATCAGAGCACGTTCTCGGCTGATCATCGCGGCATGGGCTCGGTTGCGGGCGCCAAGTTTTTTGCAAATTGACCGCATGTGCATCTTCACCGTGACTTCGCTTGCATCCATGTCACGGGCAATTTCCTTGTTGGTCAGACCGTCTGCAGCCAGCCGCAATACATAAAGCTCTTTGTCAGACAGGTCGTGATCTTTGGCGGAACTGTCGGTGCCCAAGTTGGCGGTGTCCATCGGTACGAAGACCTGACCCGAAATGATTAGTTGGATCACACTATCGAGTGACTTGAGCGGCATTGTCTTGGGGATCAACCCCTTGCAACCAAGTTCAAGCGCACTGTTAAGGAAGTGCCGGTCCACCATACCGGTAAACAGCACCACATTTCCTTCACCAGCGGCCTGAATGACTTTCTGCACACTTTCAAGCCCGACCATGCCAGGCATCTTAAGATCGAGCAGAACGATATCGAAATCGCCATATTCGCTCAGCAGGGCCAAAGCACCGTCAAGGGTGTCAGTTGTGATTGCTTCATAATTCGGTATGGCATTCAGCATGCTGCTGACCGCCTCCACGAGGAGATTATGATCATCAGCGAGAAGAATTTTCAGAGTCAAATGTTCTCCAATCCTAAACTGTGATCCTGTATAAGAGTTAACCGTCTGCAGGATGCCATGTATCTTTTTGCAGGTCTTCGCACTTTCGCTAAGATTTATCACAATAACATACAAGATTTGTGTTCTTTGGAAAAGGAGTTGCTCTATTGATAGCGACCGATGCAGATGGGTAGCACTCAAGCATCATTTATGCTCCAAAATCCGCGCGATCTGGTGACGCAGCGCACCCGCGAAACAGGCCAGCGAACACAGATGCCGTAACAGGGCTCGGCCCGACTGGCATCGTTGTGAGTTGATTGACCGTTTGATGTGAGGTGTCGTTGCCCTTGGCACGCTGTGCGGCGTGTCTACGGGGTCGTGCTGTGAGGCGCGCCCCAAGTTTTGGACAACGAAAGGACAACGACATGGATGTGTATATCGGATTGGACGTCTCACTCGCAAGCACGGCAATCTGCGCGGTGAGCGCGCAGGGCAAGATCGTGAAGGAAACGACCGCTGCCAGCGAGCCAGATGTAAGATTCCATACGGCAATTCTACACGGCAACCGTCACAATCCCATGCCGCCTAAAGGCGTGGGATTTCCTGATCCCCTATCGGGGACTTTAAATCTGAAAACTCGAGCTGCGCTTCCTTAAGCAGCGCGGCGATCAGTTTTGGCAATTCCGACATGTTCGGGTCCGTGCCGGACAGGATCATCATCTCGGCTTCCGACAGCGCCTCAGACAGATCCTCAAGCCTCAAAAGCGCTGTCGATCCGACAGATTTATGGATTGGGCCTACCTTGTCGGCAACTTCTAGTGTCGCATCGACCATTGTCTCGAGCGCCAGCTCGACATCAGCAAACCCCGTCTTGAGCAACTGGATAGCAGTGTCCTGGCCCACGAGCGACATAACCTCGTCGAACCCCGAGGCTGCCATGCTATCCTTGGCTTCGACCATACGGCCGGATGGCACGAAAGGCTCATCTTGCGTGGTTTTGATCTTTTCGCATTCAGAAAATACCATGGAATCCTCAGGCCCGGGCTGCGTCATGCACGTCTCAAGAGTTTCCGACAGCTGTGCCTGACCCACTGGCTTGATCAGGATCTCGTCAAAGAGGGTTCGGTTCCGGGGGCCCGCATGAGCCTCGATCAACGCGGTGACACCGATGATCACTATCTGCCCCGGCGCCGTCTGCATAGCACGAATATGCTCGGCGGCGGTCGGACCATCCATGACTGGCATGGAGAAATCCATCAAGATCGCATCATAATGCCTCTTGGTCGCTTTTTCGACAGCCACTTCGCCATTCTCAGCCAAATCGACCTCATGGCCCATGCGGCGCAGCATCTCGCGCATCAAGGCTAGATTGACCTGGCTGTCATCGACGATAAGGATAGCCTTAGGAGCGCCACTTGGCGTGTTTGACGCAGTGTCCGCCTTTGGCAGGCTCGGTGCAATCCTAATTTTGGCCGGAACAGCCTTAAGCGGAATCTTGAAATGAAAGCGGCTGCCCTTGCCAGGGAGACTACAACACATTAGCTCACCGCCTTGCATGTCAACCCCGCGCTTGGCGATCGCCAGACCCAGACCAGTGCCACTCTTGGGAGAGATGTCGGCCGGGTCTGCGGTCTTGAACTCTTCAAAGATGTAGGTCTGCGCCTCTTCGGAAATGCCGATCCCGGTATCAACCACTTCGATGAAGAGGCTCGCGGTACCGGAGTGCGCCTCCGACAGGAACAGGCGCACCTCGACGCTGCCATTATCGGTGAACTTGATGGCATTATCCACAAGGTTATAGAGTACCTGTGAGAACGTATACGGCATCCCTTCAAAGTCATAGGCCTTGAACGGACCCTGCACCACAAGCTCGAGCGCGTTAGACGACGTGTCGGCCAGCGGCGTCAATTCACGTATGATATCCTGGGCAATCAGATCCGGGCGCAGATCACTCGGAGCCTCATGCTGCTGACCAAGACGGGCCATCTCAAGCACGTTGTTGATCTGGGTCAGCGCCCGATGGCTACAGGCCTCGGCGGTCTCCAGTAGATTAAGATTGACTGCATCAAGGTCGCTGCCCTTTAAAAGTTCGAGCGAAGCCATGATGCCATGCAACGGCGTGCGCATCTCGTGGCTCATGGTGGCGAGGAACGCACTCTTGGCGGATGAGGCTTCTTCGGCGACCCGCAGGGCATCCTTGAGGCCTTCCTCAGCGACCACCTGATCAGTAATATCACGGATAAAGCAAATCACCACCTCGCGCCCCGCGAGATCCTTGTCACGAACCAGCAGCAGCTCAACGGAGATCGGGCTGCCATCGGAACTTTTCGAGCCAACGATCTTGGGGCCCGCCCCGATCAGCGCAGCAAAACACCCAAACTTACCGGCGGCTGGGCCTGCATCGGGGATCATTGTTGTTTCGAGGCTGATCACGTGATTGATGTTCAGTCCGACGATCGATGCATTCTGAGTACCAAAAATCTTCTGCGCCATCGGATTACTGTACAGAATCTGCGCATGCTTATCAGTGACCAAAACTGCGTTCAGCGTGGAATCAAAAGCGCGGGCCAGCAGCCCGCCGATGCGGAATTTCTCGGCCGTCTTTTCTTCCAGATCACGCCAGATCCGCACCGCAAGAAAGGCGCTCAGTACCATCAGCGCAACCAAAATGATGGACTGCACGAGAAAGATCAGGAACACATTGTGATCCTGCTGCCGCATGTCCGCAGTATGCGCCACCGTTTCCTGAAGGGCGGCCACAGCGACCTCTCGCACCAGCGGATAGGCCTCTGCAACAGAGGCCTCAAACGTCATCAATGCGCCAACATCGGGGCTTTCGATATTGTCGATCTGATCCGCTAGACTCTGACGGATCACCTTTAGGTTATCAAATTTGGCAAATAGGTCATCGGACACAAGCAAACGCTTTAACGCCGCCTCTAACACCGTAATGCGACTGTAAAGGATATCAAAATCCTGCTTGATTTGCTGCAGCTCACCGGTAGTGACGACACTTCCGTCCTGCTCGGCGCCGAAACGCGGCAAGGTCCGGGACAGACTCAGCATCAGATCCTGCTGGTCCACCTCGAGCTGTGCAATGATCCAACCGGTATTGTCGCTGTTGGCAAGCTGCACATCATCAAGCCGCTTCTCAAAGCTGAAAGCACTTACCAGCAGGGCAACGCTTGATATCAAAAGAAGTCCTAGCAGAATACGCGGCGCGATGCGCGTAGTCCTGCTCAGGGTCTGGTTCAGGATGGTATCGAATTCCGATATGGAAGTCTTGTTCACTCCGATAACACGTTCAATCTGTTAAGCTGCCAGACACTGAGGGCGAAATATTCTTCGGTGTTGTACTCGGCCCCGTCATCATAGGGAAAGACAATCCAGAGCGGCCCCTTGTCGCGCACCGAAAATGGCTCTCCATTGATACGGTTGGCGATGATTGGGGCACCATCTCCGATCTTCTCAATCGGCAGTACAACATTATAGTCATTAATCGCATAAAGCTCCACATCTCCAAGCGCAACACCGGCATAGTCGATGACTGATTTGAGCGTGGGGCCGGAGAACGCAATGACCCCTTCAGTCCAGATGGTTGCGGTCTCAAAACTTTGCTGCGGCAGGGCCATGAGTTCAGCATCCGTAAAGGTGGTGCTTTGACCGGTTTTGCTGTCCTGCAGGCTTAGAATGATGAAGTGCCCCGGGTTTACCGGAGGGTTTTTTATTCAAAACCTATGCGACGTTATCAAGGGCGTTCATGCTTGCATAGAATGCGTCCTCCATTTCCTGTG
>QCWG01000002.1:0-65522 GCA_003149575.1 Altererythrobacter sp. XM-24bin4
CCTCAAAATTATCATCCGGCTCAGGCGGCTTCTGGGTCTTGATATACTCCATCCACACCTCGTCCGTCACGTTGCCGCTTGTGCAAACCCAGTAGCCGCGCGCCCACAAATGCTGGCCCCAATAGCGTTTCTTCAGCACTGCAAACTCGCGTAACAACCGATGCGAACTACGCCCCTTCAGGTGCTGTACAGCCCGACTGACAGAAAGGCTTGGCAGGATCGACACCAGCAAATGTACATGGTCCCGGTTTACACTGCCTGCGTGGATCCGTTTTCATGCGCGAGCGCCGTCTCTCGGATCAACTCTCGGCAACGCTGGCCGACATCACCGCCGAGCACCTGGTAACGATACTTCGTGATCCACACGAGATGATACTTACAGTCCCAAACCGTGTGACTGCCGCGCTTGTACGATTCCATTCTGCTATTCTACACGGCAACCTTCGTAATCCCATGCCGCCTAAAGGCGTGGGATTTCCTGATCCCTTATCGGGGACTTTAAACCAGATCAAGGTCTACCACGCTTCTCAAACCACTTACGGCAGAAACCTACGAATGCGGCATCCACATCCCTCGGGGCCTCCACGATCCAGTCGCGCCACTCACTTTCCAAGTGGCGTACATCCCAACCAGGCGCGGCCTGTCGCGCCCTATCGTAGGTTTCAGATTTCAGTGGAGGAATACGCCCTTCGATAAGGGAGGGCGGGGTCATCGTGCCGCGATTGGTAAAAACCACCATGTCCGCCACTTCATCGAAGAACACTTGATAATCTGGCAGGTGATCATGAACCGCCAGCTGCTTGATCATCTGACGAAATCGCTTTTCTGGGCTTTGCGATCCAGACTTCATAAGCAGATGCTTTAGAGTAATCTTCCAGCTCTTTTGCTGACCACAGTGCTTGCGTGCCAGCTCGTAAACGCGGCGTTCAATCGGCTTACGCAAGCGAAAGTAGTCGCGGTGAAGGGTCAGCACCTCTTCGTTTTTGATTGCATTGAAAACCCACTCCGACAGCTTGACCTCACACCAGAGCAAACGACCGTCGAGGCCTTGCTTTCGGCGGATGGAGGAGGCGTCGATCAACCCAAACCCATCAATCTGTTCTTCGTCACCAGAAACGATGTTCGTTCTGATCCGCGTGCCTTCCAAGCGGTCAAGCGCATCCATAAGCGAGATGTATTCGCGACCACTGGTGCCACGGTTCGTGAAAATCAGAAGTTCGTGCGAATTGATACGAACGCGGGGCGAGACCGGTTCCCCATGTTTAAGTTTCGCCATAATCTGACTGATGCAGTAAATCAGGATGTCCTTGTCATAGATGGTTGCCAGCCCTTTGACACTCGGCGTGATTTCCAACCAGTGATCACCGTTCCTATAACGCTTCACAGAAGTCTCTGGTTTCTTGGAGAGTGAGTAGAACGGATGCTCCATATGTTGCATGACGTCCTTGAGAACAGCGTCTGCAACGTCACAGATGAACAGATCGTGCTGAGGGTGACGATCAGGCAAAAGGGGTGTCAGTGGGTTCGTGTTTTCAGTTACCATAGCAGCACATTCGTGTTTTCAGTTACCCATGTCAAGATTCGTGTTTTCAGTTACCAAAGTTCGTGTTTTCAGTTACCAAAGTTCGTGTTTTTAGTTACCGATCGAATGCGTAAAACATTGATTCAAAATAGTAAAACAGGCCTCAAAAACAGCTTAACACTATATTTAACACATATTTAACACACTAAGCCTGTGGATAACTTGGAAAATCAACTCAATGCAGCGGGTTCTGATCAAACCTTCCACGATAAGCCTTGCTCTTGAAGTATAGGTTCTGCTTGGCCTTGAGCGGGTTGCGATTGCCCACCAACAGCAGCAGATCATCCGCCTTCATGCCAGTGATCTGCTCTGCGGTCATGAGCTTCTGACGCTGCTCCGAGTAGGAAAAATCCCGCCCCTCGTTCTGGGCCTTACCCTCGCGAATTTGCTGAGAATAGACAGTGCTTTCCCCGAGGTGGCGCGCTGCCCATTCGGCGGTTTCGATATCGTTTAGGTTGAAGACGCGCTTGGTGATGCAGGAGCCAAAGATCGAACGGGCATCGTTTGGCCCATAGGCCTTTTCGACCTGACCCGTGTCCTGGGTGACGAAGAGCGCTTCGACACCCGCACCGGCGGCGACGTTGGCAATGTTCATGATCTGCTCCATGCGGCCCATCCGCACAAATTCATCGAGAACCAACAGGATCGGAGCCTTAACCTTGCGCCGTCCGTCCTGGCGCACGACCGTGCCCAGGACGAGGTTGATAAACAGGCGCATGAAGATCGCTTGCTTGTCCACCTGGTCGAGCGGCACCGCGATGAAGAGATCGACCCGATCATCGAGAAGGTCATCCATGCGGAAGCTGGACCCGGCCAGGAAGTGGCGCATGTTGTCGGACTGCATCCACTCAAAAGCTTTTGAGACCGCTGTCTGAATCGACCCGCGTTCTCTGTCTCCAGCGCGCAGAATGGTGGCGGCGGTCTGGGCCGGGCGGTGGCCGACAAGGTCGCCATTTTCAGCCCAGGCCTCAAGCGTGCCGTCGAGGTTTGCTGACAGAAGCAGATCGGCGACGGCGATCAGATTGCGCCGGTTAGGCTCTTCCTGCGTCAGGACCACTTCAATTGCCGCCGCGACCAGCTGGCGGGCCATTTCCGAAAAATGCGCGCCGTCGCCTTGTTCCGGTTTGACCAGGCCGTCTGCAACGAGGGCCACGTCGCGCGCCAGCTCATGGGGCCGGATGTAGTCAAGCGGGTTGAACTGGTCCTGTCCGTCCTCGACGAGGCCGAAGGGGTTGAGGACCGCCACCTTGCGCCCGAGCTCTTCGCGGTGCCGCCGCGTGACGGCGAAATTCTCACCCTTGATGTCCAGGACGACGACCGGCCCCTGGTGATCGAGGATCGCCGGGATCACGGCACTGACGCCTTTGCCTCCGCGTGTGCCCGAGACGACGAGGTGATGCCCACCCCGCCAGCCCTTCGCATCGTTCTTGACGTAACGCAGGAGCTTGCCCTTGTGCAGGGCGAGGGGCAGGCCGGTCTTGTTGCGCTTCAGCTGGGCCACGTCGCGCGGGTCCATCCATCCCGCTTGCCATGGGCCGGTGCGGGATTTGCGGTTGCGGCCAATGCGCGGATTGAAGATCGCCACCAGCGGGGTGCTGACAGCGATAGCCACGCCGAAGGCCCCGAGCGCGAAGGAGATCGCCATGGCCTGTTTCTGCGGATCAGAATACCGCGCCAGCCCCTTGAGTCCTTCCCAAATGGCGCGGGGGAGGGGCCAGCCAGCGCCCGTCCATGCCTGGACAGTCGCCAGTATGTCATTGAGCGGCGCTCTGAGGGGCGTCAGGGCTGTGAGGGCGGCAGCGCACAGGCAGACCCATGCGAGGAGCTTCATCGGTGTCCTGTGACGCTCTGCGGCGGTTCCGAGGGTGTCAAGGATAGTGGCCACGGCGATGATCGGGAAGGCATAGGTGGTCACCGGGTAGATCGCGACCGCTTGCGGGGCTAGGAGCAGGGCAGCGGCGGCCAGGACCACAGCGCCGATCATGATCACCCAGTGGCGGGCTTCCAGAACAAAACTCATGACTGGTCCTCTTGCGCGTCAGGAAACAGAATCTGCCAGAGTCCACGGTCGCGATCCCGCTGGGTGAGGCGGTCTGGCAGGTCGCGCCGCACGATGCTCTGAAGAGCAGGTTCGGCGCTCAAACGGTCGAAGACCAAAGTGCCCAGGAGCCATTTGAGGCGGTCTTCGTCTTTCTTCTCAGACAGCCGCCGCCGGGCATCGAGCGCTGCGATTTGAGCGTCGAGCTGAGCTTTCTTCTCGGCCAGTTCTTTGATCCGGGCGTCGGGATGGCGGCTTTGGGACATGGGAAAACCTCGGGAATAATCGGGGCGAATGTAGTGGCGAATTGATAGGTTGAAAAGATTTAAATGCGCGCTTATACGTTTTCTTTGAAAACGTGCGCGTCCTCATGGGGGTAAACCCCCGCGCCGGACGGCTTCCCCCCAAGGCGGCGATGCCGCCTGAGCGAGGGTTTCACCCTCGCGCTCCCGACCAGCGCAATCAGGCGCTGGACCCTGTTTGAAGAGAGGCGTCCCAGGCGTGGCGATCTATCATTTCACAGCAAAAGTGATCAGCCGGGCCGGGGGCCGATCATCAGTCGCAGCCGCCGCCTACCGGACGGCTGGGCGGCTGCGGGATGAGCGGCAGGGGTTGGAGCATGACTACTCCCGCAAAGGCGGGGTCGTGCATTCCGAGATCATGGCCCCCGAGAATGCGCCCGATTGGATGCGCGATCGCGACCAGCTTTGGAATGCCGTCGAGGCGGTCGAGAAGCGCCGTGATGCGCAGCTTGCCCGCGAAATCGAAGTGGCGCTTCCCCGCGAGCTCGATCGGGGCGAGAGGTTGGAGTTGTTGCGCGGGTTCGTGCAGCGCGAATTTGTCGATCGCGGTATGATCGCGGATGTGGCAGTTCACGAGGGCACGGCCCGTGATGGCCAAGGTCAGCCCCATGCGCATGTCATGCTGACGATGCGCGAGCTGACTGGCGAGGGGTTCGGCAAGAAGGATCGCAGCTGGAATGCGCCGGACTTGCTTATGGGCTGGCGCGAAGCCTGGGCGCGGGATGCAAACGCGGCGCTTGAGCGGGCGGGGCGGTCGGAAAGGATCGACCACCGGTCCCTCGATGTTCAGCGTGCCGAAGCCGAGCAAGAGGTCGAGCGGGCGCGCGAGGGCGGGCGGGATGAGCTGGCGCTTGAGCGCGAGAAGGCCGTGATCGAGCTCAGCCGCGAGCCCGAGCCGAAAATCGGGCCATCGGCCCATGCTCAGGAAAAGCGGGGCATCCAGACCGAGCGCGGAGATGCTTGGCGCGCGTCGCAGGCGCGCAATGCGCAGCGCCAAGAGCTGGGCTGGCGGCAGTTGGAATTGCGGCTTGAGCTGATGGAGCGAGGGCGCGCCTTCATTGCCACCGCGCGCGAACGGCTGGACCAGTTTTGGCGCCGGGCCGAGGCAGCGATGTCACGGATCAAGGAGAGGGTTATGGGCGAGGTTGAGAGGCCGCAGGCTGGGGCCGAGCGGGGCGACATGGACGCGCGCCGGGCGGCGGTGTTGGGGCGCGATGTTGATCGACCCGAGGTGCAAGCGCCGGACATCGGGCGGGAGAGGGTTGCGCCTGACGATCCAGACCGAGAGCGTCGGGACGCCATCCTTGGGCGTGTGCGCAATATCGGACAGGAGCGGGATGCAGCGGCGGTAGAACGGGACATTGCCGCCCGCTACGACGAGGGCCGTGACCAAGGGCGGCGGGATGACATTCTTGGGCGCGGGCGTGATACTACGTCCGAGCGCGGGCAGGGCCGCGATCGCGACAGAGAACGTTAAGCACAGAGAGGAAAACTGAATGGAAAGTGTGCAGGAAATTATCGCGGAACTTCAGCGGCGTGGACCGATCGACGCCGCTGAATTCTCCCGAATTTCGGGTCCAGTGCCGACCGTATCTTTGGTCCGCGTTGCCCTTGAGAGGATTAGCGGTGAAGAAGGTTGGGGTGGATACCGATACTACTGCAATGTCGTCGAGCGTTGCGGATGCCATCCAGAAGAAGGCGCTTCTGAGGCGTCGATGCTTGCCTATGAGAAAGCACGGCAACTTTTTGTCGCTGGGCCAAAGAACAGAGCTGAGCTGGATGCCATGCTCGACCAGAATGCGCTTTGAACATGCGCGTGGATGATCGTGGAGAGTACCGTAGTGAATCCCCTGACGATGTGGTCGCCGGGAATCCTTCCGTTCTTGTGAGTTTTGCGGCCCTTCTGCACTCGACCCCTTCACTTTCCATCTAATGGATCGAAGCCACCGGCTTCTAGCCGGTCCGCTACTCGTCATCCGCGCACACGCGATTTTATCACAGATACCACGTCGTGTGGGCGACAAAGTATCGATACAAGGTTTTGCACGGCGCCATGCGCGAGCGGATCCGGCAAATCATCATCCAGACCTGCGAGGAACTGGGTGTCCATATCGTGAAGGGCGTGTTGGTGCGCAAATGTGCCGTCGTTCTTAGCGTAGCGCAGCGGCCAAGAAGAAGTGGCGGAGAATCTCTGGGCCAAACCGGCTACCCGAGGTCATTCGAGGGGTTGTCTTCAAGGACGGCATCAAGCAACTTCAAATCGCTGCGTGATGACGACCGTCACCAACATTCGGGGATATCTCAGAGAGCTTGTATAAGGCCATTACAGAGTTTCTTTACCTAGACGATGAGCTATGCGGGATCGCTACAAGACACACCTACAGATTGGCTCGGACGGGCTTTCGACTGACCGCTAGAAGGGTGGTCATTCTCGCATGGCGCGTTCTCACCTCGCAGGCCGCATAACTATAAAATCTGCAGCCGCGCACGAAACGCTTCTCAGCGTATTCTCGATATTCCCTTAAATCTAGAAATCAAGTTATGCCTGCTTTAAACGGAACGTCCCATGATAAACGGTAGACCACAGAAACGCCCCCGACATTCGCACAGCATTATGGCCCAATCCGGCGCACCTATGTTTCTTTGGGCTCTTGTTGGCGTTATGACCACAATCGAACTCTGGCTAAGCTTGTCCTCATCACATTTGCTTGGTGTGATCGATTACAGACAAACCGCATGGTTACTAGGGGCATTTTGGCAACCCGTGCTTTCAGGTTTGGTACAACCTGTTTATCCAGGTCAAAAAGTGTTGATGTTTGTCACTTATGCATTTCTACATAGCGGATTAGTGCATTTGGTTGTGAATAGCGCGATCCTGCTGGCATTGGGGAAGTTTATTTCAAGCCAGATTGGTACGCACAAGACACTGCTCGTGCTAAGCGTGTCGACCATTACAGCAGCCGCCTTCTTTGGCCTGATCTCGACAAGCAACGAACCCATGATTGGGGCTTCTGGCGCAGTGTTTGGATTGATTGGCGCATGGCAAGCAGTGAAATGTCAGTTGCTCAAAAACGCGGGGGCGTCAATTCAACCCGTCGTAATAGAAATTCTAGGACTGATCATTGCAAATATTCTTGTCTATACAATACTGTCCGGCCGTCTTGCTTGGGAAACTCACCTTGGCGGCTGGCTCACCGGCGGACTCTTAGGGTTCACTTTTAACAGGCACCAATAACCCATAATTTGCCACAACTTGAACCGAGATGCGGTCGATCACACGCACAGACGGTCAGAAAAACTCTTGCACCACGGGCGGCAACCAAAGAAGTTCGGAGAGAAGGACGATAGGATGAACGATACAATGATCGGGGTGGACTTGGCAAAGCGCGTTTTCATTTCCATGTCGCATCAATGAGGGGCGAAGTGAAAGATCGTAAGAGTGAATGTCCCGAACGATGTTGAAAAGCGTTTTGGGCATAGATTGGGTGTAGCTGTCGACCTCGATTGCATGCGGCTAATATGAGAAATCTAACGGCGCAAAAATGACACTAAAAGTAAGGGAGGATTTATTAAAATAAGAAATTGTGCTAGTAGTTGCTTCATAGCCTACTCTAAGCAGTATATTTTTATGAATGTTAAATGCAGTAGACAGACTCCAAGTGTTTTCTGTTCTCTCAATCCCCAATAATCGTCCGCCATGTGCATTGCTATAGCCAGCGGAGACAGTGATATTTTTTTTATTTACAGGTATACTGACTACGCCTGTGAGCGATGCCAGTGTAGCAAGTTGATTTTCCACACGCGCGCCAAAGACAGTTTGCAAAGAACTGTGCCATCCGTTGCTATGTATCGTTTGCCGTTTAACATTAAATTGATTTTGAGTGTAGCCAACCTTATAAATACGGCTTACTCCAAAACTAATTTGGTGAAAATTGTGTCCCGACGATTTATAAAGCTTACTTGTAGAAAAGCTTAGAGTATTTTGCCTGCTCTCGACAAGCTGCTTTTTCTCATGAGATGTTTTTGCACAAGCATCCACATGCCAAAGGTTTTTGATATGATTTTTGGTGCATACATATGCATTATGGCGCCTTATCCAAATATTATACTTAGGTGAATATGAGTGGCTAATTCCGCCAAAATAATCAATATATCGGCCAGCTCCCAAAGTATACCTGCCGTTCAAGCTGGCATTTAAACCAAATACAACGCCATGCTTCCGCACTAGTGCAGGATCCCCGTTGAATTCATATGGGCCTAATATCAGTGGCTTATTTGGATTTCCACCATTTATATTGTCTTCATATTCCAGAACAGGGGCTATATCGGTTTGGAGAGTAACACTACGCACCCTGCCAGGGAGACCTAAACCTTGAGCATAGCCTTCTTTTTTAAGCCGATAATCAATAAGCTTCCCTGTTTGAAGGCTTATTGAAGTACCTTTTGCTTTTTCAAGTAAGCAGTAATTCGACAAACGCTCTGTCTGGACAGGTGATATACAACTCGCATGCGCCGCGCTGAAGATGCATGATGCGCATAATAGCGTCATAATTTTAATAATTGAAGGCATTTACCGCTGACCAATGATGGTCATTAAGCTGAAATTATCATCAGTAGTTGCTCCACCGACTGCAATGCCGGTAACGTGCGTTGCGCCACTGCCGTGTAGTGTACCGTCAAAATCTACTTTGCGTGCTTCTAGCTGTGTGGTGCCGTCTGTGTCGTAAATTATATAATCCCCATCAACACCAAAAACGTCTCCATCGTTGTTTATAGATAAACTATTGTTTTCGTAACGGACATTGTTTGCATCAGCCATAATCTGGGCAGTACCGTCTGAAAACTGCACATCCATATCAAATGTGCCAGTCTCTACATACTGATTTTCATTATAAGAATATAGAGCCTCGGCATGTCCAGTATAATTATAACTGCCAATTGGCATATTTATAGCCTTATCACCTGAAACAACAAATATAACACCATCGCCTGTCGTGCGGGTGTACAACCCAGCACTAGGGAAAAATGTGCCAATCACATTTTCTTGCGAACCGTCAGCCAGCTCAACTACTACTTCGCCGCTATAACTCCCATCTCCATTATCTATCTCATTTATAACTTCTATAACTGTATAACTTTGATAGTTACCCGAACTATCGACGTCAGGCACAAGAGCAATTCCGTTGAATGATGAACTTTTTGCCCTTACCAAGCCTGCATTTGTACCACGTGGTGATATCCATAACACCTCGTTATTTGCAGTCTCGACATTGGCAGCCGTATTGGTGGTAGCCGTTGTTGAACCCCCACCCCCACCACAAGCTGCAAGCGTAGAAATTACAAGTGCACAAGATAATTTTGAAAGGTGCATTCCCATGCCTTAAACTCCATATTAACTAATTCCGAAAGTCGCAGCACGACTACACTTAGTCAAGTCACCTTACATTCCCCAATGGGCTAACCCATTAAATAAATAGCTGACGTTGACTTTGTACGTTTTGAGTCAGATCTATGTCGAGAAGATGCCCTGGCTCACTGTTGAATTGAGCGCCTCATTTACCACTGCGCGCGGGTCCAGAACAGAGGGTGGGTGTTGTCTAGATCTCGTTCAAGAGATTGCGCCTGCGCATAAGCTAGGTGCAACCATCCGCGCCGCCGCAGTAGCGCTATTTCATTAGGAGAAAGCTGATCAAGTGCTCCTTCGTCGACGCTGAAATAATGGCGCGTTTGTCTCGGCAGTGCATTTGTTACCTCGATCGGACGCAAAACGCCTAGCCGGTCTAGCGTCTGGGTAAATAACCGGGTCTGGCGCAGCGTGTCAGCGAGCAAGCGGAGTAGCGAGACAATTTTAGAGAGTTCTGTGCTGTGCCCGCCACTGGCGTCGAACAGCTCTATGCCATACTCTTGGTCTAGCACATGGGCTGATGGATCGATCATCACGCGAAAGCCTGTTTTCATGGGTTGTAATCCGAACGGGTAAATCCGCAGGAAATAGGGAAGAAGTGGGTGCGCCCATGTGCCATCGGGGCTGACGAGCCCGTTGGGTTGGCCTGGTCGCGCCAGAACTGCGACCGGCTTAATGGTCGCCACGCCGTTCTCAGTATCCGCTACAAATACTACGGGAAAACATGCGGCGAACTGCCAGACCTCGGATAGCAGAAGGTCAACCTGATTGAGGTCGCGAGCAAAGCCAAAAGACTTTTGGGGTGCTAAGCGAAGGTGGCGGTGTGCTATGGATGTGAGTGGAGAGAAGGCGAACATTGCACTCTAGTCGACGATGTTGAAGGGCAGGGCGGAGTCGAGCCACTCTTCGGTTTCGAGGAGCGCCTTGCGATTCTGAAAGGATTTGCGCTCAAAGCGAGATTGGCACAACTTGACAACCTGTTCGAGCAGAGGTCTGGCCAGTGTGGCGGGAAGGCTCAAGGCGAGATGTAGAGCGAAACGTTCGAGCCGAGAAAGCTGTTGGCTAAAGAGCTTGTCATCGAGCGACACGAAGCGGTGTACTCGGCCATGGCTGCCTTGGCGACCGCAGCGCCCAGCAAGCTGGCGATCGACGCGCATGCTATCATTGTGTTCGGCGATTACCACATTAAGTCCGCCGCGAGCCAGAACCTCGGGAGGGAGCCTGATATCGACCCCGCGTCCAGCCATGTTGGTGGCGATTGTTACTGCGCTTGGCTGCCCGGCCGACTTGATGATCGCACTTTCGTACTTGTGGTTTAGTGCATTGAGCGTTTCATGGGGCAGCCCAGCCGCGTCCATCGCGCGAGAAAGCTCGGCGCTTTGGGCAACGTTGCGCACCCCGATCAGCACTGGTACTCCCGTTCGAGACAAACTGAGCGCAAGGTCGACGATTGCATCAAACTTTTCGGCATGGGAGCGGAAATAGCTCAGTGGCGTGTAGATGACCTGCCGCGGGCGGTTGGTTGGAATTCGGACTACTGCCTTGTGGTAGAAATGCCAGAATTCGGCTGCAGCCTCATGTGCGGTGCCGGTCACGCCAGACAGGCGTTTGAATTGCTGGAAGAACCGCTGGAAGGTCATTTGCACCAACGGTAGGTTGGGGTCAGTGAAAGGGACGCGCTCGCGTGCCTCGATTGCTTGGTGTAGCCCGCTTGAAAGGCTGCGCTCGGGGGTCAAGCGGCCAGTGAACTCGTCGATCAGCACGATCTTGTTTTCGTCCACCACGTATTGAACCGACGGTATAAAGAACTCGCGGACCTTGAGTGCCTGAAGCAAGAGGTCGGTGCGGCGCTCTGTGCTACGCCATTGTCGTGGAGGGAGCGACTTCAAGCGTGCAAAAATATCGCTAGAATCTCGCAATAGCTGTATCTCGCCTTTAGCATGCAGTGGCCGATAATCGTGCCTAGGTTCCAGTTTTTCAGAAAGGTCTCGCGCCCATTCTACGGCTTCGTGGAGCCCTGGTACCTCCCGCGGGGCCGAAATAATGAGTGGTGTGATTGCCTCATCGATGAGCATACTGTCAGCCTCGTCAACAATCGCAGAATGCAGTCCTTGCGGCAGCACCCGCTCTTCCAACTCACCGCCCCGCGCGCGCTGTGCCAAGGCATCGCGCAGGTAATCAGCGAGCAGCGTTTTAGGGGTGACATAGGCAAGGTCGCAGCGGTAGCCTGCGGCTCGCTCGTGTGGCTCCATTTCTTGCAGACAGGCGGCTACGCTTACCCCGCAGCGATCGTAAAGTGGACGGATTTCTTCTGTGTCACGCTCTGCGAGGTAATCGTTTGCCGTCAGAATCTGGCATGGCCGACCGCTCCACCCGGCCAGAACCCCAGCAAGACCTATGGTCAACGTCTTGCCTTCACCGGTGGCCATTTCGGCGAGGTACCCTCGATGGAGCGCTAGTGCGCCCATTATCTGCATTATGTATGGCCGCTTGCCAAGTGCGCGGCGGGCACATTCAACGATTAGCGCGAGCGCCTCATCAAGTGCGCCGCGAGCCTCAAGTGGTGCCCGGTTGACCTCTTCGATGAGATGTTCCATTTGTTTGTTAAGATCACCCTCGGAAAGGTCTTGCAGAGCTTTGGCCTGGGCATCAATTTTGTGAGCTTCGCGGTTGAGGCGCTGTATAACGCTATGACGGCGGCGGTAATATCCAGCAATATGGTGTGCCCCGGCATCTAAACCTTTGGGTCGCTTGTACATGCCCATCCTACAACCGGAAGCGGCGCTGGAAGAACTGTTGAATTTTGCGTCCAATCTGTGTGGTGGCGGGGGCCTTGGGCAACTCAAGCCGCATAACCGCGAGTGCTCCATGCATCATCTGTGCAGCGTTGTCTGTTTGGGCAACGTTTGCTTCAATGCGAAAGAAGGGTTCGGCGGCAGTTAAGCCCTGTGGGTCGGATGAAGCTACGGCAATATTGCCGCCGCCAGCCATGCCTAACGCGCGTGAAGGCAGCGCGCCATTCTCGAAAGGAATGATCGTGGGCGCGGCTACGGCAAGCGTCTGAGTTGCCTGCCCGCCGATCTTTAGCGATGCTCGCTTTATTACGTTATTAAAGACGAAGCTACTCACTTGCGGCAGCACACCGATGAAACGCCAGTCATCTGGTCGGGTGAGGATGCCGAGGTTAGTACCGCGCGCCACCGACTGGCCGGGATGAGCTGCCGCCTCAGTGGCCGTCCAGAAGCCATCGATAGGAGCGGTTACACGCAGAGCACTTTTCTGGTTGCGTAAACTATCTAGATAGATTTCTAGCGCAGCGATCTGTTCGCGGAGAGGGCTAATATTGGCGTGGTTCTGAGCTATTGACTGGCTCAATTGGCTTTCAAGTTGGCGTTTGCGCGCCTCATTAGAACGGATTTGGAAATCGAGCTCAGGGTTTTCTAACTCAATCAAAATTTGCCCGCTGCTGATCCAGCTTCCGTTCTCGGGAGAGGGCACACGTACCTGCCCGCGCGCTTCGGCGAATATGCTTCGCGCCTGTTGGGCTTCGACCACCCCATTCACACGCACGGTTTGGTTCAGCGGGACTAGCGTCAGTGGCACGAGTATTGCGCCTAACCAGATAAGTGTAATTGCATTGGTGCGCAGGCGTATGCCGCGCAAAGCGCGGTCCGTTGCGAGCCAGCGTGCGAATTTGAAAGTTGGCAAAACGAATAGCATTGTTACTAGGATCAATGCCATCAACACTCCAAGATCGAGATATTGATTAGCCACGAAGGTGATGATCCCGATCATAAGAACCAGCCAGTAGCCGAGACTGAGTGCGCCATAGATCGGCAGGATCACAGCTTCGCGGCGGTTGTGCGCGGCAGGAGTAGCTGAGCGGAGGAATAGAAGGTAGCGCTTACAAAGGTACTTAAGTTGCATCCGCGAGTTGGCGAAGAGGTTTGGCATGTCAAGCAAGTCGACAAGAATGTGGTATCCGTCGAAGCGCAGAAGCGGGTTCAGGTTGAACAGAAGTGTTGAGACGCTGGCTGTGAAGACGACGTTGTAGGCCAGAGAGTTGAGCGTTCCAGGGGCGGTATGTGCCCACACAATCAAAGCCATCGCAGCAACTGCAAGTTCGAACAGTACCCCGGCCGCAGCCACCGAAAGCCGCTCCCCGCGTGAGCGGAAACCCCAGCTTGCGCTGGCGTCGACATATGGTACTGGGGTGAAGATCAATAGCATGATTCCCAGAATATGCACCTCGCCGCCGTGGAATTTGCACAGACTGGCGTGGCCAATTTCGTGGATCGTCTTAGCAAAAGCGAAACCTATATAGAGCAGAAACAGATTGCCCGGCGCAAGGATGCCCTCGGTTGAGGCAAAAAGTGCTTCGGCATTCTGCATAAAGGTAATTGCGCCCGCAGTGGCGAGCAACAGGTACAGCATCAGTCCTACTGGACCGAACATGACCTTGATCAGCGGCAGGCTGGCATCAAGGGCCCGGTTCGGGTCAAAAAGCGGAATCTTGATCGAGAGAAACCCAACCAGAAGCGCGCGCTTCTGGCGCTTAGCCTTCGTACTGAACCGTTCAAAGAAACTGTCGGAATTTGAGAACTGGTCGTAAATCAGCATGTTTGAGAGGTGCAGCTGGCCTAGGAGCTGGACCACTTCTTCTTGCGAAAGAGTGAAATCGTGGTCACGCTCAAGCGTCAGATTCCAGGTTTCGGAAACTGTCCGGTCGACGTTGAGCGTTGCAAGGAATTGATAAGCTTCGGGTGATACCCGAAACCACTCTGCGCTGAGTTTTTCCTTGAGTACGATCCAAATTTCTTGCCCAAAGGTTTGGCGTCGAGCTATCACACTGGGACGCAAAGCACAGCGCAGGTCGGCAACGCGATACCACGCATTTGAAAACGTTTGCTGTGACAGGTCGATAGCAGTCATAGCCAAAAGAATTCACGTAAGAAATTGATGGTGCGGCGGGTCATGACCCAAATGATTGGGTGCTTACCAGCATTGATCTTGGCATTGCCGCCCATGCCGGGACGCCACCACGACTGATTATTGCCGAGAATATTCGCCTTGGCTAGGAATACGTTGGCATTGTCACGCACTTCGGCAACTGGGTCGATCCGTTCAATCTCGAACTCAATTTTCTTGTCGGGGTGACCGACTAGCGAGGCTTGACCGATGTCTCCAGTATTCAAAAGTGGTACCGTATCTTGCCTGATTTCAAGCTCAATGAACAGCGTATGCGTACTCGCCACCTTGAGCAGCGGCTCACCTTGGCGCACTGGCGAGCCAAGATTATTGCGCAGTTCTCCTTCGACGACGATGCCATTACGTGGGGCGAGAATTTCGGAATTGGCCAGCTTGAAGCGCACCAATTCCAGCTTGGCCTCGGCTTGAGCCTGCTGTGCGCTCGCAATTTGCATGTTGGCCAGTTCGCGCACTGCGCGAGCCTTTTCGACCTCGCGGCGGTACCTCACTACATCGGCGAGGGCTATGGTCTCTTCCTGCAAAAGTTCGCGCTGGTCGAGTGTAACGAGCCGCTGCCCCTGTGACACGTGTTCTCCCAGATCGGTGTGAACGGAAGCTAAGAAACCGTCAAACGGGACAGAGATTACCGACAATTCATCGCTGCGAAGGGTGGCCTTGGCGCCGACCTTGTGGTCGATCTCGATCAATGAGGCGGTGATAAGTGATGCCGCCAAAGTTAAAACGCCTAACTTCGCCGCGATCTGACGGGGGCCCAGCAAGAAACGTGCGCCTTCACTTGCAGCATGAATCCATCGCAAGAAGAAAATCCGGTCGGCGGCATAGATGCGGTCCAAGAATGGGCCGAGTGCAGCCAGCAGGTGTCGAAGCCGGACAAGCTCATCAGTGCTGACGGGCTGCTCTTTTTGCTCGATGAAGACGACGCCGAACAGGCCCTTACGTCCCTCAAAGGGTAGGCTAAGAACGGCTCTGTTACCATGACTCTCAGAAAATATCCGGTGAGCACGATTAACAACGCGACCCTCCTCGCTGTCGGGAAAGGCTACGGCACGGCTTTGGTCACAGGCCTCTTCCATGGCGTCGACAATGTCGCGAGCGATGGCCGCGCGGCGGTCAAAATCGGCCGACTGGCTTACCGCAGAAAGTCGGATGCGGCCCCGGAGCATGATGCCCAATGAAACGCGCTCGGCACCCAGTTTGGTGACAAGAACGTTGCACAAGTGATAGGCTGCCTTGAGGAAGCGGTCTTGCATGCACACGTCATGGGTTAGCCTCATGAGTGTATCGTTGGCCAGTCGCACGTCACCTGAGACGGTTTGGCCGCTGCTGTTGCGTCCAACTTGCTCGGGGAGGGCAATAAATATATGCTCGAACGCCGTCTCCAGAACGCTTTCCTGCGCCGGGTAGGGCAGCCACAGCGCTAGGACTGCACCCGTCTGGTGCGACGACGGCCCCACTGCAAGCGGTAACATCCGCAGCCGTTGACCTGTGTCGAGGACGCTTTCGATCGGCTGTCCGATGGCTTGGGACTGTTCGGCTCCAAGCAGAAGCGTTTCGGCGAATTCCGTAAGGTTGCTGCTGCGCTGCGGATATTTCATCACCGCGCGCCAAACGCCCCGCGTTGCATCCTTTTCAAGAAGTAGTGCCATAGAGGCACCAAGCGCATGGGCGCCGGCTATAAGATAATGTTGCCAGAAATTGGGACCGAGCTCGCTTGCAGCAGCCAGTTCTTGTAGCGAAACGTTTCCCGTCGTGCTTTGAAATTTGGGCTGGTGCAGTGCCGTGACATTCATTGTACGTCCTGCCTAGTATCTATCAGTTCAGCCGTTGTTCCTGGGATCACGCTTAGATCCTGATTTTCGATTTTGGCGATCACTTCAATGAGACCGCTCGATGGATCTGCCACAGGAGCGACATAGACTACCACTGCGTGCCGCTGCAGCTCTTGACCGTTCTGCCAGACCCGCAGTGTGGCGTCCTGCCCTTCCTCAAAGCGGCCTTCGTCTGCGACCGAGAAGTTACCACGAAACTTAATCTCAGATACATTCACTAGCTCAATAATAGTCTCTTGCGGCGTCACAGTTTCACCGATTGCTACATTGATTTGAGTGACGATTCCTTCAGTTGGAGCCAAAAGCTGGCGGCGCTCGTAGTTCTCTTCCGCAAGGTCAAAGTCGATCGCTTCCCGGCGCTTTTTTTCACGCAGCGCCAAGAGCTGTGATTGTGCGGTCATTAGGGCGATTTGCTCATCCTGTACCTGTTTGTGCGAAACGCCCCCATCCGCAAGTAGTGTGCGAGCTTTTTCAAGCTGGTCCGAAAGAATGTTAATGCGCTCTTCAAGTTCGGTAATCGCGGAACGATCCTCCAAGGCTATCTTCTTGCTGCGTCGGTCAAGTTCTTCTATACGCCGATCCAGTATGATGAGAGACGCACCGGCAATTACGCGGCTGCCTTCTGTCACTGTTATCGTTTCAACTCGACCGGTCTCTGTCATGCTAAGCGAGACCGTGGTAATAGGTTCAGTAACACCGACGGCAACGGTTGCCGCAAGCAACAGGTTTGGTAAAATTAAAAAAGTGGTTGCAAGACAAAAAATATCTCTCATAGAGTTACTTATGTCCTGAAAAGTCTTTTATCTTTTACAATTTCTCTCAAACGGCCCTGTGTCGCCATCAGCAAAATCCAAGCTTTTGCGTGAGCAATTTGGGCTTTGTTGGCAGTTGCTTGCGCATCGAGCGCACGTTCCTGCGCGCGTAGAATCTGGATTATATCGCTCCTTCCCTGTTTAAAGCGGTCTCTCTCTGTCTTAAACTGAGCATTTTGGCGCTCCGCGATCCCTTGCCAAGTTGTCCACTGCTCACCGGTGCTTTGCACTGAGTGGCGTTGGAACGCGATCTCATTTTCAATCTGTAGGCGCAAATCTTGAGTTTGAATCAAGACGTTTTCGCGCGCCAGCATGGCCTGCCGCAATGCAGCTTTCCCAAGCGAGTTCCCTCGCAATGGCAATTCCAATTCTACACCAAAACGCACGGTGGAGTTGCTTGTCAAGCCTTTGGCTGAAAGCGACGAGCCCAGTGTTCCTGCTTTCTCAGAAAGGCCGAGTTCTAGCACAAGATCAGCGCGGGGCCGTGTCTTGTTTTGCGCAGTAACCACATCAATATCCGCCTGACGGTTGCGTACGAGCTGCGCTTGGTAATCGGCGCGGTTGTCTAGTGCGAGGCGTATGCATGTATCAAGTGCACAGGGCAACAGCGCATGCAATGGTAGCAACGTAGCATCAAATCGAAATGACTTCTTACCGGATGCTCGCATCCCTGCTAGCGTCAATACATCGTTTTTGTATCGTGCGAATTGCTGGTCGGTTTCGGATTTTACCGCGACTATCTGATCGAGTGCGTTCTCTATCTCGAATAGTGCAGATGTGGGCAGGCGCCCTCGCTCTATGAGCTGTTTACTCAGTGATAATAGGTTGGTTAATATGCTGATACGCTTGGCAAGATTGTCGCTCAGTTGTTGCGCCCCGACTGAGTCGAGGAACAGTAGCGCGGCGCGAGCGGAAAGAGTGTTCTCACCGTCAATCTTGGTCATTGTGGCAATTTCGCGACCTAGATCAGCGCGATTGATGCCAGCCATAACCACGTTTTCCCCACGCCCACGTGCTAGAGGTAGATTGAGCACAACACCTAAAAAGCTACTATACTGATAATCGCGAAGGTCTCCCATCTTCTCGCGCTGGACGCGCGATGTCAGGCTTATAGTAGAACCGTTCTTTATTAGTTTTGTGAGCGCCACTTCAAGATTTTGGGCTTTGCTAGGGTAGGGGTCCGGGGTGCGCCCGAGAAGCTGATCATCGACCGAAAGAGGTTCGAGACTATTCAATACAGAAACTGAACTTGTAAGTAGCGGCTCGAAAATGGCACTTTCTTCCTCAAACTTAGCGTTAGCCAGCGCTATGTCGTTGCTTGCGATCCGAATGCTAGAGTTATTTTGTTGCAATACCGAAACGAATTCAGGTAAGGACAGTCCATCTTCTAAGTTCGGAACGTCCAAATGTCTATCCGGGGCATGAACTTCGGCTAGCGCAGAAATAGCACCTTGCTCCGAGCCCTGAGCCCCGCCAACCAACGGGGAGCACGCGCATATCGCAAATGCCATGAACCCCCCGCCGGTAAGCCGTATACCACGAGATGCTATATAACCGTTCCGATACGATTTCATAACACCTCCTCGGTAAAAAGTGCCTGGACTGTCCCGGGCACTTGAAGAAATTCACATAAGACGCTTCTTAGCAGGTGTGCCTTTTGTCTTTTCGGCACCTCCCTGCGCGTCGTCAACGTCGTCCACCACCTCTTCAGCTGCATCCTTGACTTCTATGTCAGACCCACCTGACGAGACAGAACGTTTTGCCAGGCTTTCAAACTGAGCGAGCGACATCAAGTGGGCGTAAATAGCTGGAAGATATTTTTTTTCTCGGATTTCCAAAAATTTCGCATCGCTCAGATTGTTAAGGCGATCTTCGTTAACAACATAGCAACCCGTGATGTTGCGTGGCTGTTCATTCAGGCTCACTCGCATACTAAGAGGTGTCAGAAGATTGTTAGCCTGCAAAAATGCAGCAAATTCAGCAGTGAACTGATCCATTTGGTGTAATTCTGCTAAATATCGCTTCACGTTATCAATTATAGGCTCCGCCTCGCCTTCTGCATTGAACAGAGAGGCGCCATCATCTTCATTCACAAGATCGCTACCTTCATCAACACAGACGATGAAACGATCGCCTTCAGCAGAAGGAGCTAGAGCGAAGGGATAACGTCGAATGATGGCAGGGATATATGGTGCGTCCCATTTGCCACTGTCATTTATAAATGCATTACGACCTGCTTCCATGCCGAGGAGAGCAATCGCCTTGAAGCCTTCAGTCTGCTTGTCCTCTAGGAACACAATCGGATAGTTCCCCGAAGCCCGAACGAATTCGTGCACAGTGACATAGGCAAGATGAAACTCCTTGGCGAAATGGAAATCGCTGGACTGTTTGATCTTTGTTTTGGCGTGACGCTCTTTGTTTATTGGCGCGACATTCTGGAACATTTCATGTTTCTCCATCTTGCTGGCTGCGTTGCACATCTTGGTTGGCGGATCGCCTTGTTAAGTAGAGTGCCCATGCCCGACAATGACGAGCTCTTTTGACCTTGTTGCCGGGACAATTAAGAATTCAGACGATCCCATTTGAAATATTGATATCATCACTTGGAGTGTCGCTAATACTGGCAAAATGCCGTCTGTTCAATGGGGGGCATCGGCGGTGAGACTGGCGTCCGAAAGATAATAGTAAGATATTGAAAAAAATACAAAAAAATTGAGACTGCATTGTGCTTGACCGAGGATCTTCGGTTTGTAATAACGTGATTTGCGTCATTGGGCGCTCACCATGCTTGAAGGATTGTATGGTCGACGAGTGGCGATTGGCGGTGCTGGCCTCTACCTGTTTAGGCATCGTGGTTTGAGAAAAGACTTTCGTCCCTCCCAGCGCCTGGGGTTGATCGCACAGTTTTTTAGGCGTTGGGATTGTGCTGCGGGCGGATTTGATCTGTGCGAGCGCTTCCGAGGATTTGATGGGTAACGTTGGCGAAGGAGCCCTATAATGAAGAAAAGATTTCCCTTATCCTCCGGTGGCGCCTCAATCTCGAACCGGCACTGGAGGCGTAATCGCGGCAAGCTCGATCGGCTAGAAGATCGAGTGCTTTTGTCGGCCGATCCATTGCTTCAGCACAACAAAGAAGCAGACGAAGGTGCCGCACAACTAAACTTTTCGGTGCCGCGTGCCGAAACAGCGGTGTCGAGTTTTGAGGGTCTGGACCGTTCTAGAGTCAAGATCGATCTGTCCCAATTTGGCCCTGGAGTAGAGCAAAACGCTGCTCTGTCAGAAGCTGGTGAAGTACTAGAGCTCAACGTTGTTTTCGATGAAATCGAATTGGGTCTTGGTGAGGCGGATTCATCCGATCTTCGGCTTACGCAGAGTGGTGATAAGTTGTTGCTTTCGGGTGATAATATTCGCGATATTTTGTTCACAGCGCCTAGCGCTGCGCTCACGATTTCGGGTGAGGGGGGGGTCGACTCGCTCTCTGTTGGTGCTATTGCTCTTGATACTGAATCTGTGTCCATTGATGTCGAGCGGATTTTGGTTGGCAGTTCTTCTGTGATTTCTACCACGGGTGACCTGACCTTGGCTGCGGCAGCGAGCGACACAATTGAGCGGGTGCAAGACGATTTTGTAGATAGTGTGGCTGCGCTCTTTGCGTCCAATGCTGTGGTTGCAGAGCTATCGGTGCTGGGTCAGATTAGAGTTGGGGGCGACTTATTGCTGACTGCGCTGTCTAACCTTTCACTTTCGATAAGTAGCAAAGGTTCAGTCGATGGCGTCGTGGTTGATCCCAACGTGCAAGCGCACGTTTTTGTTGGTGATGAAAGCGCGGTCAGTGCGAAATCAGTCACGATGCGATCAGGCTCGACGGCCAAAATTGCCGTTGCTTCGGCTAACTCACTAGGCGTTTTGTCGGTAGATCTATCGCAGAGCGCTACCACTAGTGTGGCCGGCGGTGCCAATTTGACCATCACACAGCCCTCGACTGATACGCCCAAGCTTACGCTTGATTCCTATGCGACCACGCAGCTTGATCTCAGCGTTGCGCCAGGCTCGGCTGAGGGCAATGTCGACGCGTCGGCGCTTGAAAACGGCGGGTTCGGTCTGGTTCTTTCGGATGTTTCTGTGTCCCGACAGGTGGCGTCGGTATTGGGTGATCGTACCACGCCTTTCCTGATGGGTGATCAGTCAAGTCCGGTCAGCGGTATTGTGCAGGTGGGCGCGACGGTGGCCGATGGTTCCGAGGGTGGGATTGTGCTTGATGTCGCGTCGGATTTCCTTGGCGTTCAGATGCTTTCAGTTACTGATGAGGTAGACGCCATCGTCCAGAATGCTGAGCTTTTTGCCGACACACTGAACGTTCTGGCGCTTAACGAAGCCAGCGCGGCCTCTACGGCGAAAGTGGTGCAACAACAGGCCGGCGGGCATGTTTATGCAGCCGTTCTCGACACTGATGCCAACCTTTTTGTTGAGACCAACGTTGTTGCGGTTGATGCGGCGCGCTTTGAGGCAACTTCCGGCGGATTAGCGGTTGATCTTGCGGTTTTCAATGGAGTCAGCCTTGGTGTGGCTTACGCAACTAATACATGGTCGCGTGAGGTCATTGCTCTTGTTGAAAACTCGATTCTGAACACAGGGCACCTTTCAGTTTTGGCGCAAGCTCTTAGTGATCTAAGCGCCGAAGCTCAGTCCCAGGTGGTGGTCGAACCGGAGGATGACGCCGTTGCGCCGTCTTTTGCAGCCGCCGGCACCTTAGCTTGGAACCAAGTGACTGGTGCCGTGCGGGCGCTGGTTTCCGATGTCATGGTGGGGGTCATCGACATGGATGTTGCCGCCGAAAACTTCATTGCAGCTTCGGCGCAATCGGTAGCCGGTACGGCAATGGCCGGCGAGGGATCGGCAGGTGGTTTAGCGTTGGCCTTCAACTTGGCTGGCTGGGAAGCGTCCTCTTCGTTGGTGCTGGGCTTTAATTCGCTATTTGGAGGCGACGCTGGGTTTTCCGAGGTACCCTTGGAAACTTCCGCTAGCCTCTACGACAGTTCTGTCGATGCAGTCGGCAACGTCACAGTGCGTACGCTTGATGCGATTCACCTCGATGCGGTGATGAATAGTTCTCTGGTCGCTGCGCTGGGTGCCTCTGGTGGTGCGCTATCGGCGGGTGCGGCGGCGATTTTGGCCTCAAACCGTTTGCGCAGTTTGACGCGGGCACAGGTGCTGGGCGATGTCTATCGCGATGGTGACGTATCACCGCTCTATGCTATCAATGCCCTCGGTGACGTTCTGATCTCAGCGACCGACCGTGCGAGCATCACTGCAACTGCAGCAATGGATGTGCAGGGCTCCGATAGCGGGGTTTCGGCTGGTTCGATGATAGTGCGCAACGATGTACGCACTGATACGCGGTCCGGCTCTGATAGCGTCTATATTAGCACTGGCGGGCAACTCGATATATTAGCTGAAACAGAGAGTGAAATCACTGCCGATCTATCGGGTACGGTGGCCGTCGCCGAACCGGCAGCTGAGGCTGGTGGTGGAATGAGCGTCAATGCTCTGGTCTCGTCCAACCTTATCCTGACCGATGTGGAGGCTAGCGCAGTTGACAGCTCGTTAGTGATTGGAGGCGACTTTGCGATAGACGCGCGTACGCGTGCTGCCGTTTTAGCCACCAACACTGCCGTAGCTTCTGGTAGTGGCACGTCTATTGGCGCGACGCTTGCTTTCAACACTTTAGGTTGGCAAGCGCAGAACCTTCTTGCGACAGGGCTTGATGCGCTGATCGGCACCAATCTTGGTACAGCGCAGCCACTGCGCACGGTGGCTCATCTTAGCCGTGGTAATGTCGACATTGGTGGCAATCTTGTGATTGAGGCAGTGCAAGTGCCCCAAATCACTGCCACTATTTCGAACACGGCGAACTCAGCTGAAAGCGCTGGCATGGGCTTCGTGCTGGCCAGCAATATGATTGCGCGCGAGGTATCCGCATGGGTTTTGCGGCAGGACCAGCCTAATGGCGACGGTGTACTGATCTCCGTGGGTGGTGACTTAAGTGTGCTTGCCAGCGATACTTCAGGTGTTTTGGCTGAGATAATCCTTGATGCCAGCGGTGCGACCAGTGGTGTGGGTGGTCTGTTTGCTCGGAACGACGTTCAGGGTGACGTCACAGTTGATCTGTCGGATCTTGGGCTTCGCGTTAATGGGTCGGTTGACGTTATCGCGCGGGCTGCAGCAACAATCATGGCGCAGATGTCGGGCGACGTACGCGCCGAAGGTGGCGATGGAAGCGGTTTTGCCGTGAACGCGCTGATCGCGGCCAACACCATTCGTGGAGACGTTTTGGTAACGCTTGCGCGCAGCCAAGTCGATGCAGGGGCGGACGTCGCGGTTGCGGCGCAGCAGGTAGCACGCATTGAGGCATCCAACAGCGCGAATGCCAGCAGCGAGGGGGCCGCAGCTGGTGTGACGCTAGCCTTTAATCTGATCGGTTGGCAGGCCGCAAACATCTTCTCGCAGGCGTTTGGCCTGCTTTTGAGTGGTGCGCCAGGTACCGAAGATGCTGTGCTAGCGCAAGTTGATCTTGACGGTACGGAACTGAGCGCCGATGGCGATGTTGCAGTTTCGGCAGAGGGTGGTTCGGTTATCCTGTCCAATTTGCTCAGTGGCGCCACCTCGATGAGCGCCGGAGCGGCGGCCTCATTTGTACTGGCCTCCAACCTGGTTAGTTCGCGGGTGTACATATTTGGTCGTCGCCACAACGAGGATGAGCCAATCACCGACCTGCGCGCTGAGGGGGAGCTGCGACTGACTGCCGCCGACCGGGCGGAGATTGATGCGACAATAGAGGCGTTTTCTTCAGCCGCCGCGGGCGTCGCTGTTGGTGGAGTAGTGGCGCGCAATGATGTTCGTGGTGATGTATTAATTGAGTTTTCTGAGGCCAAGCTTGAAGCAGGGAGCGACCTTGCTGCTGTGGCGCGCTTGGAGGGTGTGATTAACTCCGTGGTCACCGGTAGCGTTGAAGCAGCCGCTGACCCTGAAGCCGAGGGCGCTGCGGGTCCACTTGCTATTAATGCTGTAATCGCAACCAATGCAGTGCTGAGCGGCGCGCATGTGCTGGTCACGGATGGTCTGGTGCGGTCGGGCGGTGCGACCCGGATGGCCACAGACACCCCCACCTCCATTACTGCCGAGAACGCTGCTACCGTCACATCCGATGGCATAGCCGCAGGATTAGTGTTGGCTTTCAATACTATTGGGCAGGCGCCTTCTAACATCTTCGCGCAGGGCCTCGATGCGCTACTCGGTGGGGTACTGGGAGAGGATGACCCCGTTGCAAGTGAAGTCGTGCTAATCGGCACCACGGTCAAGACAGGGGGTGACTTCTCTCTCTCCGCTGGAGCGCTTGAAAGTGGGGCCGCGCACGGTGCGCGGATTTTGGCGTCTGTTCTCAACGAGGCCACAGCGGGCAGCGCCGCAGCCGCTTCAATGGTTTTTGCCACCAACGTGATCAGCACTCGTACCCGTACGCTACTCGCGCTATCGGACTCCGAGACTGCCATCGATGCCCCTCTGCTAGGCTTGACGGTTGGGGGACAATTATCGTTGGTTGCGGCCGATGCGGCCGAGATCACGGCCGATATATCGGTGGCCGCCAGCAGCGAGGGTAGCGCGGCGGTGGGCGGGCTTGTTGCCAACAACGATATCACCACCGATACCCTTGCGGTGATCGACCGGGTTGATGCGCTGGTGGGCGGGCCTGTGAATGTGCTTGCGGTACAGGACGCGGAGATTAATGCAACGCTTGCTGGAACGACTGTTTCCGCCGGTGAGGAAGATGCCGATACGGGACTGGCACTGAATGCGCTCATTGCGTCAAATGCGGTGCGGGGCGATACACTGGCCCACGTTTCACACAGTGAAATGGTGGTGGCCGGGGATGTTACTATTGATGCGCGCAACCGTGCCGGAATCACTGCGCTCAACGAGGCCACGATGACCTCGGGTGGCTCTGCTGTAGGGGCGACGCTCGCTTTCAACGCGATCGGCTGGCAAAAGCAGAACATCTTTGCGAAGACGCTTGATGCTCTGATCGGCTCGCAGCTCGGCGCTGAAGCGCCCATGCAGAGTGAGGCCGTTATCGATTCTGGCATGTTTGACGTGACAGGCGATATGCATGTCAGCGCGCTCACCGAAGGTATGATTGAGGCGAACACTAGCAACGCTGCTTCCTCTCAGGGCGCAGGGGCCGCAGCCAGCATGGTGCTCGGATCGAACCTTGTGAACACGACTGCTGAAGCAGTGATCCTCGATGTTGCGCAAGCTGAAGAATTGGGCGCTGGGCTGCGCCTTGGGGGCGATCTGTTACTTGAAGCATCGAACGCGCCCGGCGTGATTGCCAACACGCTTGTTTCGGCCAGTTCAGTGGCCGATGTGGACCCCGATGTCGCCGCAGAATATGAGCGCGTCGATTTCATGTCTACCGATGGCGAGCAGGAAATCTCCTTCGGATCACAGGTGCAGGTCTCGCTTGATCATGAGGCCGGCGGCGACGGAGGCGCGCTGTACCGCTATATGGGCACTGATGGTGCCACACTTGATCTTTCGTCGGTCAATTACGGTGATGATGGACAGTGGTACAAACTGGTGCCGCCTCAGGGCAAGCTGGCCGAGATACTCTCGGCGCTCGAAGCCGCCCAGATGCCGTTTTTCGAGAAATCGGTGTCTTTTGCGGATCTGAGCCTCGCCGGGAGCACTTTCGACGTGACCCTCGGTGCTGGGGTTGGCTGGGATAATGTTAACTTTCTTGATTTTCTTGCAGGTGACTACGATCCAGTCGATGCCGGGCTAGAGCGAACAGATAACGGGCTTATCGTCACCTTGCCCTCGGTGAATGTCGGTGGCCGAGAACTTCTTGGGCCAACGCTTGACCTTACGATCGACCTGCCAAACCCGAAGATGCCATTCTACACCTTCGACGAGGTGTTGGGGACCTTTGAGCATGGCGGCCAGACCTACAGCTGGGGCGTGCGTGCAGGCGCCGGGTGGTCTGATATGTCACTTCTCGATGTCGTCAACATTGACTCGCTTCTGCAAGGTGAGATTAGCCCGGTTGCACCAAGTTTCGAGGCGGAGATTTTCTTCGATGATGTCATCATTGATGATCTTCAAATTCTGCCGCCCGAACTGTTGATCAAGACCCCACCAATTCTGATCACGTTGTTCGGCAGACCGGTCAAGTTGAGCTATGGCGACGAAATTCGCATCGAAACTCCCCAGTCGCTCCAGCGCTATGTTGACCCCGAGCTCAACCCCCTTGAGGTCAGCCTGCCACAGCTAGACATGGATGCACTATTCGCGCGGCCCGGCGTAACTGACCGCCCGGCCGAATACTGGGACAACGCGCTAGAAATTGACCTACGCAACCCACAGTTGCCTTATATCGAGGAGTTCCTTTCGGCTGGCACCGTTTCTTTGGGCGGGCAGGAATGGGACATCGGTCTCGATGTTGGGATTGGCTGGCAGGAGCAGACGCTTCTCGGCATGCTGTTTTCTGAGGCGCCTGACTTCGATTTCTCGACCAACAAGACCGGTATTGATCTTCAGGTTCCCGGTTTCGACTTGGGCGGCGTAGCATTGGCCGGCCCGAGTCTTTCGCTGGATTTCGTGCTTCCCGATCCCGAGTTGCCCTTCTATAGCTTCGACGACGTTATAGCAGAGGTGGAGATTCCGGAAAGCGGAGGGGCTACGGTGGGCATCGGCATGCGCGCCGAACTGGGCTGGGAAGACTCTACCCTGCTCGACATGGTCGATATCGAAGCCTGGGCGGAGGGCACGTTTGACCCGGCGCTGCCATCGTTCGATTACGGCTTCTACCTTGAATATGATGATGGCGCGGGCAACCTTGCCGGCACATTGCCTGATGTCATCGAGGTAGTGCTTCCCAAGGCCAAGGCTACACTCCTAGGTCGGACCGTGGTGTTCGAATTTGGCACCGACCCAGTAATGATTTCTCTTTCAGATGCTCTGGGCAGCGACATGGGCGGCATCCTTGATAGTACGCTTGATCCGCTCACCATCACCGCGCCCAATCTCGACCTTGACAGCTTGTTTGACGGTACGGTCGACGATTATGAACTAACAGGCGACGAGCTCTATATTGACGTGACCGATTTCGGGTCGGTCGAAGAGGCCTTCTTTGATCTTATCAAGATCGTTCCGGGCAATCTCGGCTTTGCCGACAGTCCGCTGATCGCGACATTAGAGACGCTGGGCGCGGGCTTCATGCCCTTCTTGCTGAGCGAGTTCACCCTTGCTGATCTACTGCCCCAAGACGTGTATGACCGACTTTCGTTGTTCGTTGACGAAGGCTCTGAACGGGTCCTATTCGAATTGTCGAGTGAGGTTTACGACATTCCCGGAGTCGGACTTCTAGTCAACAATCCTGAGTTGCCGTCGGTATCGGCCGAGTTATCGGCCGGCCAGGTCACCCTTGCTGGGGAGGATTGGGACTTGGGTCTTTCTGCCACGTTCGGTTGGCTCAACAGCCGCATTATTGACACATTGACCGGTACCGCCCCCGAAGGCGGCATCACGGCGCTTGAAGACGGTTTTGGTGTTAATATCCAGGCGCCCAGCATTGATCTCCTCGGGCTCAACTTCCAAGGGCCGGCGCTTGAGCTTGAGCTAAGCTTGCCCGATCCGGCGCTGCCTTTCTTCGATTACGATCAGATTCTTTATGAGACCGAGATACTGGGTTCCGGTGGAGCTTCCGTGGGCGTAGGTGCCCGAGCCACTGTGGGCTGGGAAGATACTACGTTGCTTGATCTGGTCGATCTTCAGGCACTACTAAACGGTGAGTTCATTCCGGAACTCCCGCAATTTGATGTTGGGCTCTACCTCGAATATACCGACGCCGAGGGCAATGTGGCGCCGTCGCTGCCGCCGGAGATAGAGCTTTTCTTGCCCCAGGCTAAGCTGACTTTGCTGGGCAAGACTGTGCTGCTGGGCTTCGGTAGTGACCCACTTACGGTCAGGACAAGCACGCTGGGTGGCGATGTCGTGGCAGGGTTGATAGATGAAGACCTATCCCCGCTCCAACTGACCATGCCTACGCTCGACCTCGACGCGCTGATCACGCCAGGTGTTGATTTAGGGCGTTTGCTCAATCCTAACGACGACACGCTCTTTTATTTCGCTGACAGCAGCGAGCTAGTGGTCGATGTCACCGACCCGGCATCGCTCGAGGCAGCGCTGCTTGATCTGATTCAGATCTTGCCGTCGCAATTTTCAGTGGTCGACCCAAGTTTTGCTGGGGTGCTGATCGGCTATGATGTCGATGCCACGGTGCCTGTTGTCGAACTGTCCGAAACGCTTCAAAGTCAGGGGTTGCTTGATTTTAATTTGTCGAGCTTCAACCTTTCCGACATTCTGAGCGACAGCGCATTTGCACTTATTTCGCCTTTCATTGATCCTAGTGCCGAGACCGTCACGCTTGATCTGCCGAAGCTCAATTTCGGTAATATTGGCGCGCCTGTTCCGGCGGTAGATGTTTTCCTCGACCTTCTCAAATTCATTCCCACGGAGTTGCAACTGTTCGACCCGGCGCTCTCGGGCCAAGTCACATTCGACCTGTCTCAAGTTTCTTCAATTGGCGGGCTGGCGTCGGCGCTGGGACTGCCGGCGAGCTATGACGAAACCATCTCCTATGACTTGCCTGTCGCTTCGTTGATCGAGAACCTCGCCTCCTCTGCGGGCTTCGAGTATCTTACGAATGGCGAAACTGACGAGGGCGAGCGATATATCTCCTTCAACATTCTCGATCTCCTTCCTGAGAACGTGTCGGAGATTTTGGCCGTCTTCGTCGATCTCGAAGATCCCACAGTTGCCGAGATCCGCCTGCCGGATTATGATTTTGGTCAACTCGACATCAACAAGCTGGTAGGCGCCACTGGCACTGCCTCGGCCGATACCTCTACAGGCGAACCGACCTCGAGCGAAACGACGCCCAGCGATACTGTTCCGACCGAACCCACGCCGCTGGATGCGGCAGACACCTGGGCCGACCTTGCAATGGTCTCGACCGTACGGTCCGCTGTTGATGAAATACAGACTATCCAGTTTGACACCGCGAACCACAGCTACACTCCGAGCTCTGATGGTGTTGTGGAGCTTCCCGCCGTTTCCTTTGGGATCGGCGATATTGAGACACCGCCAGTGGAGGTGCTTGATATCGGTGTTGGGCAGAATGCTCGGCAAACGCTGACTATCCTGCCAAGCTATGATCTCGTGGGCGCTGCGACGCCGGCCTCGCGCTATGAGCTGAACCTTTCGCACGTGGCACCGCTTACGGGCACGCAGTATTTTGAGTTCTACTTTGAGAATGACCCAGAGACGGTGTCATCAAAGGCGCGCTTCACAGGCACGCAGGTCGCCCGGCAGCCGGGTACCGTGGTCAAAGCGCTGGCCAGCCTGCTGGATATACCGGGACAGGAGCAGCTTGTCAGACGCGGCACCTATGAGCTTGGCGGGATAACTGCGAAATATTCTAAGACGTCGCCGGCGAATAATCAAAGCGTCAGTATCCAGTTTTCTGATACGCTCTACGATCAAATTAAGGATCTGGGCGCGCTTATGGTGCGTCCGCTCAACCCCGACGCAGGGCTGGTCACCGCGATTGATCCGCTCAATGCCGATATTTCTGCACCGGTTGCAGCAACCTACACGGTTGAGCTTGGCGGGCTTCAGGCTAAAGTGGATT
Organism: Altererythrobacter sp. XM-24bin4; assembly: GCA_003149575.1. Classification (GTDB taxonomy): domain Bacteria; phylum Pseudomonadota; class Alphaproteobacteria; order Sphingomonadales; family Sphingomonadaceae; genus Erythrobacter; species Erythrobacter rubellus. Next base: position 29,705 of record QCWG01000002.1, read on the forward strand.
TCATTGCGCCCGCAACTAGAGATGTGGTTGATATTGTGGCCGCGACCGAGGCAAACCGCGTCAGCCTTCAAGTCGCGCTTGAAAGCCTTATCGGAGAGGGTAACGTCACCGTTCAGGCGGCTTCAGAAAGTGGCAGCCTCTGGGTATATCAGATTGCTTTCGAGGGAGATCTCGCCGAACGCGCAGTCCCCTTAGTTTCGGTTTTTGAAACCGGCTCCTCCGAAGGCGTTTTGTTGATCAACACCCGCAGTGAGCTTGAAGGTGTAGCACCAGCCACCTCACAAGATCAGGCGTCCCTGATTGAGACGGCCTTTAATAAAGTCCTTGGTGAGGGCAGCGTTAAGGTGACGGTGCAAGCCGACGCTAACGACGAGCCGGTCTATGAACTGCGATTTGGCGGTGCCGTGGCAGCGGGTGATCTGCCGCAACTACGTGCACTAAACCGTCCTGATACAGTTCTTGTTCTGGCCGATACCGCTCTCGAGGGACGCAGCGCCCGTGCTCCGAGTTTTGTGCTTGACACCGATACTCTGGCGAACGTCGGTAGCTTCGACCTTCAGGTCGAAATCAATGGCGCGTTTTACATGGCCACCGCTATTGCACCCGATGTAACCGCCGAGGGGCTGGCTGCGGCTATAGACGCTGCCGAGTTCATTGTATTCGATACCGACGAGGACGGCGAAGAGGCTCAGACGCTTTACCAACTGGCTGATCTCGGGCTTGCCGCAAATGTGCGCGCAGCGAGTGGGGTCGAGGGCGGCGCGGGCTGGGTGATCAGCTTTGATGGCGATGTCGCCGACAACGACATCGTCACAATCGGCTATCGACTTGGTGAGGCCGTGGCCGATGAGCCAGCCCCCGAAGAGCCTGCTGCACCTGGCGGTGCCATGGCGCTAGGTGGGGTGGTCGCGCGCAACGATGTCCGCGGCTCCGCCGTTGCGCAGATCGTGCGCACCCAAGTCACTGCTGAGAATGTCCGCGTGGCGGTGTCCAATGACGCGCTGATCACCGCCACTATCGACGCCACAGCCACCGCCTCGGGCGCCGAGGGAGATGGGCTCGCCGTGGGTGGCGTGATTGCCACCAATATGATTCTCGGCGGCGCCGACGCTCTGATCGAAGGCAGCGTGATTAACGCCACTGGCGACGTGGCCATCACAGGACTCAACAGCTCCCATATCAACGCTCGCAACACCAGCGCTGTCAGCGCCGGCGACACCGCCGTGGGAGCGACACTGGCCTTCAACACCATCGGTTACGAGGCAAGCAACGTTCTGGCCTCGTCCATCGATGCCTTGATCGGCACTAATATCGGCGCGAAAATGCCTAGCAACACCACTGCGCGGGTGGTTGCCTCAGACATTACCGCGGGACTTGGGTTGAATGTCACCGCGACCTCAGAGGCTTTCATTTACGCCAGTATTGATAATACCACCTCGTCGGCCGCTGAAGCTGCCGCGCAAAGCGCCGGGTCTGGTCTTGCCGCGGGCTTCGTGCTTTCGAGCAACATGTTGGCGGGCGACACGCGTGCCTATGCTAGCGGTACTGACAACACCCTTTCGGTGGCGGACGAGTTGGCTGTTATCGCGGCGGATGATGCCAACATCCATTCGCAGATCGATCTCGTGTCGTCGGCGCAGGGGGATGGCTCGGAACTGGGCATGGCGATGCGTGCCCTTCTTGATTTTGTCGGAATAACCTACACCGATGAGTCAAGCACACAGGACCTTAAGATCGGTGATCGGGTGCGCCTTGCCTCGGCCGAGTATGGCGAGCTTGACCGCCCCTCTGAAATGTTCACTGGCGAGCGAGTGGCGCTACAAACCAGCATCGGTGGTGCCGCCGCGGGGCATACCTATGAGTATGTTGGAGCCACTCCGCTGAGCGACGTGCGCTTCGAAGAGCAGGATTTTACCGACAGCACTAGCTGGAAGCGTGTTCTCGGCACGCCTGGCGGGCTTTACGTCTATACCGGCCCGGGCGAGGAACTTGACCTTGCCAATGCCGATTACACCGATCGCACTCGCTGGCTCGCACTTGATATTGACGGAGTGGTTTCATTGGGTCTCGATATTGCCGATGCAATCGGCAACGATGGCGGCGCTTCGGCAATCGGCGGGCTTGTCACTCGAAACGACGTGCAGGGAGAAACTCAAGCTTTCATCGAGGACATGGTTGTTGATGCCGCTGGTTCGCTGGTCGTCGATGCCCGTAAGACCGGTCGTGTGGTGGCCTCCGACAACAGTGATGTTGCTGCCGATGGAACCGGCGCTGGGGTGGTGATTGCCACCAACACACTGATCGGCTCGACAGAAACTTGGGTGAAAGATAGCTCGATTGCTACGCAGGCCGGCGAAGAGCTTGCCGGTGACATGCAGGTCGCTGCGACCAACTCGGCCGTGATATCGGCTTATCTGGCTAGCAAGGTTCAAGCCAAGAAGTCGGTCGGGGTGACGCTAGCATTCAATACCATAGGTTACGCACCGCAAGACCTTCTGGGCAATATTGGAGACACGCTTTCGGGGTTGATGTCGGGAGAGTCGAGCGCAAACCCCACCCCGGGGCGCACAGCCGCCTGGGTTGAGGAGACTGCGTTGGACATCGCTGGAGCGCTTGATGTGCGCGCCGACTGGACAGGCAGCATCGACGCGGTGATTGCGTCGTCGGCGTTAGCGGTCGATGCCAGCACCGAAGCCGCACCAAAGGGCCAGTCGGCATCGGCGATTTCTGTCGCGCCAGTGATGTCCATGAATAAGATCGCGGCCGAAACTGTGGCGCGTCTGAGCGGCAGTCGGGATGTACTTGCCGGCGGTAATATCAGCGTTGCCGGAACCGATGCTTCGCGCATCAATGCTGAGGTGTCGGCCTCGTCGATGGCCATTTCAGGCGGCACAAGCGGCGGCAGCCGCGCGGTTTCGATCGGGCTTAGTATGACACGCAACGAGATCGATGCGCTGCTCGATGCGGGGATTGTCGGCACCGGCGCCACCAAGGTGCAGTCACAGGATGGTACGGTCAAGGTCACAGCCGATCGCAGCGCGGCGATCCTGGCCAATGGCAGCGCCACGGCTATTGGCGTAGCGGCCAGCCCAAAAGGTGGGCCAGCTGTAAGTGGAGGCGGCACGCTTGCGCTCAACCGTATTTCCGGAGCGGCTGATGCCGGCATCGCCGGTGTCGACCTCAGAACAGCCGCGGCCTTGGCCGCTGGCCACGTCTTTGTAACAGCGACTGACAATTCGCGCATTGATGCCCGGCTGCGCGCCATCGCGGCTTCGGTATCGGTGGGCGGGTCGTCGGCCAAGGCGGCGGCACTGGGCTTTTCAGCGGCGCGCAACATCATCGGAGCAACGCCACGTCTGGAAGCCGACTTTGACCTGCTGGCCAGCGATCACGGAGCCGACAGCCCGCTCGCTATCCTCACCACCGGCACACGGGTACTTAACGATACAGGGCTGGTTTCCGGTGTCGTGTACGAATATCTAGGGCCTGATCTGATTGCTAAAGACGGGTTAGACCTGACCACCGCCAATTTCCATGATACCGACACTTGGCGCGAGCTCGCCTTCGAAGAGATCAATTCGAGTGCTCGGGCGGTGATTGACAGCAGCAACTTGGCGGCCTCCGGTTCGCTTGTTGTAGAGGCCGAAACAACGGCGCAAATTGATGCGCGTGTTCTTGCTGGAGCCGCGGCGATTGGTGCCGGGGGCACCGGTGGCATGGCTGGTAGCGCAGCGGGTGTTTATGCCAACAACCTCGTGTTAGCCGGTGCGGAGGCCTTGGTTGCGGGCAGCTCGGCCGCCGATCACGTGGTGTCGGCTGCTGATCTCACCGTGCGTGCTAGCAGTTTTGCTACCATTGATGCAGTGGCGGGAGCGGCCTCGCTTGCCGCCTCGCTTGCTGGTGGTGGATCTTCGGGATCTGTCGCGATCGGGCTGTCGATTGCCTTCAATGAGATTGGGTCAGATGCCACCGCGCGTGTCGATGGAGTGTCGCTGGTGGCAGATACTGGAAAGGTCACCGTAGAAGGGCTGTCCTCGGGAGTGCCCGTTGCACCCAGGCTGACATGGGCCGACATGCAGCAAAAGGGGTTGACGGCTGATGCACTCGACTCCCTTTCGAAACCTGCCGATACAGCGGCTTTCCGCAGCGATGAGGGTCGCAGGTGGGATTTTATCGATAGCGACGGCGTCGTCAAGCTTGCCGGCGGCATGGCCGTTTTGCGAGGCAATGGCGACATCTATTCCTACGAGGGCGATAAGGCCACAGTTGATCTGGGTACTACTGATTACGGCGATGGCGACTTGTGGAGCCTCGTTGACCGGCCCGAATTTGATTTCAAGGCAGGTTACACGGTGGTTGTAGACGAGTTCCACTCAGGGGGCGGCGTCGCGGGACGCGTGTATCGCTTCCTGCTCGAGCAGGAAGACGATCTCGTTCTTTCGGCCGAAAATTTCAGCGACTCCGAACGTTGGGAACTGGCGAAAGAGTTTGCCGACCCGGCGAAAGCCGCATCGCTTGTGTCTGCGCTTGAAGAGGCGGGCCTGAACCTGCCTCAAGTTGACGAACTGCGTCCGACGGCGACTTACGACAGCGCCTATGAGATTTATTGGGATTATTCCTCAAGCGAGGGTACGCGCAGCCTAGACACTGGTAACTTGGTAGGCGATACAGCAAGCGGAAATGTGTATCGCTTCCTCGGTGATGACGAGACCGAAGTTGATCTGGGCGCGGCTGATTTCAGCGATGGTTATACCTGGGAGCGGGTGATCACCGGGGCTGATCATCAGCTCGATGACCCCTTCATGACGTTGACCGCCGGGCAACTGGTTATTTCCTCGCCAGCGGGCTACCCGGCCTTGTACGAATACCTCGGTGACGAGCGCAGTCGCAACCTTGCCACTCTTGACCTTGACGATGACACGACATGGTCGGCAGTCACCTTTCACAGTGGTTTGGGCACCGAACCCGCCACGTTAGCCACTGGTGATATCATACTGGTGCATGGGGAAAATAGCACTGTCCAGGCGTTCGAATATCTTGGCGACAAGGCTGAGCTGAGTTTCCAGAGCATCGACTTTAGCGTTGATGAGATCTGGCTCGAACGGGATGTCGCGCTTGCGCGTAATGATGCGCCGGTCACGCTTGCTGCCGGCGACATCGTCGATGTTACCCTGAACGGGGCCAAGAGCATGCGTGTCTGGGGCGGCGCGGAAAGTACGGTTGTTCTGGCAGAGATCGATTTTAATGCCGCTGGCTGGGCCGAAATCGAGGCTGGAACGCGTATGATCAAAGGCGATACCGTGCGCCTCTCCGACACCCATGTCGGCGGCGGGCTCGCGGGCGCCACCTACGAATATGTCGGGCGTAACTACGATCGCTACGACCTTGACGGCACCGACTACACTGATGCAGATGTCTGGCGCCTGGTCGAACCCGAGCTGACAGTTGCCACGATTGAGCCCGGATCTCGCTGGTCGATTACCGACGCTGCCGGCACTGGCTACACGTTGTCACTTGAAGGCGACGAGATGCGTATGGTGCGTAACAGCATCAACGCCACCTCAGTCGCGGCATCGGCAGCGATCGGTCTCTCGGTCGGCGGCAGTGCTTTGGCAATTAGTGGCGCGGGAGCGGTTTCGGTCAACCGCATTTCAGGGGCGACCGATGCGATTATCGCCAACGCCGATGTGCAGGTCGCGGATGATCTAGACCTTCACGCGGAATCCACACAGGCGATTTTGGCCACGGTCGTTTCGGCATCGGCAGCGCTTGCCGCAGGTTCCGGTAGTGCAGTGGGAGCCTCAATCGGGGTCTCGATCGCGCGCAACACCATTGGAGCCGAGGGCGTTGAAGACGGTGTGGGCAGCGCAGCGGCGGCGACGATCCGTGCGCTAATCCTCGACAGCGACCTCCATGCGGGGGGCGATGTCAGCGTGACTGCAGTATCGCAACAGTCGATCCACGCAAGCCTTGCCTCGGTTTCTGTGGCTCTGGCGGGCGGCGGCGGGTTCGGCGTTGCTGCCAGCGGCTCAGGGGCGAGCGCGGAAAATGCCATCGGCACGGTGATCGAGGCCGCAATCCAGGGCAAAAGCGTCGGCACGGGGGCGGCGAATTTGCTGGAGGTAGGCGCGGTCTCTATTCTGGCGTCTGACGAGTCTTCGATCGTTGCTAACGTGACTGCCGCATCGATTGCCGCTTCGCTGGGCGGCACGGCCGGGGTTTCGGTTTCGGTGGGTATGTCACTGGCGCGAAACCTGATTGCCACGCGTGTAATTGCCGAACTAGCCTGCATCGCAGGCAACGTTGACGGCATGCTGGATCTGCGCACTCTCTCTGACGCGGCCATCGCGGCGCGCTCTTCTGCAGCGTCGGTGGCGCTGGGCTTTGGTGGCACCGCAGGTGCAGGCATCAGTGGTGCTGGGGCCAGCGCGCTAAATGTCATTCTGTCACAGACGGCTGCCGAGGTAATCGATACTGATCTTTCTGTTGCGGGTAACGTGGCCGTTTTGGCCGATGCGCAGGGCAGTATCGATGCACGGATCCTTTCGGCATCAGTAGGGGCAGGGGCTGGTGGGGTTGCCGGCGTGGGGGCCTCTGTCGGGGTCTCTATCGCTCGCAACTACCTTGGTTTTACACCTTATGGTGGCAGTGAGGGCGACGCGGCTTATACCTTCGGCAGCGATCGCCCGCGCTACCTTGATCCCGGCGCGTTGGTCTGGTTCCCACCTAATTCCGGCGCCAATGCCGGCTCCCTGCTGCGCTATATCGGTACCGAGCGTCTTGAGCGCGAAGATGTCAATGATGACGGGAGGCTCGATGATCTGCTCCCAGCGCAGGACTACGACGATCCTGAGCTTTGGGAACAGGTTGTCACCGCGCAGGACAACTTGGTGCACGCCGAGGTTATAGGCAGTAGTATAAACCTTGTGCCGGGCGCTGTTGGCACCGGTTCGGTGATGGTTGCGGCGACCAATACGCAGCTCATTGCATCAGAAATATCTGCAGGTTCGGCGGCGGCTTCAGTTGGTGGCCTAGCGGCGCTCGCGTTAAGCGGCGCCGGCGGTTCGGCGAAAAACCTGATTGGTACGCAGACATTGGCGCGAATTGCCGGGAGTCCTGATGACATCATCGATGCCATCGGCGATATCTCTATCACTGCCGACGACCTGTCGCAGATCGTTACCCGGGTTTCAGCTTTGTCTGTTGCCGCGGCGTTCGGGCCCGTGGGCGGGGCACTGTCGATCGGCGTTGCCCGGGCCGAGAACGTGATTACCTCACGCGTAGCCGCGCTGATCCAAAGCACCTCGGTTTTGGCTGAGGGTAAAGTCAGCGTTCTGGCGAGCGATACCTCGTCGATCCAGACCGAGGCCACGGCAACCGCAGTGGCGATCGCGGGCGGCGTCGGCTTTTCCTTCGCCGGTGGTGGGGCGGGTTCGAACGCGCTGATCGCCGCGGACGTGGCCGCGCGCATCAGCGGTAGCGAAGGGCTCCAGGCCTGGGTGGTCGGGCTTGAAGGTGTTGACGTGGCTGCCTTTGGCGCCAGCAGCGTAGATAACACCGCTGGCGCTGCTGCCGCCAGCTTTGGCCTGATCGCTGCGGCTGCAGCAGGGACGAAGGCTCAAACTGTTTTTGATGCGTCGATTCTGGCAGATACCGCCGACGCGCGCGTACGCAGCGGCGAGGATGCTGCGGTGCAAATCGTCGCGGAAGGCAGCCAAACTGGGCATTCCAACGTGTCGAGCTTCTCTATTTCGTCTGGTGGCGCGATGGGCACCTCGTCGGTTGTGACGACCGACCGCTCCGATATTATGGCTTATGCTGGAGACAGTTCGGAACTGCGCGGCGGGGCATTAATCATCTCAGCCTCCGGGATGGATAGGCTGTTCCAGAAGGCATCGGCAGCAAGTGGTGGGTTGTTCACGGGCATGGCCGGTGGCTTTGCCGACATGCGCATTTTGGCCAATACGCGTGCGGGTCTTGGCCGCGAGGCCGATGTCGATGTGGCGCGACTTGAGATTGTGTCCAGCAAGGTGCAGGATTTTGATGCTGCCGCACACAACTTGGCGGTGGGCGCTTTGGCGGGTAGCGGTGCGAGGGTTCTGACCACGCTAGCCGGTGTCGCTGACGTGGTGTTCGATGCAGGTGCACATGTTCGCGCGGATGACGTTTTCGTTCGTGCTGAGAATATTGCAGTAAAATCCTACTATGGTCGGTTCGGTGAAACCTTGAAGTCCGGCAGCGCGGGCCTCGGTGCGATTAGCGATTTGCGATCGCAAACGGTTGTTGGCAACGATGCGCTGGCGTTTGGTTCGAACGTGACGCTAGGTGAAGGCGTGGTGATCGAAGGGGGCGATGGAATCGGCGCCGAAAACGCGGGCGTGCGGCTTGAAACCGAAACCCTTTCAAACCTCTATGACACAACTTTCGTCAAAGGCTATGGCGGCGCCACGGTTTCAAAGGCCGTGGTCAGCCAGACTGGTTCTTTTATTTCGACCATTGATCTTGGCGTTGGTAGCCAAATATCAAACCTTTCCGGTGATGTAGTACTGTCAACGCGCAGTGATATGATCAACGAAGCCAGCGCCACAGTTTCCACGGCGGCAGTGGCAGCCGGGGCTACCTCAGAGGCGATCGTAGATTTCGTTTCGGATAACGATATCACGCTTAATAGCGCCGAGATCATGGGGCGCGACATAATCATTATGGCCGGGCAGGGCATGTCGAACGGGTTTGACATGGTGCCCAATATCATGCGCACCAATGCTGTAGCGAACATGACCGTTGTCGCGCTTGGAGGGATAACCTTTCCACTAGAGGAAGTCAGCCTGGTTGAAAATAACAATATTTTTGTTAATGGTGATAGCCGTGTCCGCGCCATTGGCAGCATAGACCTTCTGGCCGATGAGGGGCTGACGAGTGTCATTCGCGACGGCACGGTTACAAGGATTGCATTCCCTGTGCCCGAAGTTGGGGGCAAGCCTACGGGCTTTGCCAACGTTATTAATAATCATGACGTGGTGATCGGTGAGAGCGCGCTGGTTGAGGCCGGCATAAACTATCAAACTGCGCTCATCATAGAGCCCTACATGCTTAGCGGTGTTGCCAACCTGCCGGGTGATGGCGAAGCGACGGCCAAGGACGCGCGCATCACCGAGATCAAGGCCACCCCCAACGGTGTGGAACTGACCGAGGAAGAAAAGATCGCGCGTGGCCTCGGTGTTGATCAGAGCTATCAGTTCTCGGCGCTGACGCTGGACACAATCGCGATGGGTGTGAGCGCAGGCACGATCATCGAACTGGTGGGTAATGATTTTGGTCGCGGTGTTTCGGGCAACTTCTATCGCTTCATTGGCTCGGACGACAGTGTCGAGACGATCACGCTTGAGAGCGAAGACTATACCGATACCACCCGTTGGGCTGTAATTACCCCCGAGGTCGACCTAGCTACCTTCGAAGGTCTCAGCTTTGTGGCCGACCGTGGCGCCATGGTGCGGCTTGAAGATGGTACCTGGTTCGAACGTGTCGGTGAGGAAACCACAGTTGACTTGAGCGCGGCCGAGTTCTCGATCGCAACGGGCTGGGCGATCGTCGATGCCCGCGCTTCTGATGCTGGCAAGGCCATGGCCCGCGATATTTCCGATGATTTCTACGTCATTAAACCTCGAGACATTGCCCAGCCCTCGCTAGTTTACGAAGATCTGACGTCTTCGCTTCTGGCCGACCGGACCAAGGTTCAGGGCTGGATTGACAGCCATCAGGGCAATGCCGAACTGATTGCGCGCTATACCGCGCTGCTTGAGCAGATCGAAAGCCAGCTTGAAAATCTCGGTCTCGCCGAGCGTCGGATCGATGATGATGGCAACGAGGTGATGGTCTACACAACCCGGTCGGAACGCTTCCTTCTCGACATGCCTACCATTGAGGCCTCGGCGGGGCTCGTCGTCATTTCGTCAGATGAAGGCGCTGAGGCAGGAATTGTGGCGGCGCAGGCTGAAGGTCGGTTGATCGCGCATGGCGACCCCTCGATCGAGATAGGCAACGCAACGCCGCTGGGCATGGTAATCAACGATGTTGGCATCACCAAGTCTGACCGCCTGATCACAGTGGATGGGCAACTGGTTTCGCTTCAGGCGGGAGCTTCCTATTTTAACGGTACAGCGCTTTCCGTCCCCAAGGCCGCCGGTGAAAGCCGCATCGATATCAGCCAGAACGCCTATGCTACAGCGGCCTATGGTGCCAATGGGGATCTTGGTGCGCTGATCGGCGTGCTTGATGGCCCGACGGATATCAACGTGCGGGGGCGTCTTTTCAACGAAGCAGGGGTGATCGCGATCGATAACCTTGACGGCAGCATCAACGTGACGGGTGAACTGCGCGCCGGTCAGCTCGATCTTTCGGCAACGGGTGATTTCAATCTGCAATCGCAGGATTGGTTCCATGCCGGTGGCGATCCGCGGCAGATGCTGGGCGATGCGCTGATTAACGACCTCCGCGCTGATGTCTACAATTCTGACGGGCGGCCTGCGTCAAAGACGATTGTTTCCAGTTCGACCCTCGCCACCCAGCTTGCTGCGGCAACTGGGGCTAATACACTAGGCGCCAGCCCGGTCAATGGTGAGATTTTCGTTCTGGGCCAAGTCAATATCAACGCCCGGTTCCTTAACCTCAACGGACTTATCCAGTCGGGGGTTGACAGCTACGATCTCAACATTTCTTCGGAATTCGCACCAACTGTTTCGGGCAATCTGAATGATTTTGTTAAGGAAACCGTGGCGGTCATCGAATACATGGCCAGTTCTAGCCAATCGCCCTCGAATGAAACCGTCGAAAACCTTTTCGACGGCGATACTGACACCAAGTATCTCAATTTTGACGGCGCGGGCAGCGGCCTGGCAGTGGGCTTCGAGACGGCAATCGCGCTGAATGGCTTCGAACTAGCCAGCCGAACCAATGATGACAACTGGGGCTGGGATCCAGCCAGTTACGTCATCTACGGTTCGAATGATGCGCTCGCGTTTGCGGATGAGGGCTGGGCTGAAGTTGCCAGCGGCGCGATCACCCTGGCCAATGCTCGTGGCTCGCGCGCCGAGGTCAGCTTTGATAACGAAACTGCATATCGCTATTACAAATTGGTATTTGACACCAACAAGCAGGAAACGGGCGGCTATCTCCACCTTTCGGAACTGTCATTCTTCCGGTCCGACGTCGATTTTGGGGCCGATGGAAGGCAGACCGTCACTGGTTATTTCGACGCCACAAGCGGCACAATCGTGCTGGACGATATCGTGGCGAACCCTGGCGCGATCAATCTGTCGGGAACCATCGTCAGCACCGGCGGTGGCGAGTTGCGTGTGGCCAGCGGCTATGCCTCAGTTAACATCAATAATCAGTCGGCCTATCAGCTTGCATTAGGCGATATCGACGTTTCGGAAAATCGACTGGGCCGTATCACTCTTAACGATACAGGTAGTCTGCGCCGAGATGAATATCTTTTCGAGAACGGTGAAGTCACGCATAAGGTCTATCAGGGTACGCTCGATATTAGCCCGGTTCTCGGGGTCGAACCCGTCGTAACTGATTTTATGGCGAGCTCTGACAACTCACCCTCTAATGAAACCGTCGAAAACCTTTTCGACGGTGATACTGGCACCAAGTACCTTAATTTCGACGGTCCGGGCTCTGGTCTGACCGTGAAAATGGCCGAGCCCACTGCGGTTACTGAGCTCAATTTAATTAGCCGCACCAATGACAACATCCCAGCATGGGACCCGGCAAGCTATATTATTTACGGCTCGAATGATTCGCTGTCATTCAACGATGAGGGCTGGACGGAAGTGTCGCGCGGCAGCCTCGTTCTGGCAGATGCGCTTGGCTCGCGAACCAAGATTGGTTTTAACAACGAAACTGCCTATCTCCATTACAAGCTCGTCTTCGACACCAACAAGCAGGAAACTGGAGGCAACATACACCTGTCGGAGCTGTCCTTCGACGTCGCACGCAAGAACTCCGTGAGTTATGTGGAGCAAACCAGTCTTGAAACCACACATGCTGTGACCGAAACGGTCACTTATACCCCTGAGGAAGGTCGCTACTATACTTGGGCCGAAGGGCAGGAGTTTAATTCAGTCACCGTCGAGGTCTACAAGTACCGCACGCGCCTCGGGGTGGATTTTTTAGCCCGGGACAGCATGGAGCCGACGCAGAAAGACGGCCCAAACTATCTCGATGATACACCGCTTTTGGAAGCTGAGTTCGTAGCTACGGCCAGTGAACTAGGACTTTCTAGTGATGCCGAGCTGCGGATCAGCTATGACCGACAGGAGATTAGCAAAGTAGTTACGACTACCTACAGCGAACGGCGGTTCGGATTGTTTAACGGAGGCCGTGAAGTCACCGAAAACAAGCGAACCCAGACTGGGGAGAAGGATTTCTACGTCTATAGTCTGCGCGCCGACAAGCCGATTTTACTCGCCAGCGACTACACCGCTGGCCAGCCAGTTATTAACATCGTGACACCAGCTGGGGTCAAATTGGCCGGCGACGTGTCGGTCGGCATTAGCGATCCGGATGCTGCGTTGCCCGAAGGCCAAAGCTTTGTCCCGATATCGTTTGATGCCGCCGCCATGCAAATCAGTGACGACGTTATGTTCACTGGCGCAGTTCCAACCATCGTGACCGAGAGCGACGTCACGATTACGCTGCGCGACATCGACCCGCGAAGCATTGTCAATATCAAGGCCACCGGCAACGTAACCATCTTGCAACCTGAGAATCCCGCGCGCGATCCACTCGCCGGAGGGGGGCAACTGGTGATCGGGCAGATCATAGCCGCCGAGCTCAACGAAACCGGCACGCCCGTATCAGCCCATGATGTGACCATCGACAGCTATTATGGTATCGAGGATCATTCTCCGCTGACGTCGCGCATCATCGCGGGCAATGTCATGTTGTCGTCCGATGCCGGCCACATTCGCGTCACGCTTGACAGCGCAGCGGCCGGGCAGGGCGGCGTTCAGGCGCGCGCCGCAGGTGATATCGAGATCACTGAGGCGGTTGGCGACCTGCGTCTTGTCAGCAACGACGCCTCGGTTGCCGCAGTTCAAACACCGTTCGATGTTGTGCTGAGCGTTACCGACGGGGCTATCGTCGATGCGATCGAAGAGCGATTCACGATTGATCCTGAGAAGGTGCGGGCGCTACTAGCTTCCGCTGGCTATACTGCAGAAGATCTGGACGCGTTGGGCGTTTCCTCGCTTGACGAATTGCAGGATTACGCCTCCAGCGCAATCAGCCCGGCGTTGCGGGCTGAGCTGTTACCCCACGAAGACCAGAGCGCGCTTGCCTCCGATAGCGATGCTGAACAACTCAACATCAATGCGCGCAATATTGTGCTGCAAACCGCCAAAGGAGATATCGGCGCAGCAAGCGACGCGGTCTACATCGCAAATCCGTTTGGCAGCGCCGAGCTTGCCCCGCTTGACATGGCGTTGCTTTCGGCAGCGACGCCCGATGACATTTTACAGGCGCATTATGCTCGCTATGCCTATCAAGGAACCGAGCCCGCGCTGCTTGATCTGTCCGACCCTATCGCGTTTGCAAATTCGGGCCTGTGGGAACCGGTCGGTACCGCCACCCCGCCCGAAGACATGCCGATACTGAGTAGCCTCGATGGGCTCACCTCTGTGTCTCCTGGCCAGTGGGTGGAAGATCGTCGCACGCTGCTTGGCGTCACGCTGCGGCTCACAGATGATCTCGACATAGCCGCCAGCGGCACAGTTGCCGCGACCAGCGCTGGTGATCTCGTTCTCGATGTTGCCGGCGATCTTGTGGTTGACAGCTCCGATGCCGTTACCCTGTCGGCCATGACTGGGCTCACCGCGGCGAGCGAACTTGACTTGCGTGTCGCCGGTGACCTGCGCGTGGAGTCCGACCTGCCCACGGCGCTGGCCAGCGGCAATGACATGACGCTGCATCTCTCGGGTGGTATGTTCGGCCCGATTGCTGACGATAAGTTCAGCATTGCAACCGGCGCGGGCTCGGTTCTGCGTCTGAGCGCGGGCGATGATGTGTTGCTCAAGGCTGTAGGTGGCGACCTCACATTGGGCCAGGTTCGGACTACTGGTACGCTCGAGCTGGAGGTTAGCGGTGGCGGTCTTCTCCAAAGCAATGATGCGCGAGACATGGGCCTCCCCAAGATCGTTGCCACCGACGCCGCGATCACTCTGGGCGGTGCTGATGCTCTGACCTTGGGCACTTCGTCTGCTGCTTTCGATGTTGATCTGAGTAGCCTTGCCCTATCCCTCGACCCGGCGGCGAATGCCCAGGTTTTCCTGCGCGCGGCAGGGGATTTGCGTGTCGATGCATTTGCCTCATCGCGTGGCGGTGCTTTCCGTTTCGAGGCGGCAGGTGATCTGCGTTTTGCCACCGATCTTGTGCTCGCTGACCAAAGTCAGACTACGCCGTTTAAGCTTGTATCTAACCGCGGTGACGTGTTGCTCGAGGGTGACATGGTGCTTGGTTCGACCGAGTTATCGGTTTCGGCCGCGCGCGATATCATCCAGGCTGCGGGTAGCACCATCAGCGTGACTGACGAGGCGTTGACACTGAGTGCGGGGGGCGATGTACGCCAGGGAGCGGAGGCTGGCATCGCTGCCTCGGGTGCGGGCAATCTTACGCTCAATGCTGGCGGCGATGCGGTGATAAGCCGGCTTGCGGGTAATAATGTACTGCTGAACCTTACCGGGGGCGACGTCATTGAGGCTGCGCACGATGCCGATGCCGATCTTGTGGCGCTGCAAAGCTTGGTGATGAGCGTTGCCGGTTCGCTTGGCAATATCGGGCGCTATGGCAAGGCGCTTGATATCAGCGCGCCTGTACTCGACCTTGCCGCCGGCGGAGATGTCGCATTAGCCAGCCTTGGCGATCTCGACCTCATCGCTGCCTCGCTTTCGGGAGAGGGCGCTCGCGTTAGTCTTACCGCGCGATCGGCAGGTGTCGATACCGGTGCGTTGCGTGTTTCTAGCGACCTTGACGCCACCGATGCGGCCTTGGTGCACATTGGCGCTGAAGGCGCCATTACATTCGCCGCCGACGTTGAACTGAGCGCAGGCGATGGACCACTCAGTGTTGTGGCGGGTAACGATATTGGGCTCCACCAAAGGGCACAGATCACGACGCAAACTGGCGCGGTCAGCCTAGCCTCGGAAGCCGGCGCGATCGCGATGGCCGCGGGTTCGGGGATTACTGTGATAGACGGCACCTTAGGGCTGCGCGCTGCAGGCAGCATCACGCTGGCCAGAATCACCGCTTTGGGCGCGGAAAACCTCGTTTTGTTCGACAGTGGCATGTCGATCACCAGCCTCTCGGAGGCCGCTCCAGCAATCACCGCTCACGGTGTGTTGATGCGCGCCACAGGCGATATCGACGTTTCGGTGGATACCCGCTCTTTGGCAGCCGTCGCAGGCGGCAATGTCAAGCTCGACGCGGCAGGCGATCTTGACATCACTGCGTTTGCGCCTGTGGCGCTGCCCACTGTGAGCGCGCTGGGGGTAATCACCCCCGATTATTTTAACGAGCTTTCAGGAGTTTCGTCCGGGACTTCGGGTCTTGTCTTGCTGAAGGTTGAGGGGGATCTGATACTGGAGGAAAGCGCTGCCCGTATGACGGGCTCAGGGATTGTCGCCGGCACAGACGGCCTAGAGATTTTGGTTGACGGCGATCTTGTTCTTAACGCGGCGCTTCACACGGCCGGGGACGTGAAGGTGCGTGTGGGCGGTGAAATTGTCACGCCCGTCGATACCGCGCTTGGCACAGTTGCCACGCGCGCCGACGCTGTAGTCACCAGTTCTGCGGCTTATGACTGGGCAGGTATGGCGCGCGCTCCGATGATCTCGGCCGGAAGCGTTGATCTTTTGGCCACGGGCGGGGCCGGTGCGCTACGGATTGCCACCGACAGCCTAACACTTGAGCTTGGCGCGGGCGACGCGCTTGTCGGTCTGATCTCGCTGGCGCAGAACGGCGCGGGCGCGGTTACGCTGGCCAATGTTTCGGCTGCAGGCGACGTAGCGATCGAGACGCAGGGCGACCTTGACGTGTCTCGCCTGCGTGCGGGCGAGGGTCGGGCGATCAGCCTTCTGTCTGACACCGGTGATATCGCGCTTCTTGCCAGCAATGCTTTGGCCGCGCTGAGCGGCAATTTGGGCAAGGTTGCGGTGCGCGCTTTCGGGCTAATCACAGCACAGGGACTTTTCACAGGAACGACACGCAGTAGTTACCATTCCGGGCGCAAGCTGCATGTGGGCAATAACGATGACTTTGCAACAACAGAAGGTCTGATCTCGACCGATATCCATTCAGGTCCGCGCACCGACGAACTCGTACTCTCGACCGCAGGCCCGCTTCAGGTAGGCGCTGGTGCCGACCTTGATACGTACGCCGCTACCGTCACTCTCCACAATGATACCTGGTCAGAATTTGAGTTTGACGTGACGCCTATTAGTGTGAGGGCATCTTCCAGTGACTCGCCTTCCGGTGAAGGTGCCGACAAAGCTGTCGATGGCTCTCGGCTTACCAAGTATCTGAACTTTGACAAGGACGGCAGCGGCCTGATTCTTGAGTACCAGACGGCGCAGGCCTTCAACAACATCACTTTCACCTCGGCTGATGACTCCCCCGAACGTGACCCGAAGAGCTATAAGATTTACGGGTCGAATAGCGATCTCAATTGGTCCTCTTCGGGCTGGCAACCTGTCGGTACAGGTTATACCAACCTGCCCGATGTGCGCTATACGACTGGTAACGTCTCCACCTTCGATAACGACACCGCCTATCGCTTCTACAAGGTCGAATTCACGAGCCTGCGCGACACCGACAAAGCCGAAGCAGTTCAAGTGGCCGAGGTATCGTTGGATCGGCGGGCTGTGGATTACGTTCTCGACGGCGATGTTTTTGTTGATGAAGCGTGGGTTGCTGCGCGTTCTGTGGATGGGGAGCTTTCGGTGTCTGCGACGGGCAGCATCCACGTTGCGCTGGATTCGACGACGTCGCTGTCATCACTTGTACTAGATGCAGGTGGCGATGTTTTGGGCCAGATTAGTGGCTCTCTGGGGCACTTGGATGTTTCGGGTGGCGGGGATGTTGCGCTGCATTATCGGGGGAGTGAAGCTCTTGCACTTGATGGGCTGAGCGCCGGGGGACTTGGTTTACTAGACGTTGTCTCTGATCTGTCGATTTCGGGTGTGTTGAGTGCGGACCACGTTCATCTTCGGTCATCTGGCGACGTTTCCTTCGCAGCTGGTGGTTTTGTGTCGGGTGACAGCGTTACGCTGTCGGTCGGCGGAAGCTTCGGGTCTGCAGAAGCGGTTGGCGCGCTTGATCTTTCGGATGGCGGTGTGCTGTCGGGTGTAATTGGTGGGTCTGCCTACATTTCCGAAGCGTCGGGCGCGCTGTCGCTTTCTGGGCTTCGTGCAGACAACCTGACGCTTGACGTTGTTTCGGGAGACCTCTTGGGTTCTGCCGGGCTAGGGGGATTAGACCTTATAGTTTCCGGTGGCGTAGACGTTTCGGCGAATGGCGCAGTTGGGACGTCAAACGACGCACTTCGTCTGTCGGGGGGCAGTGTTTCGCTCGTATCTGGCGGATCGGCCTTTGCGAGGGTTGCCGGTGATGTTTCAGGCCTTTCGGCGCATTCGAGCTCGGCGTTGGAGCTGTCGATTTTGGGGTCGGTTTCGGGTGTCGGCGTATTGTCCACCGTGGACGACTTGACGATTGTCACATCGGGAGCGGTTAAGTTCGATGCCAATTCTGTATTGTCGAGCCGCGCTGGCTCGGTGACTGTCACGAGCCTTGCCGGGGACGTCGAGCAGGGTGTTGGGGCGTCGATTTCGGCAGCAGGATCCGTTCTTCTGCGTGCGGGCGGCTCGCTTGCTGTGTCGTCGATTTCGGCTGGTGCATCGGGCGAGGCTATGCTTGAGGCGTTAGGCGGATCGGTGACACAGGTTTCGGGCGGCACCGGGGTTTCTGGCGAGTCGGCACTGCTTCGAGCAAGCGAAGCGATCGGGGCGGATGTTGCCGCTGGAGGTGTCGGTGGAGCCGATGTGGGCGATGCGGCGCTTTTGCTATCGGTTGACCGGGTCGCGGCCTCGGCTGGGGGGCGGATTGTTCTCCAAGGTGCGGGGTCGTTGGCGATCGACACGGTTAATCTAGGTGCCAATCTTTCTGGCGACGGGCTGGTCTCGACTGATGGCGGGGCGATCACGCTGAACTTGAATAGCAGCAACGCGGTTCTGACGGTCGACGGCGCGGGTGTTGTTACGCAAGGCGCTGGCGCGGTGATGCTGGCCTCGAACGGGCTGGACGGGGTGGTTCGCCTGCACTCGGGTGTCGAGAGCGGGTTGGGGCCAGTGCGGATTGCCGCACATGACGTGGTTGAACTGGTGTCAGTCGGCGCAACGGACCTCGGCGAGGTGCTTCGCACAGCGGGCGATGTCGTCATTGAGGCAGCCTCAGGGCTTGCGATCGTCGACTCTGCGGGAGCTATGGCCGGCGGCGTAATCGGGCGGTCGTTGGGTAGCGGGGCGCTTCGTATCATCGGTGACCAGAGTCTGGGGCAGGACCAAGTGCTGCGCCTGCGTCTTCCCAATGCGTCTGCGTCCGAGCTTTTCGAAGTTAGCGGCACGCTGACGCTCGCGGCGGGCAGTAGGCTCGACCTTGATGTTGCATCCAACCTCGCGCTGGGTGATGCGACTGTGGACCTTGTATCGGCGGGCGCGCTTTCAGGGCGGTTCACCATCGCAGGTGGGCTCTTTGGTCATGGAGACGGCAGCACGGTACTTGAGCTAGCCGACAATGCGACCACGCTGTCGGTGCGCGATGTCACGCGTCCGGCGGCCGACAGCCTAGCGCTTAGCGCCCATGGCAAGGGCGATGCCGACGCGCTGGGGATGTTGTTCAATCCTGATTATTTTGGGTCTGGCCAGAGCTACGCGGTAGGGATGACTGTTTCGGCTGGCGCGTTTTTCACCGCCGACGGGACCTTCGTATTGTCTCAGGATGAGGCTAGCTTGGAGTTGATCGACAGCGCTGACGGCTCCTCGAAGGATGTCGCTCAAACCTATCGCTGGTTGATCGGCGGGCAGGGCCTGACCGGCTTTGTCGGGCTTGGCGGTGCTTATCGGGTTGATACAGACCATGACGGTGCGCTCGATGACGAGGCTGTGACGAACCCAGATGCGGCGGGGATCGAACTGACCGGCATCGAGGCTGGCATTGCGCTTTACCTCGACGGCGCGAGCGATCGCAGCTGGGTTGTAGCAGAAGCCGGGGCGGCCCATGCGCAAGAGGTCGGGCTTGATATGATCGACCTGTCGATAGCTAACCTTTCGGTTGCGCTCAACCTTGGTAGCGATGGCACCACGGTGGGCAATTTCTCGGGGGCCGAGGCTGTTGAGGTCCCGATCAATGCTTCTGAGGATGCGGTCATCCTTGATCTCGATGGCAATTACGGCCAGTTGCTGCGCGCCGATGCCGACGTGGCGCTCGAGGTTGATAGCTTCTTTTCAACGAGTGGTTCGGTCGGCTTCGAGAAGTCGACCCGCGACATCGAACTGGCAAACGGCACCAAACTGCGTGCCGACATGCTGAGCATCGGTGGCGATGGGCTTTACGGCTTTGTCGGTGTCGGTGGTCCCTACTGGCAAGATAGTGACGGCGACGGGTTCATCACTGCGGACGAAGCTCCGAAAACCAACCCCTCGTCGGTCGGGTTAGCGCTCGAAGACATGTCTTTCGGTCTTTCAGTGTTCGAGGCGGTGCCGGGCCGCAGCGCGCTAGACGGGGTTCAATGGACAGCGCTGAGCGCCAGTGCCGGCAGTGTAGCCGCAGTTGGAATTAACGACCTGACACTCGCTGCTGAAGATCTTTCGGTAGAGCTCAATCTTGTTTCGGGGCTACAGTCGGAACTGTCGGCCGACGCTCACGTGATCGATTTTACCGCCTCGGGCACCGATGCTCTGGCCATTCCCACTGGTCCGGACAGCACCCGGGCGATTACATTTGACGGCGCGCGTGGGCAACTTGTTCGCGCCAGCGGCAGTGTCGATCTTCGCATGGGTGATTTCCTCGAACTTTCGGGCTCGGTCGGCTTTGAACGCAGTCTTCAAGATGTGAGCCTCGACACTGGCGAAAACGTCACCGTTGAGATGCTCAGCCTAGGGGGCACCAGCCTAGGCGGTTTCGTCGGGATCGGTCCTTATGGCATCGATCTCGATGGCAATGGGATCATCTCAGCGGATGAGATAAACCCTGACGCGCGTGGCGTCGCGGTTGCTGATACCGCCTTCGCGGTCGGCCTGTTCACCGAAGACGGCACCGATGCACGGCGTTGGAGTGCGGCCCATGCCGAGGTCGGCGCGATCGATGCGCTGGTCGGCCTGCCTGCCGATATTACCCTTGCGATCACCGATCTCGGGGTCGATCTCAATCTTGCCGCAACTGATGGCTCGGTGATCGACTTTTCTGGGCAGAATTCGCTTGCCATTCTTGCGGGCACACGCAAGAAATTGATTCTGGACCATGATGGGCAGCGCGGTCAACTGGTGCGTGCTACCGCCGCTGCTCAGATCGGAGTGGCGGGCTATTTCCACGCCGGCGGAAGCCTTGCGATTGAACGTTCGTCGGCGGAGGTCAGCCTTGTAGACGGCTCTACTGCCATGACCGATGTGCTTACGATTGGTGGCAGCAACCTCAACGCCTTCGTGGGCATCAACGGCCCCTACAGGGAGGACAACGCTGTCGCCGGCGCGATCAACCCTGAAGCTGTTGGGCTGTCGGCGGTGGGCGTCGAATTCGGACTAGCGCTTTTTGCTGAACAGGAGGGTTCGCGTGACTGGCTTTCGCTGCGCGCGAATGCTGGCGAGGTGGCGCTCGTGGGGGTGAGTGATGTCACCGCGACAGCGAGCGACATTGGCATCGCTATCAACACTGTGAGCGGCATCGCTGCTGGGGTCGCCGCTGATACCCAAGTGATCGACTTCAGCGTTATGTCGATGGGTGAAGCTACAGGATACGCGGTCGCTACCGGGCTCGGTCGCACGATCACTCTGGACATGGACGGCGCCTTCCTGCGCGCCTGGGGCACGTTCAGTCTGAGTGTCGCCGGGTTTGCTGAAGCGCATGGCACGATGGTGTTCGAGAAAGGCTCCGATCTAGTAACTCTTGCCGACGGGCGCGAAGTCGCGGTCGACAAGCTAACGATCGGCGGTAGCGGCCTTTATGGCTTCGCCGGTGTTGGTGGTCCCTATTTCGTGGATGCCAACAATAACGGTCTCGACCTCTCCGATCCGGCGGACCGTAACGCTGAGGCGGTGGGCTTTGCACTGCAAGACGCCGATGTCGCGCTCGCGTTACTTAGTGCGCAGGACGGAGCTGATGCCGATATCGCCGGTGCCACCTGGCTAGGCCTTTCGGCCACCGCGGGGCAGATAGGCTTCGTCGGTTTTGACGATCTGTCACTCAGCGCCAGCAACTTAAAGGTTGAGATCAACCAGGTTTTCGGGCTGGCTGGCGCCGCTAGCGCCAATGCAGACGCGTTGGTCGCAGATTTTGCTGCGCAACCAGTCGCTGTCGCGACCGCCGGGGATAGCGTGCAAGCTATCACCCTGAATGGCGCCGAGGGCGCGGTCATCCGCGCCGCCGCCGATCTGGAAATCGCGCTCGGCGGCTTCGCCTATCTCGGTGGCAGCTTTGCGATTGAGAAGTCGCGCCGCACCCTAGCGTTGAGCAACGGCATTCGAACCGATCATGACGTGCTCACCATCGGCGGGCAGGACGTGCAGGCTTTTGCCGGCATCAATGGCGGCCCGCTCATCGACAGTAACGGCAATGGTATAATCGACAGCGCTGACAGACCCGGCGCCGAGGCCATCGGCATGTCGCTCGCGGGTGTCGAGTTTGGGCTGGTTCTTGCAAGTGATGTTAGCTCCGGCGCGCGCCGCGTAGCGCTGCAGGCCTCTGCCGATGCCGCCGGCTTTATCGGGATCGACAGCGCGGATATGACGCTCGCCAACGCTGCGCTCGAGATCAACCTTACGCAAGGCAGCGACACTGTACTGGATTTCGCAGGTCAGGAGCTCGACGTACTCACTGGACCAGGCAGTACCCTCGCCATGACCCTCTCAGGCGATCGGGGCCAGTTGATCGGCGCTGCAGCCGAAATCGATCTTGCGCTAGGTGAGCAGATCAGGCTGTCGGGTGCCGTCGCCATTGAGAAGAGTGCCGCCACTGTCACCCTCGCCGATGGCGCCGCCGTGCAAACCGACATGCTTTCTTTCGGAGGCCGCGGGCTTTCGGGCTTTGTGGGCCTCGGCAGCGACGAAGACTCGCTTGGCTTTGCTGCCAGCGACGTTGCCTTCGCACTCGGTCTTTACAGCGCCCGAACTGGGACCACTGACAAGGACGGTAACACCCTCGATGGAGCCCAGTGGCAGGCCCTCTCGGCCTCGGTCGGAAGCGCCGAGGTGGTTGGGCTGAGCGATGTTGCCCTCGCCGTTAGCGCGATGGAGGTCAGCCTGAACCGCGTTGGAGGCCTCGCTGACGGCCTTGATGCCGATAACCGCGTGATCGATTTCAAGACCGCGCCGCAAGATCTGCAGATCTCGGCCGACGCTCGGCGCACGATCGACTTTGATGGTGATTTTGGCGAGATGCTCGCTGTCGACGGTACCGTCACCCTCGCTGTGGGCGACATGCTCGATCTCTCTGGGCAGATGCGCTTTGCCTTCTCCAAGCAAGAGGTCACCCTCTCCGACGAGACTACTGCCAGCACCCGTTTAATACAGGTCGGTGGCGACGATATCACCGCAACCCTGCGAAGCAGCGGCCGCACCGATGCCCTCGGCGTAAGCCTCTCTGGGCTCGGTTTTGATCTGGTCATCGCCCGCGAAACCGACGTGGCCACCTCTGCCAACGCCCGCACCTGGCTCACCGTAGACGGGCTTGCCACCAGTGCCGCCCTGATCGGGGCCGATAGCCTCGGCGTCAGCGCAACCGGCTCCAACGTCGCAGCCCGCTTCAACCTTGCCCTTTCTGCCGCCACTCCAGTGATCGACTGGTCCGCCACCAAAGGCCTGGCTATGGGCAATATCGGCTTCGATATGGACAGCGAACGCATGGTTATCTCGGGCACCATGGACCTCGCCTATGACAACGAGGTTAACGCCTCTGGAACTGTCCTGCTCGAACTGCGAAACGAGACTGTCAGCGTGGACGGCCGTGCAGTCCAGGCTCGGGGTTTCGCCATCGGCGCCGAGAACGTTTCGGCCACACTGCGCGGCATCGAAATCGCCGACCTCGACCTCGGTATGGTGCTTGTCCAGGCTGACAGCCCCGCTACTGCCGATACCCGCAGCTGGCTTGCGCTTAAGGCCGAGGCCGCCTCCGTCAGCCTAGATGCAGGTGCTCTTGGTCTACCAGACGACCTGTTCTCGGTCTCTGCCGAGTCGATTAGCCTCGAGGCAAACCTCGCCTTTGGTAGTCTGTATGGTGCCAAGAACACCGCCGTGCTTGATCTCGCCGGTACCGATGCCCAAGCTCAGCCCCGCGCCCTCATCGTGCCCGTCAGCCTTGCAAACGGCGCTAACCTCGTGACTCTCGACTTTGCTGGAGATCTCGGCGCACAACTGGCTCTGCGTTTTAATGGCAGCCTTTCCACCGGAAGTTTGCTCAGCCTGCAAGGTAGCTTTGCTTTGCAACGCGTAGGCAACCGGGATGTTTACCTCTCCGGTTCAAACACCCCCGTCACCATGGCCGCGAGTACCCTCGTCGCAACCGGCGCAACCGTCCGCGTCGGCCTCAACGCAACCACTCCGGAAAGCTTTACCGGGCTTGCCCTAGAGGGAGCTAGCCTCGGTCTCGTCATGCTCGAGGAAGCCTCAGGAAGCACCTTCCTGGGTTTTGGTGCCGAAGCCGCACGCGTCGGCCTCGACGGCATCGACCTCGTCACCCTCGACGCTGCCGCGCTCCGTCTGTCGGCTAGCTTTGCCGCCACGGGCGGCACTTATCAGGGCCAAACTGTGAATTTCACCCGCGGCGATATTGACGGCAATGGTATCGTCGACGGACAGACCGAGCTGCGCGCCAGCACCACAGATTCCCCTATCGTGCTTACCATGGATGATGCGGGGATCACGGCCTCAGGCGCAGTCACTCTTGCTATTGCAAACCCAGACGGGGCCTCCGACACCCCGAGCCTGATCAGCGCTGAAGCTGATCTCGCCCTCGCAATCGCGGCTGACGGGCTCACGTTCGCGGCATCCAACGTCACAGCCGGGCTCAATTTCAGCGGCGGTGAGACTCCCGATGCTGCCTTCGTCGATGGTGCGCTCACCCTCGTCGTCGATCCTGCTACTACACTGCTTGCCGCCACTGGCCGGGCCGATATCGCCGTGCCGGGTTTGCCTGGCGCTGCGCTCTTCGGAAGCGTCAACCTTGCGGCCAATCTTGGTAATCTAGGGGTCAACGACCGAACCATAAACCTTGGCGATACTTCGCAGATTCTCAGTCTTGAAGCAGGCGAAGTCATCCCCGATATCGGTGAACTCGACATCACGCTTACCGATCGCGCCGGAGCCCTGCTTGGCGGGCTTGCCGCCCAGATCAGCGCCCTGCGCGCCCAGATCGACAGCGCCGATCCTCTCCCCGTGGTCAACCAGCGCCTTGACGATTTCATCGCGCTCACCCCTGTACTCGCGCTCGGCGATTACGTTCGCGCCTATCTGGGCAGCCATAGTGGAACTGTCCCCAGCGCGGTCGTCGACGACCTGCCGTTGCCCATCTACGGGGCCACCGGCGTGCCCACGTTCCGTGGCCTGCTCAACTACCTTAATACCAACTGGGCCCCGCAAGCCGGCATCGGAGCAGAGAATGCCGATCCGCTGCGCTTTGCCATCAATGACCAAGGCCTCTCCTTCGGCCTCACTGCCGCGCTCTCGGGCATGCTCACCGATCAGCCTATTGATCTCGAAGGGCTGCTCGCCGATGCTGGAAGTAACCTGGGCCTCACCCTCGACGGCGATATGACGATTGATGGCAGTATCGATGCCGGTATCGATTTCGACGTCGCGCTTGATTGGAGCCGCGGTCTCGATGTTCGCGCCGATTTTGACCTGCGAGATCTCAGCTTCGCCGCCAACCTCGCCACCGAGGATCTTGTCCTCGACGCCGCTCTTGGCCCCATCAGGGTTAGCCTTGGTGAGGCCAGCGGCGACAAGGGTCGCGCCGCCCTAGGTCTTGCTGGCGCCTTCTCGTGGCAGGACGGAGCTCTGTCCGTAACGACCGATCTTGACGGCGACCAAGTTGACGACAACGTCATTTCTCTTGATCTTCCCGTGTTCGCTTCCGTTGCTGGTTTCGATCTTGGTGGCACCGATGCCGATCAGGCTCGTCTAATTCTCGATGCCCGCCCAATCGATGGCGTATTCACCCTTGACGCGCAGAACTTCGACAACCTGGTCAACTTCTCCGATTTTGGCATCGAAGACCTCATCGCTGCGTTGCCAGCTCTACTGGACACACTTGACAGCATTGATCTTGGTTCCCTGATAGGCGATGTGCCGCTGCTCGGCGACAACGCCGAGACGCTGCTTAATCTCGCCGCGAGCTTCCGCACGAATGTGATCGACAAGATTGACCTCTACCGCGACCGTATCTCTTGGACACCGGCCAATGGTGAGACGGCCACAGCCATCGGTACAGCCAGCGTCGTCCCGGCAAGCAGCAACATTACAGCCGCAGCTGGCACCTTCGCTGCATCTATGGCCGATCAGTGGATCACTCTCTTCGATGTCGACGGAACCGCACTCACCGAACTCCAGATTGCCTCGGTCAGCTCCGATGGCAGCACCCTCAGCTTAGCCACAACCCCTGAAATTGGCCTCGCTGCTCCCAGCAGCCTAAACTATCAGGTCCACCTCATCCGCGAGCAGATTCAAACAATCGACGAGTTCGTCGCCGCGCTCAACGCTTCGGGGCTCTTTGGCAACGACATGGTCAGTTACGATGCCGCAACCGGCACGTTTACCTTGCCGATCACTTTTACTGATACCGTCGAAGACATCGTGCCGCTCGATCTCTCCCTGATCGACAGCAACGACTTTTCGGTCACCACCGCTGCGGTGGCCACCGCAGCTGCCAGCTACGATGTTGGCCTCGACCTCGAGATTAGACTACTCGGGGATGATTTTGGCCTTGCCATCAATAATTTCACTGGGTCGGCCGACCTATCGGTCGATGTCGCCGATTTCGAAGCCGTCGCCAAACTCGGTTTTCTCGGCCTCACCCTGGGCGGCGAAGGCTCAGGATCGGGCCTCAAGCTCGACGCCCAGGCTAGTTTCACCCTCGATCGCGACATCAACACTGAAACTATGGCCGATACCCGTTTCACCATAGACCAGCTGGGTTCTGAAGGGCTCGATAGCTTAGCCTTCGGTTTCGGCGGTAGCGCGAGTGCAACCCTCAAGGGTCTTTCCGTCACTGGTGCCGCAACTGGCGCAGGTTTCGATATTGGAGCGGACCAGGAAGTCTCCATAGCCATCACCAATCTCAGTGATCTCGATACCCTCAATGTAACCTTGCCCGATCTTGGCGCGATGCTGGATTTTGGCAACATCGGGTTTGCCGATATCCTTGCCGGCGTGCAGATTGCCCTCGACGAGATCCAAGCTGCTGCCGCTGATCAGGCGTTCTACAATGTAGACCTCCCGATTCTAAACACCTCTTTATCCTCCATTCTTGACGTCGCAAGTACCTGGACCGGAAAGGTCGCCGCTGCCGCCAACGATCCTGCCGCCGCACTCGACGAGGCAGAACGCGTGCTCGAAGCTGCTCTGGGGCTGCCCGATACTGCGCTTTCCTTCCGCCTCGACGATGCTGGAGACCTCTTGCTCGATCTCGACCTCGCCACCTCTTATCACGACGAGATCTCCCTAGACCTTGATCTTCAGGCGCTCGGTGCCCTCGCCGGAGTAACAGTGCCCGACGCATTCACTGAACTTACCGACATCTCCGGCACCAGCGCCGTGGCCCTTGATATTGGCGCGGCACTCCAGCTCGCCGTCGCGTTCGATCTCGATGCAGCAGCAACCAACCCTGCCGACATGATCTCGCTAGTCGCCTATGATAAAGCGACACAGAGCGGTACCATGGTCGAACTGACTAGTCGCATTGTTGCTGAGGACATCGACCTCGATTTCGATCTTGGACCGCTCACAACGCGCGTGCTTAACGGGCTTGTGGCCATGGGCACCATCACCCGCAATGCTGATGGCGACATTCTTGCGATCGATCCGGCAGCCCTACGCTTGGGTTGGACAGGCAGCACCGTCGAAGCTGATCTCACCGGTGCCTTCTCCATTGATCTGCCCATCTTCGCCAAGCTCTTCGGTCGTGAGACCAGCCTTGGACGCGTCGTCCTGCAAACCAACCCCGACCTTGGCGATCAAGGCCTCGTTGGCCTTGTCGACCTCATCGCTGGAACTAGCAACCTCACCCCAGATCAGGTGCTCGCCTTACGCCTCCCCGAGTTTGAACTGGCCGAACTCGGCCAGAGCGACCTCATCTCTATGCTCTACGACCCCTCCGTTCTGCTAGATGGTATCGACATGGGTCTTGGCGCGGTCCAGGATGTGTTTGAGAACGCTCTCGTCGCCGATCTCCCCTTTATTGGCTCCAGCCTTGCTCAGTCAGGCCAAGTCATCTCGGAACTGCGGGGTGGACTGCTCACCGACTTGCGCGAAAAACTCGGGGGTGACGGCAAACCCGTCGAACTTATGCGCGACACTCTTTTCGAGCTTTTTGGTGGCAAAGGGCTCGACATTCTGCTCGACCGCACCGGCGAGGGCGTGGTCGACATCAACGACATTGATGTCGCATTCTATGATGCCCAGGGCCAGCGTCAGCTCACTTGGTCTCCGGATACCGCCCTTCCGCGCAACGGCGCAGATGCCCTGCGCATCGATATGAACCTTGGGGGCTCTCTCGTTACTACCGGGCTCGACATCCCCCTCGAACTCGATATCCCCGGATTCTCGCTCGATATCGATGGTGGCTTCTCGGTACTGGCCGATTGGCGTTACGATTTTGGCTTCGGTCTTTCCGAAATATCTGGTTTCTTTCTCGGCACTAACGACGATGAAGACCGCGCTGAGATCGCCCTCAATCTCAAGGCTGTCCTCGACGGAACCCCTGAAGACCCAGCCACAACGACCCCTTTCTCGGGACAGGGTAGCCTGCTCTTCTTCGATGCCAGCGTCACCGACAAGGACACAGACCCGCTTGTCGAGGGCTTCCAAGCTTCTGGGTTGACCGGTGAGCTGACCATCAACCTTGATGGCGATGCGCTCGGCCACGTCACACTCAATGACCTGCTCTCGCGTGCTGCAGACCTCCTTGTTACTGATTTCCAGGTCGCTACAGACATGCGTCTCGAGGCCGCGCTCTCAGCCTTCGGTATGCCGGAGCTCTTGGCCGATTTTGTGATCGATTGGGATTGGCGTATGGGCGACCCCGATGTTGCACTACCGGCCCTCAACATCGAGAACATCCGCGTCGATATCGGCTCCACTGTCTCCGACTTCCTCTTGCCCATTGTCGAGAATGTCGCCACCCTAGTTGAGCCGTTCTACGACGTCGCAACCACCCTCGTCGCGCCCTATCCTGAACTTTCGACCTTCCTTGACGCCACGCGTGCGACCCTCGGGAAAAACCCCGATAACACTCTGCGCGGCCTCATCGACACGATGTACGAGTTCGCTCGCCTTGCCTCCATAGCCAAGGGGGAGGACCTTCCCGAACTCGACTGGGCCATCCTCGACCACATCATCATGGCCGTCGAACTGCCGCGCACACTCCAAAATATGATGGCAGGTGGCTCAATCGTGCTGGGTTCAATCTATGATCTCGGGACCCCCGAAATGCGCACCGTCGCAGGCGTTGGTTTCGCTGATGACCCCGCACTGGCCCCGCTGCAAAGCGTCGGCGCCGACCTACCACAACCCCAAGGCACTTCTGCAACCGAGCGCTCAGGCTTCCAGTTCCTGCCCTACATCACCGACATCGCCAACTGGGCTCAGATCTTCAGTGGCGGCAACGCCACACTCTTCACCTACGAGCTTCCCATCTTCGAAGCTGGAGCCAACTGGACTGGTCTGCTCGCTACCGTGCCGATCCCGCCAGTGCCCGGCCTTACCGTCGATGTCATCGCCGACCTCGCCGTGTCGGGCTACATCGACCTCGCCTTCGGCTTCGATACCTACGGCGTCCAAAAGGCCATCGAGACTGGCAATATGCTCGACGTGCTCGACGGCTTCTACGTCGCCGACTGGACCCTTCCGCGGATTGAAAACGGGCAGGTCGTCGCCGGAACCGGTGGAGTCGAAAAACCTGAACTTGGTCTTACGGTGCGCGCAGGTCTCGCCGGTGGCGTTGCCTATGCCGGCTTCGGCGGCGGCGTCGGTGGATCCCTCCGCCTAAGCGTTGATGCCGACCTCAATGACATCAAGACCTCTGTCGTCAACCGCGATGCCGAAGGTCAGGTCGTCTACACAACTTCAACCCTAGGCAGGCTAATCGCCGATGTCACTCAGACCGGAGACGGCAAGGTCCGTGGCTCCGAATTGCTGACGATGATGTCCTTTCCTAACAATCTCGTCGGCGGACTACCCGGTGGGCCGCTCAACCTTTTCGATCTCACCCTCGGCGGCGGCTTCCAGGTATTCCTATACGGAACCACCCCGCTGACTGGCACCACGAAGCTGCCCTTCCCTGAAATCACCTTCCCCGATGTGGTGATTCCAGCCCCCACCGTCAGCCCGCTTATGGGCCAGGTTACAAACGGGGTGCTCACTCTGAACACGGGCCCCCGTGCCGCCGAACGCGGTTTCATCAACGTGCTCGACGGCGATGAAAGCCTCATCCTCAGCGGCAACGCCGCAGGCATAGTCGATGTCGAGTTCTTCGGCTTTTACCAGCGCTTCGAAGGCGTGAGCTCTGTTGTCGTCGATCTTGGCGCCGGAAATGATACCCTTGATGCCCGCTGGCTAATCAACGATGTCACCCTCGATGTCACCGGCGGTGCCGGCAACGACACCGTGTTTATGGGTGCAGGTGGCGGTACCGTCACCGATCTTGAGGGCGATAACACCCTCACCGCGCTTGCCTCAGCGACGAATCCCGTGACCTTCATCGCCGGTGGCGGCAATGATACCCTCACTGGCGGCGCCGGCAACGATATCCTCTTCGGAGGCGAGGGCGAGAACACACTCTCGGGTGGCGCTGGTGTCGATACCCTTTACGCCCTCACCGGTATCAATCGCCTCACTGGCGGCGAGGGGCGCGATCGCTACATGTTCAGCGGGACGCTCGGCCTCAACAAGATCGTCGAAAGCGACGATGCCGCTTCGGTGGTCGATTTCTCCGCCGACATCCCCGACAGTTTCTACGGCATCCTGCCCATCGACCCCAACGCCGTGGTGCCTCAGATCTCGGCGCCAGTTACATGGGTTGGCGTGCCCGGAAGCTTGCTCGCGCTGCGTCTACCTGGCGATAACCCTCTCATCGGCAGTCAGAGCCAACCTGCAACTGTTCTCGTGCAGACCGATGCTGGAACCCTCGAGGCTGACAGTGCCGGCGGCGTATCCGCAACGCTTCTCGCTGCGGATACGCTCAGGCTCGAAGGAACTCTCGCTAATCTCAACGCCTATCTTGGCTCCGGCGCCGACCTGCATCTCATCCCCGATGGCAGCGGCGACAGAAGTGTCTCCTTCCGGCTCGAACAGAACGCCATGACCGCCGAGGCCAGCGTTACTGTGATCTCCGGAACCAACATCGGCTTCTCCCGTGACTGGGCCGATATCGCCTCCGCCTCTAGCGCTGGCCTACTTTATGCGGCCGCCAATGGCGGCACCCTGTTCCGCTCAACCGATGATGGACAGAGCTGGACCGAGATTGATGTCGCTCCTGGCATTTCTATGCCGACCACCTGGCGCGACCTAGATGTCTCCGCCAACGGCGAGGTCATCGCCTTACTCGGTGACACCGGCGTGGTGTTCTATTCCGCAGATGCCGGCGAAACGTGGTCAACGCGCGAGATCTATGATACAAATCTGCCTTCTGGCCGCTTTAATTACAGCGATAACGACTATAGCTGGGCTACTCGGAATGCTCCGAAGACGAATTGGCTTGGCAAGCCTAACGAAGCCCCTGAAAATCTGCGCACCATGCCGCGCGACTTCGTCGTCGCGCTAGATGTTAATGATGCGGGCACCCTGCGGGTCGCCACCGACCCATTCTCTTACTGGGTCACCCGTAAAGACGGGAGCGACTTTGGCAAGTGGCGAGAAAACTGGGTTGATACATTCGACACCTGGAAGCGAACAGAACCTGGTCGGATCTATCAGGCCAGCCTCTCGGGCGGTACTCTCACGAACCTAGCGCGCATTCCTTCAAGCGCGGCAGTGGGCAATTTCCAAGCCTTTGTCGGCACCACCGACGCCGCCGGCGCCGAGATCACCCTGGTCCTGCGCGATGGAAGCAGCACCACCGCCCGCTTCGACGACAGCGCCACATACTGGCCCGACAACGCTAGAATCATACCCGCCAATTCTTGGGCCGACGCCGCCCTTGCAGAAGACGGTGAGACCATTTTCGCCATTACCACCAATGGACAGGTCTACATCAATACCCGCGACGGGCTCGAAGGTTACAGGGCCACTGTACCCGGAAGCCATGACTTCGGTATCTTTTCAAACACCTCTGCGACAACACTTGTGGCTGTCTCTCAAGGAAATGACGGCGGTGTCTTCCTCAGCCAGGATAACGCACAGACCTGGACGCAAATCGCTTCCGACGTCTCTATTAACGATACCACTCGAGACTATCTCCAAGGACAGACATGGGTGAGCGCAACCGTCTCGGAGACCGACATCACTCTCTTTGCGCGCGATAGACAGCCGATCACAATTGATATTCCGAAGAGCGGAAATTCGGTGAGTGCCAACCTCGGCTCGCAGAGCACCTTCCGGATCGCAGCCGGGGCGGTTACTCCAATTGTGCTTCCGGGCTTCGTCGCCGACGCGGACGGCTACTCGGGAGATACGGACACACCGGACGACGGGGATATATCAGGCATTAATGACCCGCTGCGCGTCACAGCCTCTTCCGGCAGATCACCCTTCGGTGAAGGTGCCGACAAAGCTGTCGATGGCTCTCGGCTTACCAAGTATCTGAACTTTGACAAGGACGGCAGCGGCCTGATTCTTGAGTACCAGACGGCGCAGGCCTTCAACAACATAAGCTTCACCTCGGCTAATGACTTTGCCGAACGCGACCCGATGAGCTATCGGATTTACGGGTCGAACACCGCGCTGGACTGGACCGATGCGGGCTGGGAACTTGCTGGTGAGGGTGACACGAACCTACCCGAAACGCGCCTGACGGCAGGCGATGTATCGACTTTCGTCAACGATACCGCCTATCGGTTCTACAAAGTCGAATTTATAACGCTGCGCGACCCCAACGCACCAGATGCTGATTCGGTTCAGGTGGCTGATATCATTCTTTCGAGCAGCGACCCGTTTGCAGGCCAATCGGTGATGGAAATCGGTGTCAGCAACGGCACGCTTTTGGTTGAGAGCGAGGCGGTTGCGGAACTAGGACTCGCAATGCGTCAAAGCGCAGCCGGCTTCGCATTTGCCGGCACCGCAGCCGGGTTCACCGAGTTGCTGGCCAGCGGCGCGGTGGCATTCGATGCCCCATTCAACCTCGTCGATGATGTGGTCCTGACAATCACGGTTGACGACGGCCGGAGCGTCACGTCCTCTGATATCCTAATGCGTAATGATGCCCCAGTCGCACTTGACGTGCTTTACCGTGATGGCCGCTTAGAAGCCTTTACCTCCGGCAACGACCTACGTATCGCGCGCTCTATCGTCGAAGACGTTACGCTTTCAGCCGGCCAGGATAGATTAATCGTGGCGCAGATGTCAGGCACACCTCTGACGGTAAACGCCTCTGACGGGCTTGACCTCTATGAGATCAACTATGTCGCTGAGCGTCCGGCCGAAGACCGCGAGCTTTCATTTGTCGGCAAGGAGGGCGCGCTTAGCGATGATACGCTAAAGTTGGTTCTACCTCTTGTGAGCAACGCCGCTGCCGACAATATCGTCTTCATTGGCCAGGATGAGAATGGCTGGATAGCGCAGGTTGGCCGGGAAACCGTGCATTGGAACGAGGCAGTCGCGAGGCTTTTAATTGAGGGTGATACCGTGCGCTTGCGTGCGCTGCCTGAACTAGAAGGAAATATCGACCTCGGCGAGACTAACCTCACCGTGACTGCGCAGTCGCTCGAGATACAGGGTAATATCCTAGCCAAGGAGATCGTTCTTGATGTCCAATCCGACATTACCTTAGCGGGTGATCTCAATACGACCTCAGGCGCGGCCACCATACAGGGTCACCCAGACATCAGTTACGGCTCAGCTCCGGTAAAGGCTGGTGAGGAACTCGATCTTGCGGCGCTTGCCTCAAATCTGCCCGCCGGCTTCGAAAATGCGGGCATAGCAATTATTCCCGCTGATGCTGAGACTGAACTGAGCCTTGGCAATGGCGGCTCGGGCATCGCCATCGACACAGAGCAACTCAACGAGGTTGGGCGCACGCTCAAATTAGGCGCGGGTGGCGGGGCCAATCCGATTGCGATTGGCACTGATGGTGGCGCAACCTCGCTCAATGTCGATGTTGCTCTCGAATCCTCCGGTGCCGGTGGCAAGATCACAGTGTCGGGAGACACATCTGTGAAGAGTCTCAGCATTATCGGTTCAGGCTTCACCACCACGGTGGAAGGTAAGACAATTGAATCGACTGATGGCAATCTTGTTGTTGATGACTCTCTGCGTGCGATCGGTGAGGTCAATGTGGTTTCGGCCGGCGACATCACCATTACTGGCGCCATCGTTGGCGACGAGGCAACGGGCGATAGCGTGACTTTCAACGCCGCGGGCAATGTCCTTGTCCAAGGAAATATAGGACGTGGCGCGGGTGCGCTGGAAATATCGAGCCCGCCATCCACGTTGGCCGCGGGTACCTACGAAGAGATTATTCTGATTGGCGGAAGTGGCGAAGGTGCTTTGGCTAACCTGGTTGTTGGGGACGATGGCATCGTCGAAAGCGTGATCGTTACCGCCGCCGGCACCGGCTACAAAATTGGCGATGAGCTGAAAATCTCCCGGGTGGCAACGAGTACTGATGGTGCCGAGCTTGGCTCCGACATTGCGTTGACACTCACCGAGATCGAGGCGCTCGAAGGGCTGCAGGTCGAGCATGCGCAGCATGTCACCTTCGAAGGAGATATCCACCTAGACGGCGATCTCGTGATCTCGGGTTCCGATACGGTGACCATAGAAGGAACTATCGTACTCCACGATGGGGCAGACCTGCGCATTACTGACGCCACAACGGTCAACCTTCTGGGAGGTATCCGCTTCGAGGGCGACAGCGCGACTGACCGCAGCCGCGTCGAGATTTTGGCCACCGATGTAACGCGACCGACCACGGTGCAAACCCTCAACGGTTTGTGGGCGACCGAAGTCGGCCAAGGCGTAACCCTTGATGGCAATCTCTTCACCCTAGCCGGGCTCGAGCTGTTCGAGATGTCGGCAAATGCAGACAACACCGCGGTGGGCCACATCGACCTCGAATGGGGTACGGCGTCGGTCGGTCTTGGCAATAATCTTTTTGACGGAACGGTTGTGGCTGAGGAAAGCATCAGCGCGGTGAATGCTGCGGGTGATCTTGATCTTTCGAGCACGCTGACCCTGTCTGCTGCCGAGGTTTCGCTTTCCGCATTTGGGGCCGTCGGCAGCGCGGCTGAGGCAATCGTTGTCGATGCACCTACAGTTGAGGTGACTGCGGGCTCAGGCGCTTACCTGAACGCACTGTCATCAGAACTGACCCTTGGCACGCTCACGGTTGAAGGGCCGCTTTCGGTTGACGCCGATGGCGACGTGCGGGCTGTGGGCTCAATCTCTGTCGATGAGGTGGAGGTTCAGGCGGCAGGGGATGTCGTTCTGGTTCTCGATGCCGCAAGTCTGACTCTGCATGTTGGCGGGAGTGCCGATATCGACACGCTTGGCGATGTCACCCTTCGCAGTTTCATAGCACAGGATGCCACGCTTAATGTTACTGGGGATCTCTCCCAGACCGGGTTGGTGGCGGTGGTCGACACGTTCGATCTCAGCGCCGATGCCATCATTTTGTCTGGGGTCGGCAACGACCTGTCCGACCATCTCACCCTGACGGCGCAGTCGGCCGATCTGCGAACCGATGCCGCAGTCGAGATTTCGGCTCTTGTCACGGGCGACATCACCATTGAAGCTGACGATATTGAAATCACTCGTGTCGAAAGCAGTTTTGGGACCATTGACATCGTGTCGAGGGGCAAGATTACCGCGGCCGGAACTATGGGCGCGCCCCATCTTAAAACGCCGGGTGCCGTGGCGCTTGTGGCTGATGCTGGCATTGGTGATTTCGGCCCAATGCGGTTGGGGATCGTCGCGGACACGATCGAGGCGCTTAACACCGGCGCGGATGATCCCAAAAGCGATATTGTACTGCATAGCAATGGTGACTTTACCGTATCTGAAGAAAAGATTGTCAATGAGGCGAAAGAAGGATGGCTCCTGCTCTCGTATAGCGGCACTTTCACGGGGCGTGATCTTGTTCGGGCCGAAAGCCAGATACTTCTCATCACTGATAATGCGCCAATTTTTGG
>QCWG01000002.1:66297-66840 GCA_003149575.1 Altererythrobacter sp. XM-24bin4
CCTGGCGACGGACAGCGGGAATGCCGGTGATGGTGTGACGGACACCGGGACGGTGAATGTGTCAGGGCTCGAAGCGAGCGCGACATGGCAGTTTGATATTGGCAATGGCTGGGTGTCCGGCAGCGGGACAAGCTTCACGCTTCCAGAGGGCAGATATCCAGAAGGCGTTATCAAGGTGCGGCAGACAGACAGCGCCGGCAACGTCTCCGGGGTTTCCACGAATACCCAAGACATCACGGTCGACGCGACAGCTCCGTCTTCCGTGACGATCAACAGTGTGGTGGCTGACCGCGTGCTAAC
Source organism: Altererythrobacter sp. XM-24bin4 (assembly GCA_003149575.1). Taxonomy (GTDB): domain Bacteria; phylum Pseudomonadota; class Alphaproteobacteria; order Sphingomonadales; family Sphingomonadaceae; genus Erythrobacter; species Erythrobacter rubellus. The sequence goes on from QCWG01000002.1 coordinate 66,598, forward strand.
CAATGGCGGCTCGACGAACGACAACACGCTCGTGGTTTCAGTGAGTGCGACCGACGCAACGGACGTGTCGCGGGTGGAGATTTACAACGGTTCAGACCTTCTGGGCGAGGCGTCGTATAACGATACGAACGCTGCATGGGAGTTCACGACCACAGCGCTTGCAGACGGGCCCCATAGCCTGACGGCAAAGGCCTATGACGCCGCAGGCAATGCTGCGACCAGCGCGGCCTTTGCGGTGACGGT
>QCWG01000002.1:67580-68454 GCA_003149575.1 Altererythrobacter sp. XM-24bin4
CCATGAGCACAGCGCCCTAAAACGTCTGCTGCTCGACTTGGAGGCACTTGAAGGCGGCACCAACGCTATCGGCACTTCGAGCGACGTGAAAGAGGGCGAGTTTGCTAACGAGGCTGAAGTTCAACCGGGCCGCGTCACTTCCATTTTGGGTATCGACGGGCTGATAAGGGGCATAGCCAAATTATATCAAAGGTTTTAGTAACTCCCAAGCACCCCTAACGCGATAACGAGGTTGATAGGGTGCCTGCCATCAGAGGCGTGCAATGATCTGAGTTGGTGACAGGGTCAGGGTTTCTAGGATTTTGAGCCCGTGCTTTTTTGGGCGTCGAGATGACAGACCTGATGTCGGCGAAGACCTGCGCTCCCTCAAGGGTGCGGGAGGTGTCCGAGATTTTCATGCGCAGCTTCATCATGGGGTGGATTCCGGTAGGGGGCAGGATCGTATCACAAGGCTCTGACGCCCCCTACACCCCTTCAATTTGAGCCTGTGGTTGCCTTCATTGTGGCGGTGAGCGTGGTGCGCCCGTTTCGTGGCTGTGAAGGTGGCAAGAAATTGGGGGTGATTACTTCACAACTTCACCCTGGCTTACCGCCCCCACCGGCATTCGACGGTGAGCAGGATGTGGGCCCATCCGAGCGGGGAGATGTGCGCGAGCAGAGCGGGATCGCAATTCAACCCGGCCTGCTGCCGCGCGGCTACAGCCTGACCGAGGTGCTTGGTGTTCCAGTAGATGATGATGGCGGCGAGCAGGTTGAGACCGGCCATGCGGTAGTGCTGCCCTTCGGCTGTACGATCCCGGATTTTGCCCTGCCGCCCGATGCGCAGGGCGTTTTTCAGAGCGTGATGTGCCTCGCCCTTATTCAGGCCAATCGT
>QCWG01000003.1:0-27723 GCA_003149575.1 Altererythrobacter sp. XM-24bin4
ACCCGAGGCGTCAACCTGCTTGATGACCGGCCATTTGATTACCTCTCAAGTGATGGTTCTCAAGTTCTCAAATTTGGAGACATTGTCAGACTTTCAGCTGATCATGCAGGTACAGGTAATCAGGGCGGTTATTATCGTTTCATGGGCGTGGATGACACCACGCTTGATCTTGTTGAAGCTGATTATGAAGATTTCGCGTATTGGTATGAAGAGACCGCGACCAAAAACGTACCAGCGCTTAATGTTTCTGCGTCAGACTCTGTCGCCGTCGGTGGCTTGGTTGTTCGTAACTTGGTCGAGAGCAGAGCGGATGCGCTTCTGGATAGCGTTACAATTCAGGCAGGGTCTCTACAGGTAGAAGCTGAGGAAACCTCAACAGTTCTTGCTGTCAATAATAGTGAAGTGTCTTCATCGGGTGGCAGCTCTTTTGGGACAGGCACCTCTCTTGCAGTAAATGGTGTTGTCGCAACAAATACTGTTCTTGCCGCTGCGCGCTCCCAAATTTTGGATGGTGGCGTAACGACGACCTCCGGCGATTTGACAGTCATAGCTGACAATACGTCTGTGATCGTTTCCCGGAATATTGCCAATGTTACGTCTGGTGACACTGGTGTGAATGTTACTCTCGCCTTCAATACGATCGGATATCAGGCGCAGAATGTTCTATTCAATACAATTGATGCCTTGTTGGGCACCAGTATCGGGACTTCTGAGCCATCAGTTACGATGGCGCGCATCGAAAACACAACGCTTGACGTAACGGGTGCGCTCACTTTGCGTGCTCAAAATGATGCCACGTTGCGCGCCACTGTGAGCAACGAAACGGAATCCAAGGCAGAGGCTTTGGTAAATGCAAGTAGCCTTGCGGTGGGTGCTGTCCTGTCCAGTAATATGGTCGCCATGCAGACCGATGCCTATCTGGGAAGTGGGGCTACAGAACCGGCAACCTTTGGCACGCCTATCGTTGCTGGCGTGGGCGGGGCTGTCACTGTCGAAGCGCTCGAGACAGGCGCAATTGTTGCAAATACCAAGCTGGAGGCAATTTCCTCAACCACAAACGATGCCGGGATAGGTCTCGTCATGCAGGCTCTGCAAGACGAAGAGGGGCTGGATTTCACGGATCGCTCAGGCACGCGCACGGTTAACACAGGAGATTTGGTACGTATTGCCGCTCCCGATTTTGTCTCGTTGGATACGGCTGACGTATTGACGGCTGGTGATCGTGTTGAGCTGTCCTTTGATACGGGAGAGAGCAGTGCAGGTGATGTCTTTGAGTTTATTGGGACAGACGATAGTGACGTCGAGTTGGAGCTTGAAGACTACTCGGATACCAGCCGCTGGCGACAGGTGTTGGGTGAGGCGGGAGAGCTTTACAGATTTGTCGGCAATGACCCGCAAAGCATTGATTTGGGTACGGCCGATTATAGCGACACGTCGTCTTGGGAAAGTGCTTCTGGCACTGTTCTTTCAGCGCTTGAGGCGTTTGGGGTTGGCACCAATGTTACAGATTCAGATGCCTCGGCATTCGGCGGTCTAATCGTTCGCAATGACTTGCGTACAGGGGCTCAAGCTCTTGTCGAGAACTATGCCATCACCGCTGATGGTGATGTGCGTATTGCCGCTGAGACATCTGCCGTTATTACTGCCCAGGCAGACAGCACGGTTACAGCATCTGGTGGTTCGGCGTTTGATGGCGGAACGGTTGCCGCGGTTAATGGCGTGATTGCAACCAATTTGGTGTTATCGGATACACTTGCGACTGCCCAGTTTGGCAGTGTCACTGCGACCAATCCAACGGCTGATGCAAATCAGACTGGCGCGATTTCCATTTTTGCGGAAAACCTGACTAAGATCTCGGCGAGTGTTGATGCCGCCACTGAGTCCGGTGGGTATTCCATTGGTATTAATCTTGCGTTCAATACAATCGGGTTTGACCCGCAAAATATCTTTGCTCAAGCGTTAGATGTTCTTTTGGGCGGTGTTTTTGGAACTGAAGATACAGTTCGCACGGAGGCCACGACACTTGGTCTTGATCTGAATGCTGCAGGCAACATTTTGGTTCAGGCCGATAGCAAGTCGACGATAACAGCGGTTATCGTCAACTCGGCCATCAGCACTTCCCTTGCGCTTGCCGGGGGATCTGACACCGTTGCCGTGGCTGGGACCATGGCGCTCAACCGCGTCAGCGCCACCACGCAAGCCAGCCTGGGTGCGACCAGCGGCTCAGTCCAATCGGGCGGGACGCTGTCGGTCACATCCGATCAGATCGCAGGCATCCAGGCGGATGTTCAGGCAACCTCCGTGGCCGTCGGTCTGGGCCTCTCCGGCGGAAATTCGGGCATCTCCATTGGCGTGGTCATCTCCCGCAACTTCGTGCGCGCAGAAAACAGTGCCATTCTTGCGGCCGGCAACAGCCTCTCAGTGGGCGCGGATGACAGCAATACACGTGATATCACCGTGCGCGCGGATCGCACCGGCGCTATCTCCTCCAATGCCAGTGCCGCCGCTGTCGGGGTGGCCGCAGGTGTTGGGGCCGCAATTGCTGTCAGCGGGGCAGGTGCTCTGGCCATCAATACGATCGCGGGCGGCAACAGCGCCCTGCTCTCGGAAAGCTCTGTTCTCAGGGGCGCCAATCTCACTGTCTCTGCAACCGATACGGCCAGTATTGACTCCGAAGTCCGGGCCTCTGCCATTTCCGTGGCCGTGAGCCCAACCGCCAATGCTACCGCTGTGGCTGTGGGCATGTCCTTTGCCATCAATGAGATCGGTTGGGACAGTTTTGATCCAGGCACAGCGGATTATGTCAGCTCCGCATTGCCCTCAGAGGTCCCAACCCTCACAGCCGGAGATACTGTCCGCATTGATGAAGGCCCCCTCACAGGGCGCATTTACGAGTATCTTGGGCCCACAGAAACCAACCCGGACCTGGCGCTTCAGGACTACGAAGACCGATCCTTGTGGACGCGTCTTGACCGGGTGTCTGACACGGCTGTCACATCAGCTGTGATTGAAAACAGCTCTGTGGATGTCACAGGTGCGGTCACGGTTACGGCGCTCTCGCGCGCCACGATTGATGCGGATGTGGCCGCTCTGACCGTCGGCATTGGCGCCTCAACCAAAGCTGGCAAGGGGATCAGTGTTGGTGGGGCTGTGGCGCTCAATGACATCGACATGGATGTCAAAGCGCAGATCACCGGCAGCACCCATACGCTGGATGCCGCCAGTCTCAGCGTCACAGCAGATAATTTTGCCTCTATTCAAGCCCAGGCGCTCGCCGCCTCGATCAGCGCAGGTCTGGCGCCCACAACGGGGCTATCGATCAGTGTCGGTTTGGGCTTGTCCCTCAATGCCATATCGGGCGATACATTGGCGGAGATCGATGGTCTCTCGACGATCGACTTGGATGGAAATCTTACGCTCAAGGCTACCTCCGGGGGGCCATCCGAGGAAGTGGTCTCCAGCCCATCGGTCTCAGCGAGTGATTTTGATGATGCGTCCGAACAGGCGCTTGTCTCCGAGACCCTTGCACCTGGCGGGCTCACGGAAGCCGCACTTGATGCTGCCTCATCCACCACGATCCAGACGCTGGTCACCCTGATCAATGCAAACTTTGCCGGTGATGATATCCAGCTCGCCGGGGCACAGCTCATTGGAGACAGTGACGGGCAGGCAGGTTGGTCGCTGACAGCACAAACCGTCTCCGGTGTCACCCGTGTCTTCTCGATCAATTTTGACGACGATGGCAATCTGGAAATCATTGCGCGCGATTGGGGGGATCTCACAGGCGATATCACCACCCTGAAAACGCTCGCGGCCTTGATCAACACGGAATACGGTCTCATTGAGACCATCTCGGATGCCGATATCGAGGCGGGCCTTGTGCGTCTGGAGAAAGCGTCTGACAGCAATGCCTGGGTTCTGGTGGACCGTCAGGTACGACAGTTCCGGATGTCCTTCACCGAGGCCGGGGATTTGGTGATCGGGCGCCCGACAATTTCTGCTGTCAGCGCCGCTGCGGCTCTGGCGGTTGGAGCCGGCAAAACAGGCGTTGCGATCTCCGGGGCCGGGGCTGCTGCTCAAAACATCGTCGCCAGCAACACACGCGCAACGCTGGCCAATACCGATGTCACTGTCACGGGGGCGCGCGCTCTCAACGTTGAGGCGCAAAATACAGGCGCCATTCAAGCCACAATCCTGTCGGCAGCTCTCTCTGCAGGGCTTGGCAAAACCGGTGTGGGCGTTGGTCTTGGTGCGGCGGTCTCAATCAACGCGCTTGGAGGCTCTGACGGGACAGCGGCCGACATCCGGGCAGACATTCTCAACACCGATATCTCTGCCTCCCAATCCAGTCTTGCGGTCACTGCGCTGAACGATCAAAGCATCTCAGCCCTTGTTCTTGCTGGTGCCGTGGGTGTGGGCGTTGGCAAAACCGGTGTGGGGGCGGCAGGCTCTGGCGCCATCTCACTCAATGATATCAATATCCAGACCACCGCCCTGATCTCGGGCGAGGCTGCGAGTGGGACGGGGACCGCGATCACCGTTGCGAGCCTTGATGTCACCGGACGTGAAACAACTCAGATTGATGCCTTCACAGGGGCGGCATCTGTGGCCTTTGCCGCCGGCTCTACAGCAGGCGGTCTGTCTCTGGCGGCCTCTATCGCGCGCAATGAGATTGCAGGCGGTGTGAAAGCGGAGATCGAGAACGTCACCCGCGGGATTTTTTCCACAAAAACCAGCTTTGCATTGGGTGAGACCAGCGCATTCTCGGTGCTGGCCGATAGCCAGGCGGAGATCAATGCCAATGTCTTCGCGGCCTCGATTGCCGCCGGCTTTGGTAAGGTGGCGATTGCCATTTCCGGTGCCGGGGCGTTTGCCACAAACCTGATCGGCAGCGCCGCACAGGCTCAGGTCACAAATAGCGATCTCACAGCGACCGGTGGAGATATCAACATCCTCGCCATGGGCACCGGGGATATCATGTCCAATGTGCTTGCGGCATCTGCTGCCGTTGCCGTGGGCAAGACAGGTGTTGGCGCCTCCGTGGGCGTGGCTGTTGCGCGCAATATTATCGGTTTTGGGTCGCGCAATCGCAATGACATTGGGGCCACCTATGCCTCTGATGGAACAGCGCCCACCACGATCAGCACTGGCAACAGCGTCTATCTCGCAAGTGGGGGACGCGCCGGTGAGGCCTACCGCTATATTGGGTCTGACCCGCTGAGTGATGCGGAGGGGATCGAGCTTTTGACGCTCGATTATTCCAACGATGCCCTCTGGGAGCGGATTGACCTTGAGCGCAGCCCGGCCGGGATTACCGCCACGGTCACCAATTCCGATATCGTCACATCCGCGTCGACTGGCGATGTGCGCGTTGAGGCGGTCTCCACACAGAGCATTGATGCGCTTGCTCTGGCAGGCTCGGTCGCTGTGGCCGCTGGTAAAGTCGGTGTGGCAGCTGCTGGCAGTGGTGTCGGGCTCAACAACCAGATCGCCGTAAGCATTTCTGCTGCGATCGATGGGGGCAGTGTCACAACCCGCCGTCTTGATGTGCTGGCCAGTGATGAAAGCGAGATCCGTGCTGCGGCAGGGGCGGCGTCCGTCGCCGCGGGATTTGGGGCCGTGGGTGTGGCCGTCTCCATTGGCGTGTCGATCGCGCGGAATGAAGTTGACAATGATGTGCTGGCAAATGTCAGCAATGCCACACTCACTCTGAGCAATACAGACGGCGCTCAGGATGCGCTCACTGTGCGCGCCACCACAGGGATTGAGCGCGCAGGGATCGACATGTCGAGCCTGTCCGCAGATGATCTTGATCAGGCGGCCAGCACCACGCTTGTCGAGATGGACACGCTCAGTGTCAGCAGTGGCGTCATTGATATGACCGACCTGCGCACCAAGCTTGAGGATCAGGGTGCTGTGATTTCTGGCACCCTGCATCAGGTTGACTATGAAGCCTTCGACGAGGGCGCAATCTGGCAGGTCGAAGAGCGGGATGGCTCCGGCTCTGTCCTGCGGCTCTGGCGGATCGAGACAGAAACCACTGGCGGTGATTACAGCGCCACAGCCCTAACCCGCGCTGATCTCGTCGAGATTGTCAGCACTATTTTGCAGGGTGACGGCGAGATCCGTCTCGATATCGTGGAAGAGGGTCGGCTCTGGAAAGCAGCAGATACGACCGGTCAGGTCTGGACCATCGCAAACACCGGTTCATCGATCGTTGCACATAAAGCCACAATCAGCGCAGTGGCTGCGGCGGCCTCCCTCTCGGTTGCCGCTGGCAAAGTCGGGATCGCTGTGGCTGGCGCTGGGGCCGCCTCCACAAATATCGTCTCCTCCTCAACCCGTGCGCTGTTGCGCGACAGTGATGTGGAGCGGGCAACAGATACACCTGTGACAGCGGGGGATGTGCGCGTTGAGGCTCAGGCGTCTTCGCGGATCGACTCCGCCGTTCTGTCCGCCGCGCTCTCGGCCGGGATTGGCAAGGTTGGGGTTGGTGTCGCGATTGGGGCCTCAGTGGCCAAAAACTTCATTGGAGACGCCTCCGGGACCACGCCACGCCTGTATCTTGGGGAAACCAGCGCGATTATATCGGGTGGGATGATCAACCTCTCCGGGGGGTCGGTCATCGTTGATGCGGATAATCTTCAGGCCATCAATTCCCTGGTCTTTGCCGGTGCAGGGGCTCTGGCTGCAGGTGCGGTTGGAGTGGCGCTTTCCGGCTCCGGGGTGGGTGTGCTCAATGAAGTCGCAGGCACCACGCGGGCGGCCATCGAGAAGGCCGCAGATATTACCGCAGCCGGCGTGGATGTGCGGGCTGACAGCACGGCGCAGATCAATGCAGCCGCCGGGGCTGTGGCGCTCAGCCTGGCTTTGGGCGGTGTTGGGGTTGCGGTCTCCATCAGCGCCACGGTTGCTGAGAATATCATTTCCAGCAGCACAGTGGCAGAGATTGTCCGTGATGGGGCAACAGGGCGTGGGGTGATCGAGACGGCCGGGGCAGTCATCGTGAAAGCCACGGATAGTGCCGAAATTCAGTCTTACGCAGTTGCCGCGTCGCTTTCAGCCGCAGCCGGCTCTGTTGGGATTGCGATTTCCGGGGCAGGGGCCTCTGCGACCAACCGTATTCTGGGCGGCGCGGAAACGGCCCTGGCCCGGATCGAAGGCTATGACATTGGCCAAAATGGCCAATCTGCAGGAACGGTCACGGTGGAAGCGCTCTCGGAAGGAGACATCACCTCCCGTGTGGCCACGCTCTCGGCGGCACTGGCGGTGGGTTCTGTGGGTGTTGGGGCTGCAATTGGCGTGGCGCTTGCCGATAACGAAATTGGCTATCTGTCGACACCCCCTGTCTCGACGACCTATACGACGCGCTCTACCGGTGTGACGCAGATCTCCTCCGGCCAGACCGTGCAGACCTATGATATTTATGGTCGTGAAGCCGGGGCGTATAAATATATTGGCGAAGACCCGCTTGTCGCCAGCGATTTCCCGGATGAGACCGCGTTGCGTCTTGAGGACTTTGATTACCGCGATACACGCGCCTGGCAGCGCATTGACCTGACCCGGTCCGGCGCAAGCGTCACCGCTGAGATTGATAACAGCCAGATCACAGCCTCTGGCTCTGTTGATGTCACTGCAAAAAGCACCCAGACCATTGATGCCCTCATTCTGTCTGGCTCCGCCGCTGTTGCGGCCGGCTCCGTGGGTGTGGGCGTTGCGGGGGCGGGCGTCGGTGTGCTCAACCGCATTGCCACCGATATCTCTGCCCGGATCGACAATGACTCTCTCATTGATGCGCGTGATGTCTCCGTGTTGGCGCGTGATGACAGTGCGATCTCTTCTGTTGCCGGGGCAGTGTCGCTTGCTCTTGGCGTGGGCTCGGTTGGTGTGGCTGTCTCAGTTGGTGTGTCGAGCGCCATCAATGAGGTTGCCAATGATGTTGAGGCGGTGGTGGAAAACAGCCGCCTGGTCACCGGCTCAGTTGGCAATGGTGTCTCCATCCAGGCTGTGACAGGCGATATTTTCCCGGATGTCACCCTGCCTGCCGGGGTCACGGCTGCTGATCTTGATGATGCGTCACGTACAGAAACCACGGGCTCTGGTGAAAACGAGACTGCGGTTCAGAGCGATGTCGACGGCGATGTCATCCTGCTGGGCAACTTGCGGGCCGCCATGGTCAACGCAGGTGAGGAGATCACCGGAGAGCTGCGCCTGACCATCGTTGAGGAAGGCTCGGTCTGGTCGCTTGTAGATACAGTGTCGGGCGCGCAATGGATTTTGCGCAATGGCCTCTCAGGGCTCACGGCCTCGCGGGCCACAATCAGCTCCGTGGCCTTTGCGGCCTCTGCTGCGATTGGGGGTGGGCTTGTCGGCGTGGCGTTGGCAGGGGCCGGCGCGGTTTCGACAAACGCAGTCAACACCAACACGGTTGCCGCCATTCGCGGCGCGCATAGCTCTGCCGGGGCTTGGGACACATCCGGCGATCCGATTGCGGTCAAGGCTCACTCCAACTCACGGATCAATGCCTCAGTGCTCACAACCGCTCTGTCTGTCGGGGCAGGTGCGGTTGGGGTCGGCGTGGGCGTCGGTGTCTCGGTTTCGAAAAACTATATTGGCTATGACGCCACAGGCAGCCAGCTCACAGGACGTGGGCAGACCCTTGCAGAAGTGGTGAATGCCCGTCTTGGGACTGCTTCCGGCGGCGAAGTGGGCGCACTTCTTGTACAGGCCCAAAGCAGCCGCGAGATCAATGCCACGGTCTTTGCCGGTGCTGGCGCTTTGGCGGTGGGTGTTGTCGGCGTGGCGGGAGCCGCAGGTGGGGTCTCCTCGATCAACCTGATTGCCGGTGAGACGGTTGCCCGGATCGGTGGGTCGGACACGGTGATCTATGCAAACACGGTCACCGTGGATGCAGATGATATCTCCACCATTGACAGTACAGCAAACGCTGTCGCCCTCAGCTTTGCAGGTGGGGCCTTTGGAGCCGGCATCTCGATTGCGGTCTCCACGGCACGCAACGAGATTCTCAGCGAAACCATCGCCGAGATCTCCCAAAACGATTATGGCGCCAACCCAACGTCCAGCAACCATGGCCAGGTCTATGGTGTCTTGGGCGCTGTTGATGTTCTGGCCAATGACACCGCCTCGATCCGCGCCCGGGGCGCCGCAGTCGGGCTGGCGATTGCCGGGGGTCTCATTGCAGGCTCTGTCAGCGGGGCAGGGGCAACGGTTGAGAACGTCATTGGCTCGCGGACGGTGGCGCGCGCCTCCAGCATGCGGGTGGAAGCGGCAAACCTCGTCAATATCAAGGCCATTGGCGATACATCGATTGATGCCAAAGTGATCTCTGCGGCCGCGTCCCTGGGCGCAGGGCTTGCGGGTCTGGGCTTGTCTGCCGGTGTGGGGACGGCCCAGAACCGCTTGGGTGAACGTCGGGACAGCAAAAAGGCTGGCGCCTTCACCGATGTCTCCAATGCACATCTGGAAACGGGCAGCTTCTCCCTCACGCTTGAGACCAATCTGCAGCCGGTTGACAATGGCACTTATGCGCAGACCAGCGACGGACGGCTCTTCCAGTATCTTGGCGAAGATGGCGGTCTGATTGACATGTCCGGGTTCAATCCGGATGGCAATCCGGACTGGTTCCAGGTGGGTCAGAACACTGGCGGCACGATCTCGATCCTGAGCCCGGGCGATGTGACAGAGCTTCTCACCGGCCTGCTGGTCGAAGAAAACGGACGCTATTATCAATATACCAAGCCAGAGGCGCAGGCCTCCGCACTCGCCAATCCAGAGGAATGGATTGCCGTGCTCAGTGCCAGCCAGATTGATGGCGCATTGCGTGCGGGGGGCACTGGAACGCTCTCCAAGGGAGATGTGCTGCGGATTGGCTCGGAATATTATCTTTATATCGGGGATGCCGATCTTGCGGCATCGGGGGTTTCGTCTGTCTCGGTGACATCAGGGGGCGATTGGCTCCATGCTGCTCAGGCGGATATTTCTGAATCGAGCAAGACCGTTTTCTCCAACCCGGATGGCGAGATCGCGATTGCGCGGGGCGATTATGTGCAGGTGGGAGATCGCTTCTTCCGCTATACCGGATCCGATGATCCGACCTTCACACGCGATGCGCTCTATTACACCGCACTTGCCGCGGCGGATCCGCTCGATCAGGAGCCGGATTGGCAGGAGACATCCTTTACCTTCATCTATGGGGGAACAGGTGTTTTTATTGTCGACGATACAGCCCCGAACGGTCTGATCGATGCGACGACAAATGCCGAAACTCTGGTCACATTCGCAAACCCAAGCTCCGTGCTCATCATTCCGGATGGCAGTGGCGGCAACGCCTATTTTGTTTACGATGGGTCTGGCTCGGAGATCATCAACGAGGATTTCTTCCGCAGCTACATGCCTGCGCATGATCCTGACCCGGATAATGATCCCGATACGCCTGATGTGCCCCCACCGGCTTTGGACTGGGATGTGATCAATGCGGGTCTGGACGCGGATGCAGATTGGGATCTGATCACCACGCAGATTGAAAATGACACCATCCTCATTCGCTCTGAGACCCAGACCAGCACAACCGATACATCCACGGCGGATGATGGGTATATTCTTTATGAACACGCTACTCTTGGGCTCTCGCTCTTCCAAAATGTCAGCGGTGGCGCCATCACAACCAATAGTGATTATGCGCTTGGCCTGATCGAGGGCGGGTTTGAGCCGTCTCAAACACTCTGGGGGCCGCAGCAAGGGGTTCAGACGGATCTCAACGGGACCTTTGATCTTGAGACGGGTGATTACATCCAAGTCCCCTCGACATACCTGTCCACAGGTGGGACGTATTTGCGCTATGCGGGCGCAGATCAGACGAATTTCTCGCGCTCGGCGTCCTATTTTGAAGCAGTGGCAGAAAATCTGGGCACAGGCGCGGACTTGGGCTGGCTGGAGCGCTTTGGTGTCTTTGTGGTGGATACCTCTGCCGCAGGGTTCATCAATGGAACCACTCTGACGGGCACAGCGACAGCCAACGCGACGGATATTCTGTTCGTCAACGTAAATGGGGATGATCGCTATTACCGCTATACAGGTGTGGATGCGGTCACGATCGATGCCACCTTCCTTGCGGATCAGACCTATCTGCAAGCCAATAGTTCAGGTCAGAATGTCTGGATCGACATCACCGATGATGTTGTGCTCAGCACCGATGTGGTGACCGCGCCCAGCTCTGGCACAGTGAATGTGGCTCAAGGCACATTCCTGCAGGTGGGCTCTGGCACATCGGCGCGGTTCTTTGAGCGCATGAGCAGTGTTACGCGACCAGTGGATGCCAATTATGCACTTGGCCTGAACGAGTCCGAACTGCTCTGGGGCATTGTGACGGATGGTGAGAGCACGAATTGGAAAGATGGCTCGATCCTGGCCATTGATACAAATGGCCTGACACTTCTGCGTCAGTATTCAGCTCCGGCCACCATATCTGTCACGCCTAGCTCTGATGTGGGCTGGAGCGAAATCATCGCTGCCGATCCAGGCACCGGGTTTGATGTTGACAACAACTACCTGACCCCAGCTGGCACGACCTACGATATCCAGACCGGACTTTTTGTCCGAGATATCGATGGGCAGGTTTACCAGTACCAAGGCGCAGATCAGACCGGGGTTGATCTTCGGGCGATTGATTTCTCCACGGCTGCAGATTGGGAAGACCTTGCCAGCGGTGGGGCTGGTGGGGCCAATATCACCATCGATGCGCAGATGCAGGGCACAATCGATGCCAAGGTTGAAGCGATGTCTGCGGCTGTCGTTGTGGCGCTTGTGGGTGGCGCGGGAAGCGCGTCGGGCGCAACGGCCACCAATAGCATTGGACATCATGTTGAGAGCATTGTCAGCGACAGCACATTGACCGCCCCGGTGGGGGATGTGTCGGTGACGGCCGATGATACCAGCACAATTGATGCAACCGTTTTGTCGTCATCGGTGGCGGCAACATTGGGCTTTGGTGGCTCCTTCTCGACCGCCGTCGCGCTTGCCAGCGGGTCGATTACGGGTGGGTTGCGGGCTGTCGTGCAAAACAGCACCGTGACCACGCGCGATCTTCTGATCCAAACCCAGGACACACGTGATGTCAGCGTGGTGGCTGAAGCCTCGTCTCTGGCGGCAACGGGAATTGGCGTGGCGGTCTCTGGCGGTGGTGGACGTGCCGAGATCACGGACACAGGCGCGCGTGAGGCCCTGCTGTCCGGAGGGACGATTACCCTCGCTGGAGACGCCACGATTGAAGCGATTTCCGATGTGAGCCTCAATGCAGATATTGAGGTCAACTCAATTGCTGCAGGTTTCTTTGCCATTGCCGGGGGCGGTGGTGTGGCTGATGTGGATGCAGGCGGCAGTCTCAACGCGGAAATCTCTGGCGCGGCTATGACGGCAAGCTCGGGCACCGTCTCTGTGCGCGCAGACCGGACAGGCACAAGTCGTGCCGCTGCCGAAGGCATGACAGTTGGGACCACTGCAGGGGTCGGCGCCAATACCGCACAGGTTGACACCAGCACACGCGTCTCGGCGCTCGTTGGTGGAACTGGTGGGTCTTATAATCTGGGTGCTCTGACCGTTGAGGCGCTCTCAGCGCCGTCAGGGGATAATCTTCTGGCTGAGGCTATCGCCAAAGCGTCCGGTGGTGGCATCCTGATTGGCGTCCAGTCAACCGATGCAGCACTCTATAATACCAGCATTGTGCGCTCTGCCCTGACCTCAGGTGCCAGCCTTACTGTGAGCGGTGCGCTGCGCCTCAATGCAAGCTCTGATAGCCGTCAGCGCGCCAATTCGGTGGGTGTGGCCGGCGGGCTTGTGGGTGTTGGTGCCACGGATGCCACAGTCAGCTCGACCGCTGATGTGAAGAGCGAGATCGAAGCCGGCGTTAAAGTGACCAATGCCGGCTCGATGAGTATCTCTGCGGTCGCAACAGACGCAAATGATCTTGATATTGTGGCGGGTGCGTATGGTCTGGCCGCAGGCGCTGCTGCAACGGGCCGGACAGAATCCGCAGGCTCTGTGTTTGCCGGGACGCTCGATGGCACATCAAGTTCTGATGCGGATCGTGCCAATATTACGGTGGCAGGCGATCTTGCGGTGACAGCCATCTATACCTCCCGTCCAGATGGGCAGATCTCAACCAGCTCTTTTGGTGCGATTGCCGGAGCAGGGGCGTCAATGCGCCATGTCATCAATGGGGATATTGATGGCGCCTTTGGGAATTATTCAAACATCCGTGCGGGTCGGATTGACGCCGTTATCACCGGTCAGCTTGATGGGGGTGGGTATGTAGATGGCAAGACCGGCGGTGTGGCTTCTGGCGCAAGCGCCAATATCAATACGACCGTCAACTTTGTCACAGAGATGCGCTTTGGCGTCAGTGCCAAGGTGGAAACCACCGGGTATCAGGAGGCGGATGGCACTCGGATCACCGGGGATCTGCGGGCCATTGTGCGCAACATTCTCGACTATTCCGACAAGGTAAAACTGGTCACCGGCGGGGCGATTTCCGGGGCGGGTGCTTATGGGCGGTTTGAAGCCTACACGGTCGATGCCCGTATCCGGGTTGAAGACAGCGCCGATATCGACACCCATGGCATTTTGGAGTTCGAGGCCTCAGGTACAGGCACCACTTACCTGCAGTCTTATTCCGAGACCTTTGGGGCGGCGACGGTCGCCTTGGGTGCAGCCCGCACCTATGTGACGCCGACCCATGAGATCCTCTTTGAAGATCGCTCAAATGTCCGTGCTGCAGGCAATATGTATCTCAGCACAGGTGTGGATCGGGATCTGAATCTGCCAGATCAGAACTACGAATCCCGGGTCGATAACTTTGCCGGCTCTGCCATCCCGATCTCCGATCTCAAGACAGTCACGCTTTACGAGGCCAACAACCTCGTTCACGTCAAAGCCGGTGCACGTCTTGAGGGTGACAGCAATATCGATATCAATGCCGATGGCTGGGGAGATGTTGGTGTCGAAGGCGTGGCCAAAGCCACCAACTGGACATCTGGTGTCGCAGACGCCTTGGGCGGCGGCAATGTGGGCTCCGGCAATGGGGAGCGGCGGGCCGTTCTCTTTGGTGAAGTGCGCAATGATGGTGAGATTGTCACGGGTCAGCGACGCTTCAAGACATTGATCCTGAAGGTCGATGATGATCAGGGCAATATTGTTGAAGACTTCACAGCCGTTGATTCAGAAGGGCGCAATTCCACAGGTGATATCGACTTTACGGTGATCCGTGCGGGTATTCTGGCGCCGCAATTTGAAGAAATTGAAAAAGCGCGGGAAAAGCTGGCCCTCTATGATGGGTCCAACAACACGGATTTGAGAAATTTCTATCTCGGCCAGATTGCCCGTCTTGAGCAGGAATTGCTCGATATGGGCCTTGCCGAGCGCCGTGGCGACACCATCGTACCCAGCCTGCCTGAAGCCGATGTGGTTGTGGTGGAGCCCACCAATGCGCAGGCGGGTCGTGTACGGATTCTGTCAGATTATCTGACTGGCAGCAGCAGTGGTCTTTTTGACACGCCAAAAGATGCGCGGATCGAGATCCTGAACAACACCCATGCGCAGCTTGAAATCACGGGCATGACAATCCCAACCTTCAATGGTGGGGTGTATTTTAACGGCACTGACATCACGTCTGATGATGAAAATACGCCGACATCGCTCATCCTGGCAGAAAACAGCCGGAACGTAGATCGCAATAACCTGACCTATAACTCGGATGACAATCTGGGCACCAAGGATGTCGACAACCGGACGGTTGCGTTTGACTTCTCTGAGGCAACGGTAAGTGCCACTGAGGCCAATCCGAAGATCAAGATTTCGGTCGCCAATATCAACACCTTTGTTGATCCCAATACGGGCTTTATCCCACCGAGCCAGAACATCAATATTACGGGCGATATCATCGCCCCAACAGCACGGCTGGATATCATCAACCCGTCCAAAGGTGGCTCGGTCAATATCCTGCGTCAAATCCAGGCGGCTGAGATCTTCATCCAGGCCAAGAATGCGATCAATATCCTTGGCGTGCTTATGGAGCATGTAGGCGGCGATCCGGTTGGGATTTTCCTCGCCAACAGTTCGCTTCTGCGCAACTCTAACGGCACGGACCCGACCTCGCTGACGGCAGTGCAGAGCTGGCTCAATGGGCTGAGCATTGACACCAATACACCCAATCTGCTGGCCGATACGATCACGATTGATGCTGAATATATCAACGTAAACGGCCTTATTCAGGCGGGTAAGAAAGACTTTGATCTGGTTCTGGGGAGCGCTGAGCAGACCCTTATTCAGAATGCTATCCGGACGGGGCAGAACTTCACCAATATCGCCCTGCCAAATGATGACTTTACAGGGATTTACAGCAAGCAGGAAAAAGCCCTGATCATCAAAGCCATGCGTCCGCGTGGTGGGACGATTTCGCTGACAGGGCATATCGTGAATACCGGAAAGGGCCGGATCCTGTCTCACGCCGCCTATCCGGAGATTTCCATCACCAACAATATGGCTCTGCCCGATGTGACGGTGAAACTGGAATCTATGGATGTGGACACCCGTGGTGACGGTAAAATCTACATCGAAGATAAAGCGCGTGGCCTGATCACCATTTATACCAAACAGGCCAATGGGACGGTCGATGTTGCTGTTGCCAATAGGGCGACAGGGGCTGCGATTGGTACCTTTGGACATGCAACAACTGGTAGCTACCAGCCACTGGCCAATCAGCGATATGCTTGGGCGATTGGTGAATCCTCACGGACCCGCGAGACCGCGCGCTGGCAGGAAAAAGGCTGGCTCGGCATCATTGATCTGGGCACGGATAATATTCCGGTGCCGCCTGTCACGCAGATCCTCAGCCAGGAGCTGATCCCGGATTCGAATTATTTCTACACCCGTGATGTCAGCAGCGTTGGAAATAGCAGTATCAGCCTGCCTGACGATGAATTTGCGAATGTCTCTGAATCGGGTGGCACGCTTTACACCTACACGCGTGATGTTGTCACAACGGATGCCACCGATTGGAAGCAGACATATTACAATGTGCGCTCCTCTTGGTATGGCAAGAAAACCTATACCTATCAGTATGAGCGGACCGTGGGTCGCTTCACCACCCATTCGCACTCGATTGCTGCGGACCGGATGATTGAGATCGATTTCCTGTTTAATACGGCAGGGTCGTTCAATGTGAATGCAGGCTCTTCGAGCATCCTGGTGGATGGCCAGATCCTCAACGAGCGTGGCACCACCACGCTCACCACGCAAAAAGACATCACCGCAAAAGCCAGCCTCTCCAGTCAGGTGGACTTAGGTGATGAAGTCACAACGGCATCCGTGGGCGGCAAATTTGTTTCCCTGACAGCTGGTGGGCGTATTGGGACAGATACTGTTCCTCTGCCGGTCAATCTGAGCCAGGTGCCCGATGCGCAGCTTGATGCAACAACCTCTGGCGGTAAGATCAACATCGATCAGCCATCTGGGGATCTCGCCCTCGGTGAGGTGATCTCCGAGAACACGACGACCGGGTATCGCGGCTCGGTGCGCCTCTCGGCGCAAGATGATATCTTTGCCTCGGACCTGGGCGTTGCAGCCTCTGTGACAGGCGCGGATATCACCCTGGTATCGGAGCGTGGTTCGGTCGGCAGTGCGACCAATATTCTCAAAATCGACACATCCGGCATTCGCGCGGAAGACCACCTGACGATTCAGGCAATGACCGGCGCACATATCCGTGAAATCTCCGGTGATCTGCGTGTGAACCGCATTGATGCGGGTGAGACGCCGTCAGGCTTCCTGCCGATTGAGGATGTCGCGATTTATGTGCCCAATGGCAGTATCCTCGATAGCAATGATCGCGCGATCGTTGATACCCGCGCCATTGAGCAACTTCTGGGCTCGGTCTGGACCGACATGGAGCTCACAGAAGAGACGGGGGCCTCCAACAAGGTCGAAGATGCCAAGACCGCATTGCAGGCCGCCAAGACCCGTGAATACCAGACCTATTGGCGCTGGCGCGATTTGCATGATCAAACTGCCTATGACGCTGTTATGGGCGGGGATGATACGGCGTTTGTCATTGATCCGGACGAAGAGGCCGCCCTTCTGGATTTCTATGAGGCTCAAGCGACAGAGCTTGGCTCAAGTGATCCCGCAGGGGATGCCGCTGCACAAATCGAGGTGCTGCGGACCACCCGTGCCGAACAGTTCCGCACACTCAATGCACGTTACCTTGAGCCTACCTATGGGACGGTTTCGGGGACGGCCACCGCAGGGCAGGTCGTCACCATCACCTGGTCCGGGACCAATCGTCAGGTCACAACAGCGGCAGACGGTACCTGGTCCGCGGCCTTTACCAAGGACGAGCTGCTTGGGGTCAATGGGACCGATGATCCAGGTGCGCCCACGACGGATGTGGGCACGGTTGAGACGTTCACACTCGATGAATACAACCCGAATTACGTTGAGGCCCTCACTCAGCGCGAGATCGACCGTATCGAGGCCTCGATTAAGATCTGGACGGCCGATGAGCTGCTTTACGGCTACGGCGTTGGTTTGCTGCAGCCTGTCACAGATACGCGGACCTCTATTGAGGACCCGAATATTTCTGCAGGCACCTTGCGCATCGAAGTCCAGGGCAATGTGGGCCTGACCTCGGGCTCTGTTCTCATTGACATGAGCGAGGAGCTGACCACCGAGAGCCGTATTCTGCTGGCTGCGGCAGAGCGCTCGGATATCAACTTCCTGCTCACCGATCAAATCTCGGCATCGGTCGATTTTGATCCTGAAACCCGGACAATCACACGTGCCAGTGGGACCGGTGATTGGGACACGCTCTTTGAGGCGGGGGATATCCTGCAGGTCAATGGCAGCACGCAGAACGCAACCGAAGAGGCCTTCTACACAATCGAGTCCGTCACCGCCGATACGATTGTGATCGCAGAGGCGAGTTCCAAACAGATCATTGCGCTCGAAGTCGATATCGATGTGACCTTGGCGTCCGTGTCACTGAACCCCCTTGGGGAGAGTGCCAGCAGCCTTGTGAGTTTTGAACGTACCGGCGAGTTTACCGGGACCATCACCAATACCGGCGGTGATCCCTTTGACGTCTTTGAGGTTGGGGATGCTCTGGTTGTGGCCAATCTCAGCCCGGTTGCGGAAGGCTTTGCCGACAGTGCCATCCGGTCGTCGGACAATGTCAATGGTGAGGATACCGCCTTTGTCATCACGGCGATCAGTGCTGATGGCACGGTGCTGACCGTCGAGACCACAAAAGCCGATGGCATTATCGATGAGACGGACATTGGTGTGGCCTTGCGCACCGTTGTGCCTGTTCAGTTCATCGAAGTGATCCTGCGCGATGACTTCAACGTTGAGGCCACAGGTCAGATCGATGTTGTGGCGGGGGGCGAGGTCTTCCTCGGCTCTGAGTCCCAATCCATGGAACTGGGCCTGGTGCAGGCTGATGGGCCTGTGCGTCTCAAAACGTCTGAAAGCATCTTTAATGCAAGCGGTGGCACGGATCCCAATGTTGTCACAGTGGGCTCTGTTCTTTTTGAGGCCTCAGATGGTCAGATCGGGACCGCTGATGCGCGCGTCTGGTACAATCTGACAGGTCTGAGTGCTGACATGACGGCACGCGCCAGTGGAGATATCTGGCTGGGTGAGACGGCAGGGGACATGCGTGTTGCAACGGTGTTCTCATCAGGAGGCGATGCGGACCTTTACGCAGTTGATGGCAGCATCATCGATGCGCTTTCGCTGAGTTTCGTCAATATCGAGGCATCGGATATTCGTCTGCGCGCTGCAGGCACAATTGGCACGGATGCCAATCCGTTTGAGATCGATGCGCGCGGGGATGGCAGCGGCGTGGGCCGTGGATGGGTGACCCTGATCGCGGGTGATGGGATCGTTCTTTACGAGGATTCCGACATGAGTGTGCGCAGTGTTTATGTCGCAGATGGCGATGTGACATTGACGGCTCTGGGGTCCATGCAGGACGCAGTGGATCTCTTTGACCCAACCGATCCTTATAGCACATCGGAGACCACTCCGAGCCTGCCGCGAGCGGATATCTATGGCAACAACATCACGCTGCGCTCTGTAAACGGCTTTATTGGCGGCGCTGGCAATGCGCTGGACATTGATATGGCGCGCACAGCCCTTGGCGTGCTGACCACAGAGAGCTTCCAGGACAGCTATATCACCCAGGTCGATTCAAACGGCGTGGGGAATGGCAATATCTATGTCTACACGATCGAGACCAGTGATCCGCTGTCGCAAATCCAAAACCTTGTCTTTGGCGGTGTGCTGGCGGTCGGTGATACAATCACCACCACCATCGAGAGCGTGGTCATCACCTACACGGTCCGAGACGAAGACCTTCAGGACAGCAATGGCGCGGCAGTCACAGGCGACAGTCTGATTGCACGCCAGAACGTGGCCACTCAGATTGCAGCCCTGATCAATGCCAACGCGGCCTTGTCTGAGATTGCAGAGGTTGATGCGGCGCTTGAGGCCACGCTGGGAGCTGTCCAACTGACGGCCCGCCGTCCAGGCGTTCCATACTCGGCCTTCATCTCGATCACCTCGACCACGGCAACCGCCCAAGTAGAGACAGTTGAGGCCAATGATATCGGGCGGACAGCCTTTATCACGGCCTTAAACGGCTCCATCCTGAATGCCGCTGGTCTTGATGACAACAGCGACCGGATTTCCAACGTCTCTGGCGGCCGCGCCTATCTGGTGGCGCGCTACAACATTGGTGAGATTGACAATCCGATCTTCAGCCGGATCGGCGTGCTGCAGGGCAAGTCTACCGAGGAAAACACCTATCTCGCGAATTCTGGAGACCTGGAAGTTCAGGCCTTTGGAGATTCCGCTGCAGCAGGTATGTTTGCTGGCGGCGAAGTCATCGTCAGCGCCTCATCACCGGTGAATATCACGAGCAGTGTCGATGCTGTGGGTGATATCCATTACATCGCAAATGACAGTTTTGATCCTGATGACGACACCATCACGGTGGCCTCTGGTGTCACAGTGCTCTCCCGTGAAGGGTCGATCCGTTTTGATGCGGGCGATCACTTTGTGCTGGAAGCTGGCGCAACTGTCGACGCGCTGCGCGATATCTTCGTCAATACCGATTATGATGTGCTCACCACTGATGAAGAGCGGGGCGGGGATGTCACCATCGCCGGGACCATGATCACTCGCGGTGTCATCGAAGAGATCATCAGCTCGTCCCAGACCGCGTATAACGTGACCACAGCTGGGGATCTCATCATCCGAACCAGCACGTTTGGTGCAGATGCCGTCAATATTACCGGCACCCTGACCCTGGCACGCGATTTTGTGCTCGACACCTATGCGGGGGCCGACACGATCAACATCGTGACAGATCTCACAGCCGCCAATATCCGTATCCGGACAGGCGCGGATAATGATATTCTGGACGTTGAGGGGAATATCGCCACCTTCGGATATTTGGGGGCGGATTGGATTGCTCCAGAAACGGAGACCGCAGCTGCGAAACTGGAGCGGGTCTCCATCCAGCGCGGCGATGTCATTATTGATTTTGGGGATGACAGCGATCCGGAGGATCAGTTCCTCATCGCAGGGAATATCGATGCACTGCGCGACATCCGCATCTACAAATTGCCTGAGGTGCAGTATGTTGCGCTGGAGCGGGACATTTACACAGTGCGCTCGGGCTTTGGCCTGAATGTTGAAGCGGCAGGTGCGGCGCAGGCCGTCACGTCTGGTGTCGAAGACAGCATGGTGCTGGCCAATGTCAGTGGGCGTGGTCAGCTCACAGCAGCGGCAGAGACGTTTGAAGGATTGCGGGAAGGCGATCTTTTACGGATCACTCAAGGAAGTGCCGTACAGCAGATGGCAGTGCGCGCTGTGTCCGAGGATGGCAGCCAGATCACTCTGAGCACGGCCTTCGGGACAAACTTCAGCCTGGGTGTGACCTCTACCGTTTCTGTGGAGCGCAAGCTCGATGCCAATCTGCAGATGAATGTTGGCGATACACTTCTGCTGACCTCACCCGGGGGCACCAGCCGCCCAGGCACGTTCGAAATTGCGGATATTGATGACAGTGGATATCGTTTGGTCTTCACCGAAGAGTCCACACGCCTCCTGGAAGGCATCCAGATCGATGCGTTCGACCGGCTCTATTCCCTGCAGCTTGATCCCTCGCAGCCCGTTCTTGTGCAAAACGGGGATCAGGTCCTGTTTGAGTTCGATGGCCAGCCCGTCATCTATACCTATATTGGCTTTACCAGAGAGACTTTTGATCTTTCCGCTCTGACCGAAGAGGATCTCACATCTGGCTTCCCGGCGCAGTGGGAACTTACTGATGTTGCAGATTATGCCAATAATACTGGGGCCTTGATCGCGACAGCCAGCGAGGCGGGTAATTTCGTGGCAGGGCGTGATTTTACGCTCTGGACCGGTGGTGGTGACGACAGCTTTATCACTGAAGGCGCCATCGATGCGGGTCGGAACGTGACCATTGAAAACGGGCGCGGCGAAGACACGGTCGATATCCGCGGCACATTGCCGTTTGACGGCGAGCCGGATGCCACGCTTTACACGCTCTTTGCACGTGAAGGCACGGTGACGGTCGATCTCAGCGATGCCAGCAATGGTGGCGTGCAAGCCCTGATCCTCGAAGAAGGTGGGATCTATGCCGGCGTTGACGTGGTTATTTTTGCGTCGCTCGATGGGGATGCTACAATTGATATCATTGAGGATGTGGTCGCAGGGCGTGATATCCTGATTGATACCCCGGATGGGGATGACAATTTCTACTTCCGCCAGTCCCTCTATGCAGGGCGGAACATTCAGATCACCACGAATGGAGGCTCTGACGAGATCCGTGTGGCGAATGAAATGCTTGCCCTCACGGGCTCGATCACTGTCGATCTGGGCACAAGCGGCTTCTTTGGTCGCCAGCGGTTTGAGATCATCGAGGGGGATGTCACCGCAGGTCTCGATGTCACCCTGCTCTCGTCTGGCACAACAGGTACCGACATCCTGGTCCAGGGGGGCTTGCTCACAACGACCTTGCCGGATGGTGATATTACCGCAGGGCGCAATGTTCTGATACAGACCGGCTCGGGCAATGATACGCTGCATGTGACGGGAGATGTTCTGGCAGGCGACGCCCTGATCGACGGCGCGGCCAATTCGCTCATCGTCAATATGGGTGGCGGCACAGACAGCATTCTTCTTGATCGCAATGTGACCAGCACCACAGGTCTGGTTCGTCTCGATTTGGGAACTGGGGTGTCCGGAGCCCTGGAAAGCATGCGTGTGCTGGGGAATATCTCCGCGGGCACATCCGTCAGCCTTCTGAAATCCTCCCTTGGCAATGCGCTCATCGATGTCACAGG
This sequence comes from Altererythrobacter sp. XM-24bin4, assembly GCA_003149575.1. Classification (GTDB taxonomy): domain Bacteria; phylum Pseudomonadota; class Alphaproteobacteria; order Sphingomonadales; family Sphingomonadaceae; genus Erythrobacter; species Erythrobacter rubellus. The sequence continues at coordinate 22,443 of QCWG01000003.1, forward strand.
CACGATCACAGCTGACACGTTCGTTCTGGTCAGCACAGGCTCTGGCAATGACGAGATCATCCTGCGTGATGCGGTTCTTGCGGGCACCAATGTCACCATTCAAACCGGAGCGGGTCAGGATGACGTCACAACCCTGAGCACGGTGACCGCAGAGACAGGCGATATCCGCTTTGATCTGGGGTCTATTGCCTCTGGCCAGGCCACATTGACCATCGAAGATGTGCTCTCCGCAGGGCGGGATATCATCGTCACCAATACTGGTGCAGGCGCCTTGCTGATGACGCTCAATGCGCTGGCTGAAGCCACACGGGATGTGGTGATCACCACCGGTGCTGGCCCGGATGTGCTGCAACTCAACGCGTTCATGCGGGCATTGACAGGTGTCGTGCGTGTTGAAACCAATGGTGGCGGCGACACGGTCGAGATCACCGCTGCAGGTGGTCTGGAGAGCAGCGAGCAATCTGTGACCATTGATCTTGGCGCGGATGACGCCGTCCAGGATGCCCTGATTGTGACGGGCGCGCTGATTGCAGCCACCACTCTGCAAATCCGCAATACGGGCAATACGACAACCCGTATGAACCTTAACACGGCGCGCTTGCAGGCAGGTCAGGAAGGTATACTGATCCAGCTGGGCGACGGTGCAGATCAGATTGATATTTTTGACAGCACTCTGGTCAGTGCGGGGGACATTTACCTCGATACGGCTGGTGGGGCGGATCGTGTCTGGATTGAAGAGGGGCTGGTTTCCGCAGCGGACCTGCTGGATGTCCGGACCGGTGATGCGGCGGATGATCTGCGCATTGGCCTGACGGCTGTCGAGGCTGAAACAGCCACCTTCAATCTGGGCGCCGGAGAAGACTACCTGCTTTTCCTCGACCTTGAACGCTTGAACGCGGATGCCACCATCCTCGGTGGTCAGAACGCCGATGTGATTGACATCATCCGCCTACCTGCACAGGCGCCAGGGGATCGCCTGGTGATCAATGGTCAGACAGGTGCAGACAAGGTCAACATCCTGACCCATGGCAGCACATCGGGCGCTGGGATCAATTACAAGATCGAGGTTCTCGACACCGGCACATCGACCTCCGAGCTGGACCGACTGCGCGTGCAAGGCACATCGGAAAATGATGTCTTCCTGTCGCGGTCTCGCTTGCTTGCGGTCTTGCATGGCACGCCGGATCAATTCCGGGCGGGACAGCCGGCCCTTTCGGCTGAGCAGATTATTTACAATGGCAAGCAGAATGGCGGCCTGTTGCTTGAGACCGCGGGTGGCGACGATCTTGTGGTGTTTGAAGACAACACCACAACAACGGTCCTCGATGCTGGCACAGGCAACAACCATATTGTGGTTGGGCAATTCTTCCCGTCTGCTCCGGCAAACACCACAGATCTGCTGTCCGGTGAGCCGCTGACAGGGGTGCTGACCACAGCCGTGGATGGGGGCTGGATCAGCCCAGGTGTGGCCCATGCCACCTTGATCCGCAGCGGCAGTGGCAGCGACCGGATCGAGGTCAATGCCAACGCAGCGGATCTGCGGATCGAAAGCGGTGCAGGAGAGGATGACATTATCCTGCGCAGCTTTGCTACGGGCACCGAGACCACAGGAGAAACCCGCTACCTGCTGAATGCTAAAGTTGATCTTGTGACAGGCGGCGATGTGGACCGGGTCGAGTTCCACGGCTCTGAGCGCGCCGATGTGATCTTGCTGGAAGAAACGCGCCTGCGCGGTGCGGGCCGGACCGTGAATGTCTCCGGCACTGAAGAGCATGTGGTCATTGATGGCCGCGGTGGAGATGACGCGATACACCTGCACAGTTCCCGGGCAGGTGCGCTGACCGAGGTCTTTGGCGGGATCGGGTCTGACCATATTGTCATGGCAGGAGCCGTTTCCGGTGTTGTGGGTGCTGGTAGAGACCCCCTTGTTATTGCCCCGATCTCTATTGGTGGCCCAACACTGGTCAGCCAGACCCCGGTCAGCTTTGACGCCTGGCTTGCCACCCATGAATATACGGAGGGCACGCGCTCAGGCGATCTCAGCAAAGTGGCCATCGATCCAATCGCGGCGCGTGGCATTCTGGACAGCTTTGATGGCGGTCTGCGTCTGCATGGGGGGGCCGGGCTTTCTGATCCGCTCACGCGCACCATCGGTCTGCCTGGGGAAACCGGGCGGGGTCAGATTGGTCTGGCACGGGTCTTTGCAACCGATACCGCGTCGATTGACCGGCTCTCGGTGCAAAGCCAATTGGCTGAGGATGCGCTGACAGGCGCGATTTCAGCGGCGAGCGTGGGTGCGCAGGATTACATGCGTTTGACGGGGCTGGGCCTCGCCACAACCCCAGTGTCACTCCTGACATCTGCAGGCGAAATCGCGCAAGTCTCAGGCGTATTGGCCGAAGGCTTTGAGACCAATGAGGTCTTCTTGGGTCTTGGCAATGATCGCTTCGATATCGTCAATTTGCCGGACACATCGGATGGGACCAGCCGTGGGGCGGTTACTATCGTGCATGGTGGCCCTGGCAGTGACACTCTGCCGGTTGGTCAGATTGAGGGCACACAAGCGGTTGTGCTCTACGGTGATAGCGAGCGGGATCATGCGCTTTATCCGGGCCTCTCGGCAGACGGCACGTCTGGTGATCTGACATCGGGGGCTGATCTTATTGATCTGCGCCAACAATCTGGTGGCCATGTTCTGGTGGATGCAGGGGCGGCCAATGACACGATCCGTGGTGGTCCTGTCAGCGCCACCCTGGTGGCGGGTGCTGGCAATGATACGGTCATCGGCAGCACGGGTGGTGATCTAATCATCGGGGATGGTGCGCTCAGAATTGACCGGATGACGGGTCTTGCGCGGATTGAGGCGCTGAACACAGCGGGTGCCGATACAATCACTCTTGGCAGCGGCGCAGGTGTGGTCTTTGGGGACCACGCAGTGGCCAACACTATCACGGCCTGGAATGGCGCGCTGCCATCCACGATCAGCACAGCTGGCTCGGGTGCGGCTGACCAGATCACAGCGGGCTCGGGTCTGAACATCCTTGTGGGTGGGGGCGCTGCGGATCAGATCCTGGCTTCTGCCACAGGTGCTGGCAGCATGGTGTTCGGTGATGGGGCCGAGATCACCTTCACCGGTGAGATGGGCCAGATCCATGCAACGCGCTCGCTTGCGCAAAGCGGTGGCGCAGGAGAAAGCATTACGCTCGGTATGAGCGGTGCCATAGCCTTCGGTGGTGAAGGTGGTGATACGATCACGGCAACCGGTGGCAATAACCGGATCTTCGGTGATTTCGGCCAGGCGGTTGTGGTGAACAACCAGCTGGAGGGCCTGACGTCCTTGGCTGGGGTGAATGGTGGCAATGACACGATCACCACGGCGGGCGGCAATGACATTGTTCTGGGCGGCTACGGTGCGGACCGGATTGTCACCTCGGGTGGCTCCAACATCCTTGTTGGTGATCATGCCAAGATCGATGGTCTGGTGGCCGCAAGTGCCGCGGGTCTGGCTCTGCCAGTCGAGGGGGGTGCGCTTGGTCTGCATTCCATCCTGACGGCAGCGGCTGAGGGTGGCGATGACCGCATTGATGGCGGCGGGGCCCGCGATCTCATCATCGGTGGCCAGGGCGGTGATGTGCTGCTCGGTGGCGCCGGTGATGATGACATCATTGGGGGTCATTTCGTGGATGCGGCGCGTCTGGCGCCCACAGGTCTGGCTCTGGCCGATGGCAACAACGCGATTGATGCAGGTGCCGGAGATGATGTGGTTCTTGGTGGGCATGGCCTCATCAAGGTGGCGGCGCAGCAGGTGGATCCGAGGCTGACCTCCAGTGGTGGGGCAGCTCAGACCGACCCAACCGGGCGGCTCATTCGGGAAATCCTGCTCCATATCGATCCTGCGCACACCACGTCGCGCTTTGGCAGCAATACGATTGCCGGTGGTGCAGATGATGACCTGCTCTTTGGGGGGCAGGGCGATGACACCATTCTGGGCGATGGCAGTCTGGTTCTGACGACGGGTGGTCTGCTCGATACCCGTGTTGGTGTGAACCCGTCTGTCCTGCAGGGGGATGCGGTTTACGACTACCTCGATGCGGGCAATCGGTCCGGCTGGAAGATTTGGGCCGACAAGACCACCACCGATATCGGTCTGTTGATGTATCGCGACATCAATGGGGGCCGCGAGTACCTCTACGCGACGGCCACAGCCGCAAGCGGTGGCAAATCAGATCTTGTTCTGATCCGTCCGGGAACAGGTGCGCAGCCGACAACGGCAGGGTCGAACTATATCGAGGCGGGTGTTGGCAATGACGTGGTCATTGGAGGCGAAGGTCAGAATGACATCATGGGTGGGGCGTCCTCGCTTTACGGTGGTCACCTGACAGGTCTGACGGTTTCAAACCCCGATCCCTTTGGCGCGCCGCTTCCGGCACCCTCCACACGGGCGGGCTCAAACATCCTGATGGGCGGCACGGGCGATCCGACAGATCAGACCCCGGTCAATGGCACGGTGATTGCCGCAGGCCATGCCACGATCCGTCGTGAGATGGGGGCTGGCGGGTTTGAGACCGTCTCCGACACCTCTGGGGTGGCCACCCAGATCATTCGCCGGGCGATCGAGATTGCCGAAGCCGTGCCCTTTGGAGGTGAGAAAAACCGTCTCTTTGGCACAGGTGGCTCGCATGAGCTGATGGTGCGTCAGAATATCGGCGACATCCTTTACGGAGACCCGACAGCCGCACAGCGCTATAATGAGACAGGCGCACATCAGGTGATTGCGCGCGAAGATCAGGACCTGGCGCTGCTGGTGGATGATGTGGATCGGCGCGCACCGGCCCTGGCGGCGGCAGGCTTTGAAGGCACGGCCACGCTGGTGGATGTGCGCACCTCGCAAGGGGTGTTCACCGCCGGGTCTGTACCGGTGCATCTCTACAACCCAAGCACCGGTCAGTTCGAAACTCAGACCCCGGGTCTGCGACCTGTGACAGCTGATGCGTCCCGTGTGATTGATGTGGTCAGCACTCAGACCTCCACATCGGGCTATGCCTATATCGATGATCTGGGCGGCGTTTGGATGCGCGACAATGAGCTCATTGTGGATCGCACGACGACCGGTGGGGGAGATACCGGTGGTGGCGGTGAGGAGCCGGTGGATCCTGTTGATCCGGTGCCGACTGAGGGCAATGTTGGTTATGCTGGCACTGTTCGATTGAACGTTGGCTCTGCTGCAGGTGTACCGCAGCGTGTTGAGTTTGGTGGGTCGCTGACAGATGCGGTGATTGTG
>QCWG01000003.1:28330-29073 GCA_003149575.1 Altererythrobacter sp. XM-24bin4
CTGACGGGATCGACGACGAAGGATACCAGCCCGTATACGCTGCGTGTTGTGGATCGTGATGCGACGGGCTTCAGCTTTGTGGTTGATGGCTGGGAGTATCAGGCGGGTCTGACCTCTCGCATGGAGACGATCAGCTGGGTTGCCGTTGCGGCTGGTGTTCACGAGCTTGCGGATGGCCGGATTATTGAGGCGGGAACTGTTCTTGCTGACCGTGACAGTGGGTCTGTAGCCTTTACGGCCAACTTTGGAGCGCAGTCGCCGGTTGTTGTGACGTCAGTGATGTCGTCTCTTGATGGGGCGGCAGTTGACAGTGATCCGATCAATGTGACGAGCACGGGCTTTGATGCGCGGCTTCAGATGGAAGAAGCGCGTTCTGGCGGAGCGCGCAGCCAAGAGTTGGTTGGATATATTGCCTTTGGTGTTGGTGGGTCTGTGAAGGCGGTTGACAACGTTGGGATGTGGGGCACGCGTGTGGGCTTTGGCCAGACCTTCAGCGCGCCTGTTGTGGTTTCTGACACGCAGACTTGGAATGATGAGGAAACGCAGTCCTTGATGTTCTGGGGTGCGCCAAGCTCTTCGTCGGTGCATGTGTTCCCGCAGGAGGACTTCTCTGCTGATGGTGAACGTGTGCGTCTTGCGGGTGAACGGGTTGGCATCGCCGCGTTTGAGGCTGGAGCTCTGACAGGCACCCGGACTGCAGACGCTGCCTTTGTGACCCAAGCTGAACTTGATGCTGCAGCGGC
>QCWG01000003.1:29823-36357 GCA_003149575.1 Altererythrobacter sp. XM-24bin4
TGGTCAACCAAGCGAGAGTTTTGTTGATATAGGTCAGACCGGAAAACTCTCTGTCAGCGCAAGTAATTTTGGGAAACCAATTCGCGTGAACTTTGGTTCGAATGTCGATAATCCGATCATTGTCTTGACTGGAACAGTGGCTCTCGGCTCCCCACCATACACACTGCGTGTTGTGGATCGAGATGCGACAGGTTTCAGCTTCATGGTCGAGGAATGGGAGTCTCAAACACGGTTTGGCTCTGTTACCGTGAACTGGGTTGCGGTTGCTGCTGGCACACATACCCTCTCTGATGGGCGTGTGGTTGAGGCAGGCACGATGCTTGCAGATCACGAAAGTGGCTCTGTGAATTTTGCAGCTCAGTTCGAAACTGCTCCTGTCGTGCTCACATCTGTGATGTCGTCTCTTGATCAAAATGCGGTCGATAGCTCGCCCTTGAGCATCACAACAACTGGCTTCGATGCACGCTTACAGCAAAAGGAAGCCCTGCAAGGTCCCAGAGCGAAGGAACTGATTGGTTATATTGCCTTCTCGGTTGGTGGAACTGTCCAGACCAAGACGAATGTGACGCATAACAGCACAAGTGTGAGCTTTGGGGACAGCTTCACACAAAGCGTTGTCGTGGCAGATACTCAAACGCTTGTTGAGGCTGACACGCAAAGCTTGATGCTGCGCTCGCAGTCTTCAACAGGGGCATCCATCTTTGTCGCGGAAGAGCAATCCAATGACTCTGAGACCTTCCGGACATTCGGTGAACGGGTAGGGGTGGCAGCCTTTGAGGCTGGGGCTTTACAAGGCAATCGCACTGGGGATGCAAATTTGGTGACGACTGCTGAACTCGCAGCCGCTGAACAAGCAGCGCAGAGTCTCTCTACGCAAGTGATTGGCGAAGCGGGCAGTAAGACGATCTCAGTCAGTTCGTTCAATATCAACAACCCGATCCGAGTGAACTATACGGGCCCGATCGAGAATGCAGTTGTATCCCTCACCGGTTCTGACGCCCTTGGGGTTCGCTACAGCTTGCGCGTTGTCTCCAGTGATGCCAACGGCTTCTCGTTCATTGTAGAAAACTGGACCAACCAATTTGGCTTCAGCCTATCGAATGTGAATGTTCAGTGGGTGGCAATTGAAGCTGGCGTACATGAATTGGCAGATGGGCGCATCATCGAGGCTGGTCATGTTCAAGCGACAGAGACAACGGGTAGTGCAACCTTTGCAGCTGGCTTCACGGCTCCGCCGGTCGTTATCACGACGACAATGTCCCAAAATAATGCCACGCCGGTCGACAGCGATCCTCTGAACATCACGGCAAATGGATTTGATGTGCGCCTTGATACGGCAAACTCTTACAATGCTACGTCACGGCCCGCAGAGACCGTCGGCTATATTGCGATGTCTAGAGGTGGTAGTGCAGATACAGGTGTGGCAACCAGTTTCAATGTGTTCGGGACAAGTTTCTACAGCTGGGCACCGCCGACTGGCTTCACGGATATGATTGCTGTTGCAGATACTCAAACCCAGAATTCTGCGGATAAAGTGGACGTGAAGTGGAAGACGTTCAGCTCTTCGAGACAGTTTGGTTTGCAGACCTCTACGACATCTTTCCCGGGGTCTGAGACGATTGGGGTGCTTGCGTTCTCGAGGGGCGTGATTGTTGGAAACAGTACCAATTAAGCAGTGCTGAAAGCGCTTCAGTGAGCGCTTTCAGTTGCGTAGCTATCGTTAGGGTCAACGGGATCTTACAAGGAAGAGCCTTTTACGCAGTCTTTGAAGATGGACAGTCGGTGTGACGACATCTTTTCAACTTCCTATCTCAACAAGCAAGTGCTATCGTTCATTTATGAACGTAGATACCCATAGGTATCTTATTGTTAGCACCATTGTGGTGAGTGCTTGTGCGGCAGCTATGCGTTTGTCCTGATGTCCCGTCCTGAAAATGAAGATGCACATTTCCGCGTTCTACGGCTTCTGGAGCGAAATCCTGAAATGCCGCAGCGAGAGGTTGCGGAGGCACTGGGTATTAGTCTTGGGGCTGCGAACTATTTATTGCGGGCGCTTGTTGAAAAAGGCCACATCAAGATCCAAAATTTTCGAACATCCAAAAATAAGCTACGATATGCCTACATTTTGACGCCAAGCGGTATTGAAGCCAAAGCGCGATTAACGCTTGGGTTTCTCAGGCGCAAATATGCTGAATATGAAGCGCTAAAGGCAGAAATTGAGGGGTTGGAAGCTGATTTAGAGAATGATGCTGGCCGTCCTGCTAGATGATCTGTGTCCTTCAATGGCTATAATAGATCGCAACCACGCCAAGTTGGTATTGCGGTATGTTGCGAGTAAGCTTGAGGATTTGCATTATCAGGCATTTGGAGGTTTACACGCGGACAGAGCAAGTAGTTGGCCCATATTTCTATGAACTCTTTGGTATCATGAATGACGCCTGAATATGTGCAATATGGATGCGGGCTTTCCTGCCCTGACGGTTGGCTGAATTTCGATGCGTCACCGCGATTGAGACTTGAACGACTTCCGTTCGTAAGTCGAGCCTTTGAGGCATCCGGTACACGCTTGTTCCCAAAGAATGTTCGATACGGAGATATCGTCCGAGGTCTTCCAGTGCCGGAGGGATGTGCAAGAGCTGTGTACTGCAGCCACGTGCTTGAGCACATTGATCGAGAGAGCGTCATAATTGCTCTCGAGAACACTTACAGAATGCTCAGGCCAGATGGTGTCTTCCGGCTTGTTGTTCCTGATCTGGCCTGGCGAGCCGAGGAATTTTTGAGAGCCCGTGATCGCGGTGATTCCAACGCAGCAGATGAATTCATCCGCAAGGCCCACCTCGGGCAGGGGAATGCAGCAACAGGCTTTATCAGGCGTATGTGCCGGGTTTTCGGCAATTCCGATCACCGTTGGATGTACGATGAGGCTGCTATGACCGCACTACTTGCCCAAACTGGTTTTGTCAGTATCCGTCGATGCCGTTTTGGTGACGCAGAGGACCCAATATTCGCTCTTGTCGAAGACGAAGGCCGCTTTGTCGATACCGGACGCGACGAACTGGCCCTTGAGGCCCGGCGGCCATGTTGAAAACCTTTGTATGCTCGACTTGGTGAATTGTTATTGGATACTAACGTGAATGTTAGCCTTATGCGTGGCTTAAACTCTGCGTCGACGACAAATGTTCAGTTGGTAGAACCGTGCTGCCACGAAAGAACTGGCGCACTTCTCCTCGAATGATTACAAGAATTTTTCCAATAATTCGACTTTACTTTGTCCGTCTTGCATCAGTTCTTCTTTCACTTGGGTTCTCAATTCTTGCTGCAAGACTACTAGGTGTTGGAAATTTCGGTGATTATGTCGCCCTGATGGCCGTGGTGGGACTTTTTACGGTAGTTGCTGGCGCAGGTTTGCCGCAACTATTGGAACGAGAGACCGCTGCGGCGCGAGGAAGTGGGTCAAACGAACGACTCGCAATCGTGCTACAGTGGATTGCACTTCTTGGCTCGGTCTCGATCCTGATCTTGTCGATCATCTGGCTTGCTTTTGGCCAAGCAGGATTAGTGGTTTTTCTTGTCATACTGACAGGCATGGGGGCAGCTTTTGCATCCGCTGTTTTGAATGGCATCGAACGTGTCGAAATCTCTGCTGTGATTATAGGAATATTACGCCCTGCATTGGCGCTAGTTTTCTTGGTGTTGACAACATTGACTATGGGCCCACTCTGGGTGAGCGCTTTGACAGCTCAAATACTCGCTAGTGCGGTTACATCAGCCGTAGCACTCTGGCTGATATGGCGTGTAAAGGTTGAGGTCATCCATCATGCTGTTCAAGCTGCTTTTAGTCTGCGCCCGGGACCTACTCATCGGATTGTAGCCTTGGCGGGTTTCAATTTCGCGCTTATTCAGGTTCTCATAAATGCCACGCAGCAAGCCGAGATCCTTTGGCTATCGGTTCTTGCCTCACCCGAAGATGTGGCTCACTTTTTTGCAGCGTCGCGAGCAGGGAATGGGGTGTCTCTTCTGCACGCATCAGTTCTCGCGATCTATACGCCGCGGATCATACGCCTGCACGCCGCGGGCGAAATTCTGGCGCGCGATCATGAAGTTCTCCAAGCAACAAGGGTCTCTTTCATTGCTACCCTGCTGGTGGCGGTTATAGCAGCGACCGTGTCCGGACCTTACCTTCACCTTTATGGAGAGAGTTTTAAAGAGGCGCAGATCCCGATGATTATCATACTATTCGGGTGGGTAGTGGTCAGCGCGTTGGGGCCCGTTGTCGCTCTGATGATCACTCTCGGTAGGGAGCGAGATGTTTGGATTGGGGTCACTTTGGGCTTGGGTGGCGGGGCACTGACGGCTTGGGCACTTATCCCGACCCTGGGTACTCTGGGGGCTGCGCTCTCCTTCCTTTTAATGATTGTTTTAGCCCACATTTATCTCCTTCCAATCCTTCGGCGTAATTTGGGCTATATTTTATTTTGCGCGGCCAAAATATGAAGGTTATAGCAATCACTGAATTAGAACCACTCGAAGCCGCAAACGGCAGATCTTTGCGTTTTTGGCATCTTTGTGAACAGGGTAATTACCAATGTTACTTTCTCAGCAGTATGCCTGAAGTAGACTTAATAAATAAGGAACCACTCAAATGGCGAAACCTAATAAAAAATGACTATTCCACACTAATCAAATCATGCATCTCTCACCAAGAACATGGTGGGAAATTATTCGTACAGGGTCTTGAGCTTGCATTAAGGTTGCGTGAAAGTGGAGTCACGCCAGATTTTGTTGACATTGTTGATTCATACTCAGTTTATTTTTCAAGACGCTTTCGGTTTCTTCATTGGAGTAATTTTCTAAAACGATCTAATGCGCTTTTACAGTTTTTTCGCAATCGCATTATTGAAAGAAAAGCGAAATCCGTATCTTGGACTCTTCTCGCGGCAGCTGAAACAGATGCCAGAGCGTTTCTGGGTGGAGCGGCGACAGTGGTTTCGGCTCCAAACGGAAGCGAGTGGGTAGATGCTCCTCCACTGTATTACAAGCGCCGGAATGCTTATGTGCTTGGTTTCCACGGTATTATGACTTGGGACCCTAATGTTAGCGCTGTAGAGTATATTGTTCATGAACTAATGCCGCATATACTTAACCGTAACCCTGACGCAGAATTCCGTATCATTGGTGGCCCAGTTGTATCCCGTATTGCAGCGCTAAGCTCGCAGCGAGGGGTTAAGGTAATGGGGCAAGTTGAGGACATGCGCGCGGTGTTGTCCGAGGTCGATGTCTATGTGATGCCGATGTTGCAAGGGTCCGGAGTAAAGAACAAGCTGATGGAGGCAATGGCCGCAGGCATCCCACTCGTCACGAACACACGCGGTGCCGAAGCATTTTTTCCCAAAATCACTCCTCATATATTGCTAGCAGAGGAACCTACAGCCCTTGCCGATGCAATCTGCAGCTTGCTTGCGTCAGAAGCGATGCGGGATCGTTTAAGTATTACCGCCCGAGCCTTTGCCGTCGAACACTTTAAGTCCAAGTCTCTAATGGAATGGATCCAATCCACTCACTGAGTTTCCTACTGATGAAGAAATTTTTAAAAAATACGCTGAAGAAATTTGATATCAAGATAATCCATAAGAAGGGGTGGGATTATAGAGTGATGAAGACCAACCGGTTTCCAACTAATTGTAGGGTAGGCTCAGGCTCTAAACTCGCGCATTTTCTATCATATGATCCAGATGACAGTATCCAGCTGTTTCACCTTAGGGGCGAGTATTACGAGCAGGCTGATTTACAGCTTATTGCTAAATATTATCGGCCTGGAACTTTTGTTGATATTGGCGCAAATGTAGGAAACCATGCAATTTTTCTGGCGAAGACATTCCCTGATCGGAAGATAGTTTGTTTTGAGCCACACCCGCGCACGTATGGATATCTTTATATTAATATAATTGAAAATGGCCTCTTTGAGAGAATAATGCCGACGCGTGCGGCGCTCTCAGATCGTGCAGGAACGGGCACCATTCAAACCCCGACAAATAATATTGGCGGATCATACCTTGGCAATACAAACCGCTGTTTCCAAGATGAGATAGTTGAACGTTGGACCTGTGAGCTCCAAATTGGCGATGAGGCTCTCTCATCAACACAGGATATCAGCTTCATAAAGATAGATGTTGAAGGCCACGAGCGCGAGTGCCTCAGCGGCTTATGCAAAACTATCGCCCGCTGGCGCCCCTCTGTCTTTGTAGAGGTTGATAATAATACTAAAGAATTCGTGACTCAATACTTTAATGAAATTAACTATCAATTGAAAGAAGTTACCGTTCAATATCATGGTCTGCAGAATTTCCTATTTCTTCCGAAAGAATTATGGTAAAAATTTGAGATATTAGTCATTGGAAGCACTTTTTTAACTCTCTCGCGTAAGAAAGAAATGCGCCGCTCTCTCAATAGAGGTTGTAATTTAATACATATTGCGACCTTCTGGGAGAAGGTGATGGTATCATATTTTTAATATAGAGAATATTTTACTGCTCA
>QCWG01000004.1:0-23763 GCA_003149575.1 Altererythrobacter sp. XM-24bin4
CTCCTTGCAGGGAAAGAGTCCGCGTTCAGAATCCATCTCGCCGGTCGGCACCAGCCCTAAAATCGCCGAAAGCACCCAGTGTCGTGTAGTGTGTACTCCCGAACAATTCTAACTGTAACACTTTTACGTAGCAATCTGAGACTGGGCATTTGACGTATCTTGCGCATCGGCAATCTCTTCATCGGGCTTCCTCCAGGTCAAAAAGACCCGGACGGTAGCCGGTGGCAGATCGCCCCGCAGCATCACTTCACAGGGGTGGCCGAATACCCCGGAATCACTGGCCGGATGAAATTGGATTGGGTGGGCGGATACTTTTGGAATCGGTGGCCGGATGACCCCGGATTACGCAATCGACGATGTCGGCTACAAAGGTCGGACGTTCAACCGCATGATCAACAATGGCGCGCGATCGCAGTATACATCTCGCGCTGACGACAAATTGGCTTGGAAAGGACTCCCGCAGATCAAAATACCCAGCTTCTTCACCAGCAGCACGGACTGGCCCCACGGCCTTGTCGATAAGGCACAGCGACGTGGACCACTCTTCAAGTCTGCAGTAGATGGAAAGACCTGGGATGCCGATATGCACGGCGCTGAGATGATCGGGCGCTGGCTCTTTCTCAAGCCCAAAGAAACAGCCAGTCAGGCGGTAAGCCTGGCTGCTGAGTGACAAATGTTTCAAATCCCCGCCAGATGGCTCAATGCCAGCTGGCGGGGATGCCAGAAGCTCCTTCCTTCAGGGAGGCGTAGTTCACGCCCAAACATTGTGCTCAGCGTATTCAAGATACCGCGCCAGCACGTTTACGGATTTCCAACCACCAGCCCGCATGATCGCTGCGGTGTCAAAACCTTGCTTCAACAAATCTTGTGCTGCGCCCACGCGCATGGAGTGACCGCTGAAGGCGTCAATGTCAGCCCGGTCGAGACAGGCCCGCTTCGCAGCCTGTTTGATCACCCATCGAACGGTGCTTGTGCTCAGGCCCCGATCGATCAATGTGCCATGGTAGACGGGACAAAACAGCCAGTTGATCTCCGGCCCACGCACATCAAGCCAGGCGCGCAGCAAATCAGCCGTCTGCCGTGAAGTAAAAGCGATGCGGCCGGCACCATACTGGTCTGATTTGCTCCGACGGATCAGTACCCGGAAGGTTCCATCGGCGCGCTCTTCAAGATCATTACTACGGAGTGCCACAAGCTCTGAGCGGCGCGTGAGCAGTTCATATCCAATCGACAGCATTGCGCGATTGCGCAGACCGATGGCCGTCTTGGGCTGAGTGTCGCAAAAGCGATTGAGGAAATCATGTGTCAGGCCCTTTGCCTGGCGCGGGCGGTTGGCTTTGTGACGTCGCACACGCCGCAAGGAGAGGTTAACATCCTCGTTATGGGTCGGATCCGGCAGGTCGAGGAGCCGGTGAATCTTCCGGATGGCGTAAAGACGTCGCCGGATTGTCGAGGGGGCTTTTTCGTGGCTTTGACCTTCGATGAACTGACAAACCGTGTCGGCATCGGCAGGGAAGGGCACACTCCCCTCAGCTGAGCACCAGTCTTCAAAGGCCGCAACATCAGTCATGTAGCTGCGGATGGTCGCAGGAGCGTAGGCTCCCTCGAGACGACGAAATTCGGCACGCCAATCGGGTGCCGCAGATGAGACATTCTGCATCGCACAAGCCTCCCTCAGACCGCACAGAACGGGCGGTTGGCGGAGGCGGTTTCCGGCAGAAACACAATCTGGTTGAGATGCGCGGTGAGTATTGCACCCGCCGCGTCGCTGGCAGCCCAAGCGCTATCGTCCCCACCGGCATCGACGTCGATCGAATGGCACTCAGCGGCAAGGCACCGCTCGCGCGTGCGCAGCACGGAGAGGGCGACGGCCTTTACAGGGCTTCGTGTGGTCAACCCTTCATTGAGGCACGCCGAGGTGGTAAAGGTAGCGTCAGTCATGGTGATCTCCTGTGTAGATCGCTGTGGCAAGAGCCGGAGCGAGGCCGCAATCCTTGCACCGGCTCATTAAATTTAGTATCCGGATATCCGGAAATCAATAAGGGCGTCTGGTGGCTGAGTTACAAAAAAAAGATGGGCGCGCCGAACCAGTACTCGTGCGGCTGCCTGATGATCTGCTGAAGGCGCTTGATGCGCTACGGCGCGCTGAAGACGATCCGCCGACCCGCCCAGCTATGATCCGACGGATCCTAACGGAGTGGATGGCTCAAAACGCTCCTGACACGCCCCCTGCTGAGCGGGGCGACTAAGAGGCTGTCCGAACCACCGCGCGGAATACGAGCCAGACCACGGCAACACTGCAAAGGGCAAGACGTTTGTCGATATGTGCGCAGCGCCAAAATACGACACCCTTTCCACCAGCCTGCCTACAATTGTGAAATAGCGGTCCATGATACTGTGAAACGCGTGCCCGCGATCGCGTGAATCAATGCTGTGGTTCCGCAAAATGCACACGCATCAGCCATCAAACTGACGATAACGCGTCATATCAATCGTTCATTTTGCACAAGGCGCAGCGCAGACCGCAACTTGTGGCGCCACCAGAGACCTGCGCAAGACACAACAAGACGCACACCCAAAACCAGCGGACGCGCAGTCGCTGCATCAGTCTTGGGGCCTCCCGCATAAGGCCATCAACTCTGCCGTTATCGCGCGAGCTATGCCGCGCTGATCTGAGCCACGCTGCAGCGGCCGCTGCCCACTTTTATGGCGAATGCGTGTCGCATCCTGCGCTATTGCGTGCATAAAAGCCTAAACTTCCGGGGGATATGTTGGCATCTGAGGGCAGGGGCCAGGACAGAAGCTGCAACGGCAAAAGGATATGGCACAAACATGCACCTGAGAGATCATTTCGACGCAGGCACGCTGCAGCGCGGACGGGACTATGCCCGGCGCGGATTGGTGAGCGCCATGGAGACCCTGTCAGACAACACCCTCAAAGCGCGTGTTTCCAATGGGCGCGGCGACAGTTATCAACAGCGGATTTCAATCGGCAACGGCTTCGTAGACGGCATTTGCTCTTGCCCGGTTGGACATAACTGCAAACATATTGTCGCGGTTTTGATCAAATGGGAAGCAACCAGTCAGGCAGCACCTAGCCCTGTGTCAAGAGACACCCAGTCTTACCCTGCCGCCCAAAACCATACTACGCGGCAACTCACAGTACCAGTCCGGGGGTGGCTGGACCGCATCCAGCAACACGCCACACTCTCGATACACCCAGAGACGCGTCCCGAGGCATATCCCGACACGATCAAGGACCGCCTGCTTTTTGTCCTGAACCCAGAAGACGAAAAGCTCCAGATCGACATCTGCAAGGGCCGTATGAATGCTGCAGGCACCAGTTTGAACCAGTCAATCAAACGATATGATATCCTAAATGCCATGCGCAGCGGCACTGCGGCACAATTTATCCGACCCATCGACTTGGAGCTGTTACCAGATCTTGCGCAGACCCGATTGTGGCAGTTGCCTTACCACTACAGTTTGCCAGAAGAACTCAAACCTGTGGGCCATGATGTTCTGGCACTGATCCGGCGCTTGTGTGAGACTGGCCGCTTTCTATACACCAATGCCCCACATTCGGAATTGAGTTGGTCAGAGGCGCGCCCCGACGCCAGGCTGGCCTGGCGCATGGCGGCAGATGGCCATCAGAGGCTGGGATTTGAGGACGCCAATGGCAGACAGGTGGACATACGGGCATTGGACAGTGCCGCGCTATGGATCGACATTGACCAAAAGCAGATCGGAGCCCTTGCACAGCCCGTTCAGATTGATGCGCTGCGACTTGTCAAAAGCGCGCCTCAAGTCGCACCGAACGATGCAGCCCTCTTAAGCGCAGAAATGCCCGCCACACTTGCTGGGATGCCCTTGCCTCGACCACATCTGGCGCGACAGAGACGGCGTGATGCGGCCCAACGTGTTGCTCGGCTGACACTGGGTGCAGAAATCGCATATGATGGCCATAGCCGTTGGACGAGCACACACATGAGCCTGCCAACTCTGACCTTGCGCTTTGCCTATGACGGACACGAGGTCTGGGACGGCGACGCTGACCCCAAGTTCGTTGAAAACAATGAGCTTATCACCCTGACGCGTGATCATCAGTGGGAGGCGAACTGCGTCATTCGACTGATGGATGCGGGAGCCATACCCATTGATGAGATACACGATCTTTGGCCAAGCGCTCGTATGTCACAATGCGACTTTGTTTTTCCTGCACAGAACAGGGACGCAGGCGATGTGGCGCTTCCAGCATCGCGCAGTGGCATTGATTTTGCCTTTCGAGTTTTGCCCCAATTACGTCGCGAAGGCTGGGACATCATTGAAACACCCAAATGGCCGTTCCATCTGAGCGATGAAACAGCTGAACTGACCGTTGCAACTCAGGCTGAGGCGGGGGACAGGTTTCAAGGCAACGCGTGGTTCTCACTGGGCTTTCAAGCACAGATCGGCGGCAAATCCATGGATGTCGCACCCTTGATTGCGGCTTTTCTAGAACAGGTCCGTGATGACTGGGAGACCGTGCCAGATATCGAGATACTGTCGCAGCACCTGTCTCACAGACCCGTATATCTGAACCGGGGCAAGTCAGGCTACGTCCCGCTCGACCTGACGCCGCTCGCGCCTCTGCTCCATCTGGTGTTGACCCATTATGCCGAATTGGGGGCGCTCCATCCGTCGGATGCTGATGTCGCTCGGCTGACAGAGCAAGCGCTGGCAGGCAGCTCGGTCCGCTTCGCCGACAACGCCGGGATCATCCCGCTGGCGCGCAGTCTGCAAGCTTTGTCCGAAGCCAATAGTTTTGCGCCACCAAAAGCGCTGCAGGCACAGCTCCGCCCCTATCAAGCTTATGGTTCTGCGTGGATGGGCAGCCTGATCGAAGCCGGATTTGGGGGTGTTTTGGCAGATGATATGGGGCTTGGCAAAACACTCCAGGTCCTGGCCCTGCTGCAAGCACGGCGCGAAGCCAGCACGCCCGGTCCGGCACTTCTGATCGTCCCAACCAGTTTGCTCCATGGCTGGCAGACACAAGCCGCTCAATTCACACCGGAGCTTGAGCTCGTGATCTTGCATGGCACAGGACGTGTCGGGCTGCGCGAGAAGGCTCTGCAAGCCGATTTGGTCATAACGACCTATCCGTTGCTCGCACGTGATCAGGATTGGCTGACTGCAACAGACTGGCCTCTGGTCATCCTGGACGAAGCGCAAACCCTCAAAAACCCTGCCTCACAAATGGCCAAAAGCCTGCGCAACATTCCCGCCAAAGGACGGCTTGCCTTGACCGGCACACCTCTGGAAAACTCGCTGCAAGATCTTTGGACGCTGATCGATTGGGTGAACCCGGGCTTGCTGGGAGACCGGAAAAGATTTCAAAAACTGTTCCGGACCCCAATCGAAAAACATGGTGATATGGCCACACAAGCACGTCTGAACCGTCGATTGCGGCCTTTCATGCTGCGCCGCACCAAAGAGCAGGTTGCAACCGAACTTCCGCCCAAAACCGAAATCCTGGATCGTGTCGCTTTGTCAAAGCCGCAGCAAGCGCTTTATGAAACCGTGCGCAGCACTATGGATGCGCGTGTGCGCGAGGCGATCAGGACCCGTGGCCTGGCCGCTGCGCGGATTACCGTGCTCGATGCACTGCTCAAGCTCAGGCAGGTGTGCTGCGACCCTGAGCTGGTCAAGACGGACGCAGCGCGGGCCGTCTCCGAGAGCGCCAAGCGGGCCCGATTGCGGGACTTGTTAACCGAACTGGTGGCCGAAGGCCGCCGCGTTCTGGTGTTTTCGCAGTTTGTTGAAATGCTGCGCCTGATCGAGGCGGATCTGAGTGACGCGAATATCCCTTATCTGACTTTGACAGGTCAGACGCAAAAGCGTGCCGATGTTCTGGACCGCTTCACAACAGGCGACGTACCCGTTTTTTTACTCAGCTTGAAAGCGGGAGGTGTTGGCTTAACGCTGACCGAGGCTGATACGGTCATCCTCTATGACCCGTGGTGGAATCCGGCGGTGGAACGTCAGGCAATGGATCGCACCCACCGCATAGGTCAGGACAAACCGGTGTTTGTGCATCGTCTTGTTGCTGCCGGCACAGTCGAGGAAAAGATCCTCGACATGCAATTACGCAAACAAGCTTTGGCTGACGCCTTGTTCGACCAAGATGAAAAACAGGCCAACCCATTGCTGGATGAGGCAACATTGCAGGATCTCTTTGCCCCGCTCAGAATGTGAAAAAAAGGCTTGGCAGCCCGCGCGCCTTCAAGCGTCACATTGCGCGTCAAACCAAGTGCAGCCAGAGCCGCCAGGGGGCGGCTCTGGGTATTTTTTGCCAAAACAACATGCGCGTGCAAAAAGGTAAAATCACGTGGCTCTATCGCAACAAAGTGACGAGGAACACGTCTCACTCTCAAAATAATTGGACTTGTCAGTTTGCAGCAAACCTTTGAGGCGCTAGGACATTCATAACGGGAATGAAAGCAAGGCTAAGCATATTAAAATGATGAAATTTTCAAAAATAGCTGGCTTGTGTGCTGTGGCGCTCGTGCTGAGCGGATGTGCAATCCTACCACGCAGCGGCCCTGATGATGGTCAAATCAACCAGGCCGCAGCCATCAAACTCGAGACAGAAGACGCCACCCTCGGCTATGATTACGCTCTGGTGGATATCAACAAGACAATAATTCCGTTCATCTCAACGGACGACACAAGCTCTTTCTCAACATTTGGCGGAGGTGGAACGACGCCGCCTGAGATCCGCCTCGGTGTCGGTGACGTTATTCAGGTGACCATCTTTGAGAGCCAAGCGGGCGGCTTGTTTATTCCGCGCGACGCTGGCGCGCGTCCCGGTAACTTCGTACAGCTGCCTCCACAAGAAATCGGGCGCGATGGACAGATTACTGTCCCATACGCGGGATCTCTGCGGGCAGTCGGCCAAACAGCGGCCGTGGTTGAAGGTAATATTACCCGCCGTCTCGAAGACCGAGCCATTGAGCCACAGGTTACAGTGGAGGTTCTGGAGCAGAATTTCCCCCGGGCCTCGATACTGGGCGAGGTGGAAAGCCCTGGCGTCTTTACGATCAGGACCAGCGGGGATCGTATCTTAGACCTCATCGCACAAGCAGGCGGCCTGACAAGCGATGAATCGACATCGTTTGTGACCCTGTCTCGTGGCGGCAACAATGTAAAAGTTGCCTATAATGCTCTGACATCCAATTCACGCGAGAACATTTACGTCGCGCCCGGTGACTCCATCAACATCAGTTCAGAAGACAAAAGCTTCTATGTCTTTGGCGCGACCGGTGATGTGGGTAAGTTTGATTTTGGCTCAGCCACTCTTGACCTGAATGGGGCTGTTGCAAAGGCCAGCGGTCTGAACGACGGTCAGGCCGATCCAGGGCAGGTTCTTGTATACCGCATGGAAAATCGCAATGCGCTCCGCAAAATGGGTATCAACATCGATAGTTTCTACGGCTACGAAGAGGAAATCCCGACGATCTACCGCGCAAACTTCCGCAAACCGGACAGTTTCTTCATGGCCAAGAACTTCGAAATGCGCGATGGTGATGTGCTCTACGTCTCGAATTCGGATTCAGTTGAGCTCTCTAAGTTCTTTGGTATCGCAACCACCACAACGAGTGGCACTGTAACGATTGATGCAGACATCGATACGCTGACTGAATAAGAGCCACGCGCATGTTGTTGCCAGAATGACAAAGGCCGCCGATCTAAAGATCGGCGGCCTTTGAGGTTCCAGCGTCTTTAAGATGAGGCAGCAGCAGGCGAAGGGGCCCGCGCAAGACAAATCCCTGTCCCAGTGCCAAGCAAGGCTGCCGCATACATCGCAACACCGGGGATTTGCAGCGGGAAATCAACAAGCGAATGGAGCATAAGATACAGCACGAAACCAATGATCACAAAGGCAAAACCTGCCAACCGCCGCCGTGTCATCATACAGATCGACACAATACGCAGCACATGAGATCCCAGCAAACCTAGTGGAATTAGGCTCAAAATTCCGACCCCCAGGTAAAGCTCCAAAAACGAATTATGCGCACGTATCCACGTGCCTGATGATCCACATCCAGAGCGCCTAAAAGCTGGAAAAATATCCTGAAATGTTCCCAACCCATACCCGAAGAGTGGGGCTGATTTCGCAGCAATCACGCCACTTTCCCATGCACACCAGCGACCATCATTCATCTCACCACCCATCCGCTGTAAAACGGGCTCCCCAAAGCCGATGAAAATCACCGCTGTGATGATCAAAAACAAGGGGATGCCTCGTTTTATGAAAAAGGGCAGGGCAGTCTGCCGCATTTGCCTGTAAGACCACATCCAGGCGCAGAGACCACACAACACCATCAAGAAAAGCCCAAATATGGCTCCCGCCCGCGACTGGGTGACAATCACAGCAATACAGATGCCGAAGATCGCCAGACCCAGCATAATCGGCACCAGGTCGACGGAGGCATCATTCTGACCCACGCGGGTCGGCTCTCGTGATGTTTGCTGTGAGAGATACAGAACGAGGCTTCCAACCAGAGCAAACCCCGTCAAAATAAAATATGCGGCAGATATATTGCGATTTACAAAAACACCCGAAAAGGTTCCCTCTCCCACCTCCCGTGAAGAGAAAAAGAGCACTTTGGGGAAAAAGACCTCCAAGACAATGGATAGAAGCAAAATGCTCATCCCCAGAACGGTCAAAAGATGCCAAAGATGTGCAGCGGTCTTGTGACGCTGGGACAGCACCAAAGCCATCATGAATGACAACACCGGGAGAATAAATACGGGCAAGGCCTGTACAGTTCTCCACGGATGCGCAGACAAAGAGCCAATAGACTTTCCAAGGTAGGCGTCTGCTTGTTGCCAGATGTTGTGCTCGACAAGGCTGAACGACAGGGCTGTGACTTGAAACAGCCCAAGGCTTAAGAAAAAACCACCGAACCAAAGCGCCAAATTCATGCTGTGTACAATACGAGGCTGCCACGCCTTGAACACAAGCACAGGCACAAAGACAGCCATAAAAAGCGCCGAGACAGGAAAGAAATACCGTGTCTCAACACTGCCATTAAAAAGAGCGAAGAGACCAATGATCAGCACAAATACGACCTGCAAAATGCGCGTGAGCAAATCGAACTGTGTGTTTTTTTGCTGATGTCTCTTCGGAAAAAGCTTTTGCATCGTTTCATCCGCCAACCAGACCCCCGACACCCGAGAGCATCAACGGGTTGGGAAAAATTGTGTCCGCAGACGCGCAATTACGGGCTCATTGGGCTCTGTACTTTCCGAGAGCGTCAGGAAGTGTTCAATCCTGTCCGACTTTGGGTCAAGCAAACGTTCTAAGATCGCCATACGCAGCCATAAATCTCCGTCGGTTGGGTTGCAGGATAAAGCGTCAAGGATCAGTGTCTGCGCCTCTTGCCACGTCGCGTGCCGCTCCGATGCCGAAAGACTGGAGCGCGAGGCTTGAAGATCCCCATAATAAAGTTTTAGGAACGAGACCGCCTGTCTCTCTTGGGAAAGACAGAGGTGGGCGTGGGGTTGATAGGCCGAAAAAAAGGTCTCAATACGCCCAGTATCCGTATCCAAAAATCTACCATCACGGATGTCTGACACCAACGCATATACCGGAGAAAACCGAGTATCGGAGATATACGCCGCTTGACCAATCGCAAAACATGCGATGGCCAATATGATTACGAGACCGCGTTTAGCGATCTGTATAATACTTTGTATAGCCATAGCTATAGTAATGCGACCCAGCATAACTGCCATATTGGTGGGCTGTCTTGGGGTCAAACATGTTCAAGAATGCACCATAGCTCTTCTCTTGCAGGCGAGGATCAGACTGTAAGATGTTCTGAATGAAGCGCACATTCGTTGCTCCCCATTTGATCACAAAGAAGATCCCATCCAAAAATTGAAGGGCAGCCCGCGCATCAATAACCGGTCCAAGGGGTGGGAGGTCCACAATCACATAGTCATAATGACGACGCAAATCCTGCATCAAAAGACCCATCGCAGGGCCACCCACAATCTCACTGGTGTGTACCACGCGACCGCCAAGCCGCGATGGTAAAACATGCACACCGGTTTCTTCATCCTCGTAATAAATGTCACGCCAATTGGCATCAGCAGTGAGCACGTCAATAATACCTTCTGATACATCGCCAGTTATAGACCGGGTCAGACCAGGATTTCTTAAATCTGCATCAATCAAAATGACGGAAGAGCCTTGCTTTGCCAAAAGCGTGGCCAAGTTTGCTGAAACCGTCGTTTTGCCTTCCCCTGGAAAGCATGACACGACACCAACCACATTACCTTGAGCCGTCTTAGGCGCATCTAGGCCATGTTTATCAACCCGGCGAAGTGTGATCGCCATTTTCCCAGACCGAAGCGTTTCTGAAAATGACGACAGTGGCTTATTAACTGCATATCTCAACATGTCTGAGAATGAGATTTGCCGATGTCCAAGCGCCTCAGATGGCTTGAAGATATCTAAAACACGCTTCCGACTGGGGCTTATAAGAGGTAAGCCACCAAGGAATTCCATGCCAAGAGCACTGCGAATTTGCTCCTCGGTTCTGATCTTATTGTCCAGAAGTTCGCGGATGAGAATATATCCAGCTGCCACCATAAAGCCGAGTATCGTGGCCAGCGCGAGAATCCGTGTCGCTCTTGGATCACTTGGAGTTCCTGGAATTTTTGCAGGATTGATAACCCGCACGTCTGAGACTGGGAAAGACTGTTGTTGTAGGGATGTCTGATAGCGTTCTAGAAAATTACTGTAGAGGCTGCGCACAGTGTCTGCATTGCGCTCCAGTTCACGCAATTCGACAAGCACCTCGTTGTCAGCGCCAAGCTGTATCTCTAGCTCATCGCGTGATTTTTGCAGATTTACCAAACGTTCCCGTGCCACTTGCACATCGTTTGCTGTGACCTCTGCAAAGCGCTTGATTTCCTCAAAAAGCAACTCTTGAAGTTGTTCCAGTTCGGTCGCCAATCTCCGTGACTGTTCATGCTCTTCGCCAATACGGCTCACCAGGGAGTTATATTCTTTGAGTGTGTCGAGGAAACGTGACCGGAGATCTGACGTGATAGATTGTGTCGCCGTCGCACTGACTGCGGCAGTTGTGTCCCCACGCTCAACGATGTCATCCAAACGTTCAAGACGGGCTTCTAGTGCCAGAAGGTCTGCTTGTGCGTTGGACACCTGCTGCGCCACGCGTTCGAGTTCGGTTCCGACATTTGAAGATCCGGATATGCCAATCAATCCGTTTTCTTGTTTGAACTGCTCAACAGAACTGTCGAGCGCGTTCGACTGTGCTCTCAGCTGTTCGGCACGATCTCGAAGCCAATTGGTCGCACGTTCGTTGGCGTCGTATTTGGCCTCTAATTGGTCATTGATGTATACATCCGCAATACCATTCGCGATCCGCGCCGCCAAGCTTGGCGACATGGCCGTGTAACTGACCTGTAAGATACGGCTGCCCCGCACACGCGATACCGCCATATTTCCTTGCAGTTTTGTAACTGCTTCAGCCAAGCGCGCGGCAGCTCTGTCCTCTTCCGAAAGAGGCAATAAACCATCATCTTCCGGCTGCGGGCGCAAAACATTAACAAGCGGTGCCGCGATATTGCGCAGGCCAGAAATCAGACGAGAGGTCCCAGTCTCACGGTTTGCAAGAAAGAGGGCATTTTCCGTAAGGTTCAGTTCCTCCACAACCTTTCTGGAAATGGCTTCTGATTGGATCACTTCAATTTCAGTGGTGATCTGACCTTCATCAAGAACGACACTTTCCTGGATCCCTGACAAATTGCGAGTATTGGCAGCTTCTGGCGTATCGAGGCTGATATCGATACGGGCCGTATAGACAGGTGTAGTCGTCGCGACATATGCAAAACCGATTGCAGCCCCAACCACCAGGCCAATCAGCAACAACTTCCACTGACGGCGGGCAACGGAAAAGATCTTCATCAAATCAATTTCGTCGTCTCGAGCACCGTCTTGATGTGACACGTAGGCTGGTAAGTCAGAGATGCCGTAATTTGGGTGCTGCATAAAACTTAGCTATCCGTCATTCTAAGCGAGGCAATCTTTGTTACGTTACGCCAAACACCCCCAACCACAAGTTGGCTGAGGGTGTTGGAACGGCGTAATCAGACACAATAAGTTGAGGGCTATCTTCAGTTTGTGGGGCTCTGCGCAGTCGTGCTCCCCCCGCCACCAGAAGATGTGCTTCCGGTGGGTGTCGAGGTTGAACCAGATGCTGTACCTCCAGTTCCCGTTTCTGCTGTGCCACTTTCAGTTGCGGCTGTTCCGGCAGACGTTGCATCTCCCTCTCCAATGGGAGCCGTTTCCTCCGCAGGTGGCGCAGTCTCTTCTTGGACAACTGGCTCTGTTGGGGTTTCCGCAGTTTCAGATGACTGGCCACTGGCTTCGGAAAAAGACTGGCTCAAACCTGGCACAGTCGTATTTTGCGATACTGCAGTTGAAATTGCTGTGCTCAGCTCAGAGCCTTCTGGAAGTTGACTCGCTGCATCTGCGAGGCCGTTCGCAAGCGCAGTTACTTGACTTTCAGTAAGCGAGGCTGATCCTACAGCTTGAATAGCGCTTGTAACCTGATCTGGCGTTGCCACTTGCGCCACCGAACTGACAATAGATTGCCGACCAGATGCAAAGGAAGCGCTAACAATCGCGGCCTGTAGGGACGGGTTGGCAGCCGACGATGTCATTGCCTGTTGTAAGCCTCTGGCAAGCGCAGCCTCTTGGCTCGCTGAGAGCGCTGTGGAGGAAACATTCTGAATGGCCGCGGATACGACGTCCGGCGAAGCTGACTGCGCCACGGTGCTAACAACAGCATCTGAACCAGATGAAAGTGCGGCTGCCACAACGGCCTGCTGGACTGCGGGGTCGGTGGTGCTTGCAACTGCCTGGCTCAATCCTTGCGATAAAGCATTGACCTGATCAGAGGTTAGGCCACCTGCAACAGCCGCATTGGCCAAAGCTGAAAGTTGGCTGGCAGTCGCATCCAAAGTTGCCTGTGCGATCAATGCCACCAACGTCTGATCGTTCGTGTCGGCAAGCGCTAAAAAACCGGCGGGGTCTTCTAGAAGCAGGCTAAGCTGTGCACTGTTTGCACCCTGTGCAGCACCCAAACCCGGTAGGCTCATCGATATCAAGAGAGCGCCAACGGCGCATGATTTCTTAAAATAATTAGCCAAACTCATGTTCAACCTCCGTAATTTTTCGAATATTTAGCAGGTTTAGACCTGATTTAGAATGCCGGCCATCACGATACTCTAGACTTTTTAGACGCTACGGGTGTGTAACACCGCTCCTGGTCAAATCTGATGACGTTCGCCAACCGCAGCACGATGACTTCAAAAATATTGGAACCAGTATTGTAAGAATTTGAAAATTACAGACTTGATATCAGGAAAACCTAAGCTTTTTGAGAGGCAAAGGTATCTTCCCAAGATCTTCGCACCTTCTTCCACGATGCAGACTTACGCTCATGATATAATTAGTCTGTCACGACCAAGGGGCAATAGGAACACTTTTCAAAGGAAGAACTCATCTGTCAGACAGCGCAGCGGCCATCTGTGTATGCGGCTGCAAAGATTAATACTTCAATCCCGATACGGATAGTTTTCAATCCTTGGATTTAGGTGTCTTTGGTCGTAGCTTGATTTCCCTGAGTATGGATTAAAACTGCTCACATTCATACAGTTTTGCAACGTTCGATTGCCATGTTTTCTCTGTTGTGTGCCAAACAATGAATGGCGACAGGCCAAGTTGTTCAGCGACACAAAAAAACAGATGAATTCAAGAGTTTCAGGATATTACAATTTATCAGAACCTATCAAGTCTGCTCGCGGCTTGCTTCGTAGACAACATATGTGTCTTTCCCCGCTTGCTTGGCTTTATAAGTTGCTTCATCAGCACGTTTCATAGTTTTATCAAGATCTAGCGTATACTCCGCGATACCCATTGAGACAGTAATCGGCAGGTCAGAAATGGGTTCAAGGCGAATTCCATCAAGGAGCCGCTCTGCGGTCGTTACTGCTGCCTCAAAGCCTCCAGGAACCATTATTACGAACTCCTCGCCGCCAAGACGGGCAAATATATCCCGTTCCCTCATGGTACTATTGATGCGTTCAGCCAAACCTTTCAGAACCAGGTCACCTTTGTCATGACCATAAGTATCATTAATAGATTTAAAGTTATCAATATCAAAATGCAGCATAAAACCCGTAGAAAAACTATTCATTCGGCGCATGAAGCCGCGACGATTTAATATACCTGTGAGTGCGTCTCGCTCGGCTTCATCTTGAAAGGTTTCAAGTTTTACAGTTGTTGACGCCAACCATTTATTTACATTTCTGATCAAAAAACCAATTTCATCAGAACGTGTTTCAGACATGTGCGCAACAGGCTCGTTACGATCAAACGCTTTAATATTACGAATAATAGTAAAAATTGGAGATAGCAGTTTATTAATTGCATAAAGTGTAACTAATGTTCCAGCCAGGGTCGCTGAAAGAATAAGAAAAAATATATTCCACGGACGGCTTGCACCACCATCCACTGAACCAAGCTCAAAATTTAGTACGTATATTGTAAAAGCCAAAAGTGGAATATGTGTGCCTAAAAAAGCAACAAACAGAATTTTATATGCGAATGATTTAGGAAAAATTCGATTGAGTGCAGCTTCCATACAAGCCTCCATATGTCACGAGTGGTCTAACGGGCGTTTTTACGTTTTGTTTAGCTTGATAAGTAAATTTATATTTTCCAACTTTGGAGACAAGACTTCACCTCCTGTGAGCTACTATATGATCAGCGCTCACTGTAAGGGGGCACCGGATCATTAATCTTACTGCGCGTAAATATCGACGGCCGTGATTTGGACTGAGCTACATCGGCAGGATTACCCCAAACCGATACATACACCGACGCGCGCCCGCTGCGACTAAGATGGGCAGGTTCAACCTCAATAATGCGCACACGGAAGTCCGCTTTGCGCTCGAGGGCAGGCAGCAGAATTTCTGTTGCCCTTGCGCCCAACGTGCCCAGCAACACAACTCGCGGCTTTCCAAGCCCAAAGGGCAGTCGCGAGGGCCTTTCAACAAACACAGAGACGGTAGTGTCAGAGTTCATGGACAACAATGCTCGATCACCAGGCGAGACGCCTATCGATACAGGATTGAGGTCCAAAGCGATCGCCGCTTTGTGGATGATAGGTTGCATGCTGCCTCACAGTCCTCAGTTGGTCTGAGGTTGGAATCAATATACCTGAGTGCAGCTGCTCAGGGGACTCCTGATTTGCTCAGGATGCAAAATCTACATCGATATTGCGGGCTTTGAGCGCTGCCAAGACGCCACCCAGTACATTGCGGGCATTGATCCCCTCTTTCAGAGCCGAGTTGATATCGTCATCTGTGGCGCTCGCATCACGAATGTCTAGGACGACACGCTTACCAGTGCGAGCATCATAGACCACTTGCCTGCGCCCGCCAATAATTGACCGCAGGCCGACGAATTCAGCTCCATTTCGCGCATGAAAAGACATGGGAACACCTTAGCAGTTGGAAAGCATATCCTACTCAAAACCGTTCAAATTCATAGACTTGTGGCGCATTCTTACATGCCGCTGTGCTCAAACAGACACATTTCACAAGCCAGATATACAATCGCACACTAGATTTTGCGCGTTTACGCGAAATACTTACAATATACCGCTACAGACATTTGCCGTTCACTGGCCCTGCCAAGGCCTCCGCTGTTCTTGGCCCATATACCCCATCTGCTGTTAAGCCGTAGGCAGATTGAAATTGTTTAAGCGCCGCACGCGTTGCAGGGCCCTCTTCACCGTCAGCGAAATCTTCGGGAAGAGATGTACAATGGCGCTGGAGTTGCATCTGATATTGCAGAACACCAAAGTGCTTATCGCTATCGCGACAGCCGTTCTCGTTCTCTCCAGCTAACCCACACATTGGTCGCGTTATACGCGACAAAGAGACCGCCGTTGGCTGACTCTGCTCCCGGTACAACGCGCTTTCCGTAACAGTTTCTGCAACAGAAGACCTAGAACTATCCATCGCAGGTGGATAGGCCTGAGCGGGGTGTTTATGCACGAGTATAGCCAACGATATCATTGACACTGTCTTAATAGCCAGGGCTGATGGTAGCACGGAAACCAGAGCAAGTAGCATCATTTACCTTTTCGGTCGTCTTCAAATGATCAGAGTCATCGCTATATAGGATTAGTACCTAAAACAGATGGCACCGCCGGTCTAGAATACGAACCTCCCATCTTCGCACACCACACGACACTGGGGGCTTTCGGCAATTTTAGGGCTGGTGCCGACCGGCGAGATGGATTCTGAACACGGACTCTTTCCCTGTAACGAGTTCATTCATCCATGACGCGCTTCGCTCTCACCGATCTACAGAAGCTACTATCCCCTCATGTTCCACTGGGCAAGTCACGCTTGGAGACCCTGTGCCTGCTTGTGCATCAGACTAGACATACCCGTCACCGCTTAACAAAAATGCCCCTGAAATTACTTTCAGGGGCAGTCAGGGGGACAGAGCGAGCGGTACAAGTCAACTCTGTCGTGAACTCTAATACCAGAGAACAGCGTAAAATCCAGAGAAACGGGTATGGCCAAGGGGAGAATAAGTTGGGGGCGTCTCTCAACCCTTGGCCGGCGATTCCAAACGGATATCGCGCTGCATACTTGCCGAATTATCGACATGTCGGCAACCAACTTTATTACGATTGATGATTTATATCGCCCGAAATCTGCATCTCAAGCAATGTTGTCAGACGCATTCAGTAGCACATATGACGGCGCGTGCCCCCAATGAGCCCAAAATGTATACTCCCCCCTTTGGAGAGACAAAAGACGCAGCACCCATTATATATCTGATCTCTGCAGATACATCGCGACGTTATCAGCTGGGAATTTGAAACCCCGCCCGTCAGAGACACGTTCTGCACTAACAGGATATTTTGGCCTGTTAGGGTTGATTGCTACAATGCGAAAAAGTTCATCTCTTGATCGAAAAGTACGACCATAATCCGAGGGCTTCAGTCCAAAGTGAGGCGCGAGCACTTCAAACATAGCCTTGTCGGGAGAGTAGATCGCGCCGTCCAACTGCGGAATACCAACGCGGAAGCGAATTTCAAAACTATGGTGGAGGTCGATGTCGCTCAAGTCGCCCCCCTCAACCGTCAAGCCATGCGTTTTGGCCACAGCAAGGCATGCCTTCATCATGTCCCGACGCAGACGGTCACATAGTTCTGGTGTGAGATTGCGCGGCGAGGCAACCTTAGTGCCTGTCTGGACTTCAGTCTTCTTCGTGAAGTTCTTTTGTTTGCGCGTATTCTTTTTCACGCCCCCTCCATCTCGTGTTACCAAATTTGAAATCCGGAAATCTTCACGAATACTTTATTAATTGAGCTATTTTCATTTGAATATATTAAAAATTCCTGACGCAGGTAGGATTATCTACAGGCCGCATGTCTGAGCCTCGGCCGCTTCTAATGTCGTATGCACGATATCTTGCATGAGGGGAATGCGTTTCAAAGCGCGGCCAGATGGCTCAATGCCAGCTTGCGGGGACCATAGAAGCTCCCTCCTCAGATGGGAATAGCTCACCTGCCAAGACATGTTCTGATTGCATCCGGATCTGCATGGAGCAACCTTGGTGCGACTGGGACAGGTCGCGTTTGGATGTTTCTTTTTTCACATGTTGCGCTCAATAGTACGCATTTTTCGTAGATGTGTTTAAATTTTTCATGAATTTCATTGTTTGTAAGAATTTTTCACAAGATAACGGGATTTGTTTGTGATGTTCATGGACTGTTAGCGTTTTTCAGGAAGAGCATGGTCGATCAGCAATTTTCAGGACGTGTCAGTGTTTTTCACGAAAGCAGGCTTCCCGAGCCTGCCTTGCCGGTGGGCTATGCCGCTCTGATCGATGCCTATGGGCTGGCCGTGCCCTTGCCGCGCGTGCTCTGCGCCATTGGGGCACGGCACAAAGTTTATGAAGAAGGTGGTTGGCGCATCTACACGCCGCGCCATGAACCCAAAGCCACTCTGGAAGGTCATCTGGTCTTTGCCCTCAAATATGAGGGACTTGATCTGTGTGTTTTAAAGCGCCTGTTTCAGGCGGTTGTAGCGGATGAGATGGCTGAGCTGGTGCGTTCAAAGCCTGCCAGTGCCTATATGCGCCGTCTTTGGTTTTTATATGAATGGCTTTTGAGTGACGCCCTTGATCTGCCAGATGCCAAATCCGGCACCTATCACGACGTTGTCGATCCCAAGCTGCAATGGGCGGTCAAAGGTGAGAATTCGACACGTCATCGTGTGCGCAACAACTTGCCCGGCACGCCGGAATTTTGTCCGCTGGTCTTTCGCACCAAGGCGCTGGAGGGTTTTGTTGGTGCGGCGCTTGATGAACGTGCGCGGGCAGTCATTGGCCGAATTTCTCCGTCGGTTCTGGCCCGCGCCACCGCCTTTCTTTTGCTCAAAGACTCCAAATCCAGCTATGCCATCGAAGGCGAAGCGCCGCCGCAAGATCGCATCCAACGTTGGGGCAAAGCCATTGGCAAGGCCGGGAAAAACCCCCTCACTCTTGATGAGTTCCTGCGCCTCCAGCAGATCGTGATTGGCAATGATCGCTTCGTCAAACTCGGCTTGCGCGATGAAGGCGGCTTTGTCGGCACCCATGATCGCGATACCCGCATGCCGCTTCCCGATCATATCTGCGCCCGTCATGATGATCTGCCCACTCTCATGCAGGGCCTCATCGATTTTGATCACCACTATGCGAACGAGCTAGACCCCGTCATTGCGGCCAGCATTCTCGCATTCGGCTTTGTTTACATCCATCCCTTTGAAGACGGGAATGGACGTGTCCATCGCTATCTGATCCATCACGCATTAAGCGCGCGCGGCTTTAATCCGCCCGGCATCGTCTTCCCGGTCTCTGCGGTCATTCTAGAGCGGATTGAGGAGTATCGGCGCACGCTTGAAGGCTATTCTGAACGACTCCTGCCCCTTGTGCGCTGGGAGCCGACCGAGAAGATGAATGTGCATGTCCTAAATGAGACAGGCGATTATTATCGCTATTTCGATGCGACGCCGCATGCCGAGTTTTTGTTTGCATGTGTCGAGGCCACCATCGCACATAATCTTCCCGAAGAGGCAGCCTTCCTGGAGCGTTATGATCGTTTCAAGAACCAAGTCGAAGCCCTGATCGAGATGCCGGCCTCCACCGTTGATTTGCTGTTTTCTTTTTTAAAGCAAAATGACGGCAAGCTCTCTAAGAGAGCTCGCGACAAAGAATTTGCAGCCCTCAGCGATGCGGAAACCACCGCCTTTGAAGCTTTGTACCGGGAGATATTTTTGGGCGAGGACGCTGCGTGAACTACTCCTTCCCCTTTAGGTGGGAGTAATTTACCCGCCGCCCTTCAACGGCAACGAGTCATCGGTTGCGGGGCTTTATAGACTGAAGACAAAGATCGTCACCACAAGCGCATACACCGGATGAAAATTCATAAACATCGTGCAGCGTTCGATCCAGAAGCACCAAAAGCATGCAATCGCTTCTGGATCAGACGGACTTGTTGCGATTAATCATAGCTTCGAAAAGGTAAGGTGACAATTCGACAGGCTTGGCACAGATCTCGTTGATCTTAGCCATGTCATCAGGTGGGCACCTCTATAAATTAGAAAATTGGGCAAATAAGCACCTGGAAGTCGTTGATTTTATTGGCGTGGGAATTCTGACTCCAGAATTAATAGAAATGCCCAAGTGTCAAAGGAAGCCTTACACGCACCTCAACGACATGGGCTACTCGAAGTTTGGGCTTGGGGAGACTCCTCGCATGGAGGTACCAGACATCAGTCCCATCGCGCTACTACGCACCTTGACGATCGACCGTTTGCGAGACGATTTACCGATCGTGGCAGATGATTTTTTGTGACGCATGACATGATCTCCTTTCAAAAATATAGGGAAGATTGGGGCTTCTGGAACCAGAAATATTATCACCCCACGCCAAGGTTGAGGCAGTAAACCTCTGGAAAGGCTGCGCCAAAATGACCGCCTAATAAGCACAGCTCCCACGCCTCTCAATAGGGCCACATCAAGTTGGCAATGCTCAGCTGAATTTTCAAATGATGTTCACATATATATTGAGTGCTTTCCCGCTAAAGGGCATCTCTATTAATTCTGACCCCAGAATTATCTGCCTAGTAAAATCGATGCCTGTGGGCCTTTATGCTTCCAATTTTCTAAAATTGGGTGGCACTTTAAAGAAATAAATCAAAATTTGGTTCGTTCGTGACTGTAGTTTGATGGAAATTATTGCAATGGAGTCCAACGGTTACCTTCAGATGAGGCTTCGATAATTAATTGAACCACGTTCCTCCGCCTTTTTTTTCATCATCTGCAAAATTGACTCAGCAAGATCTACGTCAGAATTACCCGCTGTGAAAAGATGTTCCGTTTCTCTGTCATCAAACGAGACGTATTCCATGTACCATCTGGGAAAGATACGTGCCTCTGGACTATCTTCTGCTAATATCGTAAAGTCACTATGCAGAGAACTACGACGTATACGCTCTAAAACATCATATATAACGCCCTCATTTCCCTCAATGTATTGAAAATATGTATCGCCACTACGAACTAGAAATCCAGTAACCCCAAGCCTGCGATTTTCAAGAAGAATACCATCCATGAGCTCTGCTTCTATGGGCGAAAAAGGCTTGATATGGGCTTTGCTTTTGTAAATGATACTTCGGAGTTGTGACATTATCTTACTCCGTGCCAACAGATAGATTGGACACTGATGACTTTCTGACTGCGCGTTTTTGACGGTACATCCGCTGATCTGCTAACGAAATTGCCTCGTCAATGTTTAAGAAATCACCGCAATGCGCAACACCTACACTGATTTCGATTGGTGGGAGATCCAAACTCTCGCTCCCATTTCTCTGCGCGAGAAACTCCTGCGCACGCTGCATAACACCTTCTGCCTGCTCAGCTGTGGCGTCCAGAAGGATGACGAATTCATCACCACCAACACGCGCAGGACAATCAATGCCACGCGTGATTTTTCTCAGCGCTGAGCCAACAATTTGTATTGCTCGATCGCCAACCTGGTGACCATACTGATCGTTAATCTCTTTCAGATTATTTATGTCAGCAATTGCAACGCTGAAGCCTCCATTGATTTTACTAAAAGTATTTGTGAGTGCTTCATCAAGTCCCCTACGCGAGGCACATCCGGTTAAAGTATCGATCAAGGTATTGCGGCGTATTTCCTTATAATTTTTGCGGAAGACAAATAGAATGACAGTCAAAATTGTTAAAGCAACAGAGATGAAAACTGCGAGCCACAGTGTGTTTTCCACAGATCGTAGCGTTTCCGCCGCGCGTTCGCGTACAGAAACTTTGTACCCGCGTGCATCCTGCAGGACAACACTAATAGACTTTTTCCAGAGTACCTCCGCTTCTTTTGCCAAACCAATGAGATCATTGAGCTCATCAGAGCCAAGCTCTTCGTGCATATCCACGATATCTGCCATGAGATCGCGATATCTGATCATATCGGCCGGAATTGTAGAATTTTTTTCATCTTTATGGAAGGCAGAGGCAATATTTGGATCAAGAGCTTGGCTAAGGCGCGAATATACGATATCAAAGTCAGCGCGAATATCGTCTTCCAAAGACTTCGGATTAAATTTGGCTTCTTGTGCCAACCTCTGGAACTCAAGAAGTTCGGTTTGAATTTGTGTTGCTGTCCATAATCCTGCGTCTCGATCTGAGCTGATGAGATGGTCAATTTCATGTTGAACGGTATTTATGCGTGTTGCAAATGCAATAACCAAAAGGAGGCCAACAAGAAAGGCAAGTGACGCGATCAGCAAACCTTGATATGTCCGCCAAATTTGATTTAGACGGGACGCTTTTTGCGGTTCAAATGTGTGCGGCACATATTTCATTGCGTATTTGTCGTTGTCATGCAGGAAAATGCATAGTTGCTCTGTATAAGAAGCCCCATAGCATAGTATGATTGAATTTATTATTCATACAATTGCCTCTTGCGCGCGCACAGTTGAGCGATCTTTGTCACTCCATTGACGTGGCATCAGGCGGCTCGATCACGCGGACTCTTTAAAACGGACGCACCCAGAATAGTGACCGGATTTTGCATACACACACGTATTACCTCAGCATCTCTCACAGTTGTAGGGCGTTTTGAATGTCTCGGTTTATGCTCCATGGCGATCTGATTTGTTATTTCATGTCCATGAACAGATATAGGGGTCACAAATGTGCATACCACATCTTGTTGCGTTGCGCGAGCGAGTGTTGTCTTTGTCGAAGAGGGCAATTTCATACCGGTCGTCAACCGCCCATTTCCGTGTGCCTGTGAAGTTCGTGAACGACATGGTCAATTTTGAAGCGGAAAACCGGTGTCCTTGCGCCAAAGCTTTAAGGTCGTCGTAGTCATGGCAAGCTTGCTACTGTGGTCGGTTGGATATGCGAGGCAGATGGACGCCCATCCCAAACCAACACCGAACGAGCAGCACCAGCCATGAAGAAGCCGGTGAACACCAGTTCTTGTCTTCGTGTGCGTCCCTCGGCGTAGGCTTAACGCCGATTGAACGGCTGTGGTTGTGGGCGAACATGCACCAATACGTCACTCGTAATCACTACTCTTCACCCAGCACAAAAGCAGTTCGTGGATGCGGTCCTGCAGTTCGGTCGTGTCGCGAATGCTGTGGAAATTGCCTGGCGGCGCGCTCCGGGCATGTGATGGATCGATGTTTTAGGCTGCGAGGTCAAGGGGCATGGGTTCGAGGGGCTTAGAGAAGGTTTCCCAGCCATCGACCTTGCGCATCTGGATCTGACCGGAGGCGAGCAACGCCCATAGCAGCATTGGCACGGTCTCGGCACAGGGCAACACGGTCTGAGTCTTGATGCGGCGGCGGAACTCCTCGTTGAGGCGCTCAATGGCGTTGGTAGTCCTGGCGGACTTCCATTGCGTTGGATCGAGGCGGGTGAATGTGAAGAGCCGGTCCCCCGCTTCCTCCAGGCTATCGGCGACAGCCCGGCACTTCAGGCGCCACTTGCGGAGAAATGCCCTGCGCCTTTTCTCGACCTCGACCGCGGTGTCGGCATAGATCATGTCCCGGTAGTCTTCGGTCAGCTCGTCGTGCATGTGCTTCGGGGCATGGGCCAGAAGGTTACGGTGCTTGTGAACCGTGCAGCGCTGGATCGGCAGCTCCTCTCCCCACAACCCCACGAGCGCAGCCTCCAGCCCCGGGGCGCCATCAACGATCACGAATTCGGGCCGTTTCATGCCGCGGGCGTCAAGATCGTCGAGGAACTGGCGCCACGCGGCAGTGCTCTCCCCGCCCATATTCTTGATGGAAAGCAGCACCTTCTGACCGTCGCGGCGCACACCGATGGCGGCCAGCACTGAGATGTTCGTCGCCTTCTTGTCGATGCGGGTCTTGATCACGGTACCATCGAGAATGAGCCGGACGACGTCCTCATCGGCGAGGCCGCGGGCGCACCACGCATCCCAGTCCGTCTTCACCTTGCGCCAGGTCCGGCTGACCACGTCTTTGCTCACAGCGCCCTCAAACAGCCCGAACAGCGCTCGCTTGACGCGCCGGGTGTTGGTGCCGGAGAGATAGACTGCGGCGATCAAGGCTTCGGCC
>QCWG01000004.1:24534-29172 GCA_003149575.1 Altererythrobacter sp. XM-24bin4
TGCAGTTCTTCCGAGAAACACTCCCCAACGAAAGGGCAAACATCCGCGATCAATCATCGGATAATTTTTCAGGGTCGTCAATCACGACATATTTTGGGTTTTGGAGTAAGTGTGGTATAAAGAAATTTTATTCAGCAGCTAATGGAAAACCAGTCATTATTATATTTTCACAAAACCCTTCATGCAAATTTGGAATTAACCTATGATTTAATGCCCTTGAAAGGGCATCAGATTTTTTGCGAACGCCCAACTTTTTGTAAATATTCTGAATTTTTAATGATGATTGAGATTTCGTGATGCCTAAGATATCAGAAATTTCAGCTCGCGTTTTTCCAACATAAAGGTAACATAGAATTAAAAGATCATCGCTCGTTAGAGCGTCAATCATACAATTATCTGAGGTCCAAAGATGTTTTTGAATATGCCATGGAATGAAGACATGCCCTTGAGCAACAAGGGAAAGCGCACTTTTTATAGCCGGCAGGTCTAAATTTAGGGGAATGATACTATGCGCACCGAAGCGAATAGCGGCTTTGATGAAGCTCAGATCATGCTCAGCAAGCAAAATGACGAGTGGCGTTTTATCTGCCGACTTTGCAAGAGCTTTGATTTCTATGAGCGACGCCTGTGGATGCGCATCCACATCAAGGACAACAACACTGAACGCGCTTTGAGACGCTATAGCTGCGAGGGCAGCTTCACATGAGGATACATGTTGAATTCGAAACACTGCAGGATCGCACATTTCTGAAGAAGCGCTCAGTGCTTCACCAGTATTCACAAATAATGCAACATTAGCATGGTGTTCCATGTGCCACCCACTTTTTCGAAGCTCTCGTGAGAGAGCCTAAGGGGTTCTCGGCGCTCCAGACGACAATCGCAGTAAAGATTTTTGTTTTTTATTATTATGATTACACTTTAGAGTGTCAACTCTAACTTACACTTCAGAGGGATGCAAACCCACTACTTCATTGAAGTTATCTCACATTTTGTGTCTTGAAGGGCACCCGCGCCGTTAATCAGACCCAGGTCACTGGGATGCGCAATGCTAAAGTAGCCTTAGAAGAGTCTACCACTGCGCACAAGTGTTATGATTCAGTGCGCACCGGCTTCCCTAAGAAACAAGAATGTCTCTCCAGCCGGGCTACGCCTTCGTTGCGAGACACCACCCCTGCGCTCCTATCTTGGTTAACGGCTCCTCTCTTTGTTTGCCGTGTAGCACAAGAGAAAAGGGACGGGGAGGAGAGGGGAGCTTATCGCTGCAAAGGCTTCTTCCAGAAGATACTCGCGTGAGCACCCCGGCGGGTAACGGCATGGGACTTCTGACGGCTACGCAGACGCGAATCCCATAG
The DNA here is from genome assembly GCA_003149575.1 of Altererythrobacter sp. XM-24bin4. Taxonomy (GTDB): domain Bacteria; phylum Pseudomonadota; class Alphaproteobacteria; order Sphingomonadales; family Sphingomonadaceae; genus Erythrobacter; species Erythrobacter rubellus. The sequence goes on from QCWG01000004.1 coordinate 25,887, forward strand.
TCGGGGAACTGCGCGATGAGAGCCGCGAGACACGCTTCACGACCCAGATCAACGCTGCTGCATGCTTGCATGCACAAGACTGAGCCCCGCGTCTAAGCTGGTCGCAAATGCACGATAAGGCTTATTATCACCCGCAATATCATCGCGTGTTCAAATAGCGCTATTTAGGTGGCCCTTTATACGATGCATGAGATCAATCAGCACCAAGTCCGCAAAAAGCGCCAGAGTTGCGATTTTTGATCATTATTTATCATCGCGAAAAAGAGCAAATGAGTGAAGGGCCCGGACAGCAAACAACAGAACCGTACCACTCACTCCACCCTAGAAATCTAGCGCGTAGTTCATACCGATTGAGAGATCCCCGCTGCGAGCAACCGAACCCGTTCCAGACAGGCGCCCACCAAGCAATGGTCGACCATAGTTTAACCGAATACCGACCATCTCACTCGTTTCAGTCTTCTCTCCGCTAAGCTCGATCTCGTACTGCTCTCCACTAAGTGCATTTTTACCGTAGAGGCCAAAAGACAGGCCAGCACCACACGCATTATGCGTCTCACCCATTGGACGATCACAGAAAACCATAGGCGTAATAGCCAGCTGCTCTGCGCGGTCCGGCAAAACATCATCAAACCTCAGCTCACCGAAGAGACGAAGACCAGCAATTTCACCAGTGGAAAGACCGCCACTCTGCTCTACGGCTCCACGACCCGCGTCAAACTCGGCGTCACCACCCGGCGACCAAGCACCTTCAAAACCCACTCTCGGCATGAGCTTGTAATCACCCAGCATCGTTTCACCCGACACTGCAGCACCTGCAAAGGCAGCAAAGTAGGTATAGAAACCATCGGCTGTTATGACACCACCAACCCGCTCGAAATCAAGGTCAAAATTGTGACGCCCAACGGCAGCGCCTAAATAGTAATCGAGATATAGACCATTTTCGTAGCCGCGTGCACCATAAAGGCCAGCATTCAACCCAAAACCTTGAATCGTGCCAGTCGCCAGACCGGTGACATCATTATGGGTGGCATATGCTCCAACAAAACGTCCAACCAAATGATCTTGTGTCCGGAAACGCTCTGAGCGGTAGGACAAGCTCGCCATGCCTTGGGCAGTTCCTTGGTCCGTTCTCAAATAGCTGAAATCGCCCTCAAGGATATTCCATCCATCATTGCGACAATCTCGTGTTTCACGCCAAAATTCCCCATTCGCCGTTACGCCACTTTGATTTATCGTAGCCTCTATGCTTCGAACACTTTCAGATGAAGCATAACACCTGTCGTCTGCTGGAAGACGTCCAGTCGCTGTAAACTCGACACGACGATTCAGCTTGCGCCCTTCCTCAGTATCATTGTCTGCAATAGGCTGACCTTGACCATAACCTCTGGCACTCAAAACGCCGGAGGGTACACCACGCTGACGCAGCGCAGAAACCACCGCTAACGCACGCGCCTGGCTGAGAGTGAGATTGAAAGCCTCTCCAGCGAGATCGTCTGTATGCACACCCACTTCAAACCCGAACTCATCACAATTGGCAAGCAATGCAGCAATGCGGTCGAGCGTGCCATGACTTGTCGGCTGAATGCTCAAAACACCCGCGTCAAAAAGGATAGGCGCGCGTTGAAGCAGATCGCCAATCTGCCGAACACACTCACGAGGGGAATGCTCTTGCAAACGACGCAAAGCACTTGATGCATACCCAGCCATTCGCCGAGTTTGTTGTGTCATGGTTGCTGCGAGATCATCCCGCAAAACGTCTCTCAAATCGTCTTCAATTAATCTCTCAAGCGACGTCAGTGGGATATGGTTGTTGACGATCTGTTTTGAGTTGGAGCCAATTTTGAATGACATATAATAGTGGCGCACCTGCGATGGCGTAGGTGCTGCATCATAAGAAACGACCTCAAAAGTTTCACTGGCGGGTGTGCCTGGATCAAGTGGCCCTGCCTGTTTTCCATTGATGTCAGGCTCTAACGCATATCCAGGGGCGTCTGAGATTAAAATCTGAAACTCTTCACCATCCAAATCAGTGCACGCAACTGATAGATCAAAACGATAACGTCCATCGGCACCAGTACGTTGCGGCTGTTGTCCCGGGGCTAAACAAGATGATGACAGCGGCGCACCACTTACATCAGCGAATTGGAGCATAACACCGGAGATCGGCGCACCCGTTTCCGCATCATAAACGACGCCACGCGGATCGATGAAAAGTATCTTGATTGTGGCCGTCTGAGGAGTACCAGTAACGTTCTCAACATAATATTTTACGCTAACGCTGGATTTAGCGAGGCCGGGCTGAGGTACAAAAGTAACAGTACCAACATTCTCATCGACCGTCCACATCCCCTCATCTGCGGCGCTCAACTGCATCACTTTATTATTATTTGAATCAAGCAGACGGAGCGTGGAACGCACCAGTTCGCCTTCGGCATTACCCCCATCATTCTCCAATGGACTCAATGTCACAGGCCCATCTGGGGAATGACCAGCAACCTCATCATCCGCAGCGACCAGCTCATCTGGCGCTTTAACACCAAGATAATCTACATAAATGGCTGCACTATTCGATACAGCAACATTTGATGAAGTTATCACATACTCGACCGGGGTTGGGTCCCCCATAAAACCTTGCAAGGGAACAAAGTGCACAATATTTTCTGCTCTGACGTCCCACACACCTTCACCATCGACGAACAGCTTGCCATCTTCATCTGTGGCCCCAAGAAGCTTAACCAAAGGTGCCACCGCGCCAGCATAACTGTCATTATTCAGAACGCTGATACTGACAGGGGCGCCAATTTCGTTGCCGAAGCTTCTGTCAGACTCTGCCCTGGGCTGCAGCGCCACTGTGGTAGGGTCATCACCTGTATCACTGCCATCCTTTTTGCCATCATCCGTCACATCGGTCACTTTAACTGACGTCACTGTCGTGCCAACCACGGTTGCCGTATTAGACAGGCCTCCTGCGTTCACGTCATCCTGAGTAACAACATATGTCGCAGTAAATCGGGCAGTCTCGCCAGGTAGCAAAACAGCGTTATCCTCGGTGACCAGATGAAAGTCAGATTCAGAGAAGCCAGTCACACCACTCAGGTGCGTTGTGCCTCGGCTCATTGTGTCACTTTCCAAGCCAACTGACATCAATGTCACGTTACCCGTGTTGATCGCTGTAATTGTAAAGGTGAGTGTGTCCCCAGCACTGATCCCGCCAGAGGAATCAGCATCAAATGTTAGAGCAACTTCTTTAATCCCCCTGATCTCTGCATTTCCGGACAGTACCGTC
>QCWG01000005.1:0-18278 GCA_003149575.1 Altererythrobacter sp. XM-24bin4
CATAGAAGGTCGTGAGTGGCGCAAACATCGCGCCGCCGGGCGCATCGCCAAGGCCAACAGGATTGTCCGGAACAATCTCGGGAAGAAGAAACTCGACCGCCGCCGCGAGAAGGTTCACAAGCGCCTGGGAACAGAAGCCTTCAGGGCTGCGCACGCGGTGGTGGACAAAGCATCGGTTGTTGCCGCCTGACATGCAACCAATGCCATAGTTTAGCACGGCGGCAAACTGGTCGAAAATCCTAGACCAGCTCTGGGTGTGCGTGGCTTTGCCGCCGCTCTGCCTGCCAAGGCAGGTCAATCAGCCCTTAATCTCTATTTCGGGGCGCGGCGCATCAAAGCCCTGCAGCTTTAGTTAAATTCACGCGGAAGCGATCCCTGCGGCGCTGATACCGCCTGGTCATCTCTGCCGACGCATGGCCGAGCTGCTTTTGGACATATCTCTCATCGATCTCAGCAGAGCTTGCCAAACCTGCGCGCAGTGAATGCCCGGAAAACATCGAGCGCAACTTGGCCTCGGTCAATCCATCGCGGATATTCGCGTCAAGAGCGGTTTTTTTTATGAGCCGGGCCACATGCTTATCATTCAAGCGCTTTTGTGTAGCGCGCTTACCGTCCCGGGTCACACCGACAAAGACCGGGCCAAAATCGATCTTGGCGAAGTACAGCCATTGCTCCAGGGCATGTACAGGGCATGTCCGCTCAGAGGACCCACGGCCAATCTCAACTTCCCGCCACCCTGTCTTACTACTGATCGTCAGAAGGGCGCCGGCCGTCATGATCTCGACCCAGCCACCTGAATCTGGCGTGTCGTCTTTGTGAACGTCGAGGCTCACGATTTCGGAGCGACGGAGACCACCGGCATAGCCGATCAACAGGATCGCACGATCCCTCAAGCCACGTAGATCAAAGGGCAGCGTGGCTACCATGGATTTGATGTCATCAGAGGTGATGGCTTCCTTCTGAACTGGCGGCCGGGCGTGCTTTCTTTTGATACCGTCAAGCACGTTTCTGATGTGTCGATCCTTGCGATCCAAAGCTTGACCACGGACACCATAATTCCAACACAAGCCAGACAAGCGTCTTTCTATAGAGCTCGGCAGAAGGGCAGGGGACCCATCTGAGGGGGCCGCAAGGTCTGCGAGATAGAGCCCAACCAACTCAGGTGATGGCGGCATCGGCTCTACCCCTTTCAGCCGGCACCATCGCCCAAAATGTTTCCAGTCGACCTTGTAAGCAGTCAGGGTGTTCGAAGCAGCGGCCGCCTCGGCATAGCCGCGTGCGGTATCGACCAAGCGATCCAAATTTCCAGAGCCGGCAACATGGGAGGGCAGGGTGATTTTACGGTCATTTGTCATGAGACATGGGTATCACACCCAAGGGATTATTGGACATAGAAAGTTTGGTGTTGAAGGCTTCAGGCGAGGGAGCGCCACACTTTCCGGCTCAATCAATTCATCAACAAGTGAATACTACACCGTATGCGTTGCCCGCAGTTCTTTTTCCCTACAAAACGCATCTAGATGAGCTAAAAATCATCAATGTAGAGGCAACTTTCGACGTTTCCGGTTATGGACGCGTCAAGTAGTCGGAAGCCAGTAAACTTGTCCAGAGGCACGCTGGAAGGGTTGATAGAGGGTGAAAGGTAGGATGAGATGGATCAGTCTTGGGTAGAAAATATGGACCAGAAATCTTTTTTTCTGGAGATGGTCCTAAACTTGAGCGGTGTTCTTGAGCAGGTCATTGGTTTGGAAGACGCTGAAGGATACCTTGCGCTTGTTGGCAAGAAGATCGGGCATGATATTTATGAAGACCAAAAAGCGTGCCATGGGGATGGTAACATCACAATTGAACGTCTGTCCGAAATACTGGTTGGGCTTAAGAGTCGTATCAGAGGTGGCTTTTCGATTGAAAGCATTGAGGATGGCAAAATCACCCTAGTGAACACGGATTGCCCTTTCGGTCCGCGTGTTGCTGGGCATGAATCACTTTGTATGATGACGTCGTCTGTTTTCGGCACTATTAGCGCAGAAGCCTTTGGGCAAGCCAATGTCGATATCCGGCAGTCCATTGCAGCGGGCCATGGTGGATGTCGTGTCATCGTGAATCTCAACGACCTTTCTACTCCAGGTCGCAACTACTTCAAATCCACATGAGCGAACTGTCTCCAAAGCTTGAGATTCTCTCTACTTTCCTGGCCGATGAACCGTTCCCATATGTTTTGGTAGACGCAAACGGTTCAGTACTTTTTGAAAACCGATCCGCGCAGAGACTCGGAGCTGCGCTCCACCTAGCGATTTATTTGGGTACGGCAGGCGGCCAGACTGTTCTCCGTGACAGCGCGGCGCAAACGACACCGATTCCGTTTTCTTTCCCTCTCAATGGCCATAGCCATAAAGCAACCATTCGGCGTGCGACTTTACATGGCGCGGATAAAATTCTGGTTATCCGTGCTGCCGATGTGAATCGTATGGCGGCACTGACTCGAGCCAAACAAGCTGAAACATTCGCTTCACTACGGGATTACGAAGGTATCCGGAGTGAACACCGTTTTGCAGCATTTTTTGATACGGTGAGAGACGGTCATGCGATCGTGTCACAAAGCGGTCGTTTCATTCATGTTAACCAAGCGTTTGCGAAAATAGCCAAACACTCTAAAGAGGAGCTAACAGATTATCATCTGTTTGATATCATTTATGCTCCAGTTGTCCAATTACAAGCTCAAGAAGAATATCCCGAACTATGCGAGATCAGCCCGGCGATCTTTGATGCCGAGGTGCTTGTCGGTGAAACAAAAGTTCCGGTCGCCGTAAGTATTGCCTCTAATAGCGCAACCCAGTTTCCGGAATTCTTCGTAATCATACGTGACCTTACGAACTCAAAACGGTACGCAGAGGTCAAAGCGTTGAATGCAGAGCTTGTTCTCGCGAACAAGTCCCTTGATGAGTTCAACCGGCTCATGTCCCATGAAATGCGTGCTCCGCTATCAAGGATCGTATCGGCTGCAGAAGTCCTACATCGGGGGGAAAGTTTGCCTGGTGAAACAGGCAGATACATCAAGATCATTGACGATGCGGCCCGCGACGCCCTCTTGCAGTACAGCTCCATCCTCAGCCTGAGCCGCGGCGGAAAAAGAGTTTTGGTGCCGCTGGAGCCCGAAAACCTGCACCACAAGATCATGCGGCAGCACGAACTGAGTGCCGAGCAAAAAGGCATAACGCTTTACGGCGCGGTTGTCGGTCTCAAGGGGACCGAAAGGTCACCATTACCTGTGGATGCTTCAGACGCGTTTCTGATCTTGTCAAACCTCATATCAAACGCAATCAAACATACTGGCGAAGGAGGAACTGTTCGCTTTTCGATCACGGTTAATCGAACGAAATCTTTGGTTCAACTCGAAGTCTCCGATACTGGATCGGGCATACCAGAGAAACTCCGTGATCGAATTTTCGACGCGTTTGTCACAACCGAAAGAGGGTCTGATATTCAATCCGGCATTGGTGTCGGTTTGTCCTTGGTGAAACGTGCAATCGAGAACCGAAATGGGAAGATTCGGTTTGTTACCGAGCCTGATAAAGGGACACAATTTTTTGTCGAACTGCCATTTGAAGATATCAGCATTGAAGACACGCAACTTGACCACGAGGTGCACGACCGCTCCAAAACAGTCCGCCTATCTCCTGGCGATACCGTACTCTTAGTGGATGATGACAGTATCAGCTTGGAGCTGATGGCCGCCAGATTGCGTGAACACCAGCTCGAAGTGCTCACAGCAACCGGCGGGCTCCAAGCGGTGCGAACGCTTAAAGAGATGAAGAGTCTGCCAAAGCTCATGTTTATTGATCGTAATATGCCCGATCTGTCAGGCATGGACGTCGTGAGGACGGTGCGCCGAAGATACCCTGAGCAGCCCTGTTTTATCTGTGGGCTAACTGCGTATGTGGATGATGCAATTATCAACGATATGATTGACGCCGGCATGGATGCGGTTGAGCAAAAACCGCTTAATGCAGAAGACTTGGATCGTTATTTAACACCTGCCCAATGATTACTCTTTGACATCCTGCCGCCCTAAAGGACGGGCATTCCTCCTGCGAGACGCTCATGCCCGAGCGCGAGAATGTTGCGGGCAGCGTTCACGTCCCTGTCGTGTATGGAACCGCACTGATCGCAGACCCATTCCCTGATTCCAAGCGCGCCCATACCTTTCGGACTGCTGGCGGGAATACTCCCGCAGCACGAGCATCGCTGGGTGGTGAAAAGCCAAGCCGGTAGCCTTGCTCTGAGGGGGAGCCTACATTATCCTCCCATCTTATACGTATATCATGGGGCAGTATGGGTCGTATAAAAGTAAATCTGACGTTGGATGCCGATGTTGCTAGGACAGCGCGTTCGCTTGGTCTGAATATGTCGCGTCTTGCGGAAGCAGCAATCATCGAAGCGGCCAAGATCGAACGTAATCGCCTTTGGCGAGAGGAGAACCGGTCTGCGATTGAAACCTATGCCGAAGAGATTGGCAAAGAAGGCCTGCCGCTGGCTGTTTTCCGCAGCTTCTAAGTGGTGACAGGATGGCACAGTACGATCTTTATCGCCTCTCTGGTGGGCAACTTGTCGTGGACTTACAAACCGATTTGATTGGGATCGAGGCAACCCGGATCGTTGCACCGTTACGTGAAGCCGGTCACTACGCCTCCTTTCCGGGCCTGACGCCCTCTATAGACCACGAAGGGCTGACCTGGATTGTTAGAGTTCAGGAGTTGGCAGCTGTTCCAGGAAGCGAGCTAAACGACCGAGTAAGGTCTCTCGCTGAACATCGAGACACGTTGAAGCGCGCCCTGGATATTCTAATCGACGGTGTGTGAACTGTTTGATATGTCCAGCGCCTTTCCCGGGGTGGGGAGGCTCTGCCTTCAAACCGCTCTTTCAGAGAGACCGTACTCTGCCCTGGACCCGCGCCTTCAGCGGGAGCGCGCTACCTAGGCCTGCTTCAAGAAAACCACACAGAAGACCAGCAAGACTGACAAGGACTGCGAGCAAACGCTACAAAGACCTCGTCAATGAGTTGCAGAAATGACCACTTTCCAAAGCGTTTGGGATGCTATCGAAGATACCCGTCAACTTCTCCCCCTTGAAAGAGGGAGCTTATGCCGAAAGGAGGAAAGCTCACGGTTGACCAGAGTTAGCGGCGTCTGACGCCGCTCCGTTACGATCAGGTTCAAGACCGACGTCGGGGTGCTTCTCCAGCTCCGACCTCTCGAAGCCCCCGCAGCAGACACGCGTAGGGAGACGTCCGAAACGGGTGGGGGCGCAATGCCGGGTCGTAACATTCTCGAGGAGAGCGCGGGCCTGGCCCGCCGTCACAGGGCCCCGTAAGGGGAATTATCACCGCCCTCCCGAGGGCAGAAAGGAACCCGCCATGTGCGTCTTCGTACTGGACAAACGGAAAAATCCGTTAATGCCATGTTCGCAGCGGCGCGCCCGGCTCCTGCTGGAGCGGGGTCGTGCGGTTGTGCACCGACACCATCCCTTCACGATCCGTCTTAAAGATCGTGTCGGCGGAAAAACCCAGCCGGTCGAAATCCGGGTTGATCCAGGCTCAAAAGGAACCGGGCTCGCAGTCGTTCGGATCGCAGAAGATACCTGCCCGGAAACGGGAGAGGTCACGACAATTGTTCATGTGCTCGAGCGTATCGAACTCCGGCACCGTGGGGCTGCGATCCGCAAAGCGCTTCTTCAGCGGTCGCAGCGTCGTCGTCGCCGCCGGAGCAAAAATCTTCGCTACCGCGCGCCCCGGTTTAACAACCGCCGCCGCCCGAAGGGCTGGCTCCCTCCATCCCTTCAGCATCGGGTAGACACAACCGCATCCTGGGTCCGGCGCCTATCGCGTATGGCTCCGGTCCTGCGTGCCCGGGTCGAGACGGTACGGTTCGACACCCAGGCACTTGAGACGCCGGAGATCTCCGGGATCGAGTACCAGCAGGGAACTCTCGCCGGCTACGAGGTTCGGGAATACCTGCTCGAAAAATGGGGCCGGTGCTGCGCCTACTGTGACGCGACCGGTGTTCCGCTTCAGATCGATCATATCCATCCACGCGCCCGAGGCGGATCGAACCGGGTCTCGAACCTGACCCTCGCTTGCGGCCCTTGCAATCAGACGAAAGGATCGACCCCTGTCGAGGCGTTCCTCGCTCACGCGCCAAAGCGGCTGGCACGTATTCTCGCGCAAGCACGGCGGCCACTGCAGGACGCAGCTGCGGTGAACGCAACCCGCTTTGCCGTCTGCAGCGCGATCTCAGATCAGACAGGTCTCCCTATCACCCGGTTCAGCGGGGGCCAGACGAAATGGAACCGGACGCGGGCGGGGCTGGCAAAGACGCATGCCAATGACGCAGTCTGTGTTGGCCCGACGGATCAGGTCGTAGGGGCGGCAGGGCCGACCCTCCTCGTCACCTGCACCGGCCGCGGAACCCGTCAGAGAATAATGCCAAATGCGCATGGTTTCGCACGCGGCCATCGCCCCCGCACCAAGTCTGTACAGGGGTTCCGGACCGGAGATCTCGTGCGTGCAGAGATCCCGTCCGGCGTGAATGCCGGGGTCTGGACTGGCCGGATCGCGGTACGGAGCACTGGTTGGTTCCTTCTGACAGCGACCGGACAGGGTGCGGACGGAGAGCGCGGTCACCGCAAGATCGGCGGCGTTGCAGCGCGTTATTGCGCCCTCGTTGCATCAGGGGATGGGTATGGCTACGCGCGGGAGGTGCAACCGTGAGCAAAAGAAAGAAGACGCTATCCCTCCCCGCCCTGAAGAGACGGGGGTTCCCGCGAAATTTGCTGAAGAAGCTGAAAACATGGAAATCCGAGCTGAATTGATGCGGTCCATTCAAAACCGCATCCGTAACAAAGATTGGACCCAAAGTCAGGCCGCAAAACGGTTCGGAGTAACGCAACCCCGTATCTCCGATTTAATGTGCGGTAAGATCGAAAAATTCACAATCGACACGCTCGTGAACATGGTTGCAGCAGGCTTGCATATTCACATGGGCACCTCTATTTTTCACCCAATTTGAGTGCTGACCGAAAAATCGCTGAGCCCTTTGGGTGATCAGACTGAACACCGAGGCGATTTGGTCCCATTTTGGCGAGTATTTTGGGCCTATGGCCTGTGCGTTTCCGCTCTCTGGAGTGGTATTTTCCGCTTCGCCCAGCCGTTTAGGCGGCGCGAGGCGGTGGGCTCATATTGGCGACGGATAAAGTCGTCGAAGTTGGCCCAATCGGCGCATGTTGTAGGTCAGGTTCTTCAACCCGATCTTCACCTCCGCCCGCGCCTTTCCAATGGTACGGACGAGCACACCGCCCATGTCGTTACTCTGCGCCCCAAACACATGCTCGACGCGCGAGCGAACGCTGGATTTGGTGTTGTTGCCCTTCTTTTCAGTCTTTGTCAGCGGCTTGCTGCGCTGTGCCTTGCGATGGATTTTGCTGCGTAGCTTTTGATCCTGAAGCGTCTTCTCGGTTTGCGCTGAACGATAGGCTGAATCCGCCCAGACATCTTTGGCAGTGTTGTCACAGGTCAGGATATCAGCGAGTGCCTGACTGTCATGCACGCTGGCATCGCTCACATGATAACGCCGGATCAGCTTGTATTTACGGTCCACATTCACATGGTTTTTGTAGCCATAGTGGCTCCGCCCCTGTTTTTTGGTCCAACGCGCGTCCACATCTTTCTGTGCGCGCATGTTGGGCTTGTTCATCCAGTCCTCGGGCACTTCTCCCGACTTAATGGTCTTGTTTTCCTCGCGCGTGTTATGATTGCGCGGCACAGGCACAATCGAGGCATCGAGGATCTGACCGCCTCGCGCGATATAGCCCTGACGCGCAAGATAGCCGTCAAACAGGGCAAAAAGCTCTTCAAACTTCCCAGCTCTTACAAGCTCCTCGCGGTATGCCCAGACCGTCTTGGCGTCTGGCACGCGGTCCTCCAAGCCAAGGTCCAGAAATCGCATGAACGACAGGCGGTCACGGACCTGAAACTCGATCTGATCGTCGGAGAGGTTATACAGCGCGCTCAAAACCAAGGCCTTGAACATGATGATTTCGTCCCAAGGCTTCCGACCAGCCCGTGACTTCTGGTCCTTCAGGGGCTTGCGCCAAACCTTCTTCAACAAAGGCCGGAAATCCTCCCACGGGACAATCCCGTCAATCTCAAGCAGGGGGTCTTTCTTCGCGTCCAAGCTGGCATACCGGTCGGAAAGATCAAAGAAACCCATCTGCGCCATATGCTGTTCTCCACGCTGCTATCCCCGGAGGATTTATACCCGCTCGGAGCAAGGTGAGCAATTTATAGAGATGCCCACATGAATGTCACTGAAAGAGCTTCAATGTTGAATAACCGCCTTCATAGCCCATCGTTTTGATCTCGCGCAGCAGGCGCCGCCCCGGGAAATGCACGAACATGCTCCGTCAGATAGTCCCGGTACGGGTCCAGAAAGCTGCTCTTCAAAGGACGCGGGCCGGGGGACAACCCATCTTCACTACTCCAACCTTCGGGTTGGGTGCGCCTTGACATGAGCAAGTTGATGCGCAATCTATCTAGACACATAGCTAGCCAAATGAGTGAAAAAGATGTGGACTGTTCAGGATGCAAAAAACAAGTTCAGCGCGGTGGTTGACGCAGCACTTGCCGGCACGCCGCAAGAGGTAACGCGCCGAGGCAAACCAGCGGTGGTCGTCCTGTCTTCGGATGAGTACCACCGGCTCTTGGAGGGTGCGGTAAAGGTGCGCGAGAGCTTTGCAGAGCATCTGATGGCATTTCCCGGAGGGGATAACACTCGCGCCACGGCCGCACCGCGTGATGTAAGCTTCTGATGTACATTCTCGACACCAACGTCGTCTCAGCCGTGCGCCGCCCAGACCGAGCTCCCCAAGTGGCGGCCTGGTTGCGCGGCAAGGCTGAGCAGGAACTTTTTCTGAGTGTTATCACGCTAGGCGAAATTGAGCGCGGCATTCACCAGCAGGAGACCCGCGACCCTATGTTTGCCAGCGACCTCCGCGTGTGGCTCGATCGGACGGTCTTGCTATTCTCGGACCGGCTGCTTGCTTTTGAGGCCGAGGATGCACGCATTTGGGGGCGGCTTTCAGCCGAGATTGGCCATACCGGTGCTGATCTGATGATCGCCGCGTCGGCGCTACGTCATGGCGCTATCGTCGTGACCGGAAATATCAGTGACTTTGCGCCGACCGGTGCTGCGTTGGAGAATCCGTTCTAGCCTTATGTTTCACATGCTTTGACTGCGTTGAGATTTTCTGATTCACTTTTGTGGAGGTTAGAAATGGGCAAACGTGGCCCTATTGTGAAGTACGTTGTTCGTCTGGCGGCCTTCTTCGTCCAGCAAATGCGCGTGTACCGCGCTAAACGCCGACACCTCGACTTGAACCGCTGTACGCAGCAGTTCCTTGGCGCCTGCCTGGATCACCTCGGTCAACGGATCCGATGAAAATTCCGATGGCAGTGCGAACGGTAAAACGGTAGATTTAGCCATGGTGGCATATCCCTTCTCTCTGAGAATTGACGGCGCTTTCAACACCGCCATGATATGCCGCCTACTTCAGATCATCACCATCAACTTTCGAGCATAACTCTTCTCGCCACCGTGCGGAGCCTCGCCAAGGCGGAGGGACGGCAGCTTCAGGTTCTTGTCGATGAAGCGCTCGCTGATCTTATCGAGAAGCGGAAACAAGCGCGCCCACGCGCACATGTCATGGCAGCCTATCAAGGCTCCGCGTAGGACAAAGCCTTGGTCATCTCTTCGTTCTTGAAGGCTGGTGCATAGCTGTTAATCTCGGCCGAGGTCATCCCCGCGCGGCGGCCGTGGATCGCCCAGCGTTCCGTGATTGTCTGCGCCATGCGTGCTGCATTTGCGCGAGCTTGGTCCTCATCGATCTCGAAGAAAGGTGCGGCCTCAATCGCGAGGTCGATAGAGGCCTCCGCCCCAGCGCCTTCGATGATCGCGGTTTCCAAGCTGCGATGGCGCTCGGGTTGCGGATTGATGTCAAAGGCCGGCGCAAGCACCCAAGTGTCAGCATCGGCATATAGAAACCCGTGGTTCTTCAGATGGTCATCATTGTTCGAGACCAAGATCGTGAACAAGATGCGATTGTGGAGCTCGTCGAGCTCGCGCAGCACGTCCTCCTCCCCGCCGCAGTATTCGCGCATCATGTCGGCCAGATCCGTATACGCGCCACCACGGGCCTCCTGCAGGCCCAAGAAGGTCTGCCCAGAGATGTAATGCCGTCGCTTGTCTTCATTTCGGTCGAAGCGCTTGATGATAGCAACAGGGTATTTGGCTTGAAGGTCGAGGATACGCGCTTCAGCGGCGCGGAGGCCGACTTCTGCCGCAAGACCAAGAGTTGCTACCTCCATCCGCTCGATCGCCATAGTGTCGCGCTCGCTGGTGAACTTTGCGATCGCCAAAGTGCCATCATCATCGAAATCACTTTTCGGCCTGGCACCACCCAGGCTGCCTACATAGCCCATGCGTTTATTGGCTTCCCGCTGCTGTTCAGCCGGGTCTGCGTCTCGGTTTTCCATCAGGCGTGCAAACCGCTGCACGGTTTCGATGTTGTTGTAGCGGGGTGTCGAAGGATGCGCCTGAGAGAGCGGGTTCCCGTCCTTGTCCAGGAAGCGCAGCGCGCCCTGGCGCGTGAAGTCGTTCACGCTGAGCAAATACTCGATTTCCGTGGGTCGCGTGCCTAGTGCTTTGGCGATGATCCCGCGCCCCCACGAGTCCGGGGTTGTGTCGGAGATGGGGCCAGGAAGCGCGCTGCGGCGGCTTTCGCGATCCCCAGATGAGAAGATCGGAAGGGGGTCGAGCGGCATCGACGGCGCGAGGGCGAACGCCCCCGGCCGGTCAATCCAGCGCTGATCGTAAGTGAAGACGGAGCTCTGGCGTCGGCCATCTGTCTCGAAGATGAGCTCCCCGACGGGATAGAGCGCTGCGCCGATCGCGACCTGGACTCGCTCCTTGTCGTTCATAAATCCATCCCCGACAGTTTGCTGACTGGTTCACCAGTAAGGCTGCTCTTGGTCGATTGCTTCTTGCGGATGCGCTGGGGAAGATGGTCCTGATCTCGGAGCATTCCGATGTCATCAGAAGCCGGGTCGAGAACTTCTTGGAAGCGATGCAGACTGCCGAGCGCCAGGAAGGCCATTGCCAAGGTGCCGATGGACACGCCGGGCTCTCCGCGCTCTAGCCGCTGAACACTGCCCACTGACACCCCCATCTTCGCCGCGAGGTCGGCTTGTGAAAGACGCCTCTTGCGACGTGCGATCTGTATGTCGCGACCGAGTTGCGTAACCGCCTTGCGGACGCGAGGGGAGAGTTGCTCCTGAGCCATAAGGAGCAATATAATATGTGCATGTCTTTATAACAATTAAAATATGATGCCTTAGATGCCGGGCATGGACTGGGCAAGTCCGCTCAGATGAGCCAAGTCCAACTTCAACCTCGCGCCAACCCGTTTTGCCCCGCAAGTTCACCACTGTACCCTTCTTGGGGAACTCAATCTAACCACCGTTGTCAAGCGTGTCGTCCTTGTGGACGTCAAGGCACACGATTCCAGAGCGCCACCCCCCAGCCTAGCCAATGAGCAGGATGGCCCGATCCCTGAGTCCGCACAAGTCAGTCGAAAAAACGACTTTGAGAAAAGCTACACCGACCGTACGATGTCCCGGGTGTTGGAGGTTATGGGCGTAGAGTAACCTCTGGACGATCTCCGACATTTCGCGCGGCGAGCCTCGGTGGCGCGACAGACTGTCTGTGGTAGAGCCCAAGACGAGCTCCAAAGAGGGAATTGTGTGGGTGTTTCCACAGTTTCCGTTAAATCGAAACTATATATTTATCCGATAAGGTCATCGGTATCGAGCCCATGTTCCTCGATTTCCTGATTGATCCCCATCCGATCAAAGATGAACAGCACGAAGACGGTGTTGTCCCTGACAGGGTAGTAGATGCTGTAGCGCTTTTGGAAAATCAGACGCCGGATGCCACGGGACTCATGGTAGAGGTGCCCAAGCAAGGGATTGCTGCTCAGGTGCTCCAAGATGAAGCGGTCAATCTCGTACTGAAATGCCTCGGCATAGTCCTGCGAGTAGTCCGAGTGATATAGGTAAATCGGCCACAAGCTTTCGCTTGCGGTCCGCGTCATCACGACCTTCATGCGTCGCGTGCATTGCGATCCTTGAAGCGGGCAAGGCGGGCCGTTGTGCTGTCATCGCTGACCTCTTCAAAATGCCCGCTCTCGATGTCATTAAGCCCTCGGGCGAGGCTGCGCTCGATGCGAAGCTTGGTCAGCTCCTCCCAGTCCTGAAATGATACGGTTACCGCGACAGGGCGGTTTTTCTTGGTGACGATCACTGGCTCGCGCTGCGCGGCGTCCAGGTAGCGCCCGAACTCCTTGCTTGCGACGGATGCGGTTAAGGTCTTCATGCTCTTAGGCCTTGTGCTTAAAGGGGCATATCCACATTATACGGAAAATCCGGAAAACATAAAGCTTTCGATGTTGGGGCCTTGCGGGGCAGGGGGCGCGGGATTGCGAGTTCTGACAGCAAATTTCGGGCCTATGACGTCGAGCTCTTCAGGGCATCTCTATTAATTCTGGAGTCAGAATTCCCACGCCAATAAAATCAACGACTTCCAGGTGCTTATTTGCCCAATTTTCTAATTTATAGAGGTGCCCTTCAGTTGATTGGCCCAGTCTCACAAACTCAAGATATGTTCCCGAGCCCATATTGCCTGGATGCAAAACCGCATCAGCTTACTACCCATGACAGGTCATCCCACACTCGCTGCAGAACACATCAGCGCCATCATTGAAATGGCACTCTCAGATCATGTTCAGTTTGCTGATATCTCGGCCGAATACGGCCTTTCTGCAGACCAGGTTCAGACCCTCATGCGCAAACATCTTAAACCCGCGAGCTACAAAGCTTGGCGCAAGCGGGTACGGCGCTTCTCTGACCGTAGAGAACACTACAAATAAACCTCAGGTGGAACGCCTTACGTCAGCCGTAAGATCACCTATCTTCGACCGAATTAACCGAATTAGCAAAAACAAAGAGATGCGCTGTCATGCTCGCTAGGGGAGCTTACGGCTCCGGGGGTGGGAGCGGCCTTCGGGTCAGTGAGCTTTGCATTCAGGCTGAGTGACGCTTCGAGGATCAACAGCGCGAACGCTGCGGCAAAACGGAACTAGCGCCAGTCCATTCCGGGAGCCTTCATCTCGAGGATGTGTACCTCATTGCTCTCTGGGTGGTACTCGTAGAGGAAGCTATAGCCTTCAACTACAAAGAGGCGAACGCTGGCCTGAAAAGGGCTCCCACTCTCGGGAAAGAGAGAGAGGGTCCTGACAAGTCGCTGCTGGATACGATCCAGAAAGGTGATGACGTTCGGGATGCTATCCACGTCCACATAGTCAATCATATCCCGGATGGCAGCATCGACGCTTGGACTAAAGATTACAGTTGCGTTCTTCATGCTCGGGCAGGGCGCTTAGGATGTACGGCTGAGAGCCCGCTTCCTGAGGGAATCGAAGTATGTCTCGTCGGCAAGCACTCCACGACCTGCTGCAATAGCTTGCCGGTTAGCCTCGAGGCGTTTGTTGAGGCTGATTTGTTGCATCATGGCCTCAATCACGTTGATCCTACCCGCTCCAACATCCTCTTTGAGCGGTTCAGCTAGGAAAGCGCTCGCAAGGGAGTGGATGTCTTCCATCGAGAACATTGCAGCAATCTCGCGATTGTTCTTCGTCACTGCCACTGGCTCACGGTGAACGGTTTCCAAGAAACGCCCGAAGGCGTTCTTTGCTTCTACGGCGGTCATGGTCTTCATACTCATAAACTCATTGTTTAGCGGCAATTCCATCCATTTTAGCTACTTTGTCCGGTTTTGCAAAATTTTCTATCTAAGAAATGGGAGAGGGGCCCTCATCCTCACGCGTCAACTTCCACAGTGATCGAATAGCCTGCAAAAAACCTGCTACAGTCCACCTGAGGGACGGACGGTTACATAGATGACCATTAGCTCAACGACAGCGCTCAATCCGGCCTATTTGCACCCCTAATGTCGGAATGCCGGAATCCCTAAAACTACGGTTCCCATTTAACAGGTCAAATCATGCCGATGATCGGGGTGTCCGAGCACGCCTGGAACGTGGCGCAGGACCGTTTGGGCAAACAGGTGGGCGGCGTGATGTTGATTAATATGGTCTGTTGGCATATATCGCCAATGCTGGAGGGCTGATACATGGTGACACGCAATATCGTTCTGACCGAAACCCAAGACCAGCTTGTTCAAGCTTTGGTCGCCTCCGGGCGCTATCAAAACGTCAGCGAAGCGATGCGCGCGGGGCTTCGTCTGCTGGAGCAGGAAGAAGCCCAACTTGCCGGTATCCGACAGGGCTTGTTCGAGGGTTTGGCTCAGGCAAAATCGGGCGACTTTGCCGAAGGTAGTGGTGACGATGCGATCCGGCGGACCTTTCGACGATCGCTCGCGTCTTCATGAGCCGATCTGCGGTTCGCTCGGGCAGGGGAGTATCTCCTGGTGTTCCTGGATCGGTAGCACTCAGAAGCAACGAAGGTTGATCGTAGTCAGAGACCCGCGGCTTTGGTCAGATTCACGCAGAACCGGTTTCGGCGACGCTGATATCACCGTGTCATCTCGACCTCGCGCCAGGTGGTCTTGACATTCAGCGTCAACACAGCGCCGTCGTCGAGGATCTCGATCCATCCGCCGGAATCTGGCGTATCGTCCTTGCCAACATCCAAGCAGACAATTTCCAAGTGTCTGAGACCACCGGCATATCCGAGGATTGCCTGAAACCTCTGCCGGTGGCTCGTGCGCTATGGGAGAACTCTGGGATGGCAGGCGTCGTGTCACGTACCGCTCTCCCCAATTCCATACCGGGCTCGCAGTTCCTGCGTGTGTAAGCGGAGGGCCTCGGCACTGCGTTGTCCACGTTGATCCCGCAGATCAATGATCCAGACGGTGTCCCGAGCGACTGTGTAGAGCAGCGAAAACGCGGTCCCCTTGATCTTGAATTCGCGCACCAGGTCAAAATCCTCGAAGGACGGTCCCGAAAAAGGGAATTCCCTGAGCATGCGCTCTGCCTGGATTAAAGCATCGATGGTTTTGGTCAGGTTGAGCTGCGGGTTTTGGCGGTAATAGGCTCTGAACCAGCGCAAGCCCGGCTCAGCGGTTTCGAGATATCGAAGGTCCATGCGCGGACTCACGCGTTGGGGAAGGGGGCGTCGTCATCAGCCTTCAGCCAATCGTGGATCGCATCCGGAGCCAGAGAGGGTGCATTCCCTTCGACAAGGGCAAGCCCGGTCTCAACGAGATCACGCGTCGCCAGACGTTCTTCGACAAAGGCCCTGATCGCTTGATTGGCCATATAGGAAGATGAGCGATCTTCGAAACGCGCGATACGATCGAGCTGTGCTTTGAGATCGGTGTCGATACGGGTGGTGAAAGATGTCGTGGCCATGATGCTGGTTAGGACCTCGTGTTCGATTGTCTTACAATGTAGGAGAGCTGCTTGCACTGTCAATAAAATCACTCAAGGAGTGGGGCTTTTGTTTCCTCCATCGTGGCCTCTCTCGTTGAGGAGGCGCATCTCTGCCCGGCTCTGGCGCGCTGAGCGCGACGAGAGAATGCGTAAGGTTGCAGAAAAAGCCATCAAACGAGGCCAGTCTCACGAATTCCGGCCTGTCCAGTCTTACAAATACCGTCGTGAACTTGGACCACTTTGAACCGATTTGGCTCGGCGTCGGGAGTCCAGTGATGGACCTAAAGCCTTGTCCACCATTGAAATGCGAACGAGCTCGACGAGAGGGCCGATTTCGGGCGAGTCCAGTGATGAAACATGAGCTGAAGTCATCCCTGCTGTGCTACGGTCTACCATCCTGCACACAATTGGAATTCGTTCAGATTGTGGCCGCGGTCACATTTTCTGGTTTTCGCTTTGGACCTTCCAAGTTGTGACCACGGTCACATTTCGCAAGCTCCGCATTCGGTTGTTCAGAGTGTGACCGCGGTCACATTTTTGGGCGTAGGTATGGGAGCACCGCAGAGTGTGACCGTGGTCACTCTTCGGAAACCGAAAGACTTTGATCCGCGATAAATCTTCGATGTTCAACATGCAACTGAACTACTCGGGTGCTGCAACGTCAGCAATCTGACAAAGTCGGCTGGGGCAGGGGATCTGACTGGGAGAAATATGGAACGGCCAACATGAAGGACCGCCAGCGGGACATGCTGAACTGCCTGCTGGATGGGTTCGACGGAAAACTCACGACGTCGAAATACGCGAAGATCGAAAAGTGTTCGCAGGATACGGCCTATCGCGATATTCTTGACCTCATCGACATGGGCGCCCTGACGAAAGATGATGCTGGTGGGCGTAGCACCAGTTATTCTCTGACGGCGACGTAGAGAGGCTTTTCACAGGTTCGGTACGCGACAAGTGCACCCCGTGAAAATGTCAGCAAATCAGCTCACATGCGTGACAGCCGCTCTTCGTCATCCATTACTTCCAAAGAACCAGTATTGTTAGTCCAGGCCCACAAAACGATGTTCAAGTCCAATGATGACGCGCCCTTCGCAAAACTCTGAATCAGGAGCCCGGCAAACCGATCCGCTATGAGGGCGCTTGCAAAATCTTGTGTCGGCACAGGTTGGCCATCGAGCATCTTCATGCGCCATGCAGGGTCGGCAAGCATCGCCTCGGTCGCGTTATACCGGTCAAGTCCGTCCTGATCGCGGGTATCGAAAATAGGCCCAAGGTCGGCTTTGTAGGACACCAGGATCGTGGGTTGCAGGCTGCCTACCTGGTTGGCTTCTCTAAGAGCGGTCGCGGGATCCAGCGAGGTGTAGAGGGCGGGGGTGCCCTTGACATTAAAGCGCCCTCCATAGAGTTCAGCGCCTCGTCCGGACAGTGCTTCACGCGCATAGACCGGGTTTAGGGCGCGGTAGAGCGGCCCTGAATAGCGTCCATCTTTCAGCGGCATCAGGCAAAGACACCCGCATCGACCGCATCGATGTATTCCAGAACTTGCTGAGCTTTGCCTTCCTGAACCAACTGCATGGCTGTTCGGCCATCGAAGCCGGGCAGGGGCTCTGACCGGTACCATGCATAGGCCATCAATTCCGAGCCGAAGCGGGGTTCGACTTTGTTCAGCACCTCTACCAATTCGCGCAGGCGGCGCTGCGTCTTGTCCGAACCGATGCGGGCTCGCCTCTGCAGCGCGTCCTTGCCCAAGCCGACGGTCAATGCGATCTCTTCTGCTGATGTGCGTAGTATCGCGGCGATCTTGCGCGGTTCGAATTGCCCGGCTTCAGCAAAGTTCGTGATGTGCATGATCTATGCTCCTACAGTGATACTGACGCCATATAGCGGCAATATTGCTGAAATTCAACCTGACAGTCTCATGAATACCGCTCCAGAATCTCATGAACCCCGACGCGTTTTTCAGGGAAGTGCTTGAATCTCATGAATTCCGGCTATCCGATACATGAAACCAAAACGATATAGCCTGTCGTTCTTGTTCCATGAGTGGACACTAACATTTTGATATCATTATATTCATGATCTTGTTTCAATGCTGGATTATGGGTTTATTGTTGGACTTTGGCCGCCGTATCGGTCGAGTGGGTGTCTTCGAACATGCGGAGGCTCGCTCGCGAAGCTCGTTGATCTTGTTGAAGATTTGGTCTCCGTCGCGCTGAGTCCACAGATTAAGCAAGGGGCCCGTCCACCGGTTAAATGGAAATTTCCTCGACGAGAAAGGTGGTTTCGGCCGAATCCACCCATGAAACCAAAACGACACAGCCACTTTTAGCGGGGCCCTCCATTATGTCCGATAATGTAAACTTATTGGACATAAATATTAAAGCCAAAGCACGGCGCTTAAATCGCATAATAGCTATTATTAGCGCCGCCTTCTTTTGCGCTGTGGATAAGCGAGGGGAAAGTGTCGAAAGCGAAAGCAGATAACTGCTTGCTGCGCGTCACGCACGCAGTCTCATGCTCCTTGATGGGCCCCAAGGGGGCTTTGTCAGGTTGCTGACGTCGCAGCGTCCGGGTAGTTCAGCTCCATGTTGAACATCGAAGATTTGGCGCGGGTCAAAGGCTTCCGGTTTCCAAAGGGTGTCATCGGATACGCCGTCTGAGCCTACCACCGGTTTGCTTTGAGTCTGCGCGACGTGGAGGTTCTTCTGGCGAAACAA
>QCWG01000005.1:18891-21244 GCA_003149575.1 Altererythrobacter sp. XM-24bin4
CCTGTCCGCCAAATCGTACCGCCACGCGAGAAACGATGCATTCGACTTGTGGGCTGGCTATGCAGCGGAATTGGCCGCCTGAGTGGCAACGTTCCCGCCAAGCTGAGGCTGAGCGTCAACAACCTGACAAAGCCGTTCGGGCTTCAGATTGACATTGCCGCCATTTGTAGATATGTTTCTACATTATGTGAGGGATGTTTAGCTATGGGCATAACAACGATCAACAGCCGGACGTTCAATCAAGACGCCAGCGGTGCAAAGCGCGCTGCGCAAGATGGGCCTGTATTCATTACAGATCGGGGCAAACCTGCGCATGTCTTGCTGAGCATTGAAGCCTACAGGCGGCTGATAGGGCATCAGGCGAGTATTCTTGAGCTGCTTGCTGACCCAGAAGCGGCGGACGTAGCATTTGAACCAGGCCGCCTAGGGTGCCTCACACGTCCCACTGATCTGACCTGATGTTCATTCTGGATACGAACGTTGTCTCTGAGTTGCGCAAGGCCAAAGCAGGGAAGGCGGATGGCAATGTTGTTACGTGGGCGGAGTTGCAAGATCCGTCAACATTATTTTTGTCTGCTATCACACTCTTGGAGCTTGAGATGGGGATAAGGCAGATGGAATGGCGTGATAGCATGCAGGGCGCCATTTTAAGAGCTTGGATGGTGGACCGGGTGCTTCCAGCGTTCGAGGGGCGTGTCCTGCCAGTGGATGGACCTGTGGCACTTTGCTGTGCTGCTTTGCATGTCCCAGATCCCCGAAGCGATCGAGACGCCCTGATTGCCGCGACAGGGATCACCCACGCTATGCCAATCGTCACGCGGAATGTCACCGACTTTGAACCGACCGGTGTGCCCACCCTCAACCCATGGGAGCCAATGCCATAACACCCAGCATGCTCAAGAAACGAGGCCAAGAATATCCAGACGGCCTCTCACCTTTGGTCTTAAAGCGTCACAAGACGCGCAATACCTCCCCATCATCCAGCCGCTTAACATAATCGACTGTCGTGCCGTTCCAGTGGTACGCTAAATGCGCCCCTTGGGTCGGGATCGGGATCACGTCGGGCCAGAAGACTGCGATGCATTGACCCTCGGGAAAGCGCAGGCTGGGCCAGGTGATGCCGTTCGAGCCGGCGGCACGGCGTTCGGCCCCGAAGACCTGGGACGCGTGGTAGTCCTCCGGGTCCAGCAGATCGGCATGGCCCGTGGCGTCGTCGAGATCGGCGTCGATTGATCCGATCAGCTCGCGGAATTGCGAGGTCCAGCCCGGCACCTCGTCGGTGGCGCGCATGAAGCGGGCGTGGTGATGGACGGTCTCGGCGATCGCCACCTCGGTGCGGTCGCCTGCATAGTAGAGGCCGAAGCTGCCATGCGAGAACCTTCCGGGCCTGAGCGGCGAGCAATGCACGAAGGGCGCCATGACCCAGCTCGCGCCGGGGCCGGTCACCCGGCGGGCCACTGGGACCTTGGACAGATCGCCGATGCTCTCGCGGATGCGCGGGTTGAACTTGGCCTCGGCCGAGGCCAGAGCCTCCCAGTCGGCTGGGTCGGCGATGTCCTCGAAGAGGTCGATGGGCGGATGGATCGAGCGGATGATGCGGACCGTGCGCGGCCAGGTCACGCGCCGGACAGGCACATTCACCAGGCACCCCGTTCGGCATCGAGATAGGCGCGCAGATCGATCAGGTCGGTGATCTCGCCCCGGAGCATGACATCCAGCGCGCTCCGGCCCGCGAAGGCGGCGTTCGGTTTGCGGATCCAGGCATAGCCCCGGGCGGGGTCGGTGAAGAGATAGCGCAGCGCCTTGTGGATCCCCATCAGGATCGCCATGCGCGCGCGCAGGTCGCGGTCGATCCGGCCGATATCGCCGGTCTTCCACCGCGCCCAGGTGCGCTGCGCCATGTCGCCGAGCAGAGTGCGGGCTTCGGCATCCGTCAGCTCCCAGGCCCGGAACAGGTTGACGGTGGTGCGCGCCAGCGCCGCGGCCTCCTCGTCGGTGATGACGGGAAGATCGGTGCGGGCGAGGACGGGCTGGACCGTGGCGAACTGCATGGCATTCTCCTTTGGCATCAATATAGATAATATATGCCAAAAGGCAAGACGGGCCGTGCGGTGCCGGTTTGATCGCCTCCCGCCCTTTTCCCTGTCTTTGCACGCCAGAGGGCTTTGTCAGGTTGCTGACGTTGCAGCGTCCGTGTAGTTTAGCTCCATGTTGAACATCGAAGATTTGTCGCGGATCAAAAGCGTCCGGTTTCCGAAGAGTGTCATCGGATACGCCGTCTGGGCGTACCACCGGTTTGCTTTAAGTCTGCGTGACGTTGAAGATCTGCTGGCAGCGCGAGGCATCAAAGTTT
>QCWG01000006.1:0-17518 GCA_003149575.1 Altererythrobacter sp. XM-24bin4
AGATGGGTCGTCCGCGATCGATCCATCTCGGATACACCTGAACCAAGTTTTAGTTGGCCCTCGGACTCAACAAGACGCGTTGGATGCGTTGTTTGAGTCCGGTGTTCAAAAGCCAGCAAAGCAGTCTGAAGCGCCTTTCGTTCAAATGGTGCTGTCGGCGTCGCCTTCGTATTTTCGAGACGAAGGACAGGGGCCGGGGGAGTGGAACCCAGAAAAACTGGATGCTTGGGTCGAGTCTACGATGGCGTATCTGAAAGACAATTTCGGGTCAGACGTGATCCATGTTGCGCTGCATTTGGACGAGGACACTCCGCATCTGCACGTGCTCATTGCGCCAACATACGAGAAAAAACCGAGGGTGCCGGGAAAACAGAAGCGGAACGAAACAGACGAAGAATTCGCAGCGCGGAAGGAAGCAGCGAAGACCGCGCCGGGAGTGCGCACGGTTGGTCGCGCCAGCAACGAGTTTTGGAAACAGAACTACTGCAAACGCAAAGCCCGGCAGCTGTATCACGCGGCTGTTGAGCACCTCGGGATCGGGTACGGGAAGGATTTCGTTGGTGAAGGTCTGCCGTCGCCAGAGCACAAAACGACAGGTGAATGGGTTCGTGAGCAGGCGGCATCGCTGAACACACTGGAGAATTTTCTGGAAGAACAAGCAGACAAACTCGAAAAAAGCAGAATGCAGGATGTGCTGGAACGTGCCGAATTGATTTCGGACGTGCAGATGCTGAATGAAAACGTCGAAGCGCTCGAAACGCGCAAGAACCAAGCTAAAGACGAGCTGTCCAGCCTTTCCGCGCAGCGGGAAGACCTGGCAGCGAACGTGGAAACACTCAGCGCCAGCAAGACCAACATTGAGAACGAGCTGTCCAGCCTTTCCGCGCAGTGGGAAGACCTGGCAGCGCAGTTGCAGGTGGTCAGTCAGCAAATCTCGAACAGCGAAGTCAGACGTCAGAAAGCCGAGCTCGACCGGAAGCGGGCTGTACTAGCAGCTGAGGCTGCTGAGAAAGGCGCTCAGAGCGCCGCAGAGCGCCTTCAGCAGTCCGAGCAAGCCTTGCAGCACCTGGAGGTCCTCCGCCCGGCTGTGGACGCTGCACAAGCGCTCTCCGCGCTCACAGCAGTGGATCCGACAACGCGTGCCGCGTTGTTTGAGTCCATGTGTCCATTTTCAGACGCGGATTTGAGCAGAGACGCTGACAAAGACGCGTGGGCGACCGCGATCCGTATGTGCGACCCACAGTTTGGTCTGGATATCGCTCCGCACGTTCCGCGTTCCGAGGTCACGGAGACAAATTACAATACACTTTGCACGCCAGACCTAACAAGCGACCGGGACCTTGACGCTCTACTCGATGCGATGCGGCAGGAGCCGGGGGGACCAGATGCTGTTCTTGCGTTGCAGAGCGGGGAGTTCACGCAAGCGACACTCCGAGAACCTGCCGACACGCCAGCGAAGGGCTGGCTGGGTCGCGCGTTTGAGGGGGTGAAACGGGGGTTTGCATACGCGCGTGCCGCTGTGTCCGAGAAAACCGTGGCACTTGCAGGAGTGGTGCAGAGCCTGCCAGCGGAAACACAGGCGGCACTGTCGCACCTGTTCAGGTCGAAAGACGCCACAGGAGGCGCACAGAGTGCGTTTGAGCGTGATACGGGTCCTGACCCCTCCCCGTGGTGAAGATCGCACTCCTGAGCCATTCTGGGCGCTGTCTGAGGGGTCAGCGCCATCTTTCTGCTGATAGGGCATCAGGCGAGTATTCTTGATCTGCTTGCTGACCCAGAAGCCGCGGACGTAGCATTTGAACCAGGCCGCCTAGGGTGCCTCACATTTCCCGCTGATCTGACCTGATGTTCATTCCGGATACGAACGTTGTCTCTGAGTTGCGCAAGGCCAAAGCATGTAAAGCGTATGCGCCGCGCCGAATGCTCACCATTCCGCCGCGTGTTTCATGTGTTCATCGATTTCCCGACGAAGTTTTGGTGGCACGCCGGTGTCATCGGCGTAGATATGCCAATTAGCTAGAGCAGCATCCACCTCATCAACGATTTCGGTCGCCCGACGCTCTGTGATGCCACTTTTGCCTGCCACTTTGGCGAAAGCGTCGCGGCCTGGCCTTCGACCTTCACCGGCGATGGTAAGTGTGTGTTCGCCTCCCGGCCCAGAGCTGTAGGTCACATCATAGGCTGGAGCCAGCCGCCAGCTGCCCTGAGCATCCATCAGGAAGGCGTGGTTCTTGAGATGATCATCCCGGTTGTGGGCGCGCGCGTTAAAAACCATCCTGCGATATATCTGCTCGGAGGCGCTTGCATCTTGCGTCATGAAACGTGTGAGGCGAAGTAGCTCCATGTAGTCCATACTGGCTTCGCGAAAATCGACTGCCAGCAGTGCTGCAACCGTCTGCATATGGAGACGCGCGCCTTGCGGCCGATCGAATCTTTCCGTTGCAAAAAACGGCTTGCCGCACGAGGCACGCAAAATGCCTGTCCAGCTCATCTTGATCCCAGCCTCTCGGGCCATCATCGCATAGGCTGCCTCAACTTCGACCGCGCCTTCCGTGTCTTGATGCGCACGCCGCTTAACAAGAACGTGCCGCCAGCCTTCCTCCAGCGTCACCCGATGATCTCGCAGGCGCGTGTGATCCGGGGACAACTGGGCCACAAACTTTGGTCGTGCGCCTTGGGATCCCCCCGCAACCGTACGGAGCCGCTCCAACTCGTCAGCTGTGACACCGCCATCAACCTTCGGTACCAACCGTTCAAACCAATCGAGATCGAAATCATTCTTTGGTTCGGGACACTGCGCAGGTCGGTACGCCAGAGCACCCATGCCGTCAGTGCCAACCATAGCAAGACGGGCGATGTCTGTGATTTCGCTGAACCGAGCGCCGCGGGCTTTCAGCTCCCGGTCAATGAGCAGCTTCCCCCAGCCATCGGGTAGGCTATCTCCAAATACGGCGGGCAGGTCGCCAAATGCGCGCCCCTTTGGTCGCATGAGGCCAGCATATATTCTGATATGGACTGGAGAGATTGGCAGTGGCGTGGAGGCAAAGGCAGTATCCCACTCGAGGACTGCGTGTCGCGCGCGGCTGTCCCAGCCCATTTGTCCGACTGGGCGCTCATCGATGTCGGGCCCGAAATCCAGAGTCACATACAGGCGATCGATCAATGGTTTTTCCGTTTACGAACCCGCTGACGGGTTTTGTTCGCGTTCTGCTGATCCAGCTCGTCCAGTGTTCGCGCTTCTACTGGCGGAAAGAGGCTTTCAAAATCATCCAGAACGCCGAGCGCTTCTGCCAGTGCCAGCACGACCCCAAAAGTGGCATCCCCTCTTTTTTCAAAACGCTTCAGGGTGGCGAGAGAAATTCCAGCACGCGCCGCCAATTCCTCTTGAGTGAAGCGCATGCCGATGCGCCTTGCGCGCACAGAGCGCGCGATTTTCTCTTTGATATCTTCGGTCGTCAAAAACCCAGGGATCAGGTCCATCCGAAGTCCTGGCGAAAATACTTGTCTTTGCAACAGTATTGCAAACCAGTCGTGAAGTCCACTTAAACAGTCAAAATTGAACTTTAAAGATATGTAATTTCACTTAATAGTTCATATGTGATACCAAGTATTCTAGAGGTCTCCACGCTTCCGCTTCGCCTGCGCAAGCCCTGTCAGCGCATCAACAGCGCAGCCTTCATCCTCCGCGCAGCCGCACATCCCGGCCCTGAAGAGGCTGGGTTTTCCGTACGCGGATGGTGACATGCCTTTTTGTATGTTTCGAAGTATCTGGATGGGTCACTTAGAAAAGCAGCGGGTCAGTGGGAGGGGACTTGGAATTTTTGTGTTCAGCCAAGCGGGCCGCCCATGACAACGACTCATTAGTCCATTTGATGCCGTGTTTGCCAAGTCTGGAGTTAGACGGTTGTTGCAGTATGTCTGGCAGGCTCAGTGAGCTCGGACTGACGAAAAGAATACTGCTTTCTGCTTTGCGCATCACATTAATCAAGTGATTTAAGTCACTAATATTATTTCATTAATAATGTCTGTTAATGTAATTTCTCAACTGAGTGGCGGGCTACAGAAACACGTGATTGCCGTCCCATAAGATCCATCAAAATCTGCAGCCGCTCGCCGTCTTGAAGAGTTTCAATCCGCGCGATTGTATCTGCAAATGCGCCCGACACTACACGGATAGTATCCCCCACATCCAGGTCGGGCGGCGCCCCAATCACACCCTGCTCATCGCAGCGCGCCATAAGCCCTGCCATAAACTCAGGCGGCAGAGGCGTTGGCGTGCGCGGATCAACAAGAAGCAAGCGAGACACGCCCCGTGTGCCATTGATCGCCGTCCAGCCCTGCGCGCTTGGGTTAAAAGACACAAAGAGGTATCCAGGAAAGAGCGGGCGTTGCTTGGATAGGCGCCGCCCACCCTGCACGCGGCTTTCCAGTCTTTTGGGGCAAAAACTCTCAAACCCTTGGCGGGCAAGGTTTTCCTCTGCACGCTTCAACCCTTGTGGTTTGAGCTGCGCAACAAACCAGTTTTTCCCCTCCGACGCAGGCATTGCTCTTCACCTTTGAACTACGCACGATCTCAACCGCTCACCTGAAACGTAGGTGTTAGCCCGTTGGACTACCAGTGCCACCCGTATACATCCGAATGCCCGGCCCATCCTCCGGCGTGCCAATAAACACAATCCCCGCCGCCTCAAGGCTGGTGCGGATAATTTCCAAATTATTCTTCCGCGATTTTGGCACAGCCCCTTCCGACATTTCGTATCGGACAATCGTCGCCGTCCCGACACCGGTGGCGTCCGAAAGGTCCCGAACCGACCAGGATAGCGCCGCGCGCGCAACGCGAATTTGTTGACCCGTTATTGACATGCTATATTTTATGATATAAAATTTATCATAATTGATCGCTTCATTGCAGGAATGTCCCGACACGCAGAACTGGAAAATGGCATTGAAAACCCTCGATGGTGCATATGCTGACGCCACCATGCGCGCCTATCAGGCCGATATTCAAGCCTATGTTGCCTGGTGTGAGCACACGCAGAACACCCCCTTCCCTACAACCACATCACAGGTTTGTGCCTTTCTGGCAGATGAGACCCGCGACAAAGCCCCCTCCACCGTCCGGCGGCGGCTCTATGCGATCCGCAAAATACATAGCCTCCTGAGGCTCCCCGATCCCACGCAAGACCAAGCGATCAATCTGACATTGCGACGGATGCGCAAAAGAAAGCTGGCCCGTCCCCAACAGGCTCGTGGCCTGACCGCTCAAGACCTGGAGCGGCTTCTAGACGTCCAACCCGCCACCTGCTGGGGCCTGCGCAACGCTGCCATGCTCAGCCTTGGATACGAGCTTATGACCCGCCGCTCAGAATTGGTGGCCTT
The DNA here is from genome assembly GCA_003149575.1 of Altererythrobacter sp. XM-24bin4. Taxonomy (GTDB): domain Bacteria; phylum Pseudomonadota; class Alphaproteobacteria; order Sphingomonadales; family Sphingomonadaceae; genus Erythrobacter; species Erythrobacter rubellus. Next base: position 5,380 of record QCWG01000006.1, read on the forward strand.
GCGTGACGAAGACCTCTCCCTGCGAGAAGACGGCACCCTGCGCGTTCTGATCCGTTGCAGCAAAGCGGATCAAGAGGGGCAAGGACGGGTCGCCTTTACCTCCAGCCGTACCACACAGCGGGTTCAGGCCTGGCAAGACTGGCGCGGAGACGCGACCAACTGGCTCTTTTGCCCAATTTACCAAGACCATCCCATCGACCGCCCTCTCAATAACGCCATGGTCAAAACCATCATCAAAACTTCCGCCAAACGCGCCGGCTACAGTGCTACCAACGTCCGCGCCTTCAGCGGGCATTCCTTGCGCGTCGGAGCTGCCCAAAACCTGCTGAAACGCGGCTTTGACACGGTCGCCATCATGCGCGCCGGTGGGTGGAAATCGACCAGCGTGCTGGCCCGCTATGTCGAACTGGCAGAACACAATGTTTGGGAAAGCTGAGGCGATCTGCAGCCACCAAGAGCCAACTGTTTATTTGGATCACGGACGCGCTCAACCGCCCAAGGACAGTCCTGTGGCGTGCAAGACGCATTAAATCCCCTCGCGTCTTCCCGTGTTTAGACGAACTGGAGGCACTCGCTGGCGCATTTCTTGCAAAACTCCTCATGGGTCTTCTCCAGGGCTTCGGTATCAAGGCGTTGGTAGTCGGGGCGGCCATCAAGCCCGAAATAGCTGAACAGTTTCCCCACGGCCCATATCTTCTTGGATCCAACCACCGTGACGGTCACAGGCACCCCAGACATATCCCCCGGCGCATATTGGACCGACACACGGCCCGCAGACCCCGAGGACCAAACCGGTGGCCACTTGGCAATGGGCTTGAAGCGGTACCGGTCATCCAACACATTCGATGTCGCGATCCCGAAGAATTCAGCGATAAGGGCATCCCGGTACTCTTCAGTCGTGTTTTTTAACTCAAACACATGGGCTTTGATCGCGCGCTGAACCTTGACCAGGTCAAGATATTTGGTCGCAATCGATTTTGCGTTTTGCGGCGTGAACCCGGCATCCATTGCAGCCCGGCGCGGATCGAAATGCTGCGCATAGCTGAGAACAAACCGCTACTGCTGGATATTCAGCTGATACTTGATGGCCCAGATCTGCAATCCAGGCACGGCAGGTGTCGCTGCTTCAAAGCTCATGCCTACCCCTCCTGCCAGGTAAGGGTCGCAACCCCGGTTGCGTTGAAGGAACTGCCCACACGCACAGCAAAGCCGCCCGTGCGATAAGGAGCAAAAGTTACAATTTGGAAAGCCATAGATCGGCCCTTTTCAAATAAGGGGTGCGCTACAGACATGCCGACGCACCCTGGTTAACAGGATACAACCGGGCACATCTTGCGCTCTCGATCTTACCGACCACTCTAAATTAACGTGTGTATATTATAAATTTGCAGTTTAAAGTTGTATTCATTAGATCATCACGCATGCTCTCGAAACCCCGGCCGGCCAACACCCTCATACGCCACAAAGCCCGCATCGCGGGCCACAGACGCGCTGTAGATATTGCGCAAGTCAGCCATCGCCGGACGAGACATGCCGCCTGCAATTTTTGACAGGTCGAGCGCCCGAAACTCGTTCCACTCCGTCAGGAGCACAATCAGATCCGCCTCTTTGGACGCCTCATAAGGATCGTCTTGCCACATGACGCTGGGCAGCAACGCTTCGCCTTCGTGCTGGCCCTGCGGATCGCAGACCGTGATCTTGGCCCCTCCTCCCACAAGCGCCGGCACAATGGTCAGAGATGGTGCATCGCGCATATCATCCGTGTTTGGCTTGAAGGTCACGCCAAGCACCGCGATCCGTTTCCCGTTGAAAGACCCGTCACACAGATCAAGCAGCTTTCCGATCATCCGCCGCTTGATATCCTCATTCACTGCAATCACCGCTTCCGTGATATGCATGGGACTTCCGTGGTCTTGCCCAATCCGCGCCAACGCTTTGGTATCTTTGGGAAAGCATGACCCCCCATAACCAGGCCCGGCGTGCAGGAACTTGTTCCCGATGCGGTTGTCCATCCCCATGCCCTTGGACACCTGTTTGACGTCGGCACCCACCTGTTCGCAAAGCGCGGCTATTTCATTGATGAAGGTGATCTTGGTCGCCAGAAACGCATTGGCCGCGTATTTGATCATCTCCGCGGATTCGAGATCGGTGGTTACGATCGGAAAATCACGCAGATAGAGAGGGCGATAGATCTCGGACATAACAGCAGCGGCACGGTCGGTTTCGACCCCGACCACCACGCGGTCTGGCTTCATGAAATCATCAATCGCCGCGCCTTCGCGTAGAAACTCCGGGTTTGATGCCACATCGAAATCCAGCTCCGGATTGGCCGCGGCCACAACCTCGCGCACCTTGCGGTTGGTGCCGACAGGCACTGTCGATTTTGTGACGATCACCACATAATCCTTCGCCGCCTTGGCGATCTCTTCAGCGGCCGCCATCACATAGGTCAGATCAGCATGGCCATCGCCACGGCGGGTCGGCGTCCCGACAGCGATAAACACAGCGTCAGCACCGTTGATCGCAGCTTCCAGATCACGGGTAAACTCAAGCCGACCAGCCTCAGTATTCTTAGCCATAAGCGTATCGAGGCCTGGCTCAAAGATCGGCACCTCGCCCCGCTCAAGCATGTCGATCTTGCGCATGTCCTTATCGACACAAACAACCGTATGCCCGAAATCGGAAAAACACACACCAGACACCAAGCCGACATAGCCCGTTCCGATCATCGCGATTTTCATATTTCGGCCCCTTTAGGCTTCCGTCAGTTCCGGAAGACGCATTTTGAAGTAGTCGATTGTCCGCTTGAGGCCCTGATCCAAGTCAACGACAGGCTCCCAATCGAGTAGCTCTTGAGCCTTGCTAATATCAGGCTGACGCTGCTTGGGATCATCTTCTGGCAACGGCAATTCAATAAGTTCAGATTTGGAACCCGTCATTGCAATCGTCTTTTCTGCCAGCTCACGGATCGTGAACTCACCCGGATTGCCAAGATTAATTGGCCCCGTCACCGAACTATCGGTCTCCATCATCCGAACAAAGCTCTCAATGAGATCGTCGACATAGCAAAAGGAGCGCGTCTGCTGCCCATCCCCAAAGATCGTAATGGGTTCGCCCCGCAACGCCTGCACGATGAAATTGGACACCACACGGCCGTCGGCATGATGCATGCGCGGGCCATAGGTGTTGAAGATGCGTCCAACCTTGATCTCCAGGTCGTGCTGCCGCCAATAGTCGAAAAAAAGCGTCTCAGCACAGCGCTTGCCCTCATCATAACATGAGCGCGCCCCAATTGGGTTTACATTGCCCCAATACTCTTCTGGCTGAGGATGCACGATGGGATCGCCGTAAACCTCACTTGTCGAAGCCTGGAAAATCTTGCACCGAAGCCGCTTCGCCAGGCCCAGCATGTTGATCGCCCCATGCACCGACGTCTTGGTCGTCTGCACCGGATCGTGCTGGTAATGGACTGGTGAAGCCGGACACGCGAGGTTGTAGATTTCGTCAACCTCTACATAGAGCGGGAACGTCACATCGTGCCGCATAAACTCAAAGCGCGAGTGATTGTGTAGATGCTCAATATTGCGCTTCGTACCAGTGAAGAGGTTATCCGCGCAAATGACCTCATGCCCCTGCTCCAACAGGCGGTCGATGAGATGCGACCCTAAAAAACCGGCGCCGCCGGTCACAAGAATACGTTTGCGGCTATCATAAAGTCGCGTCACTGAATGCTCCGATTGTTCTTGGATTACTGATGTGGTGAAGACTGCTCTCGAATGAGCAGTCTTATGGTTTGGAAATACCACGCTTTGTAAAACGCGTAATGAAATCCGGCCGAGCCATCAAGGAAGCCACGTTTTACGAGATACGTGAATAAGAAATAAAACCACGGATACCACCACTTGGCTAAGTGTCGGTATTTAAACCGCTGCCGCTTCGTAAAGTGCTGCCAGGCCGCAGGATTTTCTTGAAGCTTGGCATAGCGTTGCGCTTCCCATCGCGCATAATCAATGTGCTTTTCAAGGAAGCGGGCAAGGTCTTTATAATCTCGATGGTCTATAGGGATGGTGATTTCACCCACAGCGCCATCAACGATGGGATGCTCATGAATTTCCATATCGAGGCGGCTCCACCCATCCTCTTCAATTCTTTCATAGAGCCCTTTGCCGACACGAAAGAGCGCGAGTTTGCGCTGAACGAGGCCGTAACGGAGCGGCTTGCCAAGGAAGTAGTTCGTGTAGGTTAGCCAATACCCGTCGCAGTCATCCTTTGAAATAGCCGCGTCAACCGCGTCGCAGAACGCGTCATCCACAAATTCGTCCGCGTCTAGGAACAAAACCCATGGTTGGGATAGTGGCTCATTGAGGAGAAACCAGTTGCGTTTTTTGGGATATTTGCCGTTCCAAGTAAAGTTGATGACCCGTGCACCGAAGCCTTCTGCGATTTGTTTGGTGCAATCTGTCGATCCGCTATCGATGACGACGACTTCAGCAAAGCGTGAGAGGCGCTCAAGGCAAATAGCAATGTTTGTCGCTTCGTTTTTCGCGGGAACCACAACTGTGACCGGCAGACGTTGAGAAACTAAATTATTGGGCATTCGGTCTAATCAGCGAACCCAAAACAAGCAGGGTCGCCATCATGTGAGCGGTTTTTTTGCAATCGCGATCATAGATTTTGCGAGCTGAGGTACTCTGCCTACACGATGGAAACGAATATCCTCGAAACCAGCTTCCCTCAGCAACTGGGTCAAGGTTGCTATCGACCAAAACTTAATGTGACCGTGATCCCATAGCGCAGTGAAGTGCCGGTCCATCTTACCAGTCAGGGCAAGCGCAAGATTTTTTATGTAACTGTGGTAGGGTGTGGAGACGATTGCCGTCCCGCCCGGCTCAACCAAGTCGAACAGCGTTCTTGCATAGTCACGCGGTGCGTAGACATGTTCGACCACTTCGAGACTGATGACGAGCGGAAAGCGCCCGTAGATGGCAACAAGATCGTCATAGGCAGACCCGAGTTCGAAACGCAACTCAGGATATGCCGCCTTCGCAGTAGCGATGCCTTCAGAAGATGGGTCAATACCGACAACATCCCATCCCATGTTGGCCAGCTCCCCTCCTAAACTTCCATTGCCACATCCGAGGTCGAAAAGACGTGCCTCGGAGGAACCAAGTTCCAACTTGATGCGGGAAACCTCCGATTGAAGGGGCGACAAGAGGTATGCATGCGCACAGCTGTGTCCTGCGTCAGCGTATCGATAACCTGAAATAGCAGACTGTTCCTTCATCGCTCGATACTCCTGATTTGACGCGCAGGGTTGCCCACCATGATGACACCAGCCGGTACATTCTTCATGGCTACCGCTCTTGCGCCAACAATTGCGCCTGCGCCAACCACAACACCTGGACCGATGAAGGCGTCAGCACAAATCCACGCATCTTCACCGATCAAGATCGGTGGCTTAAGAAGGGGTCTGAAAGGGTCCTTTATATCGTGGGTTCCTGCGCAGAGATGTGCACCCTGCGAAATCGTCGCACGCGCACCAATGCGGATGGGTCCCAGCGCGTAAAGAATAGCATGGTCTCCGACTGCACAACTGTTCTCTATGGATAAGTTCCAAGGAATGATAATGCGAACTGACGGATAGACATGGACCTGCCTGCCCACTTGGGCGCCGAACAACCTGAGAAGCAGACGCCGCCATCCCCACAATGGACGTGGGCTAAAACGGAAGAACGGCCAAGCGAAGGTCCAGAGGACGCGCCCGATTTGTTCACGACGGCTCCATTTCCGCGCACGCCGGTTCGCGCTAATGTCGACTTCTTTGTTCATCAGGTATGCACACATTCGGGCTTCAAACCGCGCCCGGCCAACCATGAATACACGTCCGCCAGATCGCGGCCGACTCGCTTCCATGAGAACTGTTCCGTGACAAGTTTGCACCCAGCGCGGCCAAAGCGACCCAGATTTGGATCGACAAGGTATTTTGAAAGGATCGGTGCCATCGCCTCCGGCTCCGTCGTTATCTTGATCGCAGCGCCAGCCGTAAATCCCTCTGGAAGGTTGCAGGCAGACGTCATGAAAACGGGGCACGCATGTGACCATGCCTCGAGTACGGCCATCGGCAGTCCCTCGGAATGCGAGGCAAGGATAAAGGCAGATGCTGCGTGAAGGAGGTTGGCTTTGTGTTCACCGAACACGGGTCCCATGAAGCGCACAGAGTCTTCCAATCCGAGCTCGTTGGCGAGACGTTGAAGCTCTTCCAAATGCCCTCCATCATCCCAACCGGCGACCACAAACACCCAGTTGCGCTTGACTGCCGGCGCATCTTGAAGCACCTGTGCCCAAGCTTTAAACGTCTCAGCAAGGCCCTTTTTGGGGTGAACCCGGCCTAGGAACAACAGTATCCGTCGCGCGTCGCCGTCAAAAAAAAACGGCCGTGAATATTGAACATTCGCAGGGGGCAGGTCCACCCCATTCGGTATGACGGCAACCGGAACATTCAGCCCCAGCGCACGGATTGCTGCCAATTCAGCATCTGCTAGCGCGTGAATACAGGCAGCACCAGACAGGTTCCGCCTCTCAAACAGCGCGAGCGCCAACCGCTTCTTCCACGCCGAATTGCGCAGCGCCCAACCATCCAGCATGCCATGCGGGGAAATTATCACGGGGCGGCCAGTGCGGGCGCGCCAGCGCATTGCGGCTATAGACGAGTATAGCCAGAGTCCCTGCAGATGCAGCACGTCCCCCTCGACTCTGGCAAGCGCCCGGTCCAAGGTCGGTGCGATGCGCATACCGGGAAGGGACCATGCTGGAAAAGCGTGAACTATAGCATGGTCGAGGGGTAATTTCTCCAGATCGAACTCCGCGTCGCGCAGTCCGAATACTTGTGCCTTGATGCCAAACTTTGTGACAGCATTTACCATTGCGGGAACAGTGGCGGCAAGACCCCCCGCCCGATCTGAGAGAGACGCCGTTACGACAGCTATGGAAATGGCGCCGGGCATCACTGCACAACGTCGATTGATCGTTTCGACAGCTTCCAAAGCAGCATAGCATCCCATGGCGCGAGGCCGCGAGGCCGGCTGTTCTCTGCAATTCGGCAGGCAGCCAGAAGCCCTTCGGAAAATCGGTCCGTACCCCAGCCGGCCACCCGCTCCCGTGCGGCGCGCCCCATTTCAGCACGGCGGGACCGCTCCAGCTCAATCAGCCGCACCAAAGCATTCTTGATCGACTCCTCGCTTTCTCCATCCGCGACGAAACCGGTGACGCCGTCCTCCACAAGGGGGCCCGTCGCACCACAAGCCGTAGACGCCACCACGGGCACTCCCGACGCGGCAGCCTCGTTGATCACTAGGCCCCATTGTTCGGAGGTCGACACATGCACGAAGCCGTCCGACAGACCATAAAGCGCTGGGAGTTCACCATAACTGCGAAACCCAGGCAGATGAACGCGTCCTGTCAACCCCTCCGTCGCAATCGCCGCCTCGACCAAGCCTAGTTCGGGCCCATCCCCAAGAATGACGAGATCGGGCGCCTCAGCCCGGCCTTTCAGCGCCTTGGCATAAGCCATAACAAGGCGGGGCAGGTTCTTCTTAGGAATGAAGCGGGCCGAGGCGAGTAGATAGTGGGCCGGCATCCTTAAAGTTGAGCGAACCGCCATTTTGTTCTTTCGCGCCGCTTCAGCCCCAGACGCGAAATACGCGTTATCAACAGCGTCATATCCCATGAAGACCCGCTTGTGCGGCATTCCCAGCCGTACGATATAATCGAGATGGGATGGGCCGCCTACCACAGCCGCATCGCAAAGGCCGACGACCCGCGCCTTAACCCGCTCGCGCCAAGCTGAACGCGCGGCGTCATTGACCTGGCTCTCCGACAGCATGACGAGGCGCCGACAATTTCGGCGCGCCCAAGCGATGGCAGCAAAACTTTCCGGAGTAGCCCAGCCGGCGACAATCACAACCGAGGGGTCAAGCATCGAGAGACTGGTATGAACAGACGACCAGACCCGCCCTGTTGCGCAAGCCTTCCGATAGGCGGCGCGCCCTTCGAACAGATGCTGCACAGGGTAGCTGCCTGTCCCAGACGCCATGAATTCGGAGAAGTCCGCTTCATTCTGCGTGACTATCACGGTGAACTCGGCGCCCGCAGCCGCGACCGCACTATAACGAGCGTCGTGGTAGTGGCCGATCTGGGCGGTGAAGAGGGCAAGTGTCACGCGTAGATGCCTTTGGTTTCATACCTACCGCGCTGCTTTGTTCGCCGAAGCCAAAGCCTGACAAACAGGATCGCGATGACTATCAACACAGATTGGGTGAAAAGGTAATAACCAAAGTGCGTCGTCATATGGACCGCGTTCGAAATTGTTGCGGCATAAAGAGCATATGCAAGTATACTTCCCCGCAAAGCGTGACGCATAACACGGCCCATTACATAGCCTGCAAACCACCAAACAGCGCATCCAAGAAACCAGAAATCCTGATACGGGTGGAGAAAACCTGTCGAAGTTGTGCCGGTGTGTGCCTCAAAGAAGAAGTTCTCGCGTGCGACCTCGAGAGCGTCGTCACTTACCATTAGAGACCGCTTGAAATCATGGCCCAATAACTGGCCAGGGATGTAGGCAAATACCATGCGGTTCCAGAACTGCGCCCCAAGGGTGAACGGCCCATATTGCGCTACCGCCTCCATACTGACGACCGCATTCATGGTTTCCGAACGGTGAACACTATCGCTAAGATCGACTGCGGCAAGCCAGTCGATCTTAGCAATTTCGCTCAGCGTGGGCAGCCTCGCCTCAATGACGCCGGTGTCACCAATCCGATATCCACCACCAAGCGTGCGCAACTCACCCACTGCATTTACGAAAAAGAAGCCTACAATCGTGAGCGCGATTAAGGCTACTCGGGGGATGGTGCGGCCTTGCACAAAAAAAAGCCCAAGCAGAACGGCAAGCCCAAATTCGAATGTGTCTGCGCGGCGGAAGTATATAAAAATCAGCGGCAGATAAGTGAGTAGGTTGAGCGAGAAAAGGACTAAGGTTGCCAGATTTCGCTTCTTCAGGATCATGGCGGTGGAAAGCGCCATAGAGACCACGCTCACCGAGGAAAAGAAGGCGATGATCGTGATGATTCCCGTCCATTGCCCCATGGCTCTGACTTCTGGTGGCTGCATCTCGATCAATGCACGCATCACCATGGCAAAGAGAGTTATCGTATATACAGGCAGAAGCAACCGGCGCACTGGCAAATTCAGCGCCACAGGCTGGCACCAACGACCCAGCCCCCGATGCCAGCCGAGGACCATCGCCCAGAAACATAGCATCGACATGAACAGCAATCGAACCAAACTTTCTGGGGCGATAGTCGGATAGTCTAGAAGCGTCCAAGCCTGCGGTAAGTACCATGACAGGAAAAGAAGCGATGTCAGAAATGGAAGTGTGAGATAGCCGCCTCGGCGTAGAAACTCACGAAATGCGATACACATCGCGCTAGCGGTATTGAGCACAAGCAAAAGAAACGCCAAATCATCCATCTTTGCGCTTCAGGTCTTCAAGAGCCTCATAAAGCCGATCGCCCACAACGTCCAGAGTCTGGCCCCCAGCAGTGTCAAGCGCGGCCTCAGACATGCGCGCGCGGAACGCGCGATCTTCGGCGACAGAACAGATCGCTTCGGCAATAGCAGGTCCGTCACGCTCGGGCACGATCATGCCGTCATGCCCGTCTCGTACAGGCGACCCCGCCGACCGAGTGACGACACAGGGTATCCCGCAGGCGAGCGCCTCAAGAGTCACTCTCGCCATCCCCTCGGCGAGGGAAGGCAGGCAAAATACGTCTGCGGAGCGGAACTCCGCGGCCATCTCGTCCGGTCCGAGATGACCAAGAAATGTCAACGCGGCGCATTCAGATCTCTCTCGTATCCCAAACGGGGCCGCCCCCGCGACGCGGATTTCGTAACCAAGCGGCTTCAATAACCGCGCGGCCTCAGCCAGATAAGGCAAGCCCTTGCGCAACCCTGCCTGCCCGGCAAAGAGCACACGCCGAGGAATCGGTTTCCCGATGCGAAGCGCACCGGCACCAAAACCATAGGAAACGCGAGCAAGTCGAGTCGCGTCGAAACCTTTCACTGAGGCGAGCCCGTCATCCACACTCTCAGACGGGCTGAGCAGCAGATCTGAGAGCGCCACCAGTTTCTCGATATGGCGGCGGTACCGGTCTGCATCCGCATCGAGGTTCTTCCGCGTTTCCCAACCCGGCCAGCGACGGTGCTCTTCGGCCAAAATGTCGTAGACAAGCGGCGTGATCACGATGTCAGTCGCAATGCGCGCACCCTTTCGCTTTGCCCAGCCTAGGAAGCACGCGCCGCCATTGCCAGATGTGTTGAGCACAACAGAGGCACCGGCAAGCCCCAAATAACGCGCAGACAACCCGAGAACCCAGTCTTCAGCACAGAAACGCGCCTCCTTGCCTGTTCCGGTAAGCGTAAGAATCTTGCCCACCAACTCTGGAAGAAAGCTGACCCTGACCTTATTCGGTGGAATGCCACGAACGGTGCGCCGCTTGACGATGGCGTCCGTCACCCCTGAAAGCCTTCGGAAGAGCCATGACGGTGCCTCGTCTTCCTGCCAAGCGATAGATGTATGGAGGGCGGCTAAAGCGCTACGATCATGCAGCATACGCGCTAACTCATAGCTCCGGCGTGCTCCCATCTGGACCACGAGGACAGACAAATGATCAGCTCCAAAAGCCGTTTTTCCGTGCATGGACTGGATTAAATTCTTTGCCAACAGCATTTCGTAGCAGATCTAGCGGTATATGAGCATGTCTGCTAACCGGCTGCGCATCTTAGCAGGAAGCAGACCACGCAGGCCAGGACCCATACCGATAGGTGGCCGCCATCGACGTAGGTTTTTTGGAGCGATCGGCGGCGCGACAAGAACACTCTCAAGAATTAGCTGGTATCCATTGATCGTGCTTGCTTCGTGGAATAGCTCGCCTGCCCTGTCATGTGCTGCTTGGCGCATTGCTAATCGCTTTTCTGGATCTTTGAGTAATAAATTCAGATATTTCGCTGCCGTTCTGACATCAGCTTTCTCAAAGAGGAAACCACTCTTCCCGTGCTCTATAAATTCCGATGTCACGCCTGGAATAGACGCAGCGATAGTCACAAGGCCGGATGCCATAGATTCCGCTGCAGCAATTCCAAACCCCTCAAATCTTGAGGGGAGAAGGAACACCTCATGGTCTCTGTAGGTGCTGGACAAGTTTTCGCGCCCAACAATACCTAACGCGTCGAATGAAATACCGGCCTCACGTAGACGGCGAAGGAGTTCTGCGCGATCTGGCCCGTCACCCGCTATGGTCAAGTGATAGAGGCTTGGATCAATTCCCTTTAACATCTGCGGAATTAGGAAGACGCGTTTTGCGCGATCTTCTATCCTGCCAAGCGACAGAACACCCACTTTGTTGACTCGCGACGGCGCGCCCGGGGGATGGAACAAGCAATCAGGCACAGCATTCAAGACGACGCTAGTTCGTGTTCCAGAAAACCCGTGATGCCTGACCAGATCGTCTTGGATGCGGGGTGACACAGCGACCGTGTGGTGGACGTGATCCCTAAGCGCCCGCGCGGCCAGGTAGGTGGCTCGCGTTATGCTGTGTACAATCATGATCCGCGGGGTCTCATCGGGTAAGAACCGAAGGACATTCATCAGTCGGACAGAAACGAACACGTTACCTATTACGACATCGAAGGTGCTAAGATAATCGCTTAGTGCTGTAAGCACCGTCGGCTCATCACTTTTAATAACAGCTTTTGGCAGACAATGCTCGTTTACGAAATGGCCCTCCCAGCCACGAGGTGCTAGCCCGTCACGAAGGACTTCAAAAACACGATATGTTCCGCCCTCCTTCGATGAACCTAGATAGGCAAAAGTCTTCATCATCCCTCCATTCTGCCAAATAGCCTCCTTCCCGCATTACCAGTTTCACAATAAACCAAAATAATATGGACAATATCGGAAGCTTACTTGAGATATCCTTCTGAGCAGCACACTACACGACACTGGGTGCTTTCGGCGATTTTAGGGCTGGTGCCGACCGGCGAGATGGATTCTGAACGCGGACTCTTTCCCTGCAAGGAT
>QCWG01000006.1:18300-19402 GCA_003149575.1 Altererythrobacter sp. XM-24bin4
TTCATCCATGACGCGCTTCGCTCTCGCCGATCTGCACAAGTTACTAACCCCGCATGTTCCACTGGGCAAGTCACGCCTGGAGACCCTGTGCCTGCTCGTGCTAGGCATAATCAGCGCGCGTACCGTCAACTTGACCCACATTGCTGCCGAGCGCCCAGCTCGCGCAAAAGTTGCGTCAACCTACCGCCGCCTGCAGCGGTTCTTCCAACAGGTGATCCTGCCCGACGATTGGAGCGTGGGCATCGTGATGGCGCTGATCGGCAATCCAAGTCGATGGTACCTGTGCCTCGATCGAACGAATTGGAAGATCGGCAAGTCGGACGTCAACGTGCTCGTGCTGGCTGTGGTAACCGAGCGCTACCGCGTCCCCCTCATGTGGTCCTTTCTGAACCACTCGGGCAACAGTACGACACGGCAGCGCATCGCGCTGATGGAGCGTTACCTGGCGCGCTTCAAGCCATCCACAGTGCGGATGCTCTTGGCGGACCGTGAATTCATTGGGCAAGCATGGTTCAAGTTTCTCAAGGACAAGAAGATCCCTTTTGCGATCCGCGTGAAGGAAGACCAGCTCATTATCGTTGAAGGGCGCGAGTACGCGCTGCGTTCTTACCTGTCGCGCTGCAAAGGGGAGCGTGGCTTTACCGCCACCTTACCCGCCAAAGCTGGTCAACCAGCCCTGGAACTGCACTTTGGCGCACGGCGCATCAAAGGGGGAGAGTTGCTGATCGTGGCCTGTTCCGAGCCACTTCGCGGATCGCGCATCCTGCGATACTATCGGTGGCGCTGGTTCATCGAATGCATGTTCGCAGACAGCAAAACAAAGGGGCTCAATCTTGAGGACACGAGGATTAAACTCTCTAAAAGGTTGAGCCTTCTGATCGGCATCTCCGCCATCGTCCTCGCCATGGCCTGTCAAACAGCATCCAAGCTAATGGGCTCAAAATACCCCGCCCGGAAAAAGCACGGCTACTGTTCAAAGTCGTGGTTCAGGACTGGTTTCGACGAGCTGCGCCGTCGCCTCAGAACAAACGAGGATACGCCGATATTCGGGTCAAAGTTGGCCGTCAAGAAACGATTACGGGCGGGTGTCGCGTAGTGTGTC
>QCWG01000007.1:0-4609 GCA_003149575.1 Altererythrobacter sp. XM-24bin4
CCAGATGGATGTCGCGCGGTTTCTTCACGGCCCGATCGATCCGGCGGAGGAAGGTCAGGAACTCCTTGGCACGGTGGCGGGGCATGCAGTCGCCGATGACCAGGCCCGACTTGACGTCCAGCGCGGCGAAGAGCGTGGTGGTGCCATGGCGCTTGTAATCATGGGTCATCGTCGACGCGCGCCCCTTCTTGAGGGGCAGCCCGGGCTGGGTCCGGTCGAGCGCTTGGATCTGGGACTTCTCGTCAACGCAGAGCACAACGGCGCGATCCGGAGGGTCGAGGTAGAGCCCGACAATGTCTGTGACCTTCTCCTCCAACATCGGGTCGTTCGAGACCTTGAAACCCTTCACGATATGCGGCTTCAACCCGGCCTCCGCCCAGATGCGGCCCACGCTCGACGCCGAAATCCCGACCGCCTCTACCATCGTCGCGCGGGTCCAGTGCGTGGCGTTCGGCGGGGCCTCCTGCACAGTCTTCGTGATCACCTGCAACCGGATCTCCCGCGGAAGCGGTGGCACACGAGACGGCCGCGTCTTGTCTCGCTTGAGGCCGCGAACACCTTCATCGAGATACCGTTCCTGCCAGCGCCAGACCGTCGGCTTTGACATGCCCATCCGTCGCATGATCTCCACCGTTCCCGCGCCATCGGCCGTCTCAAGGACGATACCTGCGCGCCAAGCGAGCTTGCGTGCCGTGTTGCGGTCGGTGCGCAGAGCTTCAAGCTCAGCGCGGTCGGCGGGGCCAAGGTAAAGGCAGATGTCGGCGCGTCTCATCCACCCTTCATGTGACGTCTGAGCGGCACAGGGAATCCTATGTCGGGCGGGGAACACTAGCCTTACAAATCCGATGGTATTTCCATTTGCTTCCAACAGAAACTAATCTTTCGGTTGCTCTCTAACAGCGGCTCCACCAATGCAACGCGTGATACAATATTCCGACAGGGAAATCGCCAATTTACACAATGTTGTTCTCGTGCCCGTTTGCGTCCTAGACTGAGATGATCTTTAGCAAAACGGTGCCCAAATGTCCGATCATTATCAGGCTTCTATGATGCAGAACCTTTATTGGTGGGGGATCCCGACGATGTTTCGTTGCCCGCACCAAGGCCCGGAGGGTGCAGATATCGCCCTTGTTGGCGTGCCGCATTCCACGGGTAATGGTACGACCGAGCGGGACCAGCATCTTGGGCCACGGGCGTTGCGCAACGTTTCTTGTGTGCAACGGCGAGTGCATGACGGGTTTCAGTTCAATCCGTGGTCGGCAGCACAGATTGTCGATGTAGGTGATGTGCCGCTGCCGCGTGCAAATGACAACGAGGCCAGCATCACAGACATTACCGAGTTCTATCAAGGCATCGACGCAGCGGGGGCGCGGCCTGTGTCCATAGGAGGAGATCATTCAATCACTGGGGGCATCGTGCAGGCGTTGGGACGGGGACAGATCGCGGGGGGTGAGCCTGTGTGTTTACTGCATCTCGACGCCCACACGGATGTATTTACCAAGGTAGATCACTTTCTGGGAGCCAAGAAATCTGCTGCGCATTGGGGCGCATACTTAGCGGATCAGGGTCAGGTGGATCCGACGCAGTCGATGCAGATCGGGTTACGCGGCCACCCTCGCACGTTAGATTGGTTACAACCGTCTTATGAGTACGGTTACAACGTTGTGACAATGAAGGAATTTCGTCAGCGGGGACTTTCTGATGTGGTGGCACAGGCGCGCGAGGTGCTGGCGGGACGGCCGGTCTATATCACCTTTGATCTGGATTGCCTCGATCCCACCATTGCGCCCGGGGTATCAAACATCGAGCCCGGTGAAAAAGGCTTCGATATCGACGAAGCGATAGGACTTTTGCATAGCGTGCGGGGGCTCAACATCGTGGGTGCAGATGTCGTCTGCATGATGCCCACCAAGGATGCACCTAACCAGATTACGGCCCTGACGGCAGCGGCGGTGATGTTCGAAATGATCTCAATGATGGCAGAGCGGGTTAAGCAGCCTCGAACTCCGCTTACCAGTCAGTAAGGCTAGTTCTATATTTCAAAAGATTTGACTGCGTTGAGATATTCCGCATGACTCTTGGGGAAGTTTTGGAGGAGGCTAAAAATGGGCAAATGTGGCCTTGCTGTGAAGCACAGCAAGCGACTCATAAGGACCCGACTTCCAATTCGTTCGATCTAGCACCAATATTGGGTCGGTTCAGCATCTGAATGATCAGAAGCGCGGCAGTGTCGCTGTCTAGTTGCACATGCTGAAAGAAACGCTGCAGGCACCGGTAATTTGATCCATGTTTGGCACACCTCGGAAACTGACTTGCCACAGATGCGAGAAGTTGACCATCCGACAATTTGCCAAACCGAAGAGCAGTACCGCAAGGGTTTCAAGACGCGTCTTGCTCAGTTCAAAATGCGGACGTAGAGTTTTCATCAAAAGGGTTGCTCGTGCGGCTACTTGCACGGCGCGGCGCGCAAATCATTGAGGTCTCAATTGCACACGCGTCAGAGCTTCTCCGGCCATTTGCAAAGCGGCTATCGGATATGATCTCGCAGCAGGCATCGCATATTTCAACTAAGGTGGGGTATGGGGTCGATTTGCCAGAATTCGACAATGTGCCGGTCAATCGGCGTGATGAGCAGACGTGACTTTTGAAGAGAGAGAAGAAATTCCAAGAATTCCTTCTTGGGTTAAGACTGCTTTTGATCAAGGTATCGAAGAAGCGGCGTTCTCCTCGGGTGCAGCGCTTTCCCACCTTCATCATATCCTGAAAGACGATCGTGTGCCGATGGCCTTACTACGAGATAGGCTTGCCTTGAAATCCGCTGAGGCGGTCATGGTGTCTTCTGGGCGACCCGAGCGCTCAGGTGAACTCAGAGATGCTGTTTGCCTGATAAAGCCAGGTGATCTGCCCGGACCAGCCGGAGACGTCTTTCTGACTTGGAGACGGGCAGTCGAACATCGCCTCT
The DNA here is from genome assembly GCA_003149575.1 of Altererythrobacter sp. XM-24bin4. Lineage (GTDB taxonomy): Bacteria > Pseudomonadota > Alphaproteobacteria > Sphingomonadales > Sphingomonadaceae > Erythrobacter > Erythrobacter rubellus. The sequence continues at coordinate 2,963 of QCWG01000007.1, forward strand.
CACTGAACAATCTTCGTCGGGTTTTTCCATACCATGATCCAGTTCAACTGGCGGACTGGTTGGATGCAGGGCAGGGCGGTCCAGTCTCAAAGGTGGCCTGTGTGCTGGAAATAAACCTTGATGCCCACCCTAAGGATGACGTGACGGCCTTGTTGGTTTCGGATGTTGTTTTAGCACGCGCACTTGGATGGGACCACCTAGTCCCAATCTTGGCGCACGGTCTGAAACGCGCCGACCTCCGCAAGAGAGGAGATGAGCTGAAGCTGGCCTGTCACCGCGCTGCTGTCTCGGGATGCATTAATGCTGTTTATATGGCACATGACCTTGCACGTCGAGCAGCGCATCTGAAATCCGTGGCACCCAAACTGCGGGCCAAGAAGTCGGGGCAGGCGGTCGAGATGTTTTTGACGTATGACGCTGTCACGGCGGGGGCGCTTCCCCTTCCGGATCGGTCTGCGCGACGTCTATGTGATCGCCTTGTGGACTTGGGTGCCGTTCGTGAGCTGACCGGCCGGGACATGTTTCGGATTTACGGTATTTAGAATGGGGTGCGGTTGAACTGCATTTGAAATCAGTGTTGGTAGATGCTGGGCATGCGGATTATAAATGCGCATGCGCCATGCACTGGAATTGAACATCAACAAGCGTGCCACAAATCCAACATGGCGGACACAGCTTCCAATGAGGATATCGATCAAGAGCTGGATGACCTCCGGCCAGAACTACGATGGCGTGAATGGATGCGGCGGATCGAGGCGGTTCTATTCGCTTCTGCGTCGCCAGTGCCTCGCGAAGACCTTGCTAGGATCGTCGGGCAGGAAGCTTCCATCGATCTACTTATTGAGGATTTGGCGGCAGATCTTGAAGGGCGGACCTTCGAGATTGTTTCCACGGCCGGTGGTTGGATGTTCCGTACGCGCCCCGCATATGCACCTATAATCCGTGCGGCCGCTGATGTGGGAGATCAGCGTATCGACCTCAGTGAGTTTGACACCGCTGTCTTGGCCGCCATTGCGTATTATCAGCCCATCACACGGAACGGTTTGGCAGACATTTTTGGAAAAGAGATCAGCCGAGATTTGATTGGGCGTCTAAATACACAAGGACTGATTGGGACAGGACCGAGGTCGCCAAAGCGGGGGGCGCCGTTCACCTTTGTGACAACGCCAAAGTTCCTAGAGGTGTTCGGCCTGGAAAGCTTGCAGGACTTGCCGGATAGGGAGCAAGTCGAAGATGCTGGGATCGTGGACTTCTCGTGAAATCACGCTTATCCCGCACTCACCCGAAAACCCAAAATTGTCGTGATTGACGACGCGGAAATTATTAGACACCTGATCGCGGAAGGTTTGCCATTCGTTCGATGTGTTTCGTGCAGGACCACCGGCTGACGCCGGAGGCATCACTTGACGGAATGTAACTCCCAAGCACCCCCTCGCGGATTGTCGGTCGGTTTTGGGGTGAGTCCTATTTGCCATTTGACGCATGAAGTTTTCGTTCTGGTCTGAATTCTGTGGCGCCGGCTGGATTTCTCTGAATCATACCAAGGGCGGCGGTCATTGATCCACTTTTGCCCAATCTCTGGTCCCGATTGACGTGATGACTTCCGGGAGGGCGATCAGGTTGTTCCAGGCTTGGCACCCTGCATTT
>QCWG01000007.1:5410-17192 GCA_003149575.1 Altererythrobacter sp. XM-24bin4
GCGCCGAAGAGGTAGGCGTTCTGGTAGCGCAAATCAGCGGGCTGACGCGGGCGGCTGCCCTTGCGCGCCCATTGCCGGGCACGGCTGTTCTTCTGCCCAAGCCGCATTTCATCCTGGAACCAGATCTCGACAGGCGTTCCGGGGGCGACGTCTTTCAGCGCCTCCTCAAGCGTCTCAGCGAAGTTTTTTTGAACGTTTCAATGACATCTGCGTCCTGCTCGGGATGCTGAGGACGTGTGCTGACATGGGAAAACCCCAGATCATGAAGGATCTGACCGACATGGCGCTCATGATACTCCACGTCGAACCGTTCCTTGATGACGCGTTGCAGATCGACCCGACGCCAGCGCACGACGCCGTCTTTCTCGAAGTCGGGGCCGGCTTCCACGATCTTCTCCAATTCGTCCAGTTGTTCGGCGCTCAGACGCCGCTTCGGCCCAGGCGACTTGCGGTCGATCAGCCCGTCCAGGCCCTCCGCATTGAAGCGGTGGACCCAATCCCGCAGGGTCTGCCGATCCATTCCCCCGATCCGCGCGGCGTCGCCACGGCGCATACCATCGCGCACCGCTGCAAGCGATAGAAGCCTTCGGCTCTGGTTGGCGTCGGAACTCTTCGCCGCGAGTTTGCGCAGATCGTCCGCGGTGAAATCAGAGCGAAGGGAGACTTTGGCAGGCATCGGAAACTCCTTTGCCCACCATGGAATCAGATCGACGGCGCATCGGGAAGCCCAAACATCCCAGATGAGTCAGACGTCATCGCCTTTGGTATCAGTTGTGGGATGGATCAGGTTGCCACCCTTGAACACCTCCTCGCCTCGGCTCTGCGCCGGATCGCAGAGCTAGAAGCCGAATTGGCGCGCATGGCGGAAGAGAACGCGGACCTGCGCCGACAGTTGGCCAAGAACAGCAGCAATCACCGGCCTGAAGGCCGGTGAGGTAAGCGCGGGACGATGAAGAAGACTGCGCCAATTACATGGTCTACGCGATGCGTCCTGCCCAGAATTGGGCAAGGCGTTTTTTGTATGATCAGTTTAGCCGCAGTGGCGCGAGTTTGCTGCGCAGAAGCTGCAACACGCCAAAAATCTGCTTGTGACAGGGGCGGCCAGCTTCATCACAGATAACGAGTTCCACTGCAAGATTGTTCAGATCCGCGCCCGGTGCTGGAGTGTAGGTTTGAATAAGGGGGTCCATCGGTCAGCCTCTATCTGTATTCCAATCAAAGCCTGCAAGAACTCTGCCAATTACCGCAGCAGAGCCCAGTCAATGATCAGAACTTCTAAAATATCCGGAGGTTCGCCCATGGCGACAAGATTAGCATTGATCGCAGGCAGTAGCGCTTCGGACAACAAAGCGCGCAGCCGCAAGGGATCTCCATCGGTAGCGTCTGCCTCAAGGGTATCATAGATCACTGTTGCAAGATTACCGAGGATTGCATCGGGCTTGTCCTGAAGTGTTTTTTCCAAAGCTCTGTTGAATGTCTGCGGCAGTGCGACACCGATCTGGATACTGAGCGTGCCCTCGTTTTTTGGAAGCGTAAGTGTGATCGGACTGAGAAAGGCATGATAGGCGCGCGTCATCGGCGCAGGCGCGTCGACTTCAACCGAAGCCGGGTCAGGCTCGGGGGACACACTTACTGGCAGGGTCGTGGCAATGACGCTTGCCACCAGCATACCGAACGGAAGCACCAATGCGGGCAAAAGGAACGAAACCATCGCTCTAGAGGGGTGTGAAAGTCGCATGTAAAGGCTGCAGCAAGAATCGCACCATTCGTGACAACACAACAAAAAATCCTTCCCCTGGGCCCTAACAGTTTTGCGATCTCCTCCGTTCTTTTGATATGACCTTGTTTTTCCGCCGGTGACCATCGCAGGATTTTCGTATGACCCTGATAGGATCGAGACTGTTTTACGGGGTGTTTTCCCGCATGTCTGGGCGTGGGCCGCAGGCCGCAACCATGACGTCTCAGTCGGATTTCGCGCTCGTGCGTCAAAGCACTCATTTGCAGGACATCGCGCGGGTTGAACGGCATCTACCCGAAATCCTTGGCCGCGCTTTGGCACGGGCGTGGATCGACACAGATTTTAGCAGGTCGTTGCGCTCTGACCCCAAGGGGCTTCTAGCGCATTATAAAGTTTTCCTACCAAACACCGTGAGCATCGAGAGCGAGACCACGGAAACCCAGCGCCAGCGCATTGTTGTCTATGAGAACCACCAACACGGAGCGCGACGTAGAGTAATGTATCTTCAGCTTGTTATGCTGGCGGGCAAGTGATGCGTTATTTAGCCGTCAGCTGGTTTCTTATAGCCCTTGCCACAGGTGCCGCTGAGGCTTCGAAATCCACCTTCGCCAAGGGGATGCAACTTGCCGAGGCCGGTCAGACTGCTGAAGCAGTAACGATCTTCTTGAAGCTTTCGCAAGAGGGCGATCCACTTGCGCAGGTGAATCTTGCCGTGCTGCAGGCACTAGGGCGCGGGGTGCCGCAGGATGATGTCTCTGCCGCCTATTGGGCGTGGCGGGCACGGTTTGCAGGTGAAGATCAAGCGATCACTCTAGCTGAATATTTGCTGGCACGTCTGACCGAACCCGCACAAAAACGTCTGGCTGAACGGTTGGAACAAGATTTGCAAGTTTTGGCTGCCGATGGAGATGTGACGGCATTTCTGTCGCTGGGACGGGTGGCACTTGAACTGCGCAGCCCGGCGCAAGAGGCTAAGGCGCTGGAATGGCTTTCCTTGGCCGCCGCTTTCGAAGTACCCAAAGCAACCCTGCTGCGTGATGCGGTAGCGCTGCGCCTTGAGCAGTCCACTCGCCTGTCTGTTCAAGAGAAAACGATCCATGCCTTCGCAAAATGGTGTGCAACATTACCCAACCATATAAGGATACCGACCTGTCCGTCCCGGTGACAGCGACACGTGGACATGGTCACGCACCAGCACGTACTTTACGATGCAGACTCCCAGTGCTTCGCAGGTCTAGACGATGATTTTTAGTATCCACTCGCGCATTACGAACTGCTGGGATTTATATTGGCGTCTCGTAACTCATACGGAGTTGTATCTCTGGTTACGTATGCCGAGATTACGAGTGACGCCCACTATCTAAAGCATAGAATACTTGAGTTGCCTTGAGCCCTGTATTATAACTAGTACAACATAAATATGGCTTTGAGTGCAAGGAGATAAAAATAGCTTTGCCACTAAGATCATAGAAAGCAGAGTAAGCTGGACAAGAGGCTTTGCATAATAGCGGAAGCGAAATAAAAAAATGGCCTCAAATGAATTTAACGTCACAATTGATGAATTTGATCGCGCAAGTATATGTATAATAGATGATAACAAGATAAATTTAGATATTATTCGTGCTATTTTGAGTGCTGATAAAGCATATATTATAGATTGCTTCCTTGATCCCATTGAGGCACTCAATGCGTGCAAGGAAACCCAGTACGATATAATTATTGTTGACTATCAAATGCCAAAAATGACAGGTATTGATTTTATCGAAGATATTAAAGTATATGAAAGCTATAAGTTAGTACCGAAAATTATGGTAACAGCAGATAAGGAGCGCAATGTTCGTATATCCGCAATACAGGCTGGCGCCACAGAATTTCTTAACAAGCCCATTGATCCAATCGAGATACAGATTCGTATAAAGAATCTATTAGAGCTACGGGAAGCTCAACTGAAGCTCTCAAAGCGCGCAGTATTTCTATCTAAGCAAGTAGATGACGCAAACAGACGGTTACTTGCAGCTCAAGAGGAAATGATATTTAGGTTGGCTAATGCCATTGAAATGCGAGATAATGACACCGGTGAACACATCGCAAGAGTTGCATCAATTTCACGGTTCATTGCAGAAGGGCTTAACTTAAGTGAGCAGGTGTGTCAGATTATTCAGATTGCTGCTCCAATACATGATATGGGAAAAATTGGTATACCAGATGCAATTTTGAAAAAACCAAGCTCATTAACGAAGGATGAGTGGAGTGTCATGAAAGAGCATACCCGGATAGGCGGTAGACTACTAAGCCACGGGGATAGTGATCTGTTAAAAGTTGCGCGCGATATTGCTATGTATCATCATGAAAAATGGGATGGTAATGGTTATAATCTTGGCTTAGCAGGTGAGGAAATTCCTCTATCAGCTAGGATTGTAGCTATCGCTGACGTATTTGATGCACTTTGCAGTCAGCGGCCATACAAGAAGGCTTGGCCACTAAATAAAGCGTATAGTGAAATTGAAAAACAATCAGGAATTCATTTTGATCCAAAATGTGTTGAGGCGTTTAAGAAGTCGTGGGATAGGATTGTGAAGATTTATTAATCCTTAATTGAAAAATTGATGCCTTCTGGAGGATAAAGTGATTTGCGAAGAGCAGCTTAATGGCCTGGCCAAGGTTATAGGTAATAAAATAGTATTGAGCTATATTAATGAATTTGAGAGAGAAAGTCTAGCAGCCATTGATAATAATATACATTTGAAATGTACAAAAGGTAGCGAAGAAATATGGCAATTACTCCACAAGCTTTCCGGAACTGCAAAGACATTTGGATTTCTTGATTTTTGCGAATTAGCAGAAGACATTCAACGAAATACTGAAATTTATCACGATAAGCTTGAAGAACTCAAATCTATTCTAAAAAAAAACACAAATGAAGCAACTTTTCTTTTACAATATGACTAGTATTTTCACCTGAATTTTGATTTTTGTAATTTTATCCTCCGCGCACGGGAGACCTGGTCTCTTCAGGGCCGGGATGTGCGGTTGCGCGGTAGCTTGAGGTCTTTGACCTCGCAATATTTTTGAACATTTGGAACGCTTTGTTGAAAAATTCCCTGCTCCCGAACAATACTAGGCAGCGGACTCATAAAACTCGATCCACAGCCTGACGGAGGCCAGTTTGATCATCGACAGGAAGTTGCGTGACGTCTTTTCGTATCGGGTTGCGATACGGCGGAACGATGCCTTCAGCCTGCCAAAGAATCGCTCGATTTTGTTGCGCTCCCGGTAAAGCTCGGCGTCAAATTCGGCGGGCAGTTTGCGGTTGGCCTTGGGCGGGATCACGTCGATAGCGCCCTGTTCCCAGATCATGTCCCTGATCCAGTCCGCGTCATATGCTTTGTCTGCGAGCACGTGTTGACCAGGTTGCAGGTTGTCGAGCAGCGTCTTGCAAGGCGGCGCGTCATGAGCTTGACCGGGTGTCAATTCATATCGGATTGGAAGCCCATCCTGATTGGTAAGTGCATGTATTTTCGTCCCCAATCCGCCCCGTGAGCGACCTAAACAGCGGCGCAGGTCTTTTTTTGAGCGTGGTGGCAGAATGATGGGCGCGCACGCTGGTGCCATCGACCATCACCATGTCGACGTTGTGCGCGTCGGCAATGGCCTCCATGATCCGGTCCCAGTGGCCCGCATAGCTCCACCGGTTGAAGCGGTTGTAGACCGTGGTCGGTGGGCCGTATTGCTCTGGTAGATCAGCCCAAGGCATGCCAGTGCGCAGGACGTAGAAAATACCGTTGATCACGCGGCGGTCATCAACCCGCGGCTTGCCCCTTGTCTTGTTGGGCAAGACCGCCTTGATGAATTCCCATTCAAGATCGCTCATGTCTGATCGCGCCATTTGTCTCCTCCCGCCCAATATTCGCAGGAAGTGAATCACAAACCTATGCAATCAAACAAGATTTAATGGGTGTGCTGCATAACTGTAACACTTTTACGTAGCAATCTGAGACTGGGCATTTGGCGTACGGCAAGGGAAAAACCAAAGACATGTTGAAGAGGATGGCTGATTTCGGCCGTCCAAACATGTCCCCTGATCTGTCCGAGCTGCGTGCGCGCTGCCTTGTTGTTACAACTCGAATGGCGAAGGCTGGATTCACGCCGCATGTGACCGATCCAGTTCCCGATGGGAAAATGCTCGATGAGATCATGCTGCGCGAACAAAAATCAGTGGCGAAAGAGAAATTCCTCAATGTCGTCTGGGCGGAAAAATGCCGCTTGCTCGCAAAGCCCGCTATTTTTGAGCAGATGAAGCGAAGGCAGAACAACCTGTTTGGTCGCTTTCAGCATATTGATACCGTCGGAGATAAGCCGCTTTCAGACGGAACCAAAAGGCTGGTGAATCTTCCAGAAGACTGGTCGTACCGTCTGAGCATACCGGATGTATCAGAGCTGAAAACTCTGGCCAGGTCTCTCAAATTTGATGAGACGATGTCATTCTTCCGCAAGCTTCGGGATGGAAAGGACACTGGCGAGGTCTCTGACATTCAGCGCGACGCTCTTCTGGCCATGATGGATCTCGTGCAGGATCGGTTTCACTGTCCCAAATGGGACAGTGAGGCTGTGATACAGTTTCACCTGGAATATCGCTGCATCAAGGGCGCCAAGGTCGCGCTTAAGAACGCGCTGGAGAGCGTTGGTTCTCGTCTTCAAGACGGTCACCCAGCACGCCATCACATCGCTCTTGCATCCCACACGGCACGTGGTCCTGCTATTGATCTGGATATCAATCTGGAACGATCTGTTGCGCGGGATATCCATGAGCATCAGGACAGCGATCGCCCAGTCCGCCTGAGTGGTCTCGCGATTGAGCTGGGGCCTGAGACAGCGCAGGTCCGGGGTGTGCTGGCACGAGCAAAAGCTGAAGATGATCTGTCACAAGTCACCCATGTTGTGGCGGAAGATTTTGGCGTTGTGAACACATCAAGCCTGGTGGTCTTGAAGCTTCCAAAACCGGTTGATCCTGCGTCCCTTCCTGACACGAGGATGACAAAATCCAAAGCGGAGAAATATCTTCGTTCTCACGTGTCGGGTGAGGAGATTGAGATTGTTGAAAGCTTACAGCTTTCCGGCCGCAACTTCCTTGCCCGCATCAACGAATTGGCAGGCAAGATCAATCGCCTCCGCTCAGAAATTGATCTGGGCTATAACCGTCTGTCGCGCTTGCGCCGTGAAATCAACATTCGTTTCCGCCGTGATCCAGAGGCATTGGTCGATAAGGAATTGGTAGAAACGCCAGATACCTTGAATGAGGTGGATGCAAAGCGTCTGACCTCTATGCATGGCCGGTTTTTCCGGCTTCTTGCCGGCATTCATAAGCTTAAAGAGCGTCGTCGTGGCATCTACCGTACGATTGCAGGCTTGAAAAAGAGCTGGTTTGGATACGTGTCCAATATCCGCATGCGCCTGGCGCAGAAATATGACGCAATGGTGGTGAGTGAGAAGCTCGATTACGTCACCATTCCCATCGACGATGTCGGCTACAAAGGTCGGACGTTCAACCGCATGATCAACAATGGCGCGCGATCGCAGTATACATCTCGCGCTGACGACAAATTGGCTTGGAAAGGACACCCGCAGATCAAAATACCCAGCTTCTTCACCAGCAGCACGGACTGGCGTCACGGCCTTGTCGATAAGGCACAGCGACGTGGACCACTCTTCAAGTCTGCAGCAGATGGAAAGACCTGGGATGCCGATATGCACGGCGCTGAGATGATCGGGCGCTGGCTCGTTCTCAAGCCCAAAGAAACAGCCAGTCAGGCGGTAAGCCTGGCTGCTAAGTGACAAATGTTTCAAATCCCCGCCAGATGGCTCAATGCCAGCTGGCGGGGATGGCAGAAGCTCCTTTCTTCAGGGAGGAGTAGTTCACCTGAAGGGCAGAAGCATATATTGTGAGAATAATGAAAATATTTCGTGATGTGTTACTTGGCATTATAGTTGGTAGCTTATTGGCGCTGATGTTGAGTTTTGGCATTTGGCCTTTCGGTGATAAAAATTTAACGGAACTCATGCAGTCTACAAAGCCTACTTTGATGAACTACTCTCACTAGTTCAGCCTATCCGTAGGTTTTAATCGCGTGAATGTTCTCTGTCCCTCTATCCTTAATCGGATAGGACTGGAGGCTTAGGAACTCACGGAAGGGCCGTCGAACAAGATACGTTTTTAAGTTGGGCGCGAAGACGCGTGGCATTGAGGCCATAGTAGTGAAGGACCACCGGCTGACGCCGGAGGCATCATTTGGAGGAATGTAATTCCAGGTATTGTCTGATCACGTCGTCTGTCACGTTGCCGGAGGTCGTGGAGAAATACCCACGCGCCCAAAAGCGCCTTCCCCAATAGCGTTTGCGCAGGTCGGGGAACTCCATCTGGATGCGGCGGGACGAGCGGCCCTTGATGCGCTGCATGACCTCGGAAAGAGACAGCTTGGGCGGGATCGACAAGAACATATGGACATGATCGCGCGCCAAAACGCCTTTTACGATGTGGACGCCGAGTTCCTCACAGGTCTGGATGATGATTTGCCGGATCCACTCGCGCATGGCGCGGTGCAAAACCTTGTATCGATACTTTGTCGCCCACACGACGTGGTATCTGTGATAAAATCGCGTGTGCGCGGATGACGAGTAGCGCATGATCTTCCTCCCCGAAATCTGAAGCCATACCCCTTCGGGGGCTTCAGATTCCGGGGAGGAAGATCAGAGCAGATTCGCTGAAGCGGACCGGCTGGAAGCCGGTGGCTTCGATCCATTAGATGGAAAGTCAAGGGTTACAAAGGCACTGAAAACCAGCGCTTTGAAGAAAGGTGAACCCGCCGCCAGCCTGTAGAACAAATGCTGGAGGCCGCACTAAACCGCAAGAGGCACGACACGCCACGTGCAAAACGCATCAAATTTAAACACCCATACCGGCAACTCAGAAGAATCTTAAGCATAGGCCCAAAGACCAATTAATACCCAATAATTATTATCTTTTTAGCCTAAACCATAACTAAGCCAGTAGAAATAACGCCACTTATAAGCTGAGATCAATTGTACTTTTCATTTTGAAAAATGACTGCGCGCAATCATTGCGGTCAAGATTGCATCTTTGACATCTAATTACCCTAAAATTCTAAAAAAACAAAAATTTACCTTGCAAATCCAGTAATACTCAGTAATTCGATAACTACTTCGTACAGTGAAGTCAGTCAAATGAAAGATTTACGCATGAGCGACATTGACCTTACAAAGATGAACCTTGAAGAGCTTAAGCAGCTCCAGAAAGATGTGGCAAAAGCCATTTCGTCTTTCCAAGAGCGCCAAAGACAGGAAGCTCTTGCAGCTGCAAAGGCACTTGCTGAATCCAAGGGGTTTAAGTTAGAAGAACTCCTTGGAAAAAAAGGTACGTCGAGCATACCCAAATATCAAAATCCTGAAAATCCAAAAGAAACTTGGACCGGAAAGGGGCGAAAACCAAAGTGGTTTATCGAGCAGGTTGAATCCGGAAAAGACCCTAAGGAAATGTTGTTTGCTTGACATTCCCATCACAAGTTCAGGTCTCGGATAAACCACTCTAATCTGAGTTTTGCGCACTTCCGCTCTAGGCTTCAGCTAGATTAACATCTTCCGCGCCTTTAAAATGCGCCGCGCGCCGGTTAATCCGATATACACGCATATGTCGTTGTCCTTGCTTTGTGAGAGGTCTTGGGGCGCATCTATCAGCACGACCCTGTGGATACGCCGCACAGCGTACCAAGGGCAACGACACCTGACCTCAAACGGTCAATCAACTCACAACGATGCCAGTCGGTCCGCGCCCGACTACGAAATCTGTATCACGCAAGGATAATCCAGATGGAGATTACGTACCTACTGCAACGTAGTTAACATCTTCCACCCCCTGAAGAGAAGTGGATTTCCAAACCAGACTACGCACCATCGAGATGCACAGATTGATCGGGAATTTTGACGCTTCGTTGGGAGCTGACGCCTTGCCCTCCACGTCCAGAGGCGACGTGTTCCACCGCCTTTTCCTGCTCAGGCGACCGAAGTGCTCTGGCGAGAATATTTTTTGCCGCGTTGATATCAGCATTTTCCGCAGCCCCGCAGGTGGTGCAGACGAAAGCGGCTTGGCTCTTGCGGCTTTCTTTGTCTACAGCCCCACATTCGGCGCATGTGCGAGATGTGTTTCGTGGATCAACCTTGACGATGATCCCGCCGGTTTCCTCCATTTTGTAGGAAAGTTTCAGTTCAAACCCATACCAGCCGACATTGAGAATGGACCCGTTTAGGCCGGCTTTTTGCCGGACGTTTTTCCCCGGCTCCTCGACCGTGCCTTTTGCACTGGCGGTCATGTTGCAGGTTTTCAGATCCTCGATCGCAACCATGCCGCAGGTATCAGCCAAGTGCCGTGACAGGACGTGGTGAAGATGTGCCCGCGTGCGCGCATCACGCGCCTTCAGGCGCGCAACTCTGCGTCTGGCCTTCGCATATCGTTTCGAGCCGCGCTGGCGGCGCGACATTATTTTTTGCCCGCGACGGATTGTCTTTTGCCGCGCTTCCATCGCCTCAGGCAAAAGCCATGTGGTTCCATCTGAAAGAGCGAAAGGAATGGCCACACCTCGGTCAACGCCTTGAGCTGCAGAAGGCACTGGACGATCTTCGATCTCGTAACGAACCGCAATCGAGATCTCCCATCCGGACGCTGTCCGGCGGATCGTTGCATTGCGAATATCCGGTGCGCAGCCTTCAGCATGGGGCAGAGCGCGAGTGTCGCGATATTTGACCCAACCGATTTTGGGGATTTTCACCTCGGACCAGCGCTTATTGATCTTCCGCGTTTGAATTTCCCGGCCAGCCTGGCGAAACGCATCATTTGCGTATTTACGGCGTGGCGTCGGATACCCTGCGCGTCCTTCGAAAAAATTCGTGAAGGCGCGATCGAGATCAACCAGGGCCTGGTTCTGTGCGGTTTGGCTGACGGAACGAATCCAATCATAGGCTTCGCGAAGGTCTGACAGCTCGCCAGACAGGCCTTTTGAGCCAAAATACCGCGGCGCACCACCTCCGTATGGCCTGCCACCCCAAATGCGCCTTTGTTCAAGCGCTAGGTTGTATACGAGACGGACGACACCTGCTGTCTGCGTAAGAAGATGTTCTTGCGCAGACGTTGGTTTTAGGGAGTAGACAAAGCCGCGGATCGTTTCCATATGGTTAATATATGAAATTGGTCTATGAGGTTTCAAGATGAAATATCGCAGAGGAAGGCATGTTGTTACATCTCTCCACGCACATTTGGTCTTTGTCACGAAATATCGCCGCGGTGTTCTCGACGAAGATGCAACAAGGTTGTTGCATGGTATCTTCCAGAAGGTCGCCGCGGATTTTGGGGCGCAGGTTGTGGAGTGCGATGGTGAAGACGATCACATTCACCTTCTTGTGGAGTATCCAGCAACGGTACAGCTGTCGAAGCTCGTCAATTCCCTGAAGGGCGTCGGCTCCCGCATTCTTCTGCGCGATCGGCCAGATATTCGTCCTTTCGCTAAGAAGGGCCTCTGGTCGCCGTCGTATTTTGCAGCAAGCTGCGGAGGCGCACCGATCGAGATCGTGCGGAATTATGTGGCCAATCAGCGATCGGCCACTGAACAAAACTCACCTATCCCTCCCCGCCGTGAACAGACGGGGCTTCCCGGTGAAATTGGGTGACGCATCGGTCCCCTTTGACATCACTCCGTTCTTTCCGCTTTCGCTTCCAGTAGGGGTTTGTGAGCCGAGGGTCAGGGACACTCTCCTGCGTACCCATCCGCCCCTGTCTATGCCATGAGACATCAGACAGGGTTGGGTTGCGCTCATCATACCGCTTCATCAAGACCTGCAGCCGCAGGCTCCGTGTCAGGGGATAGGATGAGGCCTTACGCTTACGTGACGACTGGCGCCCATTACCCCCGGCACCGGTACTGGCGGAACGTTTGCTGGGTCAAAAGGACGATATCCACGAAGGTGAGGTTATTCTTTATC
>QCWG01000008.1 GCA_003149575.1 Altererythrobacter sp. XM-24bin4
CCCTGCACGTTATGTACTCACGCACAATGTTTCAGGTAGTTATGACGGCGCTCAGATGCCTTTCTCCTTCTTGTAGAGGGCCCAGGCCTCTTCGATCACAACACCCTGCTGTACTCCGCGATATTTGGCTTCTGCTGCGATGTCCTGGGCAACCTCTGGCATAACCTTGGCATGTACTTGGCCTGTGCGGGGACTGGGCTTGCGACCGCGTTTCTTTTTAGGAGTGCGGTCTACAAAGCCATGTTTCTCAGCCGCAGCATCGGCGCGTGCGACGTTATTGGCGCTTGTATCTTTCGCTTTGCTGCGAAGTTTGGATGGTGCGATTGAAATTCCAAACGGATTATTTTCCGACATATTAATCATCCTCGACGAGGCGTTTATACACTTGTTTTGCAAAGGCCTTAGCATTGGCTTTTGCATTGCTCATGTTGCCCTGCTCCGGCATGGAATAAAGATCCCCACCAAAAGCAAACACTCCTGAAAACGCTGCACGCTCCATAAGAGCAGGCTCGATTATATCCACGCCCTGCTCACGCAACGACAACTCGATGCCTCTGTGTTGTTTGGATTGAATGGCCTTTGTCATAGTGAAAACGACGGCATGTGGAATATTACGGTCCAATGCCTCCTCTTCTTCTGCTATGAGCTGTAGTGCTCGTGCGCCGATAGTGGCGTCGAGGGTTGTTGCCCGCATTGGTGTTAGGACTAGGTCAGCTTGACTGATCGCTCGGGACACAAGTCGTGACGCGACCCCTTCCAAATCCACAATGACAATCTGTCCATCACTGTCGTGGCCTTTGATTGTGCGCACAACATTTGACTCCGTAACGTCGGATAGAACGCGAATTCTTGGTGGGAGCTCGGCTTGTTGTGCCCACAATGTAAGGGACTTGTTGGGGTCGCAGTCTAGCATTGTCACTGGCACCCCTTCATGGGCCAACTCTGTTCCGAGCAAGACGGCCGCTGTGGATTTTCCAGCGCCACCCTTTGGGGAGGCTATCACGATAGTGGGCATGAAATTCTCGCTTCATCTTGTGCCACTTTTAAAAATAAACCGGATTTATTCAAATATCCAGTGAATAAAAATATCTGGTATATGTAAAAATCCGGTTTTAACAAATATCCGGTAATTTAAATCACCGGAAAAATTTGTATGGGTCATACACGTTTCAGCCACCTCTGGCGGTTCGCTCTTCCTCTTGCAGGGGTCCTCTCGCGCCACACCCAAAATTGGGTCATAGCAACGATCAACATTGGAGTTGACTACACGGGGGAGCTGATTGACCGCTGTTGTTTGACTTTCAGGCGATTGGGCTGCCATTATGACCATGCACAAATTTTTGATTTCCACGTTCAGGCGCTTGTTGAAGGTCACGCTCACGTTGGACGGAGAGCTTCAAAGCTGTGACGTGATTAGCGATGGGTATGGCATATACTTCGGCCTCGCCCACGCCGCGAATGTTGTGTTCGTTGCGGAGCGCAATTTGGACATCGATAAAAATTTGGTAACGCCTAACGCGCCTCAAAACGCTATCAGGCTGTACCTACAAGTGCCTGGTGGGGGATTGCTCCGGACCCCAGTATGGTATGGGTCCAAGAAATTCGATGATCTCCATCAGATTACTTTTGACCGTCAAAGCCTTTATGTCACTTCAGGGAGGTACCCATTTCTTTTGAGGCAGCCGGTCTGGGGTGGCAGCGCTCAGGCACTCGATTTGGCGAGTGTGATACCGGAACACTTGCAAAAGCGCGACGTCCGCAGCCGAGATGCTTATCATTTTAACTCTGTGAGTGTGTGCGGGGACAGCCTGCTCGTTTTAGCTCACAACTGGGATCAGCCTAGTTTTGCGTTACGCCTGTCATTGTCAAAAGCGAGACGGGGCAAGGCGCAACTTATCACGTGCTATGAAGATATTGGTTCATGCTGTCATGATATTTTGGCTGTAGATGATGTTCTGTGGAGTCTAGACAGTGGGGGCTCAGCACTTGTTCGGATAGACCCAAGCTCTGGCGCAAAACGACGATTTTCTATTGAAAATCCAGCTGGGACGCCCTTTCCAAGGGGCCTGGCTGTTTCTGAGAACATGCTTGCGATCAGTTACGGCTTAAGGAGCGAAGAGCGTGCTGGGCGCATGGATGGGACTTCCATGCTGACCTTCTTTGATCCTGTCCACGAGCGCTTCACGCGACATGTTGCCCTTGGTTCACACGGCAACACATGTGCGATTTTGCCAATTTAACGCCACGCAGCAACGCTTTCATAGCTGACGCCATTGATCATAAGAGTTGTGGTGGCCCTTGCTTGTCGACATCAAGTGGTCTGGACTTGGTGCTTCCGGTCTAAAATCCTTATATATGTGTTGCCTCTGAAGGGCATGTAATCATGCTTGTTGTGGAGTGTTGATCTTCGCCCAGAATCCTTTCCCCCTCGAAATTGCGACCGTCCGTGATCCCTAGGAGCCCGGAACGTCTAAGTTAGTGTGCTCTAAGGGGCACATAAAAATCGTTTAAAATCAATGTTAATCCAATTTTTCGAAAGGGTATTAAATCTGCGCTACAAATACTGTTGTTTGAGTGACGATATCTGTGTATTGAGCAAACTAAGTCCGTCCGTGAAGCGGATAAGCAGTATTTGCGCGCACCATTAGGCTGTGTCGCCTAAGCACCAAAGGAAGAAAATATGGCTTTGAACCTGTCGTCCATGACCCCGCAAGAGCAGATCGCCACGCTTTTCATCGCGTATTTTGATCGTGCCCCGGCTCCGTCTGGCTTGGATTATTGGGTTGGTCGCCTTAACGACGGCATGTCTATCGCGGAAATCGCAACGTCGTTTGCGTCTCAACCGGAGACTTTGAAGCTGTACCCAGAGCTTGGTGCTGCAAACGCGGCTACGCCAACATCAAACCTTGCTCTGGTCACGGACATTTTCAACAACCTGTTTGGGCGTGACCCGGCGGGCGGCGCTGATAACTATTGGGTTCAGCAGCTGAACAATGGTGCGGACATTGGGAGCATTATTATCAATATCGCCAGTGGTGCTGTAGGGGATGATAAGACGCTTCTAGAAAATAAAATCGAAGTTGGTCTCGATTGGTCGACGGAAGCCCTGATTGCGAACATCGCGACGGTCGACAATCCGCTTTCTGAAGTTGTCGATGGCGAACTCAATATTTTGGATGAGGAGGCCTACGAGAGCGCCAAGACCGTACTTGATTCTGTGACTGCAGACCCAGCGACGGTTGATGCAGCGAAGGCTGCTACTGGTGACTTTATCGCCAATTATGGAAATGATGCTCCCATTGCGGCAAATGACACTGCTGCCGTTAACGAAGACGGCGTTCTTGATGATGGTGTGATTTCGACTGCAGCTGATCCCGATGGCGATGTGCTGACGTATTCGATCGCGCCGGGTGATGCGCCGGCAAATGGTACTGTCGTTATGAACGCGGACGGCACCTATGTTTACACGCCCGATGCGGACTATAATGGTACAGATACCTTCACCTACACTGTTACAGATCCGTCCGGCGAAACGGACTCTGCCACGGTAACGGTTACCGTTGCTCCTCAGAATGATGCTCCGATTGCAGGGTCGATCCAGGGTGGTGCGACGGAAGGTGGCGCTGTTGCGACAGTTGATCTGAAGGATGTGACGTCGGATGTAGATGGCGACACGTTGACATATGCTCTGGTCACAAGCGTTGATGGTTTGTCCATTGATGCGTCAACCGGTGTGGTTTCTCTGGATCCAACAGTTGAGGCGTATGATGGCCTGGCTCAGGGCGAGACCCTGCAAATTGTTGCCGGCTATTCGGTAAGTGATGGCGCAAAAACTGTTCAGGGCACCGTTCAGTTTACTGTGACGGGCACCAATGATGCACCTGTTGCAAGCGCATCAGTGCGTAGCGTTGATGAGGACGGCTCTGTCTTTGGAAGCGTTCGTGCGACGGATGTGGATGGTTCTGCAGATAATCTTGTGTACTCGGTTGAGACGGGCCCGTCTAATGGCACTGTGAATATGGATGCTGATGGCGCCTATATTTATAATCCAGCTGCGAACTTTAATGGCACTGACAGCTTCACCTATACGGTGACCGATGAAAATGGTGCGACCGATACACAGGTTGTGATCATCAATGTCGCGCCGGTCGATGATGCTCCGGTTGCTGAAGATACGTTCGATGAGCAAATTCAAGAAGGCGAATTTGCCGTTGGTCAGTTTGTTGCAACAGACATCGATAGTGATCCTGCGCTGATCGAATATACTTTGGATAAAGCCGTGGCCGGCTTGATCCTAGAATCAGATGGTGCTGCGAGCTTTGATGCTGGCGATCCGGCGTATGAGCATTTGTCTGCTGGTGAGACGCTGGTTATCGAGACGACATATACTGTCACCTCCAATGGTCTCACGGACAAAGGCTCTATTACGATCACCATTACCGGTACCAATGATGATCCGGTGGCAAGTCTCGCCTTTGCAACAGTTGCAGAAGACGGCTCTGTTTCGGGTACGGTTGTTGCAACTGATGTCGATAATGCTTCAGAAGACTTGGTGTACTCGGTTGAGGCGGGTAATGGCCCTGCCAATGGTACGCTCAGCATGGATGCTGATGGCACATACACATACACGCCTGACGCAGACTTCAATGGTACAGATAGCTTTACCTATACCGTTACAGATCCGGATGGAGGTCAGGCAACTGCGGTTGCAACCATTACAGTGACAGCTGTTGATGATGCGCCAGTTGCGTCTGATGCGACCACGTCTGTGAATGAAGATGCCACAATCTCGGGTCAGCTTGTGGCATCTGATGTTGATAATGACGATGCAGCAATTGTGTATACGCTTGATACAAATGTTGCTGGTCTGACATTGAATGCGGACGGCAGCTGGGATTTTGACGCGTCTAATTCTGAATACCAGTCGCTTGCTGCGGGCGAAACTCAGGTTGTTTCGACCACATATACAGCGACCTCCAATGGTAAGACAGATACTGGCTCCATTGCTATTACTGTAACGGGCACAAATGACGGCCCGCAGGCTCAGGCGCTGACAGTGAGCGGCATTGAGAACCTCGAAGTTGTTGGTCGCGTACAAGCAACAGATATTGATGGTGACACACTCACATTTACCGTTGTTGATGGCTCTGTGCAAAATGGCACAGTGAGCATGGACGCGGCCACAGGTGCGTTCACCTTTACGCCCAATCCGTTCTTCTCTGGTGAGGCAAGCTTTGAATACACTGTTTCGGATGGTGATCTCACGTCCACAGAAACGGTGACTATTGATGTTGCTGATGTCGTCAATGTCCTGACTACAGGTGTGGATAACATTCCGCTGACGGGTGAAGGTGTTGAGGTTGTACGGGGCAGCACAGACACGCTTAACCCGGGAGATCGTGTCTCTGGTAGCGAAGAAGATATTGTTTCCATTGGTATTGATGGAAATAACCCTGGGTCTTACTCCGCTTTTGAAATCGATGGTATCGGCAAGTTTGTTGTCACCAATGATGGCAGCAACCCGGTGACGTTCGACATGTCGAGCTCGTCTGACATTAAGACACTGGCGTCAGAAAACAGCACAAATGATGTTCGCTTTGATTTTGCGAACATGAACGATGTGGCTGGTAGCGCAGATCAAGAGCTGAACGTTGAAGTGCGTAACCTCACGAACGGCGTGAACTTCACACTCGACGTGCGTGATATTGATCAAGGTGGCGATGACATCGTCCACATGCTTGTCGTTGACAGTGACGATGACATGCTTGACGCGGATACGATCAACATCGTCGCGGACAGCCAGGCAGATGGATCCACAATGACTGCTTCTGGTATCGAAGAAGTCAACCTGTCTACAGCTGGCAGCACGGGAAGTGTTCGGATCAATGATCTGAACACATATGGCGTGCGTACGCTCAACATTTCGACTGCGGTTGGGCTCGTGATTGGTGATGCAGCTGTTGCGGCTGGTATCGAGAATGCAATCAGCGGCACAATTGAAACGGTGGATGCGACCGGCTCCACAGGCTCGGTTACGTTGTCCACCGTGGACTCTACCACCGGTATGGATGTGACCGGTGGTGATGGTGATGACGTATTTGAATTGGGCGCCACTGATGACACCGTTGACGGTGGCGCGGGTGATGACACAATCACCGCGTCAGGTGGTCATAACACCGTTACTGGCGGTACGGGCGATGATGTGATTGTCACGGGCGCTGGCAATGATGTTATTGACCTTGGCGAAGGTGATGACTTTGTCAATTCTGGTGCTGGTGACGACACGATCACCAATGATGGCGGCAACAACACTGTTGTTTCTGGTGATGGTGATGACACCATCACGCTGGGTAACGGCAATAATGACGTGAATTCTGGTGATGGCGATGACAGCATCACTCTTGGTCACGGGAACAACATCGTAGACGCAGGTGAGGGTGCAAACACTATTACGGCTGGTGATGGTGATAACGACATTACAGCTGGCACTGGTAGTGACATCATCACGCTTGGTCACGGCGATAACATCGTAGACGCTGGTGATGGTACAAATACTATTACTGCGGGCGATGGTGATAACGACATTACGTCGGGTGGGGCAGGCACTGACGAAATCACACTAGGTCACGGCAATAACGTCGTAGACGCTGGTGATGGTACAAACATCATTACTGCGGGTGATGGTGTGAACGAAGTTTTTGGTGGTGCAGATGAGGACAGCATCACACTTGGTGGTGGTGGCAACCTTGTCGAAGCTGGTGCGGGCAATGACTCGGTAACCACGGGCGATGGCATTGACGGGATCGATGGTGGTGACGGCGATGACATCCTTTCTGCTGGTGGTGGCGACGACCTTATTTTTGGTGGTGCCGGAGCCGACGATATTTACGGCGGTGCGGGCGCCGACGTAATCGACACTGGCGATGAGACAGATGCATCTGACGAGTTTGTTGACGCTGGCGCTGGTGATGACACTGTAAATACCCGTGGCGAGCAGCTCACAGGCGCAGATGTCCTTCGGGGTGGAGCGGATAACGATACTCTCAACATCACGATGGCTAATGGCGCTACGTCGCCTGGTAGTGATGGCCTGGACAATGTCACTGGCTTTGAGACGATCAATCTAAACGATGGCAATCATACCTACACGATCGCTGGTGGCTCCGCATTCGATAATGATGACACGGCGGTAACCATTGATGCCTCTGATGTCGGTAAGCCCGGTGCGGATTCTGCCTATGTTGATGCGTCTGCGCTGTCGCGCGGTATTACGCTGCTTGGTGGTGACGGCGATGATACCTTTATTGGTGGTGAAGGTGCCGATACCATTCGTGGTGATGGGGATTCTGGTAATAACAACGGTGGCGCTGACAGCTTCGATGGTAACGGTGGCGATGACGTATTCCAGTTTGGTGATTATGAGCTGACTGGTGATGATACGATCGAAGGTGGCACGGGCTATGATAAGGTTGTTATCATCGAGCGTGCCGGTAATCCTGTTGTTCTCAACAGCGATTTCTCAGGAATTGAGGAAATTGAAGTTCCCGAAGAAAACATCACAAGCCCTGATGACACAACATTTACACTGAATATCGAAGATAGCTTCGATAATGCTGGCGA
The DNA here is from genome assembly GCA_003149575.1 of Altererythrobacter sp. XM-24bin4. GTDB lineage: Bacteria > Pseudomonadota > Alphaproteobacteria > Sphingomonadales > Sphingomonadaceae > Erythrobacter > Erythrobacter rubellus. The sequence continues at coordinate 7,621 of QCWG01000008.1, forward strand.
TGACACGCCTCGGCTTTTTGTAAACGGTGGTGCACTGCTTAGCTCTGCCATTGTCGTCAATCACAATGATCAGTCGGAAGACAAAGCAACTGACGTTGATATTCAGGTTGCTGGTGGCGCGCAAAATGACACCATCCGGATGGGTGATGCTCTTGATGCCGGCGATGAGATCGACGGCGGTCTTGGTGATGCAGATATTCTCGAGCTGGGCACTACGAGCGATACATCAGATGCAGACTTCACGAATGTTTCGAATATCGAAATTCTAAAGCTGACGGGTAATGGTGCAGGCACCATTACCCTTGGTCAAAACGCATTTGATGCGGGCATCAAGACAGTTGATGCCAGTGCGACCCTTGGCTTGATCACAATCGATGCCTCAGGCTTCCCCGGGGCGCTCACAGTCATAGATGGTGACGGCAATGGAACCATCATGGGGCCGAACAGTGCACCTATGACACTGAAGATGGGCTTGGGTAATGACACCATCACAACTGGGTCTGCCAATGATATCCTCGAGGTCGATGCTGGCGAGCTGACTTTTGACGATGTGATCACTGATAACGGCGGTGTGGATTCTGTTGTTTTCCAGAATGGGGATGCCGCTAACGCCGGCGGCATTGATGCCTCTGTTGACCTGACCAATGTGACGGGTATCGAAGAGTATACCTTTGCCACCGATGGTGAAGGTGGTTCTGATGATCACGACCTTGTGTTCCGCAACGGCGATATCGATACGCTGACCAAGATCACAGTTGATGCAAGCCCTGTCACCGATGCCGATGATAGCTTGTCGGTCACGCTCGAAGCGACCGTCGATGTTGACTACGAGTTTGATATTACAGGAACGGCTGGGAATGATCTCTTCGTCAAAGAGGGTGTTAACAACAATAACCTGATGATCTCCGGAGCGGATGGTGATGACATCCTGCGGATTGATGCAGGCGAGCTGGGCGCCAATGTTCTTTTTGATGGTGGCGAAGGTGGTGAAACAGACGGTGACGCGCTGCAGTTAAGCGGCGGTGCTTTCACTGATGATGACTTTGTCTCTGTTGTAGATGGAACGGTTGAGCGTCTTATCACGGTGAATGGCGTTCAAATGAATGCCGTTCTGGGTGCAGAAGCGGCAAGCTCTGGCATCGGCTTCATCGACATGAGCGATGACGGTGGCAGTGTTTTGCTGGACCCGGCCTTCACAAATGATCTGGAAGTGGTCCTCGGTTCTGCGTTTGATGAGTTTGATGCGTCTGCAACAGATGTGACGCTGACAATTCACGGGGCAGCAGCAGATCTAAACAATGACATAATCAAAGGGGGCTCCGGTCCGGATGATGTCATCAACGTCACAGCTGATAACACCACAGCCGATGTAACGCAGGTTAGCGGCATTGAGTCATATGTTGTCGTTGAATTTGGAGACGCTGACGTTGGCCTGACCTTTGCGGATAGTTCGTTTACAGATGTTGCGAGTGGTCGTTTGTCCGTAAATGCAGCTGCGCTTGATGATACAGATTTTGAAGGTGGTCTGACGGTCAATGCAGGTGGTGTCACCGGTGACAGGGCCTTTGACATTTTTGGTGGGACTGGTCAGGATTTTATCACGACAGGTTCTGGGAACGATGTGATCGACCTTGGTGAAGGCGATGACTTTGCTGATACTGGGGCGGGTGATGACATCATCACCAATGATGGTGGCAACAACACGGTTCGCTCTGGCGATGGAGATGATGTCATTACGCTTGGTGATGGCTTCAACGATGTTGACGCTGGTGCCGGCAATGACAGCATCACCTTGGGCAATGGGCCAAATATCGTTGATGCTGGTGAAGGCCAAAACACTGTTCTGGCAACAGATTTGGGTGACACAGCAAATGATGTTGATGGCGACGTTGAAGTGTATGCTGGCGCTGGCAATGATGACATTCAACTTCTGACAGACGGTGATCACTGGATCGAAGCTGGCGACGGTGCCAACGTTATTGTAGCGCATGACGGTGACAATACTGTCGTTGCAGGCTCAGGAAGTGACTCCATTACACTGGGTGATGGAGACAATACCGTTGATGCTGGTGATGGTAATAACGATGTCCTTATCGGTTCCGGTAATAACAGCGTTACAACAGGTAGCGGCGTTGATGTCGTAACAGTTGGCAGCGATTTTGTCGCTGACGGTGATCTCACCCAAGATGATGGAGATAATGTGATCTCCACCGGTGGCGGCGCTGATGTTGTCGTCTCTGGTGATGGCAATGATGAGATCACAGGTGGCGGTGCTGCAGATATTTTGACGGGTGGCGAAGGTTCTGACGAATTCCGCTATGTCAGCATCAATGACAGCCGTGGTCTGGTACGTGATACGATCACAGACTTCGTTGAGGGCGACGACCTTATCGAAATCGAGACGCAGGTTATTTATGAGGCGCTGTCTGATCGCTTCCTGAACGGCCCAAATCCGCAGGCAATTCCGGCCGATTATAACATCACAACACCAATGCAGCTTGGTTTGTCGCTTCTTAACAATGCAGGAACAGACAATGGTGGTCCGGGCTTTGCATTGGATGGCTTGGATGCCCAAGGTGCCGTCTCGCAAAATGCGAACGATTATAAGTTCGATTACATCCTGGAAGTGAACGGCGTCCAAGGCTGGACGAAGCTCTGGGTTGACGTCAATGATGACGGTGTCTTGAACGGTCAAGATCTGCAGATCTTCCTGCCGGGTGTTGCGTCTCTGACTGGTGACAACGATGTTGTCCTGATCGACACGATTGCGCCTGATGTAAACGACGAGGTTCTGACGCTCGAGGAAATCCGCCACACCGATGGAGCGGCAACTGCTAATGGTGTGAATGAGATCCGTGGTGCGTTTGATGAGGCTGACGCAGACGGTGCTGCTGCTGACGATGAAGCCCGCTCTGGTGTTGATGATACCACCATGGAAGGCCAGTTGAACGGTACTGACAGCGGTGGTGGACCGGTGACGTATACACCAGACACTGTGATCGGGACATATGGGACATTCACCGTCTTGGCGGATGGGTCCTATACCTATGAAGCTGCAGCAACTGGTGCTCAGCAAGCTGCCATCGAAGCTCTGGATGATGGCGAGCATGAGATGGACACGTTCACCGTCACAGCGTCTGATGGCTATGGAAATGCGTCCACATCGACTGTTACAGTCAATGTGACGGGTGCAGATGACGCTCCAATTTTTGATACAGCTGCGGTTGCAGCAACCATTATTGAAGATGGCGCGACAACGAACCTTACAGGCGACATTGATGCAAGTGATGTCGATGGTGACGTGCTCACCTTTGGCCTCACAGGCGGGACAGATGTTGCGCCAGGCGTGGAAGCTGTGGAGGGTACTTACGGTACCCTGGCGATCAACCAAGACAGTGGTCAGTATGAGTACGTCCAAGGCGCAACAGCTGCTCAGGCTGCTGCTATTCAGGCTCTGGCTGAAGGGCAGTCTGTGTCCGACACCTTTACCGTTGAGCTAAGTGACGGTGATGATGCAGTTGTAACGCAAGCATTTGCGGTGTCGTTGACCGGTACCAATGATGCTCCGAATTTGACGGTGACTAGTGCAAATGCGGCGAGCTTCGTTGAAGATGCTGGGGCGCTTGAAGCAACATTTGATTTAAATGTTGTGGATATCGACACCAATGATGATGTGGACATCACACATACAGCCACGCTGCATGCAGCGACCGGCACATCTGGCGACCCGCTCAATGCTGCGTCTGATGTTGGCTTTGATGTTGCCGCAGCAGAAGCCTTGTTGGTATCCTCCGGTGTGTTGAACAACTTGGCTGCTGATGCAGCCGCAGGAACGGACTTTAGCTACACGTTCAATTCCGGAAGTGCGCAGAGTTTTGACTTCTTGTCAGAAGGCGAAATTCTCGAAATCCAGTATGAAATCACCGCGGATGATGGCCTTTCGACAGATACGCAAGTCCTGACAGTAACAATTACTGGCACCAACGATGCGCCGATCATTGATGTCGTTGGGACGGATGCCAACTCTGGTGTTGCGACGGAAGATCTGCCCCTAGGCATGAATGCAACCCTGTCCATCACAGACCTTGACGTGAATGATGTGGTCACAACGCCTACGTCAGTGGCTGTTTCTGTACAGCGTCTTGATGACAACGGATTGCGTAACGGGGTTTCGACAACCATTGAGACCATCCTTCAGAACGACATAGATAATGCGCTGTTTACTGTCGCGCCTGGCACGGTGATTGGAGATGCGTCGCAAGCAGAGACGTTGACTTGGACGTTTGATCCGAATGGCAGCACATTTGATGCGCTGCAATTTGGCGACACGCTGACGCTTGATTACGATGTGACAGTGACTGACCAGTATGGAAGCTCTGAAACAGAGACAGTCAGTGTTGTTATCAACGGTGTAAATGATGATGTGTCGATCTCAGGATACAGCAACACCACTGGCTCCGTTCAGGAGCTTGTGGATGCGTCAAATCAAACGGTAACTGTTGATGGAACGCTGACCCTCCACGATCTGGATGTTGGTGATTTGTTGACCCCTGATGCGATTAGTGGGGCAGTAAATATTGTTACAACAGGCGCAACGGGTCGGGTTTTGACTTCTGACGCAGCATTCCTTGCTGCATTGGGCACAAGCCAAGCCAGCCTCGTGGGCCTGGCCGATAACGCAGATGTGACGTTCACGCCCGCTTCTACAGCCTCTAATGGCGGCGATGTGACGTTTGATTGGCAATATACCAACACCGCTGATTTTGATTGGCTGCGTGCTGGTGAAACTCTCACCATCGCATACGATACGACGGCAACAGACTATCTGACTTCAGATACCAATGTTGACGAACTGGTTGTTACGATTGTTGGGACCAATGATGCTCTGACCGACTTCGTTGATAACGATATTCTGACTGTGATCGAAGATGGGGCAACCACTGATACTGGCAGCGTCACTGTGCGCGATCAGGATGTTGGAGATACTATCGACTTTACCGTCAGCAACCCAGCCACTGTTGTCCTCAACAACACCACTTTGAGCGTCGTTGATGGTGCTGTACAAACAGATACGCTGAACGATGACGATATTGATGCAAATGTCTGGGCAGCAGCCAATCTGACGATCGCATCGGCCACCTCCAATGGTACAGATGTCTCGTCTGTCTCGACGTTTGATCTGAACGGGGCTGACACTCAGTGGCTTCGGGAAGACGATGTTCTGACTTTGTCATACGAGGTGGACATCACAGACAATCAAGGCAGCACGATCACTGAAACTGTAACTGTGACGGTTGAAGGCGAGAACGACAGCTTTGTGATTGGTGGGATCACCAATCCTGCAAACATCGTCGAGACCGATCCGCAGGCACAGTCCATTGCGGACCAGTCTGGGTCGTTCACTGTGACTGACCCCGATGTAGGCGACGTGCTCGACTACGACTTCGGTGCTGCAACAGTGACTTGGTATGATGATAGCAATGCGGATATCACGTCGACGACGACTGATTACGATACTGTCTTCGATACGCTTGGCGCGCTTGCAAATCTCGACTTCGGTGGAACTGACCTTACTGCCGGCACTGCAGATGCGGTCAGTGTAGATTGGGATTGGAGCCTTAACGGCACCACGGTGGACTTGGACTTCCTTGATGACGGTGAGAGTATCGAGGTCGATTATTTGGTGACAGTCAGTGATGGCACGTTCTCTGATACAGTGACGGTCAATCTGACCTTCACTGGGACGAATGATGCACCTGTAATTGATACGTCAACATCCGGGGACAGTGCGGCTGGAGCGGTCACTGAAGGCGACTTCAATAGTACTGCAGCGGAGGCAACTGGAACATTGACGGTGTTTGATGTGGATCGGACAGATGTGGTGAGTCTGCAGCGTATCACTGCAGATGTTAACACATCTTCGACGTTCCTCACCAACGGTGGTACGCAAACAGAGCTTGATACAGCAACGCTTGATGATGCTACTTTGGCTACGCTGTTGTCTATTGCTCTGCCCAATGATGCAAATACACCGACGCAGGTTGAATGGCAGTTTAACACCACAGCTGCAAATCAGTTCGATCTGCTAGCAGAAGGCGAGACACTGGTGATTGATTACACGATCACGGTGCAAGACGATAATGGTGTTACTGATACGCAAGATGTTGTTATCACCGTCACTGGTACCAACGATGCGCCGACGCTGGTCGTGAATAGGGCTTTGGTTGACGGTGACTCTATCAGCCTGACAGCAAGCGATCCTGATTTGAATGACACTCTGCAACTCGAAGTGGCGGTCGGAGGTGTTCAGGATATTGCTAACAATGGATCCGCTCAGACTGACTTCGATGTTGAGGAGCAGGGCGCTATCAAAGTGACAGACCTGATCGTTGAAGATCCTTATGGCGCTCAGGGTGACTCGGGTTATGTTCTTATCGAAGGCACAGCGACTGGCGACACCATGTCGGCTGTGGCTAGCGGGAACGGTATCTACTTTGGCTTTGGTGGTGATGACGATATCACTGGTGGTGCAGGCCAAGATATCATCAATGGTGGCGAAGGTGCCGACGTGATGACCGGTGGTGATGGTGATGGCGTTGAAGATCAGTTTTACTTCTCTGATGCTGATTTCGTTGACGCTACAGGGTCTGTTGCCTCATCTGGGGTAGTTGAGTTTGATGACGGTGTTGATCGTATTCTTCACTTTGATGATGCGGCTGCTGGCGGTATCAACAGTACTACAGCGAATGATCGTATCATCTTGAACGCCGATATAAATGGTCAGCAGTACACAGCAGGTAGCTTCTCGAGTTTCGGTACAATTGCTATAACTACGGATGATACCTTAGATTTTGTCGATGGTGCGACAGCTGGGGTGTATCAAGCTCAAGGTACTTACGATGATACCGCTGGCACATTTACCTTTGGTACAACAGGCACAGATATAGACTTCCTTCTGATTGAAGGAGCAACAGCAGGTACAGGAGTATCTCTGGTTGGTTTGAACATGCTTGTGTTTGATAACGACGCTCCTGCTGGTGTCTAATATCAAAATCTAAGCAGTAAGAGAGCGCCACCGACGGTGGCGCTCTCTTCATTTGAACGCACTCTTAATCATTGAACACGTGAACTTTTCGGTATTGATGCGTTTTTTGCCATTGATCCAAGTAAGTGTATGCGCTGTCTGGGTCCCATTGAGATTTTTCGGAGCGCATATGTTGACAGGCGTTTGTGTGTCGCGTGCGCGAGCTCGTCAGGGAGTCCCGGGCGAGCTCGTTTGAGAGGATGTTTCGGCTGCATAGGCCCATGGCATTAGGGCATTGATATCTTTCTTGAGAG
>QCWG01000009.1:0-1722 GCA_003149575.1 Altererythrobacter sp. XM-24bin4
AATCATTGCATTGATTGCAAGCGAAACACCCGTGCCAAACGCACTGCCACCAGAGCTCTCAACAATCCCTTCAGACGTCGCATCAAGCTGCGTCCGGCTTTGCGCATCAACCGTCACAGACCCACCAGACACCGTGCCCTGATTAATCCGCGCCGTCGCACCGCCCGCAAGCTCATTGCGCACAACCAGGCCACCAACCGCAACAGACTCTGACGCTGTCACATTCAGACCAGTCGGGATCAAATCCGAAACAGACGCCTCACGGACACGCTGCCAATTGCCCGTATCACTGTAATCCGTCGTGCCACTCAGCGCCAAATCAGTCGCCCCAGTGTACTGATAGACACCGCCCGGAACGCCGCCATTAGCGTAAGTACTCGCAACACGCACTACGTCATACTGCGATATGACTTGCCCAACTGACGCAGAGCTGTACTGGTAGCTATCCTCTAGCTGGTCAATAAATGTCCCGGCGAGGCTCGCACCACCATCATTCGATGTCGACGAAATCGCCTTCATCAAACTCGACGCCAAAATCAAACCATTGTCATCCGCAGAAACAACAACAGCCCCATCACCCCCAGTCGCACTGTTGGCTACAATCTCGGCCAAGGCCCCACCAGCCACTCGGTTCAAAGCAAGAACAGCCGATGCCGCTATCCCACTGGCATTAACCAAAGCACTCGCTGCAGAGGTCGCATCATTCGAAAGATCCGCATCAATGGTGGCTGTATTTTGCGCTTCAACCGCAATGCCCCCCGAGGACGTAACAGAGCTTGTCCCCGTGATCCGTGCGATCGCCTCCGCATCCGAACTCGGCGTCAGGCTCGTCCCAACAAGCGCATCAACCGATGCAAACAACAGATTGGTCGGCGCATAGCCAACCGTGTTGAATGCAAGGCTCACGCCAACAGCCGTATCACCAGAAACAGTCGCACTCTTATTCAGCGCCTCAATCGACGCGTCATTCAGAGCACGGACCGACGTGCCCGCCGCAACCTCTTCCCAGCGAGACACATCTCTGAAATCTTCTTGGCTCAGATCAACGCCCGTCTCACCAGAACCAAGATAACGGAAATACCGTGTGCCAGACTGAACAAGATCAGACGTCACAAGATCAGATGACAGCGAACTCGCATCATGCGCCACAGTGGGCACAGCACCTGTCGTCGTCACATTACTATCGATGATCTCCGCACGTGCTGCACCTACAACAACGTTCGTCGCAATCGAGCCATTGACCGCAAGCGACGTACCCGTGCCAAACGACGACCCGCCTGAACTCTCCGCAAAACTATCAAGCTCGGCGATCAGCGTGCTGAGCGCTTGTGCATCAATCGTCAGCGTCCCGCTGTCGATCGTGGCACCCTCCAAGAGAGCGACAGCGCCGCTCTCTACAACATTGCGGACAACCGCTCCGCCAATGGCGATCGAATCCGATCCGGTCACATTCCCAAGATTAGGAACCAAACCGCTCGCAGAACTCTCAAGCTTCCACAGATCAAGGTTTGTATAATCCGCTGTGCTTGGTGCGATGGTATCACTCTCTCCACCAAGATAGACATAAATGCCTGCAGGGACTTCAACCGACCCAACCGTATAACCCTCAGAAACCTGAACGCGATCCCCAAACGAGATTGGGAAAGCAGAGCTGGCATCACCATCCGTACTGTAATACCGAGGCGGATTAAGAAGCTCCCCACCCGTGTCCAAGGTACTCCG
>QCWG01000009.1:2394-2982 GCA_003149575.1 Altererythrobacter sp. XM-24bin4
CAGAATATCCAGTCCGCCGGTATTTGAGGTAACGGAGGATGAGACCAGCTTGACGTTTGAATAGATACCCGCAGCGTCTGTCGCACGGATCAGTGCATCGCCACCAACCGTCGCTGTTGCTGTCGGGTTGCTGATCCGCGCATCCGCACCCGCTGCAACCATGTTCGACGCAAGCACAACACCCGCAGCCGCACCCGTCGCACCATAAAGCGCAGATGCCGCTGAACTCGCCGCATTCGACAAGGTGGCATTCAACTGCGCAACATTGTCCGCCTCAACTGTCAGATCACCCGCAACAATCTGCGTCCCACCAGTGATCCGCGCAATCGCCTCAGCCGCATCCTTCGTCCCAAGGCTCGTACCAACAAGCGCATCAACCGTCTGATACAGAAGGTTCGTGGCATCATATCCCAACGTGTTGAACGCAAGAACAACACCAACCGCCGTATCACCCGTCTGTGTCACGCTGTTGAGCAGCGCATTCACACGCGCATCATTGCGCGCAGAGACAGAAAGCCCGCCACTGGTGGTCGTCACCCCGGCGCTTGTAATCTCCGCAAGCGCACTCCCAGTCACGGAGTTGCTCAC
>QCWG01000009.1:3741-13472 GCA_003149575.1 Altererythrobacter sp. XM-24bin4
GATCATCGCATTGATGGCGAGTGAGCGCCCTGTCCCAAATGCACTACCACCCGAGCTCGTCACAATACCTTCGGAACGAGCATCCAGCTCCGTACGGCTTTGCGCATCCACAGCCACAGACCCAGCAGTCAGGGTCACAGGATCGATGCGAGCAGTTGCGCCACTGGCCAACTCATTGCGGACAATCAACCCACCAACCGCAACAGACTTGGACTCTGTCACATTCAGCGCCGGGATCAGCGTGGAAAGCGCTTCATTGGCAACACGCTCCCAAAGAGCGGTGTCGGCATAATTAGTTTCTGTCGCAAGCGTTAAAGGTGCGGTCCCGATATACCTGTAAACACCACCAGATACGCCACCGCCTGTATGACCACTGGCAACCCGTACAAGATCATCCTCTGAAACATCTTGCCCCAAAGATGCCGAACTAAAACGGTAACTTTCTTGTAGCTGATCAACCAACGATCCAACGAGGCTGGCACCACCATCGTTTGTTGTCGAGGAGATCGCTTTCATAGCGCTCGATGCGGAGATCAAGCCATAGTCATCAGCCGAGACTGTTACAGCACCCGTAGCTGACAGTTCATCAATCCGGGTCCAATTGGAGGTATCGTCGTAGTCTGTGCTCGCCGCGAGCGTAAGCGGCAGGTCCCCGATATACCTATAAATGGCGCCCTCGACACCTCCCGTGCCCGTCGCATCCCGCTCGACTAGGTTACCACGAGTAACGTCAGCCGTATCACTCGAGACGTAAAAACCCGGAGCAACGTCTTGCGCCCAGAATGTGGTGTTGGTCAGGTACTCTTGAACAGCTGGTGCAAGGTCCAAACGGTTGAGCCCGGTAAAGCGCACGAGTTGAAACTCGGAACCATCTGTAACCTGAACCAGATCACCCGCTTCAAGAACGACCGCTGTACCATCGGCGCCAGGAGTAGAAAGCGCTGCTGTCGTTCCAAAACCAGAAAACGACAGATATGAACCACTTTGGAGCCACGTGTTGATTGGTCTGGTGAGTGTAAACGCAGAGAAATCAAATGTGAGAGTACTTGCGATCGTACCATCATTATTTAAACTAAAAACTGTGCCTGAGTTCGTGAAGCCAATCTTTGTAAGCTCCGCAACGAAAGCAGCTTGCTCGGCGCTTGAAAGTCCAAGGGTGGAGACATCAATAGATAGCTGATCGCCGACACCCATCTGCACCGTGGTGCCATCGGACTGGATCAAAACCCCCCCGCCAGCGGCAGAAATGTCTCTAATCAAAAAGCCACCGTTGACTGAGACATCAAGAGCTTTGGATGTCGCATGCACGGTGACGTCCAAGACTTGCCAAAATGCGCGATCCGAATAGTCCTGCACAGATAGATCGAGGGTATTTGTGCCGCCATACGCACGCACAATCCCCCCATCGATCACAAAATCCCCGACCTGCAGAACTTCTGTTGCCGTCAGATCAGCGTACGCTTTGATCTGAAGCTGCGCCCAGTCATCAGACGGCACGCTAAAATCGATCGCAGACAGATCAACCGCAGACGCGCCGGCACCATCGTAGCGGTAGACAAAATTGGCTCCCGCCCCCGAAACAATATATACGAGGTCTCCCGTAACGAGGTTCACCCCGGTAGCATCAGAAGCGTAAACCGAACTGTCCGTATAGTCTGAGAAATCCGCGGGCGTGAGGCTGGAAAGATCTACAGCACCGGTGTAGCGATAGCTGTTGTTACCATCACGCACCATATCATCAGACCGCAGCCCAACAGCTGTCTCTGCACTATCATAAACGCGGAGGCCTCCTAGAACCTCTGTCCAGACACCCGCATCCGTAAAATCTGTGGCGGCCAAATCGACTGCACCAGTATAGCGGTAAACTGCGCTGCCATCTTGCACCAACTGGCCAGGTGGGATCAGCACCACACCGTCAGCGGTACTGCGCGGGATATCCAGATCAATCTCGGCATCGGCGCCACCGGTCACACGATTGAGCGCAATCAACGCTGCTGCAGCCATACCATTGGCATCAACAATGGCGCTCGCGGCAGAGGTCGCATCGTTGGAAATTTCTGCATCAATGGAAGCGGTATTTTCAGCCTCAACCGATAATCCACCCGCAGAGTTTACAGCCGTATTGGTGAGACGCGCTGCAGCCTGAGATGCATCAACTTCCTCGAGGTTGGTTCCAGCCACCGCATCCGCAGCGGCGAAAATCACGTTTGTTGGCGCATACCCAACAGTATTGATAGCCAGCGTGACACCGACGGCTGTTTCTCCTGAAACCGTGGCATTCTTGTTCAGCGCATCTATCGAAGACGCGTTGAATGCCCGTACAGCCACACCCTCCAGCAATTCTTCCCAACGTGATACGTCGGCAAAATCTTCCAGAGAAAGGTCCGTCTCCGCCTCTGCTATGCCAAGATACCGGAAATACCGTGTGCCATTTTGCACAATGTCATCGGTGCTTAATGCCGATACCGTTTCACTTGCTTGGTGATCTGCTACGGGAGATGCTTTCGTGGTAACGATAGTGCTGCCAAGCACCTCTGCCTGTGCAGAACCCACAACGACATTCGCGGCGATCTGACCATTGATAGCAAGCGAAGCGCCTTCTCCGAAGGCAGAACCGGCAGAGCTCTTCGCATAGCTGTCAAGCTCTGCATAAATGGTTGCTGATTTGTCTGCTTCGACAGACAGCGTCTCAACACGCAGGTCACTCTCGCGCACCTCAGCCTGCGCATCGCTCTCAACACGATTATAGACAAAGGCGCCACCAACTGCCGTTGCGCCGTCCTCGCTTAAGTTTCCAGGTGAAACAATCTCGGCATCATCAGACTTCCAAAGATCAAGATTGCTGAAATCCTCCGTGGTGAGATTAAAATTTGCCTGTGCTGTTCCCAGGTAGCGATATAATCCACCCGCTTCACCACCTGCGTCGTGATCGCTCGTGACATAGACCAGGTCGCCAAAATCCAGCGCGACAGATGTCTCAGAGCTGCGGAATGTGGCACGATCTTGACGCAGTAAGTCTGTGAAATAAGCAGCACCACCATCAGTACCGGTCGTGGATTTTGCCACCAATTTGATGTTGCTGTAGACTTCACTCAGATCATCCGCCGAAACTGATACAGCCCCGGAAGGCGTCGCAACATCACCAAAGCCATAAATTTTGCTACGCTCAAGGGTGGCGCGTGTTGTTGCTTGTACAGCGTTGGAGGCAAAAACAATCGCTGCTGCCTTGGAGCCCGAGCCGCTTAAAAGCGGCTCGGTGTAAAGTCCTGCCGTTTGTGAAACAGCTGAGTTCGTGAGTGTGGCATTTATGAGTGCTGTGTTTTTTGCATCGACCGTAATCTGGCCATCTGCTCCAACATCTGCGTTATACAAAATGGCTTGCGTCTCAAAAACCGCGCCATCTTCAGAAGACTCCAGCAATAAAAAGTCATCAATATCTCGACGATAAATGCGCTGCCAACGATCTGTATCGTCCAAATTCTCAAGTGAAAGATCAACACTGGCTTCCCCTACCCGGCCAATAAACCGATAGAGTTCACCATCTTCCGTCTCGATAACATCTCGCGGCTGCAAAGAAACCGGGGTGCTGGACACGGTATGGTCCACGGCAACACGGTCCGTTGGTGCAGTCTCCGCCCCAATTATATTGAGCGCAACGACACCACCGACCGCTTTTGCTTCTGTGATACCTCCTGTCGCTTTGGTACCTGCTTCAGCCCTTGCATTGATGGTCATCGCGCTTTCTGCAACGACATCAACAGATGAGGTTGTTGACAACACATCTGAAGTAATCGCGACATTGGTTAGGAGCGCTGTGACACCACCAGAGATATGGTTGATGGCATAGCTTCCCCCCAAAGCCATCGTTCCAAGAAGATCAGGTTGCTCGACCAAGGCCTGCGCATCAACACGCGCATCGATAAGTTGCACAGCCTGCGCAGAAACCTCTATTCGATCTGCTGAAATCGCTCCGCCAGATACACGAGCATCAACCGATCGAGCCAAGGCATTAATAGCGCCGAACGCCTCGATCTTGGTGGCCATTCCTTCTTTTGGATCTCGAACGAACTCAGACGACTCGGTACGGAAAACACCCGCATCTGTCGCAGCAACACGCAAAAGCCCGGCCTGCCCACCTCCGTCCGGCGCACCAAACACCAAGCCAGCCAAGTCTGAAGAAACCAACCCAGTCGAAGAGATAGACGCAAATTGTGCCTCAACAGTTTGAGAGTTTTCAACTGCGGCGATCGCATCAAGGCTATCTGCCAAAATCTGGAGATTTTGCCCACGCACTGCTGCTCGGTCGTCGAGAGTAACAGTTCCCTCCCCGAAAATACTGGATTGGATGTCAACATTGACGCCGCGATCCACAGGTCGCGAAGAATGATCCACAAGACGCGCGTTTACGGCTGCACCTCCAGCCGCCTCAAGTGTGGTCGTCTGAGCGTCACCCAGAAATACGTACGTCGCCCCAACGTCACCACCGGCACCATGCCCATTGGCAACGCGGACAACATCTCCAATTACGAGATCCTGCGCGCCGTCAGAACTCAAAAACGTTTCAGCCGGCAAATCAACGGCTGACCATCGCGCAGTGTTGGAATAGTCTTCAACAGCGAGGTCAACGGCTGTCAGTCCTGCCGTGTCACCGATTTGCACATCTGCATGTCGGACAAGGTCAACAACCGCAGAGAGGCTACCAAGCCGGATGACATCGAATAGAGAAAGATCGCCAGAAGTTATGACGACATCAACACCGGTCTCAACCAACGCATCAATGACCAAAGCATCCGTTGCTGTGCTAGAAGCCGTGACATTGGCGCCCGATGCCAACGTGGTATTCGCGATTTGATCAATATCGACTGAAACTGTAGCATCGGCTGTAGAGGCTGCTGCTTCTGCAGACAGGTTAAGGTCTGCCTCTGACAGGAGCGATATCTTTGATCCCTGCAGGTCTGCGTCTTGGCCAATGACGATACCGGCGTTCTGTGCACTACCAGCCGGTATTAAAATTTCAGGAGGAGCGATTGGTAGGTCCGCAAATTCTTGGGTAGACTCCGCGAATGTTAATGCCGCCTGAGTGACCGCGCTGATATCAATATCTGTCGAAGCCCACACATCGCCCAGAACTTGAATAACAGAATTCTGCACGAACGCAGCGGTTGGCACTGCACCCGCAAAAGTCCAACTGGAGAGGGCATCCAGAACAACACTACCAGCACTGGAAACCAGACCACCTGCAAGAGTAATCGCGCTGCTATGAACAGTATTTTGCCCTGTTGACGTGGCCTGGGCATCGAACCAGATATTATCCTCCGCCTCGACCCGGGTATTATCGAGCAATGTGATCTGTTCAGCTGCAACGGTCAGAGATTGAAGCGCCCAAGTCCCTACAGCTCCAGATTGGGGTGTGGTTCCAAGCGTGATTGCGTCAGCGCCATCAAGGCCCGCGATCTCCACACCGAAATTCGAAAGATCAGCGTTAGATTCAACCCATGTGATCGTGATCTCATCGTCACCAGTCGTACCCTGAAGCAACAACCCATCGTTGTCAGCTGTATCAATTAAGATGGACGAGCTGACTGTAGTGGGCCCACCGCCAGCACCATCGTCAGCAAAAGCTGACCCATCAAAGGTGACCTGAACCAACGTGGAAGAACCCGAAGGACTAGCTGAAATCTCAACCGAGTTGATCTGTTCCGTAAGGGTTAAAGTAAAAGGATCTGCCGCAAGTAGAATACGAGACTCGAGCGCCTCGAACTTGTAGCCGGGATGCCGCCTCTGGAGCAGTCGCTGCTTGCGCTTTGCGGCGCGCCTTACGGCGCGACTGCCTGCCAAGCTCCCAAAGAAGCGCTTGAAACTGCCCTCAAAAGGAAACGACATTATAGACCTAAAATATAGCTGTGCACCCCTAAACACTAGTCTCTATCAAAGTGACATGTCTAGGGAAAACACCCTGACACCGCCCCAAAGAAAACCCACGTTTTCAAAGCACTTTTTGGGTCTCGCCTAAAAACTTTGCCCGCCTTGAAGCCAAAAAAAACCACGCCGATTGAGGCGTGGCTCAGTTTTACAAAGGTTGCGGCCTGCAAGGAACACGAGCCGCAAGAGTGTAGAGCTAGTCCCTTTGTAGAACTTCCTTAAAATACAATGACTTTGGCAAGTCAATCCTCCAGCACAGGAACGCTCTCACCACGGCCATAGCGTTGCTCTAACAACGCAACCGCATGCTCCAAAGCCTCACCAAACACCCAACCCTGATCATCCGCGATCTTAACAAACCGCTCAATAACCATTGGGTCCGCCTTGATATTGAACTGCGTGTTGCGACCCGTCCGCCGCCGACGTTGTGGACGAGGCTCAGGCGGTGCAGGCGCAAATTTTGGTTCACGACTACGGAAACCAGAGGCTTCAGCCAGTGAAGCAGCCTGCTCAACTGGGGCCACAGTTTTCCGCACCTCCGAGGATGGCGCCCAACGAGAGGGATCAAAATTTTCAAGCTCTTCTGCGAAACCTAATTTTGGTCGCTCGTTCGTCATGCCGTTGCCCTCCGCTCACGCTCAACATCCTCTGCATCCTGCAGTTCCTTCAACCGTGAGAGAACCTCTCCCACAAAGGCACGCGCATTTTGCACAGCATTTTCAACATTATTTACTTTGCGCGGGTCCAGTTCCGACAACGTCCCTCCGTAGTCAAACAAGTCTCGGAAAGCAGCCCTCTCAATAATCGAGACCGCAAAAACCGGGATGCCTGACTCCTCTAACTGCTCTTGCACGTTACGCATCGACCTAGACGTTACAGCAGCGCTCGCGCGCGTTAAAAGAACTGCGTGCGCAATCTTTCGTCGCGCCATTCGCTCTTGGTTTCGGATTAGCCTGATTGTTTTTGCCGCCCCTCGCGCATCCATAGACGACCCCTGCGTGGGGATTATCACCATGTCCGCCATACCAATAGCATTAGCGACCATCAGGCTCGCAGTACCTTCAAGATCAACGACAACAAACTGAGTGACCCTCGCTGCCTCATCAATCTGCTCAACAATCGAGTCTTCGGTAACATCGCCAAGAACAGTGATTTTTTCCGATTTTCCAGGCAAGGATGCCCACTGCGAAATCCACTTTTCTGGGTCTGCATCCAAGAGCGTTACGGAAGCCCCTTTTTCCGCCAACTCCGTGGCAAGCAGCAATGCGCTTGTTGTCTTCCCTGCGCCACCCTTTGGGTTGGCAAATGCTATTACTGGCATACGACACCTCAAGTTTTACACAAAGGTATCTGATAGCTATCCATTTATCAACAAGATATCATATAGCTATCGGTTAAATTGTTAAAGCTGCAGAAAAATGACTAGCTTGGCAAAAACAAGCCATATGTCAGCGATATCTCGATCATGCATCTAGACAATATCTAGTAGCTACTAATTAGCTATTTTTTGATAGCTACTTGATAGCCTTTTACTAGATAGCTAGCTACTAGATAGTAGCTAGCTATCTACACAGACAAACATCATATGTCATTTATTAATGATAGCTATCACGTAGCTACTCGCTATCTATTTGCTTGTAAGAGCAATGCTCACACATCTATATGAACCTCTTGCTGAATAATGCAGCTACAAACCCGCCCAACCAAACCACAACCATTACCATTACCATTACCATTACCATTACCATTACCATTACCATTACCATTACCATTACCATCAAGCTACCAGCTGTTACCATGTTAGTACCACAAAAACACCAAGCACATCAGATATCTATAGATATCATAAGGTACTAGGTAGCTATCCGTTATCTATCTAGTAACTTACGGTACCAATAAGAGGTTAGTGAACTATGCCTCCCTGAAGGAAGGAGCTTCTGCCATCCCCGCAAGCTGGCATTGAGCCATCTGGCGGGGATTTGAAACATTTGTCACTCAGCAGCCAGGCTTACCGCCTGACTGGCTGTTTCTTTGGGCTTGAGAAAGAGCCAGCGCCCGATCATCTCAGCGCCGTGCATATCGGCATCCCAGGTCTTTCCATCTGCTGCAGACTTGAAGAGTGGTCCACGTCGCTGTGCCTTATCGACAAGGCCGTGGCGCCAGTCCGTGCTGCTGGTGAAGACGCTGGGTATTTTGATCTGCGGGTGTCCTTTCCAAGCCAATTTGTCGTCAGCGCGAGATGTATACTGCGATCGCGCGCCATTGTTGCTCATGGGTTGAACGTCCGACCTTTGTAGCCGACATCGTCGATGGGAATGGTGACGTAATCGAGCTTCTCACTTACCACCATTGCGTCATATTTCTGCGCCAGGCGCATGCGGATATTGGACACGTATCCAAACCAGCTCTTTTTCAAGCCTGCAATCGTGCGGTAAATGCCGCGACGACGCTCCTTAAGCTTTCCGATAGCGGCAAAAAGCCGGAAAAACCGGACATGCATCGAGGTCAGGCGCTTTGCGTCCACCTCATTCAGCTCGCTCGGCACGCCCGCCAAAGCCTCATCCACAAATGCGTCATGATCATGACGCAGGAGGATGTTGATTTCGCGTCGCAAGCGCGACAGACGGTTATAGCCCAGATCAATTTCTGAGCGGAGGCGATCGATCTTGCCCGCCAATGCGTTAATGCGGGCAAGGAAGTTGCGGCCGGAAAGCTGTAAGCTTTCAACAATCTCAATCTCCTCACCCGACACGTGAGAACGAAGATATTTCTCCGCTTTGGATTTTGTCATCCTCGTGTCAGGAAGGGACGCAGGATCAACCGGTTTTGGAAGCTTCAAGACCACCAGGCTCGATGTGTTCACAACGCCAAAATCTTCCGCCACAACATGGGTGATTTGTGACAGATCATCTTCAGCTTTTGCTCGTGCCAGAACACCGCGGACCTGTACTGTCTCAGGCCCCAGCTCAATCGCGAGACCACTCAGGCGGACTGGGCGATCGTTGTCCTGATGCTCATGGATATCCCGCGCAACAGATCGTTCCAGATTGATATCCAGATCAATAGCAGGACCACGTGCCGTGTGGGATGCAAGAGCGATGTGATGGCGTGCTGGGTGATCGTCTTGAAGACGAGAACCAACGCTCTCCAGCGCGTTCTTAAGCGCGACCTTGGCGCCCTTGATGCGTATTTCGCGGAACTTGGGCTTTGGTTTTTCCCTTGCCGTACGCCAAATGCTTAGTCTCAGACTGCTACGTAAAAGTGTTACAGTTAGAATTGTTCGGGAGCAGGGAATTTTTCAACAAAGCGTTCCAAATGTTCAAAAATATTGCGAGGTCAAAGACTGAAGAGACCGGGTCTTCCGTGCGCGGAGGATAAATGCTTACAAAGGTCAGCTGTCAAAGTGTCAACTTTGTCGACAATTCACAGTGTCAGAACGCGGTCTACGGGCCTGACGTAACCGTTTGCCTAGCAAGCGTCAGCGGGATGACATAGTGTTGCTTGCCCATATTTGCGAGCAAAAGCGGCTCAGCCTGGGCAGCTCTGGACGGCCGCGCAAACTGTAGTCGCTGCAATGGTATGGACATTCTGGGGAAGTACATCCTAACTGCCGTAGGCAGGGTCAGTCTTTCTCACCCGTCCGGTGATATACCCTGTAGGCAGAACGTGGGTGCCCCCAAGTCTCACGTTCTGCCGCTCCTTTAACCGAGCCGCGCAACAACCTGGATAAAAAGCCTCGTAGTCCTTCCACCAGCTCGCCCCCAG
Organism: Altererythrobacter sp. XM-24bin4; assembly: GCA_003149575.1. Taxonomy (GTDB): domain Bacteria; phylum Pseudomonadota; class Alphaproteobacteria; order Sphingomonadales; family Sphingomonadaceae; genus Erythrobacter; species Erythrobacter rubellus. Next base: position 13,429 of record QCWG01000009.1, read on the forward strand.
GCTCCTTGAGGGTTTTTGAGACACTTGTGAAGCTTATGCATCAT